>NZ_CM172520.1:0-2360532 GCF_057593895.1 Methanococcoides sp. DA23 | reverse complement strand
TGGCTTTGTTTTTTGTTAATTATCTCTATCCTCGTTTTATCCTAATTTGAAAAAGCTTGAATGATGCATGTTCCAAACATTCTGGATCATTTGGTATCCTGTTTTGGTCAATTAATGCTATATCACATTGAAGCTTACTTTTATCCGGGATTATTTTGGGGTGTAGGAATGGGTGAAAATACTCTTATCTTTGTATATAATGCAGACAGCGGTCTAATAAATGAAATGAAAGACTACGTTCACAAGATCGTATCTCCATCCACTTATGGATGCAATCTTTGTGCCATTACCTATGGTAACACAGGAATCAAAGATGAATGGAGATCGTTCGTGGATGATCTTGGAATTCCTGTAAAGTTCTTGCATAAGGATGAATTCTATGAAACTTACAATGAAAAAGGGTCATCGTTTCCCTGTGTTTTTCTCGAAAATAACAATAGGCTCGATCTGTTCATTTCATCTGATGAAATAAACAATTGCAGGACTCTCGAGGAACTAATGTCCCTTGTGACCCTCAAGGTGGATGGACTATTGGGGAGCTGATCGAATCAACTCTATAATGACAATAGTTGATAACATAATAGAGCCATTGATCGGCTTTTAAATTATAATGGCATTTCTGATAGGGCTCTCCTTTGAGACCGTGTTCGGTCTAAAAAGCATTTATTGAAGCTAAGGGCACATACAATAATAGTAATGCAAATCGGTCCCCCTGTCTATCTGATATGTTTCATTTTCTGAAAGCATCAAGTATAACAATAAATACAATCTAACATCTTATCATAAGTTGGGGTATGGAAATGAAAGAATATGACCTAATTGTTATTGGCAGTGGTTCGGGTATGAACTATGTAAGTTTGATAATGCAACAATATCCTGAAATGAAAGTTGCTATCATAGATAAGGACAAACCTGGGGGGATATGTCTGACAAGAGGTTGTATCCCTTCTAAAATGCTACTTTATCCTGCAGAACTTGTCAGAGAGATCGGAAAAGCAGATCGTTTTGGTATCCATGCTGAAATAAGATCAATTGATTTCAAATTTGTAATGGATAGGATGCGGTCCAGCATAGATGAAGATATTGAAATGATACACGAAGGACTCTCATCCGATCCGAAATTAGATTATTATGAAGACGTTGTGGAGTTCATTGAACCCTATGTACTAAAGGTCGGAGAAGAGCAGATCACATCAAAAATGATCTTCTTGAGCATAGGTTCAAAACCTATGATCCCTCCTGTAAAAGGCCTTGATGATATTTCCTATCTTACCAGCGACACTGTTTTGGAACTAACCACTCTCCCAGAGAGCCTCGCGATCATCGGGGGTGGCTATATAGCGGCCGAATACAGCCATTTCTTCTCTGCAATGGGCTCAAAAGTAACTATCATCGGTCGTAGTCCAAGAATTGTGGACAATGAAGAACCTGAAATAAGCGAACTTGCAAGAAAAAAGATGTCACAATATGTCGATATCATCACTGGCCATGAAGTATCTGAGATCCAGTCATCAGGAAAACTGAAGAAAATAATCGCAAAGGATCGGAATTCAGGGAATGAAATGGAAATTCTTGTGGATGAAGTATTAGTAGCCACTGGCAGAAGTCCCAACACCGATATTCTCCATCCTGAAAAAGGAGGAATTGAAACCGATGAAAGGGGTTGGATAAAGGTGAACGACAATTTGGAAACTACCTGTTCCAACGTATGGGCATTTGGCGATGCTAATGGTCAATATCTTTTCAAGCACGTTGGCAACTATGAGTCCACCCTGGTATATCAGAACGCAGTCCTGAAAGCGGACATCAAGACCGACTATCACGCAGTCCCCTATGCCATATTCTCCTATCCTGAGATGGCGGGTGTGGGTATTGGGGAGGCCGCTGCCATTGAGCAATACGGTAAAGAAAAAATCTCCATTGGTTTCCATAGGTTCCAAGACACTGGAAAAGGAATGGCAATGGGCCTTGACAGTTACTTCGTTAAGGTAATTCTGGATGGGTCAGGCAGAACTCTTCTGGGGGCACATATAATTGGTCCGCAAGCATCAGTTCTAATTCATCAATTAATAACTGTGATGAACACCCCTGGAAGCAATGTAGGTCCTATCGTAAATGGAATGGATATTCATCCATCTCTTAGTGAAGTTGTAAAAAGGGCATTATACTCAAGGATGTCTGTGGAAGAATATCATTCAGTATTGAAGTCCCTTGAACTTGAATACTGACCTCTTTTCTTTTTTATGACAATGTTCCTATCCATCCTCTGATAAGTATGAATATTATTATGAGTGGAAGAACGTACTTTATGTATGTTCTTGTCCAACCTGGGAACTTCAGTCCCTTTCCGGTATCAGTCTCCCGAATGAAATTGTTCCATCCCCATCCGAAACTATAGCTGCAGAAAAGTACCAGTGTAAGTGCTCCTATTGGAAGGATATTGTTAGCAAATATGAAATCTTCCAGGTCAAGGATGGATGTTCCTTCCCCAAAAGGCTGATACCAGCTCAATGGTCCGAACCCAAGACAACATGGTACTGATAATATGAATATCGCAAGTCCGCTTATAATTGATGCTTTCTTTCTTTTCCATCCCCATTCGTCCATTGAAAAGGCTATTACATTTTCCGAGATGCCCATTACAGTTGACATTGAAGCAAAGGCGAGGAACAAGAAGAAGAGAGTTCCCCACAATATACCTGCAGGCATTTGATTGAAAACGTTCGGTAATGTTACAAAGAGAAGGCCTGGACCTGATCCTACATCGATACCGAAAGCAGAACATGCCGGAAATATCATAAGGCCTGCCATGAGTGCTATGCTGGTATCAAGGAATGTGATCCTTAGGGATTCTCCTGTAAGGGAATGGTTTTTGTTGATATAGCTTCCGAAGATGGTCATACCGCCTACTCCTACGCTCAGAGTGAAGAACGCCTGGGTCATGGCGGCATAGATTCCTTGCCAGCTTAGGACCGAAAAATCCGGTTCAAGGTAAAAGCTGATCCCTTCAGCAGCGCCAGGAAGGGTCACAGAACGAAGTACGAGTATTATCAAGATAAAGAAAAGCCCTGACATCATCACCTTGGATGCCCTTTCAACCCCTTTCTGCAGTCCTGCTGAACATATGAATGTCCCAAGGCCGACCACCAAAGCCATCCACGTTATCATCTCCAGGGTCCGACCCATGAACAGGTCAAAGAAAAGCCCTATTTCCGAGGGTTCGAGGTAAATGAAACTACCTTTGACCATGTAATAGAAGTATGCAAATCCCCAACCTGAAACGGTAGTGTAGAACATGAGCAGTATGACATTTCCTATGATGGCTAAATACCCGAACAAGTGCCATCTTTTTCCACTTGGCTCCAGCTTACGCAAGGACCCTGCAATATTCTGCTTTCCCGCTCTTCCAGTAGCAAATTCCATTATCAATATCGGCAGTCCGAGAAGGAGGAGGAATGCAAGATAAACAATAACAAAGGCAGCACCTCCGTATTTTCCTACGATGAAAGGGAAACGCCATATATTTCCAAGGCCTATGGCACATCCCGCAGAAACAAGCAAGAATCCAATCCTTGTAGCTAATTGCTCACGGTTGATATCCGATGTGCCATCTTTCATCTTTATCCCTCTTAATATGAATGTCAGGGATATCTATAGATGTCACTGTATAACTATAATTCGATGAAGTTTCAAAATAATGCCCTGTTTTGAGGACAATAAAAAAGCAGGAACCCGTTAGGGTTCATGAAGAAAGGGCTAGAATAGCCTCTGCAAGGTCTCCATTCGCATTTTTAAGAGATTCAAGAGCAGCTTCTTCGGACACACCGGTCTGTTCAGCCACAAGTCTGACGTCATCCGCAGGGATCACAACTTCCCTTGGAACCTCTTCAGGAGTGCCAACCACTTGGTAAGTATCCACGCCCTGTGCGTTCATGATACTGACCTCTGCATCGTTGAACACAATATCCTTATCTGCGGTCCTGATGATGACCTGTTCAACACCTTCTATCTGATCGATGTTGATGCCCATCTGTTTCATCATCTGCTTGACTTTTGCCGGGTTCATGCCCCGACCGCCCATACCTGGAATCATATGATCACCTATTAATTGTTACCGCGTAGGATTGCATTACTAAATTAAAGTCTTGTTCTAATATTAGTGGCAGCTACCACCGCAGCTTCCGCATCCTGTATTTGCGGTTGGATTGTCAATAATGAAGCCTTTGCCACCCTCGGTGTCAATATAATCTACAGTTGCTTCATCAAGCTGTTCGCTGATGTCAGGACCCATTACTATCTTGATATCCTTGCTTGTTACTGTAACATCATCTTCCTTGATCTCGTCATCAAGTGCCATTCCATACTGTACACCACTGCATCCCATGCCAGCGACAAATATTCTGAGTGCGTGATCCTTCTTTTCTTCAGCTTCAAGAAGTGCTTTTAATTCGGTTGCAGCAACGTCTGTTATCTCGATCATTCTTAATTCACTCCATTTTGATATATGAAAATAATAAATGCATTGAACGTTATATATACGTTGTCATATTTATAAGTTCGCAAAAGGGCGAACTATCATACAAACTCCACATCATCATCTACCGGTTCGGTAAGGATCTCCTGTGTGTAAGCATTTATCTCGATCGAGTTCCTTGATCCTTTAACTTCCCATATTGGGACATACACAAGCTCGATATTGAAGCGAATATCATCTGCTGTGGGCTTGAATATCTTATGCTCGGATATCATGGCCTCCCCGACAACATTGCTGAAACGTACATCCTTCGTATATTCCTCTATGATCTCGGACAAAAGGGTATTTTCTGCTTCCTGTTGATCGAACATCTGAGTCTTGATCTCATAACTGTCATCCGGCAAAGTTATGCTGTCATTTACCTGCTGTAGTTCGATATGTTCCCTGTTCCCATTAAGTGCATTCAGGCACCCCTGTCCCTGTCCGGATATGTCTACAACTTTGTTCTTGAACCGGTGTTCAGCCTTAACTGCATATGCATATCTCCAGTATGGGACAAATTTCAGAACAACATCTTTCGGCATTCCTATCTCGGACCTTGCCATTGCAATAGCTCTATCCTTCTGTAATCTTATAGGTACAGTGTGAAGATCTAGCGTAAAAGGCATCTGGCTTTGAGGTTGCCATGATGTGGTCTGTGGTTCTTGCATCATGTTTGGTTCTGGCGCTGGTGCCTGGTTCTGTGGCTGCCATGATGTGGTCTGTGGTTCCTGCATCATGTTTGGTTCTGGAGCTGGTGCCTGGTTCTGTGGCTGCCATGATGTGGTCTGTGGTTCCTGCATCATGTTTGGCGCTGATGCTTGTGCCTTCCTTTGTGGGTGTTCATATTGTATGAAATCGTTGTTTGTTTCTGCCTGTTGCATCTCTGGTGATGTTCTCCATATATTAAATCCAGGTTTGCTATTTGCTGGTACAGCAGGTTCAACATTGTTCGAATCCCATATTTCTGTCTCTTCACATGAATGGCTTATATCAGGTGTCTGAGCAGGAAGTTCTTCATGATGCTGTTTCTTCACATCATATGCGACAAGTTCCAGATCGGAGGTATTTCCTTCTATGTCAGCAATTACTGCTTTTCCTATCTGGAATGCAAGTTCATCGCGGTCCCACGTAATGAGTCCTATATGTGTTGCATAGTCCCACATTTCAGCACTCATCTTTTCCAAAGTTACATAGAGTCCAATGTTGTCTTCCACAACAGCAGCAAAGCTATTTATCTCTGAAATATCAGGCTGTGTTGTCAACTTGATGTAGGTCTTAGTGCCATTTTTTTCGATGATCAGATCCACAGTGTCTGATTCTGAAACACTGTGTCCTGAAGTTGCAAATATATTTGTCAGGAGTTCAGCAAGGTTATCTTTCATTTTTATCAACCATTTTTTTAGCAAATATTAAGGATATCTTTTCCAAAAACGATCAGAGAACTCTGGTCGTGGTCTCCAGTTCAATTCCTTTGTGAGTGATATTATATGAGATCGTCTTGTCAGGGGTTATCATTCCTCTCATCTTACGTATCAATATTGATCGCTCGATATCACTTCCACGCTCCCTCATTCGAAACTCTATGACTCCGTCACACACGCTCTTTAGATTATTTTCGACTTTAGGGTCGTGCATGCCGCCAGTCATCATAACGAGTTGGACCGATTTTGTAAGTTTGCCTATGGAAGATATTATCTCAATAGCCTCAATGACGGAGTTGAGCTCATAGGTTCTCAGGAAGTAAGAAATAGAATCCACAACGCCTCTGTATGCCCCCTTTCTTTCCTTTGTAACAGACGACTTAAGATGGTTCATAGCGTCAGTGTTCAGTTTCAAAAAATCTTTTGCGGAAAGGTCACTGAAGTTCTTATTTGGTAAAATATTGGAAAAACGTGTAGTATAGGCATCAATGAAGTCAACGTTTCCTTCCTTGATATGTTTTTCAATATTCCACCCGAAATTTTTCATATCTTCAACTATCTCCTGGATCGGGTGTTCAGCAGAAAAATAATAGACCTCTTCCTGGTTTATCAAACCACCATAAATGAATTGCTGTGCAAAGACCTCCGAGCTTGCACCTGGTTCTGCAAGAAGAAGTATTGTAGTTCCCGGTGGGACGCCGCCTCCGAGTTGTATGTCCAAACTCGCTACTCCAGTTGGGACGCGGTATCCCCCAGTGCCATTGAAACTGTAATCCATTTTATCCATCCTGTGATCTTCCTTAGGAAATGATTCTGACGAATTCATTCGGGCATCATAATTGTTATCATAGCATATTGATTCCTCTTAGTTTTTATAGTTATAGTATATTTTAATAATTGATTACTATGATCGATCTTGATACTCTCAAATTTGATGGAAATGGTCTGATCGGTGCAATAGCCCAGGACAATGGGACAGGCGAAGTGCTCATGTTTGCTTTCATGAACAGGGAAGCTCTGGAAAAGACGATTGAGACCGGAATTGCCCATTACTGGAGTCGCAGCAGACAAAAGCTCTGGAAAAAGGGTGAAAGTTCCGGGCACATGCAGAAAGTTCATGAGCTACTCATTGACTGTGACATGGATGCTCTTGTCGTTAAGATCTCTCAGGAAGGCGGAGCTTGTCACACTGGACATCGTTCTTGCTTCTACCGCAACATCGAGGGAGATGTTGTAGGCGAGAAAGTGTTCGACCCGGCTGACGTTTATTGATGTTCTGATGAACCTTTTAAGTCCCACTCCTTCCTTTTTTTAATATTTCATTGTTCGTGTCAGTTGTGTTAAATAGTTTTGAAGGATAGTTCTACTTATGGTAAAAGAAGAAAATTACAGGATAGTTCCTGATACAAGTGTGATCATCGATGGTCTCCTGTCCGAGATGGTCGAGAGTGGGGAATATGAAGGTATCGAACTGTTCATATCAGAAGCCATGGTGGCAGAACTGGAATCTCAGGCAAACCGCGGCCTTGAGATCGGTAACAAAGGGCTTGACGAGCTAAAACAGCTTCAAGAGATGGCCCATGAGGGTATGTTAGACATGTCCTTCACAGGCAAAATGCCCACTGCCGAAGAAAGGATGTATGCAAAAGCAGGTACTATCGATGCTATCATCCGTTCCTGTGCTGAAGATCTCGATGCTACCTTTGTGACCGGTGATAAAGTACAGTATGATGTGGCAGTGGCAAAGGGAATGGATGTGGAATATCTTCCTCCGAGGAAGACTGAATTAATGCCTTTGCTCATTGAAGACTTTTTCACTGAGGACACCATGTCCGTCCATTTAAAGCATAAGATCGCTCCAATGGCCAAACGCGGTTCCATCAGGAACATCGAGTTCGTGACAATAAGGGACACTCCTTGTAGTTCCCATGAATTGAAACAAATAACAAGGGAACTGCTTGAGCGTGCAAGGGCAGATGATGAGTCTTTCATCGAGATGTCCCTTAAAGGCGCAACGGTCCTTCAGATACGTGATATGCGAATAGCCATATCCAATCCTCCGTTCTCCGATGATGTTGAGATCACTGCAGTTCGCCCGGTTGCATCGGTAAGTCTTGATGAATATCATCTTGGTGATGAACTAAAGGAAAGAATTCTGGCGCAGCGTGGGATTCTGGTTTCAGGTCCACCGGGTGCTGGAAAATCCACCTTTGGTGCAGGTGTTGCCATATTCCTGCATGAGAACAACTATGTTGTCAAGACAATGGAATCCCCAAGGGACCTTCAGGTTCCAAATGAGATAACCCAGTATGCACCGCTTGAAGGAAGTATGGAAAAAACAGCTGATGTGCTGTTGCTTGTCAGACCGGACTATACTATCTATGACGAGGTTCGCAAGACCCGCGACTTTGAGATATTTGCAGATATGAGACTTGCAGGCGTGGGCATGATAGGTGTTGTACACGCAAACCGTGCCATAGATGCTGTGCAAAGGCTCATTGGCAGGGTCGAGCTTGGTGTCATCCCTCAGGTCGTGGATACTGTCATTTTCATCGATAAAGGCGAGGTTGCACAGGTAATGACTCTTGAGTTCACTGTGAAGGTACCATCAGGGATGCTCGAGGCCGATCTTGCAAGACCTGTCATAGTTGTCTCTGATTTTGAGACCTCTGCTCCTGAATTCGAGATATATACTTTCGGTGAACAGGTCGTAGTAATGCCGGTCTCTGACTCGGGCTCGGTAGTCCGTAAGCCTGTCTGGGGTCTTGCAGAAGGTGAGATCGAAGATGTTGTACAGCGATACGCCAACGGTCCGGTGGATGTTGAGATGTTGTCGGATACAAGTGCTGTTGTAAAGGTTCTTGATAGTGAGATCTCCAAGGTCATAGGCAAAAGTGGTGTGACCATCAATGAGATCGAGAAGATCGTCGGAGTTCATATCGATGTGCGTGAACTTGATGAGGCCTCCCTTAAAAGAGGTAATAAGGACCGTTCTCCCGAAACATCTTATAGGCCTACCATCGAACACACGAAGAAACATGTTATACTGAACGTCCCGGAAATAGCTTCTCAGGATGTCGAGATCTATACAGGAGATGACTATCTTTTCACTGCAACGGTCGGTAGGCATGGCGATGTCAAGGTCCGTAGCAATTCTGCCCTTGCAGAGGATATCCTGGATGCAGTGGATGCCGGAGAGCCAATAATCATTAAAGTACTATAATTAAAATGAGCTTGAGGGGACTATCCCCTCATTTTCCTTATTGTTTTGATATTAGGCCTTGAGTATCTTCCCAAGACCAAAGCTTATTGCCAGAATGCCTATGGTACCCAGGCATATTGCGATTATCTCTCCAAGTTTGCCCTTACCTTCAATGGAATAATCCGGCATTGGTGAATCAATGGCAGCTTCAGTTTCTTCCAGTTCTGCAAATCTCTCTTCCCCGATGACCTTTTCAGCCGCACTTTCTAATCCGTCAGGATCAGAGGATGCAAGGAAAGGTGCGAGTACGGATATCAGGATCGCGAGTGCAAGTACGACATAAAGTAGTTTCATGTTAGGATTGCTCACAACGTAACCTCCTTTGAAGTTTCCACTGCCTTATCATCTACAAGGTCAGGACGTGCTTTTGCAATTGCGCCAATGGCGATGGCAGTGATGAGACCCTCTCCGATCAACCCTATCACAAAGTGGAACGTTCCCATTGCAACTATTCCCGGGACAAGGGGGAATGTGCCTGCTAGGCTCATCTCTATGGCCGTTGCAATGGATGAGATGAAAAGGCCGAGCCATGCACCGATAAATGCCGAGACCTTTATGTCAATCTTTCTTTTCCTGAGTGCGACAAAACCATAGTATCCTATAGATCCTGAGATCACTCCCATGTTGAGTATGTTAGCACCCATTACGGTAATTCCACCGTCAGCAAATACAATTCCCTGTACTAACAATACAAGGGTAAGAACAAGTATTCCTGCAAACGGACTTCCAAATATTATTGCTACAAGGGCTGCACCGACCATGTGGCCGCTGGTCCCCATTCCGATTGGGATGTTGAGCGCCTGAATGGCAAATATACCTGCAGACAATGCTGCAAGAATCGGTATTTTCATGTCATCCATATCTCTTCTTGCCCATCTGAGGGACATGAAGATGAATGGGAGTGCTATTGCCCAGTAGATAAGCGCCTGGGAAAGCGGCATAAATGAATCTGGTATATGCATTTTATCTTCCTCCTTACGAATATTGGAAATTACGTACACGGAAGTGTTACGTAATAGTATCAAAGTAACACTCGAGAAATTAGTTGTAACATATATAAATTTAATGGTAATAAGAATTGTATATTTCGTATTACTCACTACAATTTAAAACGCTATTCGAAGCGACTCTCTTCAAATTTGGAATGCCCAGTGTGACGTTTGTGGCATAATTTATTAATAATAACATCTCTTTTTCCTGTCAGCTGACTGCTGCCTCTGATTAAAAAAGTAGCAGGTGAAGGTGATCATGGCTTCTGAAAACCCTATTATAGAACTGAATGACCTTTCTTACAAATATTCTCACAGTGACGTAAAGGCACTTGACGGGATCGATCTAAGCATCTATCCGGGTGAGAAAATTGCTATTCTTGGGGCCAATGGTGCCGGAAAATCCACTCTCTTCAAGCATTTGAATGGTATAATCTCTCCCTCTTCAGGTGCTGTGCTGATCAAAGGGGAATCCATCTCCAAAAAAACGATATATAAAGCAAGACAGACCGTTGGGATCGTCTTCCAGAATCCTGACGACCAGATATTTTCTCCAACAGTGGAGGAGGATGTGGCCTTTGGTCCTATAAATATGGGACTTTCAGAAGAAGAGGTGGAGGAAAGGATCAGAACCTCCCTTGAAATGGTCAATCTGTCCGGGTTCGAGAAGCGAGCTCCGCATCATTTGAGCGGTGGCCAGAAGAAACTGGTCGCAATTGCAGGCGTTCTTGCCATGCAGCCTGAGGTGGTCGTCCTCGATGAGCCCACAGCAGGCCTTGATCCCTTAAATGCAGCCAAGGTGATGACCATCATTGAAAGGATGAACCGCGAACTTGGTATGACAGTTGTGCTTTCAACACATGATGTCGATATTATTCCGGCATTCGCTGACAGGATATGCATAATCGACCATGGGAAAATCCTGGCAACAGGCAGTCCTAAGGAGATCTTCAGGGACCATGCCCTTATTCAGAAAGCCCATTTGCGCATGCCAAGAATAGCAGAGGTCTTTGAGCTTCTACAGGAAGAGGGTATCGATGTGCAGATACAGATCACTCCGGTGGATGCAAAAGATGAGATCATGCGTGTGATGGATATTCACGCTTCGGAGTAAGATACATGAGCATTGGCCTGACAGAGATCGAAAGGGAATCTTACAAGGACAGTCCTGTTCATAGGCTGGATGGGCGGATCAAGATCATAGCTCTGCTCAGTA
The DNA here is from genome assembly GCF_057593895.1 of Methanococcoides sp. DA23. Lineage (NCBI taxonomy): Archaea > Methanobacteriati > Methanobacteriota > Methanomicrobia > Methanosarcinales > Methanosarcinaceae > Methanococcoides > Methanococcoides sp. DA23. The sequence goes on along the minus strand of NZ_CM172520.1, from coordinate 2,349,128 downwards.
TCGTATTCTATGTGGCGGCTCTTCCGCGATTGGATGACTCTAATATGATCAAACTTCTTGTGCTCGAGTCCTATCTTTTCGCTTTGATCATTATCGCTCGACTCAATATTTTCTATGTTCTTGTCAGGATGCTGGCGGTACTGCCTTTCGGTTTTGGGCTGGCAGTATTTCAGCCCTTTATAAGACAGCCCTTCGTTGAAACGTTTACTGTCTACCCGGTGTCCCTTCCTTTAGGTTTGACCATCACCTATGAAGGGCTTGATTTCGGGATCACCCTGATGGCAAGGTTCCTTGTCTGTGTGACCTCTATCATTGTTCTTTCATCCACCATGAAAATGAGCGATTTTGTGGTGTCTGCAAGGAGACTTGGTATTCCAAAGGAATTCGTTCTGCTTTTGACCATGATGGTGAGATATCTGTTCGTGTTCTGGAGCGTTCTCAAAAGGATACGTGTGGCACAACAGTCCCGCCTTTTCGATATCTGGAACAAGAACACTCCGAGGAAATGGATACTCGAGCAGGTTGGCAATACAATAAGTTCCCTTTTCGTACAATCGTACGAGCAGGGCGAAAGGACTTACATAGGAATGCTTTGCAGGGGCTATAGCAATGACAATAGTAACCTTTTCATTCGCAGGTCGAAGGTAAAGGCAAAGGATGTAATGTTCTGTGTCATTACAATAGGATTGATATTGTACGTGCAGTTCCTTCTGTGATTCAGGATAGCTACTCTTCAATTCTTTTTTTAATACCATATACTAATATACATTCGTTTACATTTCTTCTATTTAAGGAGAGTTTTTTGTGAAAGTATCTATTATTGGTTCAGGTTACGTTGGTTCAGTGTCAGCTGCATGTTTTGCAGAGCTTGGTCACGAAGTGATATGTATCGACATTGATGAGCAGAAAGTGAAGATGATCAATGATGGCATTCCTCCGATCTGGGAGGAAGGGCTTGAAGGACTGATGCAAAAACATGCTGAGAAGAATCTTATTGCAACTTCCGATTACGACTATGCGATACAGAACTCGGATATATCCTTTATCTGTGTAGGCACACCTTCCAACGAACACGGGAACATCGATCTTTCTATCGTTGGCAATGCTTGCAAAAGTCTTGGAATGGCAATGGCAAAAAAGGAAGGTTTCCATATCGTGGTCGTCAAGAGCACAGTGGTCCCGGGGACCACAGAGGATGTCGTGTTGCATCTTCTCGAGGAACATTCCGGTAAGAGTGCAGGGAAGGATTTTGGTGTGGCAATGAATCCTGAGTTTTTGAGGGAGGGCAAGGCCGTCTATGATTTCATGAACCCTGACAAGATCGTTGTGGGTGGTATAGATGGACGTACAATTTCTCTTGTTTCGGAGCTTTATCGTGATCTGGAATGTGAGGTCACACGTACGAACCCACGGACTGCTGAGATGATAAAATATGTGAACAATTCTTTCCTTGCTACCAAGATCTCATTTTCCAATGAAGTGGGCAATATCTGCAAAAGACTTGGAATTGATACCTATGAGGTCATGAACGCAGTGGGCAAGGATTTCCGTATATCTGAACATTTCCTGAATTCCGGGGCAGGCTTTGGAGGCTCCTGTTTCCCTAAGGATGTACGTGCTCTCATAGGAAAAGCAAAGGAACTTGATTATTATCCTGCTCTTCTTGAATCTGTGGTCGAAGTAAATGATCTGCAGCCGATCCAGATGTTTGAGCTCCTCGAAGAACATGTGGATGATGTGAAAGACAAACGCATAGCTGTACTTGGGTTGGCGTTTAAGAACGATACTGATGACATCCGTGAATCCCGTTCAATTCCGGTCATACGCAAACTTCTCGAGAAAGGTGCTTTAGTGGCTGCTTATGATCCAATGGCATCGGAGAACATGAAAGCTGTCTTTGGGGATATCACATATTGTGAGAGTGCTGAAGAGGCCCTTAATGGAGCAGATGCCTGCCTGATCATGACGGAATGGGCGGAGTTCAGAAAGCTCGATAATGAATTTAGTGGCATGAAGAACAAGGTTGTAATTGACGGCAGGAAGATGATCGATCCTGGTGAACTGGGACAGGATATTATCTACGAAGGCCTTTGCTGGTGATATTCATGAGTGGCGGCACTGTAAAGGAAGATGTGCAGGGGAGGGTCGAGTCCTTTGACCAGAGTGTCAGAAGTCTTGAAAAGCGTCTCCGTGCAGTGGAAAGGCGTTTGTCGGTGGAAGTTAAGGCCGAGGATGTCGAAGGAACGGTCTTCGAGAACACAAGAACAGAAGCTTCCGGGGATGTTCGTCAATTTGTTGAAGATCTTGGAATGTTGAGGTCGGACATAAATGAACTGCGTGATCTGGTCGAGGTATCAATTCGCACGGATATCAATACCATCTCCGAAAGACTTGATTCTGCCATCCTTGAACAAAATGAAAGGATGGCACGAATAGATGACCGCAACAAGATCACTATAGGTTCCATCAAAATGCCGGTTGAGCTTTCCGGTATCGTTGGTGCAGCTCTGCTGTTGCTTACAGGTGGGCTGATATATGCGGACAGATGGGATATTCTCCGGTCCCCTTATTTTTCTCTGGGACTGGGAATTATCCTTGCAATGGCAGTGTTGGTCAAGTTCTATATGGCCAACAGAAGCTCCATTTGATCAGTCACGTATGACCTTGATGAAGTACTCGTTGTGATGGTCCAGATATCCGTCACTCATCACTTTTATGGATATGTGGTCTTCCTGTTTTCCATCAGGCATTGACATATTGTACAGCTTCATTCTCGCATTGCCAAAACTATCTGTTATCGCACCATCGGCAACGGTTCCGGAAGGGTCTCTGATCACCACATTGGAATTACCTATGCTTTTTCCTTCAAAGTCAGAGATGGTTATGTTCAAATAACCGGAATCTCCTGTACCATTGGTCAGTGAGATGCTATATACATCAGCAGTTGCATACATTGGTCTTGGTGCCACTTGTGTGCTCATTACGGCAGATACGATCACAGCAAAGCCTATCAATCCTATTATTGTCAGCACTACCATTCGTATGGGCAGACCTATGGCTGCTTGCTCATTGCGAATAATGTTTTTACGATACATACTTCTCAGAAATGATTGGGTGAGATCATTTTGTCTTAATGATCATCACTGAATCCTTTTTCTCATAGTCGTAAAAACCATTCGCAGTTATGGTAAGGTCCATTGTACCTTCATTCTGGTTCGCTCCCATCTGTAACTGGGCAGTGGTCGTTGCCAGCAGGGTCTCCCCATTTATATCTGTCGTATTGGTAGCTACGCCTCCAAGTCCGCGAAGGACAGCGTTGGCATTGCGTACAGGATTCCCATCAGGGTCGGTCGCTGTGATCTTTACCATTACTGTAAGGGGGTTCCTGGCAGTGACAGCGTCGACGATAATCGTGTTTCCTGCACTCAGTGGGTTTCCCTGAATTCCAGCTTCATCGATGTTCACGGACATGTTCTTTGTGGGGGGCGGGATTATTGCAATAAGGGCTGCTAATGCCACCATACCTACGACCAACATCACCACAATATTGATCGGGAGCTCTATCGCTCTCTCATCATTAAATAGCTTATTTCTATTTTTCATACCATCACCTTAGGTATTATTTCAGTACCTAACGTTTTTGGTAAAAGGTAAAAAGAAATATAAGAGTAACTATATTTCATAATAATAAAAATAATTTTTGATAGAAACCATCGATTCGTTACATTGGAATGCACATATTTTCATTTTAATGTGTAAGTTAGGCATGTACTGTCTAATTCGGGAACATTTGTATTCGAAGCTCTTCAAAGAGAATGAAATGTAAGTTGAAATAAACATATTTTTACAGGCATGTAATATTCAGGTATTATCTAACAAAGTGGTGCAATACATGAATCTGAGGAATACAAAAAGTGAAGAAACTGTTGGGATGTTTTGTGGGATATTTTGCTTTATTATATACTTATTTACACTAATGAATTTAATCGAATTTTCACCGATATTATATACTCATCAGACCGGTTTTTCTCAAATAGCTCAATGGATGTTGTATGGGCCTATGCTTATTTTTGAGTTTGCAGGAATGTATCTTATAGCAAAAAAAGTAATTGATGAGGGACGGAAAACAGAATACGTAGTGGGTATTAAGAGTTCAATAGTCGGTTTTTTTGTCTGGTTTATTTTAGTGGTATTAGGATCCTCATTAAATATTACAATAAGCTACAATGCAAATATTATTGGAGGGTACTCTGTGATTTTACTGGTATTTTTCTGGATGAAAAAGAGGGCGATTGCCTGATATGAGAAAAACACGATTGATTATTTTGTAAATCATTTAGATTTTGTCACTATCACGTTGTAACAATGTGTGGGGATTTCATCACAATCTGGGGGATGCATAATTGTATGGTATGTTGTGTATATTACCCCAGAATATGCTTATCGTGAGTTGCACCAAAATTATGACCAAATCCATAGGCTGTTACAATACATCTATCATTGCAAAGTGCAGTATAAAGCTAACTATATTTCACAATAATGTAACTAATTTTTGATAGAATATATCGATTCGTTACATTGATGTACCAAAACCGTATGTACTCCCCATGAAAAAAATAGTGATAATTGATTATGGGCTTGGCAATCTTCGCAGTGTTCAGAAAGGGCTGGAACATGCGGGGGCAGAAGTGCTCATCTCAAAGGATCCTGCGGACATTGGAATTGCCGATGGTGTCATTCTTCCTGGGGTGGGTGCCTTTTCAGATGCAATGAAGAACCTTGTTCCTTTTTTGGGATCCATTCATGATTATGTGGCATCAGGAAAACCGGTTCTCGGGATCTGTCTGGGGATGCAAATGCTCATGACCCGTTCCGAGGAAGGAGGTCTTACAGAAGGACTGGACCTTGTCCCGGGAAATGTTGTGAAGTTCCCGAGATCTGAGTTGAAGGTCCCTCAAATGGGCTGGAACTCTCTGAAGATCGAACAGGACCATCCATTCTATGAAGGTATCTCTGATGGTGCTTTCGTATATTTTGTACATTCCTATTATGTTGATACCGATGCATCCCACACGCTTGCATCATGTGATTACGGGATAGACTTTGCTGCATCGGTGGTGAATTCGGCAGGTAATGTCATAGGGACACAGTTCCACCCTGAAAAAAGTGGCGATATAGGTTTGAAAATGCTCAAGAACTTTGTAGACATGTGCTGATAAGGAGCGATTTTATGGATATAGAAGGTTATGCAAGAAAAGGACTTCGAAATAATGATCCCGGGCTTGAGGACAAGCTGACAGAAAGGATACTCGAGATCAAGAACACATCTGAAAAACACGCTCGCAATCTTGCAAAGGCAGCTATTGTGGAAGCAAAGGCGACCTTGAATGTCGAAGGCGATGTACTGACATCAACCGTTTCAGGTGTTACCATGGGTGAGTTCGGTGTGGGCTCCCGGGGACTGGGGGATTTCTATGCACACGAAAAGATAGCTGAGGTCATAGGCAAGACCAGTGCAGCGGTGGACACATCCCATCTCGATGATTCCGGAGCTGTACTGAACGAAAAGGGGGATGGTTACATCATCGTCACCATAGACGGTATTCATTCCCGGTTGAGCGATTTTCCTTTCCTTGCAGGTTTCCACGTGGCCCGCGCATCTCTGCGCGATGTCTATGCCATGGGTTCCCGACCGGTTGCTCTCTTGTCCGATATCCATGTTGCCGATGATGGGGATGTTGCAAAGATATTCGACCACATTGCAGGCATAACCACGGTATCGGAACTTACCGGTATCCCTCTTGTTACCGGAAGTACATTGCGAATTGGTGGTGATATGGACATTGGCGAGCGTATGACCGGTGGCGTTGGTGCAGTGGGCACAGCCACTGAACTGACCTCCCGTGTGCAGACTCAGGTGGGAGATGTCATATTGATGAGCGAAGGTGCAGGCGGAGGAACTGTTTCCACAGCAGCGCTCTATTATGAGATGCACGATGTGGTTGATGAGACCATAAACATAAAGTTCCTGGAAGCATGTGAGGCTCTGATAGCTTCTGGTCTTACCAAACACGTCCATGCAATGACCGATGTGACCAATGGCGGTATTCGCGGGGACGCAAAGGAGATCTCAAGAACAGCTGGCGTGAAACTTGTCTTTGATGAATCGAAGATGCGTCCCCTTGTCAATCCGAAGGTCCTTGAAATGCTGGAAAAGCTAGAGATAGATTATCTTGGCGTATCCCTGGATGCTTTGCTTGTGATCGCTCCGGCGGAATATGCGGAACAGATAATTAAGGTGGTAAAGGACGTCGGCGTTGATATCGACATCATCGGTGAGGTCGTGGAAGGCAGCGGTGCTGAGATAGTCATTGATGGCAAGGTCTGTGATTTCACTCCTCGTTTCAGGGAATCTGCTTACACCCCTATCAAGAAGATGATCGGTGAGGAAGAGCCCAGGGACTTTGAAGAAATGAAAGAAGCGATCGATAAAGCTGCAAAGGAAGCTTCAGAGAAAAAGAAAAGGGTTATGGAAATGATAAGGGGAAAGTGAGTATCACTCTCCTTCCTCTTCTACTTTTTTAACAATGAAGAGAGGTCCCTGTACATCAGTGATCTCCACCTTATCTCCATCGCTGATATCCTCTTTCACTTTTGCTTTCCAGTATTCTCCTCTATACTTTACAAAACCTTCTTCTCCTGCCTTGATGTCCTCTATGGCATTTGCCATATCGCCGGTAGGGTCTTCGCCGATCACAGGTTTTTTGTGTCTGACCTCGAGCACTTTATAGAAGACGAACACAAAAAGGATGCCCATGACGATTGTAGGTGTCACGATCGCGATTATCATAGACCGCTGTACGTCAGCAGGGCTGTACCATCTGGGGAAGTCCATGGGTACCAGGAAGATACTTCCGGCTATTAGACATACAAGTCCGGCAATCCCAAATATGCCGAATCCAGGCGCCTGCAATTCGAGAACGAACAGCACCACTCCGAGCAATATAAGGAAAATAGCTGCAATATTCACATCGAACCCCATTCCCACAAGTCCTAGTGATATTGCAACAACTCCAAATATCTCTGCACCTGCCCCGGGATTGGAAATGCCGATCACTATGCCATATATGCCGAGCATGATGAGAAGTGAGGAAATGATCGGGTCCGATATGATGTCCATGAAGCTCAATCTAAGGGATGGTCTATAGTTCTCGATCGCAGCACCTTTGGTGTTCAGCTCCTTTCCTTTGATGGTCTGACCATCCACCTGCTCAAGAAGGTCATCAATGTCAGATGCAACATACTCGATAACTCCTGCTTCCAATGCTTCTTCCGCATTCAGGTTCAGATTTTCCGTAATGAACTTCTCTGCAGTCGTTTCATTGCGACCGTGCTGTTTTGCTTTTGTCTTTGCAAGGGCCACGAGGGCATTTACTACCTTATCGTCCTCGATGGGTTCTATGCCCTGAGGTGACACTGATACAGGTTGGGCAGAACCGATAATAGTATTTGGTGACATTGCTGCAATGTCTGTTCCGATCAAGATCAGTGTCCCTGCCGACCATGCTTTTGTTCCTTCGGGATATACATAACCTATCACAGGGATATCCGAACTGTCAATGGCTTCTATTATCTTGAGGGTCTCATCAACCCCTCCTCCAGGGGTGTTGAGGGTGATAACAAGGGCTTCGTATTCATTTTGTTCTGCTATCTGCAATGCATCTATTACAAGATCATCCGCTACCGGTGTGATCGAATCGGATATTTCCAGTACCAGAACGGTCTGTTCTGCAGATGCAACTGAGGGTATTAACAATAATAGTAACAAAAAAAAGAAAGGAAGGATAGGTGATCCTTTGTTCAATATCATCACCTTTATCCTCTTTTATTTTTGCGTGAATGCTTTTGACAGTGCAGCGATCTCTGCGGTGTTCGGGGAGCTTGAAATTACAATGAGGTTCTTCTCACGTGCAACTTCAGCAATTGTCTGAAACTCTCTCAATTTGATCGCGGCTGGCATCTCCTGGTAGAGCTGTGCTGCCTGTTTCATCTTCTCTGCAGCCATGAACTCTCCTTCGGAAAGGATGATTCGTGCACGCTTTTCCCTTTCTGCTTCTGCCTGTTTTGCAATAGCACGTAGCATTGTATCATCAATGCTCACATCTCTGAGGGTCACACCGGTGACCTTAATGCCCCAGGGGTCTGTGGACGCGTCAAGTAATTCCTGTATGTCCTTGTTTATGGTCTCACGTTCAGAAAGCACTTCATCGAGCTCGATCTGGCCTATGACATCCCTGAGCGTTGTCTGTGAAAGCATTGCAGTTGCGTATTTGTAGTTCTCAACTTCAGTAACGGCTGCAGCAGGCTTGAGGACCTTGTAGTAAATAACCGCATCAACAGCGATCGTGACATTGTCCTTTGTGATGACAGCCTGCTTTGGTACATCGATGGTTACCACACGAAGGTCTATCTTTACGACAGTATCGATTATAGGGATGATAAGGAACAGTCCCGGACCTTTCACGCCGCTGAGCCTTCCTAACCTGAAAATAACAACCCTTTCGTATTCCTTTACCATCTTAAGTGATTGTGACAAGATGATAACTGCAATGACAAGTATAGGTATGATGTAGTCTTCTATCATGTTTCACTTCTCCCAAATTAAATGGAAGAGATTGTGATAAAAAACTATTGCTTGTGGTAATGCAATGTTACGCAAAGACATAAATCTAACATAAACAATTAAGACTTGATACAAATGAGAGATGAGTGCAACGAATGTGGAGGAAAAGGATACGAGGTCCTTTCTACTGAAAAATGTCCTGAATGTAAAGGTTCAGGAAAAATAAAGTCCGTAAACCTGATGGATCTTTCTCAAAAGGATGTGAAAAATTTCCTGAATGAGGGTTCAGTATGTTCCAAATGTGGTGGAAGCGGAGAGATCGAAGTAAGAAAACAATGTCCTGCCTGTAATGGTAAGGGTGCTTCTTACAGATGTGATGTCTGTGACAAGCCCATTCCTGGACCTATAGATGGCAAGGAAGCCTGTGCTGCCTGTGGCAAGATCGAGATCGTACATGTTCTTGATAATTCCTGCAATCAGGATGAACTGGAAGTGGGCAAGATGTACCTTGCTAAAGTAAATAATCATGCGGACTTTGGTGTATTCGTTGATCTGAATTCCAATTTACGTGGTCTGATCCATTCAAGCAATCTCAACATCAAGCTCGAAGAAAAAGCTCCGGTGATCGTGCAGGTAAAAGAGATCAGACGTGACGGTAAAATGGACCTGATCCCCCGGGTCATCAAGGATTACCAGACAGTAGAGGTCGAGAAGAGCATCTCTATCAGAAGGTCAACCGAACTTGGTAGTTTTACTGGTAAACTTGTAAAGATCGAAGGTGAGGTCATTCAGGTAAAGCAGACCGCAGGCCCTACTATCTTCACAATTTCCGATGAAGACGGGCTTATTTCCTGTGCTGCTTTTGAGAGTGCCGGTACACGTGCTTATCCGGAGATCGATGCAGACATGATAATTACCGCAACCGGTGAAGTTACCTCCCGTGGTGACAGGCTCCAGTTGGAGGTCAGAAGCATGAAACATCTGACCGGTGAAAAAGAAGTAACTGTCAAGAAGCGCATCGATGAGGTAATTGATCAGAGGGCTGAGCCTTCCGAGATCGAGTTCCTTGTAGAGAGCGAGATCCTTGAAAAGCTCCGGCCTGCAATGCGCAAGGTCGCAAAGGAGATCAAGAGGGCTATTATAAGGTCAAAACCGATCCTTTTACGTCACCATGCCGATGCTGATGGAATGACCGCTGCAGTAGCTATCGAAAAGGCCATCCTCCCCATGATAAGGGAAGTGAACGGTCCTGATGCAGAATACCATTATTACAAGAGAGCACCCTCAAAGGCTCCATTCTATGAACTTCCGGATGTCACCAAGGATATCTCCTTTGCACTTGAGGATGCTGCAAGACACGGACAGAAACTTCCACTTGTCGTAATGGTGGACAACGGTTCCACAGAAGAGGATGTTCCAGCCATGAGGCAGGCACAGGTCTATGGTATCGACATGGTCGTAGTTGACCACCACCATCCCGATGAGATAGTTGACCAGTATCTGCTCGGTCATGTGAACCCTGCTCATGTGGGCGGGGATTTCGGTATGACCGCAGGAATGCTGGCCACGGAAGTTGCCCGTATGATCAACCCTGATGTGACAGATGTGATCAAACATCTTCCTGCCATTGCTGCAGTGGGTGACCGTTCTGAAGCACCGGAAGCTGAAGTTTACAAGCAGCTCGTGGCTGACAGGTATTCCCTGCAGGACCTTAAAGAAATGGCACTGGCACTTGATTTCGAAGCATACTGGCTCAAGTTCGCCAGTGGCAGGGGCATCGTTGATGACCTGATGGACCTTGGGGACCACAAGAGGCATAATGATATCGTGAAACTGTTATGTGAGCAGGCAAATGCCATGATCTCAGAGCAGCTTGATGCCTGTATGCCGAACGTGAAGTCGGAAGAACTGCCCAACACTGCTGTACTGAACGTGCTGGATGTCGAGAACTATGCTCACAAGTTCACATTCCCGGCACCAGGCAAGACCTCCGGTGAAGTGCATGACCGCATGTGTCAGAAACTCGAAGGAAGGCCGGTAATTACCATCGGTTACGGTCCTGATTTTGCAGTGATTCGCTCAAAAGGAGTTCTGATGAACATTCCACAGATGGTCCGTGAACTTCACGAAGAGATCGTAGGCGCTGGGGTGAACGGTGGCGGACACCTCGTAGTTGGAAGTATCAAGTTCGTAGAAGGCATGCGCAGCGAAGTGCTTTCCAAACTGGTCGAAAAGATCGGTTCCGTGGGTGTAGAGTGAAACCTCTCATCCATTTTTTATTTTAAATAACAAAAGAAACAAAAAAGAAAAGGGAGCTTTCCCTTTTTAATCTACACGTGTGATACGGACCAGTGAGCTCATAGGCACATTGGCGATCATATCAGCATTCATTTTGTCAACGATAACTGCAACTGCTATTGGAGTTGCACCAACTTCACGAAGCTGTTCAGCAACGTCTGTAACAGTAGCTCCTGATGATATCACATCGTCCACAATGATGCACTTCTTTCCCTCTACATCAGCAAAATTCCGGCTAAAGATGCCTCTTTGATTGGCTTTTCCTTTCTGGTCATCATAGTCATGGAAGATCGCGAAATCGATCTCCAGTTCTTCGGCCATCATGGTGGCTATAGGAATTCCACTAAGTCCTATACCGATCACAAGGTCAGCATCCTGTTGTGTCTTTTCCAGTGTATCCATCACCATATCACAAAGTGCCTGTGAGATGCATCTTAATCTGTATGAATTCTGTCCGACACTGTTCCATGTCACAGAGATGTCTTTTGGTGCAGGTGCTGCAACATCTTTCTTTGAGCGTGTCAAAAGCCATGTGACCGTTTCCCTGGATACGTTTAGCTCATTTGCTATCTGGCCTGTAACAAGACCATTTGATTGCAATTCAACTGCTTTCAGGATCAATTCTTCTATGTTCTTCATATTATCCCAGCTGAAATATTATTAATTTTAACCTTCTAAAATAGTTATAGTACATCTATATGGTTATAGTTTTCTTTTCCTGACCTTCTTTAAAGCAGAACCACAGACGGGGCAATCATCACCATCATCGAATTTGCGATAGCATGCGATACATTTCTTTCCCCATACAAGTACATCCTTTATCTTTTTCTGGCTGATGGGCTTGACTTCAATACCAAGTACTGAAGCCATGTTCTGTACCGCATAGTCATCTGTGAGAAGAACTCCGTTATCCTTGTATTCAAGAGCTTTCGTTAGGATGTCTATATCTGTGGATGAGAGCTCTTCAACATCCCTCGTCCTTTTCGCAATTGAAAGTACCTCTGTGCGAACCTGTGGATCAGGTGCTTCAACTCTTGTACCTGTCTCACAGGCGATCTCAAATCGCATCATAGCTTCCCGGCTCTTCATCTCGTCCTTTACGGAAGGTACGGTGATGAACAGTGATGTGTCGCCATCATATCCATAGATGAAAACTGCGGAATCTGTAATATAGAATGTCATGTTCGTGTGGTCTCAAGCCTGTTTGATACCATAGATATTTCTCCAGGCTTATAAGTATGGCTATCACCATTTAATCCGATGATGGCAACATGATGTCTACACCACTTTCCCTTATCTCAAATTTCCTTATTCCTTTGTCATGAGAGCTTCCGCGCATTTTGATGACAGTTATGGTCTTGTCGATATGGTCTTCTTCCTCTTTTAGTGAAAGCAGTATCGAAGTATCCATTCCATAATCTTCGATATCGTGCATTCCATTAATGTTGTCGTTCCTTTGTGCGAACATTGAGGTGACACCATTTGATCTGAACATCTCTGAAAGTAATTTGATATGGTCCTTTGCATCCAGAGGTGTCATAAGGTCAGAGAATACGTTCACATCATCCACAAAGATACGCTTGATGTTCTCTTTTTTGATGATGGCTCGTAAGTTTATGGCATGCTCTCCGGCTTCAATGGCTGACATGCTGGTGAAGACAACTTTTATGGCACCTGAACTTACAAGGTCCTTTATATCATGGTCAATGGAACTTGCATTTGTAAGGGTCTGTTCCTCGGATTCTATAAATGAAACTATCATTCCAGGCTCTTCGATCCTTGCTCCTTCTGCAATGAAATGTGTCCCTATGGTTGTTTTCCCGGTACCGCAACCTCCGGTTACAATGGTTGAAGTGCCTCTGATGACGCCAGTTCCGGTCATTATGTCAAGCCCCTTTGTCCCTGTTGAGATACGGTCTGTAAAATGGGGTATCTCCATTTCGGTCAGTTCCTGTCGGTGAAGTATAATACCTTCTTCAGTTATTGAAAATGGATGTTTTCCACTTATGTATCCCTGTCCTCTGAGCTTTAAGACCTCGAGGTGGTGTACCCGCCTTTTGTTGGCCTCATCATTGGAAAGATAGATAATGCCATCCGCTACGTGGCTCAGGTCATTTTTCAGGAGCTCCTCTCCGGTGAACTCTCCGATCGCTATGACCAGAGCATCCCATTTTTTCATACGCAGGAAAAGGTCATAGTAGAAACGTCGTTTTGCTTCCTCATCAAGGGTGCTTCCGATGGTCGTTATCGGATCAATGACGATTCGGTCGGGTTTTATTTTTTCAATGGACTCTTCCAAATTCCACATGAATGTATATATCCCTTTATCAAGGGTCTCGGTGCCGATGGGGATGTAGTTCATGGAGCCGGAGGAAAGCAGGGAGATATTGTAGAAATTCAGCTTTGACATGAACTTATTGACCATTGAAATTGGTTCATTCAATGATGTAACATACATGCATTTCTCATTTTTTTCAGCGGCGTTGAAAATGGATTGCATTGCAAGTGTGGTCTTTCCAGAACCTGCTGGCCCTGCTACCAGGATCGCAGAAGGCTTTGGGAACCCGCCTTTTAAAATTGTATCAAGGGCATGTATCTCCGAACTCATTTGTTTCATTATAGCACCTGCTGAATATATTTATATTAATATTCTCTCTACTATATTTAAGACTATGTTAGCTCATTTTTGAAAAAAGTTTAACAGGAAATCTAAATATGTACTGTGAATATAGTATAGAGCACTATTATATACAGAAATATTCGATCATCATCTGGACCTTGGTACTATGGATATTGTAAAAGCAAAAGATATCATCATTGATTTTATTGGGAAGAAACTGGAAGGGACGGGAATTGAAGGTGCTGTTGTAGGTATAAGTGGCGGTATCGATTCTGCACTGGTGGCATATCTGTCCGTTGAAGCGTTGGGTGCTGAGAACGTTCTTGGTATACACATGCCGGAAGCTTCAACCCCTGGGTCCGAAATAGAAGATGCTAAAAAGGTCGCAGAAGCTCTTGGTATTGACCTTAAGATCATAGACATCACTAGCGTTCTTGAAGGCTACAGGTCCGCAATGCCGGATATCGAGGGTGCATCTGCTCAGGTCGACGGGAACCTTAAGGCCAGGATAAGGATGTCCATGCTCTACTACTATGCTAACATGCTTGGCAGAGTGGTGATGGGGACCGGTAACAAGAGTGAGATATTAATTGGTTATTTCACAAAATACGGTGATGGCGGGGTCGATCTGGAACCCATCGGGGATCTTTACAAAACCGAAGTATGGGAGATGTCAAAGATGCTGGGTGTCCCTGAGAGCATTCTGGAAAAAGCACCATCTGCAGGACTCTGGGAGGGTCAGACCGACGAGAAGGACCTTGGTGTTACTTATGAGACCATCGATAAAGTGCTTCAGCCAATTCTTGCAGGCGAGGGGCAGGAACGCGTGCATTTGAAACTCGGGGTTCCAATGGAGGATATCAATTCCATTCTGCTACGTGTCCGGAGCAATCTTCACAAGAGGGCTACTCCTCCGATAGCACACCTTGATGACCTTCGTGATGACTGGTTATCTTGATGGGAAAACTTTCCTATCTTCTTCTTTCTCTTCTTCCTGGCATCTGACAAGGGGTTTTGCAAGGTGTCTTCTTGCACAGGGTGGAACTTCATACATCCCTGTCTCTATCCCCCTTTTGATCTCGACAAGTTCAGGTAGATCTGCTTTAGTGCCACACTTCTTGCAGCGGTAACCCTGCCCCTTTCCTGCGGACTTCATCTTCTTTCCACATTCGGAACAGGTGGGATTGACCGACTCATGTTCCTGGACAAGGCTTATTATGTTCAGCTTTTCGATGTTCAGGGTGTTGTTCTTCACACTTCCTGAGAACACTATCCTGTCCCCGGGCAGGAACTTGCGTACCAGTTCACGGAAGTTCTTGGTGGGTTCGTAGGCTGCACAGTCCATCTCATCTCCTTCATCGTCACGAACTGAAAATATCGTATGTCCGCCCCTTATCGTTTCAGGTCGAGTGAATACCGTTGCTTCAATGGTGTATGAGTGCATGTCCTTTATGTCTGCTATCCTCTTCACTGGAATGAGGTGCAGGTCGGTTCCCTGATCGGTCTTATAGATCGCATATCTTTCAACAGGCTCAGAGATTATCATCTGGGATGTTATGGTGACAGGCTCAATGCCATTTCCTCGAACTCCAAATAGGACAGGGTCTCCTGCATGGGGTATGCATACCACTGCATTGTTCGCAATATCCACTGTGTCCCAGGTGTTCGGGTAGGTGGCAAGGTCTGCTTCTTTCACACTTTCCTCATCGACCTGTCGTTTCGTTCCCCATGTACCCTTTTCGCGATATGCAAGATATTCATAGGTATGGTCCCATCCCGGGTTCAGCATGGCTCCGCAGGCAGCAAGGGCACCTATAAGCCCTCTTCCGTTCTTCCATCCTCTCGAGGGCAGGTCCAGGTCAGCGATAAGGTTCTTTGCATCCTCTATCTGTAATACTTCACGAACCGCTTTCAGGAAGAATTCGCCGAGTTCTTCCTTTACTCTCTCAGATCGCTCCTCGGGTATGAACACCACTCCGGGATTTGTCATCTCGCTCTGCAGTTCTGAAAGTTCATCGACCCTTGAGATGACATGTTCCATTACCTTTTCCGGCTCTGATGTTGTTATTTCAAAAGCGGTTGAAGCATTGCCACGGGTCTTGTAAGGAATGGTGGGATTGAGGCGTATAAGTATAGGGCTTCCTCTGATGGTTCCGTATTCTTTCAGCTCGTCCATCAGTATTGCACAAAGGTAGGTAGTGCACATTCCTTCTCTGGAATCGGTATCGTCTATACTTATTATCATGGTCTTTCAATCTGTGTTCGTTCATATACTAACAAATACATTTATATAGATGTGCAAACAATGGCTTTATTGTAATGACAAAGGATATTCTGATACATCAGATAATTGAAGTATTGGAACGCGCCGGTTTCATGGTGTCGAATCAATGTAATATCAGACCCCGTAGCTTTGACCTCGCTGCACGTCAGGGTAATACGCTCCTATTCTGCAAGGTCTTATACAATATTGACGGTCTGAACGAAGAAACGGCCCGTGAGATGAAATCTCTGGCAAAATACCTGGATGGTTTTCCCATACTCATAGGTGCCAAAACGCGTGACCAGTTGCTTGAGGATAGCGTAGTTTATATGAGGTATGATATTCCTGCATTGAGCATACAGACGCTTTATGATTATTTTGTAGAAGATGTGCCTCCGCTTGTATCCGCAGCACCCGGAGGTTTGTATGTATCCATTGACGGGGATGTGCTCAAGGAAGCGAGGATGAACATATCGATGTCTCTGGGGGCTCTTGCTTCCGAGTTGGGTGTGTCCAGACGTACCATAAGCAAGTATGAGGAAGGTCAGATGGATGCATCCATAGATATTGTGCTTCATCTGGAGGAGATACTGGATATGGCACTTGCGAAGTCCATTGATATACTCCGCAGTTTTGAGAAAGAGCTGGACCCTTCAACTGTCAATGAGGATACATCTGAAAGGAAAACACCGCCCAATGACAATATCCTGAACCTTATTTACACTCTGGGATATGATGTCCTTTCAACGAACCAGGCCCCGTTCAAGGCGGTCTCAAAGGATACTTCCAATACTTTCCTGACAGGGGTTAGTGAATACAGCAATGCAATGGTCAAACGTGCTCACTTGATGAGCAGCATCTCCAATGTCATCGAGACTCAATCGGTTTTCATTATCGAAGGCAAGAGCCGGTATAAGTCCGTTGAGAGCACGGTTCTTATAGAAAGGGACGAGCTTAATAGTATCGCCGATGCTGATGATCTTGATACTCTTATTCATGAAAGGTCCAAGCGGCATAAGGATGAGTGAACTTTTTTAAGTTCCCTTCTTAATATGGTCGAATGGTTTTCTGTAACAATATGTTGAGTGTTTGGATTTATAAGCCCAAAACTCTAATATATAGCAATCCCGTATGATGTGAGCAATGACTCTCAATATTGCAGTTCTTGTATCTGGACGTGGTTCTAACCTACAGTCCATTATCGATAATATTGAAAATGGTTACATCCCTAATGCTGCTATCAAGGTCGTTATCAGTGACAAGGGGGATGCCTATGCACTTGAGAGGGCAGAAGCACATGGTATTGTTCCTGTTTTTGTGGACCCTTCCGCTTTTGAGGATAAAAAAGGTTACGAGGACAAGATCCTGGAGGTTCTCGGGAAATATGATACCAACCTTGTCCTCCTTGCAGGGTACATGCGTATCCTGGGCAGCAGTATAATCGAAGCATACAGGAACAGGATAATGAACATCCATCCGGCTCTGTTACCTTCTTTCATGGGGCTTCATGCTCAGAAACAGGCGTTGGAATACGGCGTGAAGGTTGCAGGGTGTACGGTTCACTTCGTTGATGAGGGAATGGACACCGGCCCGATAGTCCTTCAGAGATGTGTGCCTGTACTTGATGGCGATGATGAGGACTCCCTCGCAGGACGTATCCTGGAGCAGGAACATCATATATATCCTGAAGCCGTGAAGCTGTTCGTTGAGAACAGGCTTGTGGTGGATGGCAGAAAAGTATCGATCATATGATCGGCATGATATAATTATCATGCATCTATCACATTATCAATTTCATACACTCACATCACTTAACAACTGATCAATTAAAACTATAATTTTCAAGGAACGATATAATATGTCTTATATTTCAGAGATTGACCCGGAAATTGCCAATGCATTGTCATTGGAGGCACAGCGTCAGGATTTCAAGTTGAACTTGATCGCTTCAGAGAACTACACCAGCCGCGCTGTAATGGAAGCACAGGGCTCCATCATGACCAACAAGTACGCAGAAGGATATTCCGGAAAGCGTTACTATGGTGGTTGCGAATTTGTCGATATGGCAGAGGACCTTGCTATCTCAAGGGCAAAGCAGATCTTCGGTGCAGAGCATGTCAATGTCCAGCCTCATTCAGGCTCAGGGGCTAACATGGCTGTCTATTTCTCAGTTCTCAAACCTGGCGACAAGATCATGTCAATGGACCTTTCCCATGGCGGTCACCTTTCCCACGGAAGTCCTGTGAGCTTTTCAGGTGAGCTTTACAACATCGTTCCATACGGTGTTTCTCAGGAGACCGAGATGCTTGACTACAATGAGCTCATGGAAATGGCAAAGAAAGAGATGCCACAGATGATCGTTGTCGGAGCATCTGCATATTCCCGTATCATCGATTTCAAGGCATTCAGGGAGATCGCTGACGAGGTTAATGCATACCTTCTCGCAGATGTTGCACACATTGCAGGCCTCATCGCTGCCGGTGTACACCCTAATCCATTCCCATATGCTGACTTTGTAACAACAACCACACACAAGACCCTTCGTGGTCCAAGGGGTGGAATGGTAATGTGCAAGGAAGAATATGCAAAGGCCATCAACAAGTCCGTCTTCCCGGGAATTCAGGGCGGTCCTTTGATGCACATAATCGCTGCAAAGGCAGTTGCGTTCAAGGAAGCATTGAGCGACAATTTCAGGAAGGACCAGGAACAGACCGTTAAGAACGCAAAAGCACTTTGTGCAGCGCTTCAGGAAAGGGACTTCGAGATCGTTTCCGACGGCACCGACAACCACCTTATGTTAATCAACCTCAACCAGTACGACCTTACAGGGAAGGACGCAGAGGTTGTTATGAGCAAGGCAGGTATAGTCATCAACAAGAACACAATTCCGTTCGAGACAAGAGGTCCTTTCATTACCAGTGGTCTCAGGGCAGGTACTCCTGCTTGTACTACCCGCGGTATGAAGGAATCAGCAATGGAAGAGATCGCAGACTTCTTCAAGACCGTCATTGACAACCGGGACAACGATACAGTTCTCGAGTCCGTTAGTGCGGATGTTCAGGAACTTTGCAGCCGCTTCCCTATATACGAGCACCTCGGATAATTCATTATATAATAGAAGGTGATCTTCAATGCCTGATACTGATAATACAAAGATCATTGATGGACGGGCCATCGCAAAGAAAGTGGAAGCTGAAGTGAAAGCTGATGTGGAGAAGCTCATAAGCGAAAAAGGGGTAACTCCCGGGCTGTCAGCCATACTTGTGGGTGAGGACCCTGCATCAAAGATGTACGTGAGGCTGAAACACAAAGCTTGTGAGCGTGTCGGTATCTTCGCTGAGGATCAGCATCTTCCTGAGGATATCACTCAGGAGGAACTTCTTGAGGTTATCAGTTCCCTGAACGCAAGGAATGATATCCATGGTATCCTCCTGCAACTGCCATTGCCTAAACATCTCAATGAGCAGGAAGCGATGAACGCCATCGATCCTGCAAAGGATGCAGATGGTTTCCACCCCTTCAACATGGGGCAGTTGCTCATCGGTATCGAGGAACTCGTTCCATGCACTCCCAAGGGGATCATCCGTGCTCTTGAGGAATACGGTGTCCAGATACAGGGCAAGCATGCCGTCATTGTCGGTCACAGCAATGTCGTGGGAAAACCCATGGCTGCAATGCTCGTGAACAGGAACGCCACCGTGAGCATCTGTCATGTTTTCACCGAAGACGTCACGAAGTTCACAAGAGATGCAGATATTCTCGTTGTTGCCACAGGTGTCAAACATCTCATCAAAGAGGATATGGTCAAGGAAGGTTCTGTGATCTTCGATGTGGGTATCACCGAAGAGAATGGCAAGGTCTATGGAGATGTTGATTTCGAGAACGTCATCAACAAGGCATCCCGTGTCACCCCTGTTCCGGGTGGTGTCGGACCGATGACCATCGCAACACTGATGCAGCATGTCCTTATGTCCGCTCAGAAGACTGCTTAAGATGCAGTCTGTATTTTCTTTTCTCTTTTTCAGTCGAATTATATATAATCCATGAAAACTCATAATTGTTGGTTATACAATGGTCGTTGATGTTGACATATGTGGCTTGAAGGTGGGTGATGAGCATCCCGTTCGCTTAATGGGTGTTATAAACCTGAGCCGCGAATCCTTTTACAAGGGCTCCGTAGTTGATACGGATTCTCTTCTTGATGTTGCTCATAAGATGATAGACGATGGTGCAACGATCATCGACCTTGGTGCAAGGTCAACCTGGCCGCTTTCCGCTCCCATCACAAAGGAAGTGGAATGCGACCGGCTTCTTCCTGCACTGGAACTTCTGAAGGACAATGTCGATGCTGTGATCTCTGTGGATACCGTATTTGCAGATATTGCGGAAAAGGCCATTGAAAGCGGTGCAGATGTGGTGAACGATGTTGCAGGTTTCGCAACTGATGGCGGCATGCTTGATGTTGTCGCTGAGCATGGCTGTCCTGCAGTTGTGATGGCAGCGGGAAAACTTCCCGGTGATCCGCTGGGTATGGATGCTATCATGCAGTCCCTTGACGATATTCTCATTCGCTCTGAAGAACGTGGTATTGATACCGATCAGCTCATACTGGACCCTGCCATCGGTAAATGGGTGCCGGAAAAATCAGCGATGTACGATCTTGAGACCATCGACCAGTTCGAACGCCTGAAGGTGTTCGAGAAACCCCTGCTTGCAGCCATTTCACGCAAGTCCTTCATTGGGGATCTGCTCAACAAACCCGCAACTGAGCGCCTGTACGGAAGCCTGGCCGCCGCCGCCATCGTTGTACAAAAAGGGGCTCACATAATCCGAACCCACGATGTGGCAGAGACATTCGATGTGGTTCAAATTGCGGCTGCGATTCGAAGTAGGCAGCCCGTTGTGGAAGAGAATGGTTTCGAGGTCAGCGTTCTTGACATTCCCTATCCCGATGATGCGGCCCTTTCCATGCGAAATATAGGTGTTACAGGCACAGGTTCCAAGATAATGAAGAACAAGACGGTGTCCCGTGTGCTGCGTATCAGTAACATTACCACCACAGAGGCGTTGATAATCAAACAGGAGATCCTGGCAAGGGGTGGGGATGCAGCACTGGAAAGGGATGCGGTTTCCCATGAGGTCGAAAGGACCGATGTCATCGTCATTGGTACATTGCTACAGGTAAGAAAGCTTGCTGACAAGCTTGAGTGTCAGGCAAGGAACCTTCCGCTTATCTCAAAGATGATAAAGGATGCACTGGATCAGGAATCGGACATTGAATACCGTTATTTGAGGGAATCATGATAATCTCATCCTCCAAACCTTTCAATGAGATCCTTGAAATGCTCATGGACAAGGATGCCGTTTATATTATTGGGTGCAGCGTCTGTGCTGCCAAACAGCATGTTGGAGGGGAACCCGAGGTCGCAGAGATGGTATCTCTCCTCTCTGATGCCGGAATAAACGTTATCGGGGGAGCCGTGGCAAAGGCCGCATGCAGTGTCCGGTCCTGCGAGTATCTTATGGAGCTTGCTCCGAACATCGGTGATGCCACTGCTGTCCTGGTAATGGCATGTGGCAGCGGCACTTCGAACATTGCACGCTTTGTGGACGTGGATGTTTATCCTGCTAACAATACCGATTCGCTGGGTGCCATGACAGGGGATAAGGTCATCCATCATCTGTGTGCCATGTGTGGTCAGTGTACGATCGCTGATTTTGGTGGCATCTGTCCTACGGCACAGTGTCCCAAGGAGTTGCTTAACGGTCCCTGTGGCGGTTCAATGGAGGGCAAGTGCGAGGTCGATCCAGAGAAGGATTGTGCGTGGGAGTTGATCTATGAACGTCTTGAGAGGATAGGCAGACTGGACCTTCTGGATGAGGTTCGGGATGCTAAGGATAGATTGGTGAAGTGAGTTCTGTTTTTGTCATTTCTATGTGGCTCATTATTGTAACATGAGAATTCTGTTTTCTGCTCACACATTTTAAATATTATTGTGGCATTTACAATTTGTTTAATAATGTATGCATGGATCTATTAACGTGAGCAAAATCAAATCAGAATGGACTATCGTTGGACTTATGGTATTCTTTACCATACTTGTTTTTACATATCACATAGGTCAGCTACTATGGGGAATAATTGCAATAGCTATTGTTTTCTGGTTCTTCATGTTCTTTGACTGCCTTCAAAGGAACACCGAGGATTTTCCCAGCAAAGGCAATAATGAAAAACTGATCTGGTCGCTTGTTCTAATTTTCCTGAATTTCATGGGTGCGGTGCTGTATTATTATCTGGTCAGGATGCAGGGTCTGGATGGTGAATAATTATGATCCCAGAAGTTCAGGATTTAATGCACAAGATTTCAAAATATCTTTATCGCAATTATGCAAGTGTGTTACTTGGTTTGCTATCACTTGTTACAATTTTATACTATTACATGGAGTATTTTCATCCAAATAAATATGATCTGTTCTTTATGCTTATAGGAGGAATCATTGGCATTGTCCTTTTGGTGTTGGCAATAATTGTTTTGATAGCTTTTATTCTAGTCTTATTTAGAAAAGTCAATAATTAACATTGGGGAAATTCATCATGAAAAGATTTAGAAAAATATACCGTCTAGTGCCTCTCATAATAGCACTATATAATGCTTATCAAGGGTGGTTTTATGATAATCTTAGCTTAACACTGGTATACCTCACATTGATATCTGTGCTAGTAGTTGTTTTAATAGAAGCACTTATAAAAAAGACAAATGTCAAAGAAATAAATTAATCATATATCTAATATGGGTGCAATATGCTTTCTTCAGGCTTACTAGTTTTTATCGGATCAATTACACCGATTGCAGCCATATTATGTGGCATAATTTCAAAAAATAAATATTTGGGTCTTATTGTAGGTATTACAGGTCCGATGGTCCTTTATTATTCTATTTATATCTATTCAGAGGCTCCATACAGGTCCGATGCGGTTTATTATTTTGGAACTCTTACAATTTTAGGAGGTCTGGCCGGATATTTAGCATCAATTAAAAAAATAGAATATAACTTGTTTGCAGTATGCTTATGTCTTTTCTACTTGATATTTTTCTTTAAAGGCTTTGCTTAATTGGGTTCTATCTCGGAAAAAGTTTGGACCGTGTTCTGCAATCTCACAAGAGGAATTACTTAAACGAAGTTTCCCCTGACTGTCTCGATGCCTTTAAAAACAAATCCCCCATATTCATCCCACGATGCTTTCAACTTTCAACGATGCACTCAAATCGGACCGCTTCCTTGTGACCGCAGAGGTTGCACCCCCAAAGGGTACTGATCTCTCGGCGACACTTGAGGATGCAGAACTTCTCAGAGGGCTGGTGGATGCCATCAATCTCACGGACAATCAGCGTGCGGTAATGCGCATGAGTCCTATAGCTGTCGGTAAAATACTGATGGATGCAGGGCATGAAGTGATAGTGCAGCTTACCTGCCGTGACCGGAATAGATTGGCACTACAATCTGACATTCTGGCGGCATCGGCTCTGGGTATTGAGAATCTCTGTGTGATGACAGGGGATCATACCACCAAAGGTGACCACGTGGGTGCAAAGGCCGTTTATGATCTGGATTCCGTGCAGCTTCTCTCCCTTATCACTAAGATGATGGGTGGGTCCGACATGGCAGGCAATGAGCTTGCAGGGTCTCCGTCCTTCACTGTTGGTGCGGTGTCCAACACCGATGTGACAAAACGGATGCAGATGCTCAAGCTTAAGAAAAAGATAAATGCCGGTGCACGGTTCATTCAGACACAGGCGGTCTATGACGTTGAAAGTTTTAACGATTTTAGCGTTCTTATGGATCAAATAGGTCCTAACGTTCCGGTCATGGCCGGTATAATCCCTCTCAGGTCTGCCGCAATGGCACATTTTATGAACAATAACATTCCTGGAATACGGGTCGGGGATGAACTTATCCGACGCATGGAAAATGCAAAGGACCCGATACAGGAAGGGCTTGAGATAGCTGCAGAAAGTATCCGTGAACTTCGGGATATGTGCAGGGGCATTCATCTTATGCCTATTGGCGGTCATGGCAATACACAAAGGCTTCTTGAGATGGCTGGCCTTGATAATAGATAATACATAAAAACGATTTTAAGAGTCGAATACTATGAGACCCACACAGGTAGAATACGCAAAGAACGGTACGCTGACCCCGGAAATGGAGCATGTGGCCCAGCACGAGTCCATTGATGTGGAAACTGTAATGTCAAGGGTTGCAGATGGCAGCCTTGTGATAATGGTTCGCGATGGCTGTCCTCCGGTAGCTATTGGTAAAGGAGCTAAGACGAAGATAAATGTCAATCTCGGAACCTCTTCTGCAAGCATCGACCCTGATGCTGAACTGGAAAAAGTGAAGGTCGGAGAAAAATATGGTGCCGATACCATAACTGACCTTTCCATGGGTGGTGATATCTCTGCTATAAGGAAAATGGTCTTTGATAATACCACTTTACCTATCACTACAGTGCCTGTCTATCAGGCGGTAGTCGAGTGCGGTATGAAGGACACCTCCAGTGACGATGTGCTTTCCTACCTTAAGAAGCAGGTCGATGAGGGCGTAAGCTCTGTTGTGGTCCATTGTGTGGAAAAGCAGATGCTTGAGAAGCTCAAGGGTACAGGACGTATCATGGGCATGGTCTCAAAGGGCGGTTCCTTCACCAGTGTGCTTATGTTGAAGGACGGCTGCGAGAACCCCTATCTTGAGAACTTCGATGAGGTGCTTTCTATACTGAAGAAGAACGATGTCGTCCTCTCCCTTGGTAACACAATGCGTAGCGGCTGTGTCCATGATCTGTGTGATAATCCACAGATGATGGAGATCAGGACGAACGCAAAACTTGCAAAGCAGGCGAACGAGGCCGGTGTACAGGTTATCATCGAGGGCATGGGCGGCCATGTGCAGGCGAATGATATTGTTCCCCACATTCAGGCACACCGTTCCCTCTCCAATTTCCCTCTCTTTGTGGCAGGTCCGCTACCTACCGATGTAGGTATGGGCTATGATCACATCTCCGGGGCAGTCGGTGCGAGCATTGCAAGTGGCAATGGTGCCGATTATCTTTGTTACATAACCCCGGCAGAACATCTATCCCTTCCGACACCTGAGCAGGTGCGTGAAGGCCTTATTGCATTCAAGATCGCGGCACACATTGGCGATTCCATGAAATACGGTCTCGATGAGCGGGATAAATTGCTTGCTGACAGGCGTGCCAATTTCGATTGGGAAGGGCAGATGGAACTTGCACTGGACCCTGACAAACCAAAGGGGATGTGTCCCATGACAGGGCCTTGTTCCATGTGTGGCGAATACTGTGCCATCAAGATAATGGCTGATTATTTGTCAGAAGGTGTCTGAATTGGTAGCAGAGCTCCCCTCCATACAGATGCTCGGTATTAGAACTCCCCTCATCGAGGTGGGTGACGATATGGTGGAAGTGCTATGCGAAGCCTTCTATAAGCATGGGGTATTTCTGGAAGATCGTGATATACTGGTCCTTGCCGAATCCGCAGTAGCGACTGCAGAAGGCAGGCTGGTGGACCTATCTACCGTAGTTCCCGGGAAGATCGCAGAGGAACTTGCAGGTAAGTATTGTCTTGATTCCAGGGAGATGGAGCTCGTTCTTTGTGAATGTGATGAGATTATAGGGGGGGTGCCGGGAGCTGCCCTTACTCTGACCAACGGGACATTGTCCCCTAATGCAGGCATTGACGGTTCCAACGCCCCCGAAGGGCATGTTGTGCTCTTGCCTGAGGATGCCCAGAAAAGTGCTGCTTCCATAAGGAAGGGCGTTGAAGAGTACTCTTCCTGCCATGTGGGTGTCATCATCGGGGACAGCCGTACCCAGCCTTTGCGCCTTGGTTGTATGGGAGTTGCACTTGGTACTTCCGGTATAGTTCCGGTTGAGGATGCACGGGGCTCCCATGATCTTTTTGGAAAACCTCTGCATATAACACGCAAGGCTGTTGCGGATAATCTGGTCTCTGCTGCCCAGCTCTTGATGGGCGAGGCAGATGAATGCATCCCCTGTGTACTTGTTCGCGGAGCTCCTGTGGAAATGTGTGAAGGGTCTGAGGAGATGCCGCTGTTCACTCCGGAAGAGTGCATGTATTATAGCAATATCAAAAGGGCGTGAGAATTCCTTCTCCTCTTTTTGTTTTTTGACCTCGCATCAAGTCTTCTGAACATGCTCTTCAAAAAAGATATCGAGTATGCAGCTGTCCTGTTAGGTAGTATTCTGATCGATGTTATTGTCACTATCAAAAGCTATTTATAGAATGCAACCACTGGTTTTGTATGAAGCGTGCAATACCGCTTATTTATATTTTTCAGTTACAAAGGTGATCTTCAATGAGCAATGTAGTAGTAATGGATTTTACAGCAACGTGGTGTGGGCCTTGCCAGATACAGAAACCTATCCTTGAACAGCTCGAGGGTGAAATGGGGGACAAGGTAGAGTTCAAGATGATAGATGTTGACCAGAACAATGCCCTTGCAGGCAAGTATGGGGTCAGTGCAGTACCTACTCTCATCATTGAGAAAGATGGCGAATTGGTAAAGCGCTATACAGGTGTTACCAGCGCTGACGTCCTTCGTGCAGAGCTGAATACTCTTATTTAACCCTTTTATTTTATTTCCTTTTCATTCATTTTTTCCTCTATTTTTTATTATTTCTTCTTCTGACAACATGTAAATAACTTGAACTCGTCCATTGGCCGGAGGTATCATTTGAACAGATTTGCAGATATGGGAGTTCTGGCATTTCGCCAGAAGAATTCACGAGGGACGTTCAAACCCCATCTTGCTGTTAAATTCAGGGCAGATGATGGGAACCTTTGCACTTTTTCCATTGATTCCACACGTGTCCCTAAAAAACAGCCTCAACCGGATGCTTATCTTGTCACTCATGCTCATTCTGACCATAACGGCAAGTCCGCAATGCTCTCTGACCTCTCGGTTTCCACTGAAAAGACCGCCAAGGCCCTTGAGATACGTCATGACCGTGAGTTCAAGGGACGTACTTTAGCATGCGGGGATTCCATCGACATCAATGGTGTGACAGTAAAGACCTATCAGACGGGACATACTGCAGGAGCGGTTGGCTTCTATTGGGTGAACGAGGTGGGTACCCGTATCCTTGTCACCGGGGACGTCAAGGATGCTTCCGCACTGCCAAAATGTGACGTGCTGATAACTGAGGCGAACTATGGGGATCATTCCGACCCGTCCTGTCATTTCGAGGATGATCTTGAAGGGTTCAGAGATGTCATGGAGTGTGGTTCCCAGGTCGCTTTCGGTGCTTATGCATTTGGAAAGGCACAGAGAACTGTGGAGCTTTTGCGTGGTATCGGTTACCATGGGACTATCGCAATGGAAGAGAAGTCATTGATTCTGACACGCAGCCTTGTGGATAATGCCGGAGATATAGTGGCTATAGGGGAATGTGATGAGGACGAGGTCTGCATCGTACCGCCCTGGGACCTTAAGAAGTTGCCTCATTCGATGAAAAAATATGTGCTTACAGGAAGGCTGGACTATAGCTATCCTGCCCTGCAGGTAAGTGACCATCTTGACGCTAATGGCCTTGCCAATATGGTGGAGGATATAGATCCTGAGCTGACGATCGTGTATCATCCTTCAGGGGAGCGGCCGGAAAAGTTCGCTTCCTATCTAAATAGTGTCGGCAGGGAAGCTGTATCCCTTGATCAGGTCAGCAATGTACTGAGTAATGAGTTCCTTTGACCTTACTCTCTGCAGGAATAAACGTTTATATATGTTCTAATGATTATAACAACCAATCTTAATAATTAACTCAGGAGAAGATGCCAATTGAAAAAGGAAAGCAAAGGGAAGTCGGATGGCACCAAAAAGGTAGTTCAGACTGATGCTCCTGCAGTGTCCAAAAAACCCGCTGCGATCAAAGTGAAGACTCCGGAAGAGCGCAGGGTAGCACATATACAGGGTATAATCAAGACTGCTGTTGCAGCATTCCTTGGTATGGTAGCCGGTCTTGGTGCATTCCTACAATTCGGTGCAGGTACCGAAACTAAATGGTATGCAGTGCTGGTCATTGTCGGTGTGTTGGCATATTATGCACAGCGCTTGATCTATCCCGCTATCAAGATAGATACGAAAGAGTTCGGACCAAAGGATTGGTTCTATGTTGAATTCATCGTTATCGACTTCTGCCTTGTGACATGGGTATTGCTGTTGAATTGACAGTATTCATGGTACTCTTTTTTTCTTTTGTATAATCATTATTAAATATCCCATTAACAACTTCAGTGATCTATCATGCGAATTGCAATATTGAATAAGGATAGGTGCCAGCCAAGGCGATGTAGCCACGAATGTGAGAAATACTGTCCTAGGGTCAGGACAGGATACGAGACGATCGTGTTCGGGGATGATGGTAAGGCCATCATATCTGAGGAACTATGTGTCGGCTGTGGTATCTGTATCAACAAATGTCCTTTTAGCGCTATTATGATAATCGGTCTGCCTGAGGCCCTTGACAAGCCGACCCACAGGTATGGCCAGAACGGTTTTGCCCTTTATGGTTTGCCAACCCCTCAGGTGGGTAAGGTGACCGGTATTCTTGGTCCGAACGGTATTGGTAAGAGTACTTCAGTACAGATCCTCTCAGGTGCCCTTGTTCCTAACTTCGGGGAAGAGACCGGTGACTGGGACACAGTATTGGAGCACTATGCCGGTACTGGAATGTATGACTATTTCAAGAATGTCATCGACGGCAAGATCAAGGTATCCCAGAAACCGCAGTATGTGGATATGATCCCCAAGGCCTTCAACGGCAAGACACGTGATCTTCTTGAAGGTACCGACGAGCGCGGTGTAATGGATGAACTTGTGGAGAAGCTTGACCTGGGTCACATAATCAACCGAAATATCGGTGAGCTCAGTGGTGGAGAATTGCAGAGGGTGGCCATTGCCGCATGTGCTGCAAGGGATGCCGATTTCTACTTCTTTGATGAGATCAGTCCGTATCTGGATATCTACCAGCGTATCAATTCCTCAAAGCTTATACAGGAGCTTGCAAAGGACAAGGCAGTTCTTGTCGTTGAGCACGACCTTGCAATTCTGGACATGCTCTCTGATGTCGTTCAGGTAGCATACGGTATGCCAAGCGGTTATGGTGTGGTCACACATCCAAAGGGTGTCAGGATCGCTATCAACCAATATCTCAAGGGTTATCTTCCTGAAGAGAACGTACGTGTCAGGCCGGATGCCATTACCTTTGAAGTGCATCCTCCAAGGGTTGCAACTGATATCGCCACCCTTCTGGATTACAATGCTTTTTCCAAGAAGTACGGCGACGGTTTCTCACTTAGGTCCGATGGCGGTTCTTTGAAAGAAGGTGAAGTTATCGGAATTGTCGGTCCTAACGGTATTGGTAAGTCCACTTTTGTGAAGATCCTTGCAGGAGAGGTTATACCTGATGAGGGTGAGCTGGAATCGGAAGTTTCCATCTCCTATAAACCTCAGTATATCAAAGTTGATTCTTTCATGCAGGTGCAACAGTTCTTGAGGAGCATTACCCGCAGGTTCGATACAAGCTATTATGAGGCTGAGATAATCAAGCCTCTTCAGCTTGAGCCCTTATTCGAGAAAATGCTGAACGACCTGAGTGGTGGCGAATTGCAGAGGGTTGCCATCGCAGCCTGTCTCTCAAAGGATGCTGATCTGTACATTCTCGATGAACCAAGTGCGCATCTTGATGTGGAGCAGCGTTCCCTCGCAACGAAGGCCATAAAGAGATTTGCAGAGAATAATGGTAAGACCGCAATGGTAGTAGACCATGACATCTACATGATCGATATGCTCAGTGAACGCCTGATAGTCTTCGAAGGTGAACCGGCAGTCTTTGGTATAGCACATCCTCCCTCTTCAATGCAGGTTGGAATGAACAAATTCCTCTCTGACCTTGGTATAACTTTCAGAAGGGACGAAGAGACCATAAGGCCAAGGGTCAATAAAAAAGATTCACGTCTTGACAGAGAACAGAAAGCAAAGGGCGAATATTATTACTACAAGGTGGATGAGTGAATATCTCATCCTTTTTATTTCCTTTATTTAACTTGATATTTTAATTAGATCTTTTTTCTCGAAAGGTACCATGTAAGGAATTCGGTATAGAGTATGATGCCGATGATGGTGGACCATGTGAACAATAGCAGATGGTAATTGTTGATCGGCACGATCCCTCCTGCAAGACGTATATGCTCGTGGGCCAAAAACCCAGTGGCTGCATTAGGTATGATCAGCATGACCACCAGTGGAATTCCAAGAAGTGCGACACCTGCTATCAAAGAAGAGTGGTTAACTAGCAGGTACAGTACAATGGCGGAAAGAAATCCGAATATTATAACTGCCAATGCTATTCCAATTATGTCCGTTCAAATCCCCTCCTTTCTTCTTTGGATCTCATTCATAAATGGTTTCATTGTATCCTTTTCCTTCTATCTGACTGTTGTCTGCTAATATATAAATATGCAATAAATGGTATGGTGGAAAGCACACCCAGGATTGTGATGAATGATGATAGCAGGAATAATATCCTTCCTTTCATTGTGAGGGGTTGGTAATCAACTTCCTGACCTTTGCTATCATCATCTATCGGTCCAACTGAATATGCATATAATCTTATCGCATTCGATTCAAACGTTCCCTGTGTACCACTTTCATCGTCAAATTCTACTTTTGTGGGAGGTAGTTCATAGACCGCTTCTTCCTTTGCAACCATTGTATAGACGATCCGTTCTTCTTCCCCTACGCCAATATATCCTACCCAGCTTTTCTGTCCGCTGACAAATTCAAATCCTTTCGGGATGTTCTCTGTGTAGGATACGGTCGCATCCCTGGTGCCGATGTTACGTATGTTTATGGTGACATCTACTTCTTCACCTGTATATATATCAGTTGAACTAACTGCCTTTTCAACTTCCAGCAGTGTACCACTAGTAACGATCGTGCTGCTCTCTCCTGAATCCACGCTATATGTCTCTCCCTGTGAATACCAGTTTGCAACGGCTGGCATTATCTCAAAGGTACCGGCAGCAGTGGGAATCGCACTGTATGTTATCGTTTTTGACTTTTCGGGATCGATAAATAAATTCCATTGGGTGGAAGCTATGTCCACAGGCATGAACGAAGGAGGTATCGGATCATTCACAGCTACTTCATGTGCAACGCTTGCATTGTTGTATATAACTAGAGTGAAAATTATCTCCGGATCATCTATCCCTTCTTGTAACTGACTGGTATCATACGATCTTGAGATCGCTATATATGGGTCGACAAAAGTAACTGCGCTTGCTGATGTCTGGTAGCTGTTCCCTTTGTAATCATATCCTTCAACGATGACACTTATTTCGACATCTTTTCCGAGAGGTGTTTCCGGGAGCTTGAGGCTGACCGGGATTTTCTGTCTGTCTGAAGTGTCCAGTATCGGTACCTCAAAGCTGCCAGATTCGATCTGTGCATTAATTGCGGAAGGTGTGATCGTAATTCCTCTGGCAGGTATGGTTCCCTCATTTTTTATAAGAATGTTAAAGACAGGGTCTTCATTAGGATAGTATCTATCCTCAATGTCCTGTATCTCAAGGGCAAGTTCCGGTCTGCCAGGCAGGTACGGTAGTATTGTGATAGTCTGTTCTATTTTATCAATATAGGTTAGCCGAATGAGGGCTTCATCGAAGTAGCGATGATGGTTGCCTGTAATGTACTCGTCACTGAGGTTTCGTCCATCCTTTGAGATCTCTATGGATGCAGAATCATCGTTAATTCCAACGGCTTCGATGTTGATGCCATTCAGGTCATAATTTTCTCCAACTTCGAGAACAATGGTATCTCCAGGTATCCATACAAGTTCGTATTCATGGATGTACATCTCAAGGGATATTCCGGTCTCGTCAAGTGCAAGTGTTCTGACCTTGAGATCTTTGTCATATAGGAACTCATTGTTCAATTCCGCATCTGCAAAGAAAGCCTCTTTGAATTCCCCGTCAACGTATAGGAGAACGTTCGCTGAATAACCATACTCTCCTGATCGTATCTCCTGCAGTTTCACAGTGTATTTTTCAGCTGATGCTTTATCATTATCTGAAAGGTCAAAGGCTCCCTGATGGACCCAGATCTCTTCATACTGGAACTCGAAGGCGGAAGCTGTCGTACACATTAACAAAAGGACTATGATTCCTGTGAGGACAGCACGGTTCAAATGCATCAGGCTTTTTATGTGTTTCATGACGTTTAAATATTCCGTTTATATTTCATCATTTTTATACTGGTTTCTTTGTTTTATTCTCAATAACATTTAATTATAGAACATTCATTACGTAAGCTATGCTAACAAAAAGGATAATCCCTTGTCTCGATGTTACCCTTGATGCTTCAGGTGGGACCGTTGTCAAAGGCGTTGAGTTCGTTGATCTGAAAAAAGCAGGTGATCCTGTGGACCTTGCAAAGCGCTATAATGAGCAGGGTGCGGATGAACTTGTTTTCCTTGATATTACAGCATCCCACGAAGGCCGTTCCACAATGATAGATGTCATCGAGCGGACCGCTGATGAGGTATTCATTCCTCTGACCGTGGGCGGAGGTATCAATTCTGTCGAGGATGTCAGGCAGATCCTCCGGGCAGGTGCTGATAAGGTATCTGTCAATACTGCAGCAGTGAAGAACCCGGAACTCATTCGCGAGGCTTCTGAGATCTTCGGTTCCCAGTGTATTGTAACAGCCATCGATTGCAGGCGTAACCTCGATGTCGAGAACAATCAGGACAAGACCATAATTGAGCTTGAGGATGGTACTCTTGCCTGGTATGAAGTGGTCATCTACGGTGGCAGGGAACCTACCGGACTGGACACTGTCCAGTGGGCCAAGAAGGTGGAAGAACTCGGTTCAGGGGAGATCCTTCTCACAAGCATGAACCGTGACGGCACCTATGATGGTTTTGATATCCCAATCACAAAAAAGCTCTCTGAAGAGCTTGATATTCCTATAATAGCTTCCGGTGGCGTTGGCAATCCTGAGCACATGTACAAGGGATTCGTTGACGGCAAGGCCGATGCAGGACTTGCTGCAAGTATCTTCCACTTCGGGGAATATACTGTGCGGGATGTAAAGGAAGCCCTCAGGGCAAAGAACATCCCGGTACGCCTTTAATTTGATCTCAGGAGGCAATATCATGGAAATATCCGAATTCCAGAAATTCATGTATGATCTGTATGCCCATAACGACAGACGCAGGGGCGGACCTGCCACGACACTCTGGCTGGTCGAGGAGGTCGGAGAGCTCGCAGAGGCTGTTCGAAGGAATGATATGGAGAATCTGAGGGAAGAGCTTGCTGATTGTTTTGCATGGATAGGGGCATTGGCGAATCTCTATGATATCGATCTTGAAAAGGCATTTCTGGAAAAATATCCGCTCGTATGCCCGACCTGCAGGAAGAATCCGTGTATATGTACTGATTGATATTTGATACAAGTCTTTTTGGACCTGCCTCATTTTCTTATTTTGTTGTCCTTACCTTACCTCACCATTCCTTTATCCTTTTTAGATCAAAGCTGATTTCTTTCCCACATTACAAGCAAATGCACCGGTTGCAAAAATAATATGGGAAGTTATTTGTACTATTGTTCTTCTCTATCATTGGTGAAAATTTATGGATAAATCCCAAAAAATAGTGGGATGTACATTACTATTACTTGTTATGTTCGCATCAGTGATGTCCGCTGGTTGTCTTCGGGACTTTGAAGATAATAGTCAGCTTGAGATCTCAAACGTGGATATCTCTTCAGAAAAAATAAGAAGTAGCTATGTAGATCTCAATGTTACGACCGAAATTAAGAGTCGGTTTGCAGATAGTAATAATGTATCCATTCTTCTGAAAGTGTACGATACAGACACTGGTTTTCTTGATATGGAACGAGAGGTTCTCATAGGTTTTCTGGAAAACGGTGATACGTTATCCATACCCATAGAACTTACACTTCTAAAAGAAGGTGGCTATCGAATGGAAGTACAGCTTCTTGAAGATGATCAGGTAAAAAGGTCTCGCCAGTTGGACATCTCTAATCTGGACTCCTTAGCTCCTGATGTGGCTGATATTGGGATAGAGATCGGGGATGTTGACTTTATCGTAAAGGGTGTTGTCGATAACAAGGTCGAGTTGCAGGCGGATGTCTATCTTTCAAATGAAGGAAGGGCCTTGAGCGATGATTACAGAGTACTCATCAAGGCACGGGAAAGGGATGCCAGCCTGCTTGCGGATAAAGTTTGGACCAATACAGGTTCCATACTTCCTGAGACAACAAAGATCGTTTCAGTGGGTCTGACAGTTCCTAAAGATTACAATTACATTGTGGATGTGATCATCTGGGACAATGATACTATCATCAAGCGTGGCGAGGGTCAAATTCAGCTAAGTCCTGAAACCGTTCTTGAAAAGGATACAGTTGTTCAGAAAAGAGTGATCAATGCAGAGGACTTTGAGGAACGGTTCGTAGATGAAGTTCCCGAGGAGGAATATGCTGATGAAACTCCCGGTTTTACCATATTGTTCGCGCTTGCTTCGATATTAGGTGTTGTGTTCATACATAGGAGGAGATTATAATGGATGAGAATATCCCAAATGGAAAACTGAATCTGGAATACTATTTCAGGTTAGGTGTTTTCGGTCTTGCAATGATATTTATGATCTTGTCGGCATTCCAGCTCTATATTTCCATAGAAGGTATCATTTATACCTGGTTCGAGCATGAGTATGTTCTGATAGTCAAATCGTTGGTCAATCTTGCAGTTCTGGCCCTTAGTGTCTACATAATAAGGCTCTATTTTGTGAACAAATGAGTGAGTTCTTCTCCCTCATTTTTTCATTTCCGACCTTCTGTTTTTTGTGTTCTGCCTTGTCTAATCACGCTTATATATGTTCAGTTGTTTGATAGCAGGTATATAAGTATTGATCATTGAAACTTTATCGGACATGCTGTGGATACAATGAACGAAAAACCTGAACTTTTGGCTCCAGCAGGAACCTGGGACTCCTTTGTGGCTGCTGTAGAGAACGGGGCTGATGCTGTCTATCTCGGAGCGAAGGCGCTGGGTGCGAGGGCTTTTGCCGGAAATTTCACTCTTGAAGAGATAGGTGATGCTGTGGACTATGCCCACCTTCGCGGGGTAAAGGTCTTTGTGACCGTCAATACCCTTGTTAAAGATATGCAGATGAAAAAAGCAGCGGATATGCTGTGCTTCCTCAATGAATGCGGGGCTGATGCTGTCATCGTTCAGGATATAGGGCTGCTTCATCTGGCAAAGGATATTGTTCCTGATCTGCCCATACACGCAAGCACACAGATGACAGTTCACAACAGTGAGGGTGTTCTTTTTCTTGAGGAACTTGGTGTCAAGAGGGTAGTACTCGCAAGGGAGATGTCCATCGATGAGATCAGGCAGGTAAGGGAAAAGACGAACATCGAGCTTGAAAGTTTCATTCATGGCGCTCTTTGCATATCCTATTCAGGGCAGTGCCTTTTGAGCAGTGTCATTGGTGGCAGGAGTGGAAATCGTGGGCAATGTGCCCAGCCATGTAGGAAATCCTATGAGCTGCTGGGGTATGATGGGGCTGTGGGTACAGAGGGTCCTTATCTTTTAAGTCCCAGGGACCTGAACAGCACGGCCGTTCTTCCGCAGCTTATTGAAGCTGGAGTCTCTTCTTTCAAGATCGAAGGGCGGATGAAAAGACCCGAATACGTTGCAGGTGTCGTTGGAATATACAGGACATTGATAGATCGTTATTTTGATGATCCCGAGGCATATTTTGTCTCTCCGGACGAGTCGCTGGTGCTTGAACAGCTTTTCAACAGGGAATTCACCGATGCTTATCTGAAAGGCTCCAGGGTCGGAATGATGAGCCGGGAACAGCCATACAGTCGAGGGTTGGTTGCAGGCAGTGTTGTGGGCTACAATGAGGAAGATAGGCGTCTGATCGCGAACCTTTCTGCAGAACTGGAGCTTGGCGATGGTATCGGTCTCGAGGGCATGGAAGGGGCAGGAGAGAACATCACCCAAATGGTCATGAACGGGGAACAGGTAACTTCAGCTCAGGCAGGGGATGTTGTGGAGATCTCATTTGGAAGGGAACTTCCTGAAGGCTCGATGATCTTCAGGACCATGGACCGGTCTCTTATGGAATCCCTTAAACGTACGTTCACATCCTCAAAGCCGCTCAGGAAGGTTCCGGTGACCCTCAAAGCGGATGTTGTTGCAGGCTCGAACATTGCCCTTGATATGGAAGATGAGGATGGTAACCGTGTTTCTGTTCTCTCGGATTATGTGGTAGAGGTTGCACAAAAGAGGCCTACCGATAAAGAGCAGATCGAAACACAGCTTTTGAAACTGGGCAATTCCGTTTTCGAGGCTTCCTCGATCGATGTGAACGTTACCGGCGAGGTTTTCATCCCTATCAAACAGCTCAATGATGTGAGGAACAATGCGGTTTCCCTTCTGGGCGCTGCAAGGATGGAGAAATGGCACCGTCCAGAGCATGGGAAATGTGTCTTGCCTGAAGTGCCTTGTGGGGAGAAGAGCTCTGAAAAGCCGTTGCTCGTTGTCAGTGTTGACACTCTCAAGAGGCTGAATGCTGCCATTGAGGGTGGTGCCGATGTTCTTTATGTCGGTGGCGAGTTCTTCAGGGGTCGTCAGTATATCGATCTGGAAGAGGCGGTCAGCATATGCAAGGACAAGGGGCGCAGGGTCTATGTGAACAGTTCCAGGATCGTTTCGGAAGACGATATGGATGCTGTGAGGGAACTGTTCGAACTGG
Organism: Methanococcoides sp. DA23; assembly: GCF_057593895.1. Lineage (NCBI taxonomy): Archaea > Methanobacteriati > Methanobacteriota > Methanomicrobia > Methanosarcinales > Methanosarcinaceae > Methanococcoides > Methanococcoides sp. DA23. The sequence goes on along the minus strand of NZ_CM172520.1, from coordinate 2,312,436 downwards.
CAAAGGAGCTTGAGGCCGATGGTGTGGTGGTTTCCAATTACGGTACCTACCATCTTGCAATGGGCCTTGGTCTGCCTGTGGTTGCGGACAGTCCCATGAATGTCTTCAATGTAAGGTCCTATGCTGCCATGAAGGAGCTTGGTGCGGATACGGTGGTCCTGTCCCCTGAAATGTCAATTGCACAGGTCGAAGAGGTCGCAGAATGCGGACCTGTGGAATGTATAGTGCATGGTCGCCAGGATGTCATGGTGTCACGCTATTGTATGCTTGGTGATCTTTTCGGGAACAAGGATGGATGCATTAAGGTCTGCGAGGAAGAGGATTTCGAGCTGGTCGATGAGCTGGGGTACTATTTCCCTTTGCTGGTGGACTCGGATTGCAGGATGCATGTGCTTAATTCCAGGGAACTCTGTATGCTCGAGAACATGAATATCATCCTTCGGGCAGGGGTTGCGGCCATAAGGATAGAGGCAAGGACAATGGATGTGGAGCTTGTGAAGAAGGTGACCCGCCGCTATCGTGGGGTTCTGGACGGTAAGAAGGCCGGGAGATGCAAGGATATCACGGATGGCTATACTGCGGGACATTATCTGCGAGGTGTGGTATGAAGGTATTTCTGTCCGGCTCGATCCGCGGGGGGCGGCTGATGCTCCCCACCTACCAGTTCATCTGCAGGTCCCTGAGGGATAAGGGACATGAGGTATTGAGCTGGCATGTTGCGGACAGTGAGGTCGAAGACAAGGAATCCCTTTTGACGGAGACCCAGATATATGAAAGGGATATGTCCTTCTTGCAGGACAGCGAATGCATGATCGCAGAGGTCAGCATGCCCTCCATTGGTGTTGGTTATGAGGTATGTTCAGCTATCAAAAAAGGCATTCCTGTAATGTGTGTGCACATGCCGGATTCCAATGTCTCTGCAATGTTGCTTGGGAACACCTATGCTGATATCTCTGTAAAGGAATACGGGGATGATTCGGAACTGGAACTCATTCTTAATGGGTTTTTGAGTTCTTTTAAAAGCAAAAATTAAATACCTTTGATATATATTTTATAGTGATCAATATGGTAATGGAACTAATTATAGTGCTGGTTGCGATCATTGCAGCCCTTTTATTGTACAAAGTGCTTAAGACCATCAAGAATATGGTTGTAAACACGGCGATTGGTATCGTTATCCTTCTTGTGGCAAAGTTCGTGCTGGGGATAAACATCGCATTTACCTGGGTAACTATACTCGTGTGTGCACTGGCGGGTGCTGTCGGTGCCTTGCTTTTAGTTCTTTTAGCTTATCTTGGTATCACTTTCTGATACCTTTTGAATGATGCCGTTGACCATGTGGCGGGTATAGGACTCGCCTTTGAATATTTTTTTTGTGATCACATCATTTATGTCGTTCGTGGCGAATCCACTGAAAAGGGTTTGAAGTTCTTCCTTTGTAAAATAGTGGTAGATTATCCCGCTCTGGCGAACGAATGTATGCTCTTCTACCTCTTCTCCGCCATATCTCATATCCTCTATGCCGAAGACCTCGAGGAATATCATCCCTCCGGGCCTTAACACACGTTCAAATTCACATACAGCTGTTTTCCTTTCTTTTCTGAGAAGGTGCTGTAGCACTCCGAAACAGACAATGGCATCAAAACTGTTGTCCTGGAACGGAAGATGGGTGATGGAAGCAGTGGAGTGATGTGCCTCCCTATCCCTTTTTGCCAGGTACTCTCTGGAAGCTGTCAATGCCTTTGTGGATACATCGATACCCACACAATCGTAAAAATTAGATAGGGGCAGAAGGTGGCGACCATTGCCTGAACCGGCATCAAGGATGCACCCCTTTTCAGGTATTCGGGAGCGTATGGCATCTATGGGTGCTGCTCCGCCCCATTTCACATGGGAGTATTCCTCCTCCCATGCTGTGAAATGTGATATGGTCGCTCTACCTTCTGTCATATTCAGGGTCTGTACAGGGCTGCTTCGCTGAAGCGCTTTGCAAGGAAGTCCTGGTCGATGGATGAAAGGAACCATCCGGCCTTTGGACCCGACTGCTGGCCAAGTACTGATGTATAGATGGCCTTGAACATATCCTTGGGATTTATCTCCACCTCATCAACGCTCAGTTTTTCAACTATCTTATTGTTAAGTTCTGAACCTGCTTCCTTTGAAGAATAGACGAGGTTATGATAATCTTCGCCTGTCAGTTCTCCGCTGTTCCCGATGATCTCTGATACTGCACCGAGGAATGCTTTCTGTTCATCCGTGAGGCTGGCTGTCTCTTCAGGCAGTTCGTCCTTCACGCTGAACTTTGCAAATGGAGGTGCGTACATCTCGAGCCAGTTAGCGACATTGGCCACAAGCTCCCTTACACATTTTTCGTTGGTGGTGTCGTAGCCGGCACGCCCAATGATCTTCATGATCTTGTCGAAGTCCCCATGTGCTACCTGGGCAATGGTGGTCATGTGCTTGAACGGGATATCGGTATGGCAGATGCCCTTTGCGTGGGAGAGCTCCAGTACGCGCTTGTTAAGCCCTTCGATCTCAGCGTTCGAGTTGAGGCGTTCATATTCATCCACAAGTGTCAGAAGTGGCTGTGCTGGATCGAACTTGATGTGTTTTTCAGGCTTTGTGCGCATGATGAGGTAACGCAATACTTCCGGTGGCACTACTTTGAGCATGTCGGATATAGATACGACAACGCCGCTTGATGATGACATTGCTCCCTTCTGTCCGAGCATGATCCACTCATATACTATGGGCTGTGGGGGCTCGTGGTCGAATATCTCCCTAACTATCCTCTTTCCGGTATCGTATGAACCACCTCTTGAAGCATGGTCCTTTCCAAAGGGTTCGACCGTTACATTCAGCATCTTCCATTTTGCAGGCCAGTCCACACGCCATGTGAGCTTTCCACCGCCGATCATCGAGACCGTGCCGGAGTGTCCGCAGGAACATTCATAGTCAACGGTCTCTGCATCTGCATCGAATCCGGTGACAATTGCGGTATTGATCTTCTTACATTCCTGGCATATGGGATTGAAAGGACTCCACTCAGGAAGGACATCCTTTCCTGATACTTCTTTCAGGATCTTCGCGATATCATCTCTTTTGATGAGGGCTGCCTTGATAGCTTCGACAAACCTTCCGCTCTTGTAAAGCTCATCTGCACGGTAGACCTTGGGGTGTATTCCCAGTTTCTCAAGACCTTCAAGGAAAGGTGTTAGGAAGTGCTCTGCATAGCTCTTACATTCCCCGCATGGGCATGGGATCTCGGAAATGGGTTTTCCCACATGTTCTGCATAGCTTTCAGGGAGGAAAGGATAGACCTTACGGAGGGGGTCGTAATTATCTGCAATGTAGATGAACTCGGATTCGAGTCCTGCATCGTTCATTGCCCTGTAAGCTGCATCAGCAGTTACGACCTCTCTCATATTCCCTATATGGATGTGACCGGAGGGGGTAATTCCGGTGGATACCAGATGTTTATTGCCATTTTTTGCTGCTTCTTCAGCAATGACATCTGCCCAGTGTGTAATTTCAGTCATTTTGATCACCGATAATAAGATAATTGATGTACAGATTGGATTTCAATATTATAAGTTTTGGTTTTTAGTCGATAATTTCCGTTACTATCTCTTCAAGGTCACAGAAGTTCGACCAGAAATTGTAGGCTCCTGCATTGATGAACACCAGCTCATCACCAATTTTAGGTTCATCCTTCAGGTAAACCCTATACCTGAAAAGGTCCATGGAACAGGGTGTGCACCCTTTCACAACATAAGGTTCCCCACTATCGTTGCCGCCCTCTCCTTCAATTCGAAGTTTCACTGGGACCAGGATCGCATCCATGTCACTGTTGTATACGGATGCGTTCACTATGATATTGTTATCATATACCCCTGTTATGTGGCTCACAAGTTTCCCTGCAGGGGCAGCTATGAACCTCCCTGGTTCTATCATGAGCTTGATGTCCTTCTCATGGAGCCATTCCCGAAGTTCGGATATGCGTCTGAATATTCCGTTTATGACATCGACATTGGTGTTGGCATATTCTGAGGGAAGTCCGCCCCCGATGTTCAGTATGTCGATGGCTTCCAGTGTTCCTTCTGTGAGCGCATCCTCTATCTCAGGCTGGATCTTCCATTCGTTCACGTTCTGTGTTTTCCTGTGGAAGTGGACCCCAAGATCTTCGATGTTCGGATTATCTTTAAGCTGAGATATCCTTTTGTTGATGGTGTCCGAGCTCATTCCGAAAACGAAGTAACGCTCGGTGCGTATGGAGTGTTCCTTGAGCTTGAGGCGTAGCAATAATGTGATCTTCCAGTCGGTATCATCGATGGTCGAAAGCAATGTGTCGAGGTCGAACTCGTTATCAACTGCAAAGGAACGGATGCCTTTCTCGTAAAGCTCCCTTATCATCTCTGGTGTCCACGCCTGCGCCAGGAACAGCACCCTTGACATGTCCTTTGTGTGCTTCAGTTCGTTCGGCATGTGGACACTCAGGAGTCCATCGGTCTCAGCTTCGATCAACGGGCTGACCTTCGGGTTCGTCTTTGAGCTGAATGCGACAATATCCGCCACTTCCTTGACCTTGCGGTACTGCTCAAGTATTATATTCTTTGAAAGGGTGAATCTCGGTGCAGATACTGTACTGTTCATTTTACCACTCCTGTGGTCCTGTTCTCCTGCAGCCCTTTAAGCAGACCATCGGCTGCCAGTTCGTCAAGTGCCCTTATCATTGCCAGGGGGAAGGTTATGCTCACATCCCCTATTACAGTGGCAACATCACTTTCATCCTTGACCTTTCCCCATGATTTTGCTTCATTGGTGTTGGCTCCTGACATGCTCCCTGAGGTGCGGTGTGCAGTTGTCATATATACTGCGTATTCAGCACCTCCGTTCAAAAGGGTGCTCAATATCGCATGATGTTTCGAGATGGATCCGCCAAGGGCTATGACGCCCTTGCGGTCATCATGACTGCTGGCAAAAAGGATGTTCCCGAAGTCCTTCACCACATCCACAATGAAATCCGGGTGTTCCTGCTGGAACAGATATAGGTGGAATCCGAAGGCTCCATCGGTAATGGCAGGGCAGAATATAGGCACGTTGTTCTTTGCAGCCTGGTAGAGGATGGAGCTCTCGTCATCGAGCATAAGTCCTATCTCCCTGAGCATCTCAGAAACTGCCCAGCGGTTTTGCTTTTCGTAAAGCTCTTTGAGTATCCTGTCGACGAGACTCTCGAAGTTCATGTAGCTCTCTGTTTTGATGAGCAGGTTCCCGACTCGGTTGATCCCCTGTTCATGAAGTTCCACATCATCAGTCTGGAAAGAGCCTATCTGGAAATCCTCTCCTGTGGCCTTCATTATATCCTCTTCAAGACCGCCTACGGTGGTGACTATCACATTGGCAATGCCAAGATCGATGAGCTGTGCAAAGAATCCGCGAAGCCCTGAAGTGACCATGTTCGAGGTAAATGTAAGGAAGACCTTTGCAGAATCCTTTTTCATCTTCACGATCACATCGGATGCCCGCTGAAGCTCTACGCTCTGGAATCCTATGAACTCATAGGAATCGACAAGCTCAGAAACTCTCATGTCCTGCTTCCATTTAAGGTCCTTTACTTTTACCATTAAAGATCACCGTTTAAGTATGAGGGTGATGGAATCTTTGAATCATATATAAATGTTGGTCTGTTCCTGAACGATTCTGCCAGCGAAACATATTTAAGTCTCTTCTCAATAGCCTTCCCTATGATCCCCCGGAAAGCATTCGTGGTAAAAGGCACAGGCGTGCACAAGGATAAACTGGCATCGTTCGAGCTTGCGTTAAGGGATGCGGGAATTGAAAAGTTCAATCTTGTGACCGTTTCAAGCATACTGCCGCCTAACTGTGTCATCGTTCCAAGGGAAGAAGGCCTTGAGGAACTTGCTCCGGGGCAGATAGTATATTGTGTCATGGCAAAGAACCAGACCAATGAACCGGGACGTATGATCGCAGCGGCCATTGGGAACGCTGTGCCGGCTGATAGCAATGATTATGGGTACATTTCCGAACATCATTCTTTCGGAGAGGATGAACGGACAGCAGGGGTCTACGCAGAGGACCTTGCAGCTACAATGCTCGCTACAACACTTGGCATCGAGTTCGATGCTGATTCGGCATGGGGGGAAAGAGAAAGGGTGTATAAGGCGAGTGGTCATATATTCGATACTGTTCACTATTGCCGGTGTGCAAAAGGGGATGGAAACGGGCTGTGGACAACGGTCGTTGTTTCCATGGTATTTGTTCTTTGAATTAGTATGTATCCGAATAATTTTCGGCATGGCTAACCACAATTTATATATTTAGAACAGGGATTATAGCCACACATATACTATAGTGTGAACAAGATGACCGGCGATCGTATAGAAGAATATCTTGAAACGATAGATTCCCTTGGTAAGAGCCGTGGGACTCCCGTCAAGAGCAAGGATATTGCTGAAGGGCTTGGCGTATCTCAAGCTTCCGTTTCTGAAATGGTGCAAAAGCTGACGGATGAAGGGCTTGTGAAACACGAACCTTATCATGGCGTTGAGCTCACAAATAGGGCTGTCCTTCAGGTGAACAGTATTCGCCGTAAACACCATGTTATCGAGAAGTTCCTTTCTGATGTACTGGCCCTCGAACCTGAGGTTGCACATAATGAAGCCTGTGGGCTTGAACATACGGTATCTGACCTTGTAGTGGAGAGCATGTGCAATTACCTTGGTAACAACAATATCGATTGCAAACCCGCAGATGGGAATGAACATTGTCCTTTCAAGGAGAGCTATGTTTCTCTGGCCGACCTCAAAGAAGGGGACTGTGGTACGGTAGTCATGATGACATTGTCAGACCCCTCTAAAGAGCGTCTGAGCTCACTTGGAATGATAACCGGCGAGAATATAGAGGTCAAACGCAAGCAAAAACAGGGTTCTACTTCTATACTGACCCGTGGGACCGAGATTGCTCTTGGAAATGAGATCGCTAAGAAGATATTCGTACGTTTGGGTATGAGGAAGAGGTATCCACGTGGAAAAGACAGAAATTAATGATGGGTCTGCTGCGAATATACGTAAGGCGAGGTCGCCTGATTTCGACATGACCATAGCCTTTGTGGGCAATCCAAGCGTAGGCAAAAGTGCATTCTTCTCCCGTCTGACAGGTGTGGGAGTTGTAGTGGCCAATTATCCCGGAACCACTGTGGAGCTTACACACGGCAGTGTCAATGTAGGTTCCAAGAAGCTCGATGTTGTCGATCTTCCGGGTATCTATTCTCTGGGTGCATCAACTGAGGATGAGAAGGTCGCAAAACGCTATCTTTTGCGTGAATATCCGGATGTCATCATCAATGTGGTGGATGCTACCCGTCTTGAACGCAATCTTTTCCTTACACTTCAATTGCTTGAGCTAAAAATCCCCATGGTGGTGGCACTTAACCAGATGGATGCTGCAAAGGAAATGGGTATCGATATAGATATCGAAAAGCTTTCCGAGACCCTTGGAGTGCCTGTGGTACCTACCATCGCCACCAAAGGCGTGGGCCTGGAAGAAGCTGTCCTCGTGGCTATCGATGAGAAGGTTTCCATTAAGGACAGGCATAGGGTACATTACGATAATCATATTCTTCGTGCAATTAAGAAGCTGGATGAGGACTTTCCGGAGATCGGATATGGTATCAAGGTCAGGGCACTGGAAAGGGATGAAGAGTTCGTTAAATTGAGCTGTCGCCCTCACGAGGCCGACCTTTTGTTAATTACCTCCGAATCCATTACCGATGATATTGAAAAAGCACATGGCATGTCCATTTCGGATACCATCGTGCGTGACCTTTACGGTGAGGCCGGTTATATCGTTGACAGGGTGACCACTCAGGTAGAACATAAGGTCACATTCAAAGAAAGGATAGATTCAGTGCTCACTTCGGAATATGTGGGCATTAGCGGACTTGTTGCTGCATTGCTATTGACCTTTTTTGTAGTTTTTACTGTGGGCGGTTTTCTCGAAGAGGGCATCGTTTCCCTGTTCGAGACCTTTCTTATCTCTCCGGCAGAAAGTCTGCTTGCAGGCTCACACCCTGTTATCAGGAACGTTATCATCTATTCTCTTCTGGGAGTCGAGGCAGGTTTCGCTATCGCTATTCCCTACATTGCAGTGTTCTACGTGATACTGTCACTCTTCGAGGATTCCGGCTATCTGACAAGGGCATCCTTCCTGCTTGATAACTGGACGCATAAGGTAGGGCTTCATGGCAGGGCCATCATTCCCCTGATACTTGGAATGGGCTGTAATGTCCCGGCAATAATGTCTACACGCACCCTGAATACGGTCCGTGAGAAAAGGATAGCATCTGTACTCATAGCACTGACACCATGTTCTGCAAGGACCGTGATAATAATTGGACTTGTGGGCACCTTTGTGGGATATTGGGCAGCCATTTCCATCTACGTGCTTGAGCTTGTGATAATCTTTGCCACTGGCTGGGTGCTCGGAAAAGGGCTTTCTGGGGAAAAGACCGGTCTTATCATGGAAATGGCCCCCTTGCGGAAGCCGGACCAAAGGGCCACTTTCCAGAAGACCTGGTTGCGTGTCCGTGAGTTCATGTATGTTGCATTTCCGTTACTGGTGATTGGAAGTGCACTGCTTGGTCTGATCGATGCCCTGGGTGTCCTGGATGTGTTCCAGAATGCAGTGGAACCTATCTCAGTGGGGATATTCGGATTGCCGGCATTTGCAGCAACCGCGCTTATCTTCGGCATACTCAGGAAGGAAATGGCGTTGCAGATACTGGCGGTGCTTGCCGGAACTGCAAACTTTGCCCTGGTGCTCACACCCCTGCAAATGTACTCCTTCGCGGTCATTACCACCATCTATATCCCATGTGTTGCAACCATTGCAATACTTAAGCACGAGCTTGGATGGAAGGACACAACTTTGATATCACTTTTTACCATCACACTGGCACTGGTCATCGGTGCACTGATAAATATGGTCGGAATGAACCTTTAAAACTCGATCTATCCAATTTATCTATAATATTTCTAGCTCGGCAGGTTTTAATAGTACTAAACAAACTTATCTATATGACCCGTATCAAAGCAATTACTGAAAGGCCTGCAATAACCGCTCTGATGGATATTTTCGAGATGAGCAACCTGCGTGCACCGGGGTTCGATGAAGTCTCTGATATGCTCGAGATGATGGGTACGCATGCCTCAATAATGGATGGTGCAGTGTCATATGAGGAAGAAGAGGTCTCCCATGTTCATACACTGAGCATCATGGACATAAAAAGAAAATGAGTTATTTTTTTCAAAGGGTCGAACTCAGAAGTTCGTCTATTTCTGCATCTATTTTTGTATCCAGGTCCATGTAAAAAGTGTGGTCACGTATTAGATTGTCTTCAAATTCTATGGTATCAAGGTGGCCGTACCAGTAGATCACCATTCCTGTGCCATAATCTCTTTCATAATGCTGGAACTGCTTTTTAAAATAGTAGGCGTGTTCTCTTTCATCCCCGAACATTGCCTTGCTTTCTATCCACTCGATCTCAGTGCCATCAACATATAGGGTCTTGTCAAGGAAAAAATCCGGTGTCTTCTGCATTCCCAGTTCTCTCAGGTCTTCTTCAGTGCTGTAACCTAACCTGTGGTGGTCAAGCCACTTGGCTATAATATCCTCTCCCATCTTTCCCTTTGCAACCTGAAGTGCATGTGCTTTAGGGGAGAAGAAATGGTCCGAATCTATCGCATCTTCTATTTCACTGGCAAGTCTTCTGTTGTCCAGTGTGTCCAGATTCTTGAGAACATGCTTTTTAGAGTAACCCAGTTCCTTGATGATCACACTTGCCATTAAAGTAGCTGGGACATCATTATTCTGTGCCAGTGCATTGATGGTCATACCCTTTTCCCAGAGATATTGGAAGTTCTTTCCCTTATTCTGAAGATGTCCCATCTTTCTTTTGACCTTTGAGACCGTTTTCTGATTGAGGATAGCAGCAATGACCCCTGTGCTTTCTTCAAATTCAATAGCTAATATCTCTATATCTTCAAGGGTGTTCACCCGCTGATATATCTGGAGGTAGGTCTCGTTTTCCATTTTTTAGTCCTCTCCCTTTGAGCCTTTGGTAAGTATACAGTCGTCGCACTGTTTCTTTCCGCAGTAGTTCTTAGCATATTCCACTATCAATGCGTGGTATTCTTTATAGAGCGACACATCTTCTGGGAGGTTCTTTTCGAACATCTCCTGAAGTTGCATATAATTGCCTTCAATACCGATACATTTCATGATCCGTGTTGTATAAGCATCGATCACGAACTTCGGTTTGTCAGCAGCATAAAGGACAATACTGTCGGCAGTCTCATTTCCCACACCATTGAGGGAAAGCATGAGTTTGCGCAACTGGGTTGTGGGTAAGGAAAATACATTGTCCATTCCTTCCCTTGCAAAGAAACCTGCAATATCTTTAAGACGCTTTGCTTTCTGTCGGTAAAAACCACAACATCTAACAAGTTCTTCAATAAGTTCCAGGTCAGCTCTTGCAAGTTTCTCGGGTTCTATAAGGTCATACTTCTTCAGACCTTCTATGGCCTTCTCGACATTGGCCCATTTCGTTTGTTGTGTCAGTATTGTGCCTATCACAACTTCAAAAGGAGTGTCAGCAGGCCACCATTGAAGATGTCCTATCTTTTCGAGGAGCGCCTCGTAGATGTAACTGACATGTTCGTTTTTCATCTCATTTTATAGATGTTCTCTTATTATATAACCATTGAAGCTCTCTTCAGTAAAGGCAGAAATGGAAAAACATCTCTTGAGATGAAGTTAATAATGAATGCAAAATTAAATAAAAATTAAAGGGGTTAGATGCTTATTTCCAAAAATCCTTCTCATAATCCTCAGAAATATCCCCAAGGTCCATGATCTTAGCTAACTTATCCTTTTTGTCGCTATTTTCATTCGAAGAGGTGGTCTCATCGACCATTTCCGTATTGGGATATGAAACATGTGATTCGATCACGGTGGTATCCTTTGATTCCATAACAATGGTTTCTATTATCTCACTAATGTGAGGGACCATCTCTTCCTTTTCTTCGATGGTCTCCTCCACCATGGTGAATATCTCTGGTGTATGTGTCCTGGTCGTTGCCTCGGAGCTATGCCCAAGTCTTATGCGAGTCTCTTCAGCATATGTGTCGTGAGGAGCCCCTATCGGATCACTTTGTTTGTGAGTGGCACGGTATCCGATGGAACAGTTCTCCTCCCTCGTACGCCAGTCTATATGGTAGAGGTAGCATTGCTCTTTCTTGCATCGGCTTTCGTTGTTCTGTGGGCATATATCGGGTAACACCATGGTAGACCACTTCGTTATGCTTATGTTTCTCAGAGGTTCTTCAGGAAATCAGCAATTAGCGGGGCAACACTGATGTTGCTTTGTGCTTTTTCAAGGGTGTCCGATGCGATTATGTCATGGACGCCAGCATTGTAAAGCCTTAATACACCGTTCTTGGTAAGCACAGGATGAACGCAGGCGATGTAAACATCCTTGGCGCCCTGGCTACGAAGCAGCTTTATGGATTCTGCCATCGTGCCTCCCGTGGCGATCATATCGTCTATGAGGATGATCTCTTTTCCTGTGACATCGATGTTCTTCGTCTTGATGGTGACAGTGTCCCCGGAATGTCTGGTCTTTTCAAGGTAATCGTACTCGATCCCCACATCCGCGGCTGCACTTTCTGCAAGGGCAATAGCTCCTTTGTCAGGTGCGATGATAAGCGGATCTTCCAGACCCAGGGACCTGATGTAATTCCCTATCAAATGGGATGCATCAAGGTCAAAGGAATCCGCATTGAAGTGTTCCAGTACGCTCTTCTCATGAATATTTACCGTTATGACCCTGTCTGCATGGATGGTCCTTGCAATGGCACGTGCACTGATCGCTTCTCCAGACCGGAATGATTTATCCTGTCTTGCATAGCCCATGTAAGGTATGACCACTGTGATCGTGGGTGCATCCTCGCAGGCATCGATAAGCTGCAACAGGGAAATGAGGTCTGCGTCTGTGGGTGTGCTCTGTATAATGGTCACATCATCGACAATATCTTCGAGTATCCTTGTATAGACCTCTCCGTCGGGAAAACGGTTGAATTCGCAAAGGGTTGGTTCCATATTTAGTTCTCTTGCCACGCGTGATGCAAGTAACTGTGATGCAGGTCCTGCTATGATCTTCAAATGATGTACCTCTCTTGTCTCGTTTTGTAGTAATCGAATTATCAGCCAATGAACTTTCCTATTTACATTGAACCATTAAAAGTCATTGGTTTGTAATGGTCTCTTTCGCTTTTCTTACAACATGGATATTCTCATAATGGTCTCTTTCACTTTTCTTACAACATGGATATTCTCAATGGCAGTTGATGGGTAATTACCGGTATTGTCCTTTTCGGCAGACTTTACCATGTCCCATACCGTAAGAAGTGCAACTGACACTCCTGTAAGTGCTTCCATTTCAACACCTGTTCTTCCCACTGATCTTACTTCAACGTTAGCAGTAACATCACTTTCACCTATCTCAAATTCCACATCCACGGAAGTGATGGGTATCTGGTGACACATGGGTATCAGGTCCGGTGTTCTCTTTACTGCAAGTATGGCAGCGGTCCTCGCCGTAGCAAGGACGTTTCCTTTTTCCACACTTCCACTGCTTATCTTCTCGACAGTTTCTTCATGAAGTTTTATCTTTCCGGAAGCTGTCGCATACCTGACAACCGTGTCTTTGTTACTTATGTCGACCATGTGGGCACGGTCATCTTTAATGTGACTGAATTCCTGCATTAACGTTTCTCCAATATTTAATCGATACGCACCTGTTTCCTCTGGTCATAATCAATTATTGCATCCTGCATTTTTGACATGAGTTCCCGGGCTTCAGGGATCGAGAGCTTGACGATCTCCTCGTCCTCTCCATGACTTACTACTACACGAACCCGATTCCTTTCTATATCGACTATTATTTTTCTTTCTGTATCCATATTCCCACTCCCTTTATTTCATTACTTCTGTTATCATATCAATGATATCTGTTGCAAGCAACCCGTGCCCCCGTCGTTCAAAGGCAAGGTCTCCTGCCACTCCATTGATATAAGCTGCACCACATGCCGCCTCCATTGCAGGCGCAATTGCAAAAAGAGCACCTGTGATCCCGGCAAGAACATCTCCTGTGCCGCCTACCGTCATTCCCGGATTTCCGGTATTATTGATGGCGAGCCGCTCTCCGTTGCTTATGTGGTCCTCTTTCCCCTTAAGCAGGACAGTTACATTGTTCTTCTTTGAGAACTCAAGTGCGTCCTCTTTGCCATTTCCGGCCAGTGCAGTAAATTCTCCTGCATGTGGCGTGATGATCATTTCAATGTCTTTCTGGACCGGAAGGGCTATCCCGTAAAGTCCGTCTGCATCGACAACCACTTTTTTGCAAAGGGGTACGATCTTCGAGACCGTATCTTTCGTCCTTTCGTCCCTCCCAAGTCCCATCCCCATGACCACTACGTCATGGCCTTCTATGAGCTTGGCAACGGTTTCAATATCCTCCTCACACAGGATATTGGAAGAAAGGGATCTCACAATGATGTTCGGTGAGTATGAAGCTATGATGTCTGCAACATTTGCAGGGGCTGCCACTGTCACTATGTCTGCACCGGTGCGCAGTGCTGCCATGGCAGTGAGTGCAGGGGCACCGGAGTAAGGGCCGCCGCCGATAATGAGCACCCTTCCATGTTGTCCCTTGTGGCTGTCCCTTGACCTTGTTCGGAATGCAGCGATATCCCCTTGTCCAACGTAGGTCTCAGCATCCTCGCAAACCCCTATGTTGATGACCTTGACCTCGGATGTGTATTCTTTAGCATGGTCTGATGCCAGCCCCCTTTTCATCCTGTGGAAAGTGAGGGTAACATTGGCCCGTACCGATCTATCGAATTCCCCTCCATCAGCATCGAACCCTGAAGGAACATCAACAGCGACCACAGGAATGTTTGAATCGTTGATAAGGTCTATCACGGTTGTTTCAGTTTCCCTTAATTTTCCGGTGATGCCTGTTCCCAGTAATGCATCCACTATCAGGTCTGCGTCATCAAGCCAACCAGTTGCTTTAAGCTGTTGGGGGTCTGTTATTTCAATTAAACTTTTAATTCTACAATGTTCAAGTAGATCGAAATTGTGCCTTGAGTCCTGTGTTCTTATTCTCGAAGCCGATCCAATGAGTGCAATATTGACTGAAATTGCAGGGTCGTATGCCAGATGTCTGGCAGCAACGAAAGCATCGCCTCCGTTATTCCCCCTTCCTGCAACGATGAGCACATTTCCTTTTTGAATGCGTTCCTTCACTTCATGTGCAATGGCAGCCCCGGCATTTTCCATAAGCTGGAGTCCTTTTAATCCCATTTGCTCACAATTCTCATCGATCGCTTTCATCCTTGAAGATGTCATCCCCTTCATGTTCCTCATATATTCTTCTGTTTGCATCGTATTTAGTTCTATCAATCTGGTTATTTTGAATTCAATAAGTGCGGATCGGGCATGTGTTCATTTCCGGTGGACGCGTTCAGGTATATATACGTTTTCCGAAAGACGCTTAATAGCGAACAATGAATTATAGCTTACGAGGAGGTATCAATATACCCACTTTGAAAGAAATAGATGTCCCGGACAAGAAGTGGCAAAATCCCACTTATCTGATCTTGGGAAGCGGCAGTATCGGTTTTGCTGTCGCAAAGGAGCTCCGTGAGCTCGATAAAGACCTTATAATCGTTGATAAGGATTCGCAAAAAGTTGAAACATTACGCGAAGATGCGTATGAGGCTATTGCAGGGGATATTTCTGACCCTGAGGTCTACAAACAGCTGAACCTCAAAGAGCTTACAGGCGTTCTTGTTCTTAGTTCTGACAATGAGGCCAACAAAAAGGCACTTGAGATAATACCCACTTTGGGTATAAATGATGCTTATTGTGTGGCAAGAGCATCAGATGCCATCAATCTGCAGGAGATGGAAGCTCTCGGTGCAGACCTTGTGTTAATGCCATCCCGATTGGTTGCAAAATCGCTTGCAAGATCGCTTGGGCGTGCAGAGGTTGTTCACCGTGGGAACAAGCTGTCCCAATGGTTCAAGGATATGTCCGGCAATGCACTTGCTATCGTAGTTCATGATAATCCTGATCCGGATGCTATTTCCAGTGCACTTGCACTGCAAAAGATCGCGGATTCATTTGATGTTAAGTCCTCAATATTGTATCATGGTGAGATAGGACATCAGGAGAACAAGGCATTCGTGAATCTGCTGGGTATCGATCTTAACAGGATGGAAGAGCATAGCCTTTCTGATTTTTCTGATATCGCAATGGTGGATTGTGCGGTCCCGGGAGCTAATAACATGTTATCCCCTGGAATGCATCTTGGTATCGTTCTGGACCATCATCCACTGGGTGATGCTGATATCGATGCTGATTTTGTGGATATTCGTCCTAATGTGGGAGCATCTGCAACGATACTCACCAAATATCTGCAGGAATTGAACATCGAGATCGAACAGGTTCTTGCAACAGCTTTGCTTTACGGTATCAGGACCGATACATTGGATTTCAAGAGAAATACCGATTCAGCAGATCTTTCTGCAGCTGCTTACCTTTACCCATTGGCAGACCATGATATACTTGACCAGCTCGAACGCCCTTCAATGTCGATCGAAACGCTTGATATTCTGGGAGAGGCTATCCTTAACAGGCAGGTCATTGGTAGCTATCTGTTGTCGAACGTTGGTGTCATAAGGGACCGCGATGCACTTCCGCAGGCATCGGATTACCTTCTCAGCCTTGAGGGGATCTCTACATCAATTGTTTTCGGTGTGTCCGATGACCGTATCTTCATCTCAGGTCGAAGCAATGACATCAGGATAAATCTCGGTGAGGTCCTTAGAAGGGCTTTTGGAGAAAAGGCTGCAGGAGGTCACTCCAATGCTGCAGGAGCACAGATCCCGCTTGGGGTTTTCAGTGATATAAAGGATAGGCAGACACTTCTCAGACTTGTCAATGAGGCAGTTGTTAAGAAATTCCTTAAAGCGGTCGGTGTTGATGAGAATACGGAATTATCTTGAATAACTTGTAGGTTGGTCATGTTCTCAGATTATCGGCAGCGTTTGGTCAATGAACTCAAAGAAGAGCTTGAAGCTGCCGAAAATATTTCTTTTGAAGATCTGGCATCACAGATACTTAGTATAGGTTTTTCCTGTTCCATGTGTGGGGAATGCTGCAGGCGTTCCTGTGGGGACAACCGTGTTTTTTTGACATCTTCTGATATACGTTCATTGCAGGCTTCCTCCCTTGATGCTGTGATCATTCCAATGCTGCCTGATATTCCTGATGTTCCTCTTGAAGATGCTGTAAATGGGTATGCCAGGGAGTTAGAAGTGGATTCTCAGGGCAGGTATCATACCTTTGGATGGATGCTGAAAAGGAATGCGAATGGCAATTGTTCTTTTATTAGTGAGGATGGCACGAACAGGTGTGGTATCTATGATCGCAGGCCTATGCTTTGTGGTACCTATCCTTTCTATATCGAGTGTGGCAAATTGCTGACCTCTGAATGTGAAGGTCTGGGCAAGCCTATTTTCGACGAGGATGCTGTTTTGCTCGCAAAGGTCCTGCTGGACAGGTATGTTACTGAGCTGAAAGATACTGTTCTCCTTTATGAGAAATTCGAGGCCAATGACCCCTCTTCTCCTGTTCTCGCTCCCTCAAAGAGTTCTTCAGATACTGATGATGTCATTTTTGTCGTGCACGATCATAATGGCAATTCGGAGTTTGTAATTAAATTGGATAAGTGAAGCTGCTAATCGATTGTTTTATTTATAAGGTACTCATAAATGCAGTGATTACCATGTCCAATACTAATGATCATCCAATGACGATCTCTGAGAAGATCTTTTCAAAAGCTTCAGGAAAAACGGTTAAAGCCGGAGATTTCGTACTTGCGAACATCGACCGTGCAATGACTCACGATATAACTGGTCCCCTTGCAGTAGATGGTTTTTATGACATCATGCGTGACAAGGAAGAGAAAAAGGTATGGGACCCAAGCAAGATCGTGATAGTCTTTGACCATCAGGTTCCTGCCGATTCTCTCAATGCTTCTGCAAACCATATCATGCTCAGGAAGTTTGCAAGGGAACAGGGAATTTTGAACTATGATGTCTATGAGGGCGTATGCCATCAGGTCATGCCTGAAATGGGCCATGTAAAGCCCGGTGACCTAATTGTGGGATCTGATTCTCATACTTGCGCATACGGTTCCCTTGGTGCATTCTCTACTGGTGTCGGTTCTACTGATATGGCAGCAGTGTTCGCATCAGGTAAGCTCTGGTTCAGGGTACCTGAGACCATCAGGTTCGAAGCCAATGGAAAGCTTCCAAAACACGTCTATTCAAAGGACCTTATACTGCACATGATAGGTGATGTCGGTGCAGAAGGTGCAAGATATATGGCTGCTGAGTATGCAGGTTCCACCATTGAAGGCCTTACGATGTCCGAGCGTATGACCATCTCCAATATGGCAATTGAGATGGGCGGTAAAGCAGGTATCATTGAAGCTGACAAGACCACAGAGGCATATCTTAAGGAGCGTATTCCTGATTACGAGTTCGATCCATACTGGAAGTCCGATGAGGATGCAGAATATGCTGAGTTCCATGATTATGATGTTTCCGACCTTGAGCCACAGGTGGCATGTCCTCACAACGTGGACAATGTAAAACCGGTTTCTGAAGTGGAAGGTACAAAGGTCGATCAGGTATTCGTAGGTTCATGTACCAACGGTCGCTTTGAGGATATCAAGATCGTGGCTGAGATGATGGGTGACGAGCCTGTTGCAAAGGATGTACGTCTTTTGATCATCCCTGCATCAAGGACCGAGTACATGAAAGTGCTGCGTGCAGGATACGTGGAGCAGTTCATGGAAGCCGGTGCAATTGTGGAAGCACCATGCTGCGGGCCATGTATGGGTGGTTCCTTTGGTCTGCTTGGTGATGGTGAAGTGGGGCTTGCAACATCCAACCGTAACTTCAAAGGAAGGGAAGGCAGCCCTGAATCATTCGTATATCTTAGCTCACCTGCAACAGCTGCAGCATCTGCACTGACCGGTGTGATAACTGATCCAAGGAAGATCTGAGATTTCTCTCAGTTCTTTTTTCTAAGTTGACCAAAAAAGATATATTAGAATATTGATAATTGGGGGTCGACGTTGGTATAAACCAACAACAATTCCGTCATATTGTGTTCGGATTACACACCAACGTCAATACCCTATTTTATTCTTCATTATTTTAGCATGCTGTCTCTTTTATTTCCTAAACAGCTCTTTTATGATGTCACTGGTGCTGATTATCCCTATTGGTCTGTAGGATGCTCCAACGGTCTCTTCTGACATGACTATCAGGCGGTGTACCTTTTTATCGACCATGATGTCAGCAACATCGTGAACGGTTGCAGTTGGGCTGACAGTTTCCACAGAATCCGACATAAGGTCTTCCACAGATGAAAGCTCCCAGTTCTTATTTTTCATCTGTCTTAAGATATCAATATCAGATATGATCCCAAAGGTCTCGCCGCCATCCTCGATGGCCACAACTGTGGATACGTTCTGGTCAGCCATCACCTTTGCTATCTCCGCCGCATTCGACTCAAAAGGTACTGTTACTACTCCCCTTGTCATTACGTCCTTAACCTGCATACTTTCTGCTATCAAGATATCTTCCTCCCTTGTGTCTAAAAACAATCTGTCTGCCAATACGGATGGCTTCAAAAATACTACAATATTTATTTTGAGAGTTTAGCTATAAATAAACATCGGGTAGTGCATGATGTCTTCAATGGAACATTGGGGGATTTTATGTGTGGGGGGATGATATGCGGAAATGTCATTGAAATCCTTTTTAAAGATGTAATCCTATTAGCTAGATAGACTGGATCCTATGGTCCTAAAATTTATGTTCAATATAGAGGTTTTCCAATGACTGATGCAGATATGTCTGTTCTGAACGAAGTATTCGATGTGATAATGGACCGCAAGAACAATCCTGTGGATGGTTCTTATGTTTGTTCTCTTCTTGACCACAGGAAAGGTATAAACAAAGTGCTCGAAAAAGTAGGTGAGGAGACTGCTGAAACGATCCTTGCTGTTAAGGATAATGACCGGGCTGAGATAATCTATGAGACCTCAGATCTGTTATTCCATCTGCTGGTAATGCTTGCAGCTACTGACATCACTCTTGAGGATATTGCTGAAGAAATGAAAAAAAGAAGGCATTAAGGTCATATCAGTATATGACCAGTTCATGCAATACATCTGTTCTTGATATCATTCCTCTTGGAACTCCATCAATGGTTACGATAAGCCTTCCGATGTTGTGTTCATTGAACATATGAGCTGCATCACTAAGGGATGATTCACCATCTATGGTAATGACATTCTTTGTCATTATATCCTTTATTTTCAGGGTCATCTTCCCGCTTGCAAGGGTTTCCCCTATGTCCATGAAAGTTACTATTCCCACTATCTTTCCATTATCTTTCACTGGGGCGCCGTGTATCTTGTTCGTGATAAATATCCGGGCAGCTTCTTGTATCGTGGAATTCGGCTCCACAGAAATAGTGTCTTCTTTGATGTAATGTTTGATGGATCTCTTTGGTAGGGATACCATTTCCGTTATTTCAAAAAGAAGTAAGTTCTCAGTATCATCCCGGCCAACGACCTCTCCTCGCACTATCAATCGGTTCACTGGTGTTGGTCCTACTTGTACCTTGTCTCCACTGTTGAATGCTTTGATGTTCCCAAGCACTTTAATCCTGCCATTGCACAGGTCCGGATGTCTCACTGTTGTGAAACTTATCTCTGCAACAGTGGCACCTTTTACAACCTCTTCATTCTTGTAGATGGGAACTTCTGCTTCCTTGTCCATCGCAGTGACATTCAGGGCTTCGTATGCATTACCGGTTGCTCTGTATCCGCCTTTTGGACCTGGAACTCCCTCTACAAGTCCCAACATTTTAAGGGACTGCATCTGATTCCTGACAGTCCCCGGGTTCCTGTCTATTAACTCGGCGATCTCCTCACCTTTAACTGCTGATGCCTTCTGACGTTGAAGGTTGATCAATTCAATGATTATCTCTTTTTGAATGGGGGTTAATTCCATAAGCTCACCGTTATCTCCTAATGGATTTATCTGAATAGGGCTATATATACATGTTGTAAGAATTGCAATGAATGATAATTAATAATCCTTTATTTGAGAGCTATACTTCGAGGAACACTAATATATAGCTTATGCGAGTTTGAAGCTGATTATAGCTAATTATAGGTAAAAGATCATGATATTTGAGAAGATTCACACGGTTCCGACTTCGGACGAGCTTATTGATAAAGCGTTTCGGAGGGCAGCGCGTGCAAAGGCAGGAAAGACGGTAAGGGATAGGGACGGTGCAATGAAAGCACATGAGTCTATGATAATGACCTCTGGGAATATCCTATCTGACAATCTTGCAAATACTGTCAGGCGTTTTCCAAACTTTGATGATCTATCTGATTTTTATTATGAGCTTACTGATATCGTAGTAGGTATTGATGACCTTCGTATCGCTCTTGGGTCTGCTGACTGGGCAAGTAACAAGATCCATGAGATCTCAAGGGAATATGTGGGTAAGATAAGAAAGAGCAAGGACCCGGTAAAGACCCGTAAAGAGGCATTTGGCCGTATGAGCTCTGTGATGGCTACTGTTAGTAAGCATCTTATCTTCCTGAACGATGCCCGTAATATGATGAGGAAGTTCCCGGATGTGCGCGAGGAACCTACAATTGTAGTTGCAGGTTATCCTAACGTTGGGAAATCAAGCTTTGTTGCAATGGCTACCGGTGCAAGACCGGAAGTGGCATCTTATCCTTTTACTACAAAAGGTGTTCTTATCGGACATTTCGAGAGGAACCATGACAGGTATCAGGTAATCGATACTCCTGGTCTTCTTGACAGGCCGATGTCTGAAAGGAACGAGGTGGAACTTCAGGCGATCACTGCGATAAAACATCTTGATGCAGTTGTACTTTTCATTCTCGATGCAAGTGAGACATGCGGTTACGAGATCGCTGATCAGAAACGTCTTCTTGATGAAGTCGTGGCAAACTTTGAAATGCCGGTCTATGTTGTTGCGAACAAATGTGACCATGATCTCTTCAAAATACCTGATTTCGTTGATGTGAAGATGTCAACCGCAACAGGTGAGAATCTCGATTCTATCGTCGATAGGCTTGTTGAGCTGATCGAAGAGACCAAGAATGAAAAGGAAGCAAAAGAAGCGGCTGAAGAAGCAGCTAGAGAACTAAGCGAAGAATTGGCTGAAGAAGCAGCTAAATTAAGCGAAGAATTGGGTGAAGAACTCGATAAAGCCGATCTTGAATGAATTTCAAGGTCCAATAAAAAAATGAACAGGTCCTTTATAGGACTGTTCACAGTACTTTTTCCATTATCTGTAAAGCTCTTTTTATCTCATCCATTGATGTTGCATAAGACATTCGTATATAGCCATCTCCGTTCTCACCAAAAGCTGTTCCTGGTACGACCACTACTCCGTTAGCTACCAGCTTGTTGGCAACTTCGGTGCTGTTCTCCACTTTTGGGAACATATAGAATGCGCCCTTTGGGGGTTCACATTCCATTCCCAGTGCATTGACGCCTTCGACAAGGACATCCCTGCGTCTTTTGAACTCGTCCCTCATTGTATGGACAAAGTCCTGCGGACCAGTGATGGCTGCAAGGGCTGCTTTTTGTGCAATGGAGTTCGCACATGCCTGCACGTACTGATGGACCTTTAGCATCTGTTCGGTATATTCCTGGTTCGCAGCGGTATAGCCCACACGCCATCCGGTCATTGCATATGTCTTTGAGACCGCGTTGACCGTTATGACATTGTCAGTGAACTTTGCAGGGCTGACGTGCTCTCCTTCGTAAAGGAAATGCTCGTAGACCTCATCGGAAATAAGCGTGATGTCATTATCATCTGCTATGTCCGCATATGCCTTGATGTCTCTCTTTGAAAGCACCCCTCCTGTGGGATTGCAGGGGGAGTTCACGATGACCGCTTTTGTCTTAGGGGTGATCCTCTCCAGGACATCTTCCGGTCTCATGGTAAGACCTTCTCCCAATGGGACTCCGATTACCTTTCCGCCCATGAATCCTGCAAGGGCATTATATGATACGAATCCCGGGTCGGAGATCATTATCTCATCTCCCGGGTTAACGAGGGCTGCGATGGCTATTTCCAGCGCTTCGGAAGCGCCTGAGGTGACGATGATGCCGTCAGTACTTACTTCAAAACCATTCTCTTCCCGAAACTTCTGGCTTAATGCTTCCCTTAGTTCGATTATACCGGCACCGTATGTGTATCCGGTAAATCCTTCATTAATAGCATCGATGGCTGCCTGACGAATATGGTCGGGTGTGTCAAAATCCGGCTGTCCAAGTCCCAGGTTGACCGCGTCTGAACCGGCAGCCTCGAACATCTTTCTGATTCCTGAAATATCAACATCCAGAACACGTTGTGCAAATCCTCTGCCGCTCATGATATATCCCCTTACTCAAGTTTGGCATGACGTGACTTTAGGTCTTCCTCGGATGCTCCTGTGATGGAGATAAGCTCTGCAATAACGGCATCAAGGAATACGAGGGATGATATCTCAAAAGAAGTTCCCAGGGGTGTGAGATTTGAATAGTCTCCACGCATATGTCTTTCAAGGTATCCGCCAGTATCCTCCTTTGTCCTTCCCTTTATTTCCATGGTGACATCTGAAAGATTGCCGAGTGTGGAATCGCTGTTGGATGTGATCGTGATGAGCTTTGCTCCGATATCCTTTGTGATCTTTCCAAGATTGGAGATCGATCTGGTTTCTCCTGAACCGGATATTGTGACAACAACATCCCCTGGGTGAACTGCAGGGGTGGTGGATTCTCCGACCACGTAGGACTTCAGGCCAAGGTGCATCAGACGCATTGCAAATGCCTTTCCTACAAGGCCTGATCTTCCTGCACCCATCACGAATATGCCGTCCGCCTCAAGGAGGGTTGTTATAAGATCTCTGATACTTTCCTTGTCAAGGTCGCTTGCAACACTTTCGAGGTGGTGTGCCATAAGTTGCATGGATGATATCAAATGCTCACATTTTATTGAAGATACGTCTTTCATAAATATTCATTCCTTTCATATCTTAGGGCTATCTCTGTGCTTGCCCTCGTCTTTATATGTAATATCCTTTACTTTCCACCCCTCGATATTCTTGAATTCCTCAGATAATCGAGCGATGTCTGAATCGTCACCGTTCCAGTAGATGTCAAGGTGCACATCATCCTTCTTCAAATCTTCGATGATGGACTCTGCCAGGTGGTAGAGTGCTTTGTTACTGTAAAATGGGATGTTGAACATGGCGCGGTATCCATTATTTGCCTTCGCATAGGATACCAGTATATAGCCACTACTTTCATATTCTGTGATCTTGTCGAAGTCGCATACGAGCTCAGTTTCATGGACCGCTGTTTTGTCTATCTTTGAGATGCTAATGAGGGTCTGCCCCACAATGACACCTGGCGTCTGCCGTCCGTACCAGATGGATATCTTTCCATAGGTGCAGACAATGTTAACCTCATCTGTCCCCATGGAATAAGATGACAATGAATGAGTTGCTTCTATTGCTTTTTGTTTTTGTTCAGCGATATCCATTCGGTGTCCCACTTATGATTATTTGTTTGAGACAAGTGCACTTATCATGTCACGGTCTTTCTTCAAGGTCTTCAGTTTGTTGGCAGGCCCTATTACAGTAAGTCGGGTTCGAACTGCATTCTTCTTGAGCAGCTTTCCAAGTAATGATGTATCTGTTTGGCTTGGATAACTTTCCATCTCGATACCTGCAAAATCATCAGGTTCGATCTGTGTCATCGTCATTTCTATAAGTGTTGCTTCTTCTTCAGGGGTAAGTCCCTTTTCAAGAACGAGGATCTTCCCATCCTTGACTTCATCAATGATAAATCGGATCTTTTCCACAGGTTGCATCTTTGCGAGTCTGTCCTCTGAGACCAGGTCCATTTGAATTCCCTGCATGTCGATCACCCAAACCTTTTTGCAACTTCATCGTAGAACGTATCGATGTTCTTTCCTTCAAGAGCAGATATGGCTACCATTGGATGCTGTGGGAATGCCTCTCTTATTGTAGTTGCTGAAGATTCCGGAAGGTCTGTCTTGTTAGCAACGATAAGTAATGGTAAGTTCCTGGCTTCCATATTTCCAATAACTGTAACATTGACCTGGGTATATGGGTCCTCAGTTGCATCCATTACCAGTATGACCCCGTCAAGGTTCTCCAGCCATTTCACTGCTTCGATGACCCCTTCGGTCGCTTCCTTTGCTCTTCTTTTGGATTCTGCTTCGTTCATTCCCAGTTCCATGAACTCATGGAAATCTATCTTTGTTGCAAGCCCGGGGGTGTCGATTATATCAAGACTTATCGAACCACCGTTCGATTGGATGGTCACTCCTTCTCGCCGTCTTGCACGGCGGGTTTCGTGAGCAACGTGGGATACTGAACCCATGGCATCGCCTGTCCAGTCTCTGAGTATCCGGTTTGCAAGTGTGGTCTTTCCTGCATTGGGCGGACCATAAATACCGATTCGTGCATTCTTTTTGTTAAACATTCTTTTGAAGAATTTCTTAAATGATCCCATTACGCCCATAAGTTCCCTCCGATCTAATACGGGAATTCCATTCAAATATATACGTTTTGATATTACTCATGCCTTATAAATAATCGCCTGAGTATCATTATAATAGTGTATCATTAAATACGTCATAATAAATAATCATTCTGGATTTTATTTGTTTTGAACGAGTGCCATTGATAGATTTATTGCAAGTTCTGCAATATTGGACCCATAGTCCCCTATCCTGTCAAGACTGTCTGCCACAGTACCAAGTGCAACAATGGATTCAGGTGACTCAAGCGTCAAAAGGGATGCATCAAGCGCATTGATCTTAACCTTTGTGTCCCCCGCTCTTGAGATGACCATATTTGCAAGTCCCGTGTTCTGGGTGTACAATGCCTCAATGGCATCCTCTACCATTTTACTTGAGGCTTCTGTTGATGCCTCTATAAGGTCCATTGTTTCCGCAGGGATCTGGATGGCCAATGTCGGTACTATCGCTGCTATCTTTGAAGCGTGGTCAGCAATACGTTCGAGCGAACTTGCAGCGAGTCTAAGATCATGATACTCATCGATCGTTGTTTCGGATGCATCGGGGACACGCTTTCCCCGGAGCACTGATCTGAACTGCTTTGCTATCAACAGGAATAACCGGTCAACTTCATCATCACGCTCTACTACATCAATGGCGAGGTCGTGGTCCTGTGTCTTTAATGCCTGTATGGCATCCTTTAGCATGGAATTGGAGATAAGGAATATTCGGCGAACACTCTTTTTAATGGATACCTCGTTCGGGTTCAAAAGGTCCTGAATGAGTACCGTTTTTGCGGTCTCTTCGATTATCTCGGGTCCGATCAGCTTATAGCAAACATTTCTTATTGTCTTCTTCTGTTCCGCTTGTATCCTGTTTGCGCGAAGCTCGATCAGGTCTGACCCGGACAGGTATGCAGCAATGAGGGTGCGTATAAGCTCGTCTCCAGCGTGGTCGCTAACATCTATCACATTCTTTTTCTGGGCAGGTGTCTCACTGTCCATTGGAGCAATTGTAAGTGAACCGTCCGATCGTGGTAGAAGTGTCACTTGGGACCCGGTCTTTATTCCCGCCCTTTCAGCCCATTTTTTTGGGAGGGATACGATGTATGTGGACCCGCCTGTCTGCTGTATCTTTCGCGTTTCTATATCTATCTCTCCTTTCTGCACATTTCTATATAGTGCTATATACGAAGGGGCCTGTATATAGTTTTATTCAGGAGAAATGAATATATTTATGCATTATCCATAGTTCAAAAACCGTATTTTCCAATAAGGGGTACAAAGATGACCTCTCCCCATGTTCTACTATTGATGTTGCCTTCGTTGTCTTTCCTTACGACGACAAGGTTTTGCCGGCTTGTTCCTACCGGGATCACCATTATACCGTCCTTTGCTAACTGTTCCCTGAGCGGCTGTGGGACTTCGGGGGCTGCGGAAGTCACAGTGATGCGTTCGTATGGGGCGTGTTCGGGCAGGCCGCAGGAACCGTCATCATGTATCACCGTGACGTTTGAATATCCTGCTCTTTCAAGATTGCTTCTGGCAAGCTCGGCAAGTTCCGGAATGCGCTCTATTGTGTAGATCTTCCCGTTCTTGCCTACAAGTTCGGCCATCACAGCAGCATTATATCCTGATCCGCTTCCGATCTCCAGAATGGTCATCCCTTCGCTAATTTCCAGAAGATCGCACATTATGGCGACCATATGGGGTGCAGAGATCGTCTGATCATGTCCGATGGGTAACGGAGTGTCTGCATAAGCAACACTTTGCATATCCTCCGATACAAAAAGGTGTCGCGGGACCTTTCTCATGGCATCGAGCACTCGCTCGCCAGTCCCGTTCAATTTCAGTGCTCTTATTAATATCTCCTGTCCCTTTGGCTCCATGAGGTTTTCCCCTCTCCCCATCCTGCCCTGCGCTTTTCGATGGAATAGATGCGTTTTATATACTTGGCAGCGACCCTGTCTCCCTTACGTGACTGGAATGCACCGCCTCTTATCTTTATCTTGGTTATGTGGAACGTTTTTCCTTCGGCGTTATAGTCTTCGCCGACAACGAACTCAAATTCTCCGGGGACTTTCTTTTCCAGAGATGTTGATCCGTTCCTTACCTTCAATGAGATCTTTGCAGTAACCTCATCTGTGGCACGTCCCCAGATCGTATCGATCTTCTCTACTTCCTGGCGGTCCACGCGGCGACCTTCGGACTCAATGGAAGTGACAATTATGGGATATACTTCTTCAGAATTCTCATCATCGATCACAAGTTCATCATCGATATATAGCATCTCTTCTGAGTCTATGGGTGCGTGAAGGGTAAATGAAATGTCATCCTTGCTGACGATCACTTTTGTAACTATGGGCTTTTTCTCTTCAATTACTGTTGTGTGGACTGCTCCACATTCCTGGCACTGTACAACGGGATTCTGGCCCGCTCTCAATACCTCATGCTCTACCGATTCCTTTGGTGAGCATACAGGACATTCTACTATTACTTCTTCGTTCATGGTATCTGAGCATATGATTGTTAGATGTGTGTATAAACTTAACCATGAACAGATCATCTCATTGAGGCAGCATGTGAGGCGATGAACTCTCTAATGTATTTTGCACCAAGTATTGCAGTCTGTCCATTATCATATTCCGGGGAGATCTCCACTACATCAAAACCTCTGGCAATGGGCGCTAATTCCCTGATCATGTCCCTCACTTGTACCGATGAGAGTCCGAATGGTTCAGGTGTTCCCAATCCGGGTGCAAATGCGGGGTCAAGTGCATCCATATCAAGAGATATGTAGATATTCTCACAATCAAGATATTCCCTTATCTCTTCCGTGAGTCCTTTTATCCCCTTCTCTGTAACATCTTCGGGAGTATAATAACGAACGTTGTTCTCCTTGGCATATTCCCATTCTTCCTTTGGACCACTTCTAATTCCTATGCTGACATAGTTCTCAGTGACCTCTTCGAGGATATGGCGGGAAACACATGCATGATTATACTTTATTCCTTCGAACTCATCCCTAAGGTCAAAATGGGCATCCAATACAACTACTCCGAGGTCCTCTCCTGCATTTTTTGCACAGGCTTTCACACATGGCAATGTAAGGGAGTGTTCCCCTCCCATCATTATTGGGACCTTTCCGTCGTCAACGACGTTAAGGACATCAAGATAAAGCTCATCAAGGACATCGTCCACAAGAGCTCCTGCTTCGAAATTTCCTGCATCATGGGCAGGAACCTCTGAAATATCAATATCAAAAAAAGAGTTATAACTTTCAAAATTTGCAGTGGCGCTCCTTATTGCATCAGGAGCCCATCTGCTCCCAGCCCTGAACGATGATGTGCGGTCAAATGGTACTCCAAATATGACATAACTGGCAGAATCGTAATCTGCCAGTGCATCCATCATGCCGGGCTGGTAGAACATAATATTCCTAAGGGTTTATCTAAGGTCTATCTTCATCTTACCCATAGCTTCAAGGTATGTGATATCTTTGCCTTCAGTTACCCTTTCCTTGTATTCTTCAGGGATAGTAAGTTCGAATGTTGCGTAGGTTTCCATGTCCATGAGCTGTGCGATATCGCCAGAGATGGATAATACCTGTGCACTCTTACGCTCGACGATAGGTACGTAGGTCTTAGCGGAAACTGAGCTTATGATGGAACGTTTCTGGCCATCGAATATGCCGATTGCCTCGATCCTTGCTTTTGCTGATCCGTGCTTACCTGGCTTTGATTTTGAGATGCTCTTGATAACACATGGCTCATCATCGGCAAGGACGTATTTACCTTCTTTAAGTTCTTTAACCTCTACCTGCTGTTTCATTTATAATCCTCCTATAATCGCAAAAAACGTAATGTTTTTTATTAATGGATGAATGTGTGGTTATAATTCTTTATTCTATATATCAGTTTAACGAACAAAGAAATTCAATGGGCATGGATGTTTCAAAACTATTTAAATGCATATCCTCTGTATATGTTCCAATGTTCTGCATTTCACTTTTTGAAGTTTTCATCCTCGAGGCTCTTTATCTTTTTGTGATAGCGGAGCCATCCTGTTCCTAAATATCCCAGGACACCTATGGCGATAAGTACAATTGCAATTATTATGGGATACGTCTTTTCCAGAAGCAAGGGATTCACATTCTCCCTCTGTTCATACGAAGGGTACATTATGTCCTTTTTATCATTGCTATGGTCAAGTCCAAGGGCATGTCCGAACTCATGTATGGCGATCTGTTCCATGTTCGCATCTCCATATTGTTGCCAGGAATATCCTCTTTTATCGCCAACTTCCAGAACGATACTGGCACGAACGAATCTGCCCGCAGCTATTTCCGGTCGGCAGTATCCTGCAACACCATCCTCTGCACCTGTTACCTCTTCCATGGTCTCGACCCACATGACGTAAATATCTGCATTAGGGTTATCAACTATCTCGAAATCTGGGTCATAATACAGTTTACCATTCCCACCGTTTTCCCAATACTTCGTTGCATCTACAATTGCTGTTCTATATGTATGGCTGTAGTGGAGGGGGGTATTCACATCATCTATATACACTGTTATGGGGGAATGGTCCCACGGTTCATCAAAGAATCTCGGATACTCCTTTTCTCCAAGAGCTCCGGACGCAGGGGACACAAGGGTGCATATCAGAAGAATGCTGATGATCGTAAATTTGAGCTTCATTTCATCTCACTTGGGTATGTTATCTATCTTTGAATGTGATCTTTATTTCTGTTCCATTACTTCTGTTAAGATGTACATTTCCACCGATCTGGTCCACCAGCTCGTTCACCAGTTGCATGCCTAAGGTATTTGTTTTGCCTATCTCGATCCCTTTGGGGATGCCTATCCCATCATCGGCAACAATGAAAGTGAACTGCTCTTCCTTTTTGTGGAAAGCAATGGATATATTCCCTTTTCCTTCTGGGAATGCATATTTGAAAGAGTTCACAATAAGTTCATTAAGAATAAGTCCGAGGTGGATGGCCCTGTCAACGTTCAAAAGAATATCCTCGACATCCATCCTTAGTTCAATATCTTTTCCCTGCAGGTCATTCATCTGATACAGGTAATTTGTAACGTCATTCACATAATCCCGGAAAGCAACGTTTGTCATATCTCTTGAACGGTACAGTTCTTCATGTGCAATGGATATTGAATGGACTCGGTTCCTGCTTTCTTCAAATGCATCTATCACACGGGGGTCTGTGAAATTGCCGGCCTCAAGGTCCAGCAGACTGGCGATTATCTGAAGATTGTTCTTTATACGATGGTGTATCTCTTTCTCATGTGTCTCTTCAGCCTTCGCGAGTGCTTCTTCTGCTCGCTTTCTCTCAGTAATATCTTCTCCGGAAGATAACATCCCTGTTATTTTTCCATCCTTGTCTTTTAACAGGGTGTTGTGCCAATTCACGATCCTTTCTTCTCCATCCGGTCTTAGCAGTGGGGATTCAAAGTTCTCAAGCCCGTTCACATTTCCGGAGATAAAGGTCTCAAAGTCTGAGATCTCCTTCTCCCTAGTTCTTTCAGGTATAAGTGTTTTGAAGAAATCAGTTCCTATAAGGTCCACTTCTCCACAACCTATGATCTCACACCCCTTCTTGTTGATCAGCTTGAGCTTATGGTCAGGGTCTATCACTGTGAGCATGACATCGGCGGTTTCAAGATACTTTTTGGCAAGATCTTTCTCGGCGATGTTCTTATCGTAAAGCTCTTTGAGTCTCAGCAGGGATTTGACCCTTGTTTTCAGTTCGATCTGATCGACAGGCTTTGTAAGGAATTCATCTGCACCGGCTTCAAGGCCCTGGATGCGGTCCTTTCTTCTGGAAAGGGCTGAAACAATTATGATCGGTATGAATTGAGTATTCTCATTTTCTTTGAGTTTAACACATACTTCATAACCTTTCATATCCGGCATCATCACATCAAGTAGAACAAGATCTATCTCCTCTTTTTCAAGGATCTCAAGTGCTTCTTTACCCCGGTATGCAGGAACCATTTCATAATCGGGCGAGAGGTATGCTTCCATCAATTCTACATTTTTCTGGTCATCATCCACGACCAAAATCCTTGGTAAAGCATTATCCTGCAATTTGGATCCCATCCCTTGAGAATTGACTTGTTTGAGAAAAATATTATCAATCACATCCATCTTGATACACTTCTATATAAAATATCCCGTCCTTTTATTCATTTATAGGATGTTATTCGGAAAATTTTATAATGTTCTGTTCCAATCTTCACTTCATGAACAAATGTATGGCTCTTTTTTTGATCATTGTATGCCTTGTCGGATCTTCAGGTTGTGTGGGGTCGGACGCCGATACATTGGCTCATGCCCTTGAGTTCGTGAATGTGACGGAGGTTATAGATGGTGATACTATCGTGATATCTTCCGGTGAAAGAGTGAGGCTTATCGGAGTTGATACTCCTGAGGTCGGAGAACCTTATTATTCCGAAGCAAAGCAATATATGGTTCACAGGGTCCTCGGCAAGGTCGTCGGCCTCGAAAAGGATGTACGTGAGACCGATAATTATGGCAGACTTTTAAGGTATGTCTGGGTGGAGGGTGAAATGGTGAACAAAGAACTTGTCCTTTCAGGACTTGCTTTCTCAAAGGCCTATAGCCCGGATATTTATTATCAGGACATTTTTGATAGTGCGGAGATAATGGCAAAAGAGGATGGTGTCGGGCTATGGTCGGTTCCTGCCATGGCCGGGGATGCTGTCACGATCTCATATCTGGAAGCAGGACGCTACATCGACCAGGTCGTTACAGTCGAAGGGACTGTGGTCAGGACAACTAAAAAGGATGATGCAGGGATGGTCTTCCTTAATTTTCATGACCCTTATGAGGGATATTTCACTGTGGTGATCTGGAGGGCTGACTGGGATCGTTTTTCACAGGACCCTGAAGTACTGTATGAGGGAAAACAGGTGCTAGTGACCGGAAAAGTGGTCGAGTACAAGGGAAGTCCTGAGATCATCGTTGAAGACCCTTCCCAGATATTTATAATTCAATGAAGGATATTTTTGTTCTTCGGCCTTCTTCCTCTTCTTTTTTTAGAACACAAGTTTAATAATCTGGTATGCTGAATCATATCATTATGCAAAAGAACGTAGCTGTGGTCTTCGATAGTGCTGGGACTCTATTGCATATGTATCGCGTTGCAAAGGATATGGGATCCGGTCAGATCATTACGGGCATAGATAGTACCGGACTTGTTGCACAACGAAAGGGGCGGGCACTTATAGTTCTTCATACCGAGCCTAGCGTGGTATTGGGTGCCGATCATAGCATGCGTGTTAGTGATTTTATTGATGAGTATGGTATAACTATTGCTATCAGTTGTGCCAGCGAACCGTTCTCTGTTGATGAAGCCTATGATATCATCAAGGGAAGCGAACTGAGGATATCTGATATACTTCAGGTCGTTGACAGGGTAAAAACACGGTGTCCGAATATATTCTATGTCGCAGCCGGGATCATAGTGGACAGGAACGATTATTCTGTCCCTTATGTATTGAGTACCGGGGGACGTTTGTTCCACGATACAAAAGATACGATAGAAAAACTTGAAGAGCGCGGAGCTGATATCTATATTGCTTCAGGTGACAGTATGCGCAATCTCGAGCAGCTTGCAAAATGTCTTTCTATTCCTATGGAGAGGGTCTTTGACATTGCCACCACCCGTGAAAAAGAGCGGATAATCCTTGAGCTGAAAGGGAAATATGAAAAAGTTCTCATGGTGGGCGATGGGATGAATGATATTCTTGCTCTCAGGGCAGCTGATGTCGGGGTTATGACCATACAACAGGGGGATGAACGCCCGGAAAAGTTGATGAAGTCTGCAAACGTTATTATCAATTATATTATAGAAGTAGTTGACCTCGTTGAGGTCGATTGAATCCTGGGCATCTGGCGGAAGGTCCTCTTTTGGCTCGATGATATCTGTTTTTTAATGTTAACAGTGATACGGCAATACGTTATATTTATGTACTGCATTATGTAACTCTGTGTATCTACTGAGGATAAATTCTTGGTGATGTTATGCACAAAATGAAGTTAATTCGGTTTTGATATTTATATACAAAACCATTAAGTAACATTGAAAATCAATATATCGATATATCAAAATGGGTACTTACGCTAACCATATCGGAGGAAAGCAAATGTCATTGTTCATCGAGGTCAAAGATCTAACTATCACTTACGACGGTGTTAATGTTCTGAAGAATATCAATCTTAGCATCAATGAAGGTGAGGTTATTGGAATTCTGGGGCGCAGTGGTGCTGGGAAAACAATTTTGATGCACGCTCTGCGAGGTGCTGAAGAATACGAGAACATTTCCGGTTCCATCATTTATCATCTTGCAAGATGCGATAAATGTGGTCATATCGACCCGCCAAGCAAAGTAGGCGAGCCTTGCCGTCTCTGTAATCATAAGGATATGAAGGCATTTGATGCGGATTTTGTAGCTCTGTCTCAGCATAATCATGAGCGAAGAAGCGTTTCCAAGAGAATTGCCATCATGTTGCAGCGTACATTCGCCCTTTATGGCGATGATCAGGTAGTTGCAAATGTGATGAACTCTCTGACAGAGATCGGATACACTGGTCCTGATGCGATGTCAAGGGCTATGGAACTTCTTGATGATGTACGTCTGTCTCACAGGATGATGCACGTTGCGCGTGATCTGAGCGGTGGGGAGAAACAAAGGGTGGTTCTTGCAAGACAACTTGTGAGAAATCCAATGCTTTTGCTTGCGGATGAACCTACCGGCACACTCGACCCGAGGACTGCTGATATCGTTCATGATGTTATTGAAAAGGCCGTGAAGGATTACAACATGACCATGGTCATCACCTCTCACTGGTCTGAGGTCATAGAGAAGCTTGCAGATAAGGCTATCATTCTTGAAGACGGTGCCATAATCAGTGAAGGTGAGCCTTGCAAGGTCGCTAAAGAGTTCATGGGCATGGTATCCAGTATTGATAAAGATCATAAGATCCCTCTTGGTGCTCCGATAATCGATGTCAAGAACCTTGTCAAAAAATACATCTCTGTAACAAGGGGTGTTGTTCATGCGGTAAATGATATCTCTTTTGATGTGAAGGAAGGTGAGATCTTTGGTCTTGCAGGTACAAGTGGTGCAGGTAAGACCACTACCTCTGAAATGCTCATGGGAATCGTTGCACCCACAAAAGGGGAGATCCAGGTTCGTGTTGGCGATGAATGGGTGGACATGACCATACCGGGTCCTGATAACAGGGGACGTGCCACTAAATATATGGGTATCCTGCATCAGGAATATGGGCTTTACACTCACAGGACGATCATTGACAACATGACGGAGTCAATAGGTATCGACCTGCCTTATGAGCTTGCAGTACGCAAGGCCATTAAGACGCTTGTAACTACTGGTTTTAGTGAGGAGAAGGCAAAGTCCATTCTTCCAAAGATGGCAGATGATATCAGTGAAGGTGAAAGGCACAGGGTCGCCCTTGCTCAGATCTTGATGAAGGAACCTAACATCATTGTAATGGACGAACCTACCGGTACAATGGACCCTATCACAAAGATAGAGGTCACAAGGTCTATTCTCAAAGCACGTGAGGAAATGGGTGATACCTTCGTTATAGTATCTCACGATATGGACTTTCTGCATGAGGTATGTGACCGCGTTGCACTGATGAGGGATGCCAAGATCGTATCTATGGGTGAGCCGGCAGAGGTGCTTTCTCAACTTACTGAAGAAGAACGTTTGTTTGTTGCTCAGGAAGCATAAGTTTAACATTTAGCTTCCTATATTATGTAATGGAGGCGATAGGCCTGAGCGGCGAGATTAGTGTAGAGGTCAATGATCATCGCATAGCAATGCCCCCAAATTCTACATTGGGGGATGCTATACAAGCATCTGAAACTCCTTATAAGGAAGGTTCTGCCATAGGTATTCTCAAGAAAAATGAGGGCGGTAGAAGCGGTGCTATTATCGATTATGTCGTTAAGACCTCTAAAGGTGAATTTAAAATAGAACTCAATGGTGAGTCGGTATCCGCAGGGATATGGGCAGACCGTTTTAAAGATTATGAAAATGTCAGTGTACGCTGGGATTCCAGGGATGCAATAGCTTTTGGTCCTTTCGAGGCGGATATTGTTCCTGGTAAAGGCTCAGTGTCACTTGAGAAATATGATGTGATCTTCGGTGCTGGTGGTCTTGATCCCAGTAATACTCATTTGATCATCGCATTGGATGACCACTCTTCAGAATACGGTGTACCTGACGATGGTTCCTTTGGAAAGGTGATCAGTGGTATCAATGTCCTGAAAGAAATTGGAAGCGGGGATAGCATTGTTTCCATCGAACCTGTCCTGGAATGGGAAGAGTCCGGGGAACATATCTGTACTTCCGATCTCTCTACGGTACTTGAGGACGGCTACCGTATATTCACTTATGTTGAGGTGGAGCTTAATCCGGAAACCCCTGAAGGTGCGGAACACTTTTTTGCTTTGATAAGGGATGGTACCTTCGATGTGGACTTTGTTTCCAGCTCTTTTATCTCGGATAGTTCTTTGCACGGTGAGATGTGCAAGTATGAAGGTTTTGACCCGCGGGACAGAGGTTCAGTATGGGTAAGGACAGTAGGGTATGGTTCCGGCAAGGTCTTCATTGCCCGGGATGACCGCCCGGCAAGTATCATGCATTCCGTTATAGGACATTTGCTGCATGGTATCGAACTTGTACAGATGGCAGAAGCCGGTCAGAAATTGATGGTAAAGACCGATCCGGAACCTATCTGGTTATTAGGTCTGTCCTTCAAGACCGCAGAAGAAAAGCTTTCCGCACTTGGGATCGAGCTTGTTAAGAAAGGCTATGTTGAAGAGGATGCTGTTATTGTGAAACAGGACCCTCCACATAGCATCGATGTTATGCGACAGGGTTCAGTGGAAGTTATGGGTGTTCCGGATTCAAAGCTTGTAAGCATTGAGCTTTATGATGATCTGGCTCCAAAAACGCTTGATTTCTTCAGACATGCCATAGATCTCCAGTTCAAACCCGTTGGTGCATTGCCGGTCATGATGACCTACGAGAACACGTACATATTCAAGGCGGAAAAGGCTGCGGAGAAATATAAGGAGATCCTGCCTGAGAATGTTCCCGAAGGCAAGGTAAATGCAGGTGATATAGGGGTCACCAACCAGGCGGCTAAAAGGCATGGTATGGTCGGTGTAAAACTGGACGACGATGATATGTTCGGTCCTACTGGTGAGAAGTTCCTGAGCACCAATATAATTGGTCACATCCTTGAACCTGAGAAACTTAAAGGGCTTAAGGATGGGGATGTTATGTACGTTATTGAAAGTAAGGGAAGTGATAATTGATGGCTGAAGAAACTGAGGATAACATCACGAAGATAGTTGTCATAAGTTCGGAAAGCATCCTGCCCACGGACGCAGTCATGAAGGTCTACGAATCAGAAGATTCCATCACCATCAAGGAGACCTGTTTTGGTACGATGGTGAATGGTCCGAGGGAGGCTGTGCTCAAGGTGGTCGAAACCCTTCGTTCAATGGACCGTAATCATATATTTGTAAAGGAAAGGGGCTTTAAGCCGGGTGCAGAGGTCCGGTGCCGGGCGGGAAGAGGTGGCGGTCCAAGGCCAGGTTTCCATTTCCTGAGGGAAGAGGTGAATATGCTTCCCATGATAGGTAGAGCACTGGACAAATATGAGGCTGGCGAACCTCTTGAAGAGCATGAGGCTCCGAAAAAACTTGATATATCGAAATTGAAGAAGATAATTGATTCAGAATTATGAGGTGTTACATTGGCAAAAGTTATCATTTATCCTACTAACAGCCTGATCCTTTCAGATATGGTGGAAAGGTTCGGACATGAACCTCTTGCTATGATGGAGAAGATCAAAAAGATAATAAACACGGTTGGGGTTGATTCTCCTCCTTTGAACATTACTCCTGAAGAGCCCAAACGCGGTTTGAAATATGCTGCGGTGGAAGTGCCTGCAGGGGTTCGCGGAAGGATGGCCCTTATCGGTCCCATGATAGAGCTTGCAGAAGCTGGCATCATCGTTGGCGATTCATCTATCAGTTTTGGATGTATGGGCTGTGCCCGTACCAACGAACTGACAAAGTTCCTTATCAGGGAAAAGGGCATCCCTATACTTGAGATACAGTATCCTCGTACAGAGGAAGAAGGGCAGGATTTCGTTTACAAGATCGCAGAGTTCTTGAAATCCCTGCCATCCGGGAGTGATGAAAAATGA
Organism: Methanococcoides sp. DA23; assembly: GCF_057593895.1. NCBI lineage: Archaea > Methanobacteriati > Methanobacteriota > Methanomicrobia > Methanosarcinales > Methanosarcinaceae > Methanococcoides > Methanococcoides sp. DA23. Next base: position 2,275,321 of record NZ_CM172520.1, on the reverse strand, counting down.
GCGATAAAGGAGATCCGGTACTGATAGCTCTCGTTTCCTGTGGAAGTGAGTATGCTGGTGTCCAGAGCGAGCTGGAAAAGGCTGCAAGTATGTTGAATGCTAAGCTTGTCTATCCTGAGATGGATGTTGCAACCCTCGATACCATAGGAATGGACTTCGGGTTGGAAGTGGCAAGTCCTGATCTTAGACTTATGATGGCAAGGGCGAAAGCGGTCGTTGAAGGCGTTGCAAAAGTGGACGGTGTTTTCGTGACATCATGTTTCCGTTGTGCTGAAGCTGCAATCGTGAGGAATGAGTTGAGGAGGTATATCTTCGAGAGATCAGGTCTGCCTGTGATAAGCTATTCTTTCACTGAGCGTACCACTGCTGCGACACTGCTTACTCGTCTGGAAGCTCTGACTACCATTGCGAGAAGGAAACACCTGCTTGCGAGAACGAAACAAACTGGTATCACTGCAGGTATAGATTCCGGTTCAACCACTACTAAAGCGGTCGTTATGAAGGACAACGAGATCGTTGGTGAGGGCTGGGTCCCAACCATAAAGGTCCTTGAAAGTGCAGAGACTGCATTACAGCAGGCGCTTGATCAGTCCGGTATCAAAAAGGAGGATATTCAGGCGATCGGTACTACCGGGTATGGTCGTTTCCTGATAGGCGAGCATTTCAAAGCGGACCTGGTGCAGGAAGAGATCACAGTGAACTCAAAGGGGGCTGTCTATCTTGCAGATCAACAAAAAGGACCTGCTACTGTTATTGATATTGGTGGGATGGACAATAAAGCCATTTCCGTACAGGACGGTATTCCCGGAATGTTTACCATGGGCGGTATCTGTGCCGGTGCATCAGGTCGTTTCCTTGAAATGACCGCTAAACGTCTCGGTGTGGAGATCACGGACCTTGGGGATCTTGCTATTAAGGGCATGGGCAAGAACGTTGAAATGAACAGTTACTGTATCGTTTTCGGTATTCAGTCCCTGGTCAATTCGCTTGCAAAAGGTTCCTCGCCGGAAGATGTCGCAGCGGCAGCCTGCCATAGTGTTGTCGAGCAGATATTCGAACAGCAACTGCAGGAGGTAGAGGTAAAGGAGCCTCTTATCCTCGTCGGAGGTTCATCCCTTATCGCAGGGGTTCCAAAGGCCCTTGGTGACCTCCTGAAAATAGATGTCATAGTGCCACCGCATTCACAGCTTATTGGTGCTGTGGGTGCAGCCCTTCTCGCATCAGGCTATGTATCGGAGTGATCCTCATGGAACCTCTTGAGATATTCACTGTTGAAACTTCTGAACCTTCCGAGGCTTTGGCTTATGAGAGCATCCTTAAGGATATTATATCCGAGCTTGCATTCTCCCGCACAATAGGCAGGATAAAAGTGAGGATAAGGCCGGAAGATTCGCTGTTCATGATGGTCATCCTCCTTCGCAGAGGTCTTCCTCCTATTAAGGCAGGTGAGATCTCTGATACTGAGTTTGACAGGGAACATGCAAAGGTGGTCATCACTGTCAGGGAGGAGAAGACCATTCCTCAGTTCCTGGAAAAGCTCTGGGAACAGTTTGGAAGGCAGAACGTTATGCAGCCAGAGCGGAATATTATCGAGGTTGCCTCTGATCTTGAGACTGTGGACAAGTATCTCTCCGGGCTTATCGTGGATGACCCGGAGAAGACGATCCGGGAAAGGCTTGCCGACATGGCGATACGTGCCACCCCGGAAGGTTTCAGGATTCGCTATCATTCCCTTGATAGTGGCAAATTCGTTTTCGTGGCATCAGAAGATACGATGCAGCAGGATTGGATCGATGAGGCCAATGTTATGTTGAAAGGACTGGAAGGAGATGATTCCTGATGGCAGCAGTACTTGAACCGTATATCTATGAAGGCGGTATTCACAAACACAGTCTGATCCTTGAGCTTCTGGAAGACCTGGGTGGTTATCTCGTTCAGAAGACCCCCGCTTCAACAGAGGTCACTCTTGTTATGCTCATTCCGAAAAAGGATGTCCATCTGGTCGAGGATCTCTGCAAAAAGCTTCTTGGTAAGCTGACCTCGGCACCGCTTACGGGTACTGAGATAGCTGTAGTTTCTCCTACACTCGCCTCCCATCATCTTCCACATTCAGCATGTGATGTTGCGGAATATCTCCGTCGGGGAGGGGCTAATACCAATATGATCGGACTCGCAAGGGGAATGGGGCGAAGGGTCGCATTGTCTGCTGATTATGAGAGAAAGCTCATTAATGAGCACGATGTTGCTGTTTTCTCGTTCGGCACTTTCAGGGATTGTATCATTAACAAGAAGCCCAAGCTCTTTGAAGGCATCGAGATCCCCATCGTAGTGACCGGTGGCCCTGACATAAGAACTGAGGAGATTTCCGGAGCTGACATATATGTTGGTGGTATCGGGCGTGTTGCTCATAGGATGAGGAAAGGTCCTGAACTGGATGCAATGGACGTTCTGAACGAAAAGGTGGGTGAGATAGTGAACCTCAAGAGGGAGAATATTGCAAAGGACCCGCTTGCAGTTCTTCCTGCAAGGCTCATGAAAGAGGTTCAGGAGCAGGTTCCTGATATCCTTAATGTGCTGACACCTGCCCCGATAACGCTTCAGCTTGATGGTATGAGGATAAAACTGCCTTATGATAGATACCATGAAGCTGTCGGGAATATCGAATTCGATGAAGGCTTCTTCCTTTTGGATGTGGCGAACATACTTCCTTCCAAGATGAAGGATTATATTCTTGTAAAGATAAAACGCAGGTCTGAGGTAGCAAATATTTAAAATATCTGTAGTTTAAGTGAGGATTATTATGGACATTGAGAAGATCCGTGAGATCATCGATAAAGAGCCTGATGAGGCAGTTTCTGATATACTGGAAGGCGTGAAGGAGCGTTATGGTGAGATCCCATATATTCTGGAGTTCATGCGGGATATGCCGGATCTCCTTCTCCCCAAGGTAATGTATGACAATTCGATCATGCGTGAATTCGAAAGGCTTGATCCGAAAACGATCGAACTGATCTGTATCGGTGTTTCATCTGCCCTTCGGTGCGACCATTGTATGAATATGCATATTCGTGTGGCGCACAGGCTCGGACTCAGTAAGGAAGAGATCTTCGATGCTGTTCTGATCGCTGGTGCTATTTCCAATGCATCCGTACTTGCAGAAGGAACACGTGCCCTTGATGCAGAGCTCAATGGCAAAAAATGTGATGGCAACGATGATTGTGATGTTTGCAAGATCGCGAACCACGATTAAAAAAAGCATGATGATGCTGCTTTAAGCATCATCTGTATTTAATTCAATTTTTATTTACAATTTTATCTTACTCGCATATATTAACTTCTCTTATCCCAGAAGCGGAGCTCCTGAAAGAAGTGCACCTGCGAGGTATCCAAGGATAACTCCACTGTTCAGGAATGGAAGTCCTGCCTGTGGTTTTCCTTTCATGACGAATATTGTAAGCCCGATGAATCCGGTAAGTGTTCCTATTATTGCCCCAAGGGCAGGGTATGATATGAACCCTGTGTGGGCAATGAAAACGTTTGCAGATACCACCAGAACGGTTGGCATGACCGCATCCCCAAGTCCCATGAAGAATGCATCTCTTTCGCCTTCCTTTTTCATTCCGTCCTTTATGAACGAATAGTTCAGCTTTTTCGGGATGATGAAAAGTATTGGCAATCTGAGGTCCATCACACCTTCTGCAAGATCGATCATATGCTTTGTCTTGTAGACCGATATGGCATCGTATATTGCAAGAAGGGATAACAGGATGATCGCTGGTAGTATCCCGAAGGATATTCCGAATATTGAACTGGCGGCAGCTCCGATTATTATGCCGATGGTATCTATTACATACCATTCAGGGAACTTATAAAGGACGATGGTGAGTGCAATTGCCAGTACAATTCCCAGTGTACTGCTCAATGCCTCGCTTATTCCGAGCAGATACAGGATCGGATAGAATCCGTAGAATATGGTGGCTCCTACTGCAAGCAATATTGTCAGTTGTATTACCCATTTCATGTTACGTTTGATGGCAAGCAGTAACAGGAATGTGAATGCGAGGATGAATCCTATGTAATAGAACGAATTGGCAGTCGATTCGGGATTCTCCACGGCTTGCATCCCAAGTTCACCCATTGGGTGTGCCAGTATCAATGCGAGAACCTGTACTATTAGGATCAGCCCGGCCATTGCGAACATTGGCAGATAATCTTTGAATGTGTCTTTTTCGGAACTCAATATAATTCTCCCTGTACCCAAAATATCTATGTAATGTAAATTTCAAATATCGGCACAGTATTTAATAGTATGTAATTGTTATAATGGTTATAATAGATGTTATCAGTTAATACATCGATGTTGTTATCGATGGGATTACTGTACGTTTAGTAAATGAGGTAAAATGATGGATCCCCGGGACATTGTATTTTCGATCGTGATGGTTGTATCTTCTTTTGTGCTGACCTATGAATGGCTTGGCAGGTTCAAACCCAGTTCTGCTAATTCTTTGATCATACTCTCTGCTATTGTAATGGTGGGTGCATTGGCTGCGATGATCCTTTCTCTGGATATCAGGCTTCGGAGGATCGAAAAGACGCTGGATGATAAGGAACGTTCTCTTCGTATCAATATACAGAGCATTGAGAGCTCAATGGACAAGAAGATGAACGAAGTTATCACTGTAGTGGATGAGGCAATGGACGTAGTTAACAGGAAATCATATCGTTAATTCCCTCTCTTTTTTTCATTGCTCTGGGCAGAATCATTTGCATGACAAACTGTTCTATTAAATTGTGCCTGTCGACATCTGCCGAAACCCATATATGTCTACCAGTATATTGTGGAACTTGTAATATTGCTAAGATTCAAGGGAGTGCGTATATGCGCATCAATTTAGAACCAATTGGCATAATTAAAAAGGCTGGAAAGTATTCAGAAATACTGATATATTCTGAATTTGAGCAGATCATAAAAAATCTGGTCTCAATGGTGGGAAAAGGCTCTGTGGGTGGTCAGGAGCTTCTAGTGGTACATAAGAACTATACTAGTAGCGATGGACACCAGGTCGAAGTGACCAAGACAGAAGTAGTTGAAAGGGATGGTAATGTCCTTAAAGTTGGAAAAATGAATGCAAACGATGATTCTGTCATCGATATCAGACTTTCCATTACCGACGGTCTCTCTGGAGATATATAATATTTACATCATTTGAACATGGGTACGGATATTGGGGATCTACTTCTTAAGGATGCGATCGAGTTAGCTGGGCTTTCGAATAAAGTAGTGGCTATAGATGCGTACAATACTCTTTATCAGTTCTTAAGTATAATCAGGCAACGCGACGGAACCCCTTTAAAGGATTCCAGTGGTCAGATAACCTCTCATCTTTCGGGTATCCTCTACAGGCTTACCAATCTCATCGAAGCAGGCGTTAAACCCATTTTTGTCTTTGATGGCAAACCTCCTGATTTCAAATCCGATACTCTGGCAAAACGGCATGAGGTACGGGAAAGTGCAACTGCTAAATGGGAAGATGCAAAAGCACAGGGACTTGAGGAAGAAGCCTATAAGTATGCACAGGCCTCCTCAAAAGTGACCTATGAGATGATCGAAGATTCTGTCAGATTATTGGAATTGATGGGTATCCCTTATGTGAAAGCGCCCTCCGAGGGGGAGGCACAGGCCTCCTACATGGTGCAAAAAGGAGATGCTGATTATATCGGTTCACAGGACTATGATTCTTTTCTTTTCGGTGCACCACGGGTGGTTCGAAATCTCACTATTACCGGTAAGCGGAAGCTTCCGAAAAAGAACATCTATGTGGATGTTAAACCTGAGGTCTTATCCCTTGAGGATTCCCTTGGGGAACTTGGCATTACAAGACAGCAATTGATCGATATTGCCATGTGTGTGGGTACAGATTATAATGCCGGTCTCGAGAACATCGGTCCGAAAAGGGCGCTTAAACTGGTGAAGGAACACGGCGATATAAAAACCGTACTTGAAGAACTTGGAAAAGAGATCGAAGGCCTTGATGCTAAACGGGATTTCTTCATGAACCCGCCGGTAACAGATGATTATGAACTGAAATGGACCAAGCCTGACCGTGCCGGGGTAATTGATCTTCTCTGCAAAAAACACGATTTTTCAGAGGATCGGGTCAATAAAGCACTTGACCGCCTTGAAGCGAACATGGGTGGCAGTCAAAGCACTCTTGATCAATGGTTTTAACTGTTCTTTATTAAAGGAACACCGGTCATTTCCGGTGGCTTTTCAATACCCATGATCTTCAGGATCGTGGGTGCAACATCTGAAAGCCTGCCCTTTTGAAGTTCGACTCCTTTTTCCTGTGTCACATAGATACAGCGTACCGGATTTGGTGTGTGGGCTGTGTGGCATTGCCTGTCCGTATTGTTGCAGAACTCTACCATCTTTTCGGCATTGCCATGATCTGCCATTATCATAGCTTCGCCACCGGCCTCCTTTATTACGGTCATTATCTTTCCCACACACTCATCAACGACCTCCACCGCTTTAACGGCCGCTTCCATTATGCCGCTATGTCCTACCATGTCCATGTTGGCAAGATTGAGCACGATCACATCGTACTTTCCAGATCTTATCCTTTCTATGAGCTCTTCGGTGACCTCATAGGCACTCATTTCCGGTTTCAGATCATAGGTTGCCACCTTTGGTGATGGGATCAGACATCTGTCCTCCCCTTCGTTCTGCTTCTCAACACCGCCATTGAAAAAGAATGTCACATGTGCATATTTCTCTGTCTCAGCTATACGCAACTGCTTTGTTCCCTCTTTGCTGAGCACCTCTCCCAATGTGTTCTTCAATTCTTCCGAAGGGAATGCTATAGGGACATCCAGCTTTTCATCGTATTCGCTCATGCATACAAAATACACTTTCGGATGGCTTTTGCGTTCAAAATTATCAAATTCATCATTCACGAAAGCATAGGTCAATTGCCTTGCGCGGTCAGGACGGAAATTGAAGAAAATGACCGTATCGTTCTCATTCACAGTTCCTGTGGGTCTGCCATTTTCATCGACGATCACCGTAGGTTTGATGAATTCGTCATTCTCGCCTCTCCCATATCCCTCGGAAATGGCATCGATGGGTCCTTTTGAATAATATGCACTTTCGCCCACGATGATGGCATTGTATGCATCTTCGGTCCGGTCCCAGCGGTTATCCCTGTCCATGGCATAATAACGTCCTGAAACAGTGGCCACCTTTGCGACCCCCAAGTTGTTGCAGTATTCCACATGTTCCTTCATGTCCTCAAGTGCAGCTCTAGGGGGAACGTCCCGTCCGTCCAGGAATGCATGAACGAATATCTCAGTAACTCCTTCAGCCTTTGCAAATTCAATGAGTGCAAGAAGATGTTTCATGTGGCTGTGAACACCACCATAAGAGAACAATCCCATAAGGTGTAATGCAGAACCATGCACTCTCGCATTTTCAATTGCTTGCTTCAATACAGGGTTCTTAAAAAAGTCTCCGTTCCCTATATCCCGGTTGATGCGTGTAAGGTCCTGGTAGACAACACGTCCTGCACCGATGTTCAGGTGTCCTACCTCAGAATTGCCCATCTGTCCCTCTGGAAGTCCCACATCCTCGCCTGAAGCACTGAGAAGTGTATTCGGATATGTCTCCAGTAAATTGTCAAGGTTGGGGGTGTTGGCTGTACTGATGGCATTTCCTTCTTCCTCAGGAGAATATCCCCAGCCATCAAGTATGGTCAACAGAAAAGGTCTTTTGGTAAAATTCATGCGAAGTAGATTATCCTGATGGTTATTAAATACGCTGATTTGCAAGTCGTAAGGATATAGTGACAAATAAAAGAGTAGTGTTCCTGCCAGTTTTTTAGCAGGAACTATGTAATGTCTACAGTCTGTTCATTCATATCTCAAAGCATCTACCGGCTTCATCTTGGATGCACTGTATGCAGGGATAACGCCGGAAATAACTCCTATCAACATTGCAAGTCCTATCCCAAGGACCATCAGTTCGAGGGAAAGCCCGGTGGTCGATGCAGTTGTACGGCCCAGTTGGAATCCGCTCATGGGTATGACAACTCGTGAAACTATCTCTCCAAGAACTATTCCTAAAAAACCGCCAACAAAACCCACAAGTGCAGAGTTCATAACAAATATCATCATGATATCCCCGTTCTTCGCACCAATGGCTTTCATTGTGCCGATCTCCTTTGTCTTTTCCATTACGGAAGTGAACATCGTATTCGCAATTCCCACTGCACCGACTATAAGGGACACTGCCGCAATTGCGCCAAGGAAGTACGTCATTGATGACACCATATCAGATACTCCCTCCATCTGTGATATTGAATCTGTTACTGAAAAATCCCTGTCCTTTTCAGCAAGATGGCGTGAGACAAGAAGGTTACTCTCTATCTCTTCAACAGCCGATTCCACTACATATTCGTCTTCAACCTTTATCACTATCGATCCATATACGTCTTTTTCGGCATCGTCTATAATATTGATCGCAGCATCTATCGGCATTATTATTGCATTATTGTTCTCCCCATCTTCCAGTATTCCTACCACTCTTACAGATTTATCTCCAACTGTTATAACTCGGTTCACTCCAATTGGCTGATCGAACAATTCATTTGCGACATTGTATCCGATCACTGCCGCATAGTTGTCTGATTGTTCAAGGGCACGGCCTGAATCGTAGTCCATATTAGATGTGTACTTCCACACCTGTGGGTCCACTCCGGTAACTGATAGGGATGCAGTTTCTCCAGTATAATCGACATCGGCTTTCCCACTGATCTGACCGTACATGTACTCTATCTCTTCGACCGATCGAAGTGCCATTATGTCCTTATCCGTAAGTTCATCTTCATCAGTGGTGGTGGCAGCACCTCCGCCTTCACCCCTGCCTGGTCCCATGGATGACTGAGCACCGGAATATCCGGGTGTGACGGTTATTATCGTAAGGTCCATGTCCTCAAAGCTGCTCTCAACACTCTCTGTCATTGCATCTCCAAGAGCAACGATACTAACTACTGATGCAACACCTATGACGATGCCAATGATGGTTAGCCAGCTTCTGATCTTACTGTGCAGAAGGATGTTGGTCGCAAGTTTAAGAGATGTTTTGTACCTCATTGTTCCCTTTCCTTGTCCTTTCTCTTTTTATATACTACAGCAGCTCCTACAACGATTGCGGCGAAGATCAGAAGGTATGTGGTAGTGCTGGTTCCGCTACTTGTACTCCTGTTCTTGGCGTATGCTACATCACTTTCTCCAGTTGCACTTGAGGTAAACGAAATATCAACGTTTTTCTCAACCGAAAGCCTCTGTCCAGTCGAATCAGTATATTCTATAATTGCTGTCAGCTCATCACCTGAACTTTTGCTGGCAGAACGGTCTGCAGGTCTATCTTCTCCAGTACCTGAATTTTCATCATCAATATTTTCGTTTGTCGCAATATTTGTGGTTTGGACAACGTTGAAAGAAGTGATGGTGTAATCTCCCTTTTCCAGGTTTCCCACAATGGTCGAAGAACTTCCTGTAACTTTGTATGCATCCTGTTCCGGAATTGATACTTTCACAGAATATGCCTCATTGTTCCCCACATTGGCAACAGAAAGTGAGACTTCCCCACTTGCACTCTCAGAGAAAGAAACATCGAAATCGGTTTCTCCTCCAACAAAAAGTCCGGCTTTCGTAGTGATCTCATTTGTATTTGAGTCATAATCCTCAAAACTCAGGCAGATATCCATCTGATAAAGCCCGGGAACCGCATTCACATCGGCCATGACTGTGTAGCTCACTGTTGCAGATTCACCTGCATCGAGATATGCGATATATTTGGTGTTATCAGAATATACTGGCAGAACAACTCCGCTTTCTTCATCCCATGAGATCACCATGTTCTTCAGGGGTGAATTTCCGGTGTTGGTTACAATAAACTCAAGCGGTTCTTCGGTTGCTATGTCGATTTTTGATTTAGTTATGGTGACGATCTGTGCGTATTCCTTTCCACGGACGTCAATATTGACGGTCGTTGTGACGGCACCACCGTTCTCACTGTCAGTTACGACTATATCCAGCTCATACAGGTCTTCAGGTGCATCATTATCTATAAACAGTTTATATTTGAGTATGGCAGCATCATCGTCATCCTGTCGGGAGTTCAGATATGGTATTGTCTGGGTCAGGGATTCACCTGTCACTTTTGAGAATGGATACTCCGGTTCGATGGTAACTGTAACATCTTCAAGGTCTGAATTTCCATCGTTCATCACACTGAGGGTGATCTCCATGGTCTCTCCTGGCCTTGCAGGGTCCGGGTTTTGATTTAACATATCAATCGTTATCATCGAGGAATCCACATAAACTGCTGCAGAAGCACTTCCGATGCTCATGCAGATGAGTAGTAATAATAGTATAGTTTTCTTCATATCAATTCTCCATCTTATTTCTGTATTCTATCTTCTCGACCTGTCCGTCCCTGATGTAGACTATCTTGTCTGCATACTGTATCGGTTCGGTATCATGTGTGACAATAATGATCGTTTTCTTCTCTTTTTTGTGCATCTCGTTCAGAAATTCCAGTATGTAGGTTCCGGTTTTACTGTCGAGGTTGCCGGTTGGCTCATCGGCAAGGAGTATGGGTGGATCAATGGCCAGTGAGCGTGCAATGGCTACTCTTTGGCGTTGTCCTCCGGAAAGCTGGGAGGGTAGATTCGTAAGTTTATCCCCAAGACCCACGATCTCCAGAAGTTCCTTTCCTCTCTTTTTAGCAATCTCGGGATCTACTTCCTGAAACTCGAGGGGTAGTATGACATTTTCTAAAGAATTGAGTGTGGGGATCAGGTTGAACTGCTGAAAAATGAATCCTATGCTTTGTCCCCGAATCTGTGCAAGATCTGATTCCTTTAACTTTGATATGTCCTGATCTTCAAGACGTATGATGCCTTTACTTGGAACATCAAGGCAACCTATCAGGTTCATCATTGTGCTTTTCCCGCTTCCGCTGGGTCCAAGGATCACAACAAATTCTCCACTGTATATGTCCAGATCCACATTTTTCAATGCATCAAATTCAATTTCTCCCATCTGGTACGTTTTCCAGACATCACTGAGCTTTATCAGCGGGTCATTGCTCTCTTGCATTTCAACACGCTCTGTTCCATTCATATTTTTAATCGTCTCGTCTCTTTTTTTGTTCTCATGAAAGCACCTGTAAGATAGATCTGTGAGGGGTACAGGTGCCATTCATGGGTTTGTGTAGTGCTAATGGTACTGTTTCAGTACCACTTTGTGCAATCCTGCATTAGTGGTCTTAAATATAAGCATACTTTATAATCTAAGTGAAGAATAAGATTTAAATTTGTAATGAAGCTTTTTCACAGCTTTTGATTCTTAAAAAAACTATTTAATTGCATTATAATCAAATTAGAACTATTATTGTATGTAAAATTCAAAAAAAAGTGCTGTTTGAGGTATGCTGCAGATCATAAAAAAGTGCTGATAATAGTTGATCGCAATAAAATGATATATTTTTAAAATGGGGTGGAGGTAGAACAATTAATTATTCTTGTTTATGCTCATCTTTCAGGAATACAATATTTCCTCTTCCTTCCTTCCTTTTTTCAACCCAGCCCTTTTTCTCAAGATCGTTTAGCATCATACTAACCTTTCCTTCTGAATAATCTATCCTGCTTCGAATGTCCTTTTGTGTCATACGACCATCATTGGACAGGAGTATTTTCACAATTTTCTGCAGGTCTGCAGGTAGATCTTTCATATCTTCAGGATATGTCCGATTCTCATCTTCCAATAGAATTTCTTCAGCATATTCAGGTGCTGAATATTCTGTTATTTCTATTTCCGGTTCAATGTGGTGCCTTTTCTGATATTTTTTATTTTTTGATGTTGTTCTTTCAATTACTACCATTAGTACGATTGCAAGTAACAGATAGAAAACTATTGAAATTGAGCTAACCTGTGTAGCTGGCAGTTTCTCATTTTCTTCGCTCTCTACAATATCTGAATAAACGGGCATCAGCAAAAGATCGATCACATAGGTGCCATTGTCAGTGATGGTCAGTGGTACTTCTGTGGAATATTCAAGTGTGTTCTCTTTATATGAAGTAGCTGTGATCAGATAATTTCCCGGAGGTAATTCCAATGAGTAGATACCGTATTGTGGAACTATGGACTGGATGGGTGTTGTGTTTATCTCTATGTATACATTATCAGTAGGCTCGAAAGTGTCCCATTCATAAACCACTCCATGTATGGTGGCAGTGCTATCTGCACTTGCTAATGGCATTGACGCCAGGACGATGGCGATCCAGAATATAATTGTTATGGGCTTCATTTTTTTATTTAACTAGTTTGACGTTTAGTGCCAAATCCATGGGCTAGCCATTCCATTGGAATTGTTTCATTCTCTTTTTCGTAAGTGTAGGTTCCGTTCCCTGATAGTGCTGCAAAGCCATCACCCATGGCCTTAAAATTAATACTCTGTCCGCGTATCATCACTATGGTGGATGTTCCGGTGATGTCCATTGTACCGTTCACATTGTGATAAGCTACGATCTTTGGATCGATGTTGCTTTCCTGCGTATATTCTCCATCTATGGAAATTATCTTGTCATTATTTTCATCCCTGATCATGACCGCAGCATTTTGAACTGAAAAGGTCATTTCGATGTTTCCTGAAAGAACCGCAGTTCCATTTCCACTTCCATTCAGATATACATCATCCTTTAGTTTAACCTGTCCAGGTTTCATTATTCTTTCGTCATTGAATATCTGTGGCAATATCTCATGAACAATTCGGAGTTCTTCAATTGCATTGAAAAGGTAGTCTTTCTGTTCTCCACTAATTGTTGTGAAGTTTTCATTGTCTTGCGAAAGTTCATCCGAAAGGGTCTTGTTCTTTTTAGCATTTTCGAGATGTTGACTAGCTTCTTCGATCCTATTGGTCAGTAAGTTAACATCCTCACCTTCATTTTGCAGCCTCTCCGCTTCTTTCTCGAAATGTTTAAGTGCACTTTCAGATCTTTCGATATCCTTGTCTATGATATTGGCAATATCCTGATCATCTACAAAAAATGGTGGTTTATTCTTATATAATGGTTTATGTTCGCTATCGAATGGCCAGTAACCGTTGTCATGTACTATGTCCGATGTGAACCAGATAGGTCTTACTACCTCGTGTTGGAATTTATCCTGTCTATCAGCACAACCGGAAGTCAGTAGTATGAATGTCAGTAAAACTAATGTAATGCCTAATACCTTTTTCATTTTGATAATCCTCTTTCCCAGATCAATGCGATCAATGAATACTTCCAGTTCTGCTATTGAAGATATAAACATACTTTATGAAGGGACAGTATTTTGTTTTTTCGTATATTGAAATATGTATCTTATGATCTTTTTTAACTTCAATATCCTTTATTTATCCTTCATTGATTAAAAGAGAATCTAAATATCTATTAAATGCATTTCTCTATCTATATTATTAATCTATGCAATTTTCATCTCTTTTATTAGTGTCTATTAAGTTTCTTTGATGATATATCAACATCATCTTATTCAAATTATTTTTGAATAAACAATATCGAAATTTTGTATTATATTATCAATTTAAAGGCTTATTAATGTTCAATACGTTTATTAGAGTTCTAATAAGCTTCTTTTTCATAATTAAATACTTTAAATCCTTTTTGTCTGTAAGTATGCTTATATTCTCGACTGCAAGTGGGTGAATTGTGAATACCCGGATATTGCCGGGACACAGAGATGATAATATGAAAAATAAGATAATGAAAACAATTGGCTGCTTTGCAGCTATCCTGATGGTATTCAGTTTGTTTCCAACAGGTGCGCTCGCGGCAGAAGACAGTACTACAAAAGACCTCTCAATGATGAAGTTCGGTGAAAAGAATAGGATGGCACATGGGATCGGTGGTGGACTTTTCCTTTCTGATGACCGCCCTGTATGTCCAGTGGAGTTTGAAAGTGAAGAAGATGCATTTGAGTTTCATAAAGAGCATTTGATCACTTCTTTTGATGAAAGGATCGAAAGACTGGAGACTCTAAAAGAGAATCTCGATGACATTGGTAACGAAGAGATCACTGAGGAACTTATAGATGAGCACATTGTTCAGCTTGAAGACGCAAAAGAGCTCATCTCTTCTGCTGAAGACAAAGAGGAAATTAATGAAGTAATGGAATCATTGTCCCCAATCTTTGAAGGGATGCATGGAATCGGTTCTGATATTGATAATATGAGTTCCAGAGATTCTGATGACCGCTCTGTATGTCCAATGGAGTTTGAAAGTGAAGAAGATGCATTTGAGTTCCATAAAGATCGCTTGATCACTTCTTTTGATGAAAGGATTGCAAGGCTGGAGACTCTAAAAGAGAACCTCGATGACATTGAAAATGAAGAGATCACTGAGGAACTTATAGATGAGCACATAGTCCAGCTTGAAGATGCAAAGGAACTCATATCTTCTGCTGAAGACAAAGAGGAAATTAAAGAAGTAATGGGATCATTGTCTCCCATATTTGAAGACATGCCTGAAGAACTTAAAAGCTCAAATGGCAAAATGCATCCTCGTGGGCAGATGAACGGTATGCATTCAAGGGGTATGGGTTCAGTTGAAGAATGAGCTTCAGCCATTGAATTAAGAAACATCTTAAAGTTAAAAATGGAGCAATTAGCTCCATCTTTATTCTTGACGTTTGTTCTATGATCCAATAAATAATTGTTATAATGGTGTTTAATATGATAAAAAGTCTGAAAACTTTCGCTGTACTGTTAATTTTGTTATGCTCAATATCAGGAAGTGCTTTTGCAAAGGGGGATATGTCTGATAATGCCAGATTAGATCCCGGTGCCGATGGATTTACAAATCTGATAAATTCAAAAATACAACTCCTTGAGAACGAGATCGAAAACAGCGATGATGCATTGTTTGTTGAAGAAGCTGAGATCCTTATAGTTGAGCTGAAAAATGTCAGGGATGAAATCCAGGAATCTTCCAATGAGGAAGAATTTGCATCTTCACTTAATAAGTTCAATTCTCTAATGGAAAACTCTTCAGAAGATTTTGAGCAAATTTTGATGGGCAACCAAGAAACGTCTGTTGCTCGAATTGATGATTTAAGAAATGTAAGTGTGTCAATGAATGATGTAAGAAATAAAAGTGCACAAATGAATAATGCAAGTGGCGATATGAAGTCTTCAATTCTGAGCGACGAAAGAGAAGATATTATTAAGGATGTTTCCTCGAGATCTGCAATAGTTGATGAAAATGAGGCTTCAAGCTCCAATTCCAATTTCTTGAGCAAATTCATGAATAAAATAATGTCTTTATTCTAACTGCAACTTTCTGATCTTAAGAACATTTATGCAATATGAATTCAATTCCATTTCTTATGAACCTGAATAAAATTGACTGGAACGATGTCTGGAAGGAACAGATGAGGCTCTATAATGAGGTCGAGGGAACTCTGGAAAAAGTTGATATCTGGGAAAGCAAGGAAAATGCCCGAAGATACTGGGAAATGTCACAGAACAAGGGTGCTGACCGCATTGAACAGACTTTAAGTGAGCTCGATCTTAAAGCGGATTCGCGTGTTCTTGATATTGGTTCCGGTCCAGGTGCTCTGGCCATCCCTATCTCCAAACGTGTTCGGGAAGTGGTGGCAGTTGAACCCTCGGATGGCATGATGTCAGTATTGCAGGAAAATATAGAGAAACTGGGCATAAACAATGTCAAGTGCATTCACAAAGGCTGGGAAGACATCGATATTGATGAACTTGGCGGGAAGTTCGATGTCATCATTGCTTCCTATTCGCTGAATGTGCCTGACATAAGGCAAACGTTCGAAAAGATACAGGCGGTTTCCAGTGGGCCTGTTTATGTTTACTGGTTTGCAGGGGAGACCTCCTGGGATGATCAATATCGTGCCATATGGCCTGCTCTGCACAATGAGGAATATCACAGTTCCCCTAAGTGCAATGTCATGTACAATGTCCTTTATGACATGGGTATATTCCCCAATATGGAGGTGTTCCCCATGCAGAGAAGTATGAACTTTTCTTCCATGGATGAAGCGGTCAAACACTATGTTCCGCATTATAGGGCATACACTGAAGAGCAGGTCTCTATACTCAGGGAATATCTGGAAGAGATCCTACCGGTCACTGAAGATGGTTCCATACTGCACCTTGGCGATACCACGCGGGTCAGGATGTGGTGGGACAACGCTTCCGATGATCACAAATGAATCAGGAAAGATCGGGATGTATATCCTTTTTGAAAAGACTGTATTCCTTTGCCAGCATGACGAAGGTCACCAGAAAAGACAGTCCGTCAGATAATGGGAATGCCATCCATACTCCCTGAAGTTCAAAGAAACGGGGTAGTATCAGGACAAGCGGTATCAGGAAAAGTACTTGTCTGCTGATTGACAGGAAAAATGCTGGCTTTGCTTTTCCAAGTGTCTGATATATGGATGCTCCTACTATCTGGAATCCGACTAGGGGCAGTGCAAGTGCCATTATCCTCATTGCTGTTTTTCCTGCCTCTATCAACTGCTGGTCAGTGGTGAATATGCTGAACAACTGGTTTGGGAATATGAATAGCATTAAGAAACCTGCAATCGATACCAATGTTGTTACTTTCATGGCCAATGCTGTAGAACTGATGACCCTTTCGTAGTTCTTTGCACCATAATTGAACCCCACTATCGGTTGCAGGCCCTGTACAATACCTATCATTGGCATGAAAGTGAACATGAACAATCTATTAACTACACCAAATACTGCTATGGGAATATCTCCTCCGTAAATGGCAAGCACATTGTTTATCACTATCACCATAAGGCTTCCCGATGCACTTCTTGCAAATGAGGAAGTTCCGATGGTGACCATCTCTTTTAGTATCTCTGGGTGGGGTACAAAATATCTGATGTGGAAATGAAAACTGCTCATTCCCTTTGTAAAATAATATAAGAGGTAGAGGGCACTTACCACCTGTGAAATAACGGTTGCAATAGCTGCACCTTTTATGCCCATATTCAGTCCAAAGATGAATATGGGGTCAAGGATTATGTTAAGCCCTGCTGATATTACCATTGTAAACATGGCCACCCTTGCATTTCCTTCTGCACGAACAATGTTATTGAGTGTCATGGAAAATGCAAAGAAGATCGTGCCGTAGAGGATTATCTTTGTATAATCGTATGCAAAAGGCATGATAGTTTCTGTGGCGCCGAACATTCTCAGCAGGGGTTCAATGTAAACTAAACCCAATATCGTCATAACTATGCTAAGTGCAAGTATGGCAGTTATGGCATTCCCGAGTGCGATATCTGCACGTTCGTGTATCCTTGCACCTAAACTTCTGGAGATAATGGACGCACTTCCTATGCCTATTGTGAGTGCTATTCCCATGATTATCATCTGGATCGGGAATGCAATGGTTATCCCTGCAATACCCTGTACACTTTCCGCCCCAAGTGCCCGTCCTACGAAAATAGTATCTACAAGACTATAGAGGGCCTGAACTATCATTCCAACGGTCGCAGGTAGTGAAAGCTTAAAAAGGACCTTTTTAATGCTATCTTCTGAAAGCATTCTGGATCTCTCGTTCATAGGTATTTCCTCAGAAGTCTGTGGGATGAAAAGAAAACACCTTATAAAACAGTTCCGTATCTATCTTTCTTTTTGTGTGACTTTTAGGATCCTATGACTTAACCGATCAGCACTACATAAGTAGTTCAATGGTATAATTGTATACTGAATTAATAATATCAGGGGGTTGTGTAATTTTATATCTATGGGTGAAAAAACATCTTTCTCATTAAGTAATGTCCGATTTCCGAAAAACAACCAAAATTCATATCATTTCCCGGATATTTCAAGTCTGTGGCCAACGCTACACCTTTTGAACAGTTCTACACTGGTGTCGGTCTCCGGCGCTTTAAGGATATACCTCGCATTCCTTTTACTGCAGATGCAATTCAATGTCCTTTCCTGTATAGGTGGAGGCCTGGTGGTATATTCTGTCTATACTCTTGATCGTGCGCTTGATTCTGAGGAAGACGCAGTTAACAGGTCTGAACTTACCGGGGCAAGACGGGAGATTGCACTATTTGCGTCATTGCTGACATTCCTTATTGGTGCTTATTTCTTGTTCCTTGACGGTTTATTGCTTCTTGCTTTTTTGCCTTTGGTGACCGGTTTCCTTTACAGTAAAGGGATCAAGGTCGGAAAACATCATCTCAAGCTCAAAGGCGGTCTCGGTGTGAAGAACCTGGTTGTCGGCATAACCTGGGGTGCATTCATTGCTGGTATTGCAGGTTGGTATGCAGAAAGCATATTTCCGGTGTTTGCTGTATTCCTTTATTTTGGGTGCAAACTTTTCGTAAACTCTTCTGTGTATGATTTCAAGGATCTCAAGGGCGATGCCCTGGCAGGAATAAAGACACTTCCTGTAAGTCTTGGCGAACAAAAGACACGTGATATCCTTCTGGGGATCCACCTGTTCTCTCATTCCCTTCTATCGATCCTGATAATGTCAGATCTTCTTGCCTATGAGCCGATTTTACTGGTCTACAGCTTCATTGCAGGTCTTGTCTGTATCGATCGCTTTGCAGCACCGGTTGAAAAAGAGTCAAAGAACAGGTTGTACAAACGACTGTTCGTTGTGGATGGCGAATCGAGTATGATCGTAGGTCTAAGAGCAATTATGGGAGTTTGATATCGTATGGAAGATCAAAGGGATTTAATTTCCCTTGCTTTCTCTTTATAATGCTCAAATAACTCTTTTCCCCATTGCACAGCAGCTTTGTCGTGTCCTATTAGATCGTTCTGTGGGTCATATGTTCCGTTCTTGAAAAACAATGACATAGAAAAGAAATTGTCGGTTACAATGAATGCGACCTTTGCTTCATCGATAAGGTAGAGCTTTGTATTGTCAGAGTTCAGATACGTCTCCAGTGAATCTCTGTATTCGTCCTTCACCTTTTCGAATACATTTTTTGTCAGAACAAGCTTTGTAGGGATATCATTTTTGGCGAGGCTGACAAAGAATTCCGGATATACCGGGATAAATATGGTGGAAACTCCATCTATTTCGGTTGAATTTGTGACGTTCCCAAGAAAATTTTTGTGGGAGTCATAGATGTTTTCCAGGCCTTCCTGATGGACAGAGCATTCACTGAGGTCACCGATCCTATCGAGAAGCTTTTGTGGTATTCCATCAAGTAAGTGATCTTTCCAGAAATCCTCGTTCCTTTCGATGGCATCAAGGGTTTTTATCAGTGGTCTTAGATATTTGGATGCCACTTTTCCGATCGGTGTAATGTGGTACTTTTTTTCATCCTTGAATATAAGGTTTGAAGCTACCATCTCTTTTATTCGGGGTGATATCTCTGGCGAGCTCACTTTGAAATATTCCCTTATTTGTGATAATGTACGAGGTTCTTCTTCTATAAAGAAAAGAAGGTCTTTTCTTTTTTCTGAAAATGTGAGAACGCTTAGCAATCCACTTGATCTCATTTTCTTCAGCTCCATAGTGTTGGGTGTACCGATTGCATATATAATTAATGGACACCTTTTAAATATTTAGTATCTAATACTTGGATTTTTTAAAACACTACTACCCTTTTTCTTTAAGTTTTGATAGTATCCACTCGATAAGTTCGTACTAATGGTTCGTACTCCCCGTTTCACCACATATACAATTGAAAATTATCTTACTTCTACTGTAAATATGTGGCGATAGCTCTAAAAGAAAGATCTGTCCTAAAAAAGAAGGGAATGTGTGCAAAAACACACATCCAAGATATGATCAGTGCAGGAAGTGTCTCATTCCAGTGAACACCATTGAGATGTTCAGACGATTTGCAGTAGCAATGACCTCATCGTCCCTTATGGAACCGCCTGGTGAAATTATGTATCTTATCTTGCTTTCATCAGAATAGATTATACTGTCATCGAATGGGAAGAACGCATCAGATGCCATGACCGACTCTGAAAGTATGGATTGCCAGTATTCTTCAAAGCTCATGTCCGGCTTTTCCCTTTCATAGATGATCTCAAGGTTCTCTTTTGCTTTTGTTGCTGCAAGTTTGCGTATGGAATCAACACGGTTTGGCTGTCCTGCTCCCATTGCTATCATAACGTAGCATCCGTCCTTGTATTCGTATGCAAGGGTCACGGAATTGGATTTTGTGCTCTTGCAGGCGCAGATACAGAATTCGGACAGTCCGCGTTTCTCTTCAGGGTATGCAGTTTCAGTAACACAGTCCCATTTCTCGTAAAGCCCTATGTTCCTTGTCTGTTTAAGCATTCCGCCGATCACATATTTGTATGTGGTCTCGGTGTCAAATGCTTCGTTGAACTGTGGTAACTCAAGAAGGCGCAGATTTGAGCTCTTATCTTTCAGATATTCAAGGGCATCATGCTCGAATCCGGGTGCGAGTATGATCTCCACGAACTTACCCTTAAGGAACTCTGCGGCTTCAAGGTCGAAAACGGTATTGGTGCAGATTATACTGCCAAATGCGGATATGGGGTCGCCGTCCCATGCATGCTCCAAAGCCTCGCAAAGGGTGTTACCGGTTGCCAGTCCGCATGGGTTATTGTGTTTGACAATGGCGACTGCGGGATTGTTGTTGCCTACCTCTTTGATGGTCTGGAGGGCATTGTCCGCATCCACATAGTTGTTGTATGAAAGTTCCTTTCCATGCAATTGCTTTGCATTCGAGAGTGCAGGGCCAACGATTGTCTCATCCTTGTAGAATGTAGCTTCCTGATGCCAGTTCTCTCCATATCTGAGCTTTGTACCCTCAGTGAAGTTCATGCGCAGGACATCTTCATCGAGGAGGGTCTTGCTCAGGTACGTATCAATATTGCTGTCATAATTTGCAGTGTGCCTGAATACCTTGACCGCAAGTTTTTCGCGAGTGGTGTCAGAGACCACACCTGCAGATCTCAATTCCTTGAGTACCTCTCCATAGTCTTCAGGGTCTGATATTACTGTTACAGATTTGTAGTTCTTAGCGGCAGAGCGGAGTAAGGTAGGTCCTCCAATATCGATGTTCTCTATAGCTTCATCAAGGTTCACGCCCTCTTTCGAGACTGTTATCTCGAAGGGGTAAAGATTGACAGCTACCATGTCGATAAGTTCGATGGATTCCTTCTCAGCTTCTCCCATGTGTTCAAGATTTCCTCTCATACACAGCAATCCGCCGTGTATCCTTGGGTGGAGTGTCTTTACACGTCCTCCCATCATTTCAGGAAAACCGGTAACTTCTGAGACGTCGATCGTCTCAATACCCGCATCGCGAAGCATCTTCGCAGTTCCGCCAGTCGATATAATCTCTATGTTCAGTTGCTCTAGTCCCCGTGCGAAATCCACGATTCCAGTTTTGTCAGAGACGCTTAGCAGTGCCCTTTTTACCAAAAAATCACCAAGTTAGATTGTTATATATGTTGTATAAATGTTCTGGTTGGCCATTACGGCCGTCAATTCCAAGATCATCCAAATTTCACCACGGGGCAAATTGCAACGCAAGCGCCACAATGAGTGCATTTGCTGCTTATGATCGCCTTACCGTCTTCTATAGTGATACAGCCTTTAGGGCACTTTCCTACACAGACACCACAACCCATACATTTCAAAGACCGTCTTACGGCCCTTTCGATATGGTTCATGAACTCTCTTGCATCTGTTTCGTCATTGCCTCTTGCAGTTACTGTGCCTGATGCGAATATCTGTGCACGGTCATCTTCGTGATGCACAGAAGCAACACCCTCGATATAGGCAACTTTACCTGCTGCACGGAGCATTCCGGTGGTTTCCAGAAGTTCCATGTCCAGTGCAATGCCGAAACTGCCTTCAGCTGACATCCCGCCTTCGCGGCATGGTCTGTATCCTGAGGTTACACTGAATTTCAGCTCACCCTTTTCATCACTCTTTGGTATGATATTGATCCCCTTTTCCTCTGCTACTTTTGCAATAGCTGGTGGCAGGGTCTGCCATCTCCATAGTCCGTGCTCTACCCATTCTTTCGAGAGTCCCATCTTCTCCGCATATTCAAGCAGATGGTCATTAAGCCGTTGTTCCAGTTCCGGATGGGTTTCTTTCAGCCTGAACAGGTCCGACAATGAGGACGATGGGCATAACCAGCATCCTATGCGGTCGAATCCTCTCTCGTACATTACATTATAGGGTACACCGGTCTTGAAGATATAGAGCCAGACGTGCATTGCTGTCCAGTCCTGTATGGGGGACGCTCCGATCTGGTTGCCTACCCAGGGGTTCTTCCAGACACGTTCACTGTTCGCCCTTGCAGCGGACTCGTACTTTCTTTGGCCGATAAAAGTGAGGCATCCATCTTCATAATTGTCATTGATGATCTGTGAGATAGGTCCAAGTTTACAGACCTTGCAACACCAGCGTGCTTCCACTGACGGAGGTCCGAAGTTCCCGACAGATTCCCAGAAAGCTTCTCCTGCATCCTTTGTCCGAAGAGGGCGCTGATAATGTTCCACTATGTCCTTCACATTCTCTATGGTCTCAGGGAATTCAAGTCCTGTGTCCGCGAAAAGGAGTTCATAATCATCAAGGCACTCACTTACAAGCTGTAATACTGCAAGGCTGTCCTTTCCTCCAGAATAGGACACGCTCACCGGTCGGTTCACGGTTTCATTAGTATGTCTGATGAACTGATGTGCTTTATCTTCGAATAGCGTAAGTATCTCGGAATTGGCTTTGACAGCATCATCCCAGGTCTGTCCACCTTCAGGCACATCTATCTTTTCAGGTTTGCCTTTCCATCTGTTCTTGACACCAACACCTTTTTTGTGCTCGATCATGTCCGCACCGCTCATGCGTGCTCTTCCGACTGCAACGATGTCGCCTTCAGGTGTAAGTACAACAGTCTCGTCCGAGACCTGTATCTGTGGGTCGGCATCTACTACCCCCGGGGCCAGTACGCTTGCCCCTTTTAAGATAAAACTGACCGCACCGCCATCAAGCACTACCCAACCCCTCATCTCTTTCAGATCCTTGCCTTCAAAAAGGCGTCTTGCACCGGCCAGTCTTGGCAGGAGCACCCACTTCAGACTGTCCATCTCAAAACGGAAACTTGCAAGGACCTCGCCATCAACGATCACTTCTTCCATCCTGTCATCGTAGGGTGCTTTATTGAGAACTGCTAAGTGCCCCTCAGGTATCAGGAGTGCATTGAACTGTTCCATTGAGGCCGCATTTATGTTGTCTATATCATACTGGAAAGCTGGCCTTATGTCACCAGGCGGTGTGACGCCTACTTTCGTAGTTTTCTTGCCGCAGCTGCATTTTTTCCCGAGTACGGGTACATTACAGTCTTTACACCAGTGCAGAAGCAGTTTTCCCAGATATACAGGTTTTGACATTGTAGATGGACACTGGAAGAATACATAAATAGGTGTTGGGTGCTCGGATATCTTAGAAGAATTTAGAGGCAAGAGTAGACTTGTTTGTGCAGAACTGTGTGAAATTACAATGTTCGCACAGCTTCCCTTCTTTGCGTTCAGGCAGGTTTCCGTCCTTTATTCTGTCGACGCGGTCGCGTATCTTGAGCACCTGTCTTCTGTCCTCAGGTCTGACCTTCACTTTTCGTATCTTCCCTTCCTTTGCATATTCCACAAAACCGAGCTCAACAGTTTCCCCGCTGTTCTCCTCTACCAGCATCGAAAGAGCTGCAATATGTATCCTGTCGTTCCCCCATACTCCGTTTTCCGGGCACCTTCCGGTCCTTATGGAAAGGGGTACCATCCTTTCTCCATATTGTACTATGGCAGAAGGGATGCCTGTCAGTTTCAGTCTGTCAGAATGAAGTACAGGTTCTGTTCTATGGGGCATTATACTTTGTATGACCTCAGCTTCGCTGCTCTTGAAGACCGCATGGGAAAGGTTCGTTGCAATATTATCAAGCAGTTCAAAGACGTTCTTTTCGGCAGTCTCTATTACATTAAAAGGGATATTTTTTAGCTCAGTTGTGTATATGAGGTCAAGTTCGCTCTTCACACGTTCGAATTCCGCACTAAGTTCTTCCAGAATGCTTTCTTTTGTGGGCTTTGCTTTTTTGATAATGTCTGCATAACCCATGGCTAGTTCCTTTATCATCATATGTTCAATATATCCTGAACTGATAGTTGGCAGAAGCTCTTGCTCTCGGTATGTATAATATACTTGTCTGGGGCATTTTAAGTACAGAAGAAGTTCCGATACATTAGCATGCAATTTCAGATCTGCCAGGGACATGGTTTATAACAGATTATCGGCATTTTATAAATAGTTGAACCATATAATTGGTTTTATTCGTCAATTGTCGATAGAACGTTCGGTACATATATATGTGTGACACTCATACAGTTTATTGAAGCATGACCAAAGATATGGCCAATGAAAATATTCGTCAGCGTCTAGCTGAAAAAATGGCAGGCGAGATCACCTTATCCGAGAAACCCGGGGAGGCGCTGAAAAAATGGAGACTTAACTTCGACATTGCCCAGACTGATCTCTCAGGCTATCTTAAAGTATCTCCTTCTGTCATCAGTGATTATGAAAGTGGACGGCGAAAGTCTCCAGGAACTCTCATTGTCAGCAAGATAGTAGATGCTCTTTTGGAGATCGATACTTCAAAGGGCGGACAGAAAATACACAGCTACGAAGGCATGCTTTATGCCGATCCGGGAGCTAAGGCGGTGTATGCGACCTATGAATATACATATCCTATACAGCTCGCCAAACTTGCGACCCTGATCGAAGCGGATGTTGTGAACAAGGGTGTGGAAAAACCCCTTTACGGTTTTACGGTTGTGGATAGTAAGAAGGCCATCCTTGAGCTTTCTTCCCATGAGTTCCAGAAGCTCTATGGGTGGAGTACCGAACGTGCATTGATATTCACCAAGGTCTCCACAGGAAAATCACCACTGGTGGCCATTCGCGTGACCAATCTGAAACCCGGAGCGGTTGTCATCCATGGGATCCGTGGCAATCAGGTCGATCCGATGGCAAAGAAGATGGCAGAGATCGACAGGATACCACTTCTTGCAACAACGATGGATATTGATGAACTGGTCGAAGTGCTGAAAAAGTACAGCCAGTATCACGTGATAGAATAATGATCTCCTTGAGATCGATTTTGAAAAACTTGAACATATAAACAGGTGAATGATTTATGAGTGTAGGAATTGTTTCTTACGGTGCTTATATCCCCAAATTCAGGATAAAAGTAGAAGATATTGCCCGCGTATGGGGAGATGATGCGGATATTCTCAGTGCAGGTCTGATGGTATATGAAAAATCAGTTCCTGACCTTGATGAGGATACTGCGACCATTGCGGTGGAAGCTGCAAGGTCTGCGGTTTCACGCCACAATATAGATGCTAAGCGTATAGGGGCCGTTTATACGGGTTCTGAAAGTCACCCTTATGCTGTAAAACCTACCAGTACGATCGTTGCTGAAGCTATTGAAGCAACTCCTGCACTGACAGCTGCGGATTTCGAGTTCGCATGTAAGGCAGGTACTGCTGCCATGCAGGCATGCATGGGCCTGGTCGGCAGCGGAATGGTAGACCTTGGAATGGCCATAGGTGCCGATGTATCCCAGGGCGCTCCCGGAGATGCACTGGAATATACTGCAGCAGCAGGCGGTGTGTCCTATATTATCGGTAACAAGGAATCTGAGATGATAGCAGTTATAGAAGACACATTCTCATTTACCACCGACACTCCTGATTTCTGGAGACGTGAAGGTATGCCATATCCGGAACACGGCGGCAGGTTCACAGGTGAGCCAGGTTATTTCAAACATGTGACCGGAGCTGCAAAGGGTCTCATGGAAAAGATGGGCACAGAACCTTCTGATTATGACTATGCTGTTTTCCACCAGCCAAACGGGAAGTTCCCTTCAAGGGTGGCAAAGATGCTGGGATTCACTAAAGAACAGATCAAGCCCGGTCTGGTAGTTCCATGGCTTGGGAACACATATTCCGGTTCATGTATGATGGGTATTGCCGCAACACTCGACCAGGCAAAACCAGGTGACAGGATATTTGCAACGGCATTCGGTTCCGGTGCAGGCGGAGATGCGTTCAGTTTCAGAGTGACCGACAAGATAGATGAGGTCCGTGATGCTGCGCCAAAGGTTCAAGATCTGTTGAAAGATCCTGTATACATGGATTATGCAATGTATGCCAAACACAAAGGTAAGATAAGGCTTGCATGAGGGTGTTGATATGAGAGACGTAGCAATTATTGGTGTTAAGAACACAAATTTCGGTGAGATGTGGGATCGGTCCTTCAGGGACATCGTTGTCGAAGCAGGTGTCGGAGCTATTGAGGATTCCGGTATATCCGGTGAAAAACTGGACGGCATGTACGTTGGTAACATGAGCGGAGGGCAGTTTGTAGAACAGGAGCACATCGGTGCCCTCATAGCTGATTATTCCGGTCTTTCCTTAGACCTTCATATTCCATCCACTCGTGTGGAGGCAGCATGTGCTTCAGGCGGTCTTGCGTTCAGGCAGGCTGTAATGGCAGTAGCTTCCGGTCACGAGGACCTTGTGATGGCAGCGGGTGTAGAGAAGATGACCGATGTTTCATCAACGGCAGCTTCAGCAGCACTGGCAGCAGCAGCAGACCGTGAATGGGAAGGCATCATGGGTGCGACATTCCCGGGTCTTTATGCAATGATAGCAAAAATGCACATGCATCAGTATGGGACCACAAGCGAACAGCTTGCGGCAGTTGCTGTGAAGAACCACAAGAACGGATCAATGAACCCCATCGCACAGTACAAGAGCCCTATAACCATAGATAATGTCCTAAATTCCATCATGGTGGCTGACCCATTGCACATATTCGATTGTTCGCCTATCACAGACGGTGCATCAGCATTGGTACTTGCTCCTGCGGATATCGCACACGAGTACACTGACACTCCTATCTATGTGAAGGCGACAGCACAGGCAAGCGACACAATTGCTTTGCATGACCGTCGTGACATCACAACACTGGATGCATCCGTGGCAGCAGGAAAGCGTGCTTATGAGATGGCAAAGATGACCCCTGCGGACATCGATCTTGTGGAGGTTCACGACTGTTTCACAATTGCAGAGATATGTGCAATCGAAGACCTTGGCTTTGTAAAGAAAGGTCTGGGCGGAAAGATGACCGAAGATGGTGAGACTGCTATTGGCGGAAAGATCCCTGTGAACACTTCCGGTGGCCTGAAAGCATGTGGTCATCCGGTTGGTGCTACTGGTATCAAACAGCTCGTAGAGGTCACACAGCAACTTCGTGGGGATTCAGGTCCTCGTCAGGTCGATGGCGCAGAGGTCGGAATGACCCATAATGTCGGAGGATCCGGCGCGACCGCAGTTGTAAACATCTTATCGAGGAAGAGGTGATCAAGAATGTCTGTAGCAAGATTCTGGAGAAAGCAGATCAACAGGTACAATATTGTGGGAACACACTGCAAGACCTGTGATACACACTACTATCCGCCACGCAACGTTTGTCCTAAATGCAGGCGTGATGGCGATATAGAGTCCTACAAGTTCTCTGGTCCGGGCAAGGTAGTTACCTACACTATAATTCACACCGCAGCAGAAGGATTTGAACAGCAGGCACCGTATGCGCTTGCAATCATCGAACTGGATGAAGGTCCAAGGTTCACAAGTCAGGTAGTTTGTGATCCAAAGGAAGTTTCCATTGGTCTTAGGGTCAAGCCTGTGTTCAGAAAGCTCGGTGAGAGCGGTGACAAGGGTATGATCTATTACGGAACGAAGTACGTCCCGGACAATGATCGAAATTGAAATAAAAGTGCGTGCTGAACATGCTCCTGTAAAGGATAGGGTAGTAAAGCTCGGTGCGCAACAAGTTCGTACGGAAGATCACGTTGATGTGTACTACAATTCACCTCATCGTGATTTTGCCAGAACGGACGAAGCATTGAGGTTGCGTAGTGTCGATGGTGGCACACGCATGACCTATAAGGGTAAGAAACTGGATGAGATTTCCAAGACGCGGGAGGAATTTGAGACTCCTGTGGATGGAGTGGCTGCTCAGGGCATCCTCAATGCACTTGGTTTTTTTGAATCCGGTGTCGTGAAGAAGACGCGTGATATCTACAGATACGACGACATAACCATCTGTTTTGATAAGGTCGAAGGTCTTGGCGAGTTCGTGGAAGTTGAACTTGTTGCGGATTCGGACATTGAATCTCATAAGGAAAAGCTCTTCGCCTTCCTTGAGATGATAGGGTCAAAAAAAGAAGATTCCATCAGGACATCTTATCTTGAGATGCTGATGGACTAATTAATTATTATTCGTTAAGGGGGAAGTCCCCCTCATTTTTTCAGTGTATGCAGGTGCCTGGGTTAGTTTCCTTCTCCGGCTGCAAGAGGATCGCGTTATCCGCAGCATCCACTCCGGCAAGTACCATTCCATTGGACTCGACACCGCAAAGTTTTGCAGGTGCAAGGTTTGTGAGGACAGCGACCTGCTTTCCTATGAGCTGTTCTGGCTCATGGGATTCTTTTAAGCCTGCAACTATCTGGCGTGTTTCCTCTTCTCCAAGGTCCACCTGAAGTTTTAGTAATTTCTTTGATTTTTTAATAGCTTCAGCGGATACGATGGTTCCAATACGTATGTCCATTTTTGAGAAATCGTCGAATGTGATCAAATCTTTCATCTCCTCTATTTCCTTTACTTCTTCTACTTCTTCCGTGCCACTTTCCTTTGCAATCGCTTCCTTCACCCTTGCAGCGGATATGGCTTCCATCTCTTCGGTCTTCTCATCTTCTATCTTCTCAAAGAGGATGGATGGTTTTTCAAGTGTGGTTCCACTCTTTACGAGTTCAGTGGCTTCCGCATAATTTGTTTCATGGACGTCTGTTGTCATTCCTATCTGTTTCCATGCCTCTTCCATCTTTTCAGGGAGTATTGGCTCAAAGAGCAGACAGAGCGCTTTTGTGATCTGGGCACAGTTCTTGACAACTTCTCCACATGCTTCCTTGTTCTCTTTTATGAGCTTCCAGGGTTCATTTGACTGGAAATATGTGTTTCCGTATGAAGCAAGTGCCATTACAGTGTCAGCATATTTCTTGAACTCGTAGTTCTCCATGGCCTCTTTTGCATTCTCAATGGTAGTGTTGATCTCGTCAAGGATGTCCTGCTTTACTTCTCCTTCGGGTATCTCTCCGAAGTTCTTGTGTGTGAAAAGCAGTGTCCTGTACAGGAAGTTCCCGAAAACGCCCACAAGCTCTGTGTTGACCTTGTCCTGGAACACTTTCCATGAGAAATTAAGTTCCTTTGTATGTGAGGTATAACTTGCAAGGTAGTAGCGTAGCAGGTCCTGGTGGAATCCATGGTCAAGGTAATCCTCGTCCACCCAGACAACATATCCGCGGCTCTTGGAGAATGTCCTGTCCTCGATCTTTACCATTCCTGAAGCCACGACCGCATCCGGCTGATTGTATCCGGCACCCTTGAGCATTGCAGGCCAGAAGATGCAGTGATGGTAGATGATATCCCCACCGATGAAGTGGATGATTCTTCCGTCATCTTTCCAGAACTTCTCCCAGCTCTCATTATTTGCTTCTGCCCATTCTTCTGTGAATGCGATGTATCCGATAGGTGCATCCACCCAGACGTATACTACAAGGTCCTCATGTCCCGGGAATTTGATGCCCCAGTCGAGACTCCTTGTGATGCACCAGTCTGTAAGTTCC
Source organism: Methanococcoides sp. DA23 (assembly GCF_057593895.1). Taxonomy (NCBI): domain Archaea; kingdom Methanobacteriati; phylum Methanobacteriota; class Methanomicrobia; order Methanosarcinales; family Methanosarcinaceae; genus Methanococcoides; species Methanococcoides sp. DA23. Next base: position 2,245,506 of record NZ_CM172520.1, on the reverse strand, counting down.
TGATTTACCCAGCCCAGGGCATAATTTCTTGCATTGAGGGTTCCGCCAAGACCTTCAAGATGTTCCAAAAGGAAATCCTTGAACTGTGAAAGCTTGAAGAAGAAATGCTCTTGTTGTTTATATTCAGCAGGTCCGTTGCATGTGGTACAGGTAGGATCTTCAAGTTCTCCCGGTTCAAGATGCTTTCCACAACCCTGGTCGCATTCGTCTCCCCTTGCTTCTTTTTTGCAGTGAGGGCATGTTCCCTTTACATACCTGTCCGGAAGGGAACGGTCGCAGGATGGGCAGTATGCTATCTCGATGGTCTTTGGGTAAACATAGCCGTTCTCTATGAGCTTACTCACTATCTCGGTCGTGCGTTCATGGTTTGTGGTGTCATCTGTGGTGCCGAAGGCATCGAACATGACTCCCATCTTCTTGAAGGTCTCATCAAAATGCTTGTGATATACCTTTATGATCTCGTTGGGGGTCGTTTTAAGTTCCTCTGCATTGAACACGATGGGAGTTCCGTGTGTATCGGAACCACAAACGAACGTGACTTCCTGTCCTGTCTTTTTTAAGGACCTTGTGAATATATCTGCGGGAACATAGGTGCGTAAATGACCTACATGCGCCTTTCCATTGGCATAAGGCAGTCCGCATGTGACAAGAACTGGTTTCTCTGATGGGAATTTGGACATTATTGTTCTCCATGATGATTAGTTTTCTTTTGCATAGTGTGCAATCATAAAATATATTTCGCTTATATGTGTCCATAAGAGAAGCTTTTTGAATGGTCAGGTACAATTTACAATATATATTAGGGGTGTTGGATGAGCTATAACACAGATCCAGAAAATGAGAATGAGGATAAAGATGAGCTTATGGAAGAGCTCCTTGAGGAATCCGTATTGGGAGCTCCTGATCTTGGTGCATTGGAATATTCGCCGGAGCCTGAATATACGGAGATACTGGACAATGTTCATGAGCAAGGGGGCTCAGTGGATAATGTGGTCGTAGAGCCTTCCGAACCCTCTGGTCCTGTGAAGAATGTCTCCTCTGTAGAAGTGGGGGAGAAAAGGGTTCCCTCTGGAAATGAACCGATGCCATCCAGAGAACCGCCCCAGTACGCAACTCCTGTGAAAAAGGACCGCAAATGGCAATATATAGCGGTCATCTCAGTGCTGATGTTGATCATAGGCGGCAGTTTCGCAGTCATCTATATGTCGTTCGGTGGGGACATCTATACTACCGACGATAAGGTCGCAGTCATATATGTGCAGGGTTTCATGCTGACTGGAAACCTCCCCTCTGGCTTCGGTTATGCCACTTCTGAAGATGTTTGCAACAGCCTGCGTAAGGCGACAGAGGACGATAGTGTAAAGGCCATTGTGATCAGGGTGAATAGCGGTGGTGGTTCTCCTGTGGCTGCAGAAGAGATAGTCACTGAGATCAAGAGGGTGCAGGACATGGGGATCCCTGTGGTCATCTCCATGGGTGACGTGGCAGCGAGTGCTGCATATTATATCTCCGCACCGGCCGATCTCATTGTTGCAAATCCTTCCTCGACCACCGGCAGTATCGGTGTGATCAGTGTCTATACCAATAGGTCTGAGTTCTACGATAACGAAGGCATTGAGTTCTATGTCTCCAAATCGGGTTCATTCAAGGACGTAGGTGGCGATTGGAGGGGACTTACTTCAGAAGAGAAAGAATATGTGGACAATGTTGTGCTCGATGTCTATGACCTGTTCATCACAAGTGTTGCGGAAAACCGTAATATGACAAAGGGTGAAGTAAAAGATATTGCAGATGGTCGTATCTACATTGGTAAGGAAGCACAGAGGATCGGGCTTGTGGACGAACTTGGTAATTTCTATGATGCCATTGATGCAGCGGCTGAACTTGGTGGTATCGAAGGCGAACCTTCGGTGTACTATATTAACAAACCATCTCTTTCAAGCATACTGTTCGGTTCGGAAGAAACATTGTCTGCACAGACAGTGGAGCAGCTGGCAAGTTATTATACTGAAAGTCCGGTGGGATATTTGATCGAATGATGTAATTTCGTTGATGAACTGTCTGGAACAAAATGTGTTATTGATAATGATGTAAAAGGTCTCCTTTGAGACCTTTGACCCTTTCAGCCCATTTTTGTAAATTCCCATCCGAGATGTTCTTTGATGATGGTGTAGGCCATCTGTGGTGGGAACGCACCTACCTCTGTTATTATCATGTCAATGTATTCTGCAGGGGTTATGTCGAATGCGGGATTCTTGACCTTCACATTTGGCATTCCTGCAAGGACATCGGTGTCGATAACCTCCTCAGGTGACCTTTCCTCAATATCGATGAGATCTCCATGAATGGTCTTCGGGCTGAACTTGAACGTCTCTGCCACACACAAGAGGTTCTTCCTTGCCTCATTTGCAGCAAGCGCAAGTTGGGATGTGCCCACTTTGTTCACTAGTGCACCGTTGATGGTTATTGCATCCGCGCCTACTATTACGGTGTCAACATCCTTCATGCAATATCTTACTGCAGAATCCACGATCAGCGTGGTTGGGATTCCCTTGTCATTAAGTTCCTTTATGGTAATGAGGCCCTGTCTTCTTGGTCTTGATTCGGTGGCGATGACGGATATATCCTTACCCTGTTCAAAAGCGGTGGTTATGACCGAAAGGGCAGCATGGGAATTGCAGTGTGTCATTATGACATCGCCATCGCGTATCCTCTTTGCACCTATCTCTCCCATCTTCTCAAGGGCCTGGCCTGCCTGTTCCAGAAACTTGTCCGCATTACGGATGATCTCTTCCCTTGCTTCTGAGACCTCTGTTGCAGTGTGGCGTTTTGTAAGTTGGACTGCATTCGGTAGGGATACTGCTGTGGGTCTGGTCTGGATAAGTATATTGGCAGCCTCATCGACCTTTTTATTAAAGTCCTTGATGTTCGTCACCTTTATGCCGAGCACATAATCACGAAGTGCTGCAGATGCTGCTTCAGCTATCCTTCCAGCTCCCCTTATTTCCATCGTGCGGATCTTTTCCGCTGTATCAAGTAATTGCTGCATATCAATATATTTGAAGTGAAGGCATTTATATGTATTCGCCTTATGCCACTTCCGATGCCTGAATGCGTTTTCCTATGTAGTAGGGAATTCCCAGTAACAATGCGTAGTGTATCCATATCAGGATGTATGGGTGGTAGCTCTTGTCGTATATCGTCAGGTACATTGCAACGTCAAGTGCCAGATTCACACTAAGAAATGTGATGCCAAGCAATTTTGCTTCTTCGACTTTGTCCTTCGTATCCTTAAGATATGTCTTTGTGAGATATATTGTAAGAACGGGCAGAACAACTAATAACGGTAAAGCTATCGCAGGCATTTTTGAGATGTATTCTATTGATGGGATCGCTGAAAGTGCAGGGGTAATGTGCACTATGCTCTCCCAGATAAAACCGACCATCCAGATCGCTAATGCCTATCTTGCTGCGGAAAGTGGCCTGTATGGGATATTGATCAACTACGTACCTCCGCCCTCTAAACAGTTATCATATATTTAAATGTTAGCTTCAATCCCACTTATTTAAATCACATCAGAATTAACTATCTTCCATGAAAAAAATAACATCGATAAATCCTGTAAATGGGACTGTCAATGGTGAATTCGAGTTTCATTCTCCTGATAAGGTAGACCTTATTCTTAAAAGATCGAGCGAAGCATTCCAGTACTGGAGATCCCTCAAAGGTGCTGAAAGGGCTGTGTATCTTGAAAATGTTGCAAAGGTACTTCGAAGCGATAAACAGGAATTGGCAGAGACCATCACAATGGAGATGGGGAAGCCTATCAGACAGGCACTTGCAGAAGTTGAGAAATGTGCCAGCATGTTCGACCACTTTGCTACTAATATATGCTCCTTCCTTGAACCTGATATTGTGAGGGAGAACCCTTCCGCCTGTATCTCATACGATCCGATGGGTGTCGTGCTTGCTATCAAACCCTGGAATTTCCCACTCTGGCAGGTATTGAGTGCTGCCTCACATATTCTTGCAGGCGGGAACACCATGGTGTTAAAACACTCAGGTTATGTTCCCATGTGTGCTCTTAATGTCGAATCTGTTTTCGAGAAGGCCGGATTCCCGGAAGGTGTTTTCCAGACCCTTCTTGTGGATGGTCCTACTGCTTCTTCGTTGATATCGAGGCCGGAGGTCGCAGCTGTATCCTTTACAGGAGGATTGCCTGCCGGTCAGAAGGTCGCTGAGACCGCTGGCCGCAACATGAAGAAATGCGTGCTGGAACTTGGAGGTAGCGACCCCTTCATTGTGCTTGGGGACGCAGACATTGATAAAGCTGCGAAGGCAGGGGTTGCCGGAAGGTTCCTAAATGCAGGACAGACCTGCATCTCTTCCAAACGTTTCATCATTGAAAGTTCAGTGGTCGATGAGTTCACTTCTGCATTTGTGGAATACACACGTAAGCTCAAAATAGGCGACCCTCTGGACAGAGGCACTGATATCGGTCCTCTTGTACGTAAGGGACAGGTCTCAGTACTCGAAGGCCAGATCGCTAATGCCGTCTCAATGGGGGCAAAAGTGGAACTTGAAGGCGGTAGGGGCGAAGGGGATGGATATTATTTCTCTCCTGTGGTGCTGTCGAACGTATCCCTTGATATGCAGGTCATGAGGGAGGAGACGTTCGGTCCGGTGGCACCGATAATTTCAGTGGAGGATGAGCTAGAGGCTCTGAAGGTCGCTAACGCTACGGAGTTTGGCCTGGGTGCAAGTATCTGGGGCAGTGATAAGGAGAATGCATCGTTCCTTGCGGGTCAGGTGGAGTCCGGGGTGGTTGGAGTGAATGGTTTTTTCAAACCGGAAGCCGACCTGCCGTTCGGTGGGGTCAAGAAAAGCGGGATTGGGAGGGAACTCTCTCGATTTGGGTTCTATGAATTTATGAACATCAGGTCTACGGTGTTATTTTAATAAACTGCAGGTGGATATTCCTTCAATGAGCATGATCCAAAAAATAGCTGACATTCCTGAAGAACTTCTTGATAAGGTCCCCCGGCGATTCGATATTATAGGTGATATTGCGGTTGTTTCTGTTCCTGCTGAGCTGGAGCTTTACAAATTACAGGTGGCAGAACATATTGCTTCAATGAGGGGGAATATTCGTGGAGTGCTCAATAAGGTCACCAGACTGGAAGGTGAGCATAGGGTTGCTGTGTTCGATGTCTTGCTGGGGGACGACCCGATAACCACTCATGATGAGTTTGGTTTCAGGTATATGATGGACCTGCGTGAAGTTTTCTTTAATGGAAGGCTTGCTTTCGAAAGGCAGAGGGTGTCCTCGAAAGTGAGGGCAGGTGAAGACGTAATTGTTCCGTTCTGTGGCATTGGTCCTTTTGCTATACCTGCTGCAGCAAAGGGTGCAAAAGTGGTTGCAATTGAAAAGAACCCTTATGCATGCAAGTGGCTTTTTGAGAATGTGCGTTTGAATCACGTTGGTGGGAACATTCATCCCATTCTGGGGGATGCCTCGGATATTGGCAGTTTTCTTAAGGCTCGTTTTGACCGTGCGATTATCCCAACTCCGTATGGCATGGATGGTTTTCTTGAGAAGTTGTTGCCTTTTGTTAGAAAAGGTGGCAATGTTCATTTTTATACTTTTAAGAAACGATCTCAAATAGATGGCTTGATGGAAGAGTATTCTGATATGGGTCTTGATGTTGTTGAACATCGAAGGTGTGGGAATATTGCACCAAATATTAGCCGTTGGGCGTTCGACATGGTCAAGGAGTGATGATCTTTCAGGAATGTTGTGTGAATCATTAGTTATCATTTCTTAATGGGATGATTGTTCGTTCGTGAAGTCCTATATGTGAAAAACAGTTGGTAAAATATTGTTCATTGGAGTTATTTTTATGAAGGAAGATAATGAGGTTCAGGTCACTGATATGAGTATTGTTATAGTTTGTTCTACTGTGGACCCGGCAAGTCAGAATATAAAAGAGCATTTGCTAAAGCTCAGGGATTGGGTTGAAGTGGATGTTCCCTCTGGTATCTTTGATAATCTCTCTGCGGTGTATCGGAGCGGGACTTTTCATATTGTCGAGGTTACTGAACATCATGTCTATCAGGATGGGATCGACAGGAAGATCAAAGAGGCAGGTCTGCCATGTGAGCTCCTCATTTTCGCTTCCAAACATAAAAGTGCTGATGGCAGGCGGCTTCTGACCGCGCACTTTACGGGGAATCCGGGTTCTGCTGATTTCGGAGGGTATCCAGGTGAGCTTTCCAAGGCTGCTCCGTTCGCGCTCCGTTCTCTGCTCAGGAATATGGCCGAGCTGTCGGAGGGTATCGGGTTCGATGTTTCGATGGAGTCTACTCACCACGGTCCTTCGGACCTTGATATTCCTTCGGTCTATGCAGAGATCGGTAGTTCTGAGGTGGAGTGGGCCAATCTGGATGCGGGTGATGTTGTCGCACGGTCTATTCTTTCCGTGAGGCCGGGAAGTTGTCCTGTGGCCGTTGGATTCGGAGGTGGGCACTATGCTGCAAGGCAATCCGGGATCGTTCTGGGCTCGGATGTTTCATTCGGTCATAATTTCCCGAACTATCAGCTTCAATTTGTTGATGGGGATATGTTCAGGAAGGCAGTTGAGAGGTCGGGTGCAGACCTTGTTTACTATGACAGGAAGGCGTTGTCCTCTGAGGAGAAGGAACGGATAAATGAGCTTGCAGATGAATGCGGGCTTGAGGTATTGAGAGAAAGTGACATCAAAGAGATGGAAGGGGTCTGTTGGGATGTGTTCAGAGTATTTTGGCATAAGATTCAGGATGAGGGTCTTTCAGGGCGGATCAAGGTCCCTGTTGGGATGAAAGCTAAGTTGAGTGAGAATGCTTGTGATATTCTTGAGTTCGATGTGTCTGATGTTGTTACTGTTGTAGTTGAAAATGAACTTCTCAAACTGGTAAGTTCTGTTGATGCGAGGGCTGTGAAAAGGTTGCTTAATATGTCGAATGTTGTCTATTCGGAACGCGATGATGCAACAGTATCAAATCATTTCTATACTTTCTGGAAACGTGATGCAGAGAACTTCCTTTCCTTTATTGTAGATGAATGCATTAAAATACTAAAAGGACGTTATGATACTGAATACGTTTTCGAAGAAAATGTGTTGCACATTACGATTGAGAGATTCAGTCCTGAGCTCGCGCGAAAGTGTGGAGTTCCTTCCGGCCCTATGTTTGGGAAACTGGCAAAAGGTCAGTCAGTTATGGTCGAGGGAAACACTATCCGACCAGAAATGGTCCATGTGAGGACACAGAAGAGTCTCGTGTTAAGGAATGAGATCTTTTGAACGATGTAGATAAATATAATACTAATCTCTATATATTACGAATATTAATAATTCCATACATTTGATCATGTTGCTATAGTGGAGGATATGTTATGAAATCCATAGTAGAAGAGGCATTAGCTCGATCTGTAGAAGAGACGCAAATCCGTTCCGGCGGCGTTTCACAATCTGATAATATTAATGCGGAACTTGAGGCAATGCTGAAGGATCTGCAGACTAACATCAAGGTTGTAGGATGTGGCGGAGGGGGTTCGAACAGCGCTCAACGTATGCAACAGGAAGGCATCAAGGGTGCTGAAGTAGTTGCTGTGAACACGGATGCTCAGCATCTTTTGAATGTTACTACCGAAAGGAAGATCCTTATTGGTAAGAAGAAGACAAGGGGTCTTGGTGCAGGCAGTTTGCCTCAGATCGGTGAGGATGCTGCACTTGAGAGCATCGATGAGGTACGTTCAATAGTCGATGGCTCCGATATGGTGTTCATTACTGCAGGGCTTGGCGGCGGTACCGGAACAGGTTCCGCTCCAGTTGTCGCAGAGGCTGCAAGGGATGCCGGTGCTTTGACGATCGCTGTGGTCACTCTTCCATTCTCCGTAGAGGGGCATGTAAGGCGTGAGAACGCAGAAGCAGGGCTTGAAAGGCTCAGGGATGTCGCTGATACCGTCATTGTCGTTCCGAACGATAAACTTCTTGAGGTTGTTCCAAGGTTGCCATTGCAGGCAGCTTTCAAGGTTTCCGATGAGGTTCTGATGAGGGCCGTGAAAGGCATTACAGAGCTTATTACAAAACCGGGTCTTGTGAACCTTGATTTTGCTGATGTAAGGACCGTTATGCAAAACGGTGGCGTTGCAATGATAGGTCTTGGTGAGGCTGATGGTGAGAACAAGGCTGTAGAGTCTGTTCAGAAAGCATTGAGGAGTCCTCTTCTTGATGTGGACATCTCCGGTGCGACATCTGCTCTTGTGAACGTTGTCGGTGGTCCGGATATGACCATTGCAGAGGCAGAGAGCGTTGTTCAGGAAGTCTATAGCAGGATCGATCCGAATGCAAGGTTGATCTGGGGTGCCCAGGTGGACCCTGATCTTGAGCATTCTGTGCGTACTATGCTTGTCGTTACTGGTGTGAGGTCCCCGCAGATCTATGGAAGTGGGAACTCCAAGAACGTTACTCGGAAATACGGGATCGATTTCGTAAAATGATCAGGGGATCTATCTCCTTATCTTTTTAATTTGTTCTGTATGATACGATGCTGTTCAATCGAAAGGTATTTTATTTAGTACGTTATTTAAACGCCACTAAATTTTATAGTCGGATCGATCGTTGATGAATTGTATCGTATCAACTCGTACATATCAATAATACTAAAACTGGTTGTGAAAAGTTTGGCAGAGAATATGTTAAAATCGGCTAAGATAAACGGCAATGTCGGTCAGGTCCTCAAATCATATCTGAGGGTACTGAAATTATCCAAGAAGCCTTCCAGAGAGGAATTCCTCATGATCGCTAAGGTCGCTGGTGCCGGAATTCTTGTGATAGGCTTTGTTGGTTTCCTTATTTATGTGCTGTTGACCGTAGTTCCACAGTGGGTGTAATTTTATGGGTGAAGATGCCGCTATATTTGTTGTAAAGACAACTGCAAATCAGGAACGTTCGGTTGCTGCTATGCTGGCTCAGGTTGCAAAGAAGGATAATCTTGATATCAGGTCTATAATTGCTCCTGATGAGCTCAAAGGTTATGTACTTCTGGAATCTTCCGATTCCGGAGCCGTAGAACAGGCGATCCAGACAGTTCCTCATGCGAGGACTGTTGTAAAAGGTCAGTCTAGTATAGCGGAGATCGCACATTTCCTTACGCCAAAGCCAACCGTTACAGGTATTGTAGAAGGTGCTATCATCGAAGTGACCTCTGGTCCTTTCAAGGGTGAAAAGGCACGTGTGAAGCGTGTTGATGAAGGCCATGAAGAGATCACTGTGGAACTGTTCGATGCAGTCGTACCAATACCTATAACTATTCGTGGTGATACTGTACGGATACTTAGGAAAGAGGAAACAAATTCCTGAGTGAATAGATTCTATTCATAGATCCAATCTATAAACTTATTTAATTAATTTATAAAATTTAAAAAGGTGTTGCTCGAATGGCAAGTGTAGTAGAAGCATTGGTTCCTGGCGGTAAAGCAAATCCCGGTCCTCCACTGGGCCCTGCGTTAGGACCTCTTGGTGTTAATATTAAAGACGTGATCGACAAGATCAATGAAAAGACAAAAGATTACAATGGGATGCAGGTTCCTGTTAAGGTTATCGTTGCTGACGATAAGAGTGTTGAGATCGAAGTGGGTACTCCACCAACATCCGCATTGATCCTTAAGGAACTCAACATCGCAAAGGGTTCCGGCGAGTCCGGTACCGTTGTTGTCGGCAATCTTGAGATCGCACAGGTCGCAAAGATCGCACGTATGAAGAAAGACGATATCCTTTCCTATTCGCTTAAGGCTGCGATCAAAGAAGTCATGGGAACCTGTGTTCCTATGGGTGTAACGATTGAAGACCTTGATCCAAGGGAATGCCAGAAAGCTGTTGATGAGGGCAAGTTCGACGAGTCTCTCGCAGCAGAAGCATGGTAATTAAAGAGATATTATTATCTCTTTGATATCTATATCAAATTCAAACAAGTTGGTCAGTCTTTCTGGCTGACCGACAAGTTTTAAACAGATGCTTCAATATTGAAGCTTCGTAATTGAGATGAAAATCTCCTTACTTTACCGTAGTAGGCCGGAGCGGCCGCATAGGCGGGTATGCAATTATTGTATGCCTACCGGATGCAGATAATATCTGTGTCAGAACACATGTTCAAAAACTACGGGAGGAATAGAATGGTAGAAGAAACTACTTTAGATTTAGTAAAACAGTTAATTGAAGTTTCCCCGGAGCGTAAGTTCTCCGAGAGCTTGGATCTTGCAATTAACTTAAAGAATCTCGACATGAGTCAGCCCAAGAATCGTGTGGATGAGGAGATAATCCTTCCTAACGGCCTTGGTAAGTCCATGAAGATCGCTGTTTTTGCAAAGGGTGAGGTTGGACTCAACGCAAAGGATGCTGGTTGCGACTACGTCCTTACTGAAGAGGACATCAAGGAGCTCGGCGAAGATAAATCAAAGGCAAGAAGTCTCGCAAACGAGTGTGATTTCTTTATCGCAGAAGTCCAGTATATGGCTCAGATCGGTAAGGCCCTTGGTGCAATTCTTGGTCCTCGCGGAAAGATGCCAGTACCATTGACCCCTGACAGGAACGTTGCAGATCTTATCAACAGCACAAAGAACTCGGTACGTATACGGTCGAAGGATAAATTGACCTTCCACGTGTCAGTTGGTCGCAGGGACATGGATGTCGAGAAACTTGCAGAGAACATCGAATCAGTTCTTGGTAGGTTAGAACATTCTCTTGAGAAAGGTAAACACAACCTTAAATCAGTTTATGTTACGACTACTATGGGTAATTCTGTGAGGTTGGTATAATGGCAGAACTTCACCACAGTGAACACATTCCTCAATGGAAGAAAGACGAGATCGAGGAAATTAAGGGCCTCATTGAATCATATCCATTGTTTGGTGTTATTGGTATTGAAGGAATTCCTGCAAAGCAGCTTCAGTCGATGAGAAGGGACCTCAAGGACTTTGCAGTCCTTAAAGTTTGCAGAAACACTCTGACAAGAAGGGCACTTGACGCATCATCTGATGATGTCAAGAAGATGGATGATTATGTTGATGTGCAGACCGCACTCATATTCACAAAACAGAACCCTTTCAAACTCTACAAGTTGCTTGAGAAAAGTAAGACTCCTTCCCCTATTAAAGCGGGAATGGTAGCTACTAGCGACATTATTGTAGAGAAAGGCCCAACAAGCTTCCCACCAGGACCTATACTTGGTGACATGCAGGCTGCAGGTATACCCGCAGCTATTGATGGCGGAAAGGTTGTCATCAAGGAAACAAAGGCTGTTGCAAAGGCCGGTGAGGTTGTATCTCAGAAACTTGCAGCTATGCTGACAAGGCTGGAGATCTATCCACTTGAAGTCGGTCTTGATCTTAGGGCAGTTCTGGAAGAAGGTTCTATCTTCACTCCTGATGTACTTGCTATCGATGAGGAACAGGTATTCTCCAACTTCGTACAAGCAGCTCAGCAGGCATTCAATATGTCTGTCAATGCAGCATATCCAACTGCTATGAACATCAACACATTGCTTGCTAAGGCAGCATCCGATTCAAGGAACGTTGCAGTCAATGCTACAGTTTACGAGCCAGGAATCATGGACATTCTGCTTGGTAAGGCATACAGCAAGATGATGGCGATCGCTTCAGCAGCAGCATCCAATGATGATGCTCTTGACGATGAGCTAAAGGAAGCACTCGGTGCAGCAAGTTCTGCTGCAGCTGCTGGAGCAGCAGTCGAGGAAGTTGTTGAAGAGCAGGAAGAAGTCAAAGAAGAAGAAGAGGAAGGCGACATGGCGTCCGGTCTTGGAGCACTCTTTGGATAAACTAACTATCAACTATAATATTAATAACTAAAAGGTGAATTACAATGGAATACATATACGCAGCACTATTATTGCACAACGCAGGTAAAGACATCACAGAAGAATCCGTCTCCGCAGTACTCTCTGCAGCAGGCACAGAAGTTAACGAATCCCGTGCAAAGGCACTCGTTGCAGCACTCGAAGATGTAGACATCGAGGAAGCAATGGCAACCGCAGCATTCGCACCAGCAGCAGCAGCAGCAGCTCCAGTAGCTGAAGCAGCAGCTGAGGAAGCACCTGCAGAAGAAGAGAAAGCTGAAGAAGAAGAGAGCGGCATGGCTGGTCTCGGCGCACTCTTTGGCTAAGCTATTTTCAAACCGATACTCGCATTATGCGAGTATCAATTCTTTTTTTTAATAAAATTTCATTTTGCGTATGTTCATTCTATTCTAAAAAAGTGTCTGAGATCTATCTCTGACAATTTGAAAGCTCAAAGTATATCAGTTAAGCTCGTTCTTTGTTATTTTCCATAACATCAAATAATGGGATATTCATTCCTGGGTCCCATTTCTCAATGAATGTAAGCACATGGTATTTCATAAAGACCCGTAAAGGCACTGCTCCCATCATCGAGATAAGTATTAACAGTATGATCTCTATAAAAACAATAGGTGCAATAATTATCCATGCTGTTTCCCCTATCATCGTCGAAAAAGTGAAATAGACTACTGTATCGATGATCAGAAATAGCAAGATCGGGATCAATATCAATAAAAAAACAAGAATTACGACAGCTACACTGCCTAATGCCCACAGGAACATCCTTCCGAGCCAGTATGCAAACATTTGTTTCCAATCGCGCCTGAAATTTGCGCTAACTCTTTCCAGAGATTCAATAAATCCTGTGGAACTGTACATTGCAACAGGGATGCAAAGAACGATGAACGAATTAATTATACTGCTTATTACTGATAGTATGACTATTATTGCAATGAGGCTAGGGCTGGAAGCTATTAAAAGTGGCAGAAGGTTTGTTGATGGGTAATGCACGATCTGCATTATGATAGGCAAAGCCGCCATCATAAATATTCCCAGGTATACAATTCTCAGTACAAGTCTTAATATGAATAGGTCCAATCCCCTACGTAGGAACTTAGCTGAATATTCCCAGAATCGAACGTCATTCTTTGTGACGGATTCCACAAGAACAAGGTCCATAACTGAAGCAAAATATCCAAAGAGCAATATCAATACTAAAATTATTATGAATGCTGCGATCACCCATGACATATCTGGCATCGATATCTGATCTATAAATGAGTTCAATGTAGGAATTTCAGAAAAAGGTGATGAGGGTATATCTTGGAGATCTGGATTTGAAGAAGGTCCGTTGTAACCTTGCCCTCCTCCTCCACTTGCCAGGGCTATTATAATGGCAAGTTTTATCCATTTCCAGATATCAAATGGTTCAAGTAGTGCGACCCGTGTTCTTTTAAAAGCCACGTCGACCGCATCTACTACAAACCAGCTCATGCAAATAAATACTCTACGGTGTTATAAAAAATAACCGGTTAGGTTATTCTCTCTTCTTTTGAACGCCTGTCCTTTTCTTAAAACCGGTGCGTGCTTTGTCGCTGCCACTGCCGCGGTCGCCACCTTTGCCACCGCTGCTGCCGCCACTGCTACGTCCGCCATAGCCGCCACTGCCGCGTTCACTACTTTTGCCACCGCTGCTGCCGCCACTGCTACGTCCGCCATAGCCGCCACTGCCGCGTTCACTACTTTTGCCACCGCTGCTGCCGCCACTGCTACGTCCGCCATAGCCGCCACTGCCGCGTTCGCTACTTTTGCCACCGCTGCTGCCGCCACTGCTACGTCCGCCATAGCCGCCACTACCACGTTCGCCACTACCACGTTCGCCACTGCCGCGTTCGCCACTGCCGCGTTCGCCACTGCCACGTTCGCCACCGCTGCTACGCCCACCATAGCCGCCACCGCCCTCTCCGCTACGGCTACCACTTCGACCACCGCTGCTGCCGCCACTGCTACGTCGGTCACCGCCGCCACTGCCGGTGCTACGACCGCCACTACCGCCATAGCCGCCACTGCTACGACCCCCGCCTCTTCCGCGGTCTTCTCTTCTGCCTCGGGTCTCGCGATGGTTCCTTGGCCCCTTGTCATCATCTTTTATGAGTACCCTTTCGAATTCCGGTAGTTCTTCATGCTCGAAATTGAACTTGCGGTGCAGTTTAGTGAGTCTGATAAAGCTACCCTTATCCACGTCAGCGACCACATTGATGACCTTTCCTTCTCTTCCAGCCCTTGCTGTTCTTCCTATCCTGTGAACATATTCACTGGGGTCATCAGGAATGTCGAAATTGTAAACATGGGACACATGGGGAATATCCAGTCCTCTGGCTGCGACATCGGTGCATACAAGTGCATGTGCATTGCTGGAATGGAACTTGCTCAGTGTGCCCTTTCTCTTTGCCTGTGTATGTCCGCCATGGATGGCTATTGCATCAATGTCATTCTTTCTCAGGTTCTTCTGTACGAAATCAACATTACTTCTCGTATTACAGAAAACCATAACAAGTCCTGATTTTTCAGTCTTCAGGAGGTGTACAAGGAGTGAGAACTTCATCCTCTTTGGAACATCGATATATACCTGTTTCAGTTTATCTGAATCCACGTATGCCTTCGCAAATACATTTGAAGGGTTATTCATGTATCTGTTTGAGAGGTACTTGATGTCTTTGGAAACAGTTGCTGAGAACAGCATTGTCTGCCTGTCAGAAGGACATTCATCGATGATCATTTCAACATCATCAATGAATCCCATGTCAAGCATTCTGTCTGCTTCATCAAGGACAAGCATCTCTACATCCCCGAGGTCAATAGTTCCTCTTTCGATATGGTCTAATAATCTTCCTGGGGTTGCAACAACAACATCCGCTCTTTCGAGTTGGCGGATCTGTGGATTGATAGCTACACCACCATATATTGGTGCTACTCTCAATTGTTTATGTCTGGAAAATTCCTTCAATGAGTTCTGAACCTGCTCAGCCAACTCTCTTGTTGGTGTAAGGACCAGTGCTCTGATTCCATTTCCTTTTTCTATCTTCTGGATGATTCCACAACCAAAAGCGAGCGTCTTACCTGATCCGGTAGCAGCTCCACCTATTATGTCTTTTCCTTCAAGGATCAGAGGGATAGCCATTTCCTGAATTTCAGTAGGGGCTTCAAATTTTTTGTCCTCTATCGATCTTAAGATCGCATCCTCGATACCTAATTTTTTGAATGATTCCATGATGATTACCTGTTAATTAACGCTTAAAAAAAGACTGAATGCCTTTATTTTACTATTTCCCATCACAAACCAGTTCAAAAAATTATTGGGATGTTGATAATGATGGGCTATATTCTGACGTTTTTAAGTAGACTTCTCATACATCTTTCTACTTATAAACATTGTCCTAATATTCGAATATTTTAATCATTGATACGAAGATTTTCCCGAAATGCTATGGATGAATGTATTCTCCTTCTCATTTTCAAACTCCATTAAGGTCATTTCGCTATGTATCTCAAAAATAACCTTATCAAGCTCAGTGTTTATGCTGATGATATACTGCTTGCATATAGGCTCTGTTCTTCATTGAGTTTAGTAAAAACATTATCCTGAATCATATAAGAAAGGTCGATGGTCGTATTGTGGGATGCTCTATGTTCCTGGCCCATGTTTGCAAGAAAAATACTTTTTGTTCTGCTGGTCGATCCAGCATGTTATTATCTCCTTACACTTTCTCTTTCTGATTTTCTTTACAATATTGTTGATCTATATGTGCTAAGTTTTATCAACTCCTTTGCAAGATATAGGGCATCAAAATTGAGCACTGATATCATGTCCAAGTTTTCACCAACCATAGCTGCACGTGCTGTCTGGCAGATGAGAGTTCGCAAACGACCCTTTGTTCTTTCGCATGCGATCAATTCCAGATGCAACATGAGTTGTAAATTTTGTGAGTACTGGAAGAACCCCGGGCAAGAGATGAGCCTTGCTTCGATATTCAAAATGCTTGAAGATGCCCGCTCGTTTGGTATAGGTGTCTATAATGCATGGACCGTAGAACCTCTTCTTCGTGATGACCTTCCCCAGATACTCAGGTTTGCCAAAGAGCTTGGAATGATCACTTCTCTTATTACTAACGGCAAACTTCTCGAGGAAAGGATAGATGATCTTAAAGACCTTGATTATCTCTCGGTATCCGTGGATGGCACTAAAAGTTACAAAGAGATCCGAGGGGTCGATCTTGACGTTCTTCTTAACACTATAATGAATGTAAAGGACAAACTTAAGAATCCACTTCTTATGAACTGCGTCATAAGTGGAAAAAATCTCGATGATATTGAAGAGCTTGTACAACTTGCACAGGACATTGGGGTAAAGATCTCCTTTGAGCCAATGTATGAATTCAAAGGGATCGATGATGATGTCTGGACCTCAATGGGTATTCGTGACATGGATAAATATCGGGGAACGATCGATCGTGTAATCGAGATGAAAAGACAGGGCTATCCGATAATCAATTCCATAAGTTATCTTTCAATGATCAAGGACCTGAAAAAAAGATTCAATTGTCATGTCAATAATTTCATTCTTGATGTGACAGTTGATGGTTCCATTGAGAATTGTCGGGTTCACAGGGAACCTCTGGGAAATATCAATGAAGGAATTGCAAATGTTTGGAAACGTTCACGTCCACAGCAGCACGAAGTGACCAAAAATTGTGAGGGTTGTTTCTTCTTCGGTTATGTTGAGAACAGTATGATGTATGACATGAACCTCGAGGTAATGCGTCATTATGAATGGATGTAAATGTCCTTTCAGTGACCTTATATGTCAAACTTAAACAACAGATCATCTCTTCTTCTTTTCGAAAGGACTTATATATTAAATAAGGTATGTTCCTTGTACCCTGTATGGGGTAATAAAAATATATTAATGGTTCAAGGTACTGCATTCATGCGGTCTTAAATTTAATTATCAGAGGTTTCAATTATGGATGGATATCAATTGTTTATGGCAATGCTTGCAGTTTACATATGTGGACTCATAGGCATTGGTTGGTACTTTACAAAAAGGCAGAAAACAGTTACTGATTTCTGGCTGGCAGGACGTAAGATCGGCACAATAGGAATAGGATTTTCCTCTGCCGCATCATGGCTGACCGCTGGTGGAATATTAGCAGTTATTGGTTTCTTCATGCTACTTGGAATGGGCTCCATTTGGGGTTTTGTAGCTCCTAACATTCTGGCATTGCTTATAATCGCTATTTTTGTCAAGAAGTTCAAGAATCTGCCTTCTATCACACAGGCAGAACTTCTCGAACAGAGGTACAGTTCTGCAATACGTGCTCCTGTGGGTATTATTATCACTATCGTAATGATCCTTTTCGCAGTTGCTGATATCAAAGGATTCGCTCTTGTGTTGCAGATATTCTATGGTCTGGACCCGATCTATGCGGCACTCATCGTTGCTCTTGCAGTTTCTGCGTATGTGACCCTCGGTGGTCTCAGTGCGGTAGTATGGACCGATGTTGTGCAGTTCGTTTTCCTTTCCATCTTCGCTCTTGCAATGGCATTCCTGGCGATCGGGACAGCAACTTCCGGTTCAGCGGATATCTCTTCCGCATCAGACCTGATCTCAACTGTGCCCACAGACTGGTGGAATCCTTTCATCATAGGCATCCCGATGGTGCTTATCTTCGTTTTCGCTATCATCCCTGGATGGATCACAGAACAGGACCCATGGCAGAAAGTATGGGCAGCTAAAGACTCGACCTCTGCAAGGAATGGTCTTGTACTTGGTTCTTTCCTTGTCACAGTAGTCTTCACTGCATGTGCGTTCATTGCCATTGGGCTGAACTCACTGTATCCTGAGATATCTGCGATGGGTTTCCCTATGGGAATGGCACAGGCCGAACCTGCACTTCTGACATTCATTGTCGAGACATTCTCTCCTGCTGTGATCGGGCTAAGCGCAATTGGTCTTGCAGCAGCATCAATGTCCTGTGCGGATACTTTTGCAACCTCGGGTGCATCATGTGTTTCACGTGATATCTACCAGAGATTTATCAAACCTGATGCTACAATGAAGCAGATGCTCACTATTAACAGACTGAGCGTTCTTTTCATAGTTGCAGCAGCAACAGTTTCCTCGTTCTTCATCAACAGTATCATCGATGCAATTCACATTGCAACGTTCATCGCAAGTGCATCCTACTTCTTCCCTCTCATGGGTGGACTTTACTGGAAGCGTGCGACAAAAGAAGGTGCATTGGCAGGGCTTGTTATCGGTGCTGTGGCACAGATCTCCTTTACGGTGTATGATCTTTCAATGACCGCACCTATGGCACCTCCATACCTTGAGACAGTACATCCAATTCTCATGAGCCATGGTGTGATCGTGGGAATGGGATTGAGTGGAATTGCTTTCTTTGGCGTTTCCCTTCTGACAAAACCCTCAAATGTCATCAATCTCGCTCCGTTCTTCAAGGATGCAGCAGAAGAATTGGCAAGCCACGATGCACAGAAGGTCGATGATCAATCCTCTGAATATAAGAATTTCCTCATGACCCTCGATGAACAGATCAGCGGGGAGCGTGCACACCTTCATTTGAGGCTTGAAGCTTCAGCCACAGTGAACTGGAGCAAGTTCGTAGAACAGCTAAAAAAGGCTTATCCTGTATGGGTAACTCCTACCGGACTTGATTCTGTCTACAGGCTCATCCAGGCCGACATGCTTGCCTGTGTTTCTATCACACGTGGTGAGAATGAAAAAGAGATCTGGTTCGCATCAGAACCACCAGTCGATTCTGTTGAAATGCAGAAGAGAGAGGTCTTTATTGCATACAAAGAAGTATCAAAAGCTCTCGAAGATGTTGGTATTCTCCTGAGCATACCAAGCGAAGACTAAGCATATTTAGGTCACACTCCCTTTCTGGGAGTGCCTCTTTTTTTCAACAACCTTTTTTAGTGATGGTGTCCATTATTTTTTGAACAACTTTTGCGATGTGTATCATGAAAAGATTAGCAATAACATTGGTATTGGTCTTTATTCTTGCAATAATGTCATCAGGTTGCATCAATGAGCTTGCTCCTGTGACCGATGATAGTAATGCAACGTTAGAAGCTTCTGATTATGAACTGGAGGTCTTTCATAGTCCTTCCGATAAAAGCGATGATCTGAATACGACAACCTTTTACCTTTCAAGGAATGGAAGTACGAACGTTGTTTATATGGTGGCAGAAACCTCGGTGATAGAAATCGTTCCGATGGAGGATGTTTTCAATTCTGGAGGGGATATTCTTTCCAACGTTGTGATCCTTGCGGACAGGTCCGAAAACGTTTCCGCTTCAGCCGAGACCTTTGAGATGTTTGCATCATCTTCTCCGGAGGACCTTCCAGTTTTCAACTATACTCTTGAGGATGACGTGATCCGTGGTCAGAAACACTTTGTCATGAAATTCGATGAGAACATTACCGGTATCGTTGCTTTTGCTCTCAATAATCCAAAAGGGCAGGATTTCATGTATGTTCCTACTCATGATTCAACGGTAAGATTTGTGCTGCCCGAAGGTTACACTACCGGCAATCCCTTCGTTGGAAAGGTAATTCCTGAAACCGATGATCGATACATCGATGAACAAGGGCGTGAAGTTCTGGTCTGGTATGACCTTCATGCAGAGTCCGGTGCTTTTGCCAATATGGCAAGGGAATATCTTAAGGTCGAGATATCTGAAGAGGACCTGCCCTACAGGACCGTGATGATTAAGTTCTATTCGGAATCTGCGCCAAGGTTGCTTTTGATAGGTACGAGCATCCTATTCGGTGGGGTGTTGCTGGTACTTGGAAATTATCTCTCCACAAGAAGGAAACTCCGTAAC
The DNA here is from genome assembly GCF_057593895.1 of Methanococcoides sp. DA23. NCBI lineage: Archaea > Methanobacteriati > Methanobacteriota > Methanomicrobia > Methanosarcinales > Methanosarcinaceae > Methanococcoides > Methanococcoides sp. DA23. Next base: position 2,225,702 of record NZ_CM172520.1, on the reverse strand, counting down.
GAAAGGAAATCCATTGAAGATGCTTTCATTGAGAAGAAGGCAGGGAATGGCAAAGGACGGAAATAAAAAGGAATGATCAAGGGATAAGTTCCATTCCGTCATATCCCAATGGGTATGTTTTAACGGCTTCATCGTGAGGTTTGAAGTAATGACTTAAATGGGTCATTACAACCTCTTTTGCATTGATCCTTTCAGCCATATCCAGGGCTTCCTTTGCATCCATGTGTTTCTTTACATGGAATCCTACATCATGAGGTATGATGGCATCCACTATGAAAATATCAGGGTTCTGTATAAGCTCCATGCTTTTTTCAGGGATGTTCTCATCAGTATCCCCGCTGATGACCACTTTTTTGTCACCTTCGCATATCATCACACCCACCGCTTTCTTTGCAGGAGGGTGGTTGACCTCGAAAAGTGTGAAATCCAGTCCTATCAGTCCAAAGGATGTATTCAGCGGTATGTCATGCCGTTTTGGTCTGAGAAATGAGACATAATCAAGAATATAGTCCAATGTTTCTGTCACTCCATATACATCCACATTGTACTGGACACGATGGAATTCTCCGAATCCGGTATAGTGGTCATAGTGACCATGTGTCCAGATGACACCATCGACATGTTTGAGCCCTTTTCGCAACATCTGCTCCCGCATGTCCGGACTGGTGTCTATCAGCACCTTACCTTCATCTGATTCCACGAGTATGGAAAACCGCAGACGGTTGCTCTTGGTTCCTTTTATCGCATCGATACATGCGGGACAATTACAACCGATGACCGGTGTTCCGGGGGCATCTCCTGTGCCCAGAAGTGTTATCTTCATGAAATATCAGAAGCCTCCCTCATTTACAACATATTCATCGGACTTGATGTTGGCACGTTTGTTGAACTTTTGAACTGCATTGAACAGATCTTCCTGTGAGATGACAGTTCTCTCTTCCACAAGGGCATTGAGCACACTTTCCCGAATGACCATTCTCAGGTCAGAACCGGAGTATCCTTCTGTGAGCGGTGCTATTTCCGCATTGTCGAAGTCCCCTTCTATGTCCCTGGTCACGATATCGAGGATGGCTTTTCTCATATTCTCGTCTGGTAACGGGAAGTTCATTATCTCATCGAATCTTCTCCATGCCGCAGAATCCAGCATTCTGGGGTGGTTGGTCGCTGCCATCAGGAGAACTCCGTCATTGGTCAGACTGATGCTATCTATGGCCTTAAGAAGGGTGTTGACAGCTCTCTTCAATGCCGCATGTTCATCGGATGCCCTTGTCTTTGCAACGAAATCGAACTCATCGATGAAAAGTATGCATGGGCTCAATCGTTTCGCAAGTGCAAACACTCTGTCGATGTTCTTTGCGGTCTCTCCAAGGTATTGATCGGTTATCATGGACAACCTTACCTCTACAAAAGGTATTGAAAGGCGTTCTGACATTGCTTTTGCCACGGATGTCTTTCCAGTACCTGGTGGCCCCACCATCAGGATCTTTCCTATGTCATGCAACCCTATCTTTTTAAGATGCTCACGGTACTGTATGGCCTTGACTATCTTTTCGATCTCTTCCTTCTGATCTTCTGTAAGGACCATATATCTCATCGGCTGGGCAATATCCTCCGGGGCGATTATGTGCACCAGCTTAAGCATATCTTCGCCGCCTTCTTCTTCAGATATCTCGCTTATAAGGGATTCTATCCATTCCCTGTCAACTTCTTTTGGTCCTGTTGCTGCGAGTGCTTTTTTATAATTGGCAGTCTCGGAGCTCTTCTTCTCTTCGTAGTAATATGCCAGGGCCGGGTTTGCATCTATTCTTTCGTCTGCAGACTCCTGTTTATGGAACCAGTCTGCTCCCACATCAAAGGAAGTGAACTTTATTTTTGATGTAAGCTCATCGATGTCGATAAAAGGCAATGACAGCACCTGTCCTTTAAGCTCTTTAATAGCAAAAAGACCCTCGATGTCCTTGCGGGTTACCGCTATAGGCTTTGGCACTCCCTTATGCGTGCGGCTCCAGTAGTTCTTCCTTATACTCTTTGGAAGATCATTCACATCCATTTCCGGATATCTGTTGTAGATCTCTGCTGTGAGTAGCAGTTCTATGATGTCAAGTGTGGTCGTATCGGGCATATTCTAACCTTGTAATTGTGAAAGGACTTTTGCACTCACCCTGGGGGCAGTCCATTGAACTATAATATTATGTGGTTCTTTTAGATATATCTTATGTGTTCTGAATGAAAAAGAGATATAATATTCAACGTATCATTGGATAATTTTAACATGGCCTTTTTTTGGGAAGTATATCTGTGCTGAACTTCTCATCCTTTCAAGGGTATCTTTGAATTTTGCTTCATCAACGTCCATTTCTAAAGCAATGGTGGATAACTCGGATACTTTCATTCCTTCGGGTCTGCTTTCAAGGATGGACATCATGTCCTTTTCCGCATTATTCTTTTTTCTGCGAACATTATCGGTCGTCAGGGTCGTGATCTTGGATGGGGTTTTCGGTTTGAATGCCTTATCTATTGTTTTGGATATCGATGCATCATCTCTGGGTGGCGATACTGAACTAAGTTCCTCTCCAAATGTGGAACATTTGAGGTCGTTCATCGTTGTGCTTTGCTTTCCCCCGAGAAGCTGTGCCTGCATCTTTGTGCGCACAGCTCTTGCTTCTTCAATATCTTCGCCTTTATGGAACACCCGTAGTTTCCTTATGTGTAAAGTAGTTCCGCAAAGTTGACATCTTGTGGTCTTTGCACCTTTATCTTCTATGAGCTGTGCAGACCTGCGACATTTCGGGCAGGCTATCACAGAATAAACTGGCATCACTGACTGGTTGTCCTGTCTTCTATAAGTATGGAACCCTTTAGGATATTTCCAGATATTTATAATCCATGATGTCCATACTGGCATTATATGATAAGAATCGCCACAAGGTCGGATCTACCGGAGATCGTAGATATCGAGAACCTTTCCTTTGCTGAGCCCTGGGACATGCGTACATTCAGGTCCTATGTGCACCATCCCGGTTTCATCGTTTTCGAGGAAGACGGTTCCATCTGCGGGTATGCGATCCTTGTCGTGATCGCTGATGATGCCCATCTGGCAAGTATTGCGATACATCCAAAGCACAGGCGGAGAAATATCGGCTCTTGTCTTTTAGATAGCTGCATGTTGCTTGCAAAGGCCAACTCATTTCCTCTTGTACGGCTGGAAGTGAGGGAGAATAACAGAACTGCACAGGATTTCTATCTTGCCAACGGGTTCGAGGCGGTAGCGATCATTCCTGACTATTATCCTGACGATAATGCGATCGTTATGGAAAGGAGAACTTGATCATTTGCCAAAGCGGCGCTGTCTTTTTTGGTAATCCCTTATTATCCTCAGTATGTCCATTCTTCTGAGGCCGTGCCAGTTCACATCGGTAAAATAGAGTTCGGAATAAGCGGATTGCCAGAGGAGGAAATTCGAAAGGTGCTTTCCACCTGCACGAATTATGATGTCAGGCTCTTCGCGTACTGTCAAATGGGATTCGATGGTATTTTCATCGATGTCTGCAGGTCTCAATATCTCATCTTTCACATCATGAAGGATGGAAGTGATCGCCTTTGTTATCTCGTTCTTTCCGCCAAACCCGACTGAGAAATGTACCCGGTGGGTGTCACCCATTTTATTTTCGATAAGTTCTCCCTTTTCATTGTATATGTCGAATCCAACATTTTCGGGTAAAGGGGCCATTATCTCTTTCAATTCATCCAAAAGCAGCGATACTATCTTTGTTTTTGCTTCTTCTTTGACATCAAGGACATCCACGTAAATACTTATTATTTTGATATCAAGGGCAAAACACCATTTCAGGAATGTACTCAGTTTCTCTTTTCCGCTATCATCAAGCAGATCTGATTCTGAAAGTATCATTGTGATGTGTTCTGGTATTTGTCCTTGCATTCCGTTGATCTGGTTCAACAAGTATCGTTCGTAGATTGCCCTTATCATGTAATGCCAGCTTTGTCCTTATTCTTGGATGGAACTTGTACTTATTTTGCAGTTGAGACTATCTTTACAACATCGCCGTTTTGCAGCTCATGTTTTTCTCCGAGTCTCATCTTTGTTTTTCCGTCAACAGCATAGAGGAACCGGTCTCCGATATCCGTGTGAACGCGGTATGCCAGGTCGTGCGGGGTAGAGCCTTTCTTCATGAGGAACGCGTCAGGGAGCATTCTATCGTTCTTGTCTGCCCATTTTCCTTCATCTTCCACAGGATATACCACTATCAGGTCAAGGAGGTCAAAAACAGCTCTGTTGATGCACTCCTGTATGCCGGCTCCACCTGTACCAAGTGTGGTTATCATCTCTTTCAGGCTTTGAAGTCCTTTTTTCTGTGCTTCGTTGACCTTGTCGGAGATTATCTCGAAATCCATGTCTCCCGGGTGATAACTTATTATGCCGTTCTTTGCAGCAGACCTCAATGCGAGTTCGGCGGCAGCACTGGTGGGCACTGTTATTATGTCAAGTTCTTCGAGAGCTTTTATGTTCTCTTCAGGTGCGACATCTATCTTGTTGGCTGCTATCATCGTAGGTTTGGTGATGGCACGTATGGTCTCACAAAGTTTTGCCATCTCTTCATCTGTCCATTTTGTGCATTCTTCCGGCATTTTGCAAGCAAGCAGGGCCTGTCGTGCTTGAGATTCATTGACACCTGCACCCATGAGCTGGTCTGAAACGGCCTGTTCCATCTTCATGCCTTCGGCCCTTATCTTTCGTGAAAGCTTGTCCCAGTTCCTTTTTAGGATACCTGTCATCCACATTGCTATCTCGCGGTTCAGGAAATCAACATCCTCCATCGGATCGTGTTCTCCGATATCCACAGGGTTTCCTTCGATATCTGTGCCTCCGGATGCGTCTATAACATGTATTATGGCCTGTGCCTGTCTAAGCTCGTCAAGGAAGGTATTGCCAAGACCGCGACCCATGTGTGCATCGGGTACAAGACCTGCGACGTCTATGATCTCTATGGGTACGTACCTGATACCGTCCTGACAGTTACCGCAGCGTTTGTCCCGTTCTGTGCAAGGGCAGACCGATCTTACGTATGTGACTCCTTTGTTAGCATTGATCGTGGTGAACGGATAATTCGCTATCTCGACATCTGCAAGGGTAGCAGCTTTGAAAAAAGTTGATTTACCTGCGTTTGGTTTTCCTGCAAGGCCTATGGTCATTGACATGCTTTACCAATCATCCTTGAAGCATTTAACTTTTGTTCATGGGGTTGGAGTTGGAAATGTTTTATGAAGTTGTTTCTATGAGCAATGTTTATATTGCAGGAAGTTATTAGGAGGTCTGTCTAACTTGTCTCGGTAGGGTAGAGGATATCCTTGGGGCTTGCGGAGCCTTAGACCCGAGTTCGATTCTCGGTCGGGACGTAACAAATCTATTTGGAAGTCGAAAAGCTTTCACTCTGCTTGAAGTATCTTAATTGACTTCAAGCGGGGGTCTTGTTTTATGTCAATTTACTATAATGGAGCTTGTAAGCTGCAAGTTCATGGACGGCTCTGATCTTCATAACTGCCGTTTTTATGCTGGATCAGTTTTTTTGTCACTGTTATTATTGAATTTCAGGGAAAGCAAATGTAATGGTTTGTTGCGATCATCTATATCACAGTGTAATATAGTTTTGGTTTGCTTCACTTTCTTTTCAGTTCTTTGCATACTTTAATACGTTCCAATACTGGTTATGCTTATATAGAAGTTCATTCATTTAGAACGAACAGATTGAGCACATAATGTGTAATATCTCAAATAATATTCAAATAATTGATTTTCTTTATCAATGCTATTAAGGAGGTCTAAATATCACACCAAATCTGAGAATTCAGGGCAGGGATGCACAAAGTAACAATATCCTTGCAGGAAAGGCAGTTGCAAGTGCAGTCCGCACAACACTTGGTCCTAAGGGAATGGACAAGATGCTTGTGGACTCCATGGGTGACATTGTTATCACAAACGATGGTGCTACCATCTTGAAGGAAATGGATATCCAGCACCCTGCAGCTAAGATGATCGTGGAAGTATCCAAGACACAGGATGCTGAGGTCGGGGACGGAACAACTACTGCAGCAGTTCTTTCTGGAGAATTGCTTTCAAAGGCAGAAGAACTTATCATGAAGGGAGTCCACCCAACCATCATATCCACAGGTTACAGGCATGCTGCAGAGAAATGCCGCGAGATCCTGGAAACTATCACTATTGCTATTTCCCCAGACGACGAAGCGGCTCTGATAAAGATCGCTGGAACAGCTATCACTGGAAAGGGCGCTGAGTCATACAAAGAGAAGCTCTCAGCTCTCACTGTCAAAGCAGTTCGCTCAATAGTCGAAGAGGAAGAGGATGGCTTTAAGGTCAATGTCCTTGAGAACATCAAGATCGAGAAGCGCGCAGGCGGAAGTATTGATGATTCCGAGCTTGTGGATGGTCTTGTAATCGACAAGGAACGCTCACACCCAAATATGCCTGAGAAGGTAGAGGACGCAAAGATCCTTCTGTTAAGCTGCCCTGTCGAGTTCAGAAAGACCGAGATGGATTCTGAGATCAAGATCACCTCTCCGGGCCAGATGCAGTTGTTCCTGGACCAGGAAGAGAGAATGATGAAGGAGATGGCTGACAAGGTCATCGCAAGTGGCGCAAATGTGGTATTCTGCCAGAAAGGTATCGATGATATGGCACAGTACTACATCGAGAAAGCAGGTATCTATGCTGTCAGAAGGGTAAAGAAGAGCGATCTTAAGAGACTCGGAAAGGTAACCGGCGCAACAATTATCCAGGACCTTGACCAGATCACCACTGCAGATGTAGGCACAGCAGGTCTGGTAGAGGAGAAAGAAGTAAAGGGTGGCAAGATGACCTATGTTACAGGTTGCCAGAACTCCAAGGCTGTTACAGTACTTCTCCACGGCGGTACCGAGCACGTTGTCGATGCACTTGACCGCGCATTGAACGATGCTCTGCATGTCGTCGGTGTTGTCATCGAAGATGGCAAGGTCGTAGTCGGCGGCGGTTCATCCGAGATCGAGCTTTCACTCAGACTCGGTGAATATGCATCCACTCTCAAGGGAAGGGAGCAGCTTGCTGTCAGCAAGTTCGCAGAAGCTCTTGAAGTGATCCCTGAGACACTCGCAGAGAATGCAGGTCTTGACCCAATTGACATGATGGTGGAACTACGTTCCCAGCATGAGAAGGGTAACAAGAACGCAGGTCTTAATGTTTACACCGGCGAGGTAGTCGACATGTGGGAGAACGATGTGATCGAGCCTCTCCGAATAAAGACCCAGGCTATAAACGCTGCAATGGAAGCAACTGTCATGATCCTCAGGATCGATGATGTCGTAGCTTCAACAGGCAGCGCAAACCAGAGTATGGGCCCTGGCGGCCTTCCTGACATGCCTGACCTTGACATGGACGCTGCATACTGAGTCCATTCCAAAACCTTACTATACGTGCCGGTCTTTCCGGCACATCCTCTCTTTTTTTCATATTTTCTACTGAATATCTGTCTTACTGAAAGTTTGGTATAATCGTAAGCTATTTATGCAATGTCAACCACTCACAAATTTATGGTTAACAGCAATAAACATCCGGGTCCTGGTATGGTAGGTCCAAATACGGATGTCAGAAAAATGGTCTATGCCTCGTTATTTGCAGCACTGACCTCTATCGGTGCTTACATAACTGTTCCTCTTGGTCCTATTCCGTTCACTCTTCAGATGGTCTTCGTTCTCATGGCAGGTGCAATGCTTGGTAGTAAATGGGGTGGGATAAGTATGGTAGTTTATGTCCTTCTCGGTATTGCAGGCTTGCCCGTATTCTCCAACGGCGGTTCCGGTCTCGGTGTCATCCTTGGTCCTACTGGGGGTTACCTCATAGGTTTCATCGCAGCGGCATTCCTCATTGGTTATCTCTTTGAGATGAACGAGAGCAATAATCTGCTGAAGAATGGTCTTTTTGTAACTATAGGTTCCGTTGTCATCTTCTGTTTCGGTCTGGCTCATCTGATGGTAGTTGCAGATATGTCATTCATGCAGGCGGTAACTGTGGGCTTCCTTCCATTCATTTTACCCGGCATTGTCAAGATCTCAATTGCAACGGGTATTGCGACAAAATACAAAATATGATCTGAAAAAGGTACTCTGATGATAGAGCTAAAGGGTGTAAGTTACAGCTATCCGAACGGTCAAAAGGTGCTCGACAGCATCGATATTCGGATCGAAAAAGGCTCATTCTCAGCCATTCTCGGTGATAATGGCAGTGGAAAATCCACTCTGATCCGTCACATGAACGGGCTCTTGAAGCCTTCTCAGGGAGCCGTTTCTGTATGCGGGATGGATACTGCATCTCTAACAGATATCTGGAAAATACGGCAGACTGTCGGGATGGTCTTTCAGGACCCTCATTCTCAGGCAGTGGGTGCAACAGTTGAAGAGGATGTTGCATTCGGGCCTGAGAACCTTGCACTGGAAAGCCATGAGGTCAGATCACGTGTTACAAGTGCCATTGCAAACGTGGGTCTGGATGGTTTAGATGGATCCCTCCTCATGTCCTTAAGCGGAGGGCAATTGCAGAAAACCGCGATTGCCGGGGTGCTGGCAATGGCCCCTGAGGTACTGATATTCGATGAAGTGACTTCCATGCTGGATTCGGATTCGCGTTCTCAGATAATTGATATTGTGCGGCAGCTCAACAAGAAAGGAAAGACCGTGGTCTATGTGACGCATCATATGGAAGAGGCCTTGTTTGCTGATAGGCTCATCGTACTTGAAAATGGTTCTATTGCAAGTGACGGCACACCTCGGGATGTATCTCGTGAGATATATGCATCAGGTCAGAGAGTTCCTCCACACCTGGAACTTGCCTTTAGATTACAGGACGCAGGCATTATCTCCTCTGACGTGTTCCCTCTTGATGCTTTTTCGTTGAAGGAGGCAATATGCCGATCGAAGTGAGTGGACTGCATTTCTCATATGGGAAAGGAAAAAAAAGACTACCAATATTGAAGGATGTGACCTTTTCAGTAGGTAAAGGTGAGTTTGTCGGCATCATTGGCAACGTTGGTTGTGGCAAGACCACTCTCATCAAGCATCTCAATGGGCTGCTGATCCCTGTATCTGGAAATGTGACTGTGGATGGGCTTGCATCTTCAAAAAAAGAGGTATGCAGAAAGGTCGGTATCCTGTTCCAACAGCCTTCTAAACAATTGTTCTGCAAGACCGTTTTTGAGGATATTGCTTACGGTCCCTCGAATTTTGGTATGAAAGGGAATGAATTGGAACATTGTGTTCATGATGCAATTGAAAAAGTAGGTCTCAGTTCTGATATTCTTGAAAGTTCCCCTTTTAGTCTGAGCGGGGGTGAAATGAGACTTGTGGCCCTTGCAGGTGTCCTTTCCTCATCTCCTGACTATTTGGTCCTAGATGAACCTACATCAGGGCTGAGCACATTCTACAAGGAACGCCTGTTCAGAACACTTGAGCTGCTCCGGCAAAATGGTGTGGGTATCGTGCTGGTCTCCCATCATCTTGAAGACGTTCTTGGTGTGGCTGACAGGATAGTATATTTGAATGAAGGTAAGGCGGTCTTTGAGGGTACTCCTGAAGAATATCTAAGCTCAATATCCCTCCCGGCTCCGGAAATAACTGTGCTCATGAGGGAATTGAGCTCTTCAGGCCTGGCTGTAAAGGAAACGGTCTTTTCCGTGGAAGATGCCTTCAATGAGATCGTTGTTGCCTTGTCACAAAAAAGGGGCTGATCAGTTGGAAGGTTTCCTATTCTCCTATGTTGCAGGCAAGTCTGTCCTTCACGGACTTGATCCGCGTGTCAAGATATTTTCAGTAATGTGTCTAAGTATCCTCATATTCAGATCATATGCCCTTGTTGATCTCCTTGTGTTTGCATTGCTTTTTGTAGGGCTTACGATCCTCGCAGGTTCCGGGTTATCGGGTATAAGGTCGGTCAGGCCATTGTTACCTATCTTTGTCTTTATTTTCCTTATCCATTCCTTCTTCACCGAAGGTGCGGCTCTGTTCAGTTCTCAATTCTCACCGACTTACGAGGGCCTCTCGAAGGGTTTGTTGGTCACCGTAAGGTTCGTCCTCTTAATTCTCTATGGCTCTTTGTTGACCTCTACCACAAGACCCGCGGTGATAACTGCCGGTATAGAAAGGATACTTCGTCCGCTTCCTTTGAAGCGGGTAGGCGTGACCTCATTCGAGATCGCAACTATGATGTCTTTAGCTCTTTATTTTGTACCTCATTTGTTGTGGTATGCGGGTCAGATAAAGGATTCTCAGTTGTCGCGTGGTTCAAAGTACAGGCGGGATCCCATCTCTGGTACACTTTCACTTGCGATCCCGTTATTGAAAGGTTCCATGAGGATGGCCGATGATGTGGCCATGGCAATGGAAAGCAGGTGTTATCAAGGCAATTTTCGTACCTCTTTGTTCGAGCTGAAAATGACCGCACGTGATGTTTTGGCCTTTTCTCTCGTTCTTTTTGTGACAGCATTAGTGTTATATGCATGAACATATGTTCATATGTTCATGCAAGGCGATGCTCCATGTGAGCGTATTGATATGGATGCCATTGATGCGATAGTCTCCTATCTTCCAAATGAGGATGCGATACTGAGGATATCCAACATATTCCATGCTTTACGATCGGAACCCCGATTAACAACAATGTACCTTCTCCTTGAGAAGGACATGTGTGTATGTGAACTGGAACACGCTCTGGGGATGACCCAATCTGCCATCTCTCACAATCTTCGCACCCTTCGCCAGCTTGATCTTGTCAGGGTAAGAAAGGACGGGCGTTTTGCAATTTATTCAGTTGCCGATGAGCACGTAAGGGCACTGCTCGAACTATCCCGCAGTCACGTTGTGGGGTGTGTTCAATGACCTATATGGAAACCATTCTGGAGATATTCATTGGTATTGGCTTGAGTTCCTGGAACGTCCTTGCAGAAGCAGCACCTTATCTTCTACTGGGATTCGGAATTGCAGGGATCTTGCATGTCTTTGTACCGGATGAAAAGATAATGCAATATCTGGGACATTCCGCCGGGAAGTTCCGTTCCGTACTGAATGCTTCGCTGATCGGTGTACCTCTGCCCTTATGTTCCTGTGGCGTGGTCCCTGCAGCACTGTCCTTGAAAAAAAGAGGTGCAACAAATGGGGCAACCTTGTCCTTCTTGATCTCCACTCCCCAGACAGGCGTGGATTCAATAGCCATCACATACGCTCTTCTTGACCCCATAATGACAGTATTTCGGCCAATAGCGACTTTCATCACGGCATTGGTGGCAGGGATCGCCGAGGATCTTCTAAGGTCCCCTAAGAAAGTTTCAGAAAAGGATGTTGAAAAAGGACCTACAATGAGCATATTGGAAATGGCTGAGTTACCGACACCTTCCTCTTCTCTTTCCTCCTCATGCAGTTGCAACTCATGTGGACCTAAGGGATCCGAAGATGCTGATACCTTTTCCGGACGTATCATCTCCGGTATCAGATATGCATACGTGGAACTGCTTGGAGATATAAGCTACTGGCTTATCATTGGTATTGTTCTTGCAGGTATCATCACATATCTGGTACCTGAGAGCCTCGTTGGTTCCCATCTGGGAGGGGGTCTGGTCTCTATGCTCCTTGCACTTGTCGTGGGCATCCCCCTTTACATCTGTGCGACCGCTTCGACCCCTCTCGCAGCAGTCCTTATTGCAAAGGGCATGAGTCCCGGGGCAGCATTTGTTTTCCTGCTTGCAGGGCCTGCAACGAATGCAGCTACTATTACAATGGTCCTTAAATATCTGGGCAGGAGATCGACAGGTGTTTATCTGGCCTCAATTGCAGTCTGTGCAGTTGCGGGAGGCCTGCTTCTTGATCTGGTCTATTCATATCTGGGCATTGATGCTCTATCGATAGTCGGAAGTGCGAGCGATGTAATGCCCGAAGAGGTGAAGAACGGGTTTGCACTGTTGTTACTTCCGTTGATGGCATATGGGATATATGATCAGAAAAAGTGTGGTGAGTGATGTTCATCACTCTTTTTTAGAACGGTTGTCGTATAACATCAATGTATTTATGAAAATATGTCAAGACCATCTTGGATCTTAATTTTTAAAGGCCTGGCCATAAGAGTTTAAAAATAGGGTAAGGTCTATATATCGAAATGTACTATTTCATTTTTAACGTCTCTTGATTCTGTTTTTCAAAGTTAACAGTGATATACAAATACGATACACTTAAGTAGTGTTCTTTTTTCTTTATCAATAGTTTTGGTTGTATTAGCCTAAGTGAACAAAAACTTTCATTTATAACATAAAGGAGTCATTTTGAATGAAATACAGTCTCGGTATCGATGCAGGTGGTACTTATACAGATGCGGTCCTTCTTAGAGATTCGGATGAGGTCATCATCTCTTCGAACAAAGCGCTTACAACATATCCTGACCCTCTTGGGGGTATAAGGAACGCAATTGATGGGATCGATGAACAATACTTGAACGATATAAAAGTGGTGTCAGTTTCCACCACTTTATCAACGAACAGCATTCTGGAAGGTACGGGCTTCCCGGTTGGTTTGATACTTGTGGGTAATTATGAACTGAACCAGGACCTTCCAACTGAACATTATGCGCAGGTAGAGGGCGGTCATAATTACAATGGCATTCCCACTGCCCCTCTTGATGAAGATGCTGTACGGGAATTTGCCGAAAGCGTCAAGGACAGGGTAGCTGCATTTGCAGTATCCTCGTATTTCAGTATACGGAACCATGAACATGAATTGAGGGTCAAGGAGATAATAAAAGAATCCACAGGTCTTCCTATTGTATGTGCTCATGAGCTTTCACAGGAACTTGGTGCCTTCGAGAGGGCAGTGACCGCATTCCTGAACGCTCAGCTGATCCCTGTCACTGAGAAGTTCATGACCACTGTTGAAGAGTATATCTCTTCAAAGGGAATTGATGCAAATGTCTTCATGCTCAAATGTGATGGCTCGGTAATTGGTATCAGGAGTGCGCTTGAAAAACCTATCGAGTCCATCTTTTCAGGCCCTGCGGGCAGTCTTGTGGGTGCTTCCTTTTTGACAGGGAATGACACCTGTGCAGTTATCGATGTTGGCGGGACCAGCACTGATATTTCGGTCATAACCAACGGGGTGCCTGAAATGAGTGAGTCGGGAGCTGTTGTTGGTGGCTGGAGGACAAGGGTGAAGGCCATCAAGATGGAGACTTCCGCAATGGGTGGGGACAGTGATGTCTGGGTAAAGGACAATCACGTCAATATCGGTCCACGCAGAGTAATCCCTCTCTGCCGTGCAGCCGATCTCTATCCCGGTTTTCTTGAGCAGCTCAGGACAAATCCCATGCCCTCCAGGGGGTTGCTTGGGATCAACTTCCAGCCCACAAAATTTTACATAAGGACTGGCTATGACCCCATAGACATAAGCCCGCAGGAAATGGAGGTGTTCAGGTCCATCTCAGATGAGCCGACTTCTACAAGGGAGCTGCGTAGCAGGATGAACAAATATCCGTCACCAAAGCATCTGGATTCGCTTTTGCAGAAACGTCTGATACAGACAATAGGTTTCACACCCACTGATGCACTTCATGTCCTTGGAGACTATACTGAACATACCGTTGAAGCATCTGAGATTGGTGCAAAGTATCTTGGTTCATTGTGCAAACGTGATGCAGTAGAGTTTGCATCATTTGTAAAGCAGGAATTTGCAAAGAACATGGCATCTGATCTTATGTCTTTCTTCCTTGAAGGGATCTCGAAGGCGGAGATACGTAAGATATTCGACATCGAATCCCCTACGAAATTCAAAGTGGATATTCCGGTAGTGCTCATAGGCGGTCCTGTGATCGCATACCTTGAGGACCTGCAGTCAATATTGGATGCAGATATCATCGTGCCTGAATATTCCAATGTGGGAAATGCGACCGGTGCACTGGCAGCAAAGGGTATTCGCAGGGTGGATTTCCTTGTGAGACCGGCATCAATGGCAGCACCTGACTGGGAGTTCTATGTATTTTCCGAGAAAGGACGGGAGAGCTTCTATGAATACGAAGAAGCACTTGAGTATGCTTCGGAGGCTGGGAGGGAGGCCATTATACAGTATATGGTGGATGCAGGTATGGACCCCGAGCATGTGAGCGTGGATATAGAGAAACAGGAGATCATCCCTGATGGATGGACACACCCTCTTGAGACGCGTATTCGTGTGATGGGGGTTAGTACAAGTCTGGTTGAAGAGGGATGTTAAAAGGCATTCATAATGTTCGGTATTCTCGAACGCTCTTCTCTTCTCTTCCTTTTCTTTTCTTTTCTTTTTTTCTGTTCTGTTCTGTCATGTTCTGCTTTTGCTCATTCTCCTTACTAAAAGTAGAAATGTTTACTGGCACAAACGTTGATGTAGTTCCAACTCCTTCTTTAAAATGATAATATCTTTAGCATAATACGGGGGTGTGATGCTAAATGAAATTCTGTTGTTCGCAAGAATTTATGGAAAGGATAACCTGTACGTCGGTTGGACTGGTGGCCCTGACAGTTATCAGTTTACTCTTCATCTTGATATACGAGCTTGTAATATCAAAATTGCTTCTGACAATGTTCGGCTTCTGAACGTACGATATAATGGAAAAAAGTTAAAAGGAATATAAGGTTTACTCTGCAGTCTCTTCTTCGTTCATCTTGTTCCTTTCATGGTTCAGTATTCTCCGAACTACCAGTTTTTTCTTCCCCAGCCCCATGTTCGGAACTTCCGGATATTTTTCGCTCGTATAGGTATACAATTCATTTGCACCCATAGCTGTAAGCTTATCTTCCAGCTTCAATAGTTCGTCCATTTCCATTTTCCTTCCTCCGTATTTCTTCCTTTCATGGATTAGGAGTTAAATATTTAGAGTTTGTGGTTTTGTGCATTTATGAACATTGATGTGCATTGTTTCATTTTGTCTATAGAAATGATTATAATTGAAAGGTACATCTAGTAGCAAAAATAAGTTAAATGAACTTTTGAGGGTAATCCTATGACCAATAACACTTTTGAACCGATACCAAGCTCATTTATGTTTAAGAGCCTGCTTGATAAGAACACTATCATTATGACTGCAAATCCTCGTATCGCCCTTGTGACAAAAGGCATCATGAGAGCAGCAAAAGAAATGGATGCGCCGCTTATTCTTGAGCTGGCTAGATCGGAGTGTAATCTGGAAGGCGGATATGCAGGCCTGACTCCTGCTGCGATCTCCAAGATCACAAGAGATGCCGCAAAAGAGCTTGAGTTCGATATGTGGGCATTGCATGCTGACCATATCGGTATCAAGAAGGGTACCGATGAAGATATCGAGGCTACTAAAAAGCTTGTGGATGCACAGATCGCGGCCGGTTACACTTCCTTTGCCATTGACGCATCCCATCTGTTCAATTTCCAGGGCGGCAACCTGCGTGAAGAACTTGCGAACAATATCGATGCAACAACAAAGATCGGGCTCCACATCAAAGAGGGTATGGGCGATAAGGAGTATGGTCTTGAGGTCGAGGTCGGTGAGATCGGACGAGAGGACGAGCATGGCAGGGTCCTGACCCGGCCGGAGGAGGCTGCTACTTTCATCAAGGCATTGAACGAGAATGGTGTTTATCCTCACTTCCTGGCAATTGCTAACGGTAGTGCTCATGGGAACACCTATGATGCTAACGGCAACCTCATCGAGCAGGTCTCTGTGGATATCGAGCAGACAGTTGCAGTAGCACAGGCACTGAAGGACAACGATCTCGATGTAAGGATAGCACAGCATGGGATCACCGGTACCCCACGTGACCTGATTCACAATCACTTCCCGCATGGCGATATTGTAAAAGGCAATGTGGCAACCTTCTACCAGAACATCGTCTGGGATATTTTCAAGGTATATGAACCGGAACTCTACAAGGATATCTGGGACTGGACAATTGCAAACTATAAGGAAAAGGCTCCGGAAAAGAACGACAATGAGCTATTTGGCAAGTTCAGCAAATTCTCCATCAAGGAGTTCTTCGACAGGATCTATTCAGTGGGCGAGGATACGCTGGAAGCAATTGATGCAATGTGTTATGCTGAAACCCTTATTTTCATCAAGGCCTTCAATGGTCAGGGTACTGCACAGGCAGTCAGGGATTCCCTTAACTAATTTTTTTGAACCCGGATGTGGTCGGTGAGGCCCGATCACATTATTCCGGGTTTCTTATTCTCTTTTGCTCTTTCTACAACAGCATTTATTCTTCTGGTTCGGGTATCCTCACGTTTTGCATCAACCACCCATTCGATGTATGATCTCCTGTAACCCGGAGCAAAGGCCAGGAAATTATTCCATGCCTGTTCATCAGCTTTTAGGGCAGCTCTCATGTCTTTTGGCAGGGTCAAATTATTTGGTTTCGGTGATATCTCATTGAGTGAATTGCCGAGTTTCTCCATTCCTGCCTCGGTCATTTTCCCCATTTCTATCATATTTCTTGCTCTTTGTTTGTTCGTCTCTGACCATGTGCTCCTTTCATTGCGTGGGGTATATTTTTGAGCATAAGTATCATCGTCTATCCTGCGAACAAGACTATCTATCCAACCAAAACAGATCGCTTCTTCGACTGCATCACCGTATGGAAGTATGGGCTTACCTGTATGCTTTTTATAATGGACCAACCAGACCTCCTTTTCAGTGGAATGGTATTTTTCCAGCCATTCTCTCCATTTTTCCCGTATCTCCACATGCAGTGTGTTCATGTCCATTATTTTTGACAGATGTCTTTTATATCCTTTTTCGTGCGATCTCATGTTGATGGATATATGTCTATTCTGTAATGGGGTGATATGGCAGACCACAAAACAGTTATATTGGTAACACCGGATTTTCCTGTATGGGAGGCACAATATGGATCTGAAAAAGAAGTCTTTTATTACCTTGATCGTGCTTACGATGATGCTTATGCAACCAATGACCGTATATGCATTATCTGCAAGTGATGCAAAACAGGAATGGTATGATGCAAAACAGGAAAGTCTCGAAGCACAGGCTGAATACAGGGATGCAAAGATCGGGTGGGCAGCAGACAAGACCGATGAAAATAACCAGAAGGTAATTGACACTGGAAAAGATGCTCTGCATGCTTCACTGAATGAGGTGGAAGCATGGCTTATATGGAAGGATCTGGAAGTGGAAGAGAACCCTGAGATCCCTGATGATCTGAAAGAGAGTATTCAGGAAGATGTTGATGTCAATCTTGGGAAGATAGGCGCACTAAGGGCAGAAGTCGATGGTGTGGAAAATAGATTTGAGCTTGGTGTCGTTTTCTTGAAAATAGTAGGAAACTATTTCGAACTTGTGTCCGATGTTGCAAGGAACAGTGGGTTTGTGTGGGTTCATATTGCCAACGAAAAAGCAGACACACTTGATGAATATGAAACAACTTTGCGCACAGTGGCGGAAGGCATGGAAAATAACGAAGTCATTCTTGAAAAACTTGACCTGGCAAGATCTGATATAGAGGACGCAAAAGAAAATATCAATAATGCGAATAGGGAATATGAGCAGGTCCGTATTCAGGAAAAACCATTGATCAAGTTCTCCAATGGGAACAATTATCTAAGGATAGCAAGGGGTAATATGATCTCAGCACATGGATATTTGAATGAAGCTTATGGTCTGATCCTCAGGGAGGGCTGATAAATGAAGAAGATGATGATCTCTATCTTGATCATAGCTATGATACTTTTCGTCAGTGGGTGTGCTCAAAATGGCGATGTTCCTGGGGAAGGGTCAAATACTGGTGTTTTGGAAGACTCCTCAGTAGGATCGGGAGACCTGGATGAGGATATGGGAATCGAAGTTACTGATGATATCCCCGAAAGTGAAGAAACTCCGAATGGGTCTGATAATATCAGTTCTATCTCACAGGAGGACCTCGACAGGTTAAAGGAAGAACTTGAAGGACTTGAGTTTGAAGATGTGGGTGGACTTTCCGGGGAATGATCCCTCATCTTTTTTAACCTTATCTTTTTAATTTTAGGATCGCATCCCTCTTTAAAGGATTGCTTACTCATATCGCAATGCATCCAGCGGTCTCATATTTGATGCTTTCCATGCCGGATACATGCCACCTATCAGACTGGTAGCGATCCCAAAGATGATGCCTTCCAATATGTATAGAAGTGTTGCAAATGATAGCAGGTAGGATGTGTTATCAACGATCAGTGAGAGTATCAAGTAACCAGCTCCAATGGTGAACAGTCCTCCTATCAGACTGGCAATAATGCCAAGAAGCAGAGCTTCCAGAAGGAACATGGTGAGTATGTCCCTGCGCGATGCTCCTACGGCTTTCATCACACCTATCTCTTTTGTGCGCTCCATTGTTGACATGAGCATAACGTTCAGTATGCTTACTCCTGCTACTAAAAGTGAAATAGATCCGATTCCCATGAGGAACAGGGAGATCGATTTGAATGCTTCATTTATGCTTTCGAGAATTACGTTCGTGGCAAAGACGCTGACTACCTCATCCTTTTTGTTCAGGAGTTTCTCTATATCATTTTTGATGTCGTTAACCTGGTCAAGCTCTTCAGCTTTGATGATCACAAAATCATATTCTTCTTCCTCGTTTGGATAGAGTTTCCGGTACATCTGTTCAGAAGTGAAGATCCCGGTATCTGTGTCGATGTCAAATCCCATCCCACGTTCTTTAAGGATCCCCACGACCCTGAGGCGTGAATCCCCTATCTCTATTTTCCCCCCTACTTTCAGTTCAAGGGTATCTGCAATGGATGCTCCTACGACGCAGTCTGTTGAACCGGACTTGAAGTATTGGCCCTCATTTATCTCTACTAACTTCTCAAGGTCACCCTTATCTATGTCATAGACGGACCCGAAGGTGTATTGGTTCTTGTATTCTACTCTGTCCCCGCTTGAATATACCGGTATTATAGCATCTATCCCACTGATCTTCTTCATCTGTTTGACCTGCTTTTCACTCACACCGTCTTCGCCTGGTGCAGGGTAGATAAGCAATTTATCGCCAATATCTCCGAATGAATCGGTTACGGACAATTTCAGGCTGTTACCAAGGATGCCCATTGAGGATATCGCTATAACTCCTATTATGATGCCAATCGCAGCAAGAACGGTCCGGAACGTCTGTCGCGTGAGATTCCTTCGGGCAAGCTGAAGGTACATATTGTTCCTTATATCTTCAATTGATATCATCAGATACCTCCCCGTCCAGCAGCATTATGGTCTTGTTTGAATATTCTGCAAGCTTTGGGTCATGGGTAACGACTATCATGGTAGTACCGGCTTTGTTAAGCTGGCTTAAAAGGTCCATGATGATCTTACCTGTCTTGGAATCCAGATTCCCGGTCGGTTCATCTGCAAGCAAGATCGGCGGGTCGTTCGCAAGAGCGCGTGCAATGGCCACTCTTTGTTGCTGTCCTCCGGATAGTTCGTTCGGGCGATGGTCAGCGTATTCAATTTCGAGCTTTGCCTGTTCCAATGCATGTAATGCTCTCTCCTTTCTCTCATTTGGAGGCATACGGCTGAAGATCATTGGTATTTCGACATTCTCCAGGGCTGTAAGTGTGGGTATCAGGTTGAACTGCTGAAAAATAAATCCAATATTGTCCCTGCGAATTGTGGTAAGCTTGTCATCATTAAGTTCTGTGATATCTATGTCGTTGATCTTCACGGTGCCAGACGTTGGTGTGTCAAGGCATCCTATCATGTTAAGAAGGGTGGATTTGCCTGATCCGGAAGCTCCCATTATTGTCACAAAATCACCTTTTTCAATGGAGATATCAACACCGTTCAGTGCATGTATCTCATTTGCGCCAATGGTGTATATCTTTTTGACATCTTCCAGTTGGACGATCATATCGGACATGGGTTCCCCCATTTAATCATCATTTTCCAGTGTTTGTTCTCTCTTCTTCCACGAATATGCTATCGCTACGGCGACTGCGGTCAACAATACTGCGGCTATCAGCCATACCCATATTGCTGGCTTATTTTCATCCTCATATGTGGCAATGTTTTCCAGATCTATATATCCGGTAACTGATGAATATACATTATCGGTGTCACGGAACTCTATAAGGATGGGCACTTTGGTGACGTTGGACGATAATATCTGTGCTGAAAGTTCAAAACTACTGAAATCATCTGCTTCCAGCGTGCCTATGAAATAGTTCGCATAAGGCTGCATAGGTTTAATATCATCCGACCGGGTCACGGATACAAGTACGTTCTTCGCATCGGTAGTGCCGAAGTTATTGATATCGCCTGTAAATGTGTACTGTTTTCCGATGTTATTCACTTCTATGCTTGTAAAAATAAGGGATGGCTGCTCCACAACATCGATCGTGATCTCTTCTTTTTCGGAAACATGGTAATTGTCACCATTAAAGAACGATGCAGTAAATGATACTTCTTTTTCACCGTTTGTGGATGCCATCGTATTGAGTGTAACAGTCACTGTGGACTTGTTCCCTGAAGGAATTGCTCCGACAAACACTTCTGACGGGTTGAATCGTACTCCCTTTCCTTCAGGTGTGATGATGACATTGTTGACCTCGTTTGGTCGGGTGTTGATTATGTCCAGTTCTACTGTTGAGATCTCATTCATTACGGTGGATGGCATCGTGGCCATAATGAGCTTAAGGTCCCGGTTATCGATCTTTATTGGAATGTTGTAGTTAAGATCGTACATATCACTGCCACCGACCACTTCCATGTTAAGGAAATGAATTCCGTTGGTGGCATTGTCCTTTGCGCGAACATTGAACGTCAGTTTAATGGTATCTTTCGGACCCAGAAGCCCAATATCCGTATAGCCTTTGCTGATGATATCAATATTAGAATTGCCTGCCAGTGTTATGCTGGCGATATAGGCATTCATGTCGAAGGTTTCGTCATCCTCTGTGACATAGACCGTGCCAGTGGCCATGTTCTCTATGTCCATTGTGATCGTGCCGGTATCTCCCGGCATGAGCACGTCTGGGTACATCGTATAATCGACAACTACGGTTGGCCTTATCTCGGTTTCTGCTGTTGCTGTACCGGTGAGTCCAAGCAATAGCAGTACAAAAATGCTTGCGATGATCTTGTTTTTCACTTCACGCACCTATGAACTTACTCGCACTGTATAATATATAAATTCCCACTGGGGCCAATACGGATATTGCTGCATTCTTCACGGTCATGTTCCTTGCATGCACCAGTCCGAAGATCCAGATGTTCGCACTCCAGAGGGTGACTATTATTCCGACCAGTGTCACCAGCTTCATAGTTGGGTCTGCAAGGATGGCTTCCTCAATAAGGGCAGGGTCTTCGAGATTGATATTTTCCAGCGAGAATGATGTTGCTATTACAAAGATGCTTATCACACTGTTTATGATCGATGGTATCAATCCGTATGCAACGACTTCAAGTACTCTTTTGAAATCTCCTTGTCCGCCAAGTATGGAGGAAATTCCGTAGAATATTCCTGCATAGATAACCCACATAAAAAGTACTCCGATAAAAGCTCCTATCACTGCAAAGATCACTCCAATGCTTCCGAAAGCTGCTGCTTCGGGTGGAAGGAGTACCATTATCTTTTGCGTCATTATGGCAGCGCTTATAGCTCCCAGTACTCCGATGAACAGCACAATAAGAAGTGGAGTCTTAAGTTCCACTTCGCTTCTCATCTTCTCTTCAAAAAATCCATTTGGATCCGTAAGAACTTGAGTTAGTGTCATTAACATTTATGTACGAACTATTGTATATATCACTGCCGGTTTCGTTAAATCGACACGCCATGTTATTATTTCATCAATACATCTGCAAGTGCTAAAACCACTTTTCTGTGATCAGGTCCACTTATGACTATTGTCTTCTTTGAGTTCTTTGCACCGGATACGATCGTAATGTCCCTTGAACTTATGTTAAAAAAGTCTGCCACGATCTCCACAAGCTGTCCGTTGGCCTTCCCTTTCTGTGCTGCGGAAGTAAGTTTGATCTCTATACGTTCCCGCCACTGGTTATATCCTGCAGGAAAACAGGCTTTCTTTGATCCCGGGGTAACTTCCAGATCGATGGCGATACCATCCTTTGTTTCTTTGATAGCTTTTTCAAAAGATGTGGCCATAGTAAGAACTCTTCGATAGGTGTGTTTTAGAAAATGTCGATAATGCTGTAACCTGGCCCACTAACTCCGAAAGTTCATCCTATTGGGATTCCCGCTGTCCCTTCCGGTTTCCCTCGTGTCAGGCTTATATTGCATTATCGTATGTGCCGCATTGAGGTTGTCTATACAATCACAGAAAGGCTCTGCCATATTCTCATGCAAGGACCTTACAATGCGCCACCACATAGTACATGGTAGCATGATATAAAGATGACGTTTTGTCTGAGTTTAATTTTCATGTTTGTTATATTATGTACTAGCTCTCATTTCCTTTATGGAACTGCTTCTTGTCTCTGATATGCATGCTGATCTTGAAGCTCTGGATATGGTTTTTTCCATTCCTCATGACCGGGCTATCTGTATTGGGGATGTTGTATACCATGGTCCTGATCTGGATGGGTGTATCGACCGACTGCGGGCATTTCCATGTTCAGCTGGGTCGGAGGTTGGTGGTGTCAGGATAGTGGCCCCCGGTTCTGTGGGGTCCGCTAAGGGATGGTGGTGGGGCAAGTTGTGCAGTTCTGAATACTCTGTTTTCCTCTGTGGAATTCTTTGATGCTGGCTACGATGTACGGCAGGTAATTGGAAATGTGAATGAAGGATGCCCTGCTCAGAGAAATTGGTGGCAATTCTAAGGCGTTGTTATTAAAATAAGGGGCTATAGGGTGTTTTTGGCTATTTTTTTTATTTATTGATATGTCCGCGAAAGCAAAATCTATATATAATAGATAGCGGTAATAAGTATCCTTGTCAAGCCACGGGATGTAATGGTTACAGTCTTGGTGGCAAAAATGCCTATATATTAATAAAAAAGACTATGTTAGCATAAGTTTTTTTATATGTGCATATTTACAATTTAAAAAACTAAACGTGAGGTAAAATAATGGCAGAACAAAACCCATTTGAGAATGCAAGAAAGCAGTTAAAGAAGTGCGCAGATATCCTTGAGCTCGATGAGGGCATCCATGATATCCTGAAAAACCCAATGAGGGAAATGCATGTGTCCCTTCCTGTCCGCATGGACGATGGAAGCATCAAGGTCTTCCAGGGATTCAGGGTACAGTACAATGATGCAAAGGGTCCAACAAAAGGTGGTATCCGCTTCCACCCAGAAGAGACCGTTGACACTGTCAAGGCACTTGCAGCATGGATGACATGGAAATGTGCAGTTATGGACATCCCCCTCGGTGGAGGAAAGGGTGGAGTTATCTGCAACCCTAAGGAAATGTCCCAGGGTGAACTTGAGCGCCTTTCAAGGAAGTTCATTTCAAGCATCTCAATGATCGTAGGTCCTGACAAGGATGTACCTGCTCCTGATGTATACACCAACCCACAGATGATGGCATGGATGATGGACGAGTTCTCCAAGTTCTCCGGTAAGAACCAGGCTGGTGTCATCACCGGTAAGCCACTCAGTATTGGTGGTTCCCTCGGTCGTGGCGACGCTACAGCACGTGGTGGTCTTTACGCAGTCCGTGAAGCAGCAGCAGAGATCGGCCTTGACCTTAAGGACGCAACTGTCGCAATTCAGGGATACGGTAATGCAGGTTATTTCGCAGGAACTCTCTGTGAAGAGCTTTTCGGATGCAAGGTCGTCGCTGTAAGTGACAGCCGCGGCGGAGCCGTCAACATGAACGGTATCAGCGCAGAAGCAGCACAGGAGCACAAGAAGGCAACCGGTTCAGTTGTTGGTCTCGCAGGCACAGAGCCTATCTCCAACGAAGATCTCCTTGAGCTTGATGTCGATATACTTATACCAGCAGCTCTTGAGCACGTTATCACACACGATAATGCAGACAAGATCAAAGCAAAGATCGTTGCAGAACTTGCAAATGGTCCAACCACTCCAGAAGCAGATGAGATGCTCTTCCAGAAAGGCGTACACCTCATTCCTGACTTCCTCTGTAATGGTGGCGGCGTGACAGTATCTTACTTCGAGATGGTACAGAACTTCTACATGTACCGCTGGAGTATAGAGAGGGTCCACAACAGACTTGACGCAAAGATGACCAACGCATACCACGCTGTTCTCGAAGCTTCCAAGCACTACAATGTCAACATGAGAACCGCAGCATATGTCGTAGCTGTCAACCGTGTAGTTGAAGCAATGGCAGACCGCGGATGGTTATACTGAACATTGTAAGACATTTTCGAAAAATAACTCTTGGTTTGAAGGGAGGGTTTTGATCTCCTCCCTTTTTAAACCTGTGATGTCTAAAACATTTGTATTATGCTCAATAATTCTAAATGTTCGTCATTGGATATCGTATTCTACTTATCAAAAAAGATATAACTAACTTGGGAGATTAGAGGTCATTATGAAGATCGCAATCCTTGGTGGAACTGGCAATATTGGTAAAGGCTTTGCCCTGCGCTGGGGTCAGATGCATGATATAGTGATAGGTTCCAGAAACTCTGAGAAAGCTATTAAAGTCGCAGAAGAATATACTCGTATCCTGAAAGAAAGGGGCTTTGATTCCAAGATCGAAGGTATGGACAACAAGTCCGCCGCAGAAGTTGCAGATGTGATAATCATTGCAGTCCGTTATGAACAGGTTCCTTCTATTATCGAGCTCATAACACCCGTCCTCAAGGAACAGATCGTAGTTTCAGTTGTAGTTCCTATGGAAAAGGACCGCTGTTACATACAGCCTGATCCAGCCGTTAATGGACACATTACTATCGATGCTTCCGAGTCCGAGTATAATGCTGATTACTTCTGTTACACAACTCCCGAAGCGGGCAGTGCTGCGGAAGAGATCGAAAAACTTTTACCAACTGATATTGAGCTTGTATCCGCATTCCATAATGTTCCTGCAAAGAAACTTGCAGACCTTGACATTGAACTTGATTATGATATTGCAGTATGTGGCAACTGCATGCATTCAAAGAAAATAGTGTTCGGACTTGTAAATGATATCTCTAAAATGCGACCTTTGGATATCGGTCCACTTGAGACTTCCGGAATGGTCGAATCTCTGACACCATTGGTGATCAATATCGCCATACGCAACAAGATGCATGATGTTGGCATTAGATTTGTTTAAATAAAAAAGAGATTGTTTTGGCATGAATATTGATCACCAATGATTATATATCTCATCCCTTACAATACCGAATGTACTCTGATAAAGGGCAACTGAAGGGTTCCAACCGTCAAAAATTGATCTTGGATTCATAAAAACGAAAATTTTCCATCCCCTCAAAGAGAATCCTCAGTTCCCCTTTTTCTTATCTTTTCTACTCTTCTAACAAAAGAATATATATATATAAAGGCAAGTTTTAGAGCATAATATCTTATTATACTCTATATCAAAACAGCACAAAACGATCCATGATGTGGGTGATGCAATGAATATCAATACTAAAGAAGATGTTCTCAAAGCAATTGAGAGTAACAATGTTAAGTTCATAAGGTTACAGTTCACGGACATCCAGGGTGTCGTGAAAGACGTGGAAATTCCTGTAACACAGATCGAAAAGGCTCTTAGTGTAGGAATATCCTTCGATGGTTCTTCTATTGAAGGTTTTGTTCGTATCAATGAGTCAGATATGGTCCTAAAACCGGATACTTCCTCCTTTGCCATACTTCCATGGAATCAGAAGAAGGGTGTCGTTGCAAGGATGATATGCGATATCTATCTTCCTGACGGAACTCCTTTTGAAGGGGATCCTCGTTACGCCCTCAAAAAGGTCATGAAAGAGGCGGAAGAGATGGGTTTCACACTTAATGTGGGTCCTGAACTCGAGTTCTTCCTTTTCGAGAAGCATGATGGAAAAGCAACGACCATTCCTCACGACTTTGGTAGGTATTTCGAGTTTGCACCGGCAGACCTTGCAGAGGATATCCGTCGTGATATAGTGTTGACGCTCATGGACCTCGGGTTTGATATCGAAGCTTCACACCACGAAGTTGCATTTGGTCAGCATGAGATCGATTTCAAGTATGGCGATGCCCTTACGACCGCTGACAACGTGACTACATTCAAGTATGTTACACGTACCATTGCGAAGCTCAACGGATTGCACGCAACTTTCATGCCAAAACCTATCTTCGGCGAGAACGGGTCCGGTATGCATGTAAATCTCTCCCTTTCAAAGAATGGCCAGAATATATTCTATGATGCTGATGGTGATATGCAGATAAGTGATGAAGCACGCTACTTTATAGGTGGTCTTCTCAAACACGTAAAGGCTATAACAGCAATTTCCAATCCACTTGTAAACTCCTACAAGCGCCTTGTTCCGGGCTATGAGGCTCCGGTCTATATCGCATGGTCTGGTGCCAACAGAAGCTCTCTTATCCGTATCCCTGCAGCAAGGGGCAAGGGTACTCGTGTAGAGCTTAGAAGCCCTGATCCATCATGCAACCCTTACATCACTTTCGCTGCTGTTCTTGCAGCAGGTCTTGATGGTATAAGGAACAAGATCGATCCCGGGGACAACAGGGAAGAGAACATCTTTGAGCTAAGTGCTAAAGGTCTCAAGGACTTTGGTATCGAAACCCTTCCATCAACCCTTAACGATTCTGCAAAGTATCTGGCAGAAGATGAGCTCTTAAAGGAAGCCCTTGGTGCTCATGTGATCAACAGTGTCTTGAGTCTCGCAAAGGCTGAATGGGACTCCTATCGTATTCAGGTACATCCCTGGGAAATCGAAAGATATCTCAATACAGTGTGAGAGTTCATACTCTCATCTATCCTTTTTTTCTTCACTTATTTATTTTTGAATAATTCCTATCATGCTCGTCCTCTGTCTGGTTTGGGCATCTTCTCAAAAAGCTACATGACAATAAAATACTGGCATAAGGGTACAGGCATTTGTTCCAGTACAAAGTTCCATAACTGTTAAATCGATTCATGATAAGTTCTTCTCATGACAGATGTGATGCTACTTTGGGACAACCCTTTACTTTTCGAGAAACTCTTTACGGAGAACGGTCTTAAATGTCAGCGTGTCCTTTCCACTTCGGTCGGAACCCCTTTTCTTCCCCCTTGCAAATGTGTGGTGATCCCTACCGGATTTGCAAATCCTGCCTACACCAAGATATGTCCGGGGATAGAGAATAATGGCAGGTCCTTTGAGAGATTTATTCGCTCCGGGGGCATCCTTGTGGTCTTCGGTGCACTCATGCCTGAGTATGAGCACGATTGGCTGCCCATGAAACTTACCTATATAGAAAAGCATGGGGAGGTAGGGCTGGTGCAGGTATCGTCCCACGAGATGTCCTGTATTGCAGATGTTCAGGAAAGCGTGGAATGCGATGGTTATTATTCAGAGACCGATGGGAATGTCATAATAGAGAACAGTGAAGGGAATGCGGTGCTGGTGGTAAAGGAAATGGGGGATGGGATGGTCATAGCCACGACCATCCATGAGTTCCCTTCCTCAGATTTCCTCAAATGTATCAGTGAAAAAGCAAAACGATCGAAGATATGATCATTTTTGGCTATTGCGTAGCTGTTCGATATCTTCCTTTGCGTCAGGATATCTGAGGATGTATAGGCCACTGCATGGTTTTATGAACTGGAATATCAGGTCGTCTCCCTTTATTCCGATTGGTATGGAGTCTCCTCCACGGAGCATAATTCCATGTAATTTGTAACCGCCTTTGACGTGATAGACCTCATCGCATTCTTTCTTGATGAAGTCTTCACATTCCTGAGGTGTGGCTCCTTTGAGGAGGATCTCATAGGGAATGTCGTTTATGCAGGCCATATTTCACACTATCTCAAGGTCGCGTACACGAATACCGCTTTCGACTATCTTTCCGACTATCTTCCCGCCTGTCATCTCTGCAGCCTTTTCAGCATCTGCTTCAGGTAAGATTATGAGGAATCCCATTCCCATGTTGAATGTGCGGTACATCTCAAGTTCATCCACATTGCCTTCTTCCTGTAGGAACTTGAATATGTTCCCTGGCTCTATGGGGTCTGTGAAGTCAAAACCAAGGTCAGTTACCCTTTTAAGTTTCAGGAGTCCGCTTCCGGTGATGTGTGCGAGTCCGTGAACGTCACATTCCTTTATCACATCAAGGACTTCCATGTAAATGCGGGTCGGTATGAGAAGTTCGTCCCCTAGTGTGGTCTCTGTGTCGTAAGAGAAGTCCTCATGATAGGAATGTCCTGATTCCTTGATTATATTTCTCACAAGGGTGTAACCGTTGCTGTGGACTCCGTCGCTGGGAATTCCCACAAGTACATCTCCAAGCTGGACCTTCTCTCCGGTGATCACTTCATTTTTCTTGACCATTCCAAGACATGTGCCTGCAAGGTCGAAACCGTTCACGATCTCCGGCAGGGTCGCAGTTTCACCGCCTACGATGCTCATTCTTGAGATCTCAGCACCTTTGACAAGTCCTTCGCCTATCTGGCTTGCAAAGTCATCTGAGTGTTTCTCAAGGGCGAGATAATCGACAAAACTGATAGGTTCTGCACCGATGGCAAGAAGGTCATTGACGTTCATTGCGATACAATCGATGCCTACTGTGTTCCAGCGCTTCATCTCATTTGCGATGAGCACCTTTGAACCGACACCATCGGTTGCCATTGCAAGGGCATATTCACCGAAATCGATAAGTCCTGCGTAGTGACCGATGCTCGTAAGAGGGGCACCGAGACCTTCGCGTTTGTAGGTCATTCCATTTGTAAGTGCCTTGATGGTAGATTCCTCTTTCTCGATGTCGACACCAGAATCTGCATATGTAAGATGTTTCTCGTTCATTTAATTCCCTCTTTTAGTTGCATCCGTTCCCTTTTCCAAGACCGAACTCACGATGCAGAACTTTCACTGCTTCTTCTGCATCTTCTTCCTTTACTACAAATGAAATGTTATGCTGGGACGAACCCTGGCTTATCATGATCACGTTGATCTTTCCTGTTCCCAGAGCACCAAAGATCTTCCCTGCAACTCCTGGACTACCATCCATTCCTGCACCTACCACAGCGACCACACAGACATCTTCATCATATGCGACCTCTCCGACAACACCTTCATTGAATGCATGCTCCAGGGCTTTGATGGCCCTTTTAAGATGGGATTGTTCAACGATGAGTGACATGTTCGCTTCAGATGAGCTCTGGCTGATCATGATGATGTTAACTCCGGCGTTCGCAAGGGTGGAAAAGATCTTTGCAGCAGTACCAATGGCACCTACCATACCTGCACCGCATATGTTGATGGCTGCTACCTTTCTTATCAGTGTCACTGCTTTTGCTACATCTTCACTGCAATTCTGGTCTGCAACGATGAGGGTTCCGGGGAATTGTGTGTCAAACGTGTTCTTCACCCTTACCGGTATGCCATGAGCTATAGCTGGCTCTATGGCCCTTGGATGAAGCACCTTGGCACCGAAATATGATAGTTCCATTGCTTCGATGTATGATATCTGTGATATCGTGGATGCTTCCGGTACTATTTTCGGATCAGTGGTCATGATGCCGTGAACCTCTTTCCATAACCATATCTCATCCGCCTGGATCGCAGCACCGACCAGGGATGCCGTAAAATCGGAACCACCGCGTCCGAGAGTGGTTATAATGCCATTCTCATCCTCTGCAATGAAACCTGTGACCACCGGAATTGAATTTTCCACAAGAGGTCCTATAGTTCTCCTTATCTGTCCATAGCTTTTTTGCAGAGGTCTGGCGTTCCCGTAGTCATCTGTGGTGTTGATCCCTGCCTCTCCGCCGGTAAATGGTTTTGAATCTGTGCCCAGGGAACGTATCGATCCGCTGATTATAGGGACTGCCAGACGCTCTCCGTAGGATGAGATATAATCTATGGAGCGCGGGGTCAGTTCTCCAAGGTAACAGATGCCTATAAGGGCCTTTTCAAGTTCATCGATGCGGATGTCGATGGTCTCAATGACCTCATCCGCGATCCTTTCATTATCGATGGCATCACTGATCGCATCATAGTGCTTCTTTGCAAGGTCTGTCATGAACTCCTTTACCTGGGAGACCTTGCCTTTTTGTGATGCTTCCGCTGCGTTTGTAAGAAGCCCATCAGTAACACCGCCGAGTGCTGAAGTGATAGCTACAACCTGATCGCCTGCCTCTTTATAGCTTATCAAAAGTTGCGCAACATGGCGTATCTTCTTTCCATCTGCAATGGATGTTCCGCCGAATTTCATTACATATCTCATAGATGATCACATTTGTAAATTGAGCTTTATTTGAATGTGGCTATAAGGACAGCAGTGTAATATAAAGATTATGAACGACAGTATCATGGCATTGTTGCCTGGATAAAAAAGGGAATCAGTTGAATTCCCTTTTTAAGAAGAATGCGGTAAGCGCGATAAGTATTGCAACAACGATGTAGCTGAAACTGCTTGATCCTTTTACATCATCGGTAGAATCTGAAATGACCTCTGATACAGCATCAGTGACATTGTCACTATCCGATATCACTTCATCGATCTTACTAATGTTCTCTACGGTAATACTCGTCTCTTTTATTGTCTCTGTTATGGAGTTGCTCTTCTCCACAGTGAATGAGCTATCCTCTGAAGATACGGATCCATCTTCAGAAACAATGGTTATGGTAACATCATGTGTCCCTGCATCCATTTCTTCTGTGATAGATGCGTATTTTCCTTCATCCACTTCTTTGCGAGTATCTATCCGGTCATCATCCACATATACCTTTATTTCGGATGCATCATTGTCAAGTTCATAGTAGATTATGGCACGTTCGTTTTCCCTTATCACATCTCCTGCAAGGCCTTCTACCGTTATCTCCACATTACTTTCTATTATGACATCCTCTCTTTGTGAGACCTCTTTCAGGAAAACTATGGTTTCGCTGCTATCAAAAAACTCATAGATGTTCGCAATTACGATTGTTGTTATCTCTCCGTCAACTGTCTTGTAATGGCTGAAAATGTCCCCTTTTTCCATGTCGTTCATCTCTTTGACGAGGTGGCCGTCCTTTTCCAGTGTTATGGTTATGGTCTCTTCCTCGTCGTCATAGTCGGATGCTTTTAGTGAGAATCCTTCTTCCAGGTCGAGTTCTTCCCCGACTTCGAACGACCTTGAATCGTCATATATCAAAAGGTCCTTGAGATCCTCTTCAGGGTTGCGGAACTGTTCTATCCTTATCTTTGCAGATGCAGGGTCTTTGGAAACGACATCCTTTGGTGTGACACGGAACACAAGGTATTCCTTG
The DNA here is from genome assembly GCF_057593895.1 of Methanococcoides sp. DA23. Classification (NCBI taxonomy): domain Archaea; kingdom Methanobacteriati; phylum Methanobacteriota; class Methanomicrobia; order Methanosarcinales; family Methanosarcinaceae; genus Methanococcoides; species Methanococcoides sp. DA23. The sequence continues at coordinate 2,194,302 of NZ_CM172520.1, read as the reverse complement.
TCCTCTTCATCAGCATCTTCTGCTTCAACGGTCAATATGTATTCGAAGGGGTCATCTTCCTGTCCGGTCCCATCTCCATCCTTGACAACTTTTCCATCACGCAATACCTCTACCCAGATATCTCCATCGTTCTCGTTGATGTCAGAGATATGCAGGGTATATCCCTGGTCAAATGTAAGTTTGGTGCCAATATCTATCACACTTTCAGAGTAGTGTATTATTGGTTCGGTCGGCTCAAGTGCTGTTGCAGGGGTTATTGCAAGCAGCATGGCAAAAAATCCTATGATTACAAAATGTATATATTTCATTAACCTCACCATTCACGAAGATACTTTAACATTGCTAAAAAAGGGAACATTGTGTTTATATCTTTATCGACACATTCATTTGGTCTTTTTGGCTTTTATTATGAAAAAGAGGTGTATAATTGAAATATATCATTCTCATTGGTGATGGGATGGCCGATCATCCGCTGGAAGAGTTGGGTGGCAGAACGGTCTTGCAGAAAGCAAACACTCCTAATATGGACCAGATGACAAAGAGCGGTCTTGCGGGGCTTGCGATAAATGTTCCTGAGGGCTATCCTCCGGGAAGCGATGTTGCCAACATGTCCGTTATGGGCTATGACCCGGCTTTGTATTATTCGGGACGTGCTCCCCTTGAAGCTGCAAGCATGGGTATCCCCTTAGAAGCGAGCGATGTGGCATTCAGGTGTAATCTTATCACTATCAAGGATGGATTTATTGCTGACCACAGCGCCGGTCATATCACAAGTGAGGAAGCAAAGGAACTTATCGAAGCCGTGGATGCTGAGCTTGGAAGTGAGGGCTTGAAATTCTATCCGGGTATCAGCTACCGTCATCTCCTTGTTGCATCTAATGGCCTTGGCGCAAATGCGGATTGTACTCCTCCTCATGATGTTATCGATGGGAAGAAGGATGACCATATGCCCAAAGGGGAAGGCAGTGATGTACTTGGAAAGCTTATCGATAAATCCATCCCTATACTGGAATCTCATCAAATAAATGAGAAGAGGATCTCAGAGGGTAAGAATCCTGGGAATTCCGTGTGGTTCTGGGGGCAGGGGTATGCACCGAGCTTCCGTACTTTCGAGGAGCTTTACGGACTTGCAGGGTCGGTCATCTCGGCGGTGGACCTTATAAAGGGACTTGGGATATATGCGGGTCTGGACGTTATTGAAGTTCCCGGAGCGACCGGATATCTTGATACCAATTATGTGGGTAAGGCGGAATTTGCCATGGCATCTCTGAAAGATAAGGACTTTGTAGTGGTCCATGTGGAAGCTCCGGATGAGGCCGGGCATATGGGCGATCTTGATGCTAAGTTGCAGGCGATCGAAGATTTCGATGAGAAGGTCGTGGGAACGGTCCTTCGTGCTGCAAGAGAAAGTGATGAGGATTACACCATAGTTGTTCTTCCTGACCATCCGACTCCCATAGCTCTCAGGACCCATACTTCGGAACCGGTTCCTTTCGTGATGTATTCCACACTTGAGGATGAGGTCGATGCTGTGGAGACTTTCGATGAGGATGCTATGAAAAAAGGTTCTCTTGGAATTGTGCGGGGTTGTGACCTCGTTCAGCTCATGATGGAGCGGGCAAAGCAGGCGTAACTCGTCTCTTGCTTCGTCTTTTCTCAAAATCATTTTTTTAGACCGTCAGTCTTTTATTCTTCCCACCCTACTTTTTATTACCTAAATACTATGGGAGTGGTATATATATGAAATTTGGATTAGCACGTAGGGGTCCCTCTGATGTTTCACGCTGGGATCCGTTTGATGAGATCAGACAGACTCAGGAACACCTCAATCAGTTATTCAGGGAAGTCTCTCCTTTCGGGGGATGGCTCGAAGGTAAGACAAGGGCACCTTTGATGGACATCAAGGAAGAAGATAATAACGTTATTGTTACTACCGATCTTCCCGGTATCGATAAAAAGGATGTTGAGATCAGTGTGAGGGACGATGTTCTTGAGATCCATGCAGAGTGCAAGAAGGAAAGTGAGTCTGAAAAGGAAGGCTACGTCCAAAAGGAGCGCACATATAGTAGCTTCTCAAGATCTGCAGTTCTTCCATCCGTGGTCTCGGATGAAGGGGCAAAGGCAAAGTTGGAAAATGGTGTATTGACCATAACTCTTCCAAAGACAAAAGCTGAAGAAAAAACGAAGATCATGATCGAGTGATCGATCTTCCTCTCTTTTTTTACCCACCGATGATAGTTTGCGGCATCAGTCAGAGTTTATCGTCATATTTTGCTCGGTCGGGGTAACTCTCATCATCGCCGCAATACAGTTTATGTGGATAGTATTATTTACCATGTTATTATTATTTTCGATACAATCTTGATCGAGGTATCATTTTGAAGATGGAACTTTTTACTGTGGATGATCTACCGCTAATCAAAGAAGGCGACAATATTGCGGGCATGATATGTGAGCGAACACAACTTGAGTCACATGATGTGGTCGTCATTGCATCTACCATCGTTGCGAAAGCAGAGGCAGCAATGGTCCTTAAGGACGCGATAACTCCATCCGAACGTGCTGTTGCAATGGCAAAAAAGTGTGGGACCGATCCTGCACTCGTGCAAGTAGTGCTTGACAACAGTGTTGAACAGCTCGTTGAATTCCCGGTGTTGCTTGTCGAGAACCTTAATGGTCATGTCAGTATAAATGCGGGTATCGATGATTCCAATGTGGACGATAATTATTTCCTTCAGATGCCGCATGATCCGGATGGGTCTGCAAAGGCCATTGGAATGCATGTTGCTGAGCTATGCGGCAAGGATGTCAGCGTAATTATCACTGATACGAATGGCCGGTCCTTTAAGATCGGGCAGACCGGTGTTGCGGTGGGTGTCTATGGTGTTCACCCTATCAGGAACTGGCGGGGCGAGAAGGACCTTTTCGGGAAAGTGCTTGAGATAACCGAGGAAGCGGTGGCTGATGAGGTCGCTTCGGCTGCGAACCTGTTGATGGGTGAGGCTGCAGGTGGGACCCCCGTGGTCATTGTTAGGGGGCTTGACCTTTACAGTAGTGATGATGTGTCCGTAAAAGAAATGTATCGCCGGGAAGGCGAGGATATCATTAGAAAAGGCTTGAAGTGTCTGCGTCATTCCTGAGATGGGATGTACACCATTTCAACACCTGCTGCGTTGAAGAATTCCTGTGTGTCGGTGTCAGGGTATGAAGTGCTGTATACTACCTTGGTTATATTGGAATTGATTATCATCTTTGCGCAAAGGATGCATGGCTGGTGGGTGCAGTAAACTGTTGCGCCACCTATGCCGACTCCGTGAAGAGCTGCCTGTATGATGGCGTTCTGTTCCGCATGTACTGCCCTGCATTTCTCATGGCGGGTCCCTGATTCGATATTGTTCTGCTGCCTTATGCAGCCTATGTCAAGACAATGTTCCATATTGCTTGGTGCGCCGTTATAACCTGTCGCAAGTATCCTCTTGTTCCTTACGATGACGGCACCGACCTTGTTCCTGAGACAGGTGGAACGTTTTGAGACAACTGATGCTATCTCCAGGAAATATTCATCTATGGAAGGTCTTTCAGTCATGTGTTAAATGAAAATAGCAAGTAGTATATATAAGTTGTAGTGTATGATTCTGAGAATAGTAACGATTATTATATTGTGACATATTTTTGATAATGGAGCATTAAGAATGGCAGCCATTTTAACAGAGTATCTTGACTCTTTTGTACGGAGTTGCGATGATAAGAAATTGATCGCGATCCCACTTGCAGTGTTGGTGCTTTCCCTTTTAGTTTCGGGGTTCGTATTTGCAACTACCGGAGCACCGGTGAAGCTTGGGATGGAATTTGAAGGCGGAACGATGATCGCTTTTGAGACGCAGGAATCTGCAGAAGCCCTTGAGCTAGCATATTCGGCTCATTCCCTTGTCGATGCCCGTAAGACCGGGGACCGTGCTATTCTACAGTTCGGACCGATGGACAGTGGATCTCAGTCAGAGCTTGAAAAGGCAATAACTTCCAAGTATAGCAGTGTGGAGATTAAACAGATAGGTGCATTGTACGGTAAGGAATTGCAGACACAGGCTTTGATAGCCCTTTGTATTTCGTTCATAGGCATGGCCCTTGTTGTGTTCCTTATTTTCAGAACGGCTGTGCCGTCACTTGCTGTGGTGCTCTCCGCATTCTCAGATATTGCTATCGCGATTGGTTTTATGAACCTTGTGGGGATAGAGCTGTCCCTTGGGACCGTTGCAGCATTGTTGATGATCATTGGTTATTCGGTAGACAGTGATATATTGCTGACCACTCGCGTTCTTAAGAGAAGGGGCAGTCCTGATGAGAACATCGGGCGTGCCATGCATACCGGTATCACCATGACCACTACCACGCTTGCTGCGTTGGTAGTGATGTATGTTGTTTCCACTTTCTCTTATCTGGTGACCTCTTCTGTTTCACAGATAAATCTGCTCTCCGATATTGCTATAGTCCTTATATTTGGACTGGCTGCCGATCTGATGAACACATGGCTACTTAACACTGGTATTCTGAGGTGGCATGTTCGCCGCAGTGCTCCAAGGAGGCGAAGAGCATGAGGGAAGAGGAAGTTCCGAAAGGATTGAAGAACGATATGCGTGTCTGGTTACTGATCGCGGCTGTAGTTCTCTCTGTTGTGATGATAGGTCCTGGCTACTCTGCTGAAGAGGGGTTGAACACCGATCTTAATTATGGTCTTGATCTTGAAGGCGGTTCCTGGATACAGGTCAAGTTACAGGGTGCTGTTACTCAACTGGATGCCGACATCTCTATGCTGGTGACGGAAATCGTGGAGTCTGCAATTGATGCTCCTATAGATATCATAAGTGTTACAGGGGATTCCGGCGAAGGGTATTCCAATGATGGCAATACTGTCACGTTCACTACCAGTACATATGTCTCTGGTCTCCAGATGGACCTTTTGGGTCTTGGGGAGTCCGACATCTCATATTCTGATGATACAAGTAGTATCGTGCTTTCTACCAACAAGCAGACCCTTATCATGCAATATCTTTCCAAGGCTCTTAATACTGAGGTAGTTCCTCTTTTTGTTGGGGATGGGGTTGAGTACGAGATCCGTACAGCTGTCTCTCTGGAAGAATTGCAGACATTGATGACTCCGGTTGGAGGCAATGTCCTTACAGGAAGTGATGGAGTTGCGATATTCAGGGAAGGTGTCAGGACAGAGACCCGTGACATGACCCGTGATATCCTCAGTGAAAAGCTGAATTCCCTTGGTCTTAAGGATATACCTGTGCGTACGGTTGGCGAGGAGTATATTCTGATCGATTTCGCAGGCACTGATCTTGCTACTGCAAAGGAGATCGTAGAGAAACCGGGCAAGTTCGAGATACGCATGCAGACCACTGGAAATGAAAGTGTGCATGTGCTTTATGGTGATTCCATCGAAAAGGTGGGTATCGTTACCCAGGTGGATGGAAGCTGGAACACACCTTTCACTCTTGATGAGGATGGTGCTTTTGCTTTGCAGAAGATCGCCATTGAGACCGGTGCTATCACTGATCCTAATTCTCATCTGCTATACATGTATCTGGACGACAATGAGGTATATGGTGCACCGTTGAGCTATTCTGCTGCTTCAGCACTTAACGAACACCCTATCTATTCCTGGCAGGCTTCCACGGGTATCGACGAGGATGGTAAGGCCCAGGCAGAACAGCTTCAGATCCATTTACGTGCAGGTGCGTTGCCTGTGAATGTCGTGCTCATGGGTTCTGGTCAGGTGGATGCTGCATTGGGTGCACAGTTCAAGAGGCAGGTAGTTCTAGTAGGGCTTTTCGCATTGTTGGCAGTGGCTGCAGTGGTGTTCAGGAGATACCATCAAAAGGAGATCCTGTTGCCCATGGTGGGTACTTCGCTCTGTGAGGTCATAATGATCCTCGGATTTGCCGGTGCTATTAACTGGCAGCTCGACCTTCCGGCGATAGCTGGTATTATTGCAGTTATCGGTACAGGTATCGACCATCTTGTGATAATCACGGATGAAGTTCTGTATGAGGGCAAGCTTCCATCCACTAAGGTCTATATGGAAAGGATCGCAAAGGCATTTGCTATAATATTTGCAGCCGCAGCCACAACGACAATTGCCATGTCACCTCTGGTGGTCATGGGATTCGGTGCTCTCAGGGGATTTGCCATCACCACAATAGTCGGTGTGCTCATCGGTGTGCTCATTGCAAGGCCGGTATATGGCAAAGTGATCAAAGTGGTCCTTGACAAAGCAGAATGATGTTTGTTTGGAGGTTGTTCAATGAAGGATCTATGGACTGTAAAATACCGGCCTCAGAAGCTTGAGGATATTGTGGGGAATGGGGAGTCTGTAAACTCCCTCGTCCGTCTCGTGGATTCGGGCAACCTCCCTCATCTTGTTTTTCACGGACCGGTGAATTCCGGCAAGTCTTCCACAGCGTTCGCTTTGGCATATGAGCTCTATGGGGAACACTATGAGAACAATTTCACTTATTTCAATGGTTCTGATTTCTTTGATCAGGGGAAACGCTATCTTGTGAGGGATAAGCGTTTTGTTCACATTATAGGTACCGATGACCCCAAAAAGATATATTCCAGTGTTATCTCCATATTCAAGCAAGTCGTTAATGAATTTGCAGGCATGGGGTCATTAGATGCAGATTATAAGATAATCTTCATCGACAACGTCGAATCTCTGGAATCCAGTGCTCAACATGCTTTAAGGCGCATGATGGAAAAATATACCCGGACCTGCAGGTTCATATTATCCACCACCCAACCTTCAAAACTGATAGCTCCTTTGCGTTCAAGGGGGCTGGAACTGTTCTTTACCTATGTGCCAGACGATGCACTCAGGTCATTTGTGATATCGGTGGCAGAGAAGGAGGGCATCTCTATATCGGATGATGGGTACGATGCTCTGCTTTATTATGCAGGTGGTAATGTTTCCAAAGCTCTTCTGACCCTTCAGTTCGCGGTCATGAACCATCCTGGAAAAACGATCACAGGTGATGTTCTTTATGAGGAAGCGCTAGTTGATGTGTCTATAAATGTGACCGGACTTCATAATGCTGCCATTGAGCATGATGTACTGAAGGCACGAAAACTGATAGATACGCTTCTTATCGAAGAAGGTTTTACAGGGGATGAGGTGTTGCAGCAGTTACATTCTGTGGTCGTGGACTCCGGCAGGGGCGAGGATGAGATCGCAAGGGCCATCTGCAGGATCGCTGACACGGATGCCATGGTCATCGACAGCGCGAATCCACGGATCCATCTGGAGAAGTTGGTCACGGAACTTTATTGATATCTGGTTTTGACTATGACATCGGAAGTTAATGATAATTTCAGGGTCGCATGCCGAAAGTTGCTGGATATGGTGCTTGACGGTGAGATCTCTGACGAGAAGCAATTGACCAAAGCGAAGAAGGTTGTCAGCAAAGAGTACAGGCTGTCCACTCTTCCGAAACATCCTGATATTATCAGGGTAGGAACGGATGAAGAGCAGAAGATAGTTCGTGATCTTCTCCGCCGAAAGCCTGTTCGTACGATCTCGGGGGTGGCGGTAATAGCGGCAATGACATCTCCCTGTGAATGTCCTCATGGGATCTGTATACCTTGCCCGGGAGGGCCGAAGTCCTCTTTCAATTCTCCTCAAAGCTATATGGGCAGGGAACCTGCCACGATGAGGGCGATGCAATATGAGTACGATCCCTATCGCATTGTCTCTGGCCGGCTTTCCCAGTTAAAGCATATAGGTCATGATGTGGACAAGGCAGAGCTTATCGTCATGGGTGGTACGTTCTCTTCACGTGCCATCGATTATCAGGAATGGTACACTAAGAGATGCCTGGAGGCCATGAACGATTTTTCCGGTACTCAATGGCGTGATGAGGCAAATGTTATCGGGGATTCCGTACCTTATGTGACTGTCGAAGATGTCCAGAAGGCCAACGAGACCGCCATGGTACGTAATACCGGTATAACCTTTGAGACAAGGCCGGATTGGACAAATGCCGATCAGGTGGACCGTATGCTCAAGCTGGGTGCCACCAAGGTCGAGATCGGTGTGCAAAGTGTATATGATTTCGTCCTTGAAAGGATGCGGAGGGGGCATAGTGTTCAGGATTCGGTGGATTCGAACCGGGTGTTACGGGACAGTGCACTGAAGGTGGGTTTCCATATGATGCCCCATCTTCCGGGAATGGACTCTGCAAGGGACCTTCGGGGATTCAAAAAGCTGTTCTCGGATAGTAATTTCATGCCTGATTATCTTAAGATCTACCCTACACTGGTGACTGAAGGTACTGAACTCTATGATATGTGGTCGAGAGGGGAATATGAGGCCCTTGACGATGAGGATGCCATCGAACTTCTGGCGGACATCAAGGCAATTCTGCCTAAGTGGGTCCGTATGCAGCGTATACAGAGGGATATCCCGTCCCCTCAGATATTCGCAGGTGTGAAGAAAAGCAATATACGACAGCTTGCAGAGGAACGTCTCGAGTCAAGGGGTGTTAAGTGTATGTGCATACGTTGCAGGGAGGTGGGTCATAATGTCCTCAAAGGGAATGAACCTGATGTTGATAGTATAGAGCTTACCATCGATACCTATGATTCCTGTGGCGGAAAGGAACATTTCCTTTCGTTCGAGGATGTAAGTACTGATATTCTGATAGGGTTCTTACGTCTTCGGTTCCCGAATACGCCTCACAGGGACGAATTGCAGGATGCTGCATTGGTGAGGGAACTTCATGTGTATGGTTCTATGGTCCCGGTGGGCAAAGGCGCTGAGGGTATGGACTGGCAGCATAAGGGCTATGGTGCCGAACTGTTGGAAAATGCAGAAATTCTGGCAAAGGATGCAGGTTACTCAAAGATCTCTATCATCAGTGGCATTGGTGTAAGGCAGTATTATCGCAAGTTTGGCTATTATCGCGATGGTGTATATATGTCAAAAATGCTGTGAAAGGTTGCTAATATCTTTCATTCATTTTGTTTTTTTTTAAATCCGTTGTATTACTGTAAGCCTTCAATACATTTATATTAAAGGATGTCTTAATTGGTATAATTGTTCATTTGTTTTATATACATCATGCAATAATAATATTGGCGGGATCATATGACCGATAATTCATCAACTGAAGAAATGATCAGGCTCCTTCGTGAGATCAGTGGCAAACTGGACCGTATCCTTATCCAGGGGTCAGCTGATCACGAATCGGATGATGGTATCTTAGATGTTCTGGATGTTATGACATTGCTCACTTTGCCAGACCATTTACGTACGACTGCAACAGCCCTTTTTGAGCTGGGTTCGGCTACGGCGGACGAGCTTGCGGAGAAAACCAATAAGGAGAGAGCGGTTGAAAGCAATTATCTGAACCAATTGGTACGAATGGGGCATGTTGCAAAGAGCAGGAATGGTAGGAAAGTATATTTTAGTATTGGGGAAGGGCTTGGTAAGTAATCAAGTTCAGCGCTCTGATTATTGGGTTGTAATGTGATTTCTATAAAATCATTTTAAGTAAAGTAAACTTTATTATTAATCAATTGTAACTTTGAATTATTTTATATACAAGTTTAATCATTTATCTAATTGGATCTACAATATCGAAGGGATATGGATATGGCATTGACAATTGCGATACATTCTTATAAAGGCGGTTCCGGTAAAACCTCGTTTGCAATTAATCTTGCATCTGCATATGCATCTGTTGGAAAGAGCGTATGCCTTCTGGATGTTGATCTAAAGGCACCCAGCTCATTCAATTATCTGCTTCCTGAAGGTAAACACTGGGTCAATGATATCTTTGAAGGGCGATACGGTGTCATGGATGTGGTCAAGGACGTCAGCAAGGAACTGGGTACCAAAGGTGCGTTCTATGTTGGGTATGCTAATCCTGATATTGTTGCTGTGCGTGGGATCTCAAGCAAGGACCGAAAATGGCAGTCGAAAGCATTGAAACTCTTGATGGCTGCTAAGAAGGACCTTTCGAATGCCGGTATCGATGTTGTTATTCTGGATACTGGTGCTGGTGTGGATTTTACTTCCGTCAATGCAATTGCGGTTGCAGATTATGTCATCTCGGTGGGTAGGCCGGGGGCTTCCAGGCAGAGGTTGATGGAGCAGGTCATTGGAGGTGTCTATATGCCTCTGGATAAGGATTGTTATATTATTGAGAATATGTGTCATAGTGACAATCCTACTGACCTTTCAGGTAAATATCTCGATCTTCCGGTTCTGGCATCTATTCCCTGTATGTGTGATGTTGCTGTCCGCTGTGATAATGAGGTCCTGGTACTTACGGAACCGGGTCATGCATTCTCAAAGAATATTTTCAATGTCATGGAATCTCTTGACAAGATAACTTCCTGATCATCAACAAAGATCACAAATATGGTTTCTCTATCTTAAAAAAGATCATTTACTGTTCTCTTTATCGATGATATCTTTTACATCATCAACATAACTGAACAGCTCATCCATTTTTCTTTCTTCGACCTTTTCCTGAAATGTCTCTGATTCCATTAGTGTGGTCTGGAGAGCAATAATTAAAAGATATACTATCGCAGCAGCCGCAAATGCAAGTGTCATCCTCTCGATTGGATATATGGTCACCACGGATGCGAACATCTGTGGGGGAAGGTCAAAGAGAACTGCCGCTGTTATGCTGCCAGCAAGGTGGTCTGCAAGGATGGCGATCAGGGTCGCAAATAGTAGAAATATGAATGTGTATACATTTCCTGTCCTGTTACGATATTTATGGTGAAATAGTATAAAGCCGCCAAGAACTAAAATGTGGAACCACGGCCAGTATAATAATTCCCGTCCTATTGGGGTTATGTACCATGCAAGGATGAGTATGCTGAACAATACCATTGCAGCTTTCTCCCTTTTTGAAATGCACAGTCCTGTCACAACGGAAGCCATTGCTACGAAGAACGGTGTGAGGAGATGGAACAGATCGGGGCTTTGATTCCTTACTATCACATGTCCCATTATGCCGGCAAAAGATGCGATGGCACCCCAGAAAGGACCCAGGAGAAACCCGTTCAGTGCACCAAATGATACCACTGAACTTATTCTGGCACCTTCTATTCCTATAAGGTTCTCAAAATCAGGTAGCCAGCTTGCAAAATATGTGGCTACTATTGCGGATAACAGATACAGTAATGTAAGATTCCTTTTCTTGATAAGGTTGTTATATATATCTATTCTCACATTGTTCTACTTGTTCTACAAATATATATAATGAATTATGGATACTTTTTTTATATTTTATGCTCTGTTACAAATTTTCCATCAGAACTAATATATATAGTCATACCAATTTAGCGGATTGATAACTATGATGTTGATCGGAGAAGCACTTATTGGCGAGGCACCAGAGCTCGCACACGTTGATCTTATGATCGGGGATAAGGAGGGGCCGGTAGGACAGGCATTCGCAACAGGAATGACCCAGCTTTCAGCAGGCCACACTCCCGTTCTTTCTGTCATCCGCCCGAACTTACCTACAAAGCCATCCACTCTTATCGTTCCAAAAGTGACCGTTAAGGGAATGGACCAGGCTTCACAGATATTCGGTCCTGCACAGGCTGCTGTTTCAAAGGCAGTTGCTGATGCAGTGGAAGAAGGACTGATCCCTAAGGAAAAAGCAGAAGACCTTGTCATTATTGCAAGCGTTTTCATTCACCCGCAGGCAGTGGATTACAACCGTATCTACAGGTACAACTACGGAGCTACAAAATTGGCACTTAAACGCGCACTTGACGGTTTCCCTGACATTGACACAGTTCTTCATGAGAAGGACAGGGCTGCACACGCTATTATGGGATTCAAGGTCTCAAGACTTTGGGATTCTCCATACTTACAGGTCGCACTTGACAATCCAAACCTTCCTGTTATCCTAAATGTCATCAAGCAGCTCCCAAAGAGCGACCACTTGATACTGGAAGCAGGTACACCTCTTATCAAACGCTATGGTGTGGATGTCATTACCAAAATACGTGAGGTCAGACCTGACGCGTTCATCGTTGCAGATCTTAAGACCCTCGACACAGGTAACCTTGAGGCACGTATGGTGGCTGATGCAACCGCTGATGCTATTGTAGTATCCGCTCTTGCACCTATCGCAACACTCAACAAGGTAATTGAAGAGGCACACAAGACAGGTATCTATGCTGTCATGGACACATTGAACACTCCTGATCCAGTAGCTGTCCTTGAACAACTGGACGTACTTCCTGATGTTGTGGAGCTTCACCGTGCTATCGACATCGAGGGAACCGCTCACGCATGGGGCAGTATCGAAGGTATCAAGGCAATCGCTGCAAAGCGTTCTTCCAAGATCCTTGTGGCAGTCGCTGGCGGTGTACGTGTTGAAACTATCCCTGATGCACTTGGAGCAGGTGCTGATATCCTTGTCGTTGGCAGGGCTATCACCAATGCAAAGGATGTCAGGCAGGCAGCTGACCAGTTCATTGAAGGCTTGAACAAGCCTGAGATCGACCAGTTCAGAATAATGACCGATTTCTAAGCGTGCGATCTTTCGCACGTCCTTTTTTTTTAGGGGTGGTAGTTTGAAACCTTTGATAGTATTGAACCTAAAGACATATCTCGAAGGTACCGGAGAAGGTGCCGTAAGGATAGCTCGTGCCTGTAAAGAGGTCGGTGAAGCCAACGGGATCGAGATCGCTATCGCACCTCAGTTCTGTGATATCTACAGGGTTGCATCCCAGGTCGATGTTCCTGTATATTCCCAGCATCTCGATGGTGTCGGAGCAGGCAGTTTTACCGGACATGCTTTTGCAAAGTGCATAAAGGATGCCGGAGCTGTGGGTACGCTTATCAATCACTCGGAGTGCAGACTGAAACTTGCTGACATCGATGCGTCTGTGACAGCGGCAAAAGGCGAAGGGCTTCGCACGATAATCTGTACTAACAATATTGCAACAACAGCAGCTGCAGCGGCATTAGGCCCTGACTATGTTGCAGTTGAGCCTCCGGAACTCATAGGCTCTGGGATCCCTGTATCAAAGGCAGACCCAGAGGTTGTAACAGGTTCTGTGGCAGCAGTTGAGAGGATCGATCCGGCAGTGAAGGTGCTTTGTGGTGCAGGTATCTCCAAAGGGGAGGACCTTAAGGCCGCAATAGAACTTGGTTCAGTTGGTGTGCTTCTCGCATCAGGCATTGTAAAAGCAAAAGATCCAAAAGCTGCGCTTGAAGATCTTGTCAGTCTTATTTAAAAAAGAAGTTGTGATGCCGGAAGGCATCTATATACTATTTTTTTTATTTTTTTATGGGTAGAAATATACTGCGATTGCCAACAATAGAGTGGAGAATCCCACTTTTATTCCCATTGTAAGTTCCATATGGAGATTACGGGCAACCATATTGGATATCCCTATGGGCGGTGGTGATATCAGCAGAGCTGCACCGAACAGGCAAAATCCAGAAATGTATTGTCCTTCTACAATGATAAGATTAAGTCCCACTATTCCCAAGAATATTCCAAATAAGGAAATGAAGAACAATCCCATCTTGTAGAATCGGAGATACTTTTCGATGCCTCCGGGAAGCACATTGGCAGCTTTAAGCCCTTTGTTATTAGTTTTCAAAAAATCACCGTAGGTACTGTTCTATTTATGTGGCTATTTGTTCTGTCCTCATAGCATATATAGGAGAGGTTCATCCGCGTATCTCGCAACCAAGTCCACAGAGGAGTTTTTCAACATCTACCTGCATCTTTGCTGCGTTGCTCTCTTCAAGTATGGTGATGCGGAAAGTAACACTTAATCTGTTATCGGAAATGCCTGAATATGTATCGATTATCTCGGTCGTGACTATCCTTTCATCATTATCGATGACCTTCTCAAATACTGATGTATCAGCTCCTGCAGGTATCAGTACCGAAATATCCCTTTTTGGATGGGAGAGGTTTTTCACTTTCCAATCCTTAAGTTCCTTATCGGTGTAAAGTCTGACATTCTCTATCTTTAGATCTACGTCCTTTCCACCCTTGGAGATTATTACTGCTCTTGGTGTCACTTTCTTGATAGTTCCCACATGTGTGACGCCGGAATAGTTATGGAAAAGGCCTCTTTCTTCTCCCACGGATGCGATCATCTCCTCGAATTCTGATATTTTCGCATTGATGAGCTTGTCCGATCTGTGAAGCGCTGAGGGTGTGTCCTTGAAATGAGCGGCAGCCTCTGTCATCTTGTTGCAGAATGCTTCAATGTCCTGTCCCCTGACTATCTCAGAGAGGATGTTACACTCACTTATGAATGTCTCATGGACCTTTAGCACCTGTTCGTTCTGCATCTGTATGTGGGCGTACAGGTATGGATTTTGCCCGAGTATCCTGCCAACGAAATCGACCATTATCTCATAGACAGGGCTCATAAAACGCCGGGACATGCTAACATCAAAATCCAGGCTTTTGAACGTGTTCCCTATTGTTATGTATGCAAAATGTGTCAGACCCTGAACGACAGAGACAAACTTATCGTGTTCCTCAGGCTTGATGATCTCTATGTGTGCACCATTTTCCTCGAAGAGGTCTCGCATTATGGGGAACCACTTTTCACAGCGTCCTTTGGTGGGGCTCATTATCACTATCTGTCCCTGTAATGTGGGAATGGATGGCCCGAACATGGGGTGTGTACCGAGGATCTCAACGCCTTGCGGTGCTGTTTCTCTCATTGCCCTGACAGGTTCGGCCTTTATGGAGGTCAGGTCCATCAGCAAGCTTCCCGCCTTCATCTTCGGAGCGGTCTCCCTGATCACATCTGCAGTAATGTCTATTGGTACGGTGATGATCACCACATCTGATGTCCTTATTGCATTGTCAAGGTCAGATGCAAACTCGACTCCCATTTGTTTTGCTATCTCGGTCTTTCCGCTGCTACCCCAGACCACAACTTCGTAACCGTGATCAGTAAAGAACTTCGTGAACCACTTCCCCATCTCTCCTGTGCCGCCGATGATCAGCATTTTCATATATCCAATGCCTCCATGACAGTTCTCTTCATGATCTCTATGGGTGGTTCTCTTCCAGTCCATATGTGGAAAGCTTCAGCGCCCTGATATACGAGCATCATAATGCCTGTGATCGGTCTTGCACCTGCGGTCTCTGCTTCCTGCAACAGTTTTGTCATAAGCGGATTGTATACGATATCAAAGACTGCAAGTTCCGAGTGCATCTGCTCCGCAGTCACAAGGGTTCCATCGGAGTGGGAGCCCAAACCTACTGTGGTGGTATTGATGAGGATATCTATCTCATCAAGGCCCTTGTCAATTATGTCGAGCCCGTATCCCTTTGCATCCCCTATCTCTGCAGCGAGCTGGATCGCACGTTCAGGTGTTCGGTTGGCAATGTTCACCCTTGCGCCAGCTTCTGCAAATGTGAATGCGATGGCCCTTGCAGCACCGCCTGCTCCGAGGATCAGGACGTTCTTGTCCCTAATATCGATACCTTCATCCTCGATAGTTCGTTTTGCACCAATTCCGTCAGTGTTGTACCCTTTGATACCGTCCTTGAAGTCAATGGTGTTTATGGCACCTATCTTTGCAGCAAGGGGATCTGCATCAACGAAACTTAAAGCGGTCTCTTTGAGGGGTACTGTGAGGTTCAATCCTCCGAATCCCATGGCCTTTGCACCCTGCAGTGCATCTTCAAGATCGTTCTTCTCAACTCGGAATGCATGGTAGGTACAGTCCATGCCCAGGGCTTCGAATGCTGAATTGTGCATGATGGGTGATAGGGAATGTTCGATAGGGTCTCCGAGGACTGCAAATACCTTCTTCATTCCACCATCTCCATTGCTTTTTTCAGGTCTTCCACCTTCAATTGCCCAGGTGCCACGGCATCGGATACGCTTGCATAGGTAAGCTTTGAGCCATAGAGGGGGGCAATGACGCGGGTGTGTTTTCCCAGCTGTCCCATGGATATGGTGCAGACATCTTTAACTTCCAGTGTCACTTCCAGCAGGTCCAGTACATCCTGCATGTTCTCTGGCATCACTGCAAGCTTTGCAATATGGGCACCTGCGTTGTGGGAGTTATCAAGGATGTCCTTAAGGGTGGCTTTGTCAGGCGTTCTCTCAAAATCGTGCGAGGAGATTATGACGGTCTTGTTTTCCTCTTTTGCCTTTTTGACTATCCTGTCCCTGAGCTGTTCATCTGTTTCAAGCTCGATATCCACGGCATCTGTGAGATGCATGATATCTTCCAACAGGGCAATTCTGCTCTCTTCCGTACCTTCCCATTTTCCACCCTGGGATTGTAACCTATTGGTTGCAATACATGGAAGACTGGTCATATCTTTGACCGTTCTCAACAGGTCTGCAGCCTCTTTGGAGGTAGTTATCCCGAGCAGGTCGAACCTTATCTCAAGGAGGTCTGCACCATTTTCGGCTGCGGTTTCGGATTGTTGTAAAGGTTCGTTGCTGATGGCAGCAACGATCGCTGCCCTTTCTTCCAGATCGAACTTCCCTATTTTCAGCATTCTTATTTCTCGATTATCGTTTCTTCTACCTTCATTCCGAAATGCCTTGCTCCGCCTTCATAGTAGACCATTACCTCATCTCCGGGTTTCAGGTCGGCCACAGAGATGGGTTCTCCGTTTATGTCCACCAGTTTGATGGTCTCGGCGTTCTGGAGGATGTTCTTTATGATCTCTCCATTAACTTCGGCCTCTACGAGCATGAGTGGACGTCTTTCGATCTTGACCCTGCCCACAATGCCGGTTCGCTGTTTTCCCTCGGCATTGACAATGGTGACCTCGTCACCGGAACTGAGTTCTGAAAGATATCTGGTCCTGTCTCCCACTTTCACATAGGCATGAACTGCTCCGGCATTGACGCGGAACGGGCGGGATGCAACGTACGGGCTTTCTTCGGACTCTGAATGCACCAGGAACATTCCGCTTGCCTGTGAACCCACAAGCATTCCCTCGCCTTTGGTCATCATGTTGCAGGTATCCACACAGACGCGGTCTCCCATTCCCACAGCTTCGACCTTTGTGACCTTTCCGGGAACAAGCTTAAGGTCCTCTATGCCTGAACTTTCTGCTACCGCAACGGTGGCCTTTATGGCACTGGGGTCATCGGAGTCCAGCAGGACACCTTCTGAGCCGTGTTCCATGGTCTCAAGGGCAAGCTTTGCTTCATCCTGGTCACGAACGCCGGCAATGATCTTCACATTGCTATCCTGAAGTCCGGCAATGAGGTTCTCAAGGGGAATGACCTTCCAGTCAGTACCGACTATGATAAGGAAATCGCATTCTTTGCCTATCTCTGCGGCAAATTCTTCGTATTTCTTGTTCTGTATCACTACGTAGGCTCCGACGGTCAATCCTTTCTCTTTCAATCGGATCGCAGTGACCATGTCCAGGGAACCGATGGGGTCCGGTGACAATGGTTTTGTTCCGTCTCCTTCTCCGCCCTTTCCAACGACTACTATGTCAGCACCGGACTTGTCGTCATAGGCAAATGCAGCGACCTGTATGTCGCCAAGTTCCCTCACTTTTTCCACTTCGTCGGAGTTAACAAGCACACAATTGGCACCAGACTCAAGTCCTGTTGTTATTCTGTCCTTGTGATCTTCCCAGTGGCCCTTGTCGGCCTTTATCCAAATTGTCTTGTCCATCATATTATACGCCATTGTAGTTTATCATTTAAGTGTTTGTAGTGCCTCTTCGACACTCGTCTTTTGGTGGACTATCTGGGTGATTGCCCTTGTCATCTTTATGGGGTCAGGGTGCTGGAATACGTTCCTGCCGATGGCAACTCCTCTTGCACCTGCTTCCATGGCTCCGCTGATCATTTCAAGGAATTCCTGGTCTGTCTCTGTTTTTGGTCCGCCTGCGATCACCACTGGTACGGGACATCCATTGACAACTTCCCTGAAACTGTCCACGTCCCCTGTGTAGACGGTCTTGATAACATCGGACCCGAGCTCTGCACCTACTCTTGCTGCATGGGCTACCATCTCTGGGTCATGAGGATCTGTTATGTTCTTTCCCCTGGGGTACATCATTGAGAGTAGGGGTATGCCCCATTCGTCACATTGTTCTGCAACGGAACCGAGCTTCTTGAGCTGCTCTGATTCTGTTTCCGATCCTATGTTCACATGGATGGAAACCGCATCAGCGCCCATTTTCATTGCTTCCTCTACTTTGCAGACGAGGACCTTGTCATTGGGGTCAGGCCCAAGGGATGTGGATGCACTCATGTGGACTATGAGACCTACATCGTGGCCGTAGCCTCTGTGGCCATGTTGGACCATTCCTTTTTGCATGAGGATTGCATTAGCTCCGCCTTCAGCTACTTTATTGATGGAATCTGCGATGTCTATCACTCCTCTGATAGGTCCATCGGACATACCGTGGTCCATTGGTATGATGACCATGTTCCTGCTGTCTCTGTGCATAATTCTTTCAATTCGTATCCTTTTTCCTATCTCTGCCATGTATATCACTCTCTGTTATTTGGTTAATATCGGTATGTATATTCACCGTGTTACTATGTGACATAGTAGCACGGATTAATATTTAAACTTTGTTATTTGTTCCCTTTTGAAATATGGAATAGTCTTAAATATAGATTCATCAATATTGCGAGTATTGACCTTAACGGTGTGATTTTCATCATGAGAGAATTAAAGATCCTTGTTATCAACAACTATGGCCAGTTCTGTCACCTTATTCATCGTACGGTGCGTGATCTTGATATGGATACGAAGATCGTGGCCAACACCACTTCCGTGGAGGATATCCTTGATGAAGAGCCGGATGGCATCATTCTTAGCGGTGGTCCTTCAATGGAACGCGTTGGCCTCTGTCAGGAATATGTGGAGAGCATTGACATTCCTATTCTTGGTATATGTCTGGGACATCAGCTCATAGCCAGGACCTTTGGCGGACAGACCGGTGCAGGCGAGCTTGGTGGATACGCAGCCATCGAAATTGAGGTGATCGAAGAGGATGATATACTGAAAGGACTTGGTCCGAGAACATCTGTGTGGGCTTCCCATGCGGATGAGGTCACAGTGCTTCCTGATGAGTTCATTCATCTCGCTCGTTCAGATGTCTGTGAGATCGAGGCAATGCGCCATGAAGAGAGGCCTATCTATGGGGTACAGTGGCATCCTGAGGTTGCTCACACCCATAAAGGGGAAGAGTTGTTCATGAACTTCTTTGAGGTCTGTGAAGATTACTGAGCTTTAATAGGCTCATACCATTTTTCCATTTCTGCCTGTATGATCTTATGCCTTTCTTTTCATTTAAGTTCTGTTCATGGGCACTAGTAGAGTTCTTCCTGAGTTCCAATTGCATTGCCAATCATGGCAAAACTTGTTAATGTTCCTGTTATGGGAAGAGGGGATCTACTCGATATCGTTTACAGGATGCTATGATCGTCGCTCGATGTTAAAATGAGAAAAAAGAAAAAGAGTGGGACTCACTCTTTTTTATGGCTCTTTCTGTATAATATCAATGTTCCTGTCAGAATTATCACTCCTGCGATGAGGGTGATCAAATTGGAGCTTGCCATTGTTTGTTTGATCGAGCTTGAATTCTCCTGATACGATCGTTCTGTATCTGTGTCGAGGTCATTAATGCTCTTCTGGGTTTCCCTGTTCTCCACCCCTACAATGGCAAAGGGTGAGAATGAGTCCGGTTCTGCCTGATAGTAGGCAATACCTTCAAGTGTCTCAATATATGTCGTCGGGACGGTTTCCCATTTATCAGTTTCAGAGTTGTAATGTTTCATAAAGACCTTTTGAGGATCGATGTTGTTATCTTCAAGCCATTCAGTATTTACATTGAACTCCAGTATTGCGTCCTTTATGTTCTCTGGGACCGCGAATCCTGCATAGCCTACCCATATGTTCAGGTTCTTGTAAATGTTTCCTTCAGGGGTTTCTTTTACAAGCTCTGATGTTTGTTTAAGGACCTCTATGGTGACAGGTACACTATTGGCTGTCACGCCGGATGTGAACTTTATGTATGTAACAGGATTTGCAGTTCGTTCAAAATGATGTTCTACAGGTGTGCCACTAGTTACCTTCAGGTTCGCAAAATCGGTTGTCAGGACGTTCTTTGCGTCTTTGTCAGGACTTGTTCCGGCACTGCTTCCAGCGGAACTGTCACCTGAACTGGAACTACTGGATGAACTGGAACTGTCGCTTGAGGGTTCTGCCTCGGTGGATGGGGGTTTCAATTGTATGGTCTTTGTCTCGCCATCGATGGTCAGTGTGAAATCCCCTTCTGGCATGGAACTGGTCGAGTACTTGAATTCGTAACTTCCTTCCTTTACCGGGATCTCGCTTGTTGCGGTGATCTTCATATCAACGGTCGTTTCGCCAGGCTGGGCTATGCCTGTCAGTTTTATCGAGTATGACCCTTCGGGAACGTTGGACATTGAATAGGATGCCTTTCCGTCGGTCGCAGTGGGGTGGCCTGCTGTAAACCAGAACATGAGCTTTGTTTTGACCTCCAGGTCCTCAACATTGCTCGCTTCTACAATGAATTTGTTCGGGCCGTCGGGGATGGCAACCTTGCCAACATAATAAAGATATTCCCCATCTTCGACAGGGACGGTCTTAGTAAAAACTATCTTTGCAGGTACCGAGCTTGTTGTTGAGTCTCCTGTCACTATGATCTCTTCGCCAACTGTCGGGTGCATGGGCGTTATCTCGAAAGCACCTGCGGAAGGGATCAATAAGAAAAGGCTTAGTGTGATGCACACAAGTAAGCATATTTTTGTTTTATTGGTCATATGTACCACCAGTTGATAATTTTATGAGTTATTGGATATTGCAGGTAATGTTCAAGTATTTTGCTTTTAAACTATTTTAAGTATATTTCCTTTTATTTGAGTTCATTACAATATACTTAAGGATTTCTAACATCTGTAAAAAAATCATGTAAGATATACATTAGGATATATTTTTATATATATGTTATATCTTAGATACTGTGGTATGTCCTTTAAACATGTTTATAAATTATGAATAGGATGTAGTGAATCTATATTATTAACATTAAAGAGAAATTGAGATGGGTAATAGGAATAATATTCCAACTGATATAATTATCGTTGTTGCACTGGTATTACTGACATGTGTTTTCATACTGCTGCCACAATTGAGCGATACTGCCATACGTACTATACTGGGTTTGCCCATGGTTCTTTTCCTGCCGGGATATGCACTCATTGCAGCTCTTTTCCCAAAGAAGGATGACCTTGACGGTATCGAGAGGGTGGCACTTAGTTTTGGTCTGAGCATTGCTGTGGTGCCTCTTATCGGGCTTGGCCTTAATTATACTCCCTGGGGTATCAGATTGTTACCCATCCTAGTGTCTCTGTCATTTTTTACTATTGCAATGTGCATAGTGGCAGTGCTTAGAAGGCGTGTCTTGCCAGAGGGTGAGGAGTTCAGCGTTCCGTTTAGTGCTGCCTATCTTTCCTTGAGGGAGGAGCTGTCAAAAAAGCCGGACAACAGGCTTGACAGGATACTTTCTATCATCCTTGTGCTGTCCATAATCGCTTCGATAGTGACCCTTGCTTACGTGGTGGTGACACCAAAGGAGGGTGAGAAGTTCACCGAGTTCTATATCCTTGGTATGGATGGTATGGCTGATGGCTACCCTACTAATTTCACTTTGGGGCAAAGTGGTACTGTGATCGTTGGTGTTGTGAACCATGAGTATGAGGTCACCAATTATTCCATGGAGCTATTGCTTGAGGACGTTTCATCCTCTGTGGAGCATGAAATGCTTTACCTGAGCCTTGGGCATAATGAGACCTGGGAAAAGGAGGTTTCATTTACGCCGGAGATCCTCGGTGAGGATATGAAATTGCAGTTCCTGCTCTATAAAGATGGTAATATGACGGTTCCATATAGGGACCTTCATCTCTGGATCGATGTTATGGAGGACTAACATGGGGTCAGATGACGAGTTTGTATCTATTGGTGAGGGCGATGTCCTTCAGAAGATCAGTGGCAAAAATGCTCTCAATATGGACCTTTTAACGATCATTATCCCTTCCCTGGTAATAATCCTGGCCGAGCTTTCGTTGTTCCTGGGGTATACAAAGTTCTCTACATTGGTGCATATCATTTTGCTGGTGGTCCTGACCTTATCGACCATTTTGATCGATGATGTGGATAAGCAGTATTTATTACGCGCTTTCATTCTGCTTTCCCTGTTGCGTATATTGAACCTTTCGATGCCGGTGTTCTTTGAGCTGACATTATACTCTTATGTGTTCATCTATGCCCCTCTTTTGATACCTATCTATGTTCTGGTGAAGGACCAGGGGCTTGATTGGGGGTATCTGGGGCTGAGGAAAGCTATAAATTATTATGAAATTCCTGTTGCTCTATTAGTAGGTCTGGGCATTGCATTGGGTGAGTTCACGATCATCAAACCTGCATATCTTATTCCTGACCTTTCATTTTTCAACTTGCTCAAGCTCTCACTGGTGATGGTCCTTTTTGTAGGTTTTTTTGAAGAGATCATTTTCAGGTCAATATTGCAAACGAAACTACAGGAAATGATCGGTAATTATCGTGGGCTTTTCCTTGCAAGTATCCTTTTCGGAATTATGCACTCCGGATATGGCACTCCCTATGAGATCATTTTCACTGCTTTTGCAGGTCTGTTGCTTGGATCAATGTATCAGAAAAGCAGAAGTCTTTTCCTTGTGAGTGTCACTCACGGTTTTATCAATGTGTTCCTTTTCGGGGTTCTGCCTCATCTGGCATGAATCCGTAAACGTGAGTATTTGGGGCAAAGGCAGAAATGGTATGGAGGGTTCTGTGCCTCGGGTGATCTATTTTAACATGCTGCAAACTGATATTCACAATTGTTCATCTTGGCATGATAGTTTTGGGTGTGATTAAATTCGGTTGTCGGCTCAATTTTGATGGGGGGGCCAAATCCATTGATACAGAACAGTGCAAATCGAGGTGCAGGGCCAATACAACATCAGTTCAAAAGGTGTAGGTCAAATTAAAAAAGAAAATACGATCGAAGGTTTTTTCACTTCGATCAGATTCAGATGATCTCTGCAACTTTGAAGATGACAATTCCTGCAAAAACAACCAATAATGGGAATATGGTCATGTCAAGAGATGCACAAACTGACTTCTTCCAGTAATTGGATGCTGATAGTATCTCTTTTGCAGAGAGTAAAAATATAAGTGTTACCACCGCAAGTACTCCGTACTCGGGTAAACCTATTCCTGTTGTCATTGATAACGCAGTAGATGATGCTGCGCTTGTAGTTGAAATTATACTTGTAAGCATTTTATACCGTCTCCCTTCACCATTTTCATATCTGGTTGTATGTTATATATACTTGTTGACATCTGATCTTTATCTTTAAAGTTCGTATTGGGAATGGGGCTAGAAGAGATAATCTCTTCTGGCCTCAGTCATCTCTCCTTCTTCTAATAACCATGAACATTCCGAGTATTATTGCAGTTACAATTGTGGCTACAATTGTACCGGGGTTCTTTGTTACGTATATATTGTCCTTGGGGCTTGTTACGTACATATTGTCCTTGGGGTTCTTTGATGGAATGACTTCAGGGATGTCGAATGCTGGTTCCTTGGTGAGCATTTCATCGTTCGTTTCTTCGATGATATCCTCATCTGTTTCTTCAGGGTTGAACAGATCCCCTATTGCACTCATAAAACCACCGCCTCCACTTCTTCCAGAGTCCTTGGTCTTTGCAGGAGCCTCAGTTTCTATCACATCTCCGCCAAGGGCGTATGTGGAGAAGTGGGTCACTTTGGCCCAGATGTAATTCTCTGTGGTGTTCTGGCCGGTCTCAAGGCAGAATGAGGGGTTTCCAGGTCCTTCCAGATATACCCAGGCGTTGCTGTTCTCGTTATACCAGTAGATCCTCAGGTCAGTTTCAGCCAGTCCGTTCAGCTCACTGTCCTCGTAGTCCAGGTAGATGTAGGCGTACTCCATTGTCTGGCTGAGATTGTCGTTCTCTGTGAATTTGACGAAGCCTAAGGGGGTGTTGAACGGTGGCGTAGTGACGTCATCTGGCAATGTTGTCTTTTTCTCTATCAGGACCAGGCCGTCTATTAAGGTCTGGTTCATACCAATGCGCAAGCGTATGCCGTTCCTCGTATCATTGACAGGTATCTCCTCGTCCGGACCTCCGGAGAGTCCCATCCCTACGCTGGTGATGTACATCTCATCCTGTTCAAAGGCCACCATGTCGTAGCCGGAGGTAACTCCTGCGAACACCAGATAATCTCCTTCGGAAAGGCCCGTGGTGTCTGCATATAATGTTGCATTGTTGCCATCTACCTCTTCACAGACTATGGATATGTTGTCAGCACCGAAGATGTCGATGAGGCATTCCTCTAATTCTTCACCGTCAATATCTTCCTTGGAAATGCCGACAAGGTCGAATCCCTCTATTATGCGATCAGCGTTAATGAGCATGTCGAATCCTTTCTGGGTACCATCGAACTCCACACGGACATCGGTGGTGTATGCGCTTTCCTTTATGAGGATCGCACCGTAGTAGTAGGTCTCATCGGGTGCATCTTCCATGCTGATGTCGAGCTGAACGTTATTGCTGTTGCGTGTGGTCTTCAGGTCGGCCTCGTAGTCGAGGACCTCGAAGGCGGTGACGGAGAGCATTATGTTCTCCTCGGTGATGTCATCGGTGAGGATGATCATTATCGAGTAGCAGCCGGCTTCCATGTCTGTGTATGTCATTGACATGTCCCCGTTGGCATCAAGGACAGCTTCGTCTTCCCGGGAGTTGTCATAGAGGGCCTGGGCACTTGTTGTATCTCCTTCCATGAGGTCCTCACAGATGTGTTTCAGGTCGACTATGGATGAGTTGTAAAGATATACGTCCACTTCTCTGTCAGCGAAGTGGTCAGAGCCGTGGAATGTGAAGGATACATCGTTCATTCCGTCCTTTGCCACGTACATCTGGTGGGTGCCGTAGGGGTAGGTCATTACGTGGTCCTTATTATCTTCCACGTTGAGCTCGACCGTGACGTTCCTTCCTTTTATCATGGCGTTCTTACTGCTTACGCCGTTGTAGGTGCATGTGAATGGCTCGGGTATCTTGAAGCTATTTCCGCCGCTTAAGGCGATCCAGTTGCCTTCTGCCGTGCCATCATGATCGGCAAAACTGACGTGGTTCTCATCAATGCTTATTTCCATTATGTATTCGTCATTCATGGTATCTGCAGATGCCACTGTCATGAATGAGAATGTGATCAATAGGGCTAAAACTAACGTTATTCCAGTGCATAATCTGCTCATAAGTACCACCTTTTTGAAATGTTCTGCTTTGTGCCACAGAACTTACTTTCATAAAATCTTCTTATGTTCAAGTTCCGTTCTGTTAGTAAATAATGGTTTCGACTGGAAAATTCTTAAATTCTCATAAAGGTCCATCTATCTTTTGGCCACCATTTCTATGGATCTCAGTTTATGAAGGTGCTTTTCAAAAGAAGGGCATCCTCTTCAAGGTTCGGGCTTTCACATATCACAAGCCCTTTTATGTGGAATTCCTGGAACACTGCCATGAGGTCCATATAGTTAAGGTCCGACTCACTAAGCACCAGGTGGTTCTTCTCCCCCTTCTCTGAATAGGCTATACCTGAGACATGGCAATGCATGTTATCCAGGCCACCCCTTCCCAGGGTATTTTCCACGCTCTCAAAGACGCTTCTGAACTCTTCCATGGTATTATACTCTCCGCAGCTGCGTGCGTGCAGATGGGAGAAGTCTATGCAGGGCATTACCCCCTCGATGGCTGATGCCATCATCAGGGTCTCCTCCAGATCGCCGAACTGTGTGGCTTTGCCGGTGGTCTCCGGGCGAAGCACTACATCGATGCCCTCATCAGTTAGCCTTGAAGTAAGAGCTTCGAGCAGCCCGGTGACCTTCTCCATGACCTTTTCGCTGCTCTGGCCCTGATAGTAGGCAGGGTGGAAAACGATGGATGATGCTCCGCAGAGGGCACCTATGCGTGCAGACTGATAGATCCGCTCTATACTGGCCTCGATCTTCTCTGCTTCGGCAGAGTTGAGGTTGATGTAATAAGGGGCGTGCACACTGAGGGCCACGTTCTCTTCCCCTGCTGTCTGCCGGACATCTGCAGCGGTCTCCTCTTTCATGCGGACCCCCCGCACGAACTCCAGTTCCATACAGTCAAGCCCAAGCTCGGCTACACGCCTGATCCCATCAATGGAGCCTTTCTTCTTTGAGCTTAAGGGGGACCCTGCGGTCCCGAAGAGCAGTTGCTTCATGCCATCCCCAAATGGAGGCGCAGCTCCTTTGCCCTCTCCTTTGAGACCTTCTCTTCCACAAGCTCGAAGAACGTGTCCACGTCCTCATCCTCAAGGGACCTTATGTCCTCTTCCCCTTCCAGGGCAAGCCCTACAAGGTAGTCAAGCTCTTCCCCGTTAAGTCTTTCAAGTCTTTCCCTGAAATCGTCTGCGTCCTCCACGAACTTGTGGGATATCGGCCTCAATATGAACGGATAGGGGTGTCCCATGGGGGACATGTGCGTACCGCCGTTCTCAGGTGCAAGCTTGTTGAAGATCTCTTTATCCCTGTCTGAAAATTCTCGTCCCATGAATTATTGTATGGCAGACTGATATAAAATCGTGTCTTTTTTTTGGGGATGTGTATCGTTGTGTATGTGGGATTGTGGGGGATATGGGGGTTTGTGTATATCAGGTCTTTTTTATATTTAACATCGAATTGGCTCTGTTGTTGCATAATATTTTTGCATAGATGGCTGACTTATGATAATTATTATATATCGTTTGTGTTTATGTGTAATCCATTTATTAAAATTGTGTATTTCATAATCGGCATTGTGCGGCAGTACCTTTCAATTCATTGGATCTAGCTTGCACTATCAATAGTCACATTTATATATTGTGCATCTCATTGTTCTCTACTGGTGAGGTGGTTTGGTGATGTGCAAATTTGTATTTACTAATATAATTATAATTCATACTTATCCAAAAAATGAGCATGAGGTATGGCAATGACCGTAGTGGCAGCCATTCCTGCGTATAATGCTGAGGTTCATATCAAGAACATCATTAAAAGGACGAAGCATTATGTAGACCATGTAATTCTTGTTGATGATGGTAGTAGCGATGCTACGGCCCATATTGCTACTAATATGGGTGCACGGGTGATCAGGCATGGCGGCAATTTGGGTAAATCTGCTGCACTGGCAACTGCTTTTGAAGCCGCGAAGAAACTGAACCCTACTGTGCTTGTGACCATCTATGCGAACGGTTTTCACAATCCTGATGATATCCCTGCAATATTGAACCCTGTGCTCTCAAAAGATGCAGATGTTGTGAATGGTGCTTATGTTACTTCATCAGGCATTGGTATTGATACTAATTTCGAGAATGTGGAGGCTGCAAGCGAAGCCCGGCTTATCAAGGACAGCGGGTTCCGTGCATATTCTTCAAAGACGCTCGATGTTTTCAAGTTCACAAAGGCCGGTGATGGTATTGAGATGGAGCTGATCGATGATGCCATCAAGTCCGGTTTTATTGTGCGTGAAGTGCCTATCAAGATAATCGATCCGGTCAAGAGGGAGTTGTTGGCAAGCAAACGCATAGGTGTGGTAGTGCCTGCGTACAATGAAGAGAAGCTTATCAAGGCCACAATTGCAGGTATTCCCCAGTATGTTGACCGTATCTATGTGATAAATGATGCGAGTACCGATAATACTGCACAGGTCATCGAGACACTGGACGACCCTAGGGTGTTCGTGATAACACACGAGACCAATAAAGGCGTGGGTGCTGCCCTTATCAATGGCTACAAGAAGGCATTGAGGGAGAATATGGATGTTGTGGCCGTGATGGCCGGCGACGACCAGATGAACCCTGATCAGTTGTACAAGCTTATTATCCCTATCATCGAGGGCAGGGCCGATTATACCAAGGGCAATCGTCTGATGGATATAGAATACCACATAGGGATGAGCAAGTGGCGTAAGGTCGGTAATGCAGTGCTGACCATTCTGACAAAGATCGGCAGTGGCTACTGGCACATCATGGACCCTCAGAACGGTTATACTGCCATCTCAAAGGATGCCCTTATCGGTATCGGGCTAGATGATGTTTACACTTATTACGGTTATTGCAATCATATGCTCGTGAGGCTGAATGCCTTTGGTTTTAAGACCAAGGACATTACCATGCCTTCGCGATATGGCGAGGAGAAGTCCACCATCAGGTACAGTCCGTACATGGTGAAGGTGTCTGCGATGCTGTTCAAGAGCTTCCTCTGGAGACTTAAGACAAAATACATGGTGATGAGTTTCCATCCCCTGGTATTGTTCTATATACTGTCGATGCTCCTGATACCTTTTGGAGTGGTCTTTGGTCTGTCCCTGGTCATTGCAGCCCTGGGGGGCTTCGCAGTCCAGATGAACTATGTTCTGCTGGATGCAGTGATGTTCCTTTCAGGTGTGCAATTCCTCCTGTTTGCGATGTTCTTCGATATGCAGGAATCGGACAAGGGCATGCGATACTCCGAGAAAACATGTTATGAATCCTGATCGGTCGTGCGGGGTACAATGATCCGGAAGAGCTACCAGTCTATCACTACGATGAACACTGCAAGTTCAAACATGTACTTGTTCGAGAGCTCAGGTGAAAACTGTTCGTGGTAACTACCGACAGATAATGCGAAAACCCCCTAACTGATCCATGCGGAAACTCCCATCCCCAGAACCGGCCACATATCACAGACAGATCAACATACAGAATAACGATTAGTGGGCCCGCAGGGTTCGCCAGTAGCGCACGAAAATAACCCCAAGGACCAGCCATCCGAAAAGCTCGGCAACGAACCCATACGAAAATTCAGGCACATAAGAGAGCGTGGTAATATGCAACAGATAATCCCGAAAACTCCCATAATTGCTCCCTTCAGGGAACTCCCAGCCCAGCATCGGCCAGAGAAGCGTGACAGGACTCGTCCACATACGGTCCTCCACAAGATGCAGGCCGCAGGCCCCTGCTATCTGGACCACACGACTCTCTCCCCGCTGTCGGTAGAGCGCATAACCCACAAAGAACGTAACGATAACAAATACAAGCGTATGTGCAACCAGCCGCCCGCTGGCCAACGACTCCGCAAACAGTATCCTGCCTATGGGCTTATCGATCAGGTCCGGCAGCAGGGCTCCCAGTGCAATGAACCGGTAATCAAGATGACGTCTGATAGACGGAATCGCAAGGCTCACAAGGAAGAATACGGCGAGCGTGACTCCTATATGGCCAAGGATGAACATTGTGACTCTAGTAGGGGTCATACACTTAAAAAACTTCACATTCGTGAGAGATTGCAGTGTGGTGATATCTGATGCTGAGTATTGATGGCCATGATTTCACGATCCATAAGTTTCGCCGTCTCTGTGAGGCAATAGCTGATAACTATCCAACGATTACAATGGCAGAATACATGGATAAGGAGCATCCTGCCAGGTTCGTGCTGATGCGCCATGATGTTGACAGGATGCCAGGAAACGCACTGGAAACCGCGCGGATCGAGCATGAATTGGGCATCAAGGCAACATACTATTTCAGATCGATCAAAAGCGTGTTCAAGCCCGAGATCATACAAGGGATCGAGGAAATGGGTCATGAGGTCGGTTACCACTACGAGACATTAAGCGAGGCAAATGGCGACCCGAAAAAGGGGGTCGAACTATTCCAATCTCATTTGGATGAGTTCAGGAAGATCGCCAACGTTAGAACCATCTGCATGCACGGTAGACCCCTTTCAAAATATGATAATCGAGATCTCTGGAAATCCTACAATTTCAAGGATCTTGGTATAACCGGGGAAGCTTATTTATCTGTGGATAAGGATCTCAACTATTTCTCTGATACCGGAAGGTCCTGGACTCTTGTGAATAGTATGAGAGATTATATTCCCAATAAAACAGAACATATCTTAGCTGATACGACTGATGATCTTATTGAATTGATCGAGAATAATGAATTTAATAACTTTTATATCCTAACACATCCGGAAAGATGGTCTTTAAGTATTGTTGAGTGGAGCTTATATTATTCACTAGATATTGCAGTTAATCTTGTAAAAAAGGGCTTGATGCAATCCCGTGATGTGTTCCATCCTAATCAGAAGGTAGGAAATAGTAGTTTATCAGTTACAGTTGACCTTGAAGATTGGTATCATATCCCATCGGTTTGTGGGTCCCGTTTTTCGGTTTACAAAGATGTAAACGAATTTTTTGAGAACTGGAATGATAGATATGATTACCTGAGTGAGCCTACAGGAAGAATACTGGATCTTCTTGATGAATTTAACGTAACTGCCACGTTCTTTGTTGTTGCGGATATTGGAGAGCATTATCCTGGTCTGATCGAATCCATATGTGCAAGGGGGCATGAAATTGGATGCCATGGTGCGAATCATTCATGCAAGTTCGATCCAAGAACAAAAGAATCCCTGATGACCATTGAAGAATTTGAGACAAGTACCTTGGAGGCAAAGGAAATACTTGAAAAAATATCCGGAAAAGAAGTAATTGGTTACCGGGCACCGAATGCAATAGTGACTGGACAGATGCTCAAATCACTTGAAAAAATTGGTTTTAAGTATGATTCATCAGTGTGTGTCAATTCTCTGTATAATAAAACTGATTCTTCTTTGAATGGTGTTTCCTCTGTTCCTTATCATCCAGCTGCAGACAGCCTAGAGCCTGCCAGGAACGGGAATTTTGTTGAGTTCCCGTGGGCTTATTATGATATGGGTATAAAGATCCCCACATCTGGCGGACCAATGCTGAGGTTTTTGGGTGCCCGTATGATCTTGAAAGGGCTGAAGCAGAGTTTGAAAAGGGGACATACGGTGTTTTATTTTCATCCTATTGATATCTCAGATGAAAAATTTCCATGTATTGGGAAAGGAAGACCTTTATACTGGATGCTAAAAGGGGATATTATTGAAAAAAGGATCCGCTATTTATTAAAAAAGATGAGCGATGTCAATAAAGTCCCTTTAGGGGATGCTTTAGGTGATTATTATGGAAATTGAGATAAAACAATTGAAGCCTAAAGATGAAATGAGGTGGGACGAATTTGTCATGGAAAATGACAGCACTACATTTTATCATCAAACTGGATGGAAAAATGTAATCCAAGAAACTTATTCCCATAAACCTTATTATTTGTTTGCTGAAAACGAGACCGGAGAAATTGCTGGTATTTTCCCATTATTTTATACTAACAATCTCTTTTTTGGAAAACACTTTGTATCTGTTGCATTTTCTCCTTATGGCGGAGCTTGCACTGCTGATGAACTTGTTGAAAAGGCATTAATTGATGAAGCAATTGATCTTGGAAACAAATTGGGTGTGGATTATTGCGAGTTTCGATGTTTGAAAGAAAATAATACTCATCAAAATATTAGTTCTACAATAAATTGTTCTACATTTCTTCTAGATATTTCAAAAGGACATGAACATATCTGGAATAATATGAACAGAAATGTTAGAAACAGAATAAGAAAAGGGGAAAAAAGCAATTTAGAATATGAAATTGATTCAAATTTAGATTCAATATCCACATTCTATGAAATATATGCTAAGAGTATGAAGCGTCTGGGCACGCCGGCTCATAGTCACACTTTTTTTGAAAATATTCTTAAACAATTTCCAGATAATACCTTCATTTCAAGAGCAAATTTAGGTAATCTTCCAGTATCTGCTTTCTATCTACTAACATTCAAAGATACATTAATTACTGGATGGGGTGCATCGCTGTCTGAATATTTTAAATTTGCACCTAATGATTTCATGTACTGGAATTGTGTAAAACAAGCATCTGAAAACGATATATTGTGGGTTGATTTTGGTAGAAGTTTGAACAATTCCGGTAATCAGGCATTCAAAACTCGGTGGGGTTGTAATGAGATTCCATTGAATTGTTATTGTTATCCGCCATCAAAGATAATTTCACCACATGATAAATATGGCAAATTCGCAAAAATATGGACTAAATTACCCTTATCTTTGGCAAACAAAGTTGGTCCAATCATTAGGAGGGAGGTACCATGATGCATGATAAAACTGAAGTCCTTTGCTTGCAACTAATTGTGAGTCATGAAATTTTTAAAATGCAATATTTGGACCTGTTGAAAAATTGTCATGTCATTGATATTGAACAAGAAATAATCGGGGTTATGCAATGATCCCAATTTCCCAGGCACCCATTTATCCGCAGGAAATTTTGAAGACAGCATCTGCCTATTTAACAAATAATTCAATTGGTTGCACAACATTTAAAGCTGACCTCTCTAATTATTTGAATTGCAAATACGTAGATCTTACAAGTTCTGGTTTTTCTGGCTTATATACCATACTAAAAGCATGTGATCTAAAAAAAGGTGATGAGGTCATTGTTCCTGCATACACCTGTGAAGATGTTCCAAGACTTGTGATTGAGATGGGTTTTAAGGTCAAATTTGTTGATCTCGAGCCATACACATATAATATGAATCCAGTCGATCTTCGTGAAAAAATATCAAGTAAAACTAAAGTTGTAATCGCAGCCCATATGTTCGGTTATCCCTGTTCCATAGATGATATTACAGAAATTTCTCATGATCATGGTGCTATGGTAATTGAAGATTCCTGCCAATCAATGGGTGCTGAATATAATGGTAAGAAAGTCGGTACTTTTGGAGATGCCGGATTATTTAGTATGAATATGGGTAAGCCTATCTCTACGATTCATGGTGGCATTGTTTGTACCAATAACAGGGAACTTTCAGATAAGATATCTGCAATCAATAATAGTTTCAAAAATTATGGTGTTGTGCATCAGATCAAGACATTTGCGTATCTCATTGGATATTCACTTTGCAATGCTAGTATTTTTTACTCATTAATGTACAAATTAATGGGAAACAAAAACCTGGGAGAAACAAATTCAACTTCATATTATGAGATACAGGAGTTAATGTACAAGTACACCGAGTTCCAGGCTCTTCTGGGTATACAGCAACTACCAAAGCTAGACACTTTTAACAATACAAGAATTAAAAATGCCAACTACCTGATGGATAATTTAGATCGTGAGGGCCTGTTATTTCCAAAAATATCCGGGCAGATAAAGCCGAGCTTTTCGCGCTTGCCGATCTACTTTGAAGAAATAAACAGAGATAATCGAAATAAACTCATGAATGCATTTATAAAATCGGGAATAGAAGTAACTCCATATCTGGTGGATTCACTTCCACCCCTGTTCAACAAAAAATCGATAGAATATCCAATAGCTGATAAAATGGCAAATAAAACTTTAACGATACCAACTCATCCGAACATGAACAAAAAAGATCTGGATTCGATCACAGGTCTACTAAAGCATTGGGGTGATCTGGGATGTTAAATATTCATAATCTTGATTTTACACTTGACAAGTTCCACCAACTCTGTGCTGCAATAGCGGATAACTACACCACCATCACCATGGACCGATACCTGTCAGCAGGCAATAAGCTTCCTGAGCGTTTTGTCCTGATGCGTCATGACGTAGACGGATGGGCCAAGACCGCACTGAAAACCGCGCGTATAGAAGAGGAACTGGGAATACAGGCAACTTACTATTTCAGAACCCGCAATAACGTTTTTGTTCCTGAAATCATACAAGAGATCGAGAAGATGGGACATGAGGTCGGATACCACTATGAGACTTTAAGCACTGCAAAGGGTGACCGTGAAAATGCCATCGAATTATTCAAGGATGATGTGAATAAATTCAGAGAGATCAGCAACCTTAAAACAATCTGCATGCATGGGGCCGTGTTATCAAAATATGACAACCGAGATCTATGGGATACCTATGATTTCAAGGATTTTGGAATTCTTGGAGAGGCATATTTATCTGTCGGAGAAGATCTCAATTATTTCACTGATACTGGACGGGGGTGGAACTCAAAGAACAACCTGAGAGATTTTATTCCTGGAAAAACAGAAAAGGTCTTTGCTGATACAACTGATGATCTTATTGAACTAATAGAGGGTGGGGGAGTCAATAACTTTTATATTTCACTGCATCCGGACCGATGGACCTCAAATGCTTTTAACTGGGTTTTATTCTGGTTACAGGATCTTGCATTTAATTCGGGGAAGAAGATTTTGATGGGGGTAAGGAAAAATGATTCAGAGTAAAAAGGGTGTTATTGTAATAGGTGGCCATGTCCAAGGATTGGGAATTATACGGATATTTGGAAGAAACGGTATCCCCTGTTTTGTTTTAGATACAAATAACATAAATATATCTAAGCATTCAAAATATTGCACAAAATTCATAAAAATTGATGAAAACCAGGATTTTATACAATTTTTGATTGAATTAAATAAAAAATACGACTTAAATGATTGGTTATTGATAGCAACAGATGACAATCATGTTAGAATATTGAGCCAGAATAAAAGCATACTAGAAAATTATTACAAGATTAGCGTTGATGATTGGGATATTGTTGAAATTTTTTACAATAAGAGAATCGCATACCAGCTTGCACATGACTTGGATCTCGATATGCCAAAAACATATTTTCCAGATAGTATTGAAGACTTAGAAAATATAGATCTGGATTATCCCTGTATTATAAAACCTGCAGTAATGCACAAACTCCACAGTCAGATTGGGGAGAAGATTTTGGTCTGCAACAACCGAAATGAGTTGGTTGTCAATTACAAAGAAGTACTCTCATATATTCCTAAAGATGAGGTAATTGTACAGGAAATAATCCCTGGAAACAGTAATAACCAATATTCAGCATGTTTCTTTTTTGATAGAACGAAGCCTCTGGTAAGTTTAGTTGCAAGAAGAAAAAGACAATATCCTATAGATTTTGGTAGCTGTTCAACATTTACTGAAACGATAAAAGATACCAATCTTCTCGAAAATGCAAAAAAAATACTAAGTGGGGCCGGTTACAGAGGGCTATGTGAAGTTGAATTTAAAAAGGATGAACGGGATGGGAAATATAAATTTTTAGAAGTCAATCCAAGAACATGGAAATGGCATACAATTTCTAATAAATCAGAATCTCCTTTTTTAATGAGTCTCTATAATTATCTTTACTTTAATGAACCAATTGTAAAAAATGAATGGAATGAAGCATGTTGGAAGGATATTATTACTGATTCGTTTGTGTTATTTAAATCAATTTTCAAAAAGAAATCAGAGAAAAAATCTTGTACAAAACTTGAATTTGCAGTGTATGACAGTCATGATTTAAAGCCTTTCATCTTCGAAATAATTTATGCTCCATATTTGTTTGTTACTAGATGAAATTATGAACCCTATGGTCAAAAAGAATTGAGGGGTATACAAAAAATATGGCACATGAAATGAGATTATATTCAAATAGTATTTCAATTGGGAGATGTGTTATGCAAAAATTTTATTATGATAAAAAAGAGCTGAAAATAACAAAAGTTAAATCGTTATATTCTGCTGTGCTTATAAGGTTGGCAAAATCTGCCATATTTCCTATTACTAGAAAGTTTTATTACCGTTTGCTCGGAGTTAAAATTGGAGATGATGCCCACATTTGTCCGAATATGGAAATAGTAGATTATTCCCTTGGAAAATTTTTATCATTAGGCAACAGGGTTGCAATAGGTCCACAAGTTACATTTCTTATATCTTCAAGCCCTAATAATTCTAAGCTAATAAAATTATATCCAAAAAAATATGGTCCAATTACTGTTGAAGAAGATGTTTGGATTGGTGCTGGGGTGATAATTTTACCAGGAATAACAATTGGTAAATGTTCTATCGTTGGCGGTGGGTCAATTGTCACAAAGGACATACCTCCATATAGTGTAGCTGTTGGAAACCCTGCGAGGGTTATAAAAAAAATAAATAAATCAGATATATAATACACATCATATATTGTTTATATAAATCTAAAATTGGTGGGAGTATGTTATGAAAATAATAGTTGAAATTGGACATCCTGCGCATGTCCATCATTTTAAAAATATGATTTTGTCTCTTGAAGAAAAAGGGCATGATGTCAAAATTTGTACAACAGATAAAGATGTTACTCTTTCTTTATTAGATAATTATGGGTTTAATTATGAACTTCTTGGAAAAAATAGAGGAAACTCTCGATTGCTCGGTAAGATTCCTTTGTTAATTAAACTTGAATATAATATGCTAAGAATAGCCAAAAAATTCAAACCCGATCTATTTATAAGCAGAGGATCTCCAGTTTCAGCCCACATAAGTAAGATTTTGCGAAGGCCTTACATAATTTCAAGTGATTCAGAACCCGTTGCGCTTGGTCGGATCCTTTCTTTTCCTTTCGCTGATGCTATATATATACCATCGAGTTTCAATAAAGAGCTAAAAAATGATAAAATCATCAAAATCGATGGTTATAAAGAAATGGCTTATCTCCATCCAAATTACTTCAAGCCAAATCCTTCTGTTTATGATGAACTTGGATTAGGTTGTAATGATGAATATATTGTGTTAAGATTTGTTGCTATGAGCGCATATCATGATGTTGGGAAAACGGGTATTCAAAACAAAATAGAATTCGTACAGGAATTATCTAAATATACAAATGTCTTCATTTCTTCGGAAAAACCATTACCTGCAGAATTATTAAAATACAAATTACCAACAAAATCTACGAGGATGCATGATGTATTATATTATGCTAAAATGTTGGTTTGTGATTCTCAAACAACGACAACTGAAGCTGCTATATTGGGAACACCTGCAATACGTTGTAATTCCTTTGTTGGTGAGAATGATATGGGCAATTTCATCGAACTTGAAAAAAAATATGGTCTTATTTTTAATTATAATAACTCGAATGATGCAATAAATAAAGCTATTGAACTTGTGCAGAGAAGAAATCTGAAGGAAGAATGGAAACCCAAAAGAGATCGTTTGTTGAAAGACAAAATCGATGTGAATAAATTTATGGTATGGTTTGTAGAAAATTATCCCAATAGTTTTAAAATAATAAAAAAAGATCCAGATGTCCAGTATAAGTTTCGATGAGGTAGCATCATGAAAATAGCGAGCATAGTAGGTGTGAGACCACAATTCGTAAAAGCATCCGTGGTTTCAAAAGAATTAAGAAAAAAACATGATGAAATATTGATTCATACGGGTCAGCACTATGACTATGAGATGAATAATGTTTTTTTCAGTGAGTTACACATCCCTGAACCTAATCATTTTCTGGGAATTGGTTCTGGTTCTCACGGATATCAAACAGGAGAGATGCTAAAGGAGATAGAAAAAGTCCTTATCAAAGAAGAACCTGATCTTGTTTTGACTTATGGTGATACAAATTCGACACTTGCAGGTGCTTTGGCCGCTTCTAAATTACATATAAAGAATGTACATGTTGAATCTGGTTTACGAAGCTTTGACAAAACGATGCCTGAAGAAATAAACCGGATATTAACGGACCATTGTTCAGATGTCCTATTTTGTCCAACAGAAAATGCTGTAAACAATTTGAAAAATGAAGGAATTTCTGATAATGTCTTTTTAACAGGGGATGTTATGGCTGATTCTGTGATATACAACAAAGATATTGCAGAAAAGCAATCTAGAATTCTGAATGATCTGAATTTGGAAAGCAAGAACTACTTGCTTGCAACTGTCCATCGTGCCAGTAATACTGATAATCTCACAAATATCAAAAACATTGTAGATGCTTTTTCTAAACTGGAAGATATAGTCGTATTCCCTGTTCATCCCAGGACGAAAAAGCTTTTAAAAGAGTATAATTTGTACGACAAATTAGCATCATCAGTAAAGTTAATTGAGCCTGTTGGATTCCTTGATTTCATCAAATTAATGAATAATGCTAAAATAATCCTTACTGATTCAGGCGGTATTCAAAAAGAAGCTTACATTTTGAAGATTCCATGTATCACATTACGTGAAAATACGGAATGGATTGAAACTGTTGAAGATGGTTGGAATGTGTTGGTTGGTGCAGATAAGGGAAAGATTGTCAAGATGGTTAATGGCTTTAATCCTTCTTTAAGCATGTATAAAGAAAGATTTGGCAATGGTGATGCGAGTGAAAAGATTGCAGAAATCATAGGGGCAGATCAATGACTTTTAATGATGCTAACTCTAAGATTACTGAATCTGTTGATTCTTTATATAAGTGGGTTTCAAATAACCAATACGTTGGTTGGGATATTTATGATGGTCTAAATAGTAATTTGACACAAAAAATAACAAATCCTTATCTTAAAGTACTTTTGTTACAGGTCAATAAATACAGTCCTATCAATATGAGAAATATACTTAAAATTGAGAAAGGGATTGACTTAAAGGGCATGACTTTATTTACTCAATCTTACGCTTCTTTGTATAATACTACAAAAGATGATAAGTATCTTATTGAAATGAATAAATCAATTGATTTCATTAAGAATAAATCTCTGAGAAAAAAGTATGGGTATGATTGTTGGGCAAGCCATTACTACCCATATATTACTCTTGAGAAAAGCACTTTATCTGTCGATGTTCCAGATATTATTGGTACGGGTCAGGCAATCATAGCTTTAATAAACTCCTATCATATTACTAAAAATGTTGAAGAAAAGAATATTGCAATAAGTGCAGCAGATTTTTTGGTTGATGAACTATTTCAGGATGAAGATCATTATCCATTTTTCGCATATAAATCTGGTAGTAAGCCAAAGCATATTACATTAAATGCCTCAGCTCAGGCTATGGAGGCATTATCGGCTGTTTTAAACATAGAAGATAATGCCAAATATCGTTCAAT
The DNA here is from genome assembly GCF_057593895.1 of Methanococcoides sp. DA23. Lineage (NCBI taxonomy): Archaea > Methanobacteriati > Methanobacteriota > Methanomicrobia > Methanosarcinales > Methanosarcinaceae > Methanococcoides > Methanococcoides sp. DA23. The sequence continues at coordinate 2,155,401 of NZ_CM172520.1, read as the reverse complement.
TTGCGAGAAAGCTTCTCAAACATTAATACAAACTCAAAAAGAGAACGGTTCATGGGACTACAGCATCCACAAGAATGGTTCAAAGAAACGAGTACAATTAGATTTTCATCAAGGATATATTATTGATGGATTATTAGCTTATCTTCCTCACTCAGAAAGTAAAAAAGATATTGTTGAATGCATCGACAAAGCTACTAGCTATTACCAAAACATAATGTTCCGTAAAAATGGTAGTAGTTATTTCCGTTATCCATTTCCATATCCAACAGATATACATAATCAAACACAAGGCATTATTTCATTTTCGAAGTTGAGCAAATTAGATGATAAATATACAGAATTTGCAAAGCAAATACTTTCTTGGACTATCAATAATATGCAAGATGGGTCTGGTTATTTTTATTATCAGAAATGGCCTTTTTTTATAAACAAAATTCCTCATATGCGATGGGGACAGGCTTGGATGATGTTAGCTATGGCAACGTATTTAGAGAACTCGGTGAGGGATAGTTATGAGTAAAGTTTTAATGTGTGGACCGCTAAATATAGCTGGTGGCGTTTCAACACATACTAAATATCTGAGCAAATGTTTATCTGATATGGGCGTGAATCTTATATCATACAATTTGTCTGGAAAAAATGTTCAAAGTTCCGAAGGGACTTTCATAAGAAAACTCTATCAAAGAACATTAGGGTTAACTATCAATTCTATAATGAGACGGAGAGAATATGATATAATGCATATTCAAGTATCAGGCGGTTTTTTTAGTTTTGTGTCTGCAATTAGTGGATCATTAACATCATCATTTTGCAATAAAAAAATATTTATTACATTTCATTACAGACCATCTAAGCAAATTTTTATAAAATATAAAAAAATATTTTATTTTATTCTGAAGCAATCAACTGCTTTTTTTGTAGTCTCAAACAAACAAAAAGAAATTATGGATGGAATGTTTCCAGATTTTGCTACAAAGATTATAGTAATTTCAAATGGTTTTGATGATAATTCATTCAAATTAATGGATAAACATGAATGTCGCAAAAAATTAGAACTGCCACAAGATGGAAAAATTTTAGTCAGTGTCGGTAATTTATTTGAAGTGAAGGGGCATAAATACTTAATTGAATCAATTGCTGAAATAATAAAATTAAACAAAGATGTCAGTTGTTTAATAATTGGTTCCGGGCCATTACAAACAAAGATTGAACAACAAATAAGGAATCTACAATTAGAAAATTACGTGCGTCTAATTGGCAAGAAACCTCACAATGAAATTCCTATCTGGTTAAATGCGTCTGACCTCTTTGTACTGCCTAGTTTGGAAGAGGGAAATCCTACGGTAATGTTCGAATGCTTGGGATGTGGCAAGCCATTTGTGGGAACAAGAGTAGGAGGAATTCCAGAGATAATAAATTCTGAAGATTATGGGCTATTATGTGATAGTGCAGACCCTAAGGATTTGGAAGAAGTAATTTCTTTCGCACTTAACAAAAAATGGGATCGTGAAAAAATAAGGCAATATGCAGAGCGTTTTACATGGCACAATATTTCATTGGAAATTTTAAAATCATATGAATTATTTTAAAATAATTGGATAAATTGGAATGTGATATCTATGCAAAATAGTAAATGCTTGTATGTTCAAATATCTCGTGTACTCAATTATTATTGGATTAGTGTGGGGTTCAGTTAATGAAAATAGTTATAATTTCTTTATGTAATAAAGGAGGTATGCTTCATTATGCTTCCCAGCTTGCAAATGCATTGTCTAATTATGAAGAAGTTAGTGTAATTGTTGGCGATAATGTTGATACAAACCTTTTTGAAAATAATGTTTCTTTAAATTTGGTTAAATTACCATCTTTTGGATTTAATAAAGGAATCTTTAATTTCATATCTGTATTAAAGATTCTTAAGACTATTAAACCAGACGTTATACACATTACTGCGAATCATATTTGGATTTTAGGTTTATACTCTTACTTAAAAAAAGAAAATGTTGTTTTAACATTGCATGATATTGATACCCACATTGGCTCAAAACACTTATTTGTTAACTATTTGATAAATAAATTGAATTTTAAGGCATCTAACCATATTTTTGTTCATGGTGATAAATTAAAAAATCTTTTAGTTATGAAAGGGTATCCTGAAATGAATATTTCTGTCATAAAGCACGGCGATTACTCTTTTTTTACAAAATATAAAAAAGAGATTCTCGAAGATGGATCTGTATTATTTTTTGGAAGAATATTAGATTATAAAGGTCTTCAATATTTAATAAAGTCCGTGCCTAAAATTAAAACTCATATCCCAAATGTTAATATAATTATTGCTGGAAGGGGGGATTTCACTAAGTACGAACCTTTGATAGATAACCCTGAAAATTTTGAGATAATAAATGAATTTATACCCGATAATGATGTTGCAGAATTATTCCAAAGATCAAGTGTTGTTGTTTTACCTTATACAGAAGGATCTCAAACAGGAATAATTCCAATTGCTTACTCGTTCAAAATACCGGTGGTTGTCACAGATGTTGGCAGTATTCCAGAAGTTGTGGACGATGGGGTAACGGGATACGTTGTGCCTCCAAAGGATCATGAAAAGTTGGCAGATGCAATAATTAAAATTCTAAAACATCCCCCCCTCCGAAAACAATTAGGTGAAAATGGATATACAAAAATGAAAAAAGAATTGTCTTGGGATTCAATTGCAGAGGAGACAATAAATGTTTATAACCACATGGGTGATTTGAAAATATGAAAATTGTTAATCCATTTATATTGAATGATTTAGATATCAAAACTTTTTTTGCAATTATATTGAGTTTGCACTTAATGGTTTGGGGTGCTTTAGGGTTAGATATTATAGGTTTTAAACTTCCCATCTTTAGACAAATAATAGGATTTATTTATCTTACATTTGTACCTGGAATCGTCTTTGTTAGAGTTCTTAAATTACACAAGTTGAGAAATGTTGAACTGCTATTACATACAATCGGGTTAAGTATATTGATAGTGATGTTTACTAGTATATCCATAAACGGATTATATCTATATTTTGGGATAAAAAACCCAATCTCTACGTTACCAATTTTAATTGCTTTAAATGTTATTGTATTAATACTATGTATTTTATGTTATGTAGTTGACAAAGATTTCTCTAGTGTGAAACTGATTGATGTTAAAGAGTTATTATCTTCTAAAGTATTGTTTTTATGCACATTACCTTTTTTCTCAATATTCGGAACATATTTAGTTAATTTTTATGATAATAATATTCTCTTGATGTGTTTAATAATTATGATAGTCTTAATAGTTGTTCTTATTACATTAGATGTTATCCCGAAAATATTATATCCTTACTGCCTCTTTATTATTTCAATTTCACTATTATACCATAGTTCATTAATTTCCATGTATTTAACTGGATGGGATATTCATTATGAATATTATTATTCCAGCCTTGTTAAAACCGCAGGTTATTTGGATTTAGAAACTCCAGCGAAGCTTCCCGCGATGTTAAGCATTTCAATACTTCCTACTATCTACTCAAATATATGTAACTTAAGTATAGATTGGGTTTTCAAAATAATATATCCATTTTTATTTTCCTTTATATCTCTTGGAATATACCATATATACCAAAAACAGATAAATAATGACAAAATAGCTTTTTTTTCGGTTTTTTATTTTGTTTCAGTATATGTATTCTATACAGAAATGGTTTCTTTGGCACGACAACAGATAGCAGAACTATTTTTTGTGCTTATAATTTTAGTTATGTTAAGCGAATATCGTTTATTTAATAAAAGAATATTAGTAATTTTATATTCATTTGGATTGATTACATCTCATTATGGCCTCTCCTACTTATTTATTTTGTTTTGTATTGTAGGATATGTGTTCATGAAATATTATCTACATTATCATAGCGAGACCTATACCATTAGTTTTATTTCTTTGTTTTTTGTTATTCTTATTTTTTGGTATATGCTTTTTACGAGTGGGTATATATTTGAAAGCGTAACACTACTATTTAGAGATATTTATAATTCAATATTAACCGATATTTTTAATCCCGAAACAGGTGCAACTCCTTTAATTGCTGGGAAATCATATTCACTTAGTGGTGACATATTAAAACGATTATACCTTATATCACAATTTTTTATCGTTGTAGGCTTTTTGAAAAGTCTAGTATATCCAAAAATCTTTAATTTTTCAAAAGAATATATGGCTTTTTCAATTGTGCTTCTATCTGTTTTGGTAGTATCTTTTTTTACTTCCTCTACGGGAATGAATATTCATCGATTATATCACATCAGTTCGATTGCATTATCCTTATTTTGTGTAATTGGCGCCATAACTATATTTGATAGCATATATAAATTTGTGCTGAGATCTCATTCAACTCACTATTTAAAACATTCATTAAAACTATTATCGATTTTCCTAATATTATTTATGTTATTTAATGTTGGTTTTGTTCAGGAAATTCTTAAAGATGAACCAAGATCAATCTCTCTGAGCCAAGAAAGAATGAAAAATAGTGGAATAGTTCGTGATACACAATTTTTATATGGAACATATTTTACTGTCGAAGATATCTATGGTACCAAATGGTTATCAAAAAATCGGAAAGCAAACAATACAATATATTCGGATTTGAAATCGAGTCTTGTGCTTTATAGCTATGGTTCGATTGATCAGGGGGAAATGTTGAATAATAATACTAATGAAATTGAGCCGGAATCATATATTTACTTGAGATATCCAAATGTTAAATATGGATGGATGAATGGCCCTCTGAAGCAATATTATTGGAACACTTCTGACATTTCGGAAACTATATACTCAAAATCATTTATATATTCAAATGGTGGAAATAAGATATATTTGTAATAACAATCAATTAATCTATTTCCACATATTTTTCAAACTATTAAATACATATTTATCGAGATCCTTTAAGAACTTAAGGTTTCATGAGATTGATGATGATCTATGGGAGATAATCGAAAGTTGTCCCCTTCTACAGAAACCACATAAAGGGACACCTCATGCCTATTTAGAAATCGGATGAATGGTATATTATACGTTCTTACAATGGTTGTATCAGATATTCCACGAAACGGAACATAGGCAATAGTACACAGATTCAATCCCTATTTATGTAAACAAGGAATCTATCAAGAACTATCCAATGATACTTTAAACAAGGTTATAATCTAAAAAAGATTGATTTTTCACATTCTTTATCGATACAAAAGACATTACTGCTAAAAAAGGAAATACATTGGATATTATGGGATACAGAAAATAAAAAACTTAAAGCTAAGTTTCCTTGTTAGCTTAAATGAATTACCACTAGCATTGCTTGTAGTTCCTGCAAATCGATACGATTCGACATTTTACAGGCCTAGTCTTGAAATATTTAAGATTAAGATAAATATTGGAAGATTTGTAATCAGGTCTTTAAAAATCTCTGCTGATGCTGCCTAATACAAAAGAGATTTGAAAACTAGTTAGATTATACCAATTTTTGGGATAAGCTCATTATGTAAAAATTATATTAAGCTTATAGAGAAGATAATTAAGAAACTGAGGTATATTCTATAATACCTGAACAGTTATTATTTTTTAAATATGGATAAGTTTATCCCAAGTTTTCTTTCGATTGCGAGTAACATATTAATATCTTCTTTATCTAAGCATTTTGAGTATGATAGCGATACTACGTATGCTAGCAGGAAAAACAAATAAATTATTAGTATCATATAAATAGTCTGTTCGAAAATATTTCTGATTAAATAAATAACTCCAATTAATAAAATAGACAGTAATGTAATTCTTAAATAATTTTGTGTAAAAGGGTGTATTTTTAAAAAATTATATAATTTTACAGTCATGTAGATTTCAACCAAGATATAGGATGAGGTTGAAGCAATAGCTGCTCCAACCATACCATAAGGTGGTATTAAAAGTATGTTTAATAATATATTCAAAAAAGCACTAATTAAAGTACAATTCATTAAAAATTTTGATTTCCCTGTGGACAACAGTGTGTAATAATTGACACCAAAATAAGAATTCATAATAAACCCAATTGCCAAAATCTGAAGGACAGTGCTCGCTTCAACATACCGAGAACCATAGAATAAATTTAGCAAAAATTCAGGAAATACAAATATTAAACCAAAAATTGGTAATGTCAATATAAAGCACCATTTAGTTGAGGATGCATTAATTACTCCAAGTTCTTTAATTTGATTTTTGCTGTATAATTGTGATATTATCGGAACATATAGAAATCCTAATGAATTTATTACAACAGAAAGGAGGCTTGCTATGGGGTATGTTGCATTATATGAAGCAACCACTTCTGTCGTTTTGAAATAACCTAGCATTAAAGTATCGGTCCACGACATCACAGTCAGCAGGATACTAACCACAAGTAGTGGTGTAGAATAGATCAATAAATCTTTTGTATTATGGTTGACTTTTATCTGATTCCATTTTATTGTGGTTGGCGGTTTCTTCAAAAAATATAAAGTTAAGGCCAAAAAAGTAATTAAAATAGATAAAACATAAGTATAAACCAACTGAATAAATGATAAATGCAATAATACTGCTATGCCTAAAAAAATGATGTATGAAGTCGGTCTTAAAATATTGTTAAAATAAACTTTTATCGTGGCATTATCAAATCCTCTAAATATTGATACAAGTACATTAACCAAAACGGTGAAGGGAATTGTAATTGCCAAAATATTTAATATTAGTGAAAGATCCACTGAATTAAAAATATCTGTAGCTATGTAATAGGATGTTATAATAATTAAAAAAGTAATCAAAACAGTAGCAACTAACGAGACTAATAATGAAGAAAAAATTATATCATGGACACTATTGCCATCATTTTTTCCTTTAAAATATGCAATCTGTCTTGCAGATCCTTCTTTTAAGCCTAAAGAGGATATGGTGATACAAATGGTCACTATAGTGAGTGCCAAGGTATAAATCCCAAATTCATTCTGAGTGGTGGCTCTTATAAGAATAACTCTGCTTAAAAATCCAACAACTAGACTAATAATCGTTCCGATAAATACAATCGTAGAGCCTTTGACAATTTTTTGGAGCGATTTATTTGTGACTTCTGACATATTTTTCCGAGATAGACATGCGCTCTCCATGGATATAAATATACGCATTACTAAAGGCAACTAATACTCAGAATATTTTATAAAAATAATCGAATTATTTTAGTTGTACTTATAATTAGCCACCTATTCTTATTCTAGAATATCCCTCTCAAATTCAAAGAAATCACTGTGCCTGTACATGTTATGAACATAATATTATATGATGTAGCCATAACGTTCATATAGGGCTCATATTTCATAACTCTATTTATATCGAAAATACAATATTGTGGACGTAATATTCATGTAATATTACCTGCTGTGCGCATAATGTTCATATAGACCCACATTTAATAAATCCGTTTATATCAAAATGGTGGGACACAAAAATGAAAATTGATTTAAAAATAACATTAGTGATTATATGTATAATGTTTATAGGCACTGCAACAGCAAACACCATCTTTTCTGATGATGGTATAATTATATTTGGTGAACAATTAACAAAAGATGCAACTATAACTGTTGGGAAATCGGGTGCAGTTGATTATCTGACATCTGATTATGCAACAGATGATGCATGCATTCAGGCAGTTCTAAATAATGCAAACAGTGGTGACACTATAATAATCCGTGAAGGAGAATATAATATTGTAAACCAAATATCACAGCAGAACAAAGATTTGAATATAATTGGGTCAGGTGATGTTCTGTTTAACATTAATACCGGTGTTGAAAATGAACCTGCGTTTTATTTTTACGGTACAGAAGTTGATAGTAAAAATTTAGCAAGTAGTGCAAGTAAAGGTGACACCACTATTGTTTTGATTGACGCTTCAAAGGTACAACAATTTGATTTAATTAAAATTTGGAAAGATGTGCAATGGTGTCCAGATGATTATCCCCAACAGAAAACAGGGGAAATGTATGTTGTGGACAGTGTGAGTGGAAACACAGTTACATTAAATCAGCCATTAATACGGGATTATTACATAAGTGACATATCAAGAACAAACATATATCGTCCAGTAAGTATAACAATTGACAACCTTAAATTCCAAAATGCAGATTCAACAGGTGATCTCGAGGGTTTAGCGTTAAAATATTGCAAGGATTCAATAATATCAAACAGTTGGTTTAATGATAATGGCCAGGCATCGATTCGATTGTTTACATGCTATAATGTAGATATTAACAATAATTATATTCGAGATTCAAGTAGAAATGGACGCGGATATGGGATATCAATAGCAGATGCATCTGCATCCATAAAAATCCATGATAATCAAATAGAGAATTGCCGCCATGCTATCATGAGCGGAACGGGGCAATACAATGCACTCAACCGTGGTATCATAATCTCAAACAACATTTTGGTTGGATCATCTGTTACGGATGCAAACGTGATTGATGCACACCCCATGGCCATAGATTACACAGTCACAGGCAACACCATTTATCCTCATTCCAATTTAAATGCATTCTATGACGGCACATTGGATTCGGTATTCTCTGACAACTATGTATATGGAGGCGGTGGTGTGAAACGCCGTGGTAATATCGACAATGGCCAGCATATTATTGCAAACAACCATGTTGAGGGCGGTAATTTATACCATGGTGGAGGAACTGGTGTAGGGAAAAGTCTTACAATCACCGGAAATTACAATTTTGACAGTGATTACGGAATGTACCTCAACAGCGAGGACTATCAGACCATAGTGATTAACGGGAACACATTCAATAAGCAGTCTGAGAACGGGATAAATCTCGTGATGCAATCGAGTACTACTGAAACGATGAACGTTGTAATTTCAAACAACATTATTAAAGATGCCCAGAAGAACGGGATGTACCTGAAACAAAATAGTGCCAGTAACACGATGTATTTGAATGTTGACGGAAACATAATCAACAATGTAAATATTGCAAACGATTTCTACAATGGAATCACTCTGTTGGATGTCAGCAATGCCAACCTACATGGAAACCAAATATTCGATGACAACGGAAACATGTATTATGGGATTCGTGAATACTCTTTAAGCAACTGGAATTATATCCATGACAATATGATAAAAGGTGGAACCGGCCATATCCAAGTAGTTGGCGTAAACACAATAGCAAGAGATAACATCGAACAATGAGAGAGATAATAAATGATAAAAATATTTATAATTTTTTTATTGTTACTTTCAATCCCCTTAGCTTCTGGTATACAAGTAGACAATGGTGTTATTTTCAGAACTACAAGTACGAGTGCAAATTACTATATGAATCAAACATTTCACTTTACAAACGTAATTATTTATCCTGCCTCCTTATGCCTAAATTCAGGCAACATCACGGTTAATCCGAACTACAATTGGATAAACTTCTATCTCGAAGATATTGGGAATTTGAAATTTACAATAAATGAAGCCGCAAATGGCATAACCATACAAAATGGATTTGCTAATTATGTGATAGCAGATGATGAAGATTATTTATTAAAAAAACAGTCAAATGATGAAATATATCAGAGCGTTATCGCATCTTCAGGTGAAATACAATTTACAAATATACCAGCTGGTTCATATTATATAACAAATAATGGTTTAGATAGTAAACCCATCGCTTCAGCAGGCCTCAATCAAACTGTCACCTCTGGTGATACTGTATCCTTGGACGGATCGGGATCCACAGATGATGTTGGCATTGTATCTCATGTATGGGACTTTGATGCCTCTGATGGGATTCAGCAGGATGCAAACGGTGCAGCTGCCCAGCACATCTATGACACTGCAGGAACCTATACTGTAACCCTGACAGTAGCAGACACCAGTGGCAACACAGACTTTGACACTGCCATCATAACTGTAAATGATGGAAACTCCGTCTCAACACAGAATCTAGTATATGATAACAGATTGCGTGAAGCATCTCCCGACGCTACCCTTGCAGAGAGCAATTATATCGACATAGGGCATACTGATGGTGTCGGTCATTACAGGGATGTCATGTGGTTTAACCTAAGTACGTACAATACCACTGATACAGTCTCTAATGCAACCCTTTCGTTATATTGGTACTATCCTGAAAACAGTCCGCGCAACCAGGACACTGTTGTAGAGGTCTACAGGGCGGCAGACTGGAATTCTGATAATGTAAGCTGGAACAACAAGGCAGCTGGCACTCCATGGGACAATGTGGGTGGAGATTGGTTCGATAAGAACAATGTAGCCCAGGGCCGTGAGCCTTATGCGTCAATAATGTTCGATGCAAACGATGTGCCTGATAACAGGTACTATGAGTTCGATATCACAGAACTGGTGCAGGATTATGTCAGTGGCGAATACGACAATACCGGTTTCTTCCTCAAGGCACAAAATGAGTATGACAATTACATAGCATTCTACAGTTCTGACTGGAGCAATGAGGACCAACGTCCTAAACTAACCATCACTCATATCCCAGATACTGAACCTGTGAATAACAATGCACCTGTCCTGAATTCTATCGGTAACAGGACCGTAGAGGTAGGAAATTCGCTGAGTTTCATGGTCAGTGCCTCAGATGCTGATGGTGATGGCCTTGCCTACTCTGCATCAGGTCTACCAGGCGGTACAACCTTTGATGGCGCATCGGGAAGTTTTTTCTGGACACCAGTTGTAGATCAGGTAGGCACCTACCAGGTCACTTTTGAAGTGACAGATGGGGACTATGTCGATTCTGAAGAAGTTACCATTATTGTTAATGGAAACCCTGCTACAGCACCAAGTCTGATGCATGACAACCGACTGCAAGAATCAATTCCTGATACTACCCTTGCAGAGAACAATTATATCGACATTGGTAACCTTGATGGTACAGGTAATTGTAGGGATGTCATGTGGTTTGACCTAAGTATGTACAACACCACTGATACAGTCTCTAATGCTACTCTTTCGCTACATTGGTACTTCCCTGCAAATAGTCCACGTAACCAGGACACGGTTGTAGAGATATACAGGTCAGCTGACTGGGACCCATGCCAAGTAAGCTGGAACAACAAGGCAGCTGGCACTCCATGGAACAACGCGGGTGGGGATTGGTTCGATGTGAACAATGTAGCTCAGGGCAGTGAGCCTTATGCATCAATAACGTTTAATTCAAACGATCTGCCTGATAACAGGTACTATGAGTTCGATATCACAGAACTGGTACAGGATTATGTCAGTGGCGAATACGACAACACTGGGTTCTTCCTCAAGGCACAAAATGAGCATGACAACTATATTGCTTTCTACAGCTCTGACTGGAGCAATCCAGACCAAAGGCCAAAGCTCACCATCGATCATTCAACAGAAAGCGATTCTGCAATTGAACCTGTGAATCCATCAGATGTGAATAAAGATGGAATCGTTAATATTCTGGATATAACGCTGGTTGGCCAGAATGTCGGCACCTCTGCGGAGAGTAGCCCACGCTGTGATGTTAACCAGGATGGTCTAATAAACATTCTGGATCTCACAGTTGTTGGACAGCATTTTGGTGCTGTAAATTGAGGCGCAAATCTTGCGCCATCTTTTTTTATTTGTGGTTAATGAATCGGAATTGTTTTTTTTGCTCGAGACATGTTATTGTCGGCTTAGAATGGAGGGATTTATTAGCTAATCTGAATTCTTCCTTTTCAAAAAAATATCCCGGATAGATTTATATCTTCAAATGTTTTATCTATTAACATGCCCTATCCAATCGCACATGCTATGTTCTTCGTAATCTGCATCTGTGCAGAAGGAGTCTATGTAACCTTTGCATCACTCCTTCGCAAAGAACTTTCATTCCGAAATGGCATACATGTTCTGTTGCTTCTGTTTGTGGGAGGTTCAGGTGCACTATTCCCGGACCTCATGGCCGTTTATAGTATCCTTGTAAATGGTACTATGGAACACTGTTGAATCGGTCCCATCGCAACGCATTCACTGCTGTTCAGTTCTTCTGCAATCATATTTGGACTATTTGTCGGATATGTAGTATATCGGGATTTTGGCAAGGCGGCATACATGGGTATTTTTGTCGAGTCTGCGTTCCTTTCACATCTGTTGCTGGACGATTTTTCCGGATACGATATGCACTATTTTTATCCAATATAAAAGGAAACGATTAGCATATTTTCGCATTTGGATGTGGAATTTGCAAGTGTTGATTTCGTTCATTACCTACTGGCATGTTATGTATCGATTATCTTTATCTGCTCTGATGATGATGGCATTGTTTGCATTGAATCATCTTGGTTTTGAGTTCAGGTACAGACTGAAAAGTGATCTCATCTGTATATGAAATTATTATGTGAACCTGAAAAGAACCAAAATGAAATGCGATTTTATTGATAATATGTCGTGACAGATCAAAAGAGAAGAATGCAAACTAGATCTAATATCCAACAAAAAAATGACAAGGGAAGCAGAAAATACCCTGCTCAATCATTTTGGTTCTTCTTCAACATTCAACTTTTTGATAACTCGAACCGGAAAACCCAAAGCAACACAATTTGGAGAAATATCACGACTAACTACAGATCCAGTTCCTATTATAGAATTATCTCCGATCGTAACCCCTTGAGTAATTATACATCCCGGATTAATACAAACACCGCGTCCGATCTTTATGGGTGCCGTGGTCCTTGGATACGCATCTCTTGTAGTCAAACTACCTCTTGAGTGAGCAGATAGTATACACTGGTCACCAATTTCAGCATAATCACCTATTGTAATTAATTCAGGATGAAGTCTATCAAAAACTACATTATAACCGATGTATGCATTATTTCCAATATTTACACCTCGCATTTTATGCATTTTCGCTCTCCAGGAGGGGACAGGACAACTTGATGCAAGTTGCTCTAAAAACCAGTTTTTAGCATATTTAATTCCGAACAAAACTTTATTACTATGATAATATTCAGCTACTTCATCATAAGTTACTTTATCTCTATTAGATATCATTGTCATTACCGGTTTAAAATATGTTGTTCAATTTATTTAACGCTGGAGGCCCTTTGCGAGAGCTGGGAGAATGCATAAGATCGTGATTATTTGTTGGTGTAACAATGTTTTTGTGAATCGTAGTAAGCGTCACTTTTCCTGCATTGAACATCTCTTTACCCACTGCTTAGATCCTTTAACATGATTTTCTTTTTGTACTAATATCCACACTTCATTTTGCTCTGCAATAATTATGCTGAGTTTCCGTTACAGGCAATTTCCTGAAGCCGGCTAATGTTAATTTTATACTGATTCGAATCAGTAACAACAGCAAGTATGTATTTGTTGTTTATAATATAATTAGAATGGCAGATATTGTAAAAATCTAATTCTTTATTCAAATTAGAAAAAATGCTCTTATTCGAAAACTTACAATATGCTTCTTTCAGGGTCCATATCTTTAAAAGCTCGTGAACATTCGCATGGTTGTCGGCATGTAATATTGTTGTGTGCAGATATTTTGAAATGTTTGTAAGGGCACGCAATTTTCTAATTTCGACATCAATACCGACCTCGATCTTTGAGATCGCCAGGGTGACAATATTTTCAGTATAGGAGATGCAGATATGTACTTCTTTATGGTCACTTACATGGACTCTTCCATATTTGTCTGTATACATGGATATGTCAGATACGGCTCGCTCTTTGAGGAGGCGACACAGGACATATTTCAAAACCATTCTGGATGTAATGTATCTTTTTTTGAAATACTCGGTTTGCAATCTTTCCAAATGTTCCTTTTCAATGTCATCCAGATGGTCTGTATTCAATTTATCATAGTCATTCAGATCAACTATAAGGATAAGAATGTCATTCTGTTCCCAAAAGTGGGGTATATGCTCCAGAGAAACAGTGAATGGTATTTTTAAATTGTTAGTGTCCATACCAGTTCTCCTATATATGCACACAAAATACCGCATTTCCATGTCCTCTGGATCATGGATTACCTCCTTCTATAATTATTGTCTCGGATGTTCAGTTAACATCCCCTCTTCCAATACCTCGATAAACGAACCCACCATCAATAAATTCTTCAGGCTTTATCACGTTCCTGCCATCCACAATAACAGGCTGATCTTTACCCATCATTGCCTTTACATCAGCAGGATTCAGCTTGAAGTATTCGGAGTGACCGGTCAGAATCACGACTGCATCAGCGTCTTTCACTACTGATCCCATATCCTTCTCGATCTCAACATTTGGATAGTTTAACACATGCGGATCGTGTACCATCACTTCAGCACCGGCTTCCATAAGCAGGTCCCTGTATGGCTCTGATGGTGGATTCCTTGCATCATCAGAGTCGTTGATGAAGGCCCAGCCGAGCATGGCGATCTTTGAGCCTTTTATTTCCTTTCCAGCATTTGCAAGGGCTTCTTCGGTGAGTTTGAACATGTGGGCGGGCATGAAATCGTTTACCTTGCGGGCCAGGACGTAGATGGAGTCGGCGTTCTCTGGGTAGTCCAGAGGGGATTCTCCTGCTATCTCTATGCCGCGTTCAAGGTGGTAGGTGTCTTTGGTTAAGCAGTGGCCGCCTACTCCTGCTCCGGGCCAGAGGATGGCCCTTGTGATACCTTCGCCTTTCAGGCTGTCTATTCCGGCACGTACATCGTAGAAGTTGATGGCCATGGACTCGCAGTAGAGAGCGAGCTGGTTGGCTGCTGCGATCTGGAGGTCACGGAAGGTGTTCTCAGCGGTTTTGGTGACCTCGGCGGCGGTGGCGGACATTGGGATGATCTTTCCCTTTGTGAGGACCGGGGAGTATAGTTCGATAGCTCGCTTTGTACTGGCCTCGTCTATTCCACCGACTATTCTGTCGTGCTCCTGGATGTTCTTGAGGAGTCTGCCTACCATTACGCGTTCAGGGGCGTGTGCCAGGGCGAAATCCTCTCCTGCTATCAGGCCGGACTCTTCCTCGAGGATGTCTTTGGCCATTCCTTTGGTGGTTCCGGGGGTGATGGTGGACTCGAGGACCACCAGCATGCCGGGCTTGAGGTACTTTCCTACATTGCGTATGCCTTCGATGAGTGCTCCGAAATCAGGGATGAGGTCTGCAGGGTTCTCGAATGGTGTCTGGATGGCAAGGGTCACTGCATCCAGTTCTGCGATCCTTGAGAAGTCAGGGGTGCACTCGAACTTCTTGGTATCGGTGACTTTTCTTAAGAGGTCTTCAAGGCCGGGTTCTTCGCCTTTTAGGGGGCTTTCACCGTTGTTGATCATGTCGATCTTGTAACCGGATGAAGCGGAGTTCCTCTGGAATCCCAACACCTTATCAAAGCCATCGACATCTGCAAAAAGAGCAGCAGCAGGAATGCCTACATATCCCATGCCAAGTACGCCTATCTTTTTGATGGGTCTTCTTGCGTCCATTATCTTCTGTAACTTATCACTCATAGTATCAACCTGTGTTATACGTGTTATAAATGTGAAAATTCAGTTTGTAGCGATCACAATTGGATCGTCTTTTCCTGTTTGTATGAATCAATGGCAGCCATGCAGGCTTCAAGGGCATGCTTGCCGTTCTCTCCGTTGCAGTGTACCTTTTCACCTGTGCTCACACATTTGATGAAATACTCCAGCTCGTTCCTGAGAGGTTCGGCCTTGTCAACTTTTGCTTCCCTTATCCAGTTCCCATCATGCAGCTCTAATGTCTGGTTGATGTAGTCCAGATATGCCACGCCTTTAATTCCTACGGCTGTAAGGTTGCGTACCTTGTGTGGGGTCAGCCAGTTGGTATCCACAAGTCCTGTCAGGTCATGGTCGAATCTCAGGTGGATGGACGCATGATCCTCGAACGGATGTATGTCCGCACCTGCGATAGCATGAACGTTGTTAACTTCAAGGCCGTATAGGTATGAAATGATATCGATGTCGTGTACTCCGATATCCAGGATAACGCCCACATCCCTTATCCTTGGATTGTATGGGCCTACCCTTCGGGTCGAAATGGAGACTATCTTTCCAAGCAACCCCTCATCCATGATCTCCTTAAGCTTGATGACCGCTGGATTGAACCTCTCGATGTGTCCGATCATCAATGCTTTTCCTGCATTCTTTGCAGCCTGTATCATTATATCTGCATTTTCCGGTGTATCTGCGATGGGCTTTTCCACAAGCACATTAGCCTCTGCTTCAAGAGCATCGAGGCATACCTGCTTATGGAGCTTTGTCGGGACAACGATGCTTACAGCATCAAGGTCTTTCCCGAGCAACCTCTTGTAGTCTGTAAAGGGTTCTGTGTCATATTTTTTGGATAGCTCTTTCACCCTTTCCTCATCGATATCTGAGATGCCGACAAGCTCCACGCCTTCCATCTCATGATATATTCGTATGTGGTTAACCCCCATAGCTCCGGTTCCGATTACTCCTACTCGTAACATACTTACAACTCATTAAAAATATATTACTATGTATATATAATTATTATGCCAGATGGCAAAATGTCTCTGCACATTTTTTAATATCGCTATGTATCAAAACGGCACAATATTGCTGCTGCCACTGCTACTAGGCATATCCTTGCTCTTACTCTTCAAACAGCAACCAAGCGTGCAAAACAGATCTCTCTTAGCTACGCGCTTATCCACCACGAACTTACTGCCACATATAGGGCATGTCTTCTCTATACTGATCATACTTACCACCACTGGGCGATCCTTTTGGGATTACCACCCTTACACCCGCTATACTAATTGGTCTAAAAATATTTAAGTGCTTTGGACGTATTATTTTGAATGTATTAAAAAAGAAATATAAATACTGATGACAATTAGTCCTTTTGTAATGTGGGTGTGTAGTAGTTCACGCCTGAAAGCTATCTCCCTTGAGCTTCAAATGCCCGTGCACATCTATCTCTCCCTGGCCTATTCGGGTGGATGATATGGGGACATCGTCATCCGCCATCACGTAGTTTATGCTCACTATCTTTATTTCAGCTCTTCCGGCAGCCTTTCTTATCTCGTTGATCTTCAGGGCAACGTTATGGGTCTCAGGGGACACCACTATGAACTCGTAATCTTCTTCAAGGGTTGATCCGTAAGGGTCTTTCAACGTCTGTATATTGTACCTTTTCTTAGATATGTCAAGTTGTTCGATAAAAGAGGTCAGATTCTTCTTACGGGTTGCGATATCGGGTATGTTCCTGTTCTTCTGTCTGACCATCTCATCGGATGCCAGGCCAATATCCACAATGTCGCCTTCCGCCATCTCGAAGGCTTTTCTTATCAGTGCCTCATGGCCATCGTGAAGGAATTCAAAGGTTCCTCCTACCGCTGTTCGTCCCATCGCTTGCAAAAGGGTTTCGTATCACATAAGTGTTATGTTGTTTTGGCGGGTGTGAGCTCTCTTTTGTAGCGTTAAATTTTGATATTTGGCATGTGTTTCTAAGACATAGGATTCAAGTTATGATTTACTTCTGTTATATTTTTGTTTTGGACTCCAAGTATCTCTAACTTTTTTCACGATGTTTGATTGGGCTGGATAATTTCAATTTATTATAATTTCCCTACAATATACTCGCTATTGGGAAATAAACTAATAATTTTTACTGAAAATAAGCTCAAATTTAAGGTTAAAAATAGCATCGTTGGACAAAATAATAAGTTATTCCAATCAAAATTAACTTTTGAGATAAATAAAACAATCGTGTATAATAATATTTACTGTATAATAGATAATTGAAATTGCGTTCAATGGTAGTATTACTGTGGAAATGAAGAAATAGGTGATGTGGAAGAACATTTTATTGAAAACAGCGACTAAAAATACCTGAGATTAAACCTTATATTGATCAAATCCAGGATGAATTTTTATTACATAGTTATATTTTGATTTTTTTGTTCATAAGCTTGTGCCACATTACTTCATGCCGAACATAAAACGCATGACACTTACTCTTTTTACAAAATACTCATACACAATCATTATCGTTACAAACGAAAATGAACTGAGAATTAGATATTTAGTCGGCATGCCAATTTCCCATTGTGCTATCCAAAAACCGATAACTACAATCACAACTTGATGAAGTATGTAGAATGGCAGGATTGCTTCATTCGCATATTTAAGTACAGGATGATTGAAACTTAGGTATCTGCTCCCAAAACCGAATATTGCCAAAAGCCAGCACCATGAAACAATTGCTTTCAATACTTCTTGATACTTAATCACAGATTCAAGATCATATAAATAATTCACAATCCATAACAAAGTGATTCCAACTGCTATAATCAGAGCCTGTATCCTGTGTCTTTCTAAAACATCACTGAGCCTCGGAATAAGTAAGAGGAAATATCCTATTATAAAATAGACGAGGTAGACCAACAGGCTGGAACCGGCAAAGGTAGGAGTGCCTATTATAAAAATATCCCTGTATTGCACTACAAATAGCCTGATCAGGATAATAAATGCTGCCAACAGAAAAATGGCTCCTGGTCTTGTTAAAAATGATGTAACGTTAGAAACAATACTCGAAAATCGTTGTTTTCTGAAAGTCATGAATAAAGGTAAAGTCAGCACCGAAAAGATGAATAAGGTTCCCAGGTACCACAAATGCAACCCAAAAAATGCAAAATTTCCTCCGAATGCATATAATCCGTTAAAGTAATGTGGATAGAATTCAACGAAAGAACTGCTGAACTGGCCTTGTGTGACACGTTTGATGTATACTTGGGCCGGCACGATAATAACAAAAATGCCAAATATAAAGGGTATTAGTAACCTTTTGAACCTCTCAATGAGATACCGCTTCGTTGATCTCTTGGTGAGTGAATAATATGAGGACATAGCGGAAACTACAAAGAATAGAGGCATTATCCATAAATCCAAAAACCTCAGTACTATCGTGATAAAGGGGGAAAGTGCGTTATTCTTTACATACCACTCAGAAGGACTGAAGAAGTCGCAACAATGATAGGTAAAGATGATCAACATCCCGAATATACGTATCCAATCGATATAATAAAGTCTTTTTGGTTTTTGTTCGGTGGCAGAAGCCTCATCAAGATGAAATGATTGCATCGTGTATCCCTATCCTCACTGCAATCTCTGCTAGAAACCCGTAGCACTATCATCCATCATGGTTTTAATCCTCAAAGCTCATCGCATTTTACAATAGACTAAAAATAATTAGTTAAATGTTAACCCCGTTAACTTAAAATGTTAATACTTGTATAAAAAGTTTCTGAAATACGTTTCATCGAACATAGTACTTGAATAGTGCTTATGGCTTCAATGGTTAGATTAAAATTATAATGTCTGAGTAGCAATTCAGCCTTGAAACAAGGCTTGATGCAGTAGAAAAGAAGCTCTAAGATCTCTTTGAATCGCAAAAAAATCAGATGGTTCTGGTGAATTCGAACACCTGTCCTTTGCCTTGTGAATGGGATAATTGTCGAAAATATAATTTTTCCTTTCTCAAAATACCGAGCCTGGTGGGAATTAATGCTGAAGTGGTACAGGATATATGTCTTAATGATTTTTGGACTCTGTAGAAATCCTCATTTGAATAATAAAAATAATCCTGACATACTGATCAAGGTTATGCACTAATACTTTGAATTTAATCTCTTTTAATTGATTCCAGCACTTTTTTGCCTTAATTTCCCCTCCATATTTTCTTTTAAGGACAGGGAACCTCGTTTCTACCAGATTTCTGTTATGATACAATGTTTCATCAAACTCTAACATCATTTTTCTGCGGAACTTTCCTTTGATCATTTTTCTTTTCTTCTGTCTCAAAGGAATCATGGCGATTGACCCTAGTTTATCCCTTGCAAGAGAATGTATATCTTCAGAATAGTAAGCCTTATCCATTACTTCGACAAGTTCAACAATATCTCTATAATCTTCATTAAGATACTCTTTCAATAAAACCAATGTCAATAGCTAGTGTTGTGTATATTTTCTTTTGGAATACTTGCAACTATAGATCTGAAGGTGCGAGTTACCTGATACAATTAGTGCTGTATCAATAAACTTTAAGTATTTGTTAAACAAAACATAATCATCCCCTTTGTGTTTTTTGTGCTAAATAATACTCAGGGGATAATCCTTTTTAAAATTTTATGTGAAAATTAAATGGAAATAGGTTTTCTACAGAGCCCGTTTTTCTTATTTGTAATCGCCTTTAAAAATGACTTATTTATTAAAATTTTTTCGTTGCAGACTTCTAGCCTCGAATGAGCATTCAGAGTAAACGGTTTACATTATTTGTTCTAACTTTTGAAAAAGTTAAAACAATAAACTGCAAAGTACTGTTCTTTCTTACGACCGAAATACCTTAACAACGGGCAACTTACTGCTAACCGAGCATCTGGAATTTCTGATAGTTTTTCATTTCGAATACTTTCACCTTGCTTAGCTCACGTATATATAGTCCTGGGGAATAAATGAAGAACAAATGTGCACACATGAACAAAAGAAACTAGTGCACCTCAAGGAGTAATTAAAAATGACAGAAGTATTATTGGAAGATCTTGATCACGTAGGACCGGCAACAGCACAGAAACTCAAGGATGCCGGATTCACTACCATTGAAGCCATCGCTGTAGCCTCTCCGGCAGAACTTGCCAACAGTGCGGAGATCGGGGAATCCACGGCTGCAAAGATAATCAACGCTGCCAGGCAGTCGGCGGATGTCGGTGGATTCGAGACCGGCGACCTTGTTCTTGAAAGGCGGAAACTTGTGGGCAAACTGTCCACCGGGTGTACGGAATTCGATGAGATGATGGGTGGTGGGATAGAGACCCAGTCCATCACGGAAATGTATGGGGAGTTCGGGTCTGGAAAGACGCAGATCGCCCATCAGCTTGCTGTGAACGTACAATTGCCTCCCGAGCAGGGCGGTCTTGGTGGCTCTGTGATCATGATCGATACCGAGAACACCTTCAGGCCCGAAAGGATCGCACAGATGGTAAAAGGTATCTCTGATAAGCACGGCATCGAGTACGACCCTGAGGAATTCCTCAAGAACATCCATGTGGCACGTGCCTTCAATTCCAATCATCAGATACTTCTTGTGGACTCTGCCAATGAGCTTGCCAACGAGCTCAAAAATACCGAGATGCCAGTCAAACTTCTTATCGTTGACTCCCTCACTGCCCATTTCAGGGCCGAGTATATCGGCAGGGGTACACTTGCCGACAGGCAGCAGAAGCTCAATAAACATCTTCATGACATCCTGCGTTTCGGTGATCTTTCCAACGCATGTGTGGTGGTCACCAATCAGGTAATGTCAAAACCTGATGCTTTCTTCGGCGATCCCACAAAACCAATAGGCGGTCACATTCTCGGCCACACTGCCACCTTCAGGCTCTACATAAGGAAATCCAAAGGCGAGAAAAGGATAGTCAAGCTCGTGGACTCTCCGAACCTGCCGGACGGCGAAGCCCTCATCACCGTCACAACAGATGGTCTTGGGGATGCCTGAGTAAACAATTATATGGTTCTTCGTCATATCTGATGGCATGGTCCTCAAAGCTATTGTCATTGATATTGACGGAACTATAACCAATCCGAACAGGTCACTGGACCTCGATGTCGCAAAAAAATTCCGCGAATTGAACGTGCCGGTGATCCTGTCAACAGGTAATCCTCTGTGCTATGTCCACGCCGCTGCAAAGCTAATAGGCATCAGCGGTATCGTAATAGCAGAGAATGGAGGTGTGGTCTCCACCGGTTTTGACAGTCCCTCCATCATAGCCGAGGGTAAAGAAGAATGCGAAAAGGCCTATGAGCTGCTTTCTCAATATCATGATCTGGTGAAGCTCGATGCTGCATATCGCAAGACCGAGGTCGTACTCAACAGGGATGTGGCAGTCGAAGACCTCCGCAGTACCCTCACAGAGAACGGTGTCGATATTGAGATCATCGACACAGGTTATGCCATCCATATCAAAAGCACTGCCATGAACAAAGGTACAGGGCTCTTGAAAGTGGCAGAGCTTATGGGCCTTGACCCCACGGATTATCTTGCCATCGGTGACTCATGTAACGATGCCGAAATGATGCAGGTCGCAGGGTTCGGTATTGCAGTTGGCAATGCAGACGATGAAGCCAAACAGGCTGCAAAATACATGACCCAAGCTTCCTTTGGAAAAGGAACTCTTGAGGCCATTGAGTATGCTATCGCCAATGGCCTACTCTAAATAAAAAAGGGAATTACAGGTTGTTGCGTGGCAGGGCTTTCGCCATGAGCTTATCAACAACTATGTAATCCTTGATAGCACTGACCGCATCAAAAGATACGATGATGTACTGTCCGTCCTTTTGATATTTGGAAGTGTCCAAACCGATATCCGGCTTTATGATAAGGTTTTCCAACTCACCGGTCTTATTTTCCATCACTATATTGTTCAGTACGCCTAGCTCGGTTCCATCCGTGGCCATTACCTGTTTATTGGTCAGGTTCTTTGCAAACACTTTTGCCATCCTTTATCTCCCTTTGAATATTTAGTAGAATCTTTACATGTAACCCATATAAGAACTTGTTTCTTGTTTATGAGTTCCACCCTTAAGTTTATCCTGGACCTTGTTATAGAATTCGGCCATATCCTCTGTTATCGTGGGCTTGACCTTCTCGATTGCAGCAAAGAAATGCCTTGCTTTGACCTTCTCTGCCTCAAAATCCTCGCGCAGTGCAAGCATTGCAGCCTCTCTGCATACGGACTCAATATCTGCCCCCACATATCCTTCGGTCATGGTGGCAAGTTCCTGAATACTTACATCGCTATCTAAAGGCACTTTGCGTGTATGGATATTGAATATGCTCTCTCTTCCCTGGATCGTGGAGCTGCCTACAAGTACCAGTCTGTCAAACCTTCCTGAACGCATCAGGGCAGGATCGAGCATATCCGGTCTGTTGGTAGCGGCAATAACCACTACTTCCTTTAGAGGTTCCAGTCCGTCAAGCTCTGTCAGCAATTGATTGACGACCTGTTGTGAGCTTCTTCCGGTCTCACTATCTGCCATCCTCGTTGTAGCAATGGAATCTATCTCATCGAAGAAAATGATGCAAGGGGATACCTGTCTTGCCTTCTTGAATGTATCACGTACAGCCTTCTCGGACTCTCCCACGAACTTTGAAAGCATCTGAGGTCCCTTTATGCTAATGAAATTAGCATTCGCCTCATTTGCCACGGCCTGTGCAATAAGGGTCTTTCCGGTGCCAGGGGGTCCATATAGTAAGATGCCCTTGGGTGCCTTGATCCCCATCTCAATTATCCTGTCCGGACGTTTCAGTGGCCACTCAACTGCTTCGACTATCTCCTGCTTCGCATCATCAAGGCCGCCCACATCCTCCCATGTGATGGAAGGCACTTCCACAAGCACCTCTCTCATGGCAGATGGTTCAACATCCTTAAGTGCCTCTTCAAAATCATCCGCCTGGACAATGAGCATTTCCAGAACTTCCTGTGGGATCTCATCCTCATCAAGATTTATCTCTGGGATGATCCTGCGCAGTGACCGCATTGAAGCTTCCTGGACAAGTGAAAGCAGGTCCGCACCCACAAAACCCTGGGTATAGGTGGAGAGATGTTCAAGATCTACATCTTCTGCAAGTGGCATTCCCCGAGTATGTATCTGGAGCACTTCCAGCCTGTCTTCGCTATCTGGCACACCTATCTCTATCTCACGGTCGAATCTTCCCGGTCTGCGAAGGGCCGGGTCGATGGAGTCCACGCGGTTGGTGGCTCCGATGACGACTATCTGTCCTCTCTCATCCATGCCATCCATAAGTGTCAAAAGCTGGGCCACTACCCTGCGTTCGACCTCGCCTGTCACGTTCTCACGTTTTGGTGCAATGGAATCTATCTCATCTATGAATATGATGGAAGGTGCATTCTCTGCCGCTTCCTCGAATATCTTTCTCAGGCGTTCCTCGCTCTCTCCATAGAACCGTCCCATTATCTCAGGACCGGCAACATAAAGGAAATTCGCCCTTGATTCATTGGCAACTGCCTTTGCAATAAGTGTCTTTCCTGTGCCTGGTGGCCCATGGAGGATGATCCCTTTAGGAGGTTCGACATTGAGCCTCTGGAAGATCTCATGATGCTTCAGAGGCAGCTCTATCATCTCGCGGACCCTCTGGATCTCGTCCCCTAGACCGCCAATATCCTCATAAGTGATGCCGCTGGCAGTGTCCTCATAACCTTCCACCGGTTTCTGGCGCAGTTCTATCTCTGTATTCTCATTGACCATCAAAATGCCTTCTTCAGGCTCGCTTTTAATGGCAACAAGAGGTATCGCCTGATTTCCTACTGATTGGGTCATCGAACTTGTTATCGGGATTACATCGCCTACAACGAACGGACGTTTCAGTATGTTATGCTTGATGATGGCGGTTATGTTGGATCCGAATTCCATCATCACACCTTCAGGAGGTGCCAGTATGACCTTCTCCGCCACAAGTACCTCGGTCTTCTGTATGTGAACCCTTTCCCCAATGCCTACCCCTGCATTTTGACGGGTGAACCCATCGATACGACCTATCCCCTGTCCCCAGTCCTGACGGTCTGCACGCCAGACCTTAGCTGCGGTCCTCTTTTTCCCAACGATCTCCACTATGTCCCCTGGGGATAGCTGTAAACTGAGCAAGGTGCTCGGATCAAGACGTATGATACCCCGTCCAAAATCGATTGGATGTGCTTTTTCTACTTTGATCTGTAGTTCTTCCATTGGTCTCATCCTTAATTGTTTTATTATTTTATCTGTTCCAAGACATAAATAATATGTGGTTCTATGTCATGTTTTTATAATTTTATAGAAGTTAATATACTTATAATGGCATATTTAAGTCTGCAGTTTAGATCGAATTTGTTTTGGCTCTTAATATTGGATCTCTTTTGATCTCTCTTCTGTACCTTTGTCACCATCAGCAGTTGCTGATATGCAGATCTAATGGATGTATGATCCATGTTTAACAATTCAGAAAATCAGCTCTGGTGGATGCCGGGTATGTGTCGTAGCGATCGTAGCTATTACTAAAAAGGAAGTGGCATTGCAAATAACTCCGCAAATTTATATGTATAGAGCTAAACGATGAAGAAGCTGTATATCCTGTGCAGGCCACATCTCCTATGGGAATTCAATTTAAAATGAGGCAACTCTCAGCCTCATCATATCTCATTTTTCCAAAAACTGTTCAAGTCCTTTTCTCAGATCCACTTTCGGAGCGAATCCCAGTTTCTCAGCCTTTGAGATATCGGCTACACTGTGTTTTATATCTCCTGCAAGTGGTTCCTTATGGTCAGCCTTGACATCCTTTCCGAATAGTTCTATAATGATCTCTGCAAGCTCATTGATGGTGGTAGCCTTGCCTGTGGCTGCATTGAACGACTCTCCAATGGCCGCTTTCTTCGAGATCATAAGTTCCACCAGGTCCACAATATCCTGGACATGGATGAAATCCCTGGTCTGCTCTCCATCTCCAAATATCATCGGTTCAGATCCTCCTGAGACTTTATCCATGAACTTTGATATAACTCCTGAATACGGGTTCGAGGGGTCCTGTCTGGGGCTGTATATATTGAAAGGCCTTATGCAGGTCGTTGGTAATCCGTATGCCTTGTTATACATAAGGCAATATTTTTCTCCTGCAAGCTTACTGGCACCATATGGTGATAGTGGCTCCTGCGTATGTGTTTCAGTTATCGGCACTTCCACGGGGTTTCCGTAAGTAGCAGCTGAACTGAAATATACAAATCTTTCAATATTCGCATGGCGTGCTTCCTCAAGCAGGTTCAACGTACCCATAATATTGTTCTGTGCATCGAAAATAGGTTCGTTCATCGACCTTACGACGCTTATCTGGGCGGCAGTATGTATGATCACATCTGTATTTTGTACATGTTCCGAAACATCTTCCCTTATATCTGCCTTGATCACGGATACGTCTTCAGGAACCATCTCTCTTGTAATGGAGGAATAGTTATCGAGTACCTTCACTTCGTTATCTTCATGGAGGTGATCGACAAGATAGCTTCCGACCTGGCCCAAACCGCCGGTAATAAGAATTCGTTGCATATCTCTGAAAATGGTTTTCTTTTATATGGACTTTGTGAATCTGGGTTTAATATATTAATCTCCCATTATTATGAGTATCATAACTTCTTTAAGTCCTTCATAATGTTAATATAGTATTATGTCACTTGTATATATTGAGGACCATTACAGTTCTCTCCTCTCTACATTATATGTGGTGTGGTACAAAATAGAAACAAAGGTTACGGTGGTACGGCCTTTGTTGGTGTCGATATTATCGAAACCAAAGTGGGCTTTGTGGTGAGGCCCGCTTACATCCCCTCTTTATAATTCTTTGTTATGGCTCATTATCGGTCATCAATTGTGGTCGCCTTGTTCATTTGAATTCTCTGGCGATCGACAAGATAATTCCCTAACTGATCTAAATAATACTCCATTGGCTATCTCTAAATATAGTTCTCTTATCTATGGTCTTTGTGGGTCTAAGATTAATCTATATTTATCCCATTATGATGATTACCATCACTTCTTCAAATCATTCCTAAAGTTAATATAGTATTATACCACTTGTATATATTGGGGACTATTGCAGTTCTCTTCCTTCTACACTATGAGTGGTGTGGTACAAAATCAAAACAAAGGTTGCGGTGGTACGGCCTTTGTCGGTGTCGATATTATCGAAACCAAAGCGGGCTTTGTGGTGAGGCCCGCTTACATCCCCTCTATTTCCCATTCTTTGTTGCGGGCAATTTTCGGTCAAATTTGTTCGAGTGGATCTCTTCTATTCTCTTGGGTGGGTGTTTTTCCGACTTCGATTTTTACTTCGGCACCAGACACATCATAATGATAATAATTATAACTTCTAAAAATCATTCCATAAGTTAATATACCATTACTGTATATTTTATTTTATTGTACGCTTAAAGCTACTGAATTGACCCGGTGGTGATGTCGTACAAGAAAAACGATTCGGTTTGTGTCATTACTATGCACCGGACCAGGGGGCACACTTTGCCCCCATCATCCCCTCTACTTTTCTCAATGTTCTTAACTTTCAATAAGTTTCAGAAACATCGTTCTGATCGAAAATATATCTAAAAAGGAATGTGGCAGTATCTTCAGATCTTTTCTGCCGGTGGTGCGGTGTTCAATTTCACGTACTTAACACCTTTAAGTGCCATTAACCTCTCATCCATCTCTTTGACGAGTTCTCCTTCACCGTCAAAGATAACGACTTCCAGGCAGTTATCATGGTCAAGGTGGATATGTACTGAGGACTTGATCAGGTCCGAGTAATCATGCTGGATATCCGCAACAGCATTTGAAAGCCCTCTTTTTGTATGGTCGTAGATAACGGTAATAGTTCCTACTCGTCTTCCCCTTATGTCGCTCATCCATTCATACTGATTGATGTAGTTGCGTATCGAATCCCGTATTCCTTCTGAACGTGAGGAATATCCTCTACCCTCTATAATTGAATCAAATTTATTCAAAAGATTGTCTGGGAGTGAGACGCCTATTCTCATTAGTTCCTGTTCCATAATTTCACCTGTACTGAAATGGACATAAAAGGTAATAACATTTTGTACCACTCTTATTATTTTAGTTGTTATTTCATCTCGAAAAACGCACGAGAATATATATTTATATTTAAGTGTGCTATATGGTATCCATAATTAACAAAATATAGACCATACATATTTGGAGATCAAATTCATGAAAACAGAAGAACTTTACTCAGGCAAAGCAAAGACCATCTATAAGACCGAAAATCCGAATGAGCTTATCTCAGAGTTCAGGGACAGCCTCACAGCTTTTGACGGCAAGAAGAAAAGTGAAGCACCTAACAAAGGCTACTACAATGCTCAGATCTCAAAGAAGATCTTCGAGATGCTCGAAGAAGAAGGTATCAAAACACACTACCTTGGTATGGTTTCCGGCAATGAGATGCTCGTGAAGAAAGTTGAGATCATTCTCATCGAAGTGATTCCAAGGAACATCGCAGCCGGTTCTATCACTCGCAAGTATCCTGTTGAAGAAGGTACCGTATTCAAAGAGCCTGTCATTGTATTCGATTATAAGAGCGATGAATTCGGTGATCCTATGATCAACGATGATATCGCAGTTGCAATGGGTATCGCAACGCGTGAAGAGATCGACTTCATCCGCAGCATGGCATTGAAGATCAACGCTATCCTCAAGGGCTATCTTGAGAGCAATGGTTTCCTGCTTCCTGACTTCAAACTTGAGTTCGGTAGGGTGGACGGCGAGATTGTCCTTGCTGACGAGATATCCTGTGACACCTGCAGGTTCTGGGACGTTGAGACCGGTGAATCCATGGACAAGGACCTGTTCAGGTTCGATAAGGGAGACCTTTCAAAAGCATATGAAAAGGTTGCACGCAGGCTTGTTCCTGAAATATTCGAGGAGTAAATGGATAAATATGATGTTATTGTGGTCGGAGCCGGCGTGACCGGTCTTCTGGCCGCACTTACATTATCAAAGCACGGCAAAAAAGTGCTGGTGCTTGAAAAACAGGACTCCGTGGGGGGAAACTGCAACAGTTACACAGTGGATGGTTATCAGGTAGACACCGGTCCGCATGCGATCACTCATCTTGCAGAAGGTCCGCTCAGGCGGCTCATGGACAATTATTTTGATTACCAGCCTGTATTCGAGGACTACGGTCAGTATTATGTAAGGACCGAGAATCGTTTTCTAAAAGTTCCCTCGACGATCAAAGAATTTGTCACATTTGACGTTTTTCCCAAACTTGACCGTCTTGCGATCACTCAGTCGATCACGAAGTCTCTCACGATGGCCTCATTTGGTTTCGACCTCTCGGACCAATCGGTCTATGATTCCCTTCCTGCAAACCTCTCAAAGGACACCTACGACTTCGCAGATGCTATATCCTACTTCCTTTCCGGACGTTGTATGAAAGAAACATCTGCACAGAGGGTGCTGGCAGGAAGCAGTTTTGTAAGGGACAGTGTGACCCAGGAACAGTTCGAAGAGATCATCAAACAGGAATCCACTCCTCAAACCGAATCCATACTTCAATCTGTACTCTCTTCAAATCTCCACCTGTCCCTCCATTCAAGGATAAACTTATCCTGCCTCGGAAGACTTGCTTCCAACAAGGTCAGTCTTTCTCAGGGGTATCCGCGAAAAGGCCTGAAGTCCCTGCTCAATGCAATCCTTTATTCTCTTCCATCATCCGTGGAAATTAAGACCGGGTGTGAGGTGCATAAGATATTCACTGATAAAGGAAAAGCCTGGGGTGTGGAGGCGGACAATGCCTATTGTGCTGATCTTGTGATCTACACAGGATTTGCAACATCCCTTCCTACTCTGGTCGAAGATCTTCCGGCATCTTACAAAGAGCTGCTTGACGGTATCGTTCATTCTAAGAGTCTCACATTATGGCTTGGCCTTGACAGAATGATGGATGAGTTCAAATATGTCGGTTCTGAGATCTGGTTCAAGGACACCCCTTACTGGGCGATGCCCACAAGCAATTATGATCCTTCTCTTGCACCTAAGGGAAAACAGCTGGTAGGCTTTGCTTTCTTCATGGATGAGGGCAACGATGAGTCCAGGGATATAAAGAACGCCTATGAGACGATCTATCGCGCTATCCCAAACATCGAGGACCGTATAGAAATGAAACATCAGCAGGTGATCGTTCCTGAAAAAGCTGCAGTGACGCTAAATGGAAAATTTGCCGATATCCGTACTCCGGTAAAGAATCTTTATGTTGCAGGGACGGATACCGATAAACGCAGCATGGGAGTGACTCGGGCTGCATATTCTATACTTGAAATGTTAAAAGTATTGAACGAGGACGGTAATCTTCACTGATCACCGTCTGATTATCATCGTTCTGAGCCTGTCGGCAGCATGTTCGGTCTTATCTGCAATGTCTGCAATGGTTCTGACAAGTTCGATAAGATGGAACACTCCGACAGCACCAAGTTCCTTTTCATGGGCATATATGTCTTTGACAAGGTCCTTCTCGATAAGGTCTGTTATATGCTCCATCTCTTCTATCTGCGGAACGAGTGACAGGGCCTCCTCTACCTCGCGTTTGCTAAAGGATGTTTCAAGGAGCTCGCTCAATGAGTCTACCAGCGTTTCGTATATCTCCACTGTTTTCAATGTCTCTGCACTGAGTTTACAGAGCTGGTCCTTTATCCCATCAGGCATGTCGCATTGTCTCAGGGTAAGTATATATGCAGCTTCCTGTGCCACATCTGCGATGGAGTCCTGTGGCTTTAGGAAGTTCAGCAGGTCCTCTGCGTTCACAGGTAGCATTATCGAAGACGAAAGCTGTCCTCTTATCGTCTGTTTGATAATGTCCGCTTCATGCTCGATGTTGTCGATCTCATGGCTCAGTTCTTCAACAAGTGGCATATTAGTGCAATATGCATTGACTGCCTGATCGAGCTTTCTTACTGTCTCCACACCTTTTGATGCGTGCAGGTAAAGCGGCTTAAAAGGTGATCTTGCAAATACGTTAAGTACCGAACGAATGTATTCCCTTTTCATTATAATCCAACCCCTCTTAATGCTAGGAATATAAGTGCTGATGTTACTGCTGCTATAGGCACGGTGATTATCCATGACATGGCTATCTTTCCGATAACACTAAGATCGACTGCGGCAAGACCGCCTGCAAGTCCTACTCCTATCACAGAACCAACAAGGGTATGTGTTGTGGATATGGGCAGTGAACTGTAGCTGTGAAGGACAACAACAGATGCTGTAGCTAATTCTGCGGAGAATCCTCTTGTAGGCGTCAGTTCAGTTATCTTTGTGCCTATGGTCTCTATGACACGGTATCCCCATGTGGCAAGTCCGATGACCATTCCGACACCACCGACCATTAAGACCCATACGGGTATGGTCAGGTCAGCTAATCCCAGGGCGTTAAGTCCCGCATATAGCGGTCCGACAGCGTTTGCCACATCATTGGATCCATGTGCGAATGCAATGAAACATGCAGTACCTATCTGAAGTATCACAAATTTCTTTTCTATATTATATGGATTGTCCGTCTTCTGTAATAACGTCAACCGTATGATCGTGAATATTATATATGCCAGAACAGCACCCAATATGGGTGAGACCAGCCAGCTGCCTACTATCTTTGTAAGCACTACCCAGTTTATATCACCATATGCGATAATTCCCTGGTATGCGGAAACAATTCCGAAACCAAGTACAGATCCCACGATCGAGTGCGTGGTAGAGACTGGCAGATTATAAAATGTAGCGAAAGTGATCCAGAAACCGGCTGCAAGGATAGCTGCCAGCATTCCCACAGCTACAAGGTTCGGATCTATCAGCTTAATACTGTCAATAGGTACGATGCCTTTTGCAATGGTCGATGTGACCCTCTTACCAAAAAAGACAGCACCAACGAATTCAAAGACAGCTGCCACAAGTATTACCTGTTTCAGTGAGAGTGCTCCACTCCCCACTGATGTTCCCATTGCATTAGCAAGATCGTTCGCTCCGATATTCCAGGCCATATAGAGGCCTGCGAGTACCAAAAGGACCACAATTGGATTTAATAGATCTATCATATTTCCTTCCTTTGATCAAGTATTAAGGCTGATATCGTCACATATGTGATAAATGTATCAATCATTATTTTTTGCCATGGAAATTATCTCTTCACGCGCCTTTTTTGCATCCTCGTCCTCGGAGTCCAGCTCGATCAGCACATCGTATGTCTTAATGGCATCATTGTAATTATCTTCCTGTACACAGAGTTCTGCAGCATTTGATAATATTGCTTTTGCTTCCTGTTTGTGCCCAAGCTTGTAAAGCAGCTTGCCCCTTGTTCTCCACATGTCGATATTGGCAACATCGAGCTCAAGGGCATTCTCTATAGCTCCGAGTGCTTTCTCATATGTCTCTATGTTCCTGCTGACAAGGGCCTTCAACTCCCACATCTCAGCTGCTGCATGGAAACATTCTATCGCTTCCTTTGCCTGTCCAAGCTTCCTGTGAGCAATGCCTGTGAAGAAAATGGGTTCGACGAAGTCCTCTGTCAGTTCCATTGTCCTCTCAAAAGTTGAAATGGCAGCACCATATCTTTCAGATTCAAGAAGTACCATTCCCTTACTGTACCATACATGTGCGATGCTCGGGTCTATCTCTATGGAGTGCTCAAATTCCTCTATGGCCTCTTCCCCCCTTCCCATTTCCGCAAGGATGCCACCTTTCAGGAAATAGCTTTCAGCGT
Organism: Methanococcoides sp. DA23; assembly: GCF_057593895.1. Taxonomy (NCBI): domain Archaea; kingdom Methanobacteriati; phylum Methanobacteriota; class Methanomicrobia; order Methanosarcinales; family Methanosarcinaceae; genus Methanococcoides; species Methanococcoides sp. DA23. The sequence continues at coordinate 2,123,008 of NZ_CM172520.1, read as the reverse complement.
CCTTTGGTTCCATCTCCGTGATATTCGTGAATATCTCCAGTGCACCTTCAAGGTCATCTTTGATGGCAAGGATATTACCTTTCAATTTGAGTGCATCGATATCTTCTCCAAGTTCCAATGCTTCATTGGTGGTCTCAAGGGCGTCATCATATAGGTGAAGTCCCGTGAGTATCCTTGCTTTGATAAGCAGTGCGTGGTTTGGGTCAGGCGCATGGTTGATCGCCTGTTCCACAACTTCCAGTGCCTGATCGAGCTGGCTCTCCCTGCACAATGACATTACTTTGTTTATCAGAAAATCTGCCAATTCTTGAGGTGACATATCACTTTTAGGTTCGGACATAATCACCAATTGTGCAATACCATTTTAATGTCTTGCGGCGGATTTAGAAAAAAGAGTCCAGCGTTCTCTGGAATCGCATGTCTGATAGCATCTTTGCCTTTGCCTTCCATTGCTGCGAAGGCGTTCTCACTCGCGTTGCCATGTCATCCAGTGCTTCTTCGATGGTCTCGAAAGTGCGTGGGATAGAGTTCAATGCATTTCTGGCAGCCTCGCGGACCACCCATACTCCAAGCGGTGCCCAGTATTCAGGTGTGATCTCCCGTATCATGAACACCGATGCCTGCCTTTGTATCTTCTCAAGATGTTCCAGAGCGGCGATCCGGGCGGCATAGTATCCCCCGGCAAGGTTCGAATATCCCTTTTTGCCGTTGATGTCCTCCATGTCCTGCCCTATCCATGAGGAATCTCCGGACCAGACCGAACTCTTCATCCATATCTCGAGCAGCTCATAAGAATATCTGCGCGGGGTCATGAGTATCTCAAAATAGTTTCCGAAGCATCCTCCGCTGAACACCGATATCTCACTGATGAGGGGCAGGTCTATTACACGGTCGGTGATATCCTTGCCTACCATATCATCTGTGGCTGTAATTGCCCAGCGGGTAGGCACAAGTTTGCGTTCCTGTCCCAACAGACCTATGGAAAGCAATCTAGTGATATGTTCGGTGGGTATATCCCCTTTAAAAAGTTCACACACAGCATCCTTTGCAAGGGCATCAGTGTCGTATGCCAGATGGTCCACTTTTTTGGGTACCTTCGGATTCTCTGCAATATCAAAGTCCTTCATGGTCCCGGAAGGGCCCATGGGGGTAAGCACACTGTCGAACTTCAGGTCCTGTTGCAAGGGTTTGGTGAACCACGCTTCTGTGTCGATGGGTGACTTTGACAGTGCGAGCTCCTGCGACTTTTCCAGAAGTTTATCCGGTCTGTTCGCATTTTTCACATTTATGGTGGTATTTGCCCGGACAAGTTGGCATCTGGCAGATATGATGTCCTGTATGTCCATGGAAAGCCATTGCTTGGGGTCTTCAAGTGCCATTGCATCCTTAGAATCCACTTGTGGTGGGATCATGGGTCCGGCCTTGACCTGGGGGTAGCCATATCTTCCCACAAAGACCGCTGGTGGGGAAGCACCAAAAATAGAACCGTCTGAGGATATCGAAGTTGCGGTGCTCTCAGCAGCCCTGAACTTCTCAAGGATAGGACATCTAGGTCTTCCGCAAAGTCCTTTTCCTTTACATTGGATGCATAGACTTTTGCTCAATCTTCATCATCTTTACATAATATGCAATATTCTGCTTCCGGTGCATTTTTGAACAACCAGCCTGAACGCTGCACGAACTTGCATACATTGCACATTCCCTCGTTCATGGCCTTTGCAGACATCTCATTGACAAGCTCGGTGGCAAATTTCCTTATCTCTTCATTGGTCTCTTCTGAAAATCCTACTTCTGCTCCCCTTTTCTCACTCACGTACTGGGAAACGGCAGCTCTGGACAATCCGAGAATGTCTGCCACCTGTTGCTGTGTGCATCCGTGGTCGATCATCATGGTACGTGCAAGTCCGGCGCGTATTGCTGGCAAAACTCTCTGAACCATTATCTCGCAGGTAGGTTTCATAATATTATATCCTTCACTCGTCCTATTTGATTTTTTTGGCAGTATCGATGATAAGCAGATCTGCACTCGAACGGACGCTCATAATTCAAAAAAAGGACATGGCATTCAATACCAGCATTGGTATGGCCATGTTCCGTTCATTATTAATTTTTAATACGAACATCAGGTCTGTCTGACAGTCCTGTTATTCAAAGTCAATTTCAGTCCTTGATCTGCTCTGGGGAGAACCCTTTCTTTACAAGAACGGCTTTCATGCGACTCAGATGGTTGCCCTGCAATTCTACGGCACTACCTTTTACAGTTCCGCCACATGCAAATTTTGATTTAAGGTATGTGGACAGTTCGTGGAGGTCGATTTCATTAGCATCGAATCCTTCTACAACTGTAACTTCTTTGCCGTATCTTCGTCTGTTCACTTTCACTGTAATTCTTTGTTGCTCTTTTGCCACTTCTTCACAGATACATAGCTCTGATGGCAAACCGCAAACCGGGCACATTTCTGAACTCATCTTCTAGTTTTTCCTCCGCAAATTTATTGCGTTATAACCATAAATTATTATAATGTATGCTATTTATAGGTAATAAATAGATGTCTTTTATGTATCCCACTATGCTATTAAAATCTAATGGTGATGTAATTTCATCTGATGTCGAATATGCAAAAAGCATGTTCAGGCAGGCTAAAGGCCTTATGTTCAGACGTTCGGTCCACGATAGCTATGCTATGGTCTTCATCTTTTCCTCTCTCAAGAGAATATCCCTCCACATGCTGTTTGTTCCATTTCCGCTGGATGTCCTTTTTCTTAATGAAGATAAAAGGATAGTCAAGACCACCACTCTCAGGCCCTGGATCGGCATTGCTGATTCCGGTGAAAAGATCAGGTACGTCATAGAAATACCTTCAGGTACCATCGCTTCCAACGACCTCAAGGTCGGGGATGATCTGATGTTCGATGAACCTTGAACTTCTCTCTCGCTGGAAATCTTTATCTAATCTATGGTTTATTTAAGCCTAAATCATACTCCTTATATAATGAGGCGCACAAATGTTACCTGAAAATGACCTGAAGATCATAACAGAAGAGATGGGCAGAGAACCAAACCTTGTTGAACAGGGATGCTTTTTGAATCTTTGGAGCGAACACTGCTCCTACCGTTCCAGTGCTCCCCTGCTGAAAACCTTTACCACCGTGGGAGATCGTGTTATCATAGGTCCTGGCGACGATGCAGCAATAATCCGCTTCGGCGAAGGCTGGGTACTTGCCATTGGAATGGAAAGCCACAACCATCCTTCCTATGTCGATCCCTATAACGGATCAGCAACAGGTGTCGGCGGAATTGTGCGTGATATCATATCCATGGGTGCCCGCCCAATAGCACTTATGGACCCGTTGTATTTCGGTCCTCTGGACACTCCCAAGAACCTTTACCTTTTCGAGCACATCATTGAAGGTATCGCAGGCTACGGAAACTGCATTGGTGTTCCTGTTGTCAGGGGCGAGACATACTTCGATGAGTCATACAGTGGAAACCCTCTGGTGAACGTTGTTTGTGTGGGTCTGGCACGCGAAGAGAACATCGTGACCGCATGTGCACAGAAAGCAGGCAACAAGCTTGTCCTAATAGGTTCCACCACAGGCCGTGACGGTCTTGGGGGTGCATCCTTCGCTTCCCGCGACCTTTCCGAAGAAGCTGAAGCAGAAGACCGCCCCAGCATACAGATCGGTGACCCGTTCACAGAAAAGCTTGCAATTGAAGCAACACTGGAAGCTATCGGTGCAGGCTATGTTCTCTCATGCAGGGACCTTGGTGCAGCAGGGCTTGCAGGCGCAAGCTCTGAAATGGCATCAAAAGGTAAACTCGGCATGCGTCTTGAAGCTGACAAGGTTATCCTCAGGGAAGACGGCATGACCCCTTACGAGATCATGATCGCTGAATCCCAGGAACGCATACTGATGGAAGTCGAACCTGAAAATGTCGAGGCTGTCCTTGCGATCGGAAAGAAGTACGATCTCCATGCAAGCATGATAGGCGAACTAACAGAACGTCTCTATTATACTGTTGAGTTCGAAGGTGAAACGGTAGCTGACATTCCGGTAATGCTCCTCACTGAAGGGGCACCAACTTTCGAACGTCCATCCACTGCCCCTCCAGAGCGCGAGATAGGTGAAAAACCAGACCTTCCTGCAGACCTGAAGAAGGTAGTTCTCGATATCCTATCATCCCACAACATCGCTTCAAAAGAATGGATCTATCGCCAGTATGACCACGAAGTGCAGGTGCGTACAGTGGATAAACCCGGCTCAGATGCAGCAGTTCTTCGCATAGGTGATGGAAAGGGACTTGCCATGTCCTGCGGATGCAACCCGCGTCACACACTTCTTGATCCATACGAAGGTGGAAAGGGCACACTCATCGAGAACAGTATGAACCTTGCAGTAAAAGGTGCAGAAGGTATCGCACTTGTGGATTGCCTGAACTTCGGAAACCCTGAAAGGCTGGACATCTACTGGCAGTTCAAACAGGCCATCCTCGGTCTCGGTGACGCTGCAAGAAGCCTGTCCATTCCGGTGGTTGGAGGAAATGTCTCCCTTTACAACGAAAGCGGAGAATATGGCACTGCCATCGCACCAACACCATCCATTGGTCTTATCGGTATCACAGGAGAGCTCGAAACAGTTCCTCAAAGCCACTTTACAGGAGATGGCAACACCATCATCCTCGTGGGCAACACCCTTGATGAGATGGGCGGCTCGGAATATTACAACATGGTCGGGCTAAGGCTCAACGGCAATGTGCCAAAGGTCACTGATGATTCAGTAAAGGTCGTTGAAACGCTCATCAATGTGGTGAGGGGCGGAAATATAGTGTCTGCTCACGACGTATCTGCAGGTGGACTGGCTGTGGCCCTCTCCGAGATGTGTGGCTCCATGGGTGCAGATATCGATCTGAGCGCTGTAGGCGACAACCTGCGTGCTGATGATATCCTTTTCTCCGAATCCCATGCAAGAGCAATTCTTGTAACGTCCTCTCCGGAAAAAGTAAAAGAAATGCTTGCCGATGTCCCTCATACTGTCATTGGAACAGTAGGCGGTAACAAACTGAGCATCAAAGGTGATGGATTCGATGTCTCTCTCTCCCTTGAGGAGATATCAGATGCAAGGGCATCTCTTACAAAACTGATGATGGAATAATTTCCATTATCTTCTTTTATCTTTATTCTTTCATTTTTTCAACTTAGTGTCATCCTATTGCATGGATGCATGTCATATATTGTTGATTTATGACATATTATCAAAATTTTATATGTATATATTTTTATAATCAAATTACTATATGTATCATTGTATAAGGGGTACATTATGTTTATTCGGCAAAAAACATTGATTGGTGTAGGGGTCATGCTTATTTTCATGATCTTTGCCATTACTGGAGTTTCTCAACTTCTCGTAACAGATAGTTATAGTGAATTGGATGAAGAGCAGGCATCTAAAGATGCTATCTGGATGCGAGATCTCATTGAGTCTGATATGGATTCATTGGAGTTTCTGAACATTAAATATAGTCAATGGGATGATACTTATGAATATATTGTATCTCATGATGATGAATATGTCAAATCCAATATAATGCCAGAAACGTTTGAGCACAGTCAGCTTGATTTTATCGCTTATGTTGATCCTTCCGGAGAGATCGTTTATGGTTCATCATATGATAAAATAAATGAAGAGCAAGTACCATTATATGACAGCTTGGTGGAGTTTATTCCGTCTTCTAATTTAAGCGGACCCGTTTTCATCAATTTGCCGGAAGGTCTGTTTATCATCTCCTCGTCTCCAATATTAACCAGTGCCATGGATGGTCCGTCTCGCGGAATTGTGGTCATGGGGCGCTTATTCGATCATGATCTAATTGACTCTCTTTCAGAAGGTTCAGGTATTGCAATAGAGCTGGTACCTGCATATGATCCACAGCTACCTCTGGGTATTTGGAATGAAGGTTCTTCTGACATTTTCGTAGAAACTATTGATAAAGATATGGTTGCAGGCTATTATCCAATTCGTGATGTTTTCGGTATTCCTGCAATAGTTGCCAAAACCACAACCCCTCGTTCGATAACAGCACAAGGGGAGGAAACATTGTATTATTTTGCTCTCTCACTCTTCCTTGTGGGCTTTGTTTTTGGATTTATCATGCTCTTGTTCCTGGATAAGATCGTGCTTAGGCGTGTATTAAATCTTTGTGTAGATGTAAAATCTATTGGAGACGATAAGGATTTCTCTTCCCGTCTGCATATTGGGGGGAATGATGAACTTTACCTTTTATCTCATTCCATAAACTTGATGTTGAGGAAGCTTGAAGATATGCACAAAGCTAAGGACAGTGCAGTCATGAAAGCTATGCCGGTTATGATCGCTCACATGAAGCTTGATGGTACCGTCATACACCGTAATGATCCCCAGAATGGTGATCTGTTTTTCCTATCCTCCATGGATTTTAAAAATATTTATGATATTCTTCCTGAAGATACTGCAAAGCTTATGAGGGGGAAGGTGCAGGATATTGCTAGGTCTAATGAAGTTGGAGTTGTGGAATACAACTTGCCTGTGGATGGTCGGATAGTCAATCTTGAAGCAAGGGTCCTGGTGTTCGGTGAAGACGATGTGCTTGCGATAATTATGGATAATTCCCATCGCAAAGCTGCGGAATCTGCTCTTATCCAGTCAAAACTGGAAGCTGAAGCATCAAGCCGTACAAAGTCCGAGTTCATAGCTAACATGAGTCATGAGCTGAGGACACCTTTGAATTCGATCATTGGTTTTTCGGATGTGATCCACAGTGAAAGTCACGGTCCTTTGAATGAACCTCAGAAGAAATACATATCCAATGTTCTTAAAAATGGAAAGCATCTTTCAAATATCATCAACGACATACTATCTGTGTCAAAGATCGAATCTGGTAATGTGGAACTTCATGTTGATGAATTCTTTGTATCCGATCTTATTGATGAAGTAGAATCAATGATGGCACCTATTGCATTAGAGAAAGATATTGACCTTAACTGTAACATTGATATTGAAATGCCTGCCATAAAAGCAGATATGATAAAATTCAAGCAGATCGTTTACAACCTCGTGAGCAATGCCATTAAGTTCTCCGATAAAGGGGGAACAGTGGCAATCGGAGGACGGATCTCTGAGGACTTCGTGCATATTTCTGTAAAGGACTGTGGCATCGGTATTTCACCAGATACTCAGGATAATTTATTCAATCCTTTTTTCCAGGCAGATGCATCTATTTCCAGAAAGTATGGAGGTGTCGGCCTTGGCCTACCTCTTGTCAAGAACTTTACAGAAATGCATGGTGGTTATGTACATGTAGAAAGTAAGGAAGGGGAAGGTAGTACCTTTACGGTCTCCTTCCCACTCGATAGGGATTTTGATTCCTCCCAAATTAATGAGCAGAACTAAAAAGATCATGCCAGCATTGTGATCTGCTCAACCCCTTTTATCAAAGAATCTACCTCTTCTTTGGTATTGTATAGGGCAAATGAAGCCCTTACGGTACCTTCGACACCTATCAGGTCCACTGATGGCATGGCGCAATGGTAACCGCTTCTAACACATATCTTTCGGGTCTCGTCAAGGATCATGGCGACGTCATGCGGGTTCATGCCCTGAACATTGAAAGGCACAACTCCGGTCCTGTCCTTTGGTCCGTATACCTCCACTCCTTCTATCTCCTCAAGGCGTGTTGCAGTATCCTGTGCCAGTTCTTTCTCATGTTTCTCTATGGCTTCCACGCCAATGTCCTTCACATATTCCACGGCTCGTCCAAGGCCTATGATCCCTGGGATGTTGGGTGTTCCGGCTTCGAACTTTGAGGGGGATGGCTCAAGCTCATAGCTTTCAGTGGTCACTGCATGAACGGTTCCGCCACCTACATAAACAGGCTCAAGGATGTCCGGGTCCTTTATGCAGAGCACGCCAGTTCCCTGTGGTCCGAGCAATCCTTTATGACCCGGGGTTATGAAAAAGTCACAATCGATATCTTTGATATCCACTGGCATATGTCCGGCGGACTGTGAGCCGTCAACAAGTGTCAATACATCGGATCGGTGTGCGTTCTGAGTTATCTTCTTAACATCCCTGACAGAACCGAAAACATTTGAAACATGGTTCACACTCACCAGTCTTGTTCTGTCCGTAATGGCCTCATCGATGTCCTTTGGGTCTACATACCCTTCCCTGTCCGATCCGACGACAGTGACCTCAACACCCTGTTCTCTTAGCCTCATCCAGGGCAGGAGATTCGAATGGTGTTCCACAACAGTTGTCACCACATGGTCGCCAGTTTCCCATTTCAGTCCAAGGGATACCATATTGATGCCTTCTGTGGCATTTTTAGTGAATACGGTTCCATCTGACCCTATGTTCAGAAATCCAGCAACTGTATCCCTTGCATCCTCATAATGGTCAGTGGTCTGGCGGGCAAGCCTGTGAGCTCCTCTGCCATGATTTGCAGCATATTTGAAAAAATAATCGTTCATAGAGTTGACGGCTTGCACAGGTGTCTGTGTCGTAGCACCGCTATCAAGGTAGATAACTTCCTCAAGAACGGGGAAATCTTTGCGTACAGAAAGAATATCATACATATTCGTTTCATACGCAAGATTGCTAAAAATAGGTTTTGCAGCTTATTTAGATAGAAATCCACCGAGCATGAAATTGCAAAGTTCCTGCTCATCAGCATCCAGTCTTTCAGTGGTCTGACCACTTACAACTGCAAGGTACCTGTCTTCTCCATTTCTGGCAGAGATATCATCTATTTTCATGATATTTCTCATAATTTAATTCCTCCTGTCTCTTCAATTGTAGTTATAGAATTTGACCTGCGTAGCAGAGCCAAACTCTTAATAAAGAGTTAATCATATTTATATATTTCCATTGATATGGGAGTTTTTGTGTTGTTATTGTCGTAAGGAATATAATGTTGCAAAAGAGTTCCACTTACCATGTCTCACATCCTGATCGATCGATCATTGCAATATATAGAAGGTACACAGCGTGTTCTTGATGAGGGGGCTACCCTTGAGAATACGCAACCTCATCTTAAAAGAATAGGTGTAACCAGGATCGCAAGCATAACCGAGCTTGATCGTATAGGGATACCTGTTTTTTCAGCCATAAGACCTTCCGCAGCCGATGGTGCGATATCCATCTATTCCGGTAAAGGCGCTTCAGAGGCACAGGCAAGGATCTCTGCCATGATGGAAAGCTTCGAAAGATGTCTTGCTGAACGTGTGAGCGTAAATGCGGATATCGATGAAGAGATCGCAGCAGATGAATTTATCGAGACCTCAGATAAAGCAAGTGAAGGGCATGAGCTACTGGATGTCGATTCTTTACTTCTCTTTGAACCTATTGCCTCTGATAAACTGGTCGAATGGACCAAAGGCTGGGATATGTTGCAAGAGAAGGAAATATATGTTCCGTCAAATGCAGTTCATCACCCATACGATTCACCGGGAATGTCAGCAAAACTTTTCCGAAGCAATACCAACGGACTTGCTTCGGGTAACGTCATAGAGGAGGCCATTCTCCACGGCCTGCTCGAGGTGATCGAACGTGATGCTCTGAGCATCTCTGAGTTCAACAGGAACCCAGGCAAGGAACTCGTTCTTACTGAAAATGACGGTATCAACTATGAGCTCGTAAAGAAGTTCGAAGATGCTGGTGTGCAGATAAAATTATGGTGTCTGGAACATGATACTGCTATCACCACCATAGTAGCGGCTACCGATGACCTTGAACTGAAAGATGCCGCATTGCTTGTCATGGGTGCAGGCTCCCATCTCAAACCTGATATAGCTGTACGGAGGGCGATCACAGAAGCTGCACAATCAAGGGTCGTACAGATACACGGTGCACGTGAGGATACTGACAGGGAATCATTTGTGAGGCAGATCGGATATGAGCGCATGAAAAGGATGAACCGGTTCTGGTATGACGAAGGTGATCCCATAACACTTGACCAGATAAGTGACATCTCCGCATCAACTCCTGCTGAGAACATTGACGTGGTCCTCAATGAGCTGCGTAAAGTGGCCGAAAGTGCGATAGTGGTGGACCTCTCCCGTGAAAGTATAGGCGTTCCTGTGGTGAGGGTCATCATCCCCGGATTCGAACAATATACCCTTGACCGCGAACGTGTGGGTAAACGTTTAAGACAGGGTCGCAAGTCCTTGGCTTCATCTGAAAAACCCTGGAAGAGAAAGTTCGGGCGTAACAAGTGATCCCATGAGAGCAGTGGTATTTGCAGGTACAAGTATCTGCCATGAAGATGCAAAAGCCATTCTTGATGCTGTGTATATGCCTCCTGTGGCAAGGGGTGATGTGGATAAGGTCGTGTCCCAGGGCTATGATATCATAGGTATCATCGATGGCATGTTCTTCGATAGGGCTGCCGTTGCACACAAAGAGATCCTCCATGCAATGAAGAAAGGCATCATCGTAGTAGGTGGTTGCAGCATGGGGGCACTGCGTGCATCCGAACTTGATGTGCATGGTATGATCGGTGTCGGCAAGGTCTATGAATGGTATCGTGACGGTGTCCTCGAATCGGACGATGAGGTGGCTGTCACCACAAATCCCGAGACCTTTGAACCTGTATCTGTTCCTCTTGTCAACATCAGGGAGACCTTACAGGCAGCATGCCATGAAGGTATCATCGATGAGGGTGCCCGTCTCTCCCTGCTTAATATTGCAATAGAGCTCCACTATCCTCTCAGAAGTTATCTTGGTATTGTAAAAACAGCGGTAGATAAAGGAGTACTTCCTGAAAAAGAGCCGTTATTAAATTATTGTCTGAACAACGAGAACGATGTCAAAAGGGCTGATGCGATACTCGTTCTTGAAACGATAAAAGAGCTTATGAAAAAGTAAGCTCAGGCGTGGTCTTCGTGTTCAAGTCGGCAGCCATCATGTTCTATCCTGCCGCAAACTCCGAAAGTTGGATGTCCCATTGAATTGCAGATCGCGTCAATGGCATCCTTTGACACAAACCCTTCAAAACGTGCAACCTCTCTACATGATTCTTCCGGTGTAAGTCCATAATGGTTCAGCATAAGGCTCAAAATACGGTGTCTTCTCAGAATGAAGTGTGTGTATTCCTTCCCTTTCTCGGTAAGGCTGACACCTCTGTAAGGTATATGCTTCACATATCCTGTGGAATCCAGTTCACTGATAGCCTTCGTTGTCGTTGAAGGATCTACTTTCATGTGCCTGGAAATATCCGTGGTGCGCACATTATCGCCTTTCTCAAGCAGGAATTTCAGGTACTCTATCTTTTTCGGAGATAGCTCCAGACCTGTGATGTTCTCCATAGACCTGATTGATCCCTTGTTTATTTAATATTTGCGTACATACCAAAAATAGCCTTTCTCATTTTGGACCATGCTTCTCGATGAACAGCTCGATGAGCGATCCCGTAATGCTTCTCTTGGAAGGGGGTGTGGGTATCTTATCTATGGAGAACCATTTTGCATCCTCTATCTCATTGGCATCTATCTCTATATCTCCGCTTTCATAGGTCGCAGTGAACCCTATCATCAAAGAAGAAGGAAATGGCCAGGGCTGGCTTCCGAAATAGGAAAGTTCCTTTATGGATACACCCACCTCTTCTTTGACCTCTCTGTGTACTGCGTGTTCTATGGTCTCTCCTGCTTCCACAAATCCTGCAACAAGGCCATACATACCTTTCCCGAAATGATGTGACCTTGCCATGAGCAATTGCTCTTCCTTTTCTATAAGGACCACAACAGCAGGACTTATCTTTGGATATGCGATATGTGCACAATTGCCGCATTGCATCCCTGTTTCTTCGGGGACATAATGTGTGGGACTTGCACAGAGGCCGCAATAATGGTGTGTGCGGTAGAAATCTGCCATCTGTACCGCTCTTGAAGTGATGCCAAGCATCTCTTCATCGATGATCCCATACAGATCATTGAGTCCAAGGAACTCCATCTCCTTAAACTCTGCTCCTTCCGGTATTTCGAAACAATGGCATGGTATTTCCCCAAGCGTGCCAATGTAGATGACCTCAGTATTCTCAAGAACATTTCTTTCAGGGATGTACTTAAAATACTCCTCAGAATCGATACCTTTCTCGACCAGTACCTTCCGGCTTCGTACCGGGAAATATAGGGCTTCACCTTCTGGATTATCTTCCTTTCCGTGAAATTCGAGTTCTTCGGTAGCAAAAGAAGGATCATAATATGGTTTCATAGTTTCACACCTGTATTTCTCATAGAAGTTCGGTCTCTGGACTATAGCCTTTCGGTAAAAGCTCCTTAAAGACCTGTAAGATCGAAATAGCTCCAGAGGTAGAGTACGACCGTTCCAACTATTGCTATAAGGACAAAGGTGTTCCTTGAATGGTAATAAAGTTCCTTTGACCCTGACACTCGGATAAGCATTATCTTATTGAGGGTGCTGATGATCCCTGCCATCACAGCGGTCTGGGCAGCTACGGTATAGGGAACATTGCCGGTAAAAGCCAATGCTGCAACGGATGCCACAACAGCGGAACTGCTTACAAGTCCTCCAAGTGCTGTCATGTAGATGCCGGTACTTCCTGCAAACTCTCCTGCAAGGCTTGTGATAACCAGGAGTATGGAAAAAAGGGCACCGAACTTGAAGGCAGGTTTCAATGCGAAGGGTGAACCAATTTCCAGGGGTGCTGTCATTACATCATAGCTCTTCCTTCGTATTGCTATGATGATCAGGACAATAACAAGCATGGCGATCTGTGGGGGTATCATTGCCAACATTGTTCTTCCGGTGGGGTCGACTATCAATGCAATAAGGGTGTTACTGATTATCATTGAGATGTTCGACATGAGGATGCCGATGTAAAGGGCATGGATAAGGCTTGACTGTTTCTTCGACATTGCAGCCAGTGCAGCAGTTGTGGCTTCGCTACTGACAAACCCTCCAAAAAGACCGGAATAGGACATCCCGCCTTTAGTGCCGAACCTCTTGAGCGATACATAGCTGATGAATCCTATGAACATCACAAGGACCACAATGAGTATGGCGGATTTAAGGTTCAGTACGCCTAATATGGGTTCTTCCGGCATGAGTGGGTATAGTATAAAAGCAACTGCGAGGAACTGAACACCATTGAGTATCTCATCATCTGTAAGATGTTCTGCAAAAGAATGTAATGGCTTCTTCTCAATAAGCAGGAATGTCACTATGACCCCTATGATTATGGCAAATAGATAATGTCCCATTGCCACGATCACTCCCAGAAGGTAGGTCAGAAAAAGGGCGATGGAACTTGTCATTCCCAGCTTACCACTGATCATATATACTCTGTATATCAGGAAAAAACAGGATGCTGCAATGAGTACTGTAGTTATCAGGAGGATCATTATATCTATCAGTTGGGCTACAAATGTGGCAAGCATACCGCAGATACATACTATTGCAAAAGTACGTACTCCTGCAAACACTTCCTGGTCCTGACGGTGGTGTTCACGTTCAATTCCTATAAGGATGCCTATCATTAAGGCCAGCACGACCTTTGTGAGGAAATCATACAGTATCGGGTCTATGCCCAGATCAAATACCAACACCGTTACGACCTCCTTCATAAATGTTCATATTATCAGTTTTCCAAAAGAACAGGCATCTATATTCTATGGTATGCTTTTTTGTATGGTACTAATATATATCTCATGAACCTTTATATTATTTTTTAACATTTGTTAGTTGTTCCCAATATTCATTCTTATAATTTTAAAAGGGAAAGGTGGGGTTGTAATTTGATAGTTCAGCAGGTATTCGTAAAAGGAATAGCTCACAGTTCTTATTTGCTTGGTGGCGATAAATTCTGTGCAGTGATCGATCCGTCCAGGGATGTCGATGTATATCTCGATATGGCCTCTGATATGGGATGGAAGATAACTCACATACTGGAAACACATCTTCATGCGGATTTCATTTCCGGGCATATGGAATTGATGCAAAGGACAGGTGCGAACATTTTTGTTCCCGGTTCTGCGAATTGTGAATTCGATGCAGTAGTTGTTTCAGAGGGCGATATGTTAGAGATCGAGGATATGTCCATCGGAGTAATGGAAACTCCAGGTCACACTCCTGAGCATGTTTCCTATGTGGTGACCGATCATGCAAGGGGCGTTGAGCCGGCATGTGTTTTTTGCGGTGACACTCTTTTTGTCGGGGATGTGGGCAGACCCGATCTGTTCCCTGGAAAAGCTGAAGAACTGGCATCAGAACTCTATGATAGTCTTCATGACAAACTTCTCTCTCTCCCTGATTTTTGTGAGGTCTACCCTGCACATGGGGCAGGGTCTCTTTGTGGCAGGGCGATGGCTGCTAAAAGAAGTTCTACAATCGGTTATGAACGTCTTTATAATCATGCTCTCAATATCAACAAAAAAGCTGAATTCATTTCATCCTTGACCAATGAAATGCCTCCTGCACCAGACCACTTCAAACGCTGTAGTAAAGTGAATGCAAAAGGTCCTGTTCTTCTTTCACAGATCGCATCTGCTGAAGCGTTACCTCCTCTTGAGTTCAAAAGGATGAGTGATGATACTGAGAACATAGTTCTTGATACCAGGTGCTATGAAGCGTTTGGTGGAAGGCATATTCCGGGTGCATACAGTATTGATATTAACAGTAATTTTGTGACATATTCAGGTTGGCTTTTACCTGAGAACAAGACCATTATGCTGGTGGTGGATTCTCCGGAGCAAGTGAATAAAACATCCCTGTGGCTTCACAGGGTAGGACTTGACAGGATTGGATATTTCCTCGAAGGTGGAATGGCATCCTGGTCCCTGGCTGGTCTCTCAACACAACATGTTTGCCAGCTTTCAGCTGAAGAGCTTCATGATCTTCTATCCAGTGGTGAAGGGCTGGTACTGATAGATGTAAGGTCGGAAGCCGAACACCGGGAAGGCCATATACAGAACTCTATCAATATCCCTGTTCATGAACTGCGCAGTTCCTACAAGGACCTCGATCCCTACACAAAGACAGTTGTCATCTGTGGAAGTGGTCAGCGCTCGAGTATGGGTGCCAGCATCTTACGGCAGAATGGATTTAGCGATGTCTACAATGTAGCCGGTGGGATGATCGGTTATAATGCTGCAGGCTATGGGCCTGAATGCATCATGTGTTCCCTCCCTTGGACAGGTTCAAGTGACACAAATAAAATAAAATGAAATAAAATAAAAAGAACTAAAATATAATAAAAAGAAATAAAGTAGAATGAAGTGAAGTAAAGTAAAAAGAAATAAAAAGTTCACAGTTGATGCTTTGTCATTCCAAGGCCATGTTCCTTCTCAAGGTTTATGGTCTTTGGTTTGTAGAGCTTTCCTGCTTTCCATGAAGTGATGGCATCCTTCACGGTCTCATCAGCACCTACGAATATCTCTATCCCGTTCTTGTCAAGAAGGTCAACGATCTTCTGTCCGACACCTGAGCAGAGGACGATATCCACTCCTGCATCTTTTAGCAGTTCAGGTGGTATGCCTTTTCCACCCATATGCACACTCGTATTCTTAATTATCTCGACTGTCTTGGTCTCGGTATCATATATGGTATATGTAGGGGCTTTTCCGAAATGAAGTTCAACGTAGTCCTCTAATCCCCCGGTCTCTGAAGATGGTATGGCAACTTTCATATTTTCAACTCTTCATATCAATATGGAAAACCTGAATGATATACCTCACCACTGCTCCGTTTCTTCAATATATCAGCATTGTTCAGATGCTTATACGATAGCCTGCTTCAATATGGACAAAACTTTTCTTATACTTCTCTTTAATGGCATCAATGCTCGATGTACAGTGTCCTGCACCTATGAGTTCGAGATCCTGCATCGCTTCAATGTCCTGGCAGTCGTGCAATCCTCCGATGATGCCGCGAACATTCCCAAGTGAAGCTGCAACCTCCATTATCGCTGACAATCCTGGATGTGCACAGCCGGTTATGATATAGACGCCTTTGTCAGTATCCAGCAATAATGCTTGTTCCTTGATGCTGTCTCCCAGTTCACCGGTGGAATATATTCCTTCTGCGATCTTGCACATTCCGTTTATCTCATTGAGCTTTGCACGCTTTTGTATCTCGTTCTTGAGCTTTTTAGAGAACGATGCCAATACGTAGGCCTCTATTTCGGGATTCGCATTCAGAACAGCCGGCAATCCTCCTATATGGTCCCAATGCTGGTGGGACAATAGCAAAATATCATACTCCCTTATATCGAGCCCAAGAACTTCCATGTTCTTTAACAAAAGCCCGCCATCCCAGCCGGTATCGAACAAGATCTTCTGCTCATCGGTCTCGATGGAACAGGAAAATCCCCATCCTTTCCCCAATCCTTTTCCGGCATTGTTGTCATAGACAACAGTGATATCCATCATTGCTTCACCATATCAAATACGTTCTTCATATAATATTTTGAATAAAGGGCTCCTGCGGGGTTGTGTGCCAGCACCCTGTCCTTGACGATGAATGTTGTAACAGGTGCTTCACTGTACTTGTTGAAAAGTATGTCGTGACCAAGACACAGGCCAATTATGATGTTCAGTTGAGTCCCTGCACGGTTCAGTAATTTTGCCTGGGCGATAGGATTGCAGGCGATCTCTATACTTTCTTCCCGTATCCTGTCCAGTCCATAGGTATCTTTCTCGACACCGCAGACCTTACAACAAACAGATTCCACTTTAATGTGTTTCTCCAGTATCTCACAGAATGACTTCGCTTCCTTTTCCAGGCCTATGCAAAAAGCAACTCCGATCCTTTCATATCCAAGTTCTTTTGTAAAAAGGATGATCTCTTCAAGCCTTGTCTTCTGCATGTAGTGTTTTGCTTCTATTCCGGAAGCAACTTTCATGATCTCCAGATCTTCGCCTTCATAATCTGCAAGAATATCCTTGGGGGCACAATTCTTCCCCTGGTAACAATCCTTACTGTCACAATCAGCACATCTCATATTATCATCTCGTTGGAAGCAGTGTGTCCTCTTTCTTATCAAGCTCTGCAACAACACGTTCCCATAATTCTTTGATCCCGTCTGAAAGAACATTCTCCCTGTATTCTACAACGGTCGTCTCTTCCCTCATTGCCATATTGGGTGATGGGTGGTAAGGTAGTTTACCTGCAACTGCTATCTCTCTCTCTTCACAGAAAGCTTCTATTTTCCCTGCGTTCTTCTCATTGATGTCGTATTTGTTGATACAGACAATGGCAGGGATATTGAAGTGTTCCGTAACCTGCAAGACCCTTTCCAGATCATGCATCCCTGATAAACTGGGTTCGGTCACTATCAATGCAAGGTCTGCTCCTGTTATCGTTGCAAGCACCGGACATCCTGTTCCCGGAGGGCCGTCAGTTATTATAAGTTCGTTCTCATTTTCCAGTGCTATCGAACGCGCCCTTTCTTTGACAGCACTCACAAGTTTCCCGCTTGCCTCTTCTCCTATCCTTAATTCTGCGTGCACCATTGTTCCGTGGTTCGTTGCTGATCCAAAAACATTGCCGGATATTTTTTTCACCATGTTTATGGCATCGGCCTGGCAAACATATTCGCAGACCCCACAACCTTCGCATTTGTGCGTGTTTATAATGAGGTTGTCATCTATGGCATCGAAGTTGCAGGCACTTTGGCAATTATAGCATTCGTTACACTTTTCAAGATCTATCTCTGCTTTATCCATGCCGTAAAATGAGTGATCTTCAATTATCCTTGGTCTTAGAAGCAGATGAAGGTTCGGTGCATCGACATCACAGTCAGCTATCACTGCATTTTTTGCCATTGCTGCAAACGAAGCTGTGATCGTGGTCTTGCCGGTTCCGCCTTTTCCACTGATGACTACGAGTTCCTTCATGCCAGCTCCTTTTCATTGATGATCTTTTCGAATAGATCTGAGAATCTCTCTTTCCATTCAGGCATTTCCTCGACAAAGGGTATGCCTTGCGAATACAGTTCAGCGATCCTTTTATTGAGGGGTATTCTCATCAGCACCTCGATATTTTCATTTTCACAATATTCCTCGATGATGGAATTTCCCTGCTCGCTCCGGTTTATGATAACTCCGAGGGGCATGTTCATCATCTTTACCATTTCCACTGCGAGGCGCAGGTCATGCAATCCGAATGGAGTGGGCTCTGTTACTAGTATGCAGTGGTCCGTGTTCTCCAATGTGGTCATCACGGGACACCCTGTTCCCGGTGGGGAGTCGATTATAGTGACAGCATTCGGGTCTATCCATTTCTTGAGCTCCCTTATTACCGGGGATGCCATACTTTCTCCGATATCGAGCACCCCTTCATAGAGCCTGGGGTGGTCTTCAATGTCAGTAGACCTGCTGATAATGCCTGTACATTTTTCCTCTCCTGAAATTGCATGTTCAGGGCAGGCCAGTATGCACCCCCCACAACTGTGACAAAGTGTCGGGAATAGGATCACTTTTTCCGGAAGGGTTGCTATTGCATTGAAATGGCACATTTGGGAACATTTTCCGCAGTATGTGCAAAGATCCTCATCGATATTCGGGACCGTGATCTTTGAGCTAGCTATGGGCTCAAGTCCTTTATTCAGAAAAAGATTGCAATTTGGTTCTTCCACATCGCAGTCTATCAGCTGCGAATTAGGTATTGAAAGGGCAAGGTTTACGGCAACGGTGGTTTTCCCGGTGCCGCCTTTTCCACTTGCGATAGCTATTTTCATATCTTGATTTCAGTGCTGGTGATGGTCTTCGTCATGTCCATGGCCCTGACAGACATTTTCGCTGGTCGGGCTGACAAGATTTCCTTCTTTCCAGTCATTGATGGCCGTCTCCACAGTTCCCTGTGCACCGATGAAAACATCGATCCCATATTCACAGAACATGTTCACTGCCTTTTGTCCAAGACCGCCGCAAAGCATTATGTTCACTCCGACCTTTGAGAGAAGTTCAGGTGGTAATCCGACCCCACCATTATGCTGGCTTGTGTTCTCTACTATCTCCACAGAGTTATTCTCGATATCCAGCACAGTATATGTTGGAACCATTCCGAAGTGCTGACCTACGATATCCTCTAATCCGCCATTATTTGCTGAAGGTACACATACTTTCATTTTATTGCCTCTTATTTTATTTTGGTCCGGAAAGTTCCGGTCTTGATCCTGGATCGATACTGTGTTGAGCAGAAGTGGTGGCATCTTCGATAAGGTCCAGCTGTCCTTGCCTATATTGTGAAACCGTTTCCTCAACTGCACCCTGGATGCCTGTAAATACTCTGATACCAGCCGCATTTAGCACTGAGAACGCGTTTGGTCCCATCTTTCCTGTTAGGAGGGCATCAATGCCAAGGTCGGTCAATGCCTGTGCAGCCTTTATGCCTGCACCTCCCTCTGCTAAAGGTCCCGGATTCTCAAGGGCTTCAACGGTCATGGTATCATCATCTACAATGACAAAGTAAGGGCATCTGCCAAAACGGGGGTCACACTGGCTGAAAAGGTCAGTTCCTCTGGATGTTATGCATATTTTCATTATTTTTCACCACTTTGATCCTAATGTATTATGCACATAAGTGAGAAACTATTTAGTACTTTTGGGATACACTTATATATTTACTCTCAATAGGGCGCAAACCATTCTTATTTATAAAATAGCGGATACTATTTATACGGATGAATACTGATTACTTCTCATGTTATCCCTCTCTGAAGCTATCATTCTTGGCATTGTACAGGGTCTGGCAGAATGGCTTCCAATAAGCAGTGAAGGCATGACCTCTCTTGTGATGGTCACTTTCTTTGGACGTTCCCTTTCTGAAGCCATTCCTATCTCTATCTGGCTTCACCTGGGTACATTGCTTGCGGCTACTTTTTATTTCAGGGAGGAAGTGAAAACGCTCCTTTATGGTGTTCCTGATTATGTACGCAGCTTCTCTAAAAAAGAGCCTCATGATCCAGTGATAAGTTTTCTCCTTATCTCTACGGCACTGACGGGGGTTGTGGGACTTCCTCTGTTATTGTTCGTCACTGACAAGGCTGAGATATCCGGTGGCTCTGCAACAGCTGTGGTCGGTATGATGCTTATATTTACGGGTCTTCTACAGAGGACGATATCAAAGGACGTATCTCTTGCCAGAGTTCCTGGAATGTCTGACTCTCTGGTGGCAGGGGTTTCACAGGGTTTTGCAGCAATACCTGGGATCAGCAGATCTGGCATAACAATGTCCGCACTATTGCTGCGTAAATTCGATGCTGCGGATGCCATAAGGTTGAGCTTTCTCATGAGCATACCTGCGGTCCTTGTGGCAGAGATAGGGCTTGGACTGATGGATATGGTCGAGTTAAATGTATACTCCTTTGTAGCCCTGTTCTTCTCTTTTGCTTTCGGTCTGGTCACCATCGACCTTTTCCTGAAAGTTGCGAAGAAAGTGGATTTCTCTTATTTTTGCATAGGGCTTGGTATCATGAGTGTTCTGGCAATTTTTCTTTAATGTCAGCCTTCAAAACGCAAAGCTCAGTGTATAACAATTTTAGAGGATCGAAAAAAAGAAAGTAAAGAAAAAAGAATTGGACTTAGTAAGCCCATTTCTCTTCTTTTTAATATTGATCAGATTAGTATTTGTAGGTCTTTGCGACTTCAACCATTGCACGAAGGTGTGCGGTTGGGGTCTGGCTTACAATACCGCATCCAGGTGCGAGAAGTCCCTTGCCGTCGAGTTCCTTGAGTACTCTCTGTGACTCTGCTGTGACTGTCTCAACAGATGTGTTCCAGAGGCAGTTTACTGGGTCGAGGTTACCGATGATGAGTGCTTTCTCTACCTTTGATACAGCGGTTGCTGCGTTTACGTTCTGGTCAACACTGATCGCGTCTACACCTGCGGTCTCCATGATCGCAAGACCTTCTGTTGTGTCACCACAGACGTGGAGAACTACAGGAACATTGCGTGCGTGCATTGCTTCAACGAGCTTTGCGTGGAATGGTACAACGAATTTCTTGTAGAAGTCGCCGCCAATGAGCTGGTAGCTTGCTGTTGGGTCGATGATGGACAATGTGTCTGCACCGTTGTCGACCTGTGCATTTGCGTATGCGATTGCGAATTCGGTTGTGAACTCCATGATCGCAAGACCGTACTCTTCCTTTGTCATGATGTCCATGAACCAGGAGTCGCCGGTGATGTGCTGTGCAAGGGAGAAAGGACCGATCATACTGCCGATGATTGGAAGCTCTGCTCCATACTCATCTGCTACGATCTTGACGGACTCGAGGATCGTTGAGATTCTCTTTGATGGGTCATTGATGTCATAGCCTTCGAACTGCTTGAGGTCGTCAAGGCTGTTTACAACGTGGCTGATGACGGATGGCTGCTGTACGTTTGTACCGTCCTTGATGCCACAGCCGAAGAACTCAGCTTCTGCGGTGATGTCGAAAGGAACACGGATTGCTTCGAATCCAACTTCTGTGTGTGCTGCTGCTGCAAGACCTGCAAGCATCTTTGCATCGTAGTTTGCTTCTGGCCAGAAGATGCCACATGCTTCCATCTGCTCAACGGTACCGGTCTGTGTAACACAGATAGCTGGCATCCTGTCAGCTTTTCCGCCATTCAATACAGTTGCTAATCTTGTCTTTGGTGTGTATTCAGTCATTTTAATATTCTCCTATAGATCAATCCTTTATAATCACTAAAAAGGTACTTAGGCTATGTACTTAGCATATATATACCTTTTTATTTGGCAAAAACGCCTGCAATAGTCGCATTAGACAAGTTTTATGGTTTTGTCAGTGCAACGTTTTCTCTGAGTTTTTTGCAAGCCTTCTTGCTGTTCGTGAACGTGAAATATTCCGCTCCTTTTCAGAATACTGAATAGAGCATTGCTGCGGCACCTATGACCAGTGGTTCCATGACCAGGTCAATATCACCGTTCTCAGCGAGTTCGGCTGGAAGCGCGCAGGGTATCCCCGGAGTCGATACCAGACATCTTTCTGCGATCATTCCTTCAGATATCGTATTGGCGTTAGGGGTGGCCTCAAAGACCATGGAGAACTTCTTAGGGTTCGCACTATCATAAGCGTTCACTCCAAGCTCTTCTATTGCCTTTTCCATGAATTCGGTGTTCGGGTCATAAGCATATACATTGAACCCTTTCTTCACCAGGTGTTCAGCACCTGCGTAACCTACGCGACCGAGGCCTATTACCAGCACATCCTTTGATTCCGTGTGTATGAACCTTGAGGCGATCTCGGAATAGATCACACCTGTGCATACATGGTTGGTAGCTATCTTTCCACTTTTCAGGTTGTGGGCGATGAACAGGTGGTCATCCGCCATTAGAAGTATGTCCGCATCATCGACTATTGCCTGATGATATCCGGTTATGTCGGGATGGTCTGTAATATAACCCTCAAGTCCGAAATATTCGGTTATTGCGAGCAGCGATGAAGAAAAATTGCCGATTATCCCATTGCCTGCTGTTATGGGTACGATCGCAACCTTTTGCGAGGCTGGGCGTGTGCCATAGACCTCTTCACATATTTCCGTGATCCCCTTTCCGGTAGATGCCCTGATAGTTTCATTGCTCTGTCTAAGTTTGTTCAAAAGATCTTCCAGATCCTCAGGTGTTAATAATGCCATTATACTCCCCTCTCCCCATTGAAATGATCTTCGATCCGCATTATAGCTCTGCTGCGAACCTGTTCTGTACTTTCCATGTCCTTGCCCCTTGAGATAAGGGTGAACACGTCGTTCTCTCCACTTGAATGGAATATCTCAAGGTTGTCTTCCTCATGGAATAATTCGTATCGCTCTCCCATGGAAAGTATATGCTCTCCCACAGGTATCAATCCGGGACTATTCCATTTCAGATGTTCGAATATACAATATCCTTTCTCAGGCGCCTTTTCGATCTCTCTAACGCCTTCGGTGAAAGCCTGCATTAGCAATGCGACAAGGTTCACTCCACTTGAATGGTAGACCGCCGTAGGTGTCTGGCTTGGGAATCGTGCATCTATCTCAAGGACCTTCAATCCTTTTTCAGAAGCAATGGCTTCCACATCCATGATGCCTTTAAGGTTGAGGCCTTGGGCAATCTTGTATGATATTTCCCTGAACTTCGGGTCATGCTCTACCGGAGTTATCCTGTGGCAGTCATAAGTGTCATCGATATGCACTTTCGTTTCCTTCACAACTGCAAACTGATTGCCGTCCCCGATTATCTCAAGGGAGATCACATCGCCTTCGAGGTACTCCTCAACAAGCATATCCGGTCCGATATCGGCAAGTTCGCTATCTTCGTAGATTATGCGTGTGCCAATACTGCTGCTCTCACAGGGTGGCTTTACAAAATAAGGTGGGTGCGAAGGTCTATCTCCGGGGGTCGGTATGTCGATAGATACAAAATATTCCTTTGAGCGCTTCTTATCCATACTGATATGGTACGCATCAAAATCAAAAAGAACAGGGCAATCAAGCTGGTTGTTGATGTCCCTTATGAAGTTAAGTGTATCGAGGTTCTCATTTACCGGAATAATGGCATCGACGTTCTTTGATATCTCGATGAACCTCTCGGGTTCCTGGGTTATGTCAAAGCAGAACAGCTCATCAACAACATTGCAAATAAGGGGCTTCTTGTTCCTGTCTATCAGAACAACTCTCATCCCCGCTTTCTTCGCAAGATATGTCACTTCGAATCCCTGAAGCTTCCCTCCTATAAGGCATATTGTCGTCATCCTATTGCCCCAACAACTTCTCGAAATCGCTTTGCCTGGCAGGTTCCATACCCATAGTCTTCAGTCGGTTGATAACACTCTTAACATCCCTGTCCCTCTCGGCATGTTCTCTGTCATAGTTCACAACACCTTCAAGGGCCGAATTGGATGAGATTATGGAAGTGACCACATTTGCACCGGAGTTCAGTCTGTGCACCATTCCGTCAATACCTTCAAGGTCTAAGGATGCCGGTATGAGCAGGTTCGGATACATCAATCGAAGGATCGAGATCATCCTGAGTTCTGCTTCACTTCCCTCGACAGCCTTTCCTTCCAGGGGTGTGCCTTTTTGAGGCAGGAATGTCATGACCCTTACCATATCGGGATTGGATGTTCCAAGTCCTCTCAGTGAGATAAGTGTGGATTCGATATCTGGTTCAACCTGGGTTAGAATTCCATCTTCAACAAGATAGCCTATTCTTTTTGCATGGTTCCTGGAGTTTATCCTTTCTTCAAAGGATTGTTCCACTCTCAGCTTTCCATAAAGGTCCTTGTCATAGGTCTCCTGGTATAGTGCAAGGAAGTTTGCCCCATTCTCCTTCAACAGCCCAAGGGTCTTATTATCAACAACTCCGGGGGACACCATAATTGGTTTTCCTACTTCTTCCTTCACTGTTCTGACAAGTTCTACCAGATGTTCAGGATTGTTGTGGAAATAGGGGTCCTCTCCCATGGTGAGGTCTACCATGTGTATCTCTTCTGTCTTGAGTACCTTGCAGATCTTCTTTATGTCCTCTAGTGTCAGGCGATACCTGTCGATCTCATTCTCACGGTTGTAATAACAGAAAGCGCAATTGTTCTTGCAGTGTGTGGAAAAGTACACGAAACTGTACATGAACACTTTGTTCCCGAAGAAATTATCCCGTATATGGCGTGCCACATAATGCAGTTTTTCCATCTCAGCAGGATCGCTTATCTGCAACATTTCCCTGATGTTCTCATCGGAAACCTCTGATCCGGCTATTATCTGCTCGGCATAGTCTTCCAGATCACTTTGGTCCATTTTCTCAAACAAGATGTTCACCTCATAGATTCGTATTGATTCCGTTGTAGTATAGTTCAGAACGGCTTGCACGGCGTATGTTCGTGTAGTTGTGCCTGACCTTTAACAGTCTTTCAAGACCGAATCCGGCACCTATCCACGGTTTATTGACGCCCCACTCTCTGTCAAGGGGTACTGGTCCTACTACTGCGGATGACAGTTCAAGGTCACCATGCATTATGTCAATGGTATCTCCATATACCATGCAGTTGTCACCCTCTATCTCATATTCTATTCCAAGCTCCTCAAGGAACTCCTCTATGAGACCTTCAAGGTTCTCTCTTGTACATCCTGATCCCATCTGGCAGAAGTTCACCATGGTAAACTCTTCCAGATGACTCTTACCATCTGATTCCTTGCGGTAGCATGGTCCTATCTCGAATATCCTTATGGGGTCCGGAAGTACATTGTCAAGCTTGCGCAGGTAATTGTAAAGGCATGGTGCCAGCATAGGTCGCAGGCACATGTTCTCATCAACGCGGAATATCTGCTTGTAGAGAGGATCATCCTTGTCTATTCCCATCCTCTCGACATATTCGAAAGGTATCATTATTGGTGATTTTATCTCCAAAAATCCCCTGTCCACGAAGAATTGGGTTATCGTCCTCTCAAGCTTACCAAGACGGTCTTCCCTGTCTTCCTGGTACATCTTCTTAAGGTCGTCACGTCGCCTCTGTATCAGTTCTTTCTCAAGCACCTTGAACTCCGGCAACCTGTCCGGCATGGGTATCTTGTCATCAGGGGACATCAGGGTCTTCAGTCTCTCTATCTGTGAAGGGGTGTACTTTATTTCTGGTACTTTCACTTCATCTTTTACGACACTTGTAGAAGGAGTTGGTATTGAGTTTGACACACTTGCCTCCTTGGGGCTGGGTGTAGAAATGGAAACGGATTTAACTACAGCCGCTTTCGGCTTTTTGGGGACCTGTTTCTTCGGACTGGAGAATACGCTGACAGTCTGCTTTTTCTCTTTAAAGGTCTTCTTAACAAAACGCTCTATCTGCTCATCTGCCGGACGGCAGCGTTTGCAGGGTTTACGATATTTGCTGTGCCTTAATGATCTTGCAGAACGGCTTGACCTGGAATTTCTCACAGTGAATCTTGCACCACAGTCGGTCTCAATGTGAATATGTTTCCGGGTTATCTCAAAGTTCCTGATCCCATGAAGTAATCCGCTTCGCGATAGCCATACTCCGTTGAGCTCTACTAGAACGTCCAGTAATTGCTTTTCCATAGTTCTAGGCTCCTATTGCGAAACACTTCATTCTATCATCTTCCTTTAGAAATTGATGGTATACACCATCGTAAATAAAATATAATGTCCTAATGGAAAGCCATGTCCATTTGGCGGAAACTCCGGGAATCTAACCCGGCTGAAAGGATTTAGAGTCCGTTCGATCTACATGATCAAGTCTCCATATAGTATGGGAACATCGGCTTTCCTGACATATGGCAAACACTCTGTATAAGATTATACATGTGCCACCACGTTTGCAGTACCTTTGATAGATGCGATCCATATTTAACAATTACGGGTTAATTGATGCAAGATCACTTGTAATAGTGCCTATGGCCCATTTATGGCAATGATCCTCTATTGAAGGGGCATGGTTGATATATATGCCAATTGCTATCGTTTTTGACCTTGTATGTCGCTGTCCCGTAATTTGTTTGTCATCTCTCCTAAAGCAAACTTTACATAACTTAATATATGTTTTCTTCCTATCTCTGCACGATAAAGTGTGGCGATGAATGTGGAAGAAAAAATGATTTTACCCCTCAAAAAGCACATAATTGGTCTTGTGCCTGCATCCCATGGCGGTCTTGTTCGCAAGGCTTCGCAGGAATATGGGATAGCTGAGTCTGATCTTATTGATATGAGCGCAAGCCTCAATCCTTATGGCACCCCTTTCGATCATCCTGAATATGGTCTTGACCTCAAGGCACTTTTTGCCAGTGCAAGAGGTGGGATGTACAATTATCCTGACAATCGTTATCTCGACTACAGGGAAGCTGCAGCAGTTTTTCTGGGTGAGGGGATAAGTGCTGATAACATCATACCCGGTAATGGCTCCTGTGAGACCATCCGTCTTGTTGCAGAATGCATGATCAATAGCGGTGATGTTGTAGGTATCCCTCAGCCAACGTTCGATGAATATGAGCAGCAGTGCAGGATAATGGGTGCCACTATCCGTTATCTTGAGCATGAGGGCTTGATGGATATCACTGATGAGGCACTGAGGGATGTGAAGATCCTTTTCGTATGCAATCCAAATAATCCTACTGGCAAATTGCTTTCAAGGGATTCCATCCTTGAACTTGCCAAAAGATGTGAAAAGAACGATACTCTATTGTTCGTCGATGAGGCGTTCAGTGAACTTGCCGACCCGTCCCAGAGCGTTGCGGACGTTGCAGCCACTAATAACCATTTATTCGTCCTCCGCTCCCTTACCAAGAACTTTGCTATTCCTGGCATACGTCTGGGTTTTGGTGTTGCTTCCCTGGAAATGACAAAAGCACTCAATACTGCCAGACTATCATGGAACCTGGGTTCAGTGCCTGATGTTGTCGGTACTGCTCTGTTGAACATGGAGGGTGGCTGCTACAGCAAATATCTAGTGGAATCCCGCAAAATGATCACTGAGGAGCGGGAATATCTCACAGAACGCCTGGCAGGTATCTATGGGTTCGAACCGCTTCCAAGTACTGTCAATTATGTTCTTGTGGACATAAGGGAACTTCTTATGGATTCCGAGGAACTGACTTCCCGTCTTGCTTCTCATGGTATCCTTGTAAGGGATTGCAGTTCCTTCTACTTGCTTGACAATGACTACATCAGGATCGCTGTACGCACAAGGGGGGAGACCGATCGTCTGATACGGGCTATAGGGGATGTCCTTACCGAATCCGGCAAGGATTATGCCGAGGAACGCCTGAAAGAGACCATAGAGAGTGCTGAGTCTGGCATGCCTGCCTGCAGGAATACCTGTGAATATTATCCCTGCCATTTCAGTGGTCAGGATTGTACTTTCTGCTTCTGTCCTTTCTACCCCTGCGAAGATCCTCATACAGGGGGTCGCTGGATAGAAAGTACTACTGGTAGTGAGGTCTGGAGCTGTGAGAAATGCAAGATACTGCACAAACCTGAGGTCGTTCAGGAAGTTCTAAAAATTCTCATGAGTGACAGTGAAACTGAGGATAACCTCAAATTATCTTGGGAAAAGGTAGTAGTGCCACATCTCTGATGTGTTTGTAGTGTTCTAAGGGCCGATATCTTTAGACATCGGTCTCATATTCTTGATGTTGGAGAACTAAAATGGATGCTATTGTTATGGCTGGTGGTCTTGCCCAGAGACTTGGCGTGGAGGAAAAAGCATGTGTGATGCTTATCGACAGGCCACTTATCAGCTATCTTCTTGACTCGCTTCTTGATGCAGAACACATCGAACGTGTTTTCGTCCAGACCTCACCATATTCACCGGAAACAGAATCGTGTGTAAGGGAACGTTATGGCAATGATGTTCTAATTCTCCGGACCCCTGGTGATAATTATGTTGGGGATATGGTAAGTGCCGTCAAAGGTGCTGGTAGCATCGGTCCTGTCATGATATTGATGCCGGACCTTCCTCTGGTCGGATCCGAACACATCGATGCCATAGTTGAAAGCTATGAGGAACGTTCCATCCCGGCAATGTCCGTTTATGCTCCTATTGGGCTTTACCGTGAGCTGGGGCTGCGGCCGGGTACTGTGTTCAACAAGAACGGCGAAATGCTGGTCCCGGTGGGGATCAATGTCCTTGATTCCGGTCAGATCGAGGAAGAGCAGGTGGATTTCGATCATCTGATCCATATTCCCGAAGTTGCGATCAATGTGGACTCGGTAGTTGAACTGGCAAAGTGTAAGGAAATGCTATTGGCCAGAATGTCATAAAGAGGTCGAATCAAATCAACCTGATTACTTTTTTTAATTATTTTCTTTGTAATGTTCTTTTTTTATGTTCGCAGCGTTTGTTTTTAGTCAATTGTAGATCCACTTAAAGAAACCTAAATTGAATAACTTAATATATTTTCGGTTCTTTACATTATTCGATCAGCGTGTCACAAGAAAAAGAACTCCCTCTAAAAGAAAACATTATAGAATTGGCCTGTCCCTCACATGGCGGACTTATTCGTGAAATGGCTGACAAGTATGGCATCCCGGAATCGGAGATGCTGGACCTGAGCGCCAGCCTTAATCCTATCGGTAGTCCGTTCGACCATCCTTTAGGTGGGCTTGACCTTGATAGCTTGCTAGATAATGCCATGGAACGATTTGGGCAATATCCTGATAATCGCTATCTTGAATTTAGAAAAGCTGCTGTTCGTTTTCTGGACAACGGGCTGTCTGTGGAGAACATAGTTCCGGGCAATGGTTCCTGTGAGATCATCAGGCTTGTGGCAGAGGCAATAGTGGATCAGGGCGATGTTGTACTGATACCCCACCCTACGTTCGCGGAATATGAACAACAATGCAAGGTAGCCGGCGCCGATGTTCGTTACATAGGTCAGGATGATATCTTTGATCTCTCCGACGATGTGCTCGGAGGCGCAAAGATCCTTTTCGTATGTAATCCGAACAATCCTACTGGTAAGCTCCATAAAAGGGAGGATATTCTGTCCCTGGCAAAAAGATGTGTCCGCAATAACACTCTCCTGTTCGTGGATGAAGCCTTCATCGAACTTGCTGACGATCCTTCACAAACTATAACTGATACTGTGATTGATAACGATCATCTTTTCATTCTTCGCTCTCTTACTAAGGATTTTGCCATCCCGGGCGTTCGCCTAGGGTTCGGCGTGGCCTCAAAGACAATTGCAAATGCATTGAACACCGCAAGACTTTCGTGGAATCTCGGTTCCATTCCAGAGGAGATCGGAATCACAATGCTCAACATGGAAGGTGGTTGCAATAGTCCCTATCTTGTGGCATCACGTAAGGCCATTGAAAATGACCGTAATTATCTTACTGAGCGCATCTCAAGGATACGCAAGTTCAAACCGCTTCCAAGCACTGTGAACTATATCCTTGTTGATATCAGCGCTTCTTCCCTTGATTCTGTTGAACTAACGCAGCGTCTGGCTGCACATGGAGTGCTTATAAGGGATTGCAGCTCTTTCCCGTCCATGGGTACGGACTTTGTCCGTATCGCTGTCCGTCCCAAGGAGGAGACTGACATACTTTCACAGGCAATAGGAAAGGTAGTTGTTGAAAAAGCAAGGGAGGATGCAAAGGCTGACCTTGTTTCAATGATAGAAAGTGGGGATGCAGCTCCTTGTGGTGGGAACCTTGATTGTCCCTATTATCCATGTCACAGCTGTGAGGACCAGGACTGCACCTTATGCTTCTGTCCGTTCTATAGGTGTGAGGATGAGCGTACAGGGGGTAAATGGGTCGACCGCTCCAGTGGTGGTCAGGTATGGAGCTGTGAGGATTGTGTTCTCGTTCATGACAAAGATATTGTAAAAGAGCTTCTCTATGTGCTTTCAGAGGATGGGGACCTGGGCAGTAAATTGAAGAAAGCATGGGATAAGGTGCTGGAGCCTCGTTTATGATAGAACCTTTCCTGCCTGATACGGGGCATCTGATATTCGTACTCCTTCTGGCAACAGGTTTTGATCTGTTGATAGGTGAGCCACCCACAGCATTGCATCCGGTGGTCTGGATAGGCAATCTTATAGGATTCTTCAAGAACCATGTACCAGCCACGCATAAAAAAGCATATGGTGTGGTATTTGCTCTCGCTGTCATTCTATTTGCAGTTTCTATAGCTTATGTTGTGCTCCTTATCGCAAATCTATCGTTCATTCCGGAATTTTTAGTGCTTCTCATTGAGGCCTATTTCCTGAAATCCACGTTCGCCATCCGCAGATTACTGGAAGCTGCAATAGAGGTCTATGGTGAACTGGAAAAGGGTGACCTTGTATCTGCACGTGAAAAACTTTCCATGTATGTGAGCAGGGATACTTCACAGTTGACCGAAGGGCAGGTATCCTCTTCTGTCATTGAGACCTGTTCCGAGAACTTCGTTGACGGTATATTGAGTCCCTTGTTCTACTATGTGGTATTCGGCCCTTACGGCCTTGTGGGTGCTTACATCTTCAAAGCAGTAAGTACGCTTGATTCAATGGTGGGATACATGAATGAGAAATACAGGGACATTGGTTATTTCTCAGCAAAGACTGATGATGTGCTTAACTGGATACCTGCACGTATCTGCGTGGTGTTCATTATGGCAGGTTCTTTCCTTTCAAGTGTTCTTTTAAAGACCAAAGGACTGGATCATATTGGTGCTTTCAGGTGTGCCTCCACGGACTGCATGACAACGCCTTCTCCTAATTCCGGTTATCCGATGGCGGCAATTGCGGGGACTCTTGGTGTCCGGCTTGAAAAACCCAATACCTATGTTATAGGTAAGGGCCTTTCGTTGCCAAAGGCAGGGGATATTAAGAAGGCAGCAGAGGTCATCGGTATGTCCTCAATACTTGCTGTGATAATATCTGTGGCGTTAATCTATATAATATCGAATATAATCAACTACATCTAATCGAACCTTGTAAGTGATAATTATGAAATTGTCAGATATAGACTCTCAGGATCTCAAAAAAGACCAACCAAAGGAATTGGAAGGCGATATTGATCATAATATCATCGAAATACTGGAAGGAGAAGGTATCACTGTGGATATGCTTGTTGATACTGCTCTTGAGCTTTATGCTCCTCATCCCGGGCTTGAGACCCGTGAGATCGCAGAGGAACGCTTCAGGAGGGAACTGGAGATCGCTATCTCCGATGCTAACTTATGTCTTCTGATATATTCCGGCATACTGCTTGAAAGGGAAGGTGAAAAAGGCAGTCTTCCGAACATCAGCAGAAGTTCTTATGAGAAGGATCTGACTTTCATCATTGCCGATGAGGTCATGGGAATGAGCATTGCTAAATATATCAGTGGTGATAAGGGTATTTTCGAGTTCGTGAGGTTCGACAAACAAAAACCAGGTATTCTTTCAAAACTGGGACCTTTCATGGATGATATCATTGGAGGTCTTATTGGTGGTGTTTCTGCCAACATGTACACAAGAGGCATGGCAGAAGCGGCTGAAAATGAAAGGAAGCCAAAGAAGAATCTCGATACTAGCGGTGTGATAGCAGGATGAGTGGATTTTTACTTGCCCTTAGAACAAGCTTTGGTTTCCTTTCCACAATACCTGTGGGGATGTCCATGGAAGGGCTCGATGAACTTGTAAAGCGCAGCTATCTCCAGACCTTTACAGGCATTGTCCTTGGGGCTATGATAGGC
Source organism: Methanococcoides sp. DA23 (assembly GCF_057593895.1). Lineage (NCBI taxonomy): Archaea > Methanobacteriati > Methanobacteriota > Methanomicrobia > Methanosarcinales > Methanosarcinaceae > Methanococcoides > Methanococcoides sp. DA23. The sequence continues at coordinate 2,090,861 of NZ_CM172520.1, read as the reverse complement.
ATTTTTGCATATTTGACCGAATCCTATCTGCCTTCGACCATAAGTGCGGTCCTGATAATGGTGTTCATCTATTATATTACAGGGTTGAACCACCTTGATGGTCTGGGTGATTTTGGCGATGGTGCGACAGCACATGGTTCTTTGGAGAAGAAGGTCAATGCTCTTAAGGACCTGTCCCTTGGCATCGGAGGAGTCAGCTATACTGTTTTGGCATTGATCGCCTTGTATGCATCGATATCTTCCCTCCAGGCAGAGGTTCTGTTCTTCTCGGACAATGCTGCACTCATTGTTGCTCTCTCTCTCCTTATAGCAGAGATAGGTGCAAAACAGGCTATGCTGACTGTGGCTGCGTTCGGCAAGCCTATCCATGAAGGCTTTGGTTCCATGATCATCAATAACACTACATTTCCAAGGTATGCCGTATCCCTCGTGCTTGGTGCATTGGCATGTGTGCTGGCATTTGGAACTCTTGGTATCATAGGTTATATCTCTGCGATCGTTACAGCTTTTGTAATACTGAACATATCCAACCGCCATTTCAAAGGCGTAAACGGGGATTGTATCGGTACTTCGAATGAGATTGCAAGGATCATCGTATTGATGGTGCTTACAGTTGCTATCACTGCGATCAATAATGGTTACGGGGGTCTCTTTTGGACGCCGTTATAATGGCCGGTGGGCAGGGACTTCGGCTAGGCATGGGTGAAAAACCATGTGTCGAGCTTCTCGGTAAGCCACTGATCAGCTATGTGATAGATTCGCTGGAGAGGTCCTCTTACATTGACCGTATATTTGTAGCGGTCTCTCCCTCAACCCCTAATACTGAAAAATTTGTGAATGAAAAATATGGAGACCACATCCAGGCGATCAATACCAATGGCGACAATTACGTGGGTGACATGGTATATGCGGTGGAGAGCTCCAATATCAGGGAGCCTGTCATGATAATCATGTCCGATCTGCCAATGGTGACTCCGAAATTAATTGATTCCATTATTGAGGCCTATGAGGATTGTGATAGTTCTTCGATGTCTGTTTTCGTTCCTATTTCCCTTTGCAAGAAGGTTGGCATCAGGCCCGATACCGTATTTAATTGGGAGGGAAACCTTATTGTGCCTGCAGGCATCAATATTCTTGATGGGAAATTCATTAACGAAGAGCAGGAATATCACAATTATATGTTGGATGATCCTGAGATCGCTTTGAACATCAATACAGTGGATGATATGAAGCGGTGCGAAGATCTCCTTATGAATAATTTATTCTCTAAATGAATCAGGGCGGGGTCATATGGTCGAGTATATAACGATTGATAATAATAAATATTCTTTGAAAAGTCTCCGTTTGATAACGGGTGATCTGTCCTTAGCTGCGGATGTTACTGAGATATCTGAGGAACAATTGCTTCTTTGTGAAGCTATAGATGATCCATATATACTTCCTTATTTATTGGATCGTTTTTATTCCCTTGAACTAAAGGATGCTGAAGGATTCAGATTATGTCTGATACGTATTCAGGTGGATTCTGATCTTCGTCTTAATGAGGATATACAGAAACACCAGCATCGCGGATATGTTGCGAGGACGGTCGAGAAATTGTTGTTCAGGGATATTTTCCTTGAGGTTCTACGAGAAGGGGAGGAAGAAGAAGTTGTGGTGGGATAAGTTCCCATCATTTTTTACATAGCATAAATCATTTTTTATATCATAACAAGACATATTGATGTTTCAATACAGTTGTTTCTAAGATGTTCGATATAGGGGTGCATCTTTTCATTGCTGTATGGTTCTCAAAGTTCTTTTAAAAATATTCAACATAATCTAATATAACTATCAGGTGTAAATATGGCTGATGAAGTAATTCAAGAAAGGGTCAGTACGGGAATTCGTGGACTGGATGAGATGTTGAAAGGTGGTTTTTTCAAAGGGACTGCTAACGTAGTTTCTGGAAAGTCCGGTACCGGTAAAACCATTTTCGGTACTCAGTTCCTGATGGAAGGTATCAACAAGGGCGAAACTACGATGTGTATCATCACCTCTGAAGAGTCAAAGTCTCTTGTACGTGAAATGCAATCTTCTTTCGGATGGGACCTTGATGGTCTGGTAAATGATGGAAAACTTGTATTTGTAGATATTACAGATCCAAGTCTTCGTCTTCAGAAAAGTGTGGAGATCGCTCCCACGGAACTTATCAAGAGCTTCAAGAAGCTTATTGAGAGCAAGCTTGAGGAGGTAAAACCTGACAGGGTCTTTATCGATTCCGTTGAGGCAATGTTCCTTGCTATCGAGTCCAATTACAAGCTCCGCACATTGATCGATGATGTCTTTGGCGTCTTCAGGAAAAGGGAGGTCACTTCCCTTATCACAGTAGGTGCAATGTTCGGTCTTGATGAGATGGTCGAGTATGGTGCTGATTCTGTTGTCAAGCTCGGGCGTGAGGTCATTGGAAGCAATTTGCAGCGCACTATCTATGTCATGAAGCTCAGGGGTTCAGGCACTATCAATGAAGTAAGGGTGCTCAACATTTCCGACAGCGGAATGGCAGTACTTCCACAGTCTCCATACCTCGAGAAATAATATTTTACAGAAACAAGCAGGTACCTTCTAAGGTACCTGCTCTTAAACTTTTTTTGATAATTTATCTGCTTTATAAAAGGTACCAGTCCATATCATTGGTGGACAGGTCTTCGTGAACTCCAACCGTGCGTGCGTCGATATTCATTTTTTCTGTGATGGAATCTGAAAAGTCCTGAAGGTACTGTTGCTGGCTCAGACTGCCATAGGCGAAACGCTTGTCCGGGTTGGCAAGTTCTTCCATTGTTTCTTTTTTAGGAATGATGGAGACTTCTATATTTGTCATCTCAACAGCCTTTTCCATTGCTGTTCTGAAATCTCCTATGCAGTAGGCGATCCTGTGCTTGTAGTTATCACGTGTTTTTTCGAGATATCTTGCAAGCCTCTCGCTTTCCATCTTTATAAAATCCCGTTTGATCTTTGCCACATTGCATTTTCCCATCATGAACTTGTAGTCTGTGAATGGATATTCTGTATCGATCTCTCTGGGGGTTATCCCGCATGTCCCGAAAACGACCACATGTGCATCTTCCTGTTCGAGAATGCCAAAGATTATACGGTCATACATTTTGTGTGACGGGCTGGTATGGTACGGTTTTCTCATTGCACATGGGACAAATATACAAAAATCCCTTGTTGGCGGCTGATATTCTGATAATACCCATTCATTGGCACGTATCATATCCGGGTGATATATCAGGCGTTCGGTATCAAGGGGCTCATTGGAGCGTTCATCTTCAGGGATTATAGTTTTCAACATGTGATGGATTCTGATAAACTATATATATAATTAACGACGTGAATGTTATGGTTTTGTATAAACTATACAAAAGTAATTTCTAAGTTCTAATATATTAAGTGGTAAAAAATGACGACGTCGATTCGGGAAATGTTAAGGGCCAATTGTCAATGTGATGATGTGGCAAAGTGTATATTGGGGCTTAAAACACTTGATATGGAGGCATATAAATCCCTTCTTGCAAATGGCCCAATGACCGCTGAGAACCTCGGTGAGTTCCTTAATCGGGAGCGCAGTACGGCTTATCGTTCACTGCAGAACCTCATCTCATGTGGTCTTGTTTATCGTGAGACCAAGACCATCGATATAGGTGGCTATTTCTATGAATATGTAGCTGTTGATCCTACAAGGGTCAAAGAAATGATCCAGGAAAATATCGATAAGTGGTATGAAAAAGTGACAGGGCTGGTCGCAAATATCGATAAGGAACTCCTGGGCGAGTGATCTCTATGGTTTGTAACAAATTACTGTAACAAATTATTAAAAAACCGTTGTTGAAAAAAAAGATGGATCAATTCATAATCCATCGACAAAATTACCTATTCTTTCAAGTGCTTCCTTTATATCTTCTCTTGATGCTGCGTATGCACATCTGAGGAATCCCTCTCCTGTGTCTCCAAAGATATTTCCTGGGATCGTCACTACCTTATATTCGGTAAGCAGCCTTTCTGCAAATTCATCGCCTGAAAGTCCTGTGCTGCTTATTGATGGGAATGCGTAGAATGCACCTCTTGGGTTGAAACAATCGAGTCCGATCTTGTTCAGACCACCTACGATAAGTTTTCTGCGGCGGTTGTACTCTCTGGACATCTTTTCCACTTCTCCTTCACCATTACGAAGGGCCTCAATAGCTCCTACCTGGGCAGTTATCGGGGCGCAAAGCATGGTGTACTGGTGGATAAGCATCATTGCATCAATGATCTCTTTTGGCGCAAGGGCGTATGCCATCCTGAATCCTGTCATTGCATATGCCTTTGAAAATCCGTTGAGTAGGATAGTGCGGTCACGCATACCTTCAAGTGAAGAGAAGCAGGTATGTTTACCTTCATAGGTAAGCCTTTCATACACTTCGTCTGATATCATCAGTATGTCGTGTTCCACTATGACGTCTGCGATGGCCTCGAGGTCACTTCTGTCCATTGTAGCGCCGGTGGGGTTGTTGGGATAATTGATGATGACCGCTTTTGTCTTGTTCGTTATTGCGGCTTTTATCTCCTCTGCTGTGATCTTGAAGTCGTTCTCTGGCCTTGCTCCAAGGGTCACAGGTATTCCGCCTGCAAAGATGATAGATGGCACGTAGGCGACATATGAAGGCTGTACGACTATTACCTCGTCCCCTGGGTCGACTATCGCTCTTATGGCAAGGTCAAGTCCTTCACTGACTCCAGTGGTGACAAGGATCTCAGTCTCAGGTTCGTAATAGACATCATGTCTTCGGGTATAATGTTTTGAGAGCTCTTCGCGAAGTTCCAGAAGTCCATAGTTGGAAGTGTAGGAGGTCTCTCCATGCTCGATGGAATGTATGCACGCTTCCCTTATGTGCCATGGTGTTACATAATCCGGTTCTCCCACTCCTAGGGTGATCACATCGTCACTATCAGATACCATGTCAAAGAACTTTCTGATACCTGATGGTGGTACCTTTTGCATACTGCTTGCTATGAATTGAGAGGGTTTACATTGGTTTCTCAAAATAGATTCCTCCAATCAAATTGGAAAAAGCGAATCAACGAGAAGATCTTATGGTGAGATCACAAGCTTTTTCACTTGCTCTGGTTCATCAAGGATCAATCCGTCTTCCTTGTAGGTCTTCAAAACAAAGTGTGTGGAAGTGCTCTGGACCTGTTCCTGTGTCGCTATCTTCTCTGCTACAAAGAAGGCGACCTGTTTCATGGAATTGCCTCGCACTGTTATTGCTATGTCATGTTCGCCCGAAAGTAATCTTACTGAACGTACTTCGGGGAACTTATAAAGTCTTTCGGCAATTGCCTGATATCCCAGTTTGCGTTCAAGGTTTATCTTAAGCTGGATTATGGCGTACACATAGTGATCTCCTGCCAGGTCCCAATCGATGATGGTCTTGTATTTGCGAATGATCTTTGCTTTCTCAAGGTAATCGATCTTCCTACTGACCTCATCGGCTGTCATGCCAGTGAGTGTTGCTATTTCCTCTGGGCTTGTTCTTGCGTCATCTGCAAGGATCTCCAGTATGTCACGTGTTTGCTCGTCCATGCCTTGAACACCTTCGGGTGTGAAAAAAAGAATGATCGAGTAATTTACTCGATCAATATTGCGTTGATCACTCCGTCCTGACCTGGACGGCTTGTGACGCGTGCATTGCCTGCAGCGGTCTTGATGACTGCTCCCTTTGTGATGATGTTACGCCTGATATAGTGGCCGTTTGCTGTATTGTCTACAACGGTTTCGATAGCAGATACGACTGTTTTCCCATCAGCTGGGTTTGTCACATTTGCGATGTTTTCCTGAAGGAGCCTTACTTTTCTGTTTCCGCCACGTGTTGGAACGTTCTTCCTCTTTGTGTTGTTCACGTGGGTAGCTGCAGGCTCACGGCCGAGCTCGAACTTCCTCTTTCCGCGTGCGGATTTAAGCTTTGCTCCTGTGTACTTCCTTCTTGATCTTCCCTGGAATTGCATGATTAGTCCTCTTATTTACTAAAGTAAGATAAATTTTTATTATTATAATATAGGTTAATAGGATTTCCTTTACTAATAGGATTCTATATGAACTTTTCGAGCCAGCGGCTTTGTCCATTCAATTGAGCATTCCATATAGATGTGATAACAGCTAAATAATTCTATCGCATATTTATCTTTACATGCTCAAAGTTACATTCTTAGGTACCGGTGGCTCTTTGCCGACAACGAACCGTAATCCTTCAGCTATCATGGTCAACAGGGATGGGGAACTAATTATGTTCGATTGCGGGGAGGGTGCCCAGCAGCAGATGATGCGGGCAAAGACCGGAATGATGAATTTATCTTCTATATTCATAACTCATTTCCATGCAGACCACATACTCGGGATACCTGGTCTGGTCCAGACAATGTCCTTTCAGGGACGGACAGAACCTCTTACCATCTATGGTCCCGAATGGGTGGAAGAATTCGTAAAATTACTCTCCGCAATGGGTTATTACAAATTGAAGTTCGAGATAAATGCGATAAGGCTCAAAAGTGGGGAATCCGTAAAACGTGATGGTTATTCTGTTCTTGCTTTAAAGACCGTCCATAATGTTCCAAGTATCGGCTATGCTCTTGTGGAGGATGAGCGTCCCGGAAGGTTCGATCGTGATAAGGCAATTGAGCTTGGTGTTCCTGTAGGTCCGCTCTTTTCAAAATTGCATCACGGTGGATCGGTGGAGGTTGATGGCAGGGTCGTATCGGCTGAGGATGTAGTGGGTGAACCACGTCCCGGCAGGACTATCGTTTATACTGGGGACACACGCCCTTGTCTTGACGTCCTTACTGCAAGTGATGGCGCTGACCTGTTGATACATGACAGCACTCTTGCCGATAATATGCTTGATTGGGCAAAAGAGGCCATGCATTCGACTGCAGGTGAAGCCGCTGCCCTGGCAAAGAAGGCAGGTGTCAAAAAGCTTGTCCTGACCCACCTGAGTTCAAGATATTCAGACGATGCAACTCCGCTCCTTAACGATGCAAAAGAGATATTTGAAGACGTTATACTTGCCGAAGACCTTCTGGTGATCGAAGTTCCCCTTAGTGATGATTGATACTCCAGGGCGTGGATAAAACTTTTTTAGTAGACTGCCCAATAAAGTATCAGAGATCGGTTGGGGGGCAGCCTATGCTAAATGATGATCGTACGTATGAGTCTGAAAATATTCAAACTGGAGTTGAGGGGGGTAATGGGGAAAGGGTTCGAAAACAGAAGATCGATCCTTTCCATATGGATGAGTTCAACGATATCATCTCAAAGATGGCCTCTATGGGGGACAGGGATGTCCAGATCTCAAAAGGCATCAATAAACTTACTGTCAAAGTCTGTAACACTGCGGTGAAACTTGCAAAAGAAGCTGGTGATATTCCTTTGAACCTTATGGATCAGGCTATCACTCTGAATTTTGCCAATTCGAAGGAAATAGGACATGATATTAACAGGATGATGTCCGAAAAGATGAATTTGGGGCAGATGTTCCATTATCCTGAAAAGTTCCGTTATGATATGGATCGTAAAAAAGACCTCGTTCCACGTAAAGTATCGGAGAACAAGAAACTTGGTATAAACATCAATTATGCCATTGAAGCTTTTTTTGCACAGCAAGCTTCTCAGGATAAATGGAACCTTATCATAAATCACGAATGGTTTGAGCTTAGCACAAGACCAAGATTTGAACTGGCACCGGAAATGCTTCCTGCAGGATTGGAATATGGATCAAATACAGGAGTTGTGAACATCAATGAGTTCTTTGATATGGATTCACTTATTCAGGAATGGGGTGGTGGTCTCAACCTCTTCGATCCGGTCTGCTTCGATCTGCTAATGAAGCATGCTGTCCAAAAAATAAGTAGTGTGGATGAAAAAGGTATCATACACACTTATGAGATCGAATGGATCGATGAATAAGATCTGTTCTCATACGTTCAAAGTATGGTCCAGTCAATTTCGGTATCATTCTCATCGTAAAGGTGGACCTCAATGGACATCTCTTCGATATCGTATGGTAGTTCCTTCACGCTAAGAAAGAGTGAATCTCCTATCTCCTTGGTGAACCCCTCTGCTTTGACCCTGGCAAAATAGACACGTCCGCCGGAGTCAATATCTTCGACAACGACACCTTTCCATTGTTTCAGGTTATCAATTATGTTCACGATCTTGCATTCGAACCTGTCAGTTTCCTCTATGGTGCTCATGATATCACATTTGAGTTATAATGGTTGAAAGTTCCATCTTTCATATATAAAGTCTATCCAAGGCAGCAGTGTCTCCCTTTTTAGTCAGTTTGGAAATGACACCCTCGAAATGATCCTGCCTTACAACTTCTTCATCATTCATTATTGCCTGGTGCAATGCGGTTTTCAGAACCTTCTCAACAATATCTCTTCCTGAAAGCCCCGCTGTGAGCTTTGCTATCCTTTTCATATCAATATCCTCTACGGGTAGCGGGAATGTACTGATGTTCTTCTCTATTATCGCATAACGGTTCTGTTCATCAGGAAGTGCAAACTCTATCTCTTCCTCGAACCTGCTCCTGACTGCCGGATCAAGGCTGTTGGGGCGGTTGGTCGCGCCAATTGTGCAAACTCCCCGGCGTTCCACGATCCCGTCCATTTCTGTGAGCAATGCATTGACTATCTCTGCGACATCGCCTCTGAGTTCCTGATTTCGTCTGTCCAGTGCTATTGCATCCAGCTCATCGATAAAAATGATGCATGGCTGCATCTCTTCAGCCCTTTCGTAAAGCTGATGGATCTGTCGGGCACCTTCTCCTACGAACTCTCCTATCAGTTGGGTTGCTTTGATGGGTAGCAATGGAACGTCCGTTTTATTTGCAAGTGCCTTTGCAAGCATTGTCTTCCCTGTGCCGGATGGTCCGAAGAAAAGTACGTTCCTGGGGGCCCATTTGCCAAACTTCTCCGGCTCTTCCAGGAACCTCTCTATAAGTTTACATTTCTGTCTTGCTGAGCTCTGCCCCACCACCTCATCAAAAGTGACATCTGACTTGAGTCCGGGGATGATCGATGCCTTTTCTTCATCATTGATGACTATGGTGGTTTTTGTTCCTATGGCAGAACCCGGTGGTACTACTTCGATTATCTTATATGCAAAATCCGGGTACATCCGGCGGTCGAACAAATATTCTCCCTCATTTGCCACAAAACCGTTCCACTGTTTCCTTGCATAGTGTTCAAAGACCTCTGCGTTGTCTATCTCGGGATATTCATCAAGCATGCTGCTAAGTGGGTATCCCTGCGGTTTCAATATGACTAGCTCTGCAGTGTGTTCAGTAGGGTCTGCATTCTCTTCCCTGTCTCTTTTTTGTGTGGTCTTCTGGGTTGATCTGACCATGTTATCAGCTCTTTTTTGTTAGTAAATGTAAGAGATCTATTGGATCGAATCTGTTTCCTGATTGTCTGCGAATTCTATCGAAGGTCCGTTTCAAATTATTATTTCTAAGGATGCGAACTATAACATCTCGATATATGACCTTAACGGGATGATTAATATATATTGAGTTGGTAAATATATTATGTTGTAATATCCTTTATAAAATATAAATTACTGGGAATTGGTTGATCATTGTCATGATCTCTTTATCCACATTCCTGTTAATTTATTGTTTATCTTTCTAAATGCGACACTTAAGGCTGTGTGCAATAGAAAATTCAACGGAATTTAAATCAAGATCATTAATAAGGTGGCAATAATGGCTCAAATATTGGTTGTAGAAGATAATCCCATGAACATGGAATTAACAGTTGATCTGTTAGAATCCTGGGGATATGAAGTAGGTCAGGCAGAAGATGGTCCGGAAGCTCTTGATAAAGTAAAAGAGGTTAAGTATGATCTTATTCTTCTGGACATGCAACTTCCAAGAATGGATGGACTTGAGGTGCTTTCTCACTTAAAGGAGGACCCGGATACTGCAGATATTTCGGTTGTAGCTCTTACTGCTCACTCAATGGCAGGGGATGAGGCTAAATTCCTTGATGCCGGATGTACTGGCTATATTTCAAAACCTATCGATATCCACGAGTTCAAGAAGCAAATTCCGGAATACCTCGGTAAAACTGCTTGATCTGAGGAGTTTGGTGTAATAATGCGCGGTGATGCCGCTCCGAGGATACTGGTCGTTGATGACGAACCCTTGAATGTGGAACTGATGGAGATATATCTCTCCCCTGATTATGAAATAATTTCTGCATATGGTGGTCTGGAAGGTCTTGAGAAGGTTGCAACTGAAGATGTGGACCTTATTCTTCTTGATATAATGATGCCGGATGTAAGTGGTTTTGAAGTCTGTGAGCAGTTGAAGGCCGATCCGCGTTATCAATTGATACCTATTATAATGGTTACTGCACTTTCCGGTAAGGATGATAAGATCCGGAGCATTGATGCAGGAGCTGATGATTTTCTTTCTAAACCTGTCGACAGACTGGAACTTGCTACACGAGTGCGTTCTCTTTTAAGGATAAGACAGTTGAATGACAGGCTGGTGCAACAAAGGGATCAGGCACAGAACTATCTTGATGTTGCAGGTGTAATTCTTGTGGTAGTTGATAAATCCCAAAATATCACTCTTATCAACAAAAAAGGCTGTGAGATCCTTGGGGGCAGTGAAGATGAGATCATTGGTAAGAACTGGTTTGATACTTTTATTCCCGAAGAACAGGTTGAAAGTTCAAAGGCTATCTTTTCCAGTTTACTAGAAGGCGATCCAAATACCTATGAGTATACCGAAATGCCGATTCGCACCCTTGATGGCGAAGAGCGTCTCCTTAGCTGGCATCATGCCCTTATATGGGATGAAATGGGGAAAAATACCTCTGTTCTGAGTTCTGGTGAAGATGTCACGGAACGTAGGAGGGCAGAAGCTTCTTTAAAGGGATATGCGGAAGAACTTGAACATTCCAATGAGCTAAAGGATCTCTTTATTGACATCATAAGGCATGACCTGATGAATCCGGCAGGTTCTGTCAAAGGTTTTACAGATATCCTTCTAAAAAGGGGTAATTTTGAAGGTGAGAACCTCAAGATGCTCCAGGCCATCAAGCGTACAAATTCCAAACTTATAGATATGATCGAGAGTGCAGCTGCATTTGCAAAGGTGGAGTCGGTTTCACAGGTGAAGCTAAGGCCAATGGACCTGGCTGAAATATTAAGAAATGTTGTACACTCCCTTGAGCCACAGTTGAAAGAGACTGGTATTGAGATCTCTCTGCCACACGATGGTGTTTATTCTGCATCAGTTGATGCTACGATAGAAGAGGTGTTCTTTAATCTGCTTTCCAATGCAGTGAAATATAGTCCTGGTGACACTCGTATTACTGTGGAAATAGATGATCTTGGCAAGGAGTGGAAGGTAAAGGTTCTGGACCAGGGATTTGGTATCTCCGATGAAGATAAACTGTTGGTCTTCGAACGGTTCAAGAGATTGGACAAAGGTGGTATCAAAGGTACGGGGCTGGGTCTTGCGATAGTCAAGAGACTAGTTGACCTGCATGGTGGCAAAGTTGGGGTGGGTGACAATCCTTACGAAAAAGGAAGTTTGTTCTGGGTGACCCTTAATAAAGCATGATCCTTCCCGGGTCATTTATTTATTGTATTTTTTAGTTCGTGTCATTCTTTTCATTATCCGGTTTGTATACTAAAATTGCCGATTCCAATAACTTTAAGATACATGCATGCAATGAGCTTTTGCTTTCAATTTATCATGAGGTACTAATATGAAACTGGATGAGGTCACGATTTCAAGAGCGATTATAGACGAGTTCTCAAAGGTCTTCCTTGATTACACCGAGGTTGATGTAGCACTTGTGGGCGGCGGCCCTGCTAACCTTGTAGCAGCAAAATATCTCGCAGAAGCAGGTCTGAAGACGGTCATCTACGAGAAGAAACTGTCTGTTGGCGGTGGCATGTGGGCTGGCGGTATGATGTTCCCGCGTATTGTCGTACAGGAAGATGCACGTCACATCCTTGATGAGTTCGGTATCTCATACCGTGAGTATGAAAAGGGCTATTATATCGCAAATTCTGTGGAATCTGTCGGTAAGCTCATCAGTGGTGCAACATCTGCAGGTGCTGAGATATTCAACCTCGTAAATGTCGAGGATGTTATGATCCGGGAAAATGATGAGATATGTGGTCTTGTTATCAATTGGACCGCTGTTGAGATCGGAAAGTTACATGTTGATCCTCTGGCAATACGCTCCAAGGTAGTTGTCGATGGTACTGGTCATCCTGCAGCTGTTTGTTCCACTGTACAGCGCAAGGTTCCTGGGGCAAAGCTCGGCGAACTTGGTGTGGTGGGTGAGAAGCCAATGTGGGCCGATGTGGGAGAAAAGATGCTCCTTGATACTACCAAGGAGGTATATCCAAACCTTTATGCTGTAGGAATGGCTGCCAATGCTGTTGCAGGTGCACCCCGTATGGGTCCTGTCTTTGGTGGAATGCTTCTTTCAGGCAAACAGGTCGCAGAGCTTATCATCGAAAGGCTTGGATAATCTTTCTATGGCCGATTTGAGCCAAAAAGTTTATCTAATAAAAATACTAGTATAAGGTGCTTCATAGTGAAGCACCACCTATTCCGTGCCGGGGTAGGGTAGCGGTTATCCTGTAGCCCTGTGGAGGCTACGATTCGAGTTCGACTCTCGGTCCCGGCCCCATTCTAATTCTTCTGTTTGATCTGATCAGCACTGGTACTTTTAATGGATCGTAATACGTCCTAGAGCTCATATTATATCTAAATAAGTTACCACCTTGTCCTTGTTCTCCTATCGCTTGTTCAGCCTTGGATGTACAATTGTTTCGTGGTCTTATGGATCTTACAAGTACATCTATATGGAATTGTCACAATCTCCTCGTAGTTCATGTCCGAGGTAAAATTCTATGCGCTTGATAAAAATATACGCAGATAACTGAAAAAAAGAAAATAAAGTTATTCCATATCCTTTTAGATATCGAATGTTCTATCAAATTCCGGATAAAGTTCAGAGCTTTCCAGAAGCTCTTCAAATGCATTGTGTCTTGGACTTACGATCACAACATGTGCAGGAGGGTGTATCTTTCTCAACTTGCTTATTGCAGCACCGGCATTCGTATCAAGTTCTACCAAAGCTGCAGAATTACATTTAGTTTTAAGTGGCACTCCTGATACACTTACAAGAAGTTGATCTGCATAATTTGGCTCGATCCTTTTTGGGTTCGATCCAAATTTCATGCTTCCATAATGTTCTAGATCATGCAAAGCGATTTTGACCTTGTTCGGGTCCTCCGCTCGAATTACAGCAAAAGATTTCATTTTTTGTCCCCACACCAAACTTAATTAAAATTTAATGGAACTATTTAAGGTTTCCAATTATATTAACGTTTGGATATTGTATGGTATTTGTTACGTTTTTCAAAAAAGGTCCTTGGTTTCAGTTCCCAAGTTCCTTTGAACGCTTTGAAGATTCAATGACCGCATTCATAAAAGCAGCTCTTATCCCGCTCTCTTCAAGAGTTCGCACTGCTCGGATGGTCGTTCCTGCAGGGGATGTTACCATATCTTTAAGCTCTCCAGGGTGCATTCCTGTCTCCAGTACCATCTTTGCGGCACCAAGAACTGTCTGTGCTGCCAGTGTGATCGCATTCGCACGGTCAAGTCCTTCATGTACTGCACCGTCAGCTAATGCTTCTATGACTGGGAATATGTATGCAGGTCCGCTTCCGGATAGTCCGGTGACCGCATCCATGAGCTTCTCAGGGACTGTTATTGCACTTCCAATGGACTGGAACATCTCAAGTGCGATCTCCATATCCTCATCAGTGGAATTCGTACCTGCGCAAACAGCAGATGCAGCTTCTGCAACTGTTGCTGCGATGTTTGGCATAACACGTACGACCCTTGTACCCTCATTCAGTTCATCTTCAATTGTTGCTACTGGAACTCCTGCTGCGATGGAGATCACTAGCTTGTCAGCGGTAATGCTGTCCTTGATGGCTGCAAGCACGCCTTTTAGTATCTGTGGCTTGACCGCAAGCACGACAACATCAGAGTCTCCTATGGTCTCAGTGTTGTCAGTTGAGACATTAATACCCAATTCATTGTTGAGTCTTTCAAGAGCAGGCTTGTAAACATCACTTGCATTCAGAGTTATTTCGCTATGTGATGCGAGAATTCCTCGTATAAGTGATTCTCCCATCTTGCCTGTGCCTATGAATCCGATCCTTTTTTCTGTAAGATGCATTTTAGTTCCCTTTTCTGTCTCTTGATATGGGCAGTGTGCAATAGTTCATTTCAGCCATGGCTGGCTGAAATTAAATTATTATTTCCTTTTTATTGTAACGATGTCTCCAAGAGTTGTACCGCTGTTCAAACGGTCAGCATTCCATTCATCTTTGCCCTGCCGCTCCATAAGGTTCACATTGAGTGCTTTCTCTATCTTTTTCCTGACCGAATCTTCCGGGGTTATCTCTCCCCTTTCTATCTTTTTTATCAGGGAAGCTTTCTCTTTGATCTTGGTGGCAAGCACTTCTTGTGTCCATCCGCGCTTTTCGCGAGCTTCACGTATGACCGTCTCGTACTCGTCCACGAGCTCATCATCCAGTTCAGCAAAAGGATCACGTCTGGATGTTGTCCTTTTTTGAACATTCCGAATTGGTTTTGGAGATACAGGTGATATCTTTCTGGATACAGGCGAGCGTGCTCTTGACGCATTTCCGTATTGTGAACACTTACTGCATACCTTAAGCTGGCTTCCGTCAATAGTGACATCTATCGGCTTTTCTCTGATCTCTGCACCACATATTTCACATTGCATCGGTATCATCTCTTAAAGGCTATTTTAATTGCCCTTTACGAAAGTGCTATATATCGTCTCTACTTAAATAATTATTCGGAGCTATGACAGAAACGATCGACGATGAGCCAAGAAGCAATGATTATGGCTTCAGTGGCATTGGTAATAGGGATTTTGTTTCCGAAAGCGATGAGGATTTTTCAAAATATCTGCTGGATCGGATGAAGCAGCTTGAATCGCGAAACAATCTCCTGAAAGAGCAATGTGAGCAGATAGAATCCGATAAGCGTTATATCGAATCACAAAAGCTCAAGTATGAACGTGAGACGCACCGCCTTCAGTCAGAAATTGATAGGTTAAAGTCTCCTCCGCTTGTAGTTGCAAGTGTAGTGGACATGTTCGATGGCGATAAAGCTCTGATCAGGAGCAGTACGGGTCCTCAGTTCCTTGTGAAAGTTTCACAGGACCTCGATGATGATCTGCTCGTTCCGGGGGTCCGGGTGGGGCTGAACCAGCAGACCCTGGCAGTGGTCGATATTATTCCCGAATCAGATGAACCGCTCATCACGGCCATGGAGGTCATCGATTCACAGGAAGTTGACTATTCACAGATAGGTGGTCTGGACCAACAGATAATGGAGATCAGTGAATCTGTCGAACTGCCGATCACAAGACCGGAAGTTTTTGAACGCATTGGTATAACCCCTCCAAAAGGAGTCCTGCTCTTCGGACCTCCTGGTACGGGAAAGACATTGCTTGCCAAAGCGGTGGCACACAGGACGAATGCCACTTTCATAAGGGTGGTCGGTTCTGAACTTGTGCAGAAATATATTGGCGATGGCGCAAAGCTTGTTCGGGATATCTTCGAGATGGCAAGGAAGAAAGCACCTGCGATCATCTTTATCGATGAGCTGGATGCAATAGCAGCAACACGTCTGGAAGATACGAACGGTGCGGATAGGGAAGTTCAAAGGACCCTCATGCAACTGCTTGCTGAGATGGATGGCTTTGACAACAGGGGTGACGTACGCATAATTGCTGCTACCAACAGACCTGACGTTCTCGATCCGGCAATTGTACGCCCGGGAAGGCTTGACCGTATCATCGAGATACCATTGCCTGACCAGAACGGTCGTGAAACGATCTTCCGTATCCATACAGAGATGCTTAACCTTGGCAGCGATGTAGATGTCAAAAAGCTAGCAGATCTTACTGAAGGGGCAAGTGGTGCTGATATAGGGGCAATGGTCATGGAAGCCGGAATGCTTGCTGTACGCAACGACAGTGATCATATAGGCATGTCTGACCTGCTTGATGCAGTTACAAAGGTCATGGTCCCCAAAGAGATCAATATCGATCATTCGGAGAACATGTTCTGGTGAGTAAAAGGTCGTGTGGCATTGGCATTTCATATCAAGTCTGAGATAAGGATACTTGGTATCGATGATTCGGCATTGATAAGTGATGATATTCTGATAGTGGGAGCTTTCTTTCGTGGCGGGCAATGGCTTGATGGCGTGATGCGTTCCAGCATTCGTCGTGATGGTATGGATGCTACGGAAAAGATAGCCGAGATGGTTACCTCAAGCAAACACTATGGTCAGATAAAAGTGATAATGCTTGACGGTGTGACCTATGGTGGCTTCAATCCGGTTGACATCGTCAGACTGTATGAAAGAACTGAAATACCGGTTATCGTCATAATGCGTGAGGTCCCTGATCATGAAAAGATCAAGAATGCACTGTCAAATCTGCCTGACAATGAAGAGCGATTTAAGATCATCCTTCGTGCAGGTGCGATAACAAGAACGGTCTCAAAAGACCCTTCAAATCCGATATTCATTCAGTGTGCAGGTATCGATACTGAAAAAGCAGGTGAGGTCATCCGTTTGTCATCAACAAGGAGCAATGTTCCTGAACCTCTCCGGGTGGCACACCTGATCGCCACAGGTATGGTCTGTGGCGAATCACGCGGCAAGGCCTGATCTTATTTCTGCATGCAATTGTCTGCCAGCTTTACACCTTCTTCCATAAGGGTCTTAGCTCTATCCATTGTCTTTGATTCTGCAAATATCCTTATGATAGGTTCGGTTCCTGATGGGCGTATAAGCACCCAGCCGTCATTGTGCCATATCTTTACACCATCGGTTGTGTCTACCTCCAGTTCTCCGCCGACCACGCTTTCTTTTATCTTCTCCATGGTGGTGTCGAGGTCACTGCAATGGACCTTTGTCTTTGAGTTGAAGTATGTCGGTACGTTCTCTGCAAGGTGTGAGAGCTTCCTGCCGGATGCCATTATCTCAAGAAGTTTTGCACATGCCATGGCTCCATCGCGGCAATATTGGTGTTCCGGGAAAATAAGTCCGCCATTACCCTCTCCTCCGAACACTGCACCAGTTTCCATCATCTTTCTTGCGACATTGATGGAACCGACCGCCGTCCAGTGAAGTTTAACTCCCGCTTCCTCTGCCACATCCAGCATGCGCTGTGATGAGCTGACAGGCGTGACGAGGTCTCCTTTCTTGTCTTCGAGGATGTACTTGGCCACCATCGCCAAAAGGACCTCTTCATCGATGAAATTCCCATTCTCATCAAAGAACACTGCTCTGTCCGCATCTCCATCCTGGGCAACACCCATGTCCGCACCCCTACTTTTTACAATATCGGAAAGCTCGGTCAGGACATCTTCGGTGGGTTCCGGATTACGCCATGGGAACGTGCCGTCTATCTGGGCGTTGAGTGCCATGACCTCGCATCCAAGTTTCTGGAGCAGGAAAGGCAACGTCAAAGAGCCGGCACCGCAACCGGTATCCACCACTACCTTGAAGCGCTTTTCACGTATGCTTTCCGCATCCACGGAATTGATGATGGCATTGATATATTGTTCATTTGCGTTCGTATCTTTGAAGAGGTCGCCCGTCCTTTCCCAGCTGGCTGCTGCGAAATCCTTTGACATGTAGATCTTTTCGACCTCTTTCTCTCCTTCTCTTGAGAACTCGCTTCCGTCTCCGGCAACCAGTTTAATTCCGTTGTACTCCCTTGGATTGTGTGACGCGGTTACACCAATGCCTGCATCGGCATGTTCCCTTACATAGTACTGGATGGCCGGTATCGGTGCTATTCCTATATCAATTACAGTAACACCTGTGGACAATGCACCGGCGATAGCAGCCGATTTCAGCATATCTCCTGATTTGCGGGTATCTCTCCCGATTACGACAGTACCCTTTGAACCCATATATGTCCCAAGGCTCTTTGCGACATCTATCGCAAGCTGTGGTGTAATATATTCGTTAGCGATCCCTCTTACTCCGTTCGTTCCGAAAAAACCCATTTTGTATCTCCTCTTCAATTATTTTACCAGTATGGTAGCTGAATCTATTTTATATTTTTGTGACATTCACTTGACCAAGTTTAAATTGTATGAGTTCTAATCTATGCAGCATGATGATGCGTGAAAAAGGCAAACTGGTCATTTGGCCTGCAAATCTGGACAAGTCCCGATCACGGAAAGGTGGCAGGATTATCTCCAGAAAGAGCTCTCTTGAAGCTCCGCTGCTCAGGGAATTGACAGCAGCAGCTGAGAAATTGAACCTGAATCCTGAAGTGGAAGCTGATAAAAAGTACCCCCGTACCTGGTGGGAATCAAGCGGTCGTATCCTTGTGGATAACAATGAAGCTAAGACCATGGTCGCAAGAAAGATCGCAAAGGCCATCAAGGAAGCACGCGGTGGCTGATCCTCGGATCAGATACACTGCTCTTTTTTAATCTTTAACTATCGTTTTGGATCATTAAGTTCTTTAAAGAACTATAGTCTCAACTCTCTATCTTGAGATGGCTAATCAGGGATTACAGAAAAAGAACGAATTAAAAAAAGATCTTATCAGGTTAGGGCCAGAGGCCAAAACCTGCGCTAAGTGCAAGAATTACGATGCCGCTAATTGCGCCAAAGATGAAGACGGTCCTTGGTTGTACATGTATAGCTCTTTTATCCGCATCATAGTACGTCATAAGACCTGCAGATGACATCAATCCACTTCCACTTGATTTCTTCTTTTGTGCCATAGTTCCTCAATTAGTCCTTTAAATTTTTAAGCTTTGTGCCTGTTACATCAATATCTCATCAATGAGAACAGGTGGTTCAAATATGCCCTTTTCAGTAATAAGTGCTGTGATGTTCTCCATTGGAGTTGCATCAAAGGCCGGATTATATACATCCACATTCTTAGGTGCTATCTGTACATCACCAATATATCGTAACTCGTCCGCATCTCTCTGTTCGATTGTCACGGTCTCCTCCCAGCCATTGGGATCGAAGGTCGAGACCGGCGCTGCAACATAGAATGGTATCTCATGTTCCCTTGCTACGATAGAATGGGTGTAGGTCCCTATCTTATTGAAAACAACGTCCTGTGTTATCCTGTCGGCACCCACTATCATCTTATCGACCATTCCATGTCTCATTACATGCCCTGACATGGAATCGGTTATCAGCTTTACCGGAATGTTGTCCTGCATAAGTTCCCATGTGGTGATACGGCCACCCTGATTAAGGGGTCGTGTCTCACAGGCTATGACATTTATCTCCTTCCCCTTCTCAACTGCCGAGCGGATCACTCCCAGGGCAGTCCCCCAGTCAACACAGGCCATTCTTCCTGCATTGCAGTGTGTCATCACAGTGTCACCGTCATCAAGCAACTTCTGTCCATACTTCCCTATGGCCTTGTTTATCTCCACATCTTCGTCCGCTATCCTGATCGCCTCGTCTATAACTATGTCCTTGATGCTTTCAAGGTCGTAGGAATCTTCTGTGGCCTTTAACACCCTGTTCACAGCCCATGCAAGGTTCACTGCTGTCGGGCGTGTGGCTATAAGGGTGGAAGCAGCGACTTTCAGGTCATTGAGCAGCTTTTCCATGGTGTCCGCACTGCTAAGTGTGACCGCAAGTGCCATTCCGAACCCTCCTGCGGCGGCAAGTGCCGGGGCACCTCTTACCCGAAGGGACCTTATGGCTTCACAAAGGGATGCAAGGTTCTTACATTCAATAACATTAAGCTCTACTGGCAGGAGTGTCTGATCGATCATCACGACACTTTTGGATTCATCGTTCCAGTCTATTGTTCTCATGTGGATCACTCAAGACCTTAACGAAGTTTCTGAATAAAAAAGTATTCAAGCTTGAACGTTCGTTCTGAATGGTCAGTGCTTATTCACCCTTTCTGTTCCTTGCCACACTTCATTTATATATCTCAGCTGACCTATTATCTCTGATGACAAAACCTCTGGTAGTTCACGATCCAGTTCATAAGACCATCATCCTCTCTGAATTGGAGCAGCTTCTTATCGGTACACCTCAACTTCAAAGACTTCGTGGCATTCAGCAGCTTGGTCTTGCTGATGTGGTATTTCCGGGTGCGAACCACTCCCGCTTTGAACATAGTATCGGAACGATGCATACGGCATATCTTCTGGGCAGATCGATAGGGCTCGGTAATGAGGATATTATGAAACTAAGGCTTGCAGGCCTTCTCCACGATGTGGGTCATTCCGCTTTTTCACATGCTGTGGAAAGTGTATTGAAAAGGGATCCTGCGATACAGCCAAAGATGGACAGTAATTGTTTTGTTGACCATGAAGCTTTTACAAAATATATCATATCAGAGGTAATCCCTGAGGACAATATAATTGCGAGGTATGTTCGTGAGGAATTGGGGCATGACCCCTTTGAGTTCTTCAATGAGGTAGCGAAGATCGCTACGGGTGATATATCCATTGAAAAGCCCTATCTTTCTCAGCTGATGTCAGGGGATATAGATGCTGATCGTATCGATTTTTTACTTCGCGATTCTTATCATACGGGGGTATCCCTCGGGCTTATCGATGTCGATCAGATAATGCAAAGTTTGTGCATTGTGAATGATAATGTTGTGTTCGGTTCTCCGGGGTCGGGTAGTTTTGATGAGGAACTAACTCTGGCAGCTGCGGAATCCATGCTGATCGCACGTTCTCACCATTACACTGCGATCATTCATCATCCCCGTACTCAAGCTGTCCGGGTCATGCTTCTTTATGCGCTGGAGATGACCCTAAAGCAGCAGAAGGAGCTACTTGGGGATGATGCTGTTGGGAATATGGTTGCGGATTTCTTTACTACCTATAATGATGCGGATCTGCTGAACTTCATCAATACGAATGGGTGTGAGTTGGCAAAGGGTCTGTTGCAGGATATTCGTAATGGGCAGATCTACGTTCCCGTTGCCCGTTCCAATCAGAAGACGCTATCTCCTGGTACAAGGATGGCACTTTCGACCATTGCACGCAGTGGCAAGGCCACAAGGATGTTCGAGAAGGAGCTGGAAAAGAGGTTGGGGGATGTGCTTGTCGATCTGAGCATCGCAACGGGGGTCCCTAAAAGTGCCAGGGTGATGGTTGGCGGGAGCGAGAATTTCTTCTACGATGAGTCTGCTCTGGCAAACGGTCTGGTCCGTGCGATATCCCGGCAGATGTCATTGACCGTTTTCACTCATCCTGATGCTGCCCTTACCTCTGAGCTATCTTCTGCTCAGGTGGTAATGCATGATATTGTGGATGATCTTTCTCCGAAACTGCTTCATTTCATCAGGGAGGAGCAGTACCTTCCCATAGAGGGCTTGATCCTTCTTCTTTATGCTATTCATGAAATGTTCGAGGAAGTGCATGATGGCTTTGTCTCTATCCCACGTATAAGGAACATCACCTGGTTGTACAAGAAGGTTGCATTTTTCAAAGAGGACATCAGGTTAAAATACCTGTTCGACTATGAGTTCCACACAAGATATGGTTTCCTTTACAGCAACAAGGTCTATGAGGACATTCAGTTGCTGGTAGCTATGGGGATCGTGGATGAGGACCTGCGCTATTTTGAGAAGGATGGCAGGTTCAGGCAGCGCTATGAATATGTGCTGACAGATGCAGGTGTGCAATATGCGGCAGATCTTGTTGATCCCTATCAACGTGATTATAATATAATTACTTCCGATCTTACAATTAACAAACATTCCATTCCCCGTGATATCGTTACAATGCCCTTGGCAAGATTTCAGGGGGATCGGAAAAAGAGAACATCAGGTGCGAAAAAATGAAATTAGGCGAGATAGTGCTGTTAAAGACCAGCCATAAGGGTAAGATCAGAGAATTTATCACATCGGTATCTGATGAGAAGTTCCACTCGGATTTCGGCATGATAGAGATGTCAGAGTTGCTGGAAAAGAATGAAGGGGATACGGTAGTTTCCCATATGGGGCAGACCTTTGTCATCCAGCTTCCCAGGATGCCGGACTTCTTCAGGCATGCAAAACGTACTGGAACTCCTATCATGCCCAAGGATATTGGTATGATATTGGGCTATACCGGTCTAAACAAGAACGATTCTGTACTCGATGCCGGCACAGGCTCCGGTATTCTTGCCATGTATCTGGGCTCCATTGCAAAAAGGGTTCTCAGTTTTGAGGTGAGGGATGATTTTGCAGAGGTTGCCCGTGAGAATATTCGCCGTGCAGGTCTCGATAATGTGGAAGTGCGCTGTGGTAACATCGTTGATGAGGTCAAGGAACTCGATGAGAAATTCGATATTGTGACGCTTGATACCATCGATTCAGCTACAATCGTGCCTTATATCCCTTCCATACTGAATCCAGGTGGTTTCCTTGTCACTTATTCCCCATTCCTGGAACAGACGGCACTGATAAGAAAAGCAATAGCTGAGACTGATTTCTTTGAGGTGAGGACGATCGAATGTATCGAACGTGCAATGTCCTTTTCAGATCGTGGCACACGTCCTTCAACATCCAGGGTAGGACATACTGGCTATATCACCATTGCCAGATTGTGAGAATATTATCTAACTCCATCTGCGGTTATTGTGAATTCGCAGGTGGTTCCTTCCGGGCGGGAGCGATGTTTCCATATCTTTGCTCTGCGGCTTCCCGTTCCCGTCTTCTCAAGCTGAATTATTGTTTTCGATATGTGCTCAAGACTACTGCCGCCTATTGGTTTCAATGAATTTGATTTGATATCTGAATAGACCTGATTGGTTATGACCACTACTATGTCGCGTTTTCGTGCGAGATTGTGGAGGAATCCTATCTGATTTGAAAGCTCTCTTCTGGTCCTTATGCTCGAGTCCTCGTCGTCAAGTTCGAATCTATAATATGCTGTTGCAGAGTCGACAATGATGACACCAACGTTCTCTGTGCTTATCTTTTCCGTTTCCCTGACCGCAGAATACTGCTCTTCGAAGCTATGGGGTTCAAAAATGATTATGTCCTGGGCGATAGTCCTTGCATTCTCGCCGGCTATCTGTTTGAACCGATCTGCAGAGAGGCCTTCGGTATCGATGAATATTGCCTTTTTCCCTTTCTTAACACATCCGATGGCAAGTTGCAGGCAAATATTGGTCTTTCCGCTACCCGCTTCTCCGAATATCTGAGTAACGACCCCTGATTCGAAACCGCCTCCCAGGAGCTCATCTAGAGGCTTGCAGCTTGATGGTAACTGTTCTTTTATTGTCTTCACCTCGATATGGATTAACTGCTATTGTGGAATTTATGATATACATCTTTTGGCAAAGGGATGTTCTCTTATGTTAGTTCTGTTATGTAGGTTGTGTACTTCTCTTTAACAAATATGGTTATCTATTCGATATTACATGTGGTAACAAACATGGTAATCAATTCTTCATCAATCTCATTATAATAATGAGTCTCCGATGCTTTTATTATCAGCTTTGTTACCAGGTATGATGTATTAGTATCCAATCATGGGGGCAAAAAGCATTATTAAGTGAGAGGCCCATAATGCTAATTTGCTCAAGTAGAGACCTTTCCCGCATTATATGCGGGCTATTGAAGGCGTTTATCATTTAATGTCTTCATGGGGGATGGGTGCGAAAGGTCTCTCGCTTACGTATCAAAATCTAATGGAAGGAAGATCAATGTCTGATATTATAATTTATACAACGGAAACATGCCCTAAATGCGTTCAATTGAAAAATGTATTGAAGTCCAACAACGTAGCTTTTACTGAAGCGGACATGTCAACCCCTGAGTCACTTACAGAGCTACGGGTAAACGGTGTTTTCACTGTAACGGCTCCGGTATTACAGATAGATGATGATTTTCTTACGTATGAAGAGCTATTCAACAGTGATGGGGTCGATCTTGGATCACTGAAGAGTATATTATAAGGGATGTGGTCATGTGCAATCGGATACAAAAACTATAGTTGATCCCGATAAGGGATTTGAGAACGGTGCAGTGGGATCTGCACAAGATAAAGGGTCATTAGAGGCTACAATGATGCCACTTACCGAGCCACAGTCTTTGCAGCAGACACTTGACGGTCATTTCATTTCGACCATGCCAAAGGTTCGTACTACTGATGGTCATATGGTGAACTGGGACCGCAACATCGTGGTCAATCAACTATTAAAAGAGACCGCTCTTAGTGAGTGGTATCATAACATCTCTTCAATCTCAAAAGATGAGGCGCATGATATCGCAAAGGAAACGGAAAAGCGTATCCGTGGCATGAACATCAAGTTCCTCTCCGGTCCTCTTATCAGGGAACTTGTGAATATGATCTTGCTTGAACGTGGTCATCTTGAATGGCGTAATGTCT
The DNA here is from genome assembly GCF_057593895.1 of Methanococcoides sp. DA23. Taxonomy (NCBI): domain Archaea; kingdom Methanobacteriati; phylum Methanobacteriota; class Methanomicrobia; order Methanosarcinales; family Methanosarcinaceae; genus Methanococcoides; species Methanococcoides sp. DA23. The sequence goes on along the minus strand of NZ_CM172520.1, from coordinate 2,066,347 downwards.
CTACAAGGGTAGGTTCACCTGTTTTCGATGCATGTGAGATCGATCAGGGTTCAGGCTTTGAGGCCAATGAGAACGCCAACCTTCAGGAAAATGCAGAAACGTCCCACAAGAAGAAGGCTGACAAGATCTCCAAGGAGCAGTATCTCCTATTGCTTCCTCCAAAGATAGCCGATCTTCACCTCAATGGTGATCTTCACATTCACGATCTTGAGTACTTTGGTACCCGTGCTTTCTGTCAGGACTGGGACCTGAGGTATTTCTTCTACTATGGTCTGATGCCTGATGGGTCAGGCGCAAAGGCAAGTGTTGCAGGTCCGGCAATGAAGGCCGAGGTCGCAATGTTGCATGCGGTCAAGGCTCTGGGAAGTGCTCAGACCAATTTTGCAGGCGGACAGGGATTCTACAATTTCCTTACCTTCTGTGCCCCGTTCTTCGAGGGCAAACCCTACAAGGAGATCGAACAGCTGATGCAGATGTTCGTCTATGAGATGACACAGATGATGGTTGCCCGTGGCGGACAACTTGTGTTCTCATCGGTACAGCTATCTCCAGGTGTTCCTAAGATGTGGAGGGACAAGCCTGTGGTCTACAGAGGTCGTGTCTGGGATGGTACCAATGGTACTGAAAAGCGTGTCTATGGTGACTATGAACGTGAGGTAAGACTGGGTTTCAAGGCAATGATGAATGTCATGCTGGAGGGCGATTACTGGGGCAAGCCATTCAATTTCCCGAAACCTGAGATATCCATTGAACCGGATTTCATGGTAGAGGATGAGATGTTCAACCGTGCAAATCCAGAGCTTCCAACCTATGATGAGCTTTACACCATGACATTCGAACTGACTGCAAAGTTTGGTACCCCTTACTTTGATAATCAGCTTCCTGAATACCGTGGTGCTGGAGAAGGTATCTCCTGTTATCAGTGCTGTGCTTATCAGTTCTCAGCAAACGCGGACGCAGACTCAGAGTTCGATGAGAAACTGTACTTCAATGAAGGGAAACACTTCTCAATGGGATCCTGGCAGGTAGTTTCACTTAACTGTCCAAGGGCCGCATATCTGGCAGAGAACGATGACGAGAAACTGTTCTCTCATTTGAAACACCTCATGGATGAGGCCATGGAGATCTTCCAGACAAAGGTCAAATGGTTAAAGCCTATCATTGACAATGGCAGGATGCCATTCGCAACACAGCAGCCAAAGGACCCTGTTACTGGTAAGAAGGGTGCTATCGCGGTCGATATAGATTCACTGGTTTTCACCATTGGTGTTATCGGTATCAATGAGATGGTCCAGTATCACACTGGTTCACAGATGCATGAATCCAGAGATGCTTTCAAGCTGGCCATCAGGGCAATGACCGAGATGGATATATACGGCAAGGAACTTTCCCAGAAATTTGGTATGGAGATAGCTCTTGCAAGGACACCTGCCGAGACCACTGGTCAGAGGTTCTCTGTTTCCGATCTGCTTCATGAGGAGTTCAGGGACAAGGTCCTCTCAGTTGTCAAGGGTGATGTAAAAGCAGCAGTTGAAGGCATAAAGAAGACCCACAATCTGCCTATCTATTACACCAATGGTACTCATGTGCCTCCAGGAGCCGATATCTCACTTGTCGACAGGATCAAGGTAGAACATGTTTTCTTCCCGATAGTGGATGGTGGGGACATCATGCACATCTGGATGGGCGAAGGCTCACCGGACGCTAAGGGTCTGAAGGATTTCGCCATGAACCTTGCGAGGAACACTCAGGTTGGATACTTCGCTTTCACCAAGGACATGAGCGTCTGTATGGATGATTTCCATATGATGGCTGGTCTGAAAGATGCCTGTGAGAACTGTGGTTCTGATAACATCGAACAGCTTTCAAGGGTCACCGGTTATATTCAGGCAGTGGGTGGCTGGAATGCTGCAAAGAGGCAGGAACTGGAAGACAGGAAGCGCTACAACTCCGCCGATATGGTCTGAAGCCAAGGTGCTTGATATTTAATGGATGTGAATTTTGGGGAGATAATCCCCATATCAACTATTGACTGGCACGGAAAAGCGTCAGTCGTTCTTTTTTTACGTGGCTGCCCATTCAGGTGCCCTTACTGTCATAACTATGAGATATTGACAGTTCCCGACATGGTCGATGTGAAAGAGCTTGAGAAAAGGATCGATGATTCTCTTATTTTTGTAAGCAGTGTTGTCTTTTCCGGTGGGGAACCACTGGCTCAAAAGCAGGCGATCATGCATCTTGCTTCCTATGCAAAGAAAAAGAAGCTGTTCGTGGGTATCCATACGAATGGCTATTATCCTGATGTCGTGGAAGAACTGATGAATTCAGGTCTTGTGGATAAGTTCTTCATTGATGTGAAAGCCCCCCTTGACGATCCGGATATGTATGGAAAGGCTATCGGTTATGGTGAATATTCTGTTGTTCCCGATCCTGTCGATGTTGTGGAAAAGGTCAGGAGGACCCTCTCCATAATTACTGAAAAAGGTATGGAATATGAACTTCGCACCACAGCGATACGCGGTTTCATAGGTGAGCCCGAGGATATTGCAAAGATCGCAAGTTCGATAGCCCCATATCTTTCCATATCGAATGCTCCCTATGTGATACAGCAGGGAATACCTGCAAACGCAATGGATGAGAAAATGAGGGATATTGTGCCTTTCTCCCGCGATGAGATGCTGGAACTTGCAGGACGTGCCAATGAATTTGTCGACAATGTGTGGATACGTACAAAAGAGAAGGGTAATGAGAAGGTTAACTTCGAATCAAACTGAAGTTTAAGTAAAAACTTTATATGTTCGGCATCTCTCTTTGTTTATGAAGTCAAGGGGAAGATATCCATGAAACGAACACATCTATTCCTTTTTATTCTACTATCTCTCTCGGTCATAGCAGCAGGCTGCACGGGCTATGAGAGTTCTAACCAACAAGCTTTCTCTCCTGAAAGTGATATGATATATTATGATCTTGAAGAAACACCTGCTTTCGATGGCGGCTCATCTTATAAGGTGGCTGACAATGGTGAAGTATCTCAAAGCAGTATCACACGTAAGGTAATTACTACCTCTTCTGTTTCCATTGAGGTAAAGAACACTCCTGAAGCGCTTGATGAGATAAGCGATATCGCGGATGAGTTCGAGGGGTATGTGTCTTCATCTTCTAGTTATACCAGATACGGGGATGATGGGGGCATGTATGGTTATATTACTATACGCATCCCTTCATCTGAACTTGACAAGGTTCTGGATAGTATAGGTGAGCTTGGTAAAGTGACCTCTGAAAGCACAACTGCTTCCGATGTAACTGAGGAATATATCGATGTGAGTGCACGCCTTTCCAATCTGGAGAAGCAGGAGACCCGTCTTGGGGAGATCCTTGAGATGTCCACGACCGTTGAAGAGGTCCTTGCGGTCGAGAAGGAACTCGGACGTGTGCGGGGTGAGATAGAAAGTCTTACTGGAAGGCTCAATTATCTCAATGACAGGATCGATCTTGCTACCATCAATGTCGATGTGAGCGAGCCTCGCAATATTACGCATTCATGGGGACTGCGTGACGCATTGTCCGATTCAGTACGTGGATTCATAGGCAGTGTCAATGGTATCATCGTGTTCATCGGAGTTGCTATTCCGATAGTGATATTTGCAAGTATTGTGGGAGTAATGCTTCTTTTTGTCAAGAGAAGGGTCTGGAGATGATCCTCTCTTTTTAGACATTACTACTAAATATTAAGAATATAGGATACGCTTATGGAAAGGTCAGACCTGATATCAGGGATAAACGAACGTGAGCTCATAGGTCATCTGTGTTCTGTTTTTTCTACAAAGAAAAGTCCCTCCCTCATGGAGGGTGCAGGTTCGGATGATTGCGCTGTTATAGATATCTCTGATGAGGACTGTCTGGTGATAACGACCGATATGTTGCATCGCAAGACCGATTTTCCCGAGGTCATGAGCGCATGGCAGATAGGCTGGATGGCTGCTGCTGTGAACTTAAGCGACATAGCTTCCATGGGTGCAACCCCTGTGGGATTTCTTTCCGCCCTTGGTATCACTGATGATATGGAACTTGGATTCGCTGAGGACATCGCACGCGGCATGGATGCCTGTGCAAGCTTTTGCGATACTTCTGTGATAGGCGGCGATATCGACCTCCATGATGAACTTACCATCACAGGTACTGCTCTTGGCAGGGTGAAAAAGGAACATCTTTTGAGAAGAAGTGGTGCAAGACCCGGAGATATTGTCTGTGTTACCGGAAATGTAGGCTCAGCCGGTGCTGCACTGCTGGCCTTACAGCAAGGGCTTGATGTGACCGATAATTTACTGAACACTCTACTGGAACCTGTACCTCGTATAAAAGAAGGACAGGCCCTTGCCAGCACCGGTGGTGTCACCTCCATGATGGATACCAGTGATGGTCTGGCCATGTCATTATATGATCTGGCAGAGGCTAATGGTGTCGGTTTCAAAATATTCGGGGAAGCTCTACCTATCGATGATGAGGTGATAGCCCTTGTGGGTCATGACGATGCCCTTGAACTCGGGCTCTACACAGGCGGGGATTTTGAGCTGTTGTTCACTGTTTCTCCCTCAATGCTGGACAAGGTCAAATCCGTTTGTTATTTAAATGTTGTAGGCGAAGTTACTGACGACACTTTAATATCTATAATGAAGAGCGATGGACCCGAGGTTTCGATAAATCGAAAAGGTTATGTACATATGGGGAGATTTGATAACTTATAATCATATAATATCTGGAGAAATTATCTATGAATAAACATTTTAAATTTATGCTAATAAGCTTGCTCATTCTGGGAATGGGTTGTGGGGTGGCGATGGCTGCTGCTCCTACATTATCATCCGGGACCGTGGCTCCGGGAAGTGGTGATGTTAATACGAATTTCGTTTTTACCGTAACTTTTACAGATGCGGATAACGACACTGCGACTGCCGTTGATGTGAACATCGATGGCAATCTCTATAATATGACTGAAACAACTCCTGCAGATCTGAATTCCACTGACGGGAAAGATTATAGTTACACTGCATCTGGTTTCAGTGTTGCAACACACAATTATGATTTTTCGGCTTCTGACGGAACAACTCCAGTAGGTCCTGTAGATGCAGGAACTTTTTCAGTTTCAAATACTGCTCCGTCTTTAACAGGTTCTGTAAGTCCTGGTAGTGGTGATGGCAGTACAAATTTTGTTTTCACCGCAACATTTACGGATGATGACAATGATGGTGCAAGTTATGTCAATGTCTCGATTGATGGCGTGAACAACACTATGACTGAAACAGATGGTGGTGACACAACAACAACCGATGGTAAGACTTACTCTTACACTAATTCAGGCTTCAGTACAGCCACACATAATTATCAATTCTTTGCGTCCGATGGAACTGCTGCTGTTGGTCCGTCAAGTGCAGGAACATTTGATGTCAACAATAATCCTACATTGACTTCAGATTCAGTTTCACCAACAAGCGGAACTCTTGCAACCATTTTTACTTTTAATGTCACATATACAGATGGAGACAATGAATCGTCTTCAGATGTTAGTGTTGTTATTAATGGCACATCTTATTTAATGGACCAAGTTGATGCCGGTGATACAAATGTTGTAGATGGTAAGCTTTATTCTTATACTAAAGGAAGCTTCCCGGTAGGAACTCATAATTACAAGTTCACAGCTTCTGATGGGAACGTTTCTGCAAGTGACACGACCGAGAAGACCTTTTCAGTGGTTTCCGATATACCAACATTAACTTCCGAATCAGTGACTTCTGAACCTGATTCAACGGTTGGTTCTACCTTCATGTTCAATGTAACCTATACCGATAATGTTGCAGCTGATCCAAGTTACATGAATGTAACTATTGAAGGAACTGATTATGGGATGAGTAAACTTGATCCTTCTGACAACGATGCTACAGATGGTATCAAGTACACATATACAACAACATCATTAGCTGTCGGGGTTCATGATTATAATTTCAAGGCATCAGATGGTTCTAATCCAATAAACACTACTATCTCAACTGTAACTGTCAATAGTGCGACATATTTCTCAGGCGACCGTATCTGGGATGCAAATGCGGGACAGTCCCTCGATTACACATGGAATGCACTGAGCTATTCCGGTTTCTTCTATGACCTTGAATCCGGTCTTGGTTCAGAAACGATGACCATCCATCTTGACAGTGATTCTGACAGGAACATCGGAGATGGTGATCTTGAATATGAGACCACACCTGTCTCAACTGACTTCGAGTATGGTGCATGGGGATCTTACGAGGTCATTGGTTTCATGGCAGAGAAATACTTTGCAGGATATACTTCCAGTACTGATTCAGATGTTTCAGATGAATCAATAAGCCTGATGTCCAAAGGTCATCTGACAAAGGTGCTCATAGATAGCGATGACAAGGAGTCTGTCTATGGCGGTGCAGGTCTTGTACTTGAAGAAGGCTACGTGCTTAACATTGTAGAGCTTGATGTGAACGGTGACAGGGTTTTCGTTTCTCTCTCCAAGGATGGGGATGAAGTGGATGAAATGGTAGTTTCCTCTGATAAGGCCTATGTCTACGAAATAGATCTGGGTGACGTTGATGATGTGCCTATCATAGCAGTACACTTCGATGAGATATTCAGTGGAACTGAGACGAGCGCTGTTTTCATTGACGGTATCTTCCAGATATCTGATGAATATGAGGAAATAAACCAAGGTGATGAATACGGTGCAATGGAAGTCAAAACCATAAGTTCAACAACGATCAGGATGGAGAATGAAGATTCGATCGGTCTTGACAAGGGGGATATTGCTGATATCATGGGTAAGCTCAAGTTCATTGTTGCAGATGCCAGTGAACTAAGATTTGCACCATTTGTTGACATGTCCGAGCCGGGAACATATGAACTCAGAGGTACAATTGCTGAAAATGAAGGTCTAACATGGACTCCTCTCAATTTCGAAGGGTTCTATTACAACATCGATGAGGGTATAGGTACTGAAAAACTTAATCTGACCTACACCGGCAGAACAATTGATAATGATGATCTTGTCTATACTACCACTCCATCAAGTGTCAGCTTCGAATATTCTGGCTGGGATGACTATGAGGTTATCGGTTTCATGGCAGAGAAGTACTTTGCAGGTTACCCTGATAATGCATTTGGTAGTGGTAGCAATGATGATGCAAACCTTATGTCTCAAGGTCAGCTTTCAAAGGTACTGATTGATGATGATGACAAAAAATCTGTTTTCGGTGGCTCCTCACTAATCCTTGAAGAAGGATATTCACTGGATATCGTTGAAGTGAATCTGGATGGGGATGCAGTATTAGTCCAACTATATAAAGATGGAGATGAAGTTGGGGATATGGATGTCATATCTTCCGGTAATCCATACATCTACGAGGCCGATCTTGGGGATGTTGAAGATGTGCCTATCATTGCAGTAAATTTCAAAGAAATATTCAGTGGTACTGAATCAACTGCTGTTTTCGTAGAAGGTATCTTCCAGATATCCGATGAATATGAAATGATCGAGCAGGGCGACACGTACGGGGAAATGGAAGTAACAACTATCAGTTCCACAAAGATCGAAATGAGGAACGAGGATTCCATCTCTCTCTCAAAGGGAGATGAGATCGATATCATGGGTGAGATCAAGTTCAAGGTCGCAGATTCAGACGTCGTTCGCTATTATCCATTCGTTGAGATAAGCACAGAACCTGCCGATTCACTTGAGGTGGAGGTCGACCCTAAAGTTGTCAGTGAAGGCGATAAGATCACTGTGACCGTTACATCACGCGGTTCCCTTGTCAACGGTGTAACCGTGAAGTCGGGAAACATTGTGCTTGGCACCACTGACGATGAAGGTGAGGTTGAATATACTTTCCATGCAGATGGGGACTATACCATCACTGCTGAAAAGGATGGTTACACTAACGGTGAAGCATCCCTTGAAGTGATCTCTCCGGATGATGAGTCGAGGAAGATGAGCATTGAATTTTCACCTGAAGTGATCTATGAGGGCAATCTGGTAACTTTCACAGTTGTCAAATCCATTGGCGGAGATCCTCTTGAAGATGTGGATGTTACCATTGACGGAAAATCCATTGGTGAGACTGACAGTGACGGTGTTGTGACCGATGTTCTGAGGGAGATCGGTATGCACAAGATAACTGCTGAGAAGGAAGGTTTCCTTAAAGCAGAGGAAAATATCGAGGTCAAGGAGCTTGAAGCAAAGTTCGAGTTCAGCAACCTTGTGGTCACTCCCCTTGAGGTCAAGACCGGAAAGGATGTGAAGGTCAAGTTGGATGCTGTCAACAATGGTAAAGCAGCAGGCTCTTACACAGTAGAGCTCCTTGTCAATGACAACACTACTGCTACACAGGAGATCTCTCTTGGTATAGGCGAATCTGCTCCTGTGGAGTTTGAGTACACTGCTGGTGAACCGGGGACCTATCTTGTGAAAGTAGGTGGCATGACCGCAACAGTTGAAGTGGTCAAGGGCACAAGTACAGTTACCTATCTGGTTGGTGGTGCAGCAATTGCAGTTCTTGGTGGTGCAGTCTATCTGTTTACCGCAGGCGGCTGGACCGTATCTACGGCAGGTGCAAAAGCAGGCGAAGCAGCAGCAGTACTTTCTGAGAAGCTATCCAGCTTGCTTTCAAGGGGCAAGTAAGGATACATATAGGACGTTGCCGGCAAAGGTGTCGGCATCATCTCTTTTTTTATTTATGATCCTATCTGTTTTCATTTAACGATGGGCAAAGCTGATCGCATAGTTCCAATATATTAAAAAAAGTAGAACTTTTGAGGTTCTTTATTCAATTTTGCGTGCGACTGCTTCGATGGCCTCGATAACACTGTTCTTCGGCATTATTGTCGCAACAGGGATACGTATGATCTTTTCTATTGTGGGGCTGACTATGGGAGCACATACAAGGGCTTTCGCTCCTTCTCTTTCAGCACGGACCGCGGCGATGATGGCCTCTTCCATTGTGGTGGCCGAATATTCTCTGATGGTACAGAGTGTCCCTCCGATCTTCCTCTTTGTCTCACTGATATTATCCAGTACAGGACGTGCAGCGATGACCGCAATGAAATCTCCCTTATCGGAACCCTCGATGGTCCTGATGGTCTTAACTATCTGGCGGAGTGTTCTCATGTTCGGTTCCCTGTTTCCTGACATGAGCTTATACAGTGTACTTGGTGGAATGTTAGCATACTCTGAGAACTCAATGGCTGTAAGTTCAAGGTCTTCCTTGATGACTTTCAACAATGTGTGCTGGAATGCCTCATCCGACTCAAAAGCCGCATCTATCACTTTATTTGCAACGCTTATACTCACTCCTCCAATAAAATATATTAACTCTTTTAGGATATATTAAACTTTGTATTACTACTTTTAGGAAACAATCCCGGTTGATACGACAATCTATAAATAGGGTATTCTGATGAAATAGCATGATAGTAACATATTTATTAATGGAGGGATCGATCTGAAGAAAATCACAGCAATTACATTCATATCTATCATGCTGGTTGCAGCAGTATTCCTGTCAGGATGCACTTCCGCACCAGATGATGGAAATTTGACCGAAATAAACATTGGCTATCAGCCAAGCACTCATCAGATATCATACATGACAGCCTTTGAGAACGGCTGGTGGGCTGAGGATCTCGCACCATTTGGTATCATGACCATAAATGAGTTCGAGTTCCCTACCGGCACTCCTGAGATGCATTCAATGATCGCAGGAAACATTGATGTTGCATACGTTGGCGCAGCACCTGTTATTTCCGCACTCAGTACCGGACTCGATGCAAAGATCGTCGCAGCAGTGAACACACAGGGCTCCGATCTTGTGCTCAGAAATGAGTTCAAGTATGATGGTCCTGCAGACCTTAAAGGTTTAAAGATCGCAACTTTCCCACCGGGAACGATACAGGATACCATCTTCAAGGACTGGTTGATCGAGAATGGTCTTGAACCTGGCACAGATGTCGAAGTTGTCGCAATGGGTCCTGGGGACGCAACCGCTGCTCTTGCAGCAGGTCAGGTAGACGGTGTATTCCTGCCACACCCTGCACCAACGTTCATTGAAGCGGAAGGCTCCGGTCGTTCAGTTGTCGCATCCGGGGAAATACTTGCAGACCATGCATGTTGTGTGCTTGTGGTCAGTGGTGATCTTATCAGGAACAACCCTGAACTGGTCGAACAGATCGTAAAGACCCACATCAAGGCTGTAGAGTATGATAATATCAACATCGAAGATGCAGCGAACACATTTGCTAACAAGCAGGGTGTTGATAATACAACTGTACTTCAGTCCCTTGAGGACTGGGATGGTGTCTGGTCAGCTGACCCACGTCCGCTTGTAGAGTCCACAGTGGAATACGCAAACTTCCAGTATGAACTTGGTTATATCGACAGACAGCTTACAGAAGAGGATATCTTTGACGTGAGCTTCTACGAGAAGGTCTCTGAGGAGTAAACAGCAACATACATTAATGAACAGAACATATAACCGCCGGAATTGAGGGCTATGTCCCTCGATCCTCGAAGGAGATATCATGAACAAAGCCGGCACAAAAGGACTACGTGAAAGAGGGATTGAAATATTATCCGTATCGGTGGCCATTATTATATGGCAATTGATAGCAGAGTTCGTGGTAAACAATAAGTTTATCCTGCCAAGCTTTACTGATGTTCTGTTCGCTTTTATCAGGATCATTGAAGGGGGTATCCTCTTCACTGATCTTGCAATAAGTATGCTTCATTTTGGAATTGGAATTCTTTCTGCACTTTTAATAGGTATTCCCATAGGGGTGGCCATGGGCTGGTTCAAGACCGTGAACCGTGCATTGGACCCTCTGATCGAGATAATTCGTCCCATTCCGCCGCTTGCATGGATCCCCTTTGCCATAGTCTGGTTCGGCCTGACCCATACTTCTGCAGGGTTCGTGGTCTTTATAGGAGCGGTCTTCCCTGTTATCATCAACACATTTGATGGCTTCAAAAGCGTTCCGAAGGTATATGTGGAAGCTGCCAAAGTGCTGGGTTGTATGAGCAGTGGATCGCTTATACGCCACGTTGCATTACCGTCTGCACTGCCTTCCATTGCTTCAGGTATCCGTATTTCCATGGGTGTCGGTTGGATGTGTCTGGTTGCAGCGGAGATGTTCGGCGTAAGTACGAACGGACTTGGTTACAAGATCTGGTGGCACTACTATCTGCACCAGATGGATTTCGTTCTTGTTTATATGCTGATACTTGGCTTCCTCGGTCTTTTCATTGACAGGGTGTTCAGGTGGTATGTTAATGGATATCTTCTTAAATGGCGTGCAGGAGTTGTGGTATAATGGGTGAGGTAAAAGTCTCCGGTATCTCGGTGGCGTTTGAGAAAGAGGACAGTGAGTCCACCCTTGCACTTGATAATGTTGACCTTGAAATAAAGGACAAGGAATTTGTCTGTTTCATAGGTCCTTCGGGCTGTGGAAAAACAACCCTTCTCAGGACCATCGCCGGGCTCGAAAGACCGGATAAGGGGCAGATAACACTTGACGGTGAGGACATAACCATTCCGGATTCGAAAAGAGGGATGGTATTTCAGGAGTATTCCCTTTTCCCCTGGAGGACTGTCATCCAGAACATTACTTTTGGGCCTCAAATGAAGGGTATCCCCAAGAACGAGATACTCGAAGTAGCTGAAAAATACTTAAAGCTCGTAGGACTTGAACAGTTCCGGAACAGTTATCCGTATGAACTTTCCGGTGGAATGCGACAGAGGGTAGCCATTGCCCGAGCTCTTGCGAACGAGCCCAAGGTCCTTCTAATGGACGAGCCTTTCGGGGCTCTGGATGCACAGACAAGGAACACCTTGCAAAAAGAGCTGCTTCAGGTTTGGGCAAAGTACCAGATAACAATCGCTTTCGTGACCCATAGTGTGGATGAGGCGGTTTTCCTTGCGGACAAGATCGTTGTGATGAGCGCAAGACCTGGCAGGATCAAGAAGGTCATAAATGTTGATCTTCCAAGGCCTCGTGAAAGGACAAGTTCCGAGGCAAATGAGTTACGTAACCAGCTTTTGAAAATGCTGGCAGAGGAGCGACGCAACTAACTTTAAAAAGGGTATCACATCTCGGAACGAACGATAAGCTTTGTTCCGGATTCTATTTCTTTAATATCGACCTTTCCTATAAGCTCTAAAGCAGTAGCTGCTTTAACGAACTTTACCTGGCAACCTGGCCTTATGGACATTGCATTTCCGCATATTGCCGATCCTCCGACCTTTACGTTGTCAAGCATTGTAAGATCATTTGCAACCTCAATGTTCCCGCTTATCTCACAACGTGTGCTTATGAGGGCATCATTTGCTTTGACATCGCCTTTGACTAAAGATTCTTTTCCAAGCTGTAGCGATCCACTTACTTCCAGATCTTTCCAGAAGTTCGCACCAGACCCTACGATCATGTTACCATCTATCTTGATGCTATTTTCAAAGAAGGCTTTCCTACGGATAATGTAAGTATTTGTATCTGCATGGTATCTGATAAATTTTTCATCCATCTATATCCACATCCGTGATCTTGAAAGGGTGATAGGTCTATCTCATAAGATATATACTATCGGTTGCTTTACTTACTGTCTTTTTATTTATATATTCTATTGTTTTCTCTCGGCATTTATTTCAGTATGCTTTAAACAGAACTTCCTCCAGCTCTCTCTTTGGAACATGATGACGTCCGTTCTCATCATGCCAGTATCTAATATCATGTTCCTCTCCGGTTTTCTCGAGAACGATCTCTTCTGCCGGGATACCCATTGCCAAGACAAGCATGATCTCGAGTTCGGGGGGCACTTCAAGTTCTTCTCTCAGCACTTCCCTGTTAACAGAACCAATGACACAGCTTCCAATACCTTTCTCCATGGCCGCAAGGCGAATGTTCTGCAAAGCAATTCCTGCATCATATCTTGCATCGGGCCTTATCCTCGTATCATCGAGTATAATGATGTAAGCGGCTGGTCTTTCTCCTTCAGCAGGTCCTTTCCATTCGTGAAGATAACCTGCCCATCCAAGCTGTTCGAATATGATCCCGTTAGTTCTCAGATCAGATGAAATGATATATTTCAGTGGTTGGCTGTTGGTGGCTGAAGCTGAAATTCTTGCAATATTGACAAGTTCTGTTAACGTTTCCTTTGAAATAGCATCAGTCTGTTTAAATCTTCTATAACATCTGGTCCTGAGAACAAGTTCACTTAGCATTTGTTCACCTCATATTGTCATTTGGTTGAGTGATCCGAATAGTTTATTAGTTAAAAAAATAGATATATTTGCCACAGACTTTATAATCTATTTTTAAGTATCTTGAGATATTTTGAATTGTTATCCTATGTCCTAATATATTATGTGAATAATATTGCCTATGGTACATCTAAAATTTGATCTACTATTAATGTAGGTTTAAATTTTCATATATAAGTGGTTAACTATGTTCTCTAACAGATAATTGACATTGGATGGATCATTGGTGACAAGAAATCTTATAGTGTTTCATATAAGTGCAGATGGGATCATATTAAGCTACAACTCTTCTGAAGGCTTACAATTACTCGTAGAGCCTGATCATTTCATGGGCAAGAGCATAATTGATATTTTACCTTCAGACGTTTCCGAGAACGCAAAAAGCTGTATCAAAGAAGCTATGATCACAGGTGATATGCGCGATATGCAATATCAACTTCAGTTGGGGGGAGAATTGCATGATCTTGAAGCTACATTCGTTCTTGAAGGCAAAGACCGTCTTATAGTGATCATAAAAGATGTAACAGAACAACTGGCAACTCATAATAAACTTGTTGAAAGTGAAAAAAAGTATCGTCTCCTTGCTGACAATACTATCGATGTCATATGGCAACTGGACATGTCCTTGTGTTTTACTTATGTCAATCGTTCAGTGCTCGATGTTACAGGATATTCAGTAGATGAAGTGATCGGTTCTAACCTTTCGATGCTCTTTACACCTGAAGAATTTGATGTGGTTATTAGCCTTATTAATAGTGAAAAGTGTGCAAAAGGTGAAAGTGTCTCCTTTGAAACGAATCTCATACGCAAAGATGGCACTTTACTTCCAATTGATATTACCGGCAAGATAGTTCTCAATGAAAACCAGCTTCCTATATGCATTCAGGGCAGGACAAGGGACATAAGTGCATATGTTGAAGCAAGGAATGCTTTGCTTGAGAGGGAAGATCGGTTCAGGTCCTTGTTCGAGAACTCGAACGATGCGATCTTCATTCACACTTTTGATGGTACTATTCTCGATGTGAACAACAAAGCATGTGAACTCATTGGTTATTCAAAGGATGTTTTTAAAACCAAAGATCTTCGGATCCTACTTCCTGATGGTCTTGAATACGAGGCAAAAGAACATCTGGATGATGTTATTGAAAATGGTTCGTCCAGATTTGAATCTCGGTTCAAGAAAGCCGATGATGGCATTATTGATGTTGAGGTAAGCGTTTCAGTTATCGATGAAGATAAAAGGATCATTCAGGGAATTGTCCGCGATATCACTGAAAGAAAAAATGCAGAAAAAGAGATCCAGGAAAAAGAAAAGCGTTTTGAGACATTGGTTGCGAACATTCCGGGTGCAACATATCGTTGCAAGCATGATCCGGATTATACCATGGAGTATATCAGCAAAGAAATAACTGCGATGACTGGTTATCCTGCATCGGACCTAATTTGGAGTTCAGTCCGCACTTATGCAAGTCTCATCCATCCGGATGACGTTAAAATGGTAGCCAATGCCATAGATAGATCCCTTACAGAAGACCGTCCTTATTTTACGATCGAGTATCGTGTTCTTGATTCTCAGGGTAATGTTCACCATGTGTTCGAAAGAGGCAGGGGAATCTATGAGAATGGGAAGTTGATGTTCTTTGATGGTATCATCTTTGATATAAGTGATAAAAAAGAGATGGACCAGAAAGTTCGGCTTTTCAAGACCATCGTTGATGGCGCTGCATATGGTACTTCCATTAAAGATGCCAGCGGTAAGATCCTCTATGTGAATGAAAGTTTTGCACAGATGCATGGTTTTGATGTTGATGAGCTTGTGGGGTCCCATATTTCTTTACTTAGGGGTGATGATGCGGTCTATGGGGCTGAGTTCCAAAAAGTTTCAAAAGGTCACGTTATGGATGAAGTTCTCAGGGTCCGAAAAGATGGCAGTGAATTCCCGGCACTTATGAATTGCTTTGTGATCACGGATGATAACAACGAACCTGTATATTTCTCGAACACTGTTATTGACATCACTGAACGTAAAAGATCAGAGATCATGATGCATCAGGCAATGGAAGTAGCCGAACATGCAAACCGGACAAAAAGTGAATTCCTTGCTAACATGAGCCATGAACTAAGAACACCTCTTAATTCTGTCATCGGTTTTTCGGATGTGCTTTTGACTGAGACCTTTGGTCACTTGAACGATAAACAGGCCAAGTATTTGAAGAACATTTCTTCCAGTGGAACTCATTTGCTCAACCTTATCCAGGACATTCTCGATATCTCCAAAATAGAGGCTGGAAAGCTTGGGCTTACCTATGAGAAGTTCTCTGTCCCACCCACTATCGATGAAGTTGTTCTGTCGATGTCGGATTTTGCTAAGAGTAAACAGGTTTCCATCACGGTTCACAATAATGGGGTTGACCTGATCACTGCCGACAGGACAAAGTTCAAACAGATACTCTACAATCTCCTGAATAACTCATTGAAGTTTTCCACCAAAAATGGTTATGTGAAGATCCACACACAGATAATCGATGATATGCTGGAACTATGTGTTCAGGATAATGGGGTTGGTATTCCGCAGGACAAGATGGGTCATCTGTTCGATCAATTCTATCAGGTGGATGCTTCTTCTTCACGTCAGTATGGTGGAGCTGGTCTTGGTCTATCACTTGTCAGGCAGTTCGCTGATATGCATGGTGGGGATGTGCATGTGGAAAGTAAGGAATCTGTTGGGACTACTGTCTATGTGCATATCCCAAAGTGATAAGTGAAAGTGCGGTCGCAGTAATATCTCCTTCATTCTTTCCCCATGAACCATTGCTGTTCTGTCTGGACATAAGCCATTTGAGGGATGTATCAAGTTCTTCTTTCAAACCGGCAATGATCAATGCCTGTATTACCAGATTGCTGGTCGAGATGAATTTCCAACCACCGTCTTCAGCTCTCTCCGACAGGATCCAATTGACACGGTCTTCTATAAAGTCAGTGACATGCTTCTCTTTTGTCAGCTCTTCCTGCTTTACAAGAGTGGTGACGATAAGGGATGTGGTGCCCACATGTTCCCATTTTTCACCATAGTTCTCAATAAGCCACTTGCACCCTTTCATTTCAGGGATGTCCATCTCGGCAAGGGCTATTAATGCATAGGTCGTGTCGTAAACATCGTTCTCCCAAGAACCGTTGGTTTCCTGTTTGGAAAGCAACCATTCCCCGCACTTCTCAAGGTCGAAGCTGGAAGATACAAGGCTGGAACAAGCCCTTGCAGTCTCTCTTATTGAATTGTCCCAGTAGTTCTCACTTTTAAGCTGGATGAGCTTGGCAGGAAAATCATTTTCCACACCCCATAGTTCGCATGCAGTGATGAGGCGTGATAATTCCTTTGCAGTGGTGATCTCCTGTTCTCTTATCCACCTAAATGCATTTTGTATCATCTCTTCCATTTGCTAAAGGATGTCTGCATCGTTATTTAGTGTTTTTATTCTGAAGGATATACCTGTGCCTTTCTTCGTATTCTTTCTGTTTTCCCGGATTCCATTGTTTTACATGACCAAAATAACCGGTAACTCGTGATACATGATCTACTGCCGGTTCATTGCAAATGGGACACTCGAGATTCATCCCGCGGGAGACATGCCTGTTTTCACATACTGAAAAATCAGGTGAGAAACAAAAGTAAGCGAGGTCTGTTCCTGAGAGCTTTTCTATTAGTTCGCTCATCCCTTCCGGATCCGGGAAACTTTCCCCCATCCAGATATGGCTGATAGTACCTCCTGTAAAATATGGGTGGAAATTGGCTTCTATCTTTATCTTTTCGGCAAGGGATATCTTTGAACTGTAGGGGACATGGGTGGAGTTCGTGTAATAGTCAGCATCTTGGCTGCCCTGGACATGTGCTTTTTCACCATATGCAGCCCTGTCAAGGATAGCAAGCCGATGTGCAGTGCTTTCAGCAGGTGTTTGTTCGAAAGTATATTCAATCCCGTCCTCTCTTGAATATGTTTCTATTTTTGCTAGCATATGGCGGATAATTTCCATTCCCAGTTCATGTTGTTCTATCATGTCCTGTCCTGTAAGGTTCAAAAGGCACTCATTGAGGCCGACCATCCCGAAGGTCAGGTGCCGTGAACCATGGTCGAAATATGGCAGGTCATTTTCCGTTCTCTGCAATAGCCAGGGCAAGATCTTCCATTCATAAAGCGATCTCCTGACTATCTCCTGCCCCTCGAGCAGTGCTTTCCTTGTGATCTCCAGTATCTCATCTAATCTTTTAAAGAAGCCATCCATATTTCCCGCTTCCAGTGCAACTCGCGGCAGGTTGACAGTCACTATCTTGTTGGAACCGCTTCCCATCCCTCCTGCTGTCCACACTCCTCCCGAGTGTCTGGCAAGCAGACGGCAGCACATTGCCTGTGTGGTATTCTCTTCAAGATAATCGGTTGTCAGGTTCAGGAAATAAGGGGCACCGGTGGATGAGGTTGCATACATTGTTCTTTTCCACAGCGGGTCTTCGGGGTCAATGTCCTTTGTTATGGCAGTTGTGATGAGTGGGAATGTGAATGGCAGTCCATCAGCATCGCCCTTTGCTGCAATATCCATGAATGCGCCGTAGATCGCACGTGCCTCTTCCTTAAAACAGGAATACGTCCTTTCAATGAACTCTCCTCCGTAAACGGCCTTTTCGTTCGCAAGGGAGGATGGGCAATTGATACGAAGTCCGATATTCGTGAAAGCACTCTGTGCACCGATACGGTTCGATTGGTTCATCTGGAAAATGAACCCCTGTATTATCTGGAGCAGTTCTTCTTCATCAATATCGGAGTAGTGAAGATGTGGTGCGAGTAGCCAGTTGAACATATCTATGGCCTGCGCTCCTGCAAAAAAATGCTGGGAATGGAGCATGAATGACATTGCGTGATATATTGCCGCATCGAAGCGCTTTGCAGGAGCGCTTCTGGAATCCGGGAATTTCAGTCCGTCGAGCAGGAAGATCCTTGCATCAATTCCATTGCAATAAGGTTTGAAAGGATTGCTCAGGTCATGTATGTGGATATTTCCTCTTGTATGGGCTTCTGCAATTTCCTTTGAGTAGAGGTTATCAAGGGCATATCTTTTCTTGATCTGTGATGCAACATGCATATCAATAACAGAAGGGCTGAAGCGTGTGTTCGCGTTTTCCTTCAGCAGCCAGTTCCTATTGTACAATACATCGTCTATCAGTTCATTTGTGTCTTTAAAATCAAGACGATCTATGCTTCCCAGTTCTTTACTCCCACTCATGGATAATTGTCTGGAGGTCAAGACTTATATAATGATTCAGATAGGTGGGAATGGGGATGATGGGTGGATAATTAACAAATGAATGAGGGGGTAGAAAGAAAGAAAGAAAGAAAGAAAGAAAAGGATCGATGACATGCACTTATTTTACAAAGTGGCATGTCCTATTAATATCATTTAACAAATTCTTCTACAGCGTCTACGACCTTGTTAAAGCGGATGTACCATTCTGAATCGCTCTTGATATCAATGTGTACGTGTCCGCTGTCCCCGGCAGCTGCAACTTCTGTCTCGATGGGTAATGTGCCAAGCACTTTCACGCCAAAGTCCTCGGCTGCTTTTGCAACTCCGCCTGAGCCGAACACATGGATCTTCTCATCGCAGTGTGGGCAGACGATACCGCTCATGTTCTCTACCATTCCAATTACCGGTACTTCGATCATTTTGGCGAAATTGAGTGATTTTCTGACACTTGTAAGGGCTACATCCTGTGGGGTTGTGACAACGATAGCACCGGTCATGTTACCGATCAGTTGTGAGATGCTCAATGGTTCGTCCCCTGTTCCAGGCGGGAGGTCGATGATAAGGTAGTCCAGCACTCCCCAGTCCACTTCTTCAAGGAACTGCTTGATGGCACTCATCTTTGCAGGTCCTCTCCAGACGATCGGAGAGTCGTTGCTGTCCAGGAGGAGTCCAACTGACATTATCTTCAGATTGCCGTTGACTTTTACGGGAGCAAGGCCTTTTTCACTGACAGTAGGTCTTTCATTCTCCACGCCGAACATCTTTGGTATGGTCGGTCCGTGAATGTCACTGTCAAGAAGTCCAACTGAGTATCCGCGGTCTGCAAGGGCTGCAGCAAGGTTGGCGGAGACAGTGCTTTTACCAACGCCTCCTTTGCCGCTCATGACCATTATCTTATTCTTGATCCCTCTGAGGTTGGTAACGAGCTTTGGTTCTTCAGGCTTGGTACTTAATAGACTTTCTGATGATTGGATATTGGATGACATTTTCATTCTCCTTGTGATAATGTTGTTCCTGTTATAGGTTATTCTGACCGTTTCTGGTCGTTGATATTGACATAGTTTCCGCCCTTTATCTCAATGGCTTTACCTGTGGTCAATGCCAGTGCGAGCTTTTTCCTTGCATTTTTCAGGTCTTCCCAGAATGCACGCCTTGAGATCCCCATTTTTGTTGCTGCTTCCTGTTGTTGCAAGCCTTCAAGATCTACCAGCCTCAGGGCTTCCAGCTCTTCCAGTGCAAGAGAAACTACTTCCAGCTCAGTAAGTTTTACTCCTCTTGGCTTGAAATAGAGTATATCGGGGTTACATTCCACTCTTCTGGGGTTCTTTGGCCTTCCTCTGCATGTCATAACATCTTGTATTCCCATCTTCTAACTTCTATATAATAAATTCCCACAAGCTTTTTATATTTATTCACATGCGTTTAAAATCATTGATATTTGGCCAATTTTCAGAGTTGTAATGGATGTTTTTATCTCCAGAGGAAAAGGCTATTATGTATTTTCACAGTTAATATATTAGAACTTTAATTTTAGGAGATACTGTACATGGGTAAGGATATGCTGATGTGGGATGAGACTTTGTTCAAGGATGGGAATGTGCTTGAACTTGATTATCTTCCCGACCATTTTTCACACCGTGAGTCGCAAATGCAGTCCCTGATGTACAGTCTGCGTCCGGCCCTTCGTGGCATGCGTCCGATAAACAGTTTGATAAGTGGTCCTCCTGGTACTGGAAAGACCACGACTGTGCTGAAGGTCTTCAAGGAGATGAAAAAGCATTCGGAAGATATTGTATTCATCAAAGTGAACTGTCAGATGGATTCCACTAAATTTGCTGTGATCACCAGGGTATACCAAGGGCTGTTTAACGTTTCCCCTCCGTCTTCAGGCGTTGCTTTCATAAAACTGTTCGAAAAGGTGATGAACTACCTTATCGAGAAGGAAAAGACGCTCGTGCTTTGCCTTGATGATATAAATTATCTCTATCATGAAGGACATGCGGATGAGGTCATGTATTCCCTTCTCAGGGCACATGAACAATATCCGGGAGCAAAAGTGGGTGTCATTGCAATTGTGAGTGATACGGGAAAGCTCTATCAGTTCGACCCTAAGGTCAATTCCGTTTTTCTTCCCGAAGAGATAGCTTTCCCTCGGTACAATTTCAGTGAACTTCAGGACATCATCGGAAGCAGGATAGATCTTGCATTCTATCCTAATGTGATGCTGGATGATGTGAGGGATGCGATAGTTGAATATGTCGATCTTACAGGGGATCTGCGTGTGGGCATCGATCTTTTGAAGCGTGCCGGCCTGAATGCCGAGAGGCGTGCAAGCAAGACCATCCTGCTCGAAGATGTGGAAATGGCCTATGATACCTCCAGATTGTTGCATCTTCGCAGAAGTGTCCAGTCCCTCACACAGGATGAGAGGACATTGCTCTGCCTGATAGCAGAGAACAGGGATGTGCAGACCGGTGACCTTTACAAGCTTTTCCACGAAAAGACCGATCTTGGGTACACACGTTTTTATGATATGGTCAACAAGCTTAGTGAAGCAAGGTATGTGGATGCTGATTTTTCCGGTAAGGGTATGCGTGGCAGGACTCGTATAATAAAACCAAGATATCAATCGGAAGACATCCTTAAATGCCTTGAGTAAAAGGGGATGTTGTTTCTGGAAATGAGAACTAAGGTCTGGCTGACCGAGGATGGAAAACCTATCATTGGTGCCGGAAAGGTAAAACTCCTAAAGGCCATCGATGAAGAGCGTTCCTTAAGGAAGGCATGCTCAAAACTTGGCATCTCCTACAAACATGCCTGGCTTATTCTGAAAAAAATGAACGAGCGTGTCGGACATGAGGTGGTGACCACTATAAGGGGTGGAAAAGGACAGGGAACCTTTCTGACCGATTACGGGAAGCAGCTCATTGGTGAATATGAGGAAAGCAGGTCCTTTCTTGATGCGACCTTTGGGGATGAAACCTCTTTGGAAAACATCTCTTTCAAACTGTCTGCAAACAACAAGTTGTCAGGAAGGGTCGTTGAGGTCGAGAAAGGGGATGTCGTTTCTAAAGTGAAGATCGAGATCGATCCTGAAGTTCTGACATCTATCATAACTTCCGAGGCTCTGGAAAGACTCGATGTTCAGGAAGGCGATGAGGTATTTGCAATTATAAGATCCACGGAAATAGTTCTGGCAAAAACGGATGGCAAGGCTGGAATGGAAGATGGAAATGTGGATGGGGGCGAGTAAATGGCTTCTATAGATATCCTTTCATGGAATGTGAATGGCCTGAGGTCAATGTTAAAGAAAGGTTTTGTCGAATGGATGGAATCCACGCAGCCGGATATTCTCTGTCTTCAGGAGACGAAGGCCACAGAAACACAGTTGCCAAAAGAGTTGAGGCATATTCATGGGTATGTGCCTTATTTTTTCTCTGCTGAAAGAAAAGGTTACAGCGGTGTTGGGATCTATACCAAGGTCCCGCCGCTGGACGTAAAGTACGGGCTTGGGGTTCCACGCTTCGATAAGGAAGGAAGGACCCTTATTGCAGAGTTCGAGGATTTTGTTTTGTTCAATATCTATTTTCCAAATGGAAAGGCTTCTAATGAACGTTTGGAATATAAGATGGATTTCTATGATGCGTTCATGGAAATTGCCGATTCAATGAAGGATGCCGGTAAGAACGTGATCGTTTGTGGTGATGTGAACACTGCTCACAAGGAGATCGATCTCGCACGCCCAAAGCAGAACGAGGGTTCCTCGGGTTTTCTTCCGCAGGAGAGGAAGTGGATCGATACGTTCCTGGGTCATGGTTATCTTGATACTTTGCGTATGTTCGAGCAGGGACCTGGAAATTATACCTGGTGGGATATGAAGACCCGGGCAAGGGATCGGAACGTTGGTTGGAGGATCGATTATTTCTTTGCCAGTGTAAGTCTGAAGGACAGGATAAGGTCTGCTTATATTCTGTCTGATGTGATGGGTTCGGACCATTGTCCCATTGGGATGGAGCTGGAGATTGGGAATAGTTCCTGAACTGTTTCCAATCCACATTTTTCAATGTTGTTCTTTGCTTTATTGGAAATATAAAGCTACAGCTGCTCGGTCAGCTTCGTATCAATAAAAAAAAGTAGGTAAGGGCGTAAGATACGCCCTGATATGTTATTGTTCTATTGAACTTACATCATTGGAGGCATTCCGCCCATGCCGCCTTCTGGCATTGGTGGTGCTCTGGATGATGCAATGATATCGTCGATCCTGAGGATCATTACTGCT
This sequence comes from Methanococcoides sp. DA23, assembly GCF_057593895.1. Lineage (NCBI taxonomy): Archaea > Methanobacteriati > Methanobacteriota > Methanomicrobia > Methanosarcinales > Methanosarcinaceae > Methanococcoides > Methanococcoides sp. DA23. The sequence continues at coordinate 2,043,454 of NZ_CM172520.1, read as the reverse complement.
GCTTCTGTGCCGGAGTTGATAGCCTGGGTCTTTACCCTGAGTGGCTCAACAACGCCTGCTTCCCACATGTCAATGACAGTGCCGGTGTAGACGTTAAGACCAGCGGTCTTTATGCCTTTCTCGTGGTGTGCACGAAGTTCTACGAGCATGTCTATGGGGTCGAGACCTGCATTCTCTGCAAGGGTTCTTGGAATGACCTCAAGTGCTTCTGCGAATGCTTTGACTGCAAGCTGCTCTCTTCCGCTGAGGGTTGATGCATACTCGTTGAGTCTGAGCGCAACCTCTACTTCAGGTGCTCCGCCGCCAGCAACAAGCTCTTCATCTTCGATAGCTACAGCGACTACACGAAGTGCATCGGTGAGTGCTCTCTCGATGTTGTCGATAACGTGCTCTGTACCGCCACGGAGGAGGATGGACACTGACTTTGGATTGACACAGCCTGTGATGAAGGTCATGCTGTCGCCGCCTACCTTCTTCTCTTCTACAAGTTCTGCTGCACCAAGGTCTTCTGCTGTCATCTCTTCGATGTTGGTTACGAGCTTAGCACTTGTGGAGCGTACAAGTTTTTCCATGTCGCTCTTCTTGACACGCCTTACTGCAAAGATACCTTCCTTTGCAAGGTAGTGCTGTGCCATATCATCGATACCTTTCTGGCAGAATACAACGTTTGCACCGGTCTTTGTGATGCTGGTAACAAGGCTCTTGAGCATTGCTTCTTCCTGGTCGAGGAATGACTGAAGCTGTTCTGGGGATGTGATGGAGATCTCAGCGTCAACCTCTGTTTCCTTGAGCTCGATAGCACTGTTGAGGAGTGCGATCTTTGCGCCTTCTACCTTCTTTGGCATGTTGGTGTGTACCCTTTCTTTGTCAAGGATCATACCTTCGATAAGCTCGGAGTCATCGATACGTCCGCCTACCTTCTTCTCTACCTTGACATTCTCGATATCGACAGTGTTTCCATTGTCCCTGTCAACGATGCTTACAATTGCGTCAACAGCGATCTTTGAGAGTACGTCCTTTGTTGCCTCTGCGCCCTTTCCGGTCATTGCTGTGTCGGAAATGCTGGTGAGGATATCCTTGTTGTCAATGGTTACCTTCGTTGCAAGGCCCTTGAGGATCTCTCCTGCCTTTATTGAAGCCATTCTGTAACCAGCTGCGATGATTGTTGGATGTACATCCTGCTCGATCATCTCTTCTGCTTTCTTGAGGAGCTCACCGGTAATGACAGCGGCGGAAGTTGTTCCGTCTCCGACTTCATCGTCCTGTGTTTTAGCGACCTCTACGATCATCTTTGCTGCTGGGTGCTCGATATCCATTTCCTTAAGGATAGTTGCGCCATCGTTTGTGATAACTACATCTCCGAGGGAGTCGACAAGCATCTTGTCCATACCTTTTGGACCAAGTGTTGTTCTTACTGCCTCTGCGACTGCCTTTGCAGCCATGATGTTGTTGCTCTGAGCATCTCTGCCTCTTGTTCTCTGGTTACCTTCTCTTAAAATGAAGATAGGCTGTCCTGACATCTGTCCTGCCATGTGTTTTAACCTCCTATATTAAACATAGATCAATATAATTCCCTGGAATTCAGGTCGTTTTTACATGTTTGTAGTTCTATATAAAGATTACTGAATATGTGAGTTATAACAACTTTGAGAAGCTTCCTTCAGGTATGTTGCCAGAGTGCTTCCGAATTGTGTTCTCAATGTCCTGCTATTGTTAATAGTGCAAAGCAGCTGCTAATGGAAATGCAATGATCAGGACCTTTTGGTCAAAAAAAAGTTTAGCCCCATTTAGGGAACTATAGTGTAAAGGACTGCAATGCAGCCCTTTAACATAGTAAGATCAGCTTACAATAGATTTTGGTGATCTCTTGAGGAACCTTCTCTTAGCACCGCTGGTGGTGAACCTCTGTGCTGGCCCTGGGTGTGCCTTTGCGCCGAAAGCTCTCTGCTTTTTGATTATTTTTCCTTTCCTTCCTTTTACCTTAACCCAATTTATGCTGCCTGTTTTACCCATTATCAATCCTCATTATAATTTTATTATTAATATATGTTTGAGGTACTTAGTGCCTCTTGACGTCCTTTATTGTATTAATGGTCACAAATGTACAAATGTGACCGGTAAACTCAATGCTATAGGTTCCCTTTAGATGTAATGTTTATAGTTAAACTTTACGGGACTTTTGTATTGTGTTCTGACATTAATTAGTGTCATATTGCCATATATTTGTATTCTATTACAGAATAAACAAATATATCTATGTTCCTGTTCATCTACGTTCCATGACCCTTGAACCGGTTCACATAAAGATCATGTCGGAAATGGCAGATCGCATAGGGATGTCCGCAGAAGATGATAGCACTGATGAGCTTCCCGACCTTTTAAATATGCTCAATGAACTGGAACATGATGGGAAGCTGATCCTTAAATCAATTGGGAAGACTTTCCGTTCAAAAGTGAACATCGATAACATGTCCCTTACAAATGACCCGTTCGATATTACATATTCCTGTGACAGCGGCAGTACGAATCCCATGGCATTTAGAAGCGGACTCTATGTGGACATCTGCCATGGTGGAATTGCATCGACACCTTCGGACCTGGAATTACATTCCAAGCGGACCATCGTAGCGGCAACATATTCGCCAAGTCCTCTCGTGACCATCGACACGACCTCCGGATGGGATACTTTTGATGACGGACAGGGACGTTCAAAGATAGTCCGAATAGGGGCAGACCTGCTCAAAACAAGGGTGGATCGTATGGTGCATAACGTTGCCCTATATCTCTGTGAATCGGAGCACATTCTCTGGATGATGGATAGTTTCGACAGCAAGGGCTTCTTCATAATGGATGGTCCGATATATCCTAAACAGTTAATGTACTGGATGGTAGTGGGATCGAATGAAGTGAGGATAAAAGAGGACCCTGTCGCAAAGAAGATCCTCCAGAACTACATCGACATCATGGACCATCACATGAAAAAGGGCATGCCTCTTATAGGGTTTGTAAAGAACCCCGAGGACATGCAGATAATGATAACCCTAAGGGACAAAAAAGGAATGAAACACCTTCCCTGGCTCAGGGATTCTCAGTTCTTTAAGAATGTTCTGTCCCTCGGAAAAGATGATAATGGACGAAATGGTCGCTGGATAACCTACACCAACTGGTTCCTGCAACCGAACCAATTCTATGAGGACATGATAAACAGCACATCTCCGATGCTGGACATCGACCTTCACCACGATCACGACCCGGAGGATTACGCTATAACCTTCTTTGTGATATATGTTCCAATGCTTGATGTCCTTTTCAAAGTAGAGGCACCATACGGTTTCACGAAGGATGAGTCTGTGCGGGACCTTATGACCCGAAAAGTTCTCTTTGATATCTCGGTAAATGGCATTCCGACAACTCTCTCAAAGGTCGATTCCCTTGCGAAGATCGGGCGGTCGGAAAAGGAGCTGGTAAAGGGTATGTTCAAAGGGCAACGGTTCGACAATACTTATAATATAGAGAGATGGGGTGACATAACAGATGAATGATAATTCAGACCTGCTGGCCTATGCGAAAGATATTAGCATCGAGGTAGATGCAAAGGATGCACCTGAACAGGCCGGCAATTTCGACTTCGAGGAATATAGTGTTGAAGTAACGCATGATACAAGTGACGCAGAGGCTGCCTTCGGTATCGTGACCACAGGTTTCGAACCTCTGGAAGTCACCGAGTCGGGCTCAAAGATCGCCGGCTACATCACAACGTCCCACAGAAATGTGGTGCGTCTGGGTACATATGTGGTCGTTCCCTATGGAGATGAGAACCTTTTCGCAAGGATATGGAAGCTTCAGTATCAGCAGCAGTTCGAAGTGGATGATGCTACTGAGATCCATTCACGCCGTATGCTCAAAAGCAATACTACGGCAGAACTGGACTACAAGTTCCTTGCATACCTTGAACCTATCTGCATACTATACGAACAATCTCCAGGAAATGAAGATTCATTGACACGCCGTATGGCAGACCGTATCCCGCGTCCGAACACACCGATTCTGCCTGTGACGGAAAAACTGAAGATACAGACCGGTCTGAACATTCCAAGGGAGGGTATATTCCTCGGACACTTAAGTGTCGGTGGTGAGGTAGTACGAACCCTCGCTTCTCCTCCAACGGTGCCCTACTATCTCAGGAACGACTACTCAATGGGCGATCCCCTTATATTCAGGCACATGCTCGTTTGTGGAAGTACCGGAACCGGAAAGACATTCCTCACAAAGAACATCCTGCGTCAGTTCATGAGCGAGGATAATCGATATAATGTCCGTGATACTGGGGATGGCAGTAAGAAGAATTTGCGTCCATGTGTGGTTATAATGGACCCGCAGGATGAATATTCACAGTTCCTCGAGGACAATCCTGAAATAACATCTTCTGATGAGCACAACATGCACTCCGAGGAAGTGGAGTTTGGTGGCGTTCCCTCCACAAAGACCTTCGTGGCCAAGGTGGATGGGCATTCATACAATGGCAGGTCCCGTGCACAGCAAGTGGAATTCACCATTCCTTTCGAGATGGTGAGGGACAATTCCTGGCTCATAGCCGCTGCCGGACTCACAGAGCTACAGAGCATCGGACTGGAACTTTTGCTTGAGGATTTCTTCAAAAGGCCGGGTGCGCATACCTATGGCGGTTTCATCGACCATGTCAGTGACGAGGGAGTCAGGGGCAGTTATGTTGATAATGGCAAGGTTCACGAGGCCTCCTATGATGGTCTTGTCAGGAAGATAAATAACAAATCGTTCAAAAGGGTCTTCGACCAGCCGGCAACCCCAATTACCGAAATGCTTGCTGATATCTTCAAAGAGGGGCAGGTATGTGTCTTCCCCACGGAATACATCTCAAGTACGAGAATACGTGATCTCATCACATTGACCCTTATGACCGTAGCTGTGGATAACAAATTGAACACATCAGGTGATACTGTCGTAAAGGAAACTCCTCTGGTGCTGGTACTGGATGAAGCTCACCGTTATCTTGCAAGGGGTTCGGGAGAGCATTCGAAACGCATCATCTCCAAGTTCGCGGATGCTGCCCGCCAGGGACGTAAAGAGGGACTCGGGCTGTTCCTTATCACGCAGGACCCTCAGGATATCGATGATACCGTGTTCAAGCAGATCAATTCCAGGGTGATACTGAACCTTTCCAACGATGCCGCGATAAGTGCCATGAAAGTGAAGAAGGAGTATGAGGCGCGTATCCCTTACCTCAAAAAAGGCCAGATGATCATACAGAGTCCGGATAACAGTGATATTGTGGAGATAATTGGCCTCTCCACCTGTGTTGTGAAGCACGTTTGAGGGGGATTTTCCCTCTGCTCCGATATGTATATATACAGGTACTACGTAGGGGGAGCTACTCACACATACTGTGGGCCGGTAGCTTAGTCAGGCAGAGCGATGGACTCTTAATCCATCGGCCGAGGGTTCAAATCCCTTCCGGCCCGCTTAATTCATGTGGGTTTCTTTTATCTTTGTTACATACAATTATAGTTTCCATCATTTTCATATAACAATTACCAATACGTATAGTTGTTACATTCTGTTATGGCATATTGTTATAATATATCGTTGTTTATGATAGAACGAAATTCCTTCGAATTCTTTTAAACTAAGGTGAGAACAATGCCAAAAGTAAGTGTTGACATCCCCCAGGAGCTGCTTGCCGATCTTAACAAGCACGTTGGCGATGATAAAAAGTTCGTGAACCAGTCCGATGCCATCCGTACTGCCATCAGGAAGATGCTGGACATGATGGATGATATTGACAGGCGTCACGGCAGAATGGATGATTGAGATATCGATAAGGTTAGTTCTTGGGTTTCAAGGTATTTGATCAAAGCATTTTCAGAGCTGTTTAAGAAACTCAATGCTCTTTCTTCCTTCCTCAAGGTTGCTCAGTTCGGTAACCATTCTTCCCTGATATTTTTCCAATCCCTTTTTCACATATTCCCAGTTGACGGTACCACTGCCTATGGGTAGATGTTCGTCCTTTTTTCCCATGTTATCATGGATATGCACATGAATGATCTTATTGATGCATTTATCCAGGAATCCTTCCACCATCGCAGAGGTGTTGGCATGACCTACATCCAGTGTCATTCCTACATTATCCCTGTCGATATCTGAAAGCATCCTGAGCATTTCATCGGGTTCCCTGCCAAATATCATGGGGAAGTTCGGCATGTTCTCAACGGCCATCGAGATGCCATGTTCATCGGCAGTATCGCAGAGTTCCTGTATGGACCTTATGTTCATATCCCATGCCTTCTCAGGCACTTTTCCGCCATAAGGGGACAGGTACCCGGGATGTACCACTGCAAGATCGACAAGGTCTGAGGCAAGGGTGAGGTAATGCTTCATCTGCCTGAGCACCTCTGCGTGTATGCCGGGATTAAGTCCTGCGAGGTTCATGTCAGAGAACGGCATATGCATCGTGAGGTGGAGGTTGGTGGTCTCGAGGACTTCCTCTATCTTATGCCGGTTCTCACTGGTGATGCACTGGGTCCCTTCCTGGACCATCTCCCATCCGGTGTATCCTATGTCCTCAAGCTCATAGACCCACTCGAAAGGATCGCTGAGGACGGAATTAGAGGAAAAGCTCAGACGCTCGATGTTCATGTTAGCACCTTATAGCTCCGGCATGTCCGGCTCAAAGAGGGGAACTCCATCTTCGGTGGGCGGTGTGAGCCATTCCATGAGAATGTCCATTGCTTCTTCATTATCGGCATTTATCTCAATCTGCATGGACCCGAGGGGTTCTTCCTTTGCCGGAAAGTTCAGTCTTCCGATCGTGGCAACTTGTTTGTTGATCATAAAAAAGGTCTTTTCAGGCTCTCCCCATCTGTTCTTCTGTAGCTGGGTCCTAGCGGTGTCAATTATCCTCTCTGTTCTGAAAAGATCATGAATATTCTTCAGTGAATTGATATCTCCTTCTCCTTCAAGGAAATTTCCATATTTCCTCTCATGCATCTCGAGCTCTATTTCCGGGAACATGTTCCTGGCAGCTCCTGCTACTTTTTCCTCATCTTCTGTGGGATTGACAATTACACTTACCCTGACGTTTATCATGCTTGCTCCAGTATCGTATTTATCTTCTCTTTGAACTCTTCGATGGTGCCTATGTTATCCACGTTGATATCGGATACTTTGATGGCTTCTGCAAGTCCCCATCCAAGTTCGCGTTCATCCCTTTGCTTCAGGGCTTCGATATCTGTCATGTCATCGCTTCTTCCACGACTGGTAACCCTTTCAAAACGCAATTCCAGGGGGGCATCGATGAAAACAAGGGTAAAGTCCTCTCCGAAGTGTTCCTTGAAGAAAGCCACTTCTGCAATGCCTCTTACTCCATCGACCACTACAAGTTCTTTGTCCAGGGCCTCTATCATTGGAACGCAGCGTTTGGCAACTGCATCCATTCCTTCCTTTGCTCTTAGATCGTTAGCAACACCGCCTGTATTACTATCGGTAGGCTCAAGTCCTCTTTTTTTCACTTCTTCGCGTATGACATTGCCCATGTTAACAACATCTATATTTGAATCTAATACTACTTCGGATGCTACGGATTTTCCTGATGCTGGCATTCCTACAAAAGCTATGATCTTTATTTTAGCACTTCCTGCAATGGTTATACCTGTAGTTCTCTTATTATACTACATTTATATGATATTATATTAGGGTAAATGGGACTGTCAAGTATTTGATTTTATATATCAGTATGTCTTTGTGTGAACTGACAATATGAGACTTGGCAGAGTTGACCTTCCCGGAAACCTTTTGCTTGCACCATTGGCTGAGGTGACCAATCTTGCATTTCGTCTCATGTGTAAGAAATATGGTGCATCCCTCTGTTTTACGGAAATGATAAGTTCGGATGCTGTTGTGCATGGAAATGACAGTTCTGTCCTGCGTGGTATGACCTGTGATGAGGAACGTCCTTTCGGTGTGCAGTTGTTCGGCAATTCTTCGGAAGTTGTCACTGAAGCCGCACTTGTTCTAGAAGACCTGTTCCGCCCGGCTATAATAGATATCAATCTTGGATGTCCGGCCCCGGTGATAACCAATGCAGGATGTGGTTCTGCACTGCTTGATTCTCCTGAACGCGTCAGCGATATGCTCTCAACTCTTTGTGAAGGGGTGGATACTCCTGTGACTGCAAAGATACGTGTGCTGGAGAGCCGTGAAGCCACCCTTGATATCGCACACAGGCTTGAGGATGCGGGGGTTTGTGGTATCACTGTCCATGGGAGGACCCGCGAACAGGGTTATAGTGGGACTGCTGATCATAGTTATGCAAAGCTCATCAAAGAAGAACTTTCCATTCCGGTGATCGCCAATGGGGATATCAGGGATGGTGTATCTGCTGAAAAGGTGCTGGAATATACCGGATGTGATGGATTGATGGTCGGCAGGGCTGCAATGGGCGATCCTCACGTGTTCCATCGTATATCCCAATATCTGGAATATGGTGAGGTTCTTGAGTGTGGATGTGGGCAGAAAAGGGATGACCTTCTGGAATATCTCGATCTTCTGGAAAAGTTCGACCTGTCCTCGCATATTAATCTGAAAGCACATGTCCAGTGGTTCACAAGAGGGTTGAAAGGAAGTCGAAGGATGCGTTCCGAGATAGGATATGCGGATTCACGGGATTCCATTGTAGAATTTGTTAAGAACATGTGTGAAAAAGATTTGATGTGATATTTTTCCGTATTTGTATATAATTCTCGTGTATATGCGTGTTATTGTCTAACATGGTCGTTGCATTGTGTTTTTGAGCAAAAAGTAGTGATCTTTCTGAGAAATTTGTTTGATCAATTCACCAAAAGACTAAATAAGATTAGGATTGTACACAATTAAACATTGCATTTAGACTGCTATATATATTTTTGGCAGTCAATGTATGTGGAGGAACAGTCACCTCCACGATGGCGATCTCATTGCCGATCCCTCTTGGCTATTGACCCGTTGCCATCTGAAAAACACTTTGACTGGTATTATCGTACAATTATACACGCACTGTCATAGGAGAATAATACATGAAAGAAATACGAATACACGGTAGGGGTGGACAGGGCTCCGTTACTGCTGCTGAATTGCTTGCGGTTGCAGCTTTCGCTGATGGAAAGTTCAGCCAGGCTTTTCCAGCATTCGGTGTCGAGCGCCGTGGTGCACCTGTTCAGGCATTCACCAGGATCAATGAAGACCCAATCAGGCTCAGGGCACAGATATACGAGCCGGACTATGTTATCGTTCAGGACCCGACCCTTCTTGAAGTGGTCGATGTGGAGAGCGGTGCAAAGGATGATGGTATTATTCTTATTAACAGTGACTTTGAGCCGGAACATTTCGATCTTAACACAAATGCAAAGATCATGACCGTCAACGCTACAAAGATCGCTCTTGATATCATCGGCAGACCTATTGTTAACACTGTTCTTCTAGGTGCTTTCGCTGGTGCTACTGGTCTTATCGATCCACAATCCATCAAGGATGCAGTTATGGAGCGTTTCCCGGGTAAAGTCGGTGAAAAGAACGCAGAGGCTATCCAGAAAGCTTACGATATGATGACGGAGGCTTAAATTATGACAATTACACTAGGCGGCGTTTGTGAACCAGGCTCCACTCTTGTCAATAAGACCGGTGGCTGGAGAACATTCAGACCAGTTTTTGATTACGACAAATGTATCAAATGCAAGCTATGTGAGCTCCTTTGCCCGGACATGTCCGTCGATCCAAGAGATGACGGTTTCTTTGAGTTCAACTATGATTTCTGCAAAGGATGCGGCATTTGTGCGAACGAATGTCCAAAGGACGCTATTGAGATGGTTCTGGAGGAGAAATAAATGAAACGAAATTTTGAGAATGACAAGAAGGACATGGTCGTTGTTGAAGGATCGTATGCTGTTGCAGATGCTGTAAAAGCATGCAGGCCAAATGTCATTTCCGCATATCCTATTACACCACAGACCCATATTGTAGAGGATCTCTCCCAGTTCATTGCTGACGGTGAGATACCAAACTGTGAGTACATCAATGTGGAATCCGAGTTCTCCGCAATTTCCGCACTTGTCGGTTCTTCCGCAGCAGGTGCAAGAAGTTATTCCGCGACCACTTCCCAGGGTCTTGAACTTATGCACGAGGTTCTGTTCAACATCGCAGGTATGAGATTACCTGTTGTAATGACCGTTGCGAACAGGGCTGTAAGTGCTCCTATCAACATCTGGAACGACCAACAGGATTCCATTTCCCAGAGGGATACCGGATGGCTACAGCTTCACGCAGAGGATACTCAGGAAGCCGCTGACATGACCGCACAGGCATTCAAGATCGCTGAAGATCCAGATGTCATGCTTCCGGTACTGGCATGTATGGATGGTTTTATCCTGTCACATGTTTACGAACCTGTGATCCTTCTTGATGAAGACCTCGTAGCAGAATATCTGCCACCATTTGAGCCAGAGTTCAAGCTCGACCCGAAGAACCCTAAGACCTTCGGTGCTTTTGCAGATCCTAACTCCTACACTGAGTTCAGATACTTGCAGCAGCAGGCAATGAACAAGGCATTGAAAGTAGTAGAGGATGCTGCAGATGAGTTCTACGATCTCTTTGGCAGACACTATGGTGGTCTTATCGACACATATCAGACAGAAGATGCTGATATCATTCTCATGGCAATGGGCTCTATCGTTGGTACCATCAGGGATGTCGTTGACAAGCTCAGGGCACAGGGTGTCAAGGTAGGTCTCTTAAAGGTAAGGTCCTTCCGTCCATTCCCTGCAGAAGCTATAAAGAATGTTATCAAGGACGCTAAAGTAGTTGTTGCACTTGACAAGAACATCTCTCTTGGTCTTAATGAGGGTGCACTGTTCACCGAGACAAAGGGAAGTCTGTACAATACAAACGTCAATGTTCCTATAATCGGCTTCATGATAGGTCAGGGAGGACGTGATATCCCAGTGAGCACCATGGAGTTCATCGTTGAAGAAGCAAAGAAAGTAATCGATTCAGGTATCACTGTCGAAAGCCAGTTCACTGACCTGAAGGAGGAATTGTTATGAAACCACTTTTACAAGCAGGACATAGGGGATGTGCAGGTTGCTGTGACGCAATAGCTGCAAAGTTCACCCTCATGGCAGCAGGCGAGGACTGTATCGTTGTAACTCCTACCGGATGTCTTGAGGTCATGACCACTCCATACCCTGAATCCTCATGGAATGTCCCATTTATACACTCCCTTTTTGAGAACAACGCAGCAGTCGCTTCAGGCGTTGAGGCAGCTCTCAAAGCAAAGGGCGAGTTAGGCAAGACCAAGATCATCGCAATGGGCGGTGACGGTGCAACCCTCGATATCGGTATGCGTTCCATATCCGGTGCATTCGAGCGTGGACACGACTTCACATACGTCTGTATCGACAATGAAGCATACATGAACACCGGTGTACAGAGAAGTGGTGCAACACCATTTGCAGCTTCTACCACAACCAGTCCGGCAGGTAAGGTATCATTTGGTAACATTCGTCCAAAGAAGAACATGCCAGCTATCATGGTAGCACACGGTTCTCCATACGTTGCAACAACATCCATCGGATATCCAAAGGACATGATAAGGAAGGTCCAGAAAGCTACCGAGGTCGAAGGTCCTACCTACGTGCACGCACATTCTCCATGCACTACCGGCTGGGGATTCGATACCTCCAAGACCATAGAGATCGCAAAGCTGGCAGTCGAGACATGTCTCTGGCCACTCTATGAGATGGAAGATGGTGAGCTCACCAAGTCCAGGAAGATCAAGAACCCAAAGCCGGTCGAGGACTATCTTAAGATGCAGCGTCGTTTCAAGCACCTTTTCACAATGGAAGGTGGGGACGAGATGATCAAAAAGATACAGGCACTCGCTGACGCTAACATCGAGAAGTTCGGGTTACAGTAAACCCGTTCCTCTTCTCTTTTTATTTTCTTATTTTTCCTGTCGCACCTTCAGTTCGATCAATCAAAAATGATATTCAGTAGCTTCAGCTCTTTTTCTCTATATCTTCAAAATATTTCCTGGTCTCACTGACGATCACCTTCCGCAAAGCAAGGAGGGCTATGAGGTTTGGTAGTACCATCAAGGCGTTCACTATGTCTGCCAGTATCCATATGGTCTCAAGGGTAAGGTAGACTCCTCCTCCAACCAGCAATATATAAACTATCTTGTAAGGCATTATACCTCTGACACCAACAAGGAACTCCACGCATCTTTCCCCGTAATAGTTCCATCCAAGTATGGTGGTAAAGGCAAAGAAGATCAGCCCAATGCCCACGATATAAACCCCAACGCTCTCAAGACCTGTGGTAAATGCGTATGAGGTCATGTAGGCACCTTCATATTCACTTGTCCAGGAGCCTGTCAGCACGAGCACTATTCCAGTCATCGTACAGACGATGATGGTGTCAAAGAATGTACCTGTCATGGAAATAAGCCCCTGTCTCGCAGGTTCCTTCACCTTTGCTGCTGCGGCTGCTATGGGTGCACTTCCAAGCCCTGACTCATTGGAGAACACCCCCCTTGCAATTCCCAGCTGCACCGCAAGTAGCATCGTAGCTCCCAAAAAGCCTCCTGTGGCTGCCGTTGGGGTGAATGCAGATACTATTATCAGTCTTACGGTTCCGGGAAGCATGTCCAGATTAGTAAAGATGATGAGCAGACAGCCAAGAACATAAGCGATGGCCATGAAAGGAACGACCACCTGCGCAACTCTTGCAATGCTCTTTATTCCTCCGATGGTGACCAGTGCCACAAGGACAGTGATTACCACAGCTGTGTGGATCGGTGGAACATTGAATGTGATGGCAGCTGAATCCGCGATGGCATTGACCTGCGGGAAGATCCCTATCCCGAAGAATGCGACACCTATTCCGCTGAACGCAAAGAAAACTGCAAGAGGGCGTGCATAGAACTTACCGGCAAGTCCCTTTGTGATGTAGTACATCGGGCCGCCTGACATCTGTCCGTTCTCATCGATCTTCCTGTACTTGACAGCCAGCATGGACTCGGCATATTTGGTGGCCATGCCGAAAAAGGCTGCCAGCCACATCCAGAACAATGCTCCCGGACCTCCTACCTTGATGGCCGTGGCAACTCCCACGATGTTCCCTGTGCCGATAGTAGCGGCAAGGGCTGTGGTAAGGGCTGCAAAGCTGCTAATATCTCCTGCGTAGCTCTTGTCCGATCTTTCCGGCTTGATGACATAACGCAGTGCCAATGGTAATTTGAATATCTGTATGAATCCAAGGCGCAATGTAAGGTAAACTCCGGTCCCGACAAGGAGTGTGAGCAGGGGGAGTCCCCATACCATCTCGTCAATGCTTTTCAGGAGGGTCAGTCTATCTGGGGCTGTATCTATCAAGTTAAAAAAATATTCGATCACTGCTCCAACATCCTCCTTGTCCTCTATTACTTATTTTTGTTGTATACTATAAATATGCTTTAGGCGTTTCATGCAAAACGTTTTGTATGGTGTCAACAAAGGTTCTCTGGCGATAGTGATGGACAATACTGCAAACTTTGACCTTATATGGTCTATCCTGAAAAAAGAATACCCTGACCCTCAACCTGAGCTGGATTACAGCAATGAGTTCGAGCTGCTGATAGCTACAATCCTTTCGGCACAGTGTACCGATGCGCAGGTAAATAAAGTGACAAACGAGCTGTTCAGGAAATACACGAATGTGGAAGCTCTTGCAGAAGCTGATCTGGATGTACTTGAAAAAGAGATATATTCCACTGGTTTTTACCATGCCAAATCGAAGAACATCAAGAGGACCTCACAACTGATCATCTCTGATTTCAATGGCAAGGTGCCGGACACCATGGAAGAGCTTACAAGCCTTCCGGGAGTTGCCCGAAAGACGGCTAATATCGTTCTTGCAAGGGGATTCGGCAAAGTGGAAGGCATTGCAGTGGATACGCATGTGAAAAGGGTTTCCGGTAAGTTGGGGCTTACTGAGAACACTGATCCCAAGAAGATAGAAAAGGACCTTATGGAGCTTGTAGACCAAAAGGACTGGGATGATCTGTCAATGACACTTATCCTTCATGGGCGCAGGGTATGTGATGCAAAAAAACCTCAATGCACAATTTGTCTGCTTTCAAAGCTATGCCCTTCAAGTTTGGTCTGAATAAAGATGGATGATCTGTAAATTATCTGTAAGTTGAAAATAACATGGGGTAATAAAATGAATATGCGTTCAAAATATGTGATGTTTGGTTCTGCTCTTGTGCTGGTCTCAGCTTTAATCCACCTTATTCATTATCTTGTCTTCCATGATATGCATCACATTTCCATATATCTTGTAGGAAGGATAGCCTTTGTTCCAATAGAGGTACTGCTAGCTTCTTTGATCATTCATCATTTTCTTGAACGTATCGAGAACAAGCATAAGATGGAAAAACTGAACATGATAATTGGAAGTTTTTTTAGCGAGATCGGTAATGATCTTCTGGCAGTCATCTCTGATGCTGATCCCCACCTTGACCATGTAAGGAATAAATTCATAATAAAAGATGTATGGTCAGAAAAGGAGTTTGATGATCTTGAGATCTTCCTAAAAGGATATATCTATAAAGTTGACATGAACAAGATCGACCTGGTCCCCTTTGCTTCATCTCTTGTCAGCGAAAGAAATTTCCTGGTATCCATGCTCCAGAATCCGGTGATGTTCGAGCATGAATCCTTTACTGAACTTCTCCGGGCCGTTTTCCATCTGACAGAAGAGCTGGAATATCGTGGAGACCTTTCAGACCTTCCCAATTCGGACAGGGTCCATCTTTCAGGGGATGTCAAAAGGGTATACGGTTTGCTTTCCCGCGAATGGCTGACCTATATGGAGTATCAGAAAGTCAATTATCCATACCTGTTCTCCCTTGCAATGAGGACCAACCCGTTCGATAAGGATGCAAGTGTAGTAATAACAGAGTGATCCTCAGGAACCTCAACAAGCATTTCTCTGTTAATGCTTGTTCCTTTCCTACTTTTTAAGAGCGGAGTTCGTTGTTCCTTTCACTTTCACTCCGCATACCAAACCCTTTAAACCGCTTTTATGCATACTAGTTCTTACAATGTCTCGCATCATCCTTCATGTTGATATGGATTATTTCTACGCTGCCATCGAAGAGCGTGAGGACCCTTCCCTGAAAGGAAAAGCAGTTGTGGTCTGCATGTATTCCAATCGCGGCGAGGAAGGGGGTGCTGTCAGTACCTGCAACTATGCTGCAAGGGATGCAGGCATTCATTCCGCTATGCCCTGTAGGCTCGCAAAGGCTGTCAAACCGGATGCTGTCTTCTTGCCGGTGAGAAAACTGTTCTATTCCGAGGTTTCGGACAGGATAATGGAAATTCTCAGGTCCTATGCTGACAATGATGGAGAACTCTTTGAGAAGTTAGGTATAGATGAGGCCTTCCTCGAAGTGACGGCCACCTCAGGGGGCGATCTTGAGAAGGCACAGCAGATCGCACAGAGCCTCAAGGACGATGTGAAGGAGCTGGAAGGGCTTACCTGCTCGGTGGGCATTGGTCCTAACAAGATAATCGCCAAGATGGCCTCATCCCGTCAGAAGCCGGACGGTATCACTGTCATAAGCGAGGATGAGGTGGATGAGTTCCTCAGGAAGATGCCTGTGGCAAAATTGTGGGGTATAGGAAAGGTCACAGAGGAAAAACTTGCTGGTATGGGCATCGATACTGTGGAAGACCTTGCCGGGCGTGATGTTCAGGAACTGATCTCAGCTTTCGGGAAGACCCGGGGGACATGGCTCAAGATGGCCGCATCAGGTATCGATGACGATCCTGTCAAAGAGAAGACAAGTTCTGACCAGATCGGCAGGATGGCCTCTCTTACCCATGATACTCGCAAAAGCGATCTGGTACTCTCCCTGCTTGATGAGCTTCTGGATGATGTGTTCAGTAAGGTCACTGCAAGGAGTGTTTCTTTCAGATCGATCACCATAACCGTCATATATTCCAATTTCAAGACCGTTACCAAAAGCCATACTCTCAATCATCCCATGGCTGAAAAGGCAGTGCTCAGGGAAGTTTCCTATCAGATAATGGGCGAATTGCTGGACAGCAGCACTGTCAATATCCGCCGTATTGGTGTGCGTGTGGGGAACCTGCATGAGAACAAAGGTCAGAAAACACTGGCTGAGTTCTTCTAAGGATCATTTTGGTCATGGCGGAAGAATTATATTTGCTTATTATGAAAAGGAATGATGGCTAATGTTCTTAAGGACAATTTCACTAAGGGATTCTAAAGAAATCGATGACAATACCTACCCTTTCACAATTCCTGTTATAAGGAATTTCTCTGAGGTCGAACTAAGGAGCAACGTCACCTTCTTTGTGGGTGAGAACGGCTCCGGCAAATCAACACTTCTGGAAGCCATAGCTGACCAAGCTGGTTTCAATACTGCCGGTGGGAGTCGTAATAACTTATACGAGGTTGAAAAGTCCTCATCCGTTTTCGGTGAATACCTGCAATTCTCATGGATGCCAAAGGTCAACGAAGGCTTTTTCCTGAGGTCGGAAACGTTCTACAATTTCGCTTCCCATATCGATGAGCTCCAGAAAATTGACGGGAGGGCGTATGATGCATACGGCGGCAAATCCCTTCATGAAAGTTCTCATGGCGAGTCTTTCCTGGCTCTTTTTAATAATCGTTTCAGCAAGGGATTATATCTTCTGGATGAACCGGAGGCTGCTCTTTCACCGTTGCGTCAGTTGTCGCTGCTGAAGATCATACATGACATGGAATCAAGCGGCAAGGCACAGTTCATCATTGCCACACATTCTCCAATATTGATGGCCTATCCCAATTCACAAATACTTGATTTTGATGGGGATGAGATTGCAGAGGTGGCATATGAGGACACTGACCACTACAATATAACAAAGGATTTCCTTAATGCACCAGAAAGGTATTTTAGGGAATTGTTTCGTGATCTTTAAGGGGTGGCGTTATTTTTTGGGTGAAAAGTGGAGGCTGTTTAGCATTTAGATGTTCGTCATATTTGTGTGTGGATTTTGAATTATATAGTTCGAATTTATGCCCTCGTATAAACTAACGGGGATGTGGTAAGTGTAAAAAACCGAACTCTCTAAAAAACATAGAGGATTTAAAATTATATAATTAATTCAGACAAAAATGGAATATATTTAATTCATTGGTTTTTTAAAATCTTTTTTCAAAGCAAAAATAAATTACATATTATTTTTGAAGAGTTACTAAAATTTAGTTAAAAATAAAAAAAAATGTGGCATATAGATAAATCTAAAGACAAATTTACTCATCTACTTTTCTATATATCTCTTCTAAGGTGTTTTCTATTGAATTTAGCTGATAATAAGATTTAATTACTTGCAATAGTCCCCCAATTCCAATCAATCCAATCACATACATTATAGCATCTACAAGTTTATCATGATCCCCAAAATAAGAAAAAATAGCAAATGTTGACAATACTATGGCAATTGGAGATATTAAGATAACAAATAGTGATGTGGAATTTAGAGTATTAGCAAGTCTAAAATACTTTTCTTCTGGAACACACCTCATCTTCAGGTTATCTATTTCTTTTTTACTAGAATCTTTTAGCTCCAATATTTCAGTTTTAAGTAATTCAATTTTAGTATCGAGGGCTGCTATTTGATAATCCTTGAACATTTGCTTAGGATCACTATTTGCAATTGAACTAATATCGTGTGTAGGGTTGGTATCTGAATTAAAAGTATACCCACCAGTCGAATCAGTGTTTCCGATGTCTTCTGAAAAAGTTGATTCTGTTGAGGTTGACTCCATGTTGACAACTCCTACTGAGTTTAAAACAATTTAACAATTTCAGATTTTGCAAATGCCTCTGAGCAGAATTCAACAAATTCTTTTAAGAAGAAACTGTCAATTGATTTCTTACCTTGAATGTTATTATTAACATCCCTTTTTACGATGATACCTCTGAAAACTTCACCGTCTGTTTCTTGGTTGCCAGTTTCAACTCTTGTTATGTTATTGCAAGAAAAGTCTTTAATTTCGGCTGCTTGGTTATATCTAATACTTAACTCCTTCAGATTACTAACGTCTTTTGAAATAAAAGACGACTTCAAAGCAATTTCGGGGTCATTATTGCTTATAAAATAAGTAATAACATAACCAACTCTGTTTACTACTGTTTGTTCTTTGATAGAGTTATATGTTGCTTCAAAAAAACCATTTAGCTTAGAATTTAGTTCATCGGCTATTTCTAAAAAGTCAGAAATTTTACGATTCGGATTAAAAAAAAGATCAATCCTAGATTTCGAGATTTGGCATCTATATTCTTCACTTACAGATGGTAGTTGTATAATTGGTATTTCTACTGGTGCATTTTCAAATTCTGGTAATGTTACGGGCATGCGATCAAAAAAATTGTCGAGTTCATTATTGAGAAATGGAATTATTTTGTCAGGTCTACTAACAGGATCTTCGAAAAAAAGAGCAAACTGAATTTCTACAATATTCATATCCATATATATCTCCAATTCATAGTGAATAGGTTAATACAATATTAATATTTTCAAACGACATCATCTCTATTTACCAGTTTTTTACTTATACATCCTTGTTTTGTGATAATAAGCAGTATCAATTTTTTTAATCGCTATATCTGAGAATTGATTGTCACATAATTGTCTAACCTTTCTCTCACATGAACATTCAATGTAAATGGTTTCTCACTCTTTGCGTTTTGCTTCATATAATGTAAAGTGCCTTTTGAGAACCCCATCTTCTTCCATTCAGTATAAGACATGTCAATTATTTTCTTCCTCAATATATCTGAATTATTCCCTTTTCCCAAATCCCCCGCCACCGGGAGTTTCTATCACGAACACATCCCCCTCTTCCATATCCACTTCATCGGTTGGTTCCAGCTCCTGTGTCCTTCCGTCCTTCCTGACCACCAGGTTCTTGCCGCATTCACCTTCGTAGCCGCCGCTTGAACCAAAAGGGGGATACTTCCTGTGCGAGGATATTATTGCTGCTTTCATTTCCTCAAGGAATCGCATTTTACGGACAACACCGTTTCCTCCGCAGTATTCTCCTTTTCCTCCGCTTCCCTTCTTTATGGAATATTCTTCAAGGAGTACCGGGAAACGCAATTCAAGGACTTCGGGATCGGTCATTCTGGAATTTGTCATATGGGTCTGTACCGCATCGGTGCCATTGAATCCGTTTCCTGCACCTGAACCGCCACAGATGGTCTCATAATACTGGAATTCCTGATTTCCAAAGGTGAAATTGTTCATGGTTCCCTGTGATGCTGCTACAATTCCCAGTGCTCCATAGAGTGTGTCCACGATATACTGTGAGGTTTCCACATTTCCTGCTGCGACTGCTGCGGGGTGGGACGGGTTCAATAGACAGCCTTCTGGTATTATTATATTGAGAGGTTTCAGACATCCTGCATTCAATGGTATATTGTCCTTTACAAGCGTGCGGAAAACATAGAGTACAGCAGCTTTACATACGGATGCAGGAGCATTGAAATTATTGTCCTGTTGCGGTGACGTTCCTGTAAGGTCGATGGTCGCTGAGCGGTCATTCCTATCTATGCTGATACTTGCATGGATCTGGCTGTCATCATCGAGCTTGTAGGTGAATTCTCCGTCATGTAATACCTCGATGACCTTCCTCACGGCTTCCTCGGCATTGTCCTGCACATGCTGCATATATGCCATCACCGTTGGCAGCGAATATTTCTCCACCATCTGCTCGAGTTGCTGTATGCCTTTCTCATTCGCAGCGACCTGTGCCCTGAGGTCAGCGATGTTCTGGTGATGATTGCGTACTGGATGCTCACCACTGGTCAGGAGTTCGGTAACTTCACTCTCCCTGAAATGTCCCCTGTCCATAAGTTTGAGATCATCTATCAATATCCCTTCCTCGAAGATGGACCTGCTCTTGGGTGGCATCGATCCCGGACTGATCCCTCCAATATCGGCATGATGACCTCTTGATGCAACATAGAATTGCACTTCATCCGAGCCACAGAACACCGGGGACACAACAGTGATGTCAGGAAGGTGTGTGCCGCCTGCATAAGGGGAGTTCAGCATATATGCGTCCTTTTCATTCATTTTCCCCCTTCTGTTCTCTATCACTGCTTTGATGGACTCTTCCATTGATCCCAGGTGTACGGGTATGTGAGGGGCATTGGCGATGAGATGTCCTTCATGGTCGAAGATCGCACAGGAAAAATCAAGCCTCTCTTTGATATTGACCGAATATGCGGTGTTCTGAAGACTGTATCCCATCTGCTGTGCGATCGACATGAAACGGTTGTTGAACACTTCGAGCATGATGGGATCTACCTCTGTTCCCAGGGCAACATGTTCCCTTGGAGGTACTGTACGAGTGAGGACTATATTGCCGTGGACGTCTATGTCCGCTTTCCACATTGGTTCAACGATTATCGTAGTATTATCTTCAATGATAAGAGCTGGGCCTGTTACGGAATTTTCGGTATGTAAACAGCAGCGTGCGTAGACATTTGCAGTATGGTATCTTCCCCTTGTGTACATCTGTATTGTTCCGCATGGTCCTGAGTCATTCTCCGAAGTTTCCATCTCCTTCTTTTTCATATGGACCTCATTTGCTCCGATCATCTCCACGGATGCTGCGGAGACCACGAGTCCCTTTTCCATTACAAAACCAAAACGCTTCCTGTGGGACTCTAAGAATCTTGTGGTTATGTCCTTCCTACTGCCGAACTCGATCTCCATTGGAGTGTCAGTGCCGCTGTATCTCACATGCACTTTCTTTTTGGCGATGAGCCTGTCCGGTGATACTCCCTGCTCCTGCATCGATAGGTATCCTTCCTTTTCCATCTCGACGAAGAGTTCTCGCATTTGCCCGATGGTGTCGTCGTTCAGGTCCTTTTCCACGGACCTTTCGAGTATCATCCTCTGGTCTGCCAGCCCCATGCCGTATGCTGAAAGCACCCCTGCATACGGGTGGATGAAGATCGTGCTCATTCCCAGTGAATCAGCGACAAGGCAGGCATGTTGTGCCCCGGCTCCTCCGAAACAACAGAGGGCATAACTTTTGAGATCGTAGCCTCTCTGTGTTGATATCTTCTTGATGGCATTTCCCATGTTCTCGACTGCGACTGTCAAGAATCCCTCTGCTACGTCTTCAGGAGATATGCTCTTGCCTGAGCCTTTAGGGATGATCAATGCCATCTCCTCAAACTTTGTGTGAACCGTTCCTTTATCGAGGGGCAATGTGCCCGAATCCCCGAAGACCTGTGGGAAATATTCGGGAATTACTTTTGCCAGCATCACATTACAGTCAGTTACCGTCAGAGGTCCGCCTTTCCTGTAGCATGCAGGCCCGGGTTCGGAGCCTGCGGAATCTGGTCCTACCTGGAACCTTCCATTTTCATAGTGCAGTATGGATCCGCCACCTGCGGCGACTGTATGGATATGCATCATGGGGGAATAGAGGTGTATCCCGTCTATCTCGTTCTCAAACGAGCGTTCATATTCCCCGTTATAATGTGCTACATCCGTGGAAGTCCCGCCCATGTCGAAACTTATGATCTCCTTGAAGCCGGCACTCGCTGACACGGTTGCCGCCCCAACGATACCTCCGGCAGGGCCTGACAGGATACTGTCCTTGCCTCTGAAAGAGGCCGCCTGTGTCAGCCCTCCGTTGGATTGCATGAAAAGGAGGTTTGTGTCATCCCCATTGGAGCGCAATACTGAATGTATCCTGTCAACATAGCGCTGTAATACGGGAGACAGATAGCCATCCACCATGGTCGTCTCTCCGCGTCCGATTATTTTTATAAGGGGGCTGATCTTATGGGAAAGGGAAATATGTGTGAATCCTATCTCCTTTGCTATCCTCTCAATAACAAGTTCATGTTCCGGGTAGCGATAAGAGTGCATAAGGGCTACTGCAAGGGAATATGTTCCGGAGACATGAAGTTCTTTGAGGTCTCTCCTTAATTTGTCCTCATCAAGGGGTATCAGCTCTTCACCATTGGAGCTGTAGCGCTCTTCAGCTTCGATCACTTTCTCATATAGGACTTCAGGGAGCTTGATGTCAAGTGCGAATATGTCCGGACGGTTCTGGTATCCTATTCTCAGGGCATCCCTGAAACCTTTGGTCACCACAAGGGCAAAGTTCTCCCCTTTTCTTTCAAGAAGCGCGTTCGTACCTACTGTGGTTCCCATCTTTATGCATTCAATGTCCTTTGTTGGCAATTGGTCATCTGGGCCGAGGTCAAGCATCTGGCGTATCCCTTCAATTGCTGCATCCTCATAATGTTCCGGGTTTTCCGAGAGTAGTTTGTGGGTGAGGGTATCTCCATCGGGGGATCTGCCAATAACGTCTGTAAATGTTCCTCCCCTATCTATCCAGAATTGCCATCTGTTCTTTTCGGACATGTTCAACCTCGGTATCTTGCAAAAATGTTTATCTATACAGCTCCTACAATTATTTATGTTGTTCTCATCCCTGGATGCTCAGGTAATACATATCCTGAACTCGTATGCTATTTTTGACCCTATCGTGGTCCTTTTGTCAGTGGCAGGGGATGGTATATTGTGGCTATTTGTAGCTGTGTTCCTGTTCATGGCGATCTCAAAGGAGAAAGCTCTTTATTATTGCTTGATGATGCTGTTCATGGCAGGGGTGGTCACATTGGTAAAATCACAGTTAATGGTGCCTCGTCCGGAAGATTTTCGGTTTGTTATAGAGGTCTCGGGCTATTCAATGCCAAGTGCACATTCGACCGCTGCCTTTGCAACAGCGATGTTCTTGCATCCTGTGGCAAAGAAATATGGTCTTCTTATCTGGTCAGTTGCGATCGCAATGGCCTTAAGCCGCCTGTTTGCAGGCGTTCATTACCTTTCTGACGTGATGGCTGGAGCTATGCTTGGTATAATGATAGGCTATTTGTGGTTACGGATCGAGGCCTATTTCCAAAAAAAGAGTATGTGAATTAATTGATGCGGCTCTCTTATATTCCAGATATGATATGTTAGCGAGAGCACTTTTCGCCAAGTATCTTTATAGGATATCTTTCTGTAAGGCATCCGAGGCAAAGTTCGTCCCTGTGAATACCTATTGACTTGATAAGTCCGTCTATGCTGAGGTATCCCAGTGAATCTGCTGTGATGGCATTCTTCACATCGACAAGAGGCTTTTGTGCTGCAATGAGCTCTTCCCTTGAAGCCATATCGATGCCCATGTAGCACGGTGCGATAATGGCAGGGCTTCCTATCCTTGCATGTACCTCTTTTGCACCTGCGCTGCGTACCATCTCGATTATGCGTCTTGATGTTGTACCGCGAACTATACTGTCATCGAGGATGACGACCTTTTTATCCCTGAGATTCTCAGCTATTGTGTTCATCTTAAGACGAACTGCTGTTTCTCTCATTTCCTGTCCCGGGAGGATGAAAGTACGTCCTATGTAACGGTTCTTCATCAATCCTTCCTGATAATTGATGCCTGATTCTTCAGAATAGCCTATTGCAGAGGTGATCCCGGAGTCTGGTACGGGGGATACAATATCCGCTTCGACCGGGTGTTCCTTTGAAAGTTCTCTGCCTATCTGCTCGCGAACCTTGTAAACAAGCTGACCATCGATGATTGAATCCGGTCTCGCAAAGTAGATGTACTCGAAAACACAGTGAGCACAGTTCTTTTCAGTTAACATCTGATGGCCTTCAAAACCATTTTCCGTTATCTCAACGACCTCTCCGGCTTTGACATCCCTTGTCAGTTTACCGTTGAGTGTGTCGATGGCAACGCTTTCCGATGCAACTACATATCCGCCATCGATCTCTCCTACGCATAGTGGTTTGAATCCCAGGGGGTCCCTCACAGCGAAAAGTCGATCATCGATCATAATGGCGAGTGAATATGAACCTTTGAGCATTGACATAACTTCCTTGATGGATTCAAGGGGGTCGTGTATCAGCAATGCTTTGACAAGAAGGTGAGCTATGACCTCTGTGTCAGAACTAGTTATAAAAATGCGTCCTTCGGATTCCAGTTCATCCCGAAGTTCTTCTGCGTTCACAAGATTTCCGTTATGCGCAATTGCAAGATTTCCATTCTTGTAATTTACCATTAAAGGCTGACAGTTGACTATGTTGGAATCTCCGGTGGTCGAATACCGGACATGTCCGACACCGAGACTACCGTCGAGTTTCAACAGTTCATCCTTGGAATATACTTCCGGAACAAGACCCATGCCCTTGATGGAATTGAGTTTATCTCCGTTCTTTACAGTAATTCCTGTGGATTCCTGTCCCCTATGCTGCAAAGCATAGAGTGCATAATATATTTGGAGTGAAGCGGGTTTTGCCTTCGCATCAGCCGTGTGCATCAATACGCCGACAACACCACATTCTTCTTTCATTTGTGCTCCAAATGAGTAAATTCAATTAGAATTTGCACTTTCTTTGCCACTGGTAGCTTCGCATGCGTGATGTTTTTCCGAATCCGCATGACGTGCACTGTTTTGTATGGATGTTGAGTGAAACGCTTCCACAGCGTCTGCATTTTGCGTGTGTGCGTTTCTGCCTCTTACCCATTGATGGAGTACCTTTTGACATCTTTTAATCACCCTTTTGTATTGTATAATATGTATTTTGCAGCATATCTCTACTGCTGGTAAATTGTAATAATTATAACGTTGGATTTCTCCTGACGCATCTATTGTTCATATAGGTTACGGAGACACGTAGACTACGTTATCTCCTCTGATAACAACTCCACCTATCTTGCGAACGATCTCTCCGTCCTTTAATTCTTCTGCTTCGTCCAGAACAAGGTTCATGTGGACATCATATCCCTGAAGTACGCCTCTAAATTCTCTTGCGCCCTTCAATCTTACAATCACTGATGTGTTCAATGAATCATTCAATATATCCAGAGGTCTGTTTCCCATATCTATTGCCCCAATTGTGGTAATGAAATTATAATTTATAGTTCCTTATGTTGTATTTGAACTTGATAAGCGTTTAGTTCTTAACTTGAAGCTCCAATGTTGTAAATACAATATATAAACCTATCGAAATGCGCAATATCATTTCAAACCTATTATAGTTTAGGTCATATATCATTCCTCCTCATTGAAGTGCTAATTGCCTTCTAAATAACCACTTGTTTTTTATCCAAAAAGTTCAATCCTAGACCTTATGATAAGAGAAGGCTTAAAAATGAATGGGATGGATGCCATTCCCGTTGTATTGACCATCGCCGGTTCAGACTCCGGTGGCGGTGCAGGTATTGAAGCTGATATCAAGACCCTTTCTTCCCTGTATGTGCACGGAGCATGTGCTATTACCTCAGTGACCTCACAGAACACCACAGGCGTTCAGAGTGCTTATGAGCTACCTCCAGCCGTGGTATCCGCTCAGGTGGATGCCGTATGTACTGATATGGACGTCAGGTGGGCAAAGACCGGTATGCTTTCATCTGCCGATATTGTCAGGGTAGTTGCAGATAGTGTGAAAAAGTATGACCTTAAAGTTGTCGTAGATCCTGTAATGGCCGCAGAGGCAGGCGGAGATCTTCTCGAGCAGGATGCTATATCCATCCTTAAAGATGAACTCTTGCCCGTAAGCTATGCTGTAACTCCCAACATAGGTGAGGCAGAGGTCCTTTCAGGCATGTCCATCACTACCCGTGAAGAGGCCATGGATGCTGCAAAAGCTATAGCCTCCCTTGGCTTGAAGGCAGTCATCATCACTGGCGGTCATTCCGATGGAGTGGACCTTGTCTACGATTCAGTGACCGATGATTTCACTGAGGTTCCTGGCAAGTTGATCGAAGGCGGGACCCATGGTTCAGGCTGCACTTATTCCTCAGCGCTGACCGCCTATCTTGCAAGGGGCTATTCTCTGCAGGATGCCGCAATTGGTGCCAAGGAGTTCGTTGAATATGGTATCCTTTTGAGCAAGAACATAGGCAAAGGCGTGGCTCCTGTGAACCAGATGGGATATCTCCATACAATGGCAGCAAAAGAGAACGTGTTGAGGAACACCATGGAGGCTGTCAGTATGCTGGAAAATGATGCTAATTTTGCCAGTCTTGTTGCAGAGGTCGGTTGTAATATCGCCATGGCAATACCTCATGCCAGGGAAGTGAAGGATGTGGCTGCAGTGAACGGAAGGATCGTGAAGCTTCAGGGCAAACCCAAGGTGGTAGGATGTGTCAGCATGGGTGCAAGCAGTCATGTGGCACGTATCGTACTGGCGACGATGGAGTTCGATCCCACTATGCGTGCAGCAGTGAATATCTACTATTCTAAGAACATGCTTGCCATCTGTGAGGACATGGGGCTTACCATATCATCTTTCAGCCGTCAGGAGGAACCTGTGGACACGCACACAATGGATTGGGGTGTGACCTATGCCATCGACTCGTATGGTCGTGTACCTGCCATCATCTATGATGAAGGGGGTATGGGTAAAGAACCAATGGTACGCGTACTGGGAAGGGATGCAGTGGAAGTGGCAGGTATTGCTCTGGAGATCGCAGAACGTCTTACAAAAGAGCAGGCATAATTTAAGATCAAGCCTGCTATCATAATTTTTTCTTCTCTTTTTATCTGACCGCCAGTACTTCCACCGGTGAGTTCCTGATGACTTTATCAGCGACACTACCAAGTTTGAACGTGCCGTCTGCGGTCATTCCAAGCGTGCCGATAACTACCATGTCCACATTCTCCTTCTTGGCCGTGCTCAATATCGTAGCTGCCGGATGCCCTTCCTCTATCATTGTCTTCACATCTATGTTGAGGGACTTCCCCATGTCCTTTACATAGGCGGTGATCCTCTCTCCCTTCTCCATAAGATGTTTGTGCCTTTCAGTTCTCCATTTCTCATCTGCGATACGGGCAAATTCCCTCCACTGCTCACTTGTCATGTGTTCGGTGGCAGCGACTTCCATTGAAGCGAGATAGTCACTGTGTGCTGCTTCAGGAGTTATCCCCACAGAATCCATCTCCATGACGTACAGCGCAAGAACACTGGCTCCGCATGATGATGCGATCTTCAATCCCGACATCACGGCCTTCTCTGCATTTACAGACCCGTCGGTAGCTATCAAAATAGTTCTATATTCTTTACAATTCGTAAAAATACCCCCGCGAATAGTTATAGAAAACTATCGCGGGGCAGAAAATAACTGTTTTGGTCAGCGAACTATCACTACGACAGTTCCATTGACATCAAGGACATCAACAGCCCTTCCTTCAGAGATGACCTCTTTCTCAATGGCCACACTTTCCGGTTCAAGCTCGATATCCTCACCATCCACATTGATGTTGATGTTCCCTTTTGAGATGATATCTGCAACTTCCACAGGGTCCATGGACGTCAGGGTCTTGATTATGGCTCCTGCCTGTTTCCTGAACTTCGGGCCTATGATAGCCATGTTCGGCTTAACGTTCACAGGCACATGCTCAAAGTCCGGTTCACCGCTAATTACCTCAACGGTCGAGTTCGTGACACCTGTCAGGTCTGAAGCATCTCCAAGGGATGCATATACCTCGATCTTTTCAAGGGGTGCGTTGAGTGCCATGCCGGATTCGGATTTGTATCTTCTGATACTGCCTGCAAGGTCCTTGATAAGCTCTCCGTCCTTCTCGATAGCCTCATCGATGAGCATCTCATCAACAGCTGGCCATTCCTGAACGTGTATGCTTCCCTCTCCTATCCTTGAGTACATCTCCTCTGCAAAGAACGGAGCAAATGGTGCAAGCATGCGGGAGAGTCCATCAATGGCAACATACAGTGTGTACTGTGCTGCCCTGCGTGCTTCCTTGTCCTCACCATACAGCCTGGTCTTCACAAGCTCTATATAGTTATCTGCAAGGGTCTCCCATGCGAATCCCCTTATGGATTTGTATGCCTCGTCGAACTGGTATGCATCAAGACTTGCGGTGACCGAACTGATGAGCCTGTTAAGATTGCTCAAAAGCCATCTGTCTATGACATTGAGTTTCTCCGGTTTGACTGATGTGATCTCTGCAAGCTCGTCTTCGATATGTGACATGGAGAACCTGTAGATACTCCACATCTTAGTAAAGAACCGGGATGCTGATACCACATCTTTCCATCTGAACATCACGTCGGAGCCTGTGGAGCCACCTACTGCTGCCCACTGCCTGAATGCATCTGCACTATGGTCCTTGATGACCTCTTCAGGTGAGATGACATTACCGAGGGATTTGCTCATCTTGTGGCCGTCCTCTCCGAGAACCATTCCGTTGACGAGTATTGACTCCCAGGGCTTCTCGCCAGTAAGTGCCATTGAACGGAGGATGCTGTAGAAAGACCAAGTACGAATGATGTCGTGTCCCTGTGGACGCAACTGTGTTGGGTTCCTCATCTCCTTGTCGCTGAGCCATCCTGCAACGTGCAATGCAGTTATGGACGAATCCATCCATGTATCAAGGACATCCTCTTCCGGTTCGAAATCCTCACTGCCACAATTACATGCCACAGGTGGCTGCTGCTGTGTAGGGTCGATAGGGAGCCATTCCTCTTCAGCGACCATGACCTCGCCACACTTCTTACAATACCAGACAGGTATTGGAGTTGCGAAGATCCTCTGACGTGAGATACACCAGTCCCATTCCATGGTGTTGGTCCAGTTCTGAAGTCTTACCTTCATGTATTCAGGCAGCCATTCGATCTCGTCTGCCGTCCTAAGTATCTCATCATTGTCGATCTTCACGAACCACTGCCTCTCGGACAGGATCTCAATAGGTGTTTTGCATCTCCAGCACATTCCGACATTCTGCTCGAGCGTATTCTGCTCGTAGAGATATCCTTCGCTCTTGAGGTCTTCGATAATAGCTGCTTTACATTCAGGTATTGTCATTCCTGCATACTTTCCGGCTATGTCGGTGATGATGCCGCTCTTGTCAATGCCCTTCCTTAGCGGAAGGTTGTGCTCTAACCACCATCTGACATCCTGTTTATCACCAAAGGTACAGATCATGACCGCACCTGTTCCGAATGTTGGGTCAACGTCCTTGTCAGCAATGACCTCTACATCATGACCGAACAGTGGCACTTTCATTGTCTGTCCGATGTATTGCTTATAACGCTCATCTTCCGGATTGATGGCAATGGCAACACATGCCGCAAGCAGTTCCGGTCTTGTTGTGGCTATCTCCAGCTTGTCGAAGTGCAGGAAGTTAAGTTTCGTATCCCTTGAATCGTATTCGACCTCTGCAAAAGCAATAGCTGTTTCACATCTTGGACACCAGTTCACAGGGTGCTCTGACTGGTACACACGGTCCATGTCCTTCATCTTGACAAAGGATGTCTGTGTCTTGACATAGTACTCAGGTTCCATTGTGACGAACTCATTGCTCCAGTCGGTTGAGAAACCAAGGCGGTGCATTGTCTTTCTCATCTTGTCGATGTTGCCTACGGTAAGTTCTTCACACATTTGTCTGAATTCTGTGCGAGGCACCTGATTCTTTGTAATGCCGTGGGTTTCCTCTACCTTTACTTCTGTAGGGAGGCCGTGGCAGTCCCAGCCCTGCGGGAACATAACATTAAAGCCCTGCATCCTCTTGTATCGGGCAACAAAATCAATATAGCACCAGTTAAGGGAGTTCCCTATGTGGAAATTTCCAGTAGGGTATGGGGGTGGGGTATCAATGATATACTGGGGACGACTTTCGTCTTTCCAGTCGAAATGATACATTGACATATTCCAGTCGTTTTGCCATTTTTCTTCTATTTCGTGAGAATCGTATTCTTTAGGAATTGTCATTAAAACACTCCAATTATTATTGAAAAGTATCTATGTATTTTGATAGATTGAGAGGTTTTAGAATATTTAAAATATCTGGTTGGAACTCAAATATTGCACATTATCATTGCTTGTTCCAAAAAAGTTGAAAAGATAATTATTTTTGTTCAGCCAGTTCCGGTTCCCAGCCAAATCTTTTCATGACCATCTTGATGCGGGCGTTGATCTCCCTCTTGTCAAATGGTTTGGAGATATAATCATCGATCCCAAGTTCCATTCCCTTGAGTTTGTCCTCTATCTCGGTCTTTGCAGATACCATTATGACTGCAATATCCCTTGCATACGGGTCTTCTTTCAACCTTTCCACAACCTCATATCCGTCCATGTCCGGCATCATGATGTCCAATAGTATAAGGTCTGGAAGCTCCTCAATGGATTTCTTGACAGCATCCTCTCCATTGTATGCCACAATGAAATCGTAAGGTTCAGTTGCAAGTGAAAGCCTGATAAGTTCCGGGATGTCCGGCTCATCATCCACTACAAGTATCTTGAGCCTTTCTTTATCTATCTTCTTCTGGGTATATTCGAGATCGATCTTCCCGTCAACGATGGTGTAATGAACATCAAGGCTCTTCATTCCAATATCGGTGTGGAAGTTCCCTTTCTCCGTAATGTCTATTATAATATCGAAGAACGAACGCATGAGTCCTTCTGTCTCTGGCGGAAGTATGCCTTTGCCAAGCATTGAAATAATGCTTCCCTGGCTATCACGGACTTTTCTCTCGAGGAACTTGATAAAGTTCTCAACTACCTGTAGGTTATCCTTTGACAGTACTGTAAGGTCATCAAGGACCATTATAGAGCCTGGTTTATTATCAAATATCCTTGATGCGTGTGACCCGATCTTTATGTAATCGGTTGCAGAACCGCAATAGAAGGTATTCGGGTCGTTCTTGCCTGGTCCTTCGATGTCAATGAACCACATTCTCTCGAGTTGATCACTGATATTGAACCCGTACTCTTCGAACTTTTCGAGCACATGTTTCCTTGAGGTCTTCAGGCATAACCACACAATGTTCTTTTCAGGATTGCATTTCAGCGCAGAATATGTGTAGAAATAGATCATTCTCTCGCTAAACACATTCAAAGGTGCCAGCATCAGTGTGTTCTTCGATGCCAGTTCTTCACAAAGTGTTTCTATGATCTTAGTTGTTTCTTCTGCAGACATCTTACCCTCATCCAATTACTTAGGTCATTATTGTTTTTTTGTAATATTAATCTTTTCAAAAAAACCTATCTTTTCAGATGTGAATATACACTTTCAGATGACAACACATATTCTATTGTGTCAATATGGCATTTGTGAATGATATATTTGCGGCACATGGTTCAAAGAGTAAAGAATGCATTTGCATTAAAACTGTATTAAAGTAAAAAAGATGCCTTCAGGTCAGGAACACTGACCTGTGGGCGTTTGGGTTCAAGTGCCAAAAAGGCACCTCTGTATCTTATCATTATCCTTAACTGAGCTGTTCTTTCAAAAGCTCGACACTGCGTGACAATGCATTGTCCATGCCTGAAGGATCAGTTCCTCCGCCGCGTGCCATGTTAGGACGGCCTCCGCCGCCACCGCCGACCATCGTTGACATCTCCTTGACGATAGCACCAACATTTGCACCCTTTTTCACAGCATCCTCTCCGGCAGCTGCAACGATCTTCACGCCATCCATCTCACTAATAAGGATCGCAACAACATCATTTTCCTGCGTAAGCTCTCCTGCTGTCTTCGTAAGGCCTTCGCTGTCAGCATGAGGAATTACCTTTGTTATGATGCGAATTCCGTTCACATCTTCAGCATCATTGACAAGCTGGCTGACCCTTGAGTGTGCAAGTTCTTCCTTGAGCTTGTTGTTCTCTTTCTTAAGTTCCTTCCATTCCTCGAAGAATCTCTCGATCGTCGAAGGAAGCTGTTCTGCTGATACTCGCAACGTTTCAGATGAATTGCGTACAAGGGATTCAAGGTCCTGCATGGCAACAATTGCTGCTTCTCCAGCTGCGTATTCCAGACGTTCGACACCATCCTGTATGCGCTCTGTCTTCAGTATCTTTATCGGTCCTACCAGGCCGGTGTTGGTGCAGTGCGTACCTGCACATGCCTCTATATCGTTTCCGACCTGAAGCACGCGTATCATCTTTCCTGGGGGCACTCCTCCCTGATACAGGCGGAACCCGTATTTCTGCTCGGCCTCTGTCCTGTCCATCCAGTCGCTTATGACCCGCTTGTTCTTCATGACCGTGCGGTTTGCAATAAGTTCTATCTGGTTGGCCTCTTCCTGGGTGATCCGTTTGTAGTGTGAAATGTCAAGACGTGCACGGTCTGCGAACTTCTGTGCACCTGTCTGCCAGATATGGCTGCCGAGAACTTCTCTTGCAGCATCATTGATTATATGGGTCGCAGTGTGATGTCTTGCATGTGCCATACGGCGCTTTTCATTGACTCTGCCGACAACCATATCGCCTTTTCGTATGTGCAGCTCGTCCTCTATCTCCTTTATGGTGTGTACGACTACGCCATCATACATCTGGGTGTCAATA
The DNA here is from genome assembly GCF_057593895.1 of Methanococcoides sp. DA23. Lineage (NCBI taxonomy): Archaea > Methanobacteriati > Methanobacteriota > Methanomicrobia > Methanosarcinales > Methanosarcinaceae > Methanococcoides > Methanococcoides sp. DA23. The sequence goes on along the minus strand of NZ_CM172520.1, from coordinate 2,011,000 downwards.
ACTTTCAGTACAACATCTTCGACCGTAAGGCTTCCGTGGTCTGCTGGCTGTCCTCCGCCTTCAGGATACATGAGTGTGTTGTCAAGGACGATGTGGTTGTCGAACACATCAAGGACCACTGCATCGAAATCCATCCTGTTGGGTTCATCATAGAACAGTCTCTTTGTCTTGGGCAACCTTGAGAGCCTGTCTGCGAAAGGAACTACTTTCTCTTCCTTTTCCTCGGACTGGCTGTGTTTGTCTGCAACAAGGGAATAGAAATTGTCTGGCAGGTCTACCTCGACACCTGCATCAGATGCCACTGCTTTTGAGATCTCTGGTGGTATGCCGTGACTATCATACATGTCGATGATGGTTTCCAGTGGCATTTTCTCGCCGCTCTCTTTGTAATGTCTGGCGGATTTCTCCATCATTCTTCTTCCACGTTCGAGAGTTTCCGCAAACTTACGTTCCTCATGTTCCAGGATATCCTTGATCACATCGAACCTCTCCTGGAATTCCGGATATTCTGGCAGGTTGTTGATGTGCATCTGTATTATCTCGGAAATAGGGATCTTTATACCGAGGTCCTTCATCATCCTGAGGGTTCTGCGTATGACAAGTCTTGCCAGATATCCGGCTTTCACATTAGATGGTATGATACCGTCACCGATCATGAAAGTCAGACATCTTGTATGGTCAGTTATGGCATAGACACTCTCCACAGGCTCCATGATGGAGCTGAGCTTGTCCGCAGTGATGCCAATGCTTGCAGCGACCTGTTTTCTCAATTCCAACAGGTTTGCCTTCTCACTTACGTCCATAAGTCCTGCAAGGCGTGCATTCTGTGAGAGGATGAGTGAATATTCATTGTCCTCCAGTTTGTGTTCGATACCTGCAAGTCCCATCAGTTCGTTCACAATACTGGGGAAAATGGCATCATAAATGGTAGGTGAACCCTTTGATGCCCAGACCAACCTTTCCAGTCCGTATCCGGTGTCCACGATGTAATTGTCCATCTTGGAATACATGTCACCTTTGATGTCGATGTCTCCGTTCTTATCCTTCTTGAGGTTCATGAAAACAAGGGTTGCAACCTCAAGTCCTCCAATGAGAACTTCAACACATGCTCCTGCATTTCCTCCGCCTGCCCATGGCTCCTCCTTATATGTGACTGCCATTGGGTCTGCACCAAGGGCATTAAGAAGTCCGTCACAAAGCTCAAGGGTATGCTCTTTCCAGTATATTTCCTCGTTCTTCGTATTGAAGGCATGGTGTGCCATCATCTCGAAAGTGGTGAGGTGTCTTCCACTTCTTCCCACCGCATCAAGGTCTGAAAGCCTTATGCATGGCTGGGAGATCGTTAGTGGGTTTGCTGGCGGTGGGACTTGGCCTGATGTGACGAATGGCTGGAAATCAGCAATTGACGCAATTGTCAGGTAGATATCATCTCTCCATCTGGCAATGACCGGGTATCTTTCTATTCGTGTGTGGTCCTGCTCTTCAAAAAAGTTCAGGTAAAATTCCCTCATATCTGGGAGTTCGTACTCCTTTTTAAATACGGGATTCCCAATAAATGAATAAGGATCGCATGGTGCATCTCCGCATGTAGGCCTTTCCATGTCTCGTGTCCAAAAGAAGCTACCACACTTTTGGCACTGTTTTCTAACAAAACCGTTATTAGAGAAAAAATCGATTTGATATTCATCTTCAAGCATAATGATTCCATCTGTAGTTGTTATTCTATGATCATAATGTATAAATTAAATAACTGGTAAAACGTGTTCTATCCGTATCCTTCAATGGTTTAAATACATTTCTCATTTTAGCGGTTCGTCTTCAAAACTTTATATTTGTACATTTCTTATCAATGGCGCATGATCGCGATGTTCATTATTTCTTCCCGTTTCCATGTCCACATGTGTTCACGAAACTCTGCAATATGCCTCACTCGGTAGACATACCTATTATATGCATGTTCGTAAGCTTTGTTAATTTAGTATGAGGATGTGTTCATGATGCAAGCAGTAAAATACATGTCATTGGTTTTCAGAGGCGTAGTAGAAGAATACAACAATACTGGTGTTCGTCCATCTGTCTTTATGGATGCTGCCGGTGATCTTCAGGTCTATATCTGTGACCCTATCATTGATGATCCTGAGGTACCTGGAGGTATCAATGAAAATGAGCTGGAGATAAATGGCGGGCAGTTCGTTGGCTCCCTTGACAATCCTTTCAATACAAATTACAATAGGATCAGACCAGAAATGAATCTGCCACGCTAAGCATCTAATATGTATTTGCTTGCAGCAATTCTTTTCCTGTTCCTTTTAAATTCATACTCCTTCTCTTTTCTATTCTTGTTCCATTAACTATAATACTCCAAAGAACAAAGAATGTATGATGTCAAAACGAATCCTTCTTACCAATGATGATGGTGTGTATGCTGCCGGTATCAGAGCAGCTTATCGTAGTGTTTCCGACCTCGGTGATGTTACCGTTTCAGCACCAGCTCAGCAGCAAAGTGGTGTGGGTCGTTCCATATCAATATTCGAACCCCTGCGCATAACCCGTACGAACATTGACGGTATTGAAGTACATGCGATAGGTGGTACTCCTACTGATTCTGTTATTCTGGGCATCTTTACGATCATGAAAGGATTGCCCGACCTGATCCTTTCTGGCTTCAATATAGGTGAGAACATCAGCACAGATACCATTACTACCTCGGGGACAATCGGAGCTGCACTGGAAGGTGCAAGTTATGGTGTCCCTGCCATTGCCGCATCCTTGCAGGTGACCGAAGAGGGATTGAAGTTCGATGACCTCCGGGACTTCCAGCATGACTTCGATGTTGGTGTCAAATTCGTGAACAATGTTGCAAAAAAGGTCCTTAAAAATGGTCTGCCTGAGAATGTAGATCTTTTGAACATCAACATACCTCATTTTGTAGAAGAGGACTCTGAGGTTGAAATAACAAGGCTTGCTCGCAAGTTCTTCAAGACTGATGTGGAGGAACGCCATGATCCTAGGGGAAGGCCATATTACTGGATAGCAGGCGATCTCATCCACACGGCCGAAGAGGGCACTGATGTGCATGCCATAGAAAAAGGTCACATCTCAGTGACCCCTATATCACTGGATGCAACATCTCCCATCAACTTTTCAGAAATTGAACCTCTGGTATGATCTCATGTTCAGATGTTCGATATATACGTCTGAATACTCAATTCAACAGAGATGCCCTCTCTGATCCATTGCTATCTATCTTGATGCAGGGATGGGGTGGGTTCATCTATTTCCATCCCTTTTCTGTAAATATCCAAGGGCTTCCTGCGTGCTTTTGAAGATTATGACATCCTTTTCCTGTATCAACTTGTTCAGGACAACGTCAGAGTTGATCGATCTCATTACTTCCGGCTGCACGGTTGTCAAATATACCTTGCTACCTGTTCCTTTTCTGGTACTGATGAAGCTTTTCAACCTTTCTATGCCTGTGGTATCGATAAAAGGAACATAACGCATCCTTAGGATCATGTGGGGCTTGCTCATGTGTATGTGTTCATCGACCTTGTTCTCGAATACTGCCATTGCACCAAAGAAGAATGGGCCATTTATCGTATAAACCGATACATTGTCCTTTAGATAAGGGTCTGCAAGTATGGTGGCATTTATTCCTTCGGAAGGGTCGTAGTTCTCCATTGACTGGACATCGATTATGTTGGTCAGGCGTATGAACAGCAGTATTATCGAAAGGAACATGCCTGCCTGGATGGCAAATACAAGGTCAGTAAGGACGGTCAATGCAAGTGTCGTCAACAGGACGAATGTATCCATCTTGCTGATGTTCATCGTGGTCCTGATCTCATCTACATTGACCATTTTGATCGAGACAAGTACTAGGATGCCTGCAAGATATGCTTTTGGGATATACTGTGCGATGGGTCCGAAGAATATCAATATCCCAAGCAGCACAAGGGCATGAATGACCCCTGACATGCGGGTCTTGGCACCTTCTCTTATATTGACTGCACTTCTTGCGATCGCCGCTGTTGCGGGAATGCCTGCAAAGAACGGAAGGATGACGTTTGCAATTCCCTGCCCTATCAGTTCTTTGTTGCTGTTGTGCTTGGTGTTCGTCATCGCATCACAGACCACAGCACAAAGAAGGGACTCTATGGTCCCTAGAAGAGCTATGGTAAATGCTGCCGGAAGGACTGCATACATAAGTCCGATGTTGATGTCCAGCATGTGGACCTGGGGTATCGTACTTGGGATCTCTCCTACGATAGGTATGTCAAGATCGAAGCGATATGTGAGGATAACTGAAAGTACCAAGGTTATGATGGAGGCAGGAATGTTCTTCAGATATTTTATGTTGGACAATGCCTTTGGCAGCAGTAACATGAGTGCTATGGTGCCTGCGAACATGCTCAATGCCAAAATATTCATCATGTCAATGCCTATAAAAACATCATAAACAGTTTCCCATACACGTTCACGTGCAGGTAATGCCAGTCCGAACACATTGGACAGCTGTCCTATCAATATTATTATGCCGATACCGCTTGTAAATCCGGATATTACTGGCAATGGGATGTATTTTACAACTTTGCCCAATCTGAATATGCCGAAGAGTATCTGGAAAAGACCTGCCAAGAACCCTGCTAACAATAATCCTTCAACACCATGGACATTGACCGTTGAAAGGACAATAACTGTCATGGCCCCTGTTGGTCCGGATATTGAATAACGCGAACCGCCAAAAGTGGATATAAGCATTCCTGCAATAATGGCAGTGTAAAGCCCCATTACTGGCTCAACTCCGGAAGCTATCGCAAAAGCGATGGCAAGTGGAAGTGCCACAACTGCAGTTATAATGCCTGCTTTCAGGTCGCTCAAAAACGATTCTTCAAAATATTTCTTAACTTTCTGTTCTGTTATCATTAGATCAAGTCTGTGTTATTTTAGTCTGGATTATTTATCTATAAATATATAATTTTTAAATAATGTGTATGGGTGATACCGTAAACAGGGTACTCCAGTATATAGTTTTTGGATTTATCCTAACGCTTGACGATATTTTGGGAAAATAATTTATGTCCGAACTGAAGCACAGATAACTTCTGTTATGACTGGATCAAATTGGTTAAATATCAGAATAAAATAGTTGTTCCACTCGAGGCCATGTTAAAAGTGTCAAAAACAGTGGAGTAATTTGAGTTAATGGGAGAACAATCTGGATGTGTTAAGTAAATGAATGAACATATGTTGGACAAATATATTGAATTGCAGTGATGCTGTCCGTTCTATTTTGCTCTGCGTAGCCGTCTTGTCTCTCTTATCTCTTAACTCGGATCGTCATTTCTTTCCAGTCCTCTTCAACACCATGCAATGTCTCCACAGAAGAGCCGGTCATTGCTGCGAGTATCTCTGTAACGAAATGGTTGATCTCTATGTTCTTTCCATCAACTGTAAGTTCTACTTCCATTTTTCTTTTCTCCTATTATCGTTTTATCCTTCATGTCCCTGTAGAACGGAACTCTGCGATCGATGGACCTGCGTAATAGTTCCGGCAGTTCCTCAGGTTCTGCTTCTGAGACGTCGATGAGGTTGTTGTTGACCAGCAGGCAAGGTTTGAGCTTACCGTCTGCGGTTATTCTGAGCCTGTTGCAGTTGGCGCAGAACTCCGTATTCTCGACAGGTCTTACGAACTCGACCTCAGCACCATCGATGACGTATTTCTTACGGTGGTGCATGTTACGCATTGTAATATTGTCTGCATGCTGTTCAAGTTTTTTTTCTATGCTGTCCGCATCAAGATCGTACTGTGCCCCGTCCCTGAAATCCATCACCTGTATTATCTGTAATATCAGGTCGCCTTTTTTACTTCGGACAAGTTCCAGCATGTCCTCGATCTCATCTTCATTGATGCCTTTGAGGAGTACCATGTTCAGTTTGACCGGTGTAAGTCCGGCACTTATGGCAGCATCTATCCCTTCAAGGACCTTCTGCAGGGTTTCCGGGCTTCCATGAGTGATGTATGCATACTTTTCAGGATCAAGGGTATCAAGACTGACATTGACACGGTCCAGTCCAGCCTCTTTCAGAGCGAATGCGCGTTCTTTTAGAAAAACGCCGTTCGTTGTAACTGAAACATCCTTAAGTTTTGGGAGTTGTCGAAGTATGTCCTCGAAATCCTCCCTGACGAGCGGTTCTCCTCCGGAGAACTTGACCTTGTTAACGCCGAACTTTGCCGCAGTGCTGACAATGGCAGAAATTGTCTTTGCGGACATTTCTTTCCTGCTTCCCTCATCGCCTTCGCTGTGACAATATATGCAATCAAGGTTGCAGCGGTTCGTAATTGAGATCCGAAGACTTGTAACAGTACGTCCGAACCTGTCTGTCAAATTATCACTGGGTGGATTCATGGTCGTGTACACAAAATGATTCTTAAGTTGTGAAACAGATGGTAATCGATATATATAAAACCAACTCAATTAGTGCCATGAAACGATCGGTCCTAATTGCAGGAACGCATAGCGGTGTCGGTAAAACGACTGTTGCTATGGGAATTATGGCGGCTCTTACCAAAAGGAACATGAAAGTACAGCCTTACAAGGTTGGTCCGGATTATATAGACCCCACACATCACGCAGCTATCTGCGGGGTGTCCTCAAGGAACCTTGATACTTTCATGATGGGGGTGGATGGTGTCCGCAGAACTGTGGATAACAGTTATAAGGATGCTGATATCTCTGTCATCGAAGGCGTTATGGGGCTTTATGACGGTATGGATTCAACGGAGATCGCCAGCTCGGCACATGTTGCAAAGTCACTGGGGATACCTGTCATACTTGTCGTGAACGTACATGGTATGTCCAGAAGCGCCGCTGCCATTGTGAAAGGCTTTACCGAATTCGACAAGGATGTTGAGATTGCAGGTGTTATCCTTAACAGGGTGGGAAGTCCACGCCATGCAAAGCTTATCAGGGATGCCCTTCAGGATATTCCGATAGTCGGAACTGTTCCCAGGAACAATGACGTGAAGGTCCCTTCAAGGCATCTTGGTCTGCATATGGCATCTGAGCAGGACTATGACGTGGACCTGCTTGCCAGCTTCATTGAGGAAAATGTCGATATTGATACTATCCTATCACTTGCCCGTGAACCCACTAAGCCTGAGGTTGAAGATGACCGGTGTGTCGGGAACATGTCCGAGGTCAGCATAGGCGTTGCCAGGGACAGCGCATTCTGTTTCTACTATGAGGAAATGTTCGATATGTTCAGGAAATGTGGTGCGAACATCGAGTTCTTCAGTCCTCTGGATGGTGAACTTCCTGAGGTGGATGGTCTGTATTTCGGTGGAGGTTATCCGGAACTCCATATCGCAGAACTTGAGCGGTCAAGCACGACAAAGAAGCTCAAAGACCTTTCTGCAGATGGTATGCCTATCTATGGTGAGTGTGGAGGGTTGCAGTATCTGTGCAGTTCCTATGAGATAGAGGATGTTGTTTACAAGATGGCAGACCTCTTCCCTGCAGAGACGGTGCAGACAAAAAGGCTTCAGGCACTTGGATACACTGAGGGTATCGCAAAAGGCAAGTTCATAAAAGGACCTGTCAGAGGTCATGAATTCCATTATTCTCTGACGGAATGCGATAGTGATTCAAAGCTTGTTTACGAAATGTCCCGTGGAAAAGGTATCATGAACGGAAAGGATGGTATCACGGAGCATAATTCCCTTGCGAGTTATATGCATGCACACCCTGGCTCGTTCCCTGTGGACAGTTTTGTGGAACAATGTCGCCAGTACAAAAAGAGATAAATAATTAATGAGGGGGAGTTTCTCCTTCCTTTTTCTCTTCGTTCCCTTTTTCGTTATCTTTTTGCATCCTGTTCTTGAACCACGTCCTCCTGCTGTAATATCCCAAAGGATGTTTTACTCCCTTGCATATCTCGTCCGGGGCATAACAGTTACCGTAGGTTCTCATGGTGTTGCAGGATGGTGGTTTGTATGTTGTACCTGATGAAGTTCCGGCGATGTGTTCTATCTGGTAGCGTGTCTTTTCCTCATCAAAGTCTGGAGAGATGTTGAACATTGCCACTACTTCGTCAACGGACATGCCGATGTTTATCAGGAACGAGGTCATTGCAAATCTCATGGAATGAGCAAGGTTCACTCCGGCACGTACATTTGCGATGGCTTGCGTGATGCATGGTGGGAACAGGTCACTTTCTACCTTCTGGAACTCTCCTACTCCGAATTCGGTCTTCTTCTTTTCCAGTTCTTCACTTATCACATCAGTATGCGGGATGCAGGCTTCACATATCTCTTTCGGAACGGTTACTGGAAGTGAGTTCTGTATCCGCAGGCGTATGGCTTCCTGGAGCAGGCGGGCAAGCTCTTCCTTGGTTATCTTTACGTAGCCGCTCTTCATCTTCCGGTTCACAAGTTTCCAGTTAAGGTCCTTCAAAGGACTTGCAAGTTTGATATAATCCGTAAAATGCAGGTCGAATAATATATCATGGGTTTCCTGATTCTCGTAGATCTCCGCATTGATCTTGAAATCAGTGGAAAGGTCCTGCAGGAACTCAGGTTGCTGTGTTTTCAACAAATGGTATGCGGCCTTGGCTTCGGCAAGTGCATATTTTCGGGTCAAAAAAGGGTCATCTATGCAGGAGACGAGTATCCTTGAAAAAGGGTAAGACAACAGTTCAGTAAGTATCTTTCCTTCTTCTGAACTGGAGGGGGATGGTTTCTCGATCTCACCTTCAAGTGCTTGTATCACACGTTCCTTTCCTCTTATTCGTGCTGATTCCAGTGCACGTGAGGATAGTAGCCTGTCCGGTGAAAATCCGAGGCTGCCGACATATTCGGATGCCTCGGAAACAAAAGGATATAAGGCGAGATGTCTGTTATCCATTTTAGTCTGATTCGATCCTTGGTGCCAGCAGATATCCCACGCTGCCGTTTCCGTTGGCAATGCCGAAATTGATCTTTATAGGGAAATCCTTGCCTAAATGAAGGGAGATCTCGTTGGATTTTGAAGCTGGCTTGATGATGTCTGACAGGTAGTCAAGTGAGAACAGTGAACGCACTTCAGACGGCTTGATGTCAATAAGCTGGTCACGTGTCATGGTGAGCTTCACACGGTCGGTGTCACCCTCTGCTTCCATGAAGAAGGACTCTCCTTCAACACCAAGTAACATATGATCACTGATCTTCTCAGCGGCTTTAACAGCTTTTTGCAGGTCCTTTCCGTTAAGGACTATCTCTGCTGGCAGTTCAAGCTGTGGGATTCTTGGTTCTGCACGTATGGTGGATGGGTCAAGCAGTGAAACTGTGTATGAAAAACCGCCTATCTGGATCTTCAGTTTCTTTGATTCCTCATCGAGTTCCATCTGGACCTTATCGTCCCTGTCTGCAACTCCCAGTATGTCATTGATCCTCGAAAGGTCCAATCCCAACTCACAGTCGTCTGCTTCAAAGTCATCGAATGCCTCTGGGGTAAGGTCAAAACTTACCATCGCAACGTTTGCAGGGTCGACCGCCCTTACAATAACTCCTTCTGGTGAAATCCTGAACCTTGCTTCGTCCACGAGTACAGAAAGCGTTTCGATCGAATCCTTTAGAAGATATGCATCAATTGTCGCCTTGAACATGTTGTTTCTCCACCGAATAATCTCAATTTCAACTTGCTTATATCATTTCCTATATATATGTGTCACTGCTTTTTTCAGCATACCTATATATTAGTCGTACTCACGCCATGTGAAGCCACATTTGATACATTTGAAAAATCGTGTTTCCGACTCATCGGCGGACCTTAATTGTCTTAGCCACCAGTATGCAGTATTGTTTCCACATTCTTCACATCTTGCGGTTGTTGTGGGCAGTCCTATGTCGGTATCGCCTTCAAGGACAGTGACCTCTCTTTCCTCTCTTGATGATGTGCTCATAAGTTCTGGAGCGGCATCCTTCGTTTTCTCATATCCACATTTTCGACATTTAAGCGTCCCTTCGATCGGGTGCATCATACTTTTACATTTTGGACAGAATTCCATTAATATCATCTCCTGCATCGTCTATCATTTTTCGGTGGTCGAAAGCCAGTTCTGGCAGTTTTTCGGGATCGAACAAAGCTACATCTGTTGCATCAGTGTTCGCTTCCGGCTTTCCATGACCTGTCGCGAGATAGCATACGGACACAGTGTGTCCACGAGGATCGCGTGAAGGGTCCGAATATACTCCGATCAATTTAACAATATCGATGGATAATCCGGTTTCTTCAAAAGATTCCCTGATTGCCGCAGCTTCAGTTGTCTCGCCTACCTCTACAAAGCCACCAGGTAGTGCAAATTCGTTTTTGAACGGATAATTGTTCCGTTTTACGAGTACAATCTTACCATTTAAGATGATTACGGCATCAACGGTCAATAGGGGTGTTGTTGGGACTGGCATTTTTTACAGAACCTTATGCATTTAGCAAGATACTATATATGATACCTGTTATAAAGATGCTTTATTATGATAGAAAACGTACTTTGGATCGCCGTCGCATTAATGGTGGCATCTGCTATCCTACCTTCAACTAAAAGGATAAAGTTCCTGATCGGAGGTTTAGGGTGGGTGTTCTTTTCACTACATTGGGCTTACCAGCCATTACATTATATCGCGATAAATGATTATTTCAATGTAATACTTACTATAGCCATTGCTCTTTTCTGCCTTTTCATGGCACAGAATATGGTCCGTGGTTACAGTAGTTCCTCAGTTTCTGAAGAAAAAGGTCATCTCAATATTGTGCTAATGGCTACAAGTGCAACTGCTCTTGGTTCCCTTTTCTATTTCCCTTTTGCGAACATACCTTCGCTCAATCAGTGGATAATCTCCACAGTTACTGGTAATACGGTATGGATGCTCCAGGCGCTGGGGCATGATGTGATCGCAAGTGGTAATGGCGTGATCTATAACGGATATGCTGTTAATATCATACTTGCCTGTACTGCCATTGAGAGCATTGCTTTGTTCACGGGTCTTATTATCTCCATAAACGCTCCGAAAAAGAAGCTCTTCCAGGCTTTCATGGTGTCGGTTCCAGTGATCTACACATTGAACCTCGTCAGAAATACCTTTGTGATAGTCGCATATGGTGAACAGTGGTTCGGTCCTGAAAGTTTTGAAGTTGCTCATCATATTATTGCCAAGTTCGGATCAGGGATCGCACTTTTTCTCATAGCCTATGTGGTGATGAAAATATTGCCTGAACTGCTTGACCTGATAGATGGTCTGTGGAAAATGACCACGGAACAGTTAAGGTCTTTCGTACGTAAGATGTAAGGGAATCGGAAATGTTAGCTAAAGATTCTCTTTCATGGGTAGTTACTGTAGTTATCCTAATGGTCATTTCCCTGACCGCAGCGATAGTGACGGGAATTGATCTTGTATGGTATCTGTTCTATCTCTTTCTCTTCCTCACTGTCTTTGTCACCTGGTTCTTCCGGGACCCTGACAGGACTACCAAGATCTGTGACCATTGCATGTTCTCGGCAGCCGATGGCAGGGTTATTGATGTCAGTGGGCAACGGATCTGCGTATTCATGAATGTCCATAATGTGCATGTGAACCGTGCACCTATATCTGGTGTCGTGAAGAGCATAACTCACAAAAAAGGTGGTTACTTGCCTGCTTTTCACAAGGATTCCGAGCGGAACGAACGCACTGTCACAGTGATAAAGAGCAGCCACGGTGATGTGAATGTGACGCAGATAGCCGGTGTAATGGTTCGCAGGATAGTTTCCTATGTCAATGTAGGGGATGAGCTTGTCAATGGTGAAAAGATAGGGATGATCCGTTTTGGTTCCCGTGTCGATGTGACCATTCCGGATGATTTTGATATTACTTGTAATGTCGGTGACCGTGTATATGCAGGCGAAACGATAATCGCAAAAGAAAAGAACTTTAAGGTACGGAAATGACTTTTATAAAACTCCTTAAGATTCCTGATGTTGTGACACTTGGCAATGCCATGTTCGGTATGCTTTCAATTTTCAGTGCATTTTCCGGAAAAGCTGACCTGGCTTTTATCTTTATTCTCTTAGCAGCCATTGCCGATGGTGCGGATGGCTTTCTGGCCCGCAGAATGGGGTCAAGTGCCATAGGTGAAAATCTTGATTCACTTGCAGATGCGATCTCTTTTGGTACGGCGCCGGCAATTGTCATCTTTTTGATATATGGGCATCTCCAGCCTTATCTTGTGGGAGCTGTTGCCTGTGTCTATGTTATCTGTGGTGTTCTCAGACTTGCGAGATTCAACACAAAGAACAAGGCTATCCCTGATTTCGAAGGGCTTCCAATAACTGCTGCAGCTGCTGTTCTTGCCTCTTACCTGTTAATGGGGGACAAATACATAATACTGTATGGGATCGTTACGATAATGCTTCTGCTGTCGTATCTTATGATAAGTGAACATCCTTATCCCAAACTTCGGCATCCCAAAGCAATGGCCATTATGGCAATCATCTTCATGCTTCCAATATTGTCTTATTTCATCCTGCCGGAATATCTTTTCATCTTTGCAACTCTGATGTTCCTTTTGCTACTTCTCTACCTTGAATCTCCGATAATGAAGATCCCTCGGCAGTATTATGATGAATGATAGTGTGGAATAAATAAAAAAAGTGAAGGGATGGGTCCCTTCATTGATCATTGTTCTGCTGTCTGTGTTCTTACTCCTACAACGATGCCCCGCTCATCAGCATCCACTTCTATGGTAGAACCTTCAAGGACCTTTCCTTCAACGATCAACTTTGCGACTGCGGTTTCGACCTGGTTCTGAATGACACGCTTGAGGGGTCGCGCTCCAAAGGCTTCACTGTAGCCAGCTTCACCAAGGTAATGTTTCGCCTTCTCTGATATTTCAAGCTCCATTCTCTTTTCTTTAAGCCTCTGTATGAGGTCAGCGACCTTAATGTCAACAATGCTCACAAGCTGTTCCCTTGTCAGTGGCCGGAAGATGGCAAGTTCATCTATGCGATTGATGAATTCCGGTCGGAAATATTTGGCAAGTTCGTTCTGCGCCATCTCCTGCATTTCTGCGTAATCTTCACCTTCTTCCAGTTTCGAGATGGTGCGGTCAACGCAGATATTAGATGTCATGATGATCAGCGTATTCTTGAAATCCACTGTTCTTCCATGCGAATCGGTCAGTCTTCCATCATCGAGGATCTGGAGCAGGACATTGAACACATCAGGGTGGGCCTTTTCTATCTCATCGAAGAGAACGACTGCATAAGGTCGTCTGCGAACCGCTTCTGTAAGCTGTCCTCCTTCCTCATGTCCGATGTATCCTGGAGGCGCTCCGATAAGGCGTGCGACGGTATGCTTTTCCATGTATTCCGACATGTCGATGCGTATCATATTGTTCTCATCATTGAACATTTCTGCAGCGAGCGCCTTTGCAAGTTCGGTCTTGCCAACCCCGGTAGGTCCAAGGAAAATGAAACTTCCAATGGGTCTTTTCGGGTCCTTGATGCCTGCATAAGCGCGTATGATCGCATCGGAAACCGCTTTCACTGTCTCGTTCTGGCCGACGATCCTCTCATGAAGTTTATCTTCCAGATGTGTGAGCTTCTCACGTTCCCCTTCCATCAACCTTGTTATGGGAATGTTGGTCCATTGGCTTACTACCTGTGCAATATCCTCTTCCCAAACCTCTTCCTTGAGGAGCATGTCATCCTGTTGCTCCTGCAACTTTGTCTCCTCTTCCTTATACTGATGTTCAAGAGGGGTTAAACTACCGTATTTGAGCTTTGAGGCCAGCTCGAAATCTCCGCTGTTCTCAGCAAGCTCGAGCTGTGTCTTAATGTCCTCGATCTGCTGTTTCAGTGATCCCAGGTTCGCAATGGTGTCCTTTTCTCCCTGCCACTTCGCACGCATGGCATCGGATTCAGCACGAATGTCCGCAAGTTCCTTTTCAAGGTCAGCTACTCTTTCCTTTGAAACCGCATCCTTCTCTTTTTTCAGGGCCTCTCTTTCTATCTCGAGCTGCAATATCTTACGGTCTGCCTCATCAAGCTCGGATGGTTTACTGTCAATGGCAGTTCTGACCTTTGCGGCGGCTTCATCAACAAGGTCGATGGCCTTGTCTGGCAGGAACCTGTCCGAAATATAGCGGTTACTGAGGACCGCAGCAGCCACGAGTGCAGCATCCTTGATCCTTACTCCGTGGTGAACCTCGTATCTTTCTTTCAGCCCTCTAAGGATCGATATGGTATTCTCTACATCAGGCTGTTCAACAAGGACAGGCAGGAATCTTCTTTCAAGGGCTGCATCCTTCTCTATATACTTGCGGTATTCGTCAAGCGTGGTGGCACCTATGCAATGCAGCTCGCCTCTTGCGAGCATCGGCTTTAATAAGTTCCCTGCATCCATTGCACCTTCGGTGGCTCCTGCTCCTACGATGGTGTGCAGCTCGTCAATGAACAAAATGATCTGTCCCTGGGAATCAGCAACTTCCTTTAAGACCGCTTTAAGGCGTTCCTCGAACTCTCCTCTGAACTTCGCCCCTGCGATAAGTGCACCCATGTCGAGTGCTACGATCTTCTTGTCCTTCATATCATCAGGAATATCATGTTTTGCAATACGCAGGGCAAGGCCTTCTACAATAGCTGTCTTACCAACCCCAGCCTCTCCTATGAGCACGGGATTGTTCTTCCTGCGGCGTGAAAGGATCTCTATGGTGTGTCGGATCTCCTGTTCCCTTCCTATTACCGGGTCAAGTCTTCCTTGAGCTGCAAGTTTGGTGATGTCAATTCCGTATTTCTTGAGCGGTTCCATTGTGTCTTCCGGATTTTCGCTGGTAATGCGTCGATTCCCCCTTAGTTCTTTAATTGCTTCTAATGTGGCATCCATTGTGATGCCTGCTTTATCGAGTATCCGGTAACTTGTGCTCTCCTTTTCTTTCAGGAGTGCGATGAGCATGTGTTCCACGCTGATGTATTCATCATTCATTGAACCTGCTTCTTTTTCAGCTGTATCGAGTACTCTGCTGTATGCCTGGCTCACGTAAGTCTGTCCGCTTCCCGATCCGGATACCTGTGGCAGTTCTGACAAATGCTCTTCAAGTTTCCTTACGATTGACTGGTTGTCAGCTCCCATCCTTTCAAGAAGCGTAGGTACGAGTCCGCCATCCTGTTCCACCAATGCAAGTAACAGATGTTCGCATTCTGTCTGCTGATTATAATACCTTGCAGCAATGGAGAATGATCTCTGTATGGCTTCCTGTGCTTTTTGTGTAAAACGGTTAAGGTCCATTTTTACCTCCGTATATGGTGATACAATGGTATTTAAATTTCTGTCTTTTCTGATATCTGCAACGGAAACATCTTCCCCAGTGTTTCACGTTTCATCTTAGATATCGTCAAATTTTCTGTTATTGTTTGACCCTTTCCTTATATCAAACAATTTAATTTAGTGTATATGACATTTAAACATTTTCCAAAGAAATAGTACTTAGCATGCTTGCAAATCTTTCCGATGATGGGGAAGAACTTCGGGAATTCTTGTGCCTGCGTGGCGGAAGTTATTGACAATAAGGTTGGGCTTAAGTGGCGGTCTCATTAAGTTTTTTATTCACAGATGTAAATATTTATTTGTATAATTAAGTTTATATAACTGTTTGAACCTAATTAACTACTGAACATTGTTTGTGGGACAACTTGTTCAGTTAAATGGTGGGGGCAGCGGGTATTGTCAGCAGAAATAGTTGAGCAGGAACTGGAATTTTATCATTTGGACTTGGATGGCAAAGTGAAAGAAAGGGCCGAAGGGATGTCTCGTGTCAATGAGCAGCTTGAAGCAGAACTATTAGAGAATGATCGAGTTGAAGGTATGATAGAGGATCATGAACTTTTACTTGAAAATGTTCTTGAATCGTCTGGTGACGGCATTGTTTATTTTGATATTGAGAATAAGGCCAAGTTGATGAATTCACAATTCCGGTTTATGTGGAACATTCCTGTAAATATAGGGGTCGATATGGACTATTTGGATATATTTGCGGAATTTGTTTTTCCACAGCTTGAGAATGCTGATAATGTGGCCTCTAAGATACGTGACTTCTCAAGCCGAAAAGAAAAAGATAGTGGCTTGTTATGTCTCAAAGATGGTCGTGTCATCGAATATAATCTATTCCCGGTTTTCAAAGATGGGTCCATTCAAGGCCATGTCTGTAATTGTCGTGATATAACTATAAACAAAAAAGCGGAATCTGAACTTAAGAAGTATGCTGAGGAGCTGGAACATTCTAATGAGCTAAAGGACCTGTTCGCAGATATCTTGCGGCATGATCTGTTGAATCCAGCCGGGATAGTCAAAGGGTTTCTGAATGTTCTTATACAAAAAGAGGATGATCCCTATATTCTGGATATGCTCAAAAAAGTGGAAATGAGCAATCAGAAGCTTATCGATATGATCGGGATGGCTGCAAAACTTTCAAGACTTGATTCAGATGAGGATGTCGAGTTCAATGTTATTGATCTTGGCTTTATGGTCAACATCGCAAAGACGAACTTTGGACCCATGTTCGAGAATAAGGGTATGAAGGTCGTGTCCCTTTTCAGTGGATTTTATCCTGCAAAGGCTAATCTAATGATCGAGGAAGTGTTCGCAAATCTTCTTTCAAATGCTATAAAATACAGTCCTGAAGGCAGTACTGTCTATGTTGATATTTTTGATGTAGGCGATGAGTGGAAAGTGCAGTTCACTGATTTTGGTGAAGGTATTCCCGATGGGGATAAAGAATTCGTTTTTGATAGGTTCAAGCGTGCCAACAAGACCTCTACAAAGGGAAATGGTCTTGGTCTTGCTATCGTAAAGAAGATAATCGATCTTCATGGTGGTAGTTTCGGAGTTGAGGACAATCCCTGTGGGGCTGGATGTGTTTTCTGGGTAACTCTGAAAAAAGGATGATCTTCGGTCCTTCTACCAAATTGGCTATATATATGAAGGTCAATGTCGTTGCATCAGGAACATGGTAGATATAATGGTCGAAGATACAATTACTGACAGGGATAACGTGCTTTTTGAAGCGGGTATCAAGCTTGGAGCTTTATATCATCAGTTCACAGGTTCTCCGGTGAACCTTCGTACTGTGGAAAGCCTTGAGACAGCTATTGCGCAGAGCATTTCAGTACAGCCTTGTGTGGAGAACATCACTGTGAGCATAGACCGGGATATTCTAGGCTCAAAGCTCAACGATGAGTTCGGTTACTGCGAGCTTGAAGGGCGCATGCTCAATGTCCAGATAGATGCAATATATGGCTCAGCAAAGGCGCATGTTTCAATGGAGTTCAATAAGGAACTTGACTACCCATTGATGAAAATAGATAAAATAGAATGACCGCTTAGGGCAGCGGTCAGATCTCAGAGAAGGCTTTTACGACCTTCTCATTCTGTTCTTGTGTTCCTATGGTCACACGTATGAGTGATAGGCCGGCATGTGCAAAGGATGTGCAATCACGCACGATGATGCCTTTTTTAAGTAATTCGGTAGTGAAATCGCGTGCTTTGTGTGGTGCTACATCGACAAGTACGAAGTTGGCCTGCGTATCGTAGACCTGGAAAGGTAATTCTTCCTGAAGGAACTTCTTTCCTTTAACCGCCAGTTCGATGCTTTTGTTCAGGTGCTCGGTATCCGAGAGTGCAGCTATCCCTGCGGCCATTGCAGTCGTACTGACATTGAATGGGGTTGCTATCTTCATATACTCTTCTCTGAGCCACTCCGGCATGATGCCGTATCCCATTCTCAGACCTGCAAGACCGAATGCCTTTGAAAACGTCCTGCCCACAATGATGTTGTCATGTTGAAGTACAAGATCTGCAACATTCTTCTCGGCAAATTCCACATATGCCTCATCCACGAAAACAAGTGCATCCGTAGCTGTTGCGATCTTCATTATGTCTTCTTCAGGAATTACATTTCCTGTGGGGTTGTTCGGGGAGCACAGGAAGATCATCTTCGTGTTCGTGGTGAGGGCTGCCAGTAATTTATCCACATTGATCGAAAAGTCCTTTTCACGCTGGACATATACCGTAGTTGCACCGTTGGCACGTGCAGCTATCTCATAGTAGGAGAATGTGGGGGTGGTGATCACCACTTCGTCACCATTAGTTATGACAAGCCTTGCCAGTCCGTCCAGCAGTCCGTCCATCCCGGGACCTGATGCAACGATATTGTCTGCAGGTATATCTGTATAGTCAGATATCGCATCCACAAGTTCGCGTGCATCTGCTGAAGGGTAGATACTGATGCCCTGTGCATTCTCAATGAGTGCTTCGACAGCTTTTGGTGAAGGTCCCAGGGGATTCTCGTTCGATCCGAGCTTGATGATAGAGGATGGTTCAAGTCCGTAGGTCTTCACTATGTCCTCGATGGACTTACCGGGAACATATTTGGCAATGGATGCTATCTCATCCTTTATCAGTTCATATCTGGGCAATGAGCTCAACCACCTTGTCTATCTGTTCCTTTGTTATGATCAGTGGAGGTGCTATACGTATGACCTTCTCGGAGGTGCAGTTCAAGAGAATGCCATTGTCCCTTGCAAGGTCTACGATATCTGCACAGGCGCGGTTGATCTCGACACCTATCATAAGACCGCGTCCACGAACTTCGACAATGCTGTCGTTATCAAGGGAATTTAGCTCGTTCATGAAGTATTGTCCCATCTCTGCCGAGCGTTCCACCAGCTTCTCATCCCTTATCGCATCAATGGATGCCAGGGCTGCAGCACAGGCAAGGGGTCCTCCTCCGAAAGTTGCAGCATGCTGGCTCTTTTCAAATGTAATTCCATCCCGGGCCACGATAGCGCCCATTGGGAATCCGCCGCCTATGGCCTTTGCCATGGTCATGATGTCCGGTTCGACCTTTGAATGGTCCTTGCAGAACCATTTACCTGTCCTTCCAAATCCTGTCTGCACTTCATCGAATATCAGGAGCATCTCGTTCTCATCACAGATCTCGCGCACTTCTCTCAGGTATTCGTCGGAAGGCACATTTATGCCACCTTCTCCCTGTATGGGTTCCACGATGACGGCAGCTGTATCCTCTGTGATCGTGTCCCTTATGGACTGTGCATCGTTGTAGGGTACGAATCTCTCTCCCTGTATGAGTGGCTCGAAAGGTGTCCTGTAAACGGATTTGTATGTGACTGACAGTGAACCCATTGATCTTCCGTGGAAGGAGTTCTCAGCAGCGATGAATTCCTTCTTGCCGGTGGCGACCCTTGCCAGTTTCATTGCAGCTTCCACTGCTTCGGTTCCGGAATTGCAGAAGAATGCACGCCCCATGCCTGAAATGTTCACAAGTTCTTCGGCAAAGTTCGCCTGGACGTCCGTGTAATAGAGGTTTGATGTGTGTATGAGCTTGCCTGCCTGCTTGCTGAGGGCCTCGACAACTTTCGGGTGGCAGTGTCCAACATTGTTCACAGCGATCCCGGCAACACAGTCGATATATTCCCTTCCCTCGATGTCACGGACCACTGAACCCTGTCCGCTTTCAAGTGCTAATGGCTGACGAGTGTATGTCTGCATCACATACTTTGAATCTTTCTCAACGATTGAATCGTAATCTTTTGATAGAGTGGTCTCTTTGGTCATAAAAAGCCTCTAAATAGTTAGTAATGGTCAAATGTCAAGCGTCATAAGTTCCTTTTCATTGAGGGTCGCATCTTCTTCCCTTACGAAGATGATTCCTCCGGATGCTCTCATGACACCATCAACACGTGCACTTTCGTGTATCTTTATGGAATTGGCATTTATCTCACCAAGAACATGTGTTCTTTTGTTGATGTATACATCACCTCTGGATACAATGTTCCCGTGTATGATATTATCTTCCCCGAGGTCCACTGTATTAAGGGTGCGGATACTTCCATAAAGCGTAGTATCATTTCCCATCTCGAGTGTGGAAGCTCGGATATTGCCGACAAGGCGACAATTGTTGCCTATGGATGCTGTGGCTGGTACTCTGATGGAATCGATGGATATCTTAGAACCGTTCGGGACGATCATGGCGAGATTTCCTATGGTCTCCACTTCTTCATCGAAAAGCTCATCAAGCGCCTTTTCGACCTCTTCATCCTTGCCCATGCGTAAAAGTTCTGTCAGATAAAGGAAGAGGTATGCTATGACAGGGATCGGGTTCCTTACAACGATCCATCCCTTTGCTTCGAAACCGCTGCTGATCTTCACATCATTGCCAATGTCAAGGTCGCCTTTTACTACGAGCCTTCCGTCAATGGTGACGAACTCGCCGATGTAAGCGTTCTCTTTTGTCTTGACGTTCCCACCGATGTGTGACCATATATCTATCCTTACATCTGAGCTGGCAACTATGTCACCTGAAACCTCTACCCTTTCACCGAGTATGGCAGCTTTGGCGATAATTCCATAGCGTATGTCGGAATGGTTGCCCACTACGATATCACCATCAAGAACGATGTTACGTTCTTCCATTTTTGTATTGTCAGGAATGACAAATGTCTTCAGGAGTCCCTCTTCTGCGATATTTTCACTCTCCGGTGGGGATGATTTTGAGATTATGTATGCTCTATCAGCTTATTTAACCTGTTGCTATGCGTAGATCTTGAAATGCGCCTGCTGTTTTGCAAAGAAAGCTCATTGTTCGCATCCGCACCTGACATCGACCGCGGCACCGGTATCAAGGGCTTCGATCTCATCGGGGGACAACATCAACTGTCCAGTTGCGATCACTGTATCGTTCTCATCGACAACAAGGACCTCATCCCCGCTCCGAAGTTCAGGGTCTATGGCAGTTACATGTTTTGCAAATGTGGTCTTGCCCTTGGAGACGAAAGGCACAGCATCATCACAGACAGTGACCCTTGAACCTGGTGCAGGTATGTGATTGTGTATAGCCGTTGCAGCATCCATGCTCAATGTAAAAGTTCCATCCCTTGCTCTTACGGTCGCAATACGCTTGCTTTGGCTCATTATCTGTCGGATACGTTTTGTCCTTGATAGCTGGAATGTTGAGTCATCGGGGAACATAATTTCTCCGCATCCTTTTCCAAACTGGTAGTCAGCCATGACACGAACTTTTTTCAGCATTTTCGCATTTTTATCCATAGGCGCAAGATTATGTATTGCACTTAAAAATAGTATCGGTCGAAAATATGTTTCGGAATCGAATTGTTGGCATAACATATTTTATATTTAAATGATACCAATCAGCTTTAAATAATATTATATCAATCTCTATAATGAGGAAACGGGAAGATTGCTTGCAAACTTTTGTGTTGTAAATGACTGTAATCAAGCAAACCATTCATCCCCTCAAAAACCGTTTCCTCCTCTCTTATTATCTTCTTTTGTGGTATCTACTCGAAAGCTTTGCTTTTTTGATAAATTGATCTGATGCTATATGATATAAGGGCGGATATGTCCATATCGCCCTTACGCCTCGACCCTATATCCTTAAGATAACTTTTTTATCTCAGCCTTTAATAACGCCCATGGGCATCATTTTTGCTACCTTTCTTGCGATATCCAGCTCGTGGACCACATTGACGACTTCGCTGCTGGATTTGTAAACCCCTGGAGCCTCTTCTGCAATGACAGCTGGATGTGCTGATCTGACCGTAATGCCCCTTCTCTCAAGTTGCATCTTGATATCTTCTCCCTGGAACTCCTTTTTAGCATGTGAACGGCTCATCACCCTGCCGGCACCATGACATGCACTTCCGAACGAGGTATCCATTGATCGATCTCCTCCGTGAAGTACATAGGATGCCGTGCCCATGCTTCCGGGGATCAGCACAGGCTGCCCGACATCGCGATACTTTAAAGGAACTTCCTTATGTCCCCTTGGGAATGCCCTTGTAGCACCTTTACGGTGGACGTAGACGTTCTTCTTTTTGCCGTCAACATCATGCTCTTCGAGCTTTGCCACATTGTGTGCCACATCATATACAAGTTCCAGGCCCAGCTCATCAATATCCGAACTGAACGTGTCTGAGATAACATCCCTTGTCCAGTGCGTGATCATCTGGCGGTTGTTCCACGCATAGTTGGCGGCACATATCATTGATCCGAAGTAGTTCTGTGCTTCCTCAGACTGCGCCGGAGCACATGCAAGCTGCTTATCTGGAAGCTGTATGCCGTATTTCTTCGAAGCCTGTGACATCGTCTTGATATGGTCCGTACAGATCTGATGGCCTGTACCGCGTGAACCGCAATGTATCATAAAACTGACCTGACCTTCTTCCAGTCCAAAAGTATCAGCAGCCTCCTGGTCATATATCTTATCAACATATTGTACTTCCAGGAAATGATTTCCGCTTCCAAGGGTTCCTGCCTGTGGTCTTCCCCTCTTTCGTGCCTTGATGCTTATGTTGCTTACATCCCCGCCTTCGATACACCCGCCACCTTCACAGTGCTCAAGGTCGGTCTTTTCCCCATAACCGTTCTCCACTGCCCACTTCGATCCATGCAGGAATATATCATCAAGTTCGCTGTCCGATACTCTCAGACGGCTTTTTGATCCGACACCCGATGGCACTGCCTCGAACATCCTCTCTGTGAGCTCTTTCATCTTCGGACGGACATCATCGACCGTAAGGTTGGATCGTAAAAGCCTTACACCGCAGTTAATATCAAAACCCACACCTCCCGGGCTGATAACTCCTTCCTCTTCATCAAAGGCTGCAACGCCTCCTATGGGGAACCCGTAGCCCAGATGAGCATCAGGCATTGCCATGGAGAACTTCTGTATCCCTGGCAATTTAGCTACATTTGCTACCTGGTCAAGTGTTTCCGGTTCGAGTTCCCGGATGAGCTTATCTGAAAGGTATATCCTTCCCGGAACGTTCATTCCAGGTGAGTAGTTCTCAGGTATCTCCCAGATATTATCATCTATCCTTGTGAGCGAATCGGTTATTTTATTTCCATCTTCCATATATCCCACCCCTTAATGATATTGGTCTTATCATTGATAATATTCGTCAATTTCACGTATCGACAGTGACCTGGACCATAGATCCATTCTCGTTCTCTTCCACTTTCAGATCATTGTATGTCACTGCCTTGACCTCTGTATCGATCTCATGTCTTTCAAGGTCTATCTCTTCACCACATGCATGACCCGATAATTCGAATTTTCCATCCTTTTCTGTTATGTTTTCAACCTTGAACTCCCCGAATGAGAGGAAATCCACCTCGAAAAGGAATAGAAGTTCTGAGAGCCACTCAACAAGCAACTCATCGATCTCCGGTGCACTGACAACGATATCTTCCCTGTGTTTGCAGTCCACTTTTGATGTATTTATCATCACATTGAACATAGCTTCCGCAGCATTTGCAAAAGCATCTTCCTTTGTTTTGCCGTAGGCTCTGAACTTTGCATCCGCAGTATGTTCAAGATATTCATATTTTACTTCAGTGGACGGCATGATTTTTAGATGGTCTTTGCTCTTACTTTAAACTATTCCAGAAAGGCCCGAGGGGGTCAATAGACCCTGTCTCAGAGGCGCTTCCATATGCTGCCCATTCTCTGTATGGCTGTAATATGGCTGCCAATGGCTATCACTACGAGAGACCATCCGATGATCGTGTATCCGAAGATCGCTTCACTGTAGATGTAGTAGGCAAGGGATGCTATCAGTATCAGTACGAGCCTGTCAGCCCTGCCCATGATGCCGCCGTAGAACCTGCCGATACCCAGTGCCTGTGCCTGGGTTCCAAGGTAGCTGGTCAGAAGGACGCAGACAATGGCTATGGTGCCTATCTGCCAATGGGCATGCCCGCCGAAGAACATTCCGCATATTATGAAAACATCGGAATACCTGTCGATCACATGGTCAAGGAAATCACCTTTCTTACCGTCTGTGCGAAGGTACCTTGCGACTGCACCATCGAGGGCATCAAGGAACGAATTAAGGGCAACAAAGAATATCGCAACGAGTGCGCTTAAGGGGTTGTCCACAGAAAAATAGAATGAGATACCTGCAAGGGCAGCGCATACCAGTGAAGCCACTGAAAGAGCGTTTGGTGATATGCCTTTGCTCGCTACGCTTCTTGCGATCGGGTCGAGTATCCTTGTAGCTGCCGGTCTGAATGAATCGATGGTCATGGCTCTTCCTTGTATGTTCAATAAGATTAGAGGTCTATTACCGTATATTCACTATTAGTTATTTTGGTTCTTTTCGTGTGGATTTATTTTTTAGCAAGGTCCACAAGATACTTTATTCTACATGAATGTTCGATCTGTGTCATTATTATGTATGCTTCCGATAGGCTCTCGCCGATAGTGAACGGCCCATGGCTGTAGACCACCATTCCCAGATGCTCTTCAAAAGCCTTAACAGCTCCTTCTCCCACTTCCTTGGAACCGATCCCGCCTTTAACGATGGGTATTTCCTTAAGGAAAAGCTTTCCTTCGCTGTCAATGGGGATTATCTTATCAGAATCCGTTATGAGTGTCTGTGTGACGGAATAGGGGCAATGTGCATGAACTATCGCTTTTGCATCAGTTCCCTGATAGATGGCACGATGGACCGATGCCTCTGAAGATGCCAGTACGTCAAGGTCTGACGTATTTTCGATGGGCACTTCTACCACACTTTTCTCCTCTATCTCATCCAGTGCCGCACCTGTCCGTGTTATTATCATACTTCTTCCAACACGCACACTGATATTCCCGAAATTAGACTCTACAAGCCCGTGGTCCACAAGCTTTTTCCCAAATTTTGCCATTTCTTGCCACATAGTATATCTACACTCTACATTCAACCATAACATTTATTTGTTATTATGCATTGTATGGGTACGTTTCAATAGCGCCTCGGTGGCTCAGCCCGGCAGAGCGAGTGATTTGTAATCACTAGGTCGCGTGTTCAAATCACGCCCGAGGCTTTTTCTCTCTGCTTATCTATTATTTTCTGCTTCTAATACCTCTATTGTAGTATTGTAGTATTGTAGTTTCTCTTATGATTGCGTATTCTGAATATTTGTATATCGGCTACAATACTTTTCATCTTTGTAACAAAAAGAAAGAATTATATAAAATATAGTGGTATGTTATATAAGGTGACAATGATGGGAGTATCTAATAATATTACTGTCAGTTATTATGGTTCTCCAGCTACATTTATGGATTATTCACTTTTTGTAATCCTATGCTTTGCGTTTTATTCTGCAGCATATGTGATTCTAAAAAAGTTCTATGCTGGAAATTTCAAAGTGACCTTTGTTATTGGTTATTTACTTCTTTGTATTTTCTCAACATTTCTGTCTGCATTGATCGCTTTCTATATTTGAAAAAGTTTATTATGTCCTGACAAATATCTTCTACCTCATTTCATTCTCTTTTCTCTCTTTACTGGTCGTACAGTGCAATTAATTACACATCAGTTCTTCTCTAAGACCAAAATCACTTAGGATCTACAAAATGCAATTCAAACCCTATCACCTTGCATTCCTGGCAGCAACCGCCTTCTTTGCAATGGCAGGTGGTGCCATACTTGCTCCTGTCCTTCCGCAGATGGTGGGACCGCTTGGCAGGATGCCCCATGAAGTCGCACAGTTGATGACAGTCTATACCATTTCCACAGCCATCTTTTCACTGGTGATCGGTCATTTCGTGGACAGGGTGAACAGGAAGGCCATCCTTGTTCCCTGTCTTGTTCTCAACGGTCTGATGGGGCTTTTCAGCTTCTTTGCCACCGACCTTGAAACGTTGCTTGTGTTGAGGTTCGTTCAGGGTATCGGAATTGCTGGGATGATGTCACTTATAATGCTGGTCATAGGCGATGTCTATGAAGGGCTTGACCGTGTTCAATCCATGGGCAGGATAAGTATGGCCATAGCCATCGGGTCGGTAACAGCTCCTCTTATAGGTGGAGGTCTGGCCACAGTGGGGTGGAACTATCCGTTCCTTTTCTACGTCCTCTCCCTGCCATTTGCTCTTATGGTGTGGGCGTTCCTTCCGGAAACAAAGGATAATGATCACCATGAAAATGCCAAAGGGCTTGGCGAAGCGCTTCGGGCATTGAAGGACAAGAGAATTGCCTATACGGTCTTCTTAAGTTTCGCTATCTTCTTTCTGCTATTTTCAATTGTGGTCTACATCCCTTTCATGCTTAAGGAAGTGTTCGGTTTCGCTGCAAAGGAAGCAGGACTTGTGCTCTCAATTCAGGGTTTTGCCATCGTTCTGGTGGCTTCCAGCATAAAGAAGCTTGCAGCAAGATCATCGCTTCCAGTGCTCATTGGGTCCGGTTTTATCCTTATGGGTGTACCTATATTTCTCATCTCGTTGAATGTTCAGCTTCCTGTCCTGTTCTTGCTGCTTCTTTTCTTCGGTGCCGGTTTTGGGCTGGCACAGACAAGCATTGATACGCAGATCATCCAGATCTCACCTGTGAGGGCAAGGGGTGGTGTTCTGTCCATTCATAATACCATGAAATATGTTGGACAAAGTGCGGCACCGGTTCTATTGGGCATAGTACTGCTCTATTTCGGCCTGCAAACAGTTTTCTTTTTGGCAGGCATTTTCGGTCTGATGGTGGCTATAACCACATTTGCAGTCAGGGTATGGTTCGATTGATATCTGTCTATATACAACAAATAACAAAGAAAGGAACATGTACTACGATCTCATGCAAACAGACCTTGTGGGCTAGCTCCTTCTAGCAGGCGATAATGAGGGCTTGAAATGGGTATGTCTGCTCAAAGGCAAGACTGACCTTATCCTTCCTCCGGACTGGGTCCGGGATGAGGTTCTCTTCTCATATGTTAAGGAACAATTAGGGCAATATTTCAAAGGTAATTTGAAAGAGTTTGACCTAAAATTGTCTCCTGATGGCACTTCTTTTCAGAAGCTGGTGTGGGATGCCCTCACAAAAATACCGCTTGGAACGACTGTGACCTATGCTGATGTTGCAAAAATGATCGGTAGGCCGAAAGCTGTGCGGGCTGTAGGGGGTGCTATCGGTGCAAATCCTATACTGATCATCATTCCGTGTCATCGGGTGATCGGTTCTTCAGGGAAGCTCACCGGATTCTCAAGCGGTCTGGAGAACAAGGTCCTGCTTCTGGACCATGAGGGGATGAAAATAAAAGGGAGTGGAAGGTCAGCTCTTGTGATGTGATCTGATTCCTGAAAGAGATTTCAAAAGTCGAAAAAAGAAGAGAATTATTGCATTTATTTCTTCAAACGAGGCAAACACAAGGCCAAGATAACAACTTCTCAATACATCTAAATAGTATCCATTTTAATGTAATTATATGGACAAATAGGGGAATTTGGTGGAACCAGAAGTAATTATAACCTTGTCTTAACTTTTCAGATCTCCTTCAGCTACATCACCTGAAAATTGCAGTGAGATCAGTAGATAAAGCCACAAATTCATTTAGATAAATGCAGTAAATTATTATTTTGCCTACTTATGGAGATAAGTAAAGCATATGGGGGGATCATCACGACCAAAGAAGATTATAATCTATTCCTTACGCTCATCAAGAAAATAAATTCATTATTCTATAGACCAGTTCCCGAAATATCTCATGGAGATATGATTGAATGGGATGTATCTGCTATTCAATTAAAGCAAGGTGAGGAGTTAATTATCTCAGGTAAAACAAAACCTGAAAAAAGTATAAAATTAGACGTCAATTTCGAGATGTCAATTCCTGTTAAAGATAATAAGTATGAGCACAGGTTCGATGACGTAGCAATAAATTCAATACCAAACGAATTCCATGTCGAGGCATATGAAGTCAAGAACATGACCTTCACGGTCCGAATGCTTATACCTTTTAAGCAGTACAGAGAAGCCGAAAATGGACGGGCAGTATACATTGACAAAGATGTTCCTTCAGGAAACTATGATATAATCATAAATGGAGAGACTGAAAGTGTCGAAGATGTTCTATTGAAAATTAAAGCCTCGCAAACAATCGTTTCAGACAGTGAAGGCAATTTTGTTTATGGATATCCAACAAAAGCATTCCCTGTTGGCCCCATTAACTTATTCTTAGGAAAAGAAGAAAAAGAAATAAAAATAATCCCCTGAAAAAAGGGGATTCAGTTCCTTTTGCTCATTAATGAAATGAACTCGGTTGATCCCATTACAGGAACAGTTTCAATGTAGCACACATCCGACCATGGGAGGTTGAATGTTGCAAAAGCCTCTGCATCGTCGCACTCATATAGGATAAAAAATCTGCCTCCCGTGAGATCGACCCATTGATTGTGGATCTTTATCCCTGCAGGCATTTTTATTTCTTTAAAATGTTCAAGTATGAGATCGCGACTCTCTGGTTCCCAAGTACTGATTTCCATATATAGCATATTAATTACCCCACTTTTAATTTAACAATTATACCATAAAAAATTAGATCCAAGAGGATCTCATGGTATCACTAATGTTCTAATGATGTTTATTATCCATTACTAACTTCAATATCGTCCAGGATCACAATTGCATTATTTACTTTTGACCATCTCTGATCTCAGCTTTTTCTGCTCATTAGTGATATGAACTCGGTTGATTTCATTACAGGGACAGTCTCAATGTAGCATACATCCGACCATGGAAGGTTGAATTTTGCAAAAGCCTCTGCATCGTCGCACTCATATAGGATAAAATATCTAGATCCCGTGAGATCGATCCATTGATCGTGGACCTTTACTCCTGCAGGCATCTTCAGCTCTTTAAAGTGTTCAAGTATCAGATCACGTTTCTCTGGTTCCCAAGTACTGATTTCCATGTATAGCATATTCATTTCCTCCAATTTTTATTTAATAATTACACCATATCATAAAATGAAATTCTTTTGAATCTCATGGTGAATTTCATACATTATTATGATCCATTATGTCCTTTTCTTACATCATTGAAGGTGGCAGTATGACCTTGTCTATGACGTGGATTACACCATTGCTGGCTTTAATGTCAGCCTGAACAACATTGGCATCATTTACTTTTACACCATCTGTGGTATCAAAGGTAATTTCCTCGCCCTGAACAGTTGCTGCAGAATCCAGACCTGCAACGTCTGCTGCCATGACTTCACCGGCAACTACATGGTATGTTAATACAGCTGCAAGAGCTTCTTCATCTGCAAGCAATGCATCAAGAGTGCCTTCAGGAAGTGCTGCAAATGCCTCATCTGTTGGTGCAAATACTGTGAAAGGACCTTCTCCTCTCAATGTGTCCTCAAGACCCGCTGCCTGGACTGCCTGGACCAGAGTTGTAAATGAACCGGCACCAATTGCCGTGTCTACAATATCCATCTCTTCCATCATTTCTTCTTCAGGTGCACTCTCAGTATCTGTAGAAGTACAACCAGAAGCTAATACCATTGTTGCTATAAGCAAAGCTATTAATATTTTTGAGATCTTCATTCGTCGCCCCCCTTGGCCACTAAATAAGTTATGTATGTTAAGTTCATCTTCTATATCATATATAGATTACTATCTATTTTGATAAAATTATATTTACTTTAAATTTAATATGGAAAGAATCCTTTAAGCTACGATTATAATTCTAATGTAACTACTTATTTTTTAAAAGAACAAATAATTAAAGTGAATCTGTTTCTCATTTATTTTCTGAATAAGCCTGAAGAAAAAGCTCTTTTACTTTCTTTGTATCATTACGATACCAAGATAACCATCAACTGTCACTTCATCCCCTGTATTTATGATATCTATGGCATCAGTAATGCCTGTTACACAAGGAATACCATACTCACGTGCTATTATGGCCCCATGAATGAGCATGCCTCCTCTGCGCTCAACAATACCAGATACTAGGGGTGCAACAAATGTCATGTTTGGATCAATTGCATCACAGATCAGTATTTCACCGGATCTTACATTAAAAAGATCATCCTTTTCTTCGATGACCCTTGCAATTCCTGAGACTATGCCTTTACTTGCGGGCTGTCCCTGGATCTGCCTGACCATGAATCTTTCTGGCAGAGCATTCTCCTGAGTTAGCACTTCCTTTTTTGGAACATAATTTTGATCCCTTAACGCCTTTATGACATCATCATCGCTTATGTTTTGTTCAATATTCCTTTTTAAGAGCCTTTGTTTTCCTTCTTTGACTGAATCAAGATAATGTCCTTCTATGTTTCCCAGGTAGATATTATCATCATCGCGGAGTTTGTAACTTGCACGGCCAATATCAAGCAATTCAGAAGCATATGATCTTTCTTTTGGATCGAATTTAGAAAGGAAATCTTTTGTTAATGCCTGTGAATCCTTTGAATTTGCAACCTCAGTCTCTGGATGTGAGGATAATTCCAGAATCAGCTTTAACATCTGTGTTTTGTCCTCTATGTAAGATGATCTTCCAAAAAGTTCCATAAAATCTTCAAATATGTTTGCAAATTCTCCTTCAATTGAACCCGAATCAATTCTTTTTCTGAGCGAATTGTCCTTTCGGACCATTTCAGCAAGTAAATTGAGCTGCTTGTTTCTCTGTAAACTTAAAAGATCAGAATTTGTCAGAAGGTCCATAAACTCGTATGGATCAGAAGTTTTCATTTTTTCATTATATACATCTCCAAAAAATCTCATCCCATGCGCAAATGGAATGAATTCTTTTGTGTAGGTCGCATCCCACTTCTGGAAGATAGATCTTCGAGAAATAATCACATCAGCAATTTCAATATCGTTCAGGTCTTGAAGGTCAAGCTGTGACATTGATCCTGAATCTGAGATCATTTCCGGGATAAGTATGTTCTCTATTTTCATACGCAGAGCTTTCAGGTTATCGAAGGTCCTCTTTAAGGAGATATACCAGCTCTTTTCCTTATCATCAAGGGTCGTAATCGGTCTTGACTGAAGAAGAAATATTTCATTATCCCTAATTGTCCATTCCATGTCCTGAGGAGAATCGAACACCTTTTCCGAGAACATGGCCATTTCATAGATCCTTCTGATCTCATCATGATTTAGCGGTTCCTTATCTGAAAAAGCAGCTGGCAACTTTTCGAGAGAAGTCCCGCTTTCGTTTAACCTGACGCTTTTTTCCCTGTCAGAGGCAACAATATGTTGAACAATTTCACCGTTTTTCCTATCCAGTATCCACCTGTCAGGCTCAATATCACCACTAACAAGGCCCTCATTGAGACCATATACTGCCTCTATGGTCAGATGGCTTTCATTGTTTGGGTCTTTGCTAAATACTATTCCCGACTTTTCACCCTCAACTAGTTCCTGAACTAAGACTGCCATTGAACTTTGTCTTATATCAAGGCCTAACTCCTCCCGGTAAAGAATTGCCGAATCTGACCACAGGGATGCCCATACAAGTTTTACGTGTTCAAGTATTGGATCGATACCCCTGACATTCACATAAGACTCATGGATGCCTGCGAAAGAAGTATTTACTGAGTCTTCACCGGGGGCTGAAGACCGTATGACGACCGGGACTTGGTCATATTCCATTGCAATTTCGGATCGGATCTCATTTTCTATATCATCGGAAATGGAAGCACCTATAAAGAGATTCTTAAGACGCAGGGATGTATCCCACATCTCTTCCCATCTCATTTTTCCGAAATCCTTTCTTGAAATTTCAAGTAAGATCTGACCTTCAAGTCCACTGTCTTTTAAGAACTTTCTATATGCATCGGCTGTAACTGAAAAATATTTTGGAACATTGAAGCCTTTTTCCCTGAGCTTTGATAATGAGTAAGCTTTACCACCAACATTTTCTTTATCCTCTTCAGTGATATTTTCCATTGGGATGATAAGTTTGGTCATCTCAAATTCATCTCCACAACATTCTGGAAGCTCGTTGCGATAATATATTTTTCAACTTCCATCATCATCAGTGCAGATGAGGGGGCTTTTAGGAACTTTTCTAAGTGCGGTTGTTTTGAAAGGTATAGATCGACAAATGAGGGTTCTTTATCTACTTCTCTTATGGGGCCCATTGCATTGACCGCAGTAGCATCCTTGAAATCCGAGATGGTATTCGATCTGTTATCTATTAAGATCGATGCATTATGTGAAAGTTGTATATTCGAATATTTTCTTGTAAATCTCGGGGTCACAAAGAACAGTTTTTTGAAGTCTTCAGTTGCAGCAAAAGCTATCAGATTTGTATATGGATCACCGTCCTTTTCACTAGCAAGAACTCCTAGCCTCTGTTCCATTAGGACCTGCCGTAAGTTATCTTCAGGTACTTTTTCTTCCATTTGGACCCCCCCTCTCCTTTACATGATAATATAAATTCGACTTCCAGCGACAAGCTTGTCTTTAGTGCAAATGTACTTTGGATTGCTCGGATGCGATCGGGAAATTTGCCCAGAAATCCCGATCTCTTTCAGTTTGTGATTCACTTCTCAATTCTTCCGGATATGGGAAGAACAATCTGGAATATTCTTTTTTCGAGTCACTAAAACTCATAACATAAAACTTAAGGATCTCGAGTAATGCATCGCATGTCAAGCGATTATCAGTATATTTTTTTATGACCTGAGCCAGGTATTTCTCTTCAACATTGTTCAAGGAAGAGATTATATTTAACAATGTTTCATTTGCTACATCTATAATTTCATTCGACTTCGGTTCTCTGGAAAAAATATGTGGCATTATTCTTTCGTATTCTTTCAGGATCGCATCGAATTTTAAAGAACTCTTATTTTCAACCAGCTCATCCAATTTTAAAGAGATATCATGATTGTAGAGACGGAAAAGATAGTGATTATACTGATGAAATTGTTCCAAATTTTCAATTGAACCCGATTCTTTTACTTTCCTAAGGTCTGCAAAAGCAAAAAGTTTTGTAAGGAAATGGTGCCTTATAATATTGTTCCTCAGCCGATCATCTTCTTCCATCGGATATTCGATGTAGTCACGAAGTATTTTCTCTGCAAAGAAACCATTGCCACGATCGACCACTAATCCTTTCACTTTATCGGAGTAGATCTTGATCTCCCTCAACCCAATGGTGGGAGATCCGGATTTAAATATGAAACCATCAACAGGGGGGAGTTCTTTCAGGAATGTTTCTGTGAAGTTGTCCATCTTTTCTGTTAGATCACTCTGTGTTATTGGTTGAATAAGTCTTTTTTCCCCATCTACAAGTACTATCCTAATGGGATCACGTGGAACTCCAAGTCCAATTTCCACTTCCGGACATACTTTAATAAAATCTGCAAATTGAATCATGTCATGAACTGTCTGGCAATGTATGCACCCTCCATCATAGCGCACATTTTCAAACTCCAGACATTTACTTACCACAATGCGAGGCTTTGTGTAAGGATACTCAGGAATCTCATAATCCATAATCTCTCCCTCCAATTAACTTATGCATAAAATGAAAACACCAATTCGTGTTTGTAAAATAAAAATAAAAGGCAATGGGTCAATACCTCAATGCTTTTCATTTGCAAAATATATCATGCCATCCCCTGATATTCTGACTGTAAAGTAAATCATTCTTTCAATTATTCTATGACCTAAGAGCTAATTTATAATTTACAGAAGTATGTCTGTAACACATGATATTTATATCTGATGTGAACTACTTCTTATATATTAATTTTTTTTATA
This sequence comes from Methanococcoides sp. DA23, assembly GCF_057593895.1. Lineage (NCBI taxonomy): Archaea > Methanobacteriati > Methanobacteriota > Methanomicrobia > Methanosarcinales > Methanosarcinaceae > Methanococcoides > Methanococcoides sp. DA23. The sequence goes on along the minus strand of NZ_CM172520.1, from coordinate 1,977,419 downwards.
TTTATAATCTATTAATGTTTAAGTGACTTTATTAATACTCTATCTGCGCAAGATCCGACCTAAAAAAGAAAAGAAGAGAAGGGAAGAAAAAGGTTGGAAATAGTTGACAAAAGGCTTTGTCGATTTCCTCACCCGATGATACATGATCTTGACACTTTCAGAAATCGAACAATGTCTTTTGCGGTTTAGCTTTTGAAGCACTCTTTTTTACGGGAGGTACATTCTCGATCTCTTTCTTTTCGATCTTGTCCTCTTGAGGTGCAGTGTTGATTATCTGTGTAAGGTCCATCTGTTTCTTGTCAGGGGTCTGTTTTCTGGGCTTCTTCTCAAAGAATGGTTTGCCGTCATCACGTCCAAGGCTCTGTCGTCTTGCCTGTGCGAGGTCATGGATCCTCTGTATGTCCTTTGTGACCTTTTTCTTGCCCGTGAGATAGACCATCTCATCAATGCTCAGTTCAAGATCGAAAGTAACATCTGCTGCATATTCGTCTTCTTCCAGCATCCTGCCGTAAAGGTGTGCAAGGTCTGTGCGTGAATATCGCATGGATTTATTGGCATGGTCCGCTATCTTTGAAGCAATATTATCTCTCATATCACGTTTAGCCCTTAACTGTCCCATCTTTCGCCAGAACGATGGTGGCTGGTACTTTGTGAACCCTCGGCCAACGTGGGTCTTTGAAACAACGGTCCCGCATGTCATAAGGGCACCTGCATATCTCCAGAGGCGGTAGCTCTGTCGTTTTCTTACACGCCCGAGGTATCTGTCCGCTTTGGCCAAATGTTCATATCCGGTGATGAGGTCTTCCTCTGTGCCTTCTTCAGTTCCATATTGTAAAGGCAGGTTCTCGTCTATCCAATGTATAAGGTTCTCAGGGGTCTCATCAAGACCATAGGTAGCTTCCAGTGCTTTCTTTGGGTCTGTGTTCTTGAATATATTTCCAAGCACTTTGAAGATCGACTCTTTTGTATCCCTTTCGGAAGTAGCGATATCCTCTATGTGTATCTCATCCCTTCCGACTGCCACTGCCTGAAGGTCTTTAACGGCACTTCGCAGGTCTCCTCCGGCGTTCTCTGCCAGCTTTTCAAGAACTCCGACACCGCACATGATCTTCTCTTCGACACATATCCTCTTCAGTGCCGGTATCATGGAACGTCCCTGTACCGAATTGAACTTGAGCTCAATGCAGAGTGAACGTACGGAAGGTGTAAGTCCATAGAGATCGTTGGCAATAAGCACGATGGGGTGGTCTGTGTTCTTTATAATACCGCCGATGGCCCTGGCTCCTCCCCTGTCGGCATTCCCATGGATATTATCGGCCTCATCAAGTATGATAAGTCTCTTTGCAGTGGTTCCGGTAAGGGAGCTCATCTTTGATGCAGAACCAGCGACCCTTTCAATGACGCCTGCCGTTCTCTGGTCACTTGCGTTAAGTTCGATGGTCTCCCAGTCAAGGTCCCTGGCAAGTGCGTGTGCTGCTGAGGTCTTTCCAACTCCTGCAGGGCCATGCAGTATGACCGCTCTCTTTTCAGGCGTTCCTGATAGCCATGACTGTGCCCATTCACGCATATCCACAACAGATCTTTTGTTGCCTACAATGTCCTTAAGGGACTGTGGTCGGTATTTTTCAACCCATTCGATAGATTCTACCATCTGTGATCATACCTTACATAAAAGGGAAAAGTAATTAATGTTTGCATTTCTTTTTGATTCTAATTAATATCATTTCTGGCAGGTGTATCGTGGCTCGGCAAAGCAGCACAGAAGGTCTTATGGATGTTGTTAGGAGAAGGGCTATTTCAAATGTGGCAAAGGTTGCCATAGGAGTTCGAAATCCTTCTGCAAAGATGATCTCCAGTATCGAGAATGCTCACAATTCGGGTTATGCTCACGTTATTCTTGTAGGGGATAAAAAGGAGATCGATTCTGTGGGAACTTCTCTTGAGATCATCAATACCCATGAACCCGAGTTAGTTCTTGGGGATCTGCTTGCTTCCGGTTCAGTGGATGCTGCGGTAAGAGGTACTGCTAATGCTTCCGGCACTCTTTCTCATCTTAAGGATGTCCTTGGCATCGAAAAGTTGTATCGCATGGCCTTTCTGATAAGTGCGGATGGTGTCCCGTTCTTCCTTGCTCCTGTTGGCATCGATGAAGGAAATGACCTCTCGGACAAGATAACCCTTGTGTGTCTTGGTGTCGAACATATACGCAGGTTCGAGATCGAGCCTGTGGTGGGCATACTTTCAGGGGGCAGAATGGGAGATCTTGGCAGGCACGAGAAGATCGACCGTACCCTTGCAGATGGGGATTTCCTTGCATCCAGGCTTCGGGAAAACGGTATATGTGCAAAGCATTATACAATACTCATCGAAGATGCTATCAAGGAAGCGAACTTTATCTTTGCTCCAGACGGTATAACCGGCAACCTGATATTCAGGACACTTGTTTTCCTCGGCGGAGGGGACGGTATTGGTGCGCCGGTATTGATGGATGATCATGTCTTCGTGGATACTTCACGAGTTGGCGGCCACTATACGAAAGCCATAATGCTTGCCAGTGCTCTTGTGGACATGAAGAACGAAAGGAATGGATCGAATTAAGGGGTGTTGACATAGAAACTGTTGCCTTTGACTGGCCTGTTGTAAAAGGGGATTGTGTCTCCGGTAAAGAGGATTCCTGTATTGCTGTTATCACGCTTGCGAGTTCATTGGAACCGTATGAGAAAGCTGCTATGTGGGGTAGTTGCAAGACCGAGAACCTTGGTGCGGAAAAGATCATCATAAACACGATCTCGAATTCCAATATAAGATATGTACTGCTATGTGGTAATGAATCAAAAGGTCACCTTGCTGGGCAAACGCTTCTTGCACTTCATAAGAACGGCATCGATGATGATGGTCGCATAATTGGTTCGGATGGTGCTATCCCTTTTGTGGAGAACATCGGAAAGGATGCCATCGAACGTTTCCAGAAACAGGTTACGATAATCGACCGCATAGGTCTTACTGATATTGATGAAATATACAATATCGTTGATGAATACTGCTCAAAGGAAGGTTCATATTGCGAAGATCCTTTTGTTGTGGAAGTTGTGACGAAGAGGAAGACAGTCCCAGCGGATATGGTGGGTGGTGGCATGTTCTGTTTCCAGAAGGAACAGAAGATCGTGAATATTGCTGGTGTGAAGATGGGCGGCCAACCCGGTGAACTTCCGACGGTCCTTGCAGGTACTATTTTCTACGAAGGGCATAAAATCGTAGAGAATGCGGATATTGGGATCTTTGATCGTTTCGCTGCAGAGGACCTTGTGAACGTGCAGGACCTGATGTCGGATGAGACTGGTAATCCTTCGATAGTTCATATCTTTGCCAACACTGTCAAAAGTATGCAGGAATATGTTGACTTCGTTTCATCTGTAACTGATTCTCCATTCATAATCGATTCTCCGCAACCGGAGGTCAGAATGGCTTCTGCTGAGTATGTCACGGATGTCGGTCTTGCTGACAAGACCATCTATAATTCCATCAATATGAGCATCACAGAAGCTGAATGCGAAGCCCTCCAGCTTTCTGATATTGACAGTTCCATTGTTCTTGGTTTCAATGCAATGGATTCTTCCCTTGAGGGCAGGATGTCCCTGCTTGAAGATGGCGGCAAATTACTTGATAAGGGTTTGATCGAAGTTGCAGAGGACTGTGGCATAAGTAATATCCTTATTGATCCGAGCATTACTCCCATGGGTAATGGTGCAGGCATTGCACTTCGTATGACAATGGCAGCCAAGGAGAAATGGGGATTCCCTGTAGGTTCAGGTATTCATAATGCTCCTTCCTCCTGGAGATGGCTCAAGGAAAAGAAGAAGCTCGATCCTCTTGTATATCGTATGTGTGATATCGGAACGGTAACGATGCAGCAACTAGTTGGTGGCGATTTTGTACTTTATGGTCCCATCGAGAATGCCACATACACCTTCCCAATGGCTGCAATGGCTGATATTATGATAGCAGAAGCTTCATCTGATATGGTTTCCCAGACCGCTTCCAGACACCCTCTTAATAGGCTGGTATGAATTATTCGGTCTTGGAAATGCTTATGTATTGCTTCTATACATATTCCTCTTAACTTCCAGGTTGGTCAGGCATGAAAGAACTTAAGCTTAGTATATCTGATGAGTTATATGATGGATTGTCCGATGTCAAGGATAGGGATTCCTTTGTAGCATCACTTCTTGAGAAAGAGTTGGGAGGGGTAGAATGCAAACCTCCGGTGTCGAACAACAGCTCAAATGATGTAGATGTTGAAGGTGTAAGGGTTGATGATGCTTTGGACATCATACCGGTTCAGGAAGATTTGGCTGAACAGACCATATTACATCTTAATGTTCCGAATGAACCTAGTGACAATGCAAAGTATATGTCTATTGAAAAAATGGCATATTTTCAGCGGGATATTGCAGATATGGCAAACCGCATAGATGAACTTGAAGATAAGATCAGTGATATGAACATTGTCATTTTTAATCTTATGAAAAGATCAAGTCTCAATGAAACTGTTTCTGCTGAAGGTGCTTCTGTTTCCGATGCTTATGTTGCTGATGTTTCTGTTGACGATGTTTCCGTTGCTGATGTTTCTGTTGACGATGTTTCCGTTGCTGATGTTTCTGTTGACGATGTTTCTGTTGACGATGTTTCCGTTGCTGATGTTTCTGTTGACGATGTTTCTGTTGACGATGTTTCTGTTGACGATGTTTCCGTTGCTGATGTTACTGTTGACGATATTTCTGTTGACAATGTTTCTGTTGACAACGTTTCTATTGAGGCTGGTGCCCATGTTAATTCAGTTTCAGATCCAATCGTGGAAACTTCTGGTCCAAATTCAACAGTTCCAGGAGATCTCGATATAAAACTTCCTTATGCAACCTTATCATTTCCGGAGTTGAAAATACCGCCGGAATTACTCTCTGGGGAAGACGACCTTTCCACGAAAGAAGGAACGCTCGTACAGGGTATCTTGCCTTCTGATCCCTTCATAAGTGAACCTATGTCTTCTGTTTCTCCAGACCCCACTCCTTTTGAGACTCTCGTTTCTCTCAAGCAGGATGCATTCACTAATGAAGTCCGTGAAATAGAAAGTTCATCGAATGATCTGGAGCCACCATTGGAAAATTTGCTGGAAAGATCTGTCCCACCAACGGGTAATTTTGCATCTTTGATCGAAGAAGGTGTGATCTCTTCAAAACCACTTCCATCTTCAACATCAAATGTTCCGGTAACATCAATGTTCGCACCTTCCGGGAATCAGGTAAATAACAATTCAAGTTTGCCTTCTGCAGAAGTGGTGGCCAGGACTCCATCTGCTTCTGAAGGTCCGCGACCTGCGGCCGACAGGTTGGAAAGTTCTATTCTTGCATATCTGCCATTCGGTTCTGAAGTAAAGAAGGATATCATCAAGAACCTTCTTCCAAGAAGATATACGGATGATGAGCTTGAAACCAAGATAAACCAGCTTCTGGCTTCAGGAAAGGTGTCTAATATCGTGAAAGACGGAATTGTGCATCTCACAAGGACTTCTAAATAAGAAACAAAATAATAATACTAAGTTGTAAAAAAGAAAGTTTAGCTGCATAATGCAGCTTTATTCTCTGATAGCACCTTTGCTTGCTGAAGATACCATCTTTCGATAGCGTGCAAGGTATCCCGTAGCTTCCTTTTCCACCGGTTTGAACACGGCCCTTCTCTTTTCAAGTTCCTCTTCTGATACTTTGAGCTCAATTCTTCTTTCAGGCATATCTATCTCTATGATATCACCTTCCTGTATCAATCCAATAGGACCGCCCTCATAAGCTTCGGGGGATATATGTCCTATACATGGACCTCTTGTACCGCCTGAGAACCTTCCGTCCGTAATTAGTGCAACGGAATCGATAAGTCCCATTCCTGCTATGGCGGATGTGGGGGAGAGCATTTCTCGCATTCCTGGTCCTCCTTTTGGCCCTTCGTACCTGATGACCACAACGTCACCTGGTTTGATATCTCCTTTAAGGATGGTCTCCATTGCTTCTTCTTCACTGTCAAAGACCCTTGCAGGTCCGGTGTGCCTTAGCATCTTTTCATCAACGGCAGCCTGTTTGACCACAGCTCCATCAGGGGCAAGGTTTCCTTTGAGTACCGCAATTCCGCCTTCCTCATGGAGGGGTTCCTCGAGCGTCGTGATGACGCGTTCGTTCGTCTTTGGATTGACTATAACGAATTCCTCGATGTTCTTGCCAACGGTCTTTCCGGTGACCGTCATCTCATCAAGGTTGAGCTTTGATACGAGTCTCTTCAGGATTGCATGAACTCCGCCAGCCCTTTCAAAGTCGATCATGAAGTTTTCTCCACCAGGTCTGAGTCCTATCAGGTGGGGAGTTGTTCTGCTAAGTTCATTGAATTTCTCAAGAGGAAGTTCAAGCCCGAACTCGTGTGCTATGGCAGGCAGGTGAAGGGTCGTGTTGGTACTTCCGCCTACTGCAAGGTCCACTCTTATTGCATTCTCAAATGACTTCTCAGTGACGATCTTGCGTGCGGTAAGTCCTTCGCTTATCATTGCAACTATCCTTTCTCCTGACTCCTTTGCAATGCGCATCTTTTTTGCATCGATGGCATGTGCGGTCGCACAGCCTGGAAGACTGAGTCCGAGAGCCTCTGTCATACATGCCATTGTGTTTGCAGTGAACATTCCTGCACATGAGCCTGCACCACAGCAACAGAGATCTTCAAGCTGTTTAAGTTTCTCAGATGAGACTGCACCGCTCCTGCAGGCTCCAACTCCTTCGAAAACGGAAACCAGGTCTGTGTATTTATCATCAACGAATCCGGGGAGCATTGGACCGCCTGTCACAACAATTGCCGGAATGTCAACTCTTCCGGCTGCCATGAGGTGTCCCGGTGTGATCTTGTCACATGAGGTGACCATGACCATGCCGTCCATCTGCTGTCCCTGCAACATTATCTCAATGGTATCTTCTATTGCTTCCCTGCTTGGAAGTGAGTATTTCATACCTTCATGTCCCATTGCGATACCATCACAGACACCTATTGTATGGAATTCGAAAGGAACACCGCCTGCATTGCGAATACCGGCCTTTACAGCTTCTGCTACTTTGTCAAGGTGAATATGTCCCGGAATGAACTCTGTCCAGGAATTCACAACAGCTATGAACGGTTTTTTCATCTCAGAATCCGTCACTCCCATAGCTTTCAAAAGCGATCTGTTAGGCGCTCGTGCGTCTCCTTTCTTTGTATTGTCACTTCTCATATGATAACCTCGTAAATGCAATGACCAACTATTCTACACGATTAAACTATATGAATAATATGGCATGTTATGTCAAAAGGTTCATTTATAAGCCATCCTTCCTTTTAGTATCTCATGAGAGCTGTGATAATAGATGGTTATGTGGATGAACCGGCATGTTTCGGAGTCCCGCCCTATATTTCTCCTTATATTCGTTACATAGCCGGGGCCCTGCGTGAAAAAGGCTTTTTAGAGCATGACATTGATTATTTTACCATCGACAGTCTCAGAACAGCAACTTCTGATGATGTCCAGCTCTTGAAAAAGGCTGATATTGTGGTAATATTGTCCGGTATGACAGTTCCCGGCAAATACCTTCGTTCCTCGCCGATAACTCCAGGCGAGATCGAGAACCTCTGCACCCTTGCCTCAGGTATCAAGGTCATAGGTGGTCCCATTCGTCTTGGTTTCAGTAAAGAAGGTGGCAAAGGTGCAAAAGAACTTGGAATTGACGCCGAGGACACCATTCTCGCAAAAAGCGATATCGAAGCTTTTGTCTATGATCTTTTCGAGAATGGCAAAATCTGTGATCCTGAAGATGTCGCTCACAGGATGAGGACTGTGGATGAGATCGGCAGATGGGCTAAGCTCGGTGCTTTTATAATAGCTCAACATCCCGATTATCCTCACGTTATGTGTGAACTGGAAACCTATCGTGGATGTGGTCGTAAGGTGCACTGTTCTTTCTGCACTGAAAGGTTCTACGGTCATTCCGATCACCGTCCTGTGGCAGATGTGATCGCTGAAGTAGCTTCACTTTATGATCTTGGTGCAAGGAACTTCCGTATTGGGAGGCAGCCGGACCTATTGAGTTATCATGCTAAGGATATAGGTGCTGATGTTCTTCAGCCGAGCCCGGACATCCTGGAAACCCTTTACAGTGGTATCCGAAAGGTTGCTCCTGAACTGAAAGTTCTGCACATGGATAACACGAACCCTGCAACCATGGTCGCCTATCCAGAACAGAGCCTTGAGATATTGAAGACCATCGTGAAATATCATACCTCTGGCGATATCGCAGCATTGGGCATAGAAAGTGCGGACCCTGCCGTTGTTAGTGCGAATGACCTCAAAGTACACCCGGATGATGTTTTCGATGTAATTAAGATGATAAACGATGTTGGCTCGGCAAGGGGTAGTAGTGGTTTACCGGAGTTGCTTCCGGGATTGAACTTTGTTCATGGTCTGCCCGGGGAGACCAAGAAGACATTCGAGCTGAACTACGAGCTTCTTAAGGATGTGCTGGATTCCGGGCTTCTTGTGCGGAGGATAAATATTAGGCAGGTCATGGCATTTCCGGGAACTAAAGTGCACGGGAACGATGATCTTGTTTACAAGCACAAAAAACTGTTTCTCAAATACAAAGAAAAGGTCCGAAAGGAGATCGACCTGCCGATGTTGAGGAAGATCGTGCCGATCGGAACTGTGCTCAAGGATGTAATGTGCGAGGTCCATGATGAAAGGTCAAAGCACGACCTCACATTTGGCAGACAGTTCGGTTCATACCCCCTCCTTGTGGGATTCCCTCTTGATCTTCCTCTGGGTGCATTCGTCGATGCTGCTATTGTGGGGCATGGACAGCGTTCTGTAAAAGCGATACCTTTTCCACTGGATGTAAATTCCACTCCTTTGCAGGTGATAAAGGAAATTCCCGGTCTAAGTGCCATGGATGTGTCTAAGATCATAAGTGGTGTGCCTTATGCGAATATGGATGAACTTGTTCAAAAAGTGGCTCTAGCAGAAAATATACTTGAATACTTTTCTGTGAATCCCTGAATCTTCATTCTGGGATGTTCATTTATCAGTGTTAATTCCCGTATATGTTCACTTTTTGATGGATTCGTTGATGATATCTGCATCTTTGAGTACCTTGATGCTGATAAACCCTCCAATAATGATATTCATATAATATGTGAGGGCTCTCCATGTGAGCACTGTTATCCCTATCAATGAAGGGGTCGCGACAACAACGGAAAAGAGCGAGCTGGCACCGAATTCAGCAACACCGCTTGCTCCGGGGGTTGCAGGTATTATCATAAGGCATGTAAGAAGTATCTGTACCATGAACGAAAGTAAGATCTCCGGGGGCTGTCCGAGTCCTGCAAGTATCACCGGCAGTATGGAGTAAAGTGTTCCTCTATAAACGATGGTACAGATAGTTCCATAATAGAGTCCTTTCCTTCCCTTTTTGGTGAAATACCTTATACTATATTGGAAATGGTCCATCTCTATGTCTATCTTTCTCAGAACGTTTGCAAGAGCTTCATCTGTCTTCCTGCCATGGAAGCGTTTTGTCCTGTTTACAAAAAAGTGAATTGTGGACCTTGTCTTGTTCGGTTTCCATATTGCATATGTCAGCATTCCCAGTATCATGAAAATGAACAGTTCACCTGCTATCAGCATCATATCGAAGTTCTCTTCAGGGAATAACCCTCTTAAAATGTAAAGGGCAAATGGTGCGATAAGAAGGATAAGAAATGCATCGGTCAGCCTTTCTCCCACTATGACAGCCGTGGCCTTTCCTATAGGGATCTTATTTTTGGAAAGCAGGTGTATCCTCAATGCTTCTCCACCTGCAGAAGAGGGTGTAACAGCTGCGACAAGAAGGCTGGATATTGCTATTTCGATCGTTTTCAAGGCCTTTATGTCATGTCCCAGCGACTGGCACATGAATTTCGTCCGTAATCCCCATACTACGTATGAGAACAACTGAAGGGCTATTGCAGCAACAATAGCCTCTTTCTTAATGTTCAGGATCGCATCAATGGTCGTAGTATCTACTGTGAATATCAGCAGAAGTACTATCGATATAAAGCTGATAACAAGCGAAACAGATAGCCACTTGATGATCCGATTCATGGTTTTGGTAACTTCGAAGTTTAGTCGAATTCTGGATTGATCATGGTCTCCTTGATCCTTGAACCGGCTTTTATGGTCACTTCAGGCCATATCTTCACATCAGAGTGGATCGTAGCATCATCTCTTATGATCACACGTGGCCCGATAACAGTTCCGTTCTCAAGGTTACAATTTTGTCCGACAACGGTATAATTGTCGATTATGGATCCGGATGCATTTGTGTTGCATCCAATGGTCACATCGTTGAATATATATGAAGATAATATCCTGCAATTGTCCTTAATGACACAATTGGAGCCTATGGCAGTGTAAGGTCCGATAAGCACGTTGTCTCCGATGGTGGTGTTCTCACCTATGACGATAGGTCCCACAAGTGCGGAATTCGTACCGACGATAACATTGTTCCCTATCTTCAGGGGGCCTTGTATTCGTGCGTCCTTTGTATTGAAATTACCTTCAATGGATGTTCCTGGGAGGGATTCGAGCATCCATCTCTGTGCCTGCCTGTATGCCGTGGAACTTCCTACATCGGTCCAGTGGCCACACACCAGCATTCCATTGATCTTCTCTCCCTTACTCATCAATGCCGGGAACAGGTCCTTTGCAAAATCATATTTTTCATCTTCGGGTATCCAGTCGAATATTTCCGGGGAACACATGTAGATACCTGTGCTCGCAAGATTACTGAATATCTCTCCTGGGCCGGGTTTCTCTAAAAAGCGGTGGATCCTGTTGTTGACATCCATGTCCGCGATACCGAATTCACGAGGGTCATCGATGGACATAAGTCCGATGGTTATCATGGCATCGTTCATTTCATGCTGGCGGTATATACTGCGCAGACTAAGGTCCATTACGTGGTCTCCGCCCACTATCATGAACGGTTCACCTTTAAGGAACTCTTCCGCATTCTTAACTCCACCAGCGGTACCGAGCCTCTTTTCCTCATATACATATTCGATATGAACTCCGAACATCCTGCCGTCCCCGAGGCTTTCCTCTATCTTTTCTGCCATGTAGCCAATGGTAATGACTATCTCTGTGAACCCTTCCATGGCAAGGTGTTCTATCAGATGCACTACAGACGGTTTGTTCAGAATAGGTATGCTTGGCTTAGGTCTCTCAAAGGTAAGTGGGCGAAGTCGTGTGCCTTCCCCCCCACACATGATACACGCTTTCATGCCCTCTAAGATGCTGTTTTTCTTTATTACTGTTGCTATTTTGAACAAGGGGTCTAAAAGTTTCAGAGCTTTTCAATATCCTTCTTGTCCTTTACAATGATCTCAAGTTCACCTTCATACTCGTCAAGGATCCCTTCAATATGTGCCATATCGTTGACTGCCAGTTCCTTGTCTATTCCTTTGGCACCTTTGTTGTTCGGAACGAACACAGTGATCATCTCACCTTCGTGATCGATCTCCAGAATAAGATGGTCTCCGGAATAGGTCATCCTCTTATTGAGGACAGGTCCTTCAACAAAGACCTTTTCTCCGATAGTGGTCGAATCTGACAATGGTCCAACATTGCCGCTCAACTCTCCAGGGATGTATATAAAATAAGCGACTGCCAGCGATAGTATTGCCATCGCCAGCAGGATCGAAATTATTTTCTCTTCTTTTTCCATATGTAATGTTCAGTCCTGGCCAATGGAAACCAAGGTGATCTTGAAGACCAATGTCTCTCCTGCAAGGTGGTGGTTGTAGTCAACATAGGCGTTGGTCTCATCCATTCTGACAATGGTGACCTGACCGTACTGGGTGAAGAGGGGCATACCGACCTCTGCCTCGATACCCATTTCTTTAAGCTGGGTTATTGGGACAGGCTGGACAAGTTCCTCATCATATTCTCCGTAGGCTTCTGCTGCTGGGATGGTGACCGTCTTTTCTTCACCGACCGTCATACCGACAACACCTGCATCGAACCCTGCGATCATCTGGCCTGCACCGACCTTGAACTCAAGGGGCTCGTATCCTCTTGCAGGATTGTACTGCCCTGCTTCCTTTGCTACATCTTCAAGGGATGTATCAAAGATAGTTCCGTCTTCAAGCTGACCGATGTAGTTGACCGATATTAAATCTCCTTCTTGTACCATGGTATTTTCCTGATCCCCGTTGCTTGCACACCCGCTCACAAGGAGCATGCCTGTAAGTATTAGGAGTAATAGTGCTTTTCTCATTGGAATCAACAGTTCTAATCTTATTATGTGTGATAAGCGTTTTGATTACTGCAAATATTTTAAAAACGATATCTAGGGGCTACTTCTCAGTTGTGACTCAACATCCTTATATATGGATGCGTACATGTGTAACATATAGGCTACATATATGACATATGCCTTACTCGACTATTATGAAGGTGAACAATATGAGTAAAACAACAACAATGCTTTTGATAGGCGCTCTATTTGTTGCAGGTGCTGGAATGCTTGCCACAGCAGGTGAAGTTCAGGCTGCTTATGGATATGGCGGATGCCCTGGTTACGGAGGCGGATATGGTGCAGCTTACGATGGTGATGGTCAGAACCTCGGTTACCCTGAGGTAGTGGTAACTGGTGTGGATGATGCACTGAATATTGCAAAGGCCGACATAGATCCTGATGTGAAAGAAGAGAATATCTACACAATGGGCAGATGGTGGGTCGTACAGTATGTGGATGATGAAGGCACTATTGCGCAGAGCTACATCGATGCGTTCACTGGGGATGTTGTCGATCTTACCGACCAGTCTTACACTTATGCTCCAAGGGGATATGGCAGGATGCATGGTTATGGGCAGGGTATGATGAATGGCTACGGACCTGGCTACGGCATGATGAATGGCTATGGGCAAGGGTATGGAATGGGTAACGGTGGAATGTACCGTTACTAATGATTTTTCTATATGATCGAATTATGTGGGTTTCCTGTCCTTTATTGATCAGTACCACCACAACCACCTTTGGCAGGAAACCTGCTGATATCATTTTGTCTTTATCGATATCTGTATTTTAAAAAAGGAGCTGAGAAATATGATGGGATATGGTCTGTATGGGGGATATGGTGGAATAGGAGGTTTTGGTATGATATTCATGTTAATTCTGTTTGCAGTTATCATTTGGTTCGTGATGTCTCTCTTCAGGAACGGGTCCACATCATTCTGCCACAATGGAAATGGTGTGCATAACAATGGTGTAAATAACAACGATGATCTCCGTCTCTCGAGGATCGAACAGCAGGTTGAGAGCAATCGTGAAACTCTGGGCAAGATATTGAAGAAGCTGGAGTAAACGCTAATATAAAAACAGTGACATACTATCGATTACTATGATGCACTATTACGATACTTTCAATGCTTTCAATGCTTTCGGTTTCCTTCTGGAGATCATCCTCATACTTGTGGTTGTAGGTGCAGCTATCGTTTTCCTTAGCCGCTCAGGGTTAGTGGGCTCACAGAACAGCAATGAACGGCTTGTGAGTATGGAAAAGGATGTTGCTGACATCAAGAAGACCGTAGAGGAGATCAAAGAGAAACTGGAAGAGATCTAAAACAGCACCCGGTCGAACCATGGAACGTACAATGCAGCAAGTGGTGTCAATAGGGGAGGCTATTTCCCATCCATTACGCCTTAAGCTATTGTGTATGCTTTCTGAGCGCGAATGGTATGTCTATGAGCTTGCCAAAGAACTGGGCGTTTCGCGTCAGGTCCTCTATCTTCACTTGAAACGTCTTGAAAAAGCTGGTTTTGTTGAAAGTGATCTTCGGCTTGAGGATGATGATATGAGGGCAAAGAAGTTCTTCAAATTGAAAGAGTTCAATGTTTCATTGGGCATAAATGACCTGAAGCCATTCTTCGAATGAGCTTGCTAGGAGCGCTGTAACTGGATATTTTTCTCAGATAGCTTTCTTTAATTCTTTCTCTTTTCGTTTTTAAAACTTCTAATACGATCACCAATCGTTATCCATTTAGATTATATTTGTATTGGCTATGTGGTATGTATATACACTTTTTCAATTACGTGTATAATCTAAATGCGCGTCTTTATATGTCATAACAAGTTTACTTGTTACAATTCAGATTATTTGTATTAAATTATGCATATAATTTCAAAATTTAGATATTAAATATAAGCAAAAAGGGTGGTATATGTGGTCATAAATGAATACATTTCAGCATTTAGCTCGCCATGCCCAATGGGTGTTCCCAAATGAACATGGTAATTCTCACAGTCGTAGGTATCCTAATGGCGATCTTGCTCTTTGGTGTAAAAACCGGGATTGGTTGTGGTTTCTCTAACCGTAGTCTGAAAAGCATTCTTCTATTGGCTTCCAGTTATCTTGTCCTGTCCATCATTCTGGGTAGTCTGATAGGGTATGTGGACCAGTCGAACCTTGATGTGATTGCGAGCATGGGTATGTCTCTCCACGTCCTGGTTGCGTTGTTACTGATCGGGGCTGGCATCTATACCCAGAAACAATGGAACTGCGGCTGTGATGTTTCCCATCGTACATTCCTTGTGATCTCGCTTCCCTGTCCTGTCTGCCTGACAGCATTGTTCATATCCTGTATGCTGCTGGCATCATACATCGATATGAGTGGCACTCTGATAGGATTGCTTGTGGGAGTGGTTTTTTTCATTTCTGTCGTTTCAACATCACTGCTTTGCAAAAAACTTGGCAAGACCCCCGAAACGCTCGGTAACATCATGATGATCCTTGGTATCTACTATCTAATGGGTGCCATTATTGTTCCTGCTTACATCAAAACGAAACAGATGAACATCCCTCAATATAGTGCACCACCTATGGATATTCTTCCCTTTGTGGTATTCGCGGTCTTCATTGCCGGGGGATATGTTCTGAATAAAATACGGAGTAATTGAAAATGGCTATTGATTCATTTTTGTTCCAGCTGATGTACACTGCATCAGCTGCGTTGTTATATCCAGTGGTCATTCTGCTGCTGTTAGCAGTTGCAGCATCCCTTGGATTGATCGGTGAGTTCATTTCTGAATATGCAAAACGTCACCGCAATGTGCGGGAACTTGAAAAAGTTGGTCGAAGTGTGCAGGAAAGCGTGAAAGCTTCTTCGATTGATAATGCGGCAGAAAAACTGCACGGTCTTGACCAGAACCAACTGGTAACCTCATTTGCAAAAGATGCTGGTGAGTATCTGAAACAGAACTCTATATCATCTATCGACTGGCTTTCAGAAGAGTACGAGGTAAGGATGACAAAGCGTCTGGAGCAGACCAAGATACTATCCACGGTTGCTCCAATGCTCGGTCTGATGGGTACCTTAATTCCATTGGGCCCTGCACTCATTGGTCTTGCACAGGGTGATATCCTCCAGCTTGCTAACAACCTGATGATCGCTTTTGCAACAACAGTTCTCGGACTGTTCGCAGGTATCGTAGGGTATGTCCTGACACTTGTCAGAAAACGGTGGTACTGGCAGGACATGGCGGATATCGATTATCTTGTGGATTCCATGGGGTCTGAGCAATGAGGAGAAAACGCTATCATAGGACCGGTATTCTCTTTGAGGAAGAAGACCAGAACCCTCTGACGGGTGTTGCGAATCTATTCGATGTCGCCATGGTGTTCTCAGTAGCACTTCTGATAGCTCTTGTCATGTCTTTCCAGCTTCCTGAGCTTCTAAGTCCTACGGAAGATATCACCATCGTCAAAAATCCGGGTCAGGACAATATGAAGATAATCGTCAAGGAAGGTCAGAATATCGAAGTACTGAACATGACCAGCCAGATCGGCGGTGGTACTGGTGAGGCACTTGGTACTGCTTATCAGCTGGCTGATGGAAGGGTCGTCTATGTTCCGGATTCAGGTAATGAGACCGGATCATGATCTTTTTTTGGTCTTTATCGGTTCTTTATGATCGGAAATGGAATTTGAACAGTATTAGATAAAATTAGAATTAAAAACTGAATTGAATGTGGAAAAATTAGTAGTTTGAAACATCCCGATAAGCCGCCAAGCAAATTTCCGGGATGTTCCAGGCACATTATCGGGTGGATAATATGCAAAAAATAAAACATCAGTTATTACTATTAAGTGTTTTGATTTTACTGGCGCTTTCGCCAGTGGTATCGGCAGAAGGAAACCAAACGAATGTAATGTTTGTGCTGGGCACGGATGTGAATGAAGCATCGTTAACAACTATGTCTTCGCACCCTAACATCACATCCAACCTGACTGTAACGATCTTCAACAGTACTGAAACCGTTCCGTCAGGATTCAATTTCTCTAATTATTCCGTCATATTCCTCGAATCACAGTCGGAGAGTGTTGTCAACGACTGGCAGGCGAATTTGACTTCTAACCTGACCACCGCCAAAGACAATAACTGTAGCGTGATCGGATACAATCTTTCATCCAATATCACCTTGCCAAATGTTGACCTGTACTCAAATGATTATACATACATCGAACGGTACTGGATACAGGGTGGCGACAACAACACGGAGTCCATGCTCAAGTTCATGGGGCAAAAGTTCTGCGGTGCATGGGCGAATGAGACCATTCCAGAACCTGTTATTCTGCAGTCCAAACAAAAGATCACCTATATTATAAACTCTGATACCAGCAGGCACTATCTTTACCAGGTCCTGTCAAAGAGAAGTGTGATCACAGACAACTTCAATGTTACTGTGATGAGTGGTAGTGAAGCTGCTAACCTCAGCGATGTTTCTGACCAGGACGTTATCATGCTCTACATGATAGGTGCCAACGAACTTCCCGATTTCAAGGACGAACTTCTCGCTGCAAAAGCCAGTGGCACACAGATCGGGCTGTTTGGTATGAGCGATGTGTATGGAATAGGAACCATCGATATGGAGAATGCGCCACATAGCTCAATGAAGGATTATCTCTATAATAGTGGATACACGAATATGGAGAACTGGGTCCGCTGTATCGGAGCAACCCTCGAGGATGTGTACGTTGAATACTCGGCTCCAGCCGCACCTTCAATCCCTGATCATGGCATTTATCATCCTGATGCATTCCCTAGGGTATTCGAGAACAGTACTGAATACCTTGAGTGGTATGAGAGCAATGGATACAATGCATCTGCACCAACTATTGGAGTGATCGCAAGTTACAATATCGAGAAAACAACTCTTCTTCATACCACCGATGATGCAATAATCAACAATCTGGAATCAAAAGGATATAATGTTATTTTCTCAACATACAAAGTATGCACCAATGATGTTGACTATTTCACACAGAATGGAACTGTACTGGTAGATTCCATCATTTCATTAAAGGGCTTCAGTCTCAATTACGGAGACCAGGAAAAAGGCGTTGAGTATCTCGAGGGGTATGGTGTTCCTGTAATAAAGGGTGTGCTTGATTATTACCAAAGTCCAGATCAGTTCAATGAAAGTTTACATGGTATGGACCCAAGTTCAATTCCTTCCCATGTCACTCAGCCTGAGATCGATGGGTTGATTGATTTCATATGGATTGCTGGTAGGGTTACAGATCCAATCTCCCAGCAGAAATACTATGAACCCCACATGCAACAGTTGGACTGGATGTGTGACCGTGCAATCTCCTGGGCAAAACTTGGTCATGTTAGCAATGCTAACAAGAAAGTGACTATTATTTACTATAATCATGAGGGTGGCAAGAACAACATAGGTGCCAGCTACCTTGATATCGGTTCAAGTTTTACATTATTGCTTGAGCAGATGCGAATAGCAGGTTATGATGTAGGAAATGGCACTATTCCAAATGGCAGTGAGTTCATCGATAGGTTCATCGAGAGCAGGAACGTTGGTTCATGGGCACCAGGTGAACTTGAGAAGGTAGTCAACTCAGGTAATGTCATGCTGGTTCCAGTGGACGAATATCTCGCATGGTACAACACTCTGCCACAGTCCGTACAGGATGAGGTAGAAGCACGATGGGGCGAAGCACCAGGTGACATTATGGTGTACGAGAATAAGTTTGTGATCCCTACCGTACAGCTTGGTAATATCAACTTCATACCACAGCCGACCAGAGGTGCCTTGTCAGACGAATCGGCAATGTACCACGATAAATCATTACCTCCTACTCATCAGTATCTCGCGACATACTTTTGGATCAACAATGTCTATGATGCTGATGCTATGATCCACTTCGGTACGCATGGTACTCAAGAATGGTTGCCTGGGAAAGAGGTTGGACTGTGGAAGTATGATTATCCATCCATCATGGTGGCTGATACACCTGTAGTATATCCATACATCATGGATAATGTAGGGGAAGGTACTCAGGCCAAACGTCGAGGCAATGCAGTGATCATAGATCACATGATTCCTCCAATAACAGATGCAGAATTATATAGTGAACTGGCTACTATGCATGATACGATGCATAGTTATGAGGATTCGGCAAGTTCCAATGATACTGCAATGATGGCACTTTATCGAAACAGTACTATCCAACTTTACGAAAATCTCTCGATGGAAAATGATCTGACTGTGACGGCTGATGAACTAAGGGCAATGCCAGAGGTCGATTTTGCGAACTTCTCTTCGGGCACTCTCCATGATTATCTTCATCAATTACAAGGTACACTCATGCCCCTTGGACTTCACACATTTGGTGTTGCACCACAGGACGAAAAACTTGTCACCATGGTCAAATCAATGCTTCGCAGCGCTTTAATTGATCATATCGTTGATGTAATTCCCCCTGTAGGAGATGAGGTGGATTGGACTGATACTGCTGATTCTTATGCAACCGAGCTTTTGAATGCTACATTGCTCAATGGCACGAACGTTTCAGCTGCTCAGTTAAGTGTGTTGAATCTAACCGATTCAAGCATCACAGCAGATCTGAATCTGGCACTGAATTATTCCAGTGCTCTGGTGGATACCTCCCGTGAGATCACTCAGACGTTGTATGCTCTCAATGGAGGATATATTGAACCTGGGTCTGGAAATGATCCGATACGAAATCCGGATGCTTTACCAACAGGCAGGAACTTCTACAGTTTCGACCAGAGGAAGTTCCCTGATGTTGAAACAACAGCTATGGGTGCGATCCTTGCAAACCAGCTGCTGCAGCAGTACCATGATACACATAACAACACCTATCCAAACAAGGTAGCTTATGTTCTCTGGTCTACGGAAACGATGCGTCACCGTGGACTCATGGAAGCCCAGATATATTCGCTTCTTGGAGTAAATCCAACAAGGAGTTATGGTCGGATAACAGGCTTTGAAGTCCTTCCAAGGAATGACACCAACCCAAGGATAGATGTGGTCATCACACCTTCAGGACTCTACAGGGACACGTTCCCGTATCAGCTTGAGCTGATCGATGAGGCAGTCCGAACGGTGGCAGCACTCAATGAGACCAATGAAACGAACTATGTCAGATGGAATTCCCTGAAGATGGAAGAAGCACTTCTGGCCAGTGGATTCAATAACAGCACAGCAGAGGCGCTCTCACAGTCTAGGATATTCAGTGAATCACCGGGTTCATACGGTACAGGGCTTCCGGGAGCGGTGACCGCGAGTGAGACATGGGACAGTGATGATGAACTTGCAGATCTTTACATGTCACGCATGTCCAACATCTATGGGCAGGATATGTGGGGTGAAAACTATGAAGACGTTTTCAGGATGAACCTAATGGATGTTGACGCTGCCATACACAGTGATACCACGAACTTGTATGGGCTCATCGATAACGATGATTTCTACCAGTACCTTGGTGGACTTGGGCTTGCGGTGAGGTCATTGACAGGAGATAATCCGGAGATGTATATTGCAGATCTGAAAAGTGTGGACAATCCCCAGATCATTACCCTGAACGAGGCATTCAGGACGGAGTTGCGTGCAAGATATTTCAATCCTAAATGGATAGAGGGTATGATGGAATACGATTACGCTGGCGCCAGGGAGTTCATGAAGTTCACCGAGCATATGTGGGGCTGGGATTCGACGACCCCTGGATTGGTAAAGGATTCTGACTGGAATGAGATATACGACATCTACGTCAACGACAAGTACGATCTTGGCATGGAGGAATTCTTCAATGATAACCCATATCAATATCAGTCCATGACTGCTCGCATGCTTGAAACCGCAAGGAAAGACTACTGGGATGCCTCGGATGAGACACTTCAGAACCTGGTGAAGGAGTACGCAGAATCTGTGGTCGAGAACGGTGTAACATGCTGTCACCATACCTGTGGTAATCCGTTGCTCGATAGTTATATACAGGGCGTGATGTCCATACCAGGTGTTGTTTCACAGGAGACCATAGACGAGTACAACAAACTGATGCAGGAAGCCACACAGAGGGAAACTTCATCATCAGCTTCCAGTACCCGCAGCAGCAGTAGCGGGACGACTGCATCTGCTTCGATCGTCAATACCACTAGCACAAGCAGTGTTGATGGTGGGTATGGAACTACAACCGACCAGGCAACAGAGTCTTCTCAGCAAAACACACAAGACAACTACGTTGAAGGGTATGAAATGACAAAAGAATCCACAACAAGTGATTCAGCCTCGTCGTCTACATCCTTCTCCGGTGCTGATATTTTAGGCAGCGTGTTGGTCATATTGGCCGTTTCTGTCATATTTATCGGTTTCAGGAGGCGAGGGGTCTAATATCAATTTAGTAGCACTTCGATAATGTTGTCGAAGTGTCCTTTTCTTTTTTTCTCATTTTTTATTTTTTAGTTCTTTTATTTTCCATCATTATAAACAATTAAAATTAACATTCATGAAAGTTAGCTTTAATACGAATGATTTATTAGTGCTATCATTCACATTCGTTTGGAATGATAACAATGCTCATAGATCCCATCTGTAAGGCCCAGGTATCTAAAGATAGTGACTATGTCACTGAATATGGCGGGAAAAGCTATCGCTTTTGCTCTGACCGGTGCAAGAGCAAGTTCGACAGGCTTGAAAAAAGTGTTATACGCCTCAAGCGCAATATCGGTGATCAGGAGAAGATCTCCTTTGGCAGGTTGAACAAGGAGATCATCAAGAGTGGGATATGCACTTTGTGCGGTGCATGCGTTGCTTCCTGTGAACATGTCACTTTTGTGGACAACAGGCCAAAACTTGTGGGTAAGTGCAATGCCTGTGGGGTTTGCTATAATCAATGTCCTCGGACCATTACCAAGGAAGAGGACCTCATTGGAAAGATAAGGTATGGCTATGCTGCAAGGTCCGCTATTCCCGGATTGAAAGGGCAGGATGGCGGTGTTGTAACTTCAATGCTGGCATACGCACTTGATGAAGGGTTGCTTGATTGTGCCATCGTTACTAAAAGGTCCGAGGATGAGCCCTGGAAGGCTGAACCTGTGATAGTCAGGACCTCTGCTGAAGTGCTTGAGTCTGCCGGGAGCATCTATACCCATAGCATGACATTGGAGCCTTTGATGAGCGCCATAAAGCAGGAGATGGGGAGCATCGGTTTTGTTGGCCCAAGCTGTAACATAGACGCGGTACACAAGATGCAGACCAGTTCGTATGGTTTTCTTCATCTTTTCTTAAGGGCAAGGGTGCTTAAGTTTGGTCTGTTCTGTATGGACAGTTTTGAGCACGATGGCATTAAGGAATTCGTTGAGTCTAAAGGGCTGGACCTTACTGATATCCATTCAATGAAGATCAGAAAAGGCTTCTTTGAGTTTGGTACTTCTGAAGGTATGAAAAGCTACGATCTTTCAGAATTGGATCAATACCGTTGCAGTTCGTGTAAGTTCTGTACGGATATGGCTGCTGAGAACACTGATATCTCATTTGGTGGCGTGGGTACTCCGGTCGGCTGGACCACAGTGCTCGCAAGGACGTCGATCGGGTATGAGATATTCAATGAAGCGGTTGATAGTGGCTATCTGGAAGCTCGTCCTCTGGAAAAAGCTGAAATGGACCGGATGGTCAACCTTGCAAAGATGAAAAAGGTGCAGATGTACACGTTGAACCGCAGGCAAAAGAGCTGATGGTCCAACTCTTCCTTTTTTAATTGCAGTTAAGTGTCAATAAATACTGTTAAGGGTCTGGCTTGGTTTAGCAGCAGCCTGATCCACAGCCTTCACCTTTTGGCACTATCTTAAGTATATCTTCTTTTATGATCGCTGAGAGGCAGCCGGTTCCTTTTGTCAGGTCTATTGCATCGAATGAGCAATTGTTCGCACATGCCCCGCATTCCATGCACTTATAGTAATTTGTCAGTACCGCTTTTTTTTCTTTCATGGCGATTACCCCCTGGGGGCATGTTTTTACACAGACTCCACAGCCTGTGCATTTCTGTTTGTCGAAGTTTATCATGGTGTAACTCCAATGATCATTACCGCTATGTATGCACCAAGTATCAGGAGTGCGCTTACTGGTAGTAGTGCGATTATGTCCTTTTTCACAAGAGAATAATTGCTTGCACCGGAGTTGCCGGTGTAGTAAAGGGCGAAAAGAATGCTCAATCCAAGGATGGCTAGAGTGTAGCCGAGCTGTTCAATGAACTGGGGTGTGTGATCGCTGAAGTAGTATTGCAGTGATGCCAGCGCAATACCCAGGACGATCCCTTTTGTTCCGAACCTTCTTCCAGGGATGAGGGGGAAGAGTGTTATGAACAGGAATCCGATGAATATTCCCAAAGCTATGGGTTGCCAGTGTATGCCTGTGGGGAAGAACGCGTGCCATATGAACAGCGGAATCGCCCCTTTGAACATATGCTTGCCGAACTGGATAAGGGATGCCGGCAGTGTGAACAGTCTGTCTCGAATGTTGAACTTATACCGGTCGTCTGCGCAGTCTTTGTATGGCTTGTTCTCCAGGAACTTTGGTATATCTTGTCTGTATATCGGCCCGATAACTGGTTTTAATCCCGCAAGACTTGCCTCCTTTAGTGAGATGCCGGAAAGGCTGAGTTTTGGCAGGATGATCTGGAGCTCATCTGTATCTGTCAGATCATTGTGGCTGTAACGTTCCAATTGAAGCATGATCTGCTGAACATTGAACTGCCCTTTTCCACTGGAACACCAGACGTTTATTCCTTTGGTGTCGATTACCAATATCCTTACATTGCACCCTTTTAATGTTCTCCACAGGAGGAAAACTGTAAGGTGATAGTTTGCAGTGACTATCATCGGGGTGGATATGTCATAGCTATTTCCTGTATAATACAGCCCCGGATCTACGCTGCGGTGTGTATGGAACATATTTATCCATGAGAGAAAGGCGTACCAGTAGTCTCTACCGATAAAAATGAGCTTTTTCGGTTTTGGTTTGAAGCCGATGTTGACACTTATTCTATCACTGTTATTTGAACAGCAATCATTGTTTGCCATCATTATTTCACCTGTCCCACTTAAATTTTCATGACTTAAAAAGTCCTTGACTATATTCATATACTCTTTGGCTCATTTCCGCATTTGGATTGGGGGCTGGTAAACTTCTGCTAATTTCTGTATCGATGTGGGATCTTTGGAGATATATGAGTAAACTCAAAAAAGAATATAACTTTGATCATTAAATGATCTGATGGACCGTTCAGGTCCATCATCCGGTGTAGTGGAATTCTGGATTATCAGTTTTGCAACTACCTTTGCTGGTTTGGCTCTAATCCTTTTACACCACATTCTGTGAATAACTGAATATTCTCTGTGAGGTAGCCCGGAGATCACGCTTCCTTACAAAGCCTTTTTAGATTGGTCGGCTGGGCTGATACATCCAGTTTCATGGACGGTCCTGAGATGATCTTCTTCCTGTCCCAGTCGATCTCCCATCCATGCTCCTCTTCAAGCATCTTTAGAAGCTCTCCACGCTTTGCAAGGGGCAGGTCTGTCTCGGTCCTGACAAAAGTGTGCCAGTCATCGGGCATTATTCCGAGATATTTCTGGCTGAGCTCAATGTAATTGGTGAGTTTGATCATCCTTCCCATATTATTGTCACTTGGACGTATGCAACTCTTGGCAAGCATTGGCATTAGCTCTTCAATGGTCTCTGTAGTGGTCAGCAGGTATTCAGGTGCAGGTGGAATTGGCATCACTTCACCATTACGTGCATCGTATACTTTCCACTTGTCCGTATCATATGGTTTTCCGATAATCGCCCTGCGGAACTTCGAGCCGTGGGGTCCGAGCACTACAGGTATTCCCAGTCTGTTGCAGCCTGTTCCAATGGAAAGGGCCTTCTGCGAATAGGCACCCCATGCAACCCCGACCGCACCCACACGATTCAGTATATAGTCAGCGATCTCTTCGTAGTTGCCTGTGATGTCCCTCTGTGCAAATATTGCTGCAACTTTGATCGCAACTGCCGTAATATGGGAGTTGGATACGCAGGAACCCATATTGATCAGATTGCCTTTGAGGAACTTTGCCGGATACTTCTCATAGAGTGTCTGACCTTCCTCATCCTTGTACATCCCAACATCCATTCCAGAACATCCTGAGACCAGGACAATGTAATTCCTCTTTAGCATCTCATCTGCTATATCGTACACATCTTTGGTTCCGCCCGGATAGTTCGAGCATCCCACTATTGCAACGATACCAGGTGTTGTTCCAAGTACAAGGTTGACTCCCTCTTCCCGGATCTCGGGGTCACTGATCTGGCCTCTTCCAACCCTTACTTTTCCTATCTCTTCTCGTATGACCTTTTGTGCCGCCTTCTCGATCACATTCAGTACAGGAATATCCTTCGGGCATGAATGGTCGCATCTGCCACATCCTATACATTTGTCGCGGAGTACCTCAAATGGTTCCAGGTCTCCATTTTCTGCAGCGGTCATTGCATCGCTGATGGGCAGATTGGTCGGACAGGCAAGCTCACATGCCAGACAGTGGACACATCTCGACGTAAGTTCTTTGAACTCGTCGTTGGATGGTAGTCCCCTTATGCCCTTTTCATCGCGTATGGTCGCCATCTTTTGCACAAGAAGTGGTGCCAGTTCTCCAAGCTTGTCAAGGTCAAGCATGAGCGCACCTGGCTCCTTTCCACTGGTCAGGTCATCAAGGATGTCATCTATACTGTCATTTGACCTGTTTGGGAGGCCATACATTATTTTCTCGTTGGTGGTGATCACAGGAATCATGAGCTTCTTTGCCTCTCTGAGGACATCGGCACGCACACACTGCTCATCAACAACAATGACATCCGGAACGCCTGAACGTATCATCTTCAGTTGTTTGGCAAGGGTACTGACTATCTTTGCTTTTGGAGCATTTCCACCCTCTGTCTTATAGCGGGTCATGTCAAGAGCGGTACAGCACAGCCCTCCAAGTTCGATCTTATCAAGAAGGTCATGTTCTTCCATGTAATCGATTATATTGGAAACACCCGCCATATTGTGCCCTATAACTATCAATACAGGTTTTGTGGAATCGATAGACCCCATACCTATCTCTGCGAGAGGTGTTTCGGCCTCTCCCTTGGGGAATCCCAAACATGAGATCTGTGCGATATCAGACACTTCCATGCCCACATGGTCGAGCATCCCGGCGTGCAGGGCCTTTGACTCGAAATCGATAGCTTCGCCTTCCTGGCCCATGTGGATTGTTGCCATAAGCTGGGTTAGCTGTTCTTCTACATACACCAGTACCGCTTCAAGATCACCGATAGTTTCTGGTTTGTATCCTGTGACAGTCTGGGTGTTAGGTGCTTTGATATTAGATGACCCCACCTCAATGGGATGATTCCTGCCGAACTTTTCGATCAAATAATGAAGGAGGTGACGTCCGTGTGCAGAGTGGGCCGCGGCCCCTATTATCGTACTAAGCAGGAACTCCCGCGCGGTCTGACCTGCCAGATTGATGCCACAAGCTCCTTCTTTGTTACCACTCAGATTACATGGACCGAACGTACAGTAACCGCATTGGTCGGACGTCGGTGTATACACAGGCTCGTACCGATCGAGCAGTTTAAAGTCCCAGTCCCTTAGTGCTGCTATTCCGGGTCTTGGAGTTGGTCCCTTCTCACCTTTTTCTTCTATTTCCTTTTCGATAGCTCCCACAATGTTGCTAATGTTGATCTGGACGTTTTCCAGGTCTTCAATGGAGATCTTACCTGAAGTTAGCTTACTCATTTGTTTTTACCCCCTTAATATGCCCCAGTGTCATTGGTTAGACCAAAAACCAGTTATGAAATTGTAAAATGTGAATTAATTGTTGGTGATGCCTATCATAATGCAGCCTCCTGCCCGATTACAATTCAACAACATTCTTCAAGAGGTCGTGGTTGTTGCAGCATGAAAGGGCAAAAAATGCCTTGAAATGGACTAAAAATCCCGCTGCTATTACACCTTCAAGCTCAAGAAGCCCATCTAATGATAGATCAAATTCCTTTCCTGTCATATTCTAACCCCCGTTAAATTGAAAGGATCCCTCTATTTTAGAGTGGCATCTTGCTGTATATAAGGATTTAGTTCTAACCTTTACTAACGAACAAAAGACAAAAATGCAATATCAAAATAAGCATATCTAAAAAAATTAAGTGGACCGGTCGGGAATTGAACCCGAGGCCTCTACCATGCCAAGGTAGCGATCTTCCCCTGATCTACCGGCCCACAATTGGATAATTAGTGACATAGTTACGATGATGTATGATAAACTTATCGCTTTCAATGGTAGCTATTTTCTGCGTCTCCTTATATTTTTTCGAGGAGACGCGGGTCGATAGCGCAATCTTAATGTAGTAGAATGAGTATTGTGTAGCTCGTACGATGAACAACATCGTGCAAGAGACGCATTGGGCCCGTAGCTTAGCTAGGTGGAGCGCACGGCTGATAACCGTGAGGCCATGAGTTCGAATCTCATCGGGCCCACTCACTTCTATTCTTTTGAATTTTGCGATTAAGAGCTTTGTTCTTGTGATTTCTGAATTAAATTGTTTTTTTCTTAATAGTTTTCGATCAAAAGCTTTTGCTTTCTATCTTTGTTATCTCTTCTGATACGCTACTAATACAATATTCTGGGGATAATGTTGTGTTCTCAAGCCGCGAATATCACAACTTGTATCCTGGTCGTATGAATTTTTTATGGGTGCATGCTTGTGTTTTTACAATAATATATAATTTTATTTATGTCCTGAATAAAGTCTATTCGGATGTTTATATTGCAACTATTATAATAATACAACCATAAATTTTATAAACTACAATGATAATATGTTCTTTATAAAATTGGTGATATAATGGTAGGCATGGATGATGGAGATCCGTATATGGATGACAAAGAACACGAAATGGTAATGCTTCTTCAGAAACTAAATGTCTCAAAACCGGTTGCAAAAGCGCTTGCCTGTTTACTCAGTACTGATAAGATCACTTCTCGTGAGGTTGAGAGGATGTCCCGTCTGAGGCAGCCGGAAGTCAGCATTGCTATGAACTACCTCAAAGAGAACAATTGGGTCGAGGTCGAGGAACTAAAGAAGAAACAGGGCAAAGGCCGGCCAATAAAGGTTTATTCGCTCATTGTTCCAATGGATGAGATCATCGAGACAATTGAGAAAAAAGTATTGTCTGAAAACAAAATACTATTGGAGAACATCGAAAAGCTCAAAAGCATTTCTTGATCTCCTCTTCTTTCTTTCAGGCCGTTTGGCTTACCTTTTCTATTGCTGTGATCGTCTTGGCTATAATTCTATTTTGATCAGGGGACGGATACAAATATTTACCTGTTCATTGTATTATACACTAAGCAAGCGACACAAGGAGTTAATCTTTTGAGTACCATCAGTGAAAAAATCTTCAGCAAAGCAAGTGGAAAGGATGTAAAAGCCAATGAGTTCGTCATGGCAAAAGTTGACTATGCAATGGCTCACGATGGCACAAGTGTGCTTGCGGTACGTTCGTTCAAGAACATGGGCCTTGAAAATGTTTGGGACCCAAAGCGCATTGTTATTCCTTTTGACCATCTAACACCTGCAAACACGGAAACGACTGCGGCTTTACACCATGATATGCGGGAATGGATCGTGGAGCAGGGCATACCTAACTTCTTCGATGTGGGTGAGGGTATCTGCCATCAGGTCCTCCCTGAGAACGGTTTTGCAATGCCTGGTAAGCTCGTTGTCGGGGCTGATTCCCATTCATGCACCTATGGTGCTTTCGGTGCTTTTGGTACGGGTGTCGGTGCAACTGATATGTCCGAGATATTCGCATCCGGTGAACTCTGGTTCAGGGTGCCCGAGACCATTAAAGTGACTGCCTCCGGAAAACTGAAGAAGAACGTTCTTGCCAAGGACGTAACACTCAAAGTGATCGGCACGGTTGGCGCATCAGGTGCTACTTACAAGGCTGCTGAATTCTATGGGGATACAATAACCGACCTGTCCATATCCGGCAGGATGACCTTATCAAACATGGCCATTGAGATGGGTGCTAAAGCAGGCATCGTGCCGCCTGACCAAAAGACCTTCGATTTCCTTGAAGGCAGGGCTGTGGAAGGGTATGAGCCCGTCTATGCAGACGAGGATGCTGAATACTGTGCCGAATATGAAATTGATTGTGCAAACCTCGAACCGCAGGTTGCACTTCCGCATCAGGTGGACAATGTGTGTGATGTGTCGGAGATCGAGGGCAAAAAAGTGGACCAGGTGTTCATCGGAACCTGCACCAATGGACGACTGGAAGACCTCGAAGTGGCTGCTGAGATCCTCAAAGGTGAACAGGTTGCTGTAAGGACCCTCGTCATTCCAGCTTCCCGCTCAGTAATGCTTGAGGCTGTCCGCAATGGTACTGCAGAAGTGCTTCTCGATGCTGGTGTCACACTGGGCTCTCCTGGGTGTGGTCCATGTCTTGGTGGTCACATGGGTGTTATAGGTGAAGGCGAGGTATGTATCTCGACAGCAAACCGTAATTTCAAGGGCAGGATGGGTAAAGGTGGTTTCATCTATCTTGCATCTCCTGCAACAGCAGCGGCATCAGCGATCACAGGTGAGATAACCGACCCGAGAACTGTGTGAATTTGAAAGTGGAGGTAGTATAATGGCAGAAGAACTTGATGAAGGTAAACTGGAACATCTTCTTGGACACTGGATCGAACATAATGAAAGTCATAGCAAGAGCTTTAACGATTGGATCTCCAAGCTGGAAGCTGCAGGGTTTAATGAAGTTGCAGGTCATATCCGTACAGCAGCCATGAAAATGGATGAGTGTACCGGACATTTAAAACAAGCAAAAGATGTCGTGAGGAAATAAGTCCTCACGAACAACTTTTTAATTTTAGTTCTGGCCTAATGGCCAATTATTAAAGGAAAGATAGTTGGCACGATATCTGTAATGAATATCGAGGCCTGACAAAAGAACAACTATCATTCTGCAATGGATGCATGAATATCTGGGATAGCATGCACTTTGTTTTCAGGTTTTACATCGCTCAATTTGAATCCATGCAATACATGTGCCATTGGTGAAGTATTGACTACTCGCACTTCTATTTTTTCAGACATAGCTGTTTCTCCTTTTTAGTTAAATCGTTTTTAGACTCCTTTTTGCCGATTGCCTGTTATTCAATCGGCAATCAAAGACTAATCTACTACTATTTATAGTTTATGTATTTATTTATATACGATTCCGGTAAATATGCTAAATTTGATGTTGATTTGTAATTTTTTTATAAACAAATTTGCTTGTGTACTACTTTCAATATATATAGTTTTCTACAATTTACAATATATGCTTTAATAACTTTATTATTCTAAAAAATCAACATCTGTTGGATGTTTTGCTCTTTCATGTCCACAGAGATTTCAATAAAACGTATTTTCTAATAATTGAGGATCTTTCATTATATCTCTCAAAAACAATCTCTACTGACGTTATGATCACAAATCAGCTAAAAAAAGTAGAAAATGATAAATTTTGATGTCAGTATCTTTTTCCGAGTAATAATATTGAAAAAGATGAGGTGTATTTCACGCCACTAACTACCTTTTCTCTAATAACAAGCAGGTTTGTTTTGAAATGCCCTTTCTTAATAAATGCAACTGTGTGGCTTCATTTTTGACAAGCGGTTAATTTATACAGCCGTTATCAAATATGATCCCGAAAATTTATTTCTTTAGAATCTCGTTCCAGGCCTTCTCCTCAGCGCGCCTTATGATTTCCTTCAATGGAAGCCCGCATTCCTGACTTATTCTCCTGCAATCCTCGAATTCGGCTGAAATATGAAGGACTTCATCCGACCTGTCATGTGCTATCTTGACAGCTACCTGGAAGGTCTGCTTCCCTATAGTTATATTCACGTTCTGCATCTTACGTTCTGCAATAAAACGATGCTTTGTTGGAAGGATACGAACCCCAAGGGTCCCAGTCTGTCTTATAATCTCTCTTGCTATCCTTTCGCTGTCCTCGGGACGTGCGATGACGTGTATGATGTGGCCAGTGCGCCCTTTCTTCATTGTGGCAGGTGTTATGGCGACATCCTTGGCACCGGTTTCCATGAGTGCCTCAAAAAGATTCCCAAGCACTTCTCCGGTAACATCGTCCACATTCGTCTCAAGGACCTCCATATGGTCCCGTGAAAGAACTCCTGTTGTCTCCATGAGCATTGTACGAAGGACGTTGGGCATGGCAGTCTCCGCATCCCCTGCACCATATCCGGTGGTCATTATCTTTCCCGGGGGGAGTTGGTCGCTGGGGTCTGCAAAATAAGTGAGTAAAGCGGCTCCTGTTGGAGTGAGCAGTTCCCTATCACCGTCGCTATGTACTTCCAGACCACTTCCACTGAGTATCTCGGTTGTCGCAGGAGCTGGCACAGGCAATGTACCATGTGCACTTCTAACTCTCCCTCCTCCGACATTTACAGGAGTGCACAATATACTTTCCACATTCATCTCGTGAATTGCATAGCAAGAGCCTATGACATCCGCAAGTGCATCATCCTGCCCCACTTCGTGGAAATGCAGTTGCTCAAGAGGCATTCCGTGAACCTTTGCTTCTGCCTCTCCAATGATCCTGAATACTGCAATGGCGCTTTTTTCCACCTCTTCGGGAAGGTTCGCATCCTTTATTATGCCTATAAGTTCCTCGAATGACCTTATCCTTGCACTGTCCTTCGTATGGATATGAACATCTGTTGCACGTATCCCGCACTTAATGACATCTTCAACAGCTACTGAAACATCCACAGAGGCTTCGATAACTTCTTTTAGCTTTTCCCTGTCTGCCCCAACGTCGATCAGTCCTGCAAGTATCATATCTCCGGAAGCACCTGAAAAGGGTTCAAATACAAGTGTTCTCATGGTATCTCACCTTAAGAACTCTTTCTTTCTCGCTTCTGCAACACTATTTGCTATCCTTGCGGCAAAAGCACCTGCAACGAAGCCTGCATCGATGTTGACCACTGATAATATGGAACATGACTGCAGCATCGAAAGAAGTGCAGCTTCTCCTTTGGCACCGGCACCGTATCCGATCGATACGGGCAGGCCTATCACAGGTACATCTATAAGGCTGGACACTACCGTTGGCAGCGTCCCCTCTCTTCCGGCTGCCACGACTATCGCGTCAGGTCTGTTCTCTTCAAAGACACTCATCTCAGAGATCAGCCTTTGGAACCCTGCCACACCCACATCGTATATCTGAATTGTACTGCACCCCATCTCTGAGGCGGTCATGCGTGCTTCCTCTGCAACATCGATATCGGCAGTACCGGCTGTAATGATGGCCACAGTGCCTCCTGTCCTTGGTGCAGGGGTGCCGTCATGTACGACCGCTGTTCTTGAATGCATGTCCCATTCAATATTCTCCGGTTCGAATGCATTTTTTATGGCGGATGCCTGCTCTTCATTAATGCGTGTAACAAGTGTTCTTCCGGCATTTTCGTTGTGTGCTTTCACTATCTCTACTATGTCTTCTGGTTCCTTTCCTTCTGCAAGGATAGCTTCCATGTACCCTGTACGGTATTTGCGGAACGTGTCCAGTTTTGCGATATCGGATACCGGTACGTATCCCATGGAACGTATCTGACTTTCTGCGTTCACAAGGTCTGTACTGCCTTCTTTCACCTGTCGCAATATATTCTTCAATTCCATGCTCGATCCCTTTAACAATGGGCTGGACTATATAAATAAAAGTCCCTTTTAGGCAAAGACTAATAATGATAGCTTGCTTTAAATGAAGTCTGATAACGTGGAAATCAGATACTAATCACAGGTTTAGAGATCATGTCACAAAGATCAAAAGATATGGCACTTCGTAATTTCAAAAAAGGGATGTCCCTTTTAGATGCCGGACAGCAGAAAGATGCTCTTGAGTTACTGCTTGTTGCTGAAAAACAAGCAAGGGATGCAGATTCTATCGATCTGTTAATAAACACCCTTCAATCTGTTGCGGAAATAATGGAATCCAACGGGGAAATTGATGCAGCTCTTGATAGGTATATGGAGGCATCTGAGCTAGTGGATGCTCTTGCAAAATCGGATCCTTCCTTTGTGGAACACAAAGCCCTGGCTATGAACAAGGTAGCTACTCTTCTTGTCAATAAAGGTGATACCGAGCATGCCGGACCTTTCTTTGAAGAGACAGTGAAAGCATATGATAAACTGCTTTCAAAAGAGCCGAACAATGTTGTTCATTGTTCCTCTGCTTCTTCTGCGCTCAATGATGCTGCAACCCTCCTTGCTGAAAATGGTCATCAAAAGGATGCAAAAGAAAGGTTCGAAAGAGCACTTAAATTATCAACTAAGCTCATTGTTCTCGATCCTCTTAACAGCTCCAATGGTGTTAAAGCTCTGACCATTCAGACCAATCTTGCCAATCTTCTCTACGATATGGGACTTCTGGAAGATGCAAGAACGAATTTTGAAAGTGCTTATGGCGGATATTCCGGACTGCTAAAGAACGATACAACTGACAATTTGTTCCGTGACCACATCGTAGATATACTGGAAAAACAGGTCAATTTACTTCTTGATATGCAGGAATACGATGCTTCCAGCAAGAAGCTTCATGAACTCTTGGATATGCTTCAAGATCTCGCAAAGGATGAACCACGTTTACTTGAAAGGATCACTGATCCCATTCTCGGGCTGGTAAATATTGCCCGCGAAAATGCGGATAAGGGAATGCTTGCAGATGCCCTTTCAAGGCATGAGTTCACACTTGCTGTTCTTATGGATCTGATCAATGATGGCACTGATAACGCAATTTATCTCCCAATGGTCCGTACCATACTTACTGACATGGAAGGTCTTCTTGAATCTGGTCATGATGTCAGCGAAAAGGAGGCTGATCTCAATACCCTCATCTCTATGTATGAGAAACTTTCCGATCTTGATCCCTCCGATGTCTCCTATGCTGCAAAGATCTCAGAACTCAATGAGCGCATGTTCCATCTTTTGATAAGCGCTGGCCGTCTCGATGATGCTCGCTCAAAGTCTGATATCACTCTTGACGACCTCATGGATCTGATACAGGAGGACCCTGGGAATGTCAATTTACTTTCCATGATCCGTGAGATGCTGGATGATATGGAATCTCTTCTTGAAACCGATCGTGATTTCAGTGAACATAAATCGGATCTCAATACCCTCATCTATATGTATGAGAATCTTTCCGATATTTATCCTTCTGACATGTCCTATGTTACAAAGATCTCCGAGCTCGATGACCGCATGATACGTCTTATGATCACCACCGGTCATCTTGATGAAGCTCGTTCAAGGTCTGATTCTACCCTTGACGTCCTTATGGACCTTATACAGGAGGATCCTGCTAACGTTACTTTCCTTCCAATGGTCCTTGAGATGCTGGATGATATGGAATCCCTTCTTGAAACGGACCGTGATCCCAGTGAACAGGAAGCTGATCTCAATGTCCTTATCTCTATGTACGAGAAGCTTTCCAACCTTGATCCCTCTGATCTCTCGTACCATGTAAAGATCGCCGAACTCAATGAGCGCATGGGCAATGTTCTAATGAATACTGGTCGTCTCTATGCTGCTCGCTCAAGGTATATTTCCACACTTACTGTTCTGACGAAATTGATGAAGGAAGAGCCTGATAATGCCAATTTCCTTTCGATCTTCCGCAGTATAGTGAACGATATGGAAGTTCTTTTTGAAATGAACGCTGATGAAAGTGAAAAAGTATCTGACCTCAATGTTCTTATCTCGATATACGAGAAGCTTTCTCTTCTCGATCCGTCCGACCTCTCTCATCATGTGAAGATCGCCGAACTCAATGAGCAGGTAGGCAGCCTTTTGATGAACGCTGGACGCCTCGATGCTGCTCGTTCAAAATATGATTCCGCACTTACTGTTCTTATGGACCTTATTCAGGAGGATCCTGAGAATCTCACTTTCCATTCTATGTTCCGTACTTTACTTGCAGATATGGAACATCTTCTTGAGATCGATTGTGCTGACAGCGAAAAGGAATTTGATATCAATGTCCTTATCTCTATGTACGAGAAACTTTCCCAGCTGGAACCTTCCGATCTTTCTCATTATGTGAAGATCGTCGAACTCGATCATCGCATGGGCAATGTTCTGATGGACGCCGGTCGTCTCTCTGCTGCTCGTTCAAAATATGAGTCCACACTTAACGATCTGATAGAACTTATTCAGAAGGATCCTGGGAATCTTACTTTCCTTCCGATGTTCCGTGCTATACTTAATGACATGGAAGCTCTTATCAAAATGAACGATAATGACATTGAAATAGAATCTGTTCTCAATGTCCTCATCTCGATGTATGAGAACCTTTCCACCCTTGATCCCTCCGATCTTTCCTATACTGCAAAGCTTGCCGAACTCAATGACCGCATGATAATTCTTTTGATAAATGCTGGCCGTCTCGATGCTGCTCGTTCAAGGTCTGATTCCACACTTGACATTCTTATGGACCTGGTGCAAAAGGAGCCTGATAATGTCACTTTCCTTTCCATGGTCCATACGACATTGACTGACTTGGAATCTCTTCTTGATACGGAATTTGATGCAAGTAAAAAGGAAGCTGACCTCAATTTCCTCATCTCTATGTACGAGAAGCTTTCCACCCTTGATCCCTCCGATCTTTCCTATACTGCAAAGATCGGCGAACTCAATGACCGCATGATAATTCTTTTGATAAATGCCGGTCATCTCGATGCTGCTCGTTCAAGGTCTGATTCCACACTTGATGTTCTCATGGACCTGGTGCAAAAGGAGCCCGATAATGTCACTTTCATTTCCATGGTCCATACGATATTGTCTGATCTGGAATCTCTTCTCGAAACGGAATTTGATGCAAGTAAAAAGGAAGCTGACCTCAATTTCCTCATCTCTATGTACGAGAAGCTTTCCACCCTTGATCCTTCCGATCTCTCCTATGCTGCAAAGATCGCCGGTCTCAATGAGCGCATGGTCTTTACTTTGATAAATGCTGGTCGTCTTGATGATGCCCGTTCAAGGTCTGATTCCACACTTGATGTTCTTATGGACCTGGTGCAAAAGGAGCCCGATAATGTCGATTTCCTTTCCATGGTCCATACGATATTGGCTGATCTGGAATCTCTTCTCGAAACGGAATTTGATGTCAGTAAAAAGGAAGCTGATCTCAATGTTCTTATCTCTATGTACGAGAAGCTTTCCACTCTTGATCCTTCCGATCTCTCTTATCATGCAAAGATCGCCGGACTCAATGAGCGCATGGTCCTTACTTTGATAAATGCCGGTCGTCTTGATGCTGCCCGTTCAAGGTCCGATTCTACGCTTGATGTTCTTATGGATCTGGTGCAAAAGGAGCCTGATAATGTCACTTTCCTTTCCATGGTCCATACGACATTGACTGATCTGGAATCTCTTCTTGATACGGAATTTGATGCCAGTAAAAAAGAAGCTGATCTCAATTTCCTCATCTCTATGTACGAGAAGCTCTCTCTTATTGATCCCTCTGATCTTTCTTATCATATTAAGATCGTAGAACTCAATGAGTTAATGATCGGTCTTTTGATGAATGCTGGTCGTCTCGATGATGTCCGTTCAATGTATGGTTCCACTCTTAATATCCTGATGAAATTGATGCAGGAGGAGCCTGAAAACATCACTTTCATTTCTATGTTCCGTAATGTATTGAGTGGTATGGAACGTCTTCTTGAAATTGACTGTGATACCAGTGAAAAAGAAGCTGACCTCAATGTCCTTATCTCTATGTACGAGAAGCTTTCTCTTATTGATCCATCTGATCTTTCGCATCATGCGAAGGTGGCTGATCTCTATGACCGCATGGGCAGTTTTTTAATGAACGCCGGTAGGAATGTTGATGCACGTTCGAGTTATGAAATGGCATTAAGTATCAGGAAAATGCTTATCGAAAAAGGTGAATCACCAATAGTTCATGAGTTCGAGATAGCTTCTATCAGGAACAATCTTGGTACGATGTTTGCACAGGATAGTGAGTTTACAGAAGCTAAAGCAATGTTCGAGGCTTCCCTTAAAGCATATGTCGATCTTTTTGACAGGGATAAAGAGGATTCAGCATATCAATACGGTGCTGCTCTTACATTGAACAATCTTGCAAAACTGTTTGCGGATATGGGTCGCCATGAAGATGCAAAGAGCATCTATGAATCAGCACTTGAGGCATATGTTGAATTGCTGAATGCTGATCCGGAGAATGTTCGTTACAAGAAACACGCTTCCATAACCCTTGATAATCTTGGTTCATTGCTTGGAGATATGGGTAGGGGCGAGGATTCTATCCGTATGCATGAAGCAGCACGGGAATTAAGAAGTGAGATATGAACAGGAAGTTCTTTTATAGGGATAGGTATTTCTTACGGAAAGTAAGATACCTCCCTTAAAATTTATGAGTTGATATTTTGAAAAATGATAATACGGTCTGTACTACTCCTCCGGAAATACTGGCTCCTGCGGGCGATGTCGATGCATTGATAGGCGCAATTAAAGGTGGTGCAGATGCTGTCTATTTTGGTGTTACGGACCTTAATGCAAGAAAAGGCGCGAAGAACTTTTCCGTAGATGATCTTGAGGAGACCATCGACCTGCTTCACTCTCATGGTATCAAGGCCTTCCTTGCATTGAACATACCTGTGAAACAGAATGAGCTCCAGCATGCCCTTGATGTTGTGGATAGGGCATATTCGCTTGGTATCGATGCGATCATCCTTCAGGACCTCGGGCTTTTGAGCATCCTGCACAGGACCTATCCTGACCTTGCGTTGCATGCAAGCACACAGATGACCGTTCACACCATCGAAGGTGTGGACTTCATAGCAAATGCCGGTGCTGTCCGTGTCATTGTTTCAAGGGAACTCTCGGTCAGCGAGATCGAGGATATTGTTAAGAATTCCGATGTTGAGATCGAGATATTCGTACACGGTGCTTTGTGCTATTCTTATTCCGGTAAATGTCTTTTCAGCAGTTTTATTAATGACCGCAGTGCCAATCGCGGTGCTTGTGCACAGCCTTGCAGGCGACCTTATGTCTTTGTTGTGAATGGTAGGAGCGTGAATGAGAAGATCACAGGTAGATTCCCTATAAGTTGTGCTGAGCTCTGCACTCTTTCCGAGATAGGTGATATTGTCAAGACCGGTGTTAAAAGCCTGAAGATAGAAGGCAGGATGAAAAGACCCGAATATGTGACCGAAAGTTCTCATGCTTATAAGCAGGTAGTGGAAGCTGTCTGTAGTTCTGAGGAACTTGGTGAGGATGAGATAAAGGGACTCGAAAAGGACCTTGCACAGTTGTTCTACAGAGGATTTACCAAGGGTTTCGTTCTTGGGGACAGGGATGTCTCACATCCGAAATACAGTTCCAGTTACGGTGTATTTTTGGGCAAGATCAGCAAAGTAAAGGATTTCAAGTACAATACAAGCATTAATCTGACCTTGAACGAGGATATTCGTTTGAAGGACGGTGTGGGCATACACACAAAGGCCGGTGTTCTGGGGTCGGCTGTGAACAAGCTCTTTGATGCAGATGGCGAGGAGATCAAGGAGGCAAATAAAGGGGACAATGTTACCCTTGAGATCAGCTCAAAGACCGGAAAGGCCGTCTCTGTGGGCAATGAGGTCTATCTGACGACTGATCAAAGACTTCTGGAACGTTTGCAGCGAACACGAAAACAGGGGTTGCCGGTTTCCATTGAAGTGGATGCAGGTGTGGATGATTTGCTGAAGGTGAGGATATCTTCTGCTTCCTTTAGTGCTGAATTCGTTGATGAGTTCGTAGTGCAAAAGGCCCAGAAGGCACCGATGTCAAAGGAAAAGATCGTCGAGGTCATGGAAAAGCTCGGCGATACCTCATTTGAGGCAAAGGACGTCGATGTGAATATGAATGGCGAGATCTTCATTCCCATGGGTGTGCTCACGAATGCCAGAAGGCAGGCTGCGGATATGCTGCTGGAAAAGATACTGGCATCTTACCGAAGGGAAGAAAAAAATCCGAAGTTGTCCGATATGCCACATTTCTGTGATGATGCGGCTGCCGATGGGTCCGAAAATGCTGTCCCTCTCTTAAGTGTGGAGGTAAAGAACAGCGATGCTCTTCTTGCTGCTGTGGAGTGCGGTGCTGATATTGTTTATCTACCGATAAGTAAATTATCGGAAGTGCTTTCAGATGAGTATGCTGAGATGTTCAGGGATGTCAAGGAAGCAGTGGAGATCGTTCTGCTGGCTCCTCGTATATCTCATGAGGCTGAGCTGAAAGCACTTATTCCAATGTTCGAGGCCGTAAAAGAGGAAGGTCTGCGTATAGCTTGTTATACGCTGGGACAGGTCGAGCTGGCAAAAAAGATGGACATTCCTTTTGTTGTACAGAAGGAGTTCAACACATTCAATTCCTATACTACGGATGAGTTCTACAGGGCAGGGGCATTCCGTGTGACCCTTTCCAGTGAACTCAATATGGATGAGATGAAAGATGTGGCAGATGACATCTCCTGTCGCGGGAAGTCTCACCAGCTCGAAGCGGTTGCACATGGACGGGAACTTATGCTCATAACCGAACATGATCTGCTAAAGCCTCTGATGGATAATGGGATCAGCATTGAAGGCAGTGAGGTCCTTCTTGTCGATTCGAAGAGTGATGAATATCCTGTCAAGCGTGTCGGGGAAAGGACACTTATCTATGATTCAATGGTCACTGAGATGCTGGACCATGTGGAAAAGTTCGAAGAATGCGGGATCGATGTGATACGTCTGGACCTTTCCCTTTATGGCAAAAGGGATGTTCAGGACATCACGTCTGCATACCGCCGGGTCATGGATGGTAAGGATGCGGTCATCTATTCAAAAAGGGGTTCTGATTTCACTTCCGGCCACTATTTCAAAGGTGTGTGATGTGAGAAAGGTCGTACTTGCTTCCGCTTCTCCTCGCAGGAAAGAACTGCTTTCCCAGTTGATCGGGGATGATTTTGAGGTATGCGTTAGCTCGTACGAGGAAACTCATCGCCAGGACATGACCGTTGAGGAGTTGGTGGTCTTTCACTCTTTGGAGAAAGCAAGGGATGTTGCCTTAAGGTTCGATTCGGGCATCATCATCTCCGCAGATACTGTTGTTTTTTGTGAGGGAGTCGTTCTGGGAAAACCGCATACTCCGGAAAAGGCAAAGGAGATGCTTGAAAGCATAAGCGGTAAGTCAATTCAGGCCATCACTGGAATGACCGTTCTCGATGTGGATTCCGGCAAATGTGTCAGTGAATACGTGAGCACGGTTGTGAATATGAAACTGATGTCCTCTGATGAGATCGTATCCTATGTGAGGTCAGGGGAACCGCTTGACAAAGCGGGGGCTTTTGCAATACAGGGAAAAGGGGCTGTTCTTGTTGAAAGTATCAATGGCGATTTCTTCAATGTCGTTGGTCTTCCTCTTTTCAGGCTTGGTAATATTCTTCAGGAAATGGGTGTCTCTATCTTTGATGATGGTTGATGTTCGATGATACTGCCAGTTCCTTTTAAAATCTATTAATCTGCTGTTCACCGAAAACCACATAAACGATGTTCTTCAACTATTTTTAAGGAGTGGTTATTATGGCAATAGCAAAATGGAATGGAGTTATACTTGCGGAAAGTGATTCGGTAAAAGAGATCGAAGGGAATCTTTATTTTCCACCTGAGTCGGTGAACAAAGAATATCTAAGGGAGTCGGACACCAGGTCAACATGTCCCTGGAAGGGTCTGGCACATTATTTTGACATCGTTGTCAACGGGGAGGTAAATAATGACGCTGCCTGGTCCTATCCTGAACCGAAAGAGGCAGCAAAAGAGATAACGGGTCATTTTGCTTTTTGGAAAGGGGTTGAGGTAGTTCCTTAATCTACCCTTTTTGTGCTTGCAGCCATCTTATAGCCTGTATCAAATAACCGGAATTTATTGGAATGGAAAGGTCATTTGACTCAGCTTCAAGTTCTTCGTGGTAGGCCTGCTTCATTTCGTCGATATGTTCAAGGAATTCAGTTTTCTCTCTTCCTTTCAATGAGTGGTAGAAGTTTTTGGAGAACTAGGTCCGCATCACCCACGATCCCTGCATCAACATCCTGCCCTTCCGCTTCTTCATCATAGGCTCAGTTACAGACGGAACACCTATATTTTCCATGTTCAGTCCTCACATAAAGTAATTTTAGTTCTTCTCGTCTTTGAATCCAACGTGCCAGTGTTCTCCGCTACAGAATGGCTTGTTCTTTGAAGCACCACATCTGCAAAGGGTGAAATGTTCTTTTGATTCGGGAGTGTTTCCCTCAGGATCATCAAGCTCGATCCCGCCGACAGCATCGTAGGGTCCGTCCTTTGTGGCAGTGAGGCCTGGTTCTCTGTCTATCTCTTTGTGCAAGACTCCGTCCTTTGTGTAACTAAGGGCACCGGATGGGCACATCTCTACGACCCTGATTATGTCTTCAACATTTGCGCCATTGGGTTCGATCCATGGCTCAACCTTCATTCTGAAAACGGTTGGCAGATTGTCTGTACAGTATCCACGATGGGAGCATACACCCCTGTTGTCATGGATGGTGATCTCTTTTCCAACATAGTCATCGACTTTATCGGGCTGCCTGCCTTCGTCCTTTTCGCCTTT
This sequence comes from Methanococcoides sp. DA23, assembly GCF_057593895.1. Lineage (NCBI taxonomy): Archaea > Methanobacteriati > Methanobacteriota > Methanomicrobia > Methanosarcinales > Methanosarcinaceae > Methanococcoides > Methanococcoides sp. DA23. Next base: position 1,936,256 of record NZ_CM172520.1, on the reverse strand, counting down.
GAATCCCACTTTTAAATGTGTTCCATCGCAGAACGGTTTGTTCGATGAATGGCCACAGCGACAAAGGGCTACCATGGGTTGCGGTTCGAAAGTATCACCCTTTGAGTTCTTCAGGTCGTTCAGTTCCTTTGCAATATATGGTCCGTTCGTTGATGGCTGAATGGATGTTTTGTTCTCTGTCATTTATTAAACCCCCCTAAAATAAAAATGATCATTCCTTTTCCATATGTACGTCCAGTTGTGGGAATGGGATCTCGATTCCTGTTTCTTTGTATGCTTTCAGAATGCCGTTCATCAATGCAACTTTTACTCCCAAGTAATCTCCAGTATTCGTCCATGCACGAAGTTGGAGGTTCACTGATGAATCTGCGAGTGCAGTGGTAATAACAGCAGGTGCAGGTTCTGCAAGGATCATTGAATTGTCTTTCATAAGTTCCATGGCAACCTTTAGTGCATCTTCGAGTTTGGTATCGTAGCTGACTCCCACATCAACCTCAACTCTTCTGGTGGGCATTCTTGTTGCATTGACAATAGGGCTTCCCCATATCAGTTTATTTGGTATTGTGATGAGCTTGTTGTCAGGGCTGAGCAGTTCGGTTGCCATGATCCCTACTTCATGTACGCTTCCTGAATATCCGGATACCTCCAAGTACTCGCCCTTATCGAAAGGTCGAAGGGTGGCGATCCAGATGCCTGCTGCAATATTTGTTAATGTGTCCTGCATTCCAAAGCCAAGGATCAGTCCGATAACTGCTGAAAGCCCGACAATGACCGAACTAATGTCTGCTCCAAGCATTGATACTGTTGCAAGGATGACTGCGACATAGAGAAGTGCGAGGATGAATTTTGACAGAAATTCCACGATAAGTTCCGGTAGATTCGTTTTCTTCAATCCGTTCTTGAATATCCCTATGAGGACCTTTGCAACAATGATGCCTAATACGAGTACTATCAATGCTGATAGAAGGTTAAAATAGGTCAATTCCATGTATGGTATGTTTTGAGATAACGTTGTACCAACTCCTCAGTTTTATTCAGTATCTAACATTCTGTGGTCATAGTAGATATATAGTACCTGTTCATTCCAAAATTCCTTATTCTTCTTCTAATGAATGAATATTTGAAGATTTTTTGATACATCTTTAATAATCATTGACAAAATCTTTTTATACAATAAATTCTGTTTAGGGGCTGACTCCAAACGAGGAGGTGTGTCCAATTCCACTCCTCCTCCAACTCATTCATAGCATTTATTTTTCCGATTCTCTATCTCATTAATGTACTGCAAGATCATGTTTTCTATCTTGTTTTCGATTACTTTTTTTCATGGATATTCTCTTTTATAAACAGGGCGATTTATAGTCATGTACGCATATTTGAATTCATACTCGATATTTAACACGAAAGGTTTATATCTATTTGGTAATATTAGAAAATCTAACCATTCGATTATCGAATTATGCTCTTATCGAATCTTGGGTGGTCAAGTTATGCTCATAAAAATTAAGGAGGTGCACTGTGGATAAAACAAAACAAATGGTAGAGTTGCATCTTGAAATTGACTATCTGAAAAGAAAAATGGAGAGCAACCTTGTAGGTCAGTTCGTTGAAAAAGATGATATTTGTTTGAACAAAACCGCAAATAAAGCTATTCATTTTATAAAACGTGAAGGAGAGGTCATGCCTTCCAATCTTGCAAAATATCTGGAGATCAAGAAGAGTAGTGCTACAAGCCTGATAGATTCTCTTGAAACTGAGGGGCTTGTTTATCGAAAGGATGATCCTTCTGATCGTAGAAAAACATTATTGGGTCTTACTGAAAAGGGGCTAGAACGATCTGAATATATGATCGATAAAATGTGCAGTGTCGCATCAGAATGCATGTCCGATCTGAGCGATGAGGATATTGATGAAGCACTAAATGCACAGAAGATCCTTGTCAAATTCCATAAACATATGCACTCTAATGCTCTTTTGCTCCTTGAGAAGATGGCTCAGGATAAACGTTCGGATAATAATTGAGGAGGTAGTCATCATAAAGAACTTATTCGAAAAACTGGGAATCTTTATTGAGAACAATACTATCCCTATACTATTAGTAGCCTTATTACTCGTCCTTGTCTCTGTCCAGGGTGCACAGAACATTACTATGGAATCCGGAACTGATACATTTGTTGAGAAAACTTCCCAGCTTTATCAGGATTTTGATCACCTCTATATGAACATCTTCGGTACGGAAGCCATTGTTATAATTATAGAGGACGGACAGGTAAATGATCCCGCTTTGTTGCAGGCGATGGACCGGCTTGATCATATGTCTTCGTCGCTGCCTGGTGTAGTGGATGTTCAAAGTCTCGCAACAGTTGTTAAAGATGCTCATTTTGGTCTTACCGGTGATGCATCACTGCCTGAAGACAAAGCAGTACTACAGTCTCTGATCGATGATCATGTTCCTGAACACCTGATGCCTGACAGTACTCACACACTTGTTTATGTCGAGATCGCAGGTTCGTTGACTGATGAACAGAAACAGGAGATACTGAGAGAGGTCGAAACATCTGTAACCTTTGCAGAATTCCCTCCTGACTATAATATAGTGGTTACCGGGGAACCAGCTTTCATGGTCTCCATGAACAACGCAATGATGTCGAGTATGGGTGTATTGCTTGGGCTTTCAGTTGTCCTGATGATCGTTGTACTGTATCTTGTGTTCGGTCATGTCAGGTGGAGGTTAATGCCTCTTGCTATTGTTCTGCTGGGTATCATATACACATTTGGTGCCATGGGCTATCTGGAGATCCCAATGACCATGGTCTCAATGGCTGCATTCCCTGTACTGATCGGTCTGGGTATAGATTATGCCATCCAGTTCCATAATCGTATAGAGGAGGAGCTTGAACGTGGTGAGACGCCGGCAGAGGCAGTGGTGGATACCATCAAGCACACCGGTCCTGCTGTCCTGATCGCACTTATAATCACAGCACTAGGATTCTTTTCCCTTTTAACATCAAGCGTACCTATGATACAGGACTTTGCGAAGCTGCTTCTCATAGGTATTTCGATGTGCTTCCTTGCTTCCCTGTTCGTAGGTGTGACTGTGATATATGGTCTTGACAACATGCAATCCATACGCAAGGAGAAGTTCGGACACTTGTCCCTGAGGGGTAAAAACAAATCAAAGGCATCATCTCCCGGTACTGGAGAACCCAAACCGGACATTCTGGACAGGATGCTGGGTCGTACTACTCATTTCACCATAAAACATCCTTTCATGATCCTGTCCATTGCTGTTCTGCTTTGTGCTGGTGGCCTGGTGGCTGATACTCAGGTGGGGATCCAGACAGATACGGAAACTTTTGTCCCACAGGACCTGCCGGCATTGATCCAACTGGGGCATCTTTCTGATATTACAGGTGGTGAGGACCAGTTGAACATTATCATCAAGACTGACAATGTTGCTGATCCTGATACCTTGAAATGGATGGATGAGTTCAGTTCTCATGAAGTAGATAGCCGTAACAATATCATTGGGGCGGAAAGCATGGCCAGTGTCATTAAGTCGATGAATGGCGGTATGATCCCTGAAAGTGAGTCTGAGATCAGATATCTATATGAACAGATACCTGCTCAGCAAAAAGACCGTTTCATGTACGGTGAGAATATGCTTCTGCTTAACCTGAACGTTGGTGACGTAATGGGAAGCATTGGTATGGAGGGGTTTGAAGTCCTCACGGATATTGTCAGGGATGATATACTGTGGATGTCCCCGCCTCCCGGAATGACAGCTACGATAACCGGAAGCAACGTTGTGTTCATAGAAGTTATCGATGCGCTGACCTCAGGACGCATCTTTATGACATACCTGGGATTGGGAATGGTATTCGGTGGACTGCTTCTTATCTACCGCGACCTTCTCAAGGCTCTTGTGCCGGTAGTGACAATGTTCATGGTCATTGGCTGGTCTGGAGGACTGATGTACCTGCTGGGTATGGAATACAATCCAATGACAGCTACACTGGGGGCACTCATCCTTGGTGTGGGTTCCGAGTATGCTGTACTTATGATGGAGAGATATTTTGAGGAAAAGGGGAAAGGTGCCAGTCCTGAAGAAGCAATGACCGAAGCAGGGGTAAAGATCGGAAAAGCGATAGTCACTTCCGGACTTACGACACTGTTCGGTTTCTGTGCACTGGTAGCTTCCGATTTCAATATGATCAGCGGCTTCGGTATGATCACTGTAATAGATGTAGGGCTTGCTCTATTCGCAACATTTGTGATCTTCCCGCCTGTGATGGTATTGCTCGACAATTTCCGCGAAAAGAGGATGGCAAAAAAAATAATGCCTGGTGCATTCGAAGATAATATAGAAACGATCGACATTGCAAAATATAGCACTGACCCGGAGGCTGATGCCTTTTGATGAACTGTAAAAACAAACAAAAGAACAGATGTGTGAATTCAGTTGTCATAGTGGCTGTCCTGCTGACTGCGATATTGTTCGCAGTAACCGCATCTCCTGTAGCAGGAGCAAAAGAGTTCGTACAGCCGACCTATGAGTTCTCGACCAATTATTATGATGCCTACGGTGAACCTGATCTCTATGTTTCCGTTATTGGGGACACTGAGTTCGAGAGGGGTGAGACTGCACAGGTACGCGTTGTCCTTTCGAACAGGGGTGTGCTGTATGGTTTCAAGGCCAAGACCTACGTGGATACGGAAAATGGTGATCATGCAAAGTCCCTGAAAGAGCTCGAATATGAGTCATTGAGGACCACTGCATTTGGCTTAAAGACTGAGATGGTCTCGACCACTGATTATATAGAGGTCGATCCGATCACAAGTATCCAGACACTCGAGAGTCTGTACCCGGGAGTATTGCCGGATGACTCGATGTCCTTTACCATTACCATCTCCGATAACGCACCGGCTGGCACTTATATGCTCCTACTTCCTGTCAGTTATGAGTTCCAGAATGAGGTTGAGATGACTGACGGAAGTATTGTCAGACTTGGTCTGCCTGACCTTGATCATACAACATTCTACAAGACAAGGATCACTACCCTTCAGATCCCGGTTATCGTTGAACCAGCTGCAAAGTTCGTTGTGTCCGATGTGGAGGGAGAGCTTACATCCGGTCAGTCCGGTATCATCAATGTGACCTACACAAATGTGGGCGAGGTCGAAGCAGCTGATGCTTTTGCCAGGATAGTTGTTATGAAACCGCTTAGCTCGGACAGATCGGTTGTAAACCTGGGTACTATTGCACCCGGGGAGAGCAAGAGCGCTTCATTCGATCTTGCTGCAGATATCTCTGCGGTGGAGAAGGATTACGGAATTGACAGTGAGATCAAATATCGTGATGAGGACGGTGAAATTGAGTTCTCGGACAACATTATTGTTGAGGTGCCGCTCAAGTCAAGGGATGCAGGTATAAGCATCACTATGCTGGCAATTGCGGGAATTCTCCTGTTGGTAGCTTACATGGGATATAATACGATACGCAGGAAGAATAACAAAAAATAATATTTAAACTGAAAAATTATCGAATTAATATTATGAAGAGGACTAATTATGTTTAAAATGACCGATTCCAGATACGCTTTGCCAATCATGGCTTCACTTGCTGTCCTGCTGCTTTTTATAGCACCGGTACATGCCGCGTCTACACTGCCATCGAATGGTGAGTTCACGGCAGCTAATGCGGAACTACCTGATTTCTTCAATTTTGATGAGAACTACTATACAGTATATGGTGGTCCGGATGTGACCGCGACTCTCCTCGGCGACAATGAGTTTGAACGCGGTGATACTGTCACACTGAAACTCGATCTTATGAACAAAGGTCTGATCACAGGTTTCAGGTCCGAGGAAGATGACTTCTACCTTACTAAGCTGGAACAGAAGTTGCAGAACACTGAAATGTCCTATGAGTCCCAGCGAACGACAGCTATCGGTATTGTTGCTGTCCTGACCCCTCTTGATCCTGCTGTAAAAGTAAAGTCCGGTCCTCAGGAAGCAGGTACTCTCGTATCAGGGCAGAAGACCGAGTCGCCTGTCAGCTTTAACATCGAGATCTCAGATAATACAGAGGCAGGCGGCTACCCTATGCGCCTTGATCTCTATTATGGATACCAGAAGAATGTCCAGATAAATGGTGACAATGAAACTGACCTTGGTATTACAAATATGGAGGTTGGACTCTGGTACGACATGGGTACACAGAACACGACCTTCGACATATATGTGAAGGATGAGGCAAGATTTGAAGTGACCAACGTAACTGGTGAACTCTATCCTGGTTCGGAAAGCATGATATATGTTACTTATGAGAACACAGGCGACCTTCCAGCAAAGGATGCTACTGTGAGGATAAGTGCGGCTGATCCGTTCAGTACTACTGATGATCAGGCATTTTTGGGCACACTTGGATCAGGTGAGAGCACAGTTGCGGTTTTCAAGCTTAAGGTCGATGAGCTTGCAGTTCCAAAGGCTTATGCCTTGAACAGTGAGGTCAAGTATGAGGATATCGATGGGCATGACCAGATATCTGATACAGTGAAGATCAAGACCGATGTACTTCCGGCATCTGCAAATTCTGATGGTCCCAATATGTTGGTGATCATTGGTGCAGGTGTGGTCATAGTGCTTGCAGTTGCGGGATATTTTGTTTATCGAAGCATGTCTTCAAAGAAAATTAGCGGTAAGTGATCTTATCGCCTTTATTTTTTTAAGTGCTTTTTTATTGTTATGCTTTGATCGCTCTGTCTGATATAACATAACTAATAAGTATAGTATGATATTATTCTGGTTGAAATCACTTATATATTAGGAATGACATGGTATCACAAACTTTAAAGCAGTTACATTTAATTTAGATAATCTATATTACATTACACTTTTATTTTAGCCCGATAGGGAGGGAAATCAAAAATTGAGTCAGCCTTGTGTTAATATTGGCATGGTGGGTCATGTCGATCATGGAAAAACGACGCTTGTAAGCGCGCTGTCCGGTGTATGGACAGATACGCACAGTGAAGAAATGAAGCGTGGTATATCTATTAGATTAGGGTATGCAGATACTACTTTCAGGAAGTGTCCTGACTGCCCTGAGCCTCAGGGACTTAGCGTTGCTAAGACCTGTGAGCACTGTGGTACTAAAACGGAAGAGGTCCGTACAGTGTCATTTGTAGATTCTCCTGGTCACGAGACCTTGATGGCAACAATGCTCTCCGGGGCTGCTATCATGGATGGAGCTATTCTTGTCATTGCTGCGAACGAGGAATGTCCTCAGCCACAGACAAAGGAACACCTTATGGCTCTGAACATCATCGGTATCAAGAATATCGTGATCGTGCAGAACAAGATAGACCTTGTTCCAAAGGAAAAGGTCATTGAACATTATCATCAGATCAAGGAATTCGTTAAAGGAACGGTTGCAGAGGATGCACCAGTTGTTCCGATCTCCGCACAGCAGAACATCAATATCGATGTTCTCATTAGCGCGATGAACGAAATGATCCCAACTCCAGTGCAGAAACTTGACAAGCCTGCCCACTTGCTTATTGCAAGGTCTTTCGATATCAACAAACCTGGAACTCCTATTGATAAGATCTCAGGTGGCGTTATTGGCGGAACCCTTACAGCAGGTACCTTAAAAGCAGGTGACGATATTGAGATCCGTCCTGGTCGTAAGGTCGAGAGCGAGAACGCTGTTAGGTGGGAACCTATCTTCACCAACATCAATCTTATAATCGCAGGAAAGGATAAGGTCGATGAGGCAACTCCTGGTGGATTGCTTGCATTGGGTACCGGTCTGGACCCAAGCATCACAAAGAGTGATTCCCTTACGGGACAGGTTGCAGGTATGCCTGGCACATTGCCGCCAACACGTGATTCTTTCACTCTTGAACTGAAGTTGCTTGAACGTGTGGTGGGTGTATCCGATGAGGAATCCATTGGTAAGATCAAGACAAGTGAACCTCTGATGCTCAATGTCGGTACTGCAACTACTGTAGGTATCGTTACGAGTGCACGTGAGGATGTCGCAGAGGCAAAGTTGAAGCGTCCTGTATGTGCTGAGGCCGGTTCCATGGTAGCTATCAGCAGGCGTATTGGTTCACGCTGGCGACTTATTGGTGTTGGAGTAATCAAAGATTGAAGGTTATAATCGATACGAACGGTTTCATGATACCGGTTCAGTTCAAAGTAGACATCTTTGGTGAATTGGGGCGCCTCGGGTACGATGAGTTCGTTGCGCCCCTGGCGGTCATCAATGAGCTCAAGGCACTGGTCAAGAAGTACAGGGGCGAGAACAAAACCGCTGCAAAGGTTGGACTTTCGTTATCAGATAGATGTACTCTCGTGGAAAGGGCAGGAATTGCGGACGATATCATCCTCCAGCTTGCTCTTGATATGGATGCAGCAGTGCTAACCAATGATGTTGGTCTGGTAAAGCGTCTTAATGATGCGAATGTTACTGTTGTGCGTTTGCGTCAGAAGAACCGTTTGGATATAATGTGACCATCATATTATAATTTTAGTAGCAGTTTAAATTAATGCAGGGCATATTGGAGATCGAGATATGTATAAAAGGATGAAACTTAAGGACACGATCCGTGTAGCTCCCCGTCTGTTGGGCGAAGATGTAGGGGTTAGCGTAAAGGATGCGTTAAAGGAGAAGCTTGAGGGCAGGGTCGATAAGGCACTGGGCTCCATTGTCGCTGTCACTGATATCGAAGAGATAGGTGAAGGGCATATCCTTGTAGGAGACGGTGCTGTCTATTACGATGTGATCTTTGAAGCTATTGTATTCGTCCCAATACTTCAGGAGGTCATGGAAGGTCTGGTAGTAGAGACTGTAGAATTCGGTGCTTTCGTCAGCATTGGTGCTATGGATGGTCTTTTACACGTTAGCCAGATAACTGATGATTTCATGTCCTACGATGGTAAGAATGGTAGGCTTATTAGCAAGGTAGGAAACCGTACTCTTTCAGAAGGTGACAAAGTGCGTGCCCGTATCGTTGCTGTGAGCACCAATGAGAGAGAACCAAGGGACAGTAAGATCGGCCTGACGATGCGTCAGCATGCTCTGGGCAGGTTCGAATGGCTTGAAGATGCACGCAAGCCTAAGTCCGAAGAATCTAAAAATAAAGATGAATAATCCGGGGTGTTTCTAAATGGTAGATCAGGTATGCCGTGAATGTCACAGGATCGTTTCAGGTCAGACATGTCCTGTCTGCGCCTCAAGTAATTTGAGTGCTGACTGGAGCGGACTTGTCATTATCGTTGATCCTCAACGTTCCATAATAGCAGAAATGATCGGCGTTGAAGTTGCCGATAAATACGCTTTGAAGGTGCGGTAAGTTGGGTTTATATATTTCCTTACCAGAAAGCCTTCGGCCTCTTTTAAGGAAACCTTTCGGGGTCTTGTACACAGGTACTGGCGGTGATGCTGTCAGAAGTCTTGTAGATGACCTCGATAATCCCACAAAACTTATATCCGTGGGAGATGTTACTACTTTTCACTTGCTAGATTCAAATATCATTCCAGATATTCTTATCGTGGATGATAGGACAAAAAGGGCACCAGCTTCATCACAGGTCGTGTATGGAACAAAACATAAGGGTTTCACTGAGATAACAGTGGATAATCCTCCCGGGGTAATAACCGAGGATCTGATCGGTGTGATAAGCGATGCGATCTTGTCTGATAAACATGTTCGAATTTTCGTACAAGGCGAAGAAGATCTTGCAGCCTTGCCTGCGATACTAATGGCACCTCTTAATTCGGTGGTCCTTTATGGTCAACCGGATAAAGGTGTAATGTTTGTAAGGGTTACGGAATTCATAAAAGCAGAACTTAAGGATCTATTTGATAAGATTCTTGAAGATCAGGATCATAAAGAACAGTTACATAACGTGCGGAGGAAATTAAATGGATATTAATATTACTGAAGATAAAAACAATGCGCTTCTCAACAGGCGTGAATTGAAGTTCGATGCAACATTCGAGGGTTCCACACCTTCAAGGATCGATGTCAGGGGCAAACTGGCTGCAATGCTTAACGCACCCCTTGAACTTGTCATCCTTCAGAAGTTCGAGAACAGCTATGGTATGTCTGCAGCAAATGGCTATGCAAAGATCTACGAAGATGCAGCACGCATGAAGGTCGTAGAGAAAGAATATGTCCTCAAAAGGAACGAACTTCCTGAGGCAGAAGTTGTAGAAGAAGCAGGTGAGTAAACATGGCTGTCAAAGACTACTATAAAGTAAACGGCGAATCCATTGAAAGGCTAAGGCAGTTCTGCCCACGCTGTGGCGATGGTGTATATCTTGCAAACCACAAGGACAGACTTACCTGTGGCAAATGCGGATACACTGAATTCAAGAAATAATATTGACAAATAGCATCACCTTTGATGTGATGCTTTTTTTTTTAGTTTTTACTTTTAATAACCCAGGCTGAACAGCTTTTGCCATGGATGGTTTAAGCTCTTTCAAGCTCTTTCTCTTCTCTGTAATTGCGAAGTGCAAGCTCAATTGTCGTATGAAGACTGTTCTCTTCAAAAGGCTTGATAATATATCCGTAAGGCTTTGTCCTTTTAGCTCTTTCCAATATCTTCTCATCCGAATAGGCAGTTAGGAATACCACTGGGACCTCAAAGCGCTTTCTAATCTGATCTGCAGCTTCGACTCCGTCCATATCACCTTTTAGCATAATGTCCATCAATATAAGGTCCGGGAATGTTATTTCTGCCTTACTGATCGCCTCTTCTCCTGATGATGCGATACTGGGGACAAGGTATCCAAGGTTCTTAAGCATCTTCTTAATACCTAATGCGACGATCTTCTCGTCTTCCACTATCAGTATCTTGACCTGGCTCATCATTTACCCTCTTTCAATTGTATTTTTCTTCCGTAAATTTTATTATGAACTTTGTTCCATTGTCCTTTTCAAGCTCAATGTTCCCATCTATCTGCTCAACAAGGTTCGTCACAAGCTGTAATCCAAGGGATTCTGTATCCCTGAAATCTATATCATCTGGTATGCCACTGCCATTATCGCTGACCGTTAGCATAAAATCATCTCCAATATGTTCAATATCTACGGATATGATACCTTTCTCGTTCTCATCCTTATCCTCGAATGCATACTTAAGGGAGTTAGAAACAAGCTCATTGATGATAATTCCAAGTGGAACTGCAGTATCCATGTTAAGGAAAACATCTGCGACATCAAGATCGATGGCGATATTCCTGTTACCTACTACGTAGGATTGGGAGAGGTATGTAATAAGATTCTTTGTATAATCTGCAAAATCGATACTTTCCATATCCTCGGACTGATATAACTTCTCATGGACAAGTGCCATTGTCCTGACCCTGTCCTGACTGTTCTTGAAAGCATCCCTTACCTTTTTATCCTTGAACTTATCAGACTCCAGATACAACAGTGTTGATATCACCTGCAGGTTATTCTTGATACGATGATGTATCTCTTTCTTGCGAATTTCCTCAACCTTCAATAATGCCTCCTCTGCACGTTTTCTTTCATCGATATTTACAATGATCCCTTGTAGATGATCCACATTTCCTTCTGCATCACGGCGGATGAATGTCCTCTCATCAGCCCATACAATTTTACCATATTTGGTAAGTATCCGGTATTCAATGGTAAACTCATTTGCCCCTTCATCGCATTTTTTTTGTAGCTGTTCCTGCACTTTTTGAAGGTCCTGGGGGTAAACAATATCTGCATAAGTTACTTTGCCGGATGAGAAATCCTCAAGTGAATATCCAAACTGCGAAATGTTCTTTGATACGAACTCAATAGGCCATCCCTTTTCCGCTCTCCACTTGAAAACGATTACAGGACTGTTCTCAACGACCCTCTCCATCTCTTCTTTCATCCGGTTGGAGTGTTCGAGCTCCTCTGAATATCTGATAAGCTCTTCTTGTGCTTTCTTACGTTCAGTGGTCGCACTGTAAAGGGATTCTCTTGTTTTCTCGATACCGTCTGTTAGTATCCTGAAATCTCCTTCTCCTTTTAGTTTGATCTTACGGGTGAAATCCTCATTCTGGAATGCTGTCAGAACAGCGTTCGATTCATCGATAATAGCATTGAGCTTTGTTGCGAAACTATCGAGGGTATCTCCGATATTCTTGAACTCTCCTTTAAGATCGGTTTCTACACGTGTCTGGAGCTCCCCCTTTGCCAGTTCGTTGGTAACTCTCATGGTCTCTGTCATGGGCTGTGTAAAGGCATCAAGGATCTCATTCAAACCTAGCGGTATGTTCTTGAAATCGATATCCACATCTGTATCCGCTCTGGCATGGAGTTCTCCGACCACAGCAGCATCTGACAGGTCCTTAAAATCAGCAACAATCTCATTGATAGGGCTGGTGACAAATCCAGCGATTATAGCCGCAAGTCCTGTCATGAAAATAATCGATATTGTGGATATCACAATCAGGTTGTTGCGCAATTCAGTAACGCCAGCAAGCATTTCATCTTTTGGTACCACGAGGACAAAAGAGAAATTGCCTGTTTCGATGGGCTCATAGAACATCACCACGTTCTTTCCTGTTGTAGGGTCGATAGTATCAATAAATCCAGAGTTGCCGACTTTGATCTCATCTGCCATGGCAGTGATCTCGGGGACATCGAAATCATAAAGTGTTCTGTAGCCTATCCAGTCCTTCTGTTCGGGCTGCGAGATAAGGATTCCCGTATTTCCGGTCATGAACGCATATCCTGTATCGAATATCTTCACTTCGCTGACAACTTCATCAAGGTATGTGAGGGATACATCGACCCCGCCTATGCCGACAAATTCATCATCTTTGAAAATAGGCGTAACATAACTTACTATGAACACACCTTCGTAAAAATAGGGGTCAATGATATGATCGACCTTTGTTGTTTTTGGTAACTGGTAATAATCTGATTCCTCATAGTTCAACAATGGGTCAATTGTCAGATCTCCATTGATCCTATTCCAGTATGGTATGAAGCGACCGGTCTCATCATGGCCTTCTGAGTTTATGAAAAGCTGGTCCTTGCCATCAAAGGCATTTGGTTCATAACATACATATGTCCCCAGAAGATTCGGGTTGCGTACTGCCACCTCTTTGAGGATGTCATTCACTTCATCTCTGCTCGCTGATTCATAAGCGTTCATGGAATTGGCAATGGTCTGGCCTATGGCATGATTCTTGCTCATATCGCTGTCGAAATTGTTGGCGAATCCCCTTGCTTTTTCAATCGATTGTTCATAAGCAAGTGTTTCTTCCTGTGAAGTGACCGTTGAAATAATTACGGATGTTGATGTTACCAATACTAATAGAACGCCGACTACGATGAAGAGGATAAGTTTGGATTTAAGGGGTGTGTTCTTCCAGTCCATTTTTTCACTCCCTTATGTTAGAGTTCCGTGATCCTTCTTGAAAGGTTCTGATAGTGAATGAAAAGCTCTTCTCCCCATTCACTGGCACTTTCATCAAAGCTCATGATCTTTCTGTGATCATACATTCCTTCTTTGTTGAAGAAACAGAGATATGTGAATCTTTCAGTTACTGTTATTGTGGTAAGTTTAATGGAATCGTCACAAACGTATAGGTCAGCACTTCCTGATCCTGTTAGAAGCTCCATTTCTTTTGAACAGTCTGTTCTCATACGATTGAATACTGACTCTGTAAATATAAGTGTAAAATCGATCTCTTTTGAAAGGAGGTCTATGAACAATTTGGGATAAAGGGGATGGAAGTACGAGATGAACATTTTCACATTCTTTGAACGTATTATGTTCTCGGTAAATTCTATTGGCAGGTCGAACATGTGATTAAGATCAGGTTCTATCAACATACATTGCCCGAGTTCCCCTATGCGGTATGAAAGGGATTCAGGGATGGATGTAAGGTCCCGGGTTGCCCAGTATTCCATGTTCTCTTCAATGACACCAAGTGTCTTCAACAGGGGTGACATGTTCTTTACAATAATGCGACCGACATCGGATAGCTCATAATCATCAAGTTCGTTCTGGACTATCATGTCCTGTTCTTTGAGTATCTTGATCTGTGGCATCATGGCCTTTGAAGTGACATTAAGTGATGTCTTGATCTGGTCGATGTTCCTTGGACCTTCAACCAATAATAATAAAAGGTTCTTTCTTTTTTCAGAAAGCCATATAGTATCACTAAGCGATGATCTCATCTGTTATCTTCTATAAAATCCTGTATCAATAGTAATGACTCTTTCGGTTGTCTATAATAGATAGGTGTCTAAGGAATTGTATTTTTCAAGGTCGTATAACTATTAAATGCATTCTTTCAGCTTATATGCCAAAGCCTTTAGAAATTCTCATGCCTCTGGAATATCCAATACCACTGGTCATTTCTCATGCCATCTGCAATTACCGATGTCAGTAGGACTTACAACTCAAATTATGCTATATATCATACTGTTTTTTCATTCTATGGTAGTGCGGAGTAATATCCTGCTGCCCTGTCAATGTGGTCTTGTCCATATTGATGTAAAGGAGGTTGTAACACGGCAAACGAAGAATTATTTAAAACACTATCCGATGCGGTAGTAAGTTGCAAGAAAGATGATGTGATCGCTGCAGTAGAGAAGGCAAAGGGAAAGGCCCCAGCAGTAGAACTTATTGACAACGGTCTTGCAGCAGGTATGAACGAAGTTGGTGTACTCTTCGAGAGAGGAAAACTCTTCCTTCCACACGTTATGATGGCAGCAGACGCAATGTCCGCAGGTGTTGAATTACTTCAGGATGAGCTTGGAGCAGGCGAAGGCGCATCCACTAAGCTCGGTGTTATTGTAAACGGTACCGTCGAGGGTGACGTTCACGACATCGGTAAGGCGATCGTATCAACAATGCTTCAGGCAGCAGGCTTTGAAGTCCACGATATTGGCAGGGATGTTCCTGTGCAGAACTTCATTGATAAGATCAAGGAAACCAACGCAGATATGGTCGGTCTTTCCGCACTTATGACAACAACCCTTCAGGGCCAGAAAGAAGTTATCGAGCTTCTCAAAGAAAACGGCATGAGGGACAGTGTAAAGGTCATGGTCGGTGGCGCACCAGCAACCGATGCATGGGCAAAGAAATGTGGTGCAGACTGCTATGCAGAAAATGCAAGTGAAGCTGTAGCAAAAGCAAAAGAATTACTTCTCTGATCGTTCGAGGTGTATAATATGGCAACAGAATATTTCTTAAGAATGGGTGACGGTCAGAAGATCTTCATGACAAAGGAAGACATCCTTGCTGACATCGAAGCAGGTTGTGCTGACGCAGCAGACCTCGGTGACATCCCAGCACTTTCCGAAGATGAAATGGACCATATGCTTGACATCATCACTGCACCTGGCAGGATAGTCGGTGTAGATCCAGGACTTGAAGTTCCGGTAACACACGACATCGGTGCTATCAGGATCGATGGTGACCAGGGTAACAGTGGTGTAGGTATTCCTGCAAGCAGACTCGTTGGTTCAATGATCCACGAGCGTGCATTTGGCGCAGACACAATGGAACTCGGTCACATCGACTACAGCTTCAAGCCAGTCAAGCCAGTTATCTCCCAGGAGCAGCAGACAATGGAAGTTTGCCAGCAGAACATGGTCATTCCTATGCTCTACGGTGCAATGCCAAACATGGGTCTGTACTACACTCCTGATGGTCCTTTCGAGAACCCAGGCGACCTTATGAAAGCTTTCAAGATCTCTGAAGCTCAGGAATCTATCCAGAAAGCGGGTGACCACGGAATCCGTGACATGGTCTGGATCATGCAGAAACTCCAGGCAGTCGGCTCTGACGGTGTCAACTTCGATACCATCGGTGCAGCTGGCGACGGTGACATGTACGCATCACTTAATGCTATCGAGGCACTCAGAAAAGAGTTCCCTAACATGTACATCAACGCAGGTATGGCAGGAGAACTTGTTCTCGGTATGCACGGTGAACTTGAGTACGATGGTACAAGACTTGCAGGCCTCTGGCCACACCAGCAGGTAGCACTTGCTGAGAAGGCAGGAGCAAACACCTTCGGTCCTGTATGTAACACCAACACCAGCAAGACCTCCGCATGGAACATGGGTCGTTCAGTAACATTCACAAAGGCAGCTGTCGAAGCAGCAAACATTCCATGTCACGCAGATATGGGTATGGGTGTTGGCGGTATCCCAATGCTTGAGACCCCTCCAATAGATGCAGTAACAAGGGCAAGCAAGGCAATTGTTGAGATCGCAGGCGTAGATGGAATATAGATCGGTGTTGGCGACCCACTCGGTATGCCAATCGCACACATCATGGCTTCCGGTATGACCGGTATGAGAGCAGCTGGTGACCTTGTTGCAAGGATGCAGTTCGCAAAGAACATGAGGATCGGAGAAGCAAAGGACTTTGTCGCAAAGAAACTCGGTGTCGAAAATGCAGACCTTTCCGACGAGTTCGTTATGAGAGAGATCAGAGAAGACCTCGATATCGGTGTAATCACCTCTGTGCCAGGTTGCGCAAAGGGTATTGCAGCTAAGATGAACATCGAGAAACTCCTCGACATCGAAATCAACTGCTGTGACACCTTCAGGAAAACAATCGCATAATTTCAATAAAAAGTAGATGGGGCTCTACCCTGTCTTCTTTTTATCTTTTCAGTTTTTTGATTTGGCAGGAAGTATTTATTAGAAAAGGAGTGATGTAATATGTCTGAGGATAAGAAATCGGGTATAGACTGGCAGCACGCAGAACAGTGTGCAAAGGTCGTCTGTGAAGCCGGTGAGCTTGAACGATCGATCGATTGGAAGCAGGGATTGGCTATTGCTATTGGTGTACCTTTATTGATCTTGCCTTCGATTGGCTATTTTGCCAGCTATTTATGGTCATTTGCTATTATTGTATGGGGTCTCTCTGTATTCCAGGGATTTATGCAGAACCTCGCTTATGGTGAACTCGCAACTACATTCCCTAATGCATCCGGTCTGCCTGGATTTGCACAGAATGTTTTCAAATCACCTAATCATGAAGGAAAGTACGACAAGGGTAAACTTATCGGTGGATTCAGTGCATGGAGTTACTGGTTCGCATGGAACCCTGTACTTGCTATCTTCGCAATTCTTATTGGTTTTTATCTTCACAGTTTGTTCCCTTCACTTGCAGCAACTTTCAGCCAGTACCAGCTTTCAATGATCGCAGGTGTTGTGATATTCGGCGGTTTGATCCTTATAAATTATCGTGGACTTTCAAGTGGTGCTACTGTCGGTTATATCCTCGCAGCATTCTCACTTATCCCAATGGCAATTATCACACTGGCTCCTTATGCAACCGGCGACTTCGCAATGTCCAATATCACCAGTACCTGGTTGCCAACTGACTGGGCATGGGATTTCCATCATATCTTGATCTTGCTCGGTATCTTTGCAATGGCTCAGTGGAGTGCTTGCGCATGGGAAACTGCTGCTATCTATGGTCCGGAATATAAGAAACCTGGATCCGATGTACCAAAGGCATTGTTCTCATGTGGTGCTATCTGTCTGGTAGCTTTCATCCTTGTACAGATGACCATTACTGGTGTACTGGGCATCGATGGTATTGCAGCTGCACCAATTGATCCAATGCTTCCACTTGCACAGATAGCACTCGGTAGCTTCGGTTCAACGATCGCTATTGTAATGCTCATTGCAGCAATGGTCTTGATCATCCAGACTGCATACCTTGGTGCTTCAAGAGCAATGCATTCAATGGCAGCAGAAGGTAACCTTCCTAAGGTCTTCAAGCAGACAAACGCACATGGTACTCCTGTACTCGCAATGGTCGTTATCGGTATCTTCAACCTTGTACTGATCTCAATGGGTACTCCCTCAGCTATACTTGCTGCATCAGCGATCGGATATGTTTGTGCTAACGGTATCAGCCTTTTCGCATACGTAAAGGCAAAATCAAGGCCGGACCTTGCTGGTCTTGACAGGCCATTCAAGGCACCAACCGGATGGAAGAACGTTGCATTGATGTTCGGTCTCTTCAACCTTCCACTCTGTCTGATCGGTGTTATCTATCTTAATAGTGTTGAAGGCAGCTGGTTCTCAACAATTGTCGGTATCTGTGTACTTGCTCTGTATGTCCCAATGTGGTTCTATTCACAGCACGAGGCACATACTGACAAGATGGCTGCTATAAATGTAAGTCTGATCCCAGAACTTTCAAGGAAAAAGTAATGGTATAAACAGCTCCTTTATTTGTATAAAGTTCCCGGATCCTTCCGGGAACTTTTCTTTTTTATTCAGCTGACAAGTTTTGATTATCTGATAAGTGTTGTATAAATTATGGGTGGTTCTATGGTTATGATCGAAGGGGTATCTGATGTTTCATACGAGGACCTTGAAGTGGTCTTTGTTTGGAAGTCTGAGTATGGGTGGCCTATTGAATTTGTTTCTGATAATGTTAGCATGTTTGGATATGATGCAGACGATTTCATGTCCAAAAGGTTGAATTATGAAGATATTATTCACCCTGCAGATCTGGAAATGGTTAGGAACGCATTGGCTGTTTATTCTGATGGTCCTGCTGATCCTGATGGGGTATTTGTGCAGGAGTATCGTATTTTCACATCTGATGGTGATGTCAGATGGGTTCGCGAAAAGATACTGATCGTTTATGATGAGTTCGGGTTAATGGAACGTCTGGAAGGTAGTCTCGTTGACATTAGTGATGAAAAGAAGATAACTGATTTTATGTTCATTCAAAGGGAAATGGGAAATGATCTGAATTGGTCTGGCAATCTTGAGGAGTCAATGGATGCTCTTCTTAAACTGACGACCCAGTTAGATGCTATTAATGCCGGTGCTCTTTATATGATGGATGCTGTTACTGGCGGACTTGTCCTCGTAAGGCATAAAGGACTCTCTGATGAGTTTTTGAGTTGTATCTCCTATTTCGATCATAATTCTATTCAGTTCAATTTTGCGGAGAATGGTTTTCCTATATACAAGCATTATTCGGAGATCTACCCTTTTATTTCAGGTTCGTGCTTCAATGATGAAGGCCTTCAGGGTACTGCGATAATTCCTATCCATCATGAGGGTCGTTTTATGGGAATGCTTTTTGCAGCATCATCTTCGGAGTGCATTATTCCTGAGAATGACCGTGATTCTCTTGATGTGATCAAGTCACTTACAGGTCTTTTGATAAATAATGTGAATATGTCTGTGAAGGTTGATGGAATTCAGTTTGACCTTACCTGATATTTTTATTGGGTGTCGCATGATCGTCATCCTGAGCTTTAATGTTTATCTTAGGGCAGTATTATGAAAGATGCGCAGATCGTAGTAGTTGAGGATGAACTTATCGTCGGTATGATGATAAAGTTGAAGCTGGCAAAAATGGGGTACTGTGTGTCCGGTCTGGCTTCAAGAGGGGTTGATGCTATCGCAATGGTCGAGGAGATGCGACCTGACCTAGTACTCATGGACATCCGGTTAAAGGGCGGAATAAATGGTGTGGAGGCCGCGATGAAGATACGGGAAATGTCGAATACTCCGATCGTGTTCATTACTGCCGATTCTTCCCGTGAAACGAGGGAGATGGCAGAACTTGCTGATCCTCAGGGCTTTTTGCTCAAACCATTTATGGACGAAGAGCTTGGAAATATTGTTGATTCTGTGTTATCTAATTCTGTGGGGCAGCAAGGGCGGTAATCATGAATGTCTGATCTGCTATCAGTTCACTTGGCAGAAGTCTTCTTATATTTTCAGTTAATGTTTTGCTTCATCTCTTTTTTTGTAGTTACAACGCCGGAGGGTTGTATTTCTCATGCAAGGTTAATTATCTCTTGTCGAGAACGATATCTATCCTTTAAAGACATTTCTTAATTTTTAACCCATAAAGTTTATATGCGACATCCCCATTTAGGAAAATCACATTATCACTTAAAAACGGTTTGAAGTTAGTGTATATACAATAATTGTTACTTTAGTGGCTTAAATTGAATACTCTACTTCAAAATGAGCGTGAAAAAAATGGTAGAAATGGAAGATGTTATCATTGGTGCTTTCGCCTTTGCAGGAATCGCAACATTAATCCTTTATATACTCACAAACCCTGGTGGATCTATTCCTTTCAATCTTCAGGAAGTTGCCGTGGGTTCTGTCGCTGTGTTCGTATTCAGTAAGGTCGGTTTCTTGTCAAGCTTCTAAGGTTCACTTTTTTCCCTTTTATTACATTTTTAGGGGATCTATCTGGAAATGCTTGACTCATTTTTTTAGTTCTCTAAATTTCGTCACATGCTATTTTAACGCTGATGGGTAGTATTTTAATCTTAAGGGGGAAACGCATGGGTCAGAATTGTTGTGATGTTTGTAAGGTCTCGGGGGAATGTTCTAAACTTGGATTGAAGCAGACGGTTGATGATCTTGGCGAGATGAAGAGATTGGCTGCTTGTTTGTATGCCTGTGAGCTTGAGTATCGGAAGGTAGTTGGTGATGAGTGACCCAAGGTTGGATGTGAGTTGCCTGCATGCATATATTGAAATGTCTTCTTCCCTTTCCAAAAGCAGATGGCTTGTATGATCGGTGGTCTGCAAAGTGGAAATCTTAATATATTGATCTATAAATCTATAATATTTTTCAGAGCAAGAAATAGGAGTGACTAATTCATGAACGGAAATGAGAATACTTCAAAGAATGATGAAATGCAAGGTGCTGATGTCCATGAGGCTGATACAGTATGCCGGAGTGGAAGTTGCTGCAGCTCTGGTGGTTGCTGTAGCTTTAAAATGTGGGTGTTGATGGGTATTGCACTGGGACTTCTATGGTATTTCACAAATTGAAGCAAAGGGTGGATAACTCTTTGCTTTTTTAATTTAATTTGTCATTCTTCAAAAGATCTAATGGATCGACATATTATCTCTATCTCTTTTGTTGTGATCCTTCCTGATGTCCTGTAATATTTATTTTCAATAATGATTAGATGCCTAGTATTAGCATCAACAACTTTTTTAGCATATTTGTATGCTATAAGCTCGCAGGCAATTTGAACATCAAAAAATCCATATTAATTGCTACAAACTTATTGAAATGATTAAAAAGAGTTAATGGTGCTCCGATGGGGATTCGAACCCCAGTCGCAGGAGTGAGAGTCCTGTATGATTGGCCGTGCTACACTATCGGAGCACACGGTTTTGCTGCTTCTAACATCCCCTAAAAGCAATCTATTCTATTTATAACTTTCGTCGAAAAAGATATTTGGAAGTTCGCATTATGCGAACATTCCAGCTGGGGTGTTAACCTCTTCTTCTGAAACGACTTTCGCGAAAGCATCAAGGAAGTCTTTCATGGTGATCATGTCGCCTCTTCTTCTGAGCACGAACATGCCTGCTTCTTTAACTATTACATTAAGGTCTGCACCACTAAGGCCCTCGGTCATATTTGCGATCTTAGCAAGGTCGAGGTCTTTTTCAAGATTCATCTTCCTTGTATGGATCTTCAAAATATCCTCTCTTGCCTTTTCATCGGGTATGGGTATCTCGATTATACGGTCAAACCTTCCTGGGCGCAAAAGAGCTGGGTCAAGCAGGTCTATTCTGTTGGTCGCAGCTATGATCTTCACATTACCACTGGGGTCGAAACCATCCATCTCTGCCAAAAGTTGAAGCATCGTACGGTTCACTTCTGCAGAACCGGTCGTTCCATCGTGGGTTCTCATTCCACCTACTGCATCGATCTCATCAATGAACAATATGGATGGGGACTTTTCTCTGGCAAGCTGGAAAACATCCTTCACGAGCCTTGCGCCCTCTCCAATGAACTTCTGTACAAGATCCGAGCCTGACATACGAATGAATGTCGCATGTGCTCTTGAGGCAACTGCTTTTGCAATAAGTGTCTTTCCTGTTCCAGGGCTGCCGTACATAAGAACACCACTTGGTGGTTCAATACCAAGGTTCTCGAACAGCTCTGGCTCTGTAAGTGGCAGTTCAACTGACTCAATGACTTCCTTGAGCACCTCATCAAGACCGCCTATCATATCATAATCTATTCCAGGTGAATCGATAAGTTCCATCATCTGTGCACGAACATCGGCTGCCCTGCTGATGATGTCGATGATGGCGAATGCGGCATTGATGCTTACGCGCATGCCCGGTTCGAGGTTTCCTTCCATTTCAGGTGGTACCATTGTCATAACTTCCTGATTATTGCCATGCTGGCGCAGGAGTACCATGCCATTTTCTACTTCCATGACGCTGGCAATGAACAGTGGCGGTGTCGTCAAGTGGTCAAGCTGGTCTTTAAGCTGATCCACCTCTGACCTGCATTTGTTCACCATCATATTGCTTTCAAGAAGCTTTGCTTTCATTGTTTCGTTCTGGACCTTTAGAACCTCGTTCTCACTGATCACTTCTTTGATGTCCATTTCCTGCATCTCATCAGTATTGTGGTCACCACCATTAGAATCCATCTCAGTGGACTTATTTCCTGCTGTTGATCCTTCACTTACTTCGGTCATGTTGCCTTCTTATAACATCATGTAATATAAAACAACTGCGTGTTAGAAATTATCTTATCCTTATGGATTCTTTTATCCTTATTGGGCACGCTTTTTTTGTTTCATTTGTATTTCTTGGGGATCTTTCTCGCTTTAAATACTAATTGATCCGTATTGTTTTCATTATTTTGTTATTTTTGTTATTGTGCTGGCTTATATCTAGTTCATGCACATTATATACGTTTTAATATCATTTTGCTTCGGGCGAGCAATTGTCTTTTTTCTCCATTGTGCTCAATGGAATAATTCTCTTCGATTTTAAGCTGTAATTATCTGTTTTTTTCTGAAAATAAAGCTTTAAAACCCTTTAATTTACCGTAAAACATATAATGACACAGATTCAAGGAAATATTTATATATTATCACACACTATTATTATATTGCAGCATGTATCAATTGCATAAAATCACCACAATGCGATTGAATTTGACTGCATTCACACAAAAACTAAACCATAATCTGAGGGGATGAATGGTTTGTGAATCCACCGATCTGAGGGGATGGATGGATACGCTAGCAGGAGCGCATAAGATGAAGATTCGGATCGAAGTACTCGATGACGAAGGAAAAGAATCCACCAGCATTGAATTTGCTGGTGAGAATGTGAAACAACGAGTAATCAAATTTATTGATACTTTAGATGAAACACAAACTCACTCGACTGGATCTTCATCAGCCAATCTGCATTCCGGGCAGAATGCCCAACAACTTTTTTCACAACAAAATCCACAACCTGTAGTGTTACAACCACAACAGTGTGGGCAAAATCAATTTTACCCAGTGTCTGTTATGCCGGTAACATCACCTGTACCACCGATGTATCCTGGTATGCAGATGCCACCAACACAGGTTCACTACCCGCAGTACTACGTTCCTGTGAACCAGCAAAATGTGAATACATCTGTTGATCCTGTTTTGAATCAGTCCGTTAACTATATTCCACCACAACAACAGCAACAACCGACTATATCACATCCCAATATAGGTGTGCCAAATGTTGCTCAGCCCACTGTCACAGAAAAACAAGTTCCACAAGTTAACAACAAGATCGTGCCGAACTTATCACTCCGTGACAGAATAATGGACACTTCTCTGACGATCAGTGAAAGACTCGAAATGTTCCTGAAATACGAGCATTCACGCGAATGGTCAACTTCACAAAAGATACAGGAGCACTACGAAAGTATCTACGGTGAGATAAAATTGAGTACAGTATCCACATATCTTTCCCGTATGTATCGAAAGAACCTCCTTGAACGCCGTGGAAATCGAACTCAGCGTGAATATCTTTACATTGGTGACCGTGTGGAGGCTGCAGGTCAGCCTTATGCACAAGGTTATCCTGTCTGGCAGGTACAGAGGACCTGATCCTGGTAAATATAATTTGTTACTGCTTAGTTTACCGTTTTTTTAGTTCATATTCTTATATTCTACTGTCTAATATCAAACAGTTGTTGTTTTCTCGTGATGGCGTATTCACTTCCTGTTATTCTGTGAAAACTGTCACAGTGACACACGCATACGTTTATAGCTATTCACATACATATTCACAGAGTGATGAGTGGTTTTGATCTTGTATCTGACTATGAACCTAAAGGTGACCAACCGGAGGCTATCAGAAAGTTAACCGAAGGGCTGAACAAAGGTCTGAAACATCAGGTCCTGTTGGGCGTTACGGGTTCCGGAAAGACCTTCACTGTCGCGAATGTGATACAGAACGTGCAGAAACCGACCCTTGTGATAGCACATAATAAAACGCTTGCTGCACAGCTCTTCTCTGAGTTCCGTGAATTTTTTCCTAATAATGCAGTGGAATATTTTGTAAGTTATTATGATTACTATCAGCCGGAAGCTTATCTTCCTACCACGGATACATACATCGAAAAAGATTCTTCTGTGAACGAAGAGATCGATCGTCTGCGTCTGTCAGCCACAAAATCGCTCATTGAGCGTAAGGATGTTATTGTGGTCTCCAGTGTTTCAAGCATCTACAACATCGGTTCTCCTGATGAGTGGAGGCGAATGTCTGTTATTCTCCGCCCGGGTGATGAGATGGGCAGAAGTGATCTTTTTACCGCACTGATCAATATCCACTATGAGCGTAACGATATTGAACCTGCCAAAGGGTCCTTCCGGTCCAAAGGTGATACCATTGAGGTTTTTCCTGCACAGGATATCCATGGGGTTCGTATAGAACTATTTGGGGACGAGATCGATAGGATCTCTTCTTTTGATCCCGTGACTGGAAAGACAATTGACGAGGTTCAAGAGGGCAACAGCATTGTCATATATCCTGCTAAACATTTCGTAATGCCACAGGAGGAAATGGTCAAAGCGCTTGGTTCAATTGAAAAGGAACTTGAGGAGCAGGTTGCGAAACTGGAGTCTGAGAACCGTATTCTTGAAGCTCAGAGGCTTATGCAGCGTGCAAAGTTCGATCTGGAGATGATCCGCGAGCTTGGATATTGCAGTGGCATTGAAAATTATTCCCGTCACTTTGACGGACGCAAGCCTGGAGATCCTCCTTCCTCTCTGCTCGAATTCTTCCCGGATGATTTCTTGCTTGTTATCGATGAGTCTCATGTGACCATTCCTCAGATCAGGGGCATGCATAACGGGGATCGTGCCCGAAAGGAGGCCCTCATCAATTATGGTTTCCGTCTTCCATCTGCTTACGACAATAGGCCTTTGACCTACAACGAGTTCCATCATAAGATAAACCAGGCCATCTATGTGTCAGCTACACCTGCGGATTATGAACTCGGTATCAGCAGTGCTGTGGTGGAGCAGATAATCAGGCCGACAGGTCTTGTTGACCCTGTGGTGTTCATTCGTCCGGTGGAGAATCAGATCGACGATCTTATCGGTGAGGTCAATAAGGTCACTGAGAAAGGCTATCGCACCCTTGTCACAACTCTTACCAAAAGAATGGCCGAGGACCTGACCGAGTACTTGCTGGAAATGGGTATTAGGGTGCGTTATATGCATTCTGATATCGACACTCTTGAGCGGGCAGAGATAATCCGTGATCTGCGAAAGGGTGTGTTCGATGTTCTGGTGGGTATCAATCTGCTAAGGGAGGGGCTGGATATTCCTGAAGTGGCCTTTGTAGCTATCCTTGATGCTGATAAGGAGGGGTTCCTGCGTTCGGAAAGATCTCTTATACAGACAATGGGGCGAGCTTCAAGGAATGCGGATGGATATGTGATCCTTTATGCTGACAAAGTTACCGGCTCCATGGATGCTGCTCTGAAGGAATCGAACAGAAGGCGACAGATCCAGCTTGAGTACAATGAAAAACATGGTATAGTTCCGCAGACCATCCATAAAGCTCTCCAGAGGGAGCTTGTTGAATCGGAATATGGTGAGGTCGTATCTGAGGTCCTCGAAGTCGCAGAAGATCTTTCTGATATCGAGATCGCTGATATGATCATCGAACTTGAAGCGGAGATGCACCTGGCTGCCACGAATCTGGAATTTGAAAGGGCAGCAGCATTGCGTGACAACATAAAGGAGCTCCGTAGCACGTATTCTCTTTGATATCTGCTCTGTCACAGCGGCATAATGCTGATGTTTTATTATGTATTGCATTCAGTACAATACTTTCTATCTGATGGTGGCTTTAGCCGAAATGTTTATATTCTAAAAATGCCAGTTAAGGGTTGCAAGTGCGCTGATGGTCTAGTGGCTATGACTGGGGCCTTCCAAGCCCTAAACCCGGGTTCAAATCCCGGTTGGCGCATTCTATTCTTTTTCATATCTAACTTTTCTAATAGTGTTCACTTTGTTTTTTATCAAAGATGTGTTTTTCATACTAAATATTTATTAAGTTCCCCTTCGCATATATCATTATAAAGAAAATGGGGGCTTTATTTGTGATATCGGTACTGATCTTAGTTCTTGTTGCAATATGGTTCCTGGTGGGGGTCAAGGTTTCAATGAGTACTGAACAACTTAATTATACGGTTATAGAAGAGCTTGGCGATGGTGTTGAGATAAGGCAGTACGATCGAAGTACATTCATATCTGCGGATGCAAAGGATTCGAACTCCGGGTTCAGGACACTGTCGGGCTATATCTTCGGCAAGAACAAAAATGATGTAAAGATAGCGATGACCGCTCCTGTGATATCCCGACAGGAGGAAAATGTCCTGCATATGTCTTTCGTACTGCCAGGGGGGTATGATGTGGACAATGCTCCCCATCCTCTGGATGAGGCCATATCAATTCACGATGTGTCGGCCAGAAAGCTTGCCGTAATAAGATTTTCCGGATATGTGACCGATCCTAAAATTGAATCTCGGAAGCTCATACTCGAGAATAAGCTTTCAGAGCACGGCCTGAATGCAAAAGGGGAATTCTTCCTTATGCGGTACAATCCTCCCTGGGTCCCTCCTATGATCATGCGGAATGAAATTGCAGTGGAGGTAGAATGAGATCCCGGTTCAAGATATCCCTCTTTGTTTTCAGGAGGGACCTGCGTGTGGATGACAATACTGCTCTTCTGGCAGCTCTTGACATGTCCGATGAGGTCGTTCCCTGTTTCATATTCGATCCGCGTTTATGTGATCCTGGAAGGAATGCTTTCAACAGCAATGCATTGCAGTTCCTGCTGGAGTCTCTTGATGACCTCAAAAGGCAGTTCAAAAAAGTTAATGGCAGGCTGTATCTCTTTTCAGGTCTTCCTGAGGTGATAATTGGTAAGCTTCTGGATAATCTGGATATTGATGCTGTTCTTATGAACCATGATTATACTCCTTTCAGCATCAAAAGGGACATGCAAATAGCTAGTATGTGTAATGATAAAGGTGTGGATATGCTTCAATTCCATGACTGTCTGCTTCATGAACCTGGGACCATACGCACGAAAAAAGGAACTCCGTATAAGGTCTTCACCCAGTTCTTCAGGGAGGCCTCGAAAAGGGATATTGCTATTCCTTCAATGTTCAGTGAGGGCAATTTCTTCACTGGGGATTGCGGAGTTGATGAGGTCGATGAGGTCAGTTTTCTGGAAAAATTAATACCTGAAATGAATGAACGTATATTCGTGCATGGGGGAAGGGCCAATGGACTGTCTGTATTGCAGTCCCTATCCCAGTTCGTGAACTATGATAAAGAGCGGGATCTGCCTTCCCTCAAGGGAACTACGGGTCTGTCTGCACACAACAAGCTGGGTACTATATCCATAAGGGAATTCTACTATTCGGTCCTTGATGAACTTGGAAGGGGTCATACACTTATCAATGAATTGTACTGGCGTGATTTCTTCACCCAAATATCCTTCGAATTTCCTGATGTGTTCAGACATGCGTTCAAAAAGAAGTTCGATGATCTCAGCTGGAGCAATGATGATGTCCTTTTCGATGCCTGGTGTTTAGGAAAAACGGGTTTTCCCATTGTGGATGCAGGCATGAGGGAACTGAACACAACGGGATATATGCACAACCGTGTGAGGATGATCGTAGCTTCCTTCCTTGTCAAGGACCTGCATATCGACTGGAAGTGGGGCGAGCGTTATTTCGCAAGCAAGCTCGTGGACTATGATCCCTGTGTGAATAATGGTAACTGGCAGTGGGCTGCTTCCACAGGAGCTGATTCACAACCCTATTTCAGGATCTTCAATCCCTGGTTACAGCAAAAGAAGTTCGACAAAGATTGTGTATACATTAAAAAATGGGTCCCAGAATTGGAATCCACCGAACCAAATCGCATTCACAAACTGGAAAGGGGTGATATGGACATACCGGGATATCCTGGCCCCATCGTTGACCACAGCAAAGAAAGGGAGGTTGCATTGTTCATGTTCAAGGCAGCAGGTCAGAGCATGGATGTCTGAAGCTAGTTGACTTTTCGTGGGGCTTATATATTAGTTAGCCTGACTAATCATTATGCCCGCACAACTTTCATTTGAAAAGGTCGATAAGTACTATCAGAAGATCCTGACAAAAAATGAAAAGGTTGAGAAGTATGCTGATGTGAGTTTTAGTTCCTTCTCTTATCTTATGGTGGTCAGATCACTCGTCAATCCTACAATCTCGGAGCTTGCATCTGCAATGGATGTGAAGAAACCTTCTGCAAGTGCCATGGTGAAGAAACTTGTTGATATGGGTCTGCTGGAGGTCGAACGTTCGATCAGTGATAAACGTGTCTGTAATTTAACTCTCTCTGCAGAAGGGAATGATGTTGTCGAACTGGGCAGGTCTGCTGACTATCTGTTCTTTGGGAGGCTCGAGGAGGTCCTTGACGACAATGAGTTCGAGGTCTTTTCAGTCCTGTGGGAAAAGATAACTTCCAATCTTGAAGAGGATGATGAGAAATGAGTGAAGACGAATTAGCAGTTGAAAGTATGGGTAAATTATTCAGGAAATTCGCACTTCCTGCGGTCGTGGGTTTCATCATCGGTGGTGTGCAGATCACCATTGATGGCTATTTCATCGGCAATGGTGTCGGTACTCTTGGTCTCGCATCGGTGACACTTGTATATCCTTTGCTCATTGGTATGATCGCAATTGCCATGCTTATAGGCACAGGTGGGGCTTCCCTTGTGGCCATTGAGCTTGGGAAGGGGAATCGCAAGCGTGCCCATAGGATCGCTTCTGATATGCTGCCTTTGATGTTCGTAGTAGGTACGTTCTTTGCTATACTGGGGCTGTTCTTCACTGAGCCATTGCTCAGGATGGTGGGTGCTACAGGCACTGTTTTCGTTATGGCGAACGACTACCTCCAAATAATGTTCATAGGTTCGATCTGTCTCATTGCAGGCATAGGGCTTGATCCCCTTGTGCGTAATGACGGTCGCCCCAACTTTGCCATGAAGATGATGTTTGTGGGCGCTGCGACGAACATCGTGCTTGATTATCTTTTCGTCATGCGCTGGGGTATGGGTATGCAGGGTGCGGCCATTGCTACTATTATTGCGTTTGCAGTTTCGATGATCGCATTCGTTTCCTATTTCTTCAGCAGGCATGCGCAGTTGAGACTTTACCTTTCCGACATAAGCCCTGACCTCAAAATAATTGCAGGCATATTGAAGACCGGTTTTCCGGCATTCGTCATGCAGGCATCCCTTGGAGTGCTTGTGCTGAGCTATAATTATATGCTCCTGAAATACGGCTCAGAGGTCGCAGTATCTTCCTATGGTGTCATCGAGTATTCCTTCGCCATCTTCTATATGATATTCGAAGGCATCTCTGGAGGTGTACAGCCTATAATCGGATTCAACCACGGCGCAAAACTTTACGACAGGGTGTACAGTGCTACCAAAATGGCCATACTATCATGTTTTTTTGTAGGGCTTTCAGGATTCACTCTGCTATACCTGTTCCCGGAAACGATCATACAGCTTTTCAATCGCAATGATCCTGAATTGCTGGTAACAGCCGTTGAAGGCATGAGAATATTCATATTCGGTATACTCGTTGAGGGTGTCATCATATCCGTGGCTGTCTATTACCAGTCAGTGAACAAGATAAGACCTTCATTATTCATTCATTTCGGCAAGATCTTCATCTTCATCCTTCCCTTACTGTTCATACTGCCGAGATACTACGGTCTTACTGGTGTATGGATGGCAGCCCCTGTGGGCATATATCTGATGCTCGTAGTTGTGGCGGCCATGTTCCTGAAAGAAATAAAAATTCTTAAACACCCGCCGACCGAAGCCAATGAATGAAGTTTGTATGGTTATGAGGCAGTTATGCAGAACTATATCTGCTTGCATCATTGCATAATATTAAATATGAAAAATGAGTTTAAGGATTGTTCCTTTTTGCGGGGGTTGCCCAGCCTGGCCAAAGGCGCAGGGCTTAGGACCCTGTCTCGTAGGAGTTCGTGCGTTCGAATCGCACCTCCCGCACTATCTTTTTTGGATGTTTGTAGCAAAATCATATTTGAATATGCATATTATATTCAATATGACTTATATAATTAAAGCTATTACAATGAGCTCAAATCTTCCTAATGGCTCGGACATGGGCGACACTGGAAGGAATTGCAGTGGATTCAATACTGACTTTTGTAATGTATTGGCATTTGTCAAAGAATGATAAAATCGTCCATAAGTATAAGTTAGCTGTTTCAATAGATGTGAATTGATCTATAGTGT
Source organism: Methanococcoides sp. DA23 (assembly GCF_057593895.1). Classification (NCBI taxonomy): domain Archaea; kingdom Methanobacteriati; phylum Methanobacteriota; class Methanomicrobia; order Methanosarcinales; family Methanosarcinaceae; genus Methanococcoides; species Methanococcoides sp. DA23. The sequence goes on along the minus strand of NZ_CM172520.1, from coordinate 1,905,604 downwards.
AAATATGGATCAACACACAAATGTATTTATGTAACGATTGTGTATGATGATTATACATGACCAATTAGCTAGACGGAGGAATCTATAATGCGACTATCTATCAATAAAAGGAACCGCAGGACACGGGAAGTTGATAATATCGTGAGAGTCGCGAGGGCAGCATCCTCTAGTGCGAAACAAAATGCATTTAGTCATGGGATATCAGTAGCAAGACAACAGGGTGAAAACATTGTCATGTTGCATCCAGATGGAAGTACTGATGTCATTAAGAGAATTGAAAATAGTCCTGTAACACTAAACAAAAAACGATACTACATATGAAACAACGTATGAGGGTATTTGCAGGACCAAATGGATCTGGTAAAACTGCAATTGTTAGTGAATTTATTGAAAAAAGGGATGAACTGATCGATCCTAATCGTCATGTTAATCCTGATGAACTTAATTTATTGGATATTCTCAATTTCGATAACTTCGGAGTAAAAGTGGATGAGGGCGATTTTCGAGATTTTGTACTAAAATATCATTTTTATGAAAAACTTGGCATTACCATTCAAGACCTCAAAATTAAAGACAACTGTTTTTACATAACTAAAAAAAGTTCATATATGGGTGCAATGCTATCGGATTATCTTAGACAATGTCTCATAAAAACAAATGAACGTTTGTTTTCGTTTGAAACAGTTTTATCCCATCCATCAAAAATAGATTTTCTCAAAGATGCAAAAAAACTCGGCTGGGATGTCTATTTGTATTTTGTAAGCACAAACGACCCTGAAATTAATTGTGTTCGTGTGGCACAACGGGTGCAAATGGGTGGTCACGATGTTCCTCGTGAAAAGATCTATGATCGGTACACAAAGGCCAACAATAATTTATTTGAGGCTTTAAAGCACTGTCGTAGGGCATACATTTTTGACAATTCTGAAGAAATGGAATTAATAGCTAAAAAAAATCCAGATGGTTCATTAGATCTATTGGTGGATTATCTTACTTCAGGTTGGTTTAATGAGTGTGTTCTCTCCAAATTAATTGAGTGATGTTCCATGTCGATATTTGAATTCAATTAAAACAAAACTGTGGATTTCTACAAGGCCGATTTATCAGTCTTTCAAATCTATGGTTTTGTTTCTTATTACTATTATTAATGGGGATAATATATTCTAAAATATCGGAATTAAAAAGGTTAGATCTCTACACATTCAGATATGCGTGTAGAGATCCTTTTCGTACAATTACCTATGCGAGTAGAACTCGATAGCTTCTGCCAGTTCCTTATGGTCCTTGGCATATTCTTCAATATCTATTCCCTGAAGATATGCATCACATGCCTGGACCAGTGCCTTTGCACCTGACTGTGTGCCTCCGGGGTGGGAGTGTACGCCTGAACCCATGGTCGTGATGAAATCAACATTCTCCATTACATCTATGAAGGGTTTCAGTTTCACAGGGTTAAGACCGCCGGAAACTATGGGGCAGCACTTCTTCATGGCTCTCCAGCTATCATCTTCGAGGACTACATGATGGGCAAGGTCCTCATTGACAAGATTGATGGCATCCTTGTCGGTATCCATGATCTTTGACCAGGTCTGCTCGAAGAAGTGTCCGGGTGACTTCAAGTACTGGATGCCGTGTGCGGCAACAACATCTTCTGCGGGTGTGCCTTTCATCTTACCTACGCCGGCTGTTCCGGTGTGTATGCCTGAAGTACCGGCAAGGCGTGCGAACTTTGAAAGTACCAGAACTGAAAAACCTATGGGGTTCTCAGGTCTTGTAAAGGCGCCATGGGCAGCCCTGTGGAAGTGCAGGAACACATCGGGATATCGTCTTCTGAGGGTCTGTACTGCCATCCATCCGGCCGTGATGCCGTCTATCAGGAAAGCATAGCTTCCGGGCTCGAATCCTGCATTGGTGATCATCTCACACCTTTCGATCATGGTGTCGAAATCAGCGGCTGATACATTGAATGAGTGAACTTTCTTCTGACCGGTTTCTTTCACAGCCTTGTCCATGGCCTCTTTCACATGAGCGACCATCTTCTCATACGGGCAGAAATCCTGATTTGCCTGAGGCTCATCGTTCTTGACAAAATCTCCTCCGCCTACCCAGAAATCATAGCACACTTCCGCATATTCCGCTGAGGTGAGTCCCATCTTTGGTTTGACTATGGTGCCGAGGATCGGTCTGTCATAAACATCAAGGTACTTTCGCATATCATCCACAGTATAGCTTGGACCGTCATACTGCTCCAGCATGGATGGCGGGAACCATACATCCATCAGCTTCAATGCTTGGATCTCTTTCATTCCAAGGATGTTGCCGACAATGTAGGTCAGTATATTCTGGACATTTCCTCCCCTGTCAAAGAGTCTCCACGGATAAGCGATCCACACCAGCTCTCTCTCCAGATCAAGCTGATACACCAGAGCGTTCATGGTTCTGGAAAACGCGGTTTCCGTATTTACCTTGATATTTGTCCCGGTTGATGATTCTGCAGCGATCTCTGCGGCTGCTTGCAGTACGTTCAGTTCTCCTCCCGGTATCAAGTGAAATACTCCGAGAAGGTATTCCCCATTGGTCGGATCAGGCAGTTCCAGATCCACATATGCCTGCTGTTTGGAATCGAGCGATTTTACCAGGTCCCCATAGTTCGAACTCATATAAGAATAACAGTTTGCAATCTATTTGAGTTTTTTGAATACGTCATGTGGGGCAAAACGGAAGTGCTGTTCGGTATAAACTTTTTTGTAAGTGGTTATATTCTATAAATCTGCATCTTCAATGGTTCAAAAAAAGAATGAAGAATAAAGAAAAAGGAAAATGGGAAAAAAGATGCTTTAGAGATAAGTAATGCACTTATCCGTCATTTCCGATCGCTTCTGCAGGACATGAGTCCATGGCCTCTTCGCAATTCTTCTTTTCAGCATCGTTCTCTGGCTGTTTGTATACAAAAGAATTCGAACCGTTCTCATTCATCTTGAAATTATTGGGAGCTTCATCAATACATCTCTGGCAAGAGATACACTGATCATCCACGTAATAAGCCCCTTCTACATTTTCAGCCACTTTATTTTTTACATCTGCCATACATAAGTCCCCCGGAATTAATATCTACAATACTCTTTAACTTTGGAAAGCTCTGTACTTATAAATTTCTGGAACTTATGCGCAGATATTTTTTACAATTTACAGAACATCCTGAAGGGCATTAGCAGCCACGTAAACACTGCCTATCCCGCATATGTACTGTGTGATCCTGATGGTCTGCATGATCTCTTCCTTTGTGGCACCAGCATCCAATGCCTGCAATGCAAGGGAGCGGACTCCGTTTACAGCACCTTTTGATGCATCGAGGGACAATGCCATCAGGAGCTTGTACTTGTAAGGTATTCCATTTTCCGGGAATGCGTTATGAAGGCTATCATCCAAAAGTTTGACGAATTCCGGGTCATTATCTGCTATTATCTGAAGGGGGTCTTCTGGCATTTTTATTATCTCCTTATGTGTTTTATTTATTGAGAGCTAACTATTTATGGTGGTTCCATACCATTCATTTATCGTTGCTCAGGTCAAGAATAATATATCTTTTCATGGTCATTATGTTTATCTGTAAATAGCTTCCATAGATATCAGATATATCTTGTGATCCGGGGAATATATATGAGCTATTCACTTCTGGCAATATCCATCTTTTTTGAGATCTGCGGTACTGTCTGCATGAAAATATCCGATGGCTATTCCAACATTCCGGCATCTCTGATGATATTCGTGTTCTATGGCATAAGTTTCAGCATTTTTCCATTTGCTTTGAAGAATATCGATGTGAGCCTTGCCTATGCCATCTGGTCTGGTGTGGGGACAGCATCCATGACCTTGATAGGTATATATTATTTCAAAGAGCCTGCAACAGCCATAAAGATGGTTTCCATATTCATCATCATGGTCGGTGTTATGGGATTAAATCTCAGTGACAAGCTGGCGTAATGTATTGGCTCTCTATTTATGACCATTTTCATATCTGATCATGCCAGATGGATCTAATTCTGGAAAGCAGCTACCTGTAGCAACAGATAAATAATTTCTACTCCCATCTTACTATGTAATAAATAATTGGGGGTAATCTATTGGTATCTGTAATCTCTGTACTTGCCGATCTGTCACTTGCTCTTCAAGTGATAGCTTTTGTAATGCTTTTGTATGCGATAAATCTTAAAAAAGTGGGTCTCGCAGAGCATGGGAGGGCAGCTTCCCTTGCGGTCTATGTGATGTTCCCTACGGTATTGTATATGTTCTATTCTATCAGTCTGGGCTTTAGACTGCCAGAATATGGGATCATACTTGGTCTGCACCGGCTTCTGGGCGCAATAGTTCTGATCTTCATCATTCTTTTTGTGACCAACAGATGGAGGTTCAAAAAGAAGGTCCACATGGATATTGTAATAGTATGCTGGACTTTGACATTGCTGATGGGAATCGGTGTCTATTTGATATCTCATGATATCTTATGATATCGCTTTTCTTTTTTGTTATCTGCTTCTTCCTCTATCGCACTTCAACTGTTCCTGATCTCCGATCCTTTCTTATCGGCTCTTAAAGGCTTGTGTAAATTTGTGTACATATCAATTCTTTTGTGTTCCTATGTGTCTTTTGAAAGTATTCGACGAAACACTTATAAATGATTAATCATTATAGATATGTGCAATCATTAATCGTGACAAATTGTACTATACCAATAAGGAGGAATACAGATATGGACACATATTACACAGGTTCTATGATGGAAGAAGAAGAGAAGCTCTTTGAATGGAGAACCAGCGGCTTAAACATTGATGGCAACGGATTGTTCTTTGCCACACTGGCCGGGTCCATTGCACTTATGGTCCTCATGAGGGTTTCATCTTATAGCAGCCTCTTTTGAATGGGGGAATTCCGGAATTTCCGGTAAACTCCCTTATTTGTCTTGCTTTTCATTATTTTCCTTCTCTTTTTAATCATCGTTTGAACTGAAGTTTCTGGAAATACTTCTGATGATAGTCTTCTGCAGGGTAGAATTCAGATGCTTCTACTATCTCTGTCTTAATGCTACTATCATACTTTCCTGAACGCTCCTGCTGTTCTTTGGATCTGAGTGCAGCTTCCTTTTGAGCATCGCTATGGTAAAATATGGCGGATCTGTACTGTGATCCATGATCAGGTCCCTGCCTGTCTTTTGTCGTAGGGTCATGCGTGTTCCAGAATATCTCTAGCAGTTCCTCGTATGTGATGACCGTTTCGTCAAAAAAGATCTCTATGGATTCAGCATGTCCGGTCAGTCCCGTGGAAACATCCTTATAGCTCGGCTCTTTCAATGTGCCACCGGTGTATCCCACTTTTGTTGAGATCACACCTTCGACCTTGCTGAACGCAGCTTCAACACCCCAAAAACATCCTGCTGCAAATGTTGCTCTTTCCATTTTCGGTCCCCCTCATTTATCGTCCTTGTCTTCCTTCTCTGAGCCTTCTGTAAAGCCCAATGATGCCGAATTTATACAATATCTTTTTCCGGTAGGTTGAGGGCCGTCATCGAAAACATGTCCGAGATGACTTCCACAGCGTGAACATTGGATCTCGATCCTTTTCATAAAATAGCTATCATCGAGAACTAGCTCCACACGATCACTGGAGAGCACTTCATAGAAACTCGGCCAACCTGAGCTGGAATCAAATTTGTTCTTTGAACTGAAGATCTCCTGGCCACAAGCTGCACAGCTATATACGCCTGGCTTATCGTTGCGTAACAGCTCGCCTGTAAATGGTATTTCGGTCTTCTTCTCCCTGAGGATAGCATACTGCTCAGGCGTCAGTATTTTTTTCCATTCTTCTTCAGAACGTTTAATCTTTTGTTTCAATCCCACAACCTCCTTACAAAAGCTCCCATATAAAAGTTATCAATACACACTTAAATAATTTAGGTTGTAATTCTTGGGTTTTATATTAATTCCATTTGAATATCCTTTTTCGATCGGAACCTATGTAGCACTAATATTTTTATGCAAGCGTAGCCAACACTGTATGGGGTATCTTAAATGACCGAATATACGGAGATATGCAGTTCAGATGATGTGCAGGACGGGGAAATGCGCAGTTTCGATTCAGGTGACAATAAGATCCTGGTAGTAAATCTTGTTGGTAAGTTCTATGCCATCGATGCTATCTGTAATCACATGGGTGGTAAACTTGTGGATGGGAAACTTAAGGATAATATCGTGATATGTCCTCGTCACAAATGTGAATATGATGTGACCTCCGGTAAGATCAAAAAAAAAGCGGGTTTTTTTGTGCAGGCATTTTCCGGCAGATGTAATGACCAGGTCTCTTATGCTACAAAGGTCGAAGACGGTAAGGTCTACGTGGAGATCTGATCCTGTGGTCTTTTATTGATCAGTGCAACTTCTGATGATGTTGCTTACATTGTTGAACCCGGTTTACTGCAAATATTTAAATAAAGTTCTCGTAATCCTTTACATATGAGCCTTGTTCTATCCGCAGTATTCCTTGCGTTTGTTCTATGTGTACTTAGTATCTTCTTACTTAATGTTGTAAAGAAAAGAGTGGCTGACACAGCAAATGGTGGTATGTATCCGAAAGGCTACTGGTTTGGCATGGGTATAGCGTTTGGTCTTTTGCTGGGTATGCCTTTAGGTATTGCCATCGGAATAGCTTTAGGGAATGTCGCTATAGGCATTGCTATTGGCCCCGCACTTGGAATAGGCTTTGGTACTGTGATAGGTTACGTGCTTGAGAAAAAACATGTGAAGAACATTCGTCCACTGACAGAAGAAGAAGCAAGGTTACAGAGGGTGTTCATTGTATTCACCATCAGTGTTCTTATTCTGGGTGTAACTGTGCTTTTCAGTCTCGTTTATCTTTATGGTCTGATATAATTGTATATTATTGAATGACTAAATATCTATATTAGTTCTGCATTAATAATTGGCTATGGAAGTTCTGGACATTGTCCCTTCGTGGATCTCGTGGGATATTGCTACTATAATATTCGTTTTTCTGATAGTCATATTAACTTTCGTTTCAGCAAAAATGGTAGATAGGCTCTTAAAAGCATATTTTCAGTTTGCCAGTAAAAAGATGAAGATCGATGAAACGACCTATGGGCTTGTCCGGCGTATTGTGGTGGGTCTTGTATATTTCTTTGGTATTATTGTGATCGTCTTCTCCATCCCCGGACTTAGGGATATTTCAATTGCTCTTTTTGCAGGTGCCGGATTTGCAGGTATTGTAGTTGGTATGGCCGCTCAGAACACTCTCTCGAACATCATTGCAGGTATCGCGCTTGCGACCTTCAGACCTTTCCGTGTGGGTGACCTGTTGACAATTCATGACGAATATGGCAGGGTCACTGACATAACCCTTGGTTATACCAAAATAAGGACATGGGATAACAGGCGTTTGAACATCCCCAATCACGTGATCAGTGACGAGGCCATAATCAACTGGTCCATCGATGATCCAACGGTCAACTGGACCGTTGATATCGGTATAAGCTATGATTCCAATATTGATCTTGCAAGAAGTATCATGATCGATGAGGCAAGCAAACACAAGAATGTGATGCCATATTCTGATCTCAGAACATATAATTCTCATGCAAAAAAGGCTGATGAGATCGTTAAGGGCGATGAGATCGTTGTTCGTTTGACCGAGCTGGGGGATTTTGCAGTAAATCTCAGGCTTTATGTGTGGGTAAAGGACCGTTCGGTGGGTTTTAGTACGGGTTGCGATCTGAGGGAAGCCATCAAAAAGAGGTTTGATGCTGAAGGTATTGAAATTCCGTTCCCTTACAGGACTATCGTATATAAGAAAGATATTGAACAGTCACATGAGGGTGATATTGAAATGTCGCGGGAAGGACCTGCGGCTTAATTATTTCATTCTTTTTTGAATAGCTGGCAACGTATGTAGGATTTCAGATAGGCTTCCTTGTCCAGCACAAGGCCGTTATTTTTACAGATATCAACATATGTATTGTTCCAGTTATCATCATTCGTTTTGAGCATGAAGAAGGGTAGCATCATTACGCTGGTAGGTGTCATCCTCGGTCTGGCACAGTCGATAAGGACAAAATATCCTCCAGTTCTTAGCACCCTTGAGGTTTCTTTGATAGCTCCTCTTCTTACTTCCGTATCGGTCTCGCAGAAGGCTACGCTCGTCACCACTATGTCGAAAGCATCATTCTTGAAAGGAAGTTCATCCATTGTTCCTTTGTAGAACGAGATCTCCTCTTCCATTCCCTTTGTTTTTGAATGGGCATATTTGAGTTGTGTGTCGGAAAGGTCAATTCCATACACTTTACATGTGTGCTCTGTCCTTTTCTCTATCTCTATTTCAAGGGATGCTGTACCACACCCAAGGTCGAGTACCTTCATTCCTTTTTTAAGAGGTAGTTCACCTGCTGCTTTTTCATAGTATGAATGTCCGAATCCCAGCAATGTGGCAAAAATGTCATAGTTCTTTCCGCCATAGAGTAACCCGAATTCGTTCCCCTTTTCACTCATCTGATCGAATATATGTATATATTAATTATAAATTTGTTATGATAATCGATGAGATCTCCGCAGCTCATAATATTTTTTGTAAGACATTGGCTGATAAATATTTTATACTACAATTCTGTTCTTTAGTACAATTAGAACAGAGAATGTGCAATTATGATGGGTCGATTCAAACACGATGGGTATATTTTCTACGGAGAGCTGAGCAACGATGGGAATCTTGTAACTTCCCTGTCCCCTGATGGCGGAACTTTTGAGATGTCCGAGCTTGCTTTGCTTCCACCTGCTAAACCTTCTAAGATAATCTGCATTGGTCTGAACTATATTGATCATGCTATCGAACTTGGTATGGAAGTTCCTACAGAGCCTGTCATATTCATGAAGCCACCTTCTTCGGTCATAGGTTCTGGTGGTAAGATCGTTTATCCTGCCATGAGCCAGCGTGTGGACTATGAAGCGGAGCTTGCAGTCGTAATTGGGAAAAGATGCAGGAACATCGGTCCTGAGGATGCGGGTGATGTTATTGCGGGCTATACTTGCTTCAATGATGTGACTGCCCGTGACCTGCAGCAGAAAGACGGACAGTGGACACGTGCAAAGAGCTTTGATACGTTCGCTCCGCTGGGGCCGTTCATTGTTCCCGGGGGGGACTTCGATTCCAGCAATGCTTCTATCAAATGCAGGGTGAATGGTGAAGTACGGCAGGATTCCAGTACCTCGAACCTTATATTTGACATACCGCATCTGATAGAGTTTATATCAGATATAATGACATTAGAGGTAGGTGACGTCATTTCCACAGGTACTCCTCCTGGTGTGGGGGAATTACTGCGCGGGGACGTTGTTGAGGTTGAGATCGAAGGTATAGGCACTTTGGCGAACGAGGTAATATAATGCTATTTGACCAGATCAACAGGGAACTTGAGCTTACTGAACGACATTTGCTCGTTCTTAAAAAGGTCATTGGGAATGGGCCTATAGGTATATTGAAACTTGCTGAGGAAACAGGGATGCCTACGCATAAGGTCAGGTATTCTTTACGTGTCCTTGAGCAGGAGCATCTCATAAAACCATCATCTCATGGTGCTACTGCCGGTGATCTTGCAGAAGAGTTCATTGGCAAGTTCGAGGGCAATATAGGTGATATACTGGAGAAGATCACACAGATAAGGCAGATCGGGGCTAATTTCTGATCTCTCTTTGTTTTTAATTATAATTTATTATGTTCTACAATTCATTTGATCCTATGAGGGTATTTAGATGACCTTAAGTGATGAAGATAAGATTACTATTGAGAAATTTGCGCTTCAAAACGCTGTTAAATATGGAAAAGCACCTCAACTTGGAGCTGTTATGGGAAAGGTCATGGGTTCATGTCCTCATCTTCGTCCTCTTTCAAAAGAGGTCGGTCCTGTTATCCAGCATGTCCTTGATGAGGTCATGAAAGAGGGGCCTGAAGAATGGCAGGCAAGACTTGAAGTGATAGCACCTGAACTTATAGAGGAGCTTAACACGAAAAAGGAGCCTGATAAAGGGCTTAAGCCTCTGGATGTCAAGGAGGGCGAGAGTGTTGTCATGCGTTTTGCACCGAATCCGAATGGTCCGCCGACTCTTGGTAGTACCCGTGGTATCGTTGTGAACTCGGAATATGTGAAGAGGTATGGCGGCAAGTTCATCATTAGGTTCGATGACACTGACCCACAGACAAAGCGTCCGATGCTTGAAGCATATGACTGGTACCTCGAGGATTGTGAGTGGCTTGATGCAAAACCGGATGAGGTGGTCATTGCCTCTGACAACATGGAGGTCTATTATGACTATGCCAGAAAGCTCCTGGAGATGGGACACGCTTACGTGTGTTTCTGTGAAGGAGGTGACTTCAAGAAGTTCAAGGATGCTAAGGAGCCATGTCCTCATAGGGATCATGCACCTGAAGTAAATCTTGAGCACTGGGACAAGATGCTTGCGGGTGAATATGAGGAGAAGGCTGCGGTTGTGAGGATAAAGACCGACATTGAACATAAGGATCCTGCAATGCGTGATTTTGGTGCTTTCAGGATAGTTAAGGCAGCTCATCCCCGACCTGAAGTCGATGATAAGTATGTTGTCTGGCCATTGCTTGACTTCGAGGGTGCAATTGAGGACCATGTGCTTGGTATGACCCATATCATCCGTGGTAAGGACCTGATGGACAGTGAAAAACGTCAGGGCTATATCTATAATTATCTGGGCTGGGAATATCCAAAGACAACTCACTGGGGTCGTGTGAAAATGCATGAGTTCGGTAAGTTCAGCACAAGTGGTTTGCGCCAGTCCATAGAGGATGGCGAATACTCCGGTTGGGATGATCCAAGGTTGCCTACGCTTCGTGCTCTTAGAAGGAGGGGTATCAAGCCTGAAGCTATCCGTAAGTTCATGATCGATATGGGTGTGGGTGAAACGGATGTCAGTCTCAGTATGGATACCCTCTATGCAGAGAATAGGAAGATCATCGACACTATTGCTAACAGGTACTTCTTTGTGTGGGACCCTGTGGAGCTTGAGGTCGAGGATGCTGTATGTTGTACTGTGAACCCGTCCCTTCATCCTTCTGAGGATAGGGGAGTACGTTGCATCGATATAGGTTCAAAGCTGCTTGTCTGCAAGAGCGATGTCGAGTCTGCCAAAGTGGGCGATATGTTGCGTATGAAAGACCTGTATAATATAGAGATCACTTCTGTGTCACCTTTGAAATGTAAATGTATAGGTGATTCAATGGAAGATGCAAAGAGCAACAAGATGCGTATAATCCACTGGGTGCCGGAAGACGGTATTCCTGTAAAAGTACTTGCACCGCAAGGTGAATTTGTCGGTATAGGTGAAAAGCAGATAGTGGATGAACTTGACAATGTGGTCCAGTTCGAGAGATTTGGTTTCTGTCGTATCGATTCTGTGGATGATGGCGTTGTCGCTTATTTCACCCACAAGTAAGTTCCATGTCCATGAATGAGGCCGGCTTTTCCGGTCTCTTGCTTTTTAATTTTGAGTGATAGTATGGATTGGAACAAGTGGAAAAGGTATTATGGTGTAAAGCTTAGGGTTGCTGCATTCATTTTTGGTATTGTCGGCTGGTTCCTTCTCTTTGTTTCCATTTTCGGTTCCCATTTTGAGCAGCAGCTCTTAGGTTTGGAAAAAGTTACGGTATCACCGACTTTTGGAATTGGTATAAAGATTGTAATATTCTCAGCTATAATTTCAATTGTGAAATTCCAGAATATCATTATGGAAAAGCTAGAAGAGCGTCAAAAGTTATTCTCTTTCCTGAAAAAAGCTTACGCTACAGCAGTTTTCGGATGTATTTTCTGGATCATAATTCTATTGATCTGATGTGTCCGAATTGAAATAACTTATAAGAAGTCAAAAAAGGTTAAAAAGGTGACCGGAAGGTCACCATATATATTTTGAAGATCACTCTTCAGTAGGTTTTTCAGGTGCAACTGCTTCGACTGCTTCAACAGGTGCTTCAGCCACAACTTCTTCAACAGGTGCTTCAGTTACAACTTCTTCAACAGGTGTAATTGATGCTGCTGCCATGCGGTGTGGAGGAACTACCTGAACTTCGGTCTTCCTGATCTCTACTCTTCTGAGTGGGTAGATGGACTTTGCTTTCCTGTAGATGTTTGCGGAAAGTTTACCGACAATAGCCTCTTCGACAAACTGCTCGAAGTCGAGTTCAGATGCGCGCTTTGCTGTTGTTTCGGTCATGATGTCCCTGAGTGCCTTGATCTGGCTTGTCCTTGCTCTCTTTACAGTGAAGCATATAGGTTTGACCCTGATCTTGTAGCCATCCTTTGTCTTGACATTAAGGTTAGTGTCGATCCTGGAGGTCTGGCGTTTTACAATGGAACGGAGGTAGTCGGTTGTGATCTCGTGACCGATGAACCTTGTATTTGCAACATCGCCTGTGACGTTGTCGATCTCTAACTTAAGTTTGATGTTGTGTTTTGAGAAATCGTTGGTAAGTTCGCCAACGGTGGTTTCTACAATACGACCAATAAGACTTTCTGGATCGTCAGTTGGAGTTAAACCGATGTGGTTGCTACCAATGAACTTTGGTGCTACGATGTTATACCACTGTTTTAATTTCCACTTATCCAATTTCCTTTGTACTCTCTTTTTAGCCAAGTAATTCCTCCTCTGTGATTATTATTGATGTGTTCGACCAATTCCTTGATCGAACGAAGATGTGATGTTCGTGATTCTGACCGGTAAAATTCCCTTTTGATAGGTTAATTAATAGCGTGCCTATACTGTAGGCGTCCATATATAAATAAATCGGTACTTGAAAGGGATATCACAGGAAGCGAATTCCTTTTGGTACCTCTCCTACTCTTTTCCTGAACTCCTCTGGCCAGTTTTCGGGGTCTAGTCCCTTCTGTGCAAAGAACGCAGATGCCCAGCGTTCGAGTCCTACACCTGAACAACCAGACCACAGTTCTTCACCGGTCTGGGATTTCACATTGAAACCTGACGGATATTTATTGCCATTGATACTGACATTCTGGAACTCCAGCCATTCTCCATCATCTCCTCTGTATGGCAGTGGTGCTTCATAGTCGGTGGTACCTGCCTCACCCTGCTCAGAAAGACCTGTAAGCCCTTCCTGTGCCATGAACCATGGGGTGACCCAGGCCTTTCTCCACTCGAGGTCAAGTATCTCATTGAATATGTGCATGTATCTCTCATGCAGCTCCTTAGCCTTCTCGATGACCTGTTCCTTGGTGCCGAGCCATACTATCTCTACACGGTGGAACTCGTCCACACGTTCCATGCCGTGAATTCCACCACTCTCATAGCGGTGTGATGTTCCGGACTTGTCAAAGACCTTTATTGGGAACTCATCGGTAGGTATGGTCTCTCCCTGCAGATACATCCAGAAAGGTGGGCACTGTGCATAACACAGACCGCCGATAGGGTCTCCGATCTTTGATTTGATTAGCTCTGTCGGTACTTCATGCGTGACCTTGTAATGGTCGGTCACCTCTTCCCAGTACGCAGGGTCCCTTGTCTTTGGGGGGCACACATAGTATATCTCAGGGTAGACACCCTTTGCATGTCCGGATTTCTGCCAGACCTCCCATGGAACAAGTTTCGGGAAGATCATTTCCCTATATCCGAGAGGTTCAAGAAGCTCGTCATAGACTATCTTCTCAAATGTCCTGAACATCTTTGTGGACTGCGGACCGTGTATCCATTGACCACGGCTTGCACCCCGCTTGATCCATCCATGTTTCATCATTTCCTGGGTAGGGTCTCCTGCGAACGTGTGTTCCTTCTTGTCACTTTCCCAGAGGATCTGCCAGTGTTCCGCTTTGCCGCCATAGTCCTTTGCCCTGACCTTCTCTTCCATAAGGGTCAGTATCCTGTCCGGAATACGTCTCTCAAGCTCGGATTCTCCAACCTCCAGTTCAAGAATAAGGCCCCCCTCCACTTCTGAGATATTGCTTACGTGAGGGATGTTCATATTGCCAACTTCCCCTTCTGCTGGCATTTCTATTGTAAACTTCTTGACATCGACACCGCGAATGCCGATACGGAAATCCTTTCCAAGTTTGGCAGCGAGTGGCTTTCTCAGGCGTATGATGGCATCGTGTGCCCTGACATACCTTCCGGATTCAATGGTGAGCTCGATACTTCCGTCCACAATGTCCCATTGTGTTATCTTTGCTCCCTGTCCTTCAGGTGCTCCTTTTGTAAGGATGGTCTTGTTTGCCTCATCAAAATACTGGGCAATAACTTCCTTTGCACCGGTAGGATCGGCACTGGTTTTGAATGCTCCTTTAAGATTGAATTTAAGTTCCATGCATTTTTCCTCTTGAAACTGACCGTGATAAGATGGACCACTATCATAGTATTTTTGATATTTGTCGAATAGTGGTCTAATTAATTGGATCTGATCGCTAAGCGAACAGTTATGAAATAGGCTTTAGATTTAATAATTTTTCCAACAAAAGCAGGTGGGTACTGGAAGGAATGCGATCATTCACTTTCCCAGAGATGGCGATTCTCATCAAGGAATCTATGCTGATCTTGCGTTCTTGACCTCGTATAGATCAATGCTGCCGGATGGAATATCTTCAACACGTTCTTGCCTTCAAGCATCTCAACAGCTCCCCATTCCATCTTATGTCCACTGCAAAATGCTTTCTCTGCAGTGTTCCCAAGCAGGACTATGAGGTTCGGGTCAAGCAGTTCTATCTGTCGGGTCAGGAAAGGTTTACAACGATCAAGCTCATTTTTATTGGGATTGCGGTTATTTGGTGGCCTGCACTTGATGGTATTGATGACAGCCCAGTCAGAGTTCTCAAGTCCCATATATTCAATAAGCTCGTCCAGTATCTTCCCTGCACGACCACAGAAAGGCACGCCTGTCTCATCTTCGTTCTTCCCCGGTGCTTCACCTATGAAAAGCACTTTCGGCTCATCCGAACCTTTGCGCACGACCTTGTTTATGACCGTTTCAGAAAGAGGACATGCCCTACAATCAAGGATGTCCTTCTCCACATCCTTTAATGTTGTCCATTCGTTTTTCATTCTTTGTCCTCTATCTCACATATCACATCTTCAGCTATCTTCGCGTTCATCAACAGATCATCAACAGTTGCTATCATGGATGATATCTTCTCGGTACTGATCGTAATAATGGCTTTTCCATCTCCGATCTCAGTTTCCATGTTCGAGAGATTGTCCGGTTTCAATGAAAGAGCGACCTTCTCTGCGATGTTGGGTGCATCAGTACTGATAAACTCAAGGGTGGTGGATATTTTCATGTTCTCACATCAGGAAAGCTGTTCGCCAACGATGTCATCTACAAGAGCAATGAACTCCTCTATCTTTTCCGGCTCCACAGAAGCTCCGGATGCGATATTGTGTCCGCCACCCTGTCCGCCAACCGCATCAGCTGCTGTTCGCATGGCATATGCAAGGTCCAGCCCTTTGCTGACAAGTTCTCTTGTTCCGCGTGATGATATCTTCACTTTGCCTTCCACCTTGTTAACGGCAACAAAAGGCATATCCGGATGGATGTATCGTATGACAGTGCTTGCTATCATCCCTGTGGACTCAAGGTCATCACCTATCAGATAATAGATGCTCTTGCCCTTTTGCAACAGTCCTTCAGCTTTATTTATATCGTTGACAATCGCTTTCTGGCTCTGTATGGTCATTTCCTTTGCTTCGTCAAGGGTGGAATCATCTCTCATGCAAAGAGCAAGTGCCAGTCCTGGAACCTTCTGTTTTCCACAAGTGTTCATTATGGCAACAAGATCATAGACGTTCTTCACAACTTCCTTGTTCAGAACATAAACGTCACCCACAGCAGCATCGATTGCCTCGGGACTTGCTCTTTTTGTAAGCTTCAATACAATGGTCGATATCAGCTTTTGCAGTTTATCATTGTCCATTGAATCAATATCGCCATGTATCTCGAGCATGTCAAGGAAACTGTCTATCCTTTCACGATCTCCTGTGATGTCTAGATATGGCTCGGGTGTATTCTCAAGTATTTCAGCAATGTCACCACTGCCTACTTTCAATCCCTTCTTGATGGAAACAACACCAGCTTCCACAGCCTCGTCCAGAATTATCTTGTTCGCATTATCAAAAAGCTGCTTATCTCCAACTGCACCAGCAATGGCAATACCTGCAAGGTCCACATTTTCATGGTCAAGCCCCTTTGCTACTAAATATGTAGTGGTAGCTCCGCATAGGTGGACAGCGCCATCGATGCCGAACATATGCGGATTTATCATGGCCTTGGCAGGGGAATCTCCGACCGGTTTATGGTGGTCGATGACAATTGTATCGTTTATTACCTTTCCAATGATGTCCGGCTGACTGCTGCCCATGTCGCAGAAGATCACGATATCTCCTTCGTTAGTTGTCTCATTGATCATCTCGGCAACACTGTCATCGAGCCGGCTTACGATCGTGAGGTGGTATGGGATGTTCTTCCTGAGGAGCGCCTGGCAGATGATGGCAGCAGAGGATATTCCGTCAGCATCATTATGGGAAATGACACGCGCATGGCTGTATTCTTCTATTATATCTGCTATCTGTTCTGCAAGTTCGCTTATTTTTTGCATTTCAATCAATCAGATCACCCGTATGTACAACCTTGAATCTACAATGAACTACATAATTCCAGAGTTATCGAACGACCTCTCCGGGTCTGGTATAACTTCCACTTTCCATAACGGTTCCAACGTTGATACTGGAATTAATTCCTGTGTGAACGTCATCACCCATTATAACCCCAAGTTTTCTTCTTCCCGAATCTGTTAGTTTGCCTTTAATTGTCACTTTGATGTTCTTACCATCGTGGCGCAGATTGGCAACTTTAGTTCCGGCACCGAAATTACACTTTCGACCTATAATACTGTCCCCCAGATAGGTTAGGTGTCCTATGTTCGTACCATCCATTATGATGCTGTTCTTCACTTCAACGGCATTTCCGATATGCACATCATTTCCAATGGCTGTTGAAGGTCGTATGAAACAATTAGGTCCTATGTCACAGTCATCTCCGATGATCACAGGTCCGATAATGTATGCGCCATTGCGTATCAGAGTTCCTCTGCCAACACTTACATCTCCAATAAGGGTGGCATTGGGTTCAATGACTCCTTTTACGGAAGGCTCCGTTCGGCTCAACAGGACTGCGTTCGCATCCAGCATATCCCAGGGTCTTCCGATATCTATCCACTCCTCTTCCAGTATCTCATATCCGACATTAGCATCACTTTTAATGAGCATGTGGAGGGAATCGGTTATCTCGTATTCCTCTCTTGGTGACAATGTCGTCTGTTCGATAAGGTCGAAGATGTTTTCGCTGAAAAGGTAGATGCCGGCATTTGCAAGGTCTGTTGGTGGGAATTCTGGCTTTTCTATGATATTGATTACTTTGTTCCCATCAGTTTCAATAACTCCGAACTCCGATGGATTGTCCACACGTTTCACAGTTATTACTGCATCCTCATTCCTTTCGATCATGTGTCTGATGTGGTCGGAACTGACCAGCACATCGCCATTGAGTACTATGAACTTGCCTTTGACATGACCTTTTGCATATCCGATAGCATTTGCAGTGCCAAGCTGCTCTTCCTGATGGACATGGTCAATGGTAACGTTCCATCTATCGCCATTTCCAAAATGTTGTTCGATGGCCTCTTCGTGATATCCTGTGATAAAGACGAATCCGTCAATTCCTGCTTCGATGGCAGAATCCACAATATGCTCGAGCATGGGTTTGTTGGCGACAGGAAGCATGACCTTTGGTGTGGATGATGTCAAAGGTCGCATTCGGGTGCCTTCTCCGGCCGCAAGGATGACAGCTTTCAATTAAGGGCCTCCTTGATAATGTTCTCTGCCATACTGAACAATCTATCAGCACCTTCTCTTGCTTCGGCTGTGATCCTTATCTTCGGTTCTGTCCCCGAAGGTCTCACAAGAACCCATCCGTTATCCATTTCCACGCGTATGCCATCGATATCAGATATCTTCCCGCATTTATCGAGTTTGGAATGGACGACTTCCATAACATGTGCTTTCTTTTCGTTGTCACATTTCACTGTGCCGCGATATGTTGGATAATGGGGTAATTCTTCTTTAAGCTCTGACAATGTTCTGCTCTCTATAAGCTCCATTATCTTTGCAGAAGCGAATATCCCATCCGGGCAATAGGATATCTTCGGGAAGATCCAGCTTCCGGAAGGTTCTCCTCCAATATCCGCATTGCATCTTTTGATCTCTTCTGCAACGTAGACATCCCCTACCCTTGTACGAATGACAGTTGATCCGGGCATGGAATCGTCCACCATCATCGAGGTATCTACGGGTACAATGATCTTAGCATCACCATCGCATTCATGTCTGGCAAACAGTGCAAGCATCTCATCGCCGGTTATGAACTCTCCCTTCTCGTCGATCGCCATCATCCTGTCTGCATCGCCGTCCTGGGCAATACCAATGTCTGCACCGAATTCTTTTACGGCTGTTTTGAGCAGTGTAAGGTTCGCATCGTTGGGTTCGGGATTGCGTGCCGGGAAGTAACCGTCAGGTTGGGAATTAAGGGTGATGACCTCACAGCCCATTTTACGGAGCACATATGGAGTTATCGTGCTACCTGCACCGCATCCGCAGTCAATGATAACACGTTTTGATGACCTTTTGACATTCTGCAATATCATGTTGGTGTGTTGGCGGATGGCATTCGCATCTTCTGATACATTGCCTATTTTGTCCCAACTGACAGGTTCGAAATCGTCTTTCTCTATACAGTCCTCTATCTCTTCCTGCTGGCTGGAATCAAAGGCCATGCCATCAGGATTCCATAACTTTATTCCTACATATTCTGCGGGATTATGGGATGCAGTTATCATTACTCCGCAATCGTAGTCCTTTGTTGCATATGCAAGAGTTGGTGTACTGACCATTCCGACCCGTACAACATCACAGCCTGCTGAAAGAAGCCCGGAAATTATGGCATGTTCTATCATCTCTCCTGCAATGCGGGGGTCACGGCCTACAACTGCACTCCTTTTTGTTTTACCGAGTGCAAGACCTACCTTCAGGGCAAGGTCTGTTGTAACTTCCTTATTGGTAATTCCTCTTATTCCGGATGATCCGAATAATTTCATATGATAGCTCCACTTTTTCTTATTCAACAGTTACGCTTTTTGCAAGGTTCTTCGGTTTATCTATAGAGCATCCTCTTGCAAGGGCGGTATAATATGCAAGCAATTGCAGTACAACGGATGACAGTATTGGTGAAAGCATTTCATGTGTCGGTGGAATGCGCAGCACATGGTCAACATATTTCTCTATCTCAGTATCACCTTTTTCGGCTACGGCAATGACCCTGGCTTCTCTTGCCTTTACTTCCTTTATGTTGCTCAATATCTTGTCATAGACATGCCCCTTTGTAGCAATTGCGACAACAGGGGTTCCCTCATCAAGAAGGGCTAGCGGTCCGTGCTTTAATTCTCCGCCGGCAAAGCCTTCGGCATGTATGTATGATATCTCTTTGAGCTTTAGTGCGCCTTCCAGTGCAACTGGGTAATTTACATTTCTTCCAACAAAGAAATAATCTCTCTCTTCTGCGAAGATCTCGGCACATTCACGGATCTCTTCTTTGCGGTTCAATATTTTCTGTATTTTTCCCGGTATCCTTTTAAGTTCTATCAGCAGGTCCTTCGCTTCATTTGTGTTGATAGTTCCTCTGGCTCTTGCAAAGCGTATGGATAGTAAGTAAAGCACTATAAGCTGGGATGTGAACGTCTTTGTGGCAGCAACTCCTATCTCTGGTCCTGCTCTTGTATATAGGACGCTGTCGACAACTCTTGTTATGCTGCTACCAACAACATTGGTAATGGCAATGGACTTACAACCGTAGGCTTTACAGCTTTTGACGGCTGCAAGGGTATCTGCTGTTTCCCCGGATTGCGTTATGGCAATTGAGAGGACATTGTGTCTCATTATCGGATTGCCATATCGGAACTCTGAGGCGATGTCCACATCAGTGTGTATTCCGGCAAGGTTCTCGATAAGGTATTTTCCTACAAGTCCTGCATTCCATGATGTTCCACAGGCAATTATCTCTATCCTGTCAATATTCCTTATCTCTTCGTCGGATATGTTCAATTCTTCCAGATCTACCGAACCGTCAAGTTCGGACAGCTTTCCTGCGAACGTGTCATGTACAGAGGTTGCTTGCTCGTGTATCTCTTTTAGCATGAAGTGTTCATAGCCTGCTTTTTCTGCTGCTTCGATATCCCACTCGATGGTAGTTGTTTCTTTTTCTATCACATTTCCATCGATGTCGTAAAATTCAACTCCACTTGGCTTTATTTTAACGAGGTCCAGATCATCCACAAAAATGACCTTTTTTGTGTGGTTTAGAAACGCTGTAACATCAGATGCTGCATAGTATTCCCCATCTCCTATGCCTATTATCAGGGGGCTATCTTTTCTGGCTGCCAGCATGGTATCAGGTTCACTGGCGCAAACGGTTGTGATGGCATAGGATCCTTCTAATTCTTTTAATGTCTGTTGAAGTGCAGTGAATAGGTCGCATATCTTTTCGGTATTGTTTGCACTGCCATATAATTTTGAATGCATCAGGTGTGCAATGACCTCTGTGTCAGTTTCAGAGAGGAACTTATATCCTTCTTTTTGTAGTTGTTCTTTTATGTTCAGGTAATTCTCAATGATCCCATTATGGACTACGGATATATCGCCTGAGTTGTGTGGGTGGGAGTTGATGGTACTTGGTACTCCGTGTGTGGCCCAGCGAGTGTGTCCGATGCCGATGTTCCCTTTTATGTCGTCCTTAAGTATTTTCTCAAGATCTTTTATTCTGCCTATGGTCTTGTATGTAGTTATATTTTCATTTAGTAGTGTTATGCCTGCGGAGTCATAACCTCTGTATTCAAGTTTTTTCAATGACTCTACCAATATGGGTGCAGCATCCCGTGTTCCTACATATCCTATAATTCCACACATTTTACTACCTCTTAGACCACAATGGAATTTTCAGGTAAATTTCGGGATATGGTCTTTCCTGAATCTATGTTGCAGTTCGATGATATCATTGCTCCGGCTTTGACAAGCACTCTGTGGCCTATTATGTTATCATCGCCTGTGATGGTCCCAAGTTTATTGACAGTTTGTATCTCTTCTTCCATCTCTATCTTGAGGTTCTCTTTGTCCTCTGTGATGAAGTAAGGCCCAATGGAATTGTTCATTCCTATCACGGAGTTGGCTATGTGTGAATGATTTCCTATCCGTGTATTGTTCATAATGATGCTGTTCTGTATGTGGGAGAATGAGCTTATGGTTACGTTGTTCCCTATTGTTGTAGATGGGAGGATGACAACTGTTGGTGCTATTTCACAATTGTCTCCGATAAGGACAGGTCCCACGATGTAACATCCTGATCTTATTATCGTGTTGTTTCCAATACTGACGTTTCCGCGAATTATGGCACCTTCTTCAACAGTACCTTTTATTTCATGGTCTTTGTACCTGTCAAGGACCATTGAATTGTCTTTTAATATGTCCCATGAAAAGACGGCATCACGCCATAGTGAATCTGTTATCACATGATCTACCTGAGTGCCATCATCTATCATCTGTTGCAATGTATCTGTTATTGCATATTCTCCCATTTGGGATATGGGGGTTTGTTCGATCCTTTCAAAAATATCCTGGCCGAACATGTATATGCCTGTGTTTACTACATGGCTGATCTCAAAAGTGGGTTTTTCAATTATTTGCTTCACTTTTTTGCCATCGCAAACGATGACGCCATATCCGCGAGTATGTTCTTTTCTTGCTGTCAATATGGTCGCATTGCCGTTGTAATTTTCTAGGAGGTCTTTGATGGTGCTTGTTTCTATTACGTTGTCACCATTGAGTACAAGGAATGTCTCGTCCTCTTTTTCCATAAGTTTTGCAACCTGCTTTATGGCATGTGCTGTTCCAAGCTGTGCTTTCTGGTGGACGTATGTTATGTTTATTCCAAAATCAATGCCATCTTCAAAATAGTCCATTATACGTTCTCTTTCGTACCCTACCACAATGATGAGGTCCTTTATCCCGTTTTCTGCGAGCGAGTCTATTACATGCTCGATTATTGGTTTATTTGCAACGGGCAGCATGACCTTTGAACGTGTCAGTGTGAGTGGCCTGCAACGTAGTCCTTCCCCAGCAGCCAGAATTACAGCTTTCATGACTTGTAGAGGTCATTCTAAGAATTTATATCTTGCCTTTTAGGTACCTTTAGGGATTCAACTTGCAACGTATGACTGGGTGGGGTGGCAAGGTTAGTAAAGTGATAATGGTGATAAAAATAATATGGTTACAAGTGTAATGGTATGGCTAGGGCTGTATGCTGGCATTTGTGGTTTAAAGAATGTAATGAAATGTAAAAAAAGTAGATGGATGATCGGCATGAGCCGAACATCAATAAATTCACAAGAGTGGCCAGGCCACTTATCTTGTGATCAACATTTCTGCAGTTTCTGGTTTGTACTTCCAGTCAATAGGGAGTACCTTTGAGGACTGGTAGTATTTGACGAGCCTTCTGATCTTTGATTCAGTTGACTGCAATGATCTCTTGTTGTGTACATCCTTGTTGTTAATTACAAGGTGTTTACGCAATCCGATAGCCTTTACAATAAGGTTGTAGAGGTCTTCAGGTACGTTTGGTTCCTCGCTGTTGTCTTTCAGGATGTCTGTTACCTTCTTTCCTGTTGCGAGTTTGACATCAGGTACACCATAGTTGTCCCTGAGTACCATTCCAATAACACTTGTAGATTTGCCCTGTTTCCAGAGGTCAAGTACTACCTTTGTGATCTCTTCTGTTGTTGTTGTGGACCATGCTGGTGATTCTGATCTGATCGGTTTTGTTGAACCGGATTTTCCTTTTGTACGGGTATGCATTTTAGCCATAGCATTCCTCCTGATGATTATAATGTGATATTCAATATATTATTGATTTGAGTTTGTGCTCAAGTTAAAGGAACGTTGGGAACATTAACTTGAATCGGTACTTTGGCGAAGTGACCTTAATACGCTTGACATTTAATATAAAGGTTATTGTCTTGTTCACCATATGGACAGGGTGATATCAACATATCCTTTATTGACCTTATTATAGATGGAATCTATCTGATCATCTCTGAGTTTTCTGGTCTTATTGATGTCGTTGGTATTTGCCATTTGGGATACTGTGTTGTTTATCTCCTCTGCCATGTTGTTTTTTAGGTATTTCGCAATATTTTTTTGATTGGCTCGGATTATCTCTTGTTCTGTAATTGTTATCGTGTCGTTGAATTCAAATGAGTATGCTATATGGGGTATCATTTGTGCTGATGAAAGTGCGGCAGCATCGATAGTTTTGTTGAATCCATCGTAATATGTGTTGAATTTAGTTGTGTTTGAGGAATTGAGATGTGCTCTGAGCGCCGTATCGTTAATTGTGTCCAGTAAGTAACTTTTTGATGGTCTGTTATTTGTTGGCAGCGTCACCCTTGAGCTTTGTTTTACTGCATCTATTGGTGGTTTGGTGCCGACAGAGATCGAACTTCTGAGCGGATATCCCTCAACTGGCTCCCATGTGGTATGAAGTTGGTATTCATATCGTCCGCCTATTCTTGTGTCAAGGTAGTTGGTGATTGCAATAGTTGTTTGTTCTTTGTGAGGGTCGGCTATTGGTTCGATCGCTTGTATGTTGCCATTGTTCGTGAATGATAAGGTGAGTACTAGATCTTCTGCTATTATTTCTGCAAATGTGCGGTGATTGTGTTGTTTATTATATGGTTTGGCAGGTGATACATTTATCAGTTTATCTATTGGGCTGCTCGTTCCGGTGATCTCGGAATGTTCTATCTCATAATCAAATGTATCTGCCTTGGAATTTAGAAGTGAATTTAATATATGTGCTGTAAAATCCTGTTTTGTGGTATATTCTGCTGAATCGTACTGTCTTTCTGCCATGATGGATGGAATTATTATTACGGTTGCAATGGATATCAGTGTAAGGAAGAAGATTGCATCCATTGTGGTCGAGAACGCACGCTGGTCCTGTATTATATTATTGCTTGGCATGCTCTCACCGGTGATATTCCCACGTTCGAACAGTCAGTGTTCCTGTTATATGTTGGGCAGGAGTTGTTTCTATGATGATCGGTATTGATGCCGCAATGATATTTCCTGTTTCTGGATCTTCATCATTTTTTATTTCCCAGTGGTATTTTCCGTCATCTGTTCTAATATCTGCGGAAAAATGATTATTCGATGTGAACTTGCCAAAAAAACGTTTATGCATCTCTGCATCTGTGATCGGTTCTGCAATAAGGTCTAATTCTTTGGCAGATATTATGTCAGGTCGGCTTCCTCTGATCTCATCCCATGAGGCAACACTTTCAGCTATTCGGGATGCTTCTTCATATTTTTCGATTGAGCTGCTTTGCTCATCATATGTGATATAGGCTTTTGACATGACTGCGGCAAAGACCACAAATCCAATGACTACTAATGCAGTTGCAATTATGTCGTTATGAGGTTCGAGTATTGCATGTTCGTCATTGATAAACAAGCACAATTTCAAGTTTGGTAACCTCTGTATTGTTTTTTAGATAAATTGGAGTTTTTTCAATATGTACTGCATTTCTTGTATTTAATATTAATTCTTCTCTTCCTTTGATTGAGAGTATTTCCAGGACCTCTGCAGCGTTTGTATCAATGATGTGGTCTTCGGTTCCGTCATTGCCATTGAAGTTTGTTGCAATTATGTTTCTCAGCTCTTCCTCACTCAATGGCATTGTTTTGAATGTCAGGGGTTTGACCGAGTGGAATATGATCTCGTTGTGACTTTTTTCCAGTCGCACATACTCGCCTGTAACTATGGCTCTTCCTACGTTCTTGTCATTGAATGTGTATGTAGTGTTCTTCCTTATGCTGTCCAATGAAATGCTTCCAATGCCGTCGATTGCACTTTTAAGTCCGAATGCTTCGGCATCCAGTTGGTCCTGGGTTTGCATTTCATTGAAACCTGTTGAAAGCTGGTAGAATGCACTAAGTATCACTATGCTTGCGATCATGAGGGCTGCTTTTGATAGGGTTAGATCTATCCATGCATTCTGGTCTTTGTGGATGTGGGGAAGCTTGCTGTTGGTCATATTTCTGATATTCTTACTAAAATTTTGCCGGTCCTGTTATCGTTTTGGTTTTCAAGTTTTAGTGTGTGGGGGCCTGAATGAATTATGTATGGTCCATCCATTGCAAAATTTGAGAAAAGGGCTTTGGAGCTGTATGTTCTATAACGGCTTCCGGTATGGATGTAGTAATTGTTGGCGTTGGATGGCCAGGGGGCATTGTCGGGCAATGCTCCCATATGTATGGTCACGTCATCCGGGATCTCTATGTCTATGTATATTGTGGATCCTGTGCCGCGGAAATACATCTGTTCTGAGTTAGATACGAGTTTACGGGCCTCTATGATTGCGTTCTCTTCATTCGCTTTTTCTCTCAGATCGGCTATTGCGGTGATGGCAAGGGCCATTATCAGCAGGACCAGTATGGCTGTTATCGTAAAACGAAGGGGCAGGGAATCATCTGCCCTCTCGTCTTTTGCGAATGTTCTTTTTTTGGGCTGCATTATGTCTTTAACTGTTCTTTATTAATTCTATGGCCTCATCCAGTGTTAGCTGTGATTGGTCTCCTGTTTCCATGTTCTTCACAGTAAGTTTCCCTGAATCTACCTCTTTCTTTCCGACTATGACTGCGTAATCCGCTTCGATGTTGTTGGCATGGGATAGTTGTGTTTTGAAGTTGCGCTGCATGATGTCCAGGTATACGATCAGCTCTTTTCGCATGCTTGTTGCTACCTTGATGGCATCGGTGCGTGTTTCATCGGTGGCTACTATTACTACGTTGTTCTGCTTTTCAGGCATTATCTCGCACACTTCCATTATGCGGTCGAATCCAAGTCCGAATCCGGTGGAAGGTACATCTCCGCCTCCAAATAGTGGGATAAGCTGGTATGAGCCTCCTCCGCAGACCTGATTTTGTGCGCCAAGTCCTTCTGCATATATCTCGAAGACCATTCCGGTGTAGTAGTCAAGGCCCCTTGCTATTCCAAGGTTGATGGAATAATCGATCTCGTATGCGTTGAGGAATGTCAGTAGCTGTTCGAATTTGTCTATTTCTTCGATGTCCCCTGCTATTTCCCTTGCTTTTGCTATTGCATCTGTGCCTGTGATGCAGATAAGCTCCAGTAGGCTTGTTCTAAGCTCTATCGGGGCGTTTATCTCTTCAAAGTAGTCCTCAAGTCCTGTGTCATCCTTTTTGTCCACAAGGCGCATTATCTTGCTTTGTTGTTCGGGTTCGAGCTCTCTGAGTATGTGGCGGATTATTCCCAGGTGGCCTACGTGAAGGTCTCCTTTGATGCCTGCTGCGCTGAGCATGGTGGTTGCAAGTGCAATTATCTCGGCATCTGCGTCAGGACGGTTGCTGCCGATAACTTCTACGCCGAATTGCCAGAATTCTCGGAACCTTCCTTTTTGTGGTCTTTCGTAACGGAAACAATTCTCAAAATAGAATAGTTTTTGTGGTCTTGGGGTTGCCTGCATCTCGTTGACGTACATTCTCATGACCGGTGCGGTAAGTTCAGGCCGTAGTGCCATGTTCCTGTCGCCTTTGTCGCTGAAATTATAGAGTTCTCCGATAACGCCTTCACCGGATTTGAGGGTGAAGAGTTCCAGATTCTCAAAGGTGGGGGTGATAACTTCTTTGTAGTCCCATTTGTTGACCACCTGTCTCATTATGTTCTCGACATTTCTCCTGCGAGCGGTCTCTTCTGGTAGGAAGTCCCTTGTTCCCCTTGGTTTGCTAACTTTCATTTTGATCGAATCCTAATGATATGGTAATTGTGTAATATGTGTGGTACTACTTTTTTGTTAGTGTATATTGTGTAGGGCCAATGATGTTTGAGTCTATAGTAACTGAATGATGTATTTTATATTTTCGATTATCATCTCTATATTTGGTTTCGATCGTTTAGGAGCTCATCTATAAATATATATGTTGTGTCATGTGTAAATGGACGTCTATATATAAATCCATGACAGTAGGTGTCACACTACCTATAAATACGAGAAAGTAGTGGTAGGGGTGCTCTCATTGAGCTGATCTGTGCCATTTTCGGTATGATCAGGATGAGGGTTCAAAAACGTTTATGCTCTTTCATGGCTGGATTCACATTCTCAAAAAATGTGGTTATGCTTTCCGATTCGGAACGTATATATAGCATGGAGGAGTTTAAGGAACTCCGCACAATGTGTGGAATTTCAATCACCTTCAATTCAAGATCATTGGTGGAGACCTGAGCTTTTCAGGTCTGACGTTGAATTTGGCAGTTCGATTAATTCTGACTGATAGTGTAAATCTATCTATCGAGAACTAATCGAAATTGTGCATGAATAAGTAACTCTCTAATTCACTTTAGAGTGTTCTTTTCCGACAATTTTTAAGTTTAACTTCCAATTAGTGTGCTTTAACAACAAACTCTGGTTGATCCTGCCAGAGGTTACTGCTATCGGTGTTCGACTAAGCCATGCGAGTCAAATGTTCTTCGTGAACATGGCGGACTGCTCAGTAACACGTGGATAACCTGCCCTTAGGTTCGGCATAACTCCGGGAAACTGGAGATAATTCCGAATAGGTCAAATATGCTGGAATGCTTTTTGGCCAAAAGACCTCGGTTGCCTAAGGATGGATCTGCGGTCTATCAGGTAGTAGTGGGTGTAACGTACCTACTAGCCTACGACGGATATGGGTTGTGAGAGCAAGAGCCCAGAGATGGATTCTGAGACATGAATCCAGGCCCTACGGGGCGCAGCAGGCGCGAAAACTTTACAATGCGGGGAACCGCGATAAGGGGACACCGAGTGCCAGCATTTATGTTGGCTGTCCACATGTGTAAACGGCATGTGTTAGCAAGGGCCGGGCAAGACCGGTGCCAGCCGCCGCGGTAACACCGGCGGCCCGAGTGGTAATCACTTTTATTGGGTCTAAAGGGTCCGTAGCCGGTTTGATCAGTTCTTCGGGAAATCTGACAGCTCAACTGTTAGGCTTCCGGGGAATACTGTCAGACTTGGGACCGGGAGAGGTAAGAGGTACTACAGGGGTAGGAGTGAAATCTTGTAATCCCTGTGGGACCACCAGTGGCGAAGGCGTCTTACCAGAACGGGTCCGACGGTGAGGGACGAAAGCTGGGGGCACGAACCGGATTAGATACCCGGGTAGTCCCAGCCGTAAACGATGTTCGCTAGGTGTCAGGGGCGGTGCGACCGCTTCTGGTGCCGTAGGGAAGCCGTGAAGCGAACCACCTGGGAAGTACGGCCGCAAGGCTGAAACTTAAAGGAATTGGCGGGGGAGCACTACAACGGGTGGAGCCTGCGGTTTAATTGGACTCAACGCCGGAAAACTCACCGGGGGCGACAGCAAAATGTAGGTCAAGCTAAAGACTTTACCTGAATCGCTGAGAGGAGGTGCATGGCCGTCGTCAGTTCGTACTGTGAAGCATCCTGTTAAGTCAGGCAACGAGCGAGACCCGTGCCCACTGTTGCCAGCATGTCCTTCGGGATGATGGGTACTCTGTGGGGACCGCTGGTGCTAAACCAGAGGAAGGTGCGGGCTACGGTAGGTCAGTATGCCCCGAATCTCCCGGGCTACACGCGGGCTACAATGGTTGGGACAATGGGTCCCTACACCGAAAGGTGATGGTAATCTCTTAAACCCAACCTTAGTTCGAATCGAGGACTGTAACTCGTCCTCGTGAAGCTGGAATCCGTAGTA
This sequence comes from Methanococcoides sp. DA23, assembly GCF_057593895.1. Classification (NCBI taxonomy): domain Archaea; kingdom Methanobacteriati; phylum Methanobacteriota; class Methanomicrobia; order Methanosarcinales; family Methanosarcinaceae; genus Methanococcoides; species Methanococcoides sp. DA23. The sequence goes on along the minus strand of NZ_CM172520.1, from coordinate 1,876,655 downwards.
ATCGCGTTTCAACATAGCGCGGTGAATACGTCCCTGCTCCTTGCACACACCGCCCGTCAAACCACCCGAGTGAGGTATGGGTGAGGGCACGGACTTAGTGCCGTGTTCGAACCTAAATTTCGCAAGGGGGGTTAAGTCGTAACAAGGTAGCCGTAGGGGAATCTGCGGCTGGATCACCTCCTAAGCAAGATCCGCACAAAGCGGATCACCGCTATCAGTCAGAAATCGATAAACTGCCAAATTCAACAAACCACTTTCAATGAGATATATTCCGTGAGGGCTTGTAGATCAGTTGGAAGATCGCCGCCTTTGCAAGGCGGAGGCCTAGGGTTCGAATCCCTACAAGTCCATTGGATCATTAGATTCACAATCATCAAGTGCACCAGGCAAGTAACGTTGCCCGGGAAGGATGGATGTGCCTGATACCCCATATCAGGTACTATGAGATCATGTATAAATATTACATATCAGACGCTCACTGGACAAAGTGAGATGGACTCTGGTAATTATGCCGTCAGGTGGATGGCTCGGCTCAAGCGCTGATGAAGGACGTGCCAAGCTGCGATAAGCCCAGGGTAGGTGCATGGAACCTATGAACCTGGGATTTCCTAATGAGACCTCTTAGCACATTTGTGCTGATCAGTAATGATCGGGAACGCCCCGAATTGAAACATCTTAGTAGGGGCAGGAAGAGAAATCGAAGAGATGCCGTTAGTAATGGCGAATGAACACGGCACAGTTCAAACTGAATCCCTCCAGTAATGTGAGGGAGATGTGGTGTTGTAGGAACTTTCTAAGATTCCGACCTTTTCTTAGCTGAACTTTTCTGGAACGTTAGACCATAGAGTGTGATAGTCACGTAAGCAATGAAAAGAGGAATTGGAAATGTTCCTGAGTATCGTGTGTTGGAAATCACGCGAGAATTTGGGAGGCACCAACTTCCAAAACTAAATACGTCTTGAGACCGATAGCGAAATAGTAGGGTGACCGAAAACTGAAAAGTACCCCCAAAAGGGAGGTTAAAAGTGCCTGAAACCTGATGGTGATGGAGCGATATGGCATGAAAGGATCTTTGGTTCGAAGGAATCAACCGCGAGGTTGTAGTACGAGTTCCAATGCCGATGTCATATCATACGTTTTGAAGAACGGGCCAGGGAGTGTAACTAAGTGGCGATGGCTAACCTTTTATCTGGGAAGCCGAAGCGAAAGCAACATGCGTGCAACCTTCGGGTGAGACGCGGCGTATACAAGTGCGTGGAGTCACTAAGTTACGACCCGAAGCCGGGTGATCTAGGCGTGGGCAGGTTGAAGCGTGGCGAAAGCTACGTGGAGGACCGCAAGCGGTATTGATCTGCAAATCATTCGTGTGACCTGCGTCTCGGAGTGAAAGGCTAATCTAACCCGGCATCAGCTGGTTCCTTCCGAAACATGTCGTAGCATGACCTAACTGGAGATAGTCGGTGGAGTAGAGCACTGATTGATGGTCCTGGGGAAGAAATTCCTCACCCGTCTGTCAAACTCCGAACCCACCGTCGTCGTAGAAGGTTGGAGTCCGGACTACTGGGGTAAGCCTGTAGTCCGTAAGGGAGACAACCCAGCCCGTGGTTAAGGTCCCTAAGTGTCGACTAAGTGTTAATACTAAAGGGCGTCCCAAGCCCTAGACAGCTGGAAGGTTAGCTTAGAAGCAGCTATCCTTTAAAGAGTGCGTAACAGCCCACCAGTCGAGGTTTGGGGCCCCGAAAATGGACGGGGCTCAAGTCGACCACCGATACCACGGAGTACCGAAAGGTAATCTTGTAGGAAGGCGTTGCGTTTGGGTAGAAGCAGGGCTGTGAAGTCCTGTGGACCGAGCGGAAACGAAAATCCTGGTAATAGTAGCAGCATAGTTAGGTGAGAATCCTAACCGCCGAAGGGGCTAGGTTTCCTCGGCAATGATCGTCAGCCGAGGGTTAGTCGGTCCTAAGTTGTACCGTAATTCGAGTACATCAAAAGGGAAACAGGTTAATATTCCTGTACTATTCAACAATAAAACTGACGTTTTGGGGCAGGCTGAGCGGCGCTGTCGCGCCGTTTAAGCATCTAAATCTGTGGAGAGCCGTAATGGCGAGAAGCGGACGAATATGTTATGACGAAAGTCGGCTGCACCCCGGAACCCGTGAAAAGGGAGTTGAATATCCGTACCGAGATCTGACACAGGTGCCCCTAGCTGAAAAGGCTAAGGCGTGTCGGAATAATTTGGCTAAGGGAATTCGGCAAATTGGCTCCGTAACTTCGGGAGAAGGAGTGCCTGCCGTGAAGACGGCAGGTCGCAGTGACCAGGGAACTCTAACTGTCTAATATCAACATAGGAGATCGCAAACCCGTAAGGGCTAGTACGATCTCTGAATCCTGCTCAGTGCAGGTACCTGAAACTTCGGTTCAACGGAAAGAAGGGCCTGTAAACAGCGGGGGTAACTATGACCCTCTTAAGGTAGCGTAGTACCTTGTCGCTTAATTGGCGACTTGCATGAATGGATCAATGAGAGTTCTACTGTCCCTAGCCAGAGTCCGGTGAAGCTTACATTCTAGTGCAGAGTCTAGAGACCTCTAGGGGGAAGTGAAGACCCCGTGGAGCTTTACTGCAGCCTGTCGCTGGGTTGTGATTTTGGATGTACAGTGTAGGTAGGAGACGTCGAAGCCGGTGCGCCAGCATCGGTGGAGTCGCAATTGGGACACTACCCTTCCAAAGTTACGACCCTCACTCCGTGAGGAGGACCCCGATAGGTGGGCAGTTTGCCTGGGGCGGGACGCCCTTGAAAAGATATCAAGGGCGCGCAATGGTTAACTCAAGTGGGTCGGAAACCTACTGAAGAGTGCAAGAGCATAAGTTAGCCTGACGTGATTCAGCACAGTAGTGGATCACGAGACGAAAGTCGGTTCTAGCGAACCTTTATGTCCCGCTTGGTGCGGGCTAAAGATGACAGAAAAGTTACCCCGGGGATAATTGAGTCGTTGCCGGCAAGAGCACATATCGACCCGGCAGCTTGCTACCTCGATGTCGGTTCTTTCCATCCTGGCTGTGCAGCAGCAGCCAAGGGTGAGGTTGTTCGCCTATTAAAGGAGATCGTGAGCTGGGTTTAGACCGTCGTGAGACAGGTCGGTTACTATCTACTAGAGGTGTATGTGGTCTGAGGGTAAGTTGCTTTTAGTACGAGAGGAACAGAGCAACGGCGCCACTGGTCGATCGGTTGTCTGACAAGGCACTGCCGAGCAGCTACGCGCTAAGGAATAAGAGCTGAATGCATCTAAGCTCGAAATCTAACCTAAAAAGAGACCACTTTAAGGGTTCCGGTAAAAGACCGGATCGATAGGAATGGGATGTAAGCACCAAGGCAACGAGGTGTTCAGTCCGCATTTACTAATGTCCGTGCCTCATCTGTCTCGCTTTGTCCAGGCGAAATCTGATATGTAATACAATATACGTGATCACAATCCGTTAATTTGAATGAGTATGGCGGCCATAGCGGTAGGGCCACTCCTGTTCCCATCCGAACACAGAAGATAAGTCTACCCACGTTGTCTACTGTACTGAAGTACGAGAGTCTTCGGGAAATCTACATCGCTGCTATGCTCACTCTATCCAATTCTTTTCTTGACTGATCTTTAACTCAATAGTCGTGGCTTTGTTTTTCAGCATTTTCAACGATCATTAATCTCATTTCTAATTGTTTATCATCTCTATCGAATCGCATTTCATACTACCAATATTGACGCAAGGTAAAAGTTTATATGCATGTTTCACCTACTAGAGACTACATTCCTAATTGCCAAGGTGGCGGAGCGGCTACGCAATCGCCTGCAGAGCGATACCATTCCGGTTCGAATCCGGACCTTGGCTTTATTAATAATAATAAGGTCCTACTTAAAATCCTGACCTCTTGAGCAAGGCTCAAAGGTCGCGCGCTCCAGAAGCGCTGATCTGGATTTGGACCTTGGCTTCATTCATTGATATGAGTATGGCGGCCACAGCGGCAGGGCCACTCCTGTTCCCATCCGAACACAGAAGATAAGTCTGCCCACGTTGCTTACTGTACTGAAGTACGAGAGTCTTCGGGAAATCTGCATCGCTGCTATGCTCACTCTTATTAATTTGCTTTTCTTTAACTGGTTCTAGATCACTAGTTTTAGCCCTATTTTTGCGTCTTAAAACAGTATAATTTAGTCTAACTGTTCTATTTTTGTCTTGAAAATGGCTCAAAGGTCGCACTTTCCGGAAGCTCTGATATGGAACTTCAATCGTAGCTTATATCTACTTTAATGTATATATTTACTCTTTGCAATGTCTTGTGAACAGGTCATTTATGGCACCATAATATGTGGGGATGAGTTTGAAGCGATAGATGGGTATGTTTGCATAGATGATGGTATAATAACCGAAATCGGCGAAGAACCCACTAAAAGCAATAACATCATAGCTCCAAGTTTTGTCAATTCCCATACTCATATAGGTGACTCCATATGCAAGGACCCTGTTCTTGGAATATGTGAGAACTTCAAAGTATCTAAGGACCTCGATGCTCTTGTACGACCGCCGGACGGTCTAAAACATAGGATACTTGAAAATACCCCTTACTCCGATCTGGTCAGTTCTATGAGAACTACCATAAAGGATATGCTGGTGACGGGTACTTCCGCATTTGCAGATTTCAGGGAAGGCGGTGTTCTCGGAGCCCTTGCACTAAAAGAAGCTGTTTCCGATCAGGATATAGACCATATAATTCTCGGAAGGCCAAAATGCACCGACCGACCACTTGAAGAAATTATCTCTGAGCTCGGCAGGGTACTGCAACAAGCTGATGGTCTTGGTATGAGTGGTACTAATGATCTTGAAATGGACCTTCTTCGCAGCTCCAAACAAAAAGCAAAAGATTGCAATAAGTTGTTTGCGATCCATGCAGGGGAAAAAGACAACACTGATATCGACAAAGCGATCTCACTGGATCCGGATTTCCTGATACACATGACAAAAGCAATGCGTTCAGATCTGCAGACAATATCTGACGCAAATATTCCTGTAGTTGTCTGCCCACGTTCCAACTTCATAACCGATGTTGGTATGGCCCCGATCTGCGATATGCTTGACGCAGGAGTGACTGTAGGCGTTGGAACTGATAATGTAATGCTCAATTCTGTCAATATGTTCTCTGAAATGGAGTTCCTATCCAAGGTTTTCGGTCTTGATGATAGACAAGTATTTAAGATGTGTACGCTAAATGGAGCATCAATTCTGGGACTTGAAAATACAGGTTCCATTAAGAAAGGTAACAAAGCCGATCTTATGATATTGAATGGCAATTCCAACAATCTGGTTGGTATAAGCGATCCGATAAGCGGAATGGTCAGAAGGGGTAGACCAGACGATATTTTATCCATAATCTATACAAACTAATGATGGTGAGGGTAACATGACTAGCGAACTGTATAAGAAAATAATGGTAGCAACCGATGGTTCTGAACAGAACAAAAAAGCAATATCCTATGGTATTGAATTTGCAAAATTGAGTGGGGCAAAGTTGTATGTGGTATATGTTGTGGACACAGCTGCGTTTGCTTCCATTCCAATGGATGCCGGATGGGAAATGATGTATGAACTTCTGGAAACTGAAGGCAAAGATGCATCTGATCAGGTTGTAGAGTTGGCTGCAGCTCAGGGACTGGAAATAGAGTCCGCTGTTCTGGAAGGTCATCCAAGCAATGAGATCATCGAATTTGCAGAAGGAAATGACATCGATATGATAGTGATCGGTACACTCGGTAAAAGTGGACTTGACAGGTTCCTTCTCGGAAGTGTTGCTGAAAAGGTCACTCGTAATTCTAAAGTGCCCGTACTCGTTGTACGCGGTGAAATAAGCGAATGAATTGATTGAGGTTAATTGAACATGCCTAAGGAAACACTGGTCAGAGACATTATGGTGAAGGACGTTGCATGCGTCTCCCTTCCCGGATCAAGAGATGAGGTTCTTTCCATTCTGAAAGACAAGAAAGTCTCAGGACTTCCAGTTATCAAAGATAACAAATTGGTCGGAATTGTAAGTCGTTCCAATCTTTTAAAGAAACCTACAGAGGAGCAATTAGCCCTGTTAATGGTACGTGATCCTATCTCAATAGGACCTGAAGAGGATATCACTGTAGCAGCACGTCTTCTTTTGAATAACGGCATCAGAAGATTGCCTGTCGTAGAAGGTGATAAGCTTGTGGGTCTTATAACCGTTGCTGATGTAGTGGGTAGTCTTGTAGACTTGAATATCACCACTCCTATAAGCGATTACCTCAATTCCGGGGTAGGTCCTGTCTGGTATGAGACTCCACTTCCCGTTGTAGCAAGGAATATGGAGCTGGCACATGTAAAAGCAGTTCCTGTGATCGATACCAATCTCGATATCGTAGGCCTTATCACTGACCGTGATATCATAAGTGCCAGTGTCATTGAAGACTCTGTGGAAGTGTCCAATATGTCTGCAGGTGCAGATGATGATGAATGGACATGGGAGAGTATGAGGGACACAATGAGCATCTATTACAGTGTCTCAAGGATAAAGGTTCCTTCAGTACCTGTTAAAGAAGTCATGGTCAAAGACCTCATTGCGGCATCAAGCAGTATGGGTGTCAGCGAATGTGCACTTAAGATGAAAAGGAATAGGATCGACCAGGTTCCAGTGGTCAATGCAAACCAGAAATTCATAGGTCTTTTGAGGGATCGCTATCTTTTAAAAGCCATAATTAATGCCTGATCTAGGTATTGTGAAAGGAGGTTTTCTCCTTTCGATACTTTTTTAATTTATTAGCTGGATTTAATTCACATGAACAGACCATTTACATTCATAAATTCTGCAATGTCTGCTGATGGTAAAATATCGACCAAAGAGAGAAAACAGATACGCATCTCCGGAGATATCGACTTTGATCGAATGGATGAGCTTCGTTCATCATCAGATGCGATAATGGTGGGTGTAGGTACGGTCCTTGCAGACGATCCCAGCCTGACTGTAAAATCTCAGTTCCGGCGTGATGCTCGCAAAAGTGCAGGACTTGATGAAGACCCTATACGTATAATCGTGGACAGTAATGCCCGGACACCCCTGGATGCGGACATTTTTAAAAAGGGAACTGGTATGCGCATTGTTGCCGTCTCAAGCTCTGCTCCGAAAGAAAAGGTGGATGCCCTTTCAGAAAAAGCAACAATTATCACTGCAGGTGATGAAACTGTCGATCTTGTCCTGCTCATGGCTCAGCTAAGCTCAATGGGCATCCGGAGATTGATGGTCGAGGGCGGTGCAACTCTTAATTGGGGTTTGATTTCCAATGGTCTTGTGGATGAGGTCTTTTCCTTTGTAGGTAATATCTTCATAGGTGGTAATAGCTCTCCAACACTCGTTGATGGGGATGGCTTCCTTGAAGGTGAGCTCTTGCCTCTGGAATTGATAAGTTCGGAGATCATGGAAGAGGGCGTATTGCTCAAATGGAAAGTACTTAATGAATGATCTTTAAGGGCAGATTTGCTCTTTTTTTATACCCTCGGTTTTGGACGCACGTGTGTTAACTCTGCATAACCTTTAAATCAAAAAAGTGTTCATAACTACTATATTCATTGAAAAGTACTTAAAATAATTAAAATAATTGATCCTGGTGGTGATATCTATGAAATTAAAGATTCTCGTCATTGCTTTATTCGCCTTGTCAATTCTTCTTGCAGGATGTGTTTCAGATGTTACTCCTATTGATGCGGAATATGATTCCAATGAACGCGATGCTATTCTTGTGACAGAACGGCAACAAATAGATGATGCACTGGTAAACGGACCTGTGCTTTTAAAGATAGGTGCTGAATGGTGTCCTCCATGCACTCAACTTGACCCTGTTCTTGATGAGCTTGCAAGGGACTATGAAGGCAGAGCGACTGTAATGTACATTGATTCAGAGATCACGCCTGGTCTTGCTGGACAGTTCAGTGTTTATTCCATACCTGATACAACTGTGATAGCAGGCATCGAAGATGGAAATTATATATTTATGAGGCGTGATGGTGTGACCGATACTTCCCGTAACAAAGCAAGGGTAATAGGTTATGTCGATATATCTGTTCTTGAACCGATACTAGATCATGCGATCGAGTACCATGGAAATATGACCGAATAAGCGAAAGTATTTCACATGTATTTATCTTTTACTTATCAGGAATGATCTTTATGGATATTGGGGGAGCTACACCATTGGCAGCATTCATCGCAGGAGTTATCAGCATATTATCTCCCTGCGTTCTCCCTCTACTTCCTGTCATCTTTGCTTATTCTACTTCAAAAGGCAAATTAAGACCTCTTGCGATAGTATTTGGTCTATCCTTATCATTCGTATTCATGGGGATAATAACATCTGCCTTTGGTTTGCTTTTTCAGCAATATCTCATCTACCTTACTGGATTTGCAGGCATCATTGTCATATTGATGGGCATGATCTTGCTCTTCGATCTTGGGACCTTCAATTTCATTGGTAATTTATCGGGGAAACAGTTCAAAGAGAACGGCTTAATGGGTGGTCTGCTCCTTGGTATCTCCTTAGGTATAATATGGATCCCTTGTGTAGGTCCAATACTGGCTTCGATCTTATCCCTGGTAGCCATCGAAGGCGATCTCCTCTACGGTGCCTTCCTGCTGTTCGTGTATTCACTGGGTCTTGGTATCCCAATGCTTATAATTGCTTACTCTGCGAACATTTCCTCGTCAAAGCTCAGCACGATCGCAAAGTATGATATGTATCTTAAAAAAGCGGTTGGAGTCATCCTGATACTGGTCGGTATGTGGATGCTTTACAATAATGTGCTCATCAGGCTATGAATCTTTATGGGTCTGATCCACTCATGTACTGCTAAAAATAGAAAATTAAAAATTGAAAGGCCAATGTGTTAATTGACCAATAATAAATTTTAAAATTAATAAGGGATGTGAGTAGGTTTACTCACACTCACAACAGCACTTGCACTCATCTCTTTCCTTTGCAATGGCCACAAGTTCATTAACACAAGCTACAGCCATGGGTGTTCCGCCGCGTGTACCAACACATGTGATGGATGGGACATCCATTTTACGGATCTCTTCCTTGGATTCTGCGGCGTTGACGAAACCAACAGGGGTTCCGACTATAAGTGCCGGTTTGATGCCGTGTTCGATCATCCTGCACACTGCAAGTGCTGCAGATGGTGCATTTCCGATAGCCACAATAGAACCTTCGATCCTGTCCCTTGCTAAAAGGAATCCAGCAGCGGTTCTTGTAATGCCATACTTTTTAGCGACTTCTGCGTTCTGGTCCTCATCAAGTACGCAGATCACTTCGCAATCATGCCCTTTCTTCGTAACTCCGGCTTTGACCATATTGATATCTACAAAGATCGGAGCCCCGTTCTTGATGGCTTTAACACCAGCTTCTATTGCATCATCGGTATATTGCATGATATCAGCAACACTCGGGTCGCCAGTGGAGATCACACAACGCTGGGTGACACGTTCTTCAGGTGTTTCTTTTTCACCTTTCACGATCAGGTCATGGGCAATGCGGCGACTGGTCATGTAGATGGTCTTTGCTTCATCGGTGCGAGCGCCTGAATCTGAACATCCTTCAATGAGCTCCGGGTCGATCTTGACCGTCATCTCTACAAGATCTTCAAGTTCAGGTATGTCCTTCTTACTGCTAGTTTCAGTAGTCATATTTCCTCTGATACCCCCTGGGTGTGATTATCTTTTCGCCGTTCTTGCTCTTCCAGATGCGTGAATCAGCATTACAGACGATTATCATTGTGCTCATGTCGACCCAGTCGTTGTGGTCAAGCACTTCTTCAAGAGTTGTAACGATGTAGTCCTGACTTTCTCCGCGAAGTGCGTTCTTGACAAGTCCTACAGGTACAGTTCCGTCCTTGTGCTGCTTGATGATGTCAATAGCCCTTGAGAAATTGGAATGCCTTTGCCTGCTCTTTGGGTTGTAGAGCGAGATCACGAAATCAGCTGCTGCTGCTGCATTCAAGCGTTTCTCGATAACTTCCCATGGTGTCAGCAGATCACTAAGACTGATGACGGCAAAGTCATTTACAATAGGTGCGCCAAGCACACTTGCTCCGGCTGTGATCGCTGTGACTCCCGGAAGGACCTCTACATCAACTTCCAGATCAGCATGCTCAGCAACTTCCATTACGAGACCTGCCATGCCATAGACATTAGCATCGCCGCCACTTATCATGGAAACTACCTTGTTCTCTTTTGCAAGCTCTACTGCTTTCTTAGCACGGTCTACTTCCTTTCCCATTGCACTGCGGATTATCTCCTGTTTGTCCAGAAGTTCTGCCATCTGGTCAAGATAGGTGCCGTTACCGACAATATAATCGGAGTTCAGTATAACATCTCTGGCACGGACGGTAAGTTGTTCTACAGAGCCTGGTCCGATACCGATGATGAATAATTTCCCATTTTCATTTTTATTCTGCGATTGCAATTGTGATCCTTCCATATACTTTCTTTTTCATTATCAATCTCTTATTATCAGATAATGCTAACGCTGCCGGTTCGGCAACACCTTTGAGCCCAAAGCGGCTCGCCTGTGAATCCGAAGGTACATCAAAACCGTTCAGAACATCATCAGGCAGGAACTTGATCTCAAATCCCATTTCTTTGATGGCTTCTATCAGTCCGGTCTCGTTTTCCTTAAGTGTGGATGAAGCGAACATCTCTATGTCGCTCTTGTCCCTTTCCACTTCTTTCAATGCGCAATTTACTGCATTGATGACCTCTTCGGACGACACTCCTCTGCGGGCGCCTATGCCTAAGTACATTAATGCTCCGCCTTTTCTTTTTTCAGAACAGAAACATCATTATCCACAATAATGATCTTTGGTCCCCTTATCTCCAGGACTTCCACATCCTGATCGAGCAGGGCACAATTCACATCCCTTGTGGATTCCTTGTTGACTATGTCATATCCGAGCTTTGCCGCAATACCTTCTACCGAATTGCGGTTGTGTACTTCAGTGGCTGTGGTGATGACAGGTATCACTCCTATCTCGGATATCTTTCTCACAAGCTCATTGGCACCGTGGTGTCCTCCGAGCAGTGGGATTGCAAAGTTCAGGTTAGAATCGACTACCACTATGGCAGGATCTTCCCACTTATCCACTATGAGTGGTGCTATCTCCCGCACAACGATACCTGTTGCGAATACAGCTACTATTGCCTTATAATCTTCAAATATCTCTTTGAAGATGTCCTTCTTGTAAATTATCACATCTGCCTCGATGTGGTCTGCAAGTTTGTTTGCCACACCGAGGTTACGTTCAAATGTGATTACAGCGGTTCTTGCGCCACTCCGTATAGGTGTGACCTCCTGTAGTCGATTGGGTCTACCACACCGCCGATGAGGATCATGGCAGAGCGTATGATACCTTCGTCCTTGACCTTCTGTGCGATATCGGAAACAGTTCCGTAAATGATCTTCTGGTCAGGCCATGATGCGTGGAAAACAACGGCCACCGGGGTATCATCTGAATACTCTACCTTTTCCATGATCTCCTCTATCTTCTGGGTGCCAAGGAAGACCGCCATTGTTGCGTTGTGCCTTGAGAGTTCCTTGAGTTTATCTTCTTCAAGGGTCTTTCCTGCAGGGCGTGTAATGATAAGTGTGTCAGAAACACCATTGAGGGTAAGCTGTGTATTGAGCGCTGCAGCAGTTGCGAACACGGAAGAAACTCCCGGAACACGTTCCACTGTAACACCATATTTCTTCAGCTCTTCCATCTGTTCAACGACATTACCGTAAAGGGATGGGTCTCCGCTATGGAGGCGAACAACTTTCTTTCCTTCCTCCAGGGCATCTGCTATCCTCTTGGATATGTCTTCAAGGGTAAGACCATAGCTGTCAACCTTTTCTCCCTTGCAGTAGTCCACTACAACAGGGTTCACAAGTGAACCTGCATATACCACAAGGTCTGCCTCTTCCAGCTTTTCCTTGCCGAGTAATGTGATAAGTTTTGGGTTGCCAGGTCCGGCACCCACAAAAGTAACAACTTTATCTGTCATTGAAAACACCTGTTTTAATCCTTCTTAGCATAAACAATGCTGAAATAGTTTCCTTTTTCAGGGATATCTTCGCGGTTCTTGATGATGACCTCTTTGTCGGAGAAGAGCCTCTCTGCAAAGATGAAATCTGTGTATCCTTCCTTGCTGAACTCCTCGATCAATTGCCTTGGACGGTTTGCTTTAAGCCTGATCTTGTGCTTTGTTTCAGAACCATCGCTGACCTCGAACGAAGTATCAACTTCAGCATCTGCCCTTGCGGCAAAGGATGTGATCGAGCTGATCCCTGGGACTGTAGAGGTCTCTACGTCAGGATAATGTTTGTTCATGACACGCTTTAAATGTGTGAACGTAGAAAAGAAATTTGGGTCTCCAATAAGGCCGAACACCACAGTACCGTTCCTTGCTTCGTCTGCAATAAGGTCTGCATTCTTCTTCCACACTTCGTTCAGCACATCATAATCCCTTAACATTGGGAAATCCAATATCTCCGGGGTCGCATATGGCTCTACAAGTTTAGCAGCCATGTTCCCTGGCACATACACCTTATCGCTGTTCTTGAGAATATTAACCGCTTTAAGTGTAAGAAGCTCCGGGTCACCTGGTCCAAGTCCTACTCCTATCAACATATTTCTATCTCCATAAATTTAATCGAACGTATCTAATGTAAACCTTATTAAGCGTTAGAAAGTTTTCCTACTACTATATATACAGGATTTTCGGGCTTGAACATGGTCTCTCCAGTAAGTTCGTATCCTCTGGTAATGGTCACATGAACAACCTCGGAAAAAATGCCAAGCTCTTTCATCTTGTTCATTGTAGTGACAACAGTTTCGATCCTTACAGCATTGACAACAATATTTCTTGCCTTTTTCTCATAGAGCACATCCAATACTTTGGATATGTTCTTGGTGCCGCCAACAAATGCACAGTCAATAGACCCAATATCAGCGTTCTTGTCTATGGCTTCAGAAGATTCGCCATGTATCAGTGTGACGTCTTCAATGCCGAAATTCCTGAAATTCGTCCTTGCAACCTCAATAGCTTCTTCTCTTGCATCGATCGCAACTACTTTGAAATTGCGTGCAGTCTTTGAAGCCTCGATGGATACAGCACCTGTTCCACAACCAACATCATAGAACGTGATTCCATCTTTCAGGTCAAGTTTTGATAATGAGATCGCAATGACCTCTGGCTTTGTAGGCCCTCCGCTTATGTGCAATAGTTCTGACATTTTTCACCTAACTAAAGTAAATTGGAGTTAATTAGATATAGCATAATAAACGTTGTCACATAAAAGGTTGTTGTGAATGATTGCAAATAACGTTAATAAAAAACATCTGTTAGTATTGGGTACAGCCTCACATGTTGGCAAAAGTGCAATAGTGACAGCCCTATGTCGCATATTCTCTGCTGACCACAAGGTGGCACCCTTTAAAGCACAGAACATGAGCCTCAACTCATGGATAACGGTAGATGGTAAAGAGATCGGTATCGCACAGGCGATCCAGGCAAAGGCTGCTGGAGTTGAACCCACAGCGGACATGAATCCTGTTCTTCTCAAACCGAAAGGGGATCGTGTCTCACAGGTCATACTTCTGGGTGAACCCTATGCTGATAAGAGTGCGGGTGCTTATTATGATTCCATAGAAGAGACCCACGACGTATTAAAGGGTGCTCTTAAAAGACTTGAGGATGAATATGATCTCATAGTGATGGAAGGGGCAGGCGGTGCTGCCGAGATCAACCTTTATGAGCGTGACATCGTCAATATAGGGACTGCAAGGATAACCGATGCTCCTATCATCCTTGTGGGTGATATTGAACGCGGTGGTGTTTTTGCAAGTCTCTATGGAACGATACAGCTATTGCCGGAGGATGTTCGCAAGAATGTACGTGGTCTGATAATAAACAAGTTCAGGGGCGATCCAGCTATACTTGAGTCCGGATTGACTGAACTCGAAGAGCTCACAGGGATCCCGGTCCTTGGCGTAATGCCTTACTTCAAACTTCGCATACCTTCTGAAGATTCCGTCTCCATAGGTGATAAGTCTGCAGATGATGGTGAAAACTATGATGTTGACATCGCAGTAATAAGGTTGACAAGGATATCGAATTTCACGGACTTTGAACCCCTTGAGCACATGGCAAAGGTGAGGTATGTAGACCTTTCCGATGACCTTGGCAATCCCGATGCTATCATCATCCCGGGCACTAAGAACACGACCAGTGATCTGAATGACCTCGTGGAAAGTGGAATGGCTGACAGGATAAAGTCCTTTTACGGTAAGATACCCATACTTGGTATCTGTGGTGGCTACCAGATGTTGGGCAAATCCATCGTTGATTCAGGTATCGAAGGTGGTGAATCTGCTCGTTTAGATGGGCTTGGACTTTTGGACATTGAGACCGTTTTCGATGCATATGAAAAGCGCACTGTTCAGGTAACCAAGACCGTTAAGGAAAGTGGTCCTATCTTTGACAGTATCAAAGGTGAGGATGTAAGAGGATATGAGATACACATGGGTCTTTCCTCATCGAAAACACCGGTGTTTGGCGATGATGGTTGTGCAGACGACAGTGGCCTTGTTATAGGCACATATCTGCATGGACTCTTTGATAATGTCAATATAAGGCGTGCTCTTATCAGTTATCTTCTCGAAAAGAAGGGTCTTGAGTTCAAGGAAGAGGATATTCCTGATAAGGATCCCTATGATGAACTTGCAGACGTTGCTCGTGAAAATCTTGACATGAATAAGATATATGAAATGATCGGATTAGAGCCTGAAAAGGTCTGATACGGTCATTCTTTCCTTTAATTCTTTATTTTCTTTCTTTATTTTTCATGGGAAATTTCAGGTTTTATTGGTAATGTGAATGTGAACTTTGATCCTTGTCCCAGTTCACTTTCCACCAGGATCGTCCCGTCCAGCATATCAAGGTATTTCTTCACAAGAATAAGGCCGATGCCTGTTCCTCCAAACTTCCTTGTGCTTGATGAATCAAGTTGTCCAAAAGGCTTGAAAAGGTTTTTAATGTCCTCTTCAGCAATGCCTATTCCTGTATCGGTCAATGAAATCTGTAATTTATCATCGACAACACTTTCTTCAATAATGATCCTGCCATTTTCGGGAGTGAACTTGATGGCATTGTTCAGAAGGTTATATAATATAGTATTGAATTTTCTAAGATCGGACTCTATATGTGTACCTGAACTTGTTTTGATGATAACATCAATGTATTTCTTTTTGGATAGTCCTCTTGTCATTAATTCAATTTCTTCGAGAATCTTTTTTGTTGCAAAGGTCGTATAATGAATGTCCATTTCCCCAGTTTCGATCTTTGACAAGGTGAGGATATTATTGATAATGGCTAACAGATTTTTTCCATTTTTGTGTATATGATTTGCATATTTCCTTTGCACAGGGTTCATACTGCCGGACGTTTGTCTCATCAGCACTTCTGAAAAACCGATAACTGAATTTAGTGGAGTCCTTAGTTCATGGCTCATATTAGCCAAAAATTCGCTCTTTGTACGATTTGCTGCTTCTGCTGCAAGCTTGGCTGTGAGCATAGCTTCTCTTGCACGCTCACTCTTTGAAATATCATGTGACAGTTCAAGAATTATCTGTTTTCCTGCAAATGAGATCGGTGTTATCCTTACTTCAACAGGATATGAAGTTCCATCCTTTTTTCTATGTTTGGTCTCAAAAACAGCATCCTTGTATTCTATGATCTTTCCAATGTTCCCATGTTGTTTTAAAACACAAATATCAGCTATGTTCATGGCAAGAAGCTCTTCCTTCGTGTAACCGGTATTCTTTGATGCAAGAGCGTTCACAAGAATGATCTTTCCTTCAATGTCATATGCAAATATTTCTTCTGTTGCCTGTTCCACAATAGTCCTGAAACGTTCATTACTCTCTTTAAGAGCATTCTCCATCCTCTTTCGGCCAGTAATATCAAGTGCAGTAAATGTAATTCCTTTTGTATGATCATTTGGGTCAATGGGTGAAGAACTCAAAAGGATGTCTAAGACACTTCCATCCTTCCTTCTCCATTTTGTTTCGACTGTTCCACTTCCATATTTCCGCATCTGGTCATATTTCTCAGTGCCTACATATTTGTAGTCTTCATCACTGATGTATAACATCTCTGCTTTGGAACCTATCAGTTCTTCCTTTGTGTAACCGGTAATTTTGCAAATTTTTTCATTCACCTCTTTAATTACCCTGTCTATGGTCATTCCTATTCCTGTCGGAGCTGCTCGAAATATGCTCTGGAGTCGATCATCCCTTTCTTTAAGATCCTGTTTTATTTTCTTCTTTTCAGTAATATCTTCTACAAGTGCATGACAATGTGTCACGATCCCATTTTCATCTATTATGGGAACAACTCTGATGTGCATGTACAGTTCTTTTCCCCATGCGGATCTATAAGGGTTTTCGGAAACAATGATCTCTCCGGATTCCATGCATTTACGCATAAGGTCTGAGATGCCATTTTCTATAAGTGGCGGGTGTTCGAGGATATTGAATTTCCGGGTTGCTTCTTCTGAAGGTGATCCCAGAATATTTAATAGAAATGGATTTGCTGAGGAAATTTCTCCATTTTTCTTAACGGTGATCATGCCAAGTGGGAGGCTTGATATCACTTGCTTTGAAAATATCTCTCTTTTTTGGAGATCTTCTATCTCCTGTACTCGCGCTATCAGCTCGCCAAGATTTGATACGATTGTCTCTATTACATCTTTTGTATCGTCGCTTATTTTTTCAGGGCCATACTTTGATAAGTGCAATACGGCAATTACATTTCCATTTTGTTTAACGGGAACGACTGCAATCTCCCCTCCTTTTTCGAGGTTTGTATATGTCGGTAATTGCTTTTTAAGATCGCTGTCCTTGATGTATATTCTGTCTCCTCTTTGAATACTTTCAAAAATAGCATCTTTACTGTTAATGAACTCTTTTTCGATAACGTCCTTTCCTTTCCCGGAGTCTGATGTCAAGTAAAACTCATTTGCATCTTTATCGAACAGATATGCTTTGGCAGAATCTATTCCTTCGATTGTACTAATATGGTTGACAAGATGCCACATCGCTTCTTCAGTATCCTTTGCCAAAGCAAAAGCTATTGCAATGTCCTTCTGAACCTCTGACACATTCATACCTTTAGTATTCTCATTGGGTTTCAGTCGATGATCTCCTGTGGAATTCACATTTTTTACTATCAAACGGATTGGTATATTTGTATATATATCTTCATATTATTCAATTCCTAATATATTATATACTGTGTTTGTTTTCTGACTTTTTTGTTAATTCCAGAAACCTTTATATAGAAGCCACACAATTATACATTAATGTACATACTTGTACACAAATGCAAAAGGTGATTACATGAAATATTATCTACAACAATTAATTGATGGTCATGATCTTTCAATGGTGGAATCTGAAGCTGCCATGGGACAGATACTCGAAAGTGCTACGGATGCACAGGTCGGTGCATTTGTGATGGGTATGAAAATGAAAGGTGAAACTCCTGATGAGGTGGCAGGGTTTGCAAAAGGGATGCTTAAAGTTGCAAACATGATCCGTCCTCAGGTCGATGGTATACTCGTTGATACCTGTGGCACGGGAGGGGACAGGCACAATACTATTAATATCTCCACCGCTGCTGCAATTGTTGCTGCGGCTGCAGGTGTGACCGTTGCAAAGCACGGTAATCATTCGTTCACATCATTGTCTGGTAGTGCAGATGTTCTCAAAGAACTGGGTGTTAAGATCGATCTGGATCCTGATAATGTGAAAAGGTCAATTGAGGATATTGGTATCGGCTTCATGCTGGCTCCCAAATTCCATCCTGCAATGAAGAGGGTGGTAGGTCCAAGAAAAGAGCTTGCTGTAAGGACAATGTTCAATATTCTCGGTCCTCTGACAAATCCAACCGGTGCAAAGGCACAGGTTATCGGGGTCTTTGACAAAGGTCTTTGCAATCTTATGGCCGAGGTCCTCAAAAAACTCGGGAAGGAACATGTATTGGTCTTCCACGGGGATGGCATGGATGAGATCTCAACCCTTTCTGAAACATTTGTTGCTGAACTTAAAGATGGTATCATCTCGAACTATACGATCACTCCTGAAGAACTGGGGGTGGCAAGGGCAAAAGCCACTGATATTGTGGGTGGCACTCCTGAAGAAAATGCCAGGGACCTCCTGTATATCCTCAACGGGGAAAAGGGTGCAAAACGCGATATAGTCGTTGTCAATGCCGCTGCAGCAATATACGTTGCAGGACTGGCAAATTCGATAAAAGAGGCTGTTCCTTTGGCAGAAGCTGCTATTGATAGCAAGAAGGCATTGAAGAAACTTAAAGAATTAGTAGAATTCACATCTGGTAATAAGGTGGATAATGAGGCATTCAACACGGGTCAAAGTCTGCGGAATGAAGTCTGCTGATGACGTAGATCTCGCAGTACGTTCCGGGGTGGATGCGGTTGGTTTTATAACCGATGTACCCGTGGACACCCCTCGCAAGATAGATCTCCAAAAGGCAAGGGAGCTTATAGCTCGTGTACCTTTTTTTGTGGATTCGGTGCTGGTGATAATGCCAGGTTCAGCGCAGGAAGCTATCGATATGATCAGGACTGCTAAACCGGATGTCGTTCAGGTTCACAGTCAACTCGATACTGATGAAATGAGGACTTTAAGGGATAATACTGATATCAGTATAATTCGCACTTTCCATGTTCAAGAGGATGTGTCTGCTGACGATCTGAGAAATAATATAAATATGTTCACTTCAGAAAACCTTATTGATGGGGTCCTGCTGGATTCATATGTGTCAGGCAAAGTGGGAGGCACCGGTCAGTTGCATGACCTTTCCGTAAGTAAGCGTGTAGTTGATCTTGTGGATGTTCCTGTCATATTGGCAGGCGGTCTGAATCCTGATAATGTCAAAGCCTGTGTGGAAGAGGTCATGCCGTTTGCAGTGGATACTGCTTCGGGGGTAGAAACGGATGGACTCAAAGATGCTGATAAGGTCGTTGCTTTTGTGAATGCTGTGAGGTGTGTTAGATGATTTCGTTCGATCTTACAAAAGAGGATTTTACTGATATTGTATATGATGCAGGAAAACCTGCTATTGTTCAGCTTATGGCTAAAGTGAGGTCAGACTGCTCTCCACTTCAGCTTTATACTACCTTACAAAAGGACAGATACTCCTACCTGCTGGAGTCTGTGGAAAAGGAAAAACGTCATGCTCGCTTTTCATTTGTAGGTGCTTATCCTGATGGTGTTGTGAAGATAAGCGGTCGCACTCTCGTATTGGAATGCTCAAAAGATTCACCCTTAATTAGTAATGTACGACAGAATATAGCTTCTGAATGTGACATTGTTGAAGATACTGGTGATGTATTAAAAGCGGTCATACGGGACGGTCATGATGTGCTTGATGCATTAAGGACCGTGTTCCCTACTGCGAATGGGACTGTCTTGCTTAACGGTGAAAGGTTTGACAGACAGACTTTCCTTGGTGGGGCTATTGGTTACAATGGTTATGACATTGTATACGACTGCTGGTTAGACGCTAAAAGGAGTCATAATTCCGGTATTCCTGATATGCAGTTCATTCTTACAACGAAGACATTCGTGTTCGATCATGTCACTGAGGAGACGTACATTGTAATGACTCCGTTCGTGGATGCCGGTTGTGATGCTGGTGCAATATATGATGGTGCTTTGCATGATGCCGAGAGGATGCATAAATGTCTTTGTCGTGCAGGGGACATCGATCAGGACGTCTTACCAGCCTTAAGCGATGCAGGCGAACCAGTATGTAATATGGACAAGGATGTGTTCGAGAAAGCTGTGATGGCTGCAAAGCAGCATATCATTGATGGTGATATTTTCCAGGTGGTCCTGTCCAGAAGATATTCTGTCAGGCTGCAACAGTCTCCTCTTGAACTTTATCGTACTCTGAGGGAAATAAATCCAAGTCCGTATATGTACCTTTTCAGTTTCGATGATCTTAGTATCGTGGGTGCAAGTCCTGAGACACTTATGACCGTACATAAGAAGAATGTCATTACCAATCCTATTGCAGGGACATGCCCTCGCGGGAATGATGAGGCTGAGGATGCGAAATATGCTGCTCGTATGATGGCGGATGAGAAAGAGCGTGCAGAACATGTCATGCTTGTGGACCTTGGCAGGAACGATGTTCGTATGGTCTCTCAGTCCGGGTCGGTAAAAGTAAAGGACCTGATGAGTGTCGTGAAGTATTCCCATGTGCAGCATATCGAAAGTACTGTTTGCGGCGAGTTAAGGCCAGAGTGTGACCAGTTCGATGCGACACGTGCTATCTTTCCGGCAGGTACGCTTTCAGGTGCACCTAAGATAAGGGCAATGGAAATTATCGATGAGTTCGAAATGTCTGCACGTGGTGTCTATGGTGGCGGAGTCGGTTATTATTCGTGGAATGGTGATGTAGATACGGCTATCGTGATAAGGACCGTTGTCATTAATGGTGACACTGCTTATGTGCAGGCGGGTGCGGGAATTGTGGCGGATTCCGATCCGACATACGAGTATGAGGAAACTGAGCGTAAGATGGCTGCTATGCTGACTGCCATGGGGGTCAAAAGATGAAAGTGCTTTTCATTAACAATAGGGATTCTTTCGTATGGAATCTTGTGGACTATGTGTCCATGTATGAATCCGATACAGTTGTAGTGCCCAACACCATCTCTGTTGAGGAGGTTCGAGACATCGATCCTGATGCAATAGTGATCTCCCCGGGTCCGGGTAATCCTGGCAATGCGCGTGATATTGGAAGTTGTCTTGATGTCATCCGTGAGTTTGGTGTTAAGATACCCATACTTGGTGTGTGTCTTGGCCACCAGTCTATAAATACTGTTTATGGGGGTACTATCGGTCATTCTCCTGATGGACCGGTTCACGGTAAGGCCTCGATGATCTCGCACGATGGGTCTGAGCTGTTCGAAGGTCTTCCTGGAACATTCGCAGCAGGGAGGTATCATTCCCTTTCAATCCATGAGCTGGCGAAAGATGTCAAAGTGATAGCAGAGAATGACGATGGTCTCATAATGGGCATCAAGCACAAGTCCTATCCTGTCTATGGGGTACAGTTCCATCCGGAATCCATACTAACTCCTGAAGGGTTGAAACTGGTAGGTAATTTCCTGAAGATAGCAGGTATGCGAACGAAGGGTTAATGTCCCTTGGTGTTATCTTTTCGAATATGATAATTGGACTGACCGGAACGCCGGGTACCGGCAAAACTTCTGTTAGCAGGCTTCTTCAGGAGCATGGCTATAATGTGCTTTACCTGACCGACCTGATCAAAGAGGAATGTCTTTATTCTGAGGTGGATGAGGCTAGGGATACACTGGTTGCGGATATGGATCGTGTATTTTCCCGTGTCTGTGAGCTGGCCGGTGATGATGAAGGTGTGAACGT
Source organism: Methanococcoides sp. DA23 (assembly GCF_057593895.1). NCBI lineage: Archaea > Methanobacteriati > Methanobacteriota > Methanomicrobia > Methanosarcinales > Methanosarcinaceae > Methanococcoides > Methanococcoides sp. DA23. Next base: position 1,855,084 of record NZ_CM172520.1, on the reverse strand, counting down.
TATCGATAGTCATATGGCCCATCACATTGCTGATGTGGTCATAGTTCTGCGTACTGCTCCTTCTGATCTTAGGGAGCGGCTCAAACTGCGCGATTATTCTGATGCCAAGATAGAAGAGAATGTGGAGGCTGAATGTCTGGACGTTATACTGGTTGAGGCTGTGGAATGGTGTCAGAAAGTATATGAGCTCGATACCACTGGAAGGGTGGCAGAAGATGTGGTGTCTGATGTGGAGGAAATTATATCAGCTGTTCTGTCAGGTGATGATTCCGAGGTTTACCAAAAGTATATGCCGGGTTCCTTTGACTGGAGTGGGGAGATATTCTGAAATCTCACTCTATTTTCTTATCGGGTGTAGCGCCGTAATATTCTGTTCTGTTCTGTTAATCTTCATCTTCTTTTCGTTCAAGACAACATCATAAATTATTAGTTATCACCATTTCATTTTCATATGATCTTCATAAATTCCACATCTACTATTGGTTAAATGTAAATATACTTACTACATATCTATTTTAATTATATCTTCATGAAGGGTGTATATTATGAAATTCATAAAAATAGGAATTGTTCTGTTATTGATGGCAGTGCTGGTGGTATCCGGATGTTCTGATTCAAGTGATCCTGAAAAGGTATCTGAAGTTGCAGAAGACCTTGGTGTAGATGTGATAAGTACATCATTCGATGATCTGGGTAGTATCTATTGTGATCCTGAAGTTACTCATGATGAGATCGCAACTCTGATCGATGAAGAGTACAAAGGTAATTTTGTTCAGTGGACGGGCACAGTATTTGCTATAACTAATAATGGTAATTCATATACAGTTCAGGTTCAGCACTGCCCTGATTCCCTTTCTGATGCAGGTGTAACTTTCAGGCAGGATCAGAATGAGGCTGTTTCACAGATCATAAAAGGCCAGGAGATCACTTACATTGGAAGGATAACACGTTACCAGGATAATGTTGGTCTTTGGATCGAAGAAGCTTCCCTCGTTGTTTAAGGGTGTAGGATAAAATCTTTCAAAACAGATTCAGGAATGCAATTATTTGATGGTGTTTTTCACCATCATTTTTCATTTTAGAATATTAAGGCTCAGTCCGTGCCTGCAACGCGCTTTAAACGCCTTACGCCGTTGATCTCTTCGATGACATCAGCAACAGCATTCGGTACAAGGTGTTTCCATTCTTCCCCTGCAAGCATACGTCTTCGTATCTCTGTACCTGAATACTCTTCCCTGTGGTACATAGGAGGCTGCTTTACTGTAACTCCTGTCTCTTCAAAAAGCTCGATAACAAGGGGATTATTGGTGTATACCGTATCAAAAGGTGGCGTTCTGGACGTCACATAAGAGACCCATATCGGATTTTGTAGTGTGTCGTCTATGGGCAATGCATAAAAATGAACGTCAATGTCTTCAAGGGCATGCCTGATCATCATAACTCGTTCACCGGCAGTGAAGGGGTTATTCACTTCATGGCTTGTTTGGGCACTTCCTATTCCAATTATAAGTTCATCGACCTCTTCGGCGATGCTGGTTATCACGGAGTGATGGCCCAGGTGGAATGGCTGGAAGCGCCCGATGTAAAATGCCCTTTTCATATTCATGCTCAACAACGTTAACGGAAACCGCCATCATCGAATGAGAATTTCTCACACACTTCTAGGTAGTGCGCAGAGTTGTTGTCATGTTTCATTGTCGTCAGTTTCTCAATAAGGAACATTCCTGGCTTTGGATCTTCCATGAACTCAAGTTCACTTTCGACCATCTTAAAGTACTTTTCACCTGCATCGGTGCGTATAAGTACAGAGTTCCAGCCATCTGGGGTGCCTACTGAACCTACTGCTATGTCTGCAAAGACTGATGTGTAGTCATTACAGTGGTGGCATGGGTTCCTTGCATGAGGTGCAACCTTTGCGATAGGTACGCTGTGCTCTTCACCATCTTTGGTGTATGCCCAGAACTTACCTTTGCCGAAGTCCATCTTGACAACATCCTCGGCCTTGACGCCCATTATCTCAGGTATGATCTTATCTGTCATGACTTCCTGGTAGAAGCTTTCCATGCAGAGCAGACCTATGATAAGGACTATCTTGTCGTTGACGTTCTCTGAAATGAGCCTTGCACCGTGTGCCTGGCATGGTACTCCGATAACAGCAACCTTCTCATACTCGTTGAATGGATCTCTTAGTATTGAAAGGACTGAATCGTATGTGTATTTGGTACCCTTTGCTTTTTCTACATCTTCTGCATTTGTGAAGAGTTCAAGCTCGGTTTCCCATTTTTCATTCCTGGTGATACCGACAACACAGTCGATCTCACCCTGTTTAAGGAGTGATCGTGCAATAGCGGAAGTAACACCACCGTCCTGACCGGCAATGTTGCTCTTTGCGGCAAGGAAGCTTCTGACGTTAGCGAACTCGTCCTCGAAGTAACCGTCAACGACCGGGCAGATCCTGCTGCATGTAAGACATCCCTCACATACATTAGGGGCAGCACCATGTGTGTACAGTTCGAGGCTGTCGGGGTCGCGGACCTCAGCTCTCTTGTCACCCATTGTTATTGCACCGGCAGGACATGCTGAAACGCATGCCCCACAAGCGGTACAGACGTCAAAGTTTATGACGTCCATTATTTTAGGATTAACCATCAGTTCCCACCGATGATCTCCTTTCCGATGAGTTTGATCGCTTTTTCTTTGTTAGGTCCGATAGGTGAACCTGCAACGATCTGAGTAACACCGATGTCAAGCAATTCATTGATCCTTGCTTTACAGTCGTCTGGTGTACCGGATATGGAGAATGCTTCCATCATGTTGTCTGTGACCATGTCACCCATGAGTGCTCCGAAGTCGCCCTTTGCGATAGCTCCGCCGATGTCTGCCTTTGCAGCGACATCAATGTCGTGGCGCTCAAGGACCATGTCAGGTGAACCTGCAACGATGAATGCAACAACGATCTTTGCTGCGCTTCTTGCCTTTGCAGCATCCTTGTCAATTGAGAAGCATGCGTATGCTGCAACATCAACTTCCTTTGGATCTCTGCCTGCCTTCTTTGCACCGGATGCGATCTGCTTTACTGCTACTTCAAAGTCCTTTGGGTGTGATGCGTTGATAAGTACACCGTCTGCGACCTCTCCTGCGAGCTCGAGCATCTTTGGACCCTGTGCACCCATGTATATAGGTACGTCACCGGTCTTGAATGCTAACTTTGCACCGCCGAACTGGACCATATCTCCGTCCATTGTTACTTTCTCGCCTGCGAAGAATGAGCGAAGCGCAGAGATATTTTCCTTTGTGGTGGTGAGTGGTTTTTCCCATTCAATTCCCATTGCATCGAAGGTTGCCTTGTCACCAGGGCCAAGACCTAAGATAGCACGTCCGCCGGATATCTCGTTAATTGCACCAATACTTGAAGCTGTGATAGCTGCGTTCCTTGTGTAGGGGTTTGTAACGCCGGTACCGAGCTTGATGCTGTTTGTGTTCATGGCAAGAACTGCCAGTGTTGAGTAAACGTCACGATTGTTGTAGTGGTCAGTGATCCACACATTGTCAAATCCCTGCTGTTCTGCGAGCTTTGCGTAATGTGCGATCTTAAGCACTGGATCATTTGGCACGAATTCTATTCCGAATGTCATTTAAATCCTCCAATTTAATAATGTTATTCAGGATTACGTGCATATATTAAAACCTTATTGGTTTATCCCGAATGGAAAACATTGTCGATGCTCTGCTTATATTTCTGGTTCGTTTAGTCTGTTAATATATGTGTAATGTTCTCTTTTTCCCTGTATGTTTCACTACTCTTTAATCCTACTGTTCTTCCGTCACTTTTGAAATACCGATATGCATAAATATTCATCTAACCTATTTTTAAGAGTGGTAATGGATTCATCTATGGAATTCAAGGGGACTTCCCGGGGATATCATTCAATAAAAGTGGGAATTCAGGGTTATCTGATGCATTTTTCAGGTGGCTTTTAAAATATTCCTCACTGCACATTCCCAATAGCAATAGTGATCGAAGATGATGCTTGAAGCATGTGCAATTTGATGATCTTGGGATCTTGTCCCATATATCCGTTGAAACGATCTACAGACAAACACCTTTTCGAAAGAATACATTGGGTGATCGAATGAAATGTTATGAATGTGCAAAGAACGGAAAAGAATCGGATGTCTTAGGCATCTGTATCGTATGTGGCAGAGGGGTTTGTAAGGACCATCTAATGCGTGAAAAGATCCCTAAGTGGGATGGGGAATATGACATCAAGCTAAGCTGTATGGGAGATTCCTGCAAGCTGAAGGATATGGATCCAATGCTCAAGATAGTGTGCACACCATGCCATGATGCTCTAATAGGGAACCAGTGAGGTGGATACCATGATGAAATGTTATGATTGTATGGAAGAGGACAAAGACACTGAAGCTGCAGCTGTCTGTATATTATGTGGAAAAGGACTTTGTGTGGACCACTCAAAAGAACTGCTTCTCTCGGTCTCGGCAGGGGAACCCCCACATACCAAACGTATGCACAACGGTCTCACAAAGATCCTGTGCAAATACTGTCTGAGCAATACTATTGTTGATGCTTTTGACTGAGCGTTTTGATGCTGATAGATTTATAAATTATTAATTAAGGAGTGACATAATATGAGTGAAGAAAGCAGAAAAGTAATAGATGACATTGGGGATAAGATGGGCTTCACCCCTCAGATACTTGAGACCTTGCATGAACTGGACCCTCATTTTGTAAAGAAGTACACCCGTTGCGATCATAAGATCCTGACAGATGGTGCCCTTCCGGCAAAAGTGAAGATATTGATGGCACTTGCCGTTGTAGCTTCCAAGCAGTGTGAATCCTGTACAGTGGCACAGATGAAAAGTGCATTGAAGAACGGTGCGACAAAAGAGGAGATCATGGAAACCATGGAAGTCATCTCCGTAACATCCGGTGCACCTGCAGTGGCAGCATGCCGTGATGCGCTAAAACTGTTGAAATAACTCAATCGTTCGGTCGAAAATAAGGGCGCAATGCCATCTGGGTCGTATGTGTTCTCATCGACCCTCTTTTTTAGGGCTTGTTCCCTTGTTCATTCATTTAAAATGATCTCAGGGGGTTTCTCATATTAAGTCCATTCATTTAGCTTTGACCTTTTTATTGTTCGTAGCTGCGATCCTGCTTATCACCTGTAATGCCTCTGCCGTTGAACCTACCGTATTTGGTGAGTTGAACTCTGAGGATTTCATTACCAATTCAAAATGTGCGAATTGCCATGCTATATTGCGTAGTCAGCATGAAGGTAGCATGCATGCTTATGCTTATTCCGATCCTCTGTATCAGAAAGAGGTTCTGCTTGCAAGTGAAGATACCAACGGTCAGACCGATGAATTCTGTTCACGCTGTCACACCCCTATCGGTGTTGTCAGTGGTGAAGTTCCTCCCATCGATGGCTCTATGATAAGTAATGTGGCCTCGGAAGGTGTTCAATGTGATTTCTGTCATACAGTATCCGAAAGTGCAGGTATTGGTGACGGTTCATTCGTTTCAAGTCCTGGTGATGTTAAATGGGGTCCGCGCGATGACGCACCTTCGGCATTCCATGAGTCCGAGTTCAATGGGCTTTATATGGAAGCTGAATATTGCGGAATGTGCCATAATGTTAACAGTCCTTTCAATGGTCTGCCTCTTGATGATACTTACACTTCCTGGTCCGAGAGCTCTTATGCAGAAGAAGGTGTGGTATGTCAGGATTGCCACATGAGTCCGGGGATAACCCAGTTCGAAGCAGCTCCGGGAAGATCTGCTTCCAGTTCTACTAAGAGGGACCATATTCCTGTACATGAGATAGTTGGAGGGAACTACTTCATGCTCGACCTCCTCTCTGATGGAAAAGCCGGTGATGCTGCTGTGGAAAGGCTTCAAAAGGCTGCAACCCTTGAAGTGGATGCACCAGATGCTGCAATTTCCGGTGAAGACGTTTCGATCAAGGTCTCTGTTACCAATTCCGGTGCCGGTCATAAATTGCCGACAGGTATCTCTGAGATAAGGCAGATGTGGGTCTCGGTTTCAGTAACGGATGCCGATGGGCTACTATTATACAGTTCCGGAACGCTTGATGGCGAAGGGGATATAGAAGATGGCATTATCTATCACACTGTCCTTTCCGATGCTGATGGGGATGTGACGGCTAAATTATGGCAAGCTGAGGCTATCGTTTCCGATAATCGAATACTTCCGGGTGATACGGCTGTCGAATCCCATTCGTTCGTTATGCCGGAGGATGCTGCGGACCCCATTCTCGTTGAAGCAAAACTATTATACCGCTCCGCACCTCAGAGTATTGTTGATGAACTGTTCGGGAAGGGTATCTATGAAGTTCCTGTGATCGACATGGCAGAAGCCTATGGTTCTATCAACGGGGAGGCTGAAGTGCCTTCAGAGTCAACACCGGGATTTGGTGCAATATTGCTTATATTTTCACTGATCGCAGCGGGTTGTGTTGGCAGGATCCTAAAATGATATTGGAGAAATGATATGTCTGATAATGCAATAAAGCTGCTTGGGATCTCGGGCAGCCCTCGAAAAAAAGCCACTGATCGAATGGTAAGAGAGGCTTTGAAGTATGCTGAGGAGAAATATGGTGTGGAGGTCGAATATTTCTCTGCCAAGGGCAAGGATCTGAAATTCTGTATCCACTGTGACCATTGCGTAAGGACAAAACAGGGATGCATCCACAAAGATGATATTGTGGGACTTTATGATAAAATGCAGTGGGCAGATGCCTGGATCATCGGTAGCCCTGTATATCAGGGTACGGTCAGCGGACAGACCAAGACCATAATGGATAGGTGTCGTGCAGTCGTTGCCCGCGACCCTAAGGTCTTTATGAACAAGGTGGGTGCTGGAATGGCCGATGGTGGCGACCGCGTGGGCGGGCAGGAACCGGCTTTACAGGTCATACATAATTTCTATATCATCAGCGAAATGATCCCTGTGTCCGGTGGGTCCTTCGGTTCCAATCTCGGAGGTACGTTCTGGTCACAGGATAAAGGTGCAGAGGGTATTGAGGTGGATGATGAGGGATTAAGAAGTATGCGAAAGACGGTTCGAAGGCTTATTCAGACGGCTCAAATGTTGAAAAAAATACCCTCGGAGGATATTTAAGTGGAATTCGAAGCCCCTATTACTGAAATCATAGAACAGACGCACGATGTGAAAAGTTTCCGTTTCAAAAGGCCTGAAGGGTTTGAGTACAAAGCCGGACAATATTTGTTTGTTAGCATTCCTGTAAATGGCGAAATGCAGCGTAAACCCTTCACAATATCCAGCAGTCCCACTGAGAAGGATCATCTGGAATTCACTAAAAAACTCACCGGGCATGAATACTCCGATGCACTTGATGCAATGGTTCCGGGTGATGTTCTTATCATCAACGGTCCCAATGGCAGGTTCACTTTTGAAGGAGAACATGATAAGATCGCCCTCATAAGCGGTGGTATCGGCATCACTCCTATGATAAGTATATGCAGGTATTGCAGCGATAGTAAGACTGGTACGGATATCGTGTTCCTTGATAGTAATAAGGTGGAGGATGATATTGCGTTCAGGGATGAGCTGGATGAAATGGCTCGTGAGCATCCTAACCTGAAGGTCGTACATACGCTAACACGTGCTGATGCTGATTGGCTAGGTTGTACCGGGCGTATATGTGAACCAATGATATTGGACTATATCTCTGATATCATGGAACGTACGGTCTATGTTTGTGGACCTCCTCCAATGATGAAGTCTGTTGAAGAACTCCTTCTGGATATGGGAATTCCTAAAAAACAGATCAAGAAAGAGGCACTTGTGGGATTCTAAGCAGTATCTATTAATGATGTTTTTCAAAATGTAATAAAACGAGGTATATTAATGAGTTGTATCAAAGGGACTGAAACTGAAAAGAATCTATTGAAGGCCTTTGCAGGCGAATCGCAGGCAAGGAACCGGTACACGTACTTTGCTTCAGTTGCCAGGAAAGCAGGTTATCATCAGATCTCTGCTACCTTCGCTGAGACTGCAGATAATGAGAAGGAACATGCAAAGAGGCTTTTCAAGTTCCTTGAGGGCGGAGATGTTGAGGTCACAGCTTCTTTTCCTGCAGGCGTGATCTCAAGTACTAGGGATAATCTTGAAGCTGCGGCTGCTGGTGAGAATTACGAGCATACTACCATGTATCCGGAATTCGCTGATATCGCTGAAAATGAAGGATTCCTGGAGGTAGCTTCTGTGTTCAGGCATATCGCTGTTGCAGAGAAAGGGCATGAAGAACGTTATCTTAAACTTGCTGCCAATCTGGATCACGAGATGGTATTCCGAAAGGATTGTACTGTTGCATGGAGATGTCGCAACTGTGGCTATATTCATGAAGGTCCTGCAGCTCCTGATAAATGTCCTGCATGTGATCATCCGATGGATTATTTCGAGGTTAAGGCAGATAATTATTGATGTGAGGTTATGATATGAAACGTATAGCATGGGGTATTACAGGTTCTGGTGACCAGATAGTTGAGACTTATCAGGTCATGAAGGACATTCAGGAACGTACTGATCTTGAGTTCATGGTCTTCCTTTCAAAGGAGGGGGAGACCGTTATGAAATGGTATCGTATTTGGGATGATATTCAGAGGGATTTCCCGAATTTCAAGACCGGTGTGGGTCCAAACTCGCCTTTCATTGCAGGTCCGCTTCAGGTAGGGCACTACGATGCTTTGATAATCTCGCCTGCGACGGCTAACAGTGTGGCCAAGATCGTTCATGGTATCGCCGATACGCTTGTTACGAATGTCGTTGCACAGACCGCGAAAGGTGATACGCCTATCTATATTCTTGCAGTTGATCAGAAACGTGGAACTGTGGATACTTATGCACCCAGTGGGAAGAAGATGACGTTGAAGATGCGTGAAATAGATGTTTCCAATTCTGAGAAACTTGCGCAGATGGAAAATATAACGCTCCTCGAAAAGCCGGAAGATATTTACAAGATCCTCGGTGTGGAAGAAAAGTGATGGTTTCCGGTTATTTCCGGATCCCCATCATTTAATTATTTTTTTTTAAATATTCTGATCTTATATGGGATATCTATCTTTAAATCGCTTAGTTATCCCTTTTGCCTTCTATGAACTCATTTGTCATGAGGTGTGCCACATCGTCAGTGAACTGCTGAGGCGGGTGTTTCATGAAGTATGAGGATGGTGAATAGAGTATTCCGCCTATTCCTCTGACCAGTGCAAGTTTACAGCAGCGTATGGCATCAATGACAACTCCTGCGGAGTTTGGTGAATCTTCGACAGAAAGGCGAAGTTCGATGTTCATTGGTACGTCTCCGAAGAGCTTTCCTTCCATTCTGAGGAAACATAGCTTGTTGTCCTGCTGCCATGGGACGTAATCGCTTGGTCCGACATGGATGTTGTGATCATCGAGCCTTTCTGAAAGCACTGACTGGACCGCTTCTGTCTTTGAGGTCTTTTTTGAAGAAAGCCTGTCACGGTTGAGCATGTTGAGGAAATCAGTGTTACCACCGGTGTTGAGCTGGTATGTCCTCTCCAGTTTTACTCCCCTTTTATTGAAAAGGTCTGCAAGTGTGCGGTGTGTTATGGTTGCACCAAGTTGTGCTTTGATATCATCACCGATTATTGGAATTCCCTTGTCTGCGAACTTTTGTCCCCATTCCGGGTTGCTTGCAATGAATACTGGCATGTTGTTAACAAATCCGACATTTGCATCGAGTGCGCATTGTGCGTAGAACTTTGTTCCTTCTTCAGATCCTACTGGGAGGAAGTTCAAAAGTATCTCAGCACCGGAGTTCTTTAGAATAGATACGACATCTTCTTTTGTAGATTCGGCTTCTGTTGATGGGATGAACCTGTACTGGTCCTCGTAGTTCACCATGTGTTCGGACACACCGTCTTTGATATTTCCCATTGTGACCTTTACTCCTGTCTCTGGTATATCTGGACAGAATACGGTCGTACAGTTCGGATGTGCAAAAATGGCTTCTGATATGTCCTTTCCGACCTTCCTCTCATCAATGTCAAATGCTGCGACTACTTCAATGTCAAAAGGTCTGTACCCACCTATCTCCCAATGCATAAGTCCTATCGCATCTTTTTCCTCTTTGTCTTTATAGTACTCAAGGCCCTGGATCAGTGAACTGGCACAGTTGCCAAGTCCTGCGATTGCGATTTTTATCTTGTCCATAACACTTCCTCTTAACTAAAGTGAACGATTGACTATTATATTCTATAATCGTTATGCAATGTCCTAATGTTTACCGTTAAATAAAAAGGTTTCTAATATAATAGTTATTGGGGTAGGTTGTGCTCTTGTGTGGTTTTGTTCTAGAAAGGTTTTTAAGTTGTGAAAGCTGTTTATTTTTTAGGGTATCTTGATTCTATATTGATGGCGAAATCAATTAAGATGTAGCTATTGCGTTTGTTTGTGACTAAGACGAAATACACGGAGATGATATTATTTCAGACAAATTGAATGAATCCTATAATCTGGGGAGTATAGATTCTATTGAAGATGCAGTAAAACTTGGCATCTCTTTTGAAGATCAGGGTAGGGAGTTTTACCTTGAGTTTGCAGAGAAGACCTCTGATCCGGCTTCAAAGGATATATTCCTTTATCTTGCAGAAGAGGAAAAGAAGCATGCTAAATATCTGATCGATTATCTTGAGGGAAAGTCGCTTGAATTAAAGGAAGACTCTGAGGTTCCCGATTTTAAGGGTGCTTTTTCTTCAGAGTTCACGAGCGATGATCTTGGTGAGGTCGGTATCCTGCTTGCAGCTATGAGGCTTGAAAGAAAGACCGAAGATCTTTACAAAATGCTTTCTAAGAGATCCGATAATGCTGAACAGGAAAAGTTTTTCGAGGAACTTGCTGCGGTCGAAAGAGGTCATTACGATCTTATTGATGGACTTCTCGAAGTGTCCACAGGGTTCCGGATGCAGACCTGAATTGACGGGGTAGCTGATATGAGCATTACGAATGATACTTTCGAAGTTGCAAAAGGGATCTACTGGGTAGGTGTCATTGACTGGAACCTCCGTGATTTCCATGGTTATGCAACTCCGAAAGGCGGTACTTACAATGCTTATCTGATAATCGATGAAAAGATAACCCTTATAGATACTGTGAAGGCCGAGTTTGCACCGGAGATGATCGAAAAGATCCGTAGGTTGGTCAATCCTTCAAAGATCGATCATGTCATTTGTAATCATGTGGAGATGGATCATTCAAGTGGTCTGCCTGCTATAATGGACCTGGCAAAGGATGCTAAACTGTTCTGTACTAAGCGGGGTAAGGCCGGTCTTGATGAGCATTATGAATCCGGGGGGTGTGGGAACTGGGATTTCGAGATCGTGGATACTGGTTATGAACTTGATATTGGTTCACGCACGCTTATGTTCATCGAGACTCCAATGTTGCATTGGCCGGATAGCATGCAGACGTATCTGAAAGAAGATCGGATACTATTCTCCAATGATGCTTTTGGGCAACATCTTGCCACTTCGGTGAGGTTCGAGGATGAGGTGGACTGCGGGGCTATGGAAGATGCTGCGATATATTATGCGAACATCCTCCTTCCTTTTGGTTCCAAGGTGCTCAAGTATGCTGATAAGGTCGCGGAACTCGGGCTTGAACTTGATATGATCGCGCCTTCCCATGGGGTCATATGGCGAAAGGACCCTATGAGGGTGGTGGAAGCTTATGTTAAATGGGCAAAAGGAGAAGTTGTTCCAAAGGTATTGGTTATATATGATACTATGTGGAACAGTACTGAGATAATGGCAAAAGAGATCGTTGAAGGGGTCTCTGAATGCGGTGTTGAGGGCAAGATGTTCCACCTTCGGAAAAATGACTGGAGCCAGCTGTTGAGGGAGATCATGTCTTCTCCTGTCATTGCTGTTGGCTCTCCGACCATGCATAGTACCATGTTCTATACTATCTCCGGTTTCCTCACATACCTTAAAGGGCTTCGTCCTAATGGCAAAAGCGCTGTTGCTTTCGGTTCATTTGGCTGGGGCGGAGGTGCGGTCAAGCATGTTGAGGAAATGATGGTGTCTGCCGGGCTTGAGATAATTGAGCCGGGTCTTCAGGTAAAGTACAGACCATACGCGGATGACATCAAGGCGTGTCGTGAACTCGGTTGCAGGCTTGCAGAGCTTGCATTGGAGAAGTCGAACTGATATTTATTTTTATTAAATACAAGGGAAGTGATGATGAATGAAATTCGAAGGCGAACTTGAGGAAGAGTTCTATAATAGATCAAAGAAGAATGCAGAGGCTACTGGTTACAGGCTGAACCCTGATTATGATGTCATAACGACCGCTGTCAAGGGTATCTGCAATAATAAACGTGAATATGGTGAATGGTACTGCTTCTGCCAGAAGAGGACCGGCGATGTGGAAAAGGACAAGAAGGTCATCTGTCCATGTCCTGCTCGGACCCGTGATGTGGAGATGCGTGGTTCCTGTAAGTGTGGACTTTACATTAAGTAAAGGCTGCATATTCAGTGAAATATCTTAATTATAATATCTGAAGGGCATATGTCCTTTCATTTTTTCTTTTTACGTCACTTGTACGTGATGCTGTCCTGATCTTTCTGTTATGTATCTGTTCTGATCCTCTGTAAGTATAGTTAGCTATATTTAGAAGGATGTGTTTTATGATAGATAAATGGCAAAACATGTCATTAATGGACATATTTAAACAGTGTTTTGTGTCCTATTCATAAGATCACATTTTATTATCATATCCGGAGATTCTAAATATGAAAGTATTGGTAAGCGATTCATTATCAGAAGAAGGAGTTTCAAAGTTAAGTGAGCATTTTGACGTTGATGTTTCAACGGGTCTTTCTGAGGACGAGCTTGTAGAGAAGATCGGTAGTTTCGATGCTCTTGTCATTCGCAGTGGTACGCAGGTCACAAAAAGGGTCATCGATGCTGCTGACAATCTTAAGATCGTAGGTAGGGCTGGTGTAGGTGTCGATAATATCGATGTGGATGCAGCTACCGAGAAAGGTATTATTGTTGTTAATGCTCCTGAGGGTAACATGCTCTCCGCAGCAGAACACACCATCGCTATGATGATGTCGATGGCAAGGAACATCCCTCAGGCGAATGCTTCTTTAAAGGCCAAGAAATGGGAGCGTAAGAACTTCATGGGTGTCGAGGTCAATGGCAAGACCCTTGGTGTCATCGGTCTGGGGCGTATTGGTGCTGAGGTGGCAAAACGTGCACAGGGACTTGAAATGTCAATTCTGGCCTATGATCCTTTCGTCACTGAAGGCCGTGCCAAGGATATGGGCGTTGAACTCACTACCGTTGACGATATTGCTAAAAGGGCAGATTTCATTACAGTTCATACTCCACTTATAAAAGAAACTCGTAATATCCTCGATAAAGCACAGTTCGATATGATGAAGAGCTCCGCAAGGGTCATCAATTGTGCACGTGGGGGAATCATCAATGAGGAAGCTCTTGCCGATGCAGCAAGGGAAGGGAAGATCGCAGGTGCTGCCATTGATGTGTTCACCAGTGAGCCTCCATTTGACTGTCCTTTCATTGGTCTTGATAATGTAATCGTAACGCCTCATTTGGGTGCATCAACAGAAGAGGCACAGGTCAATGTTGCAGTATCTGTTGCTGAAGAGGTAATTTCCGTCCTGAATGGTGGCTCTGCACGTAATACCATCAATATTCCTGCTGTGAAGCCGGAAGTAATGGCGACACTTGCTCCTTATATTGGGCTTGCTGAGACGTTGGGTAGTGTAGCATCACAGCTTCTTGATGCTAATTATGATAAGATCGAGATCTCCTACAATGGTGAGATCGCTGATAAGGATACAAGGGCTGTAACTGTTGCAGCTTTAAAGGGTATTCTTGAGGATGCAGTTGGATCTGCTGTGAACTATGTGAACGCTCCTTCATTGGCCAAGTCCAGAAATGTCGAGGTAGTTGAGAGTAAATCCGAAACTTCCGGTGATCATGCTTCAACCATTAGGATCACTCTTTTCCAGGGTACGAACACAAAGTCCGTTTCCGGTGCAGTGGTCGGTCGTGAGCCAAAGATCGTTATGATCGATGGTCAGTATGTGGATCTTGTTCCTCATGGTTTTATGATCGTTTCGAACCACATCAATCGTCCGAACGTCATTGGGCCATGCTGTATAGTGCTTGGGGAGAACGAAATAAATATTTCCGGTATGCAGGTAGGCCGTGTGGAAGTCGGTGGTAAGACCATCATGGCTCTGAATGTTGATAATGAGGTCTCAGAGACTATTCTTGATGAGATCCGCGCTATCGATGGCATACTTGATGCAAAATTAGTTACACTTTAAAATTGTTTTTATGTGTGGGCAGTGATCGCCCACGCATACATTCCGTGTTTGGATCGGAGGCATGTATCTATATGATGAGAAAGCGGGTATACCATCGTTTCCCACACCGGGAAGTCCAGTTTGAACAGAGGCATCGCTATTATTCAGACCTGATCTATTTTGTGAAGGTAATGGCGGGTATGGATGGTAAGTTCGGTATGTTCGTGACCGAATCTACCACTAAGAAAGGACATCGAATTCAGGCAAAGCGAGGGATACATGTTGAGATCGCTATGAATGGTATGGAATTCACATCACTTAACTATAACAATGTAGATTCCGTTCTCGATACCATTGAGCCGGAGGGTATCATCGATTTCAGGGTGAATCTTTCCTATAGTTATCTTGATGGGAACTACAATCGTGTGCCTATCAGGGGTGATGCATACCTGGTGCGTGCGATTCTTGAGTCTGAGGTACTTACCCTGAGGATCAATCATCTAGATGGTCCGGAAAGGACTGAATGCGGCAGGGTCGCAGATACCATTATAGATGAGCTTAGACGTGGTGCATAATGGACGAACTTTCTCTTGTGGTAGCATCTCCTTTTAAGAAGAATGCTACTTCTTCTCTTTCGATAAAGGACTTTGAGTTCGCGCTGTCCTTCGACCTTAAATGGATGTCTCCGGCCCAAGCTTCAAAGGTGAGGGACCAGGGGATCATGTCCGGTATTCTGAAGTTCGATGAAGGCGAACTTGTATTGAACCTTGATGCATCTTCTCTTGATATTCCTGCGGGCTTCAAGCCTTCTCCTGATCTTTTCCTTGAGAAAGGGACCGTTGAAATGATAATGGACATTATTGTTTCGAATAGTGGAATGGACAAGAAGGAGGTCGTTTCACGTATCAATCAAAAGCAAGAGTCTTTGGATGGTCTTCTGGATGCAGAGGTTGCATCGTTGCTGGTGGCGCATGAACTGGGTTGTGATGTGGGACCGTTGTTCGATGATGTCTATGGCAGGGTTTCAGGGATGTCTGTCTGAGGGTTAGAGTCCGCACAATCTTTATGTACTATTAATATAATTATGGCAACTCCAGTTAATTATCGACTGGAAAGTGTTCAAATGTTCGAACGCATTACTGCGTGAGTAAGAAAACTTGCGGAGGGACATTATGAGTAAAAAAACACAAATGAAAATTACAAGGAAAACCAATCCAAGGATTCCTGCATTGATCTCTGTGCTTAAGGATACTGCACGTGAGAATGATGCACCGATCTGGAGGGATATGGCGAAGAGGCTCGAGAAACCTAGCAGGATCTATGCTGAGGTAAATCTGAGCAAGATCAACAGGCATGCAGCTGAGAATGACCTCGTACTTGTACCTGGAAAGGTATTGGGTGCAGGCGCACTCGGTCACGCTGTCACTGTCGCAGCACTAACATTCAGTACAACTGCTGTGGACAAGATCACAAGTGCAGGTGGAAAGTGCATGACCATTGAACAGATTCTGGAAGAGAATCCAGCAGGTTCTGGCATAAGGATCATGCAATGAGGTGTTTCAAATGACAGTAATCGATGCAAATGGTTTGATTATGGGCAGGCTCGCAAGTAACGTTGCAAAGATGTTGCTTTCAGGAGAAGAAGTCTCCATTGTGAATGCAGAGCAGGCAGTGATCTCCGGTTCAAAGGTAACTACCTTTGAGGAATATGACGTTATTCGAAATATGGGTACACGTGAATTCGGTCCTTACTTCCCAAGGAGACCAGACAGGATCCTCAAGAGGACCGTCAGGGGTATGCTTCCTTACAAAAGAGCAAGGGGCAAGGACGCAATGGGTCGCCTCAAGGTGTATGTAGGCATTCCTTATGAATTACAGGATGCAGAATTTGTTAGTGTCGATGGTGCAGAAATGACCCGTCTTAGCTCTAACAAGTATGTGACCATTGGCGATGTAAGCCGCAAGTTAGGTTCTAAATTCTAAGGGAGATTTATTCATGGCTACTAAAGTTGTTAATACGTCCGGTAAAAACAAAACTGCAATTGCACGAGCAACAGTTTCTGCAGGAACAGGTAAAGCTAGGATCAACAAGAAACCTGTTGAGATCTACGAGCCTATGTTCGCAAAACTTAAGATCATCGAACCTCTAATGCTGGCAAGCGAAGCTGTTTCTGGCCTTGACATTGATGTAAAGGTCAGTGGTGGCGGAATCATGGGCCAGGCAAATGCGATCAGAACTGCTATCGCAAGAGGCATTGTAGAGTGGACCAACGACACCGACCTCAGGGATGCTTTCATGGCATACGACAGGAATCTTCTTGTTAACGATGCTAGGAAGAAAGAGACCAAGAAGTTCGGTGGACCAGGTGCACGTGCTAAATATCAGAAATCTTACAGGTAAGGCGGGTAGTTACAATGATTCCAGTTCGCTGTTTCACATGTGGAAAAGTTATTGCGGAAAGCTGGGAAGAGTACAAACGTCGTACAGGTGAAGGAGAAGACCCTGCTACAGTACTCGATGACCTTAAGTTCGTTAGGTATTGTTGCAGGAGAATGTTCCTTGCTCATGTCGAGCTTGTGGACACAATGGCTCCATATCAGTAAATGGGTTGCAAGGTATTCCGAACACTATTTGGTGTTCGGGCCACAGCCCTTTATTGGAATCTGTGCGAAATACCAGTACCTGAGATCAGATCTCATCAGTCACATTGGCCCATTTTGGGCTAACTGATAATATCAGCCTTCACCATGATCGATAACCACATTCGGAGGGATTCCGAATAAAACTTTCATATATTTAATAAGTCAGAACGAAACCAAATGAATACTGTTTCTGGATTTTGATTATTTGTTAATATATAATATCGTCTGACTATGTTTGTTCAAAATATTTCATTAAGAATTTTTTAATAAGGGTGATTAATTGAGCAATGAGAAATACACTAGGTATGAACGTGCAAGGATCATAGGGGCAAGATCACTTCAGATTGCAATGGAAGCACCCATATTGGTCGAAGACGATAGCACGGATGCATTATATCTAGCTACACTTGAATTTGAGAAAGGCGTTATACCTATTACAGTCAAGAGAAATTTACGATAACTGAGGTGAATTTATGGAAAATACGGATCAAAATATTGAGATTACAGCTGAAACAAGCGCAGCAGCAGAGAGCACAGAGTCAACATCACTTGTCCCTATAGATGAGTATCTGGCAGCAGGTGTACACATTGGTACCCAGCAGAAGACACAGAACATGATGAAGTTCGTGTACCGTGTAAGGACAGATGGACTTTACGTACTCGACATACAGTCAACCGATGAGAGGATAAGATCAATTGCACATTTCCTTTCAAAGTATGACCCATCCAGAATACTTGTCGTATCAGCACGTCAGTATGGTCAGTATCCAGCAACTATGTTCTCAAAGTCAGTTGGAGCAGTTTCAAAGGTAGGCAGGTTCATTCCAGGCAGTCTTACAAACCCTGTACAGGAAGGTTTCTTTGAGCCGGATGTAGTAATTGTGACCGACCCTGCAGGAGATGCACAGGTCATCAGAGAGGCTGTAAATGTAGGTATTCCTGTTGTTGCACTTTGTGACACCAACAACATGACATCCAATGTAGATCTTGTCATTCCAACCAACAACAAGGGTAGAAAAGCACTTTCCCTCGTATATTGGCTTCTGGCAAGAGAGATCGCAAACGAAAGGGATATTCCTTTCAACTATGAAGCAAGTGAATTTGAAACAGGTCTTTAATTGACCTGTTCTCATTTTTCTTAACCTCACTCATACATAATATATCCCGTTTGTAACAGGGGGAACAGTAGTATGAGACAACCAACAGTTGCAGGTCAGTTCTATCCGCTAAGCACAAAAGCACTACGTAAAGAACTAGTGAAATGTTTTCGTGGGCTTGAGATAAGGTCTGAAGACGTGATGGGTGCAGTGGTTCCGCATGCCGGTTATGTCTATTCCGGTCCGGTTGCAGCACATGCTTTTGCAAGGCTTCCGAAAGCAGACACATATGTGATATTTGGACCAAACCATACAGGATATGGTTCTCCGGTCGCAATGTCCCAGGATGTCTGGAATACACCTCTCGGAGATGTCGAGACCGATAGGGAATTGGGCAAACTGCTTGCAGGGTCCATTATCGATATGGATGAAGTCGCTCACCGATATGAGCATTCTGTGGAAGTGCAGATACCTTTCCTACAATACCGATTCGGAAGCGATTTTAAGGTCCTGCCTATTTGTATGGGGATGCAGGATGAAGATACCGCTGTCGAGGTAGGTCTGGAAGTAGCTCGTGCTGTTAAGGAATCAGGTAAAAAGGTCGTATTCATTGCATCAAGTGATCTTTCACATTATGTGCCTCAGGAAAAGGCCGAAAAGACTGACAATTATCTTATTGATGCAGTCCTCGATATGGACATACCTGAAATTTATCGGAGAAAGTACGAGAAAGACATCACAGCTTGCGGATACGGTCCGATAACGGCAATGTTGACAGCTGCAAAGGAATGTGGTGCTAAGGAAACCGAGCTGGTCAAATATGGCACCAGTGGGGATATCACTGGGGATCCGATGGTTGTAGGGTATGCTGCCATCATTGTAAAATGATCCTCTGAAGGAGACATTATCATGATCACCTGTTCTGCACCTGGTAAAGTATATCTGTTCGGTGAACACGCAGTGGTCTATGGGGAGCCTGCCATTTGCTGTGCGGTGGATATTCGTACCAGGGTCACCGTATCTCCTGCGGACACGATCACCATAAGTTCATCTCTTGGAACTACGGGTGTCGATTTTGAAGTCCATCCTTATGTTTCAGCGGTCCTCGAACGCTTTCAAGAGCTCTCCTCCTTTGATGGAGTGGACCTGCGCATAAGTTCCGATATTCCGGTAGGTTCCGGACTAGGTTCTTCTGCAGCAGTTACCGTAGCCACGATCAAGGCATTGGATACTTTGCTGGGCATCGGACTCGAACTGGAAGATATCGCAAAGATGGGGCATGAGGTCGAGCAGAAGATCCAGGGTGCAGCAAGTCCTACTGACACGTATGTGTGTACTATGGGTGGCGTGGTTCTGATACCTCAGCGGAAAAAACTCGAACCTATTGATTGTGGGATCATTATAGGTAACACAAATATATTCTCATCCACAAAAGAACTCGTGGCGAATGTGGCTGATCTCAATGAAAGGTTCCCTGATGTTGTGGGGCCTGCATTATCATCCATTGGAAAGCTGTCTGTTATTGGTGAAGGTCTTGTGAACAACGGGGACTATGTTTCTGTTGGCGAACTTATGAATATCGATCAGGGTCTGCTTGATGCTATTGGTGTAAGTTGTGCTGAACTGTGTTCCCTTATATACGCTGCCCGTGATAGTGGTGCGTACGGTTCAAAGATAACCGGCGCAGGTGGCGGTGGTTGTATGGTCGCTATCTCTCCGCGTGAGAATGTGGATTCAGTGGCAGAGGCGATTGGTATGGCTGGCGGAGAGGTTGTTGTGACCAATGCGACAGATGTAGGTGTCAAGGTGGAATGCCAGTGAACTCAAATAACGGAATAACTATATTGAAGATAGGCGGCAGCGTCATTACCGATAAGAGATCGGAAGACGGGCTTGCCTGGGAAGAAGAGATAGTCCGGATAGCTCGTGAAATATCCGGTTTTGAAGGTAAACTTATCATTGTACATGGTGCAGGTTCATACGGTCACCCTCAGGCAAAAAGATATGCTCTTACGGAAGGCTTCCATGCGGAAGGGGCTGTTGTAACTCACAATGCGGTAAAGGCATTGAATCATATCGTAGTAGGCATTCTCAATGATGAAGGGGTGAATGCGGTAGCAGTACACCCAATGTGTTGTACGGTCGCAAAGAACGGTCGTATCTTAGAAATGTATCTTGGAAGTATCAGGTTGATGCTTGAGAAAGGGCTTGTGCCGGTATTGCACGGTGATGTTGTAATGGATGATGTAAAAGGCGTATCCATCATCTCCGGTGATCAGGTGATCCCCTATCTTGCAACACAATTGCAGGCTTCCAGAATTGGAGTTGGGAGTGCAGCAGATGGTGTGTTCGACGATAAAGGTGAGACCATCCCTGTGATCACTTCTGATAACTTCGATGAGGTCAAAGCATATATCGGCGGTTCAGCAGGAACTGATGTGACCGGTGGAATGCTCGGAAAAGTGCTTGAAATGCTGGAACTTGGCAAAACATCAAGTATAACCTCCTATATATTCAATGCAACCGTAGTGGGAAGCGTGTCGAGTTTTCTAAATGGTGAGAACATCGGTACCGCAATAAAAGATTCATAATAATAATACATTAACAGGTTTGATAGATTTGAGTACATCCAAGAGAAAGATCGAGCACCTTGAACTTTGTGCAAAACGTCCAGTGGAATCCAGGAACGTAACATCCGGATTCGATGATGTTATGCTTATACACAAGGCATTGCCACAGATACATATGGACGATATCGATCTGTCCACCGAATTTTTAGGGAGATCATTGAAGGCTCCATTCCTTATAGCATCTATTACAGGTGGTCATCCAGACACCACACCGGTAAATGCCGCTCTTGCGGAAGCCGCTGAGGAATTGGGTGTGGGGATCGGAGTGGGAAGTCAAAGGGCTGCTATCGAGGACCCTGAGCAGGAAAGCTCTTTCAGTGTGGTCCGTGATAAAGCACCAAATGCATTCGTTTATGGAAATGTGGGTGCAGCCCAGATAAAGGAATATGGTATCGAAGCAATAGAGAAACTCGTTGATATGCTGGATGCGGATGCTCTGGCAGTACATTTGAATTTCCTTCAGGAAGCAATACAGCCTGAGGGTGATCGGGATGCTACAGGTGTGCTCGAAATGATCGAAGAGGTTTGTTCTCTCAATGTCCCTATAATTGCAAAGGAAACCGGTGCCGGTATCTCAAAGGAAGATGCTGCATTGTTGAAGGAAGCAGGTGTAAGTGCAATTGATGTGGGCGGTGTCGGAGGTACAAGCTGGTCAGGTGTGGAAGTATATAGGGCACATGATAGCGGTGATGTGATCTCCGAGGATCTGGGCAATCTCTACTGGGACTTTGGCATACCTACTGTTTCCAGCGTCCTTGAATGCAGAAGCTTTGTTCCTGTGGTGGCGACGGGTGGTGTGCGAACAGGTCTCGATATTGCGAAATCTATTTCCCTTGGTGCGTATGCTGCAAGTGCAGCCCTTCCTTTTGTGGGACCTGCTCTTATTGGAAAAGATGAGGTTGCCTCAAGCATGTCCAAGATGCTAAATGAACTAAGGGTCGCAATGTTCCTTTGCGGATGTGGCAATATCAATGAGCTTCGTACAAGTTCAAAGGTCACTGTGACCGGATGGACAAAGGAATACATCACACAACGTGGTTTTGATCCTAAGGACCTTGACATAAGGTCTGACCTTTGATAGGGCTACTAAAGCCGAAATTCACAGTCATTTTTTGGTCAGATGACCGAAAGTTATCATTGAATTAGAAAATACAGATAAATTGGAGGAATTAGATGACAGATATTGGAATCATAGCAGTAGGCGGCTATAACGAAATGGGTCGTAATATGACTGCTATAAGAGTTGACGAAGACATCATTATAGTAGATATGGGTCTGAGATTAGATAGGGTCCAGATACATGAGGATGTGGAAATTGATAAGATGCATTCCCTTGAGCTTATAGAAATGGGTGCAATACCTGATGATACTATCATGAAACAGGTCAACGGCAACGTTGTTGCTATTGTTTGTACGCATGGTCACCTTGACCACATCGGTGCAATACCAAAACTTGCTCACAGGTACACTGCTCCTATCATCGGTACACCTTATACGGTAGCCCTTGTAAAGCAGCAGATCGATTCCGAACGTAAGTTCGGTGTCAAGAACAAGATCATTCCGGTAGAGGCTGGTGACACCTATAGGATAAACGATAATGTTTCCATTGAACTTATCCGTGTACAGCACAGTATAATCGATGCGGTGTTCGTTGCAGTACATACACCTGTAGGTGCTGTCCTTTACGCATGTGATTTCAAGCTTGACCGCACACCAACACTTGGTGAGGCGCCTGACTTTGAAAGGCTCAGGGAGCTTGGTGAGGAAGGTGTCATTTGCATGATGGTAGAGAGTACCAATGCAAACCGTAAAGGTAAGACTCCCTCAGAAAAGATCGCTCATGATATGGTGCGCGATGTACTTCTGGGTACCGAGGAATCCGATGCCGGTATGATAGTCACTACATTCGCATCTCACATTGCACGTATCAACTCTATCATTCAGGTTGCAGGAGAGATGGGCCGTATACCTGTGCTCATGGGACGTTCCATGGACAAATATGTGGTAACTGCAAAGAACATGGGATATATCGATTTCCCGAAGAATGTTGAGATATACGGTAAACGTAAGGATATCGACCGGGCGTTCAAGAAGATCATGGCAGAAGGCAAAGAAAAATACTTGCCTATCGTTACAGGTCATCAGGGCGAACCAGGTGCTATCCTTTCACGTGTTGCAAGTGGTGACACACCATTTGAAATTGAATCCGGTGACCGTATAATATTCTCTGCAAATATCATCCCAAGCCCTATGACGCAAGCAAACCGCTATGCACTCGAGACCAAGCTTAAGATGAAGGGCGGCCGTATCTATGATGATGTGCACGTTTCAGGTCACGCTTACCGTGAAGACCACTGGGAACTTCTGAGAATGATCAATCCTGAACATGTGATCCCTGCACACGGAAACATCGAGATGCACAGTGCTTACATCGAAATGGCGGAAGATGCAGGCTATATCCTTGGCGATACGGTCCACATGCTTAGAAATGGTGAAGAACTATATATTGAAGAATGATTATTTAAATTAAATCGGGTGTGAACACATGGATCTTATGGATGAGATAAAAAAACGAAGTGTATATGTTGATAAGGGTATAGGAGAATTTCTTCCGATCTCACATCCGGAAGAGCTCTATAAAGCTTCGAGATATTTACCTGATGCTGGTGGAAAGCGTCTTCGCCCAGCGGTTCTCATGCTTTCCACTGAAGCTGTCGGCGGTGACCCTATGTCAGTTATCCCGGCAGCCGTTGCACTGGAACTGGTCCACAATTTCACCCTTGTTCATGATGATATCATGGACAATGACGATGTAAGGCGCGGAATGCCTGCTGTCCATGTAAAGTGGGGAAGCGAAGGCGCTATCCTTGCAGGAGATACTCTTTATTCAAAAGCTTTTGAGATCCTTTCTGTTATGGAAAAGGATCCTGAAAGTATTCTGAAATGTGTTGCACTTCTTTCCAGGACCTGTACCGAGATATGTGAAGGTCAGTGGATGGATATAGATTTTGAGAAACGCGATACAGTTTCAGAAGAAGAGTATCTTGAAATGGTCGAAAAGAAGACCTCGGTGCTTTACGGTGCAGCAGCTAAAGTAGGTGCACTTCTGGGTGGAGCTTCCGATGAGGTTGCTGATGCTATGTATGAATTCGGTCGTCTTGTTGGCATAAGTTTCCAGATACAGGATGATATCATCGATATGGTAACTCCTGAAGATGTCCTTGGTAAGGTCAGAGGCAGTGATCTCATTGAAGGAAAGAGGACTCTGATAGCTATTCATGCACTCAACCATGGTGTCGAACTGGATATATTCGGCAAGGGTGGTTCAGTTTCTCCAGAACAGATAGATGAAGCGGTTTCTATTCTCGAAGACTCGGGTTCAATAAAATATGCACAGGACCTTTCCACAGAAACACTTGAGAGGGGTAAGAAAATGCTCGATATCCTTGGTGATTCCGAAGCAAAGAACATTCTTCTTGCTGTTGCAGACTATATGGTGACCCGAAATTACTGATCTGATAGGGTTAGTATCCCCTTAATTTCAAGGGGATCATCTTATTTTTATTATCTTTTTTCATAGGGTCAAATTAATTTTATTGTTTCTATTCCGGATCTCTGAACTATTGTTTCATTAGCTCTACTTTGTTCAGTATGGATCTGCCGTTGAGGATGAGGTGAATTATTCAATAATCTTTTTAACCATCAACTCATTGTAGTTTTGGGGAATGGGATGATAAAAGAAGCAATGTTCTATGAAAAGCTGGAAGACGGGAAAGTAAGGTGTAGCCTGTGCAATCATCGTTGCAGGATCTCTCAGGGCAAGACCGGTATTTGTGGGGTACGTGAGAATCGTGAGGGTACTCTTTATTCTTTGATCTATGCTACGGTTTCCAGTGAAGCCGTCGACCCGATCGAGAAAAAACCACTTTTCCATTTTAATCCAGGTTCATCCGTTTATTCTTTGGGGACCATCGGGTGCAATTTCAGGTGCAAACACTGTCAGAACTGGACAATTTCACAGGTCAGCCTCGATGAGGCACATTCGATAGAAATAACTCCCGAACAGGCCATAGAGCGGGCTATCGCTACGGGATGTAAGTCGATAGCATGGACGTATAATGAGCCTACCATATGGTATGAATATACCTATGATTCTGCAAAGCTTGCAAAAGAGGCTGGACTGAACACGGTCTATGTGACCAACGGCTACATCACACCTGAGGCACTGGAACACATATCCCCCTATCTTGATGCTTTCAGGGTGGATATCAAGGCTTTTACAGAAAAATTCTATAAGGAAGTCGTGGGTGCCCGGCTTGCACCTGTTCTGGAGTCTGCAAAGCTTGCGAGGAAGCTTGGGATGCATGTTGAGGTAGTAAACCTTGTAATTCCTACGTTAAATGATTCTGAGGATGAGTTGCGTGAGCTTTCCGAATGGGTGTTTGATAACCTAGGCGAGGATACTCCTGTTCATTTCACAAGGTTCCAGCCCCACTACAAAATGAAAGATCTTCCTCCTACTCCCGTTGAGACCCTGGAAACGGCACACAGGATCGCATTAGAAGCGGGATTGAAGTATGTCTATCTCGGTAATGTGTTCGGGCATAAATATGAGAACACTTTTTGTCCATCCTGTGGTGAGCCTGTTATTGCACGAGGTGTCTTCGATGTGCAGGATAATAATCTCACTCCGGAGCACAAATGCGGCAACTGTGGGGCACCTATTGTCATCTATGGCGAATATTGTGGGGCTTGAATCTACCTTTTCCATTTATTTGTCGCATAATTGGGCAAAATTCAAGCCTGTTGTGACCCATTTGATGCTTCCAAACAAAAGGTTTAAATCCGATAGCTGCATTATGAGGAATCGTGCGTTGAAGCGCCATCAAGTGCCGCCATAACTCAGTTGGTAGAGTGTCTGGCTGTTAACCAGAATGTCACAGGTTCGAGCCCTGTTGGCGGCGCTCATTTTCTTCTTTTTGTGCGCGGGCCTATAGCTTAGTCAGGTTAGAGCGCCCGGCTCATAACCGGGCGATCACCGGTTCAAATCCGGTTAGGCCCATTCAACTTATTCATCATCTAATTCTCTTAGATCTTGTTATGGTTCCACCTATTCTAATTGCTGGTCTGATATCTATAATATAAATTCTACTTATTGATCTAAAAATGCCGGATATCTATGTAAAAAAGGAAATCGAGTCTATGGCTTAGCCTCATCGTTCCATTTTATATTTAAACTTCATATTTTCCTTATACTTCCACTCTATACTTTTCCGCCTTTTCGGTAGGGTGGTAGATTATCCAGTTCCCTTTCTTTTCCCTTCTAATAAGTCCGCTGTCAACAAGGATCGAAAGGTGGTATGATAATTTGGAATCTGACATCTTCATTATCTCTTTGATGAGGCAGACACAAAGAGGTTGCACAAGAATGAGGCTAAGTATTTTCAATCGTATGGTGGAAGATAGTGCATGATGTATAGCGCTTTGTTCTGCAAGTTTATCCTCGTTCGCTATTCGAAGGGCTATACCCTCTGTGCCTCCAAGTAACTTTACTTCATTCTCGATCGGTTCTGGGATTATCATTCAATACACCACTGGAAGTATGGTCTGTAAAAGCTTGGTCTAATATGTTGTAATACTTATAATCTCTTTTGTGAGTTCTGGTCCTTATGCTTTATACACGATCTCAATAGTCATGCCAAGATCATATGTTTGGCTCATTTGAGGATATCTACAAAACTAATTGAGACTGATCAAATAAATGACTTTATTATATTGTACTTTATGCCATACCTTGATCTCATTATAATGAAGAATATGCTATCAAAACAAGCTGGCCAGTAATACCTGAAAATAGTGGTATAATTAAATTGTCATCTAACTTGTATATCAAAGTTTCAATTATTGTAGCTGCTAAAGCCATTGCTAAAGCTACGATCCAATTTGAAAGGAATAAATAACCAATGACCAAGTTCACAAAGAATTCCGAAAATACACCTTCCCATGCCCTGTCTGGAAGGCTTTTTATCCACCTTTTACCATAACTGATCCCTACCAAAGCTGCTGCAGTATCTCCAAAAGTAGTCATTAGTATTGCTGCAGAAGCAACTTCTTTTGAGAATACACTGATGGCGATTATACTTCCGATCAAAAAATATGAAGTTCCACTAAGTTTGTCCTTTTCCTTTGATCTATAAAGTTTCCAAACAATTGGGATCTTTAATTTCCTTTCGACTCTGAAAAAATCTATTAGTAAGACAAAGCAAAGCACCAGTGTCAAAAAATCAAGTGTGAACTCTTTTCCCATATAATAATAGATAAAAACGATTGATAGGGATACAACATGTACACTTTTTCTGAAAAATTCGTTTAAAATAACAGATCTTTGTTTATTTGATCGCATTTGTTGTCCCTCAAAGTCATATTTTATTTGATACTAGTTTTTCCAATCAAAACTATCAAAATGAGTTTATGATCTCTTTTGTGAACCCTGGTTCATATGTTTTGATCCAAGCATTTCCGTAATGGCTTCAGGTCCATTAAGTGCATGTGAAAGACTGCGCAAGTACTGTGCCTTTTCTTTGTAAGCCTCATCCTCTATTAACTGATGGATATGCTCAAGAAGCTTTTCGGGAGATGTGGAATAATCAAGGTGTTTTCCGCATCCTTCCTCTTCAAGGGATATTGCATTGTTCTCCTGTTCACTGTGTCCCATATCCGGAAATGATAGAATGGGTACACCAAAGGATAATGCTTCCATCATCATACTATGCCCTCCAGGTGCGATAACAAGATCGGAAGCTTTCAGATATGGGAACTGGTCCTCGATGAATTTCATTATGGTGACGTTTTCCGGCAGATCTGTGAACTTATCGGGATCGACACTTGGTCCGGATAAGAGTGTGTAATTGATATTTCTGTCAAGTCTGGCGGTTTCGATGACCTTGTGGAACAATGGCTCCCTGTATCCGAATCCTCCTATTGTTGACAGTACATGTGGTCTCGTAAGCTCCGCTTCACGTACTTCCTTGTACTTCTTCCCAACAAGTGGTCCACTATAGAATACAGAATCGAGAACTCTTTCTTCAAAATCAAGATTATACTTGCAAATGGTATTTGGCATTGGAAAGTCCGGTACAATAATTCCATCTACTTTCCTGAATACCATGCTGTAAAATATTTTTGTTATTTTTCCAATATATTTCATGAAAAAGCTTTTTCCCATGAAGAACTCTTCCATATTGGATTGGTTTACCATCAGATATACCGGTTTTTTCCTCATCCATGCTGAAAAGATGCCTGTGTAGTAACTGTCAGAAACCACAATATCCGGGTCGAAATCCTTTATCTTTCGATATACTTTTCCTATTCCCAGAAATTGTCTGCTTTTGAAGGTCGCGATCACCGAGCTTTTAATATCGAGACTTCCCGAGTCTCCGACCAGCTGTATCTCAGGCACCATCTCTGCTGTTCGTAATCCTTTTTTCTCAATAAGGTCCTTTGAATATCCATATGCTCCGATAAGCACCTCATGACCGGAAGCTTTCATTTGTTGTGCAAGGGATATGCATCGGCTGGTGTGTCCCAGCCCTTCTCCGCAGACAAATAGCATTATCTTCATGATCGTTTACCAGCCTTATTTTCGTATCTTCCAGTGATAAATTTGCTGGACTTCGTGACGATCAGTTCCCGATACCTTGTTGCAACATAATAACTTGTGAATGCCAGCATTATACCTCCTATCAGATCTGTTATCCAGTGGATGCCAAGATAAAGTATGGTGAATTGGACGCTTATGGTCGTAAAGACAGCTAATGCTTTTAATCCTAAATTCTCTGTCCTTGTCAAAATAATAAGCATCGCCATAAGGGAGAGTGCAGCATGAAGACTGGGGAAACAGTTGTCAAGGGTTGGATCGCACATGTGCACTATCTTAACTATTGAAGGGTCTAGTCCGTAAAGCAAAGGGGCCATGTTCGGAAGGGTGTTGCTCGTGACAGATACCGGGAACAATATGTAGAATGGATATGCTACGAGGTAGATAAGTGTGAACGCTATGGAGAATTCCTGAAGGCTTTTTGAATCTTTTTTGTATACGAATATGAGGAATGTTCCCACCAATAGAACTGAAAACCCTATCAGGTAGATAAAAGCTGAAAAATACGTGAGCCAGGGGGTTGCAAAAGCCTGTATGTATGTGACGGCATTGCCCTCTATCATCACCATAATATCTGCATAGTTCAGGGATGGACTAAGTCCTATATATTGTTCTATGTCGATCTGTAATGCCATAAGTCCGAATACTATGGTCGCAGCAAGTGCGTATGGTTGATAGTTCGATATCAATGGGTGGTCATAAGCCCGATGATACAACATTTCCTGCCACTTCCGTTTAACAGTTCCGCCCTCTATGTCGGTAGCAGTTCTATCGGGTATGTTGTTCTCTTCATTTTTGGAATCCATTGACATTCCTCAGAAATTAAGACAAAACAGATATTTTATTATTAAAACATCTCTTTTAGTTGGCCAGTATTCGCACGTATTGTATTTATACATTTTGAATATCGCAACACTCGACGATATATCGCAACAAATTCCTTATATGGGACTACTAATATATGGAATAGTAGTTTTGTGTTAAGCTGATCCACAATTGTAGGGATGATCGAACTTGAATAATATGAAAAAATGGTTGATAATTTCTCTTTTTATTAGCATCATATCTATTATTGCTGTCGTTTTCTACACTTTGGATCCCCAAACACTGGAAAGTATTCGTAATATAAGACCTGAATTCCTTATAGTTGCATTATGCCTGCACCTGTTATCCTATCTTCTTTGGGGCTTGCGTACAAGGTCAATGTGCAGATATCTCGGCTTCGATGTTGCTATCCCAAGGGCCGTTGAGATTGTGACCTCAAGTACTTTCCTTGCATCGGTTACGCCTTCATCTATTGGCGGTGAGCCATTGAGAGTACATCTGCTCGGTCAGGAAAATGTGCCTGTGGGGTCTGCAACAGCTGTGGTCCTTGGGGAAAGATTACTTGATGGAGTACTGATACTGGTCTCTGCTCCGATAGCACTGCATCTGTTTCGTGGTGTGATATCGATCTCCGGGCTGAACACTCTGGTAGTGATGGGTGAATTGCTACTGTCCCTTACTTTCCTGATAGTGATATATGCGGTATGGCATCCCCATCATACAAAGAGGGCATTTAATTATATGATCCATCGTGTTGCTGTATTTACTGGAAAGGCCGAACGTCCACGTCTTGAAAGGCTCACAGATAAATTGGATATGGTCATTGACGATTTTCATAACAGTATGGCCTTCTTTGTCACAAAAGGACGTAAAGGGCTGTTCTTTGGAAGTGTCTATACTATCCTTTTCTGGATAGTTGAATTTGCAATGGTTCCCGTCATTCTCATGGGATTGAACCAGCCACCTGCGATTGTTATTTCTTTTGCTGCACAGGTACTTCTCATGATCTTGCTTGTGCTACCCATAACTCCCGGTTCAAGCGGGATAGCCGAACTCGGTGCAACATCGCTATTCTCTTTATTCGTACCTGTTTACTTGATAGGTATTGTTGTGGTGGCTTGGCGTGCCTTCACTCTTTACCTGAACCTGATAGTGGGCGGTTTTGTTAGCTTTAAGATACTCAAGGATACGGAATACCTGAAGGATCTAATGAAATAATGTCCTGGCAACAACATATTTGCTTTCAAAGGGGTAATATATCCTTAAAACAATAGTTAGGGATAGGATGTTATCGATCAAATTGAAATTAGGTCGAATTGAATGGAATTGATCGGATTAATACGTATTAATATTAAATAAATTGTGAGTGTCAGAATGTTCCCTATTATAGCGGTCGATATCTCCGGAAGACATCGGATAGAAGATGGATATTATATGGTCTGTGCTGCGGTTGCTCTGGAGGTTTCTGCCAGTCATATCGAATCGATCTCACAGATAGTTATTAAACCATTTTTAAGTCCTGCTCCTCCTTCTGTACTCGATATATTAGATATCATCGAGGTAACTGTTTCAGAGATCACTTTCCCTGGGATCATCATTGTTGAGAAGGGTGACCTATACAATCAGCCTGAATGGTTATCCAAGAAAATGTTCTCTCGGGAGATCAAATATCAGGAATCCTTGAGTGAAAGGCTGGCGATAGAGTTTGCACATCATGTTTCCTTAAGTTCCAGAAAACTTCTTATGAAAGAGCTCGATATTGAGTGAGCCTGAATGTCAGTCTGAAAATAGTAAAAGGTCTATCATGAAAAAAGTAATCCTTGTACAGAGAAATGAGCCTGGCGCTGATCATGGTGCAAATGAGAGAAAGCTTGCTGAGCTTAAGGAGCTGGCAAGAGCTGCCAATTACAAGGTAGTGGGTGTGCTTACACAGACACGTTATCCTGATCGCAAGTATCAGGTGGGCAGGGGAAAGGTCGATGAACTGGCGGAGCTTGTGGATGGATTAGGTGCTGAAAAGGTCATTTTCAATCACCAATTGTCAACTACGCAGATCTATAATATCTCTGAGGCCTGCAAATGTGAGGTTATCGACAGGTTCAATCTGATCCTCGAGATCTTTGCCTCAAGGGCCACCACAAGGCGTGCAAAATTACAGGTGGAACTTGCAAGGTTGCAGTATGAGTTGCCAAAAGCAAGGTCTATAGTTTCTTTGCTTAAAAAGGACGAACGGCCTGGTTTTATGGGTCTGGGCGGTTATGAGGATTCCTATGAGCAGGATGTTAAGAAAAGGATAGTCCGTATAAGGAACGAGATCCATAGCTCTTGTAAGGGCAGTGAGTCTCTTCGCTCTTTCAGACATGAAAGGGGTTTTTCCCTCGTTGCTCTGGCAGGTTATACGAACGCAGGTAAAAGCACCCTTTTCCAGTCGCTTGTGAAAGAAGGGACCGAAGTTGAAGACATGCTGTTCACTACATTGTCACCTACCACTCGTTCCCTTTCAATAAAACAGAGGCGTGTGCTTCTCACCGATACAGTTGGTTTCATCGAGGACCTTCCTCATTGGATGGTCGATGCATTTCGGTCCACCCTTGATGAGATCTTTCTTGCGGACGTCATCCTCCTTGTGGTGGACATGAGCGATCCTCTGGAAGTGGTAAGACAAAAGCTTGTGGTAAGTCATGATATTTTCTGGAAGCGTACCGAAGGGGCGGAGATCGTCACTGTTCTGAATAAGGTGGATCTGGTCGATCCTCATGATGTAAAAAGGAAACTTGATGCGATAAGCTATCTTGCCCCTCATCCCGTGCTCATCTCTGCAAGTTCGGATGATGGCTTTGAAGCGCTTTTGGATGAGATATATGAGAATCTGCCTCATTGGAACCGTTCCCGGATCGCTTTGGATATGTCCGAAGAGAGTCTTTCGATAGTATCATGGCTATATGATGAAGGTATAGTCCATAGCATCGATTACGGGGAACAGATCGTTCTGGATATAGAGGCCCGGGAAGAGGTATTACAAAAAGTTAGTAAATTTAATATCTGATGATCTTGGGTTTATGGGACAATATACAGATAGTTCGTGCTCATACGAAATGTTTATATTGGAGGAGATCGTTCTGTAAAATGCGAACGGGTTTTCCTCCAAACCCCCAAAGTACCACCACAAACTACGATTTAATTGAATCCTTCGTCCCGTTCGCTTTCTTTTCTTCAAAAAGTTTATAAGTTTAGAGAACAGCCTTCTATACATGCGTTTTGATCTTCACGTGCATTCCTGTTTTTCAAAGGACAGTAATTCCGATCCTGCTTCGATCCTTGAACATGCGAAAACGAACGGTCTTGATGGTGTGGCGATCTGCGACCATGATACCCGTGAGGGTGGCCTTGTTTGTTCTCGTCTGGCAAAGGAGACCAATTCGGATATAATTGTTATTCCTGGGGTAGAGGTGACATCTTCGAAGGGCCATATCCTTGTGCTTGACCCGAAAGGGGATATTGAATCGGGCATGACTCCTGAGGAAACCATTGAACGTGCAAGGGAACTTGGTGCTGTTGTGATTATCCCGCATCCTTTTAAGATAACATCACATGGCATCGGTTATGTGGATGGGTTGGATGCTGATGCAGTGGAAGTACTGAATTCCAGATGTGTGACCGGATTTGCCAACAACAAGGCCAGGAAGGTCACAATGGAGCTAGGGTTTCCACAGGTGGGGGGAAGTGATTCACATGAGGCGAAGATGGTCGGTTGCTCATATACTGAGATCGATGCTAAGGATAGGACGCTTGAGTCGGTGCTTGAGGCCATACGTAACGGTAAGGTCAGACCGGGTGGGAAAAGAACACCGGTATCACATGTTTTGAAACAGGTAGTTGTTGGAAGGATCAAAAAAGCTAAAAAGGCTTTAGGTAAAGCCTAACATTTAATTTTTCTGTTTCAATCCTGAACATATTCTTCATTGAACATTTTAAGTATCAATAGGAATGCTGATATCAAGAGTGGTCCCACCACGATACCTACTAGTCCGAAGAGGTAGATACCGACAAAGATGCCAAGCAATGATACAAATGGATGCATTGCACCTACTTTTTTCTGTATGTAAGGTCTTAACACATTGTCAATGTTGCTGAGGATAATTCCTGCTATAAGGATCACTAAGGCTGCAACATAATCCTGTGTCACGAGCTTGAACAGGACTGCTGGCACCCAGACAAGAGGGGCTCCTACAACTGGTAAGAATGACAGTACTGTGGTGACAGCTGCCCAGAGGGCTACTCCGCTTATGCCAACAGCATAGAATGTGATCCCTATGATCGTTCCTTGAAGAACGGCTATCAAAAGTGTGGCAATTAGTGTGGACTGGATGATATTTTTCATCTCTGTCAGAAGCTTATTTGTATTTCTTTTGCTAAAGGGTATGAGGTCCTGCATCTGTTTGCTAACATCAGTATTGGTGGATGTGAACAGATAATATAGCAAAAAGAGCATGATAGTGCCTGATATCAGAAGCCCGCTGATGTTCTGTACTGCTCCTATGAGATATTTGCTAAGGTATGAACCTATGGTGGATGCGAGACTGACTATCTTGCCCTGAATATCAATGTCTGGTGCAATTTCATTTATGTAGCCAATATTCCTCATGATATCAAGATTGTTCGTGATATCCACATAGCTGATATTTGTGGCAATGCTGTTTATTACTACTTCTATTTCCCCTATTATCAGGGTGAAAACGTAGTATAGGGGTAATACCACCAGTATCATTGAAAGTATCATTACCAGGATGGCGGATACATTCCTTTTCAGTTTAAGACGTTCCGTCAGTAAACAGTAGACTGGTTTGAATATGACATACAGGATGAATGCCGCCAGAAATGCATTGATGTAAGGTAATAATGCATAACTCAATACAGCTGCAAGAATAATAATGCTGAGAAGGGCCAGGGCCAATTTAACTGTTCTTTCCTTTTTCATCAGAATCAGTCCGATCTGTTATATTCATAATGTTTGCAGGCAATGCATTACTATTCTATTATCAATTCAACAGGAGAACTGTTTCTTAATTGGCAGTCTCACTCTTAATATAGTGCCTTCCTTGATCTTGCTTGATACGCATATTGAACCATTGTGGGCTTCAATTATCTTTTTACATATGTGCAGACCCACTCCGGTTCCTCCATACTTTCTTCTTGTGGAGCCGTCTACCTGATAAAATCGGCTGAATATGTTCGATAGAAGTTCTTTAGGAATGCCAATTCCGTTATCTTCAATAGTTATAATTACTGATTCACTGTCACTAAGCGCAGAAACGATTATCTTTCCACCTGCCGGGGTGAATTTGATCGCATTGTCCAGAAGGTGGTCTATCATCCTTTTGAGACGGTCTATATCTCCCTGTATTATGGGCAAGTCCTTTTGGATACCTGTTTCGATAGTAAGTCCGTTTTTCTTTATTGCAACGCTAAGGTCTTCAATTATCTCTTCGATGATCTTCGTGGGGCAAAGCGGGACCATATTGTATCTTATGTTCTTTGTGTGTTCTCCGCTTACATAGAGTAATGATTCCACCAGGTTCCTTAATCTGTCTGAATTTCTTAGGACTGCATCAATGGCATTTTTCTGAGCATCATTTATAGGTCCCATATCTTCTTTCAACATAAGTTCGGTAAATCCTTTTATTGAAATGAGGGGCGTTCTAAGTTCATGGTTCAGGTTCGTGAGGAACTGGTCCTTTATGGTGTCAAGAAGCTCTAATTCCCGATTTGCTTCTTCCATTGCCTTTTCTGCGATCTTCCTTTCGGTTATATCATCACCAGAACTAATGGTGCCGATTATGTTGTTGTCCTCATCCCTTAGGACGACATCATGCCAGAATATCAATCTTTCCTCATTTGTTTTGGTGAGAATGGGCTTTTCTGAATATTCCGGCGGTACCAGTTCGCCTTCAAGGACCCCCATATATCCTTCCTTTATTCTTTCTCTGATATATGCGGGGAGGAATGCATCGAACCAGTTCTTTCCGATGATCTCGTCTTTAGGATATCCGAGAACATCACATGCCTTCTGGTTTACAAGTGTGACCTTAAGGTCCTTGCCTATAACTCCGATGATCGAGCCGGCAACATCTACGTATTTTTGTGCCTGATCTCTTTCTTTGATGAGTTGTCCATGAAGTCCCTTCATGCGGAGCAGGGACCGCACTCTTGTTGTGAGCTCAAGAATATCCAATGGCCTTACGAGAAGATCATCAGCCTTCGATTCGATGGCTTTTGTTTTTTCTTCATCGTCCATTACCGAAGTTATCATTATGACCGGTAAAATATGGTTGCTTTCTTCTCCTTTGAGAACTCTGCATACTTCATGGCCATCCATTTCGGGTAAGTTGCTGTTCAAAAGTATAAGGTCGGGAAGTTGCTCTTTTGTGACCATGACCGCTTCACTTCCATTTACGGCCCTTATAATGTCATAATTTGGGGAGAGGTGTGATATCAATGCTTCTGCTTCTCTTTCGTCGGCTTCCGCTATCAATATTTTTTGTTTCTTCTCACTGCTATTATCGTTTTCCCCTATTTCCATTATAGCACCTTTGTTTTTCGTCTCTATGAGTGGATACAATAAAATAAAAATTATAATAAGGTTATGGTCATCCAATTGTACGACATTATCGTTTTGTGAAATAATGTCTGTTTATTTAAAATGAACGTTCATTTGAACAGACCAATATTGTCTTTTTGAACCACATGATCATAGTTCTTGTATCCGAGTATATCTGCTATCTCGTTGGTCTGTTTTCCTTTGATGGCTTTCAGTTCTTCGGATGTGTAATCCGTTATCCCTTTTCCAAAGACAAAACCGTCACATTCAAGTTTTACAATGTCACCTCGGTCAAAAGTGCCTTCAATGTCGAGAACCCCTGATGGCAAAAGGCTCATTCTCTTTGTCAATGCTTCCTTTGCGCCGGTATCTACTACGATGGTTCCCGATGATCTGGCAAGGATTATCCAGCGTATACGATTCTTGTGTACGAACTGATTGGTTAGGAACAGGGTTCCTACCTCTTCGCCATCCAGTATTCTTCGGATGCCTTCATCGACATTACTGTTTGCGATGACCATGTAGCAGCCTGACATATTGCATATCTTGGCGGCATCTATCTTTGTCCTCATGCCACCGACACCTTTCATGCTGGTAGGGTTTCCGCCATAGCTTTCGATGGTGGGAGTGATCTCTTCAACGGTCCTTAGCAGAACTGCATCATCGTGTCTTTTTGGATTTTTGTCATAAAGGCCATCGATATCTGTAAAGAGTATTAACAGGTCAGCTTCCATCTTGCTGGCTACCATCGCTGAAAGTTTATCGTTGTCCCCAAGGGTTGCTTCTATCTCATGGACGCAGATGGGGTCGTTCTCGTTGATTATGGGGATGACCCCATAGCTCAAAAGAGTGGATATGCTGTTCCTGAGGTTGAGGTAGGTCAGGCGGTTGGTGAATGAATCGTATGTTAGCAGGATCTGTGCTACGTTCAAACCATATTTGTGGAATGCTTCTGTCCAGTGCTGCATGAGGACTCCCTGCCCCACCGCAGCGGCAGCCTGGCGTACGGGTATCTCTTTCGGGCGACATCCAAGGTCGAGTATTTCTATACCTATTCCTATGGAACCGGAACTTACCAGTATTATCTGTTTTCCGGCTCTATGCAGTTCAGATACCTGTGATGCTATCGTATCCATGAACTCGTTATTAAGACTACCATCTTCCTTGCTTATGGAAGTTGTCCCTATCTTTATAACGATCTTTTCGGCATCAGCGAATATCTCTTTTCTATTGGTCAAAGTGCTACCTCACATGCTTTTTATCATCATTCGTTGATAATGTCGGAGAGCTTGCGATCAAGTTCTTTGTGTGTGAATGGTCTTGGAGTGTCTCCTGCATAGGTTGCGACCTTGTCGCCATTTCCGAGGAGCACATATTTGTAAATGACAAGTCCTTCCATTCCCACAGGACCGCGGGCGTGTATCTTGTTGGTGCTTATCCCTACCTCTGCTCCTTTTCCATAACGGAATCCGTCTGCGAATCTTGTGGAGGCGTTCACCATTACACTGGATGAGTCGACAAGGGCTATGAACTGCTTTCTCTTTGCTTTGTTCTCGGTGATGATCGCATCTGTATGGTGGGAACCGTACTTGTTGATGTGGTCAATGGCCTCTTCAATTGAATCCACGAGCTTGATGGAGAGGATGAAGTCGTTGTATTCGGTCTTCCAGTCCTCTTCGGTTGCTTTTGCAATGTTCGTGCTGCCAAGTTCTTCTGCTATGGCGTATGATCCTTCATCGAAACGAAGCTCAACTCCTGCCGCATCATACCTTTTTATCATCTCGGGCAGGAAATCTTCGGCTATTTCCCTGTTTATGAGCAGGGTCTCCATTGCGTTGCATACTGCAGGATACTGTACCTTAGAGTCAAAACAGACATCATAGGCTTTATTCAGGTCAGCATCAGTGTCGACATATACATGGCAGATACCATCTGCATGTCCTAGTACTGATATCTTGGTATTATCCTGTATGAACTTCACGAAGTCGTTTGAGCCACGTGGGATAAGAAGGTCGATGTATTCGTCAAGGGCAAGAATGTCCATTACTTCTTCCCTTGTTTCCATGAGCTGGAATGCACCTTTTGGTATTCCCTGGATACTTTCCATAGCTTCCACAAGTATGTTGAATATGACACGGTTCGAGTTAAGTGCTTCACTTCCGCCTTTGAACACTGTTGCATTGCCACTTTTAAGGCAAAGGGACATGACCTGTGGCACCACATCGGGTCGGGATTCAAAAATAACGCCAATGAGGCCGATCGGGGAGCTGACCTGATAGAGATCAAGTCCCTTATCGAGCTCAAGGGTCTTTATTGTCCTGCCGGATGGGTCTTCCAGCTTTATGACATCCCGTATGCCACTGATCATCCCATCGATCTTGGGGTCGGTCACTTTCAAACGATCGACAAGTGCCTGCGAAAGCTTGCCTTCGCTTTTCATCCTTTCAGCTTCTTCAAGGTCGGCTTTGTTCGCTTCCAGTATCTTGTTACGGTTGGCATCAAGTGCTTTTGCCATAGCTTCCAGAGCGTTATCCTTTGTCTGAGTGTCTACACTTGCAAGTACGATGGATGCCATTTTAGCTTCCATTACCTTTTGTTCTATGTCTGTGGCCATGAAGTGATCACCCTTGTGTGAATTATGATGTTCGATATTAAAGAATTGCATTTATCCAATGCTGTTTGAATGCTTTGGATGATGATTACTTTACTGATATAATTAACGATTTATTTAGGGATTTTTACAGTTTGACAGTATTCAGGTGAAAAGCTTCCGCTATTCAAAATAGTAAGTTACAGGTAAAGTTTCCCTAAAAATAAAAAAAGAAGAAAAAGCAGGCAAATGCCTGCCTTTTAGGTTGTTGAAATTATTTTGCCGGGATGATGAGGGATCTCTCACCAGCAGGCTCGAACTCTTTCAATGCGCCTCTACCGAACTCTTTCCTTGGAGCGGTGAAGTCGAATGGAAGCATGTCGTCTGCGAAGCAGACCTTGATGAGTGGGTTAACTGCCCATGCATCTCCACGTCCAGCATGTGCTGCTGAAGCGATTCCAGTGTAACCACCCTGGTGACCTACATTCATTGCGTAGTTAGGGTAGTTTGGTCCACGAAGCTCTACTGGGAGACCTTCATCGGACTGGAAGGAGAATACATTGGTTGCGCCACACTGATCCTGCAGATCGTATCCGAAGAAACCGAGACGGCCGTGTGCTTCCTTGTGCAGGTACATTGAAAGGTACCATGCGGAGAGACCAGCGTTTCCGTTTCCGGTTGCGAGGGATGTTGCACATCCTGCTGCTGCGGAGAGTACTGTTGCTCTCTGGGAACCACCAAAGTGGTCTTCGAGTGCTGTTGGGTACTTCTCGTAGTTCTCGAGACCATAGATTGTGGACTCTGTTCCGATGTCCTTGACAACATCCATTGTTGCCTTGACCTTGTTGTCGGTACCCTTGTTTGCTGCACCATCGTACTTGTCGTTGATGTAGTCAACGTTGTAGTACATGTTGTCATCAAGGATGTTGTTGGTGTATGCAGCGGTTGCGTACTGTGTGAAACCTACTCCACCAGACATGTATGAACCGAGCCAGATCTGATCGTAGAGCATACATGCTCCACCGACTACCTCGAGAGCTACATGAGCTGGGTCTTCTGCGTCAACACGGCTTGTCTGAATGATATCAGCCATGTGACCGAAGGAAACTCCACCAGGCTCGTTTGGTCCACGAGCACGTCTTGCTGGAAGCATATCTCCCATTGAGATTACACCAGCGTGCTTTGCTGCGTATGAAAGGTCAGCTACTGCTGCTTCACCAGCACACATGTTGTATGCTGCGATGAAGGACATACCGACCTGCATTGCCATCCACCTTGAGGTCTGTGCACCATCTGTTGTTCTGCTAACAACGGTTGGGATGTGTGCTGCCTGCCAGGTTGTCTTTCCGATAGCTGCTTTGAGTGCTTCTGCCTGCTCTTCAGGGAACTGCTTGTTGATGTCGACAAGGAATTGTGGGTCGATCTCGTCTGCAAGTTCGTCGTCACCGGTGAAGATCTTACAGTAACAGTCATCTACCATACCTGGGTGTGTTTCGACCATGTGCTCCTGAACAACTGCTCCGCCAGGGAGTGCGTGGTTGAGTACTTCAAGGTAGTGGTTGATCGTTTCTGGTGTGACTTCTATACCGAGACGCTTCTCGAGTGTCTCGTGAGCCATGTCCATACCGACAATGGTGGTTCTTCTGATGTCATCCCACATCTGCTGCATTGCAGCGTTGTTGACGTAGTGGAGATCATCGGTCTCGACCATGATGTCAGTACCGGAAATGAAGGAAGGTGTAATTGCTCTCTGACCGAGTGGGATACCACCACAGTGCATCATAGGATTGTAACCAACAAGACCTCTCTTGTCAGCCATTTCCTGGCCTGCCTTCCTCATTTCGACCTTTCTTGGGTTCTGGTCAACACCAAGACGGTAGTAGGTCACTTTCTTGTCAGTGATCTCTCCACCTTCCATCTTGTTGTCGCCGTGTTCTTTTGTGAATTTGATTTCCAATTCTTTCTGGAACAGTCTTTTTCTGTCGTCAGCCATTTATGTCACCTCTATTTACTCTGGCTTGAATCCGTATGCGGTTCTCTTCTCAAACACTGTGTGGACCCATTCGATGACTTCTGCGTCATCCCTGAATGCAACATTGTCCGCACGGTAGATTGTGGTTCTCTTTGCAGCTTCTTCCTCGGACATTGGTTTTCCGAAGTCGACCTTTTTGTCGATAGCTCTTCCGACCTGGTCCTTGTGCATAATTACTACGCCGTTCTCAAGGCGGCATCTGTCGAGCATATCGAACATGATACCGTCTTCTGGGAGACGGAGTGAGTGACCGTGCACTGTTGCGCCACGAAGGCTTGCAAGTGCTGGGCAGCTCATTTCTGTCTCGAGCTGGAACTTTGCGATCTCTTCCATGTCTCTCTCACGAGCTTCTACGACCTGACGACCGGAAAGTGTACCTGGGTCGACACCTCTGTAGTTGATAGCTGCTGCGTAGGATCTGAAGTATGGGGTTGATGGTGCGTTGTACATTGAGTCAACGAACTGAACGTACCTTACCCTGTCACCGGCTTTTGCGCCTGGTGTTGCTTCGACCATTTCTCTGATTGAACATTCTGGTTCACCCATCTCAGCGAGTGGAGGGTGTGTGCTTGGGTAGTCGCTACCTGGTGCACGGTGTCCGAGTACGAGGGTCAGATCATCATCAGAGACTTCCCTGAGTTTCTCGACCTTACCGGACATGTGTTTCCTTCTGTTCTCTGCAACGGATGTTGCACCTGGATAATACTGTGCTTCATATGCCATGTTATAACACTCCTTAATTATCGATCGATCTCATTGTAGTTTTAACGGCCTTCACAAGTTCGTTTAGCTTATCCCTTGAACAGGATTCGCCTCTTGTGATGCCTGTTACGATATCCATGACTTTACCTTTCGTCTGGATTTCGCTACTTTTTGGCTTTACAATCTTGGTCTTTATACCTACCCTTGCAAGATCCTCAAAATCAATATTTGCTTGACAGACGATTATTGCCGGGGTATCTGCTTCTTTTAGAATTTCCCTTACTTTCTTAACCACGTGATCCCGTATGTTTCCGGTATGGATAACAGCCAGTTTATGTCTGGATATCTGGGCGATCTCTTCAGGTGTGATCCCGAATGAACCTGATCTCATGGGAGTATCAGGAACGCCGGATCCAGAATTCAATACCAGTACGCTGACCTGTATATCCTCCCTGCGCATGCCGTATGTGAGTTCACATATCGGCTTTGTGATATGTCTTCTTCCCGGGCTCATTGCAACTGCGATGACATCGGGGCGTCCTGTCTCGGAGAGCGTACCGCGCTGTGCGAGTCCTCCTCCTCGACCAAGGCCCATTCCGTGCCTACAATCTACAACTTGTGTTTCCCGGTCGAACAGATCGATCACTCCGCTGGATTTAACATACAGACACGATTACCGACCTTTCCTTTCGGATCTGCTAGCCCTAAAGTAGTCGGGTCAGCATTAGGTCCGCGTTTAGCATAGTCTGAAACGGTTTGCCTCTTTTGTATGAAAAGTCCTTGTCGGAACTCATAGCCCATCGGTAGTGTTCGCTCGCACACTTCTCTGATGTTCTCTCTGACTTCTTCGTTAAGGATCTCCAGCCTTATGCGGCCAACAATTACAGCAAGGTCCAATTCCGTTTCACCGATCTGGATATTTTTACTGAACTTGTGATCAACATCGTGTCCGGTTGCCGGTCCGTATGGTACGGTCTTTGGCAACCTTGGGCCATGTACGAATGCCCTTGTGATACCTTCGATATTGCTCAGTTCATTGAGTAGTTCCTGTGCAGTCTCTGGACTCAGAAACCGTGCTGGACATATCTCGATCTGAATGAGATCTTCTAAATTTGTGACAGATTCGACCATTATGTATTACCTTTGAGATCTGTTAGAACACTTGTATTAGAGCGCCCCTGCAACTGCTTTGATTGGCTCTCTGAATTCTTCGATTGAACCAAACACATTTCCGACAAGTGCAGATGTCTTTTCGATAGTTATCATCTGAGTACCTGCGTCAATTGAACATGCAGCGGATACACAAGGAATTGCGAATCCTCTGGAGTGTCTTGTTACAACGTGGTTACCGTTGAAGATACCTGGACCTCCACCGCCGTAGATTGAGTGGCTGAAGAAAGAGAATCCGACTCCAGTACCCTGTGCTCTACCCATGTCACAGCCAGGAAGACCTGTTTCCTTCTCGAGTATATCGTTGAAGTACAGGATGGTTGATGACACGTTCTGTGCTGCTCTGCCTGCTCCACAGTTTACGAGTGTAGCTGCGAGCTGACCAGCTGCTGCGCATGCGTTCCACATGGAAACGTCATTTGCTTTGTAGAAGTTGTATCCGGATGGTGCTACGTGGTCAACTTCGATGACGCCGAGGTCGAGTGCTTTCTCAACAACTGTATCGATAACTGTGCCGACTGTACCATTCTTAGCGTTCTCTTTAACGATATCATAGACTACGTTGTTAGCGTTAAGTCCCTGATATGCGAATCCGAGTAACTGGTGTCTCTTGAATGAGCCTACTGCGTTACCCATCTCGAACATACCTGCCTGTTCGTAGATTGAGGAGAGTGCAGCAGCATTCATTGCCTTTCTGTTTGTGATAGCAGCAACGTGGTTGGTCATGATGTTCCTCAAGGAGAAACCGAGACCTTCATTCTGCTGTGGTATGCTGAGAATTGATGCAACGTTACCGCCGCTCATGTCCATGGTCTGTGGGTAGCTACCCCAGACAGCGCCCTTTACGAGTGGTGCATCGAACATGTCGGTGTTGAACGTATTGATGATGGTCTCTACAACAGCTGCGCCACTTACTGTGCTTCCTGAAACGAAGTCAGCACCAGCGTCTGTTCTTGCGCTTGGAACCTGCACAAGAAGCTGTTTTCCGCCACCGATCACTTTTACGTTTGTGTCATCATCGTCGCTTACCTTTACAAGGTTTGCAACAGACTCTGCGATAGCATCTGCGTTCCCTACGATATCATATTCAAGACCGCGTCCGAGAATCTGACGTGCTTTGCCACCATACTTGCCGGTTG
Organism: Methanococcoides sp. DA23; assembly: GCF_057593895.1. Lineage (NCBI taxonomy): Archaea > Methanobacteriati > Methanobacteriota > Methanomicrobia > Methanosarcinales > Methanosarcinaceae > Methanococcoides > Methanococcoides sp. DA23. Next base: position 1,811,628 of record NZ_CM172520.1, on the reverse strand, counting down.
CGAGACCTTTCTCGATACCTGCAAGATTGACAGCGACAGTCCTCTTTGTGTCTTTGATGATCTTTCCGATTGCTGCATTAGTTGTTGGAGCGAGGTCGTTTATATCTACATCGCTTTCCAACAGTGTACCTCTGTCGTCATATATGTCTATTTTGTCAGACACGTATATTTCCTCCTAATTTTATTACGGGAACTCTTCCTGGAAATCACATAATTGAACTAATGGTCGGAAGTTCTTTCCGATCTCCATTAATGTGTTTTTTATATTTCCAATTGTAGTCCCTTCTAGTCAATTCAAATTTGGAATGCTGTTTTTACGTTTAAAGCTTTTGGATTTGGATAATGTGGGTGCAAATCAATCATGATAAATCATGAACATTTGGGTTGGGGACTGTGATTGGTCTGAATTATTGGTTATCAATACGCATACAAAATACATACGTTTTGATATATTTGTAATAACGAGTATGTATTTCGAAACTTCATATTTTAATTTAGTATGTAATAATATTCACAATATGACTTACCCGATTTTACACCACAAACGTTTTGTATCACATAACTTAAGGTATCACCGATCGATATGGAAATTGTAGCGGATGTTGGAGGTAATCCCGGTGTGGATTGCCGTGGGTTTTGCAGTTATTGCTATTTCAAAAAAGTGAAAGATGTACCTGCGTTTGGTTGTAAACATTGTTTCCCCTTCTCGAAAGGATGTGATTATTGCACACGCGGTGTAAAAGAGCTCTACTCCGGTTTCAAACCCGCCCAATATGTCATGGGGGATGTCTCACAAGCTATTCATTTTGGTAGTGGTGACCTTGAGAAGTTCACAATAAGTGGCGGTGGCGATGTCAGCTGTTATCCTGAGCTCAAAGAACTGGTGACCTTCCTCTCACAGTTCCGCAAACCCATCCATCTTGGATACACAAGTGGAAAGGGATTCACCTCTGAAGATGATGCCGCATTCTTTATCGAGAACGGAGTAACCGAAGTATCATTTACAGTATTTGCCACCGATCCTGAGATCCGTGGAAAGTACATGAACGACCCTGAACCAGAGATCTCATTGACAGTGCTTCGTGAGTTCTGTGCAAATTGTGAGGTTTATGGTGCTATCGTGGTAATACCGGGCATTAATGATGGTGCCGTACTTGAAAAAACATTGAGCGACCTTAAAAATATGGGTGCCGCAGGTGCCATTCTGATGCGTTTTGCAAATTCAAGGGAAGAAGGCCTTATTCTTGAGAACGCACCAATAATGGACAACATCAAGACCCACACGGTAGATGAGTTCACCCAAATAGTTCGCGAAGCCGCATCCAAACACGATCTCAGGATCACGGGCACTCCTCTGGAAGATCCTTTAATAGGTTCTCCGTTCGCCATACGTTTACATGATGACCTGTTGGCACAACTTCCTGAGGTTAGAAAACAGGCCACTATCCTCACAAGCAAGGTCGCTGCAGGCAGGCTGTCCGAAATATTTGACAAACTCGGAGGCACTGTTAATGTGATCGGACTTAACAAGGATATTGGATGTCTGATAACCATTGATGATCTCAATGATCTCGATCTTTCCGAAGTCACCGAAACAGTGCTGATCCCTGGCCGTGCCTTTGTTCACGATCCCGAAGCAAAGGCTGTACTTTCTGCCGATGGTGTTGATAGGATGGTAAGACGTGGTCCTGAATCACTGACCGTTGATGGTGAGATGTCTATCGGCATGACTGAAAAAAAGGTACTTGAAATTGAATTTGAGAATTTCAAAGAACTTATCGAACACATCAATGCGATCGGTATGCCTGTATAAATGATAATTCTGCAGTAATATATAGGACACTTAACGATATGGGCGTCTTGCAACACATCAAAGTCGCAATGTAGTACAATTCACAATATATTGTAACATGTTGGATGGCATGTATCGCTCCATATCCTTTAGTATCCCTGACCTTCCTGCCTCACATGAAGTCGGAAAGTCCCATCTGTTTTGACTTATCATTTTCGAAAAGGGATTTCATATCATAACCTATCAGTTCGATACGTTGTTTTGTATAGCTGGAAACATTATACTCTTCCGCTACTTTTATGGAAACCTGCAGGTATTTCTTAACAGCTCCTTCGTGTACTGTAAGTATCACACGACCACCGCATTTCGGACAACTTCCGGTAAGGGGTGGCCTGCGGAACTTGGCAGCACATTTGACACATCTGGTCCCCTGTCTTGAAAATGCCCTAAGGTTGCCGAACATATCCGGCAGAAAATGTGATGTCAATACCCTTTCCGCAACATCAGGTGCATCCACTGCACGTATCTTCTTAGCAAGCTCAAGTTGCGCGTCCATCTTCTCTACCATGGTCCCAAGGGTCTTGTATGCACTTTTAAGTGGTCCGGCAGCAATATTGGATGTGTCGTGGGTGAACATGAACTCCTCATATTGCAGTGTCGTACCCAATCTGCCACTGACAAGGTCCATTTTATCTTCAAAGTCCTTTGGATTTGCGATTGTTTGGGTAGCTTCATAGAATTCCAGCGGGTAAGATGCACACATATCTATATTGTGTGCTTCCTTATCGACCTCACTTGGATCGAGGCGAGTGGTCAGAACAAGGGGTGCATCCATCTGTCCTCCCCTCTTGTCGGGTAGATAATCACGGGAAAAATTAAGAAGGCCATCCATAAGAAGCATAACGCAGTCTTCATCCCCGTCACAGTTCCTCCTTTTTGCTGCATGGAAGTACGGATGTGCATAACCCACTGAAGCGGTGGTGAATCCGAGAAGTCTTCCAAGGACACCTGCGGATGTGTGGGGTGCAAGTCCCATAAGAAGCACGCCAACAATATCGTCTATGTGTTTTGCATTGTAGTATGGGGCGACCTTATAATATTTCACGAGCAGATCATCAATATACTGTGTGATCCTCAAAATATAGTCGGCAGCATCATATGAGATCACAAGGTCCTGTACCTTGAGGCAAAGTACCTGCTCACTATCGGTTAGAGGTTTGCCATAGATGTCTCTCAAATAACCAAGCTCGACCATCCTTTCACAACTGACACCTATCTCCGATGGTCGTATGTGGGTAAGGGGGATGTCCGACATATCATATCGTACAGTACCATCTTTGAATGTGAACAGATCATGCTTGGCTCGGAGAATACCTTTCTCAAGGGGTTCAGGTGTCATGTGTTTTGACATCATCTTCTTGACGCCCTTGAAGGAATCGAGGTTATCCCTTTCTCCTATACTTTCAAAAGCTTTCTGATAAATTTGTTTGAAATCGATCTTACGCATGCTGGTACAGGTGGTCTTGGAATCACATTTCGGACATTTCTCCTTGTTGACCGAAATACCACATCTTGGGCAGAACAATTTTGGTAATGTGTACTCTCCACAGTCACATCTGAACTCAAAGCCTTCCACTCCACATGCAGGGCAGATCCTATTTCCTATCTCTACCGGTATCATGCCTGCCTTTGAATTCGTGTTGAGCTTGAAACTTGCTGCATTCACGAGCTTTCTGGTGTTCCCGCCTGCCTCTGCAATGGGGAAAAGAGCATGTGGTGCCGGTGTCATTTTCCTTTTATCAGATTTTTCCGGTCGACCCATTCTGGCGCCAATGCGAGTTGGGGCACGTGGTCTGACTGCAAACCCGGCTATCTCATTGATATTATCGAGCACCTCTTCATGTCCGAGTGAATCCCATCCTTTCGAGAGCTTTTCATTGAGTCCCAGGGAATAGATAAGCGGAAGTGGCTCTTCTATAATTATTGTTGTATCCTCTACCTTGTGTTGTACAAGGAGGTCTTCGAGTACCTTTTTCATCCCTGTATCAATTGTCCTTTGCAGTGGTAACTTCAGAATTGATCCGTCCGCTTCAAGCAGACCATTTTCCGAAATACTTTCCGCAAGTGATGTGTACTGGGAATTATCAATGTCATGCCACAGGTATGTGTATTTAGGGTGTAATGGTATGTTCAGTTCCTTGCAAAGGTCCAATGCAATTTCTTGTGTCGGGTCTTTCAGTCTCTCTTCATTGTTTTCTGCATCTGGGGCGGCTTTCCTGTATTCTTGTATCCACCACTCAAAACAATATGGGGAAGGCGCAAGGGGGTGGTTATTCTCAAGGAAATCTCCGTAGTTGATCAGTATCTCACCGATATCAATTATTTCTTCTACTTCGGAACGAAGGGCGTATGCCTCATCGATGGTGTCTATTCTGATAACATCGCCGTTGTTAAGGCGCACAGTGGGTCCTTCAATGGAATCTACAGGGGCCATGCCTGCGGCCTTTCCAGGACGTTCCACCTTTAGCTGTGTTCCGGGTGCAATGAAATCATCCATCACTATCATTCCAGCAGGACTTATGCCTGCAGCTGCGAATGAGGTGTTGCGTGATCGTCCATATCGAAGTCTGAACCCGCCGGGCCTTGATGGATGGGAAAAAACAGGTCTTCCTGCAATGAGATCACGCATATACTTGTCCTTTGGTTTTATCTTCGGCTTCCCATCCGTCTCTTCGTCTTCTCCACTGTCGGATGAACTTTTTACGCCGGATATTAGTTGCTCGAGCCATTCCCAGCCATCGATCTTGAGCTTTTTAACATGCTTTTGTATCTTCGGGGCTTTCAGTGCCAGACCTTCGGCAAGTACCAATGCCATTCCGCCACGTACCCTGTTCGTTTCAATTCTCTCAAGGTTACGGTGTCCTTCGACCTCTTCCGCTTCGGTGGGTTCTCCATCAATGCAGATTGGACAGTTCTCTACAATAAGGCGTATCTCTTCCTCAGAAGGGGTATACTGGAGACTTGCAACCCGTTTGTAGAGCATGATCTCTTCTATGTAACGTTCGACTTCTTCCTTACGAGGTTTGTATCTGTCGATGCCAACGCCTCTGCGTACATAATCTCCAACAAGGACAGATAGTGCCTGTGCTGTACCTCCGGCACTGCGTATTGGGCCTGCATAGAATATGCTTACATACTCGGAACCGTCATCGTTCTTTCCTATGTCGGCACGGTCGATCCCTTCTATGGGGGCTGCTACGACACCTTCTGTGAGCATTGCAACAGATACCCGAATGGCAGCTTCGATAGCTTCTGGTTTTGAATCGAACTCTCCTACCTTTCCCTGAGCTACCTCTCTTCCAAGTGCCAGTGCAGCTTCTTCCCTCGACATCGTTTCTTCAAGCTTGCGTATAAGTTGCGCAACCCCTTTGACACCGATGAGGTTTTCCACACGGTCTGCAAGGTCCTTTGCAAGAGGTATCTCTACATGTGGTTTTGGATCTTTGCCTCTGGATCGGGCATCGTTCACAATATCTATCTCTTCCTTTAGTGTGCCTTCAAGGGTGTTGAAGTACTCCTGCATTTCATCGCTTGCAACTATTTCTGCCATATTGGGTTGTTCTCCCTTCTTGTCAGTGCTTATGGGGTGGGAAATTAAAAAGATGTTGATGTCCATTGAAATTAAACCACATGTTTTTATATTTGTTAAATATATGATTAATTAGTAACATTTAGTTTAATGAGGTGTATACAATGAAATGGGGTATCTTAACAATTCTGTTGATTATTTCAATGCTTTCAGTTCCTGCATCTGCAGATCTTTTTGATGATCTGAACTTTGCTGTGAACGATTTTAATCAGAACGCTGATCAGGTTCCTTCAAGTGTCAAATATGTTATAGGAAATGAAGAAATACTTTTGCTCATCGATATGAACGATGCAAGCATACTTGCTATAAAAGCAGTAACTAATGTGGATCTGGAGGTTATTACTTTTGAAGAAGTGGATGCTGATGATCCTGGTTTTGAACCAGCCCTTATCATAACTACCAATGAAGATGTGGCGAGGGACCTTCTGGACTCCGAAGATGCTGTTGCGGATTTCAATGATGCATATGATAATGAAGAGATCAAGATCGAGGCAGCAAGCACTATGGATAAGATAATTATCTCTGTGGGTGGAGCTTTCTTGAAACTTTTAGGTGCGGTTGGAGTTGTATAATATTGCATTAAAATGCATATTTTAATCCTTCTCTATTTTTCCATTTTTTCATTTTGTTTAGAATTGTGAGACATTGGCGATTCGAGTCTACTGTTGTATTATATTATTATGCAAATAATAGTTATTACGTTTTGTTTATAAACGCTTACCAGAAACTACATAAAAGTATATGTTCAATTAAGTTCAATTTCGGCTTATGAATAACTTATTGATCCAAAGCTGGGTCTGAATTGAGAATTATGAGGTACAAACAATGACAGTAAAAATAACGGAAACTATTCTGAGGGATGCTCACCAATCCCTTCTCGCAACACGTATGCGAACCCGTAACATGCTGCCGATCATCGACAAACTTGATGAGGTTGGCTACTATTCCCTTGAAATGTGGGGTGGTGCAACATTCGATACCTGTATCCGTTATCTGAACGAAGATCCATGGGAACGGCTCAGGGAGCTTAAGAGTCGTATGGATAACACTCCTGCGCAGATGCTTCTTAGAGGGCAGAACCTTGTAGGCTATCGTCACTATTCTGATGACGTTGTGGAAAAATTCGTTACCAAAGCCCATGAGAACGGCATTGATATCTTCAGGATATTCGATGCTGTCAATGATATACGCAACATGGAGAAGGCTATCTCCGTTGCAAAGAATGTCGGTGCTCATGTACAGGGGACTATAAGCTATACAATAAGTCCGGTACATACCGTGGAAAAATATGTCGAGTTTGCAAATGAGCTTGCTGAACTTGATTGTGATTCTATATGCATCAAGGATATGGCGGGTCTTCTCGCACCACACGAGGCATATGAGCTTATAACTTCACTCAAGAAAGAGGTGGGACTTCCTGTGGCACTACACTGCCATTGTACATCAGGAATGGCATCCATGAGCTACCTGGCTGCTTGTAAGGCAGGTGTCGATATTCTCGATACAGCGCTTTCTCCCCTGGCAGGGGGAACTTCCCAACCACCTACTGAATCCATTGTTGCTGCACTCCAGAGGACAAAATATGACACAGGTCTTGATCTTGGGAAATTCACAGCAGCTTCAAAATATTTCAAGGACCTTAAGGAAGAGTTCCGGGGTATCCTTGATCCTATCTCTGAGCAGGTAGATGCTAACGTATTGTTGTATCAGATACCTGGTGGCATGCTTTCCAATCTTGTTTCACAGCTTAAGGAGCAGAATGCCCTTGATAAATATGAGGCGGTTCTGGAGGAAATGCCAAAAGTACGTGAGGAGCTTGGTTATCCTCCCCTTGTCACCCCCACCAGCCAGATCGTAGGCACACAGGCTGTATTGAATGTTCTTATGGGTGAACGTTACAAGGTAATTCCAAACGAGGTCAAGGATTATGTGCGTGGTTTCTATGGCAGATCACCTGCGCCCATCAGTTCCGAAATGATCGCGAAGATCATTGGCGATGAGGTACCTATCACAGTTCGTCCTGCCGACCTTCTCAAACCAGAGTACGAGTCCCTTAAAAAAGAGGCTGAGGAAATGGGTCTTGTGAAGAAGGAGGAGGATGTCCTTACATATATCCTGTATCCTGCAATTGCACCTAAGTTCCTGCTTGGAGAGGGTGAGGAGGAAGAGCTCGTTCCGGTACAGGCACCGGTAGGTGTTGCACCTGTGAGCATGGCCATCCCTACAGATTACAGGGTCGAGATCGAAGGCGAGGTCTTCGAGGTCAAAGTAGAACCTGCTGGAGGTTCGGCTACTGTTGTTGAAAGCTCTTCAAAGCCTGTGGAATGCGAGGGTGCGGTCACAAGTCACATGCAGGGAATGGTCCTTTCCATGAACGTCAGTGTCGGGGATACTGTTGAAGAAGGTGACAAGGTCTGTGTGATCGAAGCCATGAAGATGGAGAATGCTATACATGCTCCTCATGGCGGTGTGGTTAAAGAGATCTTCGTTTCCGAAGGGGATCTGGTCGCTACAGGCGAAGTACTGATGGCCATTAACTAACAGGAGCTCTTATCATGTTCAAGAAAGTCCTTATAGCAAACAGGGGTGAGATCGCTATCCGTATAATGCGCGCATGCAGGGAACTTGATGTTTCCACAGTTGCTGTATATTCGGATGCTGACAAGAATGCCCTTTTTCCAAAATATGCCGATGAAGCATATCATATCGGTCCTTCACCTTCAAGCCAGAGTTATCTGAACATGGACAAGATAATCGAAGTGGCAAAAGAGTCGGGTGCTGAAGGTATCCATCCTGGATATGGTTTCCTTTCAGAGAACCCGATCTTCGCAAAGAAGTGTAAGGCTGCTGGGATCGTGTTCATCGGTCCTTCCAGTGAGGTCATTGAGAAGATGGGTAGCAAGATCGCTGCAAGAAAACTTATGATCGAAGCTGGTGTTCCGGTGGTCCCGGGATATGACAAGGCCATTGAAGATGTGGATGAAGCCCTCGAAATGGCTGATTCCATTGGTTATCCTGTGATGATAAAAGCATCTGCAGGTGGCGGTGGTATCGGTATGAAGGTCGTCTATTCAAAGGACGATTTCAAGTCTTCTCTGGTGTCTATCCAATCGGTAGCACAATCTGCTTTTGGTGATCCCACTGTGTTCATTGAGAAATATGTGGAGGAACCTCGTCACATCGAGTTCCAGATACTTGCAGATAGCTATGGCAATACCGTTTATGTGTCGGACAGGGAATGTTCCATACAGCGCAGGCATCAGAAGCTCATGGAAGAGGCGCCATCTCCGGTGCTGACTCCCGAGCTGCGTAAGGAAATGGGTGAGGCTGCTGTCAAAGCGGCAAAGTCCATAGGTTATGAGAATGCAGGTACTGTGGAGTTCCTTTATTCCAAGGGTGATTTCTATTTCCTCGAGGTCAATACACGTCTTCAGGTGGAGCATTGTATCACTGAACTTGTTACTGGTATCGACCTTGCGAAGCAGCAGTTGCTCATTGCATGTGGAAAGGAACTTCCTTTCAAGCAGGAAGATATCAAGATAACAGGTCATGCATTCGAGTGCCGTATCAATGCCGAAGACCCTCTCAATGATTTTGCACCTTCTCCGGGTAAGATCACCAGGTACCGCTCACCAGGCGGTCCGGGTGTACGTATAGACAGTGGTGTTTATATGGGCTATGTCATACCTCCTTTCTATGATTCGATGGTTGCAAAGCTTTGTACCTGGGGCGAAACTCGCGAAGAAGCTATCAGCAGGATGAAGAGGGCACTTTATGAGTTTGTCATTGTTGGTGTAACTACCAATATTCCATTCCATAAGGCTGTCCTTTCCAATGAGGCGTTCGTACGTGGGGACCTGACCACTCATTTCATCGACGACCATAATATCCTTGAGGCAGTAAAGGAAGTCGTGGAGATGGAAAAGGAAAAAGGTTTCACTCTTGCATCGGTACTTGGTAATAATTCACGTAAGACAGCAGCTGCTACTGCGGCAGTCAGTGCTTATGTAAATGCTGCAAAACAGCAGTCAAACTGTCAACAGACTAAATAAGGTCTGTTGATATATTGTTCTATTATCATTTGAATTTGGGGGTTATTACTTGACTGACAAGAAAATGGATATAATCAGAGCTTTGAAGAATGCAGGAACTGATCCAATTTCCGGTGAAGAACTTGGGCAAAGACTTGGTATTTCAAGGACGATGGTCTGGAAATATATTAAAGCACTAGGTGAGGAAGGCTATGTCATAAAATCCTCGCCTGGTTCCGGTCATGTTCTTGTCTCATCGCCCGACAAACTTTATCCGTCGGAGATACTGGATGGTCTTGACACGAGTATCATTGGGGTTGATATTCGGTATTTTGATGAGGTGGATTCGACCAATGATGTCGCAAAGAAGATGGGACCACTGTCAGATGAAGGGTCTGTTGTAATTGCTGAAATGCAGGACAGCGGCCGTGGTCGCAAAGGCGGGCACTGGATATCTCCAAGAGGCGGTGTCTGGATGTCCGTTATCCTTAAACCGAATGTGGTTCCTGCATATGCACCTCGCTTTACTCTCATGGCCGGAGTTGCCGTTGCACGGGCAATTCGTGAATTTGGTATTGAGGCATCTCTTAAATGGCCAAATGATGTTTTGGTCGGGGATAAGAAGGTCTGCGGTATTCTGACAGAAATGGATGCGGAAGCCGATCAGATCAATTTTATTGTCATTGGTATGGGTATCAATGTCAATGTGTCCATAGAAGACCTTTCTGAAGATATTCGGTCGAGTTCAACAAGTCTTAGTGAGGTAAAAGGCGAAGATCTGGATAGGATCGCTTTTGTTCAGGCATTGTTGAAGGCAATTGAAGATGAATATGTCCGATCTAAGACATTAGGTTTCGATTCAATTCTTGAGGAGTGGAGATCTCTGTCCTCAACTATAGGTCGGAATGTGGATGTGGTGACACCTCAAAGGATGATAAGCGGAAAAGCAGTAGGTATCACTGAAAATGGTACTCTTCTTGTGGAAACTGCGGAAGGTCTGGAAGAGATCGTTGCCGGAAGTTGTATTCATAAATAATAGGTGTGGCACGTGGAACAAAGAAAGTTAAGACATTTACTTTCTATCCTATTGCTATTTTTAATATTTTTTATTTGTGTCTTCCCTGTATCGGCTGCAAATGATGATGTCCGCATCCGAATTATAGATGGCAAGGGTATTTTCATTGAAACCCATGGAGAATGGCAGTTCAGTCAGGGTTATCTCTTTGTGGTCAAGGATGTGGATGATGATGGCAATGTTTGGGTGGAACTGTCACTCGATGGCGTTGCTCTCAAAGATGAGATCTTGGGCGAAGGTTCTGTTTTCACCTACTCGCATAATAATTCAAAAGAGATATTTAATATTACTGTGGATGCCATTTACTATGGTCCTGATGGCGAATTGATCACATTCACTCCGGTGTATCAATATCTTGACCCCTCACTACCTGCACCTGTGTTGGAGGGGCCGGACAGTTCTCCAACCATTCCGATTATTCCTGTCGAAAATAATAGTACGGCAGAGAACGTTCCAGGATTCAGTTTTGTTATGGCTGTTTTAAGTATGGCTTGTTTTGTAATTTTCAAACGTTTTTCCTGAAATAAATAATTGGAATTTAACAGCTATCATTCAAAAAAGTTGTTTGAGATGTCGACAAATGGTCATAATGAATCGACTATGTCTATAGTTCTATCTATCGAGCTGAATATGGTCCGACTGAATATACGCTGAAAATAGGTTCTTTTAATTATGAATGAACCTAAAAATGATCAGTGATCAAATAAAATGCAAAATAAAAAAAATGAGATAATAAGCTTAAAGCTTAAGATCTCCTTTTTCCATCAATAATCTAAGGTCTTGAAGACTCATCCTTCCTGTCTTCTCAAACTTCTCTTTTGCAACAATGTGTTTTTCATCCAGTTTCTTCTCATCCTTTTCAACCTGGATCTCATTGAGCTTGTCAAGATATATGCTGAGTTCATCTCTGAGTTCTGATATCTTTACTTTCAGTGGATCGATCTTTTCCCTAATTGGTGAGACGACATCATAGGTCTCTTTGATCTGAGCATGATGGAGGTCTGCTTCCTTTCGAAGTTCATCGATCTTCTTGTAGGATGCAAGCATTGCAAGATGATGTTTCTGTGACTCTTCTGCAAGTCCCTTTACATCCTTTCCAACAGTCCCATCGGCTTTGTAGATCGACTCTGATGATCTGTATGTTTCCACGATCTTGCTATGTAGCTCATCAGCCTGACTTGCAGCACCGATCCTCTCTCCAAGGTCGGAAAGTTTTTCGAAAATATCGATCTCATGTTTGAGGGGAATATCTGCATTTAAGAACTTATCAAGTTCAGCAGCATATGCCTTTGACAGAGATTCCACACTTCCGCGGGATTGCTTGTTGTATTCATCACGCTTTGTTTTAAGCTCGGTGATACTGCCGGTGACCTTGTCCTTTTCGCTGCGGATCTGGTCTCTTGTGCCTTTTATCTCTGAGATCTTCTCATTAGCGATATCACGAAGTTTCTTCTCTTCGCGTGCTTTTGTTGCAAGTTCCTTTACTTGCGCGTTAAGCTTGTCCCTTTTCTCTTTAAGCTCATCGATATTTGTGCGATGCAGCTTCAGATCTCTAAAAACACCTTTCAGGGTGCGTTCGTTCTGTGTGATCTTTGTCCTGTAATCGTTAACGGTGTTCTTCAGGTCCTTTTCACTCATGGTTGATACATCTGTTGTGGTCATGCGTCAGCCTCCGGTGTGTTCTCTTCAGTGACAGGATTCTTTTCCCAGTGTTCAAGGGCTTCATTATGGCTCTTTATTCTGTTCTCAAGCCATCCGTGGCGTGGTGAGATCGTCTTAAGTTCCTCAGTTGCTTTATGGAATTTTTCATCAAGGGCTTTAATACCAATGGTCCCTGCAAGCTCATTGCTGGCTTCGATAGCACCATTGACCTTTGCTTTTATCTGCTGGACGGAGCTCTGGACGGTTTCATGTGTGCTCATACCATCAAGCTTGGTCAATAGTTCCTCAACTACTTGCTTTTCTTCATTGATATCGATGAGGCGCCTTACCTTGGTAAATCCGTCATTTGCAGCATGCATAAGCTTGTTATCAAGCAGTTTGTCATCGATATCAGTGAACATGTTCCCAAGAACGTTCTCTGCCTGATGGTAGAGCTGTTGACGTTTTTCCTTTAGGACCTCAATACGGGTCAGGGTGTCTTCTTTTTCCTGCTTTGAGGACTCTATCTGTTCTTTCAGTGCCTTTGATCTTCCATCGAGCTCGCTGAACTCTTTGTTGTATTCTTCCAGAAGGCGCTTGTGTTTTGCTACTACGCTTTTGATAAGCTCATCTTTGTCAAGAATGGAAGTTTCATTACTCATATTACTTTCACTCATATTTACACCAATATTTTGATAAATGTAAAATTAAATGTAAAATTCATAATCTGTATATTTGGGCATGCGGTATGCCATCGATGTATATTACACATTCTGGATCAACGGCACCAGAATCAATGGCGCATTGAACTGAACGTTTTCCAAATATGTTTGCACTCGGAGCATTCCTGAGTGCTTGTATGATGGTTTCTTCGGGCGCTATCTCCCCTTTGTAGAAACCTTCCGATATATCTATTACAATGTCACCTTTGGTAAGCTTTTTTCCGATCAGTTCCTTGTCGCAAACAGCAACTATCGTCTGATTCGGGGATCTGTGTATTTTCAGGTACATATGTTCACCTTATTATACTAATTTTATGTGCTTGTTATCAGGGGATAACAGGTCACCCTGCTTTTTCATCTTAGATATAAGCTCTTCCGCTCTTTCCCTACTTATCTCTTGGGTCTCGGCTTCTGCATATACCTCTTCAAGCGGTGCCTTTGCGCCGGCATGCCTTTCGCTGACAAGTTTGATTATATCTTTGATATGATGTATCTTGTCACGCTGGCTCTTGCTGGTTCCGGATGCAATTACATCCACGTCGAAAGCTCCTGTATCCGGGTCTACTCCGACCTGGCGCATACATGCCATGGATATTCGTGTTGTCCTTTTCGCATCATCAATGGTCACTACATTGCTTAAACGTATGCGTGCGCTTGCTTCAGCGAGTCTTACAAGGGCTTCGAGCTGTCTTGCAGTAACAGGTACCGGTGAATCTTTGCCTTCTCCCTGTTTTCTAAGGTCAAGATAGTAATTAATAATATGGTCTCGGGCATCATCTTCCATTACCGGGAAGATCTTTCTTCTTGCATAGGCAACGTATTTTCTCATGAAGTCATTATCAATGGTGGGCATAACGACAGTCATATGGGACTCCACCTCTTCCTTTGTAATTGTGGAATTTGGGAGTTTTTTCCTTTGTTCGTTCAGCTCCCCTGCATACTGGGATTTCAATATGTGATGTGCGATATTACTATCCTTGGTCCGGTCGGGCACATCCAGAAGTATGAATATGAGGTCGAACCTTGAGATGAGTGCCGGAGGCATATTGATCTGTTCTGCAAGCCCTTCGTATTTATCGAACCTTCCATACTTCGGATTGGCTGCACCGAGTAATGCACATCTTGATTTCAATGTTGCAAGTATGCCTGCCTTTGCTACGCTGATGGTCTGCTGTTCCATGGCTTCGTGCAGGGCACTTTTATCTTCCTTGCTCATCTTGTCCATCTCATCAACGGAGGCAAGACCCATGTCAGCCATTACAAGCGCACCGGCTTCCAGTGTCCAGCGTCCGTCCCCAAGGTCATCCTTGACAGCTGCAGCGGTAAGACCACTGGAAGATGCACTTTTGCCTGAAGCAAAAACACCACGTGGTGATATCTTTACCATGTATCGGAGCAGCTGACTTTTTGCTATACCGGGGTCACCAACAAGCAATATGTGTATGTCTCCTCTGACCCTTGAACCATCTGGTAGCATCTTGGGCACCGCTGAGAACAGCTGTAAGCTGAGTGCTTCCTTTATGTCTTCATATCCGTAGATGGAAGGTGCGATGGAGCCTCTGATCATCTTATAGATCTCAGGGTTTTTTCCCAGCTCAATGATGCTTTCTTCCTCTTCCGGCGATATGTCGAGCTCATCGAATTCCTGGTCCATATATTCGATGGAATTGGCATGGAGGACAAGGTCGTAAAATGTCGATTTACCTTCTCTCAAAGTTCTCTGGTGGGACCGGAGTACTCCATTGATGACAAGACGGTCACCTGGTTTAACAAGTCCTGCCAGATCGTCCTCTGCATCGACATCAAGACTTTGTGGCTGATGACCACCTTTCAGGCTTTCCGGTGACTCCTGTACCTGAAGTTTTTGGGCATCCAGGAATGTGGACTGGTCTATCAGAAGCTTGAATGGCCCCTTCTTTCCACAGGATTCATTTTCACAATCAGTAGGTTCCACGAACTTAGGACCGCCCTGTGGCTCAAAACTGGTGTTCTCACACCTCATGCACATAAATGCTGCATTTGTTATCTTTGGCCTGACTTCGGTAGCTTTGCGTATCATACCTTCGATGGATATGAACTTTAGAAGATGCTTGCTTCGAAGTTCTCTGATAGCTACCTTATTGGGGACGTTTATGAACTGGACATGAGCATCATCGAGTTCCTTCTCGATAGGTATGTCTATCTCCCTTAATGCCTGTTCAGCATAGGGTATTACGTCATCCGGGTGCTCAAGTAGTTCGTATGCCAGGTCTGCATCGAATTGCTCGAGGTCGGGAAAATCAACAACAATACTTCTGAGCTCAGGGTACTCATTCGCCAGCAGGAGTATTTCATCCCAGTAATAGCGCTTAAGAAAATCCCTGAACTTTTCATCCCATTTTATTTCACTCATGTAATCCACATTATTATGTTAAAATGATACCTCAGGTATCGGAGATACCAGAATACCCTATGTACATATCAATATTTCGAGTCAATACTTTTAGAATGCTATAATGCATGGTCCTGTTCATTTGATATGGCTCTGGACCTTTCCAAGAAAACCCCTTAATGTCTGCACTTCCCTTGGCATGAGCTGTGCCCTTCCGAATATTCTTTTAAACATCAGGTGCGTCTTTTCTTTTTTGTGTGCAGGGTACTCGATGTCATCAAGGACCTCCTCGATATGCTCATATAATAATCTCAGGTCGAACCCGTCTGCAAGACTGTTCTCACCTGCTGTTATCTGGCTCATTTCATAGAGTATGATGGTGACCGCATGTGAAAGGTTCATTATCGGATATATCTCGGATGTAGGTATGCTTACTATCACATCACTGAGTTTAAGCTCCTCGTTGGTGAACCCGTTATCTTCCCTTCCAAAAAGGACTGCAACAGTTCCATTCGTTCCGCTGAACTTTTCCTTTAGTTCCCTCGGGGTGTATGGTGGCATACGTATATGTTCATCGACTTTCAGTCCTGTGATGCCGGTGGTCGCAATGACTATATCACTGCCTTCAAGGGCCTCTTCGATGGTATCAACTATCTTTGCTCCCTCAAGGACATCGTATGCATGGGATGCAAGTGCCCTTGCTTCCATTTTCAGTTCACAGGGGTTCACGAGCGTCAGGTCATAGAACCCGAAGTTCTTCATGGCTCTTGCAACCGATCCTACATTTCCCTGGTATAAAGGCTCGACAAGGATAATTTTCAGCTCAAATGTCATCCATTCTCTGAATATCTCCAATACATGTATATTTTGCGCAACCTGGTATCAGGGTTATGCAATATCAGTAAAGGCTATCTTTAATAAGAATGGTATTTCACTGGCTGCTATTTCTATAACGATACGGTCATTTAATTACAGTCCTGTTCCGTATTCCATAAACATTATTACTGATTCTGATAATCTTACATTTGCAAATTTGATTTAGGAGGCACATAAAATGAGTTTACAAGATATTCTGAAAGCTACTTTTAAAGGTGAGACTACTGAAGTTGGATGGTACTTTGCAATGTCCAGGCAGGCAGAGCGCGAAGGTCATTTTGAAGCTGCTCTTTACTTCCGCCAGATCGCAATGGATGAAGCATGGCATGCAGCAGAGGTCGCTGAACTCCTGGGTCTTGTAAAGGACACCACTGTCGAGAATATCGAAATGATGCTCGAGGGTGAGACAATGGCAGAGGGTGAGAAGGCAGAGGCTGCAAAGATCGCTCGTGATGAAGGTAACGAAGCTGCAGCATTGTTCTTTGCAAAGGCATCACTTGATGAGGCAAGACATAAATCAGGTCTTGCAGGGCTTCTCAAGAAAATTAAATGATCTCCAGACCTTTGAAGTGATGTGAATATATCGGAAGTGGGATGATGGCATCGGACATACTTGATAAAAAAGCTATTCTGCAGCGGGATAGGGAAACCTATGCCATTGTCCCACGGACTCCGGCAGGTATTATTAGTGTTGATGGATTGCAGCGTGTTGTGGATGTTGCAAAAAAATACAATGCCACTCTTAAATTCACTTCTGCACAGCGTGTAGCTATTATTGGATTGATGGAAAGTGATCTTGATGATGCGTGGTCTGAACTTGGGATGGAGCCTGCAGCATCTATCGGAAAGTGCGTGAGAAGTATAAAGGTATGCCCTGGTATCGATAACTGCAAAAGGGCACAACAGGATGCTCTTTCTTTAGGCCTGGTCCTTGATGAACGCTATCATGGTATGCAATTACCTTCCAAGTTCAAGATGGCGGTGAGCGGTTGTATGAATTCCTGTTCAGAACCTGCGGTGAGGGATATAGGTGTAATGGGTACTCCGAGGGGATTTACTTTGCTGGCAGGTGGTAATGCGGGAATAAGGCCACGAATTGGTGATGTGATCGCTGAAGGGTTGGATGAAGCTGAAGTCCTTGAAATGATCGGAAGGATCATTGAACTCTATATGAGCTCTGCTAAGAAATATCGTCTGGGTAGACTTATCGATGACGTTGGGCTGGATGCTTTTAAGAGTAAGGTCAAGCTTTTGTGATCTGTTTTTTCCTTGCATATTAATGGATAATCCTTTGCAATGCAGGCAGGGACAATGCCTTAGATGAATACAATTCCAGGCTTTCATCTTCTTTGGTCTGCTCAGTATCCTTTGCGACTATGCTGGGCAGGGTCTGAATATTGCATTAATTTACATACAATTTTAAATTGCACCTTGTTCTAACAGGTTTAACAAAGTGTTTGCTTTGATGCGTTTTCTTACTTTTGCTGTAAGTTATGTTTATGAAAATGTTTAAATATAATTGGTTCTACCAATACACAAATCATATTTAATATTCACGATAATTTTTAGAAATATATAATAGTGTCACATCTTGGCAATATCAGGAGGATAATTTATGAGTATGGAATATTATAGTGGACTTTCTGTGGAGGTCTCAAACAGTTTCGGAATGCTTACCGAATCTATGAGGATCACATTCGCAGCGGTCATGATCATGGCCACGATCGCCATAGCGATCTTCATGATCGGTATGTACATAAATCTTAAAAAATGGAGCTTAGGTTCTGAAGGGTATGGTCTTGCCCCTTCCAATGGAAGCATCTTTACCTTCCCTAAAACCCTGGCTTATCAGATGAGTGCAAAAGGGCATGGACATGGCCAGAGTATCATTGCAACATTGATCGATGCTGCTTTCCAGAGGCGTGCTCTAAGGCGCAGTCCTGGCAGATGGTTAATGCACCTTGCTATCTTTGGAGGCTGGATCGCATTATGTATTATGTCAATTGCAATGTTCGTTGTAGAACTCATCTACCTTGCAGGCGTTCACGTTCTCGACCCTGCAGTTTTCAGGGAAATGCTCAGCTTGCCTAATGACATATTCAGTTACATTCTGTTGGTAGGTATCATTATTGCTATCTACAGGAGACTCTTTGTTGCAAGGGCTCGTAACAGTACCATTGCTTTCGATTCAGGTCTTCTTATCGGTCTTACTATCATTGTAGTTACAGGGTTTATTGCTGATGGTATCAGGAACGGTACCTTCTGGGGTCTGGGGATGCATTCCGAACTTGCACCACCTGCATCACTGTTCCACGTTGTGATCTCATTGCTATTCTGTATCGCATATATTCCATTCAGTAAGTACATGCACATGATCGTAGGTCCACTTACTCTTATGGCTAACAAGGGAGGCGAATAATCATGAAAGGCGAACCTTCAATTAACGTTAACAACTTTACCGCTGTCCAGCTCATGGAGCTTGACGCATGTGTACGCTGTGGCGAGTGTGTCGAATGGTGTCCAACATATGACGCTGCCGGCAAGCCTGCAGGACTTGCACCAAGGGACAAGATCCTTAGGTGGAGTCAATACATGAACAAGTCATACGGTCTTCGTGCAAGACTTTTCGGTCCAAAAGCAATTCCTGAGGAAGAGATCGAAGCATTCAAGGACGATGTATATGGCTGTACTACCTGTGCAATGTGTGCAACCGTTTGTGAAATGGCCATCAACACTGTTGAGCTATGGGAATCCATGCGTTCCAATCTTGTCAAGCGTGGAAACGGTCCATATGGTAAGCAGGGTATGTTCGTCAAGCTGATTGGCGAGTACAAGAACCCCTACATGGAAGATAACAAGAACAGGCTTAACTGGATCCCTGAAGATGTCAAGATCGCTGATAAAGCTGATATCGTTTACTTCGGTGGCTGTACTGCAGAACTGAAACAGACAAAACTTGCATTCGCAACAGCACGTGTGCTCAACAAGCTTGGTATAGAGTTCGCTATGCTCGGTGAGGATGAGGTATGTTGCTGTTCCGCACTTGTGAGGACCGGTCAGTACGAGATCGAGGACATTGCAAGGAAGGCTGCAAGGAAGAACGTTGATGGGATGGTTGCAAAGGGTGCAAAGACAGTTGTCTATGCATGTGCAGGATGTTTCAGAGCGTCACTTGTTGACTGGCCAAGATTACTCGGTGAAGAACTTCCGTTCAAGGTAATGCACATCACAGAGTTCCTTGAAGGACTCATCAAGGAAGGCAAGGTCCAGTGGGAAAAACCATTCGACAATCTTACTGTCACATACCACGACCCATGCCACCTTGGACGTCACGTAGGTGTGTTCGAGCCACCAAGGAGTGTCATTAATGCCATTCCAGGTCTCAACCTTAAGGAAATGGACAGGATAAAAGCACATCAGCGCTGCTGTGGAGCTGGCGGTGGTGTAAAAGCAGGTATTCCTGACCTTGCTCTTAAGATCGCTGAGACTCGTGTGCAGGATGCTCTTGCAAAGAGTCCGGATATCCTTTCAAGCGCTTGTCCGTTCTGTAAGAGGAACCTTTCCGATGGTAGGGATTCCGTTGGTGCTAAAGAGCTTGTTGTCGAGGATGTAGTGGTTCTTACAGCAGAAGCACTTGGTATCAAACTTGATGATTGTGTAGAGGGCTGATCTCTACCTTTTCATCTTTTTTTATTCTTTATTTTTGAATTGCTTTTACAGTTAGTTTTAAATAATGTTCTCTCTCTTTCTGGCACATGGAAATTCCCTATGAGTTCTTAGGAAGAATATTCGTATATGTGTTGCTAATTACTTTTTTAGGTATTCTTGCAGCACTTTCTATAGGGTTCTATAGTTTCAAGAAACGAAAGTTCATATTTCCGAGCTTTGTCCTATTCATGTTATATCTGTTCTATTCACCGTCAAAATGGGTCTGCAGTGTGTTCTCTATAAGGGAATCCCTTGTTGATGAGATCCTTGTGGAAGTGCGTAATGCGGTAATGCTCGATGATTTTCTAAAAAAGGAAGGTCCTCGTGCAATATTCCTGCCTCAGTGTATGCGTAATGCAAGTTGCAGGGCAAGATGTGATCCGATACTGGGCTATGAATGTAAGATCTGCGGACTTTGTGATATCGGTATTATCTGCGAAGCTGCCGGCAAATATGGCTTCAGGGTATTTGTGATCCCTGGGGGAAGTTTTGTCAAGAAGATCTTCAAGACCTGCAAACCAGCTTCATGTATCGGCGTGGCATGCTACAATGAGCTTGCAGAAGCCATGGAGGAAATGTCTTTCATTCCTGTGCAGGGTGTTTGCCTTTCAAAGGATGGTTGCTTCAATACGTCCGTGGATGTGGCTGAAGTGATCAGTAAGATGGAGATGTGCGATGTATAATCTTATTGGGAAGGTCCTTCTGGCCTTTGTGATCTTCTCTGTTCTTATATCTGCACTTGCTCTTTTTGTGAGCCGTGTGAGCCTTAAGCGTCATGTTTGGCTTTCCGGTTTCTTTGCAAATGTTCTTGATTTCTTTTATTTGCCCCTTAAGTATCTATTTTGTAAATTTTCAGACCCGCGTATATTGGACAAATGGATGGTATCCTTGAAAAATGCAGCAAATCGGTCTGATTTTGCCGGGACTGAAAAGCGCTTGTTGTTTGTTCCGCACTGCATGCGTTCATTGGATTGTCCTGCATATGCTACAAAACACGGGATACAGTGTAAGTCCTGTGGGAAATGTGTGTTCAGCCAACTCAAAGGGGACGCGGAAAAGTATGGTTATGAATTCTATATTGTGACCGGTTCATCCTTTGTTAAGAACATCCTTAAGGACAGGCGTGCAGACGGTGTGCTTGTCATTGCCTGTGATTATGAAATAAACAAGGGCATGCGTTCATTGGCTGGCACGGGAATCGTTACATACGGCATCCCTATGCTCAATGATGGTTGCTACAATACAAAAGTGGATGAAATGCTCGTAGCAGACACGTTGCAAAAGTTCGCTCAAGGTCAATGAAAATAAGTATCTTGTTCGTTTAAAATAAGTTGGTTGTGAGTGAGGAGAGTAAGCTCCCTTCTGTTGATGCAAAGCTTCCCGCCAGCAGGGCTGACTCGGGAATGGTCCTTGCGGACACTTGCATTGACGATATTCGGCTACGCGTTAATAAATTCGGGGCAGTCCAGAAACCTGCTTGATCCCTACTCCAACTTGCATCCACGAGGTTTCGCCGTTCCACCCACGTTCCATACGACCTCAACCTTTCGGTATCATAGCATTGGTATGGTGTGGTATCGTTTCTGTGCCAGAGCCCGGGTTCTCACCCGACACCCTTCACAGGTGTTCGTGTATCTGGATGATGGGGAGACTTTCCTCAGGTCAAAGACCCGGCGATCGTCCTTCCTCTCTCGGTTTTATCACTGGATGGGTTGTATATATAGTTAGCGACATCTTCAATAACTCCTCATTATAAATATTATTATAACTGTATTATTATTTACGATATGTTTATCTACTATTATTAAGAAAATACTTATTATATATTAATGTTGCATAAATGATGTGGGTGGTGGAAATGATCAAAAAATATCTATTACTTAGTGGGCTTTTTGTCATCCTGATCTCGATGGTCAGTGTGGCAAGTGCAAGTGAAATCTATAATGTGACAAATCCAAAAGACACGCTTTCATGTGGCGATGTGGATCTCGGGGTGGTCGTTGACGGTAATAATGTAACTGTGGAAGTTATATATCTATCACCGACATACCTTTCAGACGATACTACCATCAAGACATTTGGTCTGAGCACTGTAGGGCTCACTGAAGCTAATGTAACGGGCATTACTGGTGCAACTCAACAACTGACTGGTGTTGACAGCTTTTCTTCTGAATTTGGTGATTTTAATACGACTGTTGGTTTTGTTACCAGTGAAAAGGTCCTTGGTCCTATTACAATAACATTCGATGCTCCTGTGGTGGTTGTGCCGAACACTCCTCAAAACCTTAATACAGCTGTGCATCTTATTGGTCTTAATGAAGGTCTGAGTGTCAAAGTTGCAGATGGTGTGTGTGGAAATGCTGCAGAAATTCCCGAATTCCCCACAATCGCAATTCCAATCGCAGCAATTCTTGGACTAGCATTTATTTTCATGCGACGTAAAGAATAAGTTTGGGGGTGAACTAGCATCTTTAACAGGTGTTAATTTATATCTCTGTTTATATTTAATTTATATCAATTGTCTTTTTTGTCAAGCGGCAAAAGTATAAATGCTATCAATAACATACTTTTCGTTGTAAAGGTTTGTTTGAATATTGTAATTATTGTTTCTTTCTGTGTGGTGCAGGTTGATCCATATAATATTCAGTTGGTGGTAATATGGCTGATAAGATCATTCTTGATCACTATAAGGAAATGATGGAAAAAACGAAGCAACTACATTTGGAATTGCTGGAACTATCCTCAAAAATGGGTTGTATTGTTGATCGATTCGATACTGAGTTACCGGATAATTCAGTTGATGATCCTCTAGTTTTAGTAGGGTCCGGGGATATGCCTGATGGCCAGTCTTCCAAACCGGATTCATCTATACCTCATCTAAAGAACGTATTGGATACTGATCACTCATAATTGCTTTAGTTTGCAATTTGTGATCGGAATGCATGTATATTATTTGATTGGGACCTGTGGTATCATTTATAATAATATGGAGATGGCCAATATGGATGAAAAGAAAAGACGTCGTTTTTTCGATGAATTCTTTGAAAATGAGTCATTTGAAGATGTTACTGACATGATCGAAAATATCCTGGATGCTATCGAGGCCGATCTGGGAGATCTTTCGGGAAATCCAAAGGTATATGGTTTTTCTATAACGCATCGCTCTGGTGAAGATCCAGTTGTGCGGGAGTTAGGGTCTGTCCCAAATGATGGTCTGGATGATCTTCCTGAGGGCTCATGTCTGGGTATCTCTGAATCGGAACCTCTGGTGGACATTATTGAAACCGATGATGGCGTCCATTTTATGGCAGAGCTTACTTGTGTGGAAAAAGAGGATATCAAGCTGAGTGCAAAAGAAATGACCTTGCACATTTCTGCATCTCGTGGCGATTGGTCATACGTCAGGATGTTTGACTTGTCGGTACCTGTGTATCCGGAGTCTGCAAAAGCGACTTTCAATAATGGTGTGCTTGAGGTTATCTTTAAACGCCGTCTTCTTGATGGTGCATATAATATTGATATTGACTGATATCTCAATTGACAACTGTCAAAAAATGCATCATCTTTATGTATTTTCTTATCTCAGTTGTAACTATAAATTATCTTAAATAAGATTAGGTGGGAGGAGTTCTGGCACTTTGAATAAGAAAATATTAGTCGTCGACGATGAGACAGATACTATCTTTCTTGTAAGATCTATCCTTGAACCGGAAGGTTTTGAGGTCTTCGGGGCAGGTGGGGGTGAAGAGTGTTTGAAAATGCTCGGATCTGTGAACCCGGATGCGATACTGCTGGATATTATGATGCCCGATATGGATGGTTGGGAAACGTTCCACAAGATCCGATCGGATGACCTTGACGTTCCCATCTGTATTATCTCTGCTAGATCGCAGAATTTTGACCGGATGCTTGGTCTGAATGTTCTGAATGCGACTGACTATGTCAATAAACCCTTTGATACCGAAGACCTTATCAGGCGTGTCAAAGCAATTTTCGGAATGAGTTGATCATTTTTCTTTTTTACTTCGTTTTATTGGCTGCGATCGTTGCTTGATATTCTTGGTTTGCAGATGATCGCTTTCCCATCTTTGGCAAAAAGGTGTACTGTTCTGTTTCCGGTCAGTCCATTTTCAACTTCTCTTCGAATGTCCCAATATTTCTCAGGCTCTATCCCAGCTCTTAGAATTACGGTCCCTACACTATCTTTTTTCAAGATGTCGTTGATAATTTTTGCATCCATCTCGGTTACATACTTGATTTCATAACTATTCTTGGCAAGTGGGTGATCTAAGGGCTCTTCGGATGTAAGGAGGCTTCTCTTCTGATCGATCTCGAACAGCTGGACCCGCGTTGTGTTATTTTCGTTTAGATCATTTGCCAATTCGGGAAGTAGTTCTGCTTTAATGACGGATGGTTCCGGCTCACATGCATATGCTTGTATCTTGTTCGTTATTGAAAGTTCGGACCTTTTGTGATCAGAATCTATCCTTGCTTCTGCCGGGAGTGCAATTGCAGATCTGTCGCATGTCTTTATGTCGCCAAAGTACAGGTTCAGGCGGTTCAGCTGTCCGTCCAATGATAGGTATTCTTTTTCACAATCGAACTGAATTCTTTCAGGTGTCAGCTGGGGTGGTGCCTCGAATGCGAAATTGTTTGTAACTTTGGAATATGCTTCCAATACTTTGGGTATTCCGGGTTGAAGGCTCGAGAGTCTTCTTTCATCTTCTGATGGTGGCCTTGCAGGATCGGAAAAAAGCACGTCCAGTTTTGGTATCTGGTCGATAACGTCTTCTGATAGCGCATCCCCGCAAATGAATTCTACATTATCGAGGCCATAACGTTCGCAATTTCTCTCTGCATATTCTATCTTTTTAGGATCGATCTCTATTGCATAGACCTTTTCACATTCCTTTGCAAAGAATATCGTCTGTCCTCCGATACCACAACTGATGTCTGCGATGGTGTTGCATTTGAGTCGTTTTGCCCTGTACTTTGCAACTATTTCCGGTGTGGCAAAACGGATGCCATCATTATCAGCTTTCATCCTTTTATCAAATATTTTTTTTCGTGACACAATTATCAGTCTGGAAAATAGCTCAATCAATTTAAAGTAATCTCATGTTATCCTGGAAATAATCCGATATCTTTATTTAGCTGTCTTTGTTCTATGGTGTATATTAGCGCTATTATTAGTGTACTATACTGCAAATTGCACTTGTTTGTAAAATTCCCTGCTGAGTTGTGTTCAATATACTGTTTTTTTGGGGGAATGTGTGCAACACATTTATATACTGAATATTACATTTAGACATCCTAAGTTAGGATTGATTGTGTAATTTGGCATTGCTATTATTACATCATTGAAGATCATAACGTAGGAATAAGCAAGTGTGAAAAGTCGGGTTTGACAGTAAGTGTTCATGGGCCTCTTCTCGGAATGCCCTTCTTTGTGCGCAAATGCGCATTAAGGAATGCTAACTGGCTAAATCTTCTAGAGATGATTGAGGACGGACGGACCGGTTATTTATCAGGTCAGTCCAGTGTGTTAGTTATCTTGCTTCCTGCGTGACTGTATGTGTTCGATCTGTCAATAGCTCTATTTGAGCTGGGCAGGGATATCAGTACATCACGTGAGATTATACTTTTCTAATTGTCTTGTCCTACATCATGAATAAATGAAACATTGTTTCAAAAACAATTGAAATAGGAGGAGAATATAAATGGCAAAAGGACACAGACCAAGGCGCGGTTCACTTGCATACAGTCCACGCAAGCGATCACAGAGTCACATACCAAGGTTTAGATCATGGCCAGAGTCAGACGCTGAACCAAAGCTTCAGGGCTTTGCAGGTTATAAGGTAGGCATGACCCATGTCATCATGATCGACGATGTTAAACACAGTCTTACAGAGGGTACTGAAATATCCGTTCCTGTTACTGTCATCGAGACTCCAGCTATCCGTGTTGCAGCAATTCGTGCATATGGCAAAGACACCAACGGTGAGATCGCTATTGCAGAAGCATGGACAGACGTTCTTGACAAGGATCTTGGCCGCAGGCTCAAGACCGCAAAGAACCCTGACGTGAATGCATCACTTGAGAAGCTCGAGGGACTTGTTGAAAGCGGACGTGCAAAGGATATCAGGCTCATCACATACACTTTACCATCCACTCTTACAGGTGTACCTAAAAAGGTACCTGATGTGATGGAAACCGGTGTAAGTGGTTCTGATGTAAAAGCAAAGTTCGAGTATGCTAAAACAGTTCTGGGTACAATGGTAGAGATCTCTGATGTATTTGACAACGGCAAGATCGTCGATGTTGCAGCGATCACTACAGGTCATGGTACACAGGGTCCTGTTAAGAGATGGGGCATCAACCTCATGAAGAACAAACACTCCCGTCAGGGAAGTTTGAGACAGGTAGGTACACTCGGTCCATGGACTCCTGCACACGTGAGCTGGAGAGTTCCACAGGCAGGTCAGATGGGCTATCACCAGAGAACCGATTACAACAAGAGGATCTTGAAAATGTCCTCCGATGTTGATGAGGTCAATCCCGCTGGTGGGTTTGTTAACTACGGTCTTGTTCGTGGAAACTACATCCTTATCAAAGGAAGCGTTCCAGGTCCATCCAAAAGGTTGATCAGACTCAGGGAGCCAACAAGGTCAAAGGTATCCAGCATTGGCGAGCCTCAGATCATGCACGTTAGCACTCAAACACTGCAGGGGTGATGTGAATGACAACAGCAAATATTATCGATTTATCCGGAAATTCTAAAGGCGAGATCGCATTGCCAGAAGTTTTCAGTGAGATCTTCAGACCTGACCTTATCAAGAAGGCGGTCCTCTCTGCTCAGGCAAACAGACTTCAGCCATACGGTACCTCGCTCTATGCAGGTATGAAGACGTCAGCACACTCCTGGGGATCAGGAAGAGGCGTTGCACAGGTTCCAAGGATCTCAAATGGTAGTCGTGTCGCAAGGATTCCACAGGCAGTGGGAGGTAGGCGTGCACACCCACCAAAGACAGAGACCGACCGTACAGAGAAGATCAACAAGAAGGAAAAGCGTCTTGCAGTCAGATCTGCAATTGCAGCAACCATCGATGCTGACCTTGTAAAGGCCCGTGGCCACAAGTTCACTGCAGAGGTTCCTTTCGTTGCAGATGATGCTATCGAAGGTCTTGTAAAGATCAAAGAGGTCATCAGCTTCCTTCAGGCAGCAGGTCTTTATGATGATATTATCCGCGCTAAAGAGGGTAAACACATCAGAGCAGGTAAAGGTAAGCGCAGGGGACGTAAGTACAAGAACCGAAAGAGTGTCTTGATCGTCACAGGCGAAGAAAGCTCACTCAGCAAGGCAGCAAACAACCTTCCAGGTGTTGATGTTGCAACAGTATCTGCACTTAACGCAGAGCTTCTTGCACCAGGTACCCATGCAGGCAGACTAACCGTCTGGACCCAATCTGCAATAACCAACATGGAGGGTATGTTCTTATGAATGCTATTAGGTATCCATTCATTACTGAAAAAGCAATGATGCTCATGGACCAAAATAAGCTTCAGTTCGTTGTTGACACACGTGCTAACAAGACTCAGGTGGAAAACGATGTTGTTAAGATGTATGGCTTCACTGTGAAGTCCGTCTGCACCATGACCACAATGAAAGGCTTGAAAAAGGCACTGGTAACATTCAATGAGCCGGATGCTGCACATGAGATCGCAACTAGGATCGGATTGGTGTGAGGTGAAAGTCCATGACTAAACGAATTATATCCCAGAACAGAGGTCGTGGAAGTCCAACATACAGGGCTCCATCCCATAAGTATAAAGCTGAACTCAAACACCCACGCGTGGATGAGAAAAGCACTCTCAATGGTACAGTTATCGGTATCGAACATGATCCTGCAAGGTCAGCTCCGATCGCAAAGGTCGCTTTTGAGAACGGAGAGAAGCAGTTTATAGTTGTTCCTGAGGGAATAGCTGTTGGCGAGAATATCTCATGTGGTGTTTCCGCAGAGGTCAAGCCAGGTAACACGCTTCCTCTTGCAGAGATCCCTGAAGGTATCCCTATCTGTAACATTGAATCCAAACCAAATGATGGTGGGCAATATGCACGCTCTTCAGGTGTTTATGCAACACTTGTATCCCGTGAGGTAAGCAAAGTAGTTGTCAGGATGCCATCCGGTGTGTTGAAGTGGTTCCATCCAAACTGCAGAGCAACTATCGGTATTGTTGCTGGTGGCGGTAGGGTTGACAGGCCATTCCTTAAGGCAGGAAAGAAATACCACAAGATGAAAGCAAGGGCAGCTAAGTACCCTCGTGTGTCAGGTATTGCTATGAACGTTATCGATCACCCGTTCGGTGGAGGTAACAGAAAGCATCCAGGTAAGCCAACCACAGTCAGCAGGAATGCACCACCAGGTAGAAAGGTTGGTCATATTGCAGCACGCAGGACCGGAAAACGTTAAGTAAAGAGGTATTAACATGGCAAAAAAATCAACTTCAAGGTTACCAAAGCGAAAAGGAGAATATACCTTCCGTGGTAAAACGGTAGCACAGCTCCAGGAAATGAGCTTTGAGGATTTTGCAGAACTCTTGCCTGCACAGGAACGCCGGTCTATACGCCGGGGTCTTTCTGATTCACAGATGGGAATTCTACAACAGTTCAGAGACGGAAAGGAAAGTGTACGTACTCATTACAGGAACATGATCATCTTCCCTGAGATGATCGGTAAGGCTCTAGAGGTCTACAACGGTAAAGAGTTCGTGAAGATCGAGATCATGCCTGAAATGATCGGGCACAGATTCGGTGAATATTCACCTACTCGTAACAGGGTTTCCCATGGAAGCGCTGGTGTCGGTGCAACACGTTCCAGTAAGTTCGTACCATTGAAATAAGGTGATATGAATGGCAAGGATCAAATATACTACAGAGCTTGATGCTGAGACCAGTGCGAAAGCAATGGGTTCAGAGCTTCACATTTCACCTAAGAAATCCCGTGAACTCTGCAAGGCTATCAAGGGTATGCGCACAAAAGCAGCAAGACAATATCTTGAAGATGTTGTTATCTTAAAGCAGGCAGTACCTTTCGGAAGGCACAATGACAGCTTAGGTCACAGAAAAGGACCAATGGCAGCAGGTCGCTATCCTGTAAAGGTAGCAACTGAGATGCTTAAGTTGCTCAAGAATGCAGAAAGTAACGCAGAATATAAGGGCTTAAACCCGGACCATATGTTCATTGCACATACCGCAATGAATCGTGGACGTGTGATCCATGGTATGAGACCAAGGGCTCGCGGAAGGGCAAGTCCAGAGAACACAGAAACTGTCAATCTTGAGATGATCATAAGCGAGGTGCTCTAATATGGCTGTAGAGAAAAAGTTCGTTCAGGATGGATATGTAAAAGCATCCATGGATGAATATTTTGCAAAACAACTCAGCAGGGCTGGCTATGGTGGTATGGATATAAACCGTACTCCTATGGGTACCCAGATCACAGTATATGCTGAAAAACCAGGTATGGTTATTGGAAAGGCTGGAAAGGTAATCAGGAAGCTCACTCGTGATGTAGACCGATTATACGATCTGGACAATCCTCAGATCGATGCACAGGAGGTCAAGAGGCCGGAACTCAATGCACAGATGATGGCATCAAGACTTGCATCCTCCATCGAACGTGGATGGTACTTCAGAAAGGCCGGACACAACACCATGCGTGCTATCATGAATGCTGGTGCACTTGGCTGCGAGATCGTCATCTCTGGTAAATTGACCGGTGCAAGGTCAAGGGTAGAGAAGATGGTCAATGGTTACATCAAACATGCAGGAAAGCCTGTCGATGATATTGTCGATGATGGTTTTGCTGTCGCTGTCAAGAAACTCGGTACCCTTGGTTGTAAAGTACGTATCATTCACCCAGATGCAGTTCTTCCAGATTCCTACAGGTTGAAGAACGCCGAAGAACTTGGTTCATTGGTTTCCACTCCTGTCGAAGAGGAGAAGAGCGCAGGCATCGAGGAACTCGTTGAGGTAGAAGCTAAAGATGAAGTCGCAGAAGCTGCAGAAGCAGTGGTCGAAGAAGCAGCAAAGGCTGAGGCTGAGACCGTTGAAGAGCCAGCTGAAGAAGCGGAAGCATCCGAAGTAGAAGCTGATGTAATTACCGGTGAATCTGTTACCGAGGAAGGAGAGGAGCGCCGCGAGGTCAATGGTGTCTGGCAACACAAACATGGTGCCCATGATTACTGGCATCCAACCGGACGTATGCACAGGGAGAGCTAATTATGGCAATTCTTCGTACAAAAGAAATAAGGGACATGACCCCTCACGAACGTGAGGATGAGCTTGTAAAGATCCGCGGTGAACTTATCCGTGAACGTGCACTTGCATCAGCAGGTGGCGCTCCAGATAATCCTGGCAGGGTCGGAGAGCTTAGAAGGACAGTCGCAAAGATAAAGACGATTCAGCACGAATTGAAGGAGATCTGAATTGGAAGCATTGCCTTCTAATTTGATCTTTCACGAGCTAATCGGGCTTTATGCGGAAGTATTTGAGTCAACAAATCCCAAATTAATCAATATTTGTGGCAGAGTGATAGACGAGACGCGCAATATGCTTGTTATCGAAACGGAAGACACGCACGAAAAAATGGTTCCAAAGAACGGGACCACGTTTGTGTTCAAGCTTCCCTCATCATCTGCCGATCACGATCAACGTGTTAAAATATTCGGGACATTATTGCTCTCACAACCCGAGAATAGAGTCAAGAACATTAAGAAAATTCGCATGAGGTAATAATCATGGCAAAAGACATTGGATTGGATATACCCGAGCCAACAAAGGAATGTGATGATATTAATTGTCCGTTCCATGGCGAACTCTCCGTTAGGGGACAGATCCACGTCGGTACTGTTGTAAGCGCCAAAATGGATCGTACAGTGGTAATTCAACAGAGGCGTGAAAAACTGATAAATAAATACCAGAGATATGAGAAGAGGCAATCAAAGATCCACGCTCACAATCCACCTTGCATTGATGCAAAGGTTGGAGATGTTGTGACAATCGCGGAATGCCGCCCTCTCAGTAAAACAAAATCATACGTTATTGTCAAGGCGGAGGTGCAGGCATGAGGGGTATTCGTTCAAAGATCCCACGTGCACTGAATGCTGGCGCTAAGATAGAATGTGTTGATAATACTGGAGCACGTACTGTGGAGATCATCTCTGTAAAGAAGTACAGGGGTGTAAAGAACAGGATGCCTAAAGCAGGCATCGGCGAAATGTGTGTTGTATCTGTAAAGAAGGGTACTCCGGAAATGCGTAAGCAGATCCTTTACGCAGTCGTTGTACGCCAGAAGAAGGAATTCCGTCGTCCAGATGGCCTCAGGGTCGCATTCGAGGACAATGCTGTAGTTATCGTTGATGACAAAGGCATTCCAAAAGGAACTGACATCAAAGGTCCTGTTGCAAGAGAAGCAGCAGAAAGGTTCCCTAAGATCGGTACAACTGCATCTATGATTGTGTGAGGTGTTAAATATGGTATCAAAACAGCCAAGGAAACAGAGGAAAGCACGTTACGAGGCTCCACTTCACATGAAGCAGAAGTACATGGCGGCACCTCTGTCAAAGGACCTTCGTGGTAAGTACGGTCGCAGTGCAAATGTCATTGTAGGTGACACTGTAACTGTGATGCGTGGTGACCATGCAGGTGTTAAAGGAAAGGTCGAGGCATTATCCTTGAAGAGCGGAACAATTGTTGTAGAAGGTGTTTCTGTCAGCAAGGTGGATGGAACCGAGGTTCCAAGGCCGATCTATCCTTCAAATGTGATGATCACATCACTGGAAATGAAAGATAAAAATAGAGATTCAATATTATCAAGAGGTAGGTGAATTCGTGGCCACTCATCAAAAGAGGATATCTGTCCCAAAAAGCTGGCAGATCTCAAAGAAATCCAACAAATGGATAACATCCACAAGGCCTGGTCCTCACAACAGACTCCAGAGCATCCCATTAGCAGTCATACTCAGGGATATGCTCGGTGTTGTCGATAACCGCGCAGAAGCAAAGAGAGTACTCTCAGAAGGCAATGTACTTGTTGACGGAGTAGCAAGAAAGGACCTTAGGTTCCCTGTAGGTCTGATGGATATCATTACCATCCCATTGAACAACGTGGAATACCGCGTAATGCTCGATGGTAAGAGCAGGCTTGTGTTGAACAAGCTTGATGGAACCGGTTCTGACAAATTATGCCGCATCGAAGGCAAGACTACTATCAAAGAAGGCAAGGTTCAGATGCGCCTTAATGATGGTGTCAATATCATTGGCTCCAACGAGTACAACACCAAAGATTCAATCATCCTGTCTGTTCCAGACAAAAAGATCGTCAAACACATCAAATATGAAGTTGGCAATCTTGCAATAATTGTTGGTGGAAGCCATGCAGGTGAAGTTGGGTCTATCAAAGAGATCAACACAGTGAAAAGCTCCAAGAACAACACAGTTACTATTTCCGGTGAGACCGAATTCGAGACCATCGAAGATTATGTGTTCGTGATCGGAGAGTCCAAGCCAGAGATCTTCATAGGTGGTGAAATCGTTGAGTAATCCAATGAGAAATCCTAAGGTCGAGAAAGTAGTCGTTCACATGGGCGTTGGCGAAAGTGGTCAGCACCTTGTTGATGCAGAGGGTATCCTTGAGACAATTACCGGACAGACAGTTGTCAGGAGCTATGCAAAGAGAACCCTGCCTGCTTTCAGTATCAAAAAACACGAGCCTATCGGATGTAAGGTCACACTTCGTAGCGAAGCAGCAGAAAGTTTTCTTGAGACTTCATTGGGAATCGTTGAAAGAAAGATCAATGAATCCCAGTTCGATATCTTTGGCAATGTTTCATTTGGTATTGAAGAGCACACCGATTATCCAGGCATGAGGTACGATCCAAACATCGGTATCTTTGGAATGGATATCACTGTGGTCGTAAATCGTCCTGGTTACAGGGTGAGCAAAAGAAGGATCGCAAAACGAAAGATACCAACTTCCCACAAGATCACAAAAGAGGATACGATATCTTTCTTCAAGGATAAGTATGCTGTGGAGGTAGAATGATGACTCAGACAGTGAAGAACTTTGGAAGAGGCGCAAACGAGTGTAAAAGATGCGGCAGAAAGCAGGGTCTTGTGCGCAAGTATGGGATCTATCTTTGCAGGCATTGTTTCAGGGAAATTGCCCATGACATGGGATTTGAAAAATATACGTGAGGTGAACAGATATGGTATTATTAGATCCTCTTGCTGATGCGTTATCTATTATCAAGAACGCAGAAGCTGTTGGTAAAGATTCCTGTACGATCAGACCTGCATCAAAACTCATTGGAAATGTCCTTAAGGTCATGAATGACCGTGGATATATCGGTGATTTTGAGTTCGTAGAAGATGGTAAGGCTGGAATTTATACAGTTGAACTTATTGGACGTATTAACAAATGTGGAGCTATCAAGCCACGTTACTCCGTAGGAGTAACTGAGTTCGAGAGATGGGAGAAACAATTCCTTCCTGCTAAGAACTTTGGTGTGCTGATCCTCACAACCCCTAAGGGAGTGATCTCCCAGTACGAGGCTCGTGAGAACAATGTCGGTGGACAGTTATTATCATTTGTATACTAAGATTAAGGGTGAGATGATATGGCAAAAGAAATCAAGAAAATAATCTCGATTCCTGAAGGTGTGGCAGTGACGTTTGAGAAGAACGTCCTGTCTGCTTCAGGGCCCAAAGGTACCAATACAAGATTCTTGTGGTATCCAGGCGTGAATATTGAAGTGAACGGTTCAGAAATCACCGTTGACTCTGCTTCATCGAGGAAAAAACAGAAAGCAATGGTTGGGACATATGCCTCCCACATCACCAATATGATGAAAGGTGTTGTTGACGGGTTTGAGTATCACATGAAAGTGGTCTACTCTCACTTTCCAATGCAGATCAAGGTCGATGGAAAGCAGTTCGTCATCAACAATTTCCTTGGTGAGAAGAAGCCTAGGGTATCAAATATCCTTGGTGAAACCTCTGTAAAGGCAAGCGGCGATGAAGTTATCGTTTCCGGTATCAACAAGGAAGATGTCGGTCAGACCGCTGCTAACATTGAGCAGAAGACCAAGATCAAGCGTTTCGACCCACGTGTGTTCCAGGATGGTATATACATCGTAGACAAGAGGGTGTAAGAGAGATATTGTAGGTGATCTGAATGGAAGATACAGTTAATGAAACTAACATGAAGGAAGCAGTGTCCACCGAACTTGCACTTGATGTAGAGTCCAAGAGACTTTTCAATGTAAGAAAGGTCCAGAAGGGCAAAAAGCCTGATTTCAAAAGGGCCGATTCACACAAGTACAAGCGTCTGGATTCTAACTGGAGACGTCCAAGAGGTCTTCAGGGTAAACAGCGCAAGGGCATTAAAGCAAAAGGTGCAGTTGTGCAGGCAGGATATGGAAGTCCTAAAGCAGTGAAAGGTCTTCATCCATCTGGATACTCAGAAGTTCTTGTGAACAATCTTGCAGGAATAGAGGGTGTCGATGCTACACTTGAGGCTATCAGGATCGGAAGGACTGTTGGCGCAAAGAAGAAAGCTCTTATTGAAGCAAAGGCTGTAGAAATGGGAATCAAGATATTGAACCCAACAAGGAGTGAGTGAGATGACCGATCTCACAAACCAAAAAAGGCTTGCAGCTAAAGTTCTTGGATGTGGAGTTCACAGAGTTTGGCTGAACCCTGAAGCATCCAGCGAGATCGCTGTTGCTATCACAAGGGAAGATATCCGTGGTCTTATCGCAAGTGGAAGCATTAAAGCAGAAGCTGTGAAAGGCGTTAGCCGTGGACGAGCAAGAGCAAGGGATGCAAAACGCAGGTACGGTCACCGTAAGGGACATGGTTCCCGTAAAGGTACAAAGGGTGCACGTAATCCTCGAAAAGAACAGTGGATGAAGAAGATCCGTGCTCTCAGAAGGAGGCTCAAAGAGCTTCGAGCAGATGGCACACTCGATAAATCCGCATTCTGCAAAGCTTACCGTAAGGCAAAGGGTGGCGAGTACAAGAACTTGGCTCATATGGAAACACACCTCAATATTGCAAAGAAAGAGTAAGCCTGAGGAATGAATAATGAAAACAAATTTAAATGTTAAACTGATGTGGAGGATCTAATATGGCTACAGGACCCCGTTATAAAGTCGCATTCAGGCGACGAAGGGAAGGGCGTACAGATTATCACCAGAGACTCAGGTTGCTTTTGTCAAGAGAGGACCGTGTTGTTGTGCGTAAGAGCGCAAGGCACATGCAGATACAGCTTGTTGCACCTGATGCAAATGGGGATGTAACACTGGCATCCGCAATCTCAAAAGAGCTTGCAAAATACGGCTATGAAGGATCTACCGGTAACACTACCGCAGCATACCTCACAGGTCTCTTGTTTGGTTACAAGGCACTTGCTGAAGGTTATGAGAGTGGTGTGTTGGATATCGGTATTCAGGCATCATCCGTAGGTTCCCGTGTCTATGCAGCACTTAAAGGTGTTGTTGATTCAGGACTGGATGTTCCTCACAACTCCTCAGTGTTCCCATCCGATGAGCGCATAAGGGGAGAACATGTTGCAGAATACATGGAAGGATCAAATCTGCCTGAAGTGTTCGATGCAGTAAAGGAAAAGATCCTTGCCGAGTTCAGTTAAGGTGTGATTAATATGGCATATGAATATAATGAAGAATGGGTTCCTCAGACAAGGCTCGGAAAGCTTGTCTTCGATGGACAGGTCACATCCATGGATGAAGCTATGGATTCCGGTCTGCCTATAAGGGAATCAAAAATAGTAGATCTATTATTACCTGAACTTGAGGACGAAGTTCTCGACATTAACATGGTTCAGAGAATGACTGACTCCGGAAGGCGTGTCAAGTTCAGGGCTACTGTTATCGTTGGAAATGGAGACGGTTTCGTAGGACTTGGTCAGGCAAAGGATGTCCAGGTAGGACCTGCTATCAGAAAAGCTATTGACAATGCAAAGATCAACATCACACGTATCAAACGTGGATGCGGATCATGGGAATGTGGCTGTGGTCTTCCACACACCGTTCCTTCAGAGGTCAATGGTAAAGCAGGTAGTGTAACTGTGGTTCTCAAGCCTGCTCCTCGTGGGCTTGGTCTTGCTGCAGGAGGCACTGCAAGAAAAGTGCTTGAAAAAGCAGGCGTCAAAGATGTCTGGACACGTACTGAAGGTCAGACCAGGACAACCCTCAACTTCGCAAAGGCAACATACAATGCTTTGATGAACACCGGCACTGTAAGGCGTCCAATAGTTTTCGATGAGACGGAGGCCTGAAAATGTTCGCAGTAGTTAGAATTAGAGGCCCGGTAAATGTAAGCGGCAAGATCGAGGATACCCTCGGCATGCTCCGTTTACACAAGGTCAACCATTGCGTCTTCCTTCAGGATACCCCTAACAATAAGGGTATGATCCAGAAGGCAAAGGACTACATCGCATACGGTACTGTCGATGTTGAATCACTGACTGAGGTACTCAGCAAACGTGGAAGGTTGGAAGGCGATGTTCGTCTTACCGATGAATATGTGAAGGAAAACTCTGAGTTTGCTTCCATTGCTTCCTTTGCAGAAGCTCTTGTCAATGGTGATGCAAAGATCACCGATGTCCCACTGTTGAAACCTGTTTTCAGGCTTCATCCACCAAGGAAGGGACACGCAGGTATCAAAAGGACTGCTCAGCAGGGCGGTGTCCTTGGAAACCATGGCGATGATATCAAGGCACTTTTGAACAAGATGAGGTGATGTTATGACTAGCAGAAAATGCAACACAAAGAAGTTCAGGGGTTCTCGTACCTGTGGTGGCGGAACTACCAAGAATCGCCGAGGTGCAGGTAACCGTGGTGGACGTGGTAGATCTGGTGAAAACAAACACCACTTCACAAGGGCTCTTCAGCTCGGTTACATACGTGGAAGCGAACGTGGTTTTTCCCGCCCATTAAAGGCGATCCATGACGTTTCTGTAGTGAATGTAGGCGAACTTGATGAACTTGCAGATCAGCTCGTAGAAGATGGCTTTGCAAAGCTTGAAGCTGGAGCATATGTCATCGACCTTGCAGATCTGGAAATCGAAAAAGTTCTTGGTACCGGAAAAGTAACAAAGAATATGGTTGTTACTGCATGCAACTTCTCTGAAGTTGCAAGGGGCAAGATCGAAACTGCAGGTGGATCCTGCGTAGAATTTAAGGAGTAATGTCTTTTAAGACATTACTTTTATATTTGTTGTTTATCTTATACTGTGCTACTTAATTTGTTTTCCAGATATTCTGGATTTCAAACCTAATTAAAGGGTGTAGTTAATGAGTCTCAGGGAGAGTTTGGAACCGATTTTTAATAGATTGCCCGCCGTAGCTAGTCCGGAAGGGCATGTGCATTTTAAAAACAAGTTAATGTGGACTCTTGGAATTCTAGTGCTTTATTTCGCTCTGGCGAATATTCCACTGTTTGGTCTTTCAAGTGAATCCATTGACCTGTTTGAACAATATCGCGCTTTCTTCGCAGGAGCATCTGGTTCTTTGATGCTGCTGGGTATAGGTCCTATTGTCACAGCATCTATCGTACTTCAGCTTCTTGTTGGTGCTGACGTCATCAAACTCAATATGTCCGATCCTGCAGACCAGGCATTCTTCCAGGGTGCACAGAAATTCATGGTCTTTGTTATGATCGTTCTTGAAGCTCTGCCGCAGATCGTTGGTGGTTATATACGGCCTGATGTGGGTGTAGCATCTGCACTTGGTGTAACTCCAAGTATTGTTACAGGTATCATCTTCGTTCAGATCTGTATTGGTGGAGTCCTTATCCTCTTCATGGATGAGATCGTATCAAAATGGGGAATTGGTTCCGGTGTGGGACTTTTCATCGTGGCCGGTGTTTCCCAGCAGATCGTAACAGGTCTGTTCAATTGGGGTATTGACACTTCAGGTCTTCCAATTGGTATCCTTCCAAAGTGGATATACATCGTTCAGAACGTTGGTTTGGATTACATCGCAACCAGTGAAGGGGTAATGTTCCTGCTCATCAGAGGTGGGATACTTGCACTGATCAGTACGATAGCCATATTCCTGATAGTCGTGTTCGCGGAAAGTACTCGCATAGAGATCCCTCTTGCACACAGTGCAGTTAGAGGTGCCAGGGGCAGGTTCCCTGTGAAACTGATCTATGCTTCAGTTCTTCCTATGATCCTTGTCAGGGCGCTTCAGGCAAACCTTCAGATGATAGGTCTGCTACTGTCAGGACGTGGTATCACCATACTTGGTGAATATTCCGGTTCAAAGCCCATCAATGGTATCATGTATTATCTCTCACCGATAAACAGTCCGTATGACTGGATCCCTTCACTTGTGAGGGAGACGTTCACAGGCTATGGTGTTGCTGTGCCATCAATGTGGCAGGTCGGTTTGCATGTGCTAATTGATGCGATCTTCCTGATCGGTGGCGGTATCATATTCGCTCTGTTCTGGATCGAAACGACCGGAATGGGTGCAAAACCAACTGCTCAGAAGGTATTCAATTCAGGTATGCAGATACCAGGTTTCAGGCGTAATGTCGGAAGTATAGAGAAAGTAATGATCAGGTACATCCCGAAGGTCACTATCATTGGTGGTGCTTTCATCGGTGCACTGACGCTTCTGGCAAGTATGCTCGGTACTATAGGTGGTGCCGGTGGTACTGGATTGTTGCTTACCGTAAGTATTGTGTATCGCCTGTATGAGGATATTGCATCTGAACAGATGATGGAAATGCATCCAATGGTCAGATCGTTCTTCGGACGGGAATAATAAAAAAATGGAGATATATTGATGAAT
This sequence comes from Methanococcoides sp. DA23, assembly GCF_057593895.1. Lineage (NCBI taxonomy): Archaea > Methanobacteriati > Methanobacteriota > Methanomicrobia > Methanosarcinales > Methanosarcinaceae > Methanococcoides > Methanococcoides sp. DA23. Next base: position 1,772,877 of record NZ_CM172520.1, on the reverse strand, counting down.
GTTGTATTGTTTGGTCCACCGGGTGCAGGAAAAGGCACCCAGGCCAAAGAACTTGCTAAGCACTATCAGATCCCTCACATATCTACCGGTGATATTCTGAGGGCCAATGTACGCGATGGTACTGAACTTGGTAAAGAAGCAAAGGGCTACATGGATAAAGGCGAACTGGTTCCTGATGAGGTACTTATTGGTATCATAAAGAACCGTCTGGCTGAATCTGATTGTAAGCCTGGCTATCTTCTCGATGGCTATCCAAGGACAACTCCTCAGGCAGATGCTTTATCTGCTATTCTTGTGGAGATCGGCATGCCTTTAGAGGTTGTGCTGAACATCGATGTTGCTGATGAGGAACTTGTCACCCGTCTTTGTGGCAGGTACGTGTGTACATGCGGTGAAAGCTATCACATGAAGTTCAACCCTCCTGAAAAGGAGAGTGTCTGTGACGCATGTGGTGCAGAGCTTTACCAGCGTGATGATGATAAGGAAGATGTTATTCGTCAGAGACTTGATTCATACAAGGAAAAGACCCAACCTCTCATTAACTATTATAAGGAGAAAGGTCTTCTTGTGGACATCGAGGGTACTGGTGCAATTGATCGGGTATTCTCGGATATCTGTAAAATCCTTGATCAGTACAAATAAACGAAAAACAGGTGTGACGCATGGCAGATTCTAATTTTAAAAAGACCGCAGAAAAGTTTGTTCTGGCGGTCGGTATTTCTTTAATGATAGGTATTGTCGTACTTGGTGAAGAAGGAAGAGAGTCCATTGGTGCTATTATGGGTGTCTTCATGGATCCTATCAGTATGATGGTCGGTGAAGGCAACTTCCACATAATGTTGTTCATTATGGCAGCTATCACTGCTCTTTACGCATCACTCATTCAGAAATATACAATTGACTGGGACCTGATGCGCAACACACAGGAGCGCATGAAGTCATTCCAGAAGGAGTTCCGTGAGGCACAGCTTTCTCAGAACACCTATATGGTGAAAAAACTGGAAGAGCAGCGTGCTGATATGATGAGTGACCAGATGGAGATGTCAAAGCAGCAGTTCAAGCCAATGGCATACATCAGTATCATCTCTCTCCCACTCTTCATGTGGGCATACCACTACATAAGTGGTCATCCGGGTGCATTCCTTGTATTTCCATTCTGGGGAGAACAGGTATTGGTCGAGACTATAATCGGTCCTATACAGTACTGGATCTTCTGGTATTTCATTACATCACTGGCTATCAGTCAGGTAGTACGTAAAGCACTTAATATCGGTGGCGTCTAAGCATGCTACTGACTATTAGTGGCTTGCCTGGCAGTGGAACCACTACTGTGGGGAAACTGCTGGCCGAGCATTACTCTGTGGATATGATATCCGCAGGTGATGTTTTCAGGGGTCTCGCAAAAGAACGTGGCGTAACTCTTGCTGAATTTGGTCGTCTCGCTGAATCCGACCCAAGCATTGATGTCGAGATCGATAAGAGGCAATCGGATATCGCGAATTCTTCGGATAATCTTATTCTCGAGGGCAGACTTGCCGGTCAAATGGCGAAAAAAGCACTTAAAATATGGATAAAAGCCCCTCTTGAAGTGCGTGTTAAGAGAATAGTTGACAGGGAAGGTTCTTCTTTCGAAGTGCGCTTGCAAGAAACTGTGGAGCGCGAAGCTTCAGAAGCTCTTCGTTACAAAGAGATCCATTCCATTGATATCAATGATCTCTCTGTCTATGACCTGGTGATCGATTCCAGCCGATGGGACCAGTTTGTGATCGCAGATATGCTTAAGAAAGCAATTGATGCTTCTGGCAGTTTTTAATTCTCAATGGAGTTTTTAGTTCATGGTTTCATCTAAACGTTTTTCCAAAGATGTGGATATAATGGTGGAAAAGTTCCACGCAACTACCAATGCAGCATACGGTTGTCCTCCCCTGGACCGGCCGATCCTTGAGTATATCAACATGGGTGTCGTGAACATCGATAAGGCGATAGGTCCGACCAGTCACGAGGTCACAGCCTGGGTACGGGATATGCTCGGTGTAAAAAGAGCAGGACATTCTGGGTCTCTTGACCCGCACGTAACAGGTCTGCTCCCTGTAATGCTTGGCAAGGCAACAAAAGCGATCTCAGCTCTGCGTCTTTCCGGAAAAGAGTACATATGTGTTATGCATTTGCATGACGACATTCCTGAAAGGAAGATCCGAAAAGCATGCAAGGAATTCACAGGTCCTATCTACCAGACACCTCCAATTATCTCTGCTGTCAAAAGACAATTGAGGATAAGGAACATCTATTACCTCGATGTCCTTGAGATCGAAGGCAGAGAAGTGCTCATGAGGGTGGGTTGTGAAGCCGGTACATATCTTCGCAAGCTCTGCCATGACATAGGGCTGGTCCTTGGATGTGGCGGCCATATGAAGCAGCTTCGCAGAACCGGGACAGGTCCGTTCAGGGAAGATACTCTTGTATCCCTGTATGATCTCAAGGATGCATGCGTGTTCTGGCAGGAAGATGGCGATGAGTCTGAACTACGCAAATTGGTACGTCCAATGGAAGAAGGTCTGTCACATCTGCCGAAGATCATCATTCGTGATACTGCTGTAGATGCTGTTTGCAGGGGCGCTTCCCTTGCAGTTCCGGGAATCGTTTCATTTAGTAAATGCATCAAGAAAGATGACATAATTGCCGTTTTCACTCTAAAAGGGGAAGCTGTGGCACTTTGCAGATCCTCTATGGGTGCAGATGAACTTGAAAATGAAAGTCACGGCATAGCCTGTGTTACCGAAAGGGTTATTATGGATGCCGCTATTTATCCAAGGTGCTGGAAGGCGAAATAAACGCCAGTCAGCACGAATCTGGCATTTTTGCCGAGGTAGTCTAGCGGTATGGCGCAAGCTTGGAAAGCTTGTGGGGCTTGACCCCTCGGGAGTTCGAATCTCCCCCTCGGCGTATAATTCTTTTTAGATATTTGATCAATTCCTTTCTATCTTTATTTGTATCATCTGTTATCTTTTCTCGAAATGTTTATATGTTTACAAAATGCATATCTCCTTGATGGGTATGTTGGGGAAAATCATAAGATCGGGTATATTAGTTACAACTGTACTATTAATCTTCACAGTTGTTGGTGTAGCGGCAGATTTTGAAGAATGTGGCGACTGCCATGAGGATACGTATGTGACCTGGAGCTCATCACCTCACGGGTCTGCATCTTGTGAGATATGTCATGCGGTATCGGCAGGTGGTTTTGATGCGCATATCTCTGCGCCGTTCACGTCCTCGCCTGGTGTAAACCTTTCTTCTGAAGTTTGCGGGGACTGCCATTCAGGTGTCTATGATGAATGGAACGAATTCGGTGAAGCTGACTTCGATATGGAAGCCATTGCAAGCCATTCAGAACCAACAGAAGTTGCTGAGCCTTATGTACTGGACAGCGGAGCATCATGTACTGCATGCAAGAGCACTGATGGTGGCATATTGAACATTGCAGACGCTGAACCTTATGCTCTGGATGAAGAAGGCGTTCATGATCTTGAAGTTGTGGAAGAATGGGCAATTTCATGTGCCGCATGTCATGACCCTCACGATACTGGCCCTCGTATAGATGATTCGATCCTTCTGTGTGGGAACTGCCATAACACCGAAGGTGCTGTTCTGGATGGTAATACACCGGTAGTAAGACATGCACAGTGGGAAATGGTGAGCACTTCCGGATATGTGGATGGTCCACATCCTACATCCATCGGTTGTGTGGATTGTCACATGGTGGAAATATCCACTGATGAAGTTGTTGAAACCGGGCACACATTCGACTTTGATGCGGCACTATTGTCGAATCCAGATTCCGGGAACAAATGTGGTAACTGCCATTCGTCTTTATCCTCCTTGATTGAGGAAAAGCAGGCACCTATTGAATCCCATATCTCCGATTTGAACTCATTGAAAGAAAAGGCAGGCAATGCACTTGAGAGCATCAATGGTACTGATGCATACGAGGAACAAAGGGCCAACTACAACAACGGCCAATTTTATCTGACAAAAATAGAGAATGATGGAAGCCTTGGGGTCCACAACCCTGAAACCGCTACAAATGACCTAGTGGCCTCAGAAGAACTGTTCAATATGGTCATAATTGCAGGCGATGGTTCCGATGAAGCCGAAAAACCAGTCCCTGGATTTAGTGCTTTCATCTCAATAGCACTTTTTGTTGCAGTGGCTTTTATTGTAAGGAAAGGGCGTTAATATCTGCCCCCACTCCTTCTATCCTTTTTTAAGTCTTTTTACTGTATTATTTACTTCAAAGCCTTTATCAAAGCCTGTCCATATTTGTTGGCAGCGTTTGGGTCCCTGCCAGTTATGATATTCCCATCGACCATGACATCCTTATCCCTGTATTTCGCATCATTGTCCTTCAGGATCTTCACAGTTTCATCGCTCTTGAAAACCGTGCTCATTTTGCCTTCCAGCAATCCCGCATTGGCAAGGACCACAGGTGAGATGCAGATAGCACCAATGATCTTCCCCTGTTCGTTTGCTTTTTTGACAATTTCCTGAAGTTCCTTATTGTCCCAAAGATACTGCTTTGCTCCTCCGCCTCCGGTTATTGATATCGCATCATAATCATCGATGTTCACATCAGAGATGCTGATGTCCGGACTGATCTTCTTTCCAAGCATACCTTTTGCCTTTTTTGTGGTGTTGCTCGCAACGGTAACCTTTGCACCACTGTCCTCGAATACCTTTTTTGGTTCTAGGAACTCTTCATCCCTGAAATTTTCCTGTGCTATTACCATGAGTATCTTCTTCTGCTCTGTCAAACTTATCACTCCTAAAAAGTTATTTCTTTTCTATAATTGTGTCCTTTTCTTTGAAAAAGTGTTGGTTTCATCTACTGCTTGCAGAATATTGACTGGCCGTTGCCTATCACTATTTAGAAACATGTTTAAGCTAACATGACTTTAGGAAAATAGGTGTAATCACATGGAACGTATATACAAATATTATCCTGAAGATTTTGGGGAGCTTAATGTAAATGTCATTCACATGGACCTTTTGTTCGATGTATATGATGACCATACATATGTTACATCCTATCTGAAGGTCAAGACCCTTGACAAACCGATAGATCATCTTGACCTTAACTGTCGTGATCTGGAAATAAAGGACATTAGTTGCAAGGACTATGACATATCCTACGAATTTAGGGCGGATGAATATATACTTTCCATCAAATTCCCTGCATTGGTGCCGGAAAATACTGAAATTGTCATTCACACGGAAACTATTTGCAGGCCAACCTCGAATGTACTCGAAGGTCTCTATTATGACGAAACACCTGCAGGCGCACCTCCTCAGCAGATCACTCAGTGTCAGCAGTGGGGTTTCCAGCGTATTGTTCCATGCATTGACGACATGACTGCAAAATGCACTTACACTACAACAATAATTGCAGATGAACGTTACACCAATCTCATAACCAATGGTGATGTGATCGAAGAACGCCATTCCATCGGAAATGGCAGGTCAAAGATCGTCTATGACAATTCCATCACACCCATGGCCACCTATCTCTTCTTTTTGGGAGTGGGTACCTACCGCACTTTCGCAAGAGAATTCGAATACCCCTCTGGAGACACTTTCGATCTCGAGTTCCTGGTCCCTCCGGGATCGGAAATATATCCTGCGGAAAAGGCACTCGATGTTCTCTATGATTCGGTTCTGTGGACATATCTTTTCACCGGACCTGAGCAATACAATGATCTTGACAAGAGGAAAGAGATATATGAGCTTGTCAGGACAAGGGATGGACTGAAGAAAGAAGGTGGTCCTGAAGACCTCCAGTTCGTTCGTGATGAACTGAAAAAGCTTGATAGCTCCCTTAAAATGGGCTATAAATATACCGGCACCGTCTATCGTGAGATTGGAATGCAGAACTCTGATTTTGGCGGGATGGAAAATGTCGGCAATACCACAATAACCACGAACCGCATAATGCCATATCCGGAAACCACCGATAATGCATTCGAATATATGATACGTGTCAAAGTGCATGAATATTATCACAATATCAATGGTTCGGAAGTCACTGGCTGGAGTCCTTTTGAGATCTGGCTGAACGAAGCGGTGACCGTACACATCGAACATCAGTTCCATGCTTTCCTTTTCGGGGAGAACTACAGCCGTCTGGCGAATGTCCTTGACCTGCTATACCCTGGGGTGGGTACCTTTGCCATTGATAGCGGAGCAGCTTCGATGTCCATTGTTCCGGAAGGTTTTAACGATCCCAATGACCTGATAACCGCTGTCACCTATGTGAAAGCGCCGGAATTTGTCAGGATGCTTGAAACTTTAATGGGCAAGGAAACGTTTGCCCGTGCTCTTGATAGTTATCATACGAAGTTCAGTCATTCCAATGCAACAGGCGAGGATTGGCTCAGGACCATGGAAGAGTTCTCAGGAATGGACTTTTCAGAAATGTCCAAAAATTGGCTCAAACAGACCAAATTCCCTGTTTTGAACATCGATACTTCTTATGACAGCTCGAACCGTTCATTCAAGTTCGAACTGACACAGGTCGTTCCGGAAGGCAGCACCCATTGGGAATTCCCTTTCGTGGCTGCATTGGTTGACAGTGAAGGAAATGATATTGCAGAATTCACTGAATGGATTGCGTCAGAAAAAGCAGAGGTTCTCGTGGAAAACGTTGAAATGCCTGCCTTTGTCTCTGTGAACCGTGGATATTCGTTCTACGGGAAGGTCGTGGGCGATGTTTCCGATGATGAACTGCTCCTGCAGGTGGAAAAGGATAACGATATGATCAACAGGTTCGTTGCGTATTACACTCTGGTCGACCGGGAAAAGATGAAGCTCATTGCAGACAAGGATGCCCGTGTCTCTGAAATGTTCATTGATATCTTTGGTGATCTCATCACCAATGATGAACTCATGGAAGATGTTGGAGGTCAATTCCTCTCTATATTCGAATCAGTTGAGGATGTGTCCTTGTCTCACCGCTATCAGCTCCTTTATGATGTTAAGGAACGTGTTCTCAGTGAGATCGCAAAGAACCGGACCGTTTCCATGCTTAATGTCTATCACAAATATGTTGCTCTTTCAGTTCCTGCGAACGATACTCTTGAAGAGCAGGCACGTTGCATCAAGGCCAGGCAGGTAAAGAATCTGGTTCTTAGGGTCCTTGCAACACTTGACACTCCTTTTGTACAGCAGTTATGCAAAAAGCAGTTCTATGAAGCCTCCTGTGCAACTGATAAGCTTGCAGCTTTTGATCGTTACATCAACAGTTCTGCCGAGGACAAGATGGATCTGCTTGAAATGTTCATGGAAGAGTCAAAAAAGAACCTTGTCGCATGGGAGGCTTTCCTGTCAATAGTCGCAGGGAACAGCAGTACGGAGGCTGTATCTCTTGTCAGGCAGATCGAAGTTTCCGAATCATTCCGTATCGAGCAGGCAAATGATCAGCGTGCTCTTTATGGTGGGTTTGCGAGGAACAGAAAAATATCTCTGCAAACGGAAGCTGGGCGTGAACTGCTTCGTGAGATACTGTTCAAGCTCTCTAATGTCAATGAATATAGTACCACTAACATGCTGAATGTGTTTGCAAATATCGATCTGATGGAAGAAGAATATCATGTGCCTCTGGTGGATATCCTTGCACAGATGTTGAAGGAATTGGATGCTGAAAAGGTTCCTAGTGTCTATAACCGGGTAAGGAAGCTCCTGAAAGGTGCTCCAAAAGCGGTTGCAAGATATCAGGAAGAAATTGGCGGGATCGAAGGGTTCTGATCCCTTCCCTTTTCAAATATGAAGTCGATTATCTCTGATATTTTTGAAAGGGTGATGTCGGCTTCTACTTTTTGTCCCTTCTCTCTTTTGTTCCCATATGCAGCATAGGCGGTTTGCATTCCTATCCTTCGGGCAGGTTCAATATCCCTTCTGGGACTGTCCCCTACGAAAAGAGCTTGTGATGGGGGAATGTTCAGGATGTCCAGTGCATAAAGGAATACTTTGAGGTCAGGTTTTTTTGCCCCGGTCACATCAGTTGTTACAACTGTATCGAAGTAATCGCCTATCTGTGTTCTTTCGATACGTTTTATTGCATTGTGTGATTGCGCATCCGTAACAAGTGCGAGATCCAGTTCCTTTTCTTTGAGTTTTTGCAGGGTTTCTATGACTCCGGGATATAGGACGAGCGCTTCTACTTTCACCTTCTCATAGAGGTCGCAACTGATCGCGTAGTTCTCCTCTGAATATAATTCGTTGTCCCGGAGGTAGTCCTGTATGTTCTTAAGGTCTTCAAAACCGGCGTTCTCTCTTAGGAAGTATTGAAGTAGTGATTCTGCATCCCCTGCGCCAAGGTGTTCTACTATCCTTCGGCATGCTATCAGTTTTGCTTCCATAAAATCGAAAAGGGTGTTGTCCATATCAAAAAGGACGGCCTGTATATTTCTGGCCATGTATTTTTAAGATCCTTGCATCAGTTTGTAAATGCAAGGTATCCAGGGAGGATAAAATTGATCCCGGGTACTAGTATGAGTACCCCATACCATCTTGATCTGTTGGTGGCAAAGGCTATTTCACCCCAGATGTATGCGAATACAAATAGGTTCACTAATGGAATGAGCAATCCCAAAAGTACTAGGATCGATGTCTTTCCTATTCTGCACATCAATATAAGGTTCAATATCGGTATCCATGCCATCCACGTATTTGAAATTCGGGTCTTGGCGGCTATTATTTGTAATGAGTAGGAAAAATACGCGTATAGCAATATGGCAAATATAATGTTCTGCATGCCGAATCCTGGGAAAAATGATATGATATCCATATTAGTTACCTTTTATTTTCTGATTGTAATAGCTTATACTTATTCATGCCGGTGATGAATGTGATATTCTATATATAATGTGTCTCATTTGTCGTTCATGGCATCAGTACCTATCAGGGGATATATGGAGATCACGACCGGCTGTATCATCTATGGTATGGTGGGTGTTTTTCTTGTCCTGGTCAATGATATGGGTACTCTGCCTATCATCTTTTACAAACTTCTCATAGGTGTGATCTTTCTTGCAGGTTATGTGTATCTGACAGGCAAAATGGACCTTATAAGGATAAAAGGAAAACGAAAGCAATTATTGCTTCTTGGTATCTTCAAGCTCCTTACCATTTACTTTTATTTCACATGTATTCTATATTCAGGTTTGTCAATTGCTATTTTGTTGCTCTATACGGCACCTATGTATGTTACTGTATTCTCTCCTTTTGTCCTCAAGGAAATGCCTACGAGACTTGGTATAGTTGGATTGTTCCTGTCTATGGCAGGTATTGTTCTGATAGTGAACCCTTCAAACCTTGTCGGGTTTGGACTGGGCGATATGCATTTCGTCGGTTTGATATCGGGTATTCTTTCGGGTATATCGTTCAGTTTCCTTATTATGACCGCACGCTACCTACGGGATGAATATTCGGGATTTGCACAATTCTTCTGGGCAACAATATTTTGTGTTATCGTGCTGCTTCCGTTCGCATCGGATGTTACAATTCCGGTACTCAAGGACAATTTTTTGATACTGCTTCTTTTTGGAGTGGTGAATACAAGTATAAGTGGAGTTCTCTATTTCAGCGGGCTTTCGAAGGTAAGAACTCAGACTGCCAGTATACTGGCTATGCTTGAGCCGGTAAGTGGCATATTTTTTGATTATGCTCTTTTGCATAGTGCAATATTTGCTGAAACGTTGATAGGGTGCGTGTTCATTCTTGCAGGTGCCCTTCTTGCTGTTATGGAGAATGTGTCTTTCAGGAAGCATCCCGAATTCGAGACCTGATGGGTGGTCCTGGGGCATTTCATATTTTGTGAAGTATTCTTTAGAATAAGCTCTGAACAATTATATGTAAGGTCGACGCTGGGTGATGGTTTGTATGGGTAATATGCATCCAAATACATATTTTTATTTTAAAATAAGTTTGTTATTATTATGTTCGGATGAATACCGTTATATACCAGAAACGGCATATTCAGCGAAGTCGCTTTTAAATTTATAAAAATTTATAAAGCCACATGGCTGTGTCGGAACGGATGAGTTCCGAGGCTACGGGATGCGGTATCGCATTCTTAAGGAGGACAATATATGGCAGATGAAGAAATAAGACATCTGGTTCGTATAATGAATACTGATCTGCAGGGAAACCAGCCAGTGAAGTACGCATTGACCGGTATACGTGGTATCGGATTACGAACCTCTCGTATTATCATTGACAGTACAGGTATCGACCCAAGCGCAGTGATCGGTTACCTTTCTGACGAAGATATTCAAAAACTGGATTCAACAATTGATAAGTTCGAAGAGCAACTTCCTAAATGGATGCTCAACAGACAGTTCGACCCTATATCTGGTGAGAACAAACACCTTCTTGGTCAGGACATCATTCTGACCCTTAAAGAAGATCTTAACGACCTCAAGAAATCACGTGCATACCGTGGTCTCAGACATGAGAGAGGTCTCAAGGTCAGAGGACAGAGAACCAAATCCACCGGTAGGCGTGGAAGCACCATTGGTGTCAGGAAGAAGAAATGAGGGTGATGAATTATGGTATATCCAGGTAAAAGTACAAAGAGCTACGACACTCCAAAACATCCATGGCAAGCTGAAAGGATGGCATCAGAGGTCGAGCTTCTTAAGAAGTATGGTCTCCGTAATAAAAGGGAACTCTGGAAATCTGTCAGTGTTCTGAGAAGGTTCAGAGGAGATGCAAGACGTCTTCTTGCAGAATCCGCAGAATCTGATCTTACAGGTCACTCAAAGACCGAAGCTGATCAGATCCTTGCAAAACTTATCAAGTTATCAATTCTCAAATCTGATTCCAATATCGATGATATTCTTGGTCTTCAGACAGAGGCTATTCTGGAGCGCAGGCTTCAGACCCAGGTCCACAGACTTGGACTTGCCCGCACTGCACGTCAGGCAAGGCAGTTCATCACACACGGACATATCGCTATTGATGGCAAGAGAGTAACAGTCCCTGGTATGATGGTAACAAGGGAACAGGAGATGAATATCGAATATTACGGTACATCACCTATGACCAAGGAATCTCATCCAGAGAGACCTGCACAGATCGCAGCATCAGTGGTTGAGGAATAAGGAGGAATAAAATATGGCAAACGGAATCTGGGGTGTTGCACACATTAAGTGCTCATTCAATAACACGATCATTACTGTGACTGATCTCACAGGTGCAGAGACCATCGCAAAATCCTCTGGTGGAATGGTTGTAAAGGCAGCAAGGGATGAAAGTTCCCCATATACTGCTATGCAGATGGCTACTCAGCTTGCAGATCTCCTTAGGGACAAAGGTCTCGAGGGTGTCCACATCAAGGTAAGAGCACCTGGTGGAAACAAGCAGAGAAGTCCTGGACCAGGAGCACAGGCTGCTATCAGGGCATTCGCAAGGGCTGGCGTCAGGATCGGAAGGATCGAAGACGTAACACCAGTACCACATGATGGAACTCGTCCAAAAGGCGGAAGGCGTGTATAATCACTAAGAACAGAGGTTATTTTATGGAAATCGATATACTTGAGTTATCGGACAGATCAGCAAAGTTCATACTGTCAAACACAACTGCAGCTTTCGCAAACGGTGTTCGTCGTGCAATGCTTGCCGACGTACCTACGCTTGCGATCGATGACGTGAATATCTATAACAATACTTCTGTTCTGTATGACGAACAGCTGGCATTGAGATTGGGCTTGATCCCACTCACTACCAGCCTCGACGACTTCGTTCCTCAGGATAAGTGTACATGCGATGGGGCAGGTTGCCCTGCATGTACTGTTTCATTGACACTTAGTGTAGAAACTGATGAAAGCGGTCAGACCATAGTTCACTCTGGTGATATTGTGTCATCTGACCCGAATGTTCAACCGGCAGACAAGAACATCCCTATAATCGATCTTAGGGCTGGCCAGAAGGTTGTCCTTGAAGCAATTGCTCATATGGGCTATGGCAACGATCATGCAAAGTGGCAGGCAGGCGTTGCCTGTGGTTACAAGATCATGCCTGTGGTCACCTTTGAGGGTTGTGACAGGTGCGGCGTCTGCGTCAATTCTTGTCCCAGGGAGATCATTCAGCTTACTGATGAATCTGCAATGGTGGCCGATGAAGACCTTCTGAAATGCTCTCTTTGTAGACTTTGCCAGGATTCCTGTGACATTAATGCAATTACTGTAAGTGCAGATGAAAAATCCTTCATTTTCAGTATGGAATCTGATGGTTCTTACACTGCTCAACAGTTAATCTTAAATGCAGTGAATACTATTAAAGGCAAAGCTTCTGAGATGCAGAGCATCTTAAGCACATTGTAAATCGGAAATTCTGATTTCCTTTTTACTTTATTTAATTCGCAGTATTCCCCGTGCGGGGGTTGCCCAGCCAGGTCAAAGGCGCTAGGTTGAGGGCCTAGTCTCGTAGGAGTTCGTGTGTTCGAATCACACCTCCCGCACCAAACATAATGCAAATATAGATAAAAGCGATCCTGAGCTATTTCAGGATGGAAATTCGACAAATAATAATTTAATAATGTGCGGGGGTTGCCCAGCCAGGTCAAAGGCGCTAGGTTGAGGGCCTAGTCTCGTAGGAGTTCGTGTGTTCGAATCACACCTCCCGCACCAAACATACCACAGATATGGATAAAAGCGATCCTGAGCTATTTCAGGATGGAAGTTCAATAGATCAACAATATGCGGGGGTTGCCCAGCCAGGTCAAAGGCGCTAGGTTGAGGGCCTAGTCTCGTAGGAGTTCGTGTGTTCGAATCACACCTCCCGCACCATTTTAAATTAAGTTATTGAACATCCATGCATTTTTTATTATCTTTTGTTTTCAGATAGCTTGTTTTTCGATATGTTAATGCAATAATGCCTCTTGAAGGCATTGGATTATTGGTGAGCTGTTCCAGGAACTCTATATATTTCGCTGCAGCCCTGCACAACGGAATGACTCTTCTGGGTCCTATGGTAGCCTTTGCAGCGCTTACCCATGTGTCACTGTCCCACCAAGGGCAGATGTTTCCATCTTTATCGCTTTGACCCTTGTCTTCCAACTACCCACAACTGCACCTGCATCGCTCATCTGCGGTATGCCGTCATATATGACCGACACATCGGTACTCGTGCCACCGTCATCTATTCCAAGGCTCAATTTCATGTTCGTCTCCATTTTTTACTAATTCACAGCTGTTTTAACCTGTAGTCCGAATGAAGTGCTGTCTCTATTTTTTGTGGACTTTTATTCAATGCTACAAGACGGGTCTTCCCGTATCTTCCCCTACTTTGCACAGGTGCGGAAATGATACCTTCCATGTCGAATTCTGAAACGATCCTGGATACACTGGTGCGTCCAAGCGGGTCAGTGTTCTTCTTATCGCAAAACTTCCTGTAGGGGGCTTCAATTTGTCCTGTAGTAACCTTGTCGTTTAATTCATTTGTCAGCTTGACAATACTTAAAAGAACCAGCTTTGAATGAAATGGCAGTTTTTCCATCGACCTGATCACTATCATATGGTCTGAACACGAGGTTTTTTCTGTTGGAGTGCTGAAACGATACTTTGTTCAATCTGTTCGTGGAATGTAAGTTCATCTGTAATACCTATGATGCCTATCATTGAAAAAGACTGAATACTTTCACCCTGCTTGGAGGTCTTTAATATATGCAGAAGTAGTACTATTGTTCGAGGTGAATTTAAATGGATGATTTCTTTACAGAATTAGTGAACAGGGCTAGATACTATGAACAATTTGAAGAATTCCTAAGAACTCAGAAGTGAGTTTTTGCACCATTCGGCCGTAGCTTCCTCCATCCCGTCAAACTGTTTGCTTTCACTACGGCCCCATTCTTCTCTTTATGATGGATATTTGTAAAAGCTCAATTTCGGATATGCTCTTCTTCCTTGCATCGATTTTGCATCTTACTTAAGAAACGTTCTTCCCGGTGCCTTTCGTACTCTTTTTGTTCCTCAAGACGAGTCTGGTATATGCGTATCGATCTCAAAAGGTCTATTTTCCGAAACTCCGGCCAGAAAGGTGCACAGAAATATGCAGCGCATTCGTTCCCATTGGCCTGCCATGGCAGGAAGTTCGATATCCTTTCATTTCCACCTGTGCGGATAATAAGGTCTACGTTCGAGACCGAAGGGCCTTCTATGGGGTATAGGTGCTCCGCAACGGTGTTCTCATTGATATCTTCAGACATCAGTTCATTGATCAGCACTTTATCCGCCATCTTTCTGACAGCTTGCACTATATCCTGCCTGCCTCCATAGGCAATAGCAACATTCAGTTTGAACTTCCTGTAGCCCTTCGTAGATTCCTCTATCCTTCGGGTAGCTTCCTGTAGTTCTTTGGGCAAAAGGCCAATATCGCCTACAGCACGTACCCTTATCTCACGTTCATGGGTACGTTCGTTCTTGCGCATATAGTCAAATTTGTTGGTAATAAGTTCAAAAAGGCGTACAGTCTCATCATCGGAGCGGCTAAAATTCTCTGTAGAAAAAGCATAAACAGTAAGCTCTTTAACTCCCATCTCATAGGACCATTCAATGACCTTTTCCGTAATATCCGCACCACGGGAATGGCCGTAGTCCACTCTTTTCCCAAGTTTGCCGGCAAATCTGCGGTTGCCATCCATAATTATCGCAATATGGTCTGGAACCCTCTTCCCTTTCATACCTGCAAGAAGGGACCTTTCATAGATATTGTAGAAAAGGTTCAATAGCGACAACATAAAAGATCAGATCTTCGATATTTTATTGATTGTGGGTATGTCAATTCTGATAATGAATGTTTAAGAGCATCAGGCACCGATCCTCAGTGCCACTTAGTAATTGAACTATAATGAAGATCAGTAATTATCAAGTACGGACTTAACTACTGGTTTGTAGTCCTCTTTTAACAGGTATAGATTATGGTCGCCTGTAACATCGATACTGAGTATTCCAAGCCTTGTGTTCATAAGTCCTACCATAGCTGAAACTCCTCTGTAGCTTACGTCGAACTCTTTTTCATGGAGATGTTTGTAGACATCACCTGTAGTGAAAGTGCCTCCGTCAAGGAACAGTTTCAGTACAACTTCCCGTATTCCGGTATCGTCTCGGCCCAAATATTTTATAAGTCTCGCCTTAACCCGGTCTTCTATAGTCTCCAGCACAAACACCTCAATTGTCTCTATGTGATTTTAAGTTATAAATTTATGGTAATACATTTGATTTCTGATGCAGAATGCGTTTTCTCTACAGCATTAATCCTTATAAATGTTAGTATCAAAGCGGTATTACCTCGACTATAAGGCCATCTTTGAATGGATATCTTTCGATAACTGATGGTATGAATCCACATTCTTTAAGTTCCTGGGCATTTTCTTCGGTAAACCACCCTGGCAATTCTATTGCCCTTTCCTTTATTTCGAACATATTTCCAGGGACGCCTATTTCATTTAAGAAGCTCACAGCTTCCTCAATATCGCTTGCTTCTATGGATCCGTATAACAATGTTCCATCCTCAGTGATCTCATCAAATGGGCGGGCGGTCTGCTTAGCAGTTCTAATGAGTCTTTCCCTAAGTTGCCCTGCATCTTTATATCTTGATGAACAGAAATGCATCTTTGGGAGATACTGCGCAATTTCCCGGGCAAATGTTTCAGAACCCTCCACTGCGTTGCTTATATCGTTCTTAAGCATGAATCCTCTTTCTGTGAGTTCCATGGCATTGTTATCTGAAAATTCCAGTTCGTTAAGGTTCAGGAAACATCCCAGCTCGTTAATAATGTCCTTCAGCTCGACAACTCCCTTTATCGAAGGCAGCTCGAACCCTACTTCGATATTAAGGTCCTTTGCATCCTTAACCGCTTTCTCATAAGCGGACCCTTTCAGAACGTGCCACATATTCTGCGGCGGGTGGAACCTTATCTCATCCAGCCCCGCAGCAGCAAGATCTTCAAGTGTCTCTTTTGAAGGTGCTATGGATGTGTAGAGGTGAATGTGATGTTCCTTTCCAAACTCCTCTTTGAGAAGTTCGATATAATGGATCACCTTCTCTTTTTTCAGTAAAGGTTCCCCTCCGGTGATGCCTGTGCCTAGCGCATCCATCGTACGCGCTTCGCTCAAAACATCATCATCAGTTTCAACAGCCTTCTCGTTCGCATAAACAGTATCTCTTTTCCTGTCGTCGGAAAGAGGGCAGTAGAAACATCCTCTATCACATGTACCTGTGATGAAGAGTACCATTTTGGCACCCTGTTGACAGAGTCTGCAACCTTCAGTTAGAAAATTGTAGAAAGACCCTTTATCCGTCTGGATCATTTCTTTCATAGTATCCCTTCATACGCTCTCTGATATATAAGGATATTTTAATGCAAAGTGCTTATCTATTTTGTACCATAATCTTTGATGATGGTGATACCTGAAGGCCTTATGGCCATCATAGGATGCAATAATTGCGGCAAATGTGCCCTGATATGCCCTCATGATGCTTTACAGAGTCAAAACGGAAGAGTGAGCATCGATTCAGATCGCTGTGTTCTCTGCATGGATTGCGCAAAGGTATGTCCCATAAAGGCCATTGTCTATATCGAATGAGCTGTCGTATAATATTCTTTCTTTTTCTTAAAGGCTCATATAAGTCCTCTGAAGAAGATCCTTGCCGTAATGGCAGTTACGGTGAAGACGATTGTGGATATTGGTAATGCCTGTCCCAGGTCATACATGAACTGTGTTCTGTCCCCACCGTTCTCAATGGTGCTTGAAAACCTTGTGAGGATGGCTGTGATCAGTATAATGTAGATCCCAATGGCCAGCATGAAAAGCTCTGGGGCAATCGTCTGGTCAAGGTTCTCCGGTGAAATGTTCGCAGGTCCGGGCATGATCTCCTGTGGTAATCTGCTCATCCCCTTTGCGATATTCTGCAATATCTTAGAAATTACCTCCGAAAGGGCAATTGTTACTCCTGCTATAAGAGGTGCAAATATGATCGCTGTAGTTCGCATGGTGGACGTCATATCATAGAGGGAATGTTTTATGTTCTGTTCCACCACCTGAAGTTCCTTTAAGTGATCTGCAAGTTTAATGATGGCAATTCCTGCTGACTGATGACTTTTATGTATGCTTTCGGTGAACATCACCATGGTCGTTTGTATCCTGTCGGAATAGATATCCCTGAAAGCCCCGAACTCTTCGTCGAATATTGCAGTCCTTATGTCCGTTCGCATCGTTATCAGGTTGGTGGAGATCCTTTCAAATGCTTTTCCGATGTGGGAGCCCTGCACCGTTCTTGCAGTGTGAGCGAACGCTTCTTCTGCTGCCCTGCCCTCTGATATACGCCTGCCGAGGATGAACAATGCATCTGCGAACTCGTTCTCCATTATTTTGATCTCATCACGTATTCTTTTGTATGGGGAATAAGCAGCGTTCATGTAGATCGAGAAAGCGATCACTATCCCCCATATTATCAGAAGGGTGGGCGGCAGGATGCCATTGAGGGTCTCTGTGGATATGATGTTGAAGGGATTGCCGGCATAGTTGTATAGATAACCTGAAATTCCAATGAGCGTTCCAGTTATCATCGCCACAATGAATGCATTGCGCTTCTTCTTATCAATGTTCTTAAGCCCGGGGTGGGTATCCGGGATGTTTTGGGGTACAAAGGTCGCTGGTCGCTGCATTAGGATATATTCAGCATAAACAAAGGTGGCAAGGGGGAGAATAATATCATAGAGTATTATCAGTGTCACAATATCGAACTTGAATCCAACAACGGTCATTGCAGGAAGCAGTGCCACCAGTGCAAGTGGTATCAATATGAATATCGAGTACAGGATGTATGTGGGTGTTTTCAATCTCGCTGCAAATTGTTCCATCAGTTCTTTCGTGCCATCAAGGACGATATCAAGGGCACGATTAAGTGTTATTATGCGCTGAGCTTCGTCAGGTTCGCTGATGGAGCTTTTGATAAGGTGGAGGGACCGTTTGAAATGTTCGCTGTTCTTTCCCCACATGTCGGCAAAATCAAGAAGTGCATCATCGATATTGGAATAAGCTCTTACCTGTAGATTCCATAGCATTTTTCGAAGGTCATATGCAAGAGGCCTGTTCGAATGACTGGCTGCAAAGTGGACTGCCTTTTCCATGTTCGATACAAGTCTCATTGACATCACTACATAGCTTAATACCTCTGGAATATCTCCTATTGACTGTATCTTCATGTATCTTGCATGGATCTTCACATATTCACTAAGGTACAAAAGTACACACAGGGGCAAGGCAATTGTCAGGATGGCTACAAGTGTCAATATGGTCCGATCGAATGTCGTTATCTGAAATAGCAGGATGTCAAAGAGCAGTAACAATGCCAAAGTGGCGAACGTGCCGGCATAGGAGAACATCACGGTCTCAAAAGGTTCTATCACAAACCCGGTAAAAGTAATTGAATCACGATACTCCTGACTAACTGAACTTTCGGCCTTTGTAGAAAAACTGTCCATATCCTTTATGAAACGTGAAAAATGGCGGACTGTGAACTTACAACCTCGAATATACCAATTCTGGGACTCTTTCATTTGAATTACACCCCTTTATTTCAGGTATGGATGGAAGAATATCTGTCGAACCAATCTGACCATTTTCGATAGACATTCTCATAATCCGGTCCATTCGGTTCGTTCTTTTCCATGTCCATGTAGAGCCAGAACATATTGTTGGCTTTGCTGACAGCTTCTGCCTCCAAAAGGTCCGCATTGTTTTGTCCTGCAATTGCCATCCTTTCCTTTATCTTCCCTCTTATGCGGATGTTAAGGGATGCGGCATCTATCGATATCCCCCATTTGTGAGCGATCTTCCCGACAATTTCGGATTGCCCTCTGTCAAGAATATCTGTTGGTATGAGCGAATCTGTTGCAGCGTTATATTCCATGATGTCTGCAAAAATATCATTTGTATCTGAATTTTCATCCCAGCTACTGACCACTTCGCATATCTGGGTGACACGTCTCTTCTTGCTCATGCTGCCGCCTATCCTTGTGTTAGTGCAGACAACAACGGCATCTGTTGCTTTAAAGGAGGCCGCAGGCACTCCTAGTGTATGTACTATCCTTTCGTAAACGGCACTTGCAGATGCCCCATGTATCGTGCCAAGTACAGAATTGCCTGCAGTTCCGACCTGCATTGCTTCATAGAGGACCTTTACTTCCTCTCCTCTGACCTCTCCTATTACAAGCGATGAATTTCCAAGCCTTAATGCTGCCCTTAGTGCAACCACCGGTCTGATCTCAAGATTCGTGTTGAGTATGGAAGACCGTGAGCTCATTCCCTGCATCTTCCAGCCCAGTTCCTGAAGGTCCTCGATGGGTAGTTCTCTGGTATCTTCAATGGTGAGTATCCTGTATTTCTGTGGTATTTCCATTATCATTGCAGACAAAAGGGAGGTCTTGCCTGCTCCCACTTCTCCGGCAACGAGGATGGATGTTTCTCCATCCATGAGAAAGCTCAATAGGCCGGCGGTGAGTGGGGATATGGACCCTGTGGCAATGAGTTTTGGTAGTGTCCATGGTCTTCTGGAATGTTTCCTGAATGCATACGCAAGCCCGTTGGCACTCAATGGGTCCCCTATGATAGAAACACGAACTCCGAATTCCTTAAGTTCCATCTCGAGTATCGGGGTAGCTTCTCCAAAAGGTCTGCCGCTTATGGCACGGAATCTCGATACCATGGAGTCCAGGTCATCCTGTGATAGGAATATGTTAGTGACACATTCATCTCCATCGATGACCACATGAACCGGATTCTTGTCTGCCGGGGCATTGATGTAGACATCCGTGACCCTTGTATCAGACAAAATATCTTCAAGGATTCCAAGCCCGGTGGTGTATTTTGCCAGAAGTTCAGAATAAGTGTTCACATCTGCGGGGGCAAGTGTGATATTATGTGACCTTGCATCTTCCTCAAGCATCTTCTTCCCAATCCTGCGGAAATACTCCCTTGAGTTAGCAGGGTTTGCAAAATTCATATCATCAGGTCTGAAACGTATCAGTTTTTTCCGAACTCTCTCAACCATTTTAAGACTATTTGCATCGAGGTTGTACTCCCTGGGAATTATCATGTACAGTTTTTCAGGGCGGTCTGTCATTTCATAGATGGAGACTTGTAGATCTCTTCCGTTCTTATGTGTAATATCGTAACATTCAAGGAACTCTGATAATTCAGGGGGCTCTATGTATATCCTTGATGTGGAAAATGCCGGTCTGACATTTGGTTTTATCAATTGGTCATAATCAATGTCCAATGTACTGTTCTCATCAGTATCAAAGATCCGTCTCAATCCCTTTTCTACTTCCCATATCTCATCCAGGACCGAATGGAAACGTTTTGTACATATGCCACATTCATCGCCTTCATGAAACGCATCTACAATATTTGTTTCATCCAATGCTTCTTGTCCTTCATTCTCTTCCCGAAGTTCTCCGAGAAGCTGGATCGATCGGAATGGGTCATTCTTTGATGTTTCGATGATATTGTTGAGCTTTTTGTTCCTGTCTGAACAATATTTTTCATATCTTTCCTTTTGACAATTGAACGAAAGGTCCAGATCACTGTAATTTCTAAGTGTTTCCTGCAAGTGTGCAAGTTCATAAAGGATCTCCATCTCTTTGCTTTCGTAATCACGTTCATAAAGATGGGACAGGACAATTCTCTCGGCAATTGGTTCTCTGAGGAGTGCTGAAAGTATCTGTTCACGACAGGCCTGATCGTTCAATGTGGATGAATTTCCACAGGTTGAACACATAAATATGAGGGATCTCTGAGTTTTAGTCTGCCGAATTTTATATGAGCATTTGCTATCATTTTTTGTATTTTTTTTAAAGAACGATCTATATAAATTGCCTGTATTGGTCACGGTTTCCTATCCTGCCTAGATTTGCAGGGAAATATTGGATATAATTATAAAAGTATAACTATATTGTTTATTCTGTATAAAAATTTAATATTTGTTTGGAATGGATGTGCTTTAAAATCAGTGCCAAAATAGTAAAGGAAGGTACGAGATCAATAATAATAGATCAATAAAGATGGCAGTTCTTTCAACTGCCTACCTTTTCAAAATAAGAAATTCTTGTCATATCAAATGATGGGATGTTCGTTCTTGTCGCCTCTGCCAATGCCCTTGTAAACGAATCCATTATCGATAAATGCATCCGGGTCGAGAACATTCCTTCCATCCACGATCACAGTGTTCTTCTTTCCTGTCAGTGATCTAAGCTCTGACGGGTCGAGTTTGAAGTAATCCGAATGTCCTGTCAGGATCGCAATGACATCGGCATTTTCCATAACTTCATCGATGTCTTTCATTATCTCTACATCGGGGTAGTTCAGGACGTGAGGGTCATGTACCATCACTTCAGCACCGTTCTCGATCAGGAGACTTCTGTATGGTTCGGACGGTGGGTTTCTCGCATCATCTGAATCATTGATAAAGGCCCATCCCAGGATAGCTACTTTCGAACCTTTCACATCTTTGCCTATGCGCTTCAGGGCTTCTTGTGTAAGGTGGTACATGTGGTTTGGCATGAAGTCGTTGACCTTTCTTGCAAGTACAAAAATGGAGTCTGTGTTTTCAGGATAGTCAAGTTCACCACTGCTTGTTGTGACCCCTCTTTCAAGATGGTATGTATCTTTAGTGAGGCAATGCCCTCCTACTCCGGCACCCGGGTAAAGCACAGCTCGAGTGATGCCTTCCCCTTTTAGGCTATCGATACCTGTTCTTACATCATAGACATTGATGCTCATTGCTTCACAATATAATGCAAGCTGGTTGATGGCTGCTATTTGTAGATCTCTGAACGTGTTCTCTGCGGTCTTCGTGACTTCGGCAGCGGTTGCTGTCATGGGTATGATCTTTCCTTTTGTCAGAACTGGGTTGTAGAGTTCCACAGCTCTTTTCGTACTTGCATCATCAATGCCTCCTACTATGCGGTCGTGTTCCTGTATGTTCTTTAACAGGCGTCCGACCATCACTCTTTCGGGAGCGTGAGCAAGTGCAAAATCCTCTCCTGCTTTAAGTCCTGATTCCTCTTCAAGTATCTGCCTTGCAAGAGTGTCCGTTGTTCCGGGTGTTATCGTAGATTCCAGTACTACGAGCATTCCTTCTTTAAGATATTTCCCGACATTGCGTATGCCTTCGATGAGTGCTCCAAAATCAGGGATAAGGTCTGCAGGGTCCTTAAATGGTGTCTGTATTGCCAGCGTGACAGCATCAAGTTCGGATATTCTTGAAAAATCCGGAGTGCATTCGAATTTCTTTGCATCCACTACTTTTTGAAGTAGGTCCTCAAGACCGGGCTCTTCTCCTTTTAATGGACTTTCTCCGTTGTTCAGCATCTCGATCTTGTAACCGGAGCTGGGTGAATCTCTCTGGAACCCAAGGACAATATCGAAATTTTCAGAATCTGCAAATAAAGCGGCTGCAGGAATGCCTACATACCCCATTCCAAGGACGCCTATCTTTTTTATCGGACCTTTCCTTTCAAGAACTGAACTTAGTTTACCTGTCATAGTATCACTATCTTATTTTATAATGAAGAATACTGGAATATATTCTGCGTATATATCTGACCATATAGTATCTATTCATCTATTATTTAACTCATATATGTTCAGAAGGGAAATTGTTCAGTTCAAATGTTTTTATCCGTAATTGCCCGATCTATTATCCCCGGCTCTCCTCCCTATATTGCTCATTTTATCAAGCTATGGGCTTGGGGTTGAATTTCAATTAGGTATGCTGTGTGAAAGCGAAGTTTTTTCAGAGATCGAAGATCTTCTGTGATGGGTCGGTAAAAAAGTGAAGTATTCTAATAGGCAAACGATTAAGTGGGCTACTAGGTGAGTAATAAGAAGTAAGTAAGTTTTCGTTATGTGAACAACTTGTGTTTTGGTCCACACAACAAAAAATAAGAAAGTTTAAGCCTTCTGTTCTTTCTTTTTCTGAACGATCTTCTCAAGTTTCTTTGTCCACATATCTTCGTTCATCTCTGTGTATTCGCATTCAAGATAGTGTTCTACTGCAATGCTAAGTGCCTCTTTTGTTGATGTGTTGTTGCATTTATCTTTTAATGCTAATAATTGTTCTTCTGCAAGAACGGTTTGGGCATGTACTATCTTCATTTTTGTCATCTCCATTTAGGCATTTCGTGCATCTCCTCATAATGATGTATGTTATTTATAGGTTTTGTTGAAAATATGCTTGCTCATAAAGTCCCCTACATGTGGTCAAGTAGCTTACTTTGTGGTCAAATCGTATGCTGGCAAACCATTTCCCACTATTGTGTGAATGAAAGAAAAAAATCATGTATATTCGATAACTCCAATATCGAATACATTACTATCATTGACCAGGTGAAAATGCACAGTATTTACTCGATGTGGAACGGTGCTATAATTTACTGAAATGTTTTCTGATTCGAGGTAAAATTGCCATTCCTTTGTAAGATATTCCGGATCTTTGCTTTTACGCGAACTCGAGCATGCCAAGATCGACTTCGGTTTTTTGATACGAATCGATTCTTGAGGTTCAAGCTGATAAAGTTCTTCCATATATACTCTACCAGATGAATTGATGATTTTGAGTGTTGCGTTATGTGGCTGGTGGTCATGATTATTAATTGTACATATCGGTTCTGCTTGAATGAATTTTTCAGCGATACAAACGATAAATTGTGAAACTACAAATAATGATATTATTGCTATTGTAATTATTATCAACCATCGTTTGTTTTGCATTTCAAAAATCCGTCCTTGTTATCCTCAATATATATCGTCAAATTTTTAATTTATAATTGAAATTTATGATTTAGACTAATTATATTTATTGGATGTCTATTTCAACCAGAATAAATATTTCTTGGTCAAATGTAATACTTTGTGGTCAAATAAAGCAGTTTGTAGTCAAAGGGACTTTATGGGCAAGCCCGTTAAAAAACAGTTTTTATTACTTTATCATAAAATCATTTCTGCCGTTTTATTTTCTATATCGATATTACCACATCTGTATCGGTCTGTTCATCATTTTGCATATCTTTCTGTTGCAATGCATTTTGACCAATAGATTTAAAATATTGATTGACATTACAAGGGTTACTCGAGGGCGTGTGGCCTAGCCAGGATATGGCGGCAGCCTCCTAAGCTGTAAATCAGGGGTTCAAATCCCTTCACGCCCGCCATTATTCTTCTAACATTGTTTTCAATTTAAGGAGCTTGTGTTTTGATCAGGAAAGCCACATTGAAGGATGTTGATGCGATCAAGAGCATCATCAGTTTCTATGCAAAGCAGGAGCTTATGCTCCATCGTTCTGTCAGTGATCTCTATGAGTCCATACGCAATTTCTATGTTTGCGATATCGATGGCGAGGTTGTAGGTTGCTGTGGTCTGCAGGTATTGTGGTCTGATCTTGCAGAGATCCTATCCTTTGCTATTCTTCCGGAATATAGGGGAAAAGGTATTGGCACTCAATTGTTGGAGGCATGCCTTGACGATGCCCGTGAACTCGGTGTTACCTCTGTCTTCACATTGACGTATGCACCTGTCTTTTTTGAGAAAAATCATTTCAAACGTGTGGACAAGGCAACTCTCCCGCACAAAATATGGAGTGGTTGCATTAAATGCCATAAATTCCCGGATTGTGACGAAATAGCTCTTTCATTGGAACTTTCATAATTCAGTCCATCAATGTAAGCATTTATTAATCCCAAGTACATTTGCCTAGCTATAACTAGACCAGGAAGATAATAATGATCAAAGCACGTATCAGAGATTTTCTAATTACCAAAGACGACTGGATATTTGCGGTTGCTGACTATTTCCATCCCGAAGGTGTCAGGTGTGTGCTGCGATATGTACCCGATGAGACCGGGGACCGTCAGCTCAATGGGATGAATTATCGCAAATATGATTTTGATGTTGCCTTTGATTTTATGCGTGATAACAGACCTGAATGGGTCCAGGATGTCCACGTAGTTCCTGAGGACCAGGTGAAGGTCATTCTCCATCCTTCTGATCCTATTCCCGAGCTCATAAAAAAGGATGAGAGGGTAAAAGCTGTCTATGAAGTATTGCATTCAGCTGGTATTCCTATTGAAAAGATGGGTGTGACCGGCTCTTTCCTTCCTGGTTTACAGAACGAAATGTCCGATGTTGATTTCGTTGTATATGGCAAGGACTGGTTCAAGGCCAGAGATGCCATTGCAGCTGCAAAGGCAAAGGGCGGATTCATTGAGGACATCGATGAGGATATGTGGCATCGCATTTACAACAAACGTATCCCTGAGATCTCTTTTGAAGAATTCGTTCTACATGAAAAGCGCAAAGGCAACAGGGGAATGGTTGGTGGCACATATTTTGATCTCCTTTTCGTTCGAGACTGGGATCAGATAAGTTCGCCTATCTCACGCGGCGAAGACATAGGTACTGCAAAAATAGAAGCAATAGTCACCGATGCAGAACTGGCATTCGATAACCCTTCCATATACAAGATCGACCACGATGAGATCGACCATGTCCTTTCATACACTCATACCTATGCCGGTCAGGCCCTGAAAGGGGAATTGATCGAAGCACAGGGCGTAGTTGAACAGGTCGGCGATATTAAGAGACTTGTAGTGGGAACCTCAAGAGAGCCTAAGGGCGAGTGGATAAGATCCCTTACCCTGCTTGAGCAGTGATGTACTAACGGTATATCAAAAAGTGCTAAAAAAGATACCAGCAAAGATGTAAAAAAGGTATTAAATTTAGTTCTTTTGAGCGCAGTGAAAAGAATGGGCGTTCCAGAAGAACAAAATCGGGCGGTGATGAGTGATCAACCGCCGCCAGTTGCCTGGAACACTTCTTCTACTTTTTCCTGACCTGCTTCGGAACGTTCTTTAACAAGCTCTTTTGTTTCCTCTTCTGTAAGGACGTGTTCCTTTCCTTTGGTAGATACCTTTTCGGTTATTTGCAGTGTATCGATCCTGTAATATAATTGTGTGGAATCAAGAAGTGCCCAGGTGCCCTCTTCATCGGTCATGATATCCTCTATCACTCCGATGGTATCGGTATTGATATAGCGTACATTGCTGCCAACGTTTATTGGCTTGCCATCGATATCAACGGTTTCGGGCACTTCGTTCATTTGTTCCTCGCATCAGTTGTTTTTTATCTCATCTCTGAGATCGCCGAGAAGGGCAACTCTTTCTGCAAATGCATTATGTCTGTGTATGCTCTCTTCATTGATCTGCTTGATGGTAACGAGTGCACTGTCAGGCACATGAGCAAATTCACTGACTATATTCTGTGCCATTGTTCTGACACAATCTTCTACGAACTTAGGGTTCTGGTGTGCTCTTTCAACTACCATTGCTTCATCTGCGCGCTTCAAGAGCTCTACTATACTTGAACTCATGGAACTCTCGATGATACGGATGATGGTCTCTAGGGAGACATCAACGTTACCGCTGACCTCGAGGGATATAATTCCGCGTCCTCTCTGGTTGTGGGTAGCCATTGGTACTTTGTTCAGGAAGTTGATAACGGTCTCGAGATCGACTCCAAGTTCCCTGAGTGCAGTTTTTGCGTTGTCCCTCATTATTTCCTGTGCGCACGGGCATGCTGTCATGCCAACAACCTCGGCTCCAATGAGTTTCTTGACATCGATGTCATCATCTTCAAGTCTTGTTGCGATCGCTTCTGCAAATATGTCCACTACTTCTTGACACTTCATTTTTGTAGATGGCGCTTCCCTTTTGACGACATATTCACTCTTCATACGTACTTCTGAGCGAGTGGCATATTCATGGCGTCTTAGGAGGCTTTTAGCAACATCGTTACAGAGTTCCTCTATCTCATATACTGGAAGATTGATGGCTTTTTCAAGAACTTCATCGACGGCTTCGAAGTTACGTGAAAGGTTTGCACCTTTACGGTCAGAAGGTAGATCTACAAAGATCTCAAAGGTTGAGATAAGTACGATCGGACGTTTGTCCTTTCTCTTTATCTCAACAAGCTTTTTAACTCCGGTAACACCCACACGTGTAAGATTTATGGGTATCTTTGGTCTGTTTGCCTGTACATCAGGAAATTGCGCAATTGGAAGTTCCATATTTATAACCTCGAACAAGGATTAAATGAATGATTTTATCTATTTATTATTGAATAGTAACCAACACAAACAGATTCATTGCATGTAAATGTTTTGTTGTATGGTCGTATTGTATCAGGCGCAACACTTACTAATATATTTCATTAATTCTTTATATATTTTTATATTTGGGGGGATATGATGCTCTATTTTATCTATAAATCTGTGTTCTGCTCAATTTCACATCCAGAATCATAATCAAAAGGCAACATTAAAAGAAAACTATTTATATTTCGTAAGTACAACTACCTATAACCGATAACGGCTTAGTAAGGTGATAAAATGTCTGAAACAAGAAACTTTGTGTTACGAGACGAAAAAGGCAATGAAAGCGGCGTATTCACGGGTAAACAGCCACGTCAGGCAGCTCTTAAGGTTGCTAACAGGGGCAAGGGTACCAAAAAGAAGCCAGAAAAGATCATGCTTCGTGAGCGCGGCACTAAGAAGATCCATGTTTTCCTTGGATGGAAAGAAATGGTCGATGCACCAAAGAACAAACCTGACTGGATGCCTGACAAGATCAACAAGCCATTCGTCAAGAAACAGAAACCAGGCATAATCAAACTGGAAACTATCTAATATTTTCAATTATTGTAGGTTCTGACTCGGACCTGCAAGTTATTCTTTTTGAATTTTATTGACAATTCTCTTTGACCTATCTTTCAAGCGCTATCATATGCTCTTTTACACTTCTTAAATCAAAAAGCTTTATACGATGTATAATCTTTATTGTACCTATATGACAGGAAAAAGAGAGAATGTGTTGATCGAGGCACTTCCTTACATAAGGGAATTCCACGATTCTGTTATGGTCGTCAAAGTAGGTGGACATGCCATGGTCGATCCTCAGGTAATGAGTGATATCATCCAGGATATTGTCCTACTGCGCTTTGTCGGTATTCATCCTGTGATCGTTCATGGCGGCGGACCGGAAATAACCGAAAAGATGGAACGCATGGGCAAAAAATCAGAATTCATAGGTGGGTTGAGGATAACTGACGATGAGACCATGGAAATTGCCAGGATGGTGCTCGTCGGAAATATCAATACGCGCATAGTTTCCCTCATAGGTAAACATGGTGGGAAAGGTGTCGGTCTTTCCGGAAAGGATGGGAAGATGATATTGGCAAAGAAAAAGGGCACTCAGAAGATTATGATAGAAGAGGTTGAACACGATGTCGATCTTGGTTGGGTGGGTGATACAGAGATAATCGATCCGGAGATCATCAATATAGTGATAGCGAACGATTATATTCCAGTCATATCTCCAATAGCGATGGATTCAGAGGGGAATGCCCTGAACATAAACGCTGATACGGTCGCAGGCGATCTCGCAGATGCTCTGAATGCAAAGAAACTGATACTTATGACCGATGTGCCGGGTGTTCTCAGAGATCAGACCGATACATCAACACGCATATCCCGCATCGGTGTGGATGAAGTTGAACAACTGATAGAAGATGGCATCATCGGTGGCGGTATGATCCCGAAGATGAGAAGTGCAAAAGCAAGTGTTGAGGGTGGTGTGGATCGCGTACATATCATAGATGGCAGCATATCCCATTCAGTATTGCTGGAGCTTTTCACCGATCAGGGTATTGGTACGATGTTGTATAAGGACACCGAATAAGGGTGTCCTCTCATCCATTTTTAGCTTTATCTGTCAAGTATCGGACTGCCATAGGTAAAATCGTCCAGTTCGAGCACTTTTTTCCACGTCTGTTTGCAATCGCATGTAAGTCCTTCGAGCACTTTCAGGTCCTGGGTACGTGAAAACAGATGTACTGCATCTGAAACATCCCTGCTGCAGATCTTGCAATTATGGGGGCCACGTTTTGAACCTGCACCTACAGGGTCGGAAGTTATGGCCAGGTCAGGGTGGCGCTGTTTTGTTCGTTTAAGGATCTCAACGATACTCCAAAGCCAGGGTGTTCTGTACTGACTCCTTTGCCAGAGCTGTTCCACATACGTACCATTCTGGACATTACATAGGTTTATCGAGATGGTCTGTGCATGATCTGCAACATCATCGACAGTTTTGACAATGTCTTCCAGTGCTTCCTTCTCGGACAGGAACGGTGGTTTCAGCAACAGATATGCCTTCATGGTCACATCGTTGTTCTTTGCCACGTTTGAGGCTGTAATGTAATCCTCGAAGGTGAATCCCTTATTGATGGAGTTCTTCCGTATATTGTCTGAACTTGTTTCCAGTCCGATGGCAATTTCAAAAGCAGTATCTCCGAGTGCTTCTTTACAGGATTTCAGGGTCTCTTCAGTAACGAACTCAGGTCTGCTCTCAACGATGACCTTAAAGATACGTTCATCGGATGCCAGTTTGCTCAGAATGTTAGCTCTTGTTTCGGCTGGTACTTCATTTTCATCAAGGAAACTTCCTGATGTAAATATCTTCACCATGAAACTTTCGAACTTCTCACCCTTCTGCATGGCATTATCGAACTGTCTTTCAAGTTCTTCCGGCTGTGGGGGTATCTTCGCACTGTCATACACAAAGCCGCACATTGTACAGCCTCCAGCTTTTCCCCACCAGCAGCCTGATGTCTTGAAGATGATGGTCAGTGTATCAACTGTCTTCCCGTCACAGTGATCTGTGCTTCTCCATACGGCGGCAGGATAATCGTTAGATGATGGCTTTATACGCTGACGTTCGCGTATATCTAATACGGCTTTATTGAGTGACATTTACTCGAACTCGATAGTTGCAGGTGGTTTTGGTGACAGGTCGTAAAGCACTCTTGCGACTGATGCTATCTCGCCAGAGATCCTGGATTCGATCTTCCTGAGGGTCTCCCAGGGTAGTTCAAGTGCCTCTGCGGTCATACCATCTCTTGAACCGACAGCTCGCACGGCAATTATCCATCCATGTACACGGACATCCCCTTTGACACCGGTTCCTTTTCCTATGACAGCTGCAAATGTCTGCCATGGTTTGAACTGCTCGAGGAGTTCTTCCTCTACGATAGCGTTCGCTTCACGTACGACATCGACCTTTTCCTCAGTGACCTCTCCGATTATCCTTACAGAAAGCCCGGGTCCCGGGAATGGCATTCTCTCACATATCTCTTCAGGAAGGTCAAGTGCCCAGGCGACCTCACGCACTTCATCTTTGTAAAGGTCATCTATAGGCTCGATTATCCCCTTGAAATCTATGTGTTCTGGTAATCCTCCAACGTTATGGTGGGATTTTATGCCGCCGTCAGACTCGATCCTGTCCGGATAGATAGTTCCCTGAATTAAGTACTCTGCATTTATTTCGCGTGCTTCCTCTTCAAAGACGCGAATGAAGGTCTCTCCGACAACCTTTCTCTTCTCTTCAGGGTCTTTGATGCCGACAAGTGCATCAAGGAATCGGTCCTTTGCATCTATGGTCTGCAGGTTCATGTCCTCAAAGATCTCTTTGATCCTTTCGGTCTCACCTTTTCTCATAAGACCTGTGTCGATGTAGATAGGTATCAGATCATCTCCAATAGCACGGTATGCAAGTACTGCACAGACTGAACTGTCAACACCGCCGGAAAGTGCGATTATCGTCTTTCCTTTTGCTTTTTCCTTGATCCTGTCTATAGCCTTAGGTATGAATTTCTCGACTTTTACCATGAATATGAACTCCAGTTATGATGTGATGATGATCAATATTAGTGAATTTCTTAGATAATACTGTGCTTTAATATGTTTGTTGGTTTTAATAGTATCGATGGAAAACTCAATGATCCTACATCAATTACTTTCACCTTGCATGGTTGCATGTTAAATATAGTGAAAGACATTTTGAGGATTGAATCACTAGCTTTATCTCGGTATAAATATGTACAGGACACTCCAGAAATATTTTGGTTACAGCGAATTCCGTCCTCTTCAGGAGGACATTATCAATGATGTTCTGGACAAAAAGGATGTTTTTGTATTAATGCCGACCGGCGGTGGCAAATCAATATGCTACCAGATACCTGCACTCATAATGGATGGAATTGCCGTCGTGGTGTCCCCGCTCATTTCTCTGATGAAGGACCAGGTGGACGGCCTTGTCAGCAATGGGGTCTCGGCTGCTTATCTCAACAGTACGTTAAGTTATAACGAAGTTCAGAAAACTACTCGTGCCATCGTCGAAGGGCATGTGGATATATTGTATGTAGCACCTGAACGCCTTTGCATGAAAAGCACTCAGGAACTGCTCAGTCATGTCAATGTAAGTCTTTTCGCCATTGATGAGGCCCATTGTATCTCTGAATGGGGGCATGATTTCAGGCCGGAATATCGTCGAATGGGATTTTTGAAAAAGAAGTACCCTGATGTTCCTGTGATAGCTCTGACCGCAACAGCTACTGCGAAGGTAAAGGAAAATACCATCAAACAACTTGATCTGGTCTCTCCTTCTGTTTATGTGGCGAGTTTTGATCGTGCTAACCTTTCCTATGAAATAAGACCAAAGAACAATACCTATGGGGACATGGTAAGTTACCTTAAGGGTCAGCGTGGAAATTCGGGTATCATATACTGTAACAGCCGAAAGAGCGTTGAATCTGTTTCCACCAAACTGAACCGTGAAGGATTTCATACCCTTCCTTATCATGCAGGATTGAACGATGCCAAAAGGCAGGAACATCAGGAACGTTTCATCAGGGATGATGTCGATATCATTGTGGCCACCGTTGCTTTTGGTATGGGGATCGATAAACCGAACGTTCGTTTTGTCATCCATTATGACCTTCCCAAGAACCTGGAGGGCTATTATCAGGAAACAGGTAGGGGTGGACGTGACGGTCTTGAATGCGAATGTATCTTGTACTTCAGTCGGGCTGACTGGTACAAGATCAAATATTTAATTGATCAGAAACCCAAAAAGTCCGAGCGCGATATCGCAATGACGAAGCTGCAGGAAATGATCGATTATTGTGAAAGCACTACCTGTCGCAGGAAGGCCTTATTGCGTTATTTTGGAGAAGAGCTGGAGTCCGATAATTGCGGAAGTTGTGATATCTGTTTGAACCCGCGCGACACTTATGATGCGTCCGAAGTTGCAAGGACCTTCCTTTCCTGTGTCGATGAGGTAAATGAACGCTTTGGATTGACGCATATCGTGGACATCCTTACAGGCTCGAAGTCCAAGAAAATAATAGGCTATAGACATGACTGCCTTAAAAGCTATGACACCGGTGACGGGTATATTAAGTCCGAATGGGTGGAAATGGCAAGGGAAATGATCCGTCTGGGTTATGTTGATGTAAAGGAAGGAAAATATCCCATACTTCTTCTGAACAAGCAGAGTCGTGATGTCCTTGGGGGCGGTGAGGTGCATCTGACGCGTTCCATGGGTGTAGCCGCTGCCAAACCTCGGAAAGCACCTGTTAGTGTGTCGAGGTCAGGCAATTCTACAGCCTTTAGGCCTACCTATACTGGTTCAAAAAAGGTTAGTTCAACGGCGGTGAGATCCCCTGCCAAGACCAGACAGTCCAGCACTCCAAAAAGAACATCTGTTCCGGGAAAGGCAAAGAGGGCCCCAACTCCTATCTCACGTCCGAACAAGAAACTCTTTGATAAGCTTCGGGAACTGCGCAAAAGGCTTGCTGTGGAGGCAAATGTCCCTCCTTATATCATATTTGCAGATACCAGTCTTAGACAGATGGCTGCAAAGCTTCCGAAAAATGAAAAGGAGTTCATTGGCATCACGGGTGTCGGTGAGGTCAAGTTAAAGAAATATGGTTCCGTTTTCATGGAAGAGATAGCTGCCTTTGAAAAAGGCAGCAAATAAATTCCAATTTATATCAGGAAATGAAGTGTCAATTGGAATATTAGGTCTCCATAGATCACTGCACTGATAAAACCGGCTGTTATGGGTATCATAAATGGCAGTCCTGGGGTTACCCAGACTCTCTTCTCAATAAGTCCTTTTCTATCATATTCCTTCATCGTAGCTATTGTGTCCTCATCAAGCTGCATGCCTCCTGTCGTGAATCGATGCGATACGTCCCCATCGTTCTCTTCGTACTTTTCAATAAGGCGAATGTGAGGGCGCTCAAGGTCTTTGGTCAAAGATCTGTAGCCAATGAACATGTACTGAGGTCTTTTAAGGGTCTCTTTCAGAGAGGGCTGCGTGAGATTGTAAAGGAAAAGTCCCAGCGGTACGACCACTGTGAGTAAGACCGAGTTCCCAAAGACGCTGAATGTAAAAAGTCCAATGGGGGGCAGACCTGCTACAGGCAACTGGTAGTTGATCAGATCCAGTGCAGGGTAGAATGGAAGTATCAATGATATCACCATCAATACTTTGGCATCTGCACCACCGAAGGCTCCGAAATAGAACAATATGTAAACGAATACGAATATGAATATGAATGATATGAGTGTCCATTTTAAATAGGGAATGCCATATCGGGCGATATCATAGATGATTAGCGGGGCTGCTACGCCAAGCATTATTGGCCAGAGCTTGTTCGTGACCCTTCGTGTCTTAATATCTGAATAGCATGAATAAAGTAGAAATGGCATGCAAACAAGCACTTTCAATAGTTCTATCATTTACATTTTCTCCCATTTTTTGAGCTTAAGGACCTCGGAAAGCGTGCTTCCTCTTTTTATCTCTTCATAGATTCGTTTTTCATTCTTCTCAACTTCCTTGGCACGCCTTGCTATCTCATACGCTCTTTCTTTGGGTATCACGACCACTCCGTTGTCATCTCCTACAATGTAATCTCCGGGGTTGACATTTTGTGAGCCGCAGTGTATGGATGCCCCTATTTCACCAAACCCTTTCGGGTCGCCGGCGTTAGGTACATTGCTGATGGCAAAGACGGGAAGTCCTATCTCTCTTATCTCTTCGATATCCCTTACTGGACCGTCAATGACCACACCTGCTATGCCTTTGTTAAGGCAGCTAAGGGTGGCAAGTCCTCCCCATGGTGAAACATGTCGACTTCCGTTGTATATGACAATCACGTCTCCCTCGCTGGCAACTTCGATGGCCTCGACACTTTTTGCCCAGTCGCCTTCGAATGTCTGTACTGTAACAGCTTTGCCCACCATCCTTTTTCCGGCAACCATTGTGTGGATGTCCTTCATGGATCCTTTTCTGTGCATTGCATCGGTGATGTTCGGGGTGGACACCTCTGATAGCAGTTGGCGTATCTCTTCTTCGAGGGATCGATGTGCTATTTCAGGAATATCGTTTGAATCAACAGCTTCACGTATTCTTTTTGCAGAGTCTGTCACATTGTCGGATTGTGTTATATTTCCTCCGACGATAACGATGCTTGCACCTGCTTTTACTGCCATTGCGGCACTTGCAGCATCCAATCCTCCTGCGGCAGCTACCGGAATGTCAACTGCTGCTGCCATTTTCTCAAGTATTGGTGTGGGGTCCTTGCCTGTCATCTGCTGATCGATCCCTGTATGCATGTTGATGTAATCGACACCCATTAGTTCCAGTTCAATTGCCCTTGATACTGGATCTTCGACGATTATAAGGTCGGCCATCAGCTTCACCCCATATTTGTGTGCTGACCTGACGGCATCGAGTACAGTGGAATCATCGGCATTTCCCAGGAGCATGACAATATCAGCCCCTGCTTTGGCGGCCATCTCCACTTCAAATGCACCGGTATCTGCTATTTTCATGTCGGCAAGGATCGTATGGTTCGGGAATGATTTCCTTAGTTGGCGAATGGCATTCATTCCTTCACTCTTGATAAGCGGTGTTCCTGCTTCTATCCAGTCTATGCCTCCCTCGACGGCTTCCTTTGCGATCTGGATGGCGCGGTCTATTTCCAGCAGGTCAAGAGCTACTTGAATTATTGTGTTGATATTATCACCCTTTGGAACTTACGTAGTATAGTTGAATAAGTATAAATCAAACCGGGTATATGGTTATAATACTTAATAGTTGATGCTATTTGTTAAAAGTAATTCATTATTAATGGGTACATATTATGGCAGAAGAAGATATGTTGACCGAAAAGCAGCGCAAAAGGTTCCTTGCGGGCCTTCATCGTCAGTTGTTCTGGTGTGGTGAAAGGATACCCGATGAAGTGGAGGTCAACGGTAAAATGATCCCGCTTCATGAGATCACCTGGGAGCTTATCAGTAAGCCAAGCTTGAATGATGCTGATAAGGAACGAATCGACCAGTGCATTCTTTCCCTTTCCGAGAAGGCACGAACCTATGAGCATGTGCTGGGGACTGATAAGATGACCGTTGGGGAGGCAAAAGAGATATTTGATAAGACTGCGGGTCTTTTGCGAGCTGTCATGGACCTGGAGGAGCTCGGGGAATTGCCTGGTCCTGAGCGCATGCATAAGTTCAAGGAAGATGCTAGGAAGTGCTCAGTTAAAGATGCAAAGGGCTGGGTGAAGTTCCTGGCTGAACTTGATGAATGAACGGATACATCTCTGCATTATATCAATATTTTATTCCGATCTTAATTTATTATAGGTAAACATTATATTTCATGCAATTCTTCTTCACGGTGAATGACGTTCAAAGACTTGCATATTATTTCTATGAAATCCTTTTCAAGGGATATGATCGATCATGTCCTCAATACTGCAGAAATGCTTGAACCCATAGCCAGGGACAAGACAAAGTCAGATATTCTGAAGGGCAAGGTACTTGGTGTGATGTTCTTTGAGCCAAGTACGAGGACTCGTATGTCCTTTGAGACCGCAATGATGCGTCTTGGGGGGGATGTCTTAAGTCTTGGTTCTGTGGATGCAAGCTCAATTGCAAAAGGAGAGACCCTTGCAGATACCATTCGTGTGGTTGATGGGTATACCAATGCAATAGTTCTAAGGCATAATAAAGAAGGTGCTGCACAACTTGCTTCGGAGTTCTCCTCGGTTCCCATACTGAATGCGGGAGATGGTGCAGGGCATCATCCTACGCAGACGTTCCTTGATCTTTATACCATACGCAGGGAAAGCCATCTGGATGGGTTGAAGATCGCTCTTGCGGGAGATCTGAAGTATGGCCGGACTGTGCATTCGCTTTGCTATGCCCTTTCTCTTTACGGTGCTGAGATCACGCTTATTTCTCCTAAAGAGTTGCGGTTACCTGCTGAGATCATCGAGGACCTTAAGAGCAGGAACATAAAGGTGACGGAGACCGAAGCTATCGAGGATGCCATTGAAAACATCGATGTACTTTATGCTACAAGGGTTCAGAAAGAGCGTTTTCCAGATCCTGCAGAGTATCGTAAAGTGGCCAACAGTCTGCTGATCACTCCTGAACTTCTTGAGAAGGCGAAACCTGAACTGAAAGTAATGCATCCGCTACCGAGGACGAATGAGATCGATCCAAGGGTGGACAATACTCCGCATGCGTGTTATTTCAAACAGTCATTCTACGGAGTTCCGATCAGAATGGCACTTCTTGCACTTGTTATGGGGGCATTGGAATGAGCAGTGAAGATCAACAGATACGTGAGATACGTGTGCATCCCATTGAGAATGGTACTGTTATAGACCACATCAATGCCGGACAGGCGTTGAACGTTCTTAAGATATTGAACATACCAACTTCCTCATCAAGGGTCGTAAGTGTACTTATCAATGCACCCAGTGTCCATGGTCGAAAGGATGTCGTCAAGATAGAAGGCAGGGAACTCAATGTTGAAGAGGTCGATAAGATCGCTCTGATAGCTCCTAATGCGACCATCAATATCATCAGAAATTTCGAGGTATCTGAAAAAGATATTGTTCATATCCATTCACAGATCGAGGGTGTTGTCAGGTGTATAAATCCGAACTGTATCTCTAATAGCAATGAACCGGTGACATCGAAGTTCGCGGTAAGTTCCAATGGGCGGAGGACCATTCTTCGCTGTTCGTATTGTGAACGTATAATTTCAGATGATATAGGAGAGCATCTGCTCTGATACTTATATCATTTCTATTTTTAATTTAATAAAAAAGGGTTAGAAGCCCAGAATATCATCCATTGTATGGATGCCTGGTGCTGCATTGTTTATCCAGATGGCTGCTTTTACTGCGCCTGATGCAAATGCATTTCTGGAATGTGCCTGATGCTTGATCTCTATCCTTTCGCCATCTCCAGCAAAGAGGACGGTATGATCGCCTACGATGTCTCCTCCGCGAACTGCATGGATTCCGATCTCTTTATCCCTTGGTGCGAGACCTTCGCGTCCGTAGACAAAGTCCTTGCCACCCAAAGTCTCACTGATGACCTCTGCTGCTTTCATAGCAGTTCCGCTTGGTGCATCTTTCTTCTGGTTGTGGTGGGCTTCGATTATCTCGATATCATATTCAGAAAGGTACTTTGCGGTTTCCTGAAGGATCTTGAAAAAGACATTGACGCCAACTGAATAGTTCGGTGAGATGACTGCTGAGGTGCCGTTCCTTATTATGGCATCTTCGATGGTAGCGCGCTGTTCGTCACTGAATCCGGTTGTTCCTATGATAAGGTCAACTCCGGCTCCAGCTACTACTGGTGCGTTTGCAGCGGTTGCGGGAGCAATGGTAAAATCAATGACAACATCGGTCTTTGATTCTTTCAGAACGTTTGCCATGTCAGCTACGTCAGAGATTTTCACATTGAGCTTCCCTATTTGTGCAACCTCTCCTACGTCCTTACCGATGTTCATAAGATCGAATGCGGAAGAGAGCTGTATTCCTTCCATCTTGATGATGTTCTCGATGATGAGCTTCCCCATTCGTCCGGAAGCACCTGTAACTCCTGCATTTATCATTGTAGGCACCCTAGTCCTTTAAGACAATCTGTAAGAAGCTTATCGTTTTCAGCACTTATCGGTGCAAGAGGAGGTCTTAAGTGACCTGCACTGAGGCCCACAAGCTCCATTGCACGCTTTATTGGTACTGGGTTAGTTTCTGTGAAAAGAGCACGTATAAGTGGAGCTATTTCATAGTGCAGTTGTTGAGCGGTTGTCGTGTCACCTTCGTTGAAGGCATTGACAAGCCTGCTCATCCTGTCCGGCACAATGTTAGCTGCCACGGATATAACACCACATCCGCCGATGCTCATCATGGGTAAGGTAAGTCCATCATCTCCTGATGTGACCATGAAGTCCTCGTCCATTGTGTTCTCGATTATCTGTGATGCTTTGTCAATACTACCGCTTGCTTCCTTGATCCCTACGATATTATCGATCTTAGCAAGCTCTGTGATAACTTCCAGTGGAATGTCCTGCCCTGTACGTGAAGGCACGTTGTAGAGCACAATAGGTATTTCCACTGCTTCTGCTATTGTCCTAAAATGGGATGTGAGTCCCGCTTTGTTCGGTTTGTTGTAATATGGGGATATTACAAGAGCACCTGAGGCTCCGGCCTCTTCAGCGTGTTTTGTTAGTTCCACTGCTTCAGCCGTATTGTTCGAGCCGGTGCCGGCAACTACCGGTACGTTCGCACATTCAACTGCGATGTCGATGACCTCCATGTGCTCTGCCGTAGATAATGTGGCAGATTCACCTGTGGTACCACAGACAACTACACCGGTCACTTTGCCATTCTCGGCAAATTCGATATTCTTTATCAGACCGGTCCTGTCGATGGTGTCATCCTTCGTGAACGGAGTTATAAGCGCCGGTAATACTCCTTCGAACATAGCGTTCCACTTCCCGGACTTAAATTAATTTTGGATATCTGATCTTGCGGGTAACGTAACCTGCTACACGGTTTCTGATTACTTTGCCCTCGATTGTTGTGTATTGGGAGACGAGAAGCTTGTTCTTCTCAAAATCTGTTGTAAAAACGTCTCCATAATTTTCGACCAGACGGAATGCAATGTTCTTGATATGTGTTTGTCTAATATTTCCCATTTAAGTATCTCCAGTAAATTTAGATAGATATGATTAAGAGTATCGCCTTATAGAAAACCTTTACATTTATAGCTTTTGGATTGAGGTCATCTTCCAGTGCTTTATTTGAGGGTGGCTGCTCAATTTATATCGCTCTTTCCCAGAAGCCGCTCGACAGTGTTCGCTTCATTGAATACATTTTCACGTACTCCTTTGCGGTTTATGTAAAGGCCTATGAACACTATCACCAATCCGATCTCAGCGTTGACCTCTACTGCAATGATACCCAGCAGTACTACTGTGGATGCTACAATTCCTTTAATTGCTCCCTTTCTGTATGAATCAAACCTTGTGCGGCGGAATATCCTGATATCACGAAGTGTCAGGAAAAGGACTACACAATATGCTGCAATGGCTATGTAACTGTACATTGTTCATTTCCTATGGGTCGATACGGTATAGTCCTCAATGTCCTTTATGGATTAAATCCTTTGCTGAATATCTGATAATGTGCACAAACATTTTCAATCATGGTGTTTATGGGTGGGGCTGGTGAGACTATTAAGATAATCTTTCATATTGACATGGACAGCTTCTATTCATCCGTGGAAGTAGCTGCAGACCCTATGCTTAAAGGGTTACCTGTGGTGGTTGGCTCTGATCCGCTGCAAGAGGGTAGCAGGGGTGTTGTAAGCACTTGTTCCTATGAGGCACGTGAGTTTGGGATAAGGTCAGCAATGGCTATATCGAAAGCATATCGCCTCTGTCCTGAAGCCGTATATCTGCGTGTTAACATGCCTTTGTACAAGAAGGTCTCCAACTCAATTATGGAACTGTTAAGGAGCTATTCTTCAAAGTTCCAGCAAGTAAGTGTGGATGAAGCTTATCTTGATGTTTCCGATGTCGTTTCCGGTCTCGATGAGGCTGAAAAGCTGGCGTTACAGATCAAAGAAGATGTCTTTCAAAAGGAGGGCATCACCTGTTCAGTCGGTATCGGCCCTAACAAGTCCATTGCGAAAATAGCATCCGATTACCAAAAACCCGATGGCTTGACCATTGTGCGCCCTGAAGATGTCCGTTCTTTCCTTTATCCTCTGGATGTTTCCCGAATATCGGGGGTTGGTAAGAAAACGAGTGTAATGCTGGGCCAGATGGGAATCGAAACTATTGGTGATCTTGCCGTATATGATGTTCAGGAATTGCGTGAGAAGTTTGGTAAGTTCGGTCTGGTCATGCATCAGCTTGCCAATGGTGTGGATGGGCGTAAAGTTCAGGAAAGTGGGGAGATAAAGTCCATCAGTAAAGAGGACACTTTCAATAAGGATACTTCTGATATGGGATATCTGGAAAGTGTGGTGGATACTCTCTCAGAAAATGTTCATTCTTCCCTTTCAAAGAAGAAATACTTGTTCAAGACCGTTACAATAAAGGTAAGATTTGCAGATTTCACAACCTATACAAGAGCAAAAACGCTTGCTGCGCATTCCGATGACCTTGTTACTATAAAGAAAACAGCAAAAGGATTGCTTCAGGAATTCAACGGGAAAAATAAATTACGCTTATTGGGTGTAGGTGTCACAAAACTGGACAAGCTCGATGAAAGGCAGACCCGGCTTTCGGATTTCTTCTGAGCATCATTAATATTTCATGGTGTTTTAGGTCTGCAAAAACTGGCACATTTCATGGTGCTAACTGGCTTAGGTCTGCAAATCCTGCAATGTAGAGTATGGCTATCAGTACTGGTTGATGAAGCAGATATATAAGCAGTGATCGTTTACCCATATATGTCAATGTCCTTATGGGGAGAAGCTCTGATATGTCCGAAAGGACAAACTTCCTTTTGTATTGCGGATAAAGTTCATTTCCTGTAAAAATCCCCATTAGCATCACTCCGAACCATGGAACTAATGGGAAATAATCGTATGATCTAAATCCTGTTGGCTGGATGCCTATCCATAACAGCCAGGGCTGTTCTATTGTAATTGTTCGCAGCAGCATCCAGGTGATCAATATCAAAATAGCTGCTACCAGGCTTGGGATGCGATGTTTCAAAAATGGATATGAAAGTATTATGGCAACTCCTATGAAATGGAGTACTCCAAAGATGATCACTCCTTCTTTCAAAAAAATATAGCTTCCAGCAGTTATTACCATCCCCCACAAAAATACCTTAATTCCTCTTTTTACATATTTTGTAAATTTGGGTTTGGTCTGCCCTAGCTCAAGTTGTTTTGAGAAGCTTAATGTGAGTGATATTCCTGCTACGAATATGAATAAAATTGCTGCTGCTCTTCCTATCAGGTAAACGATCCCTGTGTGGACATTACTTTCATGGTAACCCAGGAACTCAAGGTCGTAGAGCAGATGGAAAAAAATCATCAGTATGATGGCCATTCCTCTCAGGAGGTCAATTTCCCATTTTCTGTCATAGGTTCCTGTCATCCACTCCCCTGACTTCAATGATAAATTCTTGAAATAATTTATTGGGATCTATGATCAATTGATGTATCTGATGATTCACTTTTGTTTCTTCTTTTTCTTTCTGAAAGCAGAGGAGAGGTCTACTGCATATGTTCCATCCTGTTTGATGGCCATGACTATCTCGTCCCTTTCAAGGAGGGAGTTCAGGTTCAGTTCATAGGAGCCAGGTCCGAGTATTCTTACGGACTCTACGCGTTCTCCTTCCTCTTCAACTACTTCTCTTTCCTGATGTCCAATGCCGATGATATCATCTATTTCTCTGATGAACTGTTCTGCCGGGATGTCCTCTTCTACACTATCCACTA
The DNA here is from genome assembly GCF_057593895.1 of Methanococcoides sp. DA23. Lineage (NCBI taxonomy): Archaea > Methanobacteriati > Methanobacteriota > Methanomicrobia > Methanosarcinales > Methanosarcinaceae > Methanococcoides > Methanococcoides sp. DA23. The sequence continues at coordinate 1,731,092 of NZ_CM172520.1, read as the reverse complement.
TCTCTGGCTGTACTTGGACCTCTTTTTCTTTGGCTTCTTCTTCAGGCTCCATGTCCTTTACATAAAGGAACTTGTTCCAGCCACAGTTCGGACAGCCGCTTAGAATTACTTCGGCCCCGTCTTCGAATATTTTTTCACATCGGGTACATTTATGTGGCATCTGTTCACCGATTCCCTATTAGTTGCGATATATTTAAAGATTTATGGCATGAGATCATTCCTTGTCCTTATCTTAATACCTTAACATGGGCTAAAAGTAGTTTCAGAAGGCAGGTTGTACGCAAACTATATATGCCAGTGCGCAGTAGTAGGGTTGCAAGTGTGGTACAGTAACACTGTGCATGAATAACTCACTCTTAGCGGGGTGGGGTAGCCAGGAGATCCCGACGGGCTCATAACCCGTAGACCGATGGTTCGAATCCATCCCCCGCTATTCAATCTACCTTTTTTCTCTAATATTGATCTCAATAATACTAATCTCATTTTATATCTCTGTTCTGGTTCTATAAGCTTAATTGTTTTTTGAGAATTCCAATTATGGGTGTATTCATCATCAAAGGGATGTTTTGTCCATGTTATTGCCATATCCATCATATGTTTGCAGAGCTTGGGGTCTGACACAACATGATGAAATATAAGTCACATACACAATAAGATTTAAATGTCTGGGGGACAAAGTATAATTGCCTTAATCTAAAAGGGGGAATTATACTGAACGAAGAAGTGGTTGACAAATTAGCCGCGCTTATAACTGCGGCGTTTGGGCTGGTAGCAGCTCTGGCATGGAACGATGCAATAAAAGCATTATTCGCAGAGGGTGGGGCGCTTTATTTCCTTGCTTCCTGGGGAGTATGGGCATATGCGATATTCGTCACTATTCTTGCAGTTTTCTTTACTATCTGGATAGGAAGGATTGCAGAAAAGTCAAAGAAAAAAGAATAAAATATGCACCTTTTTTCTTTTTTTTTTGATACTATTCTTGAAACCGGGTGGTTGGAACGTTGAACTTGATCTGACTATTTTTGCACTTATGAATATGGTCATGTCTATCCTAAAAAATCACATTCCCACTAGGGTTAAATATGAACTACTCATTTATTAGAGCAAATAATAGTAGAACTTACAGGATGATCATTATATGGTAATGGATAAACTCGGCAGTTCCCTTCAGGACGCTTTAAAGAAACTGGTCGGCGCTGGGCGCATCGATGAAAGAACGGTCACTGAGGTCGTAAAGGATATACAAAGGGCATTACTGCAGGCGGATGTCAATGTCAAGCTTGTAATGCAGATGTCAAGTCACATCAAGGAACGTGCCCTGAAGGAAGAAGTTCCGCAAGGCATGAACCCACGTGAGCATGTCATCAAGATCGTCTATCAGGAACTCATCAGTATCGTGGGCAGAAGCGCTGACATTCCGCTAAAGCCTCAAACGATCATGATGATCGGTCTGCAGGGCAGCGGTAAGACAACTACTACTTCCAAGCTATCCCGCTATTTCCAGAGGAAAGGAATGAAACCTGCGGTAGTTTGTGCAGATACGTTCCGTCCGGGTGCTTATCACCAGTTGAAGACCCTTTGTGACAAATTGAACGTTCCATTCTACGGCGAGGAAGGTAATCCCGATGCTGTGGGGATCGTGGAAAGAGGATTGGCGGAGCTTGAGAAGAACGATGTGCTTATCGTGGATACCGCTGGCCGCCACTCTCTGGAAGCCGATCTCATCGATGAGATGGAACAGATCCACGAGGTTGCACAACCGGATTACAAGTTACTGGTCCTCGATGGTGCTATTGGGCAGCAGGCAAGCGAGCAGGCAAGGGCTTTCAATGATTCCGTGGGTATTTCCGGAGTTGTCATCTCCAAATTGGATGGTACTGCAAAAGGTGGTGGGGCATTGTCCGCTGTCTCCGAGACGAATTCCGCCATTGCTTTCATTGGTGTGGGCGAAACCCCTGACGACCTCGAGAAGTTCGAACCGGACAGGTTCATTTCCCGTCTTCTTGGTATGGGTGATATCAAATCACTGATCGAAAAGGCAGAGGAGACCCTTTCCGAGGATGACATTGACATGGAGGCCATGATGCGTGGTCGTTTCACCCTCAAGGATATGTATTCTCAGCTTGAGGCGATGAACAAGATGGGTCCTATGAAACAGATCATGCAGATGCTTCCTCTTGGAGGCATGGGAGCTAAGCTCTCAGATGATGCTTACAAGGTCACTGAAGATAAAATGAAAGGTTATCGTGTACTCATGGACTCCATGACCGATGAGGAGCTCCTCAATCCACGACTGATCGGCAGTGCACGCATAAAGAGGATATCCATGGGTTCAGGTAGCAGTCCGGAGTCTGTACGCGAACTTCTGAAATACCACAAGATGATGCAAAATGCCATGAAGGGACTTCGTGGCGGTAAGTTCAATATGCAGAAAATGATGAAGAAAATGGGTATGTGATTATTGTGGTAATTAAGTAAATTCGGAGGTATGTACCTCCGATGTTCCTACTTTTTTAATTTAAAAATAATTATGGTTCATGTTTCTTAAGCTCATTACGTGCCATCATATTCGTGCCGAATACGTAGACCAGCAGAATGAATCCTAGCCACATGAAATGTTCTCCTATGTCTGCACGTCCAAAGTATTTGAGTAGAAGTCCTGTGCCGAGGATGAGCATGTCCACCTTAGCTATCTTCTTGTTCCTTTTTGTAATTGCAAAGTATTCCTGTCTTGCAACATTGTATTCCTTTTTTTCTGTTTTCAGTGGATACACTTCCCGATCATACTTTTTTTATCTCGTCCGCCGCTTTACGTAACCGATTGAATACGGCAGCTCCTATTCCTTCTGTTTTCAATGACCCATCGACAAGGATCAGGTCTATCTCCTTATTATCAAGATGTCGCAGACCCATAAATATACTATGGGCTGCCTGAGCAGGTTCATTTCTTTTACCAAGTGAGAATATCTCGTCAGCATTTATCGAACCTGATATTTCCTCAGTTGCAAGAAGTCCGGCCATTTTGCCTTCCTTGTGGCAGTTTGTTATTAGCTCAATAATTTTACTTTTAACATCCTCCGGACCTCCCTCTATGAGTATTACCTTTGTCTCAGGTGAATAGTGCGTATACTTCATTCCCGGGGATCTTGCGGTTTCGTTTTCCTCAAGGGTCCTGTCGGCATATCCAATTTCGACGTTCCCGACACATTCTTTGATATCTTCTGCACTGATCTGGCCGGGACGCAGGACCATTGGTATATCTCCGGTGACATCCACTACCGTTGATTCCAGGCCTATCTCCACTATCCCTCCGTCAATTATTGCATCTATCTTTCCGGTAAGGTCCTGTATGACGTGTTCAGCGCTTGTGGGGCTTGGTCGTCCGGAAGTGTTGGCACTGGGTGCTGCTATTGCTGTACCGGACCTTCTTATAAGTTCAAGTGCAATATCATTGGCAGGCATTCTCAAACCAACGGTATCAAGTCCGCCGGTGGTAATTTCAGGCACTATTTTCTTTGCTTTGAGGATAAGGGTGAGTGGTCCTGGCCAGAATTCATCCATAAGCCTGAATGCATTTTGAGGTATGTTCTCTGCCAGGTCCTTGCACTGGTCTTTGCTGGAGACATGTACTATGAGCGGATTGTCCGCAGGTCTTCCTTTTGCTGCAAAGATCTTCTTCACAGCATCAGGGTCCAGAGCATTGGCTCCCAGACCGTAGACCGTTTCTGTGGGGAAAGCAACGGTGCCGCCTTCTTTGATGATGCTGGCAGCCTTTGACAGCTCCTCTTCGAAATTGTCGCTGTCAGTCCGAATGATCTGTGTTCTTTTATTCATAATTAATTGATGGACCTTTTAGTTTCTCTATTCTCGATCATTTTTTGTATTCTTTGCCGTATTCATCAATGACGGATCCTTTACAAAGGCCCACTCCATGCCGGTGAGCTGCTCTTCCTATCATATGTGCGGCAACCGGTGCTGTAAGCAGGATGAAAAGACCAACTGTTATGGCTTTTACACCTATGGGCTCGAGCCCTATCTTTGCTACGATGCTCAACATCACTCCAAATGCACCGAGGGTGCCTATCTTGGTAGTGGCATGTAAACGATTATATACATCCGGCAAGCGGATCAATCCTACCATTCCAAGGAATACAAAGAATGCTCCTACTACGAGCAGAAATGTGCTGATGATGTCCTGAATAAGTTCTATCTCTATCAAAATACAGCCCCCTCGTCAAGATATTTGGAAATGGTAACTGTTCCCACAAAGGAGATTATTGCAAGGACCAGGGCTACGTCCATGAAGAACGCAGATTCCTGCATGTATGAGTAGATACCCAGTATAACAACTATTACGGTCGTCATTGCATCAACTGCGATAACACGGTCAGGGATCGTCGGACCTTTGATAACTCTGTATATGCATGGTATTATAGCAATGACCATGAACGTGATCGAAATATCAAATATCAGTGAATTCATTCGAATGCCTCCAGTACATATTCTTCAAGATCATCTCTTATGGAATCACAAAGTCCCTGTGGGTCAGATGCATCGATGGCGTGTACGTAAAGCACTTCTTTGTTGTCTGAAACATCAATTGTCAATGTTCCCGGGGTAAGTGTGATCGTATTGGCGAGGGCAGTTATTCCCGTATTTGTCTTTGTACGTATCGGGACTGCAATTATCCCTGGTTTTATGTCCATCTTTGGCTGAAGGATTATCTTGGCCACCATCACATTGGCTTTGATGATCTCTATGAAAAGTACATAGAAGTACTTTATTAGCTTCGGTATCTTCCTTATTACTTTTTGATATGACATCTTGTTCTCAAATCCATAGAGTGACCTGAAAGGTCTGATCACGATAGGGCCAAGTAATGCTCCTATCAGGAAGTTGTTGAAGTTTATCGTTCCGTGGACAAAACACCAGATAAGCCCAAGGAACATCGAGTAAAGGATATATCGTTTCATCGGACCACCCTCGTCATAACTGCATCAATATATGGTTGCGGATCGATAAGTTGTTCTGCGATCGCCTGAGCAAGGGACACAAGCGGTTCAGCGTAGATCCCAAAGATAAATACAAGAGTTGCAAGGCTCACTATGGGGAGGACTATCATCAGCGATGGTTTGTGTGAGGAATATTCACCATATTCTCCAACATCTCTGTGCTCTCCCCAGAACATCAACAACCATGCCCTGAACATGTAGAACAGGGTGAACACTGCAAATACCAGTGCGATGGCAATTGGTATGTAGTATTCTGCACGAAGTCCGGCATCAAAGAGAATGAACTTTGCCACAAATCCTCCCATTGGGGGGAGGCCTGCTATGGACATTGCACCTATGAGGAAAGCTATGCTCATGACGGGTGAGGTCTTGTTCATTCCTCCCATCTTATGCATGTCCCTTGTGCCTGCGTGGTGGATTATGCCGCCGGAGGTCAGGAACAACATGGACTTTGCAATAGCATGGTTCACCAGATAGACAAGTGCTGCTGTTAGTGCATATACTGAACCGATACCAATTCCAAGGAACACGTATCCTATCTGGCTCACACTTGAATATGCAAGGAGCTTTTTAACATCTTTCTGTCCTACTGCGGAGACTGCTCCGATTATGATGGTCACAAGTGCGAGCAGGATGATTATGGGTTGAAGCAGGAACAATGCATCCTTGAATATGAGGAAGAATATCCTCAGGATCCCATATGCTCCCACCTTTATCATAACACCGCTAAGCATGGCACTGATGGGTGACGGTGCTGTGGGGTGTACGTCGGGAAGCCAATAATGCATCGGGAATATGGCTGCCTTATTTCCGAAGACGACTATGAAAAGCAGCGCAATGGCGTATATATGCCATGGAAGTGTTCCGGCAGCGCTCATGGCACTTATCTTAACCGATAGGTCTGCCATGTTGAGAGTGCCCACTGTAGCATAGAGGGAAGCGACTGCAATGAGCATGGCAATGGAACCTATCATGTTCAGTATGAGGTACTTGAAAGTGGCTTCCATTTTATCGGAACTCTTTGTCACGCTTCCTTTTTCGTTGGCTATGACAAGTCCGCAGGAGGACAACAGGAGTATCTCGAAGAATACGAACATGTTGAATATGTCTCCTGTTAGGAAGGTTCCGTTCAGACCAGCTATGAGAAGGTTGAACAGGGAATGGTAGGTCGAGTTCAATGACCTGCCTTCTATGTAATCAAGGGAATATAGTAAAGCAAGGAATGATACTATCGAAGTTAGTACGACCATTCCTGAGCTTAACAGGTCTGCCACAAGCACAATTCCGTATTTGCCCCATTCTCCTACTTCGTAGACCTGAATACCTCCGTTCCAGACCTGCAGGAGCAGTACGATGCTTATCAGCATCATGGCAAATGTGACCGATATATTGAGCCATTTCTGCACATTTGCATTAGAGCGCAGGAATATCATGAGTGCGGACATCAGTATTGGCACTGCTACCAGGAGGATGGGCAAATGTGTCATTGATATGTTCATCCCCACAACCTCCTCAATTCACGTATGTCGGTAGTTCCGTATTCCTCGTATATCCTGTATGCGAGGATGAGTATGAATGCAGTCGTCGCAAGACTGATGACAATGGCTGTAAGTACGAGCGCCTGTACAAGCGGGTCTACAAATTCGACATGTGATCCTGCAGAAACTATGGGGGCTAATATCCCCTCTGCAAGATTGTCGTTGTAAATAGTACTTGCTACTTCTCCGCCATGTCCTGAGCCTGTTATGATGGGTACTTTTCCGTTCTCGAACACACCAGCTGATACTATAAGCAGGTTCACTGCATGGGACAGCACAGACAGCCCGATGATGACCTTTATCATATCTCTCCTGAGTATCAGGAATGTTCCAATCCCAAATAGTATAGATATGGTGAGGGTAAGTAAAAAATTATTCATTATCGTCACCTACGTTTTTGAATATGAATAGCAGTGAACCTATCACTACAAAATAGACGCCGATGTCAAAAAGACCGGCAGATACAAGCTCTATCTCTCCGAAAAAGGGCAGGTGTACGAATTCCACTGCACTTCTGAAGAAGTTGTGCCCGAACAACATGGCCGAAAATGCCGTTAAGGATGCAAGGGTCAGACCGAAGCCAAACCATTTGCCCCAATCCGGGTTAAAGAATGTCTTTATGTTTTTCAATCCGAAGACAACATATGAAAGGGCGATCACTGAAGCGAACATAACGCCACCTATGAACCCTCCTCCTGGATTGTTATGGCCTGCAAGTAGCAGAGAGATGGAGAACAGGATCACCAGTGGGATACATATCTTTGTGATGGTCTTTGTTATTAAGGTCGTCATTATTCCTCGCTCCTGCTGTGTATAAGGTTATAGACACCAAGTGCTGCAAGGCACATTACTGATATCTCTCCTAGGGTATCGTAACCTCTGAAGTCCACGATTATTACATTGACGATATTGTGACCGCCTGCAAGGAGGAGGCTATTATCGATGAAATAGTGGGACAGGGATGCAAAAGGATCGACTATGCCTTGTGTCGCATTGAGAAGTACTACAAATACACTTGCTGCGACGGTTATTGCGATCAGTATGTCCCTTGTAAATACCGATAAGGATATCTTTTCCTTATATTTCTGGGGTATTTTGGTTATTGCAAGCAGGAATATTATGGTGGATAGGGTTTCTACCAGTATCTGTGTCAAGGCAAGGTCAGGTGCTTTCAGGTAGATGAACAGAAGACTGACGCCATAGCCGAGGGTTGAGAGTGCAATGATGGCTGGCAGATATTTAGGTAGAATTGCTGCTGAGAGTGCCGCTACAATGAGCAGTACTAATAATATCGCTTCATAGGGCGGTATGGCGAAGTTCAGTTGTGATGGCACTATATTGGTTGCGAGTATTGCAGCTGGAATCGCTATCAGTGCTATCATCAGCAGGAGCATGGCGCTCATGTAGAGCTTTATATTTCCTGTCTGACTGATCGAAGAGAACCTGGATGCACTGCCTTTCGCGGAATCGACTGCACGGTCATAATAGTAATTGATGCTTATCCAGGGTTTCTTCATGTTGAAGTTATCCTGCCATGCTGCTATCCTGTCATATTTAGTGTATATCAGTATGCCCAGTATGAATGTCACGATGGTCATCATAAGGGATGTCGTGAACCCATGCCAGAGCTTTACGTGCAGATGTGCACTTTCCAGAAGGATACCTGATACTGCCGGTTCGATGATGTAATGTGTGGGTAATGATGGGACCACTCCGAACAGTATTATGAGGAATGCCAGAAATGCCGGTGGGATCAGCATAGTCATTGGGGGTTCATGTATGTGGTGTGGGATAGCTTCTTTGTCACGCTTTCCCAGGAAGATCCCGTCAATGAGCTTTATCGAGTAGGCGAATGTGAAAACTCCTCCGAGTACTGCAAATGCGGGGATAAGGAATGTGAATATGCCGCCTATGGAGGCTCCCATCTCGAGGGAGGCTTCGTAGAACATTTCCTTGCTGAGGAATCCGTTAAGTGGTGGAACCCCTGCCATGGAAAGGCCGGCAATGCACGCTATTATGAAAGTAATGGGCATCTCACGCCGCAGACCTCCGAGCTTTCGTATGTCCCTTGTGGCTGCTTCGTGTGCCACTATTCCTGCGACAAGGAAGAGGCAGGCTTTGAAGGTGGCGTGATTGAGAAGATGGAATGTGGCTGCTGCGACACCAATGCCAGGTTCGTGGTGTGTGGTGTAGCCGTACATTGTCATTAAGTATGCAAGCTGACTGATGGTCGAGTATGCGAGGATACCTTTGATGTCTGTCTGCCTGAATGCCATGAATCCGGCAACGAGCATCGTGATGATGCCTATTCCGCTCACAAGGATGAACCATGCTTCAGTTCCTGAGAATATCGGGTGTATCCTTGCGACAAGGTATATACCTGCTTTTACCATCGTTGCGGAATGGAGGAATGCACTGACAGGCGTGGGAGCTTCCATTGCATTGGGTAGCCAGATGTAGAAAGGTCCCTGTGCAGATTTGGCTGCTGCGCCAATAACTATGAGTATCAGTGTTATAAGGAATAGCTCGTGTTCTTTTATGGCGTTTATCACCTGTGGATCATTCAATATGACTGTCAGATCAAATGAACCGGTGATGTTTCCCAGTAGAAGGAAACCTGCAAGCATTGCAAGTCCGCCGGAGGCTGTGAGCAATAAGGATTTGGTGGCACCGTATATGGATTCGGGTTTGTGCCTCCAGTATCCGATGAGCATGAAAGAGGTGATGCTGGTAAGTTCCCAGAAGATGAACAGCTGTATGGTGTTTCCAGAAAAGACCATTCCTATCATGGAGCCCATGAAAAGTAAGAGGTATTGATAGTATCGTTTAAGGTCTTCTGTTTTGGACATATACCCATTGGAGTAGGACATTATCAGGATGCCTATGCCGGATGCGATGAATCCTATCATCATTGCAAGTCCGTCTGCGTATATTGTAAAGTCCACTCCTGCTGATGGTATCCAGGGTATCGTTCCCTGAACGATGTGTCCTTCTTCGATGACAGCAGGTGCTGCCATCCCAATGAGTATAAAACAGGCAAGGGCTGTAGCGACTGCAAACCAGCCGATACGTTGCTTTAACAGCTTTTCCATGACGGGTACCAACCCGGCAAATATAAACGGCAGGAATATGGCTGCCGTTATTGCATTAAATGAATCCATGTCTTCTCTCTAAGCAAAGTTCCTATATATAACTGTTTTTAATTACAATTATAAACCATGACAAATACGCGGTCTTAACCACTTGTTTATTTATATCATCTTAATTGTATATGCTGAATATGAGCCTTTCACCAGATCAAAAAGAACGCTATGCAAAGCACATTATCATGAAGCAGATGGGTGAGGAAGGGCAGAAGCGGCTTCTGTCATCCCGTGTCCTGTGTGTTGGTTCAGGGGGACTCGGTTCACCTGTGATACAGTATCTGGCTGCTGCCGGGGTTGGCACACTTGGTATTGTGGATGATGATATTGTGGAAATGAGCAATCTTCAAAGACAGGTCATACATGCGGGAAATCTCGGCAAGCCAAAAGTGCGGTCTGCAAAGGAATATGTCAAAAGGCTGGATCCGGATATCGATGTACTAACATATGAGATACGTGTTGGACCGGATAATGTGGAGGATCTCATTAAGGACTATGATGTTGTTGTGGATTGTTCTGATAATTTTGCCACACGTTATTTGCTTAACGATGCCTGTGTGTTGCAGAATAAGCCCCTTTTTCATGGAAGCATTTTCATGTTCGAAGGGCAAGTGATGACGATATTGCCACACGAGGGGCCTTGTTATCGTTGTATATTCGCACGTTCGCCTTCTACAGATGCTGCAAGGGATGCTGGTGTCATGGGTATTCTTCCGGGAGTTGTCGGTACCATGCAGGCTACGGAGGTAGTCAAGCACATTGTGCGCCTTGGGGCGCCGCTTGTGGGACGCATGATCTATTACGATGCCTTGAGTATGAGGTTTGATGAGATAACTGTGCGTAAGAATCCGAAATGTCCTGTTTGTGGGAATACTCCTTCAATAACGTCTATTGATGCGGTTAATTACTGAGATTCTATTATTTGGCCATTGACCCTGAAGATGTTCTAAAATAGGCCCTAGTGACAAAGTTTTTATAGCTTAACTCTGTTATAAGAGTTTGCTTCAAGCAATATGGTTTGAAGCAAAAACGAAACAGAAGAGTTGTTCAGGTTCCAAATATACTGGACAACAATTAAGCAACATGGGCTCGTGGTCTAGCTGGTTATGACGTCGCCTTGACATGGCGGAGGTCCGGAGTTCGACTCTCCGCGGGCCCACCACAAATCTTTAGTGTCATTCGATAGGTATTTATACCAATAAGATGTGTATTGGATGCTCTCAAAGCCCAGGTAGCTCAGTGGGAGAGCGCTGCCCTGAAGAGGCAGTTGTCCCCGGTTCGAATCCGGGTCTGGGCACCAGGATCAATTCACACCAGTAGTGTAGCGGTTATCACCGGGCGTTGCCAACGCTCGAACTCGGGTTCGATTCCCGACTGGTGTATATCTTTTTTATTATCTTAACATCAATGCTAATGTCCTATTTTTCTGATCTCTCATCAGTGTGAGCTTGTTTGCAATTGCTTTAGCAGGCAGTATATATTGCATCATTTAGGTATGATGTTCCTGTTGAATGTCCAAAAACTTTTCTGTATAGATGGATCTGTGTTTTTCTTTGTCACTAATATATGATTCTAATACCATTGCATGTCTGTCAGGATACTGATGAACCTGGATAATGAATTGTAAAAATAGAAGTTGAAGAAAGGTTACTGGAAATTATTTCACAGAACTTCTGCGAGATATTTCCAGTATTATTTTCTTTCAGATGCTATATGTTCAATAGGTTATCGATAACCTATCCCTCATACAGCTGATAATTCGTACTTTTCCGAATTTATGCCCAATATGGCAGAATTTATCTCGGAGTTTACGGGGATCTTTGTTTCTTCATACATGTCAGGTGTATTCTTCAAACCATACAGGCTTTGCCTTGCATCCTTGAAGTAAAACCTTTCTTGTAGGAAATCCTCATCTTTCAACCGACCCAAAGCATATCTTATGGTACGTGGTGGAAGATAACTTTGTTCGGCAATCTCTTTCTGTGTCAGAAGACCGCCGTATTCCAGTACTTTGAAGACAAGTTTTGCTGAAGGGGGTAGTCCTTCGATCGCCTTCCTCAGATATTTATCGTTTGGCTGTTCGATGTTTTTCTTTATCTGTACGCTATCCTTGTAGTTTTCAACAAAATCGATCCCTCATTATCATTTCTCCTTTGTATAGTAAATTTTATTAATATCTCTGGGTAGAGATGTTGCGACGGTTCACTATTGTGAAGTCACAATTGTGAGTGCGTCATTCTATTATATAAATATGTCGGCAAAATGCGCCAAATCGCCTTATTTCGTTGATCCCACATCAAGGTATGGATGGAGAATACGTCTTTATTTGCCTGTATCTTAGTTCTTATATCTTTATAGGTAGAGCTATTTTTGTTCAAATACTATATAATAGGTAAAAATATGGCTGAAGAATCAATAGAATTAGATCTCAGGGGGGAGATTTGTCCCTTTACTTTCGTAAAAACCAAATTACAGTTAGAAGAACTGGAAAATGGTGACCTTCTCACAGTTATCTTTGATTATGCACCTGCAGTATCAAATGTTCCTAAAAGTGTGAAGAACGAAGGTCATAGCATCCTTGGTATCGACAAAGAAGATAATATATGGAAGGTCCACATCAAAAAGGTCTGATACGCCAAACAGCTTTTCTTTTCTTCCATTATTTTTTCAAATTATCAAAAGCAGTTCTCCTAACTATGGAGGATCACTTTTGATAAAAAAAATTAAAATTGGTTCACTGTGTCGTCTTGCGCTTGAATTTGGTAACACGATCCAGCATAACTTCTATTCCGTTGTTCACAAGTGCATTGAACTTTTCAGTTTTCATGGCTGCACGTCTGATAGGTTCGTGAAGGTCGATCAGTAGTATCACATCAACCCAGTTGTCCCTGAGGCGATAGTTCATCGGGTCCTCGAACAGGCAGGATGCCACATCCTTTGAACCCTTTGCATTATCCGCATCTTTGAACTTGACAGGAACATGCAGGGTTATCGACGAGCTCTTTCCGCTTTCATCCTTTGGGATGTATAGCCTTACTATCTCATCTCCGAAACGTCCAAGGAAATGGTCCGTACCCTTCGTGAATCCGAGTGCGAGGATAGCCTCCACCAAACGTGCTGGCAGGTCATCCATGAGACAGCCACAAAGTGCTTTTGTGATGCTCTCTTCCTTCAGTGATTCTGTGAGCTCGACAAAGGCTTCCATTGGGAATCCGAATACTATCTCATCGTTCCTGTAATCGCTGAACATGCGTGCTCCTGCACACAAAAGGGAAAGGTTCACCTTGTTCTCCATTACAGGGATGGTCGTACATTCTCCACAGACCGCGAATTCCCCTTTGAACCTTGCATTCACCATATCTCCTTTCACCTTGGACAGCGTTGCTGCCACGCGCATGAGCTTGCTGGCGGTTCCAACAACCACTACCACATCAGGTTCGAATTCGCATTTGTCAAGGGGTTCCACGGTCATCTTTTCGGTATTGGCAGGTTTGACCCTTGGATACACATCCCCATAAGCAGGTTCGACGAACCCGAGTGCAAGTTCTGCGCTTGCACAGGACATATCATCAGCTGAGCAGGTATAGGAAGTACCGAACGCTGCAGCTTTCCTGACTATCTCACAATAACGCATGGGATGGGGAATGTTCGGCTCATTGTCGCTGTTGAACTTAACAGCAACCGGTGTAAGGGGCAACTCGAAGAACTGCCTGAACTGTTTTGTTAGTTCTGTGTATTTCATGCTTCATCCTCCACCGGTATCTCATATTTCCTTGCAATCTCAATGAAAGCGTTGGCGACGTATTCGATCTGATCTCTGCTGAGTCCGAATGTATTTAATTTGAAACTCTTGCTCATCCCTGGCTGTATTCCTATTATCTTTCGTTTCTTCAGTTCGTGGTACAGGAAATAACCCCGTTTCTTGGTCTTGGCAGCAGCCTCAAAGAGGGGCAGGGATTCGAATGCTACAAGTGTGTGTTCTGTAGGCTTAACTCCCATCTGGTGAAATCCTTCGATACGCTCGAGCTGTGTGGCAAGGTATCTTGCATTCTCTACCTGCTCATCCCAGTGCTTCACACGTTCCACAACACTCGGGAACGATGCCATCAGTGTCATTACCGGAACTCCGAATACAGGTGAACATCCAAACAGAGCGACCTCCTTTTTAGTGAAACCACGTCCACTCCAGTCACCTCTGATGGACGATTTATCAAATACCTGCTGGTTCCACTCAAAAGTGGTTGCGAGTATTCCCATTGGAGAGGATGCCGCCCAGCTCTTGTGCCCGGAAGCGCAAAGGAAGTCCACACCAAGCTTTTTGCCGTCAATGGGCATTATTCCTGAGGAATATGCCGTGTTCAGCAGGAACGGAACTCCGTATTCTTTACAGATCTTCCCCACGGCTGCAGCATCTGCCACATTACCATATCGGTAATCCACATGTGTAAGCAGTGCCATTGCCGGAAGGGAACCTGTATTACGCTCGACTTCCTCGAACTTTTCCGCGTATCCCTCAGGGTCAATGATAAATTCCGGATATCCGCTATGCGGTACTTCGACTACTTTCAACTGATTTGCCTCAGCTGCAAGATATGATGTATAATGTGCAAGTGAATCCAGCACAAGGGTCTCGCCGGGTTCTGTGACCATGTGCATGGCCGCCCATTTTGCATGTCGGCATCCGGCTGTGAACCTAACATCATCCATATTCAGGAATTCTGCAATATCTGCTGTAAGGTTTCTTACAGGCGGGTTCTGGACCAGATCAACTCGGGATTCGAAACAGAAATCACAAACTGAATAACCATCTGCAAATTCAAGCGCTGCTTTTCTGGCTTCAGCGGTAAGCACTCCTCCCCTCTGTATAGGGTTCAGGTTTATGTATGTGCTTTCAATACCCCTGTTCAAATTTTTATAAATATCAAGATTCAGTTAGGAATTCCCCCTGGATTCTGTTGCTCAAATACAATTCTTCTTATTCACAGGAACTCTTCAAGTTCCGTCCGTATCTCGTCCTTTTCCACTCGTCCGATAAGCACGATCTCTCCATCAATGGCTATGGTCGGTACTTCTTCTATTCCGAGTTGCTTTGCCCTCTCAGCACCTTCAGAGCTTGTTGTGTTAATTTCCTTGAACATAACCCCTTCAGGAAGAACTTCTATTATCTGGTTCCTGACGTAATGGCAGTTCATGCAAATATCAGAATAATATAGTTCTATCAATGTCATCTATTGTCTATTGTCTGCCAGTTAAATAACAAGTGGCATCATGACAATTATTGCCTCCCCCATTACCTTATTAATATCTTGCATATATAAGATATTCTATGGATGCCACAACAATTAACCGGACAAAGTCGGCTATTGATGCTCTTATTGAAGTGCAGCAGCTATGGATCGATAATGTTCCTGAATACGATCTTTCGGACAGGGAACTTGTAATACTGAAAAAACGCCTGACCCGTGCAATAGATAATGTACAGAAGATCTATGACGATAATGAAGAACTGATGAACAAGGCGGAAGAGTCACTTAAAAAAGAAAATCCCAGATGAACATCTCACAAATATTATGGGATCTTTATCTGGGATCCTTACATTTATTCTTCTCTTCCTTTTTATAAATAAACAAGCCTGATCGCCGAATATGCTATCAGACCTGCCAATAGTGGTGATGTGACCCACATGACTACAATGCGTCTGACTGTCTTATTGTTCATTGTAGCAAAGCCTTTGTTTGCACATCCAATGCCAATAACTGCTGCTGGTACTAACTGACCCAGTGCAACAGGTATGCCTGCAATAGAGGCACTGTGCACAATAATTGCTGCGATGGCTTCAATGAAGATCGCACGAATGGTACAGATCTCTGCTATCTCCGTTCCAACGGTCTCGAGGATACGACCGCCTATCAATATAGCACCAATGCCGAGTGTAAGTCCTCCGACTATGGCTCCTGTCCCCGGTTCCATGAATCCTGCTCCTACAAGAGGTCCAACTGCATTGGCCGCATTATTTGCACCTGCTGAATAGGCAACATAACAGCCGGATATTATCAGTAGCTTCTTAATAGTGCTTCTTATCTGTGCTTCCGATTCATGTTCGACAAGCCAGACAACAAGCCTGGGGTGAATATATTTCCCGGAAAGGTAAGCAAGTACAAATGCAATTATCGGGGTGGCTATCCACCATCCAACTATCTTTGATAACAACTGAACATCGAGTATCCCGTAGAATATGCCAATTCCGACGATCGCTCCTACGGCTGACTGGCTCGCAGATATTGGGACCTTCAGTACGTTCCCGATGAAAAGGCTGATAGCAGCTGCACTGGTTGCAATAATAGCTGCTACAAGCGTTATCGTGTTGCCGGGTACTATACCCTCCCCTAGCGTCCTGATCACATCCTCACCGCTAAGTATTGCTCCAAGCAGGGAAAAAACAGCTATTAATATTACTGCCTGTCTTTTAGTACGGGCTCTTGCACCATAAGCTGCTCCCATAGCTGCTGCTGCATTGTTACCGCCAATGTTGATCCCCATGAAGATCGCAGATGCTATTGCAGCCAGTGCTATGATCATTTATTAGTAGCTCCTTTCAATATTGTCACTTCAATTCATTTATATATGTTGATTTTCTATCTCACACTCGAAGTAACTATATAGCAAATGAAAGTGAATTTATTATATAGCAGTGGGCAATGGGGCTAAAATTACCACTAATAAGAGTGCAACTTTTGCCTTTTTATATACTTATATATCTCAATCTGTGGAAGTTAGAGTGATAATACATGGGTGAAAAGACGATTAACTATGACAGACTCAAAAGAGGCGGTTTTCTTCGCCAGAAGCAAAAAGAAGACCTTTTCTCAATGCGACTTCGTGTTGTGGGGGGTCAGCTAACTTCTGATCAGCTTCGTGCACTTGCAGATGCTTCTGAGAAATATGGCAAGGGTGAGGTTCACATAACTGCACGTCAGGGGCTTGAGATCTCATACGTACCCTTTGATTACACGGAGGATCTTCTTGATGAGCTTCAGGAAAGAGATGTCCATCAGGGCACATGTGGTCCGAGAGTTCGTGGAGTAGTTGCCTGTCAGGGCAATCTCATCTGTCCGCGTGGGCTGATCGATGCACAGGAAATTGCAAAGAAGATCGATGAGAAGTACTTTGCCATGGAACTTCCCGGCAAGTTCAAATTCGCAGTTACTGGCTGTCCTGCATCATGTATGAAGGCACAGGAGAACGACCTTGGTGTAATGGGAGGTCTTGAGCCAAAATGGGTAGAGGATAAATGTACCTATTGTGGTCTCTGTCAAACAGGATGCCCCGTGGATGCGATCAAGGTCGAGGATGAAGCTCTGTATTATGACAGGGACAAATGTATCCTGTGTGGCCAGTGTCTCTTGATATGCCCTACGGACGCCTGGATCACATCAAGAGAAGGATACACGATCTACGTTGGTGGGAAGGTTGGAAAACAGCCAAGACTTGCTGTCAAACTGACCGAACTGGTAGATGAGGATGCCCTGTTCGGGATAATCGAGAGGTCAGTGGAGTTCTTCAAAAAGGAAGCATCTTCAGGAGAGCGTTTCGGAGATACTATCCTGCGTGTAGGCTTTGAAGATTTCAAGGCCTTTGTGCTGGAATGAATTGAGTCTTCCAGATCAACAGTGTAAGCTGTTATCTGGACCTCATTTCGTTTGAAAAGTGATACTATAATATTAACAAACATTTGATCAAAATGATCGGGAAATGGAACTATGCCAGAACCAAATCCGGAATTAATAAAAGAAATAGAACAGTTGGCTGAAGGCTACAAAGATAGTTCACCCCAGGAAATTCTTGAATATGCTTTGAATAGATTTGACAATGGTATCTCTATTGCATTCAGTGGTGCTGAGGATGTCGTCCTCATTGATATGGCATCCAAGATCAAAGCAGATGTAAGTGTTTTCTGCCTTGACACCGGTCGTCTGCATCCTGAAACCTATAAGTTCTTCGATGTTGTAAGGGACAAATACAACATTCCACTGGAGATCTTCTTTGCAAACAGGGAAAAGACCGAAGAACTGGTTCTCAATAAAGGTATGTTCTCGTTCTATAAGGACGGACACAAGGAATGTTGTGGTGCCAGGAAAGTTGATCCATTAAGGCGTTCCCTTAGCAAGAGGACGGCATGGATCACAGGTCAGCGTAAGGACCAGAGCCCTAACACACGTGCATCTATCCCCGTGATCGAAGTTGATTCAGCGTTCGGTGATGGTACACTTGTGAAGTTCAATCCTCTGGCAAACTGGACCTCTAAGCAGGTATGGGATCACATAAGGGAAAACGATGTCCCGTACAATGAACTCCATGAGAATGGATATGTAAGTATTGGCTGTGAACCATGTACCAGGCCGGTTCTACCCGGTCAGCATGAACGTGAAGGACGTTGGTGGTGGGAAGAAGCAACCAAGAAAGAATGTGGACTTCATTCAGGAAATAAATTAGTGGAGGATCAAGTATGACCAATACGGAAGAATCTTATCGGCTTTCAAATTTAAAGGCACTTGAAGCGGAAAGCATAGGAATTATAAGAGAAGTCGCTGCAGAATTTGAAAATCCAGTGATGTTGTATTCGGTAGGCAAGGACTCGTCGGTGATGGCCCATCTTGCTATCAAGGCCTTTTATCCGAAAAAAGTACCTTTCCCTTTATTACATGTTGATACCGGATACAAGTTTCCTGAAATGTACGAATTCAGGGATTACTATACAAAGAAGCACAATCTTGACCTGAAGGTTCACAGAAACGAGGAAGCTATTAAGAAAGGGGTAAATCCCCTTTCAGTGGGAACGGTCAAATGTTGTGCCGAGCTTAAGACGAAAGCACTCCTTGACGCATTAAAGGAAGGCGGCTATGATGCAGCGTTTGGAGGCGCCCGTAGGGACGAAGAGAAATCAAGGGCAAAGGAAAGGATCTATTCATTCCGCGACAAGCATGGCCAGTGGAATCCGAAGGACCAGAAACCTGAGCTGTGGAACCTCTTTAATTCAAAGATAGATCCCGGGGAATCCATCAGGGTATTCCCGCTCTCAAACTGGACAGAACTTGATATCTGGACATACATTTACCATGAAAATATTGAGATAGTTCCTCTTTACTTCGCAAAGAAAAGGCCGGTTGTTGAGAAGCATGGCCAGCTAATTCCGGTCTATACGGATGAACACGAGGAAGAGGTCAAGGAGGTCATGTGCCGCTTCAGGACACTGGGCTGCCATTACTGTACGGGTGCAGTACGGTCAGAGGCAGATACTTTACCGAAGATCATTGAGGAGATGATGGTTTCCCGTCATTCTGAGCGTATTACAAGAATAATCGATCAAGATCAGGATAGCTCCATGGAGCAAAAGAAGAAGGAGGGATACTTTTGAAGGGTTCTGAGTCTTTAGTTGAAAAAAATCAGAATATTGATCTATTGAGGTTTGCCACTGCAGGAAGTGTGGATGATGGTAAATCAACCCTTATTGGTAGATTATTACACGATTCAAAATCAATATTCGAGGATCAACTGGATCTAATCAAGACATTCTCGAAAAGCCATAGAAGCCAGGATATTGATTATTCCCTGGTAACTGATGGCCTTAAATCAGAAAGGGAGCAGGGAATTACAATTGATGTCGCATACAGGTTCTTTTCGACTCCAAAAAGGCGCTTTATCATTACCGATACCCCCGGACATGAGCAATATACAAGGAATATGGCTACAGGTGCATCAAATGCATCGCTTGCCCTGATCCTTATTGATGCCAGGAACGGAGTTGTAACACAGACAAAACGGCACTCGTTCATCTCATCTCTTCTTGGTATACGGAACTTTGTAGTTGCGGTCAATAAAATGGACCTTGTTGATTATTCAGAAGAAGTGTTCGAGAATATTGTAAGCGAGTTCAATGCCTTTGCTGATAAGTTATCAGATGAATCAATTTACTACATACCCATAAGTGCCCTCAAAGGTGACAATGTCATCGAAAGAAGCGCCGATATGCCCTGGTTCCAGGGATCTACACTGCTTGATTACCTGGAGAATGTAAGTGTATCAGGTGGTCGCAACCTAACTGATTTCCGGTTTCCTGTCCAGTATGTTAACTGGGGGGGCGATGATTTCAGGGGCTATTGTGGCACAATAGCTTCAGGTGTTATACACAAAGGAGATAAGGTAAGAGTTCTCCCCTCTGGAAAAACGAGTAAAATTTCAAGGATCGTCACGTATGACGGGGACCTCGATCATGCCTTTGCTCCCATGGCAGTGACCCTTTGCCTTGAGGATGATATTGACATAAGTCGCGGTGATATGATCGCGAAGGTTGATGATCTTCCTGCAATCGCCGGAAGCCTGGAGGCAAATGTAGTATGGATGGATAGCGTTCCCATGGAGATCGGGAAAGACTATTTGATCAAACATACTACCAGCACGGTAAAAGGAAATTTCTCAGAAGTACTTCACGAGTTCGATCCTGAAGACATCAGCATGAAAACTTCGGAGTTCTTAAGCTTAAATGAGATCGGAAAGGTCAAGGTCGAATTAAAGGCCCCGATATTTGCCGACATTTATTCTGAGAACAAGGGCACGGGTTCGTTCATTGTGATCGATCCTCACACCAATCAGACCGCTGCTGCGGGTATGATCACGAAATACAATCAGGTATCTCCTGACAAAGCCTGCAAAGCTGTGAATGCGAAGGTTATCCGGTATCCAGGGGACAAAAGGGAAGATGCACAGGCCAATTATGACCGCCTTTCCATGCAGGGTACACATTGTATCTACGTGGATGATGAGCTGCTAAAGGAAACCTTTTGCAAGGGGATTCCGGTTGACAGTGAGCAATATTCCGACACGATCGATAATCTTTGCAAGATCGTCACAAGATCAGGTGTGTCTGTGGTCTTGTGCTCTGATCATTTGAGCAATTGAAGCTATTGAGATGGGATACTTCTGCACTTGAATGGGTGCGGAGTTATTTCATCTCTATATGGGCACATTTCCTGTTGCTACACTGCTGAAGAGTGTATTGCAGAGGTAGCTTTTTTTCATTTTGTTTAAGGAGATGATTGCTGTTGATCCTGGCGTATTTCTAGTTAGTTCATGCATATTTTCAGGATTATATCTTTGTCCATGACATAATAGTTCGATTTCAGATTAAAAAATTCAAATATCCGTTAACATTATCCTTAAATATGGTCAATAAAAACCTATGAACAAGATTGTTGCTAACATACGAAAAGACCTGGAACAAAATGCTGATGAACAAACAAAGATAAGTTCCTCACGTTTTTTTAAAGAGGAAATTAAGTGTCATGGTGTGAAGGCTGCTGCAGTCAGGAAAATAGCAAATGACTATTTTAAAAGCATATCTGGCAAAAGCAAGCCTGAGATATATTCCACGTGTGAAGAACTCCTGAACTCGGATTACAATGAGGAAGCCTTCATAGCATTCGAATGGTCATATCGTTTGAGAAAGCAGTATGAACCTGAAGATTTCTACGTTTTTGAAAGATGGATCGGGGATTATGTAAACAACTGGGCTAAATGTGATACTCTTTGTAATCATACGTTGGGTTCATTAATCGAAATGTATCCTCAATACATTCGTTCACTCAAGACCTGGGCAGGTTCGGACAACCGCTGGTTCAGGCGTGCTTCTGCCGTCATACTGATATTGCCTGCCCGCAGAGGAGATTTTTTGGATGATGTTCTGGAGATTGCCGATCTGTTATTAACAGATAAAGATGATCTGGTCCAAAAAGGGTATGGATGGATGCTTAAAGAGGCCAGCAGAAATCATCAGAATGAAATATTCAACTACGTCATGCGAAATAAGAAAAATATGCCTCGTACGGCGCTTAGATATGCTATTGAGAAATTCCCGAAAGATCTAAGGGATAGGGCCATGGAAAAATGAATGGGATAATATTCAAATCAAAGGTCTAAATCCTCAACAAAACGAAGGTCGAAGATATCCTTTTGCTCGAGCTTCTTTGAGATATATCCGAGTTCGCTCAACACATGCACAAATCTCATGGTCGATGCGATATAGTCATCTGATATGCCCGCAGAGTATTTTGGCGACACTTTGTACATATCATTCACAAAATCTGCATCAATGATCTCTATGGTCTCAGCAACCAATTTTGATGCCTCTTCAGTGTCCTTGCGAATGAATACACTGGCTTTCTCATGCAACTCTATGAACTTTAAAAGGGTCTCCGGTGAGTTCTCGATCATGTCAGAGGTCGCAACTATCCCATAACTTGGATTATGGGGCCACAGTCTTTCAGGCGGGATCACTATTTTTGCATCACAGTATCTTTTTGCCACGATGGCCAATGATGGGGTTCCTACTGCAACCTTTATCTCCCCGTCAGCTATGGCTTCGGGGATCATGTCAGCCCATTCGTAGTTGAGGACATCGATTTGATCCTCAAGACCTGCTTCTTTGACATAGTTCCTGATGATCACATCATGGATGGAACCGGCCGGGGGGCAAGCTATTGTATTTCCTTTAAATTGATTCAAAAAAAGTGTCCGGTCATTTCTGTATTCTTCGAGTGTCAGAAATTCAGGGGTGGCGATCATCACTGTTCCTTCAACATGTCCGCCAGCGATACATTTGATATGTAGGCCGTGATCACTCCCTATCATTGCAGGGGGAAGTCCGATGTATCCGATATCCAGCTCGTGGTCCTCGAATGCCCGGACGATCGCAGGCCCTCCTCCAAAAAGCTTCCATTCAGGTTCTATGCCTGCTTTTTCGAGCCAGTCCATGCCCATCAATATGAACGAGGTATGATACATGGTCGAAAGGTGTCCTATTCTAAGTTTCTTCATATAGCCACCACTTTTAAGGAATTGCAGGTTACTGAATGTATCCTCTTTCCAAAACCTGCTCTTCCCTGTTCTTTTTAAGATCATCCTCCGCTTACTGCCGGTAATATTGAAATCTCATCAGCATCGGTTATTTCGGTATCAAGACCCGAAAGATGCCTTATATCTTCCCCGTTGACATAGACATTGACGAACCTTCGTACCTGTCCGTCCTGAAGCAGGCGCTTTTCAAACTCTTCGCCGTACTCGGTAGTGAGTCTGTCAAAAAGGGTCTTAATTGTAGTATCACCCAGTTCGATATCTGTTGACCTCGTTCTTGTTAGGTTGTTCAATGCTGATGAAAATCTTATAGATACCATTTTAGTTCACCTCTTGACATGTTGGTGTTTGTTCTATCGTTATGTTTCTGAACGTATTCGTGAATTCGGAATATGTGGGCTTTATCGATACAGGGCTATCGAGCACTCCTGCGATAGTCTCCTGTGCTTTTAGACCATTACCTGTTACATATACAACTGTTCTTTCTTCGGGGTCAATATGGCCGCTTTCGACCAGGCTCTTAAGACCTGCAACCGTTGTCCCGCCGGCTGGTTCTGTGAAGATCCCTTCAGTTCTTGCAAGCAGAAGTATGGCATCAAGGATCTCCTCGTTCGTAACGGATGCAGCATAACCATTTGAATTCTGGATGGCCTGCTTTGCATAATATCCGTCGGCAGGATTTCCGATGGCAAGACTGTGGGCTATGGTGTCGAGCTCCCTTATTGGAACTACCTCGGCATCGTTCTGTACCGCGGTCGATATTGGAGAACAACCGGTGGGTTGTGAGCCTGAGATCCTGACATTCTTGCCGGAATCGATAAGACCGATATTTTCGAGTTCAATGTAACCTCTTGTAAGTGCACATAGCAGTGCTCCGCTTCCAAGGGGGGCAACGATGTGGTCCGGAGCATTCCATCCGAGCTGTTCGGCAGTTTCAAAAGCAAGTGTTCTGGAACCTTCCGTATAGTACGGCCTGATGTTTATGTTAACAAATGCCCAGTCGGAATTCTGGTCTGCGACCTCACTTGCAAGACGATTTGCGTCATCATAGGTTCCGTCAACCGCTATGACGTTTGGATCATATGTGAGCATCTGTGATATTTTTCCAAGCTCTATCGAAGCAGGTATGAATACGTATGCCGGAATACCTGCTTTTGCAGCATGGGCTCCCACGGCTGATGCGAGATTCCCTGTGGATGCACAGCCAATTGCGGTGGCACCGAGTTCGAGAGCCTTGCTTACGGCCACCGATGTTACTCTGTCCTTGAACGAATTCGTAGGATTGACAGAATCATCAAGGATGTATAGTTCCTTAAGTCCCAGCTCTTTTCCAAGGTTCTTTGCATGGTGCAACTTATTGTAACCTGCACCGAGATCGACATAATTCGTGCCATCCAAAGGAAGCAGGTCTGCATATCTCCAGATGGACGAAGGGCCTCTGGCGATCTTCTCTTTACTTACTGTATCCTGGACCTCATCCCAATCGTAATGTACCTCAAGCGGTCCGAAACATTCGTAGCAGGTGTTCTGTATCCCACTGGGATATTCGGCACCACATTCCCTGCATTTTAAACCAATTACTTTGCTCATTTTATTTGTCTCCTAGTAACGTATGATTATTATCTATTCAACATAAAACCGCGTTATATTATTACCATTAGTTATTAGGCAATATTTGCCTTTATTTCAATATGATGGCTTATAAGCTGGTTTTTGAGATACTTGGAGTATAATTGTGAAAATTGCCGCTTTCTATACCTATTTATCAGGACATTACATTTTTTTGAAAATACTGACACGAATTTTAATCATTATTTTCAGGGAGGTAAAAATGTTAGGCGAATTTACTGAAGAACAGATAAGGCGTTATTCAAGACATATCATACTGCAGGAAGTTGGCGGAAAGGGACAGCATAAACTACTTTCCTCAAAAGTGCTCTGTATAGGTGCAGGAGGGCTTGGTTCTCCTATTATACAGTACCTGGCTGCTGCCGGGGTTGGGACCATTGGGATCGTTGATGATGATGTTGTGGACCTTAGCAACCTTCAAAGGCAGGTCATACATGGAGGCAATATTGATGTCCCAAAAGTCGAATCCGCGAGAAAGTTCGTTGAGAATCTAAATTCGGATGTGAACGTTATCACCTATCAGAAAAGGATAAGTCCTGATAATATCTTTGATATCATAAACGATTACGATATCGTGGTGGACGGGTCCGACAATTTTGCGACCCGGTATCTCGTAAACGATGCCTGTGTACTTGCGAAAAAGCCTCTTTCACACGGTAGTATCTTCCGCTTCGAAGGTCAGGTCACGACAATTCTTCCCGATGAAGGTCCCTGTTACAGGTGCCTTTTTGAGCATGCACCACCTGCGGGAATGGTCCCAAGCTGTCAGGAAGCCGGAGTGATCGGAGTACTTCCAGGCATCATAGGTGTAATTCAGGCAACCGAGGTCATCAAATATTTGCTGGACTCAGGTGAGCTTTTGGTAGGTCGGCTGATATTCTATGATGCTTTTAACATGTCATTCGATGAGATCAAGATCCGTAAGAATCCATCATGTCCTGTATGTGGTCAGGATCCATCGATAACATCAATTGAGGATGAGAACTACCAGGATGGAGGCGGGGTCTGTAGCATTGGATAAAATGATCAAGGGGAATGTTTTCATCAAGCTTTGCGGACGTATATGTTGAAGATGCCTTCCTTTTCTTCAACAGCAAGCAGCACATTCCCTGTCTTTTTTGTCCACGTTGCGATGTTTTGAGGGGTTATGGCATCATTTGCTATGACCAGCAGTACCTCATTTGATTCCAGATCATCCATTGTCTGTTTTGTTCGTATAAGTGGGTACGGACAGCACTGTCCCCTTACATCAATTTCAAAGTCTGCTATTATTTTATCCATTTGAATCAACCATAATTATGATCTGCTTAATATTGTAGATATTTAATGAGGCAATATTTACGTTATTCCCATCTTTTACTACATTCATCAATTGTTCTTTTTCAATCTTCATGGCACTTCTTACCGCAAACAGTGAAGTTATGTATATATGAAGAAGCTACTAACATACTTTAAGAATTGTATGACGTTTCAGAAAAGTCTTGCCATGACGCTAACGGAGGATAAGGATCCATGAAAATGCTAATGTTCGATACGGAATCTTTTTGGTTCGAGACCTTCAGCAAGACCCTTGATCATGTGGAGGATGTTCACAGGGATGAGAAAATAGAAGATACTGCAGTAGCTTTTATCCACGTTGAAGCGGAAGATGAGGAAAGAAAAGCTAAAGTGGTAAAAAAAGCTGTGGCGAATCTGAAATGGTATCTTAACAAGGTCAATAAGGAAAGAATGGTCCTGCATTCATTTGCTCATCTTTCATCAAGCAAATCCTCTCCGGAACTGGCAATTGAAATTATATCAGCTGTCAGGGATAAGATGGAAGATAAAGGATTTGAAGTTCATACCACTGCTTTTGGTTATTTCTCAGAATTTTCCATCCATGTTCGTGGCGAATCTCTGGCAAAAGTGTTCAAGGAGATCTGAACATAGTTAAGTTCTGTATTTCTTTTTGGCTATTTTTCCGTTTTCTATGTCTCTCTGAAACCTTCATGGAGGTTGGAGTTTTTCAACTTCTATCTGTTCGTCTCTATTCTTATGAAAGAGTTCCATCTTATTTTTATCGAAAAGTAGTATGTTTTGAATACAAAGTTGAGCCAGAACATATACTATAATTAACAAAAACAACATTCTCAAATAAGTATGGGCAATGAGGATGAACTTCCTGAAAGTGAAGGTTTTGAAGATCTGATAAGGTATACTATTCCTGGATATATGCTGGGTCTTATTGCAGGTGTTT
The DNA here is from genome assembly GCF_057593895.1 of Methanococcoides sp. DA23. Taxonomy (NCBI): domain Archaea; kingdom Methanobacteriati; phylum Methanobacteriota; class Methanomicrobia; order Methanosarcinales; family Methanosarcinaceae; genus Methanococcoides; species Methanococcoides sp. DA23. Next base: position 1,704,628 of record NZ_CM172520.1, on the reverse strand, counting down.
TCCTTGATATGCAGGGTTATCAGAGAAGTCCTGTGGGGCAATGGCTGGTCAGAACCTTATCCGGGGAGGGTGAGAGCATACTGGAAGGTATCTATTCAATTCGCCAGCGCTTTCTTGGTGGTTCAAGCACAATGGCGGAGGCATACGGTTGGGGCAAGCTATTTGGGTTGGCAGTGCCGTGGATCATCGATCTTGCCAGCCGTCTTGCAGGTGTGAATGTATATGGTGTTGAGGGCTTCTATATCCCATACTTCTATGCACTTAGTGACCAGATGGGAGCAAATATTTCCGGGATGCTTTTTTTGAGGAAAAAAGAAGGTACCTGGTTTGGTGCGTTCAATAGGTATATGCATCATCCTGTGATGGTCGCAAGTCTTGCAATAATTGTGATCGTGCCTTTTGGTCTTTTACTCTTGCGCATATATGGTTTCAGCCCGACCACCCAAACCTTTACTGCCCTTGAGACCATTGTGGCAAATCTATGTTGGATCCCACCGGTTGTGGGTTGGTATGTGCAGAAAAAAAGAGGGATCTGAGGATATTTTATGGCAAAAGATGATGTAACTAAGGTCGTTGAGAGGTACATTTCCTCCGGCAGAGCTGAAAAGGATGTTGTAAGGAAAGAACATTATTTCAAGATGGCTCTGGAAATACAGCCTAAGAATGTTCGCGCATTGAACAACATGGGTCTGTTGTTGCAACAGAAAGGTGAGTTTCGGGAAGCTATCAGATATTATGAGATCATTTTAAGTCTGGGTGTGGTAACAAAACCTTCTCCTATATACTACAATATTGCAGTATGCCTTAAGCGCCTTGGTAATCTGGAAGGTGCAAAGACGTACATCAACAGGGCACTGGCAAAAAAGCCGGATGAAGAAATTTTCCTGGAATTAAAGGAAGAAATACTCGACCTTCTGAACGGCACTCCTTCGGCAGTACTGCCGCATCCTACTCCTAAAGCTTCAGATATAGGTGCTCCTTATGGGGAATGGGACCCTCCGGCGATAGCGACCTTGGCAAGCCAATTATATTATTCCGGGTGGAATGACTACAAATATCATCGTGGGCTGGGTGAGACCGATCTTAATGAAAAGATCGTTCGTGACAAGCTTGCAAACCGTATCTATTGCTGTCAAACCTGTAAGTTCAATTCCGGGGATACATGTCGCAAAAAAGGTAAGGTGGGCAAGAAGGTTCGTCTTGATTCGATATGTAAACAGTTTTTCCCGCGAAAGACAGATTGAATCGTTGTGGGTTTATGGTCTGTTCATGAGGTATGAAGTTACTTTGTATTGCATACAAATTTCAACAAACCGGTCGATTTATAGAAAAATTTATGTATTATATCGACTTGTATAATTTGTTGTTAGGAGAGATATTTGAGTCCCCCCTTCTTGAACCACAAAATTTGTACCACCAACCAACATACCCCCTCTAACTCAAATATCTCTCTTATTCTTCTATCCCAAAAACTAAATATGTTATACGGTATAACTTTTCTTATATTCAAAAAATTGGTATTTCTTCTTTTATAGGTGGTGTTCGAAATGCATGATATTTTAAAGTATAGATCATCTGGTTATTTTTTCGCATTATTCCTGTTTGTACTCTTTGCCAGCACTTTAATTACTCCGGTCTCAGCGGAGAGTGTTGTAAGTATATCTCCTTCTGAACAGTCGATAGCTGCTGGTTCAAATGTAATCGTAGTAGTGTATATTGAACCGGATACTCCTATATCAGGTGCTCAATTTGACCTTTCATTTGACAGTGAATCCCTTTCTGTTGTCTCTGTCTCCGAAGGTGACGTTTTCGCAAATGGTGCTTCTACATTGTTCAATAAGGGCACTATCGATAATTCGGAAGGGACCATTGTGGATGTATGGAGTGTCCTTATTGGCGAGAGTGTAACGGAGTCTGGAACACTTGCTACGATAGTCTTTGATACAAAAGGAGTATTTTCTTCTTCTTCTTCCTCTTTACAATTGAGCAATGTGGTGGTCAGCAATTCCATTGGTTCTGCGGTCCCGATCTCAGTTGTTAATGGTATGGTCTCAATAATAGGTGAGTCTGCTCCATCTGATGGTGAAATGTCCAATGCTGGCCCTGGAAGTGGTGGGGGCAGCAGCGGTAGTGGTGCAACAGGGGAGGAATTCGGGAACATCGAGTTTAAAGATGTGGCTGAAAAAAATGTAAGGTCGGGTCAGGTCATCTCATATGGTTTCGATTCTCCTGGAAACCCCATTGTAACCGTTAATTTTACCGGTCAAAAAAATTCCGGTGCTATCTCGACAACCATTGAAGTTCTGAAAAATACTTCTGCTCTGGTGAAAGATGCTCCAAATGGGCTTGTTTATAAGAATGTGAACATTTGGGTTGGTAATGCTGGTTTTGCGACACCGGAGAACATAGATCATCCAACAATAGGATTTAGGGTAAATTCCTCCTGGATGGAGATGCATGGTGTTGATAGTTCGGATATTGGATTGAACCGATACTCCGATAATAGCTGGTCCAGTCTTGAAACAAAAGTAACAGAAGAAGGTGGGGAATATGTCTATTTCGAATCGAAAACTCCCGGTTTTTCACCGTTCGCAATCACTGCTCATCCTTCGGATAATGTTTTTGAAAGTGAGCTAGTTTCGAATGGATCTTCAAATAACCCGGATGATCTGCCCGATGAGAAGGCACTTGCTCAGAACACATTGGCAATAAGTATCCTTTCTATATTTATTCTGGCAATAAGGCGTAGCAGGGCCAATTAAAGTTAATGGTCCTGCTTCATATATTTTAAATTTTTCCCGGAAGGAATATTCCTATCAGACAGAAAATTCCTGTAAGCATGTACATGGCATAGGTTGCCTGTTTTTCTGTAAGGTTGTAATAATATGGAAGCACCCATTTCAATGTGTATGGATTTGGTACTTCAAGTATCCCATCACCACGGTCATGACCGAATTTTGCTACTGGGAACTTTCGAACCCTCCAATAAACGTAGAGCAGGAAGTTCACTGTATGGGGGATAAGCATTATGAACCCACTTATGATGAATCCCTGTATCACTATCAATGCACCTATTGTTGCTCCTATTGTAAGTGAACCAACATTGCCCCAGAAGATCTGTGATGGGTACCTGTCATAGAGGAAATACCCAAGCAGTGCCCCTGTAATGGCAACTATTGTGAAGATATTCTCCACATCACCCTGTATTATTGATCTTATTATGAGGGACAAAAGAACTATTGCAGAAAGCCCGGATGCAAGTCCATTGTATCCGGAGTGCATATTTACAAGATTCGAGGCCACAAGTACGTATGTTGGAACAATGAATTGCAAATAAAGTATTCCAAGCTCTATGTGTCCGACACTTGGAAGCACAAGTGCTGTACTTGTGGCGTATTGGATAAGTGGGTAAGAGCAATAATACATTAAAAATATTTTTGATACCCTTCCGATATCGATCATATCATCAAGTATTCCAAATATCCCAAAGAGGCAAATCACAATGAGGACTACGTAATTTGTGGTCGAGTATTTGAAGAACAGTGATGTGAAAGAGATCGAAAGAAGGGTGATAAGCAAAATAACTATACCACCACTTTCAGGAATTTTTACAACTCCTTTTTTGTAGTAGTCTCTTCCAAGAACTCCACTTTCAGTAAATTTCTTAATGAAATATGGCATTGAAATTGTAACTAATATAATTGGCAATAATAAATTACTAATAATTGCCAAATATTGTATCGTTGAAAGAGAGGTGAAATTGAACATTTTTGGACCTTTCTATTTTTATTTATTCGGGTTGTTGCCTCAAATTTATAATGTATTTTAGTTAAATCATTTGTGTTATCTTTATAATGGTGTCTCTCAATTTATATATTTTTGTGAGCGTGTAGCTTATAAGAGCAAAAGTTCATTTGTTGATAATAAGCTTTATTATTTTATTCGAAAGGTGTCGAAAATGGCCGATAGGCAGAAATTAATATTTAATATTTTTGTTGCACTTTCCTTATTCTATGCAGCCATTATATTCTATCTTTCAGCACAGTCCAGTATTGAGATACCTTCATCTTCACCAATTCCTTTCTATGATCAACTTCTCGATCTTGTGAAAAACAGTAATATTCCTTATGTGAGGGATATTGCATATTATATTGCTCATAATTTTGATAAATTTGCACACATGATCCTGTATTTTGGATTCGGGATCCTTCTTCACATTACATTCCGTCATTCAGATAATCTGACGCTCAGAAAATATGCTCCTGTCTTTGCTATTTTTATAGGGGTAGCTTATGGAATTACGGATGAGATCCATCAAATGTATGTTCCGGGTAGAACTTCAAGCTTTGATGATATTGTGGCGGACGGTATAGGTATAGCTCTGGCTCAGGTAATTTTATGGCTAGTTGTCCTCAAAAGTCTTTTTTTCAGAAAAAAATGAAAAAGATGCAATAGGATCGTCAATCCCTTCATTCGATCTTGACGATCTTGCTCGTTTTATATGATTCTATGGCCGCTAAAGCGACATTCAATGCATGTTTTCCTTCAACACCTGATTCGATAGGTCTTTTGCCTGTTCGGATGCATTCTGTGAAATGTTCAAGTTCCTTTGCCAGAGGTTCCCCTTTTTCGACCTTTGCATTCCTTATCCATTTTGCATCGTGTATCGTTACTGTCTGGTCGATGTAATCCAGATATCCGACACCATTCACGCCAATTACTTCCATCTGCCTTACTTTATGTGGGGTCAGCCAGTTAGTGCTGGCAAGTCCTGCTCTGTCATCCCCAAAACGAAGCATTATGGATGCATGGTCTTCCTGCGAATGTATGTCCTTTCCTGCAATGGCATAGACTTCCGACACATTGCTTGCGTACATGTAGGAGATCGCATCAATGTCATGTACGCCAAGATCGAGAATTATGCCTACGTCCCTTATCCTTGGGTTATAAGGTCCTACCCTTCGTGTGGATATGGACACTATCTTTCCGAGAAGTCCGCTTTCGATGATCTCTTTCATTTTAGAAGTGGCGGGATTGAATCTCTCGATATGACCTATCATCAGGGTAAGGCCTGCTTTCTCCGCTGCTTCTATCATTATGTCAGCATTTTCAAGTGTGTCCGCGATCGGCTTTTCCACAAGTACATTGGTATTTGAATTTATGGCATCGAGAGTAACTGCTTTATGAAGGGTTGTAGGTACAACGATACTTACTGCATCCAGACCTTCTTCTAGTAGCTTATTATAATCCGTAAATGCCTTGACACCATATTGGTCTGCCAGCTCTTCCACTCTCTTCTGGTCAACATCTGAAATGCCTACAAGTTCAATGCCTTCCATTTCATTGTATATTCTGACATGGTGTTGCCCCATGGCACCTACGCCAATGACGCCTACGCGAAGCATTATCATTCAACTCCTTTTATGACCGCATCGATTATCTGTTGAATTTCCTCTTCTGAAACTCCTGGATTCACTGGTAGGGAGAGCACTTCCTTTGATGCTTTCTCACATTCTGGAAGTTTGTCTGTATAACCTGCATCTTTGTAGATAGGCTGCATGTGTATGGGTATTGGATAATATACTCCAGTACCTATTCCTGCCTTTTCCAGTCTTGTTAATAGTTCGTCCCTATCGTTCACCCGGATGGTGTATTGATGGAACATGTGCTCGCACCCCTCTTTCACAACAGGTACTGTAATTCCATCTGTATTTTCCAGACCCTTTGAGAGCAAGGCTGCATTTCTCTGCCTGAGGGAATTGTACGAGGGCAATTTCTTAAGCTGTGTTAGTCCTATGGCAGCTCCAATGTCTGTCATCCTCAGGTTATATCCGACAATTTCATGGAGATATCGCTGCTGCGATCCGTGAGCACGTATCATTTTTGCTTTTCTGGCGACCTCTTCATCGTTTGTCGTGATCATTCCGCCTTCGCTTGTCGTCATGTTCTTGGTCGGGTAGAAACTGAATGCTCCTGTTCCAAAAGAACCGACTTTCTTTCCGTGGTGTGCTGCCCCATGTGCCTGACATGCGTCTTCGATGAGTATCAGGTCATGGTCTTCGGCAATATCGGTAATGGCCTTCATCTCTGCGGGATGTCCGTAGAGGTGGACCGGCATAATTGCTTTTGTATCATCGGTTATCTTTTCTTCGATAAGGGTGGGGTCGATATTGAACGTATCCGGTTCGATATCCGCAAATACTGGTTTTGCACCGGTGTACATTATAGAGTTTGCAGTAGCAATAAAGCTGAATGAGGTTGTTATCACTTCATCTCCATTTCCGATCCCGTGTGCAAGGAGGGCAGCATGGAGGGCGGCTGTGCCGGAATTGACAGCAACAGCATGGTCTGCTCCGATGTAGCTTGCAAATTCTTCTTCGAATTCTGCAACACGTTTTCCTTCTGCTATCATTCCTGAACGAAGCACTTCACACACGGCTTTTATTTCTTCTTCGCCGATATCTGGTTTTGCTATTGGTATCATTTTTAGCCTCATTGGTGTAATTAGATCTTGTTCAACGTTTGCAGTTCTTCGTTCAGGTCCTTTATTTCAGCAGGGCAACCGATGGCCAGTTTCCATGCAGGTACATTCTTTGTTACCAATGCTCCGCCTGCGACCATTGCTCCTTCTCCTATTTCCACACCAGGGAGTATTGTGGCATTTGCACCTATGGATGCGCCTTTTCTTATTACTGGTCCTTCGGGATGATATTCATTTCTTATCGGGTATTTGTCATTGGCCAGAACGGCGCAGGGGCCGATGAATACATTGTCTTCTATTTTCACATGCGTGGGTATGTAGACATTACCCTGTATGCTGACGTTGTCCCCTATTGTTACATTCCCATCGATTATGACATTGGTTCCTATAAGTACGTTATCTCCAATGGTGGTGTTCTCACGAATCAGACAGTTGTGACCTGTCCTGAAATCGTCACCTGTACTTACGTTGCTGAATATAGTTGTGTTAGGTCTGATGAACGAGTTCGAACCAATTGTACAACCTGTATATTCTGCTTCTTCTGTTCTCATTCCTTTTTCCAGCAGGGCAGTGAGAATTGAATGTTCGGGATAGCCAAGGACTACGTTCTCAAGGACGACTGAATTGTCACCTATGGAACTGGTCCCAAGTATCTTTGCAGATGAATGAATGTTTATGTTTCTTTCCAATGTTACCACCAATAAAAATCCCCTTTTGTTAATTTATTGTGTATGACCTATGCTAATATATTATTTTTGTCGTAAACTAAATTTATCTGCAGATTATCAATCAAAACCTTATTAAAGCTAAACTGCAATTGCACCCACTATGTTTACGATTCTGACAGGGTCACAGTTCGGTGATGAAGGAAAAGGAAAGATCGTTGATCTGTTATCAAAAGACTACGATCTTGTTGTCAGGTTCCAGGGCGGGGATAATGCAGGCCACACTGTGGTCGTTGGGGATGATGTCTATAAGCTTCATCTCATACCCTCTGGTTTCCTGCTTGATTCAAGGGTTCTGATAGGTCCGGGCACTGTCCTTAATCCAGAGGTTTTAGCAGAAGAGATCGATATGCTTGCAAAGACAGGTGTTGAGGTATCTTCTGATAAATTAGGTATAGATGCTAAGACGAGTATCATTATGCCTTATCATGTTGAACTGGACGGCCTTCGTGAATCATCACGTAAAGAGAAGATAGGTACTACTAAAAAGGGTATTGGCTTTGCTTATGTTGATAAGATCGCAAGGGATGAGATCCGAATGTCGGACCTTGTGGATTCTGAAAGGCTCATGAAAAGGCTTTCTGAGATGGCTGCATCCAAGGAAGCTGCTATCAGGGAACTTGGTGGCGATACTTCAATAGTTACCGATAGTGAACTGATGGACAAATATGTGAAGCTTGGTCAGAGACTTGCCCCTTATGTCACGGATGTTTCCTATGAGATAAATGAAGCTCTCTCTGAAGGTAAGAACGTTCTGGCAGAGGGTGCGCAGGGCACTTTCCTTGATGTTATTCACGGAACTCAGAAGTTCGTTACCTCTTCCAGCACTATTGCAGGTTCTGCATGTGCAAATCTTGGTGTCGGCCCGACAAAGGTCGATGAGGTTCTGGGAATTGTGAAAGCTTATATCACAAGGGTAGGTGAAGGCCCGTTACCTACTGAACTTTATGATGAGGCCGGAGCGCATCTTCATGATGTGGGGCACGAGTTCGGCACTACCACAGGCAGGTCCCGCAGATGCGGATGGTTCGACCTTCCGTTGCTCAAGAAAGCGATAAACCTGAACGGTTACACCAGTGTCGCATTGACTAAATTGGATGTGCTTTCAGACCTTGATGTCGTTAAGGTGTGTGTGGCATATGATCTCAATGGTGAAAGGCTGGATTATCCACCGGAAGATACTTCCCTTTTGAGCATGTGTAAACCTATCTATGAGGACCTTGAAGGCTGGTCCGATGATCTTACGGGTGTGAAGAGCTATGGGGATGTTCCTCGGGCTGCCCGTGATTATGTGGAGAAGCTGGAAGATATGATGGGAGTTCCTATCAAATATGTGTCCGTAGGGCCTGGAAGGGCACAGACTTTCGAAAAATGAGGCAAGTTATCCCACATTTCTTTGTCTTATTAGATGAGGATATGGGACACTGCCGAAACACGTATATACTAATCAATAAATTACACCCTATTTCCATGCACATATTGTAATAGAGTATTACTTGCTTTCAACAAGTTTACGAAAGATCAAAATATGCAGAAATTCAATCGATACATTTCATTCCAAGGAGGATATAATGACTACAGCATACGACGTTCCTGCTTCAGATATTATTGCAAAGCTGGCAGAGAACCTAAAAGAGAATGATCAGATGAAGCCACCCGAATGGGCAGCTTATGTTAAGACCGGTGTTCACAAGGAACAATCACCAATTGACAACGACTGGTGGTACACCCGCTGTGCAGCTATCATGAGGACAATCTATATGCAGGGTCCTGTTGGCGTTGAGAGACTCAGGTCTGTATATGGTGGTAAGAAAGGTAGGGGTGCAAACCCATCCAAGAAAGCAAAAGGAAGTGGTTCTGTTGTAAGGGCAGCATTCCAGCAGCTTGAGTCCGCAGGATTTGTGCGCAAGCTGAAAAGCGGTAGGGTTATCGCTCCTGCAGGTCAGTCTTTACTTGACAACCTCTCTACTGAAGTCAAGAACGATCTCGTTGAGACCATTCCTGAACTTTCAAAATACTGATGTGGTTATTGGGAGTTTGCTCCCATCCATGTCACTCCTAAGTTGCCTGTCAATGACCCAGCGGTCATATTTGCTATATAATAAATGGATGTGATCTACAGTGGATGATCTTGAAGCTATCCGACAAAAAAGGCTCGCAGAGCTCCAGCAACAGCAGCAGCAGCAATCCTCTCCACAGAATGAGGCTCAGGCTGCATATCAGCAGGAGCAGGCACAAGCTGAAAGGGATGCGCAGGTTCAGGCAGTTCTTCGCCAGGTCATGACACCTGAGGCGCGTGAGAGATTGACTCGATTGAGGCTCTCTCGCAAGGAATTGGTTGAACAGCTTGAATCCCAGCTTGTGATGCTTGCACAAAATGGTCGTCTTCAGACAAAGATAGATGATGAGAAGCTCAAAGTTCTTCTTACACAGATGCAGCCACAGAAACGCCAGACTTCCATAACTCGTATGTGAATATGAAAGCTCATGTACTTTTCAGTGGAGGTAAGGATAGTTCATTGTCTGCTATAATGCTTGACCCCTTTTTCGATATCGAACTCGTGACATGCACATTTTCGATACTTCCGGTGGGGGATATTGCAAAAGTAACGGCTGATGAATTGGGCTTCTCCCACAGAGTACTGGAGCTTGATCGTACTATTCTGGAAACTGCATTGAATATCATTATTGAGGACGGTTATCCGAGAAACGCGATAAATTTCATACACAAGAATGTGATCGAAACACTCGCAAAGGAAGATTCGGTGTCAGTGATCGCTGATGGTGTGAGGCGTGATGATCGTGTGCCAAGGCTTACGGATGGAGAGATCCGAAGCATTGAGGATCGGTTTGGTGTGAAATACATCTGCCCTCTTCAGGGATATGGTAGAAGTGCGGTCAACATGCTTGTTGAAAAACATCTGGTGATCGATGAAGGTCAAAGTGACAGTATTGCCAAGGCAGATTATGAAACAGAGTTACGTGAACTGATAAGGCAACATTATGGAAATGAAAAAGTTATCGATATATTTCCGCAACATATGCAATCAAGAGTTTTAAAACGTATCTGATATACCGTTCTTTGTTGAACATAAAGATGATATCAGATAGGGAATCTTATTGCTCATAGATTAATGATTTATAGGATAATCGAGTTATAGACGCAAATCTTTATGATTGGCGTTACAATTAATCAAATCACAGGTGAGATAAGTGAGCCACAATACAAAAGGACAGAAGATAAGGCTGGCAAAAGCGCATAACCAGAATCAGCGCGTACCAACCTGGGTAATCATTAAGACTAACAGAAAGGTTGTTAGCCACCCAAAGAGAAGGCACTGGAGAAGGAACAGTTTAGACGTGAAATAAGGTGATGACAATGGCAGAAGACGCGGTAAAGGAACAGATCTACACTATTCCACTTCGTGAAGCAAAGCTTGCTCCAAGGTGGAAACGTACCAGCAGAGCTATGTCTCTTATAAGAAAATATCTTGTAAGGCACATGAAAGCAGATCCTTCACAGATCAAGATAGATGCTACTATCAACCACAAGATCTGGGAACGAGGTTCTCAGAAACCACCATCGTCCATCCGTATTCGAGCTGCAAAGTTCGAAGATGGAGAGATCCAGGCAGAACTTGCTTGATCTTAAGATGGATATTATATCGTATAGCATAGGACAATAATGATCAAAACAGTGAACATCTATGATAACCCTGTATTAGGGGTATTTGCCACATGTACAGAAGATGTGGCTATCGTTCCTATCGGTACTGCTGGAAAGGCTATCGACTTGCTTGCAGAACAGCTTGATGTAAAGGTAATCTCTACATTGATAAATGGCAGTATTGTGGTAGGTTCACTTTCCAAAGGCAATTCAAATGGTTTCCTGATTTCAAGGAATGCCAATATCAGTGATCTCAAAGACGTTGAGGTTCCAGTCGAAGTGCTTCCAGATATGCTCACAGCCGTTGGTAATGTGATACTGGCAAATGATACGGCAGCACTTGTGCATCCGGAAATGACCGATAGTTCGATAGAAGTGATATCAAGGGTCCTTGGAGTAGATGTTCACAGAGGCACTATTGCAGGTCTGGGTACTGTTGGAATGGCAGGCGTTGTCACGAACAGAGGTTTACTGGTCCACCCAATGGTGACGCCGGATGAACTTTCCGTTCTTGAGGATGTATTCGCTCTTCCTGTCGAAGTGGGTACCACTAACTATGGTTCACAGGCAGTAGGCTCAGGTTTGCTCGCCAATTCAAAAGGATATGTAGCAGGTTCCAATACTACGGGTCACGAACTCGGAAGGGTTGAGGACGCACTGTTCTTTGCTTGATCATTGGTCTTTAAATTAATAATATAACAGGTGATTTCATATGCAGAATTATGTTGTCAAAGGCACATTCAAAGCAGGACATTCTTGGGAGAAGTTCACCAAGAACGTCGAGAGCCAAAATGAAAAGAATGCTCGTGATAAGACATTGTCCACTTTTGGTAGTAAACATAGGATCGTTAGGGCATTAATTAAGATCGAGAGTGTCACAGAGGCATGAGATCTATGTCAGAAATGAGTGAACAGGACGCACGAAATCTCGCAGCTCAACATCGCGAGTTACAGCAGAATGCTGAATCAGTTAATCAGCAGCTCGGTATGGTGCAGATGTCCATTGAGGATTGCACACGTGCCATCGCTACTCTGGAAGAGCTTAGATCTGCTTCCGGTGCTATCAATACGATGATCCCTCTGGGAGCAGGGGCATTGATACATGCAAATATTGCAGATGTCGATAAGATCGTTGTAAGTGTCGGAGCAGGTATCAGCGTGGAGAAAACTCCTGCTGAAGCCATTGAGACTCTTACCCAGCGCAAGGAAGAGCTTGGCAAGGTTGTTGAACGCTTGAATGGAACACTTGCTCAGATAGGGCAGCGTCTGGCTTCAATTGAATCCGCAGTTGGAAGCAGACAGCCAGCGTGATCTTGTTCATGATGTTCTGATTCCTTTTTTATTTTTATCATTTTTAAGGATGAGTTTTAGTGTTTAATAAGCTCAAGGAAAAACTTGGTAGTTTCAAACAATCGATCGGTAAGACCATCGATGAGAAAGCTGTTGAGTTAAAAGAGCCTGTCGAAGAGATCCTTGAGGTCGAACCGGCAGAAGGGCCAGTATCGTCGCCAGTATCAACACCGGTATCAGCACCAGAGGTTTCGGAAATCGTTTCTCCTTCTGAAGATGAGCCTAAACCCGCCTCCTCATTAAAACAAAAGATCGGTTTTGCTCAAAAGGCCAAAGCCCTTGTTTTCGAAAGAGAGGTCATACTCGATGGAAGTGATATCGAAGATTCTCTCTGGGAGCTTGAAATGGCTTTGCTTGAGAGCGATATTGCCATCAATGTCGCAGAGGCGATAGTCGAGTCTGTAAAAGAAGAGCTTGTTGGAAGTCGCAAGAAGCTCGGAAAGAATACTGGTGAACTTGTGGAGAATGCATTGAGGAGTGCTATCTACAAGGTCATGTCTGCAAACGTTTTCGACCTTGATGATTACATCAGGGATGCAAAAAAGCCGGTTCATATCGTTTTCATAGGTATTAACGGAACCGGAAAGACAACGACGATCTCAAAAATGGCAAAACGCCTGAAAGACATGAAATATTCCGTTGTTATTGCAGCCGGTGATACTTTCAGGGCAGGAGCTATCGATCAAATTGCTATTCACGCAGAGAGGATCGGCGTAAAACTGATCAAGCATCAGGAAGGCGGTGACCCTGCAGCAGTTGTCTATGATGCTGTACAGCATGCAAAAGCAAACAATGTAGATGTCATACTTTCCGATACGGCCGGCAGGATGCACACAAATGTGAATCTCATGGCGCAGCTTGAGAAGGTCTGCCGTGTAAGCTCTCCAGATCTCATAATCTTTGTGGATGAAGCAGTTGCAGGCAATGATGCCGTAGAACGTGCACAGCAATTCAATGATGCTGTCCCAATTCATGGCTCAATTCTAACGAAAACAGATGCTGATTCCAAAGGTGGTGCAGCAATATCCATTGCCTACATAACAGGTAAGCCAATTCTGTTCCTCGGAATGGGTCAGGGGTATGACGACCTTAAAAAGTTCGATCCTAAATGGTTCGTAGACCAGTTGTTCGAATAATTGCAGAGGGAGCTAACTCCCTCTAAGTTTAATTTCTGTTCTTCAGTCCCTTCTGCAGACTGCCTTAATTTCAGTTGTAAGGTCTTCCAGTCTTTTTTCGACATTTTCTCCTGATGCGATAATATCTACAAAAGCAGAACCCACTATAACTCCGTCAGCACCTGCATCTATGATCTTTGCTGCCTGTTCTGCATTGGAAATTCCAAAACCAACAGCTTTCGGGATTTCTGTCCTGACCCTTGAAATTATGTCGGAGGTCGCAGCTGTGACGTCGGACCTTGTTCCTGTAACGCCTGATCTTGAGACAATATACACAAAGCCGGACGTCTTGGACAATATCATCTCTATTCTCTCATCCGTGGTAACCGGAGCTACCAAAAATATAAGGTCCACTCCTTCCCTTGAACAGCAGTTTGCAAGGTCATTACTTTCCTCTGCCGGCAGGTCAGGGATGATCAATCCGCTAATGCCTGAACTGACACAATCCTTTACAAATCTTTCAATTCCTCGTTTGTATATCAGATTATAGTATGTCATGCACACAAGTGGAACCTGTAAATCAAGGTTTGCCACAAGTTCAAAATATCTGTCTGGGTTCATTCCTGCTGAAAGTGCTCTTTCGGATGCTGCCTGTATGGTAGGTCCGTCTGCCACCGGATCTGAGAACGGCAATCCCAGCTCAATAATATCTGCACCGCCCCTTATCAGCGAATCAACAATTCGTGGAGTCGAATCAATATCCGGATCTCCTGCACACACATAAGCAAGAAGTGCTGTCTCATTCCTGTTCTTCAGTTCATTGAATTTATCGGATAATCTCATATCATTCCCTCCTTTCGAGATCTATGACGGTTTCAAGGTCCTTATCCCCTCTTCCGGAGAGATTGATCACTACAAGTTCGCCAAGTTCACCTGACTCTGCTGCTTCCATGACATGTGCTACCGCATGAGATGATTCAAGCGCAGGGATGATACCTTCCACACGACTTAGCTCGTGGAACGCTTCCAATGCCATATCATCATTGACAACACGGGGCAGAAGTCTTCCAATGTCTGCTAGATGGGCAAGCTCAGGTCCTACTCCTGAGTAATCCAATCCTGCTGAAATGGAACTTGATTCGAGGATCTGGCCGTATTCATCCTGAAGTATGCGGGTCCGAGCGCCCTGGAGGACTCCGTCCTCTCCGACTGACAGTGATGCCGAATGAAGTGCAGCATCCTTGGTATATGTCATACCTTTTCCGCCTGCCTCCACTGCAATGAGCTTCACGTCCTCTTCAATGAACGGGTAGAATATGCCCATGGCATTACTACCGCCACCTGTACAGGCAACTATTGAATCCGGATAACATCCCTCCTTTTCCATTATCTGTTGCTTGACCTCATTTCCGATCACGCTCTGGAAATCCCTCACCATCATTGGATATGGGTGTGGGCCAACTACTGAACCTATCAGATAATGCGTATTCTCGACATTTGAAACCCAATCACGCAAGGCCTCGTTGATGGCATCTTTAAGTGTCCTTGAACCGGATTCGACCGGATGTACCTCTGTGCCCATGATCTCCATTCGATAAACGTTCATGCGCTGCCTTTCAGTGTCCTTGGCGCCCATGTACACATGTGTCTCGAATCCCAGATTCGTCCCTGCCATGGCAGTAGCAGTGCCATGCTGTCCTGCTCCGGTCTCTGCCACAAGTCTTGACTTTCCCATATATTTCGCAAGCAATGCCTGGCCAATCGTGTTGTTCAGTTTGTGAGCGCCACCATGTACAAGATCTTCCCTTTTCAGATAGATCTTTGTGCCGTATTTCTTGCTAAGGTTCCTGGCGTGATAAAGAGGTGTTTCCCGACCTGCAAAATCTTTCAGATAATAATCAAGCTCCTCCAGGAATTGTGGGTCGTTCCTGTACTTCTCATATCCCTGCTCAAGTTCTTCGAGAGCAGGCATCAGTATCTCCGGGACGAACTGCCCGCCGTACTTTCCATACTTTGTATCGCTCATATCATACCTCCTATTATCATTCCATAGTGTCATCAAGTGCATCGACCAGCTCTTTGGTCTTTCTATAAATGTCTCCATCTTTGACAATGGAAGTTCCTATAAGTATTGCATCAGCACCGGCTCTCATCATCCTTCTTGCGTCTTCAGGTGTATGTACGCCACTCTCGCTGATAACAAGGTGTTCTTCACCTGTGCTCCTGTCGTACTTCTTTATTATCGGTATAAGTTCCTCTGTGGTGGCAATATCCACTTCAAGGGTTGTAAGGTCGCGATTATTGATGCCTACGATCTTTGCTGAACTATTTTCAAGAACATATGTAAGTTCTTCTTTATTATGTACTTCCACAAGGGGTTCAAATTCCTTCGATCGTGCATATTCAATGAGCTCCTCCAGCTTCTCGCCGAGAATCCCTGCGATCAATAATATAAGATCACTTCTTACTTCATCGAACTGCACCTTGTCAATAATAAAATCTTTTCTCAGCACCGGTAATGAAATAGCTTCTCTGACAGCTTTAAGGTTGTCCGTAGAGCCTTCAAAGAACTCCGGTTCCGTCAGAACAGATATGGCAATAGCTCCTGCAGCTTCCATATCGATGGCTATTTTCCCAGCTTCTTCTGGTGAAATGTCCATTATTTTCATAGATGGGGATGCAGGTTTGACCTCTGCGATTATCGGAACCTTTCCACTATTCTTTTTCGTGTATATGGCTTCGATGATCTTCTCTATTCCTTGTGTATTCCCCTTCAAAACTGCAGGGCTCTCCGCTTCATAAAGCGTCTTGACCCTTTTTTCCGTAGAATTGATAATTTCATGTATTGCAGAGTGCATAATAACCACTTATGTACATTGAAGTATAAAGATGTACATAGCATTTCTTCTATATACATCTTTCGCCGTTATGGAAGGCGATCAAGCATTGCCTGCATGCTCTTTGTCCTTTTGTAGAATGCAGATGTATATTTCAAAAAATTAGCGGCTATTAATCCCCTTTCTGTTATCACATAACCGCCGCGTTGCACTTTCTCTGCAATTCCCTCTGCCTGGAATACGCTCTTCATCTTACTTCCAATACTTCCTCTGTCTGCAAATTGGTCTGTGTATGCTCTTATCTCTGCAAAATCCGTTATTTTACCTTCATTTTTCTTCAGAACTAATAAGATAATACGGTATTGGATATCCCCTGGTCCTTGATTTATTCCCAATGACTGGTAGAATTCGGCCACCCTTTTCTCATATTCAACATTTATTTCCTCAGACATATGTACTGTCCTCGAGATCCATGTACTCATCTTCGTCAAAAGGCTCATATTTATGCTGCATAATGCCGAGTTTTTCTTGTAATGTCATTGGTGGGAAATATGAAAGATATGCAAGAACTGTTCCTATGAGGACAAAGATCCTTGCAACAAGCTGCATTCTATCAAGTGTCGTGATCATGTCAGTTAACATGAAATCGATGACGAATGAGATTGACACAAGCAGCAGTACTGTGTGATATCGCATTCTTTTCGATATCTTCCTTAGGAGTATCAACAACATTATTCCAAGTATCATTGCTGTGGGGATGATAAAAAGGCCAAGCAGGTATATGTTGATCGCAATGTTACTGTTTATGCTGATAATTGAAGACCAATAAGTTGCTACTGGTTCTATTACTCCGTTAGTTAATAGGAATATCAGGTATAATACTCCAAACATTGCGAATATTATACTTACGTAGCTACTTGCCTTTTTGTTCCCTGTTATGACGTAGATGATAATGTATGCCAGTGGCACGGACACAAAAGCAAAAGGAATGGATGCTATGTAATACATCAATACGTCAACCTGCGTATTGTTCAGGTAGGCTGCTATCATCCGAAAGGCTGTGGGGTAGTAAGTAAATGCTACAAGTAGCCAGAATGTGATCAATGCATAAAGTGTAGGCTTTGAATTTTGTTTTTCCAGATTCTTATTTTTTGCAAGTACCCATGCAAATGTCAAAGAGATCACTGCTATTGCAAAACAAATTGTGATATTTAGTAAGAGCCCAGTACTCATTTTGTTCATCTCGCTCGTTAGTATTTGAAGACTTTCTAATATGAATTTATTTACGTTCTTTTCTACCGTGTTGTTTCTTGTTTGGATTTTCCAACCGTGCAATATATATATAAAAACACATAATACTAATTATGATGAGCATATGATGAAAATGCTATATAACATTATTTGTTTGAATTTTCAAACTATGGTTGTATTGTGTGTTTCATCATCGCTGCATTGTGTTTGGAGGGATGTCAAAATTGATCTTTAATGATCTTGTGTTGCTGAATAAGGTTTTCAAAACTTGTACAGCTCACAATTACCATATTCAGATCAAAAAAAGTTACTTCCTCTATCCATAAAGATGGAAATATTCCAATTTATCTGATTAACTTAAAAGATAGGAGATTAATGAATGAAAGCAAACAAACATCTGATGATGAACAATGATCGTGCTCAGGCAGGAATCGGCACCCTCATTATCTTCATTGCAATGGTATTGGTAGCAGCAGTAGCAGCAGCAGTATTGATTCAGACTTCCGGTGTACTCCAGGAAAAAGCACAGTCAACCGGTAAACAGGCAGCTGAGGAAGTATCCTCTAACTTGATGATCAAGGGTATCGAGGGCATACGCGCTAATAATGACTCCACTCTTGCAAACACATCTGCTACTATCGACCTCCTTAAAGTAAAGGTTGCACTCAATATTGGTAGCTCAGAAATCGATCTTAATCAGGCTGTCATTACCATTACTGATGGTACTAATACTAACGATCTTGTCTACGCGAACAATGACATGACTCATGGTGCTATAATGGCTGATTTCCTTACGGATGAGAATGCTTCCGCAAACATGAACGATTTGGTTACAGGTACTCAAACCACTCCTGGTGACAATGCTAAATATTTCTTCACAGTTGAGAAGATCAGGGATGAGGATGGCTCATTTACAACAGCTTCACCGATCATGAACCAGGGAGATCTTGTTAACATCTACATCTCTACCGTATCAAGCACAGGAACAGCTTACACCGAACTTGATGGAGCAGGTGTTACCGGTCTTAAGGATTCAGGCATCACTGTTGAACCAAGGTCCACTCTAAACCTGGTCATTACTCCTGAATCAGGTTCCTCAACAACCGCAGGATTCACAACACCTTCATTCGGTGTAAAGAAATCACTTGCACTCTGGCCATAAGGTGAAGTGATTCACCTTATCCTTTTATTTTTTTATTATTTTTCGTTTTAATTTATTTTCATCTATGTATATTGATCTTGATCTTTAATGTAATTTTAAGGAAGGGGCTATTGTCGTATGGTGGCGTTGTTTGAAAAAGTGCTTTCTTGTGTATGTATTGTTCTTATTATTCTGGTAATTACAGGTGGTAGCGGATGTCTTCGCTCAGGCTCTCACGAGGCAATTAATGAGACTGTCCTGAATTTTCTCAACTCCTTTAATGAGGGTGAATTTGAGACCGCACTTTCTTATTATGATGGCACTGATTTTATTGTACCTGCAACTCTAAATATAAAGTTTAAGAACAGGGGTATTCCTGCAGGTTCTATTCAGCAGATCTCCTTGAAAGACATAACAATTGAAGACAAAGTCGCTTATTTGACTGCCGATTGTAATGTGAGTATTTTTGAGAAAGATGAGGTTGTGGGTTCTGTTCAAAAACAGGTATATCTCAAGACACAAAAGATCGGTAATCAATGGCTTGTGACTAAAGTAGATCTGGATGCCCCTATCTCACGAGTGGATGCGGCTCCTCTGAATGTGACATCACCTTCTTCACCCTCTAATTCATTAGTTGATAATGCACCGTTAATTGGTGTTTTTTCAATTGTCATTCTCTTAGTTGGTCTTGTCATAAATAAAAATAAGCAAGCTGGAAGCAGTTCAATTTCCAGTGTGGATATCTCTAATGCAGTTCCTGTTGAAAGTAGTGTTCTTGCCCAGTTCATTAAGATAATGCCGCCTGCTCAGTGTGCATCCGGCCAGAGCGTTGGGATCGATGTGTGGGTGAAGAACTTCTATCAACAACCTTATGAGAATCTTATAATAATTGCGACATTTCCAGCTAACGTTAATGTGAAAAAGGCCACTCTTTCTTTTGGTATCATCAATCCGGGGGAATCTGTGAAGCAGACCTGGAAGGTCACTCCGCATGTTCCGGGATGGGCTGCGATAGAAGAGCCGACCGTTGTATTTGAATTTGGCGGAACACGTTACAGTGGACAGCTCGATCAGACCTGGTTAAACGTTCAGTAAGGGTATGAGTGCCCGATGATCGGGTATTTTTCTTTAGCTTTTTTGGTATTATATTTATTAGATGAGTTTCTTATTGTATAGTATAAATTGAATTATAGGGGGATCAATTGATGACAAAAGTTATACTTGTTCACGCTTCATGGTGCCATGTCTGTCCTGAGGCAAAGAAGCTCTGGCAGAGCTTGAAAGAGGGGAATGATTTTGATTATGATGAAATTGACTTTGACACTCCTGAGGGTGAGAAACTTGCAGAGGAATATTCTATAATGTCGGTCCCTACCACTATCATAGATGGGAAAGTGGCATTTGTTGGTGTTCCTGACAAGGAAAAAGCTGTTTCTATGGTATCCTGATGGGGCATTTAAAGTGGTCTATGATCTTATAATCATTGGCGGAGGGCCTGGGGGGCTTTCTGCAGGGATCTATGCTGTAAGGTATGGTCTCAATACGCTCGTTCTTGAAAAAGGATTTGTTAGCGGGCAGATATCAACTACTGGTAATGTGGAGAACTATCCGGGCTTTCCATCCATTGGTGGTATGGAGCTTATGGATAAATTTGCCGAACATGCAAAGGCAGCAGGGGTTGTTGTTGAAGATAAGGATGTTCTCGAGGTTCGATTGGATGGGGATAAGAAGATCGTCCACACTTCAGAAGGTGATCTTGAAGCGAGCAGCGTTATTATTGCAACCGGTGCAGAACCTAAGCACCTTGGAATTCCGGGAGAGGAAGAGTTCCGTGGGAGGGGCGTTTCCTATTGTGCTACTTGCGATGGTCCTTTCTTTTCAGGTCGTAATGTAATGGTGGTAGGTGGCGGCGAGTCTGCAATTACGGATGCTCTGATCCTTTCTGATGTGGCTGCATCTGTTTGTATTGTTCATCGGAGGGATGAACTGCGAGCTTCGAAAATACTTCAGGACAGGGCTTTTGCCAGGTCCAATATTGAGGTCTTATGGAACACTACCCTTGAGGAAATTGTCGGGGATTCTGTTGTAAGGGAAGCAGTCATACGCGACATAAATGCCAATGAGGTCCGCAGGGTTCCTATCGATGGTGTCTTTGTATATGTGGGCGTGGAGCCTAATACTGGATTTGTGGATGTGGATAAAGATGAATCTGGCTTCATCATAACCAATGAAAGGATGGAATGTTCTGAAAAGGGTATTTTTGCGGTCGGGGATTGTCGCAATGCTATTTTGCGACAGGTTATAACAGCTGCAAGTGATGGCGTAATTGCAGCGTTCGAAGCTTATAATTATGTTTCCGGACTCAAGAGGGGTGGGGAATGATCCTTTCGATGTTTTTGGAGTATTTTGGATGTTTAAATGTCATGAAGGAGGGATATAAATATGGTGTGTTTGAGAATATGTGGTGATTCAACATCAGAAGACCTTAAGCCAATAGCTGAGGCAGTGCATGCTGTGATTGGGATCCCTGTTACGATCCGAAGTAAGAAGTTCAAAGGGCTTCGTATGGAAAGGGGTGTCGTTGTGGATGATGATTATACTGGTCCTGTCCTTGAAGAGGTTATAAAGACCAACACGATCATAAGGAAAATGCCTACTGAGGGTGTCTACAAGGGAAAGGCAGTGGTAGTAGCTCCCATAAGGACCTCTGATGGGGATGTTGTGGGAGCTCTAGGTGTGGTGGATATTGTCGCTGCACTTGATATTCTGTCTGTGTTCAGTGAATATCCTGGTATTGTGGATGAGGTGGAGGAGTCAAGGAAACGCCTTTCCTGATCTAATTGTTGTTTTGTACGACCAAAAACTATCTTTAAGATTCGGGAGAATAACAGTCGATGATAGATGATGTAGTAAAACTGTTCAGGCAACTGGATAGTAAAGACCTTCGTATACTGATGGGTATCGAAATAGGAATGAAACACTATGAGTGGGTTCCTGTTGAGGAGGTCCGGAAATATACTAGATTCTCATATAGTCAGCTTGAATATAAGCTCCTTCAGCTTTTCAGGTCCAATATGGTCGTGGGCACGAAAACTCCCTACGAGGGCTATCAGATATATTTTGACGGTTATGATGCACTCGCTTTGAACACTTTTGTCAAGAGGGGCTCTGTCAGCGCAATTGGCGATGAGGTGGGTGTGGGCAAAGAGTCTGTCGTGCACGAGGCTATCAGGGAACCCGAACTTGCTATTGGAGAACCGACTCCGGTCATCATCAAGTTCCACCGGGAAGGTCGTACCAGTTTCAAGAGCGTTAAAAGGGGTCGTGAGCACCTTGCTTACCGTGAACATTTCTCCTGGATCTATGCTGCAAGGCTTTCCGCAAAGCGAGAGTTCGATATTATGGAGCAGTTGTACTCCGAGATCTCAATTCCAAAACCTCTTGATTATAATCGGCATGCCATTGTAATGGCTCCTGCAAAGGGCAGTATTCTTGTTAAAACAAAGCTCACTGAACCGAATTGGGTACTTGAGGAGATCCTTTCCCAAATGACCAAGGTCTATTCTCTGGGTATCATCCATTCAGACCTTAGCGAGTACAACATCTTCGTCAGTGAGGAGGGCGTTGAGTTCATCGATTGGCCACAGTATGTGACCCTTGACCATCTTAATGCAGAAGAGCTGCTCAGGCGTGATGTCTTCAATGTGCTTACTCATTTCAAGCGGAAGTATAATATTGAAAAGGACCTGGATGAGGTCGTTCGAGTTATCAAGGGCGAATG
The DNA here is from genome assembly GCF_057593895.1 of Methanococcoides sp. DA23. Classification (NCBI taxonomy): domain Archaea; kingdom Methanobacteriati; phylum Methanobacteriota; class Methanomicrobia; order Methanosarcinales; family Methanosarcinaceae; genus Methanococcoides; species Methanococcoides sp. DA23. The sequence goes on along the minus strand of NZ_CM172520.1, from coordinate 1,682,280 downwards.
ATGTATATTCTATGACCTCCCAATTTAATTTATAATGGTTGTGGGAACCGGGGTTATATTCGGCATTGACATTGCTAAAGGCTCATCCAGGGCAAAAGAGCTTCCAAGGTATGCAGTTACTGTGCTGAAAGAGGGGGAGGTCACCCACCATACAATGGTGCGCCTTCCTCGTATATTGAAGATGGTTCGCGAGGAGCATCCTCAATATCTCGCAGTGGACAATATCTTCGAGCTGGCTCCTGGTAAAAAAGAGCTTGTGCGTTTTCTTGAAAAGCTTCCTGAGGGCGTTAAGCTCGTACAGGTCACAGGGGGTCTGCACAAGAGATCCCTTTTACATCTTGCAAAGGAAAATGGATTGTCCTTCAATCAGTTCGATCCCAATGAGGAAGCAGAGGCATGTGCCCGCCTTGTGAGTATGGGGGTCGGGTCGGAAGTATCTCTTTTTGAAGATATCACGAAGATAAAGGTAAGTCGTGCCCGCTCCCTTGGGCGCGGGGGCTGGAGTCAGAACCGATATCGTCGTAAGGTCCATGGGGCTGTGAGGGAAAGGAGTCGTGAGGTCGAGGCGATACTGAAAAAGGCTTCAAAGGAGCATGGATATACCTATTCAAGCAGGATCTCCCGTGGGTTCGGAGGTTATGTGAATGCTGAGTTCACCGTACATGCAAAGAGGAATCTGGTGCCTGTTGGTTCCGGTTCAACTGCGGATGCCCAGATCCGTGTCAGCAACGTTGTGCGTGATAAGATCCAGTATGCTCCCTTATCAAAGGCTAAAAGGCGCCCCACAATTGTGGGTATCGACCCTGGCACCACTGTGGGAATAGCTATACTCTCTTTTGATGGTGAACTTCTGCTTTTGAAAAGTATCCGTGGCATTTCTCATGATGAGGTTGTCAAACTTATTGCTGAATATGGTAAACCTGCGGTCATTGGTACGGATGTCACGCCAACTCCGGGTTCTGTGGATCGGATAAGGCGCAGTTTCAATGCCGTGATAAATGTGCCTTCTGCGGAAATCTCCTCTGAGGAGAAGATAGCTCTTGGGAGGCCGTATGGTTATTCCAACGACCATGAACGTGACTCTCTTGCTGCAGCTCTTTATGCTTACCGGAACTACAAGGGCATGTTCTCACGTGTTGAGAAGAAATCACATCCTCATCTGGATATGGATAAGATAAAGCTGTATGTGATCCAGGGTGCTTCCATAGGTGAAGCTATAGAGAAGGTTTCGGGGGTGCCGGCTCCCGGGAAGAAACCTGTGGAATTGTTGGCAACTCCTGATGAGGATGCTGATGAAAGGTTCAGGAGAGCTTTAGAGAAACTGAAGTTAAAAGATACTCAGATCCGTAATCTCCGGGATTATGTCCAGGAACTTAAGAATGAAACAGTTGCAAAGGACAAGCACATCTTAAAGCTTGAAGTCAAGCTTAAGAAAGTAAAAGAGAAAGACCGCCTTAAGGTCCTTAAGGATAAAGAACTTGAGATCCGTGACCATAAGATATCTGTATTAAAGAAAGACCTTCGAAGGGCAAAGCGTTCTCTCAAGAAAGCTCATTATAGTATAAAAAAGCTAAAACAGATACGCAAGCTGGAGTTCAAAGGGGAGGGTATTCCTGTTAAAATGATCTCTTCATTCAATCGGGATGCTATTTTGGATGCGGAGGACCGTTTTGGTATAAAGAGTGGGGATGTGGTCTTTCTGGAGGATGCCAGTGGGGGGAGCACGGTAACAGCTTCGATGCTTGTTGCCATGGGCTTAAAAGCAGTGCTCGTTGCCGGGGATGTTACCTATGCAGCAGATGAGATCTTCTTCAAAGGCGATCTTCCTTTGCTTAAAGATATAACTTTAGAGAGGATGGATGATCTTGCTATTGTCGATCCGAAGGTCCTTCAGGTCGCGCTTGATGAGTGGGCTGAAAGGGCTGAAGTAAGGCGTCAGGAAGAAAAAGAAAAGAAGTTAAAACATCTGGTGGATGAATACAGAAGTGAGAGGCGCAGGGGTCTTTCCTGACCTCTGCCTTATGCAAGTTCACTTCCTGTCAAAGAATATGTTCTTTCCTTTTACGCTCAGCGGCATTCCGCATGCAATATCGGCATCTATCAATCCGGCTGCCAATGCACCTGCTCCAATGGTGTACATTATCCTGTTGTCTATGCAGAGGTCCTTTGCTTTCGCTGCTGCGCTTCCCAGTGCTATTCCGAGGTCAATGTACTTGAAGGCACATTTTGGTCCGTTAAAATCAGCTTTGACCAATGTCTGTTCTATCATTTCCTTGCATGTGGAAAAACCGCATGCTCCGCAGTTCAATCCGGATGGTTCTGATGTCTTAAGTCCGATGAGTATTACCGCATCCGCATCTCTGACGTTTTGAGCATTACGGTTGAAGAAACCAAAGCCTTCTCCTTTACTTTCTGCCATTGCATCCATGGAGTCTGCAAGTATACTTATGTCGGATGGTTCCAGAAGCCCGGTGACGATGCTATCCTTTCCCTTTGCTTTTGGAGCCGTCCTTGCTGCGGTCAATATCATCTTTGCCATCATTTCGATATTCTCGGATTCTGGATATGTGATCATATATCTACATATGATATTTTTGAACTTAATGTTTTCTGCTTTCAGGCTTACTTATATGTACCAATAATCTAAACTATGGTTCGATGAGCTTATCAGCACTTATTCTTGCAGGTGGTCGTGGCAGGCGTCTTGGAAATGTGGAGAAGTCACTTATACGGTGTAGTGGCGGCAGTTCTTTACTTGAGCGTACAATTGGCACTCTTGAGGATATCGTGGATGATGTCATTGTTTCTGTAAGGGATGGGGAGCAGGCACGGGAGCTTGCAGACGATGCCTGTGGCAAGGAAATGGTGTTCGATACCTATGAGGATGTAGGTCCGCTTGCAGGTATGCTTGAAGGGTTCAAAAAAGCGAAAGGCGAATACATCTTTGTAACGGCGTGCGATATGCCATTCATTAACAAAGATGTTGTGAACTTCATGTTCCATTGTGCAGAAGGGCATGATGCAGCTTTTCCTGTGCACAATGATGGCTCAATGGAACCTTTGTGTGGTGTCTACCGCATTGAACCTATGTTGCCTCTGATAGAAAGCTCCATACAGGCGAACCGAAAATTCATTCTTGCGCCTGTCTTTGAGCTGGATGATGTTGTAAAGGTCAACATCGAGCTACTAAAGGAATTCGATCCTCAGCTTAAGAGCCTTATTAATATTAACACTATTGAAGACCTGGGTCGATTCGATCTTTGCTCATAATTTTTTAATCAGCTCTATTTTTTTCTTTATATCGTCCACATATTTGTTTTTATTTTGTTTGTTTGTTGTTTGTTTTTCTTGTTTTTTAAGACGAGTCAAAAAGTTTATATATTGCATACAATATAATTATTATTATGATGAGGATAATGGTGTGGTTCTCTGATTGCAGCCTATCTGCTTAAAATAGAGGGGATTATATGAGGAATAAAGAGAGTTCAAAGAAAGATGAAGATGAATATGCTGCTTTGCATATAAACGAAAAGGAAACAAATGGTTTCTTCTCAAGTTCAGGACAGGCATTTATAAGGATCCCTGTAAAATAATACAGTTCCTTTCAATTTCCCATAACACCTCTGATCGACCCGATGCAAAATTCAATTTAGCAAAGTATCTTATTAGGAAGATGTTCTTTCCTTTTTCTTCTTTTTTAACTTCTATTTTATATACGATCTCTTTTCCTCATTTTTAGGTAAGTTGATCATGATGTAAAAAAAAGATCGCCACTTTCTAAAGTGGCATAATTAAATTAAATTAAATTAAATAGTGAACTCATCGCCATTGGCAGGTGCGTAACCCTCAACGCCGATCTCATCTGTAACCCATTGTGCGAACTGATCGGTATTTTCACCATGCATCGCAAATACCTTTTCTCCGCCCTTATCACAGAACTCCTTGACCATGGCTTTAAGCTCTTTATCGCCGGAATGTGCAGAGAAATCATATTGCTCGATCTTCATGCGTATGTTCTGTAGAACGCCGTCATTATCGATATTGCCGGTGTCGAGTGCCATTCTTCCGTTGGTACCCTCAACCTGATAACCGGTCAGCATTATCTTGGACTTCGGGTCCTTGTAGAGCCTGTTAATATAATGAAGGACAGGTCCGCCATTGAGCATTCCAGCGGTCGTAACGATAACTGATCCGTTTAGTGATATATTCTCTCTCTTACGTCCCTTGACAATTGTAGCATTATCAAAAGCATGCTTGAGCTTTTCTGGATCCTTAAGGTATTCCGGATTATTCATAAGAAGCTTGTAGATCCTTACTCCCATGCCGTCCACATAGGCAGGAATACCGTTATCGCTCAACATCATCAGGACCTCCTGTGTTCTGCCAATGGCAAAGGCAGGAATAATGACATTGCCCCCAACGTCGATTGTATCCCTGAGTGAATCGATGAACTCCTTCTCCGTTTCCTTTCTCGTAGGGTGGTCCTCTCCAAAATATGTGCTTTCAGTTATGAGTGCATCTGCTTTTGGCAATTCATCTGCTGATGGGACAAGACGTGTTTCTTGTGTACTGATATCGCCAGTATATACAATGCTTTTTCCATCCTTCTCAAGATAGATCGCAGATGAGCCTGGGATGTGACCTGCATTGTAGAACTGTGCTGTATATCCATGCGTATGGAACTCCACTCCCGTATCGAAAGTCTTGGTGTTCAAAACCATCTGCTGGATCTCCCGTTCGTCAAATGCTACGGGTGTTCCTTCCCTCTCTGCAATTTTCAGAGTGTCCTTTGCAAGTACCTGTGCAAGATCAGCTGTCGGAGGTGTCATGAATAGCTCAGGTTCCATGTCCATAAGATTAGGAACGGCACCACAGTGGTCAAGATGTCCATGCGAAATAAGAACTGCTTTAGGGTTTACATAGTCCACCGGGTAAAGTGGCTCCTCTCCCGGTTTGAGCCCATAATCTACAAGTATCTCATCATTAACAAGAAGTGCGGAACGTCCGACTTCCCTACATCCACCTTTGAACCCGAGTTTCAAGTTTATCCCCCTCTTTTATAGTTTTATGTAACAAGTTCCTGCCATTTCATGATCTTACCTGCAGGCAGGCTTGTGGCCTTTGAAAGTTCAATTGCATTCGCTTGCCTTAACTCATCAATAGTATTGATTTCTGCACTCTTAAGTTTTTCTGCAGTGACCTTCCCGATACCTGGAACATCCGTGATCTTATCGGGAATAGGGGCCTTTGGCTGTTTGGCCTTTTCTTCTTCCTGTGTCTTCTTCCACTCGATGAAATTACACTGCGGACATCCCAGGTCCCATGGACGTTTTCCGGGATTGATTATCTTTATATGATTAATTCCATGTTCTTCACATAGCTTTTCAGTAACGATGATCTGCCCGCTCTTTGGAAGTGGAAGTGAGAAATTACAATCCGGATATCCATTACAACCGATAAAGCGGGATCCTCTCTTCGATCTTCTTACCATTAGCTTCGAACCGCATTCGGAACATTCTCCGACTACCTTGTCCTCACGAAGACCTGCACGCAGTGATTCCGAGATATTTTCGCTGTTGTCGGCAAGTTCTGTAAACACTTCATGAAGCATCGTTCTTGATTCTTTCAGAACATTATCTTCTTTTACTTTCCCTTCAGCAATGCTATCCATATCCTCTTCAAGCTGACTGGTCATGTCATGTTTGGTAATAGTCGGTGCATACTTCTCAAGGGCCTCTATCACTGCAAAGGATGTCTTGGTAGGCTGAAGCGGGTTTCCATGGACGTATGCTCTTGAATATAGTTTACTGATGATCTCATGGCGTGTGGCCTTTGTACCCAGACCAAGTTCCTCCATGAGCTTTATCAAACGTCCCTGCCCGTATCTTCCAGGCGGCTGAGTTTCCTTGTCCAGCATTTCCTTGCCGGTCACATCAAGCACATCTCCTTCAGAAATTGCCGGAAGCAGTCTGTCCTGCGGGGCATTGTATGGGTAGTACCATCTCCATCCCTGGTGAACAAGTCTTGCACCGTTAGCCTTGAATTCCTCGCCAGAGATATCGAACCTGACCTTCATGGTCTCCCATACAGCTTCATCTGCAAAGGTGGCGAAGAATCTTCTGACCACAAGCTCGTAAAGTTTCCACTCCTGCTCATTAAGTTCATTCTTCTTTGCAAGGGATGCAGGATAGATAGGGGGGTGGTCCGTGGTCTCTTTCTTACCACGTGTAGGCACAAGTTGATCTTTGGCAAGCAACTTTTGGGCATATTCCTTGAAAGGGCCTTTACTGAATATCTCTATCTGTGCCCTCAGGTCTATGGATGCAGGATAAACGGTATTGTCTGTCCTTGGATATGAAATAAAACCATTAGTGTAAAGGGATTCTGCTATCCTCATGGCATTGGATGCTGTAAAACCGATGGAACTCGCAGCACCGATGAATTCTGTGGTATTGAAAGGAGTTGGTACCTTGTCCGTCTTTTTCGAGCTATCAACGGATGATACGGATGCCTTATCTCCGATAACTTCCATTACAGCATCAGCTTCTTCTTTTTCCCAGAACTTGGAGTTCTTGTGCTGTACATTGACCAGTGCATCGTCGCTATCCTTAAGGATCGCATTGATCTCCCAGTATGGCTTCGAGACAAATGCTTGCCTTTCCTTTTCCTTATCTACTATCAATGCAAGGGTTGGTGACTGCACTCTTCCCACTGACAGGAACAGCTTACCCAGCCTGCCTGCTGAGATCGAAAGATACCTTGTAAGGGAAGCTCCCCACACAAGGTCGATGACCTGTCTGGAATGGCCTGCATCCGCAAGATCGAAATCAATTGAAGCAGGTTCTGCAAAAGCTCCTTCTATCTCAGTCTTGGTTATGGCACTGTAGAAAACACGATCGAACTCAATATTGGGGTTCACTTTCTTTATGATGTTAAGTGCTTCAACACCAATAAGCTCTCCTTCACGGTCGTAGTCAGTAGCAATGGTAACATGTGTGGCTTCTTTGCCCAGTTTCCTGAGTGCGGTCACTATCTTAACATGTGTGGGTGTGGTAATGACCTCAGCATCAATAAGTTCCTCTGCATCGACTTTCTGCCAGTTGTTATAGGCTTTTGGAAAATCGAGCTGTACAATATGTCCGCTCAGGCCCATTACGACTGTTCTGTCCTCTGTATTAGGATCTTTATATTCGAACGTATCCATTCCACTGACACGTACCTGCTTTGGTTCCTTCGGGGCCAGGATCTTTGCTATCCTTTTGGCTGCAATGTGTTTTTCCGCTATGATAAGATGCATCGAAAACTCCAGTATGATTATTGTGAATACGTATGTGTGACTGCTGCTATAATTATGTTGCAGTATATTATAATGGTATAAAGGAAATAATAGTAGTTGAAAATCTTTATATAATAAAAACGTTTGTGTCAGAAACATTAATTTGCATCTCTTAAAGCCTCTTTGCACATTGAATCTAATATATATTCGTCTTTTGATACCCTTTATGATCCTTTTGTACGGTTACAAGGGCCATCTCTTCTTATTCCATCACTTTATCCCATTTTTCTTTCGTCTTCTCTATCCTGTCCCGAAGTTCATTTATTGCAAGGGTGGGTGCGACCTTTTTCGGACAAACAGCAACACATTTGTATACGGTATCACAACCCCACACCCCTGATCCCGAATCAACTGTGGAGAGGCGTTCCTGCTTACTTTCCTCGCTTTCCCTTGGGTCCAGATAGAACCTCCATGCTTTTGCGAGTGCAGCAGGTCCATAATACTGTTTATCCTTGGCTGCAACGGGACATGAACCGTGGCAGAGTGCACATAGGATACAATTGGTATATTGCTCGATCTTTACCTGAGTATCCCTGTCCATTAGATTCTCTTTTTCCGGTACATTTTCCTTCATCTCGAGCCAGGGCTTTATATCTTCAATTAACGAATAGAAAGGTTCCATATCTACCACGAGGTCTCTTATGACTCTCAGATTGGGCAATGGCTCTATAAGGATGACACTATTGTTTATCTCCGTCTTTTTGTTAGTGACAAGAACTTCCAGGTTACCTTCATTTGTCGGCTCCTTTCTCATCTCAGGGATCTGCATCTTGCAGGCAAGCCTTGGAATACGGTTGATCAGCATACTGCAACTGCCGCAGACAGCACCTCTGCATGCATATCGGAATGTCAGACTTGTATCAAGTCTTTCCTGTGCGTAGAACAATGCCTCAAGAACGGTCATTCCTGGTCTGTCCTCAACTTCATATTCCTGATACCAGACGTTTTCTCCTTCTTGTCTCTTGACCTTGAGCGTTATCATCAGTACTCCCTCCTTTGTGGCTTGAAAGTTGTGATGGTGACATCCTTATACTCTAACCTTGGTCCATCAGGAGTAAAATAAGCATGAGTATGCTTCATCCAGTTAGCATCATCCCTTTCCAGATGATCCGTTCTATAATGTGCGCCCCTGCTTTCCTCACGCACCAATGCACCCAGTGCGATCGTGTGGGCAAGGTCCAGCATCCCCTTGAGTTCGATGGCATTGAGAAGTTCAAGATTGAACTGCTTTGAAAGTGTCCTTACTCTCAGTGACCTTGCCCTTATCTCAAGTTCCTTTATCCTTTCAACCGCCTTTTCAAGTCTTTCACGCTCTCGGAAAACCCCTACGTTCTCCTGCATGTTCTTCCTGAGGCTGTCCTTTATATCCGCATAACTTTCCTCGCTGTCTCCCATAAGCTCCGAGATGTTCTTTTTTTCGCTCTCAAGGGCATCTTCAAGGATCTCATTATTTGGAGCATCAAAAGTACCGATGTAGTTCGCAGCATGCACTCCGGCCCTTCTTCCGAATACCACTGTATCAAGAAGGGAATTACCTCCAAGGCGATTCGCACCATGGACGCTTATACAGGCACATTCGCCGACAGCATAGAGTCCATCTGCGGGAGTGCATCCGTCTTTATCGGAACTCACTCCTCCCATTGAATAATGTTGTCCCGGTTGCACCGGAATAGGCTTTTCAACAGGGTCGATTCCGGCAAAATCGATGCTTATCTGACGAATTCCGGGTAAACGTTCCTCTATGAGCTTTTTCCCAAGGTGTGTGATGTCAAGCTCCACATACCCTTCAGAGAATCCCCTCCCTTCATCTATCTCCTGCTGGATCGACCTTGCAACTATATCCCTTGGTGCCAATTCCATGGAGCTTTCAGCATATCTTTTCATGAACCTTTCATGGTCCTTATTGTAGAGGTAGCCACCTTCTCCCCTTGCTCCTTCTGTTATCAATATATTAGTACCCAGTAATGTTGTGGGGTGGAACTGCACGAATTCCATATCCTGTAATGGAATTCCCGCGCGATATGCAAGACTTATCCCATGCCCTTTGTTGATCAACGCATTTGTAGAACGCTTATAGATACGTCCGTAACCGCCTGTGGCCAGCACAGTTGCCTTTGCCTTGAATATCTCCAGTTCTGAATTGAACAGGTTTATGGCTATGGCTCCGATGCATCTGTTCTCCTCGATGACCAGTCGCGTTACAAGCCATTCCTTGTAAACTTTGATCTTCCTTTTTGTTACCTGTTCATGAAGGCTATGTAACAGGTTATGTCCGGTCCTGTCACCTGCATAGCACGTTCTGGGAAATCCGGCACCTCCAAAGGGGCGTTGTGCTATCGTGCCGTCTTCTTTCCTTGAGAAATTGGTTCCCCAATGTTCCATCTCAAGGACCCTGTCTGGTGCTTCCTTTGTAAGTATTTCCACAGTGTCCTGATCAGCGAGATAATCGCTTCCCTTTATGGTATCGAAAGCATGTGATTCCCAGCTGTCGTCCTTTCCAAGCGATGCATTGATACCACCCTGTGCAGCACCTGAATGGCTGCGTATGGGGGGTACTTTTGAGATAATTGCAACATCCACGCCCCTGTCGTGAAGTTCGATGGCTGCCCGAAGTCCTGAAAGTCCCCCTCCGATCACAATTGCGCCGTGTGTTATCATTGTCTCACTCCGGTCATCTTCAATGGGTCAAGCAATTCTTCTGCATCCTTTTCATCCATTATTCTCATCTCTTTTACGGTTTCGATGATGGTCTTGCCCCCCTCGTGTGCAATGTGTGCGATCTTTGCAGCTTCCTCGTAACCTATCCTTGTGGCAAGTATGGTGACAAGGGCAAGGCTTTGCTTTGACAGTTCTTCACACCTATCTCTGTTCACAGTGATTCCCCGAAGGCAGCGTTCTGTAAAAGAAGTGGTAGCGCCTGTCAATATCTCTATGGAATTGAGAAGGTCGTATGCCAGCAGGGGTGTAAATACGTTCAGTTCGAACTGTCCACCCTGAGCTGCCATCATTATGGCGGAATCATTGCCTATTATCTGGAAGCATGCCATGTTCAACATCTCTGCCATTACCGGGTTGACCTTTCCGGGCATGATGGAGGAACCGGGCTGTACCGCAGGCAGATTTATCTCTCCTATTCCGGTTCTGGGTCCACTTGAAAGAAGCCTGAGGTCATTTGCTATCTTTATCAGGCTGACCGCAATGCTGCGCAGGGATGCAGACGCTCCCAGAATGGCTTCTGCCGCCTGTGTTGCTTCAAAAGGATTTACTGCAAGGACAAATTCCTGTCCGGTGGTCTTTCTGACCTCTCGAATAGCGATATTGCTGAAATTCTCAGGTATGTTCATTCCGGTACCTACAGCCGTGCCGCCCATGTTCAACTCCTGAAGGCCTTCGACAGATCTTTCCAGGCGTTTGATCCCAAGTTCCAGCATACGTGCATATCCTGAGAATTCCTGTCCCAGTGTCACAGGCACTGCATCCTGAAGGTGTGTTCTGCCAGGTTTGACAACATCCATGAACTCGGTGGCCTTTTCCGAAAAGACCGTCAACATACCCACAAGTGCAGGCATGAGTTCTGCGTTTATCGTCTCAACGGCTGCGATATGTATTGCAGTATGTGTGGTATCATTGGATGACTGTGACATATTCACATGATCATTGGGATGGATAATGTCATATCGTCCCTTCTCATATCCCATTATTTCAAGGGCCCGATTTGCAATGACCTCATTAGCGTTCATGTTCTGTGATGTTCCGGCCCCTGACTGGAAAACATCGAGAACGAACTGTGCATCGAACTTTCCTTCCCTTACTTCTAAAGCGGCTGAGATCATTGCTTCAGCTATCTTCTGTTCAAGTTTGCCGGCTTCAAGATTGGCACGTGCTGAAGCCAGTTTTATGGCTGCCTGTGCCCTGATAAAAGAGGGGGGTAGCTTCTGTTTGCTTACTTTGAAATTGTTAATTGCCCGTACTGTCTGAGGTCCATAATATACGTCCTCGGGAACCTCTATTTCTCCAAAAGTGTCTTTCTCTAATCGGATATGACCCCCTCCCACAACGGTCTTTAAGCTCCTCTTTAGACATGTTCTATTTCGGTATGGCCCGATATCTCCGAATTTATTGTGCAAAGGTCCTTTACACTTAGTTTATGGACATCATCATTTCCTGTCAGTCTTGCGAATGCTTCAAGTTCCTTTGTGGATACCTTCAGGAAATTTTCCAGTTTTTTCGCAGAAATATCGATCTTCAGCCTTGCTCGAAGTTCCGGGTCCTGCGTTGTCACTCCTACCGGACATTTTCCGGTATCACACAGCCGGTATTGCTGGCATGCACATGCCATAAGTGCGGCTGTGCCGATTGCTATGGCATCCGCTCCCAGTGCAAGGGCCTTTGCATAATCGGGTGAGGTCCTGAGGCCGCCGGTTATGATCAATGAGATATCCTTGATCCCTTTCTCATCCAGGAATTTCCTTGCACGGCAGAGTGCGAAAATAGTTGGGATTGATGTGGAGCTCTTGACAAACTTCGATGCTGCTGCAGTAGCTCCCGGCCTGCCGTCAATGGTGATGAAATCGGGTTTTGCAAAAGTAGCAACTTCAAGGTCGGCTTCAATGTTCCCGGCTGCGATCTTAATTCCGATGGGTTTACCACCGGAAGTTTCCCTTAGCCATTCCACTTTCTTCTTCAGATCATCCTTGTTCCTGATGTCGTCAAAGTTCGCGGGGCTTACAATGTCAGTACCTTCAGGGAAACCTCTGATCTCTGCCAGTTCGGAAGTTACTTTTTCAGCGGGCAGATGTCCTCCCATTCCGGGTTTGGCAGATTGGCCTATCTTTATTTCGATGGCATCTACTTTCTTAAGGTTCTCTTCTGTTACACTGTATCTGTTCGGAACATACTCGAAAATATACTTGTATGCAGTATCCATGCTCTCTTTGAGTATCCCGCCTTCTCCTGAACACATTGCTGTCCTTACAGCCGCGCTTCCCTTTGAAAGTGCCTGTTTCACTTCCTTTGAGAGGGCACCGTAGGACATATGTGTGATGAACACAGGGGTTTCAATGACAAGAGGATATTTTGCATTTGGTCCGATCGTTGTGTTGGTGTTAACTGGCACATCTTCGTTCAGAGGTATTTTGGCAAGCTGTGCACCTTTTATGAGTATATCGTTCCAGGAGATCACATCCTGTTTTGTCCTCATGGGCTCAATTATCGATTCGCCAGTGATCGATATCTTGTGGATGTCCTCCATGAATGTCTCGAACTCATCCTTTGTTCGCTTCCATTCTCCAAGATAGCTTTTAACGTCTACATCCTCAAGGGCAGAAACAGTTATTTTACTCTTGGTGCCACATTTAGCACATGTGACTATCTCTTTGGATGTCACATGGTCGACCTTTTCCTTTTCGGCTGGCATTTGGTGGTTCTTATCAGCACCACAGATCGGACATCTCCAGTCATCAGGAAAATCTTCCGGTTTGGTTCCCGGTTTCACTTCTGTGTTCGAGTCTCCTCTTGTATCATCGTACTCAAAGACATTACAGACATTGCAACGGTATTCCGTCATTTTTGCGGCACCTTCATTGTCTTAAAAATATCAGACAGGTATTAGATGGCTCTTGTCTGAACCACATATGGGACATTTCCAGTCATCCGGGAAGTCCTCTGGTTTTGTCCCCGGGGCAATTCCCATTTCAGCATTCCCCTCAGCATCATCATATTCAAAAACGTTACATACATCGCATTTATATTCAGTCATTTTATTCCCCACTCCTTAAGTTGTTTTAAATGAAAAGTGTTATCTGTGCATCTCTTGCTTCGTTTATATAAGTGCCAACCGCACCATATTCATCGATCCATTCGCTGCGAAGCTCATCAGCCTTTACTCCCATGATCTCCATGGTCATCTCACAGGCCAGGATCTTTCCCCCAAGTTCCTTGTAGTCGTTCATGAGCCTTTCAAGGGATGCAACATTGGCTTGTTTCATCCGTTTCTTTATCATCCATTTTCCAAGTCCCAACATGTGCATCTTGGACAATGGACCCTTTTCAAGTCCCCCTTTCTTCAATCTTTGAAGTCCCCAGAAAGTAAAATACATGGAAACATCCATTCCCATGGCCAGTGCACCATTTCCAATAATAAGGGCACTGTAAAGTTTATCCATATCCCCACTATGGACTATTATGACAGTTTTATCGGTCGAGTATACTCCCCCTTCATTTTCGTATCTTTATCTTCCACTCTTTATCGTCTTCTTTTATATCGATGATCTCCAGCCCAAGTGCCTTGCAAGCCATCGGAATCTCCTTCTTGGAAGCCGGATGTGTTCCAAGGATAGTTACTTCATCACCGTCTTCTGCTTTTCTCAATGCCTTTCGGCATTCTACAAGAGGTACGGGGCAGGTTTCCCCCCGGGTGTCTATCTCAATTTCAGCCATAATATTCTCCCATGATCTCTTTAAGTCACAAAATGATACTACGCCACACTATAGTCCCATAGAAAATATCTTCACCATACTATTAAAGGATTATTACCTCGGCAAAATGGGGAAATTGCCAGTTTGACATCGATCATTTCCTGCCTTTTCACATGTATTCGCTTTGTATCTTTATGATCTCATTACTGTCCTTGGCCTTTGAATAATCCTCAAGGGGTTCTTTGTTCATATCAAGGAAAACATGTCCCCAGTTGAACTTTGACAGTATGTTTTCAGCCTGTTTCTTGTTGCCCATGATATAAAGTGCTGCTGCGAAAGCTTCCACTGATGTGAGCTTGAAAGGTCTTCCGAAATTGACCGGATTGGTAGCTACAAGGTAGGGAAGAGCACGATGTTGCAGGTGTAATCTCATAAGATGTGGGAATACCTCTTCCACTGTCTCCCAGGAGCAATCAAGGACGGTGATGTTCTGTTCGTGCTTGTCCGCAGGTGACAATGCCTGCTTTGCCATGGGGTCAAGTAAAATAGAGCCTCGGGGGATCTTCTGCACCTTGTCAAAGATACGGGCAAGGTCAAAACGAGCCATTTTTTTCCCGGTACATTTTTTCGGATCACACTGTTTAGCATGGAAAATATGAAGGTGATAATCTTTATCTGTCTGTTTCTTCATGGGTCATAGATTGGTTTTTTAAGCTTATATTCTTTGGGCAGCTTAGTTCCTTTGGAATTGGTACAATGTGAATCCAGTTTGTATATATGCATCGATTGTATATACAATAACAAACTCGTGTATATCTGTATTATTTCCCATAACAATGCCTTTTGAAGTGTATTTCAACGCAGATGACTGTGGGTGAATATTTTTATGAAATGTATTCCTACACTTAAAATTGAGTATGTTCAAACCAATGCAATCAGATCCTAAAATGAGGGGGGATCCGGCACTGAGCAGGGCCCAGTACCGGTTTCAAAGTGGTGGTGGTAGTACATTCGTTTTTCCTAAAAAGCATTCCAAACAGGGTTTGGTTATAAGAATCATGCTTCCTAGTAATTTCGAGCTATGATCTCATTGTATATATATGTTAACGCTGTAAACATTGTAAATTATACAAAACGGGCACATATACAGTTTAATCTAATTGTATTTCCCTTTTTCTAGAATAGACTACAATGCAATATGCTTTCAATATAGGTAGCTACATTTCCATTTATATTGAATGACAGAGCAAGGGGGTCTATATGAACATTATTAAAGGAGCTATCATAGGATCGATCTGTACCTTAGTTCTTTACATGGTACCGGTCTTAAATGCACTCTCCCCGTTCTTTGGGGGTGCTATCGGAGGATATGTGGCAAAAGAAGGCGGTATTGGCGGTGTCAAGGTTGGTCTGCTAATGGCCTTGTTGTTCGCTGTGCCTGGATTCCTTATCTCAGGGGTCTTTGTTGCCCTGATGTCCGAAATACCAGTGATAGGTGCAATTCTGGCAGGTTCAGGTATAGTTATTACAATTGCTATCATGGTCTATACTGCGATCTTTGGTATCATTGGCGGTGTTGTCGGTGGTGTCGTGGCCGAGGACCGATAACCTTTCTATTATCATCTAAGGAGTCCTTCGATGGTTCACAATGATCTGGTAATGGAGATCCCATGGGACGTTGAAGCTACACTTCTATCAAGGCCAAACCGATTTCTTGGCATTGTGGAGCTGGACACATCCACTATTTCATCATCTTATCCCGATTTCACTTCTTCTTCCGGTATCATTCAGGAGAAGGTTCACATTCATGATCCCGGAAGGCTTGAAGACCTCCTTTATCCCGGGAACAGGCTTCTTTTAAGAAAAGCTACCAATCCCAAGCGTAAAACAGGATGGGATGTGATCGCTGCAAAGGCGGATGATGGATGGATACTGATAAATTCGGCATTCCATCGCAAAATAGCTGAATGGGCAATAGAAAATAAGGTATGCTCCTGTTTTGAGAATGTACTTAAGGTCATACCCGAACAGAAATTCGGGGATAGTCGTCTGGATTTTCTGCTGAAGAAAAGGGATACTGAACTATGGGTCGAAGTAAAAGGGTGCACACTTATCTATGGTAGTACTGCCACTTTTCCTGATGCTCCCACTACAAGAGGGAAAAGGCATGTGGGGGAGTTAAAGAAGGTATTGGAAAGCGGTTCTGAGGCACTTATAATGATGATCGTTCTCCGAAAAGATGCTTCCTGCTTTAAAGCGAACACGAGTATTGATCCTGATTTCGCAGAGGCTTTCAAGGATGCTGTCAATGCCGGGGTGAAAGTATGCCCTCTAGTGTTCAGCTATGAAGGAAGGGAACTATTCTATAAGGGAAAGGTCCCTTTATGCACTAAAGAATAAGTTCCATTTAATAATTGATGTGTTTACAAATATAATTCCGGTTAATAATGTTACTTTAGGAGTGTCAAAAATGAATGTCAAGGATACGGTCAGGAAACATTCCAGACCAACAGGGGAAGAAGGCAAGAAGGTCGGTCTGGAAATGAACGAGCATCATTTTAAGCTATGGGGATGGGGACTTAACCATGTTAGTGTTGAACCTGACTCCAGCATACTTGATGTTGGATGTGGTGGCGGTCGTGCTGTAAGCATCCTTGCAGAACTTGCAGAAAAGGGTAAGATATATGCTATCGACCACTCACAGGATATGGTGGACCTTGCTACTGAATACAATAGTAAGGAAGTAGAGCTTGGACGTGTTACCATCATGGAGTCCTCGGTCTCAGAACTACCGTTCCCTTATGATAAATTCGATCTTGTGACCGCATTTGAGACCTGCTATTTCTGGCCGGACCTCGAGGAAGGCCTAAGGGAGATCAAGCGCGTTCTCAAAAAAGGTGGTACGCTTCTGATAGTCAATGAAATGTACGACCATGAACTTTTTACCGAACGTAATTCTCCTTATAATACTGCAAAGGGAATGAACATATACTCTGCTGAAGAATACAGGAAAGCACTCACTAGTGCAGGGTTTTTAGCTATTGAGATCGATGAGGTTCCTGAGGACAATTGGATAACCGTTGTAGCAAAGAAATAATATTGCCATGCAGATCACAAGGCATGTTCATGCCATAAAGATACCTTTTACCCTGATAGGTAATTCCGGTGAGCGGATCGAACGTTCTGTTCATTCATATCTGATCTATGGTCGTGATGTTTGTCTTGTAGATTGCGGGGTTGCTGGGTCGGAGAACATCATCTTCGATCATATTAAGGCTACAGGAAGGGATCCAAGTGAGATCTCACTTATCGTCCAGACGCATTCCCATGCCGACCACACAGGTTCCACTCCCGCAATAAAAGAGCTTACAGGTTGCAAAGTAGCAGCTCACAGGGATGCCGTTGAGTGGATCGAGCATCCGGAAATTCAGGTAAAGATACGCCCTGTTCCGGGTTTTGAGAATATTTCCGGGGGTCCGGTCAAAGTCGATGACATTCTCGAAGATGGGGATGTCATCGAGCTTGATGATGTTCTCTCCCTGAAGGTCATACACACTCCGGGACACTCTAAAGGTTCCATCTCTTTGATGCTACTTCCTGACAACGTATTGTTCACTGGAGATGCTCTTCCTCTTGTCGGCGATATCCCAATATATGAGAATGTTGAACAAGTTCTTTCATCTCTCAGAAGGATAAAGGATATCGAGAACATCGAGACCCTTCTATCATCATGGGACGATCTTGTGAAAGGTGAGGATGCCTATAGGTACATAGATGGATGCATCGAACATGTCCATCGTATCCATGAAGCGGTTGTTGAATTCTCTTCTGTTTCATGGGAGAAGGTAATGGATGAGATAGGTCTGGAAGGTGTGGCTATAAATCCTCTTGTTCTGAGGTCTCTTGAAGCACATTTGAAAACGGATCTCGACCTTTTATGATCTCGTTTCCTTCCTTTTCCTCAACACCAGCCAGACCATTATTCCTGAGAGCACTATCATCAAACTGCTGATCTGGAATGGGGTTTCAAAGCTGACATATCCTCCGAAGATCCCACCTATGAGGGGTCCCACTGCAACTCCTGCTGCCTGTGCACTTGTGATGGTGCTTATCCGGCTGCTGATGTTTTGCTCTCCTACTATATCGACTGCAAGGGCAAGTAGCGGGGTTTCAACTGCTGCCATGGCAATTCCCTGAAGTAGCCTTAAGAATATAAGTGAATTAATGTCCGGAGCATAACCAAGGGCAAGAACTATCAGAGCATTGAAGAATATTCCGCAAAGGATCGGTATCTTTCGTCCAAAGCGGTCTGAGAACATCCCGATAGGCACTTGAAATACTATTCTCGAGATCACGTATGCAGACAGGGCAACACCAAGTAAGAGTTCGCTTGCACCTAGTCTTGTCTGGTATGCAGGAAGAAGGGAGAGGATCAGCATTATTCCCACAAGCATCATGAACATTGCAACAGCAAGCACTCTGATGATGAACGGATCATCAACATGTGACACTTCAACAGTGGCTAATTCATGTGATCTTGTCTCTTTCACGAAGGCAGCGATCATGAATGCACTTATCATCACAAGAGCTGCACTTACATAGAACCCTGCTACAAATCCATAGTACGTCACCACCGCACCACCTACAAGTGTGCCAAGTCCAAAGGAAGCTCCACGCAGGGTGGAATATATGCCGATGGCCTGACCTCTCACTGTGGATGCTGAAAGATGTGTGATCATTGCAACGATGGCAGGAATTGTTGCACCTATTGCAATTCCCTGAACTGTCCTTAAGACAAGTATAGATTCAAAGGACCCTGATACAGAATAAAGATAGCATATAATTGAAAAAACAGCATATCCGAGGAGCAGGAAAGCTTTCCTTTTATTGAGTCGTTCGCTCAATCTTCCCATGTATGGTTGGGAAAGGGAATTAGCCAGCCCGAAAACAGTTGTTGCAAGACCTGCTTTGAGCACTACGGGCATGTCCTGAAGGATAAGGGAATCTATGTTCGCAACATACAGTGGAATAATGAAGACCATCATTCCGGTTGCAAGGTCCTTGAATATTTTGGACAATGAAAGAATGTACAGCTGATGGTCAACAAGACGGCTGGTTTCAGGCATGTGTTCATTTATTTGTAATGGATGTGATATAAATCATTCATTACTGTTCATTATCCTGTCTTACTATCCCTTCTACCGGAATAGTGAACGTGAATACACTTCCCTTGCCCTTTTCACTATCCACCCATATATTCCCTCCTTGCATTTCAACAAAGCTCTTGACAAGGGCAAGTCCGAGACCGGTGCCCTGATACTTCCTTGAAGAAGCAGAGTCTATTTGCTGGAATGGCTGGAAGAGTTTTTCTATGTCTTTCTTATCTATCCCTATGCCGTTATCCTTTATGCCGATCTGTGCAAGTTCGTCATCATAGAGGGCATTTATGGAGATGGTTCCTTTCTCATCAGTGAATTTAATAGCGTTGCTTAATAGGTTGTATAATATCTGCTTTATCTTTTTTTTGTCAGCAGTTATCAGTGAGAGTCTTTCATCGATATATGTAGTTATTTCAATGTTCTTTTCTATCGCAATTGGGCTCAATAGTGTCACAACATTTGTGATGATCTCATCTATGGGGAACGTTTCATAGTAAAGTTCCATCTTTCCAGACTCTACTTTTGAGATGTCGAGAATATCATTGATGATGCTTAACAGGTGTTTGCCTCCGGTCAGTATGTTATTGGCATACTTCTCCTGTTTTTCATTGATATCCCCAATGGTCCTCTCCATAAGAAGTCCTGAAAAACCTATGATCGAGTTCAAAGGTGTCCTCAGTTCATGGCTCATATTAGCGAGGAATTCGCTCTTTGTCTGGTTTGCGGCCTCAGCAGCTAGTTTAGCTTGAATTACTATATCCTCTGCCTTTTTTCTTTCAGTGATGTCAACAATTATTCCATGCAGGTGTTCGATCTCACCGCTTTGATCACTATGGGACAGGGTCTGTTCTTCAACCCAGTGAATCTCTCCTGATCCTGATATTATCCTGTATTGGCTGATGAAATTTGGAACATTCCTTTTCAGACTTTCTTCAAGTCTGTCTTCTACACGACTTATATCATCAGGATGGATTATGTCTGCATAATCGATCGTATTTGAGAGGAAATCATTGGCAGTGTAGCCAAATTGAGTGACATTTTCAGAAACAAGCTCTACAGGCCAGCCCTTTTCATTTTTCCACTTGAAAACTGTTACCGGGCTATGGTCAATGATATTGTTCATCTCTTCATTAAGTTCTTGTGACCTCTGGAGGGTACTAAGAAGCTCGTTCAAGCCAATGGGGATCTTTTCGAGATCCGCACCTATATTTGTATTTGCTCGGACCTTGAGGTCCCCGTTCAAAGCAGAATCTGCAATTTGCTTGAAGTCGTCTACAATATCTTCGATCCTTTTGCTTATCGTATTGGCTGTTAAGGACGCAACGACTCCCATAAAGATTATTGCGATCGCTGAGAAGGATATCATTTCATTTCTTAAAGAAATTACTCCTGCAAGCATTTCTTCTTTAGGGACTACAAGCACGAACGAATAGTTCCCTTCTTTTAACGGCTCATAAAATGCGATGACCTCTTTTCCGGTGGTGGGATCAATTGTCTCGATCTGCCCACTTTTCCCTTCTTCGATATCTTGTGACATTTCATGGATATTGCCAGGAAATTCGTCTAGGGATATGTTACCTATCCAGTCCTTATTGGTAGGGTGTGACAAGATCATCCCTTTGTTGCTGCTAAGTAATGCATAACCTGACTCAAATATCGTGATGTCGCTTACCACACTGTCAAGATAGTTCAGCGATACGTCAACGCCAGCGACCCCTACGAACTCGCCATCAGAGAATATGGGTGTTGAGTAACTGATGATAATTTGATCATCGTACCAGTATGGTTCAGTGATGATATCGGTCTTTAATAATTTAGGTGATGAGTAATAATGCAGATCTTCGTAGTTCTTTAAAGGATCCAGTTCTATGTTGCCGGTCAATTTGTTCCAGTATGGGATGAATCTACC
Organism: Methanococcoides sp. DA23; assembly: GCF_057593895.1. NCBI lineage: Archaea > Methanobacteriati > Methanobacteriota > Methanomicrobia > Methanosarcinales > Methanosarcinaceae > Methanococcoides > Methanococcoides sp. DA23. The sequence continues at coordinate 1,661,459 of NZ_CM172520.1, read as the reverse complement.
CGTGGAGTCATGACCTGCTGCGTTGATATATTGCTTGTCTTTTCCATCGAATGCATCGGGTTCAAAAGCGACATATGCTCCAATGAGTTCAGGGTTCTGGATGAGTATTTCCCGAAGGAACTGATTTGCTTCATCCCTGTCTCGTGTTGCATCTTTCGCCATTGAGTATGCTATCGTTCTTCCGATGGTATGGCTTTTTACCATATCACCGTTGAACTGATTTGCATATTTTCCAGCTGTCTCTTTAGCTTGTTGATAGGCAAGTTCTTCGTGCTGGGTCGTTGAAGTTGATATGATCAGAAAACTTGATGCTATGAGAACAAGAAATGTTCCAATAACGATGTAAATGGTTAGTCTTTTTCTGATCGAAATATTATCAAGAGAATTCAATTTTACTCCCTGTCTTAAATATAGTTAGGTATATATTTTGTATGCGTAAATATATATTTTATCTAATTAAACTCCTTATCATAACTCTATTTATTTAATACTTGTGCAAGTATTTTATAACATATTCAAAGATTGCCACGCAATCTTTCGGCTTCCAGTATTCTTTCAATGGAAATCTGGAGGGCTGCTCTTCTCATGCTGCATTTTTCTTCACAATAAATTGGATACACTGTCTCAAAAGCTGTCATCATCTTTTTTCTTAGCTTTTCGAGGATCTTCTCTTCTTCCCAGTAATCCTGATTGAGGTTCTGTATCCATTCAAAATAACTAACAACAACGCCGCCGGCATTTGCCAGTATATCCGGTATCACCAGTACAGAGCGCCCAAGCAGGATCTGACTTGCTTCGCTAGATGTGGGTGCATTTGCAAGTTCAAGGATTATTTGTGCTTTTACATTATTTGCATTTTCAAGATCGATCTGATCTGAAAGCGCTGCTGGGATAAGCACTGTACAATCCGAGGTGATCAATTCCTTATTGGTTATCTCTTGTGCGTCAGGAAAATCCATCAAGTGCCCTGTCCTGGATTTGTGTTCGATAACAGCCGGGATGTCAAGTCCTTCTTCATTCAATATCCCGCTTGTTGAATCACTGACCGCGCATACCTTGTATCCTTTTTCATGTAGGATAAGGGCTGCGTTCTTGCCTACATTTCCAAATCCCTGTACTGCGATCTTGATGTCCGGCATTTTGATATCCAGTTTGCCAAGGGCAGCTTCGAGGATATAGACCCCTCCCAGGGCTGTTGAATGCTTCCTTACTTTGCTGCCACCGAGGGCTAATGGTTTTCCTGTTACGATCGATGGGACATGTTCTCCCTTTATCCTTTCGAATTCGTCCATTATCCACACCATTATCTTTTCATCAGTGTAGACGTCTGGCGCAGGTATATCCTTAAATGGACCAATATAGTCGGAAATTTCACGTATATAGGCACGTGTGACCCGTTCGAGCTCTCCCCTGCTAAGCTCCTTTGTGTTTACGACTATCCCTCCTTTTGCACCTCCGAAAGGGATCTCCACTAAAGCACATTTGATCGCCATTAGGAATGCAAGGTTCTGGAGATATTCGACGGTAAGTTCAGGATGATATCGTATCCCTCCTTTGGTGGGACCCCGGGCATCGTTGTACTGAACTCGGTGACCGATGAACATCTTTGTTTTTCCTGAATCCATATGTACCGGGAAATGAACTGAGAATGAACGTCTGGGGGTGTCCAGAATGTCTATCTCTTCCATTTTCATATCTAAACGTTCATGTATACTATCCATTTCTATCTGGCATAGTTTACAAGTTGATGCACTATCCGCATGAATACGTTCTAATTTATTATTTGGCAAGTTCATCCCTCCATTCTGTATTGATAATTTGTATATGATAGTTAATATTCTTTTTCAAAAATTGCTTCTTGTAAGATTTGAATGAAAATAAGAGTTCTTAAAGAAAGATTTTGAGCATAATTTTTACACAGTATCTAACTTTATTATGGAATATCAATATATTTGCTGGAGGTGATGGCAATCATTTCAGGGGCAGGAAATGAATTCCCTGCCGTTTTCTGCTTATTTTTAATATTGTTAGGTTGGACCAAAAGGTAACAAAAAACCGTTCAATTTTTTCTTAATCTGGGTACCAGCTCTCTTGGGATCCTTTTGTATCCCATCAGGTAGATACCAAGTATCATCAGGATGAACGATTGGAAATATGTTATATTACTGTTCGAGATATAGGGTATTCCAATTCCAAATAGATTGTTCAAGGCAGAAAGTAAGAATATGAATCCAATTATTTCGCTTATGATGCTTTGATTCTTGTCGATTATCCCCATAGTTGATCTCCATTACTGTTGACGGAATTTGCTGTTAAATGTTGTCGTTTTCGGTTAATAAAGGTTCGGCTTTGTGTGGCTACTTGAAATTACAACTCAGGGATAAATGTTTTAGATATATGCTAACTCTTAAATAAGCAGAGGCTCAATATTTCTATTAAGTTATTGTTGTAGACGATCACCGTTTATATTCAAATAAAAATATATTATATGTAAGCAATATTGAGCTATTTATGGTCCTTTAGAGGTGACTATTTGAAAACTATCCAGAACTCGGATAATGATGATCCTGCTGTTGTAAGGGCGAATGATGTTTGTCGTTCTTATCAGGTAGGTGATATGATGGTCCCGGTTCTTAAAAATGTGAACCTGCTTGTAAAAAAAGGAGAATTTGTAGCTATAATGGGTCCTTCGGGTTCAGGTAAAAGTACACTCATGAACCTGATAGGTTGTCTTGACCGGCCTACATGTGGCAGTATTTCATTAATGGGAACCGATGTGAGCACTATTTCTGATGACGAACTGGCAAGACTTCGGGGGCTGGAAATTGGTTTTGTGTTCCAGAGCTTCAATCTTGTTCCGAGACTGACAGCACTTGAGAACGTAGAACTTCCCACATATGCCAATAGCAGGCCAGGTGTTGATAATCGAAAACATGCAAAGGAGCTTCTGGAATTGGTGGGGTTGGAAGACCGAATGAACTACCGTCCAACTGAACTTTCAGGGGGTCAATCCCAGAGGGTGGCTGTTGCACGTTCTCTGATCAATGACCCTTCCCTTATACTGGCGGATGAGCCTACCGGAAACCTTGATTCAAAAACCGGCAAGGAGATCATGGACCTGTTCACCGAGCTCAACAAAAAAGGACGTACTGTTATAATGATCACGCATGATCCAAATCTTGCAAAAGTATATGCTGACAGGGTGATATACCTGAAAGACGGATATGTCGAAGACCGTACTGATGTCACGAATTGATAGAAGGGTGGAGTATATTGTGAAAAACTATAAAAGACCAATCGGAATTCTGGTATTGTTAATGGTATTTTTTGTTGCTTTAGCTCCCATGCTTGCTGGTGCAGCATCTTCCAGCAGTACATTAAGGGTGGACCTCTTGAGGTACGATCCATATCCTGCAGAAATAGGTGCTTATGTAGATGTATGGATCAAAGTTGAGAACTTTGCAGCCGGCACTGCTGAAGATGTCACAATAAAGATCGAACCTGATTATCCTTTATCACTGGATTCAGAAAGCAATGCCATGGAAAATTTCGGCATATTACCTCCCGACAGGGCTGCTATCCATGCGTATCGTCTTTATGTGGACGATGGTGCAAAGGCAGGTACAGGAAGTTTTGACATACTGTATCGTTCAAGTGATGAATCCTCCTGGCAGGAAAGCACTTTTAATATCAAAGTAGGCTCCACCACTTTTGATAGCAAAGGCACTGTAGGGCTCTCAAATATAATCGCTTCTCCCGAGGTATTTATGCCGGGGGATGAGGGCAGTGTGAGCTTTACCCTGACAAATACTGCCCAGCAGAGTACGATCCTCATTGATGATGTGAACTACGATACTTTTGCAAGGGTACAATCCGCAACACTAATAGGTACTGATACTATCACCGTTACAAGTCAGCCTTATGAAGGTAAAGGGGTGCTTGGTCCGGGAGATTTCGTGCAGGTCACTTATAATCTCAAGGTAAGTGATTCCATAGAAGATGGTACTTATTTCCTCGATCTTGTCATGATCGGCAACTCCCACTCTTTTAATAATAACTGGATGGTGCCTGTCGTTGTGGATTCCTCTTCTGTGAGGGTAATTCCTTCCATGTCTCTTGTTCTTGAGAATGGTAAGGCGAACCTGGAGTTCGATGTTGCGAACATCCATCCGAATGCACTATCTTCTGTGATCGTAGAACTTGAAGCAGATGGGGTGGAGTTCCTTCCAAAGGAATATTTCGTTGGCTCCATGGACTCGGATGAACTTTTTACCATTGAGATCGAAGCACAGGCAGAAGATCCTGATAGGACCGGTCCGGTGAACCTTACTATCAATACGAATTACAGGAATGGTCTGAATGAACATGATGAAGTTGTCGGGACACGTGTCCTTACATTGAAACATGTGGATGAGGACAATGATCACACTACACTGTTCATCCTGTTAATTGGAGGTGCCATCGTAGTTGCTGCTTATTATTTGTACCGAAAGAAAGGTTTGAGGATATCCATGGAAAGCTGAGATCATGGTAAAGCTCTCACACGCTGTGAAGATCGCATTTGGAAGCATACGTAGTGCTAAGATACGCTCTGCTTTGACCACGCTTGGCATTATCATAGGTGTGGCTGCTGTCATTGTGAACATTTCATTGGGTGTGGGATTTAGCCAGAACTTTGAAGACAATCTCGGAGCGGTGGGTTCTAATTTCGTTGTTATTTTCACGCAAAAGAACAATGTATTCACTGATAACCAGCTTGAAGTTGTAAGGAACACAGCAGGTGTTGAGGCGGTATCGCCTGTCAATGGGCAAATAGGCACTGTCACGTACCAATCTTCGAGTCGGAGTGCTACAATAAATGGTGTCAGTTCCGAATATGAGGAAGTTGGGAATATTGTCATGGAAAAAGGTCAGTTCCTCAATGATCAGGATCAGTTCGTCGCTGTGATAGGTTCGGATATAGCGTATGACAAATTTGAAAGGAACCTTTCTGTAAAGAACTCCATCAATATTTCCATTAATAATATAGAAGGTGGCGTAAGTACCCGCAAGTTCACAGTGAAGGGTATCATTCAGGACCCTGATGCTACTTTTATTGCCCCTGAGGTCGATCCAAGGTTCAGGGTGTTCATTCCCCTGGATGTGATGCAGGAGATGCAGGGTGTAAGTGATATTGGTGGTTTTTTCATAAAAGCTGAAAGCCTTGAAATCCTTGAAACCACGACTGATGAGATCGACGAGAACCTTGCAAGATCGGTTGGTGTCCCAAGTCGTGACATTGATAATGAGGACGCAAAACCCTATGTGATCTTCAGCCAGCAGGACATTCTTGAACAGCTCAACCAGATATCCAATGCGCTCACAGCGATATTGACAGTTATTGCACTGATAGCCCTTCTTGTTGGTTCCATTGGTATCACTAACATCATGCTCGTGACGGTCACTGAAAGGACAAAAGAGATTGGTATCCTTAAGTCTCTGGGATTCACTTACAGGGATATTCTAACACTTTTTGTTGTAGAGGCAGCTATCATTGGGTTTTTAGGTGGCATCTTTGGTGTTATCCTGGGAGTTATAGCTTCTTACTTCGTAAATCAGTATATAGATGTACCGTTCGTCTTCCCGATATCTCTTATCTTCCTGGGCTTTGGGATCGCCCTTTTCGTTGGGGTGGTGGCAGGTGTATATCCTGCCAATAAAGCGGCTAAAATGGATCCGGGGGAATCATTGACCTATGAATGAAAGAGGTGTTCCGGTATGCTGAAGTTCTCACAGGCTCTGCATCTATCGATCGGTAGTATCAGTAGCTACAAGCTGCGATCTGCACTAACCACCCTTGGTATCATCATAGGGATAGCTGCTGTGGTTGCAAATGTATCTCTTGGTGCCAGTTTTAATCAGTTCTTTGTCGACGAGCTTGGGTCTCAGGGTTCGAACTTCATTGTCATCTATAGTGAGGATATCAATCTATTCTATGACAATCAGCTTGAAGCCATAAAGAATACGCCAAGGGTCGAGGGGGTGTCCCCGATAAGGCAGCAATTGGCGGGTGTTACTTATATTAGCACGATCCGACAGATCGATATACAAGGGACCTCGGGTGATTATGAAAAGATCGGCAATATACAGTTGGAGGTTGGGAATTTCTTTTCGGACCAGGACAAGTATACTGCTGTACTGGGTTCAGATGTTGCATATGAAAAGTTCGACCAGAAGATATCTTATCGCAATTCTATAGATATCGAGTTCATACGCAGAGATGGCACACCTGTAGCACACAGTTTCAAAGTAATTGGTATCATTGATAGCCCGGATACCACTTTCATACAGACCGGGGCTGAGTCCGATGTAAGGATATTCATTCCCATAGATACGATGAACGAGATGCTGGGAATTGAAGATTATGGCGGTTTTTCAATAACAGTTGAAGATGCCGAGTCTGTGCGTCCTGTTTCTGATGTGATCGATAAGAAGATCGCCAGGAGTCTGGGAGTTTCTGAAAGGGAGCTTGATAATGAGGATGTAAAGCCTTATACTATATTCAATCAGGCTGACATTCTTGATCAGCTCGATGAGCTCTCAGCTGGTCTGACCTCTCTTTTCATCTCGGTTGCACTTATCTCATTGATAGTCGGTTCCATTGGGATCATGAACATCATGCTCGTGACGGTTACCGAGAGGACAAAAGAGATCGGTCTTTTAAGATCATTGGGTTTTACGAGGTCCAATATCCTTTCCCTTTTTATCACCGAATCGATCATACTTGGGCTTATAGGGGGGATATTGGGGACTATCCTGGGCTTAGCAGGCTCTTATGCTGCAGTGACCATTCTCGGTCTGCCTTACATTTTCCCCATGTACCTTTTCGTTCTGGGCGTTGGCATAGCAGTTGGTGTAGGGCTGATAGCAGGTGTCTATCCTGCAAATAAAGCTTCAAAGCTTGATCCTGTGGATTCTTTAAGAAAGGGTTAATTCGAAGCTTATCTTCTATATGGATCATTTTATTCGTAGATGGTTTTTTGTAGCTGGATGTCTAAAATAAATGTGAGGTACTAAAATGGGTAAAACATCACTTTCAGTTGGGGAAAAAGCCCCACAACTCAGCCTTCCAGATCCAGAAGGTAATGAGATCTCTTTGGAGAACTTTAAAGGAAAATGGGTAGTTCTTTACTTCTATCCAAAGGACAATACATCCGGATGCAGTATAGAGGCCATGGAATTCACAAATCTCAAAGGTGAGTTTGAAAAAGAAAATGCTCTTGTGATCGGTGTCAGCAAAGACAGCCAGGCATCGCACAAAAAGTTCATCGATAAGAAGGAACTGGGTATCACCCTTCTTTCAGACGAAGGCACTGAGGTTCAGCAAAGCTATGATGTTTGGCACCTGAAGAAGATGGCAGGTCGAGAATATATGGGAACTGTCAGGACGACCTTCCTTATCGATCCGGAAGGGAACATTGCAAAGATATGGGATAAGGTCAAGGCTAAAGGGCATGCAATGGATGTACTTGAGGAATTGAAGAAGATCAAAGCGGAATGATCTTGTTTTTTTCTTTTATTTATTTGGCTTTGCAGAAAGTCTTGCACAAACCAACAAAAATTATTTTTTTCTGATCATAAGATCAACAATTGTTAGGATCTCTGCAGAATCGTTTTCTTCATTTAATCACAAGTACTGATCAGATCCTATCAACTTTTCAATTAAGGTAATTGTTGGAATATTAAGATAATCGATAAGAGATATCTTTTGTAATTTAAAATACATGTAGGGGAATTTTACCACCTCTAAATGTATCGTATGATGTCGTTTATATGAGGTTGAACTGGATTTGTGAACTTCTAATATCTAATCATCACAATATTATAAATGATAACTTTATATTTAGAAATAATATCATTAACCCAAATCTAAATTATTTGCTCTATCATATACAATTTTAATCACCAAATTTAATCGATGAGGGTAAATTCATGGGCAATGACTTAAAAAAACGAATCTCAACTTTTGAAAAGGAATTGTCACTAAAAAACCAAGCGATCGAATCAAGTATTAGTGCTATTGCGTTAACAGATATTGAAGGAACAATCATCTACGTAAATACTTCTTTTTTAAAGATGTTTGGTTTTGATAACAAAAACGAATTTTTGAGTGATAATGCGGCTATTTTTTGGGATGAACAAGTCGAAGCAACAGAATTAATAGGAAATATTCATGAAAAAGGTTCTTGGTCTGGTGAACTCACAGTTCGAAAAAAAGACGGCTCCCATATCATAACTCTAGTTTCTGCTAATATAATTCGGGATGATTCGTATGAGAAAATTGCTATGATGATATCGTTCATAGATGTTTCCAAGCAGAAAGAATTGGAGAACGATTTTCAAACGATATTTAATTCTGTTAATGATGCCATTTTTATATATGCTCCTGATGGACAGTTCTTGGAAGTAAACCAGGTCACTTGCGATGGATTGGGATATCCAAAGGACGAATTATTGCAAATGACGGTAATGGACATAACACCTCCTGAATTTATAGAAACAATAGGTGAGCAAATTATTGCTAAAATAAATCAGGGAGGCGGGATCGTCGAAACTATTAGTAGATGCAAAGACGGTTCTTTGGTACCAGTTGAACTTAACCTTCACCCGATCAAATACAAAGGAAGTCCTGCAATAATGGGCGTTGGCAGAGATATAAGTGAACGCAAGAAAGCAGAAGCTGTATTGAAGGCTAGTGAAGAAAAATACTCAAGTCTAGTGGAAAATGGAAATGACGGGATCATCATAATTCAAGGCGATCTGCTTAAATTTGCAAATCAAAAGTTCATAGAAATCTGCGGATTTTCAAAGGATGAAATAATCGGTAAATCTTTTTTTGATCTAGTTTCAACTGAATATAAGGAAATCGTACAGGAAAGGTACAATAAGAGATTTAGCAGCGAAAATGTTCCAAACAATTATGAGTTAGAGATAATTTCAAAGGATGGAAACTTTATTCCAGTGGAGCTCAATGGATCGATCATCGAGTATGAAGGCAAATCCGGAAATATGGCAATAATCCGTGACATCACTGAGCGCAAGGAAATGGAAGTAAAGCTGCAAAAAACGGACTTTATGAATAAAGCAATTTTGAATGCTTTGCCGGATATGATCTTTCAATGCACTAGAGATGGGACCATCATTGATTATCGCCCATCAGCTAATGTAAGCACATATGTTCAACCTGATGAGTTCTTAGGTAAAAAAGTCAGTGAAGTCCTGCCAAAAGAAGTTGCTGACAGGATCATTTACTCAATTGAACAGTTAATGCAAACAAAAGAATTGCAACATTTTGATTATCAGCTTCTAATAGATGGAAAAACATCTGATTTTGAAGCTCGTCTGGTTCTTAGCGGAAATGATTCAATATTAGCGATCATTTCAGATATCACAGAGCGTAAGCTAGCAGAGAATGAATTGAGAATAAGTGAAGAAAAATACTCAACTCTGGTAGAAAAAGGAAATGATGGAATTGTTATTTCCCAAGATGGCTTGTTGAAATTTGCGAATTCTAAAATGCTGGAAATAATGGGATACGGTCCAGAAGAAGTAATTGGAAAACCATTTTCAGACCATGTATGCGAAGAACATCGAGAATTAGTTCTTACGAGACATATTGATAGATTGAATAATGGTAAGAATATTCCATCTAGATATGAATTCGATCTTCTTTGTAAAGATGGAAATAGGATCTCATTAGGCGTCAGTGCTTCCATTATTAAATACGAAAATAGACCTGCAGTTATGTCAATCTTGCGTGATATAACCAAGAATAAAGAGATGCTAAATACGCTGAAAAAATCTGAAAAGAAGTTCAGAGACATTTTTAACAGCTCTAATGATCTAATTTGTATACACGATATAGAAGGTAAACTCCTGAAAGTGAACAAAGTTACTTGCGAAGTTACTTGCTATGGCCGACATGAACTTCTGCAAATGTCAATCATGGATCTGGTTCCACCTGAATATAGATCAAAGTTAATTGATGATGTCAAAATCCTACCTGAGATCAAACATTCTATATTTGAAACATTAGTTCTATGCAAGGACGGTTCCCACATTCCTATAGAAGTAAGTAACCGCCTTATTGAGTATGAAGGGAAAACCGCTGTACTCAGTATTGGAAGAGATATTACAGAACGCAACAGGTTAAATGAGGAACTGAAGAAGAAAAATAAATTACTTCAGGTGAAACTTGACTACATATCTTCATCAAAAAATGAATTGGATGATCTGTCACTACTGGACATAATAGATCTTGAACATATTCAATTAATACAGGACACTTTTTCAAAGGCGAATGGTGTGGCTTCCATAATTACCGAAACTGATGGCAGTCCCATAACCAGACCAAGCAATTTCTCTAAGATCTGTCAGATAGTGCGTAGCACAAAAGATGGAGAAAGGAACTGTCAGAGATCCGACATGATATTGGGAATAAAGGCGAATGAACTTAGGGAACCCATTTATGAAAAATGTCATAGCCTTAGATTGATGGATTCCAGCGCTCCTATAATCGTAGGCGGAAAACATATTGCCAACTGGCTTATCGGACAAGTCAATGTGGGAAATTTTGATCCTAAATCGATAGAGAAGTATGCCAGTGAAATTGGTGCTGATGTGGATGAAATGCTAGATGCATACAACGATGTCCACCAAATGTCTGAGGAACAATTCGAGAATGTGCTACACTTGTTTTCACTCTTTGCAAAGGAGATATCAACGCTAGGATACAACAACCTGAAACTGATACAAGAGATAAATGAACGCAAGAGAGTAGAAATAGGTTTGAAAGAAAGTGAAGCAAAATACAAAGATGTTGTTTCATCAATGGATGCTATGTTCTGGAAAACCGATGTGGTACAAAATGGAAATTTTATTAATACTTATGTATCTCCATTTGCAGATAAATTGTTAGGGGCAGAAGAAGGAACAATTGATTGGAATACATTTTTAAGTTCTATACATCCCGAGGATATAAATAAAATACATCAAAAACTAATTAAAGATGTTCATACACAGTCCCCTCTTGATTATTATGAATATAGGGTCATAAGACCCGATGGAACTCAATTGTGGCTATATGAAAAAGCAATAGCAAAAGTTAATTCTGAAGGGACGTTGCAGCTATTCGGAACTACAGTTGATATAACCGAACTTAAAAGAATACAAGATGCAATGATAGCCGAAAAGGATCGGGCACAAAAATATTTTGATGTTGCTAAAGTTGTAATGTTGGTTCTTGATGTTAACAATAAAGTAATTCAAATAAATAAAAAAGGTTGTGAGATCCTTGGTTATGAAGAGGAATATATTGTTGGCAAGAATTGGTGTGAGGAGTTTTTACCTGAAAATATTCGCGAACAAGTTGAAAAACAAATTGAATATTTAACATCAGATAATAACAAACAAATTAATTATTATGAAAATCCAATTTTAAATTCTGCCGGTGAAGAAAAATGGATTGCATGGAATCTATCCATATTAAATGACAAAAACGGTTACATTGAAGGTTATCTCTGCTCGGGACAAGATACTACAGAGCGCAGAATTTTCGAAAAGAATTTACTAAATGCAAAAATAGCTTCTGAACTTGCAAATCGTTCCAAGAGTGAGTTTTTGGCAAATATGAGTCATGAACTAAGAACTCCACTTAACTCTGTAATTGGTTTTTCGGATGTTTTATGCCATGAAACTCATGGGGAACTTAATTCAAGTCAAAAGAAATTTATAGAAAATATAAATAAAAATGGACAAAATCTTTTAAAGATAATAAATAACATACTTAACCTCTCAGCTATAGAAGCAAGAGCAACTGAACTCAATTGTGAAAAGTTCCTGCTATCTGATCTGTTCAAAGAGGTCCAGAAAAATGCAATTCCATTTGCAATTGAGAAGAACATATCCATAGATCTCGATGTTGAAGACCTGATCGTTATCGATGCTGACAAGGACAAAATGAAACAGATAATGAACAATCTAATTAACAATGCACTAAAGTTTAGTGAACATGATGGGTCAATAGTTATCAAAGCACGAGAAGGAAAAAATGAGGTGAATATTTCAGTTAAGGATTCAGGAATTGGTGTCCCTGAAAAAGAGATTGAAAAATTATTCGACCCATTTTATCAGATAGATGGTTCATCAACACGCAAATATGGTGGAAATGGAATCGGTCTCGCTCTTGTGAAGCATTTTGTAGAAATGCATGGAGGGGATGTTTGGATCGAAAGTCAGGATGGGATGGGGACCGAGGTTCATATAAAACTTCCTGCTGAGATCCGGATAATATCCTGACCTGTAGAAATTGAATTTGGAATTTAATACGCATGTTTGGTGGTTGAGAAATAATCTACATAACAGGCTTTCTCAATTCGCTGACTAAATTGATCAAAATAATGAAATTGAACCTGGCACATTTGTCAGGGTCATATCCTTTTTTTAACCAGGATCTTGAACTAAAGTTTAATGCCTTTAATCCTCTTTTGAAAATGAATTTGGTGGTACACTGGTTTACAATTGGCAAATATGAATGTCGATCGACTATGATCAAATCCGGATCACAATAAATAGATATTTTACGTTTAAAGACCAAGTATAGATGGGTACTGGGTAAATTCACATCAAAATAGGGACACTACCTTTTGACTGGCAAAGATGGGTTAGATCAATTCTTGGAGAATTAATATGAAATTCAATAAAAGAACTGAGAATGAAGAATATTCAGAAAAAGCAGAGTTCTACTTGAATACTTTATGTGATGTAAAGCCGACCAGAAGCACTGGTTCGGCAGGTAATCATGAAGCAACAGACTTCTTTGCGAGAATTGTTACCTCTTATGGCTATTCAGTCGAAAGTGATTCCTTTGATTGCATGGATTTTGAGAGTGGGGATTCTTCCCTTATGCATATGGACACATCTTTTGAGATATATCCAAGCCCTTTTTCTCTTGGATGTGATGTAGAAGCGAAATTAGAAACAGTTACTACCATTGAAGAATTAGAAAAATGCAACTGCAGGGATAAAATCCTATTGATGAAGGGCAAAATATGCGATGAACCGCTGATGCCAAAAAATTTCATTTTCTATAATCCCGAAAATCATAAGAAAATATATTCTCTTCTAGAGACAAAAGGACCAGCCGCCATAATCACTGCCACAGAAACCAAACCTGAACTTGTAGGAGCAATATACCCCTATCCCCTTATAGAAGATGGTGATTTTGACATCCCTTGTGCATATTGCACGGATACTGTTGGTGAAAAAATAGCCAAAGGAACAGGCGTCATGTTCAAATTAAGGATAGATTCCAAAAGGATCCCTTCAACAGCCTGCAATGTCATTTTGCGGAAAGATCCAGACGCGGATATGAAAATTGTTATTTGTGCACATATAGATTCAAGGGCCAGCACACCTGGTGCGTCAGACAATGCTTCTGGGACAGTGGTACTATTACTTCTTGCTGAAATGCTTTCAGATCATCAAAGCAACATTTGCATTGAAATTGTGGCTTTAAATGGTGAGGATCACTACAGTGTGGCAGGACAAATGGATTATCTGCATAAGTATCAAAAAGACTTCGATAAGATAATTCTAACTATCAATATCGATGATGTGGGCTACAAAGAAGGTAAAACCGCTTATTCATTCTATGAGTGTTCAGATAGAACAAAACAAAACATCTGTAAAACTTTATCCAAATACGAAGGTTTAACGGAAGGAGAACCCTGGTATAGCGGTGATCATATGATGTTCGCACAAGATCTCATAGAGACCATGGCATTTACATCGGAGTGCATACCTTTTTTGATGAAAACAATTACACATACAGAAAAAGACACACCAGATATCATTGATTATGATAAACTTGTGGAACTTGCATTTGCATTAAAGGATATCGTGATAAGTATGGATCCAATAAGTAAAGAAGAATAAGCATCTGTTATCGGTATCATCAAAGCTATTATGTTTTGTATCTGAAGAATATCTCAGATCGAAATATGTGGTACTTTCAGGATTACTTTCTTTCCTTTTTTCCTTTTTTATAATTTATTTTCCGTCTCTTCCTGTATTTTCTTTTCAAAAGAAAGCATCCTGAAGGACAGCAGGAACACTGTGTAGATGATCAATGCTGCCATTATGAACGCTCTTCCTCCAAGTATCTCATAGAGAAAACCTCCCAGAATAAGTCCTGCAATACTGGCCAGGCTTGAAAAACTGCTGGCAAAGCCCTGCACAGCACCCTGATTCTCTGTTCCGGCAAGTTTTGAGATGATGGACAGGATCGAAGGCCACATGATCCCGTTCCCAAGTGCAAAGAAGGCAGCTGCGAGATATGTGAGGGCAACGTTCCCGGATGCAAGCAGGACGAAGTTCGTACCGAGTACAACACTTCCGGTTATGGCAAGATGAGCATCCGAATACCTCTTCACCGCCTGGCTAAGTATGGGTCCCTGTACTATTATCATAAGGATCCCAAGTACTGAGAAATATATCCCCATATCAGCAACGGACCATTGAAGGGACCTTATGGCATGAAGCGGGAACGCTGTGTAGAATATATTGAATCCTAAAAATATCAGGAAATATAGCAACAACATATATGGTATGTTCTTTATTCCAATCACTTCTCTGAAACCGATCTTCTTCGTTTTCTGTATTATGCATTGCCTTGATTCCGGCAGATACAGCAGTATCACAATTGTTCCTGTGAGGGATATCAGAGCAGCAGCAAGTACTGGGACCAGTTCCTTATAGATCGTTATGCTAAGCAGTCCTGCAAGTGCCGGTCCTATTATGAACCCCAGGTTCGCGGAAATGGACATTTTCCCAAAGTTCTTGTTACGGTCCTTTTCCTCGGTTATGTCCGCAAGGTAGGCATTTGCTACGGCTATGTTTCCTCCAGTAAGCCCGTCAAAGCTCCTTGCTATGAACAGGATGAGAAGGGGTATCGTGATGATAAATGTTCCAAATATCGTGGAATCTACGGTAATCAGGGTCTTCAAAGGAGTGAAAAATGCAAGCAGGAATATTATCCAGGACAATAATGTTCCTGCCTGTGTTATGAGCAATATCTTCTTCCTTCCGTGAATGTCAGACCATCGTCCCAGTATGGGTGCCCCTATTAGCTGGAAAGCCGGATACATGGCACCGATGAATCCGTAAACAATGGCGTTCCCCCCAAACTGGTCCACCAGGAAAACAAGGAAGGGGATGACTATCCCAAAGCCAAGGGTGTCGATGAAGGTTATGAGGAGCAAGGGGAAAAGTCTCAGCTTTTTTGGGTCACAGCCATTTTCATCCATCTACATTTAGTATCTGTTTTCATTTATTTATAGGTTCTATTTTCCGGCTCTGAACTTTAAGGCAACTCTATATTGCGGACAAATCTATATAGTGCAACTTCCATCATAAAATTAAGAGGAGTGATGTATATGGCTTTCACTGAAAGATCACAGAGAGATACAAATAGAGAATTGAGATCTAACCCGATAATTTTTGCACAGATCAGACCAATCGAATACGGTGTGGTCGAACGTTTTGGTAAATTCACAAAGGTGCTTGAACCCGGATTGCATATCTTGATCCCATTCGTGGACAAAGTAAGGATCGTTAACATTACCGAACAGATGGTGGATGTCGATCCGCAGATGGTTATCACAAGTGACAAACTGAACGCGATCGTTGATGCCGTGGTTTACTATAAGGTAAATGATCCACAGGCTGCACTTTATCACGTCGATGACCATAAACGCCAGCTTTCTTCACTTGCACGAACCACACTCAGGGCGGTCATTGGTAAAATGACATTGACCGATGCGAACGAGAACCGCGCTGAAATAAACGATAGTGTGGAACAAGTATTGAACGAGGAAACAAAAAGCTATGGTGTGGATATCCTTCGTGTTGAGATCCAGAGAATTGAACCCCCTCAGGATGTTCAAGAGGCAATGAACGAAGTCGTGAAAGCAAATAACAAAAAGATCGCTGCTGCCGATTTTGCCAATGCTGCCGAGATCGAGGCGGATGGTTTCAAACGTGCGGAGATCAAGAAGGCGGAAGGTCTCAAAGAAGCCGCAATCCTTGAAGCAAACGGAAAAGCGTATGCAATAACAGCAGTCGCAAAGGCCGATGCAGAACAGATAAAGCTGGTCAACGAATCAATTCAAAAATACTTTGTCGATAATGCAATCGATTATAAGAAACTTGAATCGACCGTTGCTGCACTGCAAAACGGAACAAAGATCATCGTTGGTACAGATACCGAACTCGTCAATGTAATTGGTGATGCTTCCGGGGTTGTGCCAATAAATACAAAAAGAAATGATGTAATCTAAAATGCCAGTCGTAAGGCAGGTAATTTTGAGAAGAGGATCTCTACAGAACCAATTGGTTTTGTGTTCGATCTTCTCACAATTTATGTTTAATTAAACTTACATTGGGTAACTCTTTGGAGATTTGCATGTTCCTGAAGTCCCCTGGGGAAATAAAAGGTTCAATTATATCTTAAAACTGAAGGAAAGCTGTTCTATGTGTATGATGATAGTGATCGAGAAGGAGAGGAGGTGGGCGACTATTCGCCATAACGAAAAATCTCTTTCTGACTCTCTTATTTAGTAATTTCCTGAAGCATTTCTTCTTTTTCTACAGGTATTGATAGTTTCTTGAAGTGCTCTATCAGGTCCGATCCCCATTGCAGAGCCTGCAGATCAGAGCTTGTAAGCTTCAGGTGATCAAGCACCATTTCTTTATTGAAAAGCGCTATCATGAAAATATTATCAGTGACCGAGATCGACCCTATTGTTACATCTTCTTTCAAAATGAACAGTTCTGACCTGTCCGATCCAAGTATTGTCCTCAGGTCCTTTTCACGATCCTGTTTCATCCTGTCAAAAACAGCTTTTGTGAGTATAAGCGTTATATTGATGCCTCTTTTGGCAAGCATGGCATAGTTATGAGGGCACTGTGGGTGGAAAAAGGAAGCAAGGGTTTCGATACTTGCTGACTTTGCAAGGCTGTCATTAAATTCTTTTGGAGGCTCAAAAATACATGTCATATCAGGCTTTTTGAGCTCGCATTTTTCCAGATCCCATATCCTGTCGCGAAATTCTTCGGGAATACAGCTCAGGTTACGGCTCATCCAGTACTCATAATTGTCCTCGAAAACTTCGATGGTACCAAGAAGGGGTTTCATTTTCTTGACAAGTATCCGTGCAGCATCTGTCAATGAATAGACTTTGTCATCATATGCAATAAGGTCAAGTTTTCTCAGTTTCTTGATCTGTGGAAGCATGGCACTGGATGTAACATCGAGTACTTCCTTTATCTCATCGATATCCTTCGGTCCGTCCATTAGAAGCAGAAGTAAGTTCTTTCTTTTCTCTGAAAGGAAGATCGTATCGATGAGTGATGCTTGCATTTTTGATCTTGTCCCGAATGTAATCCAAATGGCATTTGTTTACTATTCTATTTAGTTTCGTTCCTTTGTACATGCTATTTCAGGATCTATAATATTTCAAAGCCCTAATGAATTTTAACGCCTTTGCTTATTTTAAGCCCTTTATGTTTTTTCATGCTTTTACGATACAGTAGAAGGTTAGGTTATATAAATTCAATTTCAACGTCTTATTGTTAACACTCTTACTTATCTGCCGGATCTTCCGGATACGAATGCATAATAGAATTCAGAAAAAATGAGGGATAGTCCATGACCAACAATGGAATTAATACAGCATTAAAAAACAAGCTCGAAGAGATGTTTGAAGATCGTGTATCTTTCAGTAAACTTGAAAGATTAGTATATTCCCATGATGTGGGAGTTATTCCATACTCTGTCAAAAAGACGATAGCCACAATGCCCGATGCAGTTGTTCAGCCTGTGAATGCTGATGAGGTATCCGTTCTTGTGAAACTTGCAATTGAGAATAAAGTTCCTATCATTCCAAGGGGTGCAGCATCCAGTGGGTTCGGTGGAGCTGTTCCTGTTGCAAATGGAATTGTCATAGATTTTGCCCGAATGACAAATGTAATTTCTCTGGATACTGAAGATCTCACCGCAGAGGTTGAGCCAGGTGTGGTCTGGTCAGAACTCGATGGAAAGCTTAAAAGAAGCGGATTGACGTTGCGCCTGTATCCGAGCAGTGCTCCTACTTCCACTGTTGCCGGATGGGTTGCCCAGGGTGGTAGTGGAATTGGCAGTTATGAGTACGGTACGTTCCGGGACAACATAGTTTCCGTTGAAATGGTCGATCCACAGGGTAATTTGAAGGTAATGAAAGGGGATGACCTTGACCTTGTTTATTCACTTGAGGGTATCACAGGTATAATCACAAAGGTCACATTCAATGTGAAAAAGGACGAAGAACAAATTCCAATCCTTGCAGCATTCGATGATGAAAAGAAATTGCAGGCTGCACTGGATGAAATTCGAAAAGCAGGAACTAAGGTCTGGTCAGTGAGCATACAGACTCCCGGCTATGTGGAACTTAGCCAGAAGGCTGCAAACGATACAACTCTTCCAAAGGGCAAGTATCTTGCACAATTCGTGTATAAGCAATCAGTTCCCGAAGTTGCATCCGAAGTGGAAGATATTGTCAGGCGAAATAAAGGTGAGGTCCTTCCTGAGAACGTTGCCAGGCATGAGTGGGACAATAGGTTCTACACCATGAGGCTCAAGCGTCTTGGTCCTTCATTGATCGCCAGTGAACTGATCGTACCTGCGGATTCAATGGGGGATTTCCTTAAGTCAGTTGATAAGAAGTTCAAGGGCGATTTTGTCTTTGAAGGTATAATGGAAACTCCTGACAGGTTCATCATGATGGGATTCATGCTGGCCGATGAAAGGAAAACAAATTATCCGCTGAAATTCTCATCCTCGCTCATTGTGGCAGATATTGCAAAGAAGCATGGGGGCAGACTGACGGCCACAGGCATATTCTTCACCGATGAGTCAAAGGAGCTGCTGGGTGAAGATCTGTTCAACAGGATCGTTGCCTTCAAGAAGGAATTCGATCCCGAACACATTATGAACCCTGGAAAGGTCCTGCCACCTTCGGCTGAAAAGGACTCTCCGATAAAGCAGCTTTCAATTGCCATGAAGGGTGCAAGCAAGGGTAAATCCATCATGAGCCTTGCCGGTAAGATAATGGAAGGAAAGGATGTGGAATACAAGTATGCTGACAAATTACCTGAAGAAATAGGTAAGGATGCGTTCATCTGTGCTCAGTGTGGGGCCTGCAAGACCACCTGTACAGTGTATGAAGCAGACCCCTGGGAAAGCAAATCGCCAAGGGGTAAGTGGTATTTGCTTGCCGAATATCTCAAAGGCAACATTGAATTCGATGAGGAACTGGCAACCGATATGTTCCTGTGTGCTACCTGTAAGAAATGTGACATCAAGTGTCAGACTGACCTGAAGATCGCTCACCAGTTCATAAGCATGCGTTCTATCATGGGTGGAAAGGACTTTGAGAACACCGGTCTTGGCATGATAAGGCAGAACGTGCTCAATTCAGGAAACTTCTGGGGACTGCCTAAGGAAGCCCTTGATTGGAAGACAGATGACATGAAGATGGCTGAAACGGGAGCGATCGGTTACTGGCCGGGATGCTGGTCATCTGCCGTTACCAAGAACATGCCTCAGAACATAGTGAGGATACTGGAGAAGGCAGATATTGAGCTTGTGAATCTTGGAGCACAGGACGACATCTGCTGTGGTCTTTACCTCGCACTTGGGGGATATTCCGAGGACTTCGTAAAGGCTGTTGAGAGAAACATCAACCTGATCAACGAGAAAGGTATCAAGACACTCATATTCTCCTGTCCCGGATGTTTTGCCACCTTCACGGAGCAGTATTCTGCCGTTGCAGAGATGCTCGGACTGAACTGGGATGTTGAGACAAAGCACGTGGTCGTCCTGCTTGATGAACTTATCAAGGATGGCAAATTGAAGCTTGAAAATCCACTGGACAAGACGGTAACATATCATGATGCATGTCATGTTTCCAGATGGTTCAATGCCTATGATTACCCAAGAGATATAATAAAAGCCATTCCAGGTGTAGAATTCGTGGAGATGGAACATAACAGGGAAGAAGCCCTCTGTTGTGGCATTGTAACCGCATTCAATGATCTTCCAACAGTGGCCCATTGCGGACAGAAGCGTATCGGTGAGGCCACTGAAACAGGAGCCGATTATCTTGTGACCAACTGTGCAGGATGCGCATCCCAGCTTAACCTCACCTCCAATATGATGGAAGCCCCTGTAAAACAAAAGGATATCACAGATCTCCTGTGTGATTCAATGGGAATCGAGGTGACCTATGATCCTACGGAGGCCATCGGTCAGTTCATGGGACAGGCAATTGAGCTTCTTGGAAAAAGCTGCATACACCGCCGTTAAAGTTGAAACGGGCTGATGAAGGTCAGCTCTGTTTATTTTGTTTTTATTTTTAGCATATATGCTCTATTATCCTTCTTCACTCCTACTCTCTCTTCTGTTCGCATGGACACAATCTAAATATTACGATAAGAAATATTTCCACTTTGGATATTTATATTTCATAGTGAAATATAATTATTCTACAAGCGTAACCTCACAATTAAATTCATTAATTAAATTATTATTATTAGAATCTGTTTATATTAGGATATTAATTTATATAGAATAGCTTCGAGATTATTATGACTGATATGGAATAATGTGTAGGTGATATAATGAGCGAAGAAAAGAGCAAACTTAAATATGTATTCATAATAGCTTTTTTAGTGATCATAGGTGGTGTTTTTTCAGCTTATGCAAGTTTTTCATTACTCGGACCTAAAGATCTGGGAGTTGAATATACCCATGAAGATTATCTGAGTGCTTTGGAAAAAACGGGTATGGAGATAGAATACAAAGGGTTAACTGGCGAAGCATTAGAAGAATATAAAAAAGATGCAAAAAAAGAATCAATTCATGATTACAATTTCGAATTCTCAGAATATGAAAGAAAACAATTTACTTTAACTGCAGAGGAGTCAACAGCTCTGTTAAATGAGATCGCACCTTCATTTTGGTGGTTCGATGATCTGCAAGTAAAGGTTTCACCAGATGGGACCATGGAAGGGTCAAGTACTGTTGATATAAAAAGGCTTAAAGCCGATCTATATTCAGATGTTGCAGATGATATCCCTATTCCATTACCAGGTAAATTAAATATCTATAGTAAAGGACAGATCAGCATTACAGATAATAAATTAAGCGGAAATCCGGAAGTATTCAATCTTGGACCTGCTCCACTTCCAGCTGAATATATGGCTGATGAAAGTGTAAGTGTAATGGAAGATTACTTCCCTCGGGTATATACTGTTGTTCCAGGACTTGAAATAAAAAGTCTGACCTCAAATTCAGATGGCGAATTCGTTTTTGATGGAGTAATTCCACAAAAAGTATCTGTGACTGAAAAATAAGGTTTGGAGGGGTTGCTACTGAAGCATTTAATGATCAATGGAAAAAAGGAAGAAATTCCTCCATTTCCTCATCACAAAGCTTACATCTATAGATGTAAGCAATTTTTTTTAGCTAAGAGAATAACGACTCATTTGACAATGGGCAATTTCGTTACCTTAAAAGAGCTATACAATGGATTCAAAAATAAAAGTTCGATTCCAAGAGTTCTTCTTGTAGATCCAACCAGTAACTGTAATTTGAAGTGTAAGGGTTGCTGGTCTCAAGACTATGAAAGTGGCCATAATATCTCATATGAAAAGTTTGATGATATATTATGTCAAGCTGAAAAATTAGGGATCATGGATTGCTTAATGACTGGTGGTGAACCTCTACTAAGGAAGGATGATATCCTTAAATTATGCAGAAAGCATGATAAAATGACATTTGGAGCGTTTACTAATGCCACTTTGATCGATGAAGAATTTGCCGATGAAATGGCTGAATTAGGAAATTTAAATGTTTTTATAAGTATTGAAGGGACAAAAGAAGAAAATGATTTTAGAAGAGGGGCAGGCGTTTATGATAAAGCGATCAGATCGATGGATATTCTGAAATCCAAGGAAATTGCGTTTGCTTTTTCAGCATGCTATCATTCAAAAAATTACAAGACCATAGCTAGTGATGAATTTCTGGATCATATGCGTGAAAGAGGTGCCTGGTTTGGCTGGTTATTCCAATATATCCCAGTGGGAAGTACTGCGGATACTTCTTTGGTATGCACTGCCGAACAAAGAGCATACGTACAAGAAAAAATTAAAGATTACTGCATAAAACACGATTATGTGATCATCGATTTTTGGAATAACGGTCACTTAGCTTTTGGTTGTCTTGGTGCAGGCGTTGGTTTTGTGCACATTAATGCTAAAGGTGATGTTGAACCCTGTGCATTTTGCCACTATTCAGATTCAAACATACACGAAGTATCACTTGCTGAAGCTCTCAGGTCAAAATTCTTCACTGCCTTTAGAGATGCTCAACCATTTTCACAAAATCCATTAAGACCCTGTCCGTTAATAGATAATCCTCAGGCAATTATTGATGTAGTTAATGAAGGAGATGCAAGATCAACTCATTTATCAAATCCAGAATCAGCTGAGGACCTTGCAAAGAAAAGTTTTGAAAGGGCTGAAGAATGGGCCGCAAAGTCAGAAGAACTATTCAAAAAAATGCCCGAACATAATCAAAAAAACTTTCCAAAATTTTTGAAATATCTTGCATTTAAGAAAGGAATAACCGATGGCAGAAGAAAAAAGATTTGATGCCGAAGTTTACTACAAAAGTGATTCAGCTGATTGGATCACTTTTATTCATGGTTTTGGAGGCAGTGCTAGAACCTGGAAAAAACAAATTGAATTTTTTTCAAAACGTTATAACCTGCTTGTGCTGGAAATGCATAAGAAAAAAATAAGTGAAGAGCTTAACCTTGATAAAGTATGTATTTTTATAAATAATACATTAGATCACTACAAAATTAAAACATCTCATTTTGTAGGGTTTTCTTTTAGTTCATTAATATGTCTACGCTTCGCCATCCTCTATCCCCAAAAAATAAATTCATTGATAATGGGTGGAGGTATCACCAAGTTCAACATAAGAACAAATTGTTTACTATTTTTGGCAATAACATTCAAAAGATTGATCAATTATATGATCCTTTACAGATTTTTTGCGTATATAATAATGCCTAAACACAATCACAAGCGATCAAGAACTATTTTTGTGAACGAAGCAAAAAAATTAGGTTATGATGAATTTTGTAAATGGGTTGATCTCGTTCCCCAAACAAAAAAAAGTTTAACCTGGTTAGATGAATTAAACAAAGATATCCAAGTCCTATATGTTTCAGGAAACGAGGATCATCTTTTTTTAAAAGACACTTTGAAGCATAGTAAGAAAATAAACAATTCTCAAGTAGAAATAATTGAGAATTGTGGACACGTATGTTCAATTGAGCAATATGATAAATTTAACAACATTGTGTTTAGATACTTAAATTCAGTACTTCTTTAACTTTACCTGTTTTGTTAAGGTTAAGAATAGGACAAACGTCTCTTTATTTACTCTCTCCTCCAGATCCCAGCTTAACCTCACCTCCAATATGATGGAAGCCCCTGTAAAACAAAAGGATATCACAGATCTCCTGTGTGATTCAATGGGAATCGAAGTGACCTATGATTCCACGGAGGCCATCGGTCAGTTCGTGGGACAGGCAATTGAGCTTCTTGGAAAAAGCTGCATACACCGCCGTTAAAGTTGAAACGGGCTGATGCAGGTCAGCCCTGTTCCTTTATTTTGTTTTTATTTTTTGGTGTATGTCTTCTTTCACCCATCCTCACTTCTCCCCTCTCTTTAACCTTCCTTTTAATTTTGTTAAAGATAGCTAACGTACATTATTTGAAGATATTGAATGAAATGCAAAACTTAGGAGCTGATGTTAAGGGTGATAAGCCGTTTACTCTCAATGTTCGTGTGAGGGAACGGTTGGAGAATTGAGAAGAATGTTGTTGATGAATCATAAGATTTAACTTATATCTGGTCTGCCGAATTTAAAAAATAAACTACTCCTATTATTAGGACTGCTCCTAAAGTGCTCAAGCCAGCTAAGTAAACTAATTAATGTGCTCCAAGATTGCTTTATAGTTTCCCCGGTCTGCAAAGGTACTTCATGTCATTTGATGCCCTTCCACAATTTTTGCAATAGAATTTTGCACCTGTAACAAGTTTTTTAAATTCATCTTCCTTGTCTCTTATGTCATCCTTTTTCCATGCACACATATTTTTTGACACACATAACACCTCTTGTCAATACACTTTAGAAAAATAGTGAAATACAATATACATCAATGCTTTATTAACATTAGAAGTTGGTGTTGATATTATCTGTTGAGGAAGGTTATTGACATATCTTATATCGAATGGAAGAAAATGGGTTTCTCTAAGGGTACTTTGCATTATATGAAGCAGAATGTTAAAAGCGAGAAGCCTTTTACTCTGAATGCACATGTTAGGGAAAGGTTGGAGTTTTGGGGAGAATGTTGCTAAGGACAATTTAAAAATCAGGGATAAAAGGCTTGGTAGAGAAGTTTGAAAAACGATTAAAGAAAGGGTTGTTGTCCCTTTCTCAAGATTATCTAGTAAAATAAACGATAGAGACTTCAAGCCCAACCAATCTGCTGGAGAGTGATCATATCATTCCAGATCTTGATCATGTGTTTGATATGATCTCCTTCGAATACCATCAGATAGGCATAGTCTGCTGCAGCGGTCTTACCTGTTGGAGGCACAGGACCACCTGGACCAGTCTGAGTTCCGTGGAATACAGCACAAGCTGCAACGCTATTCCTTTCCTCATCTTCTGCAAGGAAAAGCAGCTCATAATGTCCATCTGGTATTGGGGTTAGTAAGTTCTTCATCCATTCGGTGTAACCTTCCACAGTATTTATTCCATCCAATGCACCTGCTTGGGCAGAGAATGTTGCATCAGGATGACAGTATTGCTTACAGACTTCCCATCCTTTTCCAGTTTCGCATGCCTCGTAAAACTGTTTTGCCATTTCTAAATTTTTGCTCATCTTTCAACCTCCATTTTCCCATCACACATATTGTGACAAGAATTAACAAACTCATATTAAATAATATTCTAGAGTTACCATATATATACTAATGCCTATAGCAATTTCCAAAAGTAAAAGTAATTTAGTCTTAAAAACCGATGAGCAATTTGAGGTTATTATAATTATATCATTTATTTTAAAAAGGGTAATAGTTTAAGATAATATTTTGGGATCTCGGTTTTTTCACGTTACCTATATCCCCAATGAAATTTGCGAGGGGGTGGAATCTGAACCCTTTCTAATTCCCATTCCTAATATGACCTATCCCTCAAATGGGAACATGGTTGCCAACATACCGGGCAGTGCTTCCGCTGCAAAGCTAAAAGTTCATGATCCATTCTGAAACTGCGTGGCACCAACCGCTTAAACGGGGCAATACTTGCCTTCCAGTATTGTTGTGAGTTTCATATTTTCCGAATAATCAACGGGAACGTCGATCAACCAGACACCTCCTTCCTTAAAGGCATTTTGCAGGGCATCACCAAGTTCGTTAGCGCTGCTTATGCGTATTCCCTTGGCACCAAAACTGTTTGCGAGTCCCACGAAGTCCGGGTTTTTGAAAGAGGTACCGAAGGACTCACCGAATTTAGTATTGCTTTCCCACTCGATAAGCCCGTAGGATGCATCGTCAAAGATAATGATCACAAGATCGCAGTTCAGTCTCACAGCGGTTTCCAGGTCCTGGATGTTCATGAGGATACCTGCATCTCCTGCGATCGTCACAACTTTCTTTTCAGGATGCATAAGGCAGGCCGCTATGCCGGCAGGTAGGCCAAATCCCATGGCAGCCAGGCCGTTCGACATAAGTACGGTGTTAGGGGCGAGGGCTGGATACAGTCTTCCGATCCAGAGTTTGTGAGCACCCACGTCGCTGACCAGTATATCCTCGCGATCCAGTTTCTGTCGGACCTCCCAGAGAATGCGCTGGGGTTTCACCGGGAATGCGGAGTCATCCTTGTAGCGAAGTAATTCGTCCTCCATTGAAACCTTGATATTCCTGTAATGGTCCGGAAATTCCTGCGGGGTAATTGCAGAGGTCAGTGCACGGAGGGTTGCCTTAAGTGTGCCTAGAAGTGCACATTCCGGGATATAGCTGGCCTCTATTGCAGGATGCCTGTTCTGAACATGAATAATGCTTTTTGAACCGTCCATGTTCCAGTGGTCCGGGCTATATTCCACGGAATCGAAGCCAACGGCAATGACCACGTCAGCTGCATCCAGACCGCACATTATGAAATCATTTTCGGACATCCCCATGGAACCTATAAAATGCTCATCGTCTGCGGGAATTGCACCCTTCCCCATGAAAGTGGTAACAACACCGATGTTGGCTGCCTCCACGAATTGTTCCAGCTCAAGGGAAGCATTCTCACGGATCACACCGTTCCCGGCAATGATCAAAGGCCGGGTCGCACCCGAGATAAGTTCGATGGCCTTATGCAATTCCTTTTCATCAAAGCTACATGAATGGGAGTATTCCTTTTTCTCAAGGGGCAGTGCATCGGTCTCCTGGGCAGATACATCCTCAGGCAGTTCAATGTGAGCAGCTCCGGGCACATCCGTGGCGATATCAAATGCTTTCCCTACCAGTTCCGGGATCTGGTGTGCAGTGGTCACAGTCGCATTCCAGGAAGTGATCCTGCTGAACATTCCCGCAACGTCCAGAAACTGGTGGGATTCCTTATACGCCCTGTCAAGGGAACCCTGGCCGGTAATGGCCACAAGGGGTGCCCTGTCAAGATGGGCATCCGCTACACCGGTCATGAGATTGGTAGCTCCCGGACCCAGGGTGGAAAGGCATACACCGGGTCTTCCTGTCAGGCGTCCGCATACATCCGCCATGAATGCTGCGGATTGTTCATGCCTTACCACAATGAATTCAATGTCGGACCTCGAAAGTGCCTCCATGAGATCCAGTGTTTCTTCTCCCGGGATGCCAAAAATATATTTCACTCCCTCGTTTTCCAGACATTTGACAAACAGTTCGCTTCCTTTCATATCAATACACCTTGATCGACTTGATGTTCATGAACTCATAAAGTCCATACTTGTACAGTTCTCGTCCTATTCCGCTCTTCTTGACACCGCCAAAGGGAAGGCGTGGGTCCGAGGCCACCATTGAGTTCACCGACAACATGCCGGATTCGATACGTTTTTCAATCTCCATTGCATGTTCCCTATCTTCGGTCCACAGGCTGGCACCAAGCCCGAAATCGCTGTTGCCTGCAACCCGAATGGCCTCCTCCTCATCCTTTACAATGATAACAGGGGCAACGGGTCCGAATGTCTCTTCCTTCAACACACGCATGTTCTCGTTAACATTACCGAGTATCACAGGTGCATAGAATGCCCCTGGCCTGTCAAGTCTTCCCCCTTCAAGCAGGAGGTCAGCACCCTTGTCCAGGGCATCCTTTACCTGTGCATCAATGATGTCCACCTGTTGCGCATTGACGAGGGGCCCCACATCTGTTAGTGGGTCCATTGGGTCCCCTACTTTTAGCTGTTGTGCGGAGTCAATAAAAATACGCAGGAATTCATCGGCTACAGCCTCGGTAACTATGAAACGTTTGGCTGCAATGCAACTCTGGCCGCCGTTCTGGAAGCGGCTGTTCACACCCGCCTTTGCGGCCATCTCCACATTGGCATCATCAAGAACGATGAACGGATCACTCCCTCCAAGCTCGAGCACAGCCTTTTTCATATTCCTGCCTGCAGCTTCCGCCACCTTCCTGCCTGCATCAAGGCTGCCTGTGAAGGTGACCGCTGCGATCTCATTCCTTGCGATAAGTTCCGAGGCGGTCCTGCCGTCGATGAGCAGGGTCTGGAATGCACCTTCTGGAACCCCTGCATCAGCAAACACCTTTTCGATCGCAAGAGCACACATGGGCACGGAGCTGGCATGCTTCAGTATGACCGTATTGCCTCCTACGAGTGCCGGTGCAGCGAAACGAATGGCCTGCCAGAACGGGAAATTCCAGGGCATTATGCTGAGGATCACTCCCTTTGGTTCAAACGAGACCCCGGAATCCGGAGCGTCGGTTTCCACAGCTTCCGGTGCAAGGAAATTCTCCGCATTCTCCGCAAAGTATTCGAGAGCCCACGCACATTTCTCCACTTCGGGAACTGATTCCTTGATGGGCTTACCCATCTCGATAGTTATGATTCGGCCCAGTTCATCCTTGTCCTTTCTTAGTTGTGCAGCCGCCGTTCTTAGATAATGTGCTCTTTCGGAAATGTCAAGATCCTTCCATTCAAGAAAAGTAGCCCTTGCCTTTGTTAAGGTTCGGTCGATCTTCTCTTCGGAATAATATTCAAATTCATCATTTATTTCCCCTGTTGCTGGATTCATAGAGACCATTTTCTTCATGTAACCACTCCCATAGATACGGAGGAATGTAATCTCAAGCCCCGCCTCACAGGGTTTTTCAAATCCCCCTTATTTACCCAATATTAATGATGTTGGGCATGAGATATAAAACAAATTGGGAGAGGGTTCAATATAATTTCATGGACCTTGCATGTTCGCATCAGTGCAAAGTGAGATAGGTCTGTCTTGACATCTCTCAATAAGTATCAGCCATAGACAGGACTCTCTATCTCCCTTGATCTTTTGGTCTGAAGGTCTCCTTTAAGGCCCTCGTAATATTTCATGGTGTCAGAGGTAACCGATGTTCCTGTTTCAGATATCGCTTTTAGGAAGTGCTTCTGTGTGATCTCGTTTGCCATGAGGTCTTCACGAAGGGCAAAGCGCCCTGCTTTTTTACAGACTGCGGCAACATCAGCTCCTGTAAACTTGTCTGTTGAAGTTACCAGTTCATCTATATTGACATCACTTGCAAGTGACATCTTTCTGGTATGGACATCAAAGATCTTACGCCGGGTGGGCAGATCTGGCACAGGGACAAGTATCAGTTCATCAAATCTTCCCGGACGGATCAGTGCCGGATCGATTATATCTGGTCTGTTCGTAGCACCTACGATCACAACACCGTGAAGCTCTTCAAGACCGTCAAGCTCGGAGAGTAGCTGGTTCACGATACGCTCGGTGACCTGTGGTTCTCCCATTGCTCCTCCGCGTATGGGTGCAAGGGCATCAAGCTCATCAAGGAAAATAATGGATGGTGCTACCTGTCGGGCACGGGCGAACATCTCTGAGATGTGCTTTTCAGATTCCCCATACCACTTTGAAAGCAGGTCGCTTCCCTTTGCGGTTATAAAATTAGCTTTTGATTCATGGGCGATGGCCTTTGCCAGCATGGTCTTACCGGTTCCAGGAGGGCCATAGAGCAAAACTCCCTTTGGAGATTCCACTCCTATACGCTGGAAAGATTCCGGATTTTTAAGGGGCCACTCAACAGCTTCCTTGAGCAGTTCCTTTACATCTTCCAGTCCCCCGACATCGCCCCATCCCACATTGGGTGTCTCGATCATGATCTCCCTCATGGCGGATGGCTCCACATCCTTCTGTGCCAAGTTGAAATCTTCCGACGTAACGCTCAGCTTTTCAAGGATCTCGACCGGGATGTGCTCATCTTCAAGGTTGATCTGGGGAAGGACCTTCCTTAGCGAGCTCATTGCAGCTTCCCGACAAAGGGCTGCAATGTCCGCTCCCACGAACCCATAGGTAGTCTCGGCCAGTGCCTTAAGGTCCACATCATCTGCCAGTGGCATCCCACGGGTGTGTATCTGGAATATTTCCAGCCGGCCGTCCTGATCAGGCACATGCAGAACGATCTCACGATCGAACCTTCCGGGACGACGCAGGGCCATGTCCAGGGCTTCCGGACGATTGGTCGCACCAATAACAATGACATTCTTCCTCTCTTTCAGACCGTCCATCAATGAAAGGAGCTGTGAGACCACCCTCCTTTCGACCTCTCCGGTAACCTCTGCTCTTTTCGGTGCGATGGAATCGATCTCATCAAGGAATATTATCGCAGGTGCATTCTGTTCGGCATCATCGAAGATCTCACGTATCTGATGCTCGGACTCGCCATAGTACTTTGACATGATCTCGGGGCCATTGATGGATACGAAATAAGCATCGGATTCATTGGCAACTGCCCTTGCCAGCATTGTCTTGCCGGTCCCGGGAGGGCCATGCAGCAGTACTCCCCTTGGTGGTTCTATGCCCAGCCTGTCAAATAGCTCCGGATGCTTTAACGGAAGCTCTATCATCTCCCTTATTTTGGAAATTGCTGGTTTGATACCACCCAGGTCCTCATACATCACAGTTGGTATCGACTGCTCCGGCGGGAGCTCCACCGCTTCAGGAAGCAGTTGAAGTTCTGTCTGATCAGTGATCTTTACAATGCCCTTTGGAGATGTTGAGATAACCTGCATCTTGATCTCACCCAGGCCGAACGAGTAATCAAATAGGTCACTGAACATATCCTCTAACATCATGCTTCTGGCAGGGCTGCTCTTTGATCTCTTGAAATTTGTTGTAGAGATAAAATCTCCTTTTGATACTGTCCTGTTCCTGAAAACAGATGCAAGTATATCACTTGAAGCTGAGATGTGCATTCCTTTGCTCACAGGTGCAAGGGTGACATTAATTGCTTCCTTCCACTCCGCTTTCCTGACCTCCACATGATCTCCGATGCTGACCTTTGCATTGGCACGCATAAGACCATCCATTCGGATGACATCAAGCCCTGTATCTACCGGATCAGTATTTACCGCCAGTGCTGATGTTTTACGCTCCCCTTCTACTTCTACTACCTCATATTCCCCAACGCCGATCTTTTCCCTGTGTTTCGGATCGATACGCACAATGCCTTTTCCCACATCTTCCTGAGTTGCCTCAGCTACCTTCAGTTTGATACTATCCCCGTTCGAATTGCCTTTTTCCATACTCAACGGCATCTACCCATCTCCCACAGATGATCTTTATATATAGTTACAATATGTCAACTTCCTGTATTTATCATTGTTTGGAAATGATGTAGTAAAGAAATTTGTTGACTTAATTTAACAATCGTACATTTTTTGACAAATTACACATAAATGTCAGGTATAAGCAGTTACACTCCACAATTGTACATATTTTGACATTCTTGAATGAAATGTAAAAGATAGTAATGAAAGTTATAAATACATTAAAATAATTATTTAGTATACTCTACATTTTATTGAGATGACTTATTATTGATCATAAAAATAGAAAAAATGGATATTTTCAAGTTTGAAGTTAAGTTATTTTTGGAAGTTAATCATGAATAAGATTCTTAAGGTTGGTTTTGGTATTTCCATAATCATAATTTTAGTTGTGCTCTTGTATGTTGGCTTAATATTTGGTAGTTTAATTTTTTTAGGTTTTGCAGAAAGTGCCCAGGATATGATGGATTGGGACTATTATGGAGATGACCTAAATAGTAACTATGTGTATGATCTTGAACTTCGAGTATCTTCTACTCCCGACATTACTACTATAATCGATAATGTAACTATATATATTCCAGTAGTTTTGGGAAAAGATAATTTATCGTTTAGTGAATCCTTTATTGTGAGTGTGAAAAATGGTAATGCTCGCAATGAAAAATGGGATTGCTACTTTGTGAAAACGCCTAGTGGTACTATGATCGCTGTTGAAAATGTTTTACCAATAAGGGTTAGTGGAAAACGAAATATTGTGTTGCATAACTATTATGAAACAGACTATATCATTGACACTCTTGACCCTATAGAGAATGCTTTAATTATACCAATTAACTCAGATAACTCCTCCAGATCATTTTCTAACATTTATGTAAAATATGACATTAGTGAGGAAGATGCCAGAGTTATTTTAAATGTAAACTTAGAGGGAACTAATAGCTGGTATAACTCACGTAGACAAGATTATTATTATCAACATAGTCATCTGGCAATGATAGGTTCTCAGGATGGTTGGTTTAAGGCAGGTAATAGTATGTCTACTGGAGGAGGTAGATATCCAGAAGTTAGGGAAATTAAGGGTTCAGAATCATAATTCCATTGAGAATTGTGATTACCTGCTAATTTTTCTGTTTCTTATCTATTTTTAAAAGTTATATCTATCTTCTCTATCTACTAAGTTTAACCTTCCTTATGCGGAAATGTTAGATATGATGAACGGGCACAAGGGGCTTATTTTGATGGCTTTGTTCTCTATTTCTGTCATTATATCAATAGTATCTGACCTTTCATAACTTCGACAGGGAAAAGTCCATGACAACCTTCTCTTTATTTCTTCTTTTTTGACCAGTGTAAATGGCAATCCCTGATAATGTCTCATTGAAGTCAAAGAATCGTGAAAAAAACAAAGAGTAAATTCCCCAAAGTTCTAACAGAGCCTAGAATTTGCATGTTCGCATCAGTATCAAGTTAGATCGAACGGTCTTGACATCTCTCAATAAGTATATATTAAGTTACACACCTTTTTTTAGTGGGGAAATGTAATTCGGGTTGTTCAATGGCTTCTGGATCAATGCAATATTGACTCTTGCACTTATGCTGGCATATTGTACCCTGCAAGCAACCCGAATAAGCAACTTTAATAGAATATTGAAACTGCTTCAATACATTTTGTAAATACACTGGGAGTGACAATAAATGGACAAGATGAAGAAAATAGGCATATTGGGAGCAACGGCTTTGATCGGTGCAGGACTGGCAGCACTATCTGAAGAGAGGATAAAGGAGTGCGTCAAGGAAAGGATCGAATCAGGATCAATGAGCAAAGAAGAAGGCAAAATGCTTGTTGAAGACCTCGTGAGTGAAGTAAAAAAGCAGAAGTTCAATATGGAAAAGAACATCGTTGAAAAGGTACACAACACGATCAAGATGGCTGATAAGGAACTTGCGGAACTTTCAGATAAGATAGATGAAATGAAGATCCAGGAACTTGAGGCTGAGCTTGAGAGGATGAAGAGCTTGAGGAAGGCTAACAATTAAATTATCAGGCTACTGACAGTAAAGCCAATTTCTCTTTCTTTTTTAATTCATCTTTATTTAGTATCGATATCGTTATATCCATATATTTTTGAAGAAGTCTGACTGTCAAAATGGGGTTATCATGCAAGAGAAAGACCTTTCAATGGAAGAGATCGAAGATCTGGGCTACTATGATTTCATGAGCTATCTTGGGGTACCGTATTTTCATGTGGGTGGCTTAACATCAACGAAAAGATTGGCTGAACTGTGCCAGATCAACAAAGCCAGCAAGGTGCTGATGGTTGGATGTGGTACAGGGTTCAGTGCATGTTTTGTAGCTGAAAGGTTTGGTTGCTCTGTTGTTGGTGTCGATATTGCAGAGGTATCCATCAGGAAAGCAAAGGATAGGGCAGAGAGTTTAGGTCTTGGGGACAGAGTGGAATTCCGTATAGGTGATGCCTATGACCTGCCATTCGAGCCTGGTACTTATGATGTGGTGATCACTGAGTTCGTGGCACAGTTCCTTGATATGGATAAAGCGTTCCGGGAATTCGTACGGGTATTGAAGCCCGGAGGTATGGTGGGGATCAATGAGATGTACAGGGATGCGTATATCCCTCCGGCCATAGAGAAGGAGATAATGGAGGCTGAAAGCATCTTTAGTGAGCTCACGCAGTTGCCTTTTTCTCTCTATTCTGCTGAAGAGTGGGAACAGCGGCTCGAAAGAGCGGGATTGTGCGATGTCCATGTGCACAAACATAAGGTCTCTGTGAGCCTGAAGGAACTAGGGCTGCTGATCAGGGCAATGGGTGGGTTCGGGCAATTTGCCAGGCTGTTCCTGGGTTTGATGATCGGAATGATCAGATATGCTTTGTCAAGTAAGAAGATAAGGAACAGGTTCAGGCAGATCAGCAGGGGCAAAAGGATACTGTTGAATAAGGGATCTACTTCGAAGTATGTGGGGTACGTTCTTGGTGTTGGCAAAAAAGTTTAAGGTTCAAATATTTCATAACAAAAGATGGTCAGTAATATGGACATGTATTCTAGGAACTGATCGTAATTCATTATCTTCTACCTTTCCCTACTGCCCATGTCCCACCAAAAGAACCCATTTAGATATTGGAAAGTAGCAAGTTTTGTTTTTTTAATTCTTCAATAAATTCACTTCGACACCTTGAAATAAATCAAATCGCTAAAAGTTTTTATAGTTATATATCATTTCTTTACAATATTAGCCAGTATTAATTGGGGTGTATGAAAAATATGGAATATAAAAGGAGATTAGCTGGAGCTATAACTGTAGTATTGATCATTTTTATGTGTCTGTTGCTGATAGTTCCTGCAAATGCACAATCTAATGCAGAAGTCGATTACCTGAATATAGATGTCAATATCAATGATGGTTATGCGATCACTACAGTGGAAGAAAAGCTGGACAATGAGAACAATTTTGCAATTACGGACAAGTTTGAGTTCCTGATACCTGAGAAAGCATTTTTATCAGGTTTTTCCATAAGCATTGATGGTGAGGAATATCAAGCTGATATATTGAAGAAGGCTGAAGCACAGCAAAAGTTCGAAGAAGCTGCTTCTGGCGGTAGGACTGCAGGTCTTCTGGAAACCAGAGATTCCGAACTATTTTCGTATTCCCTTAATTTTGAGGCGAATCAGAGTATTGTAGTGAAACTCACCTATGAGCAGGCCCTTGCAAGAACACTGGATGAATACGAGTACCTACAATATTTGCGTAGCGATCATGATGTGAATGATCTGCAGGTTTCCATAGATATTGGATCATCAACAGATGTATTGAGTGTTGAAACCCCGGGTTTCAGGTCAGATATAACTTACCCGAATACCAATAGTGCCAGTGTCAGATATACTGATGTCGGACTTCCGGGGCAGGATATGAAAGTTGTTTTCAAGACCGAAAATACACCTCTCAATGGTAACATGCTTTTCTATGAAAGCGATGGTCGGGGCTACTTTATGCACACCTTCTCCCCTACGGAAAAGGAAGTTGGCGCATCACCATTGAACAAGGACATCATCTTTGTTATCGACAAGTCCGGTTCAATGAGTGGACTGAAGATACAGCAGGTGCAGTCAGCATTTTCTCAGATCATCAATGACCTTCCCGAAGGTGACAGATTTAATGTTGTATTCTTTGATTCATTAGTTAGGGAACCTGGCGATGAACTTTTGATAGCAAATGATACCAATAAGGATCGATCAGTTGAACTGGTAACTGAAACGAATGCAAATGGTGGCACTAATATCAATGATGCACTGGTGTCATCACTTGGTTTGTTCAATGCTAAAAGTGAAAATGTTCCTATGATCGTCTTCCTTACAGATGGTATGCCTACAGATGGAATACAATCAACTGCAGTTATCAGGCAAAATGTGATGGAGGCTAATGTGATCGGAGCATCAATATTTTCAATTGCTTTTGGTAGGGAAAATGATTATGATTTTGATTTCTTACAGGCATTAAGTCTCGAGAACGGCGGAATTGCTGTGTACTTCGAGCCAGATACCGAAGCATCGACCGGCATAAGCAACTTCTATGATACTATTTCCACACCTTTGATATCTCACCTGACGTTCTCATACGATGAACAGGTATCCAATACCGTTCTTACGGGAAGGGAACATCTGTTCGTTGGTTCAGAAGTTATACTTTTAGGCAACTACGATCAGGATGCAGAAACCATCATTGCCAGAGTAGACGGGAATACCAGGTCTGGTAAGCATGTTTTTGAGCGTGAGTTCATCGTACAGCCGGAGGAAAAGAACAACTTCGTTGCAAGGCTATGGGCTTACAACAATATAATGGACAAACTTGACCGGATGAAGGTGGTGGGTGAAACGGATGAACTTGT
Organism: Methanococcoides sp. DA23; assembly: GCF_057593895.1. Lineage (NCBI taxonomy): Archaea > Methanobacteriati > Methanobacteriota > Methanomicrobia > Methanosarcinales > Methanosarcinaceae > Methanococcoides > Methanococcoides sp. DA23. Next base: position 1,625,535 of record NZ_CM172520.1, on the reverse strand, counting down.
TTCAGAGGTCACAAACCTGTCTTTAGAATATGGTTTTGTCACTCCCTATACTTCATTCTTCGTGGAGGTCCCACAGGCAGAGAAGCCGGATGAAGGGCCTGTAGATTCTGCAACGGATGAAGCAGTGATGGATGAAGTCCCAGTGGAAGAAGCAATGGTGGATGAAGCTCCCGTAGAAGAAGCAGAGGATAGTGCTATGGAGGAACACGTGGAAGAAACCCCTGGATTCAGTTTCATACTGGCAGCATCAGCAATTGGAGGTACCTTGTTGTTTTTGAGAAGGATGAAAAATTGAGATATGTATGTAAATGCTGGAGATCGATGCAGTCTCCAGCATTACATAATTCAATAAATAACAACAAAAGGTGATAATATCGCCTAAAACGTTCCTTTATTATTTTCTCTTATTTGCTCTGGTAATGGTGACATTGCTGATGGATCTACTATGACTTCCCATAAATTGCAAAAATAGTAACTGAACTTGTCCTATCCTTCTATTTTTGTAGCCTTTGGCTCTGTATTAGCAGAATTTCCAAAAAGGATGCTTAATTATAATAGCAGAATATTTATGTGCTGTTAATATCATTTTAAAAAAGTTGAATTGGTGCTCCGGCCGGGATTCGAACCCGAGTTTTCAGCTCGAAAGGCTGGAATGATTGGCCGGACTACACTACCGGAGCACGCTGTTTTCTGCTCGCATTGGAGCGAGTTCTATAAAGGGGATTAAGAATATATACCTTTCTAACTATTATAACAGACTCAACATAATCTTATTACATTTTAAAAAAGTTATATTGGTGCTCCGGCCGGGATTCGAACCCGAGTTTTCAGCTCGAAAGGCTGGAATGATTGGCCGGACTACACTACCGGAGCACGCTGTTTTTCGCTCACATTGAAGCGACCCCTATAAGGGGTATTAAGAATATATACCTTTCGCTTGGAAAGGCTTATTCTTCTTCTGTTTCTACAGGCTCTGTGGTCAGCTGGCTAACCCATGCTGACAACAGTTCGCATTCTTCGGGTTGGCAGGCAAGCCTGCAACCTGCGCAAGGGGAGAACATCTCTCCTGCAAGGAGCAGATCAAAGGATTCCTCTTCTGGAGTGACTACCTTAATGAGGTAGGTACTGGCTCCATTGTTAACAGATGATTCGCGGGATATAAGCTCCGCTTTGATCAGCTTGTTGAGTATCCTTGAGCATTTACGGCTGTCTATCTCCAGAAGCTTCCATAGCTCGTTCTGATAGACGCCGTCCTTGCTATCGCGTATGATCTTTAGAGTCTTCTCTTCTATTTCCATGGTTCTTTCCGGAAAATAAAAGCTTAGTTCTCTACAGGCACTATCAATATTATGTTGTTTCCTCTCAATACAACGGAACCAAGTGATCGTAGGCGTTCGCCATCAGCGAGCTCTGTGGTGTCTACAAGATGCAGGTTAAGGTAATCATCAGCACTCTGTAATGTACCTTCAAGGATATGCTGGTCGCCCTTCATCTCTACCTGGACTTTAGATCCAATCATTTTCTGAACTTTCTTATTTGGGAACAAGATTGTATCCTCACATCATTGTTAATAGATAATTATCAATACTATATACGGAAAAAGTAAAGTGTTCTGCCTACTATTTATGGTTGCCGATTAGAAGCAAAACATCGTTCTCACAAATTGCAGATAGTAGGTTATCACTTAGATATATCCCTGTATTTCAGCTGTATCTTCTGGCTGTTCTACCGGACGCTGACCGTGTTTCACTTTCGCGATAGGTCCGAACATAGCTTCAAAGTCACGAATATGCTGTTCAAGCCAGTGGGATAGCTCCAGTGCGGCAAGGGGTGACATGATCACTTCTGTCTCGATGGACCTCTGTATGACCTGGGAATTCGAAGATTTTTCAAACCCTTTAGGGCTGTCATTATAGAAACCTATCCTAAAATCGTAAGGACTGTGACCACCCAATGCACCAATGGCATAGGTCTGCTTAAAGTCCTCAGGTTTAACGACCTCTATCTTCAACTTCTTTGCAACTTTCCCTTCGGGAGCGATCTTATCTTCGGTCATATTAATGTATCCTTCAAAATCATGCCTTATTTGGAAAGTAATTGTCAACATCGCTTAAAAGGGTTTGTCCAATTCGGAATATTCCCATGTCATCCTTCAATTAGCTTTTTCAAATCCCTTGCAGAATGTGCGATATCCTTCTTTGAATACACTGCCGCTATCCTCTCAACAGCATCCAGGTTCCTTATGGTATCATCAAGATAACCCAGCAGATCACCGGGATAAGCAGTAATACCGTACTTATCCTCAAGCTGCCTGACTATCTGTATGGGATCATAGCCATCCATCCTCATGTTGATGATCTTCTCGGAGAACAAATGCTCGGGACATCCGCAGAATGGGCTGTCTTTGCATCCGCACGTCAGGAAATCCGCAGCAAAGTCCAGTATCTGGTCCTGCATCTTGGTCTCAAGTTTCGAAAGGTTCTCGCCTTCCATGACAATATCCATTGAAGCACCCTGGAACACCCTTGAAGGCATATTTATCTTCAGGGCAGTTGATATCTGGGCTGCATACTTGAAATAGACAGCCTCAAAGAACTCGAGATTCGTGACGATCTCTATGGCTTTATGGTCGGAAAGGACCGCATCGCGTATCAAAAATGCCTTTGAGATCGAAAGGAAATGTCCGGCAGCAATACTTCCGAACTTCGTAAGTGCTATGGAATCATCCTTGATAATAATGAACTTCTTCTTTTTCAATTTAGCAAGCAATGAGCTAAAGGCAAAGTCCGCCAGCATGTTCCGGTGTATGGTCTCCAGGTCCCTTTTAGATGTGGTGACAGCAGCGGTTGCCAGTATCTCCTCTATCTGCTCCTCTTCACCATACTTCACATCCGTATGTTCCATCTCGCCATTCAACAGCCTGATGGCAACTTCCTCTTCAGTACCGGTCTGCTCACTTGTATAGTGCTTTTGAGGGGTGGCAAGCAAGACCACGATGCCTCGGTCATGGAAATCAGGTCTTCCCGCACGACCGAGCATCTGAAGGAATTCCTGCATGTTCAGCCATTCGATACCCATGGCCAGGGATTCAAAGATGACCTGTGATGCCGGAAAATCCACTCCCGCAGCAAGGGCTGCTGTAGTTACCACGACCGGTATGTCTCCTTTCTCGAACCGCCTTTCTATCTTCTTTCTCTCCTCCATTGAAAGACCTGCATGGTATGGAGATGCAGGTATCGATATGGCCTGTGCGATACGGTGGCAGTTCCGGCGCGAATTTGTGAATATGATCGTCTGTCCCCGGTGTCCCTTCGAAGAGACCTTGGCATACTCGTCCTTGGCAAGCTTTGTCATAAGTCTGATCTTGCTGCTCTCCGGACAGAAGAGCAGATGTCTTTCAATAGGTACCGGCCTATATTCATATTCCACAAGCTCGGCATTGAGTCTTTTAGCGAGCAACTTTGGTTTTGCCACAGTTGCTGAAAGGTAAATGAACTGCGCACCTGATGCCACGTATTTGAGCCTTCCGATAACTCCGTCCAGCCGGTGACCACGCTCAGCATCCTCTATCATATGCACTTCATCGATGACCACAGTACCGATCTGTCCCAGAAGGTCAGCGTCCCCTGTACGAAGTATGACGTCAAGGCCTTCATATGTACCCACTATGATGTCTGCATCAAGGCCCCTTTTCATCTTCTTTGTCTTGGATGTCCTTATCTTCGAACTTCCTACTCTTATGGACGTCTTGATGCCGATACCCGAATAACGTTTGTTGAACTGTTCATATTTCTGGTTCGCCAGTGCCACAAGGGGGACAAGATATAGCATCTTTCCATGTCCATTTAAGATGTTCTCAATACCTGCCATCTCTCCAATAAGGGTCTTTCCGGTAGCAGTAACTGATGTAACAAGCTGATTCCTGCGTTCCAGCAATCCCTTTTCGATGGACAATGACTGTACCGGCAGGAATGTATCGGATTTTTGAAGCAATATACCTTTAAGCTTTTTTGAGAGCGGAACATCCTTTATCTTTATCTTATTGGCATGTGTCTGCTGCTCTATCGTATCGAAACGTGTATATTCAAGGTCAAGTTCTTCCGGGCTCAACATGCCGATGGTACGGTCAAGGTCACGCGTGGTGAGCATGATCTGCTGGATGCGATCTGCAGCCTCATCGCCAATATAGCTATGTGCATTACGGAGCGCCATCTCAAGCTCTTCCTTTGCACAATCTTCACAGATCAGTTCGTGATGATATTTGATCGACTTCTTATTAATGAAATTGAACTGTTTTTTTAGCAGGCAGAACCTGCACACATGCACATCTTCCGATTCCAGGTGGAAAGCTGCCATAAGTTCCCGGACAGCAGCTTCGCTCCTCTTTTCACTCTCAACATCGATAAGAATGCGTTCTGATATCCTGAGAAGCTCAATGAACTCTTCAGGTGGTCTTAACTCCTCTTTATCATCTTTGACCACGCGAAATTTATGCGGACGTGGGCCTGCGGGAGATGTGCGAAGGATAAGTTCTCCGGTTAGAAGTGGTACTCTTTTACGGTCCTTGATGGCCATTACGATGACCTTTGCCTTCTCAGCTTTTATGAATGTCCACAAAGTCATTTTCTGATTTCAAAGAGGTGTACTCATATATAAATCATGTTTGTCTAAACCTTTTTTAGAATAAAGGTGTTCACAAAAGTGCATATGTGTTCACAATCCTTATATGTATGTGCGCATTTATATAATACTTACGTAATATTGCACTGGATAATATTGGTGGGGTTAAAAATGTCAGGTAGTCTTTCTATGGGTGTGGAGGTAATACTTACTCCAAAGTCTTCGCAACAGCAAAATACGTCTGCTCAAGAAATCTCTATTTCAGAAGAGGTTCCTAGCAAACGCAAACTTGATCTGTGTGCTGTCCCAAAGTCGGAAGCTCCCATTCGTGATAAAGCGCTTGAGCTTCAGACCCCGGTCTATAAGGGTCCTGTCATTTCAACCACTGGTATCTATGTTCTGGATAGAAGTCTTGGCGGTGGTTTGCCACTTAGTTCTATGATATATTTCTCGTCAGATCCACGATCGATGGCAGAGGTGTTCCTTTACGAATTTACTCAATCACGCAAGACATACTATTTTACCACAGGCCGCAGACCGAAATATATCATGAGGGATATCATAAATCAGCGCCTCGACCCATCTCGTATCATATTTGTCGATATCTACAGCGAGTATTATTTTACTTCACAGGGTGACATGATCGATAATGTGGGCAATGAGTATGTCGACTCCAAGATCATCGAGTTCACTGAATATAATCTGCAAAACATACAGAACGATGTGGGTGAGGAAGAGATCAACATTATCTTTGACAGCTTCTCATTCTTCATGAAGCTGAATGTGAATCCCGGTCTGTTGAAAAGATTGACCAACATAATCTACGAGACCTCTAAAGAGATCAATAGCATGACCTACCTTTATTCATTGAAGGGATGCTACGATAAGCAGATCGAAAATGAAGTGCTTAATGCTTCTGATGTCATCTTCGATGTAAGCGTTGATCACGGCTGTGATCAGATAATAAGCAAGCTCGCAATTCCCAAGATACGCGGAATGGTGCCGAATTCGGATGTTCTCAAGTTCAAAGTTTCAGAAGGTGTGCAGATCGATACTTCAAGGGATATTGCATGATGAACGACAGCACAGGGTAATATATTACTTTGTCTATCCTTTTTCCTTAAAAAGTTCAGCTGCTTTCACAACAGGTTCACTGCTTTTTTCACCGAACTTCATTGTTATTTGAAAATACATTTTCCCAATGAGTTGCTATCTTTTCGGATTTTCTTTACACTGATATTATTAAGTTCCTTTTTATCTGGCAAAAAGGCCATGTTTATACGTCAACAGATCCAAATAGGTAATACGGGGAATTCTATGAGAACAATTCTTTTATGTGGTCTGCAGGGAAGTGGGAAAACTACTTTAATAGGCAAGATTGGAAAATATCTTGGTGAAAGAAGCAGGAAACTGGCAATAATAATTATCGGTGAAGGTGATACTAAGCTTGATGAGAGTTCCCTCCCGTTTGAGGGGATATCCATAAAAGAGCTATCTGTTGACTGTGTCCCCTGCAGTTTACGATTTGCTGTCGAAAAGACATTAAAGGAAATGGCTGACCAGTCTATGCCTGAGTTTGTGTTCATAGAGCTTGAAGGTACTGCTTTTCCAGTTCAGATAAAAGAAAGCCTTGAACACATGCCTTTTGAGGACCTGTCCTTCATGCTTGTATACCTTATAGATGCAGGCACTTTTAGCAGTGAAATTGATAAATTGCCAAAATTCATCATTACACAGATCAGGGAATCGGAAATTATCGGAATAAACAAGATCGATTCTACTGATGAGGATAAGGTGGTTTCAATAAGGGATGCCCTTGAAGCCATTAATCCGGGTGTGAGAACATTTGAATTTTCAGCTCGAGATCATGATGAAGGGTTTGATAAGTTCATTGAAACGCTAGCAGGCAATTAATTAATAACTTTGTCGAGATTTTCTGTATCAGGTAACTGGGCAGCAATCATAAGGGAATGTTCAGCTACTCTGGAATAACTTTCCCCTTTATGCTAAGTGGTCTGGCTCCAGGGTTTTCAGCTTACATAAGCAGATACTATCCAGCAGCCATCACATTATCATGATGGTATCTTTTTCTTGCATAATTCCCTTCACATCATTTCCATACTTGTCTTAAAGGCGTGCACCGTGGGTTGCATCTTTGCAGCCACAATCCCTTTCCATGGGAAGGTTGTCTATGGCATCGAACAGTATTTCCAGCAGTATATCCTGTTTTGTGCTAAGTTCTTCCACAACTTCATCTGCGGTTATCTTGCTATCGGCCATTCCGCAAGCCTGGTTGGTGATGGTGCAAATGGACGCGTAGCAAAGTTCCAGTTCCCTTGCCAGCACGACTTCCGGTAATCCTGTCATTCCCACTATATCACCGAAAGTGCTCATCATGGCTATTTCTGCACGTGTCTCGAAACGTGGTCCTTCGGTGCATACATATGTGCCTCTGGTGTAACTGAGACCTTTTTTATCAAGGGAATCCATCAGGCATTTGCTTACGGTTTGACAATATGGCTCTGTCATGTCCACATGAACGGTATCCTTGTCATAGAAAGTGGATATGCGGCTTTTGGTAAGGTCGATAAAGTCATCAGTTACTACAAAGCTTCCTATTGGATGACCTTTCATGGTGCCTACTGAATTGGTTGCTATTATCCTTTTCACACCAAGTTCGCGGATGGCCCATATTATGGCACGGTAATTGATCATGTGTGGGGGTACATGTTCGGCTGCGCCGGAATGTCTGGGTATCATGGCGATGCTCTTCCCCTTGTTCTGGATGATATATACTCCTACATCTCCATAGGGTGTGGCTACGATCTTTGTATCTGCGTCTGTAAAAGAAGAGGATCCGACACCACCAAGTATTGCTACATCTAGGCTCATGGGTGGTAATTTGTCGGTTTAGTTCTTATTTTTATCCTTTTTTCCTTTCTTGATCTTACTTTGTGTGTCAGAAAAGGATCCATTCAGGGATATCTTAATGCCTGCAAGGGCAATTACTATCGCTCCCACTACTGAATAGATGAAATATTGGATGCTAAGGTTGGGTGAGTCTGTTGCACCGGGTAATGCACTAACTGTAAGTATGTAGGTACTAGCACCCCAGAAAAGCAATCCCATTGCTATAATGAATAGGGATGGTGAAAGATCTTTTAATGAAAAACGATCGTTTATTTTCAGGTCGACCATTTTTCCGACGTTGGCAAAAAGTATGGCTATCACATACCACCAGACCGTAACATTGATGAATACGGTGAATAACGTGATAAGTCCATAATACCAGCCACCACCTGCGGTAAAGTAATTCCACAACGTGATCGCTCCTATCATTGTGGCTATCACTGCAACGATTATGGCAATTGTATTTGTCACAAATGTCATTTGACCTTCGTAGTAGGATCCCTTCATCCTTTCTCTTAAAAGAGCGAAAGGCTGGTCAAGATTGAATCCGCGGTAAAGCATGTACGCACCTATGGCTGCTGAAATACCGATTATGGCACCTTCGGGGTATCTTGCCAGAAGGAATATTGCATATATCAATGCTGTAAGCCCAATTGGTACGAAGAACGTTTGTGATATCTTCGGGTCATTGAATGCGTTCTTGAGGATGTAGTATGTACTTTCAAGATTTGCACTCTGCTGTACCACTATTCGTTTTACTGAGTCTATCTTGATACGTGATTGGACGATGGGTAAAAGGGTTTCATCCTCTGCACCATCGGAAATAAAGATCGCGTTAGTGATATCATTCTCTTCCAGGAACGCATCAAGCTGGACGACTATCTTCTGATCTGATATTATCCCTACATTCTTGTCCCCTGCAAAGGTCACAATTTCCGCATCAATACCCTTTGAATGTAGCTCATTGAGGGCATTGATACCTCCGAATATCGTATTTGAATCGGAGTCTTCAGGATCGACAGTTGCAAGTTCCACTGCAGCCTTGATATTATCTTCACGCCCTATGATCGGGCTGGAGACATTCGCCTTTTCTCCCAGGTCATTATCCCTGTCGATACAGATCACTAAAGTTCGCATAAAACCTCTTTAGAATTTAATAATATACGCCATTTTATTTATAATGTAACAAAGGACTATATTCTCTATTGAATATTAGAATTGAACCAATATAAAATATACTGCATTATTGTTATTGATGTCAATATTTATGGATGAGGCATGGAAATCATTTTATTTTGGTTGTGTTCCAATACGGCTGTTTTTCTATGAAGTAGGATCAAACTAACGTTATGTTCATTCTCTTAAAACTAATTTTATGACCAAAAAAGAACAAAGAAAGAAAGAAAGAAGAAAATAATCACAAGACGCCGAGCAACTTCTTTGCCCAGCCAAGCTTCTTATGCTTCATCTCAGTCACGTTCTCATCGTCAAAATCGAATCCTGCAAGGGTTATGCTGGTCGCATTGAACTCGCCTGCGAGGAATACGCATCTGTCACCGTCGGTGAAACCACCGAAGTTGTATATGTTGCTTAAAGGGGCTGCCTGTGTGGTGCCTATGATGTTATTGAACCTTGGGACATACTTCAATATCTGTTCAATATTATCGCCATGGGCATGTATGACCGCAATTGAGCCTTCTTTGTTTGCCTGTATCTCTTTTTCCACATCGCCATCAAGGTCTGTCACGATGACCGCTGGTATGATGCCTCTGTCCACAAGGATTGCAGTGGCACCATCGGCTGCGATGATAACATGATCTTCTATCTTGACCTGGTCGAGCTCCTGTGCCAGTGTGGGTGCATTCCCACAGACCAGCACATCCTTTCCGGAAATGAGCTCTTCAAGTACTTCGGTACTTGCGGTGTTAGGTCCTATCAGAAGATGGGAAAGGATGGTGGCAGCATTCTGATCATCTTCCCTTGAGAACCCGAAGTCCTCGAGGATCGCTTCATAGACTGGCTCCCACTTTTTAAAATCCATCTTTTCACCTTGCCTTATTCTTCCTTTGAGATCGCTATGCTCATTGGGATGCCTTCAACATTCCATTCCTTTGCGAGCTCTCCGGTGGTCTCGACATCCAGGCCGATCACAAGTATCTTTGCACGTACTTCTTTTGCTATGTAGTTCTCAAAGTCGAGAACAAGGTCGAGTACTCTTTCATCGCTGATCTGTATGTGTGCTTTGATACTGTCATCTACATCAAGGTCCAGTTCCTTACGCATGTCCTGTATTCTGCGAATGACCTCTCTTGAATATCCTTCTGACTCTATCTCACGGCTGAGCTTTGCATCAACGAAGACTACTCCGCCATTGAATTCAGCACTTCCTACATCTTCCGGTACCGTTTCGCTGAAGTTGACCATCTTCTCGGTGATGGTCACGTTCGTGCCGTCCGCAAGGCTGATCTCCATCTCTCCGCCTGCAAGTCCTTTCTTCAGGTCATAAGCATCCATTGCACCGATGGCGGCACTGATCTTACCTGCGTCTCCCTTGAAGACAGGTCCGATGGCTCCGGGGTTAGGTGCGGATTCCACTCCAAGCTCGTTCCAGCTTTCGCCGACCTTGGTAGTTTCGATATCCTTGGCATTGGTCTGGTCCATAAGGACGTAGCGTAGTCCTTCGACAGCTGCGATAGTGTTCTCATCGGTCGGGCTGACAACGATGCGGGAAACCGGCCATCTTAGCTTACGTCCTACCTTCTGGCGAGCGTTGGAAGAAGCCTCGACGATAGAGCGTGCGACCTTCATCTGTGCTTCAAGGCTGGTATCAACAAGTGCTTCGTTGACAGCTGGCCAATCACAGAGGTGGATGGTCACAGGTGCATTCTCGTCAACGTTCCTGACAAGGTTCTGGTACATCTCTTCCGCAAGGTGTGGCATGAACGGTGCGATCAACTTTGCAGTTGTCACGAACACATCGTAGAGCACCCTGTAGACTGCCAACTTGTCGGGATTATCTGCTTCGACCCATGTCCTTGGTCTGATGAGCTGGATGTACCATCTTGAAAGGTCCTCGAGCACGAATTCATTGATGTGGCGCATTGCCTTGTGCAGCAATCTCGCATCCATTGCTTTATTGACATCAGCGATCACTGTCTGCATGCGTGAAAGGATCCATTTGTCCTCGCTTCTCAGATAAGCTTCAACGGATTCGTATGAGACCTTCTGTGGGTCGAAATCATCAAGTGCCATGTATGGAAGCGGGAATCTGTACACGTTCCACAGGATGTTGTTCGTCCTGTGCACTGTTGCCAGCTCGTCCCAGTTGAACTTCAGGTCTTCCCAGGGTGCACTTGCTGACAGTACATATGATCGGAGTGTGTCAGCACCGAACTTTTCGATGACCTCGGCAGGCTGTATGACATTGCCAATGCTCTTTGACATCTTCTTTCCGCTACCGTCAAGGGTGAATCCGTGCATGAGCACATTCTTGTATGGTGCTTTTCCGAATGCCACCATACTGGCCCCGAGCTGTGAATAGAACCATCCTCGGGTCTGGTCGTGTCCTTCTGTGATAAAGTCAGCAGGCCACCATTCATCGAATTGTTCCTTCTGATGTGGGAACCTCAATGTTGCCCAGGATGCCACTGCGGAATCGAACCAGACATCGAAGACATCTTCGACACGTTTCATGGTCCCGCCACACTCACATGGTATTGTCACTTTGTCAACGTAAGGTCTGTGCAGCTCGATATTCGGGTCTGCTCCGGAGCGTTCGATAAGTTCTTCGCGGGTTCCGACAACCGTCAGGCTGTTACAACTTGAACATTTCCAGACAGGGATCGGGATGCCCCAGTAGCGCTGTCTTGAGATACACCAGTCGCGTGCACCCTCTATCCAGTCCTTGAACCTTGCAGAACCTGCCCATTCAGGTGTCCAGTTGACTTTCTTGATCTCTTCGAGCATATCTTCCTTTAGCTCGCCTATCTTCAGGAACCACTGTTCGGTTGCAAGGTAGATGATAGCTGTTTTACATCTCCAGCAATGGCCATACCTGTGGCTGATCATTCTCTCGGCCATGAGAAGTCCTCTCTCCAGCAGATCATCCATAACAACGCGGTTTGCGTCACGGATGTTCATTCCACAATATTTTCCTGCTTCACTGGTGTAACTACCATTAGAACCCACAGGACAGAATATCGGGAGTTCGTTCTTTACGCCAACTTCAAAATCGTCAACACCATGTCCGGGCGCAATATGGACACAACCTGTGCTATCTGCTGTAACGTAATCTGCATTGCATATCCTGTGCTCGATCTCTGCCTGCAAAGGCACAAGGTCTGCAAGGGGGTGCTCGTAAACTGTGCCCTCGAGGTCCTTGCCTGACATCGTGCTGAGGACTTCATAATCTAAATATCTGCCAATTCTGAGAACGTTCTCAACAAGCTCTGATGCGATTATCAATATCTCAGTTGCATTATTCTCACTGATAGCTTTTACTTTTGAATACTCGAATTCCGGATGGACTGCCACAGCGATGTTGGATGGGATGGTCCATGGGGTTGTTGTCCATATGACGACAAAGGTGTTCTCTTCGTCCTTTAGTTTGAACTTGATATAGGTTGAAGGGTCTTCGCGGTCTTCATACTCGACCTCAGCGTCAGCAATTGCGGTTTCGCATCTTGGGCACCAGTTGACAACTCTCTTTCCGGTATCAAGCAGGTTCTTTTCCTGTGCCTGTTTAAGTGTCCACCATGCAGCTTCGATGTACTCATCCTTGAGCGTCATGTAGGGGTCTTCCCAGTCAAGCCAGGCACCAAGGGTCTGGAACTGCTCGGTCATATCGTCCTTCTGGCGAAGTGCGAACTCCTTACATTTCTCAATGAAATTACCTACACCGTATGTCTCGATGTCCTTCTTTGATTCGAAACCAAGGGCACCCTCTACCTTTACCTCGATGGGTAATCCGTGCATGTCCCATCCTGCCCTGTCGAGGATGTCATGGTCGTTCATTGACATGTAACGCAGGATACTGTCCTTGATTATCTTGTTCCAGGCAGTGCCAAGGTGGATGTGACCTGTGGTGTATGGTGGTCCGTCCACGAAATAGAATTTCTTAGCGCCTTTCCTGTGTTCACGTACTGATCTGTAGGCGTTGTTCGCCTCCCAGAATCCATGAACCTTTGTTTCGATCTCTTTGGCATTGTACTGGTCAGTAACTTCTTTGATCATGATGGTGCCCTCCTGGATATGTCCAGTTCCTTGGCTACGTATAGGTGTTATCCTAATGCGGTAACTGATTTAAATATTATTGTTAAAAAGCGTATGTTTCAAAAAATATAATATGTATGTGGGCAGGGGCAAAGATGTCCCCTTAACTGCTCAGATCGTTTCTGGCTCTTCGAAGAAGAACCTCTTTTCCCCAAATGCAGGCTCAAGGTCGGTAAGCCATGAGGCTGTCGGGGAATATTTTGCAAAGAACGGTTTACGCACCCATCCACAATCACGTCCTTGCAGGAATTCAAGTACAAAGACCTTTTCACCGTTGATTTCCTGTGTGCCGAGGACATTTATCTTCCCTGGGTCAGTGGACATGCTTGGTCCGCGTACGGTTCTTGCAAGTCCGCTCACGTTCTGGTATGCTTCCTGGAAAATCTCCCATGCTTTTGCCACAGGAGTGTCGAAATAGTGGTTTGCACCTGTGTTCCTTACCATGAACATGTAGTAGGGAATACATCCAAGGCGTACCTGTTCTCTCCACATCTGTTCCCAGATGACAGGGTCATCGTTTATGTGGGCTATCAGGGGGGACTGGGTTCGTATCTGTGCTCCGGTCGCACGTATGTTCTGTATGGCTTCCTTGACGATATCTGTTGTCAGCTCTACTGGGTGGTTGAAATGTCCCATAATGGCCATGTGCTTGTTGTGGTCGGCAACATTGGAGAACAGTGACAGTATGTCTTCGCTATCCTTGTCCGAAACAAAGCGTTGTGGCCAGTAACTTAATGATTTTGTCCCTATCCTGATGTTCTCGATCGTGCGAATATCTGCTTCCAGGATAGGCTCGATGTATCCTTTCAGGAGATTTGCACTCATCGTCATGGGATCTCCTCCTGTGAAGAGCACATCTTTGACCTCGGGATGTTCCTGTAGGTATGATATTAACGTCTCTATCTCCTTGCTGGCAAACTTCAGGTCTTTCATGCCAGTGAATTGTGCCCACCTGAAGCAGAACGTACAGAATGTGTGGCAGGTCTGTCCCTGTGTGGGGAAGAAAAGGACAGTTTCGTTATACTTGTGTTGCATTCCCTCAAGGACCTTGCCGTTAAGTTCGGGAACGTTCTTATCAAGCTGTCCTGCAGGATGCGGGTTCAGGGTTAAACGTATATTGTGTATTGCCTGTTGGATCTCTTCTTCCGGTGCACCGGTGGTTAAAAGGTGCTTCATCTCCTCGTAGTGAGGTGGCAATAGCATGTCCGTGTTAGGAAAAGTAAGTCTGAACATAGGGTCATTGGGTACATTGTCCCAATTAATGAGCTCATCGATGACGTAATTATTAACTCGGAAAGGAAAGATCCTTGCAGCGATCTCGATATCCTCTTGCTGCTCTTGAGTAAAATTCTGTATCTGTGGGATATCTTTATAATTTGAAAGGGTGTATGCGCGGAATTCTCGTTTTGTAGCACCAGTTATGCTGATACCTCCCGTTTTGTTTTTTAAAAAAGCCGCCTTTTGCCAGCGGTTTCAATTTATACTTGAAACTATTTGTGATCTTGATTAATCACGCTATAGATAATATATAGTTGTTAAATTCTGAACTCATCTATTACGATTGATTATATAATAATTTCCCTTTTTTTATACTACTGTTTCTACTTTTTATGCGTATGTCCAAAACAACTACGCTGGTGTTTATATGGCTGGCTGGGGGCTGCCATCGTTCTGTTCATTTTTGACTGCCTTTCTATTATCATTAAGGGTCAGAACTCTTCTGAAAGATTCTGTTGTTCCTAAATTCAATCAACTGCCTCTGTATCTTTATTCCTTCCAATGTCCTGTTCGAAATGTTTAAAACAATACGGGGCTATAATGCATGGTTAAAATCATGTTTTATTATCAAAGGTGATAAGTTGAAAGTAAAGTCCAGGGTTCAACTAAGGAAATCTGCAAAGAACAAATTGTTTAAAAGTCTTCGATCTACTTTCGGGGATGTTATTGACAGTATTTCAGAATGCAAGCTTGAGAGTGCTATGGCTGATGATTTTAAGATAATCATCGTTGATGGCAAGGTGCTTTTCTTCCATATGGATGAGGTACCTTTCCCCACTGTAAGGGGTGTGCTTGAATTGGGACTTGATTGCAATGTCGTTACTGTTGATGCGGGTGCCGTGAAGTTTGTTGTGAACGGTGCCGATATAATGTGTCCGGGAATCGTTAAAGTTGATGATGGGCTGAATGAGGGCGACCTTGTTATTATCGTTGAAGAAACGCATGGTAAGCCTCTTGCTATCGGACGTGCCCTTGTGCCGGCGACTGAGATGGTGGGCAGGTCAGGTAAGGCCATTAAGTCCATACATCATGTCGGGGATGAACTTTGGAACCTTGAGGCATGATATTTCAGGATGAATGGGAAGCTATCATTAAAATATGATGAACATCCATATTAAACCCTATAACATTGATGCGAAGCCAGAAAATCAAAATAGCTAATGGCTTAAATATTAAAAGAATTATTAAAGATACATTCTAGATCCATTCAATCTAATCTTAGGACAAAGGTGCTGACTATGGCAAATTTCATGGATAAAATATTTGGAAGTGGAGTAAAGGGCGCGACAGATGCTGATGAATATACTGAGCTCGACCTTGGTAAATTTGAACAGGAAATGGCAGATGAACCTGCAGAGACCTATATCAGGGTGGCAGAACTTACAAACCTTAACGAACTTCCTGACTTGAAGAAAGAGATCTATAATGGCAATATCCTTATGATCGATATCTCTAATATCAAGGCTGATAAACTCATG
This sequence comes from Methanococcoides sp. DA23, assembly GCF_057593895.1. Lineage (NCBI taxonomy): Archaea > Methanobacteriati > Methanobacteriota > Methanomicrobia > Methanosarcinales > Methanosarcinaceae > Methanococcoides > Methanococcoides sp. DA23. The sequence continues at coordinate 1,609,978 of NZ_CM172520.1, read as the reverse complement.
CTTGACAGGGCACTTAAGGATCTGAAAGATGTTGTTATCGATGTGCATGGGGACATTGCAGGTATTAAGGATGACCAGGTCCTTGTCACTCCTACAGGTGTCAGAATAGACCGATCCAAGATAGTGGGTGGAAGGTATTGAGCGCAGAGGATAGTTCCGAGGCAGAGTCTCCGAGATCGTTTGAGACCAGAACTTCCTGCCCTCTCTGCCAGGAAGACCTTATCATTAAATGGAAGGGGGATGAAATTCCCTATTTTGGGGAAGTTATGTACATTACCACTTCCTGTTGTAACTGTGGGTTCAGGTTCGCGGATACAATGATACTTGCTCAGAAAGAGCCTATGCGTTTTGAGCTCAAGGTAGAAGGACTTGAGGACCTCAATGCAAGGGTCATACGTTCGACCTCAGGAACCATAAGGATCCCTGAACTCGGGATCGATGTTGAGCCTGGTTCTGTTTCGGATTCATATGTTACCAATATTGAGGGCATTCTTCAAAGGGTACAGTCGGTTGTCGTGACCGCTACTGGCTGGGTAAAAGATGATGCCGATGCGTATGCACGTGGGCTGGAACTGCAGGACCAGCTTGAAAAAGCCATGGAAGGGGCTTTCCCTCTGACGGTAATCATAGAGGATCCGCTTGGTAACAGTGCTATAATCTCTGAGAAAGTTGTATCCAAAAAACTCTCAGCCGAGGAAGCGAACGATCTTCATAGCGGTATGGTCATCTTTGATGTTGATACCTCCCAGATGGAAGTCGATTCTTCTGATAAGATACAGCCGATTGGAAATAGCTATAAATGATGCCTGTATTTAGCTCAAAAATTCTTATTTAATCGTTTCGATCTTATTGGTGACATTATGGCTGAACAAGAAAAAGAGGCAACACTTCCTTCAAAAGAGAATTTCAGTGAATGGTATAATGATATGCTCCAGGTCGCAGAGATCATGGATGTACGTTATCCTGTGAAAGGTTCATATGTTTGGTATCCTTTCGGTTTTTCCATTCGCAGGAATGTTTATGATATTATTCGTGGATTGCTTGATAAAGATCATCAGGAAACAATGTTCCCTCTTTTGATACCTGAACATGAGTTCATGAAAGAGGCAGAACATATCAAAGGCTTCGAGGAAGAGGTCTATTGGGTCCTCAATGGCGGTACATCTCCTCTTGATGTGAAACTTGCGCTTCGTCCAACCAGTGAGACCGCTATTTATCCTATGTATCGTCTTTGGGTGCGTTCACATGCGGACCTCCCATTGAAGCTTTATCAGATCGTCAATACCTTCAGGTATGAGACTAAGCACACCAGACCGCTTATCCGTCTCCGGGAGATAACCTCTTTCAAGGAAGCGCACACTGTCCATGCAACCTGGGATGAGGCTGCTTCTCAGGTGGATGAGGCTATCAGGCTCTATATAGAGTTCTACAAAAGGCTTGCTATTCCTGTGCTTCCTTCCAAGCGTCCTAGCTGGGATAAGTTCCCCGGGGCCGATTATACCATTGCAGTAGATTCATTGATGCCTGATGGAAAAACGCTTCAGGTGGGAACTGCACATCACTTGGGTGATAATTTCGCAAAGACCTTCGATATCAAGTATGAGGATGCTATTGGTGAACAGGTCTATGCTCATCAGACATGCTATGGCGTTTCTGAAAGGTGCATTGCCACTCTGCTTTCTACCCATGGCGATGATAAGGGTCTGGTGCTTCCTCCGGAGATCGCTCCGACACAGGTGGTTATCATACCTATCATTTTCAAAGAGCCGGAAGCTGTGCTCAATGCATGTAATGATGTCAAGGCTGAGCTTGAGGCTGCAGGTGTTCGGGTCACTATCGATGATAGTGATAAGCGTCCAGGTTCCAAGTATTATAAGTGGGAGATGAAGGGTGTTCCTTTGAGGATCGAGATCGGTCCGAGGGATCTGAAGAACGAGGCTGCAATGCTTGCCAGGCGTGATACCGGTGAGAAGGAACAGGTGCCTCTGGCCTCTATCAAGGATGAGGTTCTCTCAAGGTTCGAGATCATTCAGGCATCCCTTTTGGAAAAGGCAACCGCTGAGCTGAACGAGCGTATATTCGATTGTTCTACTGTGGATGATGTTAAGGAAAAGGTGCAGGACGGAATTGCTCTTGTTCCATGGTGTGGTGAGGAAAAGTGTGGGCTCGATCTGGATGAACAGGTCGGCGCAGGCATACTTGGAATTCCTACTGATATGGATGAGGATGGCACTTACAAGTGTCCGATCTGTAGCAAGGAAACTCGTACAAGGGTTTACGTGGCAAGGACTTATTGATACTGACTGGGTGATTTGATATGGGATCTCTGATAGCTAATGATAAAAGACCGGAAAAGCCGTTATTCATTTGTGTATTGGGAAATACGGAAACTGCATATATCGAGAAGTTGTCTGCGGCAGGAAAGACTGCTAAGCTTACGGATTATACTCCGACAGGCGATGCGGAGCTCGTGGAGACTGGTGGTATCATCAGTACTCCTGTGATCCCGATGACACCTCCTTATAATACTCCCACTCCCGGGCTTATTACGCGTGCATCATTACAACTTTCAGGTGTCCCTCATCTTTTCGTGAACTCCGGTCTGAAGATACCTCCTAAGGTTCCTTTCGAGGACCTGGGTGCAAGGTATGGGGAAGATATCAGGAACGATGTTGCGGTGCATGATGTCGAAGGTATCATCAAGGCTGCACTTTCTGTCGGTGAGAGGGTTCGTGATGACCATGATATGTTCGTAATAGGGGAAAGTACTCCTGCTGGCACGACCACTGCAATGGGTGTTCTTGATGCTCTCGGATATGATAGCAATGTGAGCAGTAGTTCTTCCGAGAACCCTGTGGAACTTAAGAGAAGGGTCGTGAAAGAGGCAATGGATGTGTCAGGCATCATTTCTGGTGGTCTTAAGGGGGATCCTATGCGCGCGATCGCCTGTCTTGGGGATCCGATGATGCCAGCTGTGGCTGGTCTTGTTTCCGGTCTTAAAGGTAAGCGTGTCATCCTTGCAGGCGGAACTCAGATGGCAGCAGTGTATGCTTTCATGAAGCATCTGGGGACTGATCTTAGTAATGTTTCCATTGTGACCACAAGTTATGTCGCTAACGATGAGACTGCGAATTTCAATGATATCATCGAAGCACTTGAAGCTGATATGTTCGCAATTGATCCTCGTTTTGGTAATTCTTCCCATAAGGGATTGAGGCAGTATGAACTTGGTTATGTGAAGGAAGGGGTAGGTGCCGGAGGAGCACTTTATCTTGCAGGTCTTCTCGGAGTATCTGTCGATACTATCCGTGAGGAGATCGAAAAGATCTGCCTTGAACTTGCTGACCTTATAAATGCAGAATGATCCTTTGGGTTGAAGGATGTGATCTTGTCACATTCTTGAACCATTTTTGTTTTTTAAACCGATACCTATATCAGCGATGAGGTGTATCTTTGGGTTGTAATCGCAAGGTTGCGGGGCTGTGGCCTAGCCTGGAATGGCGACGGGCTCCAGCGGATAAATGATGAACAACGGGTCTACTGAGATCTACTCGACGGAGTGGGTCGGTGAAGAGCCGTTGGAGCACTGATGTGTGTTCTTAAGAATTGACTGTCGTAAGGCAGTTGTTCGGAGAGACCCGTCGATCGAGAGTTCGAATCTCTCCAGCCCCACGTTTTTCTTTTCTTTTAGCTTCCTCGGGAAAATACATTTATTTTTGGATAAATTTAGCTTACAGGTGTTTCTATCCAGTTCGAAGTGCACCGGTCATATATCTTTTAACCTATATTCAAATTATTATTCGATCTATGGTCAATATGCTATTCCTATTTCATCAATTATTAAGTTCTTTAAAATGTGATGTTGGACTGCCTCAATTTACTTTTTTTGTGTGACTTGTATCCATTAGATGTATATAGTTGTTCAATACAACAGGCTGAATGAAATTGTATATACGCAATTTGATAAATATGGGGTTATTATTAATGAATAGTCTAATCCTTAAAATAGGCGGTAATTGAAATATGAACAAATTAAAGATCCTGCTGGTTTCCTTGCTAATGGTTTGTTTGCTTGTCCCTGCGGCAAGTGCTGATAATCCATATGCTGAGGTAGAACAGCAAATGCTTGACCTTATTAATCAGGAGCGCGAAAAAAATGGGCTTGATCCTTTTAGGTTCAATTCTCTTCTTAACGATGTGGCAAGTGAACATAGTCAGGAGATGATAAGCAAAGATTATTTCAGCCACAATTCATACGATGGTACTTCTTTCTCTACAAGGATCAGAGCCTCTGGTTATGAATCCTATAGAGTTGCTGAGAACATTGCTTTCAGGGTGCCTCCAAGTGTTACGACAGCTCATGAACGTCTTATGGCTTCTCCTGGTCACAGAAAAAATATATTGAATCCCAGTTATAATGAGATCGGTATTGGTGTATGGACTGGTGAATTCACATACGATGGCAGGACATACAGCAATGCTGCAACGTACACACAGAACTTCGGTTGGTGTGAACCAGCTACAGATCCTGTAGTTACATACCATCCGTACGATGAAAATAAGGACTTTATAATTAGTATTGGTGAATTGAGTAAGGCGATCGATGACTACCGTACAAACGGTTCAATATCTATTGCAGAACTCAGTGATCTGGTGGATGTGTATCGTACAGGTGAGCCTTATTATTAAGAATTAGTTGAGGGGGATTATCTCTCAACCACTCTTTTTTCATATGATCTTACTTCCGAGATACTCACAATATATTAGATCATAAGATTTGCCAACTTTTCCAGTTCCTCGTTTTCATTTCCTTGTTCTTCTTCTAATTAATCAATACTATCATCCGTTCAGTCCTATCAGATACAAAGACTTAAATGTCATAGTGTATGTAGTAATCGATGTTTCATCGTCGGGATAATATCCCGTGGGAATGTGGCTGAAAACTTCAGCTGAACCGTGAAACTAACATGAAACTAGGTGAATAAATTGTCAAAATCATTTTATGGATATATAAGAGACGCATGGAAGAACCCTGATGCGACATACGTTCGTGACCTTAGATGGGAAAGACTTCAGGTATGGAGAAAGGAAGGCTCAGTTACAAGGGTAGAGCGCCCAACACGTATCGACCGTGCACGAGCACTTGGTTACAAGGCTAAGCAGGGTATTGTTGTTGCTCGTGTAAAAGTACGAAGGGGTAGCATGAGAAAGTCCCGTTACATTCGTGGAAGGCGTACTCAGCACACCGGTAAGAACAAGATCACTGTCGCTAAGAGCATTCAGAGGATCTCTGAAGAGCGTGCTGCAAGGAAGTACCCTAACATGGAAGTCCTTAACTCTTACTGGGTAGGCGAAGATGGTAAGCAGAAATGGTACGAGGTAATTCTCGTTGACCCAAGCCACCCTGTCATCAAATCTGACAAGAACCTCAACTGGATCTGTGGCAATGCTCACAGCGGTAGGGTATTCCGTGGTAAGACCAGTGCAGGTCGTAAGGGCAGAGGCATGCAGAAGCGCGGTACAGGTACTGAGAAGACCAGGCCAAGCGTGCGATCAAACATCAACAGAAGCAAAAAGTGATCCACTATATCTCTGTGCGTGTAAGCGCACATGCTACTGAGGATGAGTCCAGAGTAAGATCTGCTCTGGATCTCTTTTTATTGAATTCATTTGACAAGGGCAAGTGTACTGATACTGATAAGTACGTTGAGTCTCTGGTCGTCGAAGGGTATCATGGTAATCCTATTACCATGTTCAGTTCAACTATCAAGCGTAAGCCTGACACAAAGGCCTTTGCTGCATTCGTCAGACCGAAGATGACGCCTGAAGATGTGGAGCTTCTTCGTGAGGAGATGCCTGATCGTCTTGATGATGATCAGATGTTCCATCTGAGATTCGACAAGCAGGCAGCTTACAATGGCCAGATCAAGTTATCCTCTTCATCGGATGCGATAATCGTGAAAGTGAAGATCGAAACGTATCCAAAGGATCGGCTGGAAGCCGGCAGGATCGTGGAGGAATTATTTGGCTGAACGTTCATTCTATGATCTTAGTGTACACTCTATGCCGGATGGAATAAATACGGCACAAGATCTTGTCTCAATGGCAAAACACCTTGGTTTTGTCGGGATCGGTCTGAGCAATCATTCCACGGCAGAAGGGCCGCTAAAATCTGATCGTGTTGAAGGTTTTGATATTTTTCGTACGGTCGAGCTTGTGGCTTCCAATCCATCTAAACTTCATGGTCTTGTTGGAAAATATCGCAATACCGTGGATGTTCTGGCTGTGCATGGTGGCGATGAGGGGATTAATCGTGCAGCATTGGAGAATTCGAATGTTGATGTCCTTTTACACCCGTCCACTCCAAAGGGCAGTGGCTTAAATCACGTGCTTGCAAGATCTGCGAGTGAAAATAATGTTGCTATTGGATTTGATATTGATTCGTTGATCATGTCCCGTGGTGGCAGACGTGTGCACAGCCTATCTCATTTCAGGGATTATCTGGCACTTTCAAGGAAATATGATGTTCCAATGTTGCTTACAAGCAATGCTTCATCTATCTTTGGTCTGCGTGCACCTCGGGAGATCATTTCACTTGCCGTTCTTTTTGGAATGGAAAAGGATGAGGCCATCACGGCATTATCGGAAACTCCTTTGGGGATAGTTCAAAAGAAAAGACATGATAAGAACTATGTTTGTGAAGGGGTGGAGATACTTGAGCCTTCTCTTTCTGTTCAGGAGGATGAATGAAGCTGAAAGTCCTTCCTCCGACCTTGCGTCAGGACCGCAGATATTTTGCATTTGAACTTATAGGTGGCAATAGGGTCGATCGAAGTGATCTCCTTCGTGAGATATTCTCATGTGCCAGTTCGCTAGTGGGCGATAAGGGTTCAAGTGAATGCGAGATAAGGTTACTTGATTTCGAGGATTCAAAAGGTATTGTACGTTGTCTTCGGGACCGTATGGATATGACCCGTGCTGTTCTTGCTTCGGTGACCTCGGTGAATGGTAAGCAGGTGATCATTCATGTTCTTGGTATATCCGGAACTGTGCATGGAGCAACAACAAAGTATTTAGAAGGGTGTACTGTATATAGTCCTGAAGAAAAGACATAAACAGTCATATATATTATAATTTGGAATTACTTTAAGTGAACTAGATGAATGTAAAGAAACTCTATTCATACGTTTTTTAGCATCACAAAATAATTAGTAGGAGATAAAGAGCATGCAAATGGCACCACAAATGGGTTATGATAGAGCAATTACTGTTTTTAGTCCCGATGGAAGGCTTTTTCAGGTAGAGTATGCAAGGGAAGCCGTTAAAAGAGGCACTACCGCTGCTGGAATTAAAGCAAAGGACGGTGTTGTCCTTATTGTTGACAAGAGGATCACAAGCAGGTTGATCGAAGCGGAATCCATCGAAAAGATATTCCAGATAGATGAGCATATCGGAGTCGCAACATCAGGTCTTGTTGCTGATGCACGTGCTCTCGTGGACAGGGCAAGAGTGGAAGCTCAGATCAACATGGCCACCTATGATGAGCCTATCGGTGTTGAGGTTCTGTCAAAGAAGATATGTGATCACAAGCAGACATACACGCAATATGGTGGTGTCCGTCCTTATGGTACTGCACTTTTGATCGCAGGCGTCGATGACCTCAAACCCAGGCTGTTCGAAAGTGACCCTAGCGGTGCACTTCTTGAGTATAAGGCAACAGCTATCGGAGCAGGCAGAAACGTTTTCATGGAAACTTTCGAGGAAATGCATCGCGATGACATGACCATGGAAGAAGCAGTAATGCTTGGAATGGAAGCGCTTTATAGGGCATCTGATGTAAAGATCGATCCTGCAACACTTGAAGTGGGCATGGTCACTCTTGAGGACCGCCAGTTCAGGAAATGTCCTGTCGAAGAGGTCGAGTCATACGTTGAATCCATTCTTGCTAAACATAAGGAAGATGATGCTGACGAAACCACTGAAGAAACCACTGAAGAAGCAGCAGATGAGGAAAAGCAGCAGGACGAATAATGTGTTTTTGAGCATTATTGGGTAATATAGGAGAGTGTAGAGTATGGTATCTCTTGATGAATCATTGGTTGCAAGGCTAAAGAAAGGCAGCAAACATTATGAAGTGCTTGTGGATCCTGACGGGGCTCTGGAGTTCAAGAAAGGAGGCAATGTTAAAATTGAGGACGTTCTTGCAGTAGAGGCCGTTTTCGAGGATTCCGGCAGGGGAGACCATGCAGCAGAATCCGATCTTACCAATGCATTCCAGACGGATGATGTTTTTGAGATCGCAGCGTATATAATCAAACACGGCGAACTTCAGCTTACCAAGGAACAGAGGAAACATATTCTTGAGGAGAAGACCAGAAAGGTCATTTCCATTATTGCACAAAATGCGATAAATCCTCAGACAAGGGCACCTCACCCTCCTGGTAGGATCGAAAAAGCAATGGAAGAGGCAAAGGTCCATATCGATCCTCTGAAGGGTGTGGATGAACAGGTCAATATTGTCATGAAGGCGATAAGACCGATCATTCCTATTCGTTTTGAAGAAGTTGAGATCGCTGTCAAGATCCCTTCTGAATATGCAGGTAAATCCTATGGGGATATCGCAAAGTTCGGGACCATGCTCAGGGATAACTGGGAGAACGATGGCTCCTGGGTAGCTGTGATCAAGATCCCTGCAGGTATGCAGAATGACTTTTATGGTCTTGTGAACCATCTGACAAAAGGTGATGCGGAAACAAAACTTTTGTAAGAGGTTAATTAATGGATCGTAATATAGTAATTCCCGGGCAATTGCTTTCTGAGAAGAAGGAAATGGCCGGGCCAGGCACTTATGTTAAAGACGGAAATATATATTCATTACTTTATGGAGTTGCAAATTTCAAGGGAAGGGTTTCAGTAGTACCCTTTTCTGGAAAATATATTCCTTCGCGTAAGGATTTCATTATTGTGAAGGTCATTGATGTTACTCCTTCCAACTGGATAATGGAAACAGGTTCTCCGTATGATGGTCTACTTCATGTATCCGAATTTCCGAAACGTGTTGATTCCTCTGAAATGAGGAAGTTCATGGATATTGGGGATTGTGTCGTTGTTCGTGTGAAAGATGTCAGCAAGGCTATGAAAGTAGAGCTTTCAATGCGTGAACAGGGCTCAAAGGTCCTAAGAAAAGGTCGTATCATTGAAGTTATGCCTGCAAAGGTACCACGTGTCATCGGACACGGGGGTTCAATGGTGTCTATTCTTAAGAAAGAGTCGAATTGTGATGTTTTCGTAGGAAAGAACGGCCGTATCTGGATCAATGGTAGGGATAACGATATGGATCGTCTGACAACAGCGATCGAAATGATAGAAAGTGAATCTCATATTTCCGGTTTAACGGATAAGGTCGGCATGTTTTTGAGGGGTGAGCCGGAAGGGGCCGAGGGTTCCGATGAAGAACAGCTAGTAGATGAGGAAGTTGCTGGTGTGCCCTTTGAAGACGATGACGTTACCGAAGAGACCAGTCGTAAGGTCGATGTCTTGCTGGACAATGATCCAGAAGAGACTGATTAAGACCTTTTGTGTTCACAGATGGGAGAATGAGATGAAATTGGAGATTAAATATGAGTGATAAACCGGAAAAATTTATTGACGAGAATGGACTTCGTCTTGACGGTAGGCGTGTTGATGAGATCCGCCCAATGACCGTGGAAATGGGCGTACTCTCAAGAGCAGATGGCTCTTGTTATCTTGAATGGGGTAACAACAAGGTCCTTGCAGCTGTTTATGGCCCGAGGGAACTTCACCCACGCAGGCTTCAGCGTCCAAGTGAAGCACTTGTAAGGTATAGGTATAATATGGCAGCCTTCTCTGTGGAGGATCGTATCCGTCCTGGTCCAAGCAGGAGGAGTACTGAGATATCAAAGGTGAGTGGAGAGGCATTCGAACCTGTTGTGATGAAACAGTTCTATCCAGGTGCTGTTATTGATGTGTTTGCAGAGGTCCTTCAGGCAGATGCAGGTACAAGGACAGCGGCTATCAATGCTGCTACACTTGCACTTGTGGATGCAGGCATTCCTATGAAGGGATTGGTCGCATCATGTGCTGTCGGAAAGGTGGATGGTCAGCTTGTGCTTGACCTTAATAAGCCTGAAGATAATTATGGTGATGCAGACCTGCCTATTGCAATGACCGAGGATGGCGAGATCACTTTACTTCAGATGGATGGTCACCTTACCGCTGATGAGATCGCTAAGGGTGTCGAAATGGCCCGGAAGGGCTGTGAACAGATATTTGCTATTCAGAAGGAAGCCCTTTTATCAAAGTTCGGTACAACCGACGAAGAGGAGATCCTCAAAGAAGCTGAGCTCCAGGCTGAGATCGCAACTTCTGAGGATGAAACTGAGGATGCTGAAGTAGTTTCTGAGGAAGTTGAAGTAGTTCCTGATGTCGAACCTGAGGCTGAGGACGACGAAACTGACGAGGACGGGGAGATCGAGCTTCAGGACGAGGAAGTGGCTTTCACGGATGACGAGGCTGAGGATGCTTCTAGTGAGGCCGAGGATATGTTCGGAGAGGATATCTCTGAGTTCGAGCTAACTGAAAACGCTGAATCCGAGGGTGACAGCTCTTCAGAACCAGAGGGCGCTGAGTCCGATGAGGATGAGGGTGAGAAAAATGAGTGAAGCTATATCAAGACTTAAAAAAGATTATTTGTTCAATCTGGCTCTCAAAGGTCAGCGTGAAGATGGTCGTGGGTTCGATGAAGTACGTGATCTGATAGTTGAGACCAATGTCATTGATAAGGCAGAAGGTTCCGCAAAGGTCTTGCTGGGTGATACGCAGGTATTGGTCGGTGTCAAACTTCAGGTAGGCTCTCCGTTTGCGGATTCTGCAGACAAGGGTGTCATTATCACAAGTATGGAGCTTAATCCTATAGCTTCACCAAACTTCGAAGCTGGTCCTCCGCGAGAGAAAGCTATTGAAATGGCACGTGTGGTAGACCGCGGTATCCGTGAATCAGGCGCAATTGATTTAAACAAGTTGTGTATTACGGAAGGAGAAGAGGTCTGGATAGTTTTCATAGATGTCCATGTGCTTAACGACAGTGGTAATTTACTGGATGCTGCTTCACTCGGTGCTATTGCAGCACTTATGACGGCGACTGTTCCGGGAGAACGCGAAGGTCGCGGAGGGGATGTAAAACTGCCTATCCGTGAAATGCCGGTCTCTCTCTCCTTTGTTGACATTGGAGGGGAACTTGTCATTGATGCGACCAATAATGAGGAATCAGTTAGTGATCTAAGACTCACTATAGTGACCAATCAGGATGGTTCGATCTGTGCTATGCAGAAAAGCGGTTCAGGTACGCTCTCAGAAGAGAACTTCCTGAGATCCGTTGAAAAATCACGTGAGATCGGAGCGAAAATCAGAGAGGAATACCTCCTCAACATCTGAATCGTCTTTGATTCAATGAAGACTCATAACGATTATACTCGATCATTATAAGCTCGATCATAAATAGGAATCTGCTTCAAGGAGATATTTATAATGGCAAAGAAATATACAAGGAAAGGACGTGTATCTAGGTCCGCAGGAAGATTTGGTACACGCTATGGTAGAAGAGACCGAAAGTTGGTTGCTGATCTCGAAGAGAAGATGCATGCAGCACACAAGTGCGCAAGTTGTGCACGCCTGACTGTAAAGAGAGTTGGGACTGGTATCTGGAAATGTAAAAAATGTGGATATACTTTTGCAGGTGGTACTTACATCCCAGCTACAACAGTCGGTAAGACTGTGTTGAGGACTGTTAAGAAAGCCACTGAACAGGTTGAGTAATAAATATGGACTATAAGTGTACACGATGCAAGCGGCCAGTCGAGATCGACTATGGATATACTGGTATTCGTTGTCCGTACTGCGGGCACCGTATACTTGTAAAAGAAAGGCCGCAATCATCGATCAAAAAGGTTAAGGTCGAGTAAGAAGCCATGCTAATCACTTCTTCTCGCAAACCTTCTGCCAATACTCGCACTATGTGCAAGTATTTGGCATCTTTTTTTAATTGCAAATATATGACCCGTGGAAAAATGGGTCTGATGGATATCGTCTCTTTATGTGAAGATGGTCTGTTGATGGTCATAGGTGATTATCACGGAAGTCCTGGTAGCATTATGTTCTATGATGGCGAGGGCGCTGAACTGTTATCGATCCATTTGAGCGTATTTTATCCGGACGGTTACAAATATGCACCCCTTAAGTCACTGGAGCCTTCAATAAATGGCGATGGTGAGCTATTCGAGTTACTTTCCTATTATCTCGATATTCCTGAAGGGGAATGTTATCACGATTCAAAGTGTCTCATTGCCAGCGATGATCATCTTGAGTTCATTTATCTTGATGATATGCTTTTCAGGCTAAATATCAAAAATTATCGTAAAATGGGGATGCTTGAATGAAAATGGCTTCTGAATCTGTTTTTATTACAGAGGACGCAGAGGCTATATATCGTTGCATCTTGCCTGAACTTGGAACCATGGTCTCAGAACGTTCTGCTGTGGATGTAAAGGTCAGTAACGATTCCCTTGTGATGAATGTCATTGCTGATGACATCATATCAATGCGTTCCACACTCAACACCTGGCTTCGTCTTATACAGATAGCACATGATGTATGTGCTGTTGGTAAAAATGCCATAAATGGTGTATGAGATACCCTGCTTTTTATTTTGATGAACCCTGGATAGAAACATTAAAATCATTTCAGGTTTATTGACTGGTCAGGTGAAACCAATATGAGTTCAGAAATACCCCCACAAGTACAGAATCAGCTTGCACAGTTGCAGCAGGTTCAGCAGCAGGCACAGGCGCTTGCTATGCAGAAGAACCAGATGGAATCTATGAAGAAAGAGTCTGAAATGGCACTTGAAGAGCTTGAAAAGCTTTCCGATGATGCTGTTGTCTACAGGGCTGTAGGTGACCTTCAGATCCAGTCAAATAAGGATGATACCATCACAAAGCTGAAAGAGAGACTTGAGACACTTTCACTTAGGCTTCAATCCATCACACGCCAGGAAGAGCGCATCTCAAAGCGTTTTACCCAGCTTCAGGAACAACTTAAGCAGGCAATGGGTACTCAGGGACAGTGATCCTTGTGACCCCTCCTTTATCCTTTTCAGACGGTCCTGTCTGAGCGGATGAGAGGTAGCAATGCAGGTTGACGAAGCTGGATTCTACAACCGTCTCCTTGATTATCACAATATCCTATATCTCTGCCATCGAAATGCCGACCCGGACGCCATAAGTAGTGCATTTGCATTATCTGAAGCTGTCGGAGGCAAAGTGGGGCTTGTGGATGGCTGTAACAGAGTTGCAGCATTACTTGTTGATAAGCTGGGGATAGATGTAATAGATAATCCTGATCCCAAAGATTATGATCTGGTAGTGGTCGTAGACACATCTACCAGCGCACAGCTCAATGATATTGAACTTACCAACTATTGTGTAGTAGATCATCATGCAACTACTGCACTGACAGAGAACGCATCCTTTTACCTTCACCGTAATGCCACATCAGTAGCAGAGATCGTCTATGATGTTCTGAAATGCATGGGTGCACCCATAATGCATCGCATGGCTCTTGGACTCATGGCCGGGATCGTGACAGATACAGGCCATTTCAAGCACGCTACTAGCAGAACGTTCAAGACATTTTCTGAGATAATCGATTCAAGCGGTGTCGAATATGCAGAAGTGCTCGATCTTATGGCATCAACACCTCAGGATGTCTCCATGAGGATCGCAATGCTTAAAACAGCATCAAGGGCAGAGGTTGAACGTGTCGGTGATTGGCTGGTCGTAACTTCGAACGTAAGTTCCTTTGGTGGTTCTGCTTCTTCCATGCTTATCAATATCGGTGGAGATGTTGCTTTTGTAGGCACTGCAAGATCCGATAATATAAGAGTAAGCGGTCGCGCCAAACGCGATGCTGTCAATGCAGGTGTTAATCTTGGCAAGATCATGGAAGAGATCAGCAGCCACTACGATGGAACCGGTGGTGGTCATGCAGGTGCAGCAGGAATAGATGTTGTGGCTGATATGGACACTATCCTCTTCGAGTGCGTTGAGTTGGTGAAAGAAATTTTGAGAACTAAGAAAAACCCGTTGAGTCTATAAGTGGTTGTGACAGACCACCATCATTATTGATCGACAATAGCGTGATAAATATGATAGAATATTGGAATCCACAGATCGAGAGAATGCCTGTTGACGAGTTGAAGAAGCTACAGGGAGAGAAGTTATGCAACCTCGTAAAATATGTTTATGAGCATTCTCCATTTTACCGAAAACGATTTGATGATGCAGGGATAAGGCCAGAGGACATCAAGAGTCTCGATGATGTCACAAAGCTTCCTTTCACGTACAAAAAGGACCTGAGGGATACTTATCCTACAGGTATGTTCTGTGTTCCCAATAACAAACTTGTACGTTTTCATGTATCATCCGGTACTACCGGTAAGCCCACCGTTGTCGGTTATACTGATAATGACATAAAGGCATGGACTACATCACTTGCCCGTGCCCTGACATCGATTGGTGTCGGACGTGACGATGTTATGCAGATAGGTTATGGCTATGGTCTTTTCACAGGCGGTCTGGGTATGCACTATGGTGCAGAAGAGACCGGTTGTACGGTATTGCCTGCAAGTTCCGGTAACACTGACAGGCAGATCGAACTGATGCAGGATCTCGGAACGACCGTCATCGGTTGTACTCCTTCATATTTCCTTTTCATGATAGAGGCTGCAAAGAGTGCAGGCGTGAGCTTCCAGGACGATACGGATCTGCGTGTAGGTGTTTTCGGTGCTGAACCCTGGTCCGAGGAAATGCGTAAGAGGATAGAGGAGTCAGCAGGTATCAAAGCCTACGACATCTTCGGTACATCCGAGCTTAGCGGTCCTCTCTTCACTGAATGTCAGGAACAGGAAGGAATTCATATCTGGGCAGACCAGTTCCTTGTTGAGGTCATAGATCCTGATACAGGTGAGCCTGTACCGAACGGCGAGCGCGGTGAACTTGTGATAACCACACTTGTAAAGGAAGCATTGCCACTCATCAGGTACCGTATAGGGGATATCACTGTACTGAACTGGGATGAATGTGAATGTGGAAGGACACATCCACGCATAATGCGTGTTCTTGGTCGTGCTGATGATATGCTCATTGTTCGTGGTATCAATGTGTTCCCCGGACAGGTCGAGTCCGTACTCATGAAGATACCCGAAGTTGGCGAACACTTCATGATCATCGTGGACAGGATAAATGAGCTTGATATCATGAAGGTGCAGATCGAGATGACCGATGTGGCATTCAGTGACAAGGTCAATGATATCATCAACCTGGAGAAAAAGGTTTCAGCAGCCCTTAAGGGTGTGTTGAATATCGCTGTCAAGGTGGAACTTGTGGAACACGGTTCATTGCCACGTTCTATGGGCAAGGCAAAGAAAGTGATCGATAACAGAAAGTTATAAGCTTTAGAAGACATCATTTAAATTAGGATATGGGGCTGATCTCATGGAAGATAAAATGATCAAACAGATTTCATTATTTGCAGAGAACAAGCCAGGTAGGCTTGCAAGCGTTTCTGACAAGTTCAAAGATGCCGGTATTAACATCCGTGCGTTCACCATTGCTGAAGCAGGCGATTTCGGTATAATCCGAATGGTGGTAGATGATCCTGATCTGGCTCACAAGGTGCTGCATGATGCCGGGTTCACCGTATCGGAGACCAATGTACTTGGTGTGGAGATGGAAGATGTGCCCGGTCAGCTTGGCATGATCGCAGATGTCCTTGGTGAAAAGGATATCAATATCGATTACGCTTATGCTTTCGTTACCAGGACCGAGAAAGCTTTCCTCATTGTCCGCGTCAACGATATCAGGGGTGCTGTCAAGGTCCTTGGTGATGCGAATATAAAGCTTCTTGACATGAGTGATGTTCAGAACATCTGATACTTGAAAATGCACCTTTTGGTGCATATTCTATCTTTTTTTTAAATTTTACTTTCTGTAGACCAGTAACGTTTTATATGATTCTTCCAAATTTTGTTCATGGATGATACTGCTATAATAAGTAAGGAAGCGTCGTTGAAAGAGAAACTTCATGGAGCACACACAACTGTCATTGGTGAACGTCAGGGCAAAAAGATCCTTGCTATCATCAGTCAGCATGAAAAGGTCAAGGGCATCATTCCTTCTGTGATCACTGTTAGGGGTAAGAGCTCTCCAGGTGGTAATCTCACCGCAAAGGTACTTCCACATCCCGATGAGCATGGAAATCTCCGTCTTCTTCTGTCCCATGGGACCTCAGCTCAGGAGATCAGGATCGTTACAACGGTTGCTACCCGTGAGGAAGGGGTACCTCTGATGGAAGAGCTTAATGCTATGCTTTTCGACATCTGATGACAAGGTGTGATCGATGTTTATCGGAGTTGACCACGGGACCAATGCAATGCGTTTTGCCGGGATCTGTGAGGAAGGAATACGGACATTTGAAATGCCGCGTACAGAAGTATCCGGCATGTCCGAGGCTCAGATAATCGATTCGATCACTTCTCATCTTGATATCGGGATCTCTGATATAGAACTTGCAGCTGTCACCTATTCCATGGGTGATGGTATTGTAAGTATCGAGGATATGGACAATGTCGATTCCAGGGGCGTTCTGAGCATAGAGGGTGTCGGAAAAAAGACCGGAGCCGGAACGCTTGTCTTTGATGCTATAAGGAACTCTCCTATCCCTGCTGTCCTCATTCCCGGAATTCATGCAAAAAGCAATACTGATCCTCGATTGAACGTTTTTTCCCATTCCACAAGTCCTGAAAAAATAGGTATAGCCTACAATGCCAAATGTAGGGGCATAAATGATCTTGTGGTCTCGGACATAAGTTCCAATACGGTTACTGTGGGTGTTTGTGGTGGCAAGCTCATAGGTGCTATCGATGCCTGTATATTTGCACCGGGAACCCGGCATGGTCCGCTGGACCTTGAAGCTATAAGGGATGTGGATGCGGGTAAATGCAGTGCCAATGAGGCCTTCATAAATGCCGGTGTGCTGAAACACACTCCTTATTCAGATAATGGTGAACTTCTTGAGGCTGCAGCCAATGGTGAAAGTGCTGCTATCCTTGCACTTGACCAGATCGCTTTATTCGCATCAATGGAAATTGCAGCAATGCAGGTCTTGATGAAAGATCACGGCTCCTGTGGAAAGGTCTTCCTTGCAGGTTCGATCGGTGAAGTTGACTACGTTGCTGAAAGAATAGGTTCTCATCTTGACCTGAAGCCCGAATTGCTCGGTAAATGGAGTGCTGCTGTGGGATGTGCTGAGATGGCACGTGACATTGCAGGTGGTGCAAGGACCATTCTTGGACTTGATGTCAACTTTAATATATGAGCTCGTAAATGATCTGAGCATCTTAAGTGGCTTTGTTCTTTTTCCCTTTCTTTATTCTTTCCTCAATATAGTTCTGGTCTGCGATCATCGAAAACCGGTATTGCTTTTCTTGTTCTTCTCATAAGGGATGTATCAATTTCTTCTATTATCACACATTCCTCCCCCTTTGCATCTGCCATTACGTTTCCAAGAGGGTCGATCATCATGCTGCCTCCAAAGAAGGTGGAATTAGGGTCTGAGCCGGAGCGATTGCATGCAATGTGGAATATCTGATTTTCAATGGCACGTGCAGTGACAAGTGTTCTCCACTGATGTTCTCTTGGGTTCGGGAATTCGGCAATGGTTATGAGTATGTCAGCTCCTGAAAGGCAAAGCTTCCTTGCTATTTCGGGGAACCTTATCTCGTAGCATATTTGCAACCCAATTGTCAATTCCTGTTTTTTAAGCTGTATGGGTTCAATGAGATCTCCTGATACGAAATATCCTTTTTCCTTTCCGAAAGGATGTGTCTTTGAGTAGGTCCCGACAAGTTCTCCATCTTCCAGGCAAAAGCCCAGATTTGTGTATCTATCTCTATTCTCGGAGTCAGGGTTCGCTATTATGGAACCTATCATGGTAAACTTGTTCTTTTTCGAGAAGGCTGCCAGTTCTTCAATTGTGGGGTATGGGCTTGATTCTGATGCCTTCTCAATGTCTTCATAGCAAAAGCCAGTGGAGAACACTTCCGGGAGGATGATGATATCAGCACCTTTTGAAATGGCCTCTTCTGAGAAATGAAGGGCCTTTTCAATGTTCTTTTGTTTATTGCAATGGCAAATATCCATCTGTATGGCTGCAATTTTTATTTTTTCCACTTTATAGCCTCTTTTTATTAATTGTGATATCATCATCATGTTGGCAACACTGGTGCCATTATCGGTCCTTCGTCGTCTGTATCTATCTATTTACCTAACGTTACATTAATATGTAACCACTTTCTTCTACAGCGCAAGATATGCTATTACAATCTTAATGAGGCTATTATTGTGAGCGATGAACTTTTTGATCTGCAAGTTGGCTATGTTACTTTCAGAAACCCCATTGCGCTTGCGCCAATGGCTGGTATCACTGACAGTGCATTTGCCAGCAAAAATGCAAAGAATGCCGGTCTTGCAGTGATCGGTGGCTATAACCTGGATGAAGAAACGAATGCAGCTGCAGCAAAACTTGTTGGAAGAGGCCGGCAGGAGTTCTTATCGGATGCTCCGCTTGAATTCTTTGAAAATGAGGTAAATGCTGTCGATATCGGCGGGGCTGTGGGCTTCAATGTAAGGGCTGTGAGCCTTGATCCTCTTCTTAAAGCTGCCAGTATAGTGAAAGCTGCAGGCGGCATACTTGAGCTTGATGCACATTGCAGGCAGGAGGAAATGGTTTCCATCGGTGTTGGTGAAGCATTGATGAAGGACCTCCCCAGACTCACCGAGTGGATAAGGAAGATCAAAGATACGGGTGTGGTTCTTTCTGTGAAAGTGAGGGCGAACGTTGTGGATGATATCGCCCTTGCAAGAGGCATTGAGAACGCAGGAGCGGACATTCTCCATGTGGATGCCATGAAAGAAGGTGCCGGTGCTGACCTTCGTTCCATCTTGCGTATTCGTGATTCTACAAGGCTTTTCCTCATAGGGAACAATTCCATTATGGACATCATGGATGCGAGGGACATGTTCTCAAAGGGTGCTGATATGATCTCGGTGTCTAGGGGTGTGCTTCAGGATGATGGGTTCATTGATGCCCTTGTTGAAGATGTCTGTGCGGTACAGGAGCAGATGGGCTGGTATAATTCTCCCAAACACGTGTGTCGTGGTGAAGGCGACCTTAGGGGACTCGCATTTTGCTGTTTGCCTGTAAAACCATGTGCAGTTCATGACAAGGCAGCTCAGCTTGGATATACTCCAAAAGAATTCGCTAACATCAAAATGGAATTTGTAAAAGGAACCCCTCTTGAATTCGGTGACAGCACATGTTTTGGTAGTCTGGCATGGTGTTGTAAGATCTCAAAGCCCTGTTATCTGAGGGATGGTGTTCTCGATGTCCTTGACCTTTCTGCTTCGGATTATATGCGTTTGAAAAAGGACCTTGCAACTTATATATTAGATAATGCCAAAAAACCTGTCAATGAACAGTGATCAGGGTATGCATTCTATGGATGCTTGTAACAACCGGTCTGTATACTCACATATCGCATGCTGTGCACAGCTGGCAATGATACTTGAGGTGTCCTCATCTCCAAAGCCGGGTAATATTGACAGGCACCATGACTATGAGGATACTCGCTATGAACATTTTCTGGCATCAGCGGTAAGTATTCATCCCGTCATTGAAGCTGCAGCAAAAAAAGATGCCCCTTTTGGTGCTCTGCTAAGAAGTGCGGTCTGTCATAGTAATAGCTGGCAAAGCGGCGGGAACACGCATTTCGGGGCATTCCTTCTCCTTATACCGCTTTCAATGGCTGCCGGTGAGATCCTTGGCAGTGGGGACGAGTTCGATATGGATAAGCTCGTTGCCCGTGCTCATGAAATAGTCCGCTCAACGGATACGGATGACGCTATTGATTTTTATAAGGCGTTCCGTTCAGCAGGAGTGCGTGTGAACGATGTGGACGAGTTCGATCTTCAGGATGATTCATCATTTGTATCCTTGAGGGAAGAGGGACTGACTCTCTATGACCTCATGAAGATATCACAGGGTTACGACCAGATCGCTAATGAATGGGTCAATGGTTTTGGTGATTGTGTGAAGTGTGCCCAAATGCTGGATAGGTTCATGGGTATGTCCGGGGATGGACCACTGATACCTGATATCAATCATGCAGTCGTTTTTTCATTCCTGAAGCTGCTTTCTGAAAGACCTGATACTTTCATCAGTACAAAGACAGATGAAAAGACCGCTGAGGAAGTTTCATAGCAGGCGAAATGTATTGTGGACAGGTTGGAAGGCTCAGGCTACCACGCGTCTCCTTTCTGGGGTGATGTGGAAGAGTTCGATGAGCTGCTCTTGGAGAAAGGCTTAAATCCCGGATCGACAGCAGATATCGTCATAGCAGGTTTGTTCATATCTTTACTTGGGGGCTTGAGATTCTAATGACTGGATTCGATCTGGATGATTTTGGTATTTCTGAGGGTATCTCGGAAGTTATTGTGACCACCTCTAATGGTTGGGAGCCAAATGCAGCTCCAATAGGTATCATAAGGAAAGGCAATGATGTATTTGTAAGGCTTTACAAAGGTTCGCATACCTATGATAATGTAAAAGCAGAGCGCATGCTGGTTGCAAATCTTGTTTATGACCCTCTTATTTTCGTGCGTAGTACTTTTGGTAACCTCGCGGAATCGGAGTTTGAAGTCCTTTCCTATGAGGGACTTGGGTTTGCAACTATCAGGGATACATTTTGTTGGGTCGTATTCGAATGCGATGAGATCAAGGAGACTTCCGAAGCAATAGTTGCAAAGCTCATCCCAAGGCATGCCCATGCAGGTCGCTGTATCTTCAATCCAATAAACAGGGGATTCAATCTCGTGGTAGAGTCCTGTGTGCATGCTACCCGATTTGAATTGACGAATGATAAGAAGTACCTGAGGCTCATTAAAGCATATTCTGTCACTGTCAACAAATGCGGTAGTGAGCGCGATAAGGAAGCAATGGCCCTTCTTCTTAAAAGATATGATGAACAGGTGTGAGCTATGTCAGAAGATCCTATTGGCAATTTCATGGATGTTGCTGTGAAAGAAGCACTAAAAGGTATGCGTAACAATGAAGGTGGCCCTTTTGGGGCTGTCATTGTAAAGGACGGTAAGATCATCTCAAAAGGGCACAATGAAGTTCTTGGGACCAATGATCCGTCTGCTCATGCTGAGATCGTGGCTATACGTAAGGCATCAGCAGCTCTGGAGGATTTCGATCTGTCCGGTTGTGAGCTCTATGCGACAACAATGCCTTGCCCTATGTGTCTTTCAGCGATCATGTGGGCACGTATTGGGAAGGTATACTATGGCACCAGCACAGAAGATGTTGCATCTATAGGTTTTGATGATGGTGACCTTTATACGATGCTGAGGGAAGGTGTTGACCCTTCGGTACTCAGTGAAGTGAAACTCAAGTGCGAGAATTGTCACGAGCTTCTTAAAGAATGGTCAAAAAAACCGGATAAGAGAATGTATTGATCATTCTCTAACATCTCAGCTTGAACCGAGCAATTCCTTTGCTTCTTCCTCTCTTCCAAGTTTGAATAGTAAGTTTGCCTTGTTCTCAAGTGCTGCGGTAAAACCCCTTTCTACCTCGAGTGCATTGCTGTATGCATTCAAAGCATCCTCATTCTTTCCCATTTCTTCAAGAGTGTTCCCCATGCAGTACCATGCATCGGAAAATGCTGGTTTGATCTCAAGGGCATTGTTGTAAGCTTCAATTGCTTCTTTGTGCTTTCCCAGCTTTTCAAGGGTGTTGGCCTTGCAATACCAAACTCCGGATGCATTTTTCTTGATGGTGGGGTCAGGGTTCGTGTTCAGGAATGAGTAACGCGGAAAATTGAAGTGCATCATGTCTGCAAATTCGATCGCTTTTTCATAGGATTCGAGGGCTTCTTCAAAACGTTCGAGTTGATATAGGGTGTTTGCTTTGCAACACCATGCATCGGGATATTCCGGTTCGAGCGAAATGGCCTTATCGAGTATCCTGAGTGCTTCTTCATATTGACCGGTGTTGAAAAGTATGAACCCTTTGCTGAATACGGGTTTTATGTCATCGGGCGTTTTTTGTATCGTTTCTTCTATTATGGCAAGGGCTTCTTCCTTTTTGTCCAGTTTGAATAGGATGAAACATTTGTTGAATCTAACTTCAAGTTCACGTTTTGCGGCATTCTCGGCCTCATCATCCATTCCGCTTTGGAGGAGCTCTTGCTGCAGTTCTTCCCATATGGATGCTGCTTCTTCATATTTTTCCAAAGCTTCTTCAAATCGTCCGATCTCATGAAGCACATAACCTTTTCCATATGTGCTTTCAGCGTTCTTGACCATTTGTTTTAGTTTTCTTTTATTTGATGCCTGCTGGAACATGTCCTTGATATTATTCATATATTGAAATATCCGGTGGCCAGTGATATACTTTTTGCAATGGGGTTGAGGCAGTAAGTGCTTTGGCGTACTCTTCATATTTATCCGCATAAGGCCAATTTCTTTAAAGGCGTGAGAAATTTATATAAAAAGAACTGTTATTTTGTATGCTAACTCATCAATGTATAAATATGTCTTTTATCTTATTACTTAATGAGCAATATTAATGAACTGCATTGTCTGGCAGTAATTATGGAGTTGATCGCATCAGTGCCAAAAAAACGAATGTCGGCGGTGCAAAAGTATCTACTATTGATGCGGCATCCCGGGAAGAGGTTTTCAAATCTGTTATAAATTCCAGCCCCGCGATTGTCTTTTTATGGAGGGCAGAAGTAGGCTGGCCCGTGGAGTTCGTTTCCGAGAACATCTCACAATTCGGGTATGATGCAAAAGATCTGATCTCCGGAAAGTTTCGTTATGTTGATATTATCCATCCCGATGATGTTGATCATGTAATATCTGAAACGCTTCTTCATATGGGTGATAAAGACCGCAATTTCAACCTCCGATATCGTATTCTCACAAAGGTCGGGGATATTCGCTGGGTCGATGAAAGGACGTCTGCTCATTGTGATGATTCCGGTTCTATCCAGTTCTATCATGGTATCGTTCTGGATATTACTGAGCAAAGGATGGACGATATTGCTTTGCTTGACGGTGCCCTTGGCATGAACAAGGCGCTTCAGACCGTTATCAATTCCAGTCCTGTGGTTGTTTTTCTCTGGAGGGCAGAGAGGGATTGGCCCGTAGAGTTCGTATCGAAGAACATTGATATGTTCGGTTATTCGGTAGAAGATTTCATCTCGGGGAAGTTGGTCTATGGGGATATTGTACATCCTGATGATATTGATCGTGTTCGTACAGGTGTTTCCAAGTGTACTGAGGGCGGCTATTCTGATTTCTTCCAGGAGTATCGTATCCTCACAAAGGCCGGGGAGGTGCGCTGGGTCGATGAAAGAACTCAGATACAACACGATCCACAGGGCAATGTGACATATTTGCAGGGTATCATTCTTGATATAACTGGTAGGAAAAAGATAGAGAATGCACTTCATAGTGAAGAAAAACGTATTGAAGCACTGTTAAGTTTGTACCAGATGACGGATGCTTCCATTCAGGAGATCATTGATTTTGCCAGGGATGAGGTCGTAAGACTGACTGACAGCAAGATCGGATATCTGGCATTCCTGAGCGATGATGAAAGTGTCATCATGACAGATTCATGGTCTGAGGGCGTTACGAATGAATGTTCTCTGAACAAAAAGAAACTTCAGTCACATGTTGTCGATGTCGGGCTTTGGGGTGAATCTCTGAAACAGAGATTGCCGATCATAGTCAATGATTATTCTGAGGAGAATCCTTCTAAAAATGGATATCCTGAAGGGCACATGAGGATCGATCGGTTCTTGAGCGTTCCTATATTTGAAAGGGAAAGGATCGTTGCTCTTGTGGGACTTGCCAATAAGACTGATAACTATGATCTTTCAGATGTGCGTCAGGTCACACTTCTGATGCAGGGGATGTGGAGTATTCTCCTTCATAGGGGGGTGGATGAAGAACTGCGCCGTTCTCTTGACATACAGAAGATCCTGGGGGATGTTATTAAGAACAGTCCTGCGGTTGTCTTCCTTTGGCGCGCTGACCCTGATTGGCCGGTCGAGTTCGTTTCAGAAAATGTGGCCCAGTTCGGTTATTCTGTGGATGATTTTATTTCGGGAAGGTTTGTGTATGCTGATATTGTGCATCCCTATGATCTTGATAGGGTTCAAAAGGAGCTTTCTAAGAGGATAGATGCAGGCTTTATGGATTTTAACCAGGAATATCGGGTATTGACCAAGTTCGGTGATATACGATGGGTGGATGAAAGAACGTTCATCAAGCACGATGAGGATGGGAATGTCGCTTATATGCAGGGTATCATTGTGGATGTTACTGACCGTAAACATTCTGATGATTTTATGCATATGCAATTTGACCTTGATAGTGTTCTAAGTTCTGCGCATACTCTTGAAGAAACCTTTGAACAGATGCTTGAATTCAGCTTAAAGGTCGAACCGGTGGATTCTGGTAGGTTGTATATTTTTGATGAATCAACGGGGGATCTGAGACTTGTGGCACATAAAGGTCTTTCAGAGCGTTTTGTGAAGGACACTTCGGTGTTTGGAACGAATTCTGTGCAGAACCGTCTTGTGATGACCGGGCAACCGGTTTACAAGCATCATTCGGAACTTAGTGCTATTACCACTGGTGAGAGCTCACAGTACGAGGGCTTACACGCTACCGGTATAATCCCTGTGAAATATGATGGGAAGGTCATTGCAGCTCTTTGCTTGTCTTCGCATTCCGAATATGAGATCCCTGCCAATGCCCGTAATTCCCTTGAGACCATAGCTACCCAGATAGGAGTTGTCATTTCAAAGATCCGCTCGGATTCAAATGATTCTAAGAAGTGCAAGGACCTTCAGTCACTTGTTGATATGGTGGATGAGATCTTGGTGGTGCTGGACATGGATGGATATGTACTATATGCAAATAAGATGCTTGCAGAAGTTCTGGAACTTTCTGATGGGGATATTTCAGATATGCATTACCTTGAGCTTCATCCTGATGGGGAATGGGATAATGTGGATTCCATGCTTTCCAGTGCTAGGGTTGGAAAAAAATTAGTATATGAAACTGTCATGCTGGGTGCGGGTGGTTTTCTTGTCGGGGTCGAAACAAAGCTTGTCTGTGGTGAATGGTCGGGACAGCCTTGTATTATGGCTTCATCAAGGCTGATTGATTGATTGATTGATTGATTGATTGATTGGATTATGAGCTGTTGTATCGGGCTATATCGTCTGCCCTATTTTTTTATTTCAGGAGTAAATAAATAGTCTTTATATATGATTATGTAGATAATTGCTTTACATATTAGATACGATAATACATCGATTTTTTGGAGAGTATAAATGAATACAAAATATGTAGCCATTTTTTTGGTGGTTATAATGGTCATGTCAATAATGCCTTTTTTCTTCAGTGGGAACTCGAATGGGGAGACTGCGGACAATTCGGCTGTGGATGTAGCTGGTTTTGAATCTATTCCAGGTGAACATGTGGACTATGAACTGAACTCCCTTGCTGATGGGCTGGCAGTGACGCCTGAAGGGGCAGTATTTGCAGAGTATGTTGACCTTGACAGCATAAGGGATACCCCACTTATCCTTATGATGGGTAATACGTCACAGCTGGATGCAGTCTATGGTGTTCCGGTAACGAAGTTGTACTCTGCGGAATATACTAATAAGCACAGCTTCAATATGCATGTAATAAACCCTGAGGTCATTGCTTTCCCTTATTATCTTTCAGAGGAAGCGTATAATGGATACTATTTCGCTTCACGCGGAAGCGACCTGTATAATGTAATAGGTAATCCTATCCTCTTTGGTCAGCAGGATCGACTGGAGGACGTTCTGGATGTCATGGAAGGCGATGCTACAGCTTCATCAGATTTCAACAGGGTAATGGAGTTCGTGGAGTTGGGTGCACCTGTACAGCAAGTCATGGTCGTTGAGGATGGTTTTGCAGATCAGTATTACCTTGATCTGATGTTCCTTGATGATTCACGCTTGTCACGCACTACTGTCTATCTCAATCCGACAGAGGGTACTAGGAACAACATAACTGCCTATGCAGCTGAAGGTCCTGATAAAGGGCTGGAATATGATGTTTATTCTCAGGAAGATATTCTAAAGGTGACCGTTACCTTAGATTCCTCAGATTTCTATACCTTCATGGCTGAACCTGCTTGGTGAGCTTGCTCTCACCTCGTTTTTTTTTTATGTTCTGTTCTGCGTATGTCTTTGGTGAGCTATCAGGCATTTCGGCGCAAGCTATATATGTGACTGTGGCGATTCATACCAAATACTTCGGTTGATGTAATATACACTCATTTCTGGGTGAATGTGCATTGCTGATGTGAATTACAATGAATAATGACAGACCGCAGATAAGGGCGGTTTCGAAGGAGATATAAATATGGTTAAATTCGAAGTTCCTGATGAATTAGCAGATAAAGCACTTGAAGCAATCGAACTCGCAAGAGACACCGGAAAGGTAAAGAAAGGTACAAACGAAGCAACAAAAGCTATCGAGAGAGGCATCACAAAGCTCGCAGTAATTGCAGCTGACATTGAGCCATCCGAGATCGTTGCTCACATTCCAGCTCTTTGCGAAGAAAAGAACACACCATACATTTTTGTAAAACAGCAGAAAGAACTTGGTGCAGCATGTGGAATTGGCGTAGGCTGCGCAGCTGTTGTGATCACTGATGCAGGAAAGGGCAGCGAAATTGTAGAAGACGTTGCACAGAAAGTCGCTGCACTCAAATAATCATTGACTGGAGGTATCCCCAATGGCAGATGATGATATGGGTTTTGCAGCTGAGGTTATCGACGTGATCGGTAACACCGGTATGCATGGCGAAGCCAGCCAGATTCAGTGCAGGGTTCTTGAAGGTCGTGACAAGGGTAGGATCATTACAAGAAACTGCGTTGGTCCTGTAAGAATTGGTGATGTTTTCATGCTTATGGAGACATCCAGAGAGGCTAAGAAACTAACTACCAGGTGATGATAATGGAACAGAGAAAATGTTCATTTTGCGGAGAGTTGCTTGAGCCAGGTACAGGTCTCCTTTTTGCAAAGAGGGACGGATCCACATATTATTTCTGTTCTTCCAAATGTAAGGGCAACTTCGATCTTGGAAGACTTCCAAGGCGTACTGTCTGGACAGAACAGGGTAGGGTCTACTTGAAGAAAGCATAATGTTGGTGAATCTGATGGAAAGAACCTATGTTATGGTCAAACCAGATGGCGTTCAGCGCTGTCTTGTTGGAGAGATCGTTTCAAGAATCGAGAAAAAGGGTCTTAAGATCGCAGCATTAAGGATGAATGTGATGACCGAAGCGGCTGCAAAGGAGCACTACAAAGAGCACTCCGAGAGGCCTTTCTTCGGTTCCCTCGTATCCTTTGTCACTTCAGGTCCATCTGTTTCGATGGTCATTGAAGGCAACAATGCGATCAAGATCATGCGTGCGATCAATGGTGCAACAAATCCTGTCGATGCATTGCCTGGAACTATCCGTGGCGATCTTGCAGTTGATATGGGTAGAAATGTTGTCCATGCATCCGATGCTCCGGAATCAGCAGAGCGTGAGATAGCTCTTCACTTCGAAGAGTCTGAGATCTCCGGCTATCCACGAGCAGATGATGAATGGTTGTATGAGTGATTCGAAAGGATCAGACATCTGAAGATCGAATAACATTCAGGGATAATTGACCGTTAGTTCGGTCCATTGTCATTGTTAGTATGTTATGTACTAACGTTCCTGAATGTTTTTTTTAATATTAATGAATTCAACAGGATTTCAGAGAGAGTTGTGTCATGGTTGTAAAAGATAACTTACGAACTCCTATCGTTTGTGTTATGGGGCATGTGGATCACGGCAAGACCTCACTGCTTGACATGATACGTGGAAGTGCAGTTGTATCCGGAGAAGCTGGAGCTATAACCCAGCACATTGGTGCAACCGAAGTTCCTATAAGTGCTATTGTGGAAAAATGTGGGAATCCAGGTCTACTTGACAAGTTCATGGTCCCTGGACTTCTTTTCATTGATACGCCTGGCCATCATGCGTTCACTACTTTAAGGAGTCGTGGCGGTGCTCTTGCAGACCTTGCCGTTGTTATCGTTGATATCAATGAAGGGTTTAAACCACAGACGATCGAGAGCCTGAATATTTTGCAACAGCATAAGACCCCGTTCGTTGTTGTGGCGAACAAGATCGACAAGATCCATGGTTGGAACCCTCAAAAAGGTGCTCCTTTCATGACATCTTACAATAAGCAGAGCGAACACGTGAAGGGAATCCTTGACACCAAGTTCTATGAGGTCGTAGGTGAACTGTATAACCATGGGTTCAGTTCAGATCGATATGACCGTGTAAACGATTTCCAGCATAATATCGGTGTCATCCCTATCAGTGCGATCACAGGTGAAGGTATTCCTGATCTATTGATGGTCCTGCTGGGTCTGGCGCAGAGATTCCTTGAATCTAATCTTCATTATAATGCAGAAGGACCCGGTGTGGGTACTGTTCTGGAGGTCAAAGAAGAGCGTGGACTTGGAACCACCCTTGATCTTATATTGTATGATGGAGTGCTGAAAAAAGGTGATACGATAGTTGTTGGATGTTTGGGTGAACCTATACAGACAAAAGTTCGTGCTGTCCTAAAACCACGTGCTCTTTCAGAGATCAATGTTGAAGATAAGTTCAAGCAGGTCAGTAAGGTTACTGCTGCAGTTGGTGTTAAGATCTCAGCTCCTCATCTCGATGGTGCATTATCCGGAGGTTCAGTCAGGGTAGCTACTGCTGAAACATTGGATGCTGTTGTTGAAGAGGTGCGTAATGAGGTCGAAGATGTCCAGATCGATACCGATCAGAGTGGCATAACTATCAAAGCTGATACAATTGGCTCTCTTGAAGCTCTTGTGAACGAACTTAAAAAGGAGGATATCCCTATTCGCAAAGCGGATGTGGGTGATATTTCCAACAGGGACATTATGGAAGCTTTCGCTATCGAAGATCCATTCCATTCTGTTATTGTCGGTTTCAATGTCAATATCCTTCCTGATGCCAAAGAAAAAGTACAATCTACTGGTGTCAAGGTGTTCATGAACGATGTCATCTACCGTTTGATAGATGACTATAGGGACTGGGTAAAGGAACAGCGGGCTATATCCGAAAAGGCTGTTTCCGAGACAATTGTCAAACCTGCTATGTTCACTATTATGCCTGACTGTGTGTTCAGACAGAGCAAACCTGCTGTTGTGGGTGTGCGGATAATAGGTGGTACTATCAAGACAAAGGTCGATGTTACGACAGACGATGGTACTGTAGTGGGAGTTGTAAAAGGCTTGCAATCACGGGGTGAGAACGTAAGTGTTGCTAAGATCGGCATGGAGGTTGCTATGTCTATCGATGGTCCTACTGTGGGCAGGCAGATAAACGAAGGCGATGTGCTCTATGCGAACATACCTGAAAGGCATGCTAAGATACTTGAGCACGAACTTTACGATTCACTTTCGGCGGATGAATTAGAAGCACTTGAATCCTTCTTGGATATAAAAAGAAGGGATAACCCATTCTGGGCGAAATGATCGATGGATACAAAATAAATACCTGTAATTCATATACAGGCTTAAGCTAACTTTAAATACGAATTTATTCAAACATATTGGAGGCAAATCATGGCAGATTTTAAAATTGTAGTTTCAGATCCAAAAACAAAGACCTACCAGTTCGACATTACTGGAGCTGAAGCAAACCAGTACATTGGAAGATCTATTGGTCAGACAGTAGATGGCGCAACCGTAGGTCTGAATGGTTACACACTAACCATTACAGGCGGTACCGACAACAGTGGTTTCGTAATGAGCCCAACCTTCCCAGGTCCAAAGAGGCAAAAGATCCTCATTGCAAAGGGTGTAGGATATTCAGCAGTAGCAAAAGGCGTACGCCGAAGGAAATTCCTTCGTGGAAGCGAGGTCGCTCCTGACATCACTCAGATCAACACCAAAGTTACAGGATACTCTGACAAGAGCATTGAAGAGATCCTTGGTGGCGGTTCAGAAGACGTTGAAGCACCAGCAGAAGAGTGATATTAGTCACTCTCCTTTTTAATTATTTTTTTCGATTCATTCATTAAAAAAATTGATTTTATTAAATGATCTATTTTGTTACTACATTTATTTAGTTAAAAAATTTAATTTAATAGCAGCTATGTCCTATCAATTGATCTGCTGTTCAATCCTAATTCTCTTGGTATTATTTTGATCTTGTATATTTTGGCGAGTCCAGGCCAACATCGATTAGTGCTTTCTTCTTAACAAGGCCATCTATGAATTTTTTAGCTCCTCTTAAGTTGAGCCCGGAATGTTCCACAACATCATCGAGGTCAAAGTACTCTTCGTCTTCAATGAGTTGGTCCACGATCTGTGCCAATTTAGTCCGGTTTTCATTTGTGGAATGCCAGAATACAAATTTCCGGTTGTTTTCATCAGTTTCATTGTATACAAGATCGTCTTCCAACAGATCGTATATGAAAAATCCCAGTCTCTGATGTGAATATGTCCTTACCCAGTCCTTTATGCTTTGATCCCATGAACTGCTGATAAAACATAGGCTCATGTACTGGTTTTGTTCGATGGTACTTGCTTTTGCCTGTATCATCTCGATGATATCTCTCTTGTCGTCTATGGATTTCCAGTAGTTATCGACTATAAGCATTGGAGTTTTGAACCTTCCTTCCTTTATGGAGCCACGCACACTTCTTTTTGAAAGTTCGACCTTCCATTGCTTGTCTGCAATGTATTCTCCATCATAAGAGACCTCGGGATGCTGTTTCTCAAATTTTTGTTCCAGGATATTTATGTAACTGTAAAGTTTTGAAAGGATTTCAGTATCAAGTTCATCTTTTTTGGTATAGATCTGGGTGTCATGTGGGATTGATGTTTCATCTTCAATATCATCAATTGAGCTAGTTTTGATCTCAGGGGGAGAAGTTTCAGATATTTCTGTTCTGTTTTCTGCAGAGGTTTTTTCTTCAGTTTCCTTCTGCTCTTTCTCTCTTATTTCCTTTTCTTGCCTTTCCCTTTTTTCTCTTTCAGCTTGCTTCTTACTTCCGATCCTGTTCTCGTATTCGCTCAGGTTCTTGTCTGTAAGCTCGATCCTGTGGCTAAATCCCATCTCTATTTTATCCACAAGGTCACTGATGGCAAAGGCATCGACATTCTCACCGGTAGCAATGGCATTCTCCACTTCCTGAAGCAGCATCGTAGAGGCGTCTACGAATCTGTCTTCGTTCTCATAGAACTCATCAATGTTGCCGCTATGACTTCCGAAGGAATCAAGTTCTTTTTTTACCGCTTCTGATATCAGTCCTGTTATCCTCGTCCGAAGCTGTCGAAGTTGTGATGTAGTGACTGAATCCTTTTGTTGATATGTCTTCTGGATCAGTTTTTCGATGCGTGAATGCGTGTTCTTCAGGAGTTCATGCACTTTTTTCCTGTTCTCTTCCTGCAATGTTGTGGGATGGGATTCCAGATCCATATCGTTCACTCTCTGTTATTAGTGGAATAGCTCTCTAAAGACTTCTTCTTCGCCAGTTTTCTTTATTTCACGTTTTGCTTCGGAATACCAGCTGGTGATCGAAGGTTTCCTTTGCTCCAGTACTTTGATGAAATCGTCCATCTTTATCTTCCTGGGCTCTGCACCACGAAGTGCCTCTCCAAGCGGAATGTCAGCGGCCTCTTTGCAAATGGCTGAAATATCTGCTCCCGAATATGATCCGGTGATCTCTGCCAGTTTCTCTACGTTGACATCATCATCGATCGGTCTTTTCTTCAGGTTGATCTTAAAGATGGCAATTCTTGCAGGAAGGTCCGGTTCCGGCACGAAAACGAGTTTACTAAAGCGTCCAGGTCTGCGAAGTGCCGGGTCTATGGCCCAGGGTTCATTTGTCGCAGCAAGGACCAGCAGGTCATCATCGGCTGTGTCCACTCCATCCATCTGGGCAAGCAGTTCATTGACCACTCTTTTGGCATAATCCTCAGCTTCACTTCGCCTTCCCCCAATGGAGTCTATCTCGTCAAAAAAGATGATGGCCTTCTCACATTCCCTTGCAGTGTCAAAGACCTTCTTTATATTCTTCTCAGAAGCACCCACCCATTTGCTTACAATACTGCTTGTTTTTACACTGATGAAATCCGCACCACATTCCTTTGCAGCGGCCTTTGCCATCATTGTCTTTCCACAACCTGGGGGGCCGTGCAGGAGTATTCCTTCGCCAGCTTTCTGGCCATACATCTGGTACAGTTCTTTATGGGTGAATGGGTATATTATGGCCTTTCTGATATCCTCTTTAACAGACTCGAGGCCACCAATGTCGGAAAATCCGATATCAGGCTTTTCTGTCATTATCAGATCATCTTTTGATAATGACGATTCATCGGTATCTTCCTTTGTGCCCGTGCCTGATCCGGAATACTGGACGCCTGAACGTTTGAATGACTGTGCCTTTGCAAAAAGGTGTTCTGCAAGGTCACGCTGTGTATTCTTATCGGTTTTGTCAGTTGAGAGCTTCGAAGCTTCGTTGTAGAGCTTTGCAGATCTTAGGTATAGTTCCCTTGCCCTCTCCTTTTCATTCTCTTCTTCCAATGTCCTGGCAGCTTTTGCATACCCTCTTGCCTGTGCTGCCAGTGAACTTGCAGATCCCAGATTCGCACCCCCTTGCAGTATCTGTAGGTCAGTATGATCCTGCCAGATCACTCTGACTCGGCCATCTCTTCATCGATCTTCTTTGATAGCTCATCTTTAGATGATGTCTCAGTGCTAAGTTCTGCCAATAGCTCGGAGCGAAGGGAGTCCTGCATATCACTAAGCTCTGTACCGCCGTTCATAGCTGCATCCATTGAGGATGTCATGAGGTTGGTGGCAGTATTCACTTTCTCCATGGATGTGCGGATGTTGGTAATAGCTCCCTCGAGCTTTGTTGTATCAAAACCAAGCTGCTTTTGCCATTTTCCGAGGTTTTCCCCTATCTCGACAACCTCTTTAAGTCCACTTTCCATCTCGATCACATCGGTCATGGACTGTGCCATTTCGACCATACTTCCAATGGTGTTGACCTGGCCTTCTATCATCGAGTATCTTCGAGATGCCACCCTGAAATCCCTGTCATTCCCATCTGAAAGGGCATCCTTGGCTTGTGTACGTGCCTGTTGTCTTTTCTTGTTGAGCTCTTTCTCACGTGCTGTCAATCTCTGCTCTGACATCGATAGCTTTGTTTTCAGTTCATCAGGTGATACCTTTTTGAATGGATTAGCGAATCCCATTATATCTCCTCCTCCATTTTCTTTTGTTTGGCATACCTTATACATATTTTCAATGCTTCGGACATGTTTATAGCAACTCCTTTTTCAACAAGATGTTGTAGATATTGTTTACTATCTTCTGAGACCCTTGCACTTACAGGATACGAGCGACCCATTTTATCTCCTCATGTTTAGTTTTTTTGATTACAGATATCTATTTTTCTTTCGTTGACCTATCTTCTAATGGTCTGTCAAAGAAATTAAAGATTATGTATGCTTATGTATACAATAGAAAACATTATATATAATATTTGTTCAATGTTAATCTATAGCATATTCCCTGAGGATGGAGGTATTGGAACTATGGCGTTCAAATGGAAGAAGGATCTTGATGATATTGCACGTGTAATCCCTAAGAAGAATGTAAAAGGTTTCTTCAGCAAGTCTATTACTCTCTCACCTAATGAGAAAGCTGTTATGATAAAGAATGGTGTGGTTGAAGACATCATCGACAGTGGGAAAATGAAAATTGGTGGTCTGCTGAAACCAGGGACCTTGCGTAAGGATGTGGATGTTGCTCTTATTGACACTTCCTTTAAGGAACTGAGGTGGGAGGTTCCCGGTCTATGGACACGTGATGATCAGGAAGTTGGATGTGGAGGTATCCTGAGGTTCACCATAAACGATCCTAAAAAGTTCTTCAACATGATATTCTCCTATACGGTTGCGGAAAAGAATGGGGAAAGAAATCTCTCTATCTTCGATATTTATGATCACCTTGAAAGTGAAACAATAACCCGTGTCCTTGAACCGGAAGTTCATGGGGAGGATATTGACTCCCTTTATGGTAACCGTGACCTTCAGCTGAGGATGGAAAATGAGCTTGAAATGCAGCTTAAGGACACTCTTTTGCTGTGGGGGATAGAGCTTGTAAAATACACTTGCGAGTGGGACTTTGGTAGCTATGCCGTTGTCAGAAAGGAGCGCAGTGGATTCCAGGTTAGCGAGGAGCTTAAGGAAATATCTGCTCTTGAAAAGGAAGGCGACCTGGACCGTGAGAGCCGCATAAATGTTGCAGCCACAAGGGCTGGCTTTGCAGAAGAAACAGTGAGTGCAGCTCATTACAGAACCGAAGTGGAAAAGGATGCTCTCCACAGGTCAAGGATCTCACAGATCGAGACCGAAGCTGATGCTGCCGAAGCTAAACAGGCAATTGAAACGTTTTCTGATTGGAAACAGACCAAAACCGGAGCCAAAAGGGCTGAACTTGAACTTGATGAGGATATGAGCGACCGTCAGCATTCCCGGGACATGGAGTATATGGGTAATGTTATGGAAAAAGGCGGTTCAGATGTTGCAAAGGTCATTGTACAGGGCAGGGAGTTCCAGAATATGTCTCCTGAGCAGCTTGAAGCCCTTGCCAAAATGAAAGAAGCGGAGAACATTGCAAAAGAGGACAAGGTCCGGTTCATGATGGACGTTGAGGACCGTGAGCGTGAGGATTCATATCGCAGAAAGGAGTTGGATGCTGAAATGATGGGCGCTGCACAGGCACGCAGAACTCCAGGTGTAAAGAAATGTCCGGGTTGTGGTACTACAGTCCCTGCAGAGGCACATTTCTGTGGTCAGTGCGGGACAAAGCTTGATTAAACTCAATGTAGGGGTAAAACATTACTTTTAAAATAAAAATCCCTCTAAAAGCAATATGTATTATCTGTATAGCTTTGCCTCGGAAAGAGCTAATAGCGATCAAACTTAACATAATATGATAGTCTCCACAGGTGTCCGATCTTGATAGAAAAACACGTAAAAATACTGATATTATTATCCTTTTTGGCCCTGTCATTATCCGTGATTGGCAGTGCCTCGTCGACTCTGGACTATGAGGTTGCCATCTCTGAGGGTGACTCATTCTGGCTGGAAGAAGGGTACGTTGTCAATATAATCGATATTGATCCATACTACAACTATGCTCAGATGTCTGTGACATGGAACGGTCGTGAAGTCCACAATGCCATCTACTATGAGGGGGATTATTTCTATTACGACGACGGCCTTATTTCTCTGGAATTTGATATAGTGGACATCTATTCGGACTCATATATTGACTATATGGATATTGACGATCTTTACATATTCTATAAGGACTTCCCCCAAGGTACCATCGTACTTTATTCCATCCCGGTGGGTTATGATGTCTATCTCAATAATTATTATCAGGCCACAAGTGATGGCTACACTCTGATAGAATTAAGTTATCTGGAACCCGGTTATCATGCAGTGACCCTGGAATCTCCGGGATATGATAATATGGAGGGCAGTTTCTACGTCCCATCAGGGGAGGTCCAGTACTATTCTGTCTCTGACTTTAGCAGGTCTTCAGCTACTGATACTGACTGGATAGATCCTACCTATTATGACGATTACGATGATTCCGGTAACAATAACAATGGGGCTGGTGTTGTTATTCTTATTCTTTCCTTCATCTTTGTGGTGTTATTCTTAAGGGGCATCATTAAGGCACGAAGGCGGAACAAGAAGTCTAAAAGATCTGGTACTGATGGTTTTGGAGCTAGTCCGTCTGCAAAGGCTGATCGCCCCTCAAAGACCGCCAGTAAGCCTAAGAATAAACCTGAGCCTGCTCCTGAAACAGTTACTAGGACCGAAAAAGGTCCATCCATACCCATGGGAGACGGTGCAGGAAAAGCACCATCTTCACCTTTGAAGGAAAGTAGTTCCATTGTGGTAAAATATGCTTTTAATTACCTTGGTGCTCTTCTCCAATACAAGGTAAAGGTGGAGAACCACACTTCTGAGCCGATAGGGGACATTAAGATATCTCTTTTCGTACCTGATGTTTTCCTGTTGAAAGAGGCTGAGAAAACGATGTCCATGCTTGAACCCGGGGAGGGAAAAACGGTTACTTTCGAGATCCGCCCGACTGGTGAATGTGGTAACTGTAAGATCTCTGCAAGCATTGATTATTATGACTATAATACGAAGAAGCGTAAGCATGTCGATCTTGAAGGCAATATGGTAAGCATAGTGTGTCCGGTACTTCGGGTCAGGCAGATCGATGAACCTTCCTGGAGGTCGGTGGTCAGCACCCTCATTTCAGCAGAAGAGGACTCCAAGGACCTTGAGATCCCTGCAGAGAACCTGTTCGATATTGCTACCCGGGTCCTCAAGGACATGAACATGTACATGATCGAGCCGGAGATCACATCAACACCTCGCCTTTTTACGGGAGTTGCAAGGTTCTATGCTGAAGGTGTTAGTGGTTTGAAGTATGCATCATATGTCGAAGTCGTAGGCAAGAGCCGATCACGTCTCATATTGAGAGCATGGGCTGAAAAGGAAGACGCACTTACCGGATTCTATCATAAGATGCTGGAGGAGATCGAAAAGAGGACCGATATCAAACTTTTCGTTGATGATGGGTCTGCACAATACAATATAAGCACTACCAATATTACTGATAGTCTTATACAGCGCTCTACCATAGGTTCGGAATCTGAAGTCCGAAAGTGTCCCGTTTGCGGAAAAGAAGTAAAGGAGAATGCAAAGTTCTGTGAAGAATGTGGGGAAAGGCTAGACTGAACAGGCAGACTATTTTTGGTCTGCAAATTCTCTTCCCTTATTTTTTCGCTTTCCCACTGAAAAAACATATAACTTATGCATTTGTTTCTTAGATACGGTTCGCTTTATATATTTAATAATTTAAAAAAGTAGCTCGGTGTTAGAATAATGGATCAAAAAAGAATGAATGAGCTTTTTGTATGGAACAAAAAAGCTTCCCGTCTGGAATTGTTCATAAGGATATTCTATGGTATACCTGTTGCGATCGTTCTATCCCTTTATAGTTTTCTAATGACCTTTTGTTTTCTCCTGCAGTTGCCTTTTATTTTGGTACTTGGAAGAAGACTTGAAATTCTGAACAAGGTCGTAAAAGGCTATTTGGAATACTATACTCAAATTGCAGGTTATTTCTATATGACCACCGATGAACGTCCTGGTATCCTACCAAAGGATATTTCTATCTTTGAAAAGCAACTTTATTATGATCACAATACGGTCGAAATATTTGATAGGGATGAAAAATGATCGTCCTTACCAAATAAAAAAGTGATAATTTATTCCATAAACGATATTAACGAAGGGGGTAGCATGGATACTAGTTATGTAGGCGAAGTGGGTGACGTTAATTGGGAAAAGATGATCGAAAAGGAATCTAAACCTGTTCTGGTAATGTTCTATCTGACCACATGTTCTCATTGTAAAGCGATAGAACCTTACTTCAGGGAGTTTGCAGAAACATACAAGGATTCATGTAAATTCTTCAAGGTCAATGCCGAGATCAATCCCTGGGTCTCAGAAAGATATGGCGTGGAGGGGACACCCACTTTTATGTTCATGTGTGCCGGGAAAATGATAAGGGGCATGGCAGGTGTTTCTCATCCTTCTGAACTTAAAAGGAACATTGAGGATTTCCTGAAGAATGGTTCAGTGTGTGCTGCGAATATCACATCGCTTAAGTATGATATGTCAATGTATGGCTGACCAGTTATTTACTGATCTCTTCTTTTTATTTTCATTTACTGGTAGGGATGGTAAAGGTGAAAGTGCTGCCTTCATCGATCTCGCTTTCCACCCATATTTCTCCACCGTGCAACTCGACCAGCTTTTTCACAAGAGCAAGGCCAAGACCTGTGCCTTCCTGCTCTTTTGTGGCAAAGTTTCCGACCTGTATGAATGGTTTGAAAACTTCGTCGATATTGTCCTTTGAGATCCCGGTTCCGGTATCTTTGACATTGACATAAAGTTTCTTGTCCATTGACCATGCGTTGATGTCAATGCTCCCCTCTTCAGGTGTGAACTTTATGGCATTGCTTACCAGATTATACATTATCTGTTTGAACATGGTCTTGTCAGCATTTGTGGTGCTGACATTATGAGCAATGCTGTGGGATATGTTTATTCTCTTTTTGTTCGCAAGGGGTGAAAGGATAGTGGCCGTATCTTCGATCATTTCATTGAGGTCTAGATCTTCGCTTCGCAAGTGCATCTTTCCAGCTTCTATCTTTGAAATGTCAAGTATATTATTGATCAGACCCAGCAGATGTTTTCCGCTGATCAAAACATTATTGACATACTTAGTCTGTTTTTCATTAAGGTTGCCGAACATCTCTGTCTGCAACAGATCTGAAAATCCGATTATCGCATTAAGGGGCGTCCTTAGTTCATGGCTCATATTTGCCACAAAATCACTTTTCGCTTTATTTGCTGCTTCTGCTTCCATCATTAACTGCACTAATGTGTTCTCTGCATTCCTTTTGTCAGTAATATCAATAATAAGTCCTTTCAGATGGTCAACATTCCCTTCTTTGTCGTACAATAAGGTCGTCCTTTCATTGACCCACCTTGTCTCTCCATCACCGGTCATGATCTTGTAATCGATGTTCACGGAAGGTAATTCACCATTGCATAGCTTTTGAAATTCTACTTCAACATTCCTTTTGCAGTCAGGGTGAATAATGTCGCCATAATTAAGGTGACCCTCAATGAAATCCTGGGCCTCATATCCTAAATTACTGATATTATCCGAAATGATCTCTACTGGCCATCCTTCCGTTGGCTTCCATTTGAATATGATGATAGGACTGCTTTCAACAACTTTTTTCAGTTCAGCGTTAAGCTCGGTTGACTTTTGTAATGCATCAAGTATATCGTTCAAACCTTCTGGTATGTCCTTAAAGTCAACTTCGATATCGGTATTTGCTCGCGTTTTAAAGCTTCCTTCAAGAGCAGTATCTGATATATATTTAAAGTCATTGACTATATCTCTAATAGGTTTTGTTATCCTTTGTGCAGAAAAGATCGCAATAGTTCCCATAAAAAGAATTGCGGTTGCAGATATAGCCACTAATATATTCTGCATGTCTGTAACGCCTGCATACATTTCCTCTTTTGGAACTACGACCAGCATGGAATAATTACCAGTTCTGACCGGTTCATAGAAAACGATAGCTTCCTTATCTGTTACAGGATCGATAATCTCGATATGACCTTCTTTGCCATTTTCGATATCTTTTGCCATTTTCAGTATTTCTGGCTCTTCGAAATCGTAGAGTTTCTTTGATCCAATCCATTCTTTAACTGGGTGGGATATGAACAGTCCTTTATTACTAACAGTGAAAGCATAGCCTGAATCTAATATTTTAATGTTGGATATTTCCTCATCGATGTAGTCCAAAGACACATCTGCACCGCCAATGCCGATAAATTCTCCCTCGAGCATAATGGGTGAAACATAGCTTACAATAAGTTCTCCCTGATAAAAGTAGGGTTCTGTGAGCACATCCGTTTTTCGTTCTTTTGGCAACTGGTAGTACTCAAGGGAATCATAATCCACAAGAGGCTCGACGAAGATATCTCCGCCGATCAGGTTCCAGTATGGAAGGAATCTGCCTGTTCCATCGTGGTATTTAGTATTTGCATATGCAGAATCATTTAGGTCAAAAGCATCAGGTTCGAACCCTGCATAGGCCCCTAAAAGATTAGGATTATCCATCAATGTTTGTTTGATAATGCCACTGACGATCTCTCGATCTGTATGTCTGTACCCTTTCATTGTGGTGGCAATACCTCTGGCAATTGCCATATTGGCCCGCATATCTGCATCGAAATTAGCAGCATAATTTTTCGTAAGAGATGCAGCTTCTTTGTATACCAGTTCTTCATGCTGTTCAGTTGTTGTGGAAATGATCAGGGACATGGTGAATATCATGACTAGGATGATGCCGATCACTATATACAATAAAATTTTCAGATCAAGTGGCACATCTTTAAAGTTCATTCATTATCCCTTCGTTTTTAAATGATCATTTTTAGGACCAATAATGACTAAGTTCAGTATATCATCACAATAGTGATGAACTAATCCGTGTAGTTAGTTCACAACTTAATATATTTTGTGATTGTTTTATTAATAAAAATAGAAAAAGGGGAGCTTTTAGCTCCCTATATGCTGTGATATGGTTGGTCAGTTCTGTTCCATAAACTCGACAGCCATTTCCCTGAGCTTGAACTTCTGAACTTTTCCGCTTGCTGTAAGTGGATACTCATCTACGATGAATATGTGTTTTGGCACTTTATAGCGTGCTATCTTTGTGATGCTAAAATCCCTGATATCTTCCGGTGTGAGCTTTGAACCCTCATTGAGTACAACGAAAGCTCCTACTATCTCACCGTATTTCTCATCAGGGATACCAACTACCTGGGCATCTTTAATTCCCTCGATGGTGTAAAGGAATTCCTCTATCTCTCTTGGGTAGATATTTTCTCCGCCACGGATGATCATATCCTTTATCCTTCCGGTAATGCGGTAGTATCCCTCCTCATCAACGGTGGCGAGATCTCCGCTGTGGAGCCATCCATCCTTGTCTATGGCCTTCTCTGTCATTTCAGGCATCTTGTAGTACCCTTTCATGACATTGTAACCGCGACAGCATATCTCTCCCTGCTCGTTCGGTCCTACAGGCTTTCCGGTGTCAGGATCCACTATCTTTACATCGATATGTTCCATTGCTGTTCCTACTGTGCTTACACGGCGTTCGATGGGGTCGTCTGTACTCGTCTGAGTAAATACGGGAGAAGCTTCTGTAAGGCCATATGCTATAGTGATGTCCTTGCAGTTCATTTCGTCGATGACTTTTTTCATGGCCTCTATCGGGCATGGGGACCCTGCCATGATGCCTGTTCTCAGTGAGGACATGTCGAACATTTCGAACATAGGGTGTGAGAACTCTGCAATGAACATCGTGGGTACTCCATAAAGGGCAGTACATTTTTCTTTCTGTACCGCTGCAAGCACCAGAAGCGGGTCGAAGAGCTCTATCATTACAAGCGTACCGCCATGTGTGAGGGTTGCGAGCACTCCAAGTACTATTCCAAAGCAATGGAACAATGGCACAGGGAGGCATAATCTGTCTTTCTCTGTGAACCTTTGCCTTTCTCCGATGTAATATCCGTTGTTAAGAATATTCTCGTGTGTCAGCATAACACCTTTCGGGAATCCTGTGGTTCCTGATGTGTATTGCATGTTGATGACATCTTTGCAGTCCAGTGTTCCCTTGAGACGGTCAAGTTCTTCTCTGTCTGAATACTTTCCAAGCAGAAGCATTTCTGCTGTGTTGTACATTCCTCTGTGCTTTTCCTGGCCGATAAAGATAACACTTTCAAGTTTGGGATACTCTTTACTTTTAAGGTTCCCTCTTTTACATGATCTTAGTTCGGGTACCAGGTCATAGAGCGTTTCCACATAGTCAACGTCCCTGAACCTGTCAACGATGGCAATTGCCTTCATATCCGATTGTTTCATCACGTATGCAAGTTCGTGGCTCTTGTATGCAGTATTCACGGTGACGAGCACCGCTCCGATCTTTGCTGTTGCAAAAAGGAAGGTCAGCCAGTCAGGCACATTTCGTGCCCAGATGCCAAAGTGATCGCCCTTTGTGATGCCAATGGCTATGAGTCCCTTTGCAAGATCATCGACCCTGTCATTGAATTCACTGTATGAGAAGCGTAAGTTCCGGTCAGGATAGACAATAAAATCCCTCCCGGGGTCCTTTCTGACCTGTTCTTCAAAGAACTCTCCAATGGTAGCTTTAGTAAATGGCATTGATATCAGATCCTTTTTAATATTATTCGTTTTTCTCTTCAGGGATCATGTGTTCTGCCAAGGCTTCCTTTATGTCCTCTGGTAAGGGCTTTGATCTCTTATTGACAAAATCATAGCACACCAGCACAGCATCACCTTTTGTCTTGAGCTCTCCCCTTTGCCAGGCTTCGTGATGCAATGTAAAGGATTTGTTCCCTAATCTTTTTACATATGTCCTTATCTCTACATCGCCATCGAAGAACATCTCGCCAAGGAAATCAAAATCTATCCTTGCCATTATCAGTGTCCATTTCTCAGGGCTCAGGTCAAGATCCGGTTCGAACATACGGAATATCGGGTTCCTTGCCAGTTCAAACCATTCGGGAAGGACTGTATTGTTCACATGTCCCAGGCCATCGATATCGCCGAATCTTGGGGTAACAGTGGTAACGAACATTTCTCCTCCTTTAGATCGGGGTATAGACAACTGCCAGTATCTTTGATTCCTTGCCTGCTGCATGGAGGTCATGCGGAACGATGGAATCATAATAGATGCTATCCCCTTTTGTCAGGGTGTGCTTATCCTTGCCGTAGGATACTTCGATATCTCCGTCGAGCACATAAATGAACTCTTCACCTTCGTGGGATGACAATACCGGTTCCTCTACATCATTGCAGGGGTGAATATCAATAATGAAAGGCTCCATATGTCTGTCCTGCTTATCAGCGGCAAGTGAGCAAAAATCAAGTGCGCTTTCTTCACAGGTTGCACATTTGCCTGAAAAGCGGACCACGTTCTTTGTTTCTCCACTACGGTTTATCCTGGGGCCTTTTTGTGGTGTGTCGTCAAGGAATGTTCCAAGACGCACTCCGAGGGCACGTGCGATCTTCAAAAGAGGTGTTAATGACGGGATGAGCTCTCCCGCTTCAAGCTTTTCTATCAGTTCCACATTGCTCTGACTTTCTTTTGCCAGTTCTTCCACTGTCATATCACGGTCTTCACGGAACTGGCGGATCTTATCTCCAACACTGTTTTTTTCAGTCAATTCATTTCACCTCTTTTTGCATATATGTAAACATCAAATAATGATCAATAGGGTTTTTGAATTGGTATTGCAACTTAAATAGATATCTGCGTTACTGTGTGGCTACCTTTATAATTCTTGAAAACAAAATATGAGTGTGAGGAAAATGAATAATAAAATGCTAATATTGTTATTGGCGACCATGTGCATTTTTGCAGCAGGCTGCATAGGTGACAATGGCGATGATGTTAATGGTGGGGAGACCAATGTTTCAGATGATGTTATCTCCGGAGATATTCCAGATGAAGATATTTCTGAAAATGTCTCAGAAGATATATCAGAAAATGTCTCTGAGGAAATAATCGAGCCAAGGATATATTCTATCATACTCGATAATTATCTATCACGACCTGCTTTACTTGAGATCAATAAAGGGGATACCGTTTATTGGAACAATCGGCAGAATAGCGGTGATAGGAAACGTTTCACTCTTGTCAGTGAAGATGGATTGTGGGAAGACCGTACTATAAACTATGGGGTACCTTTCAATTATACTTTCACTGAAGCAGGAACATACAACTACAGCATTCTCGGCCAGCCAAGAATGGATGGTACCGTTATTGTTAAATGATGTTGTTCTGTTACACGTTCCAATATGCAAATGTTGAGCACTAAGGTCACAGAGGGTAGTACAACAGTCTCTGTGCCGGTTCCTCCGGAAGGTGTCCCATTTCCACCTTCTGAAGCGCCGGTCTTCTACAATCCTCATATGGAATTGAATCGGGATATTTCGGTTGCAGCAACCTCAGCTTGTGCTAAACGTATTCTTCTCAAAAAGGATATGGAGCTCAAGGACATTACTTATCTTGATGCGATGTCTGCATCAGGTATCAGGGGATTGAGAATAGCCAATGAGGTAGGCATCACTTCTATATTGAACGACTGGAGTGATGATGCCCACGAGCTCATTCTTGAGAACATTGAACTTGCAGGGGTCTCTGATATTGCGGAAGCTAC
The DNA here is from genome assembly GCF_057593895.1 of Methanococcoides sp. DA23. NCBI lineage: Archaea > Methanobacteriati > Methanobacteriota > Methanomicrobia > Methanosarcinales > Methanosarcinaceae > Methanococcoides > Methanococcoides sp. DA23. Next base: position 1,565,767 of record NZ_CM172520.1, on the reverse strand, counting down.
TTGCAAGAACGCCAATGTACTGATGCATGAGAGACGTTTCAATATAGTGGATCTCGATCCTTTTGGAACACCTGCTCCTTATCTTGATGCGGCCACAAGGTCGGCAGTTCATTTTTTGGAGGTTACTGCGACAGACACAGCTCCGCTTTGTGGTGCTCATTTTAATTCCGGGATGAGAAAATATGCCGCTGTGCCATTGAACAATGAATTTCACAGTGAGATGGGTGTACGTATCCTTCTTGGCAAGATCGCGAGAGAACTTGCCAAGCATGACAAAGGTATGACTCCCTTGCTCTCTCACGCTACAAGACATTATGTGCGCACTTATCTTCAGGTTAAAAAAGGTGCTAAACAGGCAGATAAAGCGCTTCAGGAGCTTGGATTCCTGGCCCATTGCGAACATTGTGGTCACAGAGAGGTCTTTCACGGAATGGCTGTATCGATCAGCTCTCATTGTAGCTCTTGTGGAAATGATGTCTATATCGCAGGTCCTCTCTGGTTAGGACAGTTACACGAACCTCAGTACTGTGATGAGGTTCTCCTGGAGATCGAAGAAAGACCTCTTGGAACGAAAGAGCAGGCAAAGAAGCTTGTACTGGCTTGCAGAGATGAACTGGAAATTCCTTTCTTCTATGATCAACACGTCATTTGTAAGATGATAGGAGTCTCCGCACCTGCAATGGACCTGTTTATCACAGCCCTTAGGGAAACCGGAGCCAACGTCTCAAGGACACATTTTACTGGGATCTCATTCAAAACCGATGCAAAGATCGATACGATCAAAGATGTCTTAAGAAGTCTTTAAGTTCTAAGCTTTGACCATTTTAGTATGGTCTGAGCTCGAACCATGCATTATAGAAAGTAATATATATATCAAATTAGCTAATGTTGGATTAACTATAATCTATTATAAATTTTATATATTTATGGGGGAATCAGTCTGCCAAAAACAAGTCCTGAATATTTGTTCCTTCAAGAGAAACCAACACTTGCCTTGCTTGCGATATGGTTCTATGGTAGGACCTATGGTTCCGTTATCACAAAAGAGATAAATTCAACATTTGCCCACACGACCAAGATCCTTTCAAGAATGGAAGAGGATGGACTTGTTCAATTTTCATTTGAAGGGCGTATCAAATATGTCGAGTTGACGGAAAAAGGTGTCAATGTCGTATCGATCCTAAAGGACCTCATAATTTCCCTTGATGGTGAACTCCCTGATGAATATGATGTCGAAGAGCGCCATGAAGTAAGTGGGTCGGAACTTGATACAGCTTCTGCTGAGATACTTGATATGGTCAAAAAGTTGCGCCTTAAAATAGAAGGTATCTATAAAGAACTTATAGACTCAGGCGCTGATGCGGATACTATCAAGAGGAAGCTTGGGCCGTTCAGTCGTGATGTGGCAATGATAGGTGATATGATCGATTCTTCAGAAACACCTGTGGCTGGTGAGGTCATCAAGGCTTATGACACTACAAGGGATGTCTTTTCTTCTCTTCTGAACAAAAACGGTTAAATGCTTGCTATTCAATGAGTACCCATGGAAACCGCAATTTTGACCATCAAGATCTACGGCAATGTAGAACGTGCATTAAGCTCTGCATCCTTTATGCTGGAGAACGAATTGAAAGACCTCGATGCGAAAGCTGAGGTATCACTGGGTCCGGATGGATGGCTTCAGGTATCTGCTACTGGAGATGATGGTGAGTTCGCTATTAATTTCCTTAAGGAAAAATTCGGCACCCCTGTGACATATGTAGATGATAAAGCAGTCTATAGGGGCTTTATTTCTTCCATTGATGAGGATGGCATAACGGTCGATATCGGCATAACTTTAAAGATCCCATCCTCAGAGCTTAGTGTTCTTGGGGCTGGCACTAGTCCGCAGATAGCATCAAGGTTTGGGCTTATACCTCACCTGCCTGTATATATCAGGGTATTGAAGCAGGAAAATGGTACGATCGCTTCTTTTACGAAAAAGCAGGTTGACCTTTTCTGGAGCTGGAAGAAGTTCCCAACCGACCGTCTGGTCGTTAATTCAGTTACACGTTCCGAACTTAAGAGTGCTATTAAGAAAAAAGGGCATGGCAGGGATATTTACGGCATTGAAAGACTTGGTCTGCTTGAGAACCTGGTGGTCTGTCGTGAAAAAACGGATGGTCCGGGTATCGTGGCAGCGATAGGTCCTTTGCTGAATGCAGAAATTGGCGTTATCAAAGGCACTCGTTAAGTTAATTGACAGACAAGTCCCTTTGGTGATCTTGTCTGATCTTACTCTTTTTTACCTTATCTCTAATATGATCTTATAAAGACTTGATATATGGCTTGCAGTTTCATTCCTATGTATTGAGTATATTTGCAAGGACATTTATTGCATAACAAAGAGGCAGTGTCCATAACCTGTTCCGCAGCATTCTGTTTCCACGATGTTGCATTGCAGGTTCAGTTTATTTAGGATAATTCCCTGAAGTATGCCTTCATTAAAAGAGCATAATGTCTGGCCTATGTTCTTCGTACCTTCGCAGATAAAACTGTCCTTTATATTGATAATGAGGGGATCATGGGATACAATGGTGAGTTTGCCCATTTTGTGCCTTTGCCAGTAATCCGCAACTTCCTCGAACAATCCTTCGATATCAGTTGAAGTGAACGTTTCAGCGATCTTCATTCCTATATCCTGTCCGATATTTTCCATTATTGGCGTGTGGTTGAATCCCTGTGCCTGAAAACCGCTTTGTACAGTCTGGAATATTGATCTGAGAAGCTTTCCTTCACTATCGAAGCTCGAGGTAAACTCTTCCAGGTTCTTTCTGTAATGGTCGAATACTGGTTTTTGTGAGCATGCGGCATATTGTGAGCACATGACATATGTCTTTTTACGCTTGTCATCAGGGTCCACATGTTCTTCAAGCAAATGACTTGCCTTTAGATCTTTCAGATGTACGGATATCGTTGATTTTGCTTTTCCTGTATGCTTTACGATATCATCAAAAGATTGTGCATTCTCGTACAAGAACTCCATTATTTGAAGCTTGACCGGACCGTCAATGGCAATAATACCATTTAGGGTTGAAAATAGTGCAGTTTGTCCATCAGGCTCCATATAGAACAATTAAAATATAAAATATATAAACGTTCGCTATGTAACGAATTATAAAGCTCCAACATATATCTATTTTTGAGGCAATCTAAATTGATTTTGATAGATTCAATGATAATTTCAAATAAGTTGGGAAGTTTTATCATCTTTTTGAGCAATTTTCAATTCTTCTTTTCAATTTTGACCGTTAGTTTATTTTTACTTCAGTACAGATTCAGACCATTCTATGAAAGCTGTTGTTGTACCCATTGGATCGGTTGAAGCTGTAAGGGCTGAATTTGCAGAGTCGAATGTGCTGGATAGGGCTCGGAAGATAGTTGTAGTTGATTCAATGGAGGGTAGGGTAGCTGAAATTCCCGTTCTTCGTGATGTGTCCGGTTTCACTGTTGTGGAACAAAGTAGCCCGGAATTCTATCTTTCAGCTGCTTCATTGAAAGAGCATCTAACAGGTGTCATTCCTGATGAACTCATACAATACGTGCCTTCAGGCTGGCAGTTGATAGGCAATATCATAATAACCCATATTCCTGCTGAGATCCGAAATTACAGAACAGAGATCGCGGAAAAACTTCTTTTGATCAATCCTCGATGCAATTGTGTCGTACAGGACCTTGGAATAAAAGGACCTTTCAGAGAACCTGAGCGTGAGATCATCATTGGTGATAAGACGGAGACCATACAGAAGGAGAACGGATGTCTTTTTAAGATCGATGTAATGAAATTGATGTTCTCAAAGGGCAACCTTGCTGAAAAAAGACGAATGAGTAAGCTTGGAAAGGATGATGTGGTAGTAGACATGTTCGCAGGCATCGGATACTTTTCCATTCCTCTGGCTGTTCACGGAAAGCCAAAGAAGGTCTATTCCATCGAACTGAATCCTGTCTCATATGGCTATCTGCTTGAGAACATAAGGCTGAACCATCAGGAAGATGTCATTGAAGCTATCAATGGAAATTGTAAAGATGTGACACCTGTGGGCATTGCCGACCGGGTGATAATGGGATATGTGGGAACCACCCATGAGTATCTCCAGCAGGGGATATCTGCTATTAGAAAAGAAGGCGGTACTCTGCATTATCACGAGACTACGCCTGAATGTCTTGTCTTTGACCGTCCCATAAAGAGAATAAAGGAGGCAGCGGCAACCCTTGGAAGGGGTGTTGAGATCATGGGATGTTATCGCATCAAAAAATATTCGCCAGGCGTATGGCATGTTGTTGTGGATGCATTTATCAAATGAAGGATAACCCCTATTCTATGGGTCAATAATGGTCATAAGAATGGATAATGGGCACTAAAAAAGAAAAATAATGCAGATGCTTGATTATCAGATATTCTTCTAATTCAAGCTTTCAATGTTTTGATCGATAGGTCGGAATCAATAACATGATCGAACTCTATCGGTCCTATCCAGCACTGGTTCTCAAAAGCTGACTGGAAACAGACTCCGATGGTTGTTCCATTATCGGTGTTCTCAAATACCTTTTCAATTGTGGTTTTCACGTCATTGATATCTATGCCCATCTTTGGCATGGAAAGTCCGCCAAGAAGGACAATAGTATCTGCATGGAAGTCTATATTGTCTCCGATCTGCATCCCGAAAGGTGTTTTGATTATCTCTCTCGCTTCCTCAGGGCTGGTCTCTGGAATAAACCCTATCTCTATATTGGTGTCACGTATGACGTATGCCATAAGTTCTGCAAAAGGTGTGCAGAATCCGGCAGTCCCAATGAACATTACTTTTTTTGAGTCTTTGACAAGTTTTCTAAATGATGTTAAAAGACCGCCTACTCCACTGGAATTTTCTATGGTTTCCATTTTTCCTCCAAAAAAAGAAATGTCGCAGCCAAAATGATGGCTGCATTCTGAATTATGCTTAAACGTTCTTGACGCCGAATGATTCGAGAAGGATGCCAGGGTTTGTGCGACCGCTGGTGAATGACTTCTTTGACTTGAGGTCGTTGATGGTGATCTTTGCAGGTGCGAACATTCCTGCGTCAACCTTGAAGAAGTCGAATCCTGCTTCCTTGAATGTTGTGTAGAATGGCTTACCAAAGTCCCTTGATGTTGAGGATGGTGCTTTCTTCACGAAGTCTTCGAGTTTCTCATCGTCTCCATATTCAACTGTGTAGTATGTCTCACCACAGTAGATGATACAGTCGTTGGTGGATCCCATGCACTTGGTGTCGTCTCCGACAATAGGTGCAATAGGTGCAACACCGAAACCGCTCTTGATGGTGTTGATGTCGAAACCGATGGATTCGAGCTTGTGGATACCTGTTTCAACAACCCTTGCGGAGATCTGGACGGATCCTGCAATTGATGAGGTTGGTGCAACAGCAATGTAAACGTTCTGTGGCTCTACACTGCAATGCTTTGCAATGTATTCGACGATCTCCTCGTTTGGAAGTTTGTCGGATTCCATTACCAGGACCGCTGCATCAGCATCGTCTTTGTAGCCGATCTCTTCGTAGAGCTCTTTTGGCTTGAGTCCGAGACCCCTTGCAGGACCTGAGCCCATTCCAAAGTAGTCACCGACTGCAATTCTCCAGCCTGCATACTGTGATGCCATACATGCGATGGTAGGATGGTCTGTAGCTACCTGAATTGCAGGTACTGCTAATCCATCGAGATCTACCTTTGTGTAGCTGATCTCAGCAAGGTCTGCGAGGCAGAGGCGTGAGAGGTACATACCTGCATCGTAACCGCCTTCGGTGTTAACACCACAGTCGATGATGGTTGCGCCGTTATCAAGCACTTTTGATTCTATCTTTACATCTTCTTCCCAGTCTAACATCTCATCGATGATCGCTAGTCCTTTTTCATTGACACTTATCATGGTTATCACTCATTATTATTGGTGTCTTTGATTAGCTCGGGGAGAATATAAAAGTGCCGATTGCACGGAGGCAGTCTAAATAGTGCTGTAGATAGCTATAAGTTAAAAAAGGGGGATCAAGGCAGTTCAACTGCCTTAGAGCCGACCTGATGCTGTATATTTATTTTTCCGGATGGTTTTTGATAGAGGCCAGCATGTCAACGCCGCTATCTGTCAATCTGAGAAGGTCATCCTTGACCACAACGATATTAGCATTTTTCAGAAAGTCCATGTGATACTTTAATGTATTATCATCGGTCTCCACTTCAGACTTTATGTCAGCTTCCGCTTTACCGAATACGCCGATGGACCTTACGATCTGTCTTCTTATTGGGTGGGACGCAGCTTTGTCAAGCATTTCGTGTTCCATCCTTACTCTGTCTCCTTCAGAAGGTTTCTGCATTATAATATCATCAAGTTCATCGTAGTCATCTTCCATTATATTCGCCTCTTTTGTTGTGTATTCTAATAGGTATCCATAACGATTAATCATTTATAATAATAACGGTAACTTTAAACAGATCTGTTTTATCTCTCAAGTTCAGTGTTATTATTTTCTGATTATACTGTGAGGTTCTTGTTTATGGTCTTATTTGTTCGGTTTACTGATAAAGAGCCGGAATACATCGAAAAATGTCATATTATTGTCTTCGACAACATTTGCTCCTCCGGCTTCGATATTGCTTCTTGTGTTCCTATTGACATTGAACCCGAAGAATCCGCTTGTTATCGGGTTCATCAGCTCTTCCATAAATGCAATTATTCGGTATTTGCTGCGAACATGTTCAAGATTTATTATCTTACCTTCAGGTTTGCAGACCCGTACGCATTCTTCCACTCCTTTTACAGGATCTGGCACTGAACAAAGTACAAATGTCATTACAACTGAATCAAATACATTATCCTTGAAGGCAAGATGCTGGGCATCCATTACCACCATTTCCACATCTGCTTTTGCTGCTCTTCCCTTAGCTTTTCCCATCATTCCAGGTGATAGATCGATAGCTACCATTTGAGCATTTTCAGGATAGTGATCAAAGTTCTTACCTGTGCCTAACCCGACTTCAAGACATCTTCCTTCAACTTTTGAGAAAACGACCTTCCGCCATTTTTTGAAAGCAATATGTTCCATCACCCATTCAAAAAGATCATAGACATGTGAATAGCGGTCATATTTCCGGAGTGTATCTTTTGTTGTGTTCAATCCCTTTTTCCCCACATAAGTTCTGTCTGTTTAATATATGTAATTTTTTCATAGGTTATTGCAGTTATGTGAGTTACAAGTAACACCATGATAAACTATTTTATGTATCAGCATCAATTCTTATTCGGGGTTGTTGTGATGAAAATGATCGGTATCTTTGTCATCTTGTGTTTGTTCATGTCAATTTCAGGCTGTATCTCTTCAGATACAGGAGGGGATGATGTTGATACATATGGTGATGAAGTGGAAACCCTTGAATTTCAGGGGATAGAGCTTACTCCTATCAGTGACCAGAGGAACAATGCCATTAAAGGAACACAGAGGATAATTGAGGATACTTATCTGTTGACCATCAATGGTATGGTCGATGAACCATTGGAACTGACCTATGGGCAGATAACTTCTTATCCGAACGTTTCAAAGGTGGTAGATCTCAATTGTGTTGAAGGTTGGGATTTTACTGGAAAATGGACCGGTGTGCCAGTTGCCACACTGCTTGATGAGGCAGGTGTTCAGGAAGGAGCAACAACAGTTATTTTTTATTCAGAAGATGGCTACTCTACAGCCCTTGATCTGGATTATCTTATCGACAACAACATTATTCTCGCTTACCGGCTCAATGATGTAACCCTTCCGCAAGACCGCGGTTTCCCTCTACAGCTTGTTGCTGAAAGCAAATACGGTTACAAGTGGGCAAAATGGATAACAGGTATCGAAGTTGTTGATGAGCCCTATGAAGGCTTCTGGGAAAGCAGGGGATATAACAATAATGCAGATTATGGTGGGCCCCGATTTGGGTGATCCGTTTATGTCCGCTTATATTTCCATTATACTGCTGACAATGTGGTCACAGTTGTTTTAACCTCTCTGTCAGCCCAATCAAATATTGATCTCAGGCTATTATCTCGGGATCATTTGGTAAAGTAAATCCAAATTCACTTCCTTTTCCAACTTCAGTCTCGACCCAGACTTCGCCACCATGCATTTCCACAAACTTTTTGACAATGGTGAGGCCAAGGCCAATACCGCCATATTCCCGTGTGCGTGATGAATCGAGCTGGACAAATGGTCTAAATAGTTTCTTCATTTCCTCGGACAAGATCCCAATGCCATTATCTTTTACAAAAAATGAAATATTATCCTCAGAGGTTCGGGATTCTATGGTCACATAACCTCCTCGGTCTGTGAACTTGATGGCATTGCTTATAAGATTATAGAGTACCTGCTTGAGCTTTGTTCTATCTGCTCTTATAATAGGCTTTTTGATATCGATATTGAATTTAAGTTCAATATCCTTCTTTGAAGATAAAGGTACGACCGAAGTCTCTATTTCTTCAATTAATCTTGTCAAGATGAAATCTTCTATTTTCAACTCCATCTTTCCGCTTTCAACCTTTGAGAAATCCAATAACGTATTGATCAGTACCAAAAGTTGCTTCCCATTCGCAGAAACATTATTAATGTAGCGTTTCTGATTTTCGTTCAAGGTGCCGGATTTCTCACTATGCAGCACATCCGAGAAACCAATGACCGAATTAAGAGGAGTTCGAAGTTCATGGCTCATATTAGCGATAAATTCTGATCTTGTACGATTAGCATCTTCAGCAGCAATCTTGGCATTGATCATTGTTTCTTCGGCTTGTTTCCGCTCTGCGAGATTTCTAGATGTGGAGAGGACAGCTGTTTTTCCATCATACTCAATAATGCTGTTACTTAGTTCGATAGGTATGTGGCTGCCGTCTTTGCAAATAGCTACACTTTCAAATATGGATCGTTTTCCATTCTGTAAATGCTTGATATTATCAGTTATCCTTGCTGCCTGTTCAGGAGAATCCAAGTCCATCACCGACATGCTCAGCATTTCATCTCTGCTATAACCTGTGAATTCACAAGCAGCCTCGTTCACTTCCAGGATGTTGCCTTCAAGGTCGTATATCAGAGTCGGATCATTAGAATTATTAAAAAATGTTCTGAACTTCTGTTCCGATTTTTGTAAAGCAGTCTCTATCTCTTTCCGCTCTGTGATGTCATTCATCGACAATACTGCTCCGAGTGGATTCCCTTTGGCATCGGTCAGCTTGCGACCAGTAGTGATCACCGTGTGAGGTACAAGTCCTTTCATTGCGATGACCATCTCTTGGCCTGAAACATTTTCGCCTTTCCACGCCCGGATCAACGGGTTACGTTCACGTGTCAGTGGCGTTTCACCATCCGCCTCGTACAGGCTGTAGTGATTCGCCCAGTCTTCCGCTGGGATCGGCACAATAGGCAAGCCATGGAACTCGCACGTGGCCCGGTTGAAATACGTCAACTTTCCCTCCTGGTCGCACGCCACGATGCCATTGGCTATACAGTCCAGGACTGCCTCTTGGAACATCAGGCGTTCCTCCAGTTCCTCTTCCACCTTCTTGCGCGTGGTAATGTTGGTTAAAGAACCAACGATTGCCACGGTTTTTCCATCTTTTACGAGTGGTGTTTCGTTTACCTCTACCCAGATATTTTGGCCTGTCTTTCCTGACGCTTCCATTTGGTAGCAAGGCTGTTTTTTTCCGGTCTTGATCGCTTTCTTGGTCAGCGCAAATCCTTCTTCGTTAACTGGATTGTCGGTAGCGAATTCGGACCATCTTACCATGGCTTCCTCGGGTTCGCATTGAAGGAACTCACGGCACTGAGGGCTAAGATATGTCAATTCGTGTTCAGGTGTGTGTGAGTAGAAGAGATTGGTACTGCTCTCCACGATGTAGCGCATTTTTTCTTCACTATCTCGCAGTGCATCCTCTACTTGCTTGCGCTCGAGGCTAGTTCCTATTATGTGGGAAACCATACGAAGAATGGATATATCCTCTTCTTCCCACTCTCCGGTATTTTGAACATTGTCCAGTCCGATAAAACCGGCAAGTTCATTATCCCTATGCAGAGGCAAAACTATCAATGATCTTATCTCTTGCATTTCCAGGATCTCTTTTTCAGCTGATGCTTCTTCGGGTAATGCTGAGACATCTTTAATATGGATCGATTCACCATTGTGGAGTTTGTTCATCCACCAAGGGAACATATCTACTGGGAGGTCCTGAAGGTTCTCTTTTTGGGCTTCCACACCCTCCGGACAATACTCATGGGTGTTGTCCATCTGAGTCCTATTGTCACGGATCAGAAAAATGTAACTTCTACTACTTCCACACAAGTTGCAAATTTTTTCAAGAGCAAAATCTATGTTAAAATCAATATCTTTACTGGAGATGAACATCGAAGAAGTATGTGCTACTACCTTCTCGATCTCAAGCTTCCGTTTGATGATATCATTTGTCTTTTTGATCTCTGATATGTCATCCACGACCAATGTGACGTTTGGACCATTTTTATCTTGTGTCAGGATAGTTGAAATTAAAAAATGAATTGGTATGGGCTGACCATTGGTCAATATGTCCAGTTCCCCTTCCTTTTTGTAAATGTTCTCTCTGGTTTCAAAAGTGTGCATCACAGACTTTCGTACGGGACATTCTAAACATTCTGTGTTTTTTCCACATCCTTTCCCTGTGAAAGAATTTATACACTGGAATATTTCGCCACCAAGAAACCCAACACAATCCTTTTTATCTTTATCTAATTTAGCAGTGGCAGCTCGATTTACATTTTTAATTTTGCCGTCCTGATCGATGAGGATCATAATAAAAGGTAGGTCATCAAAAATAGAATTCAAGATACCTGGATCAACGATCGATTCGGTCTAACTCTTATAGTATTCGTCTACAGCTAGATCACTCCGAATGTCTTCTGTTCCATCCATATTTGATTATCTTCCTAAATTTCCCACGTATTATATCGAGTATGTTTTAAAATTTATCATATATATTATTTGTTATATTTCATTGTTCAATCTGGTCCATTTTGTAATCCTCAAAGAAGCTAAGGGACAATGAAAAAAGGTCCGAAAGCTATTATGATCACATTTATAAAATGCAACTTTTGCACGACTTATTGTAGAAGTGTCGATAATGTCTTAAATAAAACAAAAAATAACTCATACTTTAAACAAGCGTAGTAAAAATATAAACTTCAATAAAAAAGGTTGGATGCTGACCGGATATATACCAGCGATCAAACTCTTAAATGCTTTTTTTGCCGGAGGTGTTTATGTGCAATATTGGTTTAAAGGCATATTTTTGATGAATGGTTAAGCTTGTAATTGTTACGGGTGGCTGTATGGATCAACCTTTTCCACGAGTCTTTGTCTTACCGGCTTTACTGGTCTTCTCAATATATTCAATGATCATGCCTGCAACATCCTTCCCTGTCGTATTTTCTATTCCTTCCAGGCCAGGGCTTGAGTTAACTTCCATTACCACAGGTCCGTGATTGGAGCGTAAAAGGTCAACACCTGCCACATTGAGTCCCATTATCTTTGCAGCACGTACAGCTGTCGAGCGTTCTTCAGGTGTGATCCTGATGACCTCTGCAGAGCCTCCTCTGTGTAGGTTCGACCGGAATTCGCCTTTTGGTGCCTGCCTTTTCATGGATGCCACCACTTTACCGCCGATAACAAAACAACGAATATCAGCCCCGTTCGCTTCCTTGATGTATTCCTGGACAAGGATGTTTGCTTTCACACCCATGAACCCTTCTATCACACTTTCTGCAGCCTTTTGTGTTTCAGCCAGTACTACACCAATACCCTGTGTACCCTCAAGCAGCTTAACAACAAGGGGCGCACCACCAACCATCTTGATCACATCTTTAATGTCATCAGGTTTGCTTGCATATCCGGTCACAGGCATACCTATGCCCTTGCGGGAGAGTAGTTGCAATGAGCGCAGTTTGTCCCTGGAGCGGGTAATTGCAACCGATTCGTTCAAAGGGAAAACACCCATCATTTCAAATTGTCGCAAGACAGCAGCACCATAGAATGTCACAGATGCACCAATGCGAGGAATAACCACATCAAAACCATCAAGCTCCTCGCCTTTATAGTGAATGGATGGCTTGTGAGGGGTAATGTTCATGTAAGCTCTCAATACATCGATCACTTGAACTTCATGCCCTCTTTCTTCAGCTGCTTCAATTAAGCGACGAGATGAGTATAACTTACGGTTTCTTGATAATAAGGCAATTTTCATTTGTCAACCTCATGTTTCAGACTATATAGTGAGAGTGCGTCAAGTTTTCCAGTAATGTGTGATGCACCTGGATCGACTAATGCTATATTTTCTATTGCGGTACGGCCCAATAACATCCTGAAACGCATTGTATCGCGGTCGGTAAGTGTTAATTCAATTGGGTATCGACGGGATGCAATTACAACATCCGTTTCGATAACATAACGGGTCTCCTTGTGACCACCGGAATCGGTTACCTGGCGTCGGTCCTTTAGGGGTGCTATGCATTCGATCTGAAAATCTTGATCTCTTTGTATCGGGTGGATCAAAAATCGGACCATTTCAACGCCATTCTCCCTGTAAAGTTCTACATTAAAGGCATGTAGTGCTGATGTCTTGGCTCCGGTATCGACCTTAGCTTTGATGGCATGTATGCCCAGATCTGGCAAAGCAACCCATTCTCTCCAGCCAAGTATCAATGTCTGATCTTCTTTATTCATAGGATTCTCCAAAGTAGACGACATTGTTATTTTTATACAAATTCAGTCGCAACTATAAAAGCTGTATATTTTGCACGATTGCTATGTACAATGAATACTATTGTACACCTTTAGTCAGGGTGCTAATTAACCTGTCACATACACTATTTTATAAGGTCTGATTCTAAATTCGAAAAAGAGCATTTAAGTATAAATCTAATTTGGTCCGATAAAGGTATCTATATGTTCTTTATTCCAAATTCAAAAATAGCTCAAGCATGACCTCTCGTATGGAAACAACTCTTTTTGACAAAATGTGGCATATATCGCTGTTGAAAATTGATCAGACCTACCCCAAGGTCCACAAACCAAAATCTTATTGTTGTTCCCCCACATGTTCTGTTTGAAGGACACTAATTCCTTCAAGGATGATACCTATCAATTTGTGCTTTACATTTTCCCTTTCATAGAATGTGGACCTGTAATATGCTGTAAGCTTTAAACCGTCACAGTCGGAGTCCAACTTCAGCTTGACATCAATACCTTCTGTCATCTTTATTTTTTCCACAATCTTATCTATACGATAGCTGAGGTCTCCTGGGATATCCTTGATATAATAGTCGAAGGACGACTCAAAAAGTCCAGTGCTATAGTTTTTAATGGATTTTTCCAGGAAGAACTTGTTTGGTATTTTATAGAATTCTTTATGTCTGGTAGGAGAAATCACAACATAAAATAGTCCGATATGTTTCACTAATCCCTCTTCCTCTCCTATGCTTATGTAATCCCCTATCTTGAAAGGTTTTTTAGTGAGCAGTATGAACCAGATGAAATAGGAGAGAATGATCTCTTTGATAGCAAAAGCAAAACCTGTTGCAACAAGACCTAAGAATATCACAATATTCTGTGTATCGATACCAACCTGCCAGAACATCACTGCACTTGTGAATGCATAGACAAATCCGATGTAGATCTTACTTAAGAGGATCTTTTCTTCGTTCTTACCTACACTTTCAAACATCCTTGGAATTATATTCACGGTAAATTTGAGGAATAGTGTGGCAAACGTGTAGGAAATGAGGATGGTATAGACCAGTTTTAGGAAATCAATAATTATTACCGGGATAATTACCCAGCCCCGATGATCAACAAAAAGTATTGCAGATATCGGTAGTATGAAGAACAAGAATATGATAATAATGTGGTTTAACAACTGATTAATTATCTTGCTTTTGAAATGCTCTTTCTTCAATTTCCTGTTACTTTCTTTTTTTCTTGGCATTCTATTGGTCCATAAACTTTACCTTTGCTCGACGAGGTCATTCTTAATAAAGGTAATCAAGGCAGTTATTTGTTTTCTTTTCAAAAAGTTTGACGCAGCTATCTTTTAATCAACTTTCTCTGTATGATTATTAAGAACGTCACTTTTTGTCAACTAATATTCATAGCCAGCAAAACATCTTAAACATTATCAGGGCAGGCAATGATCATTGCTACAGGTCCAGAACAATTATATTTAGTTTCTTCAAAGACCTGATAATCAATTTTATGAGTTGCATTTCTACTATTTTTTTTCCTAGAAATAAACTGCACACGTATTCACATAAATTGAAATAATAATACTTCTATAGTTGTAAGTGGCAGGGGTGTTTATGTCTAAAATCTTCAAAAGATCTTCTAAAGCAGGCCTACCGCCTGGGTCTCTGATCCATGTCGGAGAGATGAAGGAAGAACGGGTCAGATTTACTATTTTTGATTATGATGAAAGCTATTTTTCGGAGAAGGAAGTGGAAAACGTAGAGGAATGTCTTCGTTATGACGATCAAAAAACGGTTACATGGATCAATATAGATGGCATGCACCAAGTTGATGTCATAGAGAAGATCGGACTCCATTTTGGTTTAAATTCCCTTGTGCTGGAAGATATACTTAACACAGACCAGCGTCCGAAATTAGAGGATTTTGGAAATTACATGTATGTTGTAATGAAAATGCTTTCATTTGATGAAAAGGTAAATGAATTGACAACAGAGCAGGTCAGCTTTATTTTAGCACCGAAGTTGGTCTTATCCTTCCAGGAGAGGGTCGGGGATACTTTTGATCCGGTCAGGGGGAGATTGAGGGCATCAAAGGGTCGTATCAGGAAAATGGATGCGGATTATCTTGCTTATGCGCTAATGGATTCAATTGTCGATAACTACTTCATTATACTCGAAAAGATCGGGGATAAAATTGACTTTATAGAAGAAGAACTGGTAACCGATCCAACACCAGATACCTTGACGACGATCCATGAACTGAAAAGAGAAATGATAACCCTTAAAAGATCGGTCTGGCCACTTAGGGAGATCCTAAATAGTCTGAGAATGATAGAATCGTCACTTATAATGGATTCTACCCACGTATATCTCAAAGATGTGCATGACCACATAATTCAGATAATCGATACAATAGAGACGTATAAAGAGATGCTTTCCGGAATGCTGGACATATACCTCTCAAGTGTAAGCAATAAAATGAATGAGGTAATGAAAGTTCTTACATTGGTTGCCACGATATTCATACCTCTAACATTTATAGCCGGAGTATATGGAATGAATTTTCAGCATATGCCCGAACTTGCCTGGAAGTGGGGCTATCCAGCGGTGTGGCTCGCCATGATCTCTGTATCAATGGTTATGGTCTTTTATTTTAAAAGGACGAAATGGCTATAAGATAGGGTAGATTCTCGAATCAATGATATTTGATCCTTATGTATAGCATATCCGAGGATAACACTCAGTCCATATTTCTTATTTCCAGTACCCTTCGACATAGGATTCTGTCTGCTGTATATATGGGGTGACATACCTCAGCAGAAATGGAACTATCACGATGATGGCTACAACATTTCCCGTGAACCATTGTTCAAAGGTTAGGAATATCTCCTCATAAGGTATGACTCCATTGATGGCTAACATATAGCTTCCCCATAATGCACCTATTAGGTTGTTCAGAAATACTCCGAAAATTAGCAAATAAACAAAATCCCTTCTTGTCTTTAGACGGATGTTCACTTTAAAATAGGTGAATGCAACAAGCGGGATCATCACCTGCCATAGGTCCGCAATGGACCATATGATGTTCAGTGAGGTTGGCATATCTGCAAGGATGCCTGCTCCTACAATGCAACCAAAATAAGCTGCCAGTGCCCCCCACATCCCATACCATAGGGCAAACACTATCATAAAAGCTACTGCAAAGTACATGCTGGATACTCCTGCTGCAGGTGAAACTGGGAAATTTACAACTGCGAATCTTGAAAGGAGTGAATTTACCAATGTCACAAAGAGGAAGATGTTCAGGTACATTGAAGCAGATTCTATATCTCGTTGCATTCTGATTTTTCCTTCTGGACCGGTACTTGTTTTGTGTGTCAATAAATGTTTTACAATGCTAACAATGTACTATCTTTTTATATTATGTATTTCTTATTATTCAGTGCACATTATATAAAACCTTTGTATAATTTAATCTGTATCAGTTTTAGTGTATTGGGAGTTGTAATATGAGGGGGGAATATGAGGATGAAGATCCGCTTCGGATTAAAGAGTGGTTCAAACACTCCTATTCTGTTCCTGTCACAATTATCCTGTTTTTCTTATTGTTCCTTTATCCTGCATGGCTTTATGTCATCAATTGGTTCCAATATGTAATGGTCAATGGTCTGTCTTCAACAGATCTTTCCTTTATCAAAGCTCTTTCCTTTATATTGGTCCTTATGTCTGCCAATATCTCCTATATGGTACTGAGTAAGAATGTGAGTCTTTCAAGGACAGTTGAAAAGCAGGATATAGAGCTTCAACTCAACGATCAGAAATTCCGTAAATTCATAGACGATATTCCCAATGTCGCAATTCAGGGGTTCGATAGTCATCTCATTGTTCATTACTGGAACAGCGCCAGTGAAAAGATGTATGGATATTCCAAGGAAGAAGCGATCGGTCAAAAGATAACTGACCTTATAATTCCCATTGACAATGGTAAAGAACTGTCTGAAATGGTCAATTCAGCCATGACCGAGCCAAAATTTGAACGATTTAATGAAACTACCTTTGTTACAAAGACCAAAAGGAGTATCCCGGTACTATCCAGTTATTCAAATGTTCTGTTGCCAGGGACCCAGTTGAGCATATTTTCCATGGAGATCGATCTGACTGAAAGAAAAATAATGGAAGAAGAGCTCATAATCTCAAAGGATATGGCTGAAGCTTCAAATATCGCTAAAAGCAAATTCCTTGCAAATGTCAGTCATGAGCTCAGAACGCCACTGAACTCTATCATAGGTTTCTCCGATCTGCTTGCTAACGGATATACTGGGCATTTGGATGAAAAACAGGGGAAATATGCAGAGAATATCTCTGCAAGCGGCAAACATTTGCTTAGTCTTATCAATGACATTCTCGATCTTTCAAAAGCAGAAGCTGGTAAGATGGAACTCCATTGTGAAAAAGTAAATTTGCGACTATTGCTTTTAGAGATCACGGAGTCCATGAATATATCTGCCAGTCGCAAAGGGGTAACGATCACTACTATGATAGAACCTGATGTAGGTACCGTTGAAGTCGATACTGGTAAACTCAAGCAGATACTCTACAATCTGATAGGTAATGCCATCAAATTCTCCACCGAGGATGGGGTCATAACTATAAAGGCCTGTGTGGATCAGGGGTCTTTGGAAATTGAAGTTGAAGATAGTGGCATCGGGATAAAGGAGGAAGATATGGACAAGCTGTTCAAGCCATTTAGCCAGATCAGCTCCTTTTCCCAAAAACAGCATTCAGGGACTGGCTTAGGTCTTTCACTTGTGAAAAAGCTAGTTGAGCTCCATGGGGGGAAGACCTGGGTCAGAAGCGAATACGGAAAGTTCAGTATATTTGGTTTTTCGATTCCAATTGAAAGGATCAAATAAATACATTATTTTTTCATTTGGGCGACTGATCAATTGTTCTTTGTTTTGTTCCCTTCATTTTTTTGGTTCTGAAAAGATCCATTGATTGGCGAGGTAGAAACTTGGATTCGCATCAATTATTCCAGCATCATTATGCGAAGATATAACACCCCCTACGTCATTAAAGACCCAAAATCATATTCAGGGACGGATGAACAATGCCAGGCGGAAAAACACATGACACGATAAACATTGCAGTGCTGATAGTTGTACTGGCAGGCATTTTCTATCTTACTATGTGGAATGTAAATGAGCTGGCTGTCCGATATCTGGATATTTACACGGTAGCGGTCTTTTCTCTATCCTATCTGTTCGCAACGTTCTTCCTTAGCCCTGATCTGGATATAGAAAGCAAGCCCTACAAGCGATGGAAGATGTTCAGGATACTCTGGTGGCCTTACAAGGTTATATTCAAACACAGAGGCTTTTCTCATAATCCTATCATTGGACCCCTGTCCATAGTGATCAATCTTGCTTTGATAGTGGCCGTATTGCTGCTGCTTTTGGGCGTTGAGTTGCACCTGGGATACTTAAGGTTTATTGTAGCAGCCACGATAGGGATGGTCCTGTCAATGGAGGTCCATATAATATCGGACTTCTTGGTCTCAAAACTGAAAAGTATTTTTTGAAAATTCAGTTGTTCCCCTCATATATGGCATGTAGCTATTCGCTATCCTTCAATCCATTTTTTTAATTATTCTGTCGAATGATATGCCTTTGATCACGGTAGTTAATATTTCTCAAAGTATTCGCGATTTGCCCACAAGCCAATTATCCCTAAAAGCGAAGGTATGGTCCATAGAAAAATGGCTATGATCACTGTCTCTGGATAGGTCGTCCATCTCTGAAATGCAAAAACGATTGGAAAATAGACACCTATGGAAAGCTCCATCAATCCCGTAGCAAAACCAAAGAACCTTTTTCGTAAAAGTCCGATGAGGGCCATAATCCCTAAAGGCATTGCCCATAGCATATCAGTTACTGCTACGCCCCAGCTCTCCTGAGCCCAGGCACGCTCTGCAGCATCACCAGTGAAACGTTCGTTCTGGAATCCAAGATCTACAGCACTATCCCAATTGAGGAGTGAATAGGCTTGCATGAACCAAGCCAAGAACAGGGATATGAGGGCAATGAGGGCGATCCAGACTCCCAATGGAAATCTACCGATGCTTTTGTTCAGGATGTTCATTGTTCGTTCACCTTCCATTCTTAAACGTTTTTTAATATTTGTTTATTAGAAGTAGTGTTCCTTTTGTCAGAACGGTATGCCAGTCAGTCATAGCACAGCCATAGGCATCGCTTGAAAACACACCTGAAAATAAAAACACACTAAGGATAACTATGACCCAAATGAATGGTTTCTTATTCAACAAAGTGACCACCTTGATTTTCTCTCTTCCCTGATCTGGAACTCGGATGGAAGTGTAAAATATGCCGTATTGGCAAAGGCTACAACATCTGGTGGATTTGCAGACTCAAGAGCATTTCCATCATACATTACAGTGCTAACTTCTGCAGAAGCAGCTGTCACAGGCATAGACAAAACGACTAAAGAAATGAAAAGAACATACAATAAGCTCTTTGTGGTATTTTTCATATTTTGTCCCCCACGAACAAATAGTCTTTTACATGCAAATGTTTGTGACTACTAACTATTAAAGAGAACCGTCTCATAATTAGAAGAAAAATGATATAGACCCACGGTAATTGTCGGATTCAAATTATAACTGGTTTAACACTGTAACCAACGATTCTGCTTTATTTAGAGACGTTACTAAAGTGGAAATCTTATACTCATGCCTTTAATGCTTTTGAGAACTTCAATGGACAAGGCATGCGGGCAATTTTTACCTCTAAAAAAGTTATGAAATATCTTTGTCGCAATATTGAAATCAAATATCAACAATGAGTATTAATCCGGCATGTCATTTTCTTTGCTCATAGCATTCGGGTATATTTGATCTTAGGTGGTATTATGAACGATCAGTTTGATGTAGTACAAGCCAATTTGTTGCATGTAAACTTTCTTTCCGAATTCGGGAAAGAATCATTTATAGATGCATATAAGGTCACCCTTCCTATAGATGAACTTAGAACTTATGTGGAAGAGGCTTTCTCAGAAGAACTGATCAAGCATGAGATAGAAAGCTCTGGATGCATATATCTGCTCTGTAAAAACGCAAAGGGTGTAATATGTGGCTATGCAAAATATGTGGATTCTGAAATACCTGATCGCTTAGTTCCTGGTAGGGCAATAGAATTGCAACGTCTTTATGTTCAGGATGATTGTAGGGGGAAAGGGGTTGGACGACTTCTTTCTATCTATGGGGAATCGATATCTCAGCAAAAAGGATTCAAGGTTATATGGTTACGTGTATGGGATGGCAACACTGCTGCTCAACAGATCTATTTGAAATGGGGATTCACATTTTGCAGTGAAGAAGCATACCAGGTAGGACGAGAAAAACGAAAAGTATTGATAATGATGAGGCATATTCAACCAAGTTCCGATTGATCGAATCTATCAGTTCATCATCCTAAAGACACTTTGCATTACAGTGCTAATGTACTATGTTTACAGAAATTAGTACTTATAAGCTATTTTCCAATTTAATAGTTCTATTGATCATACTTACTTGGTTTCAAATCCCTTTAGCAGGCCAATATTGTCAGTATGCCCAACTTCTCCGCCAAAATCTTAACTAAAAGGCTTTCTACAAAAAATATAAGATATACTAATATAATCAGAAATATTGCTCCTAAAAAAACGAATCCCGAATCCATATTTACCACTCCAGTTAATTATTCACTTTCTATTGCATTTATCATTCTTGGTTTTTACTTATCGTGTAATGGGGAGGTTAGGGATGTGGGAAACAAAGCTTTTAATTTGATATAACTAACTTAATGATATGAATTACAAACACACTCAAACAGGATATTTAATAATAGTTGTCTCACTCGCACTTGTTTTACTTTTTGGAACTATTTTATCAACAACAGGTTTTGAACCAATCGTTTTTGCCATTATGTTGCTCAGTTTGCTGATCTTAATTTCTTTTACAACACTTAAAGTAATGATCGATGAAAACTACCTAAGAATAAAATTTGGTTATGGGATATTTCGTAAGAGATTTCCGCTTAATGAGATCGTTTCAGTGAGAACTGTAAGGAATCATTGGTATTATGGCTGGGGAATAAGGTTATGGCTATGGCCTAAAATGTTGATCTTCAATGTTTCTGGTCTTGATGCAGTTGAGATCAAGATGAAAGACGGTAAAATATACAGGATAGGTACAGATGAACCCGGGGAGCTGGAAAGTGCGATCTTACAAGCAATTAAATTAAAAATAGCGGAATTCTGAAGTCAAGCCAAATTGAACTCTCGCTTAACTTCTTTTTGTTCGTTGCCCATTAGAAAGTACGCACAATCATCCACTCAGCCCATATTGTGAATAGGATTATGATCAAGCCTAAAAAACCGTCCGATAAAGTTTGTCTACTTATATTTTCCAATGTCATGATATTAACCCTCCTCATTTTGTAATATCACTTGTTCACATATATCAATGTCTTGACCACAGTATGCGTGATTGTGGCCATATATATGCTGCCAAGGTAAATTTGAGTAAACACAATAATCTTTCAGCATTTGATATATATATAAAAAAGAATGATCCATCAAGCTCTTACAAAATACAAATGATGTCTATCTGGATATTAAATGTCCGATTCAATTATCGTACACTTGATGGAATCTCTGAAGCAAATAGGGATTAATCCAAAGTATTCCTCCAGCACCAGACACAGCACGTATGTCTTAATGCCGTCGTAAGCATGCCGCAGAATTCCTGCAATACAGATGATGTCATCTCTTCTTCTGATATCGTCTCATGTAGTTCGATATTCTCGATCAGATCATCAATTCAATAAAGCTCCTCATTGATCTGCTGCATGTCAAACACAGGAATTTCCACATCAGGATACCATTGCTGCAGGAATGTGAGCATGTGGTATTTCATGAAGACACTTGCAGGCAGGGCAATAAATGCAAGCAAAAGGATGAAGAAGATCAGCTCGATCAAAATTATTGGTATAAGGATCATCCAGGCAATGCTATCTGATCCTGGTAGAATTGCTGAAAGGGCAAAATAAAGAAGCATGTCTACGAACAAGATGAAAAGACCTACTGCAACCATTACTATCAATAAAATGATAGCTACTGCAATTCCAACCGCAAGACCAAGCACTATCCTGCCAATCCAATAAACAACTATTTGTTTCCAGTCTTTCCTGAACTGTCTAAATACATTGGAAAATGCGCGGAAAATGCCGGACTCTGTGTAAATGGCTAAAGGTATTGACAGATTGATAAATGAACTGATGATCCCGCCAATTATTGCTGTTACCAGAAGTATGCTAATTAACAGTAATATTAAGGAAATAGCATTACTTGCTATAGCGTCTGAAAATTTTCCACCTGAAGAATCTATCAACGGTAGCACAAAGGGAAGGGCCATAACTGCAATGATGGCAAGCAAAAGAATACCTGTCAATATCCTGAATACGAACAGTCCCAAACCTTTCCTCAGGTATCTGCGGGAGTATTCCCAGAATCTGACATCATTGCTTACGAGGGATTCAACAAATACAAATTCCATGACACTGGAAACGTAGGAGAAGAACAAGATCAGGATAAATATGAGAACTATTATCCCAATGATCAATCCCATTCCAGGATCCGTCGGGATCTGATCAACAAAACCTCTGAAAGCATCGGTGAAGCTGTCAGTTGCACCTGACTCAGGAAGGTTGTAACCATCAGATGAATAACTATTTCCACCGCCATTGAAATTGCTTCCAGCACCGCCGATAAGCATAACGATGATGGCAAGTTTCATCCACTTCCAGAAATCAAAAGGCTCAAAAAGGCATTTTTTTGTTCGTCCAAATGCCTTGTCCAGGGCGTCTACTACATACCAGGTCATAAAAATAAATAGAGACTGTTATGATAAATAATTTATGATGTATTGTTCTGCAAAATACAATTGCTGTCTGTCGGAACAATACATACCCAGTTCAATTTTCTTTTATTCGCCGTTCTTCCCTTCAAGGATATGTTTCATTCGACTATGTCACTCTTTAAAGAGTATGGTCATGAGCTACTGCAATGGGTTGATCCTGGGCCAGTTGAACTTGCATGATCTCGTCAGATAATCCAACTTCCGAAGTTGTATCCGTGTCTGCACCGGGCACTTCATTTATTTGTTCCTCGGCTGCAACGTCTGTGCATCCAATTGCAGTCATAGATGCTAATATTAGCAAAAGTGCAATTATTTTATAAATTATTTTCATGTTGTACCCCTTTTATTATAATTCGTAATTTGATATGCAGAATGATATACTGTAAAATAGAATTATAACTATATATAAAAATTATGTTTTGATTTCTATAGCATTTTGTATTACATTATACAAAATACCAAGAATCATTTACTTTGAATGTTATAAAGCAAAAAGGAGAGAATTTGCAATGGACCCTATAATTGATGAAAAAACGACATTACTAATCGTTGGAACATTTCCTTCACAAATTTCCCGAGATATAAATCAATACTATGGAAATCCCAGGAATCAGTTCTGGAAACTGATGGGTGAAATACTTGCAATCGATTTGCAAGATTTAGATTACGATGGCAGAATTCGAATTTTGCATGATCATCAAATTGGATTGTGGGATACTTTGAAAGATTGTGAGATAACTGGAAGTTCAGATAGCAGTATCCGTAATGAAGAATACAATGATTTTTCTCAACTAACATCTATCGAAAAAATAATCTGTAATGGGAAAAAAGCAGAGAAATATATTAAGCACTGTAATGTACCAACAAATGTTGATATTTTAGTTGTTCCATCTTCAAGTCCAGCAAGGGCTATGAAAATTTCGGATAAATCTGAAATGTGGAAAGAAGTAATTGGTACAGTAGAAAAACGGTGATGTTTAGGGAACATTTAAACTAAACGATCGCATGGTCAAAATGTAATTCTAAAAGAAGTGTGGACGCTGAGGAAGAGATTCGAACTCTTGCAGCGCGTTAGCACTACCGGTTTTCAAGACCGGCGCCGTAGTCCACTTGGCTACCTCAGCAAATGAATGATTCCTAAACAGCCTTTTCATGTATAAGGCTTTTGCTTTGAAATGAGTATAATTACTTTAAAGAAAGAATGTGAAGAGGATTACTCTTCACTTTCTGTAACTTCTTCTTCGGTTGCTGTCTCTACAACAGGTTCCGGCATCTGAACTGGGTATGATTCTACGTAGCTTACTCTTTCAAGACCAAGGTACTCTATGAGTTCGCTTGCTACTCTTCCCTTTGCCATTAACCAGCGCTGGTTGAATGAAAGCATTGCAGGGACCTCAATGGATACTTTGTTGTCCTCGATAGTAACTTCGAGGTCAGAAACGCCTGTATATAGTGCAAGGAGTCCTTTTGCTTTCTCGACAGGCTCTTCGATCTTCTCGTCAATGGAGTACTCGTAGTTGACATCCTTTCCTGCAAGAGGGTGGTTGAAATCGACACGTACTCTGCGGCCGATGACCTTTACAACAGTACCTCTTTTGTTGTCAAGCTCAACGTTCATGCCAGGGTATGCCTTATGGTCTTTGAACTTTGTAATGGAAATGTTCTCCACAAGTTTTGGGTCATGATCGCCAAAACCTTTCTCAGGTGTGACAATAACTGTGCCTGAATAGCCGACCTCTTTACCTGCAAAGTCTTCATCAAGACCTGCAATGGTGTGTCCTGCGCCTACGATTACAACATCTCCACCGTACATGCCACGTGGGTTGTAGATCTCGTTTGCCTTTGCAAGCTCTTCGTCGGTCGTATCAAAGATCTGGTCTTCACCGAACTTTCCGGTGTATGATACTTTAATGATATCTCCTTTTTCTATTGCCAAGATGATCAACTCGATTGGATTTTATTAATTCAATTAATATCTATAGGGAATTTCTTCTCGGTATACTCATTTGCCTTTAATAAAGTTTTGGGATAAATCGATTATTATTGGATAATCGATGTTAGGGTTCGTCAGGCCCGCGTGTTCTCATTATCGAATCTCAGTTATAAATGAGCAACCTCTATATTTTATTAAATCAAACTTTTATTACCATTCACTTTTTATAATTTATATAACATTTTAAAAAAACACAGTGTATTAAAACAATTATTATAATAAATCTTAATAAATTATTATGTATTCATAAACATATGTATATTTATATATGTGTAGCAATATTCATTATGTGCAGTCCGGTATCTAGCTAAGGGGATGAGTTCATATGAATGATGAACACGAAAAACTTAAGGGAATAAATGGTCTTGAATCTGAATTGCGGCAATCCCTTAAAGAAATAAAGCTATCTGCAGAAACGAAAATACGGTTAGAATCTGTAATTAATAAGAGCCCTGCTGTTGTGTTTTTCTGGCGTGTGGAGGTGGGACGCCCGGTCGAGTTCGTTAGCGAGAACATTGAAAGGTTCGGCTACTCAAAGGAAGACCTTGTTTCCGGTACATTACTTTACGACAGCATAATACATCCAGATGATCGTGATGGTGTAAATGGCATAATCTCTGAGGCTGTTAATGCCGGACTGGATGAGTTCAGTTGTGAATACCGTGTCGTAACAGAATCCAATGATGTAAAATGGGTATATGAGACGACAGTGATCCATCGAACAAACGATTCAACTGTCGACCATTTCTATGGGATAATTTTTGATATAACCGGTCGAAAACGTGCTGAACAATCCGTCGTGGATCATGAGCGTGACATCTCTATACTTTATTCTGCTGTAACACTTGCATCAGGGTCACTGGATATCGATGAAATGCTCTCTGAGGTATTGATGGAGCTTGGTCATCTTTTCGAGATCGAGGCCGGTGGCATTTACATAATAGATCATGACCTGCATGAAGCAAAGCTCAGGACGAACATAGGCATTGATAATGTGCTTGCATCTACGATCCACTATTCTCAGGATGAGGATATGTTCAAGAACGTGACGAATCTGCCTAAAAACACTATTGTTTCAGATGAGCTCATACGTCAGGATTCCCGCTTTATAACAAAAACAAATCTAACCTTCTATCTTTATTCGAGGGACAAGGTTGTAGGTTTTGTTATTCTGGTACTTCCATCTGGCTATCCTCTATCTGAGAAGAACCTGCAGGTCCTTGAGCATGTGGGTAAGCATATTGGTATCGCTATTGAGAATGCCCAATTGTTCGAAAAGACACAAAAAGCCTATGATGAGCTAAGGTCACTTGAAAATCTCAAGAACGAGTTCTTTGCGAACTTAAGCCATGAGCTTAAAACACCCATGATATCTATCAAAGGCTTCAGCGAGCTTCTGGGGGATGGGAAATTTGGTCATCTGAACCCTGAGCAAAGCAAAGCGAATGATGCTGTTGTGCGCAATGCGGAACGATTGAAGGACCTCATCGATTCACTACTCTATATGTGCATGGAGCGAGAAGGCAAATACAAGTATGAGTTCACAGTCCTTCCTATCAAGAGACTAATTCTCAATTCCATCGAAAAGGCACGAGCTCAGGTCGGCAGCAACAACATCCTCTTCAGGGGGGATATTCCTGAAAATGTGCCGGATATCTATGGCGATGAAGAAAGGCTGACAACTGCATTGAATAATATCATGGACAATTCTGTCAAATTCATGTCTGAAGGGGAAGTCGTTGTCTCGGTACAGGATGAGGCTGACTATATTCATATTCGGATCAAGGACAATGGTATCGGAATTCCCAGGGACAAGGTCGATAAGGTCTTTGACAGCTTCTATCAGGTGGATGGTTCCCTTACTCGAATGTATGGCGGAACGGGTATTGGGTTGAACGTCTCAAAAAGGATCATTGATGTACACAATGGTAAGATCTGGTTGAAGAGTCTGGAAGGTTTTGGTACGACGGTCCATATACTGTTGCCAAAATGATCTTCTTCTTTTTGTTACTCTTCGTTCTTTAGTTTATTATTTGAATTATTTTTTGTATGGATCTTTCTTTCTGTTTTTACTCCCCTTTATTTTTCGTGTCTCTTGTTTTTATTTTCCTGCTACATTTATCTCCTTTCATCTTTCCTTTTCTTTTTTGTAAACCATTATTTAAGCCTCTATTATATATCTGAAATAACCGGAAGTAATATATGTACAGTTGATTATTACTCGTTAGCAGGCAGAGGTAGTAGATATGGTCAAAAAAACAATACATGAGATCAATGGCAGGATTCGTGACGGTAGTGTCAATGTAGTGACTGCCGAAGAAATGGTGGATATCGTGGGCGAGCTCGGTGCAGAAGGTGCTGCAAAGGAAGTCGATGTCGTAACTACCGGTACTTTCGGAGCCATGTGTTCTTCCGGTGTATGGCTGAATTTTGGTCATTCGGAACCTCCTATCAGGATAAACAAGCTCTGGCTCAACGATGTTGAGGCTTATTCCGGTGTTGCCGCGGTAGATGCATATATAGGTGCCACTCAGGCATCCCGGTCCAAAGGACTGGAATACGGCGGTGCTCATGTCATAGAAGATCTCATTCGTGGCAGGTCCATCGATGTTCATGGAACTTCCCCTGGAACCGACTGTTATCCACGAAAGGTGATCGATACCACCATTAACATCTATGATCTGAATCAGGCCATCATGCTGAATCCTCGTAACTCATACCAGAAATACAACGCTGCTACTAACAGTACCAATCATACTCTTAACACCTATATGGGTACTCTACTACCGAATCATGGCAATGTGACCTACTCTGGTGCCGGAGTGCTCTCTCCAATGCACAATGACCCGAACTATGAGACCATAGGCACAGGCACACGTATCTTCCTTGGTGGTACTCAGGGCTACATCGTAGGCGAAGGTACACAACACTCACCTGCAGCAGGCTTTGGAACCCTCATGCTTAAAGGTGATCTGAAGGAAATGAGCTCAGAATACATCCGTGCTGCCAGTTTTGAAGGGTATGGAACTTCCCTTTATGTTGGAATGGGTATTCCAATACCTGTGCTCAATGAGGATATTGCAAAAGCCACTGCTGTAACAGATGATGATATCGTTACAAATCTTCTTGATTATGGTATTCCAAGCAGTAAACGTCCTGCTATCAGGTCTGTCACATATGGCGAATTACGTTCCGGTTCGATCGATGTCAATGGCAAGGAAGTAACGACCTCATCTCTTTCAAGTTTCAAAAAGTCCCGCCAGATCGCCAATGAACTTAAAGATTGGATAAAAGGCGGTGAGTTCTTTGTCAGCATGCCGGTGGAACGTCTTCCAAGGGACACTGCATGCAACTCGATGAAATTATCCAGTGTTAATCCTCTTGTGGGCGATATCATGACCTCGAACGTTAGTCTCATTCGGGCAGAAGCAAGCTTTAACGATGCTGCAAAAACAATAATGGATAAACAGTTCAGCCATCTTCCTGTGGTCGATAAGGATAATTCCCTTGTGGGTATCGTGACTGCGTGGGATATTTCCAAAGCTGTTGCAAAAGCGGAATATGATCTTGTCAAAGATATCATGACAAAAGATGTGGTGACCACAAGCCCTGATGAAGCAATAGACATTGCGGCTTTCAAACTTGACAGCAACAGTGTTTCTGCACTACCTGTGATCGATGCAAAGAAACAAGTGGTTGGTATAATCACAAGTGATGATATCAGCAAACTGCTCGCAAGGAGGCAATAAAGATGAAGATAAAGATAAGCATTGAATCTGCCATTGTTTCAAAACCGATATTAGCGGAGGCTATTGTCGAAACAGGTGCTCTTCTGAACATTTCGCAGGCACACTTTGACACTACTCATGGTGAGGTCGTAGCTGATATTCCTTCCGAACAGTTCGGTAGTATCCGGGATTCTCTTGTGAAGAAAGGTGCCGAGGTCGTAGTTCTTGACACTCCTATATGCAGGGATGAGGAAGAATGTGTGGAATGTGGTGCATGTGTATCTGTTTGTCCTGTGGGGGTATTTTCCCTTGCTGACGACTGGAGTCTGGAGGTCGATCATGACAAGTGCATCCAGTGTGGGACCTGCCTGACCATGTGTCCGCACAATGCTCTGGTTCTCGGCCAGTGATATTCGAACATGAAAGAACATTTCCAGTTAAAGGAAACTATCGTAACGATAGTTGCGGATGAGCAGTTCTATATCGAGGTGGCGAAGGATGCCATAGCCGTACACCGGCTGGAACTTGAGGACTACATCCGCTCTGATCCTTATTTTCAGGTAACTCTTGAACCCTACGAATGTTCAAATGATGCACCTGAGGTTGTCAAAAGGCTCGTTGCTGCCGGGAATTCCGTGGGTATCGGTCCCATGTCCGCAGTTGCGGGTACGATAGCTTCGCTTGCAGTTGGATCAATGGTCGACGCCGGTGCAACTTCTGCAATTGTCGATAATGGGGGAGATATTGCGGTTATCAATGACAGGCCAATAGTTATAGGGATATATGCCGGTCAGTCCTCTATCAGGAACATTGGATTCACACTCGAGCCTTCTGACCACATTCGTGGTATATGCACATCATCTGGTACAGTTGGTCCCTCTATCAATTTCGGGTGTGCAGATGCTGCCGTGGTCTTTTCAGATGATGTCTCCCTGGCAGATTCCGCAGCCACCGAACTGTCCAATGCAACAGGCATAGGACATGAGGGTGTGGAAAATGCCTTCGATGCTATAAGTTCTATCCCCGGTATCGATGGTGCGGTCGTTATACAGGGTGATCACATGGGTATGTGGGGCACAATTCCGCAGATAACACGCGCTGATGTGCAGTATGAGTGTATCACAAAGGGTTGAATGTAAAAAAGAGCTTAATAAAATGTTTGGCAGTACCTTTTGGTCTGCCATTTTAAAGATAATATGTTTAAGCTACCGGCTGCTGGAAAGGTATCTCTTCATAAGGCTGGATCACAACAAATCCTTCACCTTTGAAGGCCATCTGTATACTTTCACCACTTGAGCGTCCGACAAATGATTTTAGTGATATATCTGTTTTGAGGTCGGGGTTGAGGTTGCCAGACCATGCAACTGTGGCGTTGGGGTCGGTAAATACCGGTGTTTCCTTTGTGACTTTGAGTGTGACCGGGTCGTAATGTGTGGTTATGGCAACCATTCCGGTACCTTCGAGCTTTACATTAAAAAGTCCGCCTGCCATTATGCCGGTTACCTTTTTCATAAGTTTGATATCCCAGCTTATTCCTTCCTCGAATGCCAGAAGATCGTTTCCGTTAACGAATATTGCTTCATTGTCAAGGTTGATTATGGATATCTTCTTTCCGGCATCTGCAAGGTAAACTTTACCTTGACCTTCTGCCTTTGTGAGGCTGATGCCTTCTCCTGTTACAGCTTTCTTCAAAAGTTTGCCGACACCGTGTTCCAGTACACCTTCTCTTGTGAATTTCACATTACCGAGGTATGCTACCATTGAACCCCGTTTTGTCCAGACGCGGCCATTAAGGTTCAGTTCGAGCATCCTGTCGCGCTCAAGTTCGAATAAACCTTCTCCTTTGTCCTTCTGTCCGGTTTCACTTATGAATTCTTCTATTGAATATCTTGGCATTTTATCATGTCCTCTAAAATATAAAATGTAGCTAATTTCTAGTATTCTTCTCTATGTTTAATAAAGTTTCTTGGTGCGCATTTATCAATAAATATTATTATATTTCAAGGGCTTATATTTCGACAATATCAGAACTTATATACAAGCTAACTTGGAAAATCGATTGCAGTAATGTCCAAGTCCTTTCCGACAATTGTCGATAAGCTTATATAATAATATTTATGAATACTATATCTGAAGACAGTCCTATGGGGGCAGTTCAGGCGGACATATGTCTGTCAGATCTATTTCTATATTGGACGCGATCTGACAAGAAGAGATGCGATAATTGATAAGATGATATCGGTTTATCCGATAATATTTATGTTATTCTATTCAATTTATCCTGATCTATCCATCTGCTTACAACACGGATGGCGCCGGGGAAACCTGGCAAGAGAGTAGAAATTTAATTCACATTGATTGAATTCGGTAAATGCGTAGTAGAGCGCATAATTTGCACTAGAATGCAAATCCAAGAGAGGGGATGAACATGCAGTCTATAGTACAAGAAGCACTAAAACACACAGAGAAAGAGAGAGAGTACAGGCAGTCAGTTACAGAAGACGACAAATTCGAAGGCTTCGGTATGCCTAGGATCACCATCGTTGGTTGCGGTGGTGCAGGGAACAACACTATCAATCGTTTATATAATATCGGCATCGAAGGTGCAGAGACCATTGCTATCAATACTGATAAGCAACATCTGGACCACATTCGTGCTGACAAGAAGATCCTCGTCGGTAAGACTCTCACAAGGGGTCTTGGGGCAGGTGGCTATCCTGAGGTTGGTGCCAAGGCTGCAGAACTCGCACGTGGCACTCTTGAAGAGATATTCAAAGAGAGCGATCTTGTTTTCATTACCGCTGGAATGGGTGGAGGGACCGGTACTGGTGTTGCACCAGTTGTTGCAGAGATCGCAAAGGAGCAGGGAGCTATCGTTGTTGGTATGGTCTCCAGTCCTTTCATGGTCGAGCGTGCACGTACCGTCAAGGCTGAAGAAGGTCTCGATGCGTTCCGCAGTGCAGCTGACACAGTGATCGTTCTTGATAATAACAGGCTTCTGGACTATGTTCCAAACCTTCCTATCGAGCAGGCATTCTCTGTAATGGACCAGCTTATCGCTGAGACAGTTAAGGGTATTACTGAAACTATCACTCAGCCATCCCTCATCAATCTCGATTACGCTGATATCAGGGCTATCATGGGCTGTGGCGGCGTTGCGGTCATGCTCGTTGGTGACAGCAAGAACCAGGACAAGAGCACTGATGTCGTTCGCACAGCACTTAATCACCCACTTCTCGATGTTGATTACAGAGGTGCTACCGGAAGTCTTGTGCACATCACAGGTGGCCCAGACCTCAGCCTGAAGGAAGCAGAAGAGATCGCATCATCCCTGACATACGAACTTTCACCGGATGCAAACGTTATCTGGGGAGCACGTATAAGGGACGACTACGAAGGAAAGGTACGTGTAATGGCTATCATGACAGGTGTCCAGTCTTCTCAGGTGCTCGGTTCACAGTTTCAGGGCGGTATGATGGAGAACGTAGCTACGAACTCAAACACAAGCTCACACTCAAAGCCATCCTTTACTCGTGCAGAGCGAGGTCGCCGCTCAGTTGTCGAACCTATGGGTTCAAAGGCATCCTTTGGCGGTTCTATTATCGATATAATACAGTAATTTCATACGTTGGTCGGAATGGATATTTCCGATCAGCATATATTTTTTTAATTTGCATTCAATTTCTATGGATATTCTTTTTTACGATGCAGGGAATCTAAGTCCATGAAAGTTCTGATCGCTACGGGTAAGCTTGCGGAAAGGACCGTAAGGTCTTCTGTGGGTGATAATGCTGATGTTCTCGTACTCGACGTAGATGTTGCCGCATTTATAACCCCTCATAGATTGCTGTCTGCTACTAAAGAGCAAAAGGGGATGTACGATGTTATATTGGTCCCGGGGCTTGCATCCGGTGATTTTTCCATGGTGGCAAAAGAACTTGGGTGCAAGGTATTTCTTGGTCCTAAACATGCTTATGATATTGGTAGTGTCCTCAAGTTCGTTGATGGGATGGATCTCTCACTTGAGGTGCCTGCATGTGAACTTCTTTCTGATATCTGGAGAGAACTTGCCCTTGAAACGCTTGTGGAACTGGAAGAAAATGCCGATATGCTTGCAATGCTTGGTGATGTGAAGCTTGGTGGCGGCTCTCGAATGAAGGTCATGGCAGAGATAGTTGATGCAACTGGGTTCAAGGAAGATGCTTTATCGCTAAAGGTTCTTGAATTTATCAGAAAGGGTGCAGATATCATTGACCTGGGAGCTTCGCTGACGTCATCTGTCGAAGAGGTCCGGAAGGCAGTTCGTGTGGCTCGTAAGGTCTCAACGGTTCCTATTAGCATTGATACTCTGGAACCTGGTCTTTTAAAAGCTGCGATGGACGAGGGTGTCGATCTGGTGCTCAGTCTTAATTCAAGCAATATCGATATTGTGGGGAAGGATGTGGCAGAAGCAGGAGTTGCTGCGGTGGTCATTCCTGATGCCGGAAACAGTTTTGAGAGCCTTGTTCATAATATTCAGGCCGCAAGGTCTGCTGGCATTGAAAACATAATTGCCGACCCCGTGCTTGATCCCATCGGGCATGGGTTCGTTGATTCTATAGTCAGGTATGCACGTTTTCATGAGGAGTATCCGGAGGTCCCGGTATTCTTCGGTGCTGGCAATGTGACCGAACTCATAGATGCCGATTCTGTTGGTGTGAATGCTACTCTTTGTGGACTGGCCGCTGATGTTGGTTCATGCATTTTGTTCACACCGGAGTTCAGTGAAAAGACGAGAGGTTCTATTGCTGAGCTTAATACCGGTGCTAAGATGATGGCGCTTGCTTTGAACAGGGATAGTTCTCCGAAGGACCTTGGGCTTGATCTTTTGGTGCTCAAGGAGAAAAGGCGGCGACCTGATGTTGCTATTCCGGAGGGGTCTATTCCTGCAGAACGGTTTGCAGGCTGGGAACTTGATCCACTCGGGCCGTTACGTATCGGAATAGTTTCCGATGATCGCGGCGGTATGATCGTTGCACAGCATGAGAATGCGACCATCACGGGCAGGACTGCAAAGGAAGTCATCGAGACGATAATTAAAATGGGTCTTATATCAAAGCTCGACCATGCGGGTTATCTTGGATGTGAAATTCAAAAGGCTGAAATAGCCTTACGCCTTGGTAGGAGTTATTCACAGGACGATGATCTTTGATCTTTAGGTGTTAGGATGAAATTGCAAAATTATGATAAGGAACTGATCGTTGAGATTATGGCTGCAAGCTATTTTGCTCAACAGGGATGGAAATGGATCAACCTGAAACGGGATGCTGACAAGCTATACAAGATATATGATGAACTTGTTGACCAGTACAATGCATATCCCTATATGAGCAAAGACTGGTATGTGGAGAACTCAGCTTCAAAAAGCATCCACATGTGCAGCAAATGGGAGGAGCTTAAATCACTCGTGGATTTCCTCAAAGCTCATTCCGATGATCTTGATTTCCTTGTAAATAAGGATAACAAAAAGATGTTCTGCATAAAAACCACAGATGGTGATATCTCTGATTCTCAGAGACGTGCCATCGCAGAGGCAAGGAATCTGAGATGTGATGTCTTTGTCTTCAAAGCTGTGGTTCCTGATGATATGGATTTTGAAATATTGCAGGTCGGTGGGGGTTACTGATCTCACCCACTTTCCTATTTTCATGGGCTTGACCAACATGTTTATATTCGAGTTACACCTATTTAGATTTGCTTCAAAGTATAACTTTCTACTTCAAACGTAAGGCATTAAATAGTATTTACTCATGTATTTGCTGATTTTTTCCATTATGTTCCGGTTTAGTTAGTTCTTTTTAGCATAATAAAAGGACGTGAAAAGTTTGTTTAATAACATGGAATCCACTGCACCAGTAGAAGCTGGCGAGACTTACGAAGTGACAATTGAAGATATCGCAAGGGAAGGAGACGGCATCGCAAGAGTAAGCGGTTTTGTAGTCTTTGTACCTAACACCTCCGTCGGTGACGAAGTTACCATCAAGGTAACAAAAGTAATGCGCAAGTTCGCATTCGGCGAAGTCGCTGAGTAATTTCTCAGTGTTCATATCTGGTGTGAAAGAAAGAGTGATCTTTCTTCATACCATTTACTGACATTCTTTTGATTCTCTTAGTTTTGTTCTAATTATCTTCCTATATCATCTTATTTTGTTGATCTTACTCTTATCTATTCTAATTGTTCCCTTATTATTTCCTGTTGAAACACATTTATAATATATCGCTACTATAGAACACATTCTCATGATACCTGAAGAATTATATGATATTATTATTGTCGGAGCAGGACCTGCAGGTTCAACTGCTGCAGCTTATGCTGCACAGGCAGGTGCATCCGTCCTTCTCATTGAAAAGAAAAAGGACATAGGAGTACCACTTCAATGTGGGGGCTTCCTTCCTCATCTTGATACTTTACAGGAGCTTGTGCCAAATGCACAACTTCCATATATGCTTGAGGAGATCCCTGCGGAGTGCATTCACACTACAAGCAGTGTGCAGCGTTTCATCGCTCCGAACGGATATTCCAAGGAATTTGAAGTGGATGCTGATGCCATCGACAGACGCAGGTTCGACAAGTATCTTGCAAAAGAGGCAGGACGCTGCGGTGCGGATATAATGGCAGGTACCAATGTTCTTGAGGTCAATGGTACTTCCGTTAATGTGGATGGTGTTTTTGGAGCACATGCCATTGGTGCTAAAGTGCTTATTGGAGCAGACGGCCCAAATTCCATTGTAGGCAGGGCAAAGGGTCTGGTAAGGGATCCCGATCCCATGGGAACAGGCACTGCTTTCGAGTATGAGATAACTGGTGTGGATATTGACCGCGAAGCCGTTGAGATGTACTTTGGTAAGGACTACGTGCCCGGTGGTTATGCGTGGATAATCTCCCAGGGGGGGGATACCGCGAATATCGGTGTAGGTATAAGGGAAGTATTGTTCAGGAACGGGTTGTCTGCAAGGGACTATCTTGAAAGGTTCATGTATAAGCACCCCATAGCAAGTCCGAAACTTGCCGGTGCTTCCATTGTTTCAGTCGTATCCGGCCTTGTGCCGGTAGGCGGTGCACCCAAAGTAACTGCAACGAAGGATACGCTTGTGGCAGGGGATGCAGCAGGTCATATAATAGCCACCAACGGTGGCGGCATCTCCACTGCAATGGTCGGGGGTAAGATCGCAGGACAGACCGCAGCTGAATTCCTCGATGGGAAATGTGCTTTACAGGATTATGATGAGCGCTGGAGGCGGGAGATGGGACTTGAGATAAAAACGGCGGTCTATGTGCGCAAGCTTATGGATAATCTCATGCGTTCCGATTCCATGATGTCGACTGCCATCAGGATGATCGCCCCTGAGCAGATGAAGGCATTGCAGTGCGGGCAGTTGCCGGATGCTGTGCGTAAAGGCCTCATCAAGATGAACTTTGGGATAAAATGAATTCCCTTTTTGTCTATGGCACTTTGAAAAAAGGACATCAGAACCATCATCTTCTTGATGGATCATCATTTGTTTCGGAAAATTGTACCGAAGATCAATTTCAGATGCTCGATATGGGGTTTTTTCCCGCAGTCGTGAAAGGGTATCCTGTGTCTAGTATCGTTGGTGAGTTGTTCAATATCGATGATAGTACATTGTCCGCTATAGATGGATTTGAGGGGAAATGGTTTTGCAGAGAGGAAGTCATCCTAAAAGACAGTTCTGTAGCATGGATGTATTTTCTATCGGATGATGTGTCCTATGAAGGATGTTCATCTATCGTTCCGGGAATATGGGTAAAGGATAAAGGAGGCAGTTACGAATGATCGAAGAAAAAATCGATGGGAATGTTGCAGGTGTCGGAACTATCTGTTACGAAGGGCATGGCAATCTTTATCTTAACATTACTAACAGATGCAGTGCAAGCTGTATTTTTTGTATTCGTGATATTTCTGATGGGATCTATGGATATGATCTTCGCCTTAAGAAAGAACCGCCCATTGATGCTATCCTGGATAAGCTCGGTTCTCTTGATCTTAAAAAATACCACGAGGTCGTTTTCACTGGCTTTGGTGAACCTACTATAAGGTTCGATGTTGTGCTTGAGGTAACTCGTTGGTTAAAAGAGCGTGGGGTAAAGGTACGGATCGATACGAACGGACATGCTCAATTACTGCATCCTGAAAGGAATGTTATCACTGAGCTTAAAGAAGCCGGTCTTGATGAAGTTTCAGTAAGCCT
The DNA here is from genome assembly GCF_057593895.1 of Methanococcoides sp. DA23. Classification (NCBI taxonomy): domain Archaea; kingdom Methanobacteriati; phylum Methanobacteriota; class Methanomicrobia; order Methanosarcinales; family Methanosarcinaceae; genus Methanococcoides; species Methanococcoides sp. DA23. The sequence continues at coordinate 1,529,025 of NZ_CM172520.1, read as the reverse complement.
TAATGCCGAATCGAAAGAAAGGTATGACGAATTGTGCCAGCCTGCTTTTGAAAATGCCTATGATGCAATGCTCGAGTTCACAAAAGAAGCAGTAAATGCCGGAATTGAGGCTCGTATGACCGTAGTGGGCTTCAATGATGTCGACATTCCTAAATGTGAAAAGATAGCACATGATATGGGTGCTGCTTTTCACGTAAGATGATATCTCAGTCCAATTTCAGATATACTTGAAAAGGTCATCTCTTTTTTCTTCGTGGAGACGTTTTCTAAGAAGGCCCTTAAGGCTTTTTATATCTCCCTTTTTAGCACTGGTGGGTGCAACGATATAGTTCCACTGTTTCCATGGTGCTGACAAACCGAACTTTTCAACTATAGCATCAAGCCTTTCATCATGCTCCACATCCTTTATGCGGTCCATCTTGTTGACGGCTATGATGGTGTCGAACCCAAGTTCATTGAAAAAGTCGAATATCTCAATGTCGATGGGTATTTCATTTCGGCTTTCCCAGCGTTCAACGACATCAACGAATGAAACAGGATCAGCAACTATCACTGCGATCTTTATCCTGTCAGCATTTTTCTCTATGTAGCGGACGATCTGGTCCTTTACAATATCCTGTTTCCTGTCCTTTACACCGCTCATGAACCCAAAACCAGGTAGGTCCGTTATGAGCATATCGGAAAGAAGGATCTGTGTTGGTTTTAATGTAACTCCCGGGCGTTTTCCAACTTTTACTTGTTTGCCGGTGAGCTCCCTTATTATGGAAGATTTACCAACGTTGGATCTGCCGGAGAGGATTATCTCAAATTTGACTTTATCTAGATTCTGATCATTTTTCATTTCATGCTCCAGCTGTCCAAACTCCTGAAAGGGCTATATAGGTTTCGTTCAGTGAATTCCATTATTTGTCAGAAGGAAAGGGCTTCGTTGATTATTTGAAATGTGGTATCCACAAGGTCTCTGATCGATCTAATATTTCCATATCTGGGAATATCAGCTTCTATTATCCTATCTTCAGAATTGCTATTGGAAGTGTTCATCTGTGGCCTTGTATAGTCATCATGCTCTTCGATGACCTCTACTTCCTCATCTTCAAAGATATTGATTAGATAATATCTATTTGTTCTTACTGTGCCGGAATAACCCTTTGCATCAGTAAATTCAATGACTGCTGAAGGTACGATCATATTACCCTGGATATTTTCCATGTGGACGCTGTATGACAAAATAGTGGTGTTCTCCGGGAAAAGTACAAGGTTTGCCGAGGTCTCGCCTTCAATAAATTTGGAATCGATGATCATCTCATCGTGAACCCTGATATGTGCTGCCCTGTCACCTTCGTTCTTGACATTCACCGTGATGTCGAGTACCTCCGGATCAGTTTCATTTCCTTTAACGGTCTTTGTAGCGTTGATGTAAGGGCCATGAACTATCAAGTTGGTCGAATTGCTGTATTGGAAATAGGTGATCCCTTTATTGACAAACCGTATCTCTGTGGGGGGTATGGTATAATTTCCCGGATACAATGCTTTTACCGAATACTGGATCACTTCCTTTGAGTAGGGGCTAAGGTCCGAAATATGGATATCTTCTATTTCCGGGTCGAGTATAAGGTTCTCTGGAAGGGTTTCATTGATGGAGATCTCGTCTAGGCTGGTGCCTCTAAGGTTGTGTAACTGGATGGTGATGTATGCCCGCTCATCAATATTTGCATTCTTTAATTTTGTCTTCGAGACTTGAAGTGTTTTGTTGACCCAGCTTTCAGCATCGGTTTCTGTGACATTGAAAATTGAAACTCCTATCTTCGCATAAGGGACGGGTATGTCATCCCCGGTCACTACTTCCAGAGCAGTTATGTTCAACCTTCCCTCGATGATCTTGCTGTCAGGTAGATCACTATTATTTACCGAGAGCATAACATTCCATTCTTCTGAACTTTCTGAAAGGACCGTGAGCATAACATAGTCTGTATCAGTATCAAATGGCCTTGCCTTTGAAAAATCATGTGCTGTTATCAATGATCCATTCATATCGATACTGTCACCCCAGTACAGTGTATGGTTAACACGTTCTTCCCAGTTCCCATTCTCCTCTGCTGCTATGGGTGCATTCGCTAAGGCCAAGATCAAGACAGCTAGTATAATGCAAATGTAGGCTTTCATCATATGACCCTTTTAATTTTTCCTTCTCAACAGATATACGCCTGCAATACTGGCAATTGCGAAAAATGATCCAAACCCGGGTTGAACCTTTTCTTCACTTTGTTCAAGGTTGTTTACAAAACTCTCTCCAGAAGCTGTATGTGATTCAGCCCAAGTGCCTGCAGTGTCGGATATGGTCGAAGTGATTGAAGGATTGGTCTCTTCTACTTCAGGTGGTATCTCTACTGTTATGCTGGGCATGTTCGATATCTTTTCACCTTTGAAACCTTCCATATCGATGAACGTTGCAGTTGCAGGTGGAATTTTAAATATTCCAATTTCGTTCATTTTCAAGATATATGTATAACTGCTGGATTGGTCTTTACCAAGGACCATGTCGAGGATCGTGTCCCCGCTAATGAATGTTGTACCTTCCGGGAACTGGGTCGAAATTACCCTGGTACTGGCATCTCTGTTGCCTTCATTCCTAGCTGTTACTGTTACCTTCACTTCATTTTCAGGTCTTATGGTCGATTTATCCAATGTCTGGGTTATTACGATATCCGGGCCGTTGATGGTTACCTGCGGGGCATTTGATGCGTAGGTATACTCTTTGTCATTGGAAGCTACAAATGATGCAGTTGCTTTAGGGGCAGTAAAGGTACCTTCTTTAAGTGGTTTTAATGAATATGAAAATATTTCTTTCGTTTCGCCTGGTGCGAATGAGAGGGTCTTTTCAAGGGTTATACTATCCTTCAATTCAACACCCTCGATGGTGAAATCCCGTATGGTGACCGAATTAACATTGTAGTTGCCCGAATTGCGGACAGATACAAGAACGTGTGCAGTTTCATCCATGTAGATCTCTTTTGTCATGGACTTAGTGAGTATGAATTCGACCTTCGGCTTAATTGTAATGGTCTTTGATTCGCTGTCCTCATAGGGGTCGTTGTTGATGTCCTTGGCTTCAACTCTGGCATTTATGTCCAGCTTAGTCTCTTCCCATGGGTGAGGCACTTTGAATTTGACCGTTATGGGTTCGGAAGCCTCACCCTTTTCAAGACCATAAATGTCATGTTTGAGCTTTCCATCCACGATCTCCAGTCCCTCGGGCTCAATGGTGAGTTCAATGTTCTTACCCTGTGCATCCCCTGTGTTCTTTACGGAAAATGTCGCTGTGATCGCTTGGTGTGAACCCATGGTCTTCGGGTCATATGTGTCCTTGTCTGTACTGATCGAAATATCAAAATCCGGTAATCCTCTTCTGTAGATCTCTATCTCTGCGGTAGGATCTTCCATCTTGCCGGTCCATTCATCAATGTTCACGGTTACTTTCTTTACATAGACCCTTATGTCCTGTCCATCTGTTTCATCCCTGTACTCAAGGCTCTGGCCGACCCTCATGAAACTGAAATCTTTAATTTCATTGTTCCTTGTCAGTGAAATATGCACATATCCATCTTTGGTGAAATCTTCCGCTTTTACTATGTACCTATCACCACCTACCCCATTAGTCGTCGTATCTCCCCAGTGTAATGTGGAAGTGGCAGTTGATTTCCATTCAACATCCTCGATCGAGTATGCAGATGCGGTTAATGGGAGCAAGCAAAGGAATATCAATAGTGCAGAGACCACTAGTAAAGATATTGGGCGTATGGATACAGCTTTCCGGAACATAGGACACCTTCTTTGAATTGTTGATACTTGATCAGGGTAATTTATTATCGAATAATATGACCTCTGATCAACTTTTAAAATGATCGAATATATTTATGTATTTATTGATTGGTAATATATATTATTGTATTTTATTTAAATTTATAGTTTAAAGTTATTATAAAACCATAATATGGTAATATTTTTCTTTGTATATTCCTGAATCTATAATCCCATCGGTTAACTTATATACTAACTGTTAAGGTATGTTGGACCGTATTGAACAAAAGGGTTCGAATCTCTCCCGCTGCATAGAAAGTTGCTGAAGGCTGGCCTGAATCGGGCTAAGGAAATCGGGAAGGATTTTTAGATAGGGGAAAGCGGTCTTCTATTTTTTATTGGGATGAATGATCTAGGGATGTATTGGGTACGGCTGATGGTTGTTAAAATGAATATATGAATTTAGGAATGGTGAAAAAGATGTCTATTGAGAACGAATTTAGAGAATTTAAAGAAGATGTAATGAAACTTTTGGACTATTTTGAATGTCCCGAGGGATGTGAGAAGTGTAAAAGTATGAAGGAGAAGAGCGGTGACACGGTGGACATGTTCCCATTATGGATCCAGAATGAAGAGTATTCTGATAAAATAGCAATTGCTCCTTGTGATATGGGTGTGGAAATTGCGAAGGCTCTTGCAGAACAGAAGAAATCATTGTTTGCTTATATTGTTGATGTTGGACAAATGGATGAGCAAGAGGCTGTGGAATTGTATGCGTCTTTCCTTGGCAGTGTTGAATTATTGGAGGAACAAAGTAAGACATTTACTGGGACAGAAAAAAGCTGTGGCAATTTGATAGTTGATATAAAGGATGTATATATGCTTTTGTCATATGTGAGTTATGATGAGAACGATCAAGAACAATCCCAAAGATATTTTGATAAGTCTTTAGGCTTGAACTAAGCCTCGCATGGAAAGTTGGGGTATAAGGGAGATCGAGAAAAGGCAACCCCTATAACTTTCTAATTATAATACAGATAAACTCGGGTAAATTCAAATAACAGCTGGTGCATTAATTGCTGATATCATGAGACGAATCAATGGGAATATATTTCTCACTGACTATATTAATTTTCAAAATATCGTTTCTGATTATCTTTACATGTAATTCTTTTTTTCATCGCCCCTTTTCTATAAAGTCCAGTACTGACCCAAATGATTCTCTCGGTTGTTTTTCAGGCTGAACAGGTAAATCGCATAATTGTTTCCTTCTCTTAAATAATATGGCTATTGATATTGATTTCTTAAAATGACCTTTGAATTATATATAAACTAAAGTCTTTGGAAATTCTCATGTCTTTGGAATATCCAACACTCCTGGTCATTTCTTGTAGGTATGTCCATTTCCAATATCAGTCGAGCTTTCAAAGCAAATTATGCTATATATGATTCTGGTTTATTCTTAATTATTACAAGAAATCAATATTAAAAGGAGTGATGTAATATGTCTGAGGAAAAGAAATCGGGTATAGACTGGAAGCACGCAGAGCAATGTGCTAAAGTTGTCTGTGAAACCGGTGAGCTTGAACGATCGATCGATTGGAAGCAGGGATTGGCTATTGCTATTGGTGTACCTTTATTGATCTTACCTTCGATTGGCTATTTTGCCAGCTATCTATGGTCATTTGCTATTATTGTATGGGGTCTCTCTGTATTCCAGGGATTTATGCAGAACCTCGCTTATGGTGAACTCGCAACTACATTCCCTAATGCATCCGGTCTGCCTGGATTTGCACAGAATGTTTTCAAATCACCTAATCATGAAGGAAAGTATGACAAGGGTAAATTGATCGGTGGATTCAGTGCATGGAGTTACTGGTTCGCATGGAACCCTGTACTTGCTATCTTCGCAATTCTTATTGGTTTTTATCTCCACAGTTTGTTCCCCTCACTTGCAGCAACTTTCAGCCAGTACCAGCTTTCAATGATAGCAGGTGTTGTGATATTTGGTGGTCTTATTCTTGTGAACTACCGTGGACTTTCGAGTGGTGCTACTGTGGGTTATATCCTCGCAGCATTCTCACTTATCCCAATGGCAATTATTACACTGGCTCCTTATGCAACCGGCGACTTCGCAATGTCTAACATAACCAGTACCTGGTTGCCAACTGACTGGGCATGGGATTTCCATCATATCTTGATCTTGCTCGGTATCTTTGCAATGGCTCAGTGGAGTGCTTGTGCATGGGAAACTGCAGCTATTTATGGTCCGGAATATAAGAAACCTGGGTCCGATGTACCAAAGGCATTGTTCTCCTGTGGTGCTATCTGTCTGGTAGCTTTCATCCTTGTACAGATGACCATTACTGGTGTACTGGGCATCGATGGTATTGCAGCTGCACCAATTGACCCAATGCTCCCACTTGCACAGATAGCACTCGGTAGCTTCGGTTCAACGATCGCTATTGTAATGCTCATTGCAGCAATGGTCCTTATCATCCAGACTGCATACCTTGGTGCTTCAAGAGCAATGCACTCAATGGCAACTGAAGGAAATCTTCCTAAAGTATTTGCAAAGACAAACGCACATGGTACTCCTGTACTCGCAATGGTCGTTATCGGTATCTTCAACCTTGTACTGATCTCAATGGGTACTCCATCAGCTATCCTTGCTGCATCAGCGATCGGATATGTTTGTGCTAACGGTATCAGCCTTTTCGCATACGTAAAGGCAAAATCAAGGCCGGACCTTGCTGGTCTTGACAGGCCATTCAAGGCACCAACCGGATGGAAGAACGTTGCATTGATGTTTGGTCTCTTCAACCTTCCTCTCTGTCTGATCGGTGTGATCTACCTTAACAGTGTTGAAGGAAGCTGGTTCTCAACAATTGTCGGTATCTGTGTACTTGCTCTGTATGTCCCAATGTGGTTCTATTCACAGCATGAGGCACATACTGACAAGATGGCTGCTATAAATGTAAGTATGGTATCAGCAACTTCAAAGAAGAAGTGATAGGAAACAACTCCTCTATCTGTTGAAAAGTCCCCGGATATCTCCGGGGAATGTTACCTTTTTAGATGAAAAACTGGGATTCTGATCAGTAATATGAAAATGTCCGTAATGAGTGACGGTATGCATTGCAGTATGAAATGAATGGAAGCATATGGATATGGGTACGAGATCAGTCATTTTTGGGATGATCTGGATGTTACTATGAAAAGTAAAAAAATAGTTGTTGTTGAAGTTGAACTGATCGTTCGTATGATGATCAAGTTGAAGCTTGAGAAGATGGGTTACTCTGTAACTGGTTTTGCTTCAAATGGCAAAGACGCTATTTCTATGGTAGATGCATTCCATCCTGATCTAATACTTATGGATATAAGGTTAAAGGGTGGGATGGATGGCATCGAAACCGCTATGAAGATCCGTGAGTCATACAACATCCCCATTATCTTTCTAACAGCAGATTCTTCTAAGGAAACGCGTGAGAGGGCAAGTCTGGTAGGTCATCATTTTTACCTCACGAAACCATTTATGGATGAAGATCTGGGGTATATTGTTCATTCTGTGTTTTACAACTCCGTGGATAAAGCAGGAGAAGTCCACGAAACGAAGTCTATATTATGCAAAACATGATGGTTTCAAGATTAGATTGCGTAAATTCGGGATGCAATTAAGTATTGATCGGTATATAAGAAGCAAAGTTGATCTTTCGAAATATCTATGGACTTGAAGGGTATATGAAGGCTAATGCTACTGAAGTATGTGAAATGCTGAAGAAGAATATGTGATTCTAATTTTCATTTCCAAAATTACATTGTTAATATTTTTAACTTTTCTCATCTCCTAATTGTCGCCTAATTTCCGTAGCAAATCTACAAAAGTGACAACTATTCTCATAAAATTAAGCCTTTGAGATTTCACTCTGGCAATCTTCGCCCCTGTCAAAACTTTCTTGTAGCGGCAAGCACTAAAAATTAATCTAAAGAACAGCATATGTGCCTAATAGTGTTAAAAACGGACACTCGAGGTAATAGCCGTTCCCAATAACAATATCGAAGTGAGCGATATGTTAGGAAGACTGCCGGATTCGGATGACTCAGTTCTTATGGGGTGGATGAGGTCGGAGATAGGCAAGATCAATAAGGAGATCGTTGCTGAGAGGAAACCCCTTTCTCAGTTGCTTGGGGAGGATATCCCATCTTCTAAGACAAAGAGTGGCACTGAGCATTTATTCGATAAAGAGACACTAAGTGTGCTTGAAGAGGGTCTTCCGGAAGAACTCCATGGAAGGCTCAGGCTTCCAATTCTATTCTTCCTTGATCACCGTGTGGAAGATAGTTGTTTTCTCAATGATGAAAATGCTGTCAAAGCTCTCCAGATAATGGGGGAGCTAAGCAAATCCCGGAGTCTCAATGAAGGCAAATTATGGGTGGGAAAAAGTATTGCCTATTCCATCATGAGAAAATATCCAACTGCAATACAGGTAGTGATGGGATGAATCGTTCTTTCTCATGCAAAGCTCCTAGCAAATTCACAATAGTGAACATTTAAATAAGATACGAAAAACTATAAGTCATTGTGAAGTATCCGAAGGTATTATAATGAAAATGGAAACTCCTTGTCAGGCAGTAGTATGGGATGTCCTCCCTGCGATACGCGCAGCACTTGCGGTTGAGCTTGTGAACAATGGCATTGCTCAAAAGGAAGTTGCAAGGCTCTTTGGTATGGCTCCTTCTGCTGTTTCTCAGTACCTGACCAAAAAAAGAGGTTATCGCATCGAATTCGATGACGATATACAAGAAGCGATCTCTCGTCTGGCTGTTGAGATACAGGAAGGCAAGATCGAGAATGTTTCTGCAAAGATATGTGATATATGCAGAAATTTAAGGACCGGGGAAGATGCCTGTCCTGTGGGACCTACTGAACTATAAAGATCTCGCATTTTATGAGCTATTGTTGGTCCAGGGTCAGCCTTTGCTTTGATCATTTTGCCCTGCTGTTTTAGTTGGCTTATATTCCTTTTTTATATTGACAATTTTGTAATCAAGCGCAATATCTAAATAAGATATCACGAGTTCACTATCGTGAAGTCACGATTGTGAATCAATTGATCTGGTTGGATTGCAGAGTTGCCATGTGTTCGACTGCAGCTCGGACATGTGAGGGTAGATGCGCATTCTGGACTTCGATCTGATATGAACGGGAAAATTCCTGTAAAATTTGCATTTCATCTCTTAAAAGGTGTATATATGAATCAATTCGCACAAGCAACTGAAAAAGATATTACGCGTTCGATAGTTGAAGAATTCCTTGGAGAGTTCCTGGATCACATAGAAAGTGATGTGATCATCGTTGGCGGAGGACCAAGTGGTCTTGTGGCAGCAAGGGACCTTGCATCCAAGGGCATAAAGACCGTTGTGCTTGAGAGCAACAATTACTTTGGTGGCGGTTTCTGGTTAGGCGGTTACCTGATGAACAAGGTCACAGTAAGGGCACCTGCACAGAGGATCTTTGACCAGCTTGGAGTTCCTTACAAGGAAGTGCCTCACATAAAGGAAGGTCTCTATGTAGCAGATGCACCTTCTGCATGTTCAAAACTTATCTCCGCTGCCTGTGATGCAGGCGCTTTCATGTTGAACATGAACAAGTTCGATGATGTTGTTCTCAGGGATGGTCGTGTATGCGGTGCTGTTACCAACTGGACACCTGTCTCAGCATTACCACGTGCCATAACCTGTGTGGATCCTGTGGCCATCGAGACTAAATGCGTTATTGATGCAACAGGGCATGATGCAGTTGTGGCCAACTCCCTGGCGAGCCGTGGCCTGGTAGACCTTAAAGGTTTCTTAGGAATGGATGTTGATAATTCCGAAGATGCTGTGGTCAATAACACCTCAGAGATCTTCCCTGGTCTTGTGGTCACTGGAATGGCCGCAGCTACATGCTTTGGTCTTTCCAGGATGGGTCCGACCTTTGGTGGTATGCTGGAGTCCGGTGTAAAAGCTGCAAAGATCGCTGAAGCTATCGTAAAGTCCGTATGATCTTTGTTTAAACAGGTAGTTTATCTACCTGTTCTTCTTTTGATTTTATGGCAGATAGTTAACGATTTATACCGTTGCCGATATAACTTTGTATATATCTCCGATATCTGCCTTAAATTGCCTTTATCATTACGTTTATTTTGGCAGGTCAGTTAATATCTTATTCCACTTAATCTAAGGAGCGTATTGCCAGATGTTCAATGAGACAATCTATCTTGATAATGCTGCAAGTACAAGGCTTGATGAAGCAGTACTTGAAGCGATGAAACCGTATTTCTTTGATGCCTATGCAGTTGCTACGTCTGAATTCGGTTATTCCATGGGCATTGATGCCAAGGAAGGGCTTGAAAGGTCCCGTAAGGTCATTGCATCAAGACTTGGTGCGCAAGCTGGCGAGATCGTGTTCACTTCAGGAAGCACCGAATCGAGCAATATGGCAATAAAAGGGGTGCTTTCAGCTCTGAAAGGGAAGAAGGACGATCATCTGATCGTATCCCGTCTGGAAGATTTCCCTGTGCTGAACACAGCCAAGAAACTTGATAAGCAGGGCTATAAGGTAGACTTTATAAATGTCGATGGTGAAGGTATCCTCGACCTCGATATGTTCAGCGATACTATCACTTCGCAAACAGCATTGGTGTCTATTCAGCAGGCAAATCAGGAGATAGGCACTTTGCAGGACCTTAAGGCCATCTCTGATATCTGTCAGGATAAGGATGTTCTGTTGCATACTGATGCCACTCATAGCTTTACGAGGGTCCCTCTGGATGTTAGCAAACTTCCTGTGGACCTTGTAACATTGTCAGCCCATACGATCCATGGTCCCAGAGGTATCGGTGCACTGTATATTCGTGAAGGAACTCCGATCGACAAATGGATGGATGGAGGATTCCAGGAGTCCGATAGACGTGCCGGTGTAGAGAACATTCCGGGTGCGGTGGGATTCGCAAAGGCTGTGGAACTTGTGACCCCTGAGGAGAATGAACGTCTTGCAACGATGAGGGATCGAGTTATCGAAAGGGCAATGGCTGATATTCCTCATGTTACACTAAATGGAAGTGCTACCAGCAGGCTGCCACAGAATGCCAATATGACGTTCCATTATGTGGAGGGTGAATCCATTACATTGCATCTCGATATGATGGGCTTTGCAGTGAGCACAGGCTCTGCATGTTTTAGTCGTTCTCTTGAAGCAAGCCATGTGATACTCGGCATAGGTGGCGATCATGAGAGAGCACACGGTTCACTGCGTTTCAGTTTCGGACGCTTTAATACCATTGAGGATGCAGATGCTATTATAGATGCATTGAAGGACGTTGTTACGAATCTGCGGGCTATCAGCCCTCTGGCAGAGGATAATTGAACTTATAGCGAGAAAATAAAGAGGTGTTTCTATGACTTTCCCATACACAAAAGAGGTACTTGAGCATTTCAGAAATCCACAGAACGTTGGAAAGATGGAGGATCCTGATGGAAAGGGCCTTGAAGGCAGTCCTGCGTGTGGTGATATGGTTGCCGTTTATCTGAAAGTTAATCCTGATACTCTGGTCATCGAGGATATTTCTTTCGAGTCCTATGGTTGTGCATCCAATATCGCAACAGCATCTATGATCACTGAGATGGCAAAGGGCAAGACGCTTGAAGAGGCCAAGAAGATCACGTGGAAGGAAGCGGCCAATGCTCTTGGTGGGCTTCCGCCTGTCAAGGCGCATTGTTCCGTGCTTGCGGTCGAGGGGCTTCGTTCTGCTATTCGTGATTATGAAGAGAAGCATGGCATGGTCGTGGAGAATGAGGCCACTACGGTAGAGATTGTCAGTAAGCGTTTGAAGCATGTGATGAATCCGATGGCAGGTCTTGATATCATCAGGACCGAACTTGTGCTAAAGGTAGTTGTCGAGGAAGGAACTGTTCGTATAGTGCTTGATATACCTTCGACACATCAGTTTGCAGCTGCCATAAAGGAAGATATTGTCGATAAGCTGGAGTCTCTGTGGGATATCGAGAGTGTCACGGTTGATTTCATCTCCTGATACTCTTCTATTTCCTTTTTGTATCTGCATTTGATCAGGTTCTGGTAAATATGGAAATTCGTTCGATAGCTCCCTGTACAAGCAAGCCTTCTATTTTTCATGTGGAGGCACAGCTTGAAAATGAGATAGATATTCCAAAGGCATGTGAAGCTCTATCTGTCGAGGAAGGTGTGACCATCAAGTTCCTCAGGTGCTCTGAAGAGCTTGGAGCTATTCGGTTCACTTCAGGTGCTATGATGGTGCTTATCTATGAAAGTGGCAAGATCACTGTAAGACATGCACCCGATGATGCTACTGCCAGGCAGTTGCTCGAAAGGGTTGCTGAGCTTGTGGAGTGAATTTGATGGGCTAAAGGGTCTGTCAATATCTTATGCTTAAAATATGGCCTTTCTTTTTTATTTTCCGTCTTATATGTCCCTTATGTGAAAACGAATTCCAGTGGCTATTTAAACTCCCTGCTGATATTCGACCGGCAACGATAAACTATATATAATTTTCACCGGTATGTTCCTTACTATTAGAAGCGATGCTATCAAGCAAAGCCTATAAGAATCTGGCCGATTCGATGCGTTATTTCATAAATTAAGAGGTCTTCATATGGACGATATGGATACTATTATCAACAGGATAAAAGAGCAAGATCCAGAACTATTTTTACAGATAGAGAAGATCATTCCTTTCCACGGGTACTTGAGCTCGGGGGCACTGATAGGATTACAGATGCTCACTATGGCGAAGAGATTACTCGATGTTAAGGAAGGGGAACGCATCTATGTTACAGCGGAGACATCCAACTGTGTTCCAGATCCATTCCAGATACTCGAAGGTGCTACCATCGGGAACAAGGGAATGAAGATAAAGGACTACGGCAAGATGGCTGTTACCGTGAACAAACGTGGTGCACCGGGCGAGACCAGGATGCCTGCTGTCAGAATATATCTTGACGCAGAAAAGACTGCGGCTTACCCGAGATTGCATGCATGGTTCATGAACCTTGAAAAAGTGCGTCATGAAGAGGTCCTGCCTATATTACTCGAGGCAGGCGAGAAAATTTATTCTTACACTTTTACAGAGATCGAAGTTCCGGTCAAGAAAAGCAAGCAAGTAAGGCTGTGCGAGAAATGTGGAGAGAGCTTCATTCAATATGAAGGCGAAGCACTCTGTGAAGCATGCAGGCATGAGCAGTAATTACGGAGTAGATGAGATGAACGAAATAGTAGTTCAGACAAAAGATAACAAGCAAGTGGTGTATTTACCAGAAAAGTGCATTGGTTGCGGAACCTGTACAATGGTCTGTCCTAAGGACACATTGATCATAGGTTCAGTAGGACCTGTTGCCAGGGGACTCATAAATAAGGAGTACCTGGATATCAGAGAGACATGTATCACATGTGGAATGTGTACTAAGATCTGTCCAACAGGTGCCCTTGAGATGAGAGAAGATGGAAAGCCTGTATGCGATGAGAACTTCCTGTGCAGCTCGCTCGCACCAACAACGGTGAACGATAATTGTGTACACTGTGGTGTATGTGAGCAGATCTGTCCGCAGGGTGCTATCGAGACCAAGCAGTGGCTCGCAAACGATGGCAGTGCACGCATAGATGGTGAGACCATCATCGATCAGGAAACCTGCGTACACTGTGGATGGTGTGGCGAGGTATGTCCAACTAATGCTATCACTGTGCAGAAACCTTTCGAGGGTACATGGGAACGCGCAGAGGATGTCTGTCAGGCATGCCGAACCTGTGTGGATGTATGTCCATGCAATGCACTGTTCAATCCAGAATGGGCTCCAGGAGAAAGAGTTGACAAGGTCGCTCAGCGTGCTGATGCATGTATCTACTGTGGAGCATGTGCTGTTTCCTGTCCTGTAAGAGCTATCGATGTCCAGAAGACAGCGATCGTTCCTGACATGAACAAGAAAGCTCTATTTGAGAAGAAACTTCTCAACAAGCCATCAGCAACCCCTGTATTGACCTCTGTCCTGGTGACAGATGAAGATGCATGTCTTGGCTGTGGTAACTGTGTCATCATGTGTCCTGTCAATGCAAACTCCTCAAAGAACCTTGCAGCAGGTTCACTAAACGATCTTGAATTTGATGGGAAACCACTCCTTGAGGTAATGAACGGTACTGTCAAAGTAGTCGATCAGGAAGTATGTGGCTCATGTGGTGCATGTGCTCTCATCTGCCCGGTCTCTGCGATCTGGCTTGAGAAGAGGGAGGTTGAATAATGGCTGGAACTATTGTAATTAAGAACGGATATGTTTATGATCCGCTCAATGAAGTGAACGGTGAGAAGCAGGACATCTTCATCAAGGACGGCGTGGTAGTTTCCGAACTTTCCGCAGCTGACATGAAGGATGCTAAGATAGTTGATGCAACAGGCAAGACCGTAATGCCTGGTGGTGTCGATTCTCACACACACATTGCTGGTGCTAAGGTAAACGTCGGTAGGATGATGCGTCCTGAAGATGGTTACAAGGCAACATTGGCAAAGACCGATATTACCCATTCAGGCTCAGGAGAGACCGTACCATCCGTCTACATGGAAGGTTACGAATACTCCAAGATGGGATACACCACTGCTTTTGAAGCAGCTGTTCCTCCAATGGAAGCACGCCATACTCACGAAGAGATGCGTTCCATTCCAATGCTCGATATGGGTGGCTACCTTGTTCTCGGTAACAACTGGTTCATGATGCGCTACCTGAAGGAAGGCGACGTCGACAGGGCAGCAGCATATGTTGCATGGATGATGAGAACCCACAAGACATATGGTATCAAATGTGTCAATCCTGGTGGAGTCGAGAACTGGGGCTGGGGTAAGAACGTTTCTTCCCTTGATGAAGCAAACATCCACTTCGAGATAACTCCAAGAGAGATCATCGATGGGCTGACCGAAGTGAATGAAATGCTCGGTATGCCAATGTCAGTGCACCTTCACGCAAACAACCTTGGTCATCCAGGAAACTTTGAGACAACAAAGGAATCCTTGAAAATGTCCAAAAATGCGAAAGTAAAGCAGGACATGGGTGTTGACTGGGCTGAGACAAAGATCGATGCAAGCAGAGACCAGTCCGTGTACCTCACACACATGATGTTCAACGCATTTGGCGGTACATCCTGGCGTGACTTCGAGTCCGGTGTCAAACCTCTTACAGATTATATCAATAGCACTGACCATGTTGTAATTGACAGTGGTTGTGTACCATTTGGTGAAGCAACATGCATGACCGGTGATGGTCCTTCCATCCACGATCTCTCAGTGCTTACCGGTGGCAAATGGTCAAACACAGATGTTGAACTCGAATGTGGTTCAGGTGTCTGTCCATTCACATACCTTAAGAGCAACCCTGTTCACAGTACCCAGTGGGCAATGGGTCTTGAATGCCTGCTCCTGATCGATAATCCATGGAAGGCTATCATGACAACTGACAGTCCAAACGGTGGACCATTCACCAAATACCCACTTGTTATGAGCTGGTTGATGTCCGAGAAGTTCAGGGACCAGACATTCAGTGAATGCCACCCATGGGCAAACGACAGAAGTACACTCGGTGGCGTTGACAGGGAAATGTCCCTTTATGATATTGCTATCATGACCCGTGCTAACCCAGCAAAGACCATTGGTATGGCACACAGGAAGGGTAGCTTCGGTATCGGTGCTGACGGTGATGTTACTGTTTACGACATCGACCCAACAAAGATCGACACCAGGGAATATTCTGACCTGATCAACAAGTTCAGCACTGCTGAATACACTGTCAAGGGCGGAGAAATTGTCTGTCACGATGGTGAGATCACCATGATCCCTGAGAAGAGGACCTACTACACCGATGCGAGTGTTCCGGACGCAAACGAGAAAGAAATGCTTAAGGATGTTCAGGAATGGTTCAGATACTATTCACACGGATTCAACCACTATCCAACACCTGAGAAATACCTTGTAAACCCAACAGCTATCAAGGCAAACATGGAGCAGTGAGAGCATGGCAGAAGTCATTCTTACAATAAATACTGAAATTGGTATCAAAGTAGAAGCAGATGTTATCACTCCTGATACATTTGCCGGCAAGAACAAGAGCGAGATCGAGGCTTTGCAGGTCTGGCAGGGTGCGGAGCAGTTCCCACTCTCTGCATTCTTCAATGTAGAAGGCGAAGCTGGTGCTTCCGCAGAGGAAACTTCCATAGTCATCAAAGGCGATGCTTCAAGAGTAAAACGCATCGGTGAAAAGATGACTGCAGGCAAGATCACAATTGAGGGATCTGTCAGCATGCATGTCGGTTCCGAGATGGAAGGTGGCGAGATCCTTGTAAAAGGTGATGCTGATTCCTGGGCAGGCATGGAGATGAAAGGCGGACTCCTCCACATCGAAGGTAATGCAAATGACCACGTTGGTTGTGCATACCGTGGTAAGTGGGTAGGAATGTCCGGCGGACGCATCGTTGTCGATGGTAATGCTAACAATAACCTCGGTGGCGGTATCAGCGGCGGAGAGATCATCGTTGGTGGAAATGTCGGTCACTACACTGGCATTCGCCAGAACGGCGGTCTTATCGCTGTAAAAGGAAACGCTATTCGTGCAGTTGCTGCTGAGATGACAGCAGGTACAATGGTCGTTAACGGAACCATCGAAAGGTTCTCTCCTGGATTTGAATATGTGACAAACGAAAGCGACCTTAAGTTCGATGATATAGAATGCCCAGGTGAGTTCATGAAGTTCCTCGGTGACAATGCGATCACAAAGAGGCCAAAGGGCACACTCTATGTCAATCAGGACGCAAACATGAATCTGTGAGGTGTGATAATGAAAGTATTACTTAACACAGGAAGTACCATTGATGAGGGCAGACTCGCTAAAGGTGGTAACAAATATTCAGAGGCTTACGTAAAGGAGTGTGCAGTATGCTGGCTCTCCCCCTCTAATTTTGAATCCCTTGGATGCCCGGAAAAAGTAAAAGTAACAAGTAAGGACGAAAAACACTCCATCATAGTCTACACAAAATGCACAGATGCTATGATGGATGGCGATGTGTTCATGCCAAGGGCTATCTGGTCCAACGTGATCATTGACCCATATACATTCTCAACAGGTTCCCCTCTCTACAAAGGCAGTCCCGTAACTGTCGAAGCAGCAGAAGGTGAGGTATTGAGCGCAGAGGATGTTGTCCTTAATCTCTATATGGGAGGTAAATGATATGGTTTTTAAGAACATTATGTGTCCTGTATGCGGAGCTTCATGTGACGATATCCAGGTAGAGCTTGGAGATAACGAGATCACTGTCAAGAACGCATGCAAGATGGGTAATGCAAAGTTCCAGGAAGTCGTAAGCTCACACCGTCTTAAGGACCCACTTGTTAAAAAGAACGGTAAGCTTGAGAAAGCTGCATGGGACGAGGCACTTACAAAGGCTGCAGAGATGCTTGTGAACGCAAAGAGACCTCTTTTCTTCCTCGGAAGTGAGACCTCATGCGAAGCACAGGAAGTCGGTCTTCACATCGCTGAGTATCTTGGCGGTGTGGCTGATTCCAACGCAACCATCTGCCACGGTCCTACTGTAATGGGTATCCAGGAAAGCGGATGTCCAGGTGCAACAGCAGGTCAGACCAAGAACAGAGCAGATGTGAACATCTACTGGGGATCCAACCCTCTGGCATCCATGCCAAGACACATGTCAAAGTATGCTGTCTTCCCAAGAGGATACTGGTCCAAGAGAGGAAGGTTCGATCGTAAGGTCATCACCGTTGACCCAAGAAGGACCGACACAGCAGTAGCATCAGACCTTCACATACAGCTCAAACCAAACTCTGACTATGAGCTTTTGAGCGCACTGTTGACCATTCTTAACGGAAAGCGTCCACACCCATCCGTAGAGGAGATCACAGGTGTGCCAATTTCCGCAATGGATGAGATGGTCGAAGTAATGATGAACGCAAACTTCGGTAGCATCTCAGTCGGTCTTGGCCTTGGTTCTTCAATGGGTAAGCACAGGAACGTTGAGCTTGGTCTCAACCTTGTGAAAGAGCTTAACAACAACCACGGTACAAAGTTCGTACTCGGTGCACTCAGAGGTCACTGTAATGTGGCAGGTTTCAACCAGATCGCATCATATCTGTACGGATATCCATTCGGTATCGACTTCTCAAGAGGCTACCCAAGGTACAACCCTGGAGAGACCACCTGTGTCGATGTACTGAGGGATAAGGACGTAGACGCTGCATTCGTTATGTGTGCTGACCTTGTCAACCACATTCCTGCAGATGCTGCATCCTATCTGGCAGAGATCCCAATGACCTGCCTGGATATTGCTCCATGCCCAACAACAACAGCTTCAGATGTTGTTCTTCCTGGTGTCATCGATGCAATGGAGAATGACGGTACATTCTACAGGCTCGACAACGTGCCAATGTACTTCAAGCCGTTCACAACGTCTCCATTCGAGTTCACACAGAGCAATGAAGACACACTCAAGCAGTTGTTCGCAAAGATAAAGGAAATTGCTTGATCATGCCGTTGGATTGGCACGTTGAGAGAAAGAACGCCCAGAATAACTTCTGGCGTGATGAGGAGCGGGATGATTCCGCTCCTTATCTTTCTTATAAGGGTGTCGAGCTTACGGAAGATAGCAGTAACGAAATTGATGTGGATGTCATCGTTGAGAAAGAATTCCATCTTTCTCTCAATGGCGTCCCTCTTGCTTCTTTTTTTGCAACCCCTCAAGAGTTCGAGGAACTCGCTGTGGGTTTTTTAATATGTGAAGGTTTTATCGATCACGCTATTGACATCATCTCGGTCGAGGTCAAAGACGACCGCCTGATATGCGAAGCGGACATCTGTCCGGACCGTATCGGAAAGACCAAACGCAACATAGATCCTGATTCAAGATTCGATTTTTGCAGTTGTGCCATTGGCTCCAGACCCTGCAAGAAAAAGGTCGGAAATGTTTCTGACATAAGATTTGACCGCAAGGTCCTCTTCAATGCAGTGGAACACCTCAAGACCGATGCAAAGACCTGGAGACGCACCGGCGGTACCCATTCGGTCATCATCACTGATAACGACAGCAATATCCTGGCATTCTGTGAAGATGTGAGCAGGGCTTCCGCTGTTGACAAAGCAGTTGGCAAAGCAGCCCTTGCAGGTGTGGATATGTCAAAATGTGCAATTGTCGCAACCGGCAGGCTTTCAGTAACAATGGTCTCAAAGGCCGTCAATGCAGGAGTCTCCGTACTCGCCAGCAAAGCAGGTCCTATAAATGAAGGGATTGACCTTGCAAGGGCGGTAGGTCTGACACTGGTAGGTTTTATTCGCCCGCCTCATATGTATGTCTATAACGGCATTGAGCGGTTAATTTAAAATCATTTTTTTAGTTCTAGATACAATATATTTATATTGTGTGCTGCCAGTTATGTGCAGGGAGTGGCCTGCATGGAAAAATCTGGTATCACTAATAAGAAGGATTTGATGTTTGCATTTATCGGACTTGCAACTTTCTTACTGAGTGGATATGCCTTGAGCGGAATACATCCGCCGGAATCAATATTCTATATGTTCATTATTTTCGGATTATTGTTCGGTCTGGGGATATTGGTAAGCAAAGACAGATCACGTGATTTTGTAGCAAAAGCCTTTGTCATATCATTTGTGACACTGTTCCTGATCTCAGCGGCATTTTTTGCAGCAAGTGTAAACGGCCACATGAATGCCAAATGGATAGATGCCGAACAATTGCAGACGATTCCTGAGGAGTTTGTTGTTGTGACGGAAGAGGAGTTGAACGACTATCCCGCACTCAAAGAAGTGATCGAGACCCAAAGCTATGTGAAAGCAAGTCCAGGGGAATGGAGGCGAACGATCGAGTTCCTTGATAAAAAAGGTTCTCACGTTATCAAGGTCGGGAATGAATATTATGGGGTCGGGTTTGCAACTGCGTGATAACATAAAAAATGTTGGAAATAATGAAACTATAATTTTGGAGGAACTGTTGGGTACAATTAATAGCGGTATTATCGAAGGGGCACTATATTGAGATTCAATATTTGTTGTGTAATTTTTCTGATATTTTTGCTTATGATAGCTGGCAATGTTGCAGCTAAAGATATCACCGTAGATGACGATGGTTTTGCCAAATTTATGTCGATAGACGAGGCTGTTAAATATTCAAAATCAGGTGATACGGTTGTTGTGTATCCCGGGATATATTTGGAGAATGTGCATGTCTATAAAGGAATCATACTGATATCAGAATCCGGTAATCCAAACGATACCATTATTCAGGCCGAAGATCCGAACGATCATGTCCTTCGTGTGAGTGGAGATAACGTAACTATTAGCGGTTTCACTCTAAAGGATGCAACCGGTTCTAAGTACGATGCTGTAGCAGGTATATTTCTTCATGATGTAAAAAATAATTCCATTAGCAATAACAGGGCCACAAACAATTATGTAGGTATTATTGTGGGCAATTCTGAGAAAAATTCGCTTATAAATAACATTGTAGATCGGAATAACAACGGCATTTCTGTCGGTGTTTCCAACTATAACGTGCTTAAGAATAATACCGCTACATTGAACAACGATAATGGTTTTGTCTTTGGTTCTTCCAATAATAATGAAATATCCAATAATATTGCAAGTTCGAACTACAATAATGGTATTAAACTGGCATCTTCACACAATAACACGCTGATCAACAATATTGTAAATTCGAATCACTATGGGATTGAACTCAAAGGTTCCTTCAATAATACCTTAAATGGTAATTCTATAAGTTCGAATAGTGGTGTTGGAATTTATTTTAGGGATTCCGGAAATAATAAAGTTGAGGACAATCTATTACCAAAAAATCTCAAAGGCATCTATGAAGATCCTGGTAGTAAAGGTCAAAATGCTATATCTAACAACGAGGTCCGTGGAAACAGAATAGGAACTCTAATATTCTTTGTTTCTACCCTGTTTGTAATTGCACTTGTGTCTTTGTTCTTGTCAATTAGAAATAAAATTGATACAAAAAAATTGCTTGTATCAGTGACTGCATCGTTGTTGTTATCATCTATGATAATTCTCATTAATATATTGGTCTTTACCAATGAATTGTTCCGCACGATCGTCGGTGGATATTGGTCTTTACTTGAAATTCCATTTTTCTTTATGATACCTGCAGCACCCATCATTTATGGATGGATAACAAGAGACAGGATCGGGTCAATTATAGTTGGGATCGTACCGTGGATCGGTTTCATTATTTCTATGGACATAATTTCGGGTAGGATCTACGATATTCTCAGATTGTCAGAGGCCATTGAGTTGATTCTTTATTTTGTTGCTTATTCGGTAGTTGGCGGTCTGGCAGGTTATTTTGCATCAAAAAGAGAGATTGCATATCTTCTGATTGCGATCATTCTTGCAATGGGATGGATCACGATTTTTATCAGTGGCATTGACTGAAAAAGGGGAGATTAATTAAGTAAAATAGTAGGTTGGTTTCATGAAATTTTCATTCAAAATTTTAATAATTCTTCTAATTCTATCTGTATTTACCTCAAGCGCATGTGCAGATGTGCTAGTTCCCGGAACACGCGGGATGGACAGATGTGTAAAAATAGTGAATCTGGATGAGTTCCCGGAAATTGTGCTGGTCGGACACATCACTGGTCCGGTTATCCAGTGTGAGAATCCGTATATCATCAGCCCGGATAAATGCTTGACTAAGTTTTATAAGGCCAATGACCTGACGATCTATGCCATCGATAAAGCTTATCTGGAATCCAAAGGGCTTGAGAATATCGATCTGGAAACTGATCCGAATCTATACCCATACGAAGTTGAGATAAATCCTGACTGGGATGTTGTGAACATAGAGAATCCGTTGATCAGAGAAGAGATCGAATATTCGATCGCTGGTTTTTCTGAAGACGGGCTGATCATCTACAAATCCAGACAAGTGTCAGAGTACAAGGCTGGCATTCCAGACAAAATCGAAACATTTGAAGAACCGGATATGCCGGATATCAGGCTGGTGATAAAAGAAAATGTGTCCTCTGTAGAAGAGAACATTTCTTCCATAGAAGAAGACGTATCAAAGGATGAGGTGCCAGTTCCGGATGAGGGTGAAGCAAACGATGAAGGTATCCTGGATTCCATTATTCGTTTTCTTAAAGGGATTTTTAGTGCTAAGTGATAAGGATGATCTATGAATACAACTTTTTGCTTGCATTGCTCGTTACTTTGATAGTGGAGACAACTATCCTATTCGCAACTGTTCGTTATCTCTTTAAAACAGATCAGGCATCTATTCCTGATTCCTTGTTGGTATTTGCAGGAACCTTTTCTTCCTTCTCAACACTTCCATACCTCTGGTTCGTACTTCCAATGTTCATCAGAACATATTCTCATTTGGTTGCGATCGGGGAAGTTTCAGTGGTTCTTGTGGAAGCTGTGATCTACTGTTTTGTGTTGAAAGTGAGCATGAATAAAGCACTCTCCCTATCTTTCATCTGCAACCTTGCTTCCTTTTTGGTAGGATTGGTATTACGTCCGATATTTCTGTGATTATATTTCTTATTCTGAAGTCTACACTTTGGTATGGTGGGAATAAGAATATTTTTGATTGGTTATTTCGATTGAATTTACATAAATACTTTATAATAAATAAATATTAATTAAGAGTAAAAAAAATAATTTAAAATTAAATATTTATGCTTATGTAATGGGGGTACTATGGTACATGAACGAATTAATAGATTTACAAAAGAATATATAATGTTCTTCTGTCTTGGCATCTTCATATTTCTTCTTAACAGTTACCTTCTCAGAGGCATACATCCGCCACAATCGATCTTTCTTATGTTTCTTGTCTACTTTTTATTAGTTGGTACTGGGATACTGATCTCCAAAGACAGATCGCGTAATTAGTAATAATCTCTGGTATTATCGTTCTGACTATCGGGTATACTGCGAATTTGTGGGCCATATTTTTTTATTTCGAAGATTTATCTGTGATGAAACTGGTTTTAATATTGTGATACCCTCTTTCTTTATTAGTCGCAGCGTGCTGTTTTTAGAGGGTTTGAATTTGGCCCTGTCGGTAGACTTGCCAACTTATCGTGGAGTATTATTAACTGTATTTTGAATCTATTTTCTACATCTTTCTTTTTTATTCTTCTAAGTAAGTAAAGGTCTTTTCGCGTGTATGCCTCTGTTTTTGGGAATACGCTTATCAAATCAGCTACTTGCGGAAAAATAAAATGTGCTGTGTATTGGAATAATGGGCAAATACCGGAGTTTTTTTCTATTTTTTCTGAATATGATTGCTTCATTTAAATACTGTGTCACTCTCCAATAACCTATTTTCGTATTGCTGGGACGTGTTTCAGGCTAAATCAAAATACCGTTTCAACCTATTGTATTTTGATCATAATTGACAAGGAAGGTATGAATGAAACAAAATCACATATTATTGGAAAAACGTTCTTACTTGTTTTTCCTGGCAATTTCCTGGGAGGTTCAGGCTTGATAAGCAGAAAAATGATATTGTTGCCATTTATTCTGGCATTTTTTGTACTTGCTGCTCCTTCGCTGGCTGCATCCAATTCCGTAGAAGTATCTGATCTGGATGATATCAACTATAAGGGCTGGTTCAAAGAAGAGATCGATCTCTCAGCGAATGAGGAAATTGAATTGGGTAACTACACTTTGAATTATATTTATCCTCAGAATGGTGGTCCTTTTGTGGAAGACCTAACCGTTCAGGAAAAAAGAATAGATGCTATCGGAAATGAGAGGCTCTATCAGATAGAAGATTTCAGTGGTCATGAAGATATCTATGATCTCAAAGGGAGGGTCATCTTTATTGAACGCTCATCACTGGCATTCAGGATAGATGGGATCGAGGATGACGGCCTTAAGCTGACGGTCTGGTCGAATTAGGATATTTTTTCGGATGTTGAGATATCTACAGATGTTCCTGAATTCGTTGAGTTCTATAAAGACGAAGCCGTTAGTATTCCTTTAGAGATTAACAACTCCGGTTCTATTGATGAGATATTTGATCTTGAAGTAAATGGCCCGGGATTTTACTCTTATGAATTTATTTCAAATAGTTATAAAATATCCAGAATAAACGTGGAATCCGGAGATGTGGAAAACCTGGAGCTCAAACTTCACATAGATAAGAATTGTCCGGCTGGAGATTACAATTTAAGTATAAGCGGTTCAGGAAGGACTTCAGATACTTTGTACTTGCCTTTTAGCGTTACAGAAGATCTGAATACTACAAGTGACCCGGAACTGACGATGCAGCTTTCAAGTATCTATGTTTCCGGTGAGGCGGGTTCAGAGATCACTGTACCTGTAAGGGTGCTCAACTCAGGCAATGTCGATCTTGAGAACATAGAGATTGACACAGATTCTCCGGGAAGTAACTGGGACCTTGAGTTTTCAGAAAATGATATTGACAGGATCAATTCAGAAGAATATGTGAATATTGACCTCAAGATAAGAATCCCTTCGGAGACCGAGAATGGTGACTATTTTGTGGATCTCAGTGCAGAATCCGGTGACGTTGAGGCTGATGAAACGAAGTTGCGTGTCAATGTCAAGAACAGCTCGAACTCAGCATGGATAGGATTGTTGACAATAATTCTTCTGGTTGCAGGTCTCGTCCTTGCAGCTAAAAAATACGGGAGGAGATGAATATGGAAAAAATACTTGAAATACAGAACTTAACAAAAACATATGGTGACTTCAAAGCTGTTGATGATGTGTCCCTTGATATCAATAAAGGGGATCTTATCGGTCTTCTGGGACACAACGGTGCAGGAAAAACGACCCTCTTTGTAATGCTTACAGGGCTTACAATACAATCATCTGGGACCATAAAGGTATTCGGTGAAGATATCGGGAAAAATATGATGATGTTAAAGGAGAACATCAGCTTTCTTCCGGATAATACACTTTACTACGAGAACCTGACAGCAAAAGAGAACCTGGAGTATTTCTGCGATCTGGCGGATGCAGATCGTTCAAAGGTCCCGGAACTTCTTGAGATCGTAGGGATGAGCAAGTGGGCAGACAAGAAAGTAGGTGAGTTCTCCAGGGGAATGGTGCAGAGGGTAGGATTCGCACAGGCTCTTGTAAAGGAACCGAAGGTAATCTTCCTTGATGAGCCTACATCAGGTCTTGATCCCGAAGCAAGGGTAGAGATGAACCAGCTTTTAAAGAAGCTTAATGACAGGGGAATCGCGATCGTAATTTCTTCTCATGTACTATCGGAGATCAAGGATATCTGCTCAAAGATCGCTATCATGAAACAGGGGAAGCTTGTTGCTTTTGATACACTTGAGAATCTCCGCAGAAAGGAAAATAGCAATGTCATCCTGCTGGAGACAAAAGATCCGGAGATCACAATGAAAGTCCTTAGTTCGATCGATTCTATCAAATTTGTTCGTGAAGGCAATATCTTCAGGATAACTTCTGAAGGGGATGTCAGGGAACGGATCAGTTCAGAACTGAGCAGCATAGGCATCATTATTTTGAGCCTCAGATATGAAACAGAGGACCTTTTCGATATTTTTGAAAAATATTATCAGGTGGATTAAATGAACTTTAACAAAATAAAGACCATAGCAAAAAAAGAGTTCTTTGATAGTGTGAAGAGCAAGTCTTTTGCTATCGTATTTGGAATCTTTTTAGTACTGATGTTAACATCTTCAATTTCCGGTGTAAATCAATATAATGAGGATATTCAGAGTTATCAGGAAAAGATGGCGAATTTTGGAAATGTGAAAAGCAGTGATATATTCTTATCATTTCCCGAACCGGAACTAACATCTGTACTGTTTGGAAATATCGTATCGAACATTGCAGTGATGGGTGCGATACTGGCAATAATGCTTGGATATAATGCGATTTCCGGTGAAAAAGAAAGAGGAAACCTGAAATTACTGTTATCCTATCCTCTTTACAGGGACGATGTTATCAATGGAAAGTTCCTTGGAAAGATCGCAGTACTTGTCATGACACTGGTGATAACCGCTCTTATATCGGTATCTGTTGCATTGATCATGGGTCTGGTTCCAACAGGTGACGACATCATTAAACTGATATTGTTCATGGTTGTTTCCATAGTCTATCTTGTAACATTCTTAGGAATAAGCATATTCTTCTCAACTGTTTCCAAAAACGATACCAGCTCGATGCTGAACTCATTTATGTTCTGGATCGTCAGTGCAATACTGATCACCTCGGTTTCGGGTTTAGTTGCAGACACCATGTTTCCGGAGGCTCAGAGTTCTAATGGCGTATCTTTCATCATATCCGGAGCTACTGGTTCAGAACTTGACATGTCAGACTTTGAAGATGCGTCCCATGGGATTGGGATGGATGGCTTTGATAGTTATGAAATGAAGTGGAAGGTCCAGAATATGATCGAAGCTTTGATCTCGCCCAGTCTGAATTATGAGCAGGTGGCAAATGCTATTCTGGGAAGTTCGGGCGATAAATTTTCACTTATGGTCAATGATCCTACACAAGATCTTTCGGTCTTTGAGATCCTCATGGGTAAAATGACAAATCTGGTCAGCATGTTCTTCTGGGCAATAGTTTCTCTAATAGCGACTTATTATGTCTTTATGAGACAGGACATCAGGTGATATGATCGATTGTTTTATCGTTTGATTCTTTGGTTGTATGATTGCTTGATAGGGTCCAAGGGATAATAATGGCATGTATTTTTCCCGTTATTATTCCTCGGACTCTGTTATGGCTATGATGGTTCAACTTAATTTAGGATCAAAAACTAAATGTTGAGGCGTTCCAAATTTATCTCACTCACTCTGGATGTAGTTTCTTGAAATAATGATCAAGTTGCTCAAGCACATTGTCTTATATAATATTAAATAAAAGGGGTTTATGTCTATGATGGATCTGAATAATGGAAAAACGGCTGTTCTATTGATCACTATGTGCATATTAGCTGCGATCGCAGGAGCGGCAGCCAGCCAGTTCCTTCTGGTTGATGATAATTCCGATAAGCTTGTTAAAGAAGAACTACGAATTCCAGTTTCTCTTGTGAGCAATGATGTCGGGTTCATCATTGAAGATCTGGAGAGTTCAAATCCGGATAATGTTATAGTGCTAGACGATGGTTTTATACTTAAGGGGTCAGCCGTAAATGAATTTGATGAATTCTATTTTACTGATAGAGCTAGATTTAATGAAATTCAGGTTGCTACAGCACTGCCTGTAGGAATTGAATATATTGTAATTGATGGTGATATCAAATACTCTCAGGACCTGACCAAATATTACCTTTCTGGCAATACTATCACTGAAAAGTTGTTTATTCCGGAAAGCTTCCTGAATGAGAACATCAGTTCCATACTGGTTGAGCTAAATTCAACTTATGATGATGCTATAGATACATCCGGCGATTCGATCATGATCTCCGGAAGGTTACCAATAAATGACTTCAACAAGTTTTATTTCTCGACCGGATCAAGCTTCGAGTGGGATCAGGTCGATGATGGGGCTGAAGAAACTATAACAATGAATGTCTTTGAAGATGGTACTCTGTTGTATTCGGAAGATTATACTTATTTTTATAACAAGGATCTCTGGACCAACATCGATAGGTTTGAAGAAGAAAGTTTTGTTATGCTTTCCTACGATGAAATTGAAAAACTGATCAAAGGCGATGAAGAAACGATCGAACACTTCAGCTCGGTACTTGAGAACATGAACAATGCTTCAGTGACCACAGGTATTATTATAGAAAGTGGTATAACTACCGATGTAGAATGGGTCTGAATCTATATTGAGAGGATCTAGCATGGAAAAGAAAGATACATTCTTTGCGATAATCCTTGCAGTATCCCTGTTCTCATTATCATTGCTTCTTTTTTCACAGGGTATGTCCAGTCTTTCTGTTTCCCTTAAGGACGGAAGTACTGTAGGGGTCGAGGTGCCTCTTATGTTTCCAATTAACTCTGTTTTTCTTATGCTTATGATGGCATCAGTTGCAACCTATTGTGCTGCTATGTTCACATCGGACATTTTCAGTTCGGATGAACAGGATCTGCCTGAAATGGGGGAGTATCTTTCTGATCCAATCGCCAGCTCCAATTCGTTCAATGATGCCGATCCATGCCCGGTATTCAATAATTCAGCCACCGGCATATCACCATCATTCAATTCTGTCAGTAATAGTGAAAAGCCAGATGACACTGCACACAAAAGGGATCTTATTGCAAGGGTTCTTGATGGCGATTCACAAAAGTTGTACCGGATAATAGCTGAAAAAGAAGAAATCTTCCAGAGTGAATTGGTGCTGGAGTCCGGATTCTCCAAAGTGAAGGTAAGTCGTATTCTCAAAAAGCTTGAAGATAAATCCCTGGTAGAGCGAAAGCCTTATGGGAATACGAACAAGATCAAAGTTTCCCTGTAATGTAAATTCTACTATAGGTGATAGTGATCGGATCAGTTTTACCTAATGACTAGTTTACATTTATTGCATCATTCCAACTTTTCCAGACACAGCCTATAAACCTCAATACCTGCACCACGACATGCCGTCATTCTGCTACTATCAATATCTGCACAGACGATGCCCAGGCGTATATCCTCTAAATCCACTCCGTACTTTTCAGCATAAGGCAGCTTGAACCTCTGCACCTGGCCGATGGCATTGTCCCTTGCGTTTATCTCTATCTCTATCAGGAAATGCTTGTCCTGTGAGTCAGTAAAAACAGCATCTATCCTACCGCCCTCCACCTCTACTTCCACTTCGTGGAATGTCAGTCCGGGTTCGATAAGTTCAGGGATGCTGGATATCATCCTTGAAATGTCATCTTCGGAAATATGTTTTGACTCAAGGGCATCCTCGACATTTGGTGACCTCATTATCAGATTCAGGTATTGAATAGTAGTCGTCATCTTGTTGTTCTTCACATTAGGATAGACCGCAATGTCCTTTCCATCTCTGGAATGAACGAGTATTCCCACATTGCTGAGATTCTTCTTGCGTGAGATGGGAAGAGACCCTCTGCCTTTGCTGACAACGCCGATCGTATTCCTCCGGCTCAATATGCGTATGTTCTCCAGAACATCTTCCTGTTCGTCCTCTGAAAGATCCTCTATCTTAATGATCGTATAATCGCAATCATGTTCTTCCTTGATGGCCTGAAGGGTCCTTAGGACCGATTCCGCTACTTCAACCGGAGTGTCATCTCTTACATAATACCTGAAATTATCCATACTATCACACTTACAACCTCTCTATATAATAATAAGGACTATTTACACAGGAATGATCATGTACCGATCGATCTTGGATCGAAATTTAGATTTCTGATCTTGTCTTATTTTTTCAAAGGACTTGGCATTCTGCTCATACAATGCAACGTACTCTTAGAAAACATCTACATGAATGGGTTACAGAAGAGGGGATGCCCGGATCTACACTACAATATCTATCAATAAACCTATGATCAAAGACAGACCGAAACCAATTCAACTTAAATACCACCCACTCATCCTTTCCATATGGGAGAGATTACAGATGCTTCGAATAGCGGTAACAGGAAAGCCCGGTGTGGGGAAATCAACGGTAGTGGCAAGGGTTGTGGAAATACTTGATCTGAAAACCTGTGGCATTCGGGCCGCAGAGATACGTGTGGACGGCAAACGCCAGGGGTTTTCGATAGAGGATATAGATACAGGCAGTAAAGGTATCCTAAGCCATATCAAATGCACCGGTCCGAAGCTGGGAAAATATCATGTAAATCTTGAGGACCTTGACAGCATAGGTGCCGAGGCGATAAGGGATGCCCTTAGTTGTGACCTTGTGGTTATAGATGAGGTCGGGCCCATGGAGCTTAAGTCGGATAACTTCGTCCGTGCAGTGGAGGAAGTACTTGATTCGGACAGGCCGATTCTTGCCGTGCTGCATAGGTCGAGTGAGCATCCACTGGCGCAGAGGATAAGGGGGGAGTTCGAGGTTCTGATGGTCGATGAGGCTAATCGGGACTATCTGCCGGAGAGAATAGCAAGGAGATTTCGGTAAAGGGGGAAACAAAAAAGGAATGGTTGAAGCTCAATGGGGGATCTTTCAAAAACATAATGATAATACATGAAGTTTATTATAATGTAATCATTTATATATTAACAAATCATGCATCTTTTATGCTCCACATCCATTCCATGCTCAAAAACAATCTAAGTACCATGCTCATTTTGATTGCTTTTTTATTTATTACTATTTTTATATCTGGCTGTGTTGAAGATAATGATGATACTGCAGATTTCGAAACTTTACCACAAGTTCAGCAACTTACGGAAGATCATCTTGATGCGAATTCAACTATTAAATATTATTCAGAAAGTGAAATCTCCGATGAATGGGGGCAGAACTTAACACCAACTGCTATGCACAAAGTTGTAGGTTATGACGGTGAGTCTATAGGCAGAGATACAACAACAGTATCCGTGAGCAATGCAAGGTTAGTAACAGTCAATCTGCAGGATAGTACGGGTTCACCCCTAATTAGCGGTGACGTCAAATACTATAGCGGGGGCTGGAATGACTTCGGTACGACTGACGAGAATGGTCAAGTGAGCAAGGAATTGCCAAGTGGAATATACGAGTTCAGGATGAGCTATGAGCATGCATCCAACGATATAACTCAGGATGTCGGAACTAATAACACAGTTGTTTTCTCCACGGTCAACACAAGCGTTGAACTCAGGGATAGTTATGGTAACCTTATGGATACCGGTTCAGTGAAGTACTATTCCGATGGTTGGTATGATCTCGGAACTACTACTGATGGAATTGTTTCCAGGGAGTTATTGCCTGACACGTACATATTCGAGATTACCTATGAACATACATCCCACGATATATCTCAGGATATCGGAACTGATCCAACAGTGGTTTTCTCCACTATAAACACAACCGTTGAGCTCAGGGATTGTGATGACAAGCTTATGGATACTGGTTCTGTGAAGTACTATTCAGGTGGCTGGTACGATTTCGGAACTACTACTGACGGAAATGTTTCCAGGGAATTATTGCCTGGCACATACATATTCAGGATGACCTATGATAATGCATCCAATGATATATCTAAGGATATTGGAACCGATCCAACAGTGGTTTTCTCCACGGTCAACACAAACGCTGAACTCCGGGATGGTGATGACAATCTTGTGGATAATGGTTCTGTGAAGTATTATTCCGGCGACTGGCACGATTTTGGAACTACCATTGGTGGAAATGTTTCCAGAAAATTATTGCCTAACACGTACATATTCAGGCTGACCTACGAGAATATATCTTACGATGTATCTCAGGATATCGGAACTGACCCAACATTGGTTTTCTCTACTGTCAACACAAACGCTGAGCTCAAGGAACTAGTAACGGTATATCTGCAGGACAGTACGGGTTCACCTCTCATTAACGGTGTTGTCAAATACTACTGTGGAGGCTGGAATAACTTCGGTACGACTGACGAGAATGGTCAAGTGAGCAAGGAACTGCCAATTGGGATGTACGATTTCAGGATGACCTATGAGCATGCATCCAATGATATCTCTCAGGAAATCGGAACTGATCCAACAGTTGTTTTTTCCACGGTCAACACAAGTGTTGAACTCAGGGATAGTAATAATAACCTTATGGATGCCGGTTCAGTGAAGTACTATTCCGATGAATGGTATGATCTTGGATCTACTACTGATGGAATTGTTTCCCGAGAATTATTGCCTGAAACATACACATTCGAGATGACATACGAGCATGCATCCAACGATATAACTCAGGATGTTGGAACTGATCCAACAGTGGTTTTCTCCACTGTCAACACAAGCGTTGAACTCAGGGATAGTAATAATGACCTTATGGATGCGGGTTCTGTGAAGTACTATTCCGATGGCTGGTACGATCTTGGAACTACTACTGATGGAATTGTTTCCAGGGAATTATTGCCTGAAACATACATATTCGAGATGACATATGAGCATGCATCCAACGAAATAACTCAGGATGTCGGAACTGATCCAATAGTGGTTTTCTCAACTGTCAACACAAATGTTGAACTCAGGGATAGTAATGGTAACCTTGTGGATACCGGTTCCGTGAAGTATTATTCTGGTGACTGGCACGATTTCGGAACTACCACTGATGGAAATGTTTCCGGGGAGTTATTGCCAAACACGTACAGATTCAGGATGACCTACGAGAACATATCCCACGATATATCTCAGGATATCGGAACTGATCAAACAGTGGTTTTCTCCACAGACAACACTAATGTTGAACTCAGGGTGCTAGTAACAGTAGATCTGCAGGATAGCATGGGTTCACCTATCAGCAACGGTGCCGTCAAATACTACAGTGGGGGCTGGAATGACTTCGGTACGACTGATGAGAATGGTCAAGTGAGCAAAGAACTGCCAATTGGAATGTACAAGTTCAGGATGAACTACGATCATGGATCCAACGATATATCTCAGGATGTCGGAACTGATCAAACAGTTGTTTTCTCCACTGTCAACACAACCGTTGAACTCCGGAATAGTAATGGCAACCTTATGGATGTCGGTTCTGTGATGTACTATTCAGGTGGCTGGCACGATCTCGGAACTACCACTGATGGATATATTTCCCGGGAATTATTGCCTAACACTTACAAGTTCAGGATGACCTATGAGCATGCATCCAACGATATCTCTCAGGATATTGGAACTGATCCAACAGTTGTGTTCTCCACGGTCATGACAACCGTTGGACTCAGGGATAGTACTGGTAATCTTATGGATAACGGTGTGGTAAAGTATTATTCCGGTGGATGGCACGATTTCGGCACTGCCACTGATGGAAGTGTTTCCAGAGAATTATTGCCGAAAAGGTACATATTCAAAATGACATATGAGTATGCATCTAACGATCTCTCTCAGGATATCGGAACTGATCCCACAGTGGTTTTCTCCACGGTCATGACAACCGTTGGACTCAGGGATAGTACTGGTAACCTTATGGATGACGGTGTGGTGAAGTATTATTCAGGTGGTTGGCACGATTTCGGCACTGCCACTGATGGAAGTGTTTCCAGAGAATTATTGCCTAACAGATACACATTCAAGATGAGCTATGACCATGCATCCAACGATATCTCTCAGGATATCGGAACTGATCCAACAGTTGTGTTCTCTACGGTCAATACAAACGTTGAACTCAGGGATAGTGATGGTAACTTTGTGGATGCCGGTTCTGTGATGTACTATTCCGGTGGCTGGTATGATTTCGGAACTATTTCTGATGGCAATGTTTCCCGGGAATTATTGCCTAACAGGTATACGTTCAAGATGAGATATGATCATGCGTCCAACGATATCTCTCAGAATATCGGTAATGACCCAACAGTTGTGTTCTCCACTGTCAACACAACCGTTGAACTCAGGGATAGTGAAGGTAACTTTATGGATGCCGGTTCAGTGATGTACTATTCAGGTGGCTGGCACGATTTCGGAACTATTTCTGATGGCAATGTTTCCCGAGAATTATTGCCTAACAGGTACACGTTCAAGATGAGATACGGGGATGCATCCAACGATAGATCTCAGGATGTCGGAACTGATCCGACAGTAATGTTCTCCACTGTCAACACAACAGTTGAACTCCGGGATAGTGATGGTAACCTTATGGATTCCGGTTCTGTGAAGTACTATTCCGGTGGCTGGCACGATTTCGGAACTACCTCTTATGGAATTGTTTCCAGAGAATTATTGCCGAACAGGTATACTTTCAAGATGAGTTACGATCATGCTTCCAATGATATATCTCAGAATGTCGGAACTGATCCAATAGTGGTTTTCTCCACTGTCAACACAACCGTTGAACTCCGGGATAGTGATGGTAACCTTATGGATGCTGGTTCTGTGAAGTACTATTCCGGTGGCTGGCACGATTTCGGAACTATTTCTGATGGCAATGTTTCCCGGGAATTATTGCCTAACAGGTACACGTTCAAGATGAGCTATGATCATGCATCCAACGATATCTCTCAGGATATCGGTACTGATCCAACAGTTGTGTTCTCTACGGTCAACACAACCGTTGAACTCCGGGATAGTTATGGTAACCTTATGGATGCCGGTTCTGTGAAGTACTATTCCGGTGGTTGGTACGATCTCGGAACTACCTCTGATGGCAATGTTTCCCGGGAATTATTGCCTAACAGGTACACGTTCAAGATGAGTTATGAGCATGCATCCAACGATATTTCACAGGATATTGGAACTGATCCAACAGTAGTTTTTTCCACGGTCAACGCGATCGTTGAACTCAGGGATAGTGATGGTAACCTTATGGATACAGGTTCTGTGAAGTATTATTCCGGCGGCTGGTATGATCTCGGAACTACCACTGATGGAATTATTTCCAGAGAATTATTGCCGAACACGTACAGATTCTTCATGACCTATGAAAGTACATCCAACGATATCTCTCAGAATATCGGAACTGACCCAACAGTTGTGTTCTCCACAGGAAAGTCCATTTCAGATTCTGATACATGTACCCACTATTACTCTGCTGGTTGGCAAGTATTCACTAACGACATGGAAATGCTTCCAGGGTCATATAAATTCAGTTTTAGTGATGAAACGCCGGACACCTACTACAATATAGAGGCTGATATTACAAACGCCATCCATTAAATACAATATCGAGAGAGAAAATTATTGTAGAGAATTGATATTTTCAATTTCAATTCTCTTCTTCTTTTTTATACTTGTTTCATTCATCTAATATAATTTCAAATTGTAAGTTGCATCTCTATAATAAAGAGGATAAGCAAAAAAGTCAACAAACTCATTCTATTCATAAATTTCATTGTACGCCAGTTTATTTGAATATCTCTGCAGAGCCGAACCATCATGCTTATATTCTTGAGATTGTAGTGTATCTATGGGGCATCTTATTAATTTCTTATAGGGGGTTATAAAATGAAATATACTTATCAGGATTCTACTGAATTGTCGGTGCAAGTGGATTTTATCCAGGATCTGCAGAATTTCATGAAGGTCTCGAAGGAAGTCATACCTCTTGAAAGGTCTGCAACAAAAATTAAAAAAGAAAATAAAGAAGACGTAGTGATCCTGGAGAATACAATTAAGGAAATTGATCAGTTCCAAAAAGACACAACCGATTTTATCGAAAAGATCACGCAAGGAATTGATTCAAAGCACATTATTGAAATCAGGGATCTGATCCTTGATACATGTTCATCTGTATCTGCAAGCAAGGATAATGAATTATTTGAAGAAATTGAAGAAAAAACTAAACTTGCTCAGCATGAGGTGAAAGACCTTGAATCAAAAATGCTCTCGATCTTGAGTCCCTTTTTTGAAATTTCCGTATATGATGCTGATAATTCATACTCTGCTTTTGTAATGGATAAAAGAATGATTGGAACGCAGTTTAGTTCTATCAACAATATGCAATATGAATTTGATCTGACCTTCACTGATGGTCTGATCAAAGTTGAAGATCTGCAAGAACTCACATTACCGATCTGGTCTATGAGTGGGATATTGCATAAAGAGAATAAATTAAAGAAGATCAATGTCTCTGACTTCTATGTCAAATCCATCGATTATGACGGTGAGAACCTTAAAACGGTGATCGAAGATAAAGATTCTGAACACAAATTCACAATATCGGGAGATGAGAATACTTACATAATTCACTATGGCGAATATGATATAACAGGTGATAGTGCCCTGGCAGATTCGATAAACATGGGCTATGTCGATATAATTGCAAAAAAACTCAAGGAAATATTCTCTGAATCTGTAGGATCAAAGAAACTTAAACGGATCTTACTTGATAACAAAAATGCTATGGATGATAACAGGATCCTGGAATGTCTCAAGATCATCGCCACTGAATATGGTGAGATCATTAAGGAATGCACTGACAGAGGATATGCAAAAGAAGAGGTCACCATAAAGATAGAGCAGCCTGATGGTACAAGAACTGAAAAATTCATTGCAAAGTCAGATATTTTGAGCCAGCTTTCAGCAATCGGTGGCGAAGGACTTGAGATTGCAGGGATACTTGGGGTTGCAAATAGATAATTATCATGGGTGAATGGATAGATCTTATCTCAAATAAAATGGGGGTTTATGGAATGTAATTGTTGCAGAAGCAACAACTATATTCTCTCTTATTGGTTCCGGGTAGATGAGCTGGGATTTGTCTACAAATATTGAATTGATCAATTCTAATTTTGATACTAGCATAGCTTTATATCTTTGACCTTTCTTACATTTAATGGGAATAATCTTTTGGGGGTAAACTATGAAGAAAATACTTGAAGAGATAGATCAAGACGTAGATAAATTGGTAGAAAAGACTGGCGAAGAAGCAAAAGTTATAAATGAAAAGATTAAGATGAGGCTTGCTTCCTTTGCTACAGATGTGAAGTCTATAGATATCAAGGCTGATATCCAAAAACTTGGAGTAAAGGTGGATCAGCTGGTTGACAGGACCGGAAGTTCTGCAAAAAGGCTTGCTTCCGAGGTAAAACAGGAAATTACCGTTATAACTGACAGGATATCCATGCAGAAGCATATGGATGATCTAAGTAGTGATCTCGATGAACTGGTGGTAAAGACTGGAAGCGAAGCATCGAAGCTAGGAACAAAAATAAAGCAGGATATGCGATCCCTTGCAAGTTCTGTTAAATCCATAGATCTCAGGAAAGAGATCGATGATGTCATTACCAGAGTCGATAAGCTTGTAGATTCTACAGGAGAAGCTGCAAAAACATTGAGATCTGAAATCAAAAATGAACTAGTTTTGATCAACAGCAAGATCGATCTGAATCATCGACTTGAGAAACTTTCCAATAATGTCGATGAACTGGCAGAAAGCACTGGTAACGAAGCATCGAAGCTGGGACTGAATGTAAAAAAAGAGATGAAATCTATATCAGATTCGATCAGATCGATTGACATAAAGGAAGAGATCGAGGCGATCATCTCCAAGGTTGAAAGACTTGTAGATTCTACAGGTGAGAGTGCAAAAAAGCTGGCAATTGAGATTAATGAAGATATTAAAGATCTCTTGAAAAAGATTTGAAATTTATTAGATGGTATTAAATCAAGCGGTGTTTCTGCTTTCACCACCGCTAATTTTTCTACAGGGTAGGTTTCACCTGTTACTGTAGCTTCATTAACAAGAGATTCTTTTGAGTCCCATCTCCAACTTTTCATTATAGTGATGCCTAGTTATGCATCCAAGCATTCTCAATGTTTGTAATTAAAAAAGTTCTCTGCCCATTAAGGGCAGGGAGTTTCAATTACTTTCAATTTCGATCTCCTGATCTCAGTCCTCCTTTCTAGATCTCATTGCGACAAATGCTGCAGAGACCAGAATCAATACTGAAACGAAGATTCCCAGGCCCGGAATTCCACGAGTCACGGTGTAAGTTCCTGATTCGATTCCGATCTGGACTAGATATTCACCTGCTTCTGATTCAGTATGTGTGAACTCAACCGTGGTTTCCTCATCTACACCAAGGGTAACACTCTTGGAATCTACGACTTCTCCATTTATCTTGAGCCGTACATCGACATCGCCCTCATCGGTACCGGTGTTCATAACATCGATCATGATCGTTACAGCTTCCCCTGCATCGACCTCTGCAGGTGCTATAACGAGGTTAGAGAACTCAAATTCTGGTTCAAGAGCTATTACTTCGAGGTTAAACTCTGCATCCAGTAATCCTTCAGCTTGTGATGTTATCTTGTGAACTCCGGAATCCAGTACCTTGAAGGAAAGTGTGCCTTTTGCAGAAGTATTGCCTATCGAGACCCCATCATAGAATATCTGCGCGCCTGCAACCGGATCTGCACCGATGGCCTTTATCGTGGAAATTGTGATCGTATCTCCTTCATACACGACTTCAGGCGAGACTTCAATGGATACCTTTCTGGTCACATCATCAGGAGATATGACTTCCACTTCTTTATCTGCAGATGCAAATTCTTCTTTCTCAGCACTGACACTAAAAGTGCCTATCCTTGTCGGCCTATATGATATCGTGCCCTCATCAGAGGTCAGTCCAACCTCATCGCCATCGAATTCAACAAGTGCTTCGCTGACAGCTGCACCACGGAAGGTCACTTTTATGTCAATGGTATCACCCTGGACCAGCACAGAAGGCATTTCAATTGAAAGTGCCCGAGATGGGGGTGTGGTATGTGTTACGAATGGATAGTATCTGATAGTGTCGGAATCTGCGACTTTAAAGGAGATATCGCCCATGATCGGTATGGTCTTATCTTTTGAAAGTGCAATTGATTTCTCATTCTCCATCTCGATCGTCTGGGAGTTGATCCTCGTTATTTCCATCTTGTCGTAATTATCCCCATTATTAACTTCGACGAACTTCTCAGATATCTGGAACATTCCTTGCACAAAGACTGCATTTGTTTCCGTTCCTCTGAATATCTCTGTAAAATGGACTACTATTATTGGTACGTTCTCAGCGGATCCCAGATCCTTTTCAAATACTAGGTCAGCATTTGATTGTATGACCCCACTGTCAACCTCTTTGCCATTTCTCATCAGTGCGACCAATATCTTGTCACCGGAGATATCCACCTCTACGACCTCGATCTCATACCCTTCTTCGAGCACAAGGGACGAACCAGCGACAAGAGTACTCTTCTTGTCATTATCGATCAGCACTTTGGAGAGCTGACCCTCAGAAAGCATGCTTGTCTCATCAGTGAACCTGTTATCTGGGTACCCTGCAAAGTATTTCTCCGCCATGAACCCTACAACATTGAATTTGCCCCACTGGCCATACTCAAAGCTCACTTCCTCCGCCACTGTTGAATATACAAGGTCACCTTCTTCGATCGTCCTGCCATCAAGGCTTACTACCTCAAGTGATTCGGTTCCTATTCCCTCATCGATGTTGTAGTAGAAACCTTCAAAGTTGAGTGGTGTCCAGGTCATATTCTCTTCTTCAGTAATAGTGCCCCTAAGCTCATAGGTTCCGGGTGCCGTGAGGTCCAAAAATGGAGCAAATCTCAATGTATCATCGTCAGCTACAATAAACTTGAGTTTGCCCATGATGTCTATTGTCTTTCCTCTGCTAAGAGATATGCCCTCATTATTCTCCATTGATATCTCGCTTGCACTTACAGTTTGGATCTCCATTTTGCCAAAATCATCTCCACCATCGATCTCCACATACTGGTCCGAGATCTGGAAGGTACCCTGAACAAAGATCGCATTTGTTTCCGTTCCTCTGAATATCTCTGCAAAGTTTACAGCTATTATTGGTACGTCCTCAGCGGACCCCAAATCCTTTTCGTAAACATAGTCATTTCCTGAGGACAACACAGTACTTTCAACCTGTTTGCCATCCTTTGTAAGTGAAACAAGTACCTTGTTGCCGTCAAGGTCGACTTCAACTATGCTAAGCTTATAGCCTTCTTCCAGAACCAACGAGGATCCTGCGAAGAAAGACTTTTTGTCGTCATCATCTGTAAGCACTTTTGCCAGCTGACCTTCTGACATTAAACTGACATCATCCCTTGCAAATGCGGAGTCATCCGTGTATCCTGCAAAGTAACGCTCTGCCATGAAACCGATAACCTGGTATGAACCCCATTCATTGTGCTCAAAATCGGTTTCTACAGGCTTTGTAGAATAAACAAGATCACCGTCACCAATTGACCTGTCGGAATCACTGTCAAGATCGATGGTCAGTGTTTCCGAACTTATTCCGGAATCAAGATCATAATAGAATCCTGAATAGCTTTGAGCTGTCCAGGTGTATTCAAGCGTCATATTTGCATCTGCATCCCAGATCCTGTCTCCTGTGGCCCCCTGTGCAGATGCTGCGGTACATATCAAGCTGAATAGTATCAATATTATCAGCATATATTTAGCATGTGTGCTAATTTTCATAGTTTTACCCCCATTATCATGCCTCAAAATGGTTAATTCCAAGGCATACAGTAAAATTAGTATTCAATATTATTTAATATGTTTTTTTATATCCTTCATGATATGTTCAATGATCTCTTCATTGATCCTTTTGATCTGCCATTGAGCCGGAAGCTATTAAATTTGCACCTGGTGGTTTTATGCCCTTCTTTTTCAACTCTTTCCAAGCCCTGTTGCTTACGTCCGACTCAAAGTTGAATTCGTATCTAAGGTCACGTGTATATGCCTTTGCTCGAAGTCTTATGTAAAAAGGAAAGCCCTTGGTATGTATTGTAACTGGATGTTTTTCAGACATATAGACGAACCTTGAAGTTACTACTGCCTCCTTTAGTATCTTCCTGGCGATTTTCATATCAGACCCATGCTCAAGGAATATGTCTGTGATGACCATCATCTCGGAATTTCCAGAATTTGCACTTGATACTGATTGTGTGAATATGACATAATTTGGGATGGAAACGTAGTTATCATCTGGTGTGGTGATCGTCGTAGCCCTTATTCCGATGTCCTTTACCTCTCCATACTGGTCTCCGATCCTTATCTTGTCCCCTATCTGATAGGGCTTTTCGAATACTATTATAATTCCTCCGATCATATCTGCAAAAAGGTCTTTGAGTCCAAAACCTATTGCAGCACCGAGAAGTCCTCCAAAGAGGATAAGTTCCTGGGCAGATACCTCGAGAAGTTTAGCCATTATATAGTAAACTGTGTATCCGTATATTGAAAACTTCAAAATTGGAAGGAGCATCTTTATTTTAATTCTGTACTTTCCCACTTTCTCTGAGAAAGCTGTCAATAAAATAGAGATCACTCTTGTGACCATATATGCGATGACAAGCAGTGAGATTATGCTCAATAAAGTCCCGGTATCGATCGAGGGTATGCCTGCTAAACTTCCTACTTCTTCTCCAACCATGGTCACACCAACCTCGATCTTTTAAGGATGTTTGTAGCACATTTGAGCATTTCAGGCTTGATCGTGTACTGTTCCTCCTCACTGCTTATAATATCCTTTTTTGATAGTACTTGCAGTGCCCTTTCGATGTCAATATCATCTCCTGCAATTTCCATTATATCTGATCTACTGGTCTTCTGCATTGAAACTAAAATGGAGAGGATGAACGATTCATCATCATCAAGTTCCATGTCCTGGCATGGGTCCTTTATATCCCCCGGTTTTATCTGGGGATATATAAGGTATCGTTCCCAGATCGCTTTTGACATTCCTGGGTTGCCCTGTGAGGTGGAATATATCTTTTCAAAGACTTTTTCCTCTGGTGTGAGGATGATCTTTTTTCTTGAGATCTTGCCTTTTATCTGCCTGTAATTTACTTTTAAGTGGGGAATACCTATCTCTTTATTCAAAAAAGTAGTACTATCAATAACAACGCTTATCATCTTCTCTTTATGATCGGTTGGATCTTCAATGAATTGTATCTCTCCTTCTTTGTATTCGGAGAGTATGAATTGTCTTGCTTGCTCTTGTGTAAGCCCCTGGAGTTTTATCTGAACTGGGAAATATTTTCCTATTCCATGTGTATTTTCCAGATAATTCCAGGAATGGATGTTCCACGTGGTTATGTATTGTTTATTTTCCTGGGATGTAATATTCTTTAGAAAACGCTCTATAATATCGAATCCGCCGATCTTATGTCTATAGAGTAAGTGACAGTTTTCAATTATCTTTATCTTTTTTTGTTTTTCAGTCTCTTGCAGTTTTTTTTCATCTTTTATGACAGATGAAAGGGATATCATCTCTACCTTATTTTTGTTCATACTGCATATTTCGTTTATCAGGGTGGTCTTTCCTGCAAACGGTTCTGCTATTATGGCTATGCTTGTCCCTTTGCCATTTTTAAATTCATCAATAATGGATTGGATCTGTTCGATCTCATTTTCCAGTCCTATTATCGAAAGGCCAGCTTCCCCCGCCGTTTCCATAATATTAAATTGTGTTTTGATGCTAATATAATTAATGGATTTGTAGAGATCATTTTGATCAAGGAGTTTTGGATCACTGTTTCATTCATCTGTTATTCATTTGAGTCTCTTCTGGTCTATCGATCAGCAGGTATGCTGAAGTAAACTGATACAGGACGATGCCTGTTTTCACCTGTTGGTGAACTACCCTTGAATTTCATTATTTTTGAGCATATCTGCAGAGCCCACATGTTCACTTTTATAGAGGTCTAATGATGCGATAAGCGATCTGAAAATAATAATATTATTTAGACTTCCTGCCGTATTCCGTGTATGTGGTTATGAACAAATTAATACAGTAACAATTATGGATGCTAATATAAGAAAGAATCATTTATACCAGAAAATAGCATTGTTATTGGGGCTGTGAAATATCTTCAGTAATTTAGAGGACAACTCCAAATGATAATGTTAAATATGTATGCAAAGATTTTACTATCCATATCTAAAATAATTGGGTTGAAATACAATGGGGAAAAATTTAAAGATCGGGATGTTCTCTTGGGAGAGTTTACATTCTATAAAAGTGGGCGGTATAGCTCCGCATGTTTCCGAACTTGCTGAAGCTCTTGTGGAGGCAGGACATTCAGTACACATATTTACCAGAAATAATGGACTTGATCCATATGAGAAGGTCAATGGAGTTCACTATCATCGGGTAGAACATTCTCTCGCAGGAGGCATTGTCCAGCAAATGGATAGCATGTGTGATTCAATGTATTCGAGATTCCTTGATGTTACGAAGGAATATGGCAAGTTCGATATATTGCATGCACATGACTGGCATCCTTTCAATGTGGTTTCAAGGATCAAACATGAATTTGGTATACCTTTTATGTTCACATATCACAGTACCGAATGGGGGCGGAACGGTAACAAACATGGAAACTGGTGGGAAGCCGAGGAAATATCTCACAGGGAATGGAAAGCTGGCTATGAATCCGTGAAGGTCATATCTACGTCACAACAACTTACAGATGAGATCAAGTTCCTCTACCAGATACCTGATGAGAAGATATCTATCATTCCAAACGGTATCTTCCATGGAAAAATAAAAAAGGATGTTGATGCCGGTGAAGTGAAAGAAAGATTAGGTATTCATCCTCTCGCACCAGTTGTTCTGTTCATAGGACGTATGAGCTACCAAAAAGGTCCGGATCTGCTTGTTGAAGCTATCCCTAAAGTAATGGATCATCGCTGGGACACGAAATTTGTTTTCATCGGGGAAGGTGAAATGCGCCCTCCCTGTGAAGCTCTTGCAAATGCAGAAAATGTTTCAGATCATTGTCATTTCCTGGGATATGCGGATGATGAAACGGCCAGGGACTGGATCAATGCCTGTGATATTCTCTGTATTCCAAGCAGGAACGAACCGTTTGGGATCGTTGTTCTTGAAGGGTGGGATGCTGAAAGGACCATTGTCGCAACAGATGCTGTCCAAATAATCAATAATTTCGTTGATGGTATCCTTGTCTACAAAAATCCGGATTCTATTGCATGGGGCATAAATTACGTACTTGATAATCTCTCCAATAGTAGCATGAGAAAAGCTGGTAAAGAACTTATCGAGACCAGGTACAACTGGCTCAAGATCGCAGAAAATACAAGTGAAGCATACAATTTGGATAATCAAAATGATTGGATGCATGGGACGACACTTGGTAACTCAAAAAAATTTCGGTGGAAAATTGATGATGATCTCAACCTTTCCATAAGTAGGGAATATAATTCGTCAAATGGTACACTCAAGGTTGATAAGCTTATAACGAAAGATGAATTGAAAAAATTGGATGATTATATGGCAGAGGGACAGTGGGAAACTCTCTCAAATAACGTATCAAAATTAAGAAACGGTACCGAAAAAGAAGGAATTGGCAAATTCCTTTATAGTGATCTCCATTGGACAAATAAAGAAGCTCGATTATCAAGCCAAATCGGCTCAATATTCTATCGAGCTGGGGTTTGGGAGTACAATGGAAAAAAGAGGGGAATTCAATTTCGAAGAATAACAGATGAGTGGCAAAAGTTGATGAAAAGCTACTATGGTGGATTCAGTGAACTACCACATGCTTACGAATGAGGCTTCCTGATTCATTCTTTGAACTATCGTTCAGTGGAAACCGCATACAGTACATAATTTAGAAGATGGGTCTAACTGACCGATCTTCAATAATGTTTTTCCGTACCAATCTGCTTTATATTCGAGTTGTCGGAAAAACTCACTCCATGAAACATCACTTCTCGCTTGTGCAAAACAATGATCTTTTAACATGCCTGAAACATTCAAGGTTTCTAATGCAATTGCTTGTTTCTCTCTTATGAGTTTAGAAGTGTTTTTGTGCAGGAAATCCATTCTATGATCTCGTATTTTTCGTGAATTTTTGCCATGACGTGCCTTGATCAATTTCTGTTATTTGATTATTTTTGTTTCTTAATCATATGTTTTTATAAGATTTTCATTCTACCAATGCTGTTTGGAATATGTTTGGAAGTTGCAATGTATTTCAAATTAATTTGAAACCGAAATCTATAAATATCCATTTCAACATTATTTGAAATAGAAAGTTTCAATATTATTTGAAATACTTTCAAATTGCTCAAGTAACAAAGATCGTTATAAATAAAGACTGGATGTGATCGTATGAAAATAGAAATACTCGGTACGGGATGTG
This sequence comes from Methanococcoides sp. DA23, assembly GCF_057593895.1. Lineage (NCBI taxonomy): Archaea > Methanobacteriati > Methanobacteriota > Methanomicrobia > Methanosarcinales > Methanosarcinaceae > Methanococcoides > Methanococcoides sp. DA23. Next base: position 1,484,463 of record NZ_CM172520.1, on the reverse strand, counting down.
CAAAGTGCGTCAAGACAAAAGAAGTAGTTGAAAAAGCCCTCCAGGAAAGCGGACTCCAGGCGGATGTTGTCAAGACTGAAGATTATGAGACCATTCTTTCCTATGGTGTAATGATCACTCCCGGGCTTGTCATTGACGGTGAGGTAATGATCGCCGGCAGAATCCCCAGTGTGGACAATGTTAAAAATTGGATCACCGGACAATAATACAGCCCCATGTCCATGATACGGTATTAAGATCATAAAATCGAAAAAGGTGTTGAAAATGACTGAAAGTATGAAATGTGGCTGTGAATGTGAGTGTGAGTCAGAGATCGTTGGTATCTATCCATGTTCAGGCTCAGCGAATGTGGGCATCATCTCTAACCAGCTGGCAATAGGACTGACAAAAGCCGGAAAGGGCAAGATGCTGTGTACCGCCGGAATAGGTGCTAAGATCCCTGGTCAGTTGAAGTCTGCAGAAGGGTGTGACAGGGTGGTTGTGATAGATGGCTGTCCAATGAACTGTGCCTCTAAAATTTTCGAGAACGTCGGGATAGCAGTGGATGGACATATAGTTGTCACTGAACTTGGCGTGAAGAAGACAAGGGATATGGATATCGAGGATTCGGTGATCTCAGAGAGTCTGGAAAAGTGTGTCAAGCTTTTCTGATCGCTCCCTGTGATAATTGTGAAAACGAAATGGATGCTAAAATGTAATGCATCCACTAAAACAGTGATGTTCTAAAATACATGACAGGTGCGAGCCAGCCATATAATTCAAAGATGCTGGTCCCTGTTTATTTACTCTGGAGGAAATGATAATGGTTGACGTGTTCTATCCCATGCAGTGGGTAGCAGATAAGGTCACCTACGATCTACTTGGGATCGAAGCTACTACAGGTCTTGCAAAAAGCCTGAATTTTATCATCTACGATGTACTGAAGATATTTGCACTTCTTTCTGTAATGATCTTCCTTATAGCTTACATGAGGTCCTATATTACTCCTGAGAAATCCAGAAGGATACTTGGAGGTAAAAAAGGACCGGTATACAATGTAGCTGCATCACTTGTGGGTACTGTCACCCCGTTCTGTTCATGTTCATCCGTTCCGATCTTCATCGGTTTCATTGAAGCGGGAGTACCTCTTGGTGTGACATTTTCATTCCTCATCACCTCACCCCTTGTTAATGAAGCGGCCATTGCTGTGCTTTGGGCCACACTGGGATTCAAGGCTACTGCACTCTACGTTGTTTCAGGTGTCGTTATCGGTGTTGTCGGAGGTTCTGTAATAGGCCTGCTCAAGCTGGAGAAGCACGTTGCAGGTTTTGTCTATGATGTTCACTCCTTACCTTTTAAGGAAGCTGAGATGAGCTCCAGGCAGAGGTTCGATTACGCTTCTGATGAGGTCAAGAGCATTGTAGGAAATATCTGGTTCTATGTCATTATAGGTGTAACTCTTGGAGGTATATTTCACGGATTTGCTCCAGAAGGAATACTTGCACAGTATGCAGGAAAAGATAATCTCCTCGCTGTCCCGGTTGCAGTATTAGTAGGCGTCCCTCTCTATTCCAATGTCATGGGTCTGATCCCCGTGGTTGAAAGTCTTATTGGAAAAGGACTCCCCATCGGTACTTCTCTGGCATTCCTTATGTCTGTCACTGCAGTATCACTGCCTGAGATGATCATACTGAAAAAGGTCCTGAGCAATGAACTGATCGCCCTTTTCGTGGCGATCGTGGCATTAGCTGTGATATTCACAGGCTATATGTTCAATGCGGTCCTGTAAAAATGGATGCCGGATGAGCAAGATATTGGATCTTGCTCTTCTTGCTTTTTCCAAAAATATCAATAGGGCTCTTCCACTCCAATACTTCCATTGTGCAGCTCAGTGATCTTCCCTTTAATCTTCTTCATCTCTGCAGCTCTCGCACAATATTCTTCCATTTACCGTTGCAAGATCAACTAAATAGTAACCACATCTCTGGCATATTCCCCCATGATATTCCTCTTCCGCCATAACATATTCCTCGTGGTTCATTTCGATATGGTCAGCCAGTATCGTAGTCAATCCGGGTGTTATCATAAGTAGGTCCCTGACTGTGATTATACCCTCGATCTTCCCATTCTGCATTACAGCAAGCCTGCGGATATTGGTCTTAGACATTATCTTAGAAGCATCTATGACATTCGTGGATGGTTTGATCATTATCAAGGGGGAAGACATGAGCATGGAAGCAGAGACATTTTCAGGTTTCTTGTTCTTTGCCGTTATCTTTTTCATCATATCTCTTTCAGTTATGATTCCCACTGCTTCACCGTTCTTTGTTACGATTATGCTGCCCACATTGTGCTTTATCATCTCCTTTCCGACTTTTAGAGCACTTTCCTCGATATCTGTGGTGATCACTTTTTCTGTCATTACTTCCTTGACCGAGATATATTTCTCGATCTCTTTGATAGATTCGTCTGTCTCTTGATCATTTATAGTGTCCATAACCAGTTTCCCCCATTCCTATTTTTAAAAATGAGATGTTAATCCCACTGTACTATTAATTTCCCACTATTCAGAAAGTTTGTTTTTGATTATATATATGTGCTTGTGTTCAATTTAACTCCTTAATGCAGCTAGGGTGATAATTGAGAATTATGGTCGAGATGAGTCGATCACAATGAAATTATTTCGAAATTGAGCTATGTCTCTATGAGTCGTTTACTTTGGATGCTAGTGTGAAGGGGGAGTTTGGGAAATGGGCCTGAATGTCTTTAGGTTCAGGGTGAGTGTTTTTCGCAGTAACTGCAAATGTTCTTAAGGTCGGTCACTGACGTATGTATTATGAATTGAGGATCTCTGCAAAGTTCCCAGCTTCCTCTCTGCAGGCCAAAGAAAGTTCTTTATACTTCACCCGAAAAAATGAGCCTCATGCTTTCTTTACCGTTACCCAGAAAACACTGCCCTTTGCAGCAGGATTGTCTTCCACTCCAATGTGTCCGCCGTGCAGCTCGGTTATCTTCTTTGCTATAGCAAGCCCGAGCCCTGTACCCTTGACACCACTTTTGTCCACTCGCTTGAAACGTTCGAACAACTTCGGCTTGTCCTCATCTGCAATACCTGGACCAAAGTCTGTGACAGTTACTTTCCACTCGTCACCGGAATCCAGTATATCTATGATCACTCTTTCTTTTTCGGGACTGTATTTTATGGCGTTTGATAGGAAATTGACAAAGACCTCTTCTATCATGGGATTTACCTTTGCCACATATGCACTATCAGGCATTACTTCGATGTTCATACCCCTTTCATCGATCTGGAGTTTGAGATTTTCCACGATCTTCCTTAACATCAGGGCAATATCCATGTCCTTGAACTCTATATTCTCAATGGTATCCAGTTTTGCAAAGCTGGCTGCACTCCTGATCATCTCGATAAGTTTTTCGTTGTTCCTGTCGATGGTCTGCAGGATCTTTATCCTTTCCTCATCTTCCTCACTCTCGAGCAGGATGTCGGTATATCCTTTAACTATCCCTGCCGGATTGAGTAGATCATGGCGCAAAATATCTGTAAAGAGGTCTTTCATCTCATTAGACTTTTTTAACTGATCTGCATGTTCCCTGAGGTTCTCGATACCTTCTCTGCGTTGCATGAGATTCCATAATCCCTGCATCAGCAACGTTAATTGCCGCACGTCTGATCTATCATAATCCCCATCCTTGTTGCCCACCCCGGCGGTGGCAACTATTCTTTCCCCTTCGAACACAGGTATGGTCAGGTAATTGAACATCTCCACATGACCGGGTGGAAATCCTTTCTTGAGGGGGTCAGGAGCAAGGTAATCATTGACTATGATTGGCTTCCTTTGTCGTATGGGCTCTCCCCAGAGTCCGATATTTTTCACAGGATACACGAATTTCTTATCCGGGATAGTACATTCCTGCATCACACTATTGGACCATGTGTGCATTATTAGGAGGCTCTCATCTTCGTTGAGAAATGCAATGTAACCGATTGTGCTCTGCGTAAGCCTGACAGCTTGTTCATGCACAAAATCAGCTATCTTCTGCATTGGAACTTCGGTCATCTGTTCAAGTTCCAGGAGGGCCTCAAGACGATACTCGTCAAGCTTCAGGGCATTTTCCATTTCTACCCTTGAAGTTACATCTTCCAGGATACAAACAGTACCATGGGGGGTATCCTGGTCCGAGATACCAGGACTGCAGTATATCTCTATCTCTATCTCTATCTCTATTGCATCATCCTTTTCAGGAGGATGAAAATTGACCTGATATTGTGCAGACTCTCCAGAAAGGGTTGTTCCGATAATATTTTGCATGTCTTCATCTATGAAAATATCGGCCATGTTCGAACCGACAATGTCCTTTTTCTGCATATTGAGAATACTGGTGAGTTTTTCATTGCAGAAGGTGATCATCCCATTCTCATCGAAGTAAATGATGCCCAGTGGAGAACTTTCAAAGATCATGCGATAGTAATTATCAGATTCCAATTGTCACACCTCATTCCATAGTTTGTCTGGTCCACAAGCAAAAGATCATGTGGGATATATCGATCAAGGAGCTTATTACATCGTGAAACTAAGTTTACCGCTCATAATATTCAGTAACTCTTTGTGTTCAAGTTCTTCATGTTTAGACATTTAAGACCCCCAGTTGCCTTACATTAATTTTGTGATTACTTATTATTTACTTATTATGCTGGCAGAATGCATATAGCACAAATGGTAATTAAAAGTATTATCACTAATTTATGGGGTTTCAGGGGGTCAACAGAGAAAGCTAAAGACTTCATTTCTCTGTGAAAAATTGATATTCTTCAGGACCTTACGTTATTAAGATAATGCTATTCTTCCTATCGATGGGAAATATTGGGATCTTGACAACATCCCGTTCACAACCTCTCTATATTAGTTGTAAGGTCGAAAGGCTCTGCATAGAATGGGGCTGTGGTAACGACAAAATCCACTGAAGCTGCATATTTGGGGATGTCCTCGAATGAAATACCGCCGACAGCAAGCTCGAGCTTTGGATTTATCTCTCTAAGCTTTGGTGCCACTTCCTTCAGTTCCTCGGGGCTGTAGTGGTCGAGTAGCAGGATATCCGCTATGGTGGCGTACTGGAAAACTTCTTCTTTTGTGCGTGGTTCTATCTCTATCTTCCTCATTGCCCTGAGCTTATCAAAGGAACCGACCACGTTGAAGTGGTTCTGTGTTATCAGTATGGAATCACTAAGGGAATTTCGATGATGGTCCCCGCCACCGACATGTACGGACCTTAATTCGTATTTACGAAATCCGGGATGTGTCTTTCTGCTTGTGGCTATCATGATGTCAGGATTCACTTCTTTTGCACTGTCCACCATTTTCCTTGTCTTTGTGGCAATGGCGCAGGTCATTGAAAGGAATGTCTGTGAGATCCTCCAGAGCTTGAAAAGTTTACGCAGGTCGCCTTCCGCTTCAAAAAGCACAGCATTCTCTGCAAACTCCTTCCCGTTTTCGAGATGCATGTTCACTTTCAGGTCTTTCTTCTCATAGAATTCTGCCAGATCATCTGCACAGGAGGCAATACCGGGATCTCTTGACCTTATTGTCAGACTTCCTTCTCCTTCTATGCCGAGCAGTTCTGTGGTCTCATCTCCGTAGGGGCAATCCTCAAGCAGATAATGTTCGAATTCTTCGATCATGGTTTCACCTATTGTTTCATAATTTTGATATAACATCATATCTGTTAAAAATACGATCGTATGACCACTTTGGTCAATAACTGCTGTTGTTCTGACGGAGTAGATGAACGGACAATGTGGCAGTTCTAATGGAGAGCTTAGTGGAAATCAGCTATCCAATTATGCCTGTTTGCAATATTTAGCGGTCATACATTCGAATTTAACATAGTCTAAGCAAGCGTTATGTATGAACGAACATAACGGTTATAAATGTATCGATTTGGCAATGTTTCATTGTTTAAGCTGCTTAAATTTGACATTTTTGGCTCAACTTGGTCTTGTTTTTCCGATAACTTGATATTTCCAAGAATTTTATTGATATAACATGGAGCTATCAAAAGTAGTCGAAACACTTGAGGAGATCGCCCCTCCTGAACTTGCAGAGGATTTCGATATTGGGCGAATAGGTCTAACCCTTGATCTCGACAATGATATCAAAAAGATCGCAGTTGCACTTGATCCTACCGAATATGTGCTGGAGCGTGCAGCACAGATAGGTGCAGACCTACTCATTACCCATCACACATTGATATTCCATTCTGTGAACCTGATCTCAAAGGAACTTGCAGGCCTGCTGAAAATTGCACTCGACAATGGTATCTCCCTTTATTCGATGCACACGAACTATGACAGCTCAAAAGGCGGTGTGAACGATGTGCTCGCCCAAAGTATGGGGCTTAATGATGTATATGATGTGGGTATGGGGCGTATTGGTACTATTGATGAATGTCCTTTGGATGTGTTCATCGACCATGTGGCAAAAAGTCTGAACACCCATCTTCAGTATGTTGGGGAAAAGGATACTATTAAAAAAGTAATGGTCTTTGGTGGTAGTGGTTTCAAGGATGAATATCTCGATATCGCAAGGGACAACGATGTGGATGCCTATGTTTCCGCTGAACTGAAACACGATGTTCTCCGCAGTTATGATGATCTGCTCCTGATAGATGCGACCCATTATGCAACAGAGAACCCTGCAATGGAAACTCTCTGCGAACGTTTGAAGGACCTATTAAAGCTCGATGTTGAATTCATTGCGAACGATCCTTTCATCAAGGTGAGATGATGGCAGAAAAAGAACATGAAGAACTTTCCGATGAAGAACTGGACGAACTGATGATGGAGCAGTCAAAAGCACCTGGTTGCAAGAAACACCGCGGTTATGGGAAGTTCGATAAACCTCCGGTCAATAGGGGTGTTGCGGCCGCTTCTTCCGAAGAAGGTGACGACGAGTTCAATGAAAAGTAAAGTAAAAAAGAAATGCTGGATCGAAAATCTCAAAAAGAGTAGACCAAATTGGTCTCACTCTTCTACAATATTGTTAATAACTCGTTTTCCTCGTTCCATTGGAACAATCGTGAGTTCCGCATCTCCAAATTCAAGATTTAGCGGCTCTTCCTGTGAGATCCTGTCCATGGTGAGGGCGACAGCAGCGACTTCGGAATGCGGCTGATTACCAACGGCAACATTCCAGTCGGCCAGATTATATATCTCCGTGGGTACCTTTTCAGCACCGACCACTATCATGAGCTTGTCGCACAACTTGATCTCTCCGGCAGCATCAGGAAGATTGATCCCGTACATGGAAAGGTGGCATACTTTACCGCCTTCCTCTTTCCATTTTTCTATCTCGCTCTTCCAGTTGACATCATTCTCAACATAGAAATCGCCACCCCAGCGCTCGGCTACATCCTCGATGGCATTCTTAATGCCTTTATCATTTGATGCCAGGAGCATACCTTCAGCACCGAGGGCGCGAGCTGTAAGGCCTACGTGGGTGGTAATTCTTTTATCTCTCTCTGGACGATGTCCGAGTCGGAGGATCACAATCCTTTGCATTTTAATTATATCTCCTTGAAACTCTGGATGCGCTCCAGCATCATTCCCTCTACAATGAACGGTGGTCTTTCCTTAGCGCTCTTGGCCGCGTTTTCAAGTTTCGATTTCTTCTCTGCATAAATGGTCATCACAGGATCTCCTTCTTTCAAAGGTTCTCCCTGTTTCCTATGCAAACGTATTCCTGCACCTTTATCGTTAGGTGCTCCTGCAAGCCTTGCGATCTGAACTAGACGCTTGTTATCCATCTCAAGTATATATCCGTTAGTGGGGGCAATGATATCTTCAGTGAATTCTCCCACAGAAATGTCCTTGTGGGTCACATCAGGATTTCCACCCTGTACCTTGATTATTTCTCTGAATTTCGCCAGTGCTTTTCCGTTCTTGAGGGTCTCAATGGCAAGGTCATATCCCTGATCTTTGTTAGCTACATTTCCCATCTCAAGAAGCATTCCTGCAAGTGATGCACTCTTCTCTATCAGGCTGTTTGGCCCCTCAAAGCTCTCAAGGACCTTCAATGCCTCGATCACCTCAAGTGCAGGTCCGATAGTGCGCCCCACAGGTGATGCGCCATAGGTCAGAGCACAATCCACATCCATACCAAGCCTGTCTCCTAGATTGATCAAGTCTCTTGCGAGCTTTCTTCCTTCCTGTACGTTCTTGATCTTCGTACCGGGTCCTGTGGGTATGTCCATTACTACATGGTCGGCACCAATAGCACCTTTCTTTGCCATGATAGACGCAAGCATCTGGCAATGAGGGTCAATTGAAAGTGGATATTCTACCTTTATGAGCTTATCATCTGCAGGTGCGATGTTAGTAGCACCACCCCATACAAGTACGCCACCAACCTCTTCGGTCATCCTTTTAATTTCAGCAGCATTGAACTCCACGGGTGCAAGTATCTCCATAAGGTCTGCGGTTCCTCCTGCGCCAGTGATGGCTCTTGAGCTGGTCTTTGGGATAAGTAATCCGTTTGCAGCTACTATCGGAACGATGAGCAATGATATCTTATTACCGGGAACTCCGCCGATGGAATGTTTGTCCATTATCGGATGGCTATCGAATTCTAGCTTGTCTCCAGAATCTATCATGGCACGAGTAAGCCATTCGGTTTCATCATCGGTCATGTCATTTATATATGTGGCAGTGAGGAATGCAGCAATTTCTATCTCGGCAAGGTTCTCTTCGACAATATCCTTAACAAGTAGGTCTATCTCTTCCTTTGTGAGCTTCTGTCCATCCATAGTCTTCCTTATAATATAGGTTGATTTTGGTTTTTCAGCAGGGAATACCTCGACCGTCTCAGTCCATTCCTTATTCAGTGCCTCCTTTACTTCATGGTATAGCCCTATCATTCCGGGTGATATCATATCTTCCGTAAAATCCACGATGGCTGTTAGGGTCTCGTGGTTCTTTATGCGTATCCTATCTCCTTCATGGACACCTAGCTCCTTAGCATCAATTGTGTTCAGGATAACTTTATATTTGCCTACTTTGACATCAATGGGTTGTACTTTTAGTTGCATTGTTTCACCTTTATCTTTTTAGTACTTTCATTTTTCTGGATATATAGGTTTACATTGGCTGACATTTCTGGGGTGGGTTGATGCTAGTTTTACTTCTTGTATAACCAATAATCTTTTATAAAACGCTACTATAATAATTATAATGATGGTGATGCTGTGCAACTTGTAGTAATCGTATGCACTCATTCTGCACAATAATGAAGACATATCATGGGGGTAGGTCCTATATTTTGGTCCATCAAAGAATATCGATCACAAAGGGTTTGGTAGAATGGTAAAAAGTTCTGATACTGGATTCGACGCAAAAAAAACGAAAATATGTCTGCGGAGAATATTGCAATGAATACAATAGATGTGGTAGTGGATGACTTGTCATCAAGTCCATCTTCAGAAGAAGTGGGTAAGGGCAAGTCTTCGGAAGATCAATTGTCAAATATTGTAGAGGTTGTTGAGGGTGATTCTCAGGCTGAGCTACTTTCTAAAGAAGAGGTCGACGGCGATATTGAGGAGTTACTTGATCTTGCCGATGAAAATGTTGACGATTCCTCTAAGTTACCGGATGAGATCAATTCAGCATGGGAAAAGACCCTGAGAGAACTTGGTGCAAAGAAAAGCATTCCAAAGGATCTTCCTCTTGAGATCAAACCGGATTCGTTTTTCAAGAAGTTCTTGAGTATGATCAGCGCAAAAGCTTTTGAACTGGAAGATTATGATCTCGCAAAACATGGTCCTCTTGTGGAAATAACTCTTCCAGAAGGTTCTGCTTATAAAGAAATGGAATTCTATAATGTGAATCCGCCATATTCTTACATTAGGGTAGCTTATAATCCTGAAATTCATGAATACCTGTACCAGGTACTTGAACCTGAACTTTCCAAAGAGGAAACAAGGCTCTTCAAGATGATAAAAGAACGTCTTGGCGAAGTTATGGATGTTCATCTGAAAAGTATGAACAGACTTGATTCCGAAGAGTATTTGAGGTCAAATGTTAATTCTTTCCTTATCGATTACAGGATCAGACTCACCTCCGTAACTCGCGAGAAGATCAATTATTACATTATTCGTGATTATCTTGGTTATGGTGAAGTAGATGCCATTATGCGTGATCTTGAGATCGAGGATATTTCAGGTGATGGTCCGAACACTCCTGTTTATGTATATCATAAAAAGTATGAATCCATACCTTCCAATATAATTTTCGATGATGAAGATGTATTAAATGATCTGATCATAAGGCTAGCTCAAATTTGTGGCAAACATATTTCCATTGCGAATCCGATCCTGGATGCAACATTGCCTGATGGTTCCCGTATACAGATGACTCTTGGAAGGGAGATCACCACAAGGGGAAGTACTTTTACTATTCGTAGATTCAATGAGAATCCAATTATGCCTGCTGATCTTGTAGGATATCATACATTTTCTACTGCAATGCTTGCATATCTCTGGCTTGCTGTTGATTCAAGTAGGAGTCTTATTTTCGCAGGCGGCACTGCTTCAGGCAAGACCACTGCGATGAATGCCGTTTCCACTTTTATTCAGCCTGAAATGAAAATTGTTTCCATCGAAGATACAAGAGAATTGAACCTTGCTCACCCTAATTGGATACCTGGTGTTACGCGTGATGCTTTTGGAGGTGAAAATAAAGGTTCCATTGAGATGTATGAACTTTTGAAGGCTGCACTTCGTCAGCGTCCGGAATTTATCCTCGTGGGTGAAGTTAGGGGTGCCGAAGCATATGTGCTTTTCCAGGCGATGTCCACAGGGCACACAACATTTTCCACTATGCATGCAGATTCCGTATCATCGATCGTACACAGGCTTGAGAATCCTCCCATCAATGTGCCCAGGATCATGATCCAAGCACTTGATATTGTAGCAATTCAGGCACAGGTAAAAATTGGGGATGAGAGGGTAAGGAGATGTAAATCACTTACCGAGATCATAGGAGTTGATCCGAGAACTGGTGAACTTCTGACGAACGAAGTATTTGTATGGAATGCAGCAACAGACATGTTCCAATATTCCGGTCGTTCCTATATCCTTGATGATCTAATGGAATCAAGAGGCTGGGATGATGCCAGGGTCAAGGAAGAATTGCAGCAGCGTCAAGACGTCATCGAATGGACGCGCTTGAAGAATATCACATACTTCAGGGATTTCTCCAAGATAGTGGTTGCGCACAGGCGTGAGCCTGAAACATTAATGAAAGTTGTAAGGCAGGATCTGAATGGATAAATATCTCAATATAGCTTTTGCGCTTTTTGGTAGATACTATATGGACAAACGTTCAAAGTATTTCAACTTAAGGCAAAATCTACTAAGGTCCAGGATGAATATGGGATATGATAGGTATCTTGCTGGCGTCCTCATGGCATCTATCATCGCCACATTATGTATATTTCTCCTATTCCTTTTTGTTATAGCACTCATTGGTGTGCCGGTGATAGAGGCGAACCAATTTGGTTTTCCAGCGTGGACTGCTGCTTATCGTCCTTACCAGCCTATCCTGGTAGCGGTCTTTGGAGGTTTTACTATTGCAGCTTTATGTTTTGGCAGTGTTTATTCCTTCCTGAACTATTACCCTGCCATTGTTGCAGGTGATAGAAAACGTAGGATCGAACAGATGTTGCCTTATGCTATCAACTATATGTCTGCAATGTCTGGCGCGGGGGTTCTTCCAGTCGATCTTTTCCGTGCTCTTTCAAACAATGACATCTATGGTGAGATGTGTGTTGAAGCAAAGTACCTTGTACGTGATCTGGAAGTTCTTGGCAGCAACCTTGTGTCTGCAATGAAGAACCTTGCATCTGCAACACCATCTCCGATGTTACAGGAATTCCTTCAGGGTGCGATCACCGTTGTAACTTCTGGTGGCGAGCTTGATCCATATTTCAAGATAAAGGCTGAACAGTATATCATTGATAACAGGCAGAGGCAGAAAGAGTTTCTGGAAACTCTCGGTCTTCTTGGTGAGACCTATGTTACTGCATTTGTAGCTGGTCCTTTGTTCCTTATTATCACAATAGCTATTGTATCACTCATGGGTGGTGCGGATGATATGTTCCTATACATTCTTGTTTATGGCCTGATCCCAGTTGGAAGTGCGATGTTTCTCGTGGTAATAAGTTTACTAACTCCGGAGGAATGATCATGAAGTTCAATAAAAAGACCGGAAGAAATATTGTTGAAATTGATGAACTTGATGAGGATCAGCTCAGTGCCCATGAAGAGCAGGTCATCCTAATGAAGCTTGATGATGTCAAGAAAGATGACCGTTTAAGAGATTTTATGAAGGATCCCAAAGGTTCCTTTTCAACATATCCTTATTATGCCATGATCTTCAGTGGACCGGCAGCAATTATATTCATGATCGCTGGTTTGTACTTGACCTGGGGAACACCCGGCATTGATAATGTTCTAATTATTTCAAGCTGGATATTTATGCTCCCTCCTGCATTGACATACTATCGTAAAGCAAGTTACATCAACAAGGTAGAGGAATATCTTCCAAATTTTCTTCGTGATATTGCAGAGATGAGCAGAGCAGGTCTAACCCTTCCGTCTGCTGTAGGGACTGTTGCAAAAGGTGAATACGGTGAAATGACCGCGGAGATCCGTAAGATGGATGCTTCTCTTTCCTGGGGTATCTCTTTTGAGGACACGCTTGAGAATTTCGGAAAAAGGATGAACACCAGTCTTATTACCCGGTCAGTCGCACTTATCACTCAGGCAAATCGTGCGGGAGGTCGTGTTTCTTTTGTCCTCGAGGCTGCTGCAAGGGATGCAAGTGAGATCAAGACCCTTGAAAGGGAGCGCCGTGGTAACATGGCTGTTTATGTTGTGATCAGTTACATGTCATTCTTTGTATTCATTTTCGTGATATTGATGCTGGCCACAAAGTTCGTTCCTACTATGCACATGGCAAGTGTGGCTTCATCTTCTGCACCTGCCGGTGGTTCTTTCATAGGTAGTTTCGATGCTGATAATTTTGTACGCATACTTTTCCATGCCACCATCATCCAGGGTTACATGAGTGGCCTTGTTGCAGGGCAGATGGGGGAAGGGAAGTTGAGTGCCGGGCTGAAACACTCTTTCGCCCTGACGCTAGTTGCATGGCTTTCATTCATAGTGCTTTAAACAGTAACTGGACTATGAATGTTGGCTGATCGAATAGTTGGAACATCGGTTGAACGAATGAATTAATGAAAGAACGCCCAGTCAAATAAATGAATTAAAAAAAGAATATCAGAAGCTCAAAGTTTTAAAAATGAGCTTCTTGCCTTTTCTTTTATCGACATGAAAAGGTCTTGTCCTTTTGTGTCTATTCCTACTATAAGAGGTCCGAATTCATCAACTTCAAGTTCCCACACAGCTTCCGGCATTCCAAGGTCGAGCCAGTGAACTGCAGGTACGTTCTTTATGGAGCCTGATGCAAGGGCGGCACATCCGCCGGTATAGGCAAGATATACGCATTTTTCTTTCATGGCATCGGCCACATTGTTCATTCCGCCTTTTCCAATGAGGACGCGAACATTGAAGTTCTCAAGAAGTGCAGGTGTCATCTTCGACATCCTGTCACTTGTTGTGGGGCCTGCTGCAACGACTTTCCATTTTTCATCTGTCTGTTGCATAAGTGGACCACAATGGTATATGGCTGCACCTTCAAGGTTGAATGGAAGTTCTTTACCTTCTTCTTTTAGTTCGAGGATCCTCGCATGTGCTTCATCACGAGCCGTCAGTACTGTTCCGGAGATATAGACAATGTCGCCGGCGTTGAGTTCTTCGATATCTTCTTTTTTCAGGGGGGTGCTAAGATGATATTCCATCATTCGTCACCTCCGAGGACAACGGATGCGTGTCTGTTCGCCCAGCACTGGATATTGATGGCTACAGGAAGCGAGGCGGTGTGGCAGTAGGAAGTAGCAAGATGTACAGCAAGGGCTGTGGTATCCCCTCCTAGTCCCATAGGGCCGATGCCGAGTGAATTTATGTCCTTAAGGATATTCCTCTCTTCTTCCGTCATGTCCGTTACCTTGCGCAGCAGGGCAGATTTTGCAAGGCGAGCGGCCTTATCAAAGGACCCGCCGATGCCAACTCCTACGATTATTGGGGGGCAGGGTCTTCCGCCAGCGTTGAGAACGGTCTCAAGGATGAATTTCCTGATATCTTTCAGTTCTGTGGGATTCATCATCTTAAGTGCACTCATGTTCTCCGAGCCTGCACCCTTTGGCGCGACCGTTATCTTCAGCTGATCGCCTTCGACAAATTCGTATTTGATATCGGGGAGGCCATCCCCTGTGTTATCGCTACTGTTGCTTCTTGTTATGGGGTGTACCGCATTTGGCCTGAGGGGTACTTCCTGTGTGGCTATCCTGGATGCTTCAAGGATAGCTCCTTTAAGGTCAATATCAAGTTTCAGTTCCCTTCCGATCTCTACATAAAAGATAAGGATGCCTGTGTCCTGGCAGAGGGGGATGTTGTTGTTGCTTGCAATATCAATGTTCTTCAGTATCGCATCGATCTGTGATCTTGCAACGTCACTTGACTCATTTTGTCTTGCGCTTTTAAGTGCGTCTATAACATCATCAGGGAGTTGTGTCTCTGCCTCTCTGATCATGTCTACAGTGGCCTCAACTACATTTTTGTATGTCACCATGCTTGTCACCATGTCTGTCACCATGACTATTGTCATGCTTGTAAAAAAAGATCAATTTAATAATTAAAATGGTGCGGGAGAAGGGATTCGAACCCCCGAACGTCTACACGAGCAGATCTTGAGTCTGCCACCGTTGGCCACTTGGTTACTCCCGCATTTGAGAAATACGTTGCTATTAATAGCAGTATTTGTTATAAATATATCTATTCAAATTATTTGCATTTGTTATTATCAGATGCGTTTATTTAGGTTCTTTAATATGTGTCTTTGATATGTTCTCATTATGAATTTATTATAATTTGTTCGAATTCTTATGTTATCATTACAAATATTCTGTTATTTTTGGAATTATATTTATTAGTGAGTAAGTAATTATATTATCCTGATGACAACCGTTCGATCTGATAGTAATCTATCTTCTGGTCCATGCAGTGGCAATGAGGATAATATAGAGCTTGTTCTGAGTGTAGCCAGTCGTGGATGGCATCCGGAAATGCTGATCAAGAAGTGCAGCAATGATTATCAGATGCATTTCGGGGGTTCTACCCTTGATCTTGAAGGATTGATCGAGTTCATGGGAGCTATCCATTATGCCCTTCCAAATCTTGTGTTCGAGATATATGATGTCATTGCAGAAGGTGATAAGGTAGTGACACGTTGGAATGCAAGTGGTACCCATCTTGGTGAGTTTCAGGGAGTTGTGGCCACAAAAAAACCTGTGCATTTCACCGGAATAACTATCAGTCGCATTGAAAATGGAAAAATAGTTGAAGACTGGGAAGAAGTGGATCAGCTTAATTTTGCACAGCAGTTCGGTTCCTTCTCTGATATGTTGTGATACTGTTCATTCTTATCCTTATGAAATCTCTTTTATAGAAACAGATGACTTTACAAATGACAATAATACATTAATTAAAAACGTGATCTTAATTTCAGTACCACTAACAAAGGAGAGTCCATTTGGTCAGCACTAGCACCTTGTTTGCCCTTTTCCTTGTATATTGGGCAATCATATCAATACTTGACAAGAAAGGAATACTTGAGCGATACAACATATCTACCTATGGTCCTGTCCTTATGATCAGGACGGTCAAAGGTCAAGCTTTATTGGATCTTCTTGCACGCCCGAAGAGAAGTTGGAGGACCTTTGCGAACATTGGCATTGTTCTTATGTTCGTTGGCATGTTCGCCATGTTCTTCATAATCATACTTTCAGATGTTGCAATGCTGGCCTCTATAGGCGAAAGCACATTGCCGGAACCTGGGAAGTTCAATGAGGCAAGGAATATTTTTCTGATACCTGGTGTCAATGAGTTCATACCCCTGACTTGGGGTGTTATAGCCTTGCTTGTTACTCTTGTAGTCCATGAGTTCTCCCATGCTATCCTCTGTAGGGTCGAGGGTATCAGGGTAAAATCCATGGGAATTCTCCTTGCCATCGTTCCCATAGGCGGTTTTGCCGAGCCTGATGAAGAGGAGCTCTTCGGGGTCAAAAAGGAAAATACAGAAGGCCTTAGTGCTGATACCACCGATGGCCCCATCGAAAGACGTATTCTGGGCACCGTTAAAGAAGTAGTACCTAAAAAAGTTGCTTCCAGGGAGCAGAGGGCAAGGATACTTGCTGCCGGGGTAATGTCCAATTTCGTTGTTGCTTTAATAGCATTCATCCTTTTCTTCGGTCCGGTCCTTGGTGCTATAGCTCCAATGAGCGATACCATGATCATCAATGTGACCTCTGATTCGCCAGCCGATATTGCAGGGCTTCAGGACGGTATGGTCATAACACAGATAGATGATACTTCTATACAGAAGGCTAATGACATTATTCTTTACATGAACAATATAGAAGCAGGGACAGTTGTTCAGGTACATGCTTCAAAGGATCAGAACTTATTGGTCTATGATGTTGAGGTAGGAAATGATACGGATGATGGTATAAAGGGCATATATGTCAATAATATCGTTGCGGACTCTCCGGCTGAAGCAATTGGTCTTGAAAGCGGTATGCTGATAATAAAGATCGATGATACTCCAATTGGTTCATCGGAAGATTTTGTCACCTTTATGAACTCCACCAAGATAGGTCAGATCATCTCTGTGGAAACCGTGATAGCTGATAAGGCTGCAGAAGAGAACGTCTCTTCTGAGGTATTTGAGATCGAACTGGCTTCCCATCCAGATAATGGTTCCGATAAAGGGTTCCTTGGTATCTATTATGGTTCCAATGGACTTGAAATTGTACCTCTTGGTATGTCCATAGGCGAATTCCCTGCAAAGGACTACCTTGCGGCTCTGAAAGCTATACCTTCGATGCTTGGAGGATTTACTGGCTGGATAATCATTCTGGGCCTTCCAATATTTGGATTTGCAGGAGAGGGTTTCCCCGGATTTAGTGGTCAGCTTGCACAGTTCTATTCTCCGATAGGATGGGGTGAACCATTAGGAATAGGCGTATTCTGGATCGCGAACACATTGTTGTGGGTAGGTTGGCTCAACTTTTATGTTGGCCTGTTCAATTGTCTGCCGGCAGTACCACTCGATGGTGGTCATGTGTTCAGGGACTATCTGCACGCTTTTATCAGCAGGTTCATTTCTGATGAAACCAAAGCAAAAGAGGTATCTTCCGCCATTGCAGCATCCTTTACAATGCTGATACTGGCTTCGTTCCTCTTTATGATATTCGGTCCTTATATTGTACACGGATTCTAAGTGTACAATACCTTTGCATAGGTCTGATATTAAGAATAAAATATAGATATAAGAGGTAAATTGGATGAAGTACCCAAATTTCTTACGCACGCATATGGCAGGGTATATTGGCATGTCCATTGCTGTCGTTGTTATCTATATTTTTATTTTTATTAAGATCATGCAGTTTGAGCAGCAGCTCGAGCACATAAACTTCCACGATGCCTTCTACTGGGTGGTCTCAACTATCACAACGGTTGGTTATGGTGATATCGTATTCAGGTCGGTTATCGGAAAGTTATTTTCCATAGTTGTACAGGTGTCTGGTATTTCCATGTTCTTTGGAATTCTGATAACCCTTGTTGTAACTCCCTGGTTCGAGAAGACAATGAAACTTCCTTTACCTGCAAGGGTTCCTAAGAAGATGTCCGACCATATTATTGTTTGTGGCTATAACCAGCTTGTAGAGACATTGATCGAAGAGTTCCAGGAGCAGGAAATGGACTTTGTCATCCTTTCGGATGATGAGGAAGTCCTTCGTTCCATAAATAAAAAACATATCCCGTGTTTGTATGGTATAGCCAGTGAGGAGTCCTCCCTTGAGAATGCGAATATCCATTCTGCAAGGTTTCTCATTGCCAATATGTCGGACAGTGAGAATGCGAATATCACTCTGACCGCACGCAAGCTAAGTGATGTCCGGATAATCGCTGTGGCCGAGGATGCATCTAATGTGAAGTACCTGAAATATGCAGGTGCTGACAGGGTAATTTCGCCAAAGCTCGTGCTTGGCAGGTTCATTGCAAAAAAGGCGGTAGATCCTATCCTTGGAATGGTTTCCGGTGCAACCGAGTTCTTTGATGGTTATCGAATCGTGGAACTTCCGATACAGTCAAAAAGCACTCTTGTTGGAATGACCCTTTTTCAGGCATCGATAGAAGATAGGACGGGTGCCAGGGTAATAGCTCTGCGTAAAAGCGGGAAGTTAACATTCGATTTTGATCAAAGTGATAGAATTAAACATAATACTGTAATCCTTGCAGCCGGTACAGTGGAACAACTTGCAAAACTTGAAAATTTAGCTGGGTGAAGCATTGCTATGAGAACAGATGAACATTTGATAGTACTTGGTTATGGTGATGTGGGTAAACGCATTGTAGAGGTGCTCCAGGACCATCAGCTCAACTTTATGGTCGTTGATACAAGTGAGCAAAAATTTTCAAATGCTGATTTCCCTTATGTTGTAGGCAATGGTACGGATGAAGATGTCCTTAAGGAAGCCGGAATCGATAGAGCATCAACTTTGATAATCACTTTGAACGATGACAATGATGTCATTTTTGCAACCCTTATTTCACGTGGCATGAAACCGGATTCTCTCATATTCTCGCGTGCTAATTCTGTAAGGTCCATTGATAAGATATACAAGGCAGGCGCTGATTATGTGGGCTCTCTTTCCATTGTTGCAGGACAGATGCTTGCAAAGATAACTTCTACCTGTTCAAAATATGAATGTGACCACCTTTTCGAAGATATTGTTCTCTATGAGGGGATAGGGATCGAGAAGTTCCGGTTACATGAAAATTCTCCCATGGTCGGTATTTCTATAGTTAAACTTGATCTTATCAAAAAGATTGGTTGCAGAGTACTGGGGGTTGAACGTGGTAAGGAAGTAACTATCGATCCGCATGACTCGTTCGTTCTTGAACTTGATGATCTGGTTGCAGTTGTAGGTAGCAGGGAACAGATGGAACTTTTCCACAATGCGTACGTGATCAAGAATTGATATATTCCTGGAAAACGATATCATGGATCCTTTTACTCTTATCGCATTGGTGCTATTGCTTTCCATCCTCTTCTCATTTCTCGGAATGGGTGGTGCTGTTATCTATGTGCCGCTGTTCTATTGGCTCGGTATCGATCTTATAACTGCCATTGCAATGGCTCTCATGCTAAATGTGGTCACAACTGCTTCTGCATCCGTTACTTATCTAAGGAAGAAAACAGTTGACCTCCCGACAGCAGCACCGTTCATCTTATCCTCTGCAATAGCTGCGCCCTTGGGTGCGTATGTTTCCACTTCTGTACCCGAAGAGTTCGTTCTTCGTGTCTTCAGTGTGGTCGTAGCTGCTGCCGGTGTGCTCATGATACTCTCGAAAGATGTAGGGGAGAATGATACTGCTTCTAATATGGGTGTAAAGGAACGTTTTGCTATCGGAATAATAGCGGGTATGTTCATAGGTTTCATTGCAGGATTATTGGGGGTCGGTGGCGGTATTTTCCTTGTACCTATACTCGTGTTCCTGGGTTTCAGTGTCAGGCGTGCCCCTGCAACATCTGCTCTGGTGGTGCTGTTCTCTTCCCTTTCCGGTTTCCTTTCCCACATAAGCAATGCCCAAATAGAACTTCATACGCTGGCGATCCTTGGGATCGTGGCCTTTATCGGAGGTCAGCTAGGGTCTCATCTCATGTACCTTAGAGTTTCATCCCTGCGTGGATTCTTTGAGAACTATTTTAAAAAGATATTCGGTCTGCTGTTGATACTGATATCCATGATGCTACAGTTATCCCTTCTCAAATGATGGTATACTGCGTTCTATGATTCTGATTTCATGATGGAAAGATTTAATAGTAACAATTACAATGATAGCATCGTAATTTTGAAAGAGGGCCCGTAGGGTAGCCAGGACATCCTCGTGGGCTTCGATGTAGTATTTTACTGCGAAGACACCCACTGACCCGCGTTCGAATCGCGGCGGGCCCGTATCTTTTTTATCGGTTTTGAAGTCTTTAAAATATCAAATAAAAAAAGAATTGTTCCCGGATATTTCCGGGAATGGTCAAATACTCATTCTGTAAGGTCTATCTCAAATCCAACGATGGGCTGTCCGAGACCGAAGTTTGTAATAACTTCAGGATATAGCTCTCCCATCATTCCGACCTTTTCACCGTTGACAAGAATGTCTGCACGCCTGCCTTCGATAAATGCCGGGTCATCAGATACGGCGACCTCGTATTCGATATCCCGTTCCCTCATGACCGCGTCAAGGACCTCTCTTATCTCTGTGAAGTTAGCCTGGGCGTGTATGGAGGCTGCTGCGAGGTGCAGGCGGTTCCTTGAATTAACGACTACCTCACCTACTTCAAAGAGGCGCTGTGGCAGTTCATGATGCTGGTTCAGGGAAAATATCTCAATAAGGTTCGGCAATATGGTGGTACGTACCATTGTCTGGTCTTCGCTTATGGGATGAAGTACGAAGGTAACATCGTCTGTCTCTTCCCTGTTCATCCATTCGAAATGTACCTTCTGGCTTGTGAGGGTGAAAGGCATGACCTCGGAGTAACCAAGGCTCACCATTATCTCGCGCATGACGCCTCTTGTAATTGAGATGGGGTGTGCACATCCAATGGTCGCACTCTTTGGAAATTCGCTTTTGATCTTATCAAAGCCGTATCCAATGGCAATATCCTCGACGATGTCATAATTATGGAGGATATCAGCTCTGTAGGTCGGAACGCTTATCTCGAACAATTCGCCGTCCTCAAGGACGGTTGCATCGAACCTCATTCTCTTTAGTTCGTTGATGATCTCATCAGCTGTGAGTTCTATGCCTATCAGTGAATCTATCTCTGAGCGAGGTACCTTGAGAGTCCTTGGTGTCATGTCCGGTGTGACCTTTTCGGTCCCGTCAGGATACACAACCTTTACTGACTCTATCTTTCCGCCTCTCTCGGCAAGTGCGCTCACAACGATGCTGAGTGCGGTATATACTGCATCTCCAAGACCTGTGACGTCAACGAAAAGGTCTGTGGTACTCTCCTCGACCCTTGTAAGGGTTCCGTTGATGATCGGTGGGAATGAAAGGACGTTCCCTTCAGAATCACTTATCAGGGGATATTTCTCCATTCCTTCGAGGATGTTTGCAAAGCGAACACCCTTTGGATGCTTTTCAAGTATCTCATCCATTGTCATCGGCTCAGTAAAATCAAGAGGCACGAACTCGAAGTCAGGGTCGACAGCCTGGTATTTGAAAGGTGGTCTGATGTTCGCCATATCGTGAACCCCTATAGACACTTTCTTCCTGTTCCTTCCAAGGCCCCAGTGCAGGTCTTCCTGCAGGTCCATCAATGACTTGATGGAGCTGGATGTGAAATTGATACCCCTTACAATAGCGCATCCTATGACAGGTCTTACATCCTTTATTCCTTCTTCGAGCTCTATATGGATGCCAGATGGCGTTACTTCATATTGGCAAAGGCCGGTCTCGATGTTCATAAAACCTCTCATTGCTCTTGCCACTCCCTCGACACTGTAAAGATCAGGTCGGTCAGGGAAGAACTCGATGTCGATGGCTTCCTTTTCAATACGCTCGATATCCGCGCCTATCATTGGCACGCGGTCTATGATCGTATCCTTGTCTGCTTTAGTTAGTGATTCCAGATCCTCGTATTGTAAGGTGATTATTGGCATGGGGGATATCTCCATGGTCATCTATTCATGACCAGATTGCAATTTGAACCGATAATAGAACGAACATGTATAGCTTTAGATTTAATATTTTTCATTACTTTTCATTATAATACGCAAATCAACATCAATAAGTATAATAATAAGTAATCATAATAATGATAATGATAACATTGGTTGCCATATCTCTGGTATTGGCTCCATATGAACCATTGCGGTGTAATGATGGTCAAAAAGACAGAAAAAGGAACAGACGAATCTGGATCGGATGATGGAATAGATGCCGATCTGAAGGCTGCTGTTAAAAATGATCCTGATCTTATAAATGGTACAGAAGAGAGTTTGTCAGGACTTCAGACCTTGAGCACAAAAGAAATAGCTCAGGAAAATGAGATCAGGACTTTCCCACATCCTTCTTCCAACCATGAAGAGCCAGAGGCCTTTAAACCCGAAAAAGCGTCTTCTTCATCAACTCTTGATCGGTTTGCTTTTGAAGAGCCAAATATATTCAAACCTGCGTCAGGCATGAATATTGAAAAAGAAGACCTTGATGCTGTTATACTGAGACCACGCAGTAAAAATAACTCGTATCCTTTGGATATCCCGGAAACTTCCGACGATAAAGAAATGGAAGAGGAATTAGGAATACTTCTGCCAAGGTCCGATAAATTTGCTAATCCTCATCTTTCTGCCCATGATCCTACAGAAGAATGGGTGCCTGTTGGGGCTAAATATGCTAATATTGACCAAGTATCACCTTCCGAAGATAAAATAGAACCCACATCGGTGAATTCGGAGGCAAATATTGTTAATGTCACGGATGAGACCTTTGATATGGATAAAAAAGCTGATCAGCAGTCCAACGAAATACATGATGATCAACTTGCTGAAGGGACTGATGAAGCACTTGTTGAACAGTCTGTAGATGCTAGCTCAAAACCTGTTTCTGCTGAAAATATCGGATTTATTCAGAAGATCAAAAATCTTTTCTCTCATGAAAATGAAGAGATAGAGGCATATAACCCAGAATTACATGGTATGCTTTCCTATTTTGAAGGTATCGATAATTATGAAGAAGTTGATCGTTACTGGGTCAATGAACCTTATGTTTTCATTGTCATCCTTTACAACGAAGATAATAATGACCATATCTATTATGCTGTTGAACCTTCGATGTCTGATTTTGAAACAGTTTTCCTGGCCGAGGTACAGGACAGACTGCGTAATAAACTTCTTGTAGAAAAGATCGATGAAGATGATAACAAGGAAAAGGTAATTGAAAGGGAAATAAGGGATATAATCAAGGATTATGCTATCGGTATAACTCCTGCAATGCTCGAAAAGATCTTCTATTACACCAGACGTGATTTCATAAGTTTTGGTAAGATCGATCCTTTGATGCACGATGATTCCCTTGAGGATATTTCGGGTAATGGGCACAGCAAACCTATATTCCTGTATCATAAAAATTACCAGAATATTGCTACAAACATTGTTTTTGATGAAGAGGAATTGAACTCTTTTATAATACAGCTTGCACAGAGGAGCGGCAAACACATCTCTGTTGCTGACCCGATGGTGGATGCCACCATGCCGGACGGCTCAAGGATACAAATGACGTTGGGGACGAGTGTCACTACCCACGGCAGTACTTTCACTATCAGGAAATTCAATGAAGTGCCGATAACCCCTGTAGACCTTCTGAAATGGGGCACTTTTTCACCGGAATCTATGGCATATCTCTGGCTATGTATAGAGAACAATAAGAGCCTTATCTATGCAGGCGGTACTGCCTCAGGAAAGACATCATCACTGAACGCAGTATCTCTTTTCATTCCTGAAAAAGCGAAGATCATCTCCCTTGAAGATACAAGGGAATTGAAATTACCACATCCGAACTGGATACCGGGTGTAACAAGGGATTCGTTCACATCGGATGAGAGAGGGGCAGTGGACATGTACGATCTTTTGAAGGCTGCACTCCGTCAGCGTCCAGAATACCTTCTTGTGGGTGAAGTTCGAGGTAAGGAAGCACTCACTCTTTTCCAGGCCATGTCCACAGGCCATACCACATTTTCTACAATGCATGCGGATTCAGTTCCATCTGCAATTCACAGACTGGAAAATCCTCCTATCAGTGTTCCGCGTAACATGATACAGGCACTTGATATCATGAGCATTCAGGCGCAGACCTTTTCCCAGGGCAAACGTGTCAGGAGAAATCTGAAACTTGTGGAGATCGTTGATATAGACCCTAATACGCACAATATCAGGACTAATGACGTGTTTGTATGGGATTCGAATACTGATATTTTCCACAGGACCGGTGAATCCAAAGCCCTCCTAGACATACGTATTCAAAGGGGCTGGGATGCTAAGGATGTCAATAATGAGCTAAGGAACCGTCAGCGTGTTCTTGAATATATGGTAAATAATGACATCAATGATTTCAAACAGATATCGAACATAATCAATACATATCAATCCAATCCGGAAAAGATCATGAAGAAATTAGATCTGCTCTGATCCTCAGGAGTATCAAAGTGACGGAA
Organism: Methanococcoides sp. DA23; assembly: GCF_057593895.1. Lineage (NCBI taxonomy): Archaea > Methanobacteriati > Methanobacteriota > Methanomicrobia > Methanosarcinales > Methanosarcinaceae > Methanococcoides > Methanococcoides sp. DA23. The sequence goes on along the minus strand of NZ_CM172520.1, from coordinate 1,460,015 downwards.
AGCAACTCTTTGGAAAAAAAAGATGAGCATGTTGAAGCCCAGGCTTCTTCCACTGTTGAGAAGACATCGCTACTTGCAAAGCTAAGGAACAAGTTCTCTGGCAGTACAGACGATACGACCTATTCCAAAGAGAAGGCCGGTACATATTTTAATATTCTCAAAAAAATACCTTTTGCATTGCTTGGTGATTATGTCCAGGAGAGGAAAGATAAGTATGAGAACCTTCAGTTACATATTTTCCAGGCCAGGATCCCCTTATCTTATGAGGTCTATGTCTCTAATGCAATATTCTATTCGTTACTAAGTTGCGTGTTCGGCCTGCTAATAGGTCTTTTTATTGCGTATATCTCTATCTATGTGGTAGGATTGCCGGAATCCATGACAAAACTGGAATTCTCTGCATCAAGTGCATGGATATTCCAATTCAGGAATATATTCGTAGGTCTTCTTATCACGGTCTTCTTTGCTGCTTCACTTGGTGGTGTTATATATGGTCTGTTCATGCTTTATCCCAAGTTTCAGGCGGGTGAAAGGAAGGGTAATATTGACAGGAATCTTCCGTATGCGGTCACTTTCATGTATGCACTTAGCAAAGGTGGTATGAACATAATAGAGGTGTTCAGGTTGCTTTCCCGCTCAGGCAGTACCTATGGGGAAGTTTCGAATGAGGTCAATGCCATTATCCGCGAAATGGATTATTTCGGGTATGATATGAAGACCGCTATCTTGAATATCAGTGAGAGGACCCCTTCTGATAGATTCAGTGAACTAATGGATAATCTTATTACAATTATCGATAGTGGTGGCAGCATTCCACGCTATTTTCAAGATAAAGCCGAACAGTATCTTCAAAAAACAATTATCGACGAGAAAGGGTTTTTGGAGACCCTCGGACTACTTGCGGAGTCGTATGTGACCGCATTCGTTGCTGGTCCTTTGTTTATTATAATCATGGGCGTTATGATGGCGGTCATGGGTTCCGGTTCGGCGATTATGGTCTATGCTATCATATATGCTGTTTTACCTATAGGCTCTCTTATGTTCGTGGTAATGATCAGTATCATAACTCCGAGTGAAATGGGTGAACCTGAACTATTGCCTACCAGAACCATACTTGAGCACGGTATTCCTGATCTTCCTTCATATCTGGAACCGGTTTATGATGATGCAGGAGAACTTGTCAATGATGATGAAGAAATTGTCCGCAATAGAGAATATTATCTGAATTTTGCGAAATCCAAAAAATCACTTTCTTTCAGGAAATTCCTGAAAAATCCTTTCGATCTGGTGATGCACAATCCATTATATTCTCTTGCTATCACAATTCCTGTGGCAATTCTTATTCTTATTATATCTTTCGGGTTAAATATGGAAAGTCTTGCGACAACAGCACAAAAGGTTGGATTCATTGACGACTATCTCGTGCTTGTACTGTTCATTGTTATGATACCAATGGCACTCTTTCATGAGATAATGTCCCGTAAGAAAAAGAATCTTGAAAAGAATTTCCCGGATTTTTTGAAGAAGCTCGCAAGTACCAATGAGACCGGGATGACACTTCGGGATTCTATCAAACTAATGGCAAATTCAAAATCCGGACAGCTTGAAAATGAGATCAAGATGATCTGGGCAGATATCTCATGGGGAATGAATGTCAATGATTCTCTTGTCAGATTTGCCAACAGGCTCCGAACACAGGTAATTGCACGTTCACTGACGCTTATTACAAAGGCCAATGAATCAAGTGGTGATGTTGGTGAGGTGCTTCTGGTAGCGGCTCGCGATGCGGCTTCCGAACAGTCAATGAAACGTGAACGTGCCATGAGCATGATGATCTATATTGTGATCATCTATATCTCCTTCATGGTGTTCGTAGGTGTTATCTATGTTATTTCCACGACATTTCTAGCGGAGATGGCAGCGGCTGGTGAAAAGATGGCAGAATCCGGGGGTAGTGGAGGTTTTCTGGGCAATTTCGACCTTGATGCATATATACGCCTTTTCATGCACGCGTCTCTTATTCAGGGTCTAAGTTCAGGCCTTATGGCAGGTGCTATGGGCGAAGGTAGTGTAATGTCCGGGCTTAAGCATTCAATTATCATGATGGGAATCGGCTACCTTATATTTACTGTGTTCGTATGAGTAGTATACTCTAAGACCATGGTAATCATATCAAGGAAGATCTCAATGAAGATACTGGGAATTGATGAAGCAGGAAAAGGTCCGGTCATCGGGCCGATGTGCATAGGCGGTGTGAGGATCGATGAGGAGCGAAGCAATGCTCTGAAGAATCTGGGAGTTGCGGATTCCAAGAAGCTTTCCCCGAAAAGAAGGGTGCAACTTGCTGCCCAGATAAAGAAATATGCGGATGGTTGGTTCGTTTATGAGGTATCCCCCAATCAGATCGACGAGCTTCGAAAACTGATGAGCATGAACGATATCATGGTACTTGCTTTTGGTTCGGTCATCGAGGAACTTCCTTCAGACAAGATATATGCGGATGCAGCGGATGTGAAGGAGGAACGTTTTGGAAAGCGTCTTCTTGACAATTATATGGAAAAGCATTCAGATATATCAGCTCCGGAAGTTATCTCTAAACATGGAGCCGACGATCTATATCCAGTTGTTTCAGCGGCTTCTATACTGGCAAAGGTAAGGCGTGATGAACTTATCGAGCAGATAAAAGTAGACTTAGGTGTTGACATCGGCAGTGGTTATCCCTCAGACCCCAAGACCAAGAAGTTCCTTGAGGAATGGTATCGTGAGAATGGCTCTTTTCCCGATATTGTCAGGCATTCATGGAAAACGGCACAGAAGTTCATTCAATGATCAAATGAATGGGATCTGCTAGTAACTTATAAGATCAATTAAAAAAAGAATTAAAAAGATAATGGGAGTATAACAGGTGTTCACCTGCTTGAAATATACTCTACCATTGACTTGAACATCCTGATCCCATCATTGGATCCGAGGACTTCCTCAGATGCCCTTTCAGGGTGGGGCATAAGACCCATTACATTTCTGTTGCCGCTGAGTATCCCTGCAATGTTCTCCTGTGAACCATTGGGGTTTACCTCATCGGTCGCATGACCTTCGCTGTCAACATATCTGAACGCTACGAGATCCTTGTCTTCCATGTTCGAAAGGGTTGCTTCATCGGCGTAGAAGTTACCTTCCATGTGGGCTATGGGTATGCTGATGACCTCTCCTTTCTTGAATGCGGATGTAAATGGTGAATCGCTTGTTTCGACCCTTAATTTTGTCCATTCGCATCTGAACTTTGGATATTCATTGGTGGTAAGTGCTCCATCCAGGAGACCTGATTCAGTGAGTATCTGGAAACCGTTGCAAATTCCCATTATAGGCTTTCCTTCGTCTGCCATCTTCTTGATGGAGTCCATAATAGGTGTTCGTGATGCGATAGCACCTGCGCGCAGGTAGTCGCCGTAGGAGAATCCTCCGGGGATGATGGCACCTTCGTACTTATCAAGGTCGTGTTCCTTGTACCAGACAAGTTCTGCATCTGTTCCAACAACATCTTCCAGTACATGCAGAACATCAAGATCGCAATTGCTTCCACCAAATTGAATGATGGCGATAGTCATTTAAACTTCCCTCAAGTCGATCGTATAATTATGGATCATCGGGTTTGCAATAAGTTTCTGGCACATTTCATCAACTTTAGTCTCTGCCAGCTCTGCGGACTCTTCCTCGAGATCGATGATATATCTCTTTGAGGTCTTGATATCGTTTGTGTGGTAGCCAAGGTGTTCAAGTGCTCTCTTGATAGTAGTGCCTTCAGGGTCCAGCATTCCTGACTTACGTTCTATGGTTACTTCTGCACGGTATTGCATTTTTTTCCTCTGTGTTTACTTATGATGTGATTATGGCTATTAATGGACACCAAGCAATTAAAAATATCGCTTTGACAATGATCCCTTTCTTAATGTAGTGTGCTCATTATCTGATCGATATCTTGTACCTTAAATTATTATCTTATATATAGGTTCATAAGGTCTGTTTGGCTTTCCATATCCTTTGTAAAAGCGTTACGTGTGTAAGGATGGCGATAAGTGCTACTGCGACCATGATCTGAGAACTGAATGCTCCCAGTACCAGTATGATCATGCGCTCTGACCTCTCCGCGATACCAACGTTCATCGATGAAGAGCCTGCGGCTTCGGCACGGGCACGCGTGTAGCTGACCATGTAAGAACCGATCAGCGCGATGATACACAATAACCACAAAGGTGCCTGTAGAAACGTGGGTTGCAGTATCATGCCTGTTATTGAACCGTATATGATCCCGGCAAAGATAATCGCGTCAGCATATCTGTCACATACCGAATCAAGTACTCCTCCAAAGGGCGTTATCATCCCTGATGCTCTTGCAACGGCTCCGTCAAGAACATCAAATATGCCACTTAGCATTATATAAGCAGCTCCCATTATCAGATCCCCTGTGGCGAATTCGATGGCAGCCAGAAAACTGATGCCAAGGCCTATCACAGTAAGCACATTTGGTGAGATCGGAATATTCTTTGCAATTGGCAATGCAAGTGTTCTAATATTGTTCTTCAGTTCATTGAAAATAGTTCATCCCTCATGAGATCAAGGATCATCTGTCTGACTGTACAACTTGTAGGCTGGATCTAATTATTATGTTTCATCGATTTTTAGCTTTGCCATTGCTGCGGCCATATTGGTCTTTGCATCTTTATAATCGGGATCTGCATTCAAGACCTTTGCAAAGCAAGTGATGGCTTCTTCATATTTTTGCATGTGGTGGTAAGCGACACCTTTTTTGTTCCATGTAATAGTGTATTTTGAATTAAGTTCCATGGTACTATGGACATTCTCATAACATTCAATTGCATCTTCATATCTGCCAAGCATGTCAAATATGATTCCCTTATTTATCCATGCATTATCATATTTTGGGTCGATATCAAGAGCTTTTGAATAAGATCTTATCGACTCTTCATTCTCACCAACATAAGAATGAGCGATACCCTTGTTGTACCATATATCAGGATTATCGGTATCGAGCTCAAGGCCCTTCTCAAAACAGTGGATGGCTTTATCATAAATGCTAAGGTCGCAATATGCAATGCCGGTGTTGGTCCAGACCAATGCGATAGCTTCTTCATTCCATAACAGGGGGTCCTTTGATTCGGATTCAAGTACTGCAGTATAGTACTCTATCTTCTCATCCGGGTACTCTGCATAGAATCCCATATGGAATAGTTGCTCTACTGTCTTGCCTTTTCCTTCCACTAAAGTCTAACTCCGTTTTTATTTTTGAAACAAAAAATAAAAGCATACCGATTATCAAATATACAATATTTTGATGGCTTTTTATTCCAAATGACCTACATTATTAGTGCATAATTAGAATATATAATCAGTGGTTCATTGTTAAATATCCAGTAATTATCCAGTCTTATTCTATCAATGTATATATTCCATGTGCCGATTTCCGATAAATAAATATATGGTCGACAAGTGTTCCAACTACATGGGCAGAATCGCAGGTTTCTTTAAATTGGCTTCTTCCATCATGCCGGTTAAGATCTTTAATGAAATGGAAGCTCGTGGTGAATACAAAGCTTTCATCTATACAGGCGATGGCATTCATAAGGTGTGTTCTGCCTCTGAAATACAGTCCATATCACTCAATGAAGCCATGATCGGTTTTGATAGTCTGGTAGCTTCATCCCCATTGAGTTCATCATCAGACCAGTTCGAACTTATCGGGGATACTGACATCTACAATTTAGATGAGCTTGCACGTGAACTTCATTGTGATGCTGTGGAGAACATGTCAATTCTGAAACGACTTTTGCAGGATACTTTCAGCCTCGAAAAATGCAGCGATCATGAGATGTTCCAACGCTTTGATAGTTCATTAAGGACTATTCGCGGGGTTTATGCGATTTCTTGTCATATGGGTGATAAAGTGTTTCTCGCAAGGGACCTTATCGGTGTGAAACCTCTCTGGTACGACACCTCATCAGGCTTTGCATTCGCTTCGGAAAAGAAGTTCTTAGAAATGTCCGGGCTTCATGATGTGGTGGAGCTTGATCCTCGACAGATCCTATGCTATGATCTCAATAACGATACTATAAAGGCATACGACAGGGAATTTTTGCAGGGACTTACAGAACATAAAGGATCTTTCGTGGAGGTCCGGGACGATCTTATTTCTTTGCTTGAAGAAGCGGTATCCATTCGTGTGCCTGATGAGGATTTTGGTGTGATGTTCTCTGCAGGAATTGATTCCACTATCCTCGCCCTGCTCTGCAAAGGCTTGGCCGAAGCTAAAGGTGTAAAATGTAATTGTTATACGGTGGGACTTTCAGGGCAGACCCCGTCACCGGATATCATCTGTGCCAGAAAGCTGGCAGATGAGCTTGAACTTGAATTAAATGTACATGAGATCGATCTCGATACTGTGGAAGAGTATCTAAGTACAGTTGTCCCTTTGATAGAGGATGCGACCGTTCCGAAGACAGGTGTCGCATTGACGATGTATGCAGCTTGTAAGGCTGCAAAGAAGGATGGCATAAATGTATTGTTCGCAGGTGCCGGAGCTGATGAACTTTTTGCCGGATATAACAGGTTCAAGAGTTCAGTATCTATAAATGAGGATTGTATCAAGGATATCCTGGAAATGCATGAAGTGAACACGTATCGCGATGATACGGTTGCGGCGTTCACGGGGATGCGAGTGCGCCTTCCTTATCTCGATGGGAAGTTTGTGGAATTTGCCCTCGCTATTCCAAAAGAGTATAAGATATCCGATGAGATGAACAAGATCATCCTGCGAAAGGCAGGTGAGGAGCTTGGGCTGCCAAAGTATGTGGTCGAGCGGGGAAAGAAGGCCGCTCAGTATGGTAGCAGGTTCGATCAGGCTTTAAAGAAGCTTGCAAAAAGAGCAGGTTTTGCGAATAAGACAGATTATATCAATAGTTTTCAGGAGAGTAGATAAAGTGAAACTCGGCGTTCTTTTCAGTTCAGGCAAGGATTCCTGCTATGCATTGCATATCATGCAGGAAAAAGGAAATTCAATTGAGTGTTTGATCACCATAAAAAGCAAAAATCCTGATTCTTATATGTTCCACACCCCGAACATCGACCTGTCAAGGTTACAGGCAGAAGCCATGGGATTCCCTCTTCTGGAGACTTTTACAGAGGGAGAGAAGGAGCTTGAGCTTGATGATCTAAAGAATGCCATTCTGGAAGCACAAAGGGAATACGGTCTTGAAGGGATCGTGACAGGTGCCCTGTATTCCAATTATCAGAAGGACCGGATCGAGAAGATATGCAATGAGCTTGGTCTCGAGGTGTTCTCACCGCTGTGGCATATGGATCAGGAGCAGGAAATGCGGGACCTGCTTGACAAAGGGTTCAGGTTCATTTTCAGCAGCATAGCTGCCTATGGTCTTGACAGTGGCTGGGTCGGAAAGGAAATAACTTCTTCCGAAGTGGATAAGCTCGTAAAGCTCAATGAAAAGATCGGCTTGAACATTGCAGGGGAAGGCGGTGAGTTCGAGAGTTTTGTCATCGATGCACCAATGTTCAAAAAGAGGATACAGATAAACAAGTATGATCTTGTGGAGAGGGATGAATATACAGCGAAGGTCATTATAGAGGATGCTGTGCTTGTGGATAAGCCAGTTGAATGACCCAGGTCTAATAAATTAATGATGGTGGCACAATGTCACATTGTGCTTTGCCATCTTACCTCAAGATAAAATTAAGGTATTTTTCATTACTTTCCTTTTCTTGACATGATCAATACTATGCTCAGGATCGATGCTACCAGGACCAAAGCTTCAAATCCGGGAGTGGCTTTTGTATCATTTTCGGTTCTTTCAGAACTTACATCGATACCAAGACCTGCTTCTATCTCTGCGTTAAGCCTGATCTGTTCTGCCATTTCCACAATTTCAGCTTTGTCCTTTAGGAGCTCATAGAATCCGTGCCATTGCACGTAATCCGGTCCCATCATGAATGCACCCATTCTTGCACGTCTGCCTTCGTGGTGCCAGAATTCATATATCTTGAACTCAACAGGTTCATCAAAGTCCTGCTCTGTCAGCAAGCCATCTTCCCTTAGCTCATTAACTATTGAACTTGAATCTGCATATTTTTTGTTGTAGAGCTCTACAGTAGCATCTGCATTTTCGTAATAGTTGTCCACCCATGTCTCTGAATGGCATTGTTCGCAAACGGAGGTCATCCTCTCACGTTTTTCCTGCCAGGTGGTTCCGTCGCTTATTGGAGTTCCCAGTATGTTAGCCGTGTTGTCGGTATGCCTGGATACAGGTGGTTCAAGTTCCCATGAAAGACGTGAACTCACATCATGGGTGGCCTTTAGCTCATCTGTTCCTGACATATGACAGACTGCACATGTAGGTGCTCGATAATCTTCTCCGGCTTTCCATTCTTCATCGAGCCAGTTCCAGTCATTGCCTTCCGTACTGTATATGCTTCCGTGCTTTGATTCAAAGTAGATCTCGGTCTGCGGATGGTCAGGTCCAAGATGGCATTGCTGACATGCTTCAGGCTTTCTTGCCTCTTCAACTGAAAATACATGGCGTGTGTGGCAGGATGCACAAGATCCTAAACTACCATCTGGATTTATCCTTCCAATCCCATTGTTCGGCCACACTGCAGGGTCTTCTGTACTTTTGCCGGTCATATTGGTGCCGTGACATGCCTGACAGCCGTTGACAGTTGCATTGTGACTGGCGGTTGTATATCCATCAAGTGTGATCTCGCTTTCAAGATATGGTAGTTTTTCACCGTCAAAATCGACCTCATAATAAAGAGTGCCAAGGGAATGCAGGCTTCTTGTATTCTCCTCGAATGCAGCAGCGTGACAATTGCCACAGTCAGCAGCCGATACCACCGGGGTCATGTAAAGTCCCATATGTGCTATGGCATCCGGATCATCAGCTTCAGCAGTATGGCAGCTCTCACATGTTATGCCCGCTTCAGCATGCTTACTGTTCTCCCAATCATCGATGACGGCTGGAAATTTGTTCATGGAACTGTGACAGTCAAGACAATTGTCAGATACAGCAGCAGATACTGATATTGTAACAATTATCAATGTCAATATTGCTAAAAGAGTTAGTTTTAATATATACCCTTTCTTCATTCTCTACCACCCGGATCGTAATTACAATACAAGGTAAAACGATAATATTCCCCTTTATAAATGCGTCAAACTCCAATAAAAGGATTTGTAGAAGCGTTACTATTCATTATATGAAGAATGCCAATATGGAAGATCAGGCTCTGTAGAAATAAGTAAAAAATACATTCTTGAAATTGGAATCAATTATTTCGATAGATATTCATCGATTTGTTGTGCTAATTTTGTGGACAATATTTTTATTAGCATGTATACTAATTAATAAGTATCAAATCTGATTGCTCAAGAAACGATCATATGTTTCTAATAGTGCAGAAAAACGAAGTGTTTTGGATTGTAGGGCTTGCTCTCTCCGACACTATGAATTCGTGATATCAAGGTGCTAAAATATCCTTGTGCAAACACGATCAAATTTTAAGATATATGAAAGAACGCATCAAAATATTCAGATACGCTTGTGTGAAAAGCATTGCATACAGCACATTCCAATATGAAATATATTGAAAAGAGTGGCAATTACTAGAGGATACTACTACATAGAACGCTTTATATGTAGAAATTAATAATATATTTAGAATAAAGTGCTGTGCAATTTCTATATCATATATAATCCGAGGAGACCTGTTGATGAAAAAAGAGAAAAGCCGCATTGACAGCATATTGCGTGTAGCATCTATTGGTATTGGAACAATTCTCGATAAAAATATCCTGGAAGCTGATGATGAAATTTGCCGGATCATGGGGTATGAAATATCTGAACTGGTCGGTAAAGATGCTCGCATGTTCTATCTTTCAGACAGTGATTTCGAAAAGGCTGATCGTGAGATCTACAACAATCTGAAAGGAGCAAGCATCTCTAACATTGAACAAAAATTGAAACGAAAGGACGGACATATCATTGATGTTTTTATGAGTTTTACACCAGTGGACCCAGAGGATCTTTCAGAAGGCTACACCTTCACAATTCAAGACATCACTGGAAAATTACTTGCTGAGAGGAATGTTGAAGAGAAGAAAGAAAGGCACATCCGGAGTATTTTCCAGGCAACACCCACAGGAATAGGGGTAACCTGGGATCGCAAGCTACTTGATGTCAATGAGAAGATGTGTCAGATAGTGGGACGTTCAAAAGAAGAGCTTGTGGGGGCAAGTACGCGAATACTCTATCCAACATCAGGGGAATATGAACGTGTGGGAAAAGAACTGGAAGTCCTTATAGACAAAAAGGAACCTGGTGTTGTTGAATCCAGGTGGATCAACAAGGATGGTGGCATAAGGGATGTCTACATGACGTTTGCGCTAATAGATGTTGATGATCCTTCAGCAGGACTTACATTTACAGTGCAGGATGTTACAGAAAGAAAACTGGCAGAAGAAGAAATATACAAACTAAACCAGTTCCAGCAAACGATAATTGAAAGTGCAGATGTCTGGATAAACGTCTTCAACAAGAATGGTGAACTTGTAGTGTGGAACAATGCTGCCGAATCAATAAGCGGATATTCCAAAGAAGAAATGCTGGGAAGCACCAGGATATATGAAATGCTTTGTCCGGACGAGACCGAGTTTAAAGAAGTAGCTGGTGCTAAAAAATCCATTTTCGGTGAAGGAAAGAGGATATCTGATCTTGAGACCTCGATCACAAGAAAAGATGGGGATAAGCGAATAATATCATGGAACTCAAGAGAACTTTTTGATGAGGATCAAAATGTTGTCGGGTCCATAGTTATTGGAAATGATATTACGAGGCAGAAAGAAGCCGAGAAGATCAATAAGCAACAGGTTCATTTCATGCAGGAACTTATCGATGCGATCCCTGCACCTATTTTTTATAAGGATTCGGAAAACATTTACCTTGGTTGCAATAATGCTTTCGCAGAATTCACAGGGATCCCAAAAGATGATCTGATCGGAAAAGGTGTTTATGAGCTGTATGAAAAAGACATCGCTAATAAATACCGCAAGATGAATATGGATCTTCTTAAAAAGGGTGGCTCACAGACATACGAATACTACTTACAATCATCTTCCGGCCATAGACGTGCAGTTATTTTCAATAATTCGATCTTTACAGATATTGATGGGAACACTGCGGGACAGATAGGTGTAGTATTTGACATAACTGAACGTAAAGTTGCAGAAGAAGCCTTAAAAGAGCATTCTCATTTCATACAGGAGCTACTCGAAACAATTCCTGCACCTGTATATTATAAAGACAAGGAAGGGACATACCTTGGATGTAATAGAGCTTTTGAGAACTTTTCCGGCCAAAAAAGTGAAGACCTGATAGGAAAAGTAGCATATGATGTGTATGATGAAAAGCAGGCTGCGGAATATATCCAGATGGATCGGGAACTTGTAGAAACAGGTGGTATGCAGTCATACGAATCAGAAGTCGTGTACGCAGGAGATAATACAAGACATAATGTCCTTTTCAATAAATCTGTATTTACAGACATGAATGGGGATATAGCCGGGATCATAGGAGTCATTCTTGATATTACAGCCCACCTAAGATCAGAAGAAGAAAAGAAAAAGAAAGAAAGACACATCCGAAGTATTTTCCAGGCAACACCCACAGGCATAGGAGTTACCTGGGATCGCAAGCTACTTGATGTCAATGAGAAGATGTGTCAGATAGTGGGACGCTCAAAAGAAGAGCTTGTGGGGGCAAGTACGCGAATACTCTATCCAACACCAGAAGAGTATGAACGTGTGGGAAAAGAACTGGAGGTCCTTATCGACAAAAAGGAACCGGGTGTTGTTGAATCTCGGTGGGTCAATAAGGATGGTAACATAAGAGATGTCTACATGACATTTGCACTAATAGATGCTGACAATCCTTCAACAGGACTTACATTTACGGTGCAGGATGTTACAGAAAGAAAAATAGCGGAAGAAAAGATATACAAATTAAACCAGTTCCAGCAAACAGTAATTGAAAGTGCAGATGTCTGGATAAACGTCTCCAACAAGGATGATGAAGTAGTTGTATGGAACAATGCTGCAGAATCAATAAGCGGATATTCCAAGGAAGAAGTTCTGGGTAAGAGCAGTATATAGGAGTGGCTTTACCCAGATGAGGTCTATTTTAAAGAAGTGGTTAGTGCTAAAAAAGCGATCTTCGATGAAGGAAAGAGGATATCTGATCTTGAGACCTCGATCACAAGGAAAGATGGAGCTAAACGAACCATATCATGGAACTCAAGGGAAATTTTTGATGAGGACAAAAATGTTGTCGGGTCCATAGTCATTGGAATTGATATTACAAGGCAGAAAGAAGCTGAGAATACTATAAAGCAACAGGTTCACTTCATGCAGGAACTTATCGATGCGATCCCTGCACCGATCTTTTACAAGAACAAAGAAAATATTTACCTTGGTTGCAATGATGCTTTCGCAGAATTTACAGGCATACCAAAAGAAAAGATGGTCGGTAAAGGTGTTTATGAGCTGTATGAGAAAGAGATCGCAAATAAATACCATAAGATGAACAAGGAACTCATTGAAAAAGGAGGAACTCAGACATACGAGTACTACTTACAATCATCTTCCGGACAAAAACGTTCAGTTATCTTCAATAATTCGATCTTTACAGATATTGATGGGAACACTGCGGGACAGATAGGTGTGGTATTTGATATAACCGAACGTAAGATGGCAGAAGATGCCTTAAAAAAGCATTCTCATTTCATACAGGAACTACTCGATACGATTCCTGCACCTGTATATTATAAGGACAAGGAAGGGGCATACCTTGGATGTAATCGAGCTTTTGAGAACTTTACCGGTACAAAACGTGAGGAACTTATCGGAAAGGTTGCTGATGATGTTTATGAAATTCATCAAGCAGAAGAATATAACAAAATGGATCGTGAACTCCTAAAAAATAAAGGGACCCAGATATACGAGGCCGAAGTCGTTTATTCAGGAGATAATACAAAACACAATGTAATTTTCAACAAATCTGTCTTCACTGATATGAATAATAATGTTGCAGGATTAATAGGAGTTATTCTGGACATTACCGAACGTGTAAGATCAGAAAAATTACTTGAAGTATATTCTCAAGAGCTTGAGCATTCAAATGAACTCAAAGGCATCTTTACGGACATCATGCGACATGACCTTTTGAATCACGCAACTGTGATAAGTGGATATACATACATGATGCTTTCTTCAGAAGATGATGAAACGAAGCTGAAAAGATTGGAAAAGATCGATCTCAGTACCAAGAAACTGATAGACCTCATTGAAAGTGCGGCGGCCTTTGCCAAACTGGAATCAACCGATGATCTGGAGTTTGAGAACATTAATGTTGGTAACATGATAAATGACATTATAGCCAACTTTGAGTATCAGGCAGAAGAAAAGGGTGTGGGTATCAAGATAAGGTCGGAAGGGTCATGCACTGCACTTGCAAATCCAATGATAGAGGAAGTTTTCGTCAATTTCATATCAAATGCATTGAAATACGGATCTGACAAAGAGGACATAGTGATCAGGATCGAAGATACTGGTGATAACTGTAAGATCGCGGTCACTGATTCAGGTGAAGGCATTTCAGACGAAGATAAGCCATTGGTATTCGAACGCTTCAAGCGTGTGGGAATCAGTAGTGCAAAGGGAAGCGGACTTGGCCTCGCGATCGTAAAGAGGATAGTTGACCTGCATAAAGGCAAAGTTGGTGTGGAAGATAATCCTGAAGGACAAGGTAGTATGTTCTGGGTCACATTGAAAAAAGCATAAATAACTATTGAGGTGGCTTTAATATTTAGGGAATGGGGGGTTAAATGAAAAAATTCACAACTGAATAGCTTCAAAAGTACAATGGTAAAGATGGAAAAAGTGCTATGTTGCACAGGTGAATGCATATGATTCTTGAGGTTTTTAATGCCTCATTTGTTTTTGCAACAAATAATAATATCAAATCATATGGCCTACCTTTTGCAGTTTTATTTAAGCAAGAGATATAATGTGGTTAAATCTGATCTTAATAAGGATATAACATTCGGGCTTTGTAGAAATCCTTTTCTTAAAACCCAGGTGATAATCTATAAATTTAATACTCAAATTTAGCAGTTTAAAGCTATACTAGGAAATGTATACGCAATCTACTAAATTTAGAATATCAAAAATAACTTCATCTTTGTAGTTCGTGGCCGAAAATCTTCTGTTATTGTGCACCTAAAACTAAGTATCAAATCAAATGTCCTTATAAGACCGATCAATGTATGTCTTGGACACGAGGACTTTGTCTCCCCGATGACTTTACTTTTTTGTTTCCTTTTCAATTGCTTTTTTTGTATCAGTTTTGCTTTCTGAACCCTTGCACCATTCATCGATCACAAGGTCATCAGCACTTTTGCTATCGGAATTTTCAGTGGATATCTCACACCAGCTGTCTATCTCATCATCCAATGTAGGCAATTCTATATCTTCTTCCTTTTTGTCTTTTTTGTCTTTCATTGATAGCCCCTATTTACTATATCTAAAGGAAGTTGAAATATTTACTGGTTTTTGATGTTACAGTTACCAAGGTATCAAATGCACCTGTTCCAAATAAACAGTAGACATTTAAGTCAAAAGACCAATATTTTGATCGGGGTGTAATCTTAAATACCGATATTGCAAAGATCCTGGTTCTACTAGGTTTATTATGGCTTCTGCTTAAAATTTATGTGTTGCTTAAAGAAATGTCTCTGTTTCAATTTTGAAAAGCTATCTGGAACGCAAGTTTCTCATTTCCACAATAAGCTTTATCAGTTCAGTAGCCATTAAATCACATTACGATTACGATATGTGTCGTTCATAATTTCTTAAGAGGTATTCTATATGGAAAATGACCCGTTCAAGCAGATCCAGAGGCAGATAGATGAGCTTAAGCGCCAGCTGGATGAGAAGGATAATAGGATCGCTGATCTGGATGAACAGATCGTTGAACTGACCAGTTATATCAATATGCTTCATGAGCGATTTTCAGGGCACTCTGATGAGATGAACCAGCTTTTCGATGCAAATCCTTCACAAAAAAGGGGAATTTACGCCCGCGACTCAATTGTCTATTCTGCTGATACTGAAGAGCTTAAATAACCGTATTTGCTTTTCCCTTCTTTTTTTGTAGTACCTCTCTAAAAAAGGTAATGTTTTAAGTCAGCCGGTCAATAATTGAGCAGTGAGTTTAATGAATCTGCCTGACCACAAGACCAAGATCGTATGTACTATAGGACCCGCTTCTTCTTCAGAAGAAATGCTGCGTGAGCTTATCTTTGCAGGAATGAACGTGGCGAGGATCAACTTCTCGCATGGCAGTTTTGAGGACCATAGTAAAGTTATCCGGCTGATAAAAAAGCTGTGTGATGAGCTCAACGTTGTCGTTTCGGTGATGGCAGATCTTCCGGGACCGAAGATACGTGTGGGCGAGATCAAAGATTCCCCTATAAATTTACAGAAGGGGGATAAGGTGAAACTGACCACTGAAAGGATCGTAGGTTCAAAGGACCTTATTCCTGTGGACTTTGACAAGCTTCCTTACTGTATAGCTAAAAAGTCTGATGTTTATTTCAATGATGGTTTCATTCAGATGAGGTGCAGTGGTATTTGTAGCAATGAGGCTGAATGTGAGGTTATCGTAGGTGGTCAACTCTCATCCCACAAGGGCGTGAATCTTCCCGGTATCGACCTTTTGCTTGATCCTGTCACTGAAAAGGATATTGAGATCCTGGATTTTGCATTGGACGAGGGTGTGAACTGTTTCAGTATCTCGTTCATCGAGCAGGGTTCCGACATACAGAAGATAAGGGATCATGCTGCTAAAAAAGGAAGGGAGGTGTTCCTTGTGGCGAAGATAGAAAGAGGTCCCTCGGTCGAAAATATCGATGACATAATGGATGCTACCGATGCCTTGATGATAGCACGTGGTGATCTCGGTGTGGAAATTCCAATAGAGGAAGTTCCCATCGTACAGAAAGAACTGATACACAAGGCCAATCTACGTGGAATTCCAGTTATAACCGCTACTCATATGCTCGAATCCATGACCGATAACGTACGACCAACACGTGCCGAAGCTACGGATGTTGCAAATGCTATTCTTGATGGTACCGATGCTATCATGCTTTCCGGAGAAACAGCAGTTGGTAAGTATCCGTTGGAGGCCGTTCATACGATGGTCAGGGTCGCAAGGAAGACCGAAGCATGGCGTGATAGTACAGAAGGGGGAATGGGTCTCATAAGGAATGCCATCGGTGAGACTGAGATGGGTATAAGTGATGTCATTTCCTTGCAGGTCTATGATGCTATTCGTAAATTATCCATCGAATTCGTAGTGACACCCACTTATTCCGGGGCTACCCCAAGACGTATCTCACGCTTTAAGCCGGAGAACTGGATAATCGCCATGAGCCATCTTGAGCTTACATGTGAACAATTGGCATATTCCTATGGTGTCTATCCAATTTATGTGTCCGATGACAGTGAGGATATCGAAAAGAAAGTGCTTGTTGCCCTCCTGTCCAGTGGGATAGGCAAGCCAGGTGACACGATCGTTCTGACACAAGGCTATTCAGGCGGCACCAACCTGTTGAAGATAATCGAGATCGAGCATTTGGTCGAGTGATCTTTCGAGCATTCAATTATTTGTTCTGCATGGTGAGATGCGTTCTTAAAGAACGCTCTCCAAAAGCAGTTCAGTAATATCCTTTATCCTGAACTCTTTTTCTTCCTGTCGGCATACATCCTCAAGATGATGATAGCAGAACGGACAGTAAGAGACTATGCCATCAGGATGGTCCTTTGCTTTTTCTATCGTTATCATACCGACCTTTGATGAGATCTCCGGGAAGTTCGGTTTCACGCCTGCAGGTCCTCCGCAGCACCCGTGTTTACCGCCGAACATCTCTGTGACCTCAACCTGCATGGACCTTAGTATATCTCTTGGAATGTCTGACATCTCCAGAATAGCACAGGCATCTCTTACAGCTACTTTTCTGTCCAATGCCTTGGGGACGAGCTTGCCTTCCTGTATAAGATCTCTGAACAATTCAAGAGAATAGACCATTTCGAATTTAGGTTCCCTGAAAAGTCTGGCATATTCTTCCTTTAGTACAATATAGCAGCCGGGACAGGAAGCTATTATCTTTTTGATCCCGAGGGATTCAATATATTCGACATACTCTTTGGCATATTCCTTTGCTTCTTCCATATGACCGTTGTCAATGAGGAAAAGACCACAGCATCTCTCTTCAGGAATAGTCCTTGGTGTGATCGCTGCCTTGTTGAGCACTTTTATTGTAGAGCGGGCGATATCCTGGTGTGCAAAGGCTATCCAGCAGCCTGCCATGTAAGCTACATCGGATGTTTCGGAAAGCTCGATCTCATCGTTTATCCAGGAGTTCCTCAGTGTGACATCCTTTCTTCCGGGGCTTCCGGCTTCGATGATGTTCTTGCATATCTGTGATGTTCTTGCAGGCTCCTTTCCCTGTTCTGCCAGTATCTTCCTTTCTCTCTGAATGATATCGGTGATGGGGATGTTCATGGGGCATATATCGTCACATGCACCACATCTGGTGGAAAGATAGATGTCGTCTACCTCGTCCTGATCAAGCTCATCACCCTCGATAAGTTTCTGTAACAGCATTATCTTCGATCGGGGTGTATATTTGTTGTCCGTGACCTTTGCGATATGACAGACATCATAACATTTTCCACAGTCGATACAATAACTAATAGCAAGCAGGTCTTCATCCATATTATTGCTCCGATGCTATCATATATGTCCTGATACATCAAGGCTCGTATGGAATCCCTGCTTCTGTTCGTTCTCACAATAATCTTCATCAGTGTCCTTACCATTCGGTATCATATCACTCCGTTCCTGACACTTATAGCAGCAGCTTTTCTTTTTGGGACCTTCAGCGGAATGGACTGGCTCATACAATATGTGACAGGTGGTGCCGGTCGTATCTTTTCTCTGCTGGGTATCCCTATCTATTGTGGTGCGGTCATTGCACAGATATTAAGGCATGGGCATTTCATAGAAAAGATAGTCGAAGACGTTAAACGCACCATCAAGGCTCCTGACATGGCAGCCGGAGTGGTAGGTTATCTTCTTTCCATTCCTTTGATGTGCTGTCTCACCACCTATGTTGTGATGCTTCCTCTCATCGAGCAGATGGAAAAGGAGCAGTCTACAGGAGGGAGACTGTTCTACATGGCAGCATTTGGAAGTGTGCTTTCCTTTGTGCTTATACTGCCATTGCCGGTCGTTTATAGCATGACCACGGCATTCGGAGTTTCCAATTCGGATACTTTCAGTATCAATTTCATCACTGTCCCCCTTTCCCTGTTCCTTCTGGGCACAGGTTATGTGGTCGCAAAAAGGCTATCCTCGGGTTCCCAACATCCTCTTCCGGAACTTTCGGGCCTTGTAGAACCTGCTATGCTCGAATTACCAAGATGGAAGGTCTGGTTGCCCATAGCATTACCAATAATCCTGATATCCATTGGTTATCTGTTCTCCCCGCTTTCAATAATAAGTGATGTCAATATCGCCCTTGTGATATCCGTGTTCGTTTCCCTGTTGCTTGTTGATGAAAAACCTCGCAAGATAGCCCTTGAGAAAGGAACGAAGAATGCAGGTATAATTCTCTTTGACCTGTGCGGTGCAGGTGCACTTGGTTTTGTGATAGCTGCCAGCAGTTTTCCGGATGATGTTTTTGCTCTTATCAATGGTGTGTTCCCTGTCGTTGTCGTCCCATTCGTTCTGGCGGTGCTGATCCAGACGGCACAGGGTTCGCGTATAGTGACAGCTGTAATAACATCCACCATCGTTGCAGGAACTGATATTATCACATCCGTTCCGACAGTTCCGCTTATCCTCATGATAAGTGCCGGTACTCTGATAGTCTCCTATGTCAGTGACCCATATTTCTGGTTGATACAGCGTTCCACAGGTGACAGTATACCGACCGTTGTACGCAGGTTCACTCTGCCGCTTGCAGGTGCAGGCGTCCTTATCTTTTGCTGTGCCATGGTCTTGTTCATGTTCGCATGATCAAGCATAACTATAAATCCACACAAATTCCAACAATGATACATGCTTTCTGAAAGAATAGTGGTCACTAAAGGTGATATTGTAAAACTGAACGTTGATGCCATCGTAAATGCTGCCAACAATTCCCTTCTTGGCGGCGGTGGGGTTGATGGTGCTATACATAAGGCAGCAGGACCACAACTTCTTGAGGAGTGCAAATTTCTCGATGGATGCCTGACTGGCGAGGCTAAAATAACCTCCGGCTATCGTCTTCCTGCAAAATATGTCATCCACACGGTCGGTCCGATATGGAAAGGAGGTTTTTCGGGCGAGGATAGCATGTTGTCCAAATGTTACCGTAACTCTCTGAAGGTCGCTGTAAAGAACGGTGTGAGAACGATCGCTTTTCCCTCGATAAGTACGGGTGCATATGGTTTTCCTGTGGAGAAGGCGGCGAAGATAGCCATGCGTGAGATAGCTGGTTTTCTTGAGAAGAATAAGACCATTGAGAAGGTATTGGTCGTCTGTTTTAATGAGGAGGCTTTCAGGAGCTATTCGAATGCTCTGGAAGAAGTTTTGGGTAGGATTGAGGGCAATGATCCTCTTTAACGTCAAGTAGGTAAATTTAGTGGTCTGCAATCAAATAGTTGTAATTGCAAATTGTCTCCTCACTTAACTACTTATTTAACAATGTGATATTTTATTCCAGCAATCAATATTAATCCAATTAATATGGGTGTTAGTATGTAAAATAAATTGTAATTTTCTTCTTTATCGTCATTTTGGACCTTAGTCCCCTCACAACTAATCCGGTCCATTCCATCTGGTGACGGGGGTGGGGATATAGATATTGTAGTGTAGGAACCATCAATTTTGCTTTTCTTCTCCTGCTCTCCATAAACAACAGAATTTATAACAAACCCTCCAGTATCAGCAGGATTCAGGGGCATGGAATTTCCGGTTATTGTGTAAGGTATTGTATAATATATCCTTGCAAAGAACACGGGAGTTCCTGAATAATCATAAGTGAACGAATCAGACCAGGTATCGTCAGGCTTGAGGTTTACGTCCAAGTCATATTCCTTAATTTGTGTTGTTTCGTTCAACATCGTGTCTGATACATAGACCTCAACTCTGTATAGAGAATAATTGAAATCGCTTGCATCCTCTACGATAACTCCTACTTTCCATCTTCCTTCTGTAATCATTTGTTTTTCAACTGTAAATGTTGTTGATGTAACAGCTGATAATGATAGATTTCTTGATGCCACAATTGCTGTGCTGGTAAATGACAGGCTTGAAGGTTGTAGGATTATGTCTGATTCTGGAGTTGTTCTGAAGATAAGGTCAAGGCTTTCACTGGAGTGGGGTGGTATCGTGAAGTTCTTCCACAGTGACCTGTTCTCTGCCCAGTCCATGTTGCCTGCTGAAGTGGTGTAGCCTGTGTAATTAAGTTGGACTGGGAATGATTTTTCAAATGAAAGTATGTCAATCTCCTCGCTTCCCGGGTTGTTTATCTCAACCCTATAGACAATTTCCTGTTCAGCATTCAGGTTGAGGGTGGAAGGTGCCGTAGTCTCTATAACTCTTGGTAATGCTATTGTTCCTGAGCCTGGGAGCTGATAGGATATTATGGTCGTGCTGTTTGGCACCAGCTCATTTATGTATTTTTCTGTGGGTGTTATCCCATCACTAAAAATTATATTGATGTCAGATACACTGTGATTTGACGAGGGGTTTGTGATTGACAGATATCCTGTAATATTCCCACAATCGTATGTTCCGTCTGAATAGAAGGCGAGATCGTTGATGTACTCAGTTGTGTCAAGTTCAAGGTTCAGGGACACCGCACCAGCTTGTGGGAGAAAGATTACCAGACTTAACATGATCGCAATAACTATGCGTTTGTAACAATATTTCATACAGTATCAATCCCCACGGTGAATGCATCAGTTAGGGAGTATTTTCCGTTTCCTATGAGAGTATAAGTAATATTCTTGCTCTCTCCGGCAGCAAGGTCCAATGACCAGTAGTAGATGTTAGACTGCGAACCATTGTAATTTGGCACTGGATCTGCTATAGTTAAGTTGGCAGGGATGAGGTCATAGGCTCTGATCCCCGTACTATCGAAATCAACAAGGCTTGTAAGGTTCAGGGTTACATTATAGTTGTCTGAAGATGTTCCGGATTCAATGGTCTTTGTGATGCTGAAGTTCATGTATTGTGTTGCTACACCATTGACTGTGATTGTAACTGTATTTGTATCATCCAGTTTTCCATCAGATGCTGTAAAATTCACGTACTGTACACCAATATCATCATTACCTGGTGTCCATGTGAATACGTTGTCTGTGAGATCGCCGAAGGTAGCATTTGTGCTGTAGCTCAGTGTATCGTCATCAGGATCGGTTGCATTGAGTGTGATGGTCAGTAATTCTGATTGGTTGACCTCGAACAGAAGCGGCTCAGCTTCCAGCTTGACAATCCATGTATCTGTGTACCATGAATCTTCTGGCATCATATCACCAACAAGTATGAACTCTTCTTCAGAGGTCAGGGCAACGGAATACATATATTCGTCAGAGCTTCCACCAATTGTTCTATTCCATAGCTCGTTCCCTTCTGAATCTGTCTTGAAGATCCACCCATCGTATTTGTAACTTCCAGCGGGTGATTCCGTGTTACCTGCAACTATATATCCTCCGTCATCTGTTATCTGGACATCATAGCTCTTTCCGGCTTGCACATCTCCAAATGTGTTGTTCCATGTGTGATCTCCATTGCTGTCCGTCTTTATCAGCCAGATACTTCTGGATCCCCCTGAATTTGTTCTTTCTCCTGCAACGATGTATCCTCCGTCATCGGTTTGCTTAGCAGAGTATGCCTTGTCATCCCGTGTCCCATCTAGACCATCAAAGGTTCTGTTCCATTCCTCTGCGCCGCTTGAATCAATTTTTATCAACCATGCGTCACGGGAACTGGCTCCAAAAGAACTGGTCTCTCCTGCAATTATGTATCCTTCATCACTTGTTTGCTGTATGGAGTAAGAGTAATCACTACCTGAACCGCCAAATGTCTGATTGGAAACATGATTCCCATTTTCATCAGTTCTTACCAGCCATGCATAGTCTACGAATTCCAATACTTCATTAATGTAGGAAGTCCTGCCTGCAAAGGCATATCCTCCATCACTGGTCTGTATTACGGATTGTGCATAGTCTTCCATGTCTTTTCCAAATGTCTGATTCCATTCCTCTGTTCCGTTAGAATCCGTTTTTATCAGCCATGCATCCGTGCTGCCTGCTCCAAAGGACTTTGTCTTTCCTGAAATGATGTATCCGTTATCGCTGGTCTGTCGGACCGAATAGGCATAGTCGTCACTCGTACCACCAAAAGTATTGTTCCAGTCTTCGGCTCCATTTGAATCCGTTTTTATCAACCATGCATCAAAGTAACCGTTTCCAAAAGAGTCTGTGTATCCTGCAATTATGTACCCTTCATCACTTGCTTGCTGCACGGAGTATGCATAATCTCTATCACTTCCACCAAACGTCTGATTCCATTCCTCCGCTGGTGCAGTATACTCTCTATTATCACTTAGAACTGAAAGTATAGGTGCACGATTTGCTGGAGGCGTGGTACATGGTGAAGCTAGTGGGAGATAGTCGTAGTGATCCGGTGTTGCAATCGTATAAGTCTCGTCGCATATGCCATCACCATTCGCATCAGAGTTATTGGTCTGGCTAAACCCGGTACCGTCTGGTGTAAGCCAGTAGTTGCCGCCAAGATAGGAACCACCTGCAATATTCATGCCTGCAGTCTTTGTGGTGTTCCAGATATTACTGTTGGTTCCAAGAAAATATGCGTTGTTAGAGTTGTTTAAGTAGTTGTTGAAGAACAGATTGTTGTTGGAAGAAAACATATAGATGCCATCGTCATTATTCTCCAGCGTGTTGTTGTTAAGAGTGTTGCTTATGGAAAGGACTAGGAGGATGCCGATGGGATTATTTGCTGCTGTGTTGCTGTTTGCCGTGTTGTAGTAGGAAAGTTGTAGTAAAAAACCACTAGCAGAATTGTTCACCGCTGTGTTGTCGGTCAGAGTGTTATTATCGCAGGAATCAGTGACACCATACAAACGTATGCCCATTGAATTTTTCTCTAACATGTTACTGCTCAGAGTGTTATCGTCAGAAGAAAACAAATGGATACCATAGAAAGAGTTGTTCACTCCCTTATTGTTGCTCAGAGTGTTGTTGTGGGAATAACGCAGATGGATACCGTCGTAATTATCTCCCGCTATGTTACTACTCAGAGTATTATTGGAAGAGGACAAATAGATACCCGCCTTCTCAGAGCCTGTAGCACCGCTCACATTGAAACCGGTAATGGTCACACCATCAGACGAAACATCAAATACATGATAAGATGAAGATGCAGCAGTTACATTCGTGACCGAAGCACCACCAACTGAGGTGATGTTCAGTTGCTTGTTCACGTCCACATTCTCATTATACGTGCCTGGATACACAAGAATTGTGTCACCCGCGGTAGCAGCGTTGACCGCTGCCTGGATGGTGGTGTAGTCACCTGTCTCATCCTTTTTCACGAGTATGTGTGGCGTTGTGGTTGCAGTATCATTAACCCAAGTAATATTGATATTTTTGGAAGTATCAACTGTCCTTGTGCCGATGGTATAACTGGTGGATGTTGTCAATTCTGTAGCTGTGTAAGAGGTACCAGTCACGTTTTCCATGAACTCATTATTAATGTAGACCATGGTATAATTGAAATCAGTATCATTGGGTTTTGTCCAAGTCCAGTTGATGGATGTTGATTTTACGAGTGTGTCAGCCAATCCGGTTACACTGGCGGGTGGTGTGGTATCCGGTGCAACATTTGTTTCCAAAGTATATGTTACAGATATGGGTATCCAGTCAAGATTGACAGTGTTATCTCCTATGTCCTCAACTTTAATTTGTATATTGTCGTCATTTATTTTTTCAGGAGTCCATTGTGTCCAACTTGCAACGTTAGTGAAATAAGTTGCCTGGGTGCCTGTTAATTCCTGAGAGTATGTTTGTGTTAACCATGTATTTCCACCATCGCAACTTAACTGAAGCTTTATGCTGTCAGGGCTTCCTCCGGGAGGATATGATGACATGGCATAAATTCTTACATTTACTGCGATTATATTTGCGTTATCAGGTATGTTAAAATTATAGCCCGAATAAATATTCCATGCCCCATTAAAAACTGAATAATTTCCATCATTTGCATAAGCATTGG
The DNA here is from genome assembly GCF_057593895.1 of Methanococcoides sp. DA23. NCBI lineage: Archaea > Methanobacteriati > Methanobacteriota > Methanomicrobia > Methanosarcinales > Methanosarcinaceae > Methanococcoides > Methanococcoides sp. DA23. The sequence goes on along the minus strand of NZ_CM172520.1, from coordinate 1,435,530 downwards.
TTGGATCTGTACACGTACCATTGTTGTTAGTAGGGGAAATGTATAAGGTTTTGTAGATTGGTATTGGTTCAATATCGATTGGGTCTATTTCGATTGGATCAATTTCTATTAGGTTAGTAGCACTAAATTCCACATCTGCAGTCATGGTTGGTGTGGTAGTTGTTTCCAAAGATTGTAATGTACTGGGCGCCAGGTTCTCGCCAACAGGTGCATATATTTCGAATTCTGTGCTGATTGAGCTTGTTATATTCTCATCATCAATAGCCGTAATACTCACAATTTTCGGGCCTGTTGAGTTGGCGAGGTAATTCGTCGAAAAAACACCATCTAATGCATAGGTGTTAATGGTCAGGTCATCTATCGTAATATTCACTGATGCGTTCACTGATGCTTGAGTAGCAGCATCTGTGATATTCCCAGATAAGATTATGTCACCTACCGGATATTGTTGCTCAATATCTGTATTTATGGAAAGTGTCCGTATGTTGAATTCGCATGTTTCGCTGATCTGTTCTCCACTTACAAGGATCGTATATTTCCCGAGCACCACACTCTGATGCGAAGAGTATTCTGTAAGATAGCTATCTACGTACGGGGTAAGTATTAGCTCGGTCAGACTGTTCCATGGGTCGATGACATAGGCCGTGACATTCGATGTTTCGTTTATGGATATATGCACGGTTTCCCATGGATTATAGGATGTCTTGTCTGTGCTGATTATCGGCTGATCGGCAAGTGCTGTTGATGCACACTGGATTGTCATTGATATGATTACTATCAGTACAAGTAGCTTGAATAGCACAGATTCCATCCCTCTTACCCCCATTTTATCTCATTTATCGAATTTCCACTGGCGGTATGTCCAAATACATATTATTCCAAACATCAGGATCAAGAAGATATGTGACCACTTGAATGGCAGATTTGGGAGTGGAAGAGCTCCGTACTCAAAGTTCAGTTCCCATGTATTGTCGTCGATATCACTATTTGTCCAGACCACTGTATCATCGATCTTCAAAGAAGGAGAGTTTGAGTATGATACATGCTTTCCGTTAATATCTGCTTCTACCCTTGCATTTTCTATGGGTATGCTGGATGGCTGTATCATATATGTGATACCGTCAAAGAGTAACCCTTGTTCGACGATGTCATCAGTTGTGTATTCTATGATTATTGTCCTGCTCTGCCCTGGTATCACAGGCGTCCAGAAGCCATAACGTATGGTTGTGAGATTATCTTCTTCTATCACCAGGATATCTGTTATTACGCTGCCATCATCAAGCCTTGCAGAGACATCGGAGACAACCATCCCCTGTATTTTTTCCGTGAATGGTATGGATATCCCCAGTAGATCTGAGCTCTGCTCCCTGCTGAGGGTGATATATCCATATCCTGGAACAACTGACTTATCTATGACATTTTTTATTGTAAGCTCTTCCGTCACATGGGCTGTGGTGGAGTCGACTTCAATGGATACATTATAGTTTTCCCATACTTCTACAGTGGTACTAGCACACACTGGTATGATCATTTGTGAAAATGCTATGATAATTATTAGTGCTATTGTTCCTGTTTTTATGTGTGACACACCCTATTATATAGTATATCCATTCAATTTTTATAATGAGACTTCATTTTATTAAACAACTTTTATATACCATAATGATTTAATCTTACTGTATATACGATGATGATGATAATTCCTATTTCCATCATAATGATGTGTGCAAGTATCATGATAATTATGATATGTTATTATTATTATTAAATAGTATTTATTTGTATGTACTTATAACGTTTAATGGGAGGGAAATTACTACATGTATAAAGTAACCATAGAAGGAATCTTCAGACAAACCTTCATTGGAATTGTATTGATATCTATATTGACTCTACCGGCTGCTGCCACAAGTGTGCTGGATATCCAGGTCACGGAATCTTTGAATGTGGAGGATCTGTACAACGGGACACTTACTCAGGGAACTGCCACAGGTTCAGGTGTGATCACCATAACAAATGAATTGTCATCAACATTCCTTTATGACATTTCACTTAACTTCAGCAATGGCACAACTCTTTCTTCTTCATGGATTCCTTCTTCGGGTATGACCCTTGACACAAGTGGGGATGACTATGTAATAGTCCATATCAATTCTCTTGCTGACGGAGCAACGGAGACCATAAACTATGTATGTTCCGGTTCAAGACCTATACTTTTCGAGGAAAGCTATAGTTCTGATAAGATACTTGTTGGTGATAGCACCAATGTTTCCCTAACACTGAACAACACAGCAAGTTCTACTATTAGCAATATCGAACTTGTCAAGACTGCAACAGACAGCGATGATGACTCGACTCCTGATTTCCTATTCTCCAATAATGAATCCGCTGATGGAAGTACACTGATATCAGTCAGTGAGAATGTGATCACATGGAATGGATTTAGTTTGAATGCTGGTTCAACTGCCACCCTCAACTTCACAGCCACAGAGAACGATGCGGATGCACATGCGAATTCAGAATCTCTGTCCTCAGTTGAATATTATATGGGCAATGCGACCCTGCAGTTTACAATTAATGACGGTACAACTTCCGGTAGTGGGATCACATTGAATGGAGATCCGACAGCGATCACATCAAATTTCGAGATAAGTCTTGACAAGAACCAACTGGATCAGTCAGAGGGCGGAAATGGCGATGGTGATGACTGGGGATTCACACCTACGATCACCAACACGGATTCTGAAAGTATCGATTTCAGCATATCTGCAGTAAATGTATATGTTACGAACAGCACTGCTCTGGACAAAGATTCGGCTGTTGCCACTACTTCATATGAAAGCGTATCCCTTACAGCTAATGCATGGACAGGGACAGAATGGGATGTATTGGATTTCCCTGACCCTGTACCAGTTGGTTGGATCGATGTAGATCTTTCCGTAGACCTTTCAGATACTCAGTTAACAGACAACTATGCCACAACCAATGGGACATATACGCTCATTGAGAAGATATACATCATCAACGGATATCTTGTTGAAGCAAAGAAGACCATCACCAAGAACGCCACAGACGATAATTATGATGTTTCTCTCTGGGTACACAACAAGGGTAACCTTGCAACGCCACCACATGTGGTCGTATATGACATTGTTCCACAGAATTTCTCTCTGATATACAATGAGACCGACCCTACTGGCAACACTGCAGTAGTATCTCCTATCCAGGGAATAGCATACTGGTGGGATGTTGGTTCTCTCGAGGCAGATGGGACTGTGGGCAACCAGACATACATCAACTATACGGTATCGGGTGAGGGCATTTATCGGATGTCTGACCTGTTCATACTTGGTATTGATCCTGCCTATTCACTGAATATGCCGAGTACGCCGGTGCTGACAACAGGAACAAAGGTTGCAACAAGTACAAATGTTGAATCCGTTATGTCTGTGCTGATGCTCGTCTCCCTGCTTGTGGGAGTCGTGGGTATGCGCAGGAATAAGAGATATTGACCTAAATAGATCGAAATGGGATAATTCCCTTGTGGTTTTTATCCCTCCTCCCTTTTTGGTTTTAGATATTTTTTATTGTTCTAACCTAAGTTTGATATTTTGACCTCTTTCATAAGAGAATGTATTCTCGGCTTTGTAGTAAGCAGGTAATTAAAGTAAAATATAAGGTACTAATGCACAACACTGACAGGGGGTGGCAAAATTGGATGAGCTTTATTTGAGGATTTCTACAGAGCCTATTTTTTCATTTGATTGCAGGTACTGATTAGATCCTATCAACTTTTAAATCAAGGTAATTGTTGAAATGTTAATATGGTCGATTGAGATTTCTTTTGTGATTTGAAATACATGTCGAAGAAATTATACCACGCCTAAACACATCTCATGATATTATTATATGTGATTGAACTGAGATTCACGAACTACTATTGTTTCATAATTACATCATTATAATGAATAACTTTATATTTAGAAATAGTGTCATTGCTTACATCTAATTTATTTGCTCTATAATATAATTTATAATCGCAAATTTTTACAAATGGGGATAGATTAATGGGTAATAGTTTAAAAAAACGAATCTTAACCTTTGAAAAGGAATTATTACTAAAAAACCAAGCGATTGAATCAAGTATTAATGCTATTGCGTTAACAGATATTGAAGGAAATATCGTCTAAATAAATACTTCTTTTTTAAAGATGTTTGGATTTGATAACAAAAACATATTTTTGCGTAGAAATGCGGATAGTTTTTGGGATAAACAAGTTGAAGCAACAGAACTAATTGAAAATATTCATAATAAAGGTTCTTGGTCTGGTGAACTCTCAGTTCGAAAAAAGGATGGCTCGCTTCTGATAACTTTAGCTTCCGCTAACATCATTCGGGATAATTTGGATGAGAAAATTGCTATAATGATATCGTTTATAGATGTTTCCAAGCAGAAACAATTGGAAAACGATTTTCAAACGATATTTAATTCCGTAAACGATGGAATCATTATATATTCTCTTGAAGGAAAGTTTTTGGAAGCAAATCAGATTACTTTCGATAGCTTGGGGTATCTGAAAGACGAATTAATGCAAATGACGGTAATGGACATAACACCTCCTGAAATTAGGGAAACAATAGGCGAGCAAATTATTGAAAAAATGCATCGGGGAGGTGGGATCGTCGAAACTATTAGTAGATGTAAAGACGGTTCTTTGGTACCAGTTGAACTTAACATTCGTCCAATCAAATACAAAGGAATTAATGCAATCTTAGCCGTTGCCAGAGATATAAGTGAACGTAAGAAAGCAGAAGCTGATTTGAAGATGAGTGAAGAGAAATACTTCACTCTTGTAGAAAATGGGAACGACGGGATTATTGTAGTTCAAGATGATTTGCTTAAATTTGCAAATCAAAAGTTCATGGATATCTGTGGTTTTTCAAAAGATGAAATAATCGGAAAATCTTTTTTTGATCTTATTTCAACTGAATATAAGAAAATAGTACAGGAAAGGTATAATAAGAGATTTCGCAGCGAAAATATTCCAAACAATTATGAAATTGAGATTCTTTCAAAGGATGGAAACTTTATTCCAGTAGAAATAATTGGATCTATTATCGCATATGAAGGCAAATACGGAGATATGATAATAATTCGTGATATCACTGAGCGAAAGCATATAGGGGAAGCTTTACAAAAATCAGAAAAGAAGTTCAGAGACATTTTTAACAACTCTAATGATTCAATTATCATATATGATCTAGATGGTAGTATCATTGAAGTGAACGAAGTTGCTTGTAAATTCACAGGTTATAGCAGGGATGAAATGCTGAGTATGTCGGTGATGGACTTAGATTCTCCTGAACAGGCAGCAAAGATACCTGATAGTATCAAGTGTTTACAAAAGGGAAAACGTGCTATATTAGAGAGCGCAGCTATTTGCAAAGACGGCACTCCTATCCCTATAGAACTAAGTAACCGCCTTATTGAGTATGAAGGCAAAACCGCTGTACTCAGCATTGCCAGAGATATTACAGAACGAAAAAAAGAACATAAAATAACAAAGTGAAACAAAATAGAAAGACGTTGTTTTGTCAATGGACGTTAGATTCTATGCTGGAAGATTATCTAAGATCAAACTCTTAAAAATAGTGGATCGAAAGATCACACCACCGTTTCCTCGTTCTTAATTACGACCTATTTACTGTAATTTGCGAAGATCTCATTATGTCAATACTTGTTGCAGTGCCCAAATAAATGTCCTTTTCTTGTTCGAGTGCCTGAAAGAGTTTCTGGACCAGCATATGTTTTATTTTCCTTCGCTGGCGAGGGTCCACCACATATCTGATACGCATATCTATCCAGTTATCCTGAGGCTTCATGTATAGCTTAGTTTCCGCATCATAGGAGGTGATGAAGTATTTCTCACTCATGTACAGGAGTTCTTTTTTCGCAGAATCTTCAAAATCATGTATGGCATCTTTTGTGACCTTCGTTGCAATTTCTTCTGCTTTTTTCCAGTTGCTTCCGTATACCAACATGATCTGTACTTCGTCCCAAATGAAGGAGAAGTCCTTAGTGTAGTTCTTAACCGTACCACTTAAGATGAAACTGTTCGGTAGCTGAACGATCCGACCGGTATATTGATCCCCGTCAACCCATTCGCGGATCTCCATTATGGTGGTGCTGTAATTCTTTATATCAAGTACATCTCCGATTATATCTCCCACTTCTATCCGGTCACCAGCCTTGAAAGGACGGGATATAAAAATAATTAGCCCGCCAGCTATACTTTTTAACAGGTCCTGAAGGGCTATAGCAACACCTGCACTTAGTATACCATAGGCTACTATCAGGCCGGTGGTTTCTCTGAACCACAAGGCAAAAAGGGATGCCAGAACAAGGAATGTGATTATTATTGAGACCGTTTTGCGGAACGTGTACCTTTCTTTGTTATCATGTACTTTTAATTTAACAATGTCTTCGGCAATGGCCCATATTATGTAGAATACTAGGACAATGATCACAGAATGCAGTAATTTTATCAACAGGGTCTCATAACCAATTAGATAGTCTGTAAAATAAGTGATATATGTGATGAATATTGCTATGGATAACAAAACAACTATATTCAGCCCTCTCAAAAACCCCATAAAATTATTTTATGAGCTCAATCATTATTAACCCTTTTGTTTAAAGAATGGATCACAGAATTGAAATATAGATCTCTACGAAAATTAAACGAATGAGCCACTATCTGGAACTTTAATTCATATTAGTGAAGGAAATAAAAGTTTTTGATACAGGATAACATTCTTCTATAAAGGTAAATAACATAAGAACAAAAGCATATTCTACAAAATCATTGTTTAATAAATCTGGAGCATCATGTACGGATCATATACTATACCTTTCAGATCAGAAAAAGAAGGGCTGGCTATATTAGTGGAGAAAGAAGGGGAGACCTATCTTTATAGAAGGCAATTTCTCGATGAGATTCTGGAGAAACTCCTGATGAAAGGCGATGGGAAGGTCCTCATAAACCCAATTGAGCCTTTGAACAAGCCCAAAAAGATAACCTCTAATTTGCTTATAGAATTTGATAAAACTGTAACCATCGCTCCGATGGCAAGAGTGAAGGTTTACATAAAATTTCCGGTGGAGATGGGGATCTTCATTTCTGCTAAAGATGAGTTCGAAATAATCGATATCCTTACAATTGCAAAGGAAAAGTTCACCCTCTACGGAGAGGCAAGTGGCGGGTTGATATGTAAGTACTGGAAAAGTGAGGTATATTCCACGATCCCTTCTTCAGATCCAATGTATGAAGGAATTATGGAATTGTCCATCATAAATAGTACGAACCATTGGGTAGAGGTGAGTAAATCTGTTTTTAATGCTTATGGCATGAAGATCTACTATGACCATGACCTCGTATCCATGAAAGCTAACATGAAAATAATGAGTTCTATTATTGCAGAAACGGATTTCATTGATTCTCCTATAAGATACGGGATGGAGAAGTCAATGGAACTGTATACTGCCAAAAGGATCTATGTGAACGGAACCAAATGTATCATGGAGGCGGGCTTTTGATCCTTTCAGATATATCGGAGATCTTTTTTGCTAGTGGTGCATTGATCATCAATATCGTCACTGCTGTTGTAGTCTTAATGCTCTCTGTGTTTATAGGTAAAGTACTGGCATTATATTTGAGAAGGTCACTCAAGGAAAAAATGGATAAAAGCCATCTGGACATTATTCTAAAGGTGGCATACTATGGCATAGTAACAATAACTGTCGTATTTATCATTCTCCCAATTTTGGGAGTTGCACCCTCAAGTCTGTTGGTTGCAGGTAGCATATTAGGACTGGTAATAGGTTTTGCCAGCCAGAGTATAGTTGGTAACCTTATATCTGGCCTATTCCTGATATTTGAGAGACCCATAAAGCTGGGCAATCAGGTAAATATCGATGGGAATGTGGGTGTCGTAGAGGACATCAGCCTGATCTCAACCATAATCAGGACCTTTGATGGGCTCTATGTAAGAATTCCTAATGAAAAAGTTTTCACAACCACAATAACAAACTATGTGGCCAATGTTGCAAGAAGGTTTGATTATGTCGTTGGAATAAGATACAGTGACGATGCCGATGAGGCCATAGGCATAATCAAGAACCTTATAGAAGAACATTCATTTGCTCTGAAGAACCCCGCACCGGGTGTTTTTGTTAGTGAGCTTGGAGACAATTCAGTTAATATAAATGTGAAGATATGGGCACCTTCAACAGACTGGTATGCTCTTAAGACCGAACTTCTCTGGAAGATAAAAAAGACCTTGGAAGAAAATGGAATTGAGATCGCCTTCCCACAGCGTGTGGTCTGGTTTGCAAATGAATCAAAGGATCAGCATATTGCTGATCCTGAGTAAAATTTTTATTTCATTATTTGATGCTTATTTTCAGGAGATATTCTGGTCTTCCTTGGGTGAATATTTGACGGCTAGGATTCTTATTGCACCCAATGCCAGTAGCACTGCCGATAGGGTTAGCATAAATTCATATTCAATTTTTTGGCCATAAATTCCAATTGCAATCTCACGCATAACGATCAAGATCGTGGCATCTGTTATATATGTAAGTCTGATTCGTTCATGTTCACGATAATCAATAAAAGCCTTGAAAAAGTCAATAAGAACAAAAACTGTGAGGACACTATAGACTATGTTTGTAAAACTTATCTGAATAAAATTGCCATCAAAAATCCCTATTATAATTAAGCCAAGACTCGCCAAGATCTTTAACACTCCCACAATTACCGCGAGTAGCAGTATATAAAGGATGAGTGTAGTGACATAGCGTATCACAATATCAAATATTTTATCATGAGTTAACATAACTCCCTCCCTTGAAGAGTTGATCAACAAGAAGTTTCTAACTGATGTTAAAAATAAAAAAAAGAAAAGTGGGATTATTTCTTCTCTTTGGCATATGCCACAAGTGCCTCTTTGATCCCCCACTTGAAAGCCACGACAACGGCGATTCCCCATGCAAGTGGTCCTATCAGCAGATAGAAGATGCTCGTATCGATGAGCATCGTATCAAGTGCCAGCAATACCAGTACTAGTGCAAGGAATCCCTTGAGTAATGGGATCCAAACATTACTTCCTTCTACTTCCATTCCTTCCATGATACCTTTTAGGTAATCTGTAAGGAGATCAAGTACCAATAGTCCAACTATAAGTATGAGAACACCTGCAAATAAACTGGGTATATAATTGAGTACTGCTGCTAGGAAATTAGATACAACATCCAATCCCAGGATATTAGAAGCTGCCAGAATGAAGATCAAGTATCCAAAGGCTTTTATGATACCTGCAATTATTCCCGAAATTTTCAAGTTCGCTGCTTCAAGACCTTTTCCAATGCCGCTGCTTCCGATATTTTCATCAATACCTGATGCTATCAAGAGCGTCTTTACGATCCCTGCCAGGAAATCAACGATAAGCACTCCAATTATAAGAACTATAGCTGCCGATACTATAAGGGGCAGGAATAATATGATCTGGGCAAGGAAATCAGCCACTATCTGTATCTTCAGTATGTCTATAATAATTACAGCAAAGATGATGTAGATGAACCATTTGATTACGCTATCGAACATTGCCACGGTGGTCGATCCGGTTCTTTTTATCATACCGCCTAAGAATGTTTTATCAATGAGGTCATCCAATCCTATCTTATCAAGGACCTTTGCTCCGATCTTTCCAAGTATTTTCCCGACAAACATTCCTACTATCAGCAATACTATGACAGCGACAAGTGTCGGAATAAATGCAATGAACTGATCCACCATTCCAAATAAACTTTCCAGTATAGGTGATTCCACCATTATATATTCCCCCAATTATTTATTTATTTATTTTATTTATTTTTGTAGAAGAAATGTTCTAAACCCGGATATCTCTCCTACACCACTCCATATTTAAGTTTAGTATGTTCGTATTTAAGGCTTCTGCCTAAAATATTTCGTATAGTAATTTGAAACAAAATATATTAAAAATAGGCTAAATATCTTGACTTAAAACCTAGTCTTTCCAGTGTTCTGTAGAAATCCTTATAAGACGAAAAGGTGAAGTTTGCATAACTTGTACTTAACAAAAAATGGTACCATAATTACAATATAAGTTTTTTACAGGATCATTTTCTTCCATTTCTTTTTGTGATATGTTTGTAATATGAGGCTGTTCATTCTAAATCATCTATGTACTTTTAGTTTCATTGATGTCTTTTTTAAGTCATCCGATTATACCATTTTACAAGAAAAACTTCGAAACATTAATGTATGGTACATGTTAACAGATATCAACATCAGTGTGTGTTATGTGGTAGCATATATCAGGCAAAAAATGGCAAGTGATAATTATGTTAGGAATTGATGATCCTCAAATCTGGTTGGCATACATACTGTGCATTGTTAGTGCATTGGGTTGTATGGTGTATGGTCTTTTAAAGTGGAACGAAGAAGAAACTGAGGAGTGGTGATAAGTGGCGGTAAATACTTCAACGCTCGGCATTTTCATTCTTGTATATCTTCTCGCAGTCTTCTATTGTGGCTGGTTGGCTTACAAAAGGACGAAGGATGTAGATGACTACATGCTTGCCGGAAGGAAAGTAAATCCTTATATTCTTGCTCTTTCTTATGGTGCTGCTTTCATCAGTACAGCGGCCATCATCGGTTTTGGAGGAGTGACGGGAACACTTGGTCTTGGAACTCTTTGGCTTGTGTTCATGAATATCTTTGTAGGTATCTTTATAGCGTTCGTGGTATTTGGTGCAAGGACCAGAAGGATAGGTTTGAACCTTGGTGCTGTAACTTTTCCTGAACTTCTCGGAAGGCGTTTCCAGTCTCGTTTCATTCAAGGTTATTCCGGTGCTCTCATTGCCCTTTTTATGCCTCTCTATGCAGGTATCGTCCTTATTGGCGGTGCAAGGTTCATGGAAACCGCACTTTCAATAGATTACAATATTGCAGTACTTATCCTGATAGTCATCGTAGCGGCTTATGTTATTACAGGTGGTCTGCTTGCTGTCATGTACACCGATGCACTTCAGGGAACTTTGATGCTTTTTGGAATGGCAATTCTTCTGGTACTGACCTATGCTAAGCTCGGTGGTGTCGTAGAAGCTCATCAGGCACTTACGAACCTTGCTCCAATGGTTCCTGAATCTCTTGCAGCAGGTGGTCATCAGGGCTGGACTAGAATGCCTGAATTTGGTTCTCCGATCTGGTGGACAATGGTCTCGACCATTATTCTTGGTGTTGGCATTGGTGTATTGGCACAGCCACAACTTGCTGTCAGGTTCATGACAGTCGATAGCAAGAAATCCCTTAATCGAGCAGTTTTCGCAGGCGGTCCGTTCATTCTTATGATGGCAGGCGTGGCATACATTGTAGGTGGTCTTTCAAACGTCCATTTTTTCAATACGGTGGAAATGATCTCCATCGATGTTGCAAAAGGAAATCTCGATCTTATCATGCCTGAATACATTAACAGTGCAATGCCTGAATTGTTCGTTATCTTTTTCATGATAACTTTACTTGCAGCGGCGATGTCCACATTAAGCTCACAATTCCACACAATGGGAACAGCTATCGGACATGATTTTTACCGTGAGTTCCTCATGAAAGGGAATGCACGTAGTACTGTTACTGTTACCAAATTAGGTATCATTGTGACCATTATATTCAGTGTCATACTTGCATACATTCTACCTATCAGCATAATAGCAAGGGCAACCGCTATCTTCTTCGGACTTTGTGCAGCAGCTTTCCTTCCGATGTATATTGGTGCATTGTTCTGGAAGAGAATGACAAAAGAAGGTGCGATCGCGAGTTTGATCATAGGCACTTTCAGCAGCCTGTTCTGGCTGGCATTCGTGCATGTAAAGGAAGCAGCACCTCTTGGCATCTGCAAGGCTCTTTTTGGAACCGATACTTTACTTACAGGTACCTGGACAGTCGTTGATCCAATTCTTATTGCCGTTCCTCTTGCAACGATAGCTGCAGTGAGTGTAAGTCTTTTGACAAAACAGCCATCAAAGGAACACCTTGACACGTGTTATGGTAAGAAGTTCTGATATAAGTTCATTGAAATACACGATATTGGGCAGCATTTGGCTGCCTCTTTCTTTTTTTTGCCTTTTTAAAATGATGAACATCCTTATATAGTTCCGATAATCAACATTATCCAGCTATTGTATGAGGAATAACAGATGCCTGTAATGAGTCTTATTGGATGCCGGATGTTCGAGGATGAGATAGTCCATCTGGTGGAGAACGATCCGCTTATAGATGAGCTTATTGTGGTGGAGAACAAGGATTGTTCTCGTCTGGTTGAAAAGCTTGATGATATCGGAATTTCCTACAAGCTTGTTCCTGCAACATCCCTTAATTCTGCTTACAAGGACAATTGTGCAGACAAATACTGTTTCATCATCAATATCCTTGAGTTTGCTCTGCATGCTATTCCTCAGAACCTTAAGTCCGAGGTATATAAGGCAGTTGAGGACATGGCGGTCTTTTCCGATGGTGTCCTGCTGTTCTACGGGCTTTGTGGAAATGTTCTTGGCAAGATCGAGGAAGATCTTGATGATCTGGATTGCAGGATCTGTATACTCAAGGAAGAGAATGGCGAGATCGTTGATGATTGTATTGGGGCTGTACTTGGTGGCAGGGATGCATATCTTGAGCACCTTAAGAGTTTCAAGGGTGTAGGTACGTTCTTCCTGACTCCTATGTGGGCAGCCAATTGGGGGGATATGCTCGTTGCCGGAGGTTTTGGTAAAGACCCGAATGATGTTGAAACCTCAAAATGGGTGTTCGATTCCATTGGCTACAAGAAAGTTGCAAAATTGAACACCGGTCTGAAGTATGAAAAGGAGTTCGATGATGTCGTTAAGGAATTTGCTGATATCTTTGAGTTCGATATTTTGAACATCGAGGGTACCCTTGACCTTGTGGAGAGATGCTATCGTAATTTCAGGGATGAAATTCTTGAAGGTCATCATGAAAAGCTCGATTGAGCATTCTTCTTTTACATACTGTTATTAAGGATATTGTCAATGATTAGAGCAAAATTAAGCTATCTATAACTATGGTGATATTTCTTGACACGAGTACTTGCTACGGGAACTTTTGATCTTCTGCATCCGGGACATGTTTTTTTCTTGACACAGGCACATAGTTTAGGGGATGAGCTCTATGTCCTTGTCGCAAGGGATTCCATGATAAAGCACAAGGCACGACCCATTGTTCCTGAAGGACAGCGCCTTGAGATGATAAGTGCTTTCGGGGTCGTGGACAAGGCCCTTCTTGGAAGCGAGAGTGATATCTTTGAGCCTTTAAAAGATATCGACCCTGATATCATCGTCCTGGGACATGACCAGTTCTTCGATATCGCTGAGCTTGAAAAAAGTCTGGGTGAGAGGGGCTTTAAAGCAAAGGTAGTACGTGTCGATGATGCGATGAAATGTGAACTTTGCAGCAGTGGAAGAATTATTAAGAAGGTACTCGAAAGATACGGACCAAATGAGAAATGAAAGTTCTCTTAATGATTCCTAAAAAAGGTAGAAAAAAGATGTGAGATCAGAGGAGTGTTTCCTCTATCCTCTGAAGTGCCTGTTTAATCCTTTCCTGTGATGTTGCGTAGGATATTCTTACGAAATCCTTTCCACTGACTCCGAATGCCGAGCCTGGTGTTACGGCCACGTGGGCTTCCTGAAGCAGTTTTTCAGCTACCGTATCACCGTTGCCGAATTCACTGACATCGGCAAATGCATAGAAAGCACCGTCCGGTCTTTTACATTTGATGCCAATGGAGTTCAGTCCATCGATGAGGATATCCCGTCTTGCTTTGAACTCTTTGAGCATGTCATTGACAGGTTCCTGTGGACCTTCAAGGGCAGCTACACCGCCGAATTGTGCGAAAGTGGTCGCACTGCTTACTGAGTGTGAGTGTATCTTCTTGAACCCTTTCATGAGCTCAGGTATTGCTGTTACGTAACCAAGTCTCCAGCCTGTCATTGCGTATGCTTTTGAGAATCCGTTGACCGTTATGGTACGTTCATGCATGCCGTCGAGTGAACCCATGCTGATATGCTTTTTGTCGTAGATGATCTTCTCATATATCTCATCTGACAGCACCAGAAGGTCGTGGTCGATGGCAAGGTCTGCAATTGTCTTGAGCTTTTCCTTGTCAAATACTCCGCCTGTAGGGTTGCATGGTGAGTTCACCACAATGAGCTTTGTCTTGTTCGTGATGAGCTCCTCGATTCCGTATGGCATGAAACCGTTATCAGGGTCTGTTGGTGCCCAGACGGGGTTTGCACCTGCGAATTTGATGCAGGGGCTGTAGGATACCCATGACGGGTCCGATAGGATAGCTTCATCATTATCATCGAGAACTGACATCATGATCTCGAAGATAGCCTGTTTTGCACCGGGTGTGACGAGCACGTCATCTGCGGTCACTTCCAGTTCGTTCTCTGTCTGTAACTTGTTCGCGATGGCTTCCCTCAGTTCAGATATCCCTGTGGAAGGTGCGTAATGGGTTTCACCGCGGTACATGGCATCTGCTGCTGCTTTACAGATATGTTCAGGTGTGTTGAAATCAGGCTCGCCGAGGCTGAAGCTGATGATGTCGATACCTTCGCTTTTCATCTTGTTCGCAGCGTTGGCGATCTTGATCGTAGCTGACTCTTCTACACGTTCAAGTCTGGAGGATGGCATTTCAGATCACTCTCTATATATTCGTTTTTAATTCAAGGATAATTCTAATATCACAGACGCTGGACCAGTTTCACAGCGGCTTCAACGGCACGCTTGGCATAATCCACACGCTGATGTGCTTCCATACGTGTCATTCCCGGTCCTGCTATTCCAAGGGTCACCGGCTTGTCATATTCAAGTGAAAGGTCTATTATCTTCCTTGCTGCCTGCTGCACGACTATCTCATCATGTTTGGTGGCACCTTCGATGACGATACCAATGGTTATAACAGCGTCAATATCATCCTTCAAGCAAAGCTTCTTGATAGCAAGAGGCATATCATAAACGCCAGGAACAAGGATAGTTTCTGTAACTTCTGCACCAAGGAACTTTGCGTGTTCAATTCCCATAAGTTCCATCTGGTAGGTCAGATCTCTGTTAAATTCAGCTACTACAAATCCCAATCTAATAGTTTCACTATCACTCAAAGCATTTAACTCCTTTACAATGTCTTACTTATTATTTATTAAACATCAATCTTGCATATAAATATGCGTATGGGCTATTAGAGCATCAAATTCCTTTTATTTAACACTATCATACACAAAGATAAATAGGAATACTTTCAAGTAACAGTTGATGCTATCGAACGTCATTATCCTGCTTATCGGTCTTATCCTGCTTGTCAAGGGCTCGGACTTTTTTGTCAGTTCAGCATCTGCCATTGCAAAAAAACTAGGAGTTTCAGAGTTCATTATTGGTTTGACACTTGTTGCTATTGGAACTTCGATACCTGAGCTTGCTTCTTCTATGGCTGCTTCACTTTCACACTCAAGTGGGATCGTGATCGGTAATGTTGTAGGTTCAAATATTGCAAACATAGCCCTTATAGTTGGATGTGCTGCGTTCATCTCGGTGGTGAAGACCGAATCAGATATGCTCAAAAGAGATGGCTACATTATGCTTTTTGCTTCCGCTCTTTTCTTCCTTCTTGCATTTGATCTTCAACTGTCAAGAGCTGAAGCAGTTATACTTATCCTTTTCTATCTAGCTTATGTTTTCTTTTTGTTCGAGGATAAGTCAAAATATGAAACTCGATCATATTTCGGGGAGTTTATCAGTTATTTTATCAAATTCAAATATGTGGGGTCTATTAGCCAGCGTATTCGAACAGGGATCAATAACCACAATTCTGGTAAAAAACAAGAGAATAAAAAGGAACTTGGGAATCTCTATAAACATCTTCTGATTCTTGCCTTTAGTGGAACTGCAGTGATATTCGGTGCTAAATACTTTGTCGAGGAAGCAATATTCTTTGCACAGATCTTTCAGCTTCCCGACACTTTCATTGGGGTTACACTGGTTGCAGTAGGTACCTCCCTTCCCGAACTAATGGTGACCATATCTGCTGCACGTAAAGGCTATGGGAACATTGCAATTGGGAATGTCATCGGTTCCAACATCACGAATATCTTTCTGGTACTGGGGCTCTCTGCATTTGTGTTCCCTCTTGAGATAACCGGACTTAGCATCATGTTCACGATCCCGTTCATGATAATGATCAGTGTCGTTCTGTTATGGTTCATCCAAACTCACTGGGAGATCAGGAGAATAGAAGGGATCGCATTGCTCTTGCTGTATTTGATCTTCCTTATATTGTTGTTCAGTTTCGGTGCAGATGTCTAAATCGTGCCCATAGATTAGCCTTTCGATCATTGGTTGATCGGTCAAACAACAGCATAGTTTGACTTGATCACCACTTCAGGAAAGTCTTTGCAAGCAATGATCCCTTTCTGATGTAATATTTCCTTATCTCATCCTGCACGAACAGCAATATTGCAAAAGGAATTGCAAGTACAAGATATTCCATTGGTACCGGTGCTGTTCCAAATACCTTGTTCGCAAATGGATTGAACATTATCATGGAAAGTATCCCTAATTCGCTCACTACCGCCAGTAGTATCATTTTATTCGTGAACATATTCCTGGATAATGCAGACTCGATTCTTGTACGGGATACAAGCAAATTTGCTATCTGGCAGATTATGACCGCAGCAAAAAATGCCATTATGGCCTGTCTGTAGAGAAGATCATTGCCTAGTAAGGCCTGTCCCCAGGTCCACCCCCCATCCAGAAGTACTGCAAAATAACATGTAAAGCCTGCCAGGGCTTCGATGGGTCCTTTCATTCCATAGGATGTCAAAAGTATCTGTGGTGTCAGAAGCCTTTCATATTTAGAGCGTGGAGGACGCTTCATTATGTCTCCTTCCCCTTTCTCAACAGCCAGTGCCAGTGCCGGAAGTATGTCTGTACCAAGGTCGATGGCAAGGATCAGCTGCACGTTCATGGGCAGGGGTATCGAAAGCAGAACAAATGCAATGAATGGCAGTATTTCCGGAATATTGCTTGTAAGGATGTAGGCAATGAACTTCTTGATGTTATCGAAGACTGTCCTTCCTTCTTCCACTGCATTGACGATGGTGGCGAAATTATCATCAAGAAGGATCATGTCGGCAGACTCTCTTGCAACATCCGTACCGCTCCCCATGGCGACACCCATGTCTGCGTTCTTTATTGCAGGTGCATCATTGACGCCATCCCCGGTCATGGTCACGATCTCTCCCCTTGACTGAAACGCCTGTACTATCTTCAATTTCTGGACCGGGGATGTTCGTGCGAATATAATATACGGAGCCTTTAGTTTTTTTGAAAGTTCATCAATTGATAATTTGTCCAGCTCAGCACCTGTGATCATCACCGGCTCATGTCCATTGCTACTAAAACCAACGTTCTTTGCAATGGAAAGGGCAGTTACCGGATGATCTCCTGTTATCATCACTACTTTAATTCCCGCCCGGTGACATTTGTGGATAGCATCTTTGACCTCAGGTCTGTGAGGATCGACCGCACCGGCAAAACCGATAAATGTAAAACCTTTGTCGTATTCGATCTCCTCATCTGCCCTGCGATAGGCAAGAGCAAGCACACGCTCACCCCTTCCAGCGATCTTCAAATGCATATCAAGGAGCTTGTTCCGTTCATCTTCGGTGATGGGTACTTCGTCCCCGTCCATCAGGACATGGTCACACATTTTAATAACAACTTCAGTTGCGCCTTTAAGGTAGGATTCCTGTTCACCCTGATCAGTATGATAAATGACCTGCATTCTTTCTTTCAGGGAGTCGAACGAATATTCCATTAGGCGGGTATTATTTCTCCGCATCAGATCAATATCAGTAAATTTGGATGCGTACATCAACAACGCACCTTCGGTGGGGTCTCCCTTATATCTCGAAGGTCCTTCAACGAGCCTTGAATTATTGCAAAGTACTGCTACTTTCATTAGGATGTCCGGTGGGACTTCCCCATTGCTCACATCAATTTGCTCGAAGCCCAGGGTCATTGAATGTATGGCCATTTTGTTCTGGGTCAGTGTCCCGGTCTTATCAGTACAAATGACCGTGGTAGATCCAAGGGTTTCCACAGATTCGAGCCGTTTGATAAGTGCATTCCTTTTTGCCATTCTTTTTGAAGCCAGGCTTAAGGATAGGGTCACAGTCGGAAGCAATCCTTCAGGGACATTGGCAACTATGATACCTATTGCAAAAATGAGATTCAACAGGAACAGGTCCTGTGTCACAAAGCCGATCGTAAAGAAGGATATTCCGAGAAATATTGCAATTACGGAGATGACCCTGATGAAATTATTGAGCTCTTTGCGAAGGGGCGTTTCAACTGATGCTGTCTGTTCCGTCAGGGTTGCAAGCTTTCCCATCTGTGTATTGTGCCCAGTTCCATAAACAACGGCTTTTCCGTTACCTGTCAATACAAGCGTTCCCGAGAAGACCATATTCCTGCATTCGAGTATGTTTGGGTGAGTGCATTCAAGGGAGCGTAACTGTGGCTCAGCCTCACCGGTCAATGACGAATTGTCAACCTTTAAAGTATTCTCTTCAATGAGCCGGCCATCAGCAGGGACCTTGTCTCCTTCTTCAATGAATATGACATCTCCGACAACCAGTTCGGGTGCCAATATTTCCTTTATTTCCCCATCCCTCAGGACCTTGGCAACAGGAGGTATAAGCTGGCGAAAACTCGCCATTATCTGTTCTGCCTGATATTCCTGTATAAAGGTGAACGTGGCATTGAGAATAACAACTCCAAAAAGCGCAATGGCGATGTACAAGTTGCCTTTTCCAGGGTCCAGCAGCTCTGATGTATAGGCAAGCAAAGCCCCTGTAATAAGCAGGACCGAGAAAAAATTGTTGAATTGCTTTAGGTACTTTTTAAGAACTGATTCTCTCCCTATATTCTCAAAAATATTCCTTCCACATATCTCCAGCCTTTCTAAGGCTTCACGTGTTGTTAATCCCTCGATACCAGCATCGAACCTTTCGAGGAAATCTTCAAGAGAAATGCTATGCTCATCGCCTTTTGTCTCGCAATCAAGATCTTTATCGTTGAGTATAATGTTACCCCCGTACTCTCAACATATTTGCAGATATAACTGTAATAATAGGATATAGATTGTTCTATCTGTTCAAATTACAGGGTTAAAATATTCATGGATCTTTTTAGAAAAGGCGAAGTTCCGGCAGATCGGCTTTTCAATTTAATACGTGCTGTTTTTCAGGAAAAATAGAACGAATCCAAGCACAGCTCATGAATCATGTTTATAGTATAGAAAAGTGCAAGCCCATGAAACATATCTGAATATTTCCGGGCGGAATTGGTATCATTTGGTTGTGATCACAAATTTGTAAAATGGAGAATAATAAAAAGGTGATGAAGTAAAGGAGTTTCCGGTCTTAAGGAAGATTCCTTTACTTTAGAAGAGGTTAGCATAAGATGAAAGTCTGAGGAAGGCCATCAGAGCAATGGATACTGTAAGGGTGGCAATGAATGCCCCGTTTCCATCAATTTTAAGTCCTCTATTTGTCCATTCAAGGATACTGTCTTCATCATCCATTGTAGTGCCTGCGTAGTATGTTTCCATTTCTTCTTTCCCCCTGGTTTTATGGGCAATGAACATCTATCACGATTAATCATTGCACACATCTATAATGATTAATCATTTATTAAGGTTTCGGAGTAAAGGATTATTTGTATAATTCATATTTTTCAAGATGCCTATGTCCTCGCACAGTAAGTTGGAGCTATAGGTAACGCGAAAAATGTGCACAACGTCTTTGCAAAGCTGGAATTGTTGTGTAAAATAAATATGATATGTGCCTAAAATTAGCAACATTTATTACTAATTCAGTTTCCAAAAAAAGTATTAATACTTTAAAAACAATTTTCATAAATAAACTAAATTCTGAATATATCTTTTTAATTATCTGGTGGGGGTAAGTGATGAGAATTAAACAAAGTATGATAATTTGTTTTGGAATGGCTTTAGTATTGATGACCATTGGAACAGCAACCGCAGGTACATTCACAGTGAATAACAGCACTGGACCATTAGCAGATTTCACATCGATACAAGCTGCCGTAGATGCTTCATTTGATGGGGATACAATCCTTGTTTTTCCAGGATTTTATGAAGAATACGTGGATGTGAACAAGCAACTAAACATAACGTCAACTGGTGGCTCTGCAGTCACGCATATCACTGCTGCATCAAGCGGTGGTAATGGGTTCAAAGTTACTGCTGATTAGGTAACCATTAGTGGGTTCAATGTGAGCGGCGCTACAGGTTATCAGAAAGCAGGCATCCATTTGACTTCTTCCAGCAACCATACGACGTTAACGGGCAACACGATATCGAACAATTACTTTGGAATCATGCTGTTTCAGTCCAGCAACAACACGCTAATCAATAACAAGGTGTTGAACAACACTTTTGGTATCTATATGCTTCGTTCCAGCGACAACACGTTGACCAACAACACGGCATCGAACAACAAGTTCGGTATCACCCTGGAGTCTCAAGGCAATAGCGCGTTGATCTGCAACAACACTCTGATCAGCAACACGGCGTTGAACAACAAGTTCGGTATATATATTACTTTTTCCAACAGCAATACGTTGATTAGCAACACGGCGTCAAATAATAGCTATAGCGGCATCTGGTTACATTCTTCCGGCAACAATTTCATCTACAACAACTACTTCAATAACTCTAAAAATGCTGGTTTTTCCAGGAATGACAAGAGCAATGTCTGGAATACCACAAAGACCGCAGGTCCAAACATTGTTGGTGGGCCATTCATTGGCGGAAACTACTGGGCAAAACCGGATGGTACAGGTGTCAGCCAGATCAATGTAGATGTGGATTGTGACGGGATATGTGATTCACAGTATAATATTGACGGGAATAATATCGACTACCTTCCGTTGTGTTTAGTTGCATACAATCCATACGATGAAAATAAGGACTTTATAATTGATATTGGTGAAGTGAGTGCAGCAATCAATGACTACCGTTTACAGGGCTCAACATCGATTTCAGATATCAATGAGCTGATAGATATGTATCGTTTAGATGAGCCCTATTGTTAAGAATTAGTTGAGGGGAATTATCCCCCTCTAATATTTTGTCAAATATCTTGGTTTTATGTCTTCACAACATATCGATTTACCATTATTACTTTTTGATTTACTGATGAATTAACAATTGGTAAATTAACCTTAAATTCCTTCAAACATACTTTTCGTAAATATCATTGTGACCCCCTGTCCGCTGGAACCCCGAGCATCCTGTTGGCAAGCCAGGGCGATGTAGCTGTTACGATCAGCACGAGTAACCAGATACGTCCTTCGAAGATATTGTAATCATATAGCAGGCGCTCCCATGAGTGACCTATGATAAAATGTCCGAAGAGGAATTCAAAGGATATTGTCAGGCACAACCACATCAGGCCAACATAAATGAACTGCACAGATGTCCCCGAAACATCTGAATGTTTCAGGAATACGTAGGTAACTGCAAATATGATCGTGCTGAAGATCATCGAACTTATCTGGTGGGCAAGAAGTTCACCTGTGTAGGGTGCATAAAACCCTCTTGCTATACCATTTAATATGGCAGGTACTATGAACAGCAACCAGACACCAAAGGAATACAAGTAAAGTTTTGGGATCATATTAGTAAATTTGAGTTTCACTGATAAAGACTTATTCTCGTATTCAAAATTAATATTGCAAGTTTTCAGCTTTAATTCAGCACGTGTGGTCAATTTCGTGTGTTTATCTTGGTTGAGGCTCTCCACATAGCCTATAACTTTACGAAAACTAATATAGTATATTGCCAGTGTCTATAAACAATTAATAAGTCCGGGGGGTACTGGGTGATCGAACGTAAATGTATTATTATTGCCGGCGAAGAAGCTGGTCCAAAGTCCAATAAGATGGGCGGTATATGGAATGTTATTGATGCGGAAGTAAAGAATCTTGCACAAATGTTTGAAGACGGGACCATCGAAGAGGAATCTATTCCAAGGATCTTCGTTGTGGGCTCTTATTATGGGCATAGTGGTTCGGATTGGAACAAGGGTCTGAACCGTATCACAGACATGAGTGAATTTGATGATTTTGTTCCTGATGAAGAACTTTCAATGATCATTGAAGAACTCAAGGTAAAAGGCATTGAAGTTGTTGTTGGGGCCATAAAGATCAAAGGGGTAGAAATTGTTTACTTGATGTTCAAGACCAATGATTTTTGCAGGGTGATCGTTGAATATAAAGGCGAACACATTTGCCTGGAAAATAAGATCAAGGCTGAAGCTTATGACCTCATTGGCCTTGATTCCTTATCCTTTGAGGATATGGGGAACAGGACCGAATATGCACATTATCTAAATCTTTCATATGCAATATCTGAATTTGTTCATACTCTCGTATCTCTCAGGGAAGATACTGCCGGTGCCTATGAAGATAAACTGATATCCGAATTTGCCAGTTCCTTGATGCCTACATTGTATGTTTCATTGCACTGTCACGAGTTCGGTGTATTTTATGCAATTGCCAGACTCAAGAAGATCGGTGTTACGATCAATACAGTTGCAACCTATCATGCAACTATTCCAGGAAGAGTTGCAGGACATCTTTCCATAAGGAAAATACGTGAAAATGATAGTTCATTTGGTGATGGGGTTCCAAAGAATATGGCGACTCTTGAGTCGTTGTCCTCATATGCAGATGTTGTAACTGCAGTAGGAGATTCTACAAAAAAAGAGATCAAATTGTTCTATGACATTGATTCCATTGTTGTAAGGAATGGTATCGATCTTGAGATCGAGGATATCGATGAACTATTGGATAAAAAGTTAAAATGCCGTACTAAGATCCAGGAATTAACTGCCAGTAAGCTTTATAATACGCATCACAGTGTAGAGCTTTTACCGGAAAAGATCATTCCTATATTCTCTATATCACGTATCGAAATTGAGAATAAGGGTTATCCTGACCTGCTGGATTCACTTCTTCTTCTTGACAGGATGGTGAGGATCGAGGTCGAATCCGGTAGGCTTGATAATAATTACAGGGTCGTGTGTTTCATCATAACTGCTCACGGTCCAAAAACAAATCTGCCGGATAATTTCCCGATCATGCTCAATGAAGATATACTGATCGGTGAAGAATTAAGGATCCAAAATATGATCGAGAACAGGGGACTTGAATGTTCCAAACTTCCAAATGGTGATAGGTACGTTTCTGCTATTCTTTATCCCCAATGGTTGTCAGATCATGATGGCGGTTTCAACATGAATGTCGATGAATTCATGGCTGGTTGTATTGCCGGCATATTCCCCTCACGATACGAGCCTTTCCTGTTGACTGGTCTTGAAGCTGGAAAGGAAGCAACTCCCAGCATTGTCAGCAAGGTTTGTGGATTCAGTGATGCGTTAAGCACTGCCAAGCGTCTGGTGATGGGAATGGGTGGGGTGCTGGTGGTTGATAATATCGATCTTGCCTATCTTGAAACGATAGCAGATTACGCACTTAAAATGGATTACTTCATAGACACTTACACCGATGATAAGACAAAATACAACTTCCTCTGCCAGGAAGCAAATCTTCTTGCTAAGGATATGAACTGGCAGGAACCTACTAAGCAATACTATGAGATGCTCACAGGTACAAAATCAAAATGAGCTAAGGACCTGTAAAAGAAAAGTTTTGCTCTTATGAAAAGAAACTGAATATATCTATATTGGGGATGATGGGAATATGTCAGAGATACGCAAGCACTATTTTCTGGATGAATATTGCATAATAGCACCAGGAAGAAGTAAAAGGCCTTCAGTGTTCAAAGCAGAAAAGAAAGAAAAGGCCGCCAATAAATGTGTTTTTTGTGCAGGCGAAGAAGAAAAAACACCTCTTTCAACTGCTGTTTATAAAAATGGCAGCATTCTGAAAGATTCCGAGAGTTCAAGAGTAACAGGGTGGGATGTACGTTGCATACCAAATCTTTATCCTGCACTTGCTCCGGATGCAAGTGAAGTTAATTCAGATCATGAGGTATTTCCAGGGTATGGTTTTCATGAAGTTATAGTTGAAACACCTGCGCATGAGAATATGATCCCTGATCTTTCAGATGAAGAGATGTCATTACTTATGAAGGTCTATCAGGACCGTGTAATTCACTACGAAGCGATTGATAAGATCGAATACGTTTCGCTGTTCAAGAACTGGGGGGAAAAGGCCGGTGCGTCTCTGGAACATACTCATTCCCAGCTAATAGCGATGCCCATTAAACCTCCGCTATTAATGGAAGAGATGAGGGTCATAGGATCATTTTCAAGATGTCCTTATTGTGACATCGTAGAAAAAGAAAGCAAAAGTGAGAGGCTCTTGTATGAAAATGATCATTTTATAGTCATAACACCATATTGCTCAAAGGTCCCGTATGAGATGTGGATCCTGCCTAAGGAACATACAAATCATATCTCAGGTTTTGATCAGGACCATTTAGACTCTCTGGGAAAAGCAATACGTTCTGTTCTCTCATGTCTCCGGGACAATATGGGTGAGATACCTTATAATTACATGTTCTATCAGCTAAGAGATGAACCTAGATATCACTTTAACTTGAAGCTTCAACCGGTTACAACGAAAGCAGCGGGTTTTGAGAAAAATACCGAAGTATACATCAATACAATGCCTCCGGAAACAGCTGTGAAATATCTTCAGGGTAATTTTGAGGTTGGTTCTGAATGATACGCTTAAGTACATGTGCAAATATTTAACTAATACTATAAACTAATTGGATTTGAACTAAAATGGGGAAAAATTTAAAGATCGGGATGTTCTCTTGGGAGAGTTTGCACTCGATAAAAGTGGGTGGTATAGCTCCGCATGTTTCCGAACTTGCTGAAGCTCTTGCTGAGATGGGACATTCAGTCCACATATTTACCAGAAATAATGGTTTTGATCCATATGGTGAGGTCAATGGGGTTCACTATCATAGAGTGGACCATTCTCTCTCAGGCGGTATCGTTCAGCAAATGGATAGTATGTGTGATTCAATGTACTCGAGCTTCCTTGATGTTACGAAGGAATATGGCAAGTTCGATATATTACATGCACATGACTGGCATCCTTTCAATGTGGTCTCAAGGATCAAATATGAATTTGGTATTCCTTTCATGTTCACATATCACAGTACCGAATGGGGACGTAATGGTAACAAACATGGAAACTGGTGGGAAGCCGAGGAAATATCTCACAGGGAATGGAAATCTGGCTATGAAGCCACGAAGGTCATATCCACCTCACAGCAACTTACAGATGAGATCAAGTTCCTGTACCAGATACCCGATGAGAAGATCTCGATCATTCCGAATGGTATCTTCCATGGAAAGATAAAAAAGGATGTTGATGCCGGTGAAGTGAAAGAAAGATTCGGCATCCATCCTCTTGCACCCGTTGTGCTGTTCATAGGGCGTATGAGCTACCAAAAAGGTCCGGATCTACTTGTTGAAGCCATCCCCGAAGTGATGGATCATCGCTGGGACACGGAATTTGTTTTCATAGGGGAAGGTGAAATGCGCCCTCCATGTGAAGCTCTTGCAAATGTCGAAAAAGTTTCAGACAATTGTCATTTCCTGGGATATGTGGATGATGAAACGGCAAAGGACTGGTTCAATGCATGTGATATTCTCTGTATTCCGAGCAGGAACGAACCGTTTGGTATAGTTGTTCTTGAAGGGTGGGATGCTGAAAGGACCATCGTTGCAACAGATGCTGTTCAAATAATCGATAATTTCGTCGATGGTATCCTTGTCTACAAAAAGCCGGATTCTATTGCATGGGGCATAAAGTACGTACTCGATGACCTATCCAATGGTAGCATGAGAAATGCCGGTAAAGAACTTATCGAGACCAGGTACAACTGGCTCAAGATCGCAGAAAATACAAGTGAAGCATACCTTGATGCTCTCAAGAACTAAATTA
The DNA here is from genome assembly GCF_057593895.1 of Methanococcoides sp. DA23. NCBI lineage: Archaea > Methanobacteriati > Methanobacteriota > Methanomicrobia > Methanosarcinales > Methanosarcinaceae > Methanococcoides > Methanococcoides sp. DA23. Next base: position 1,409,359 of record NZ_CM172520.1, on the reverse strand, counting down.
TGGTTATCAATAGTGTTGATGCCATCAATAATATAATAAAATAGGAGGTTTGGGAATGCAGTCGGTTTGCATCTGTTCAGAAGTACATCTTCCTTGTGTGCTAAAATGGTACTGGCCATCGGAGGGCTATCGCTCTCCGGAATTCGAAACATATTTTGATCAGTCCAAAATGTACTCTGCTTTAGAAAAAAGTGTCCCGGAGATAATTCGTACGAATGAAGCTTTGCTTGATTCCATAGATAACGGCGCAAAATATACCTTTGATATCTCCGGTATATTTTTAGACCAATGTAAATGGAATCCTGCTGTAGTAGAATCATTTCAGGAGCTAAAAGACAGGGGTGCCGGGTTTTCAGCATCAACCTATTATCATTCCATATCATCTCTTTTTCCTGATAATAAGGAATTTAAAGAACAGGTCTCAATGCATCGGGATAAGATCAAGGAAACCTTCAATACCAATCCCCGTACCTTCATAAATACTGAACTGATACTTACAAAGGAACTAAGTGCTCTCCTTAAGGAGATGAAGTTCAAGTGCCTCATTTCAGAAGGTTCGGAGAATCTATTGTATGGGAATGATCCAAACCATGTTTATGATAATCATATACCCACGCTGTTACGTCACATACCCTTAAGTGAGGATATAGAGATCCGCTTTTCAGATCAGAAATGGATAAGTTATCCTTTGATAGCTGATAAATTTGCTTCATGGATAGCCAACATGGAAGGCGATGTTACCACATTACATTTCAAATACAGTTCTATCCTTTCCCATCAGCATAACAGAAGCGATATACTTCAATTCCTCATCGACCTTCCGGCAAGTTTTGAGAAATATGGAATTTCCATGATAACACCTGAAGAAGCTTTGAAGAACTTTAAGACAAAGGAACTTCCATCTATCATGAACAAATCCACTTCTCGCTATGGGATGCATAATCTGATGGGTAATCACCCGCAGCACCTGTACCTGCATGAACTGATAAGTATCGGTGAGATCCTCCAGTCCAAAAAAGGTGCTCCTGAATATGATAAACTGAACTGTATCTATCGATACTTGCAGCAAAGTGAAATATTGCTGGAGATGGGGTCTGATAACCAGAATCTCGGTTATGAAAAGGCAGTCAATATCTTCTCCGCACTTTCGGACTTTAAACGCGCAATACTGGAGGTGAAGGTATGAAATCCGTATGTATGTACTTCCAACTCCATCAGCCGTATCGTTTGAAGTGGTTCTGGCCGGATGATTCTAAAGGGTTTGAAAGGTATTTCGATGTTGCAATAAACAGGAATATCTTCGAGAAGGTTGCTCGTAAGTGCTATCTTCCAGCCACGACCCTTCTGGCAGAGCTCGTTGACCAGCATGAAGGCAATTTCAAGTTCAGTGTTTCAATAACCGGCACTCTTCTAAGCCAGTGTGAAAAATGGAATCCTGATGTACTTGACGTTTTCACCCAACTTGCAGACTCAAAACGGGTGGAATTTATCGATGAGACCAATTATCATTCCCTTGCAGGTCTTTTCGATGATAAGAACGAGTTTCGGGAACAGATCCTGGAACATCATGAGCTTACTTCAGACCTGCTTGGTGTAAAACCACAGGTTTTCAGGAACACGGAACTCCTTTACAATAACAGTGTTGCGGAAACCGTTTCATCCATGGGTTACAAAGCAATACTCACAGAAGGGGTTGATCAGCTGTTGGATTCCCGATCCCCTAATTATGTATACAAAGCCAAGGACTGTGGTCTACCTGTTCTTCTCAGGAACTATAAGATGAGTGATGACATAGGTTATCGTTTCTCTGCGAGATGGTGGGAAGAGTATCCATTAACTGCTGACAAGTGGGCATACTGGGCGGCCACAGAACAAGGAGATTGTATGAACATCTTCATGGATTACGAGACCTTTGGTGAACATCAATGGTCCGACTCCGGTATCTTTGATTTCCTCAGGGCCTTACCTGGTGAGGTTCTCAACAACGGTATTGAGTTCAATACTCCTTCTGAGATAGTCGAGAAGTATGAACCTGTGGGAGAGGTAGATGTCGGGGACTTTAATACTATCTCATGGGCAGATATGGAGAGGGATACAAGTGCATGGCTTGGTAACGACATGCAGCGTAGATGCTTCGAAGAGGCAAAACGGCTTGGACCCTATGTGAAAAGAACGAATGATCCCAAGCTCATCAATATATGGAGGCATCTTCTTACATCTGACCATTATTACTACATGAGTACAAAATGGTTAGGGGATGGAGATGTACATTCATATTTCAGTATCCATACATCACCCTATGATGCGGCCATAAATTTCATTGCAGCATTGTTGGATTTCAAAACCTGTGTTTTCAGGAAACTGGCTGAAATGAACAAAGAATGATCCTTGAAAGGAGGGATATATTTGATCAGGCATCCAAATGCTATACTCGGCAATGATAAACTGCTTGTATCAATGGGTGAGAAGGGCAATATACTGGGATATTTTTACCCAAGGCGGGATTGGGCTCAACACATTGGTGAGTCCAAAGCCTGCATTTACACAGGTGGGAAGTTATTATGGACGGATTCTCCAGAATGGACCTCTAAACAGGAATATGTGGATGATACGAATGTAGTCACAACCCATCTGTCCCATTTTTCCGGTATCGAAGTATCAATTCATGACTTTATGCATCAGGATATGCCGGTCCTTGTACGGAAGTATGAGATCACATCAAAAGAGCATATCAGTGGCAAATTCTATTATTATTCTAATTTTCAGGCAGGAGAGACCCATCGAAGAAACTCTGCTTTTTGTGACCCGGATGCCGGTATGCTTGTTCAATACATGCAGAACTTCTACATTGGTCTGTCAAGTGCTCCGAAATTTGAGGAATGGCAGGTTGGCAAGATTCAGGAGAACGGATGGGTGGCAAGTGCCAGAAGTGATATGGAGGATGGTTATCTCCAGCGAAATGTTGAAGAGATCGGGAATCTGGACAGTTCGATCGGATGGGAAATTGACCTCTTGCCTGGTGAAAGTACAACCGTCACACTGTTCATCGGTATCTCTTCAGAAAGACAGTTGATATACAACCTGCTTGCTGATGTTATGGAACAGTCCCCTGAGAACATAATTCATGGATATGAGGATCGCTCGGTTCGATGGTTATCAAAAAAGCTATATTTAGAATTACACGTACTGGATGATGATCCCCTTTTCAAAAAAGAGGTGAATAGTCTATACGTTCGTTCATTACTTTCTCTGAACTTACTGAATGACCCTGATAAGGGGTCATTTGTAGCTTCTCCGGAGTTCGACCCTGCTTTTGAGATGTGTGGTGGGTATGGTTTCTGTTGGAACAGGGATACTGTAGAAGTCGTTCTTGCTCTGTTGAATGCCGGCTATACTGAATTTGCGGCAAAGTTCTTTGAATGGTGCAAAAGAACACAACTTCCTAATGGTTCGTGGTTCCAGAGGTACTGGCTTGATGGAAAGGAAGCTCCTTCCTGGGGAAATTTTGATGATTCGACCCAGATCGATGAGACCGGTTCAACGCTTTATGCGATCGATCAATATTACCTAAAACTGGAAGTGGTTGAAAGATCTGAATTTCTTAATACCATGTGGGAAACGGTGCTTAGGGGCGCAGAATATCTCATGGGAAGGACCTCCAAAGGTCTTCATGATCCCTGCAGGTGCCTGTGGGAATCCGATAAAGGCATATTCAGCTATACGAATGCTGCTATCTATGCCGGTCTGAAAGGTGCTGCTCATCTGGCCAGGGACAATGGTGAACCTATATTTGCAGAAAAATGGTTCGATAGGGCTGACATTGTCAGGAGGGAGACCATTGAGAAACTGTGGCTTGAGGAAGGTTATTTTTCCCGGGGCATTATTGAAAACAATATCCACAGGACCGTAGATTCGAGCATGATAGGGACTTTCATTCCTTTTGCTCTTCTTTCACCGAACGACCCTGATGAAAAGGCCATGATACTCTCAATGGTAGAGCATATCGAGAGGGTTCTCAGGGTTCCTGTCAATGGCTATTTTGGGATCAAACGTTATGAGAATGACAATTATATAGATGGTAATCCGTGGGTGGTGACAACATTATGGCTCTCCCGGGCCTTGCTCGCTCTTGCTATATCACTGGAGAAAAAGGACGATGAGTATGACCTGCTGGTGAATAAGGCAATTGAATACATTAAATGGACAATTAGAAGCACTACCAGCACCGGTCTTTTGTCCGAGCAGGTGGATAAGAACACCGGGCAAGCTGCATGGGCCAGACCTTTAGGCTGGAGTTGTGCACTATTTATAGAGAATGCTCTGCTTCTGAACGAATTAAAAGAAGCGTGAAAGGGATATGGTTCGAACTGAATATATCTTAAGGTGTAATTCGGATGTACTCATATACAACATATAATGGTGAATTCGATCATACATCCGCTATTTCCCGTGAATGGCTTATCACGAACGGTATCGGGGGATATGCATCATCTACCATCATTGGTGAGAATTCCAGAAAATACCATGGTCTCCTGGTCGCTTCTACAAATCCTCCGGTCGACCGAAGGGTGCTGCTTTCTTCTCTTGATGAAGAGCTCATTGTCGGAAATGAGGTCTATCGCCTTGCAAACCATAGGTATCCTGATACAGTGTATCCTTCAGGTTTCAAATATCTCGATCGATTTTCCGCTTCTCCTTTACCGACCTTTGAGTATAGTATCGGGAACATTAAGCTGATAAAGAAAGTATTCATGATCCATGGACAGAACACGACAGTTGTCAGGTATGAGCTATTAAATCCTGATAATGAGGATATCGTTTTCCGTATATTGCCTCTTGTGACCAACAGGGATTTCCACCAGCTTAAAAGGGCAGATGATATCAGTTTTAGTGAAGTATATGATGCTACAGGAGTTCAGCTGAGAACTGGTGATGGTGTTCTGCAACTGCGGTCCAATATGCAATATGGTAAGGAACCCCACTGGTATTATAATTTAGAGTATGACAGTGAAAGGGAACGGGGGGAAGCTTATCAGGAAGATCTCTATAACCCTGGCCATTTTGGAAGACATATTCGGGATAATGTAAGTGAAATTTATGTTGTAGCTTCGACCGGTATTTCAGAAAATATGGATATTGATCTTGAACTTGTTAATTCTGAATATGAAAGGGAACTTTCAAGGCAAAGGTATCTGCATGACTGCTGCGATCTGACCGATGATCTCGCAAAGAAGCTCGTCAATGCTGCAGACTCTTTCATTGTGCAACGCAACTCTACCGGTTCAAAAACCATCCTTGCAGGTTATCATTGGTTTGCTGATTGGGGACGGGATGCGATGATATCGCTTCCGGGACTTACTCTTGTGACAGGAAGATTCGATGATGCAAAAGATATTCTGACCACCTTTTCGGAATACTGCTCAGAAGGCCTTATACCAAACCGTTTTTCAGATGACGGTTTTTCTCCTCCTGACTATAATACAGTTGATGCTTCCCTATGGTTCATACATTCTCTTGGGCGATACTATTCCTATACCAAGGATGTCGAATTTGTTAAGAAGATGTGGGATACGGTTGTGTCAATTATCCATAATTACATCGAAGGAACCCTATACGGGATCCGTATGGATGAGGATGGACTCATTGAGCATGAAGGTCAGCTTACCTGGATGGATGTGAAGATAGGGGATCGGGAGATTACACCCAGGGCCGGAAAAACCTGTGAGATCAATGCTTTGTGGTACAATTCTCTCTGTATTGCCAGCTGGCTGGGGGAATTGATAGGTGTGGACACAAAGCGGTATCTTGAGATTTCTCAATTGACAAAAAGCAACTTCGTTGATACTTTCTGGAATCCGACGGAGAAGTGCCTTTATGACTGCGTCTCTGTAAATGAGGACATGTCTGTCAGTAAAGATGCATCCATCAGGCCGAACCAGATATTTGCAGTATCATTGCCATATACGATGCTTGATCCTGACAAGGAGAAAATGATCGTTGAAAGGGTAGGTGAAGAACTCTTAACTCCTTATGGTCTGAGGACCTTATCACCGGCTGATGGGCAGTATATGGGAAGATATAGGGGTGACAGGGATTCCCGGGACCGTGCATATCATAATGGCACGGTCTGGCCCTGGCTACTCGGACCATTCGTTACTGCATATACAAAGGTGCACGACAGATCCCCCTCAAGCCTGGAATACTGCAGACAATTGTTGCTCGATCTTGGATCTCATCTTGATGAGGCTGGGATAGGAACTATTTCCGAGATATTTGATGGTGATCTTCCACACAGGCCGGATGGATGCATTTCCCAAGCATGGAGCGTTGCTGAGATATTACGGGCTTATGTCGAAGATGTGAATGTTCAAAGTTAACACTGGTTGGGAAAAGTAACTCGAAAAATAAGCTTCAAGGCTAAAAAGGCAGAATTGATAGTTACCTTTGATCAGAAATCTGTAAAATGGTGATAAGTAAAAAGCTGACAAATAAAGGAGTTCCCGGTTTTACGGAAGGCTCCTTTATTTAGAAGAGGTTAGCATAAGATGAGAGTCTGAGGAAGGCCATCAGGGCAATGGATACTGTAAGGGTAGCAATGAAAGCTCCGTTACCATCGATCTTAAGTCCTCTGTTTGTCCATTCAAGGATACTGTCTTCATCATCCATTGTAGTGCCTGCGTAGTATGTTTCCATTTCTTATTTCCTCCTAATTTTATGGGCAGTGATTATCTATCACGATTAATCATTGCACACATCTATAATGATTAATCATTTATTAAGGTTTCGGAGTAAAGAATTATTTGTATAATTCATATTTTTCAAATTACCTATGCCCTCGCACAGTAAGTTGGAGCTATAGGTAAAGTGAAATCTAGCTTAGCATTCCGTTTTATTAGATTGAAAGTGTGTTTTTCTAAACTGTATAGTAAATTGAAAATATATACAAATTGAATAAAGTGTGCTCAATTTATTTACAATGCTATATAATATCTCCAATTTATACAGTTCTATATATACACCCCTTAAAATCAAAAAACTTAATAAGTTCCCAACTCCTAAATAAATTGTGCGTGAAAAAACGAGCATTTAGCATCACAGCTCAAATCGATAAATAGTTCAATGCTCAACTGCTCGTCAATACACACTGAACTTACAACAATTACAGGTGGTAGATATGGTAGACAATGATTTTCCGGCACCGTATGAGGGGTTTGTGCTCACACATACGGTGATAGTGAGTGATGTTAAAGCTTCGTGCGAATGGTACAAGAAAATTTTCGACGGTAAGGTGGTAATGGAGCCAAGTGCCGATGGTACCCCATGTATCATCAAAGTGGCAAATAGTTGGATCATACTCAATTTTGGTGGCGGAGAGCCGACGGACGACAAGCCTAATACTACCGTCGCTGTGAAGCAAAACCATGATATATTGAGTGCGTTCTTAAATGTTCGAGTGGCTGATCTTCAAGATTTTTATGAATCACGAAAGGAACTCGGTGCTGAGTTTATAACAGAGCCCAAAGATCACAGTGCTGAATATCGTTGCTATATGGTAGACCCAGACGGCTACTTGATAGAAGTTGGTGAAGCTAAGCCTCGTGAATAATTCCGCACCCGATCCTACACATATTATGTAGACCACTAGTCACAGCAACTTTTAGAAACTATTGCCCATGTCCTATGAATATGCAATGGTTGCAGAGGATAAATTTGTAGAAAACTAATAATCGACTAGTAAAATGCTGAATTTCATTTTGTTAAAGCCTGATGTTCGGATATTGTACCTAGCACAGAAAGTCGGCTATATAGGCAAGTCTATTTTTTTGTACGCTGATCTTTTGAAAAGTTAATAATCTAAATAATGAAGTTATTTTATTATTCATTTCGATTTTTATGGCTCTCGAATTAGTAACATTTTTTAGAAATTTTGATTACCATTAACTATAATTCCTTGTAGTACAAACATCAAACTGTATAAAATTTCATGATAAAGTTTAACAATTTTGGTGGGGGATTTAAATGTTAATTAAACAAAGTATAATATTTTGTTTTGTAATAGCTTTAGTATTAATGACCATGGGAACTGCATCAGCAAGCATATTTACAGTGAACAACAGCACCGGACCAGTAGCAAATTTCACATCGATACAAGCTGCCGTGGATGCTGCACTCGATGGCGACATTATCCTTGTCTATCCGGGAACATATATTGAGAACGTGGACGTGAACAAGCAACTAAACATCACATCAATAGGCGGCTCTGCCGTCACGCATGTCACGGCCGTATCTTCCAGTGACTATGTCTTCGATATTACTGGTGACGGAGTGACCATTAGCGGGTTCTATGTGATCGGAGCGGGTTCTGCTCATGGAATCTATCTCAATGAAACTGAAAATTGCATTGTTATTAACAACAAAGTGTCGAACAATCCCTATGGCATCTTTCTGTATCGTTCCAGCAACAACACACTTATCAGCAACACGGCATCGGGAAATTCCCGTGGCATCTATCTGTATCGTTCCAGCAGCAACAATACGCTGATCAGCAATACGGTATCAGGTAATTCCCTTGGCATCTATCTGGGTCGTTCCAGCAGCAACAACACACTCATCAGCAACAAGGCATCGGGAAATTCCCTTGGCATCTATCTGTATGATTCCAGCAGCAACAACACACTTATCAGCAACACGGCATCGGGAAATTCCCATGGCATCGCTCTGGATTATTCCAGCAGCAACAACACTTTGACTAACAACACAGCGTCGGATAACGGCCAAGGTATGGATCTTGATTATTCCAGCAACAACACTTTGACTAGCAACACAGCGTCGGATAATTCCAATGGTATCACTCTGTGGTCTTCCAGTAACAACACACTGATCAACAACAAGGTGTCAAACAATACCTACTACGGCATCGTTATGGATTATTCCAGCAACAACAGTTTGGCTAACAACACAATATCGAATAATACCTTAGGCGGGATCAATCTTGATGATTCCAGCAACAACATGATTATTAGAAACAAGGTATTGAGCAATATCGGGCATGGTATCAGACTGGAATATTCCTACAACAACACGTTGACCAGCAACACGGCTTCGTACAACAATGGTATTGGCATTGATCTATATGTTTCCAGCAACAATACGCTGATCAGCAACACAGTATCGAACAATACCTACTACGGCATTCTTCTGCGAGGTTCTAGCAATAATCTCATCTACAACAATTATTTCAACAACTTTGTTAACACTGATTTTTCCAGGAGCAACACAGGCAATATCTGGAATTCCACAAAGACCGCAGGTACAAATATTGTAGGTGGTCCCTATCTTGGTGGAAACTACTGGGCAAAACTGAATGGTACAGGTTTCAGCCAGATAAATGTTGATATGAATTGTGATGGTTTCTGCGATTCACCTTTAAGTAAATATGAATTGGATATGAATGACATTGACTACTTGCCGTTGTGTTTAGTTGCATTCAATCCGTACGATATAAATAAGGACTATGTGATCGATATTGGTGAAGTAAGTGCAGCAATCGATGACTACCGTACACAGGGAACAACATCTATTGCAGAACTCAGTGAACTGATAGATATGTATCGTTCAGGTGAGCCCTATTGTTAAGAATTAGTTGAGGGAATTATCCCCCATCTAATATTTTTTCAGGCATCTTGGGCCTTATACCTTTGTAACATATCGATCTACTATTTTTGCTCATTAATTTACTGATTAATTAATAATTGGTAAATTAACCTTCTATTCCTTCGATCCATACATCTCGTAGATATCATTGTAATCCCCGGTCATTTGTAATTCCAAGTACCTGTTGGCACAGTGGATGTCGCTGTTACAACAAATACAATTAAACAGGTGCGTCCTTAACTGGAATTTTTGTGTAAAATAAATATGATTTGTGCTTAAAATTCGCAACAGTTATTGCTAATCCAGTTTCCAAATAAATTATTAATACTTTGAGAACAATTTTTAAATACAATCTAAATTTTAAAAATATCTTCTTAATTATTTAGTGGGGTAAATAATGAGAATCAAACAAAGTTTGATAATTTGTTTTGGAATGGCTTTAGTATTAATGACCATGGGAACTGCATCAGCAAGCACATTCACAGTGAACAACAGCACTGGACCAGTAGCAGATTTCACATCGATACAGGCTGCAGTAAATGCGACAGTTGATGGCGACATCATCCTTGTCTATCCAGGAACATACAATGAGAATGTGGACGTGAACAAGCAACTAAACATCACGTCAACAGGCGGCTCTGCCGTCACGCATGTCACGGCTGCATCTTTCAGTGACTATATCTTCGATGTTACTGGTGACGGAGTGACCATCCACGGATTCAATGTGATCGGCCCAGGCTCTGCTTATGGAATCTATCTTCATGAAATTGAAGATTGCATTGTTATTAACAACAAAGTGTCGAACAATGCCTATGGTATCTTTCTGGATCCTTCAAGCAACAATAACACACTGATCAGCAACACGGCTTCGGGTAATTCCTATGGCATCTATCTAGGTCATTCCAGCAGCAACAACACACTGATCAGCAACACGGCTTCGGGTAATTCCTATGGCATCGTTATGGATTATTCCACCAACACCACTTTGACTAACAACACAGCGTTAGGTAATGGCCAAGGTATCGTTATAGATGATTCCACCAACATCAGTTTGATCAGCAACACAGCATCGGGTAATGGCCAAGGCATCGCTATGGATAATTCCACCAACATTACTTTGACTAACAACACAGCGTCGGGTAATGGCCAAGGCATCGTTATGGATTATTCCACCAACAACATTTTGATCAACAACAAAGCGTCTGGTAATGGCAATGGCATCATTCTGGATAGGTTCAGCACCAAAAATACGCTAATCAGCAACACGGCATCGAGCAATACCCAGGAAGGTGTCGTTCTGCTTTCTTCTCACAACAACAACCTGACCAGCAACACAATATCGAATAATACCGTCGGCGGGATCAATTTGATTTTTTCCAGTTACAACATGTTGACCAACAACACGGTATCGGAAAATATCGGGACTGGTATCAGACTGGAATTTTCCTACAACAACACGCTGACCAGTAATACGGCGTCGAACAATCTCGGATCTGGCATTACTCTATATGATGCCAGTGACAACAATACGCTGACCAGCAACACGGCATCGAACAATATCGGGACTGGTATCAATCTGGTGCAATTTTCCGACTACAACACGCTAACCAACAACACGGTGTCGAACAATACCTGGCATGGCATCCATCTAAATGATGCCAGCAGCTACAACATGCTGACCTGCAACACTGTGTCGAACAATACCAGGCATGGTATCGATCTGAATAGGGCCTACAACAATTTTATCTACAACAACTACTTCAACAACTCTGAAAACGTTGGTTTTACTAGTACCTGGGGTAACACAAGCAATATCTGGAACACCACAAAGACCGCAGGCACGAACATCATTGGCGGCCCCTATCTGGGTGGAAACTACTGGGCTAAACCGGATGGCACAGGTTTCAGCCAGATCAATGTAGATATGGATCGTGATGGTTTCTGCGATTTACCCTTAAGTAAATATGAATTGGATATGGATAACATCGACTACCTGCCGTTGTGTTTAGATGCATACAATCCGTACGATATAAATGAGGACTATGTGATCGATATTGGTGAAGTGAATGCGGCAATTGATGACTACCGTACACAAGGACCAACATCTATTGCAGATATCAATGAACTGATCGATATGTATCGTTCAGGTGAGCCTTATTGTTAAGAATTAGTTGAGGGAATTATCCCCCATCTAATATTTTTTCAAGCATCTTGGGTTTAACACCTTCACACATATCGATCTACTATTCCTTCTCTTTTATTTACTGATAAATTAACAATTGGTAAATTAACCTTCAATTCCTTCAATCCATACTTCTCGTATATCTCACTGTGATCCCCTGTCCGTTGGAACCCCAAGTATCCTGTTGGCAAGCCAGTAGATATCGCTGTTACAACTAACACAAGTAACCAGATACGTCCTTCGAAGACATTATGATCATAGAGCAGGCGCTGCCAGGAGTAACCTATGACAAAATGCCCGAAGAGGAATTCAAAGGATACTGTCAGCCGCAGCCACATCAGCCCAACAAAAATGAACTGCCTGGATGTCCCCGAAATACCTGAATGTTTCAGGGAAACATGGATGACTGCAAATATGACCGTGCATAAGATCACCGAACTTATCTGGTGGGCAAGAAGTTCACCGGTATAAGGTGGATAAAGCTCTATTGATATACCAGTTAATATGGCAGGTATGATGAACAGCACCCAGATACCAAAGGAATACTAATAAAGTTTCGGTATATAATTAGTAATTTTAAGCTTCAGTGATAAAAACTCATTCTTTTATTTAAAAATTAATAATGTAAGTTTTCAGTTTTAATTCAGCAAAGTAGAAAGTTTACGGTAAACTTTCAATATATTATTTTATGGAATAGTTTGGTTATTTTTCAAGTAATAATTTTAGCTCTAATATATCAAATAAAGTAGATTCTTTTAACTCTTGTATAAATTCTCTATTAAGAAGTACCAAATTGATTTGTTTATAATATATATTATATTATTATAGACATGGTTGAATAATTATATATGGGTATAAATCCTCATGCTCTATAATAAGGAGGCCCTACCTATCAAACTCATTACAATAATAACTATATTTTTACTTCTGTTTGTTTTTGGCTGTTTCAATTCAACTGCAGCAGGCGTAACACTTGAACCATCAACTCAAATGGCCACAAGTGGTGAAAGCTTCACCGTGGATGTTTTTATAACTCCGGATGTTGCAATTACAGGACTACAGTTCGATCTCGAATTTGACAGCTCAAAGATGCAGGTAGAAAGCGTATCTGAAGGCAGATTCTTAAGTCAGGATGGAGCTGCAACATTTTTCAACGACGGAAACATAGACAACAATGCAGGGATCCTTTCAAACGTTTACGGTTTGATAATGGGTTCTCCAAGCATCCTAGAACCCGGGTCATTTGTAAGCATTACAATGAGTGTTAAAGAGCAGGCTGCAAGCACATCAACAATTTATCTGAAAAACGTGATCATAAGTGACCCAGCAGGAAACCCCATAGATTTCGTGATCAAAAATACGACTTTGAATCTTAACGAAGCCCCTGTAGTTACATACAATCCATACGATGAAAATAAGGACTATATGATCGATATTGGTGAAGTGAGTGCGGCAATCGATGACTACCGTAGACCCGGGACAATATCTATTGCAGAACTCAGTGAACTGATAGATATGTATCGTTCATGTGAGCCTTATTGTTAAGAACTAGTTGAGGGGGTGTTATCCCCCATCCTATGTACAGCAATTCGCAGAAGCCCCCTTATCCTGAAACTGATGCCATGACATGTCATCCACATTATTTTTATACCCTCCAAAAGCTTTTGTACAATTTTAAAGCCGTTGTCCATTTTGATGCCTCAGTACATTTTACGCATCCGATGCCGATTATAACGGGATTGGGCTATATCTGAACGACAACAACCTATCTATTAGATCAAGAGTTCCTGTTTCTTCTACTCTTGATCGACTCCTTTATGACTTTTTGAAGATTGTGATCTTCAACGCACAGCAAGTCGGAGATATGGATAAGGGCAATTGTGGGGGACTTTGATGAGCGATCTATCTATCGAGAAGGGACTACTGGAGAGTGAAGAGATATACAAAGCGTTGTTTGAAGGTACTGCCGAGGGGATACTTGTTGCAGATATTGAAACAAAAGAATTTCTGTTTGCCAATCCAGCTATGTGCAAAATGTTGGGTTATACGGAAGAAGAATTGCTGCAAAAAAGTTTATTTGACATTCATCAGAAAAATGATCTGCAATCTGCGATCTCTGAATTTGAGGACCAGGCACGAGGGGAGAAAACCTTATCGTCATCCAGACCATGTTTGCGAAAAGACGGAACAACGCTATATGCAGATATTAACACAACCAATATCCTGATAAATGGAAGAGAATGCAATGTAGGTTTCTTCACAGACATCACTGAGCGTAAGGAGGCAGAGGAGGAGCTCAAATGGGAGTCCACTGCCAACAAAGTATTGGCGGAGTTATCGAATGCATTGATCGATCCTAAAGAGACAGTAGAGAATATTACGAAGCTGGTTATGGATCTCGCCATGGATCTCACTATGAGTAAACATGGATTTGTTTCTACCATTGACCCTGAAACAGGTTCCAATGTTGCACATAGCCTTACCGAGATGATGGAAGTGTGTCAAGTCTCTCTGGAAAACAAACGGATTGCTTTCCCGATAGGTGAGGCTGGAGTTTATCCCAGTCTCTGGGGGCATGCGTTGAACACGAAAAAGGCCTTTTATACCAATTCTCCTCGGACTCATGAAAGATCCGGTGGAATACCAAAAGGGCATATCGTACTCAACAATTTCCTCAGTGCTCCGGCTGTGGTACGGGACGAACTATTTGGACAGATCGCACTTGCCAATTCTGAAACAGGTTATACAGAACGGGAACTTTATGTGATCAAAAGAATTGCTGATCTCTATGGCCTATCAATGGAACGCAAGCGGATGGAAGAAGCCCTGCGTAAGAGTGAGGCTAGTTTGGGCAATGCACAGCGTATTTCCCATGTTGGAAATTGGGATTGGGACATCGTCAACAATGAGCTGCACTGGTCAGATGAGGTCTATCACATCTTTGGGCTGGAACCCCTGGAATCCAGGGCTACTTATAAGGCGTATATAAGATCCATCCATCCTGATGACAGAATGTTTGTTCTGGAACATGTAAATAAGGCAATATATGAAAACAAACCGTATGGTATTGACCACCGCATCCTTTTGCCCGATGGCTCAGAACGTATTGTTCATGAGCAGGGCGAAGTTACGTTTAACGAAACCGGTCATGCTATTCGAATGGCTGGCACAGTTCAGGATATTACCGTTCGCAAGAAAGCAGAGGATGCAATGTTCAATGCAAAACTTGTTGCAGAAGCTGCCAACAGATCCAAGGACGAATTTATTGCAAATATGACCCATGAATTAAGAACTCCTCTTAACGCTGTAATCGGATTCTCTGAAATGCTAATGCTGGGAACTTTCGGAACGCTCAATGATAAACAAACAAAATATGCGAACAATATCAATTCAAGCGGAAAACACTTGCTGGATGTTATCAACGATATCCTTGACCTTTCAAAGATCGAAGCTGGAAAGATGGAATTACATCCTGAAGAATTCAACGTGTCTTCTGCAATAGAGGAAGTGAACATGTTGGTCGCACCCATGGCCGAAAAAAAGAGGATAGAGATATCTACCGATATTGCAGACAATACTATTGTTGTTGAAGCTGACAAGACCAAGTTCAAGCAGATACTATACAATCTGCTGAGCAATGCCATTAAGTTCACGGATCAAGGAGGGTCAGTGACAATTGGAGGAAAGATCTCAGAGGACCTTGTGCATATTTCTGTAAAGGATAGTGGAATTGGCATTTCACCAGAGGATCAGGATAAACTGTTCAACCCTTTCTTTCAGGCGGACTCTTCAAGTACCAGAAAGTATGGGGGTACCGGTCTTGGCCTTGCCCTTATCAAGAAATTTGTTGAAATGCATGGTGGTGAGATCTGGGTCGAATCCGAAGTTGGAAAAGGCAGTATCTTCACATTTACAATTCCTATGGCGAGCAAAGTGCAATAAAATATTATTCAGGAGTATTAGTGATATTATTAAAGGCTATATAGCACCTGAATATTAACATAAGTAATATTACTAAACTCCTCTGTTGCTATCGATTTTCTCTTTTATCGATGCAAAACCTGTATAAAAGTAAGTATTGAAACGATCAAAATGATCAGCGATAAAAAGACCTTCTTATTTTGATGAGAAATAAGCTGAGATGCACGAACTCCAAGCTGGGCACCCAATATGACACCAGAAAAAAGAAAGGGCTGAAGAATACGGCACCTCCGATTCCTGCAGCCATTGCGATCATAGAGATTAGAACGCCCACCGGGAACATGAACCAATATTCGATCATATCGATCCTGTTGATATGAAGGTGTTAAAATACACCCTCATCAATTATTTTCCATTCATTTCAAGACAATAATACGAATCTGAAAGTTCATTTTCAGTATATACCTTGCAGTCCCCGCAGACGCATCCTTGTTTCTCGGTAATACATTTACTTTTTCCAAAAGCACAAAATAGTCCTTCCATATGTTCAGCTTCTGAAACATCACCTTTCATCATGTGCATCATATTACTTGGCATAGCCTTTGCCTTGCATGCAAACGTATAACTTGGACATTTCATACACATGCACTTACTTAGATTATCTTTACTTTTCTCTACATTTCCCATTGTACCACCCTTATTTGATGTAAATTACATCATTTTCTAAAAAACGACTATGTATGTCACATGTCGTATATTTATAAAATGTACAGTGTTACTATTTAGCCTTTTTGGATTTTGAGAAAGCCAGCCACAGAGGAGGCATCAGTTCTAGTTCCCGTTCCCATTCTCTGTCAACTCTGTGGTTCGAATCTAACCATAGGTTTTCTACAGAGCCCAAAAAGCTAGAATTAATGTCCTGTATTAGTGCCTGACAACACAAACATCAGCGATCCCAGACTCCTGCCTGACCCTGGGACAGTATCCTGTTGGCAAGCCAGGGGGATGTCGCAGTTACGATCAGCACAAGCAACCAGATGCGCCCCTCGATGATATTGTAATCATATAACAGCCGCTGCCAGGAGTAACCTATGACAAAGTGTCCGAAGAGGAATTCAAAGGATACTGTCAGGCGCAGCCACATCAGCCCAACATAAACGAACTGCCTGGATGTCCCCGAAACACTTGAATGTTTCAGGAAAACATAGGTGACTGCAAATATGACCGTGCACAAGATCACCGAACTTATCTGGTGGGCAAGAAGTTCACCTGTATAGGGTGCATAAAGCTCTATCGATATACCATTCAATATGGCAGGTATGATGAACAGCACCCAGACACCAAAGGAATACAAATAAAGTTTCGGGATCACATTAGTAATTTTGAGCTTCAGTGATAAAAAGTTATTCTTTTATTTGGAAATTAATATTATAAGTTTGTAGATTTAATTGAGTATTTATGTGTTAATTAGATATGTATTGTCCAGATTATGAACATTTGTACTTTGTTAAGGTTCGAATCTTATCTCTCACACATTAAGTTAGGGATATAGATAACTCTATTTTTTTGTACGCTACGTCCTTTAAAGTTCAAAATTTGTAATGAAACATTGTTTTAATAGATGTATAATTTTTAGATAATAAACCCTTGATTTTAAGATTTTTCAAACAATTTTTTAAATAAATTTTATGAATTTTGTCAAAATTTAGTAAGTTATAAGTATATATGAGTTTATTTAATGATGGGGTGGATAAATTTGGCAAATATATATCCAGAGTGGGAAGATATCAATAAATTCCACAACGAACTTACTGAAGGGGAACGTCATATTGCAGAATATCTGCATTCAAATCTATCTGATGAATGGAAAATTTATGTTCAACCCTTTTTAAATGGTACTAGGCCAGATATTGTTTTATTAAGCCAGCAATTTGGTTTAATTATTATTGAAGTCAAAGATTTGATTCTTGAAAAGTATTATTTTGAAAATGGTACGTTATATGTAAAAAAAAATGGGAATCATCCTGTACCAAATCCAGTCAATCAAGCTAGACACTATTACGATAAATTGAATATTCTTATTCCTAAGTTAGAATCAAAAGTCAAAAAGGATAATAAACTAATACGTAAAATTACTTACTTTCATAAAGGATCGCAGAATTCCGTTGATAAATTTTTTCCAAAGGCTTGGAGCAATGAGACATTAGTTGGCAGTGATGGGCTTCATACCAAAAAACTAAATGATTTTATTTATTATGCTATCAATAAACGCCACAATTTAATGGACTCTGAAACTGTTAAGCATATTAAGACATGGCTTCAACCACCATTTCATTCTAAAGAACAGGGTGAGACTATTACTCTCAATAGTGAGCAAAAGAATCATGCCAAACCTAAGCCTGGCTCACATCGTTTAAAAGGGGTGGCTGGAAGTGGTAAAACATTAGTCGTAGCACACAGAGCTGCAGCTTTGGCAGCAAATGGACATAAAGTCCTCATTGTATCATATAACAAAACATTAGTGCACTATATGCATGATATGGTTAAAAGAACACCTTTTGATTTTGAGAATAAACAGATTGTTTATAATCATTTTCATGGATTTTGCAATGATGTTTTGAATGAATTGGAATATCCTAAACCATATAAAGAAAATGATAAAACATATTATTTAGAGAATATTGTTCCTTTTGTCAACAAAGCACTTAATAAATTTGTTGAAAATGGAGAAAATATTGAAGAATACAAATATGATGCAATTTTGATTGATGAAGCTCAAGACTTTAAAGCCGAATGGATTGAATTATTAAGACTATTCCTTAAGGGCCGAAAAGAGTTTTTGTTAGTTTGTGATGAAGCACAGAACATTTATAAGCGTGATTTAAGGTGGACTGACAATATAGGGACAAAAAAAGGTTTTACTGGACCATGGGGAAAATTATCCAAATGTATTCGTCTTCCCAAGTTGATTGCTGAAGAAGCTAATCGTTTTTCAAAAATGTATCTATCAAATATTGAGCTACATCCAATACCCACTCAAACCAAATTATTTGAATTTGATCCTATATTAAAGTGGATATCTTGCAAAAATGATGATGAAGCAAAAGACCAAATTGAAGCTGCATATAAATACTTATTTAGTGAAATTTGTCAACATCCAACTGATATTGCCGTGCTTTTCCAAGAAAAAAAAATGGGAAAAGAAATGGTTGAAATATTTGAAAATAAAAATATTAATGTAAACCATGATTTTAATAATCGTCACAAGAACTCATTCTGGATGGGGGATTCTCGCACTAAAATGAGCACAATCCATAGCTTCAAAGGATGGGAACTAAAAAATATTATAGTCGTTGTAACATTAAACAAACCACATCAAATATACACAGCAATATCAAGAACTATGGAAAATTTGATAGTTATAAACCTTGTCAGCAAATATAATGAATATGGTCAAAACTGGCCTAATACCGAATCATTCAATGTAGGGAATTGATTTTCTATGCCTTAAAGGTAGATTATATTCAACATCCTTCCCACTTATCCAAACGATCTCATATAGCATTAAGCGTAAAAGGCTTATCAACCATATCAAGAGATTTCTCTCTTCTTCAACAAATCCAAAAAAAAGAATAAAAAAACTACCTTAATGCCTCAATGTCCCAACATCCTCAAACCCTTGTCTCTGACCAGTACCGGCCTGCTTGACAAGTTTTTCAGGGTGGAACAACATGTTGACGACATTTAAGGCGTGTTCGCGGGAGCGCATTTCCATGAGGAATGCGAGTTCCTTTTCGTCCTTTCCCTCGTCCTCATGTACGAACACTTCGATAATGTGGGTGTTCGTCATGAGTTGGGCCTGGATGATGCCGGTGGAGGCTTCGTGGGCACAGATCTTGTCCTGTTCCTTGGAGCCGGGCATTCCCAGAGCTATTACTATGTCGCATCCTTCTTCTTCGATGAGCTTCTTGGATGCTACGGGGAGGTCCTTGACACCGGGAACGGTTATCCGCTTGATCTTAGCGGATACGTTCTGCTGGATCTCGTCGACGGCTGCACGTCCCATATTGAAACGTGCAAAGGTCGTATCGGCAACGCCTATAGTTTTCATGTATTATACTATGGTTTATAGTGTGTCAAATACTTTGGCAGCAGCCTCGGTACCTGCCCCCATCTCATCAACGACATTGAGTTTCTTGAAAACAAGTTCAAGGTGCTGGATGGTCATCATGAGGTCCTTTGGAGCAACATTGCCCATACTGCCTATCCTGAAGATCTTGCCGCTGAGTCTGTTCTGACCGCCTGCGATAATGATGCCCTTGTCCATCATTCCCTTCTTTATATCGTTGCTGTCAACACCCTCAGGTGCCTTCATTGCGGAAACTGTACTGGAATAAGCACTGGTTGCGTTAAGCTGTGGGAACATCTCGATGCCCATTGCATCCATAGCTGCACGGACAGCAGCAGCGCCTGTTGCCTGCCTCTTTATCCTTGCATCCATGCCTTCTTCCATAACGATCTTCAAAGCTTCCTGAAGACCGAAGAACAGAGGCACAGCAGGTGTATATGGGGTCTGTGACTTGGCTGCACTCTTCTGGTATGCCTTAAGGTCAAGATAGTATGGCAGATTCTCCTTGTTCATAGCTTCAAAAGCACGTTCGCTTACTGAAAGCATGGAAAGGCCTGGTGGTGCAGCGATGCACTTCTGTGAACCGACAACAGCGATATCAACGCCCCAGTCATCCACTTTCACATCATCTCCACCGATGGAGGTCACGCCGTCCATGATGAACAATGCATCGTACTTCTTTGCAAGCTTACCAACTTCAGGAGCTGGATTGCGTATACCTGCTGAGGTCTCGTTGTGTACCATGGTAACGGCCTTGGCACCCTCGGAAAGCTTCTCCTCTACAACATCGAGGTCAACGGAGGTTCCCCATTCGCACTCGACAGGAACTACCTGTCCGTATCGGGCTGCGATATCCTTGAACCTCTCCCCGAACTTACCATTCTCGATAGTGACGACCTTGTCATCTTTATCGATGGTGCATCCAAGAGCTGCTTCCATGGAAGCTGTTCCTGAACCGCTGATGGTCAAAAGATCGTTCTCGGTCTGGAAGATCTCTTTCAGCATTGTGGTACAGTCATCGAACATTGCGGAAAATTCCTTGCCCCTATGATTGATCATAGGTCTTGACATTGCCCTGAGCACGCGAGGTGCAACAGGAACAGGGCCAGGCATCATAAGTAGTGTGTCTTCAAGGTCCATGTAATATCTCCTGTAAATTCAATAAATAATTGATCCTATTAGTGTCTATTTCTATGAATAGCCGCTATAAATAATAAATAATTGAGCTACCTTATGTAAATCTACTATATAATTGTAGTCAGCAAAAAAGAATAGTGGCATGGGTTTGGCAAACAAATGCCTGCAAGTCCGTTTTAGCCATGCAACAGCTTGATCACATCATGTTTTGTAACGAATCCCGTGGTAACCCCTTTCTCGACCACAAGGACCGCCGGATTTCTCTCAAGCAGATGGGATACTTCATTAAGTTCAGTGGTAGGTGAAACTGTTGGGAAGGTATCGCCCATGATATCCCTGACCCTCATCTGGGAAATATCCGATGCTTTTCTCTCTGTCATGACCTTAATAATAGTGTCCTCGGAAATACTGCCCAATGGAACACCCTGATCGATGACCGGAACCTGGGAAAAGCCATTCTCTTCCATCAGATGCACAGCGGATTCTACCGAATCATCGGAAGATACAAAAATAACAAGCGTGTGCATGATATCCCTTGCCAGCACTTTCTCCTTCTCTACTTCCTCAAAGGCAGTAAATATCTTCCTGAGTGTCGATAACCTCGGGTCGACATCACCTGCTTCAATACGGGCAATAAGAGGTTGACTGACACCGGCACGCTTTGCAAGTTCGCTTTGTGTAAGGTTCAGTTCGAGCCTTTTCTGTCGTAGCCTCTCAGGTGTTGGAAGTTGCATAATATTACTGATAGTAATTATAGTATTTAAGGAATTTGACCCGTCAACAATCTAAAAATATTACTTGATCATTCAATGTTGCTTTTCAACGGTATTGTGAAAGTAAAAGTACTTCCTTTTCCAACTTCACTCTCGACCCAGATCTCGCCACCATGCATTTCCACAAAACGTTTCACAAGTGTAAGGCCAAGTCCTGTTCCCTGCTGGACCTTTGTATTCATTTCTTCGAGTTGCTGGAACGGACTAAAGATAGTTCCAATATCTTCTTTGGCAATTCCCATTCCCGAATCCTTTACACTAACATAGAGCAATTCATCCTTTATGTTCGCAGATACGACAACATTTCCGTTATTTGGCGTGAACTTTACTGAATTGCTCAACAGATTGTAGAGTATCTGTTTGAACTTGGTCTTGTCAGCCTTAACAACAATGGTATTGTCTGCAATATCGGTAGATATCTCGATCCTCTTTTTTTCGGCCATGGGTGCGACCAACATGTTCACTTCCTCTATCGTAGAAGATACGTCGAACTCTTTGGGATGCAGTCCCATCCTTCCAGCTTCGATCTTTGAAAGGTCAAGAATATCGTTGATAACATCCAGCAAGTGTTTTCCGCTTGAATTGATGTTTTTCGCATACTTTTTTTGTTTATCATTGAGGGTCCCAAAAGTTCCCAGCAGTAACATTTCAGAGAATCCGATCACAGCGTTAAGGGGCGTTCTTAGCTCATGGCTCATATTGGCAAGGAACTCACTTTTTGCGCGGTTTGCAGCTTCTGCCTCGAGTTTTTCCTGCATGACCGTTTCAGCTTTTTTGTACTCAGTAATATCCCTTATAATTGCCATGTCTGCCGAACGCCCCTCGTATTCGATAGCAGATGGACCTATGTCCACTGGAATTCTCCTCCCATCCTTTGAGATTATCTCTATCTCATAATTAGTGGGGACATCTTCACCACTCAATCTCTTCATATACCTTTCTTGTACCAATTCTTTGTATTCGGGTGGAATGAAATCAATAAATGGTTTTTCGATTTCATCCTTGATAGAAAACCCCGTGATATTTGCCATTTTTTGGTTTGCATACTTTATTAGACCATCTTGAAGAATGACTATCCCGTCATTTCCCTTTTCAACAAGGGTGGTATATTTCTCATCGCTTCTCTTCTTTTCTTCAATATAGTTTTCAAGAAGAAGGTTCTTCGCCGTAAGTTCATCTGTTTTTCTTTTGACCTGATCCTTAAGTACTAAATTTAGTATGATCAGAAGAGCGATAACCCATAATCCGATGGTCAAATATGGTAGGATCAATTTAAAAATATCTTCTTTTTGTTTTGGTAATTCCTGTGGAGGAGTTCCTACCAATTCTAAATATGAATTCATATCATTGAGCAGGTCGATATTGTTCCCATCCGTAACTGCAAAATACTGTCCAACAGGTTCTGTTTCTATAGGTGTTGCTTTCACATCATATTTATTACTGTAATAATTACCAAAAGTATAGTCAATTACTCCTGCATCAGCTTTTCCGCTATCGATATATTCCAGGATTGTAATATACTCAGCAACTTCGATATAATTAGCCTCAATCCTATATCTTTCCATATATCCTTTGAAATGATTAAAACCGAAGTCATCTTTATTTCCTACGATGGTTTTGCCTGAAAGGTCAAGTATGGAATTTACTTCGATCTCTGGAGTTACATAGACCTGGCTCCAGTAGACATATGAAGGCTCTGTTGTGAAATTGAATACATCATCCCTTTCTTCAGTATAAGCAATATTGGTGACAATATCTACCTCACCTTTTTCAAGGAATTCAAGTGCTTCTGCCCAGGTGCACTCTATGTATTCGATCTCCCAGTCATTCTGCTTGGCCATGTCATTGAGAAGATCAATAGTTATCCCGGCAGCATTACCATTCTCATCAGTGAATATCATTGGTTCATACTGATATAATGCAACTTTCACTTCTCTTGCATTAACTGGGTTTGTCATTGAAAATAAGAGTATCAAGACAATTGCAATGAATAATATCCATCGGGTATTTGCTTTGCAGTCCATGTTCAAGTATCCGATGATCCAACGAAAGTCAATATCAATAAGTGCATGATCAGGATGCTATAATGAGGGGAATTGTGAACGTAAAAGTACTTCCTTTTCCAACATCACTGTCGACCCAGATCTCGCCACCATGCATTTCCACAAAACGTTTCACAAGTGTAAGGCCAAGTCCTGTTCCCTGCTGGACCTTTGTATTCATTTCTTCGAGTTGCTGGAACGGACTAAAGATAGTTCCAATATCTTCTTTGGCAATTCCCATTCCCGAATCCTTTACACTAACATAGAGCAATTCATCCTTTATGTTCGCAGATACGACAACAGTTCCGTTATTTGGCGTGAACTTTACTGAATTGCTCAACAGATTGTAGAGTATCTGTTTGAACTTGGTCTTGTCAGCCTCAACAACAATGGTATTGTCTGCAATATCGGTAGATATCTCGATCCTCTTTTTTTCGGCCATGGGTGCGACCAACATGTTCACTTCCTCTATCGTAGAAGATACGTCGAACTCTTTGGGATGCAGTACCATCCTTCCAGCTTCGATCTTTGAAAGGTCAAGAATATCGTTGATAACATCCAGCAAGTGTTTTCCGCTTGAATTGATGTTGTTCGCATACTTTTTTTGTTTATCATTGAGGGTTCCGAAAGTTCCCAGCAGTAACATTTCAGAGAATCCGATTACAGCGTTAAGAGGAGTTCTTAATTCATGGCTCATATTGGCAAGGAACTTACTCTTCTCAAGGTTCATGGCCTCTGCCTTGATCTTTTCCTGAAGGACATCTTCAGCTTTCTTTCTCTCAGTGATGTCTCTTATGATAGCCATATCCGCAGGCTTCCCATCGTATTCAATATAAGAGGCAGTTAGCTCAACCGAGATCTTCTTGCCATCCTTAGATAAAAAATCTAATTCGTATCTGTACGGAATAGTCGGATCGTTTTTTATTCTCCTTTCGTACCTATCCAGTACCAATTCCTTGTAATCTTCAGAGATAAAATCCAAAAGTGGTAATCCTATTGCTTCCTCTTTTGTGTAGCCAGTGATCTCGCCAAACTTTGGATTTACGAACTTGAGCAGATAGTCCTGAATAATAATAATACCATCATTTCCTTTTTCAACAATGGTGGAATATTTCTCTTCGCTTCTTTTCTTCTCTTCTATATAGCCTTCAAGAAGCACGTTCTTCGCTGTAAGCTCATCTGTTTTTCTTTTGACCTGATCCTTAAGTACTAAATTTAGTATGATCAGAAGAGAGAACACCCATACTACGATGGCCAAATATGGGAGTAACTCTTTAATAAGATCTTCATTTGGTTGAGGTACTTCCTGTGAAGTTGCTCCTTTCAATGCTAAATATGAATTCATATCATTGAGCAGGTCGATATTGTTTCCATCCGCAACTGCAAAATACTGTCCAAAAGGTTCTGTTTCTATTGGGGTTACTTTCACATGATAACCGCTACTGTAATAATTACCAAAAGTATAGGGGATTATTCCTGCATCTGCTTTCCCGCTATCGATATATTCCAGGATCGTGATGGTCTCAGCGACTTCAATATAGTTAGCTTGTACCCTATATTTTTCCATCCTTTCTTTAAAATAATTAAAACTAAAGTCCTCTTCATTTCCTACTATCGTTTTGCCTGAAAGGTCAAGTATGGAATTTACTTCGAGCTCTGGAGTTACATAGACCTGACTCCAGTAGACATGTGCGGGTTCTGTTGTAAAATTGAATACTGCATCCCTTTCTTCAGTATACGCAATATTGGTGACAATATCGACCTCACCGTTTTCAAGGAATTCAAGTGCTTCTGCCCATGTACACTCTACGTATTCGAGCTCCCAGTCATTCTGCTTGGCCATGTCATTGAGAAGATCAACAGTTATTCCGGCAGCATTACCATTCTCATCAGTGAATATCATTGGTTCATACTGATACAGTGCAACTTTCACTTCTCTTGCATTAACTGGCGCTGTCATTGAAAATAAGAGTATCAGGACAATTGCTGTGAATAATATCCATCGGGTATTTGCTTTGTAGGGCATGTTCAAGTATCCGAGAAGTCAGGGTAACTCAAGATCAATTAGTGCATAATTGGGAGGCTATTATTTTGTGCTTTATAAAATCGATTTGGTAATATAAATGTGTTTTGATATCAAAAATGTATTGTGTTATAAATTTAATCAATTAGGCAAAATAGGTCCAGTATTTCATTCAAACCTGAACCTGGAAATAGCCACTCCAAAAAAGAGAATCGCCATAAGCAGTAGCACCCCTACTTCTTTCAAAATCCCGGCAAGTCCCAGGTCAAAATAGAACAGATCATAAAAACCCTCCATTGCCCAGGCAGTGATGGTAAGACGGGCCAGATCCTGCATGAACTGGGGTTCAATGAACAGCGGCCACCAGGAACCGCCAATTGCAGACATTATCAGTACGATCATGTTCGAGACCGAATCCGCCTGATCCTTGGTTGTCACAAGTACTGCCACCAGCAGACCGAGTCCTGTGCTGGCCAGTGTGATGGCAGAGATCAGTACTATCAGGGCCACCATGCTACTTCCCAGGTCCAGGTCGAAGACCACATGTCCAAATGCCATCAGGACAGTGAGTTGCACAAATCCCCTGAAAAATGTACTGGCGATCTTTCCTCCGATTATCTCGGGTTTGCTGATGGGGGCAGTGACAAGCCTTCTCAATGTCCCGGATTCCCGTTCCTTTAAAAGACTGACCGCTCCCACGCCAATGGTCGTGAACAGGAGGAACATGACCGCAAATCCGGGTACATACTGTGTAAATGGTGTAAATTCCTCCAGTCGGGAAGAGGTACTCTCTGTGACCACCTGCACTGGAGGTGGTTGTGTGAACTGTTCTGCCACATCCACGACCTGATCGATCTGCTCTTCACTATATACCGGAACTCCATAGGCAGCCACAGTCTTGACCGCTACAACGTTGGTAGATATCCTGCTGGCATAACCTTCCACGATCTTCTCGACAACTGTATTCTGGTCCTCTTCGGTTGGATCGGTGATTATCAATAGTTCGCTATCCTGTCCTCTCCTCACGGTTTCTGTAAAACCATGTGGAATGATGATCAATCTGCCGTATTCCTGGTTCCTGATCCTTTCTCTGGCTGCAAACTCATTGGATTCCATGTCCACATCCAGTATATCGATATCTTCCAGAAACTCCACAAATCCCTTTGAGATCTCACCATTGTCCAGATCCACTATCAGTACATCGATACCGATATCCTGGCTGAACGAACCACCCAATGCCAGCCCTGCCACTGATATTATGACCATGGGTAAAATGAACATCAAAATAAGGGCATTGCGATCCCGAATAAGGATCTTCAGGTCCTTGGCAGCAATGATGTGGAACTTCATGTCTTACCTCCTCAACCTGGTGCCTGTCAGGTGGAGGAACAGGGTTTCCAGATCGGGTTCTTTTATCTGGATGGACTCCACCTTTGTCCCTGAAGCTGTCAGTGTTTCGATTATGTGTGCCATTAATTCCCTGCCCTGCACCAGTTCGATGGTCATACTTTCGTCATCCACAGACACCTCTTGAACGTTATCTATCCGCTGAATAACGTCCAGGGCCTCTGGGGGGATAGCTTTTGCTGTCACCTGGATAATGTCAGTTTCACCTACCATTTTCAGCAGCCCGTTCAAAGTATCCAGGGCAATGAGCTTTCCTTTGTCCACTATGGCAATACGATGGCACAATTTCTCTGCATCTTCCATCTGGTGTGTGGTCAAAAGTACGGTCATACCCTGCCGGTTAAGGTCCTGGATGGTATCATATATTCTCTTACGACTCTGGGGATCAACACCGGTGGATGGTTCATCCAGAAACAGTATCCTGGGATCGTGGAGCAGTGCAACAGCAATGTTTATCCTGCGTTTCATCCCCCCTGAATAACCCTCCAGCTTGTCGTCTGCTCTATCTGTAAGACCCACCATGTCCAGCAATGCTGTAATCCTGTCTTTCATTCCCTTCCCGGAAAGCCCGTATATTTTTGCATAAAATGTAAGGTTCTCCCTGGCTGTTAATGTATAATACAGGCTGATCTCCTGGGGCACGATCCCGATGATCTTCTTTATATCATTGGCATTTTTTTCCACATCGAAACCGTCGATGGTCACCCTTCCTGCAGTTGGTTCCAGCAGGCAGCACAGTATAGAGATGATGGTGGACTTTCCTGCACCATTGGGACCCAGCAGCCCAAAGATCTCACCTCTTTTGATATCAAAAGAAACATCTTCCACAGCTGCAAATCCATCATATCTTTTGCTCAGCTCTTTCACGTTAATGATGGCATCATCGATCATCGCTGTTCCCGCCGTTTCATATAAACATATACCAATGCTGTCAGTATCAGCAAACTTCCGCCCAGCATGAATGGGTTCTGGTATATTGCACCGCTGTCCTCAGGCTCCCCGACCTCTGCAGGCACATAGATCGTATCTGAGATCTTAGTTCTTCCCTCGTGATCTTCGTACTCTATCTCGGCTTTAATGGAATATGTCTTGGCAGTGGCATCCGGGTCCACGTCGATATTGAACATGGTCTGAACCTCATCACCAGGTTCCAGGTCTCCCAGGAAAGCCGTATGGTCCGTACTGCTTAAGGGGTCCGAGAGCCTCAATCTGGCAGTAGCTCTGGAAGCTGTCTCTTCACCCGTGTTCTTGAACTTGATACTGAGGATACCAGAACTTTCAGGCAGCAGTTCGCTTTCCACTCCAATTACCTCAAAATCGGCCTGTTCCCTGATGATGACAAAAACATTGTGGTTTTCATTCACTTCCTGATACAGAATATTACGGTCGATCTGGTTGCTGGTAACATTCCCTTCCACATGTACATCTTTCTGGAACTGGTATGAAAGGTTTACTTCCAGGGGGTAAGTGCCTGCGGTTGCATCTTCCCATACTTTGATCTCGAACTGTAGGGGTTGGGATACCTGACCTGAAAACAGGGTGCCTGCACTTTGTGAAGGTGTCTTTATGTCCAGCGGTGCATCCTTTGCTGACAGGGATACTATCACCCCAACAGCCGTAGTGACATCATATTCCATTTCCTGCTCTATGGTTGATAATGCGATCTCATTGGCATCATCGGGCTCGTTCTCAGATTCAAATCCAAGGATCTTGCCCTGGTTCATGATCTGTATGAGCACAGCGGAGGTTTCGCCCCTGTCGTATTCAGGGTTGCCCACGATGTTCACAACCATTTCAGGACTGCCGTGTACGGTAAAATAATCGCCATTGAATGTCCATTTATTTGGAGGAATTGTCTCGCCATGTACCTGAACCGTAGACAGTGTCAAGAAAAGCATTGCAAGTATCAATAGTCGTTTCATAACCGTACCCCATACACATTTTTCGTCTGATCATATATAATACAACCTCAAACGAACGTTTCAACGAATATTTTTCGTACTTCGCTTAATGTAGATATAGATTCCAGCAGCACCCACTATTATAATGGCAAGCAGGTATCCAAACAACATCGCACTGCTATCAGTTTCCTCCACTGTAGCCGACACCTTCATCACATCAGATGTTCGGGTATTGCCGTTGCCATCCTTGTATTCTACCTCAGTATCGATACCATAGGTTTTGGCCAGTGCATCACTTTCCACTTCTATACGGTAATGCGTCTGGTATGAATCGCCGGGTCCAAGGGTGCCCAGAAATGCCTCATTATCGGTTGTGGTGAATGGGTCTGACACTGTTATCCTGGCCACTGCATCCTCAGCCACTTCATCTCCTGTGTTCCTGTATGTGACGTAAAGAAGGCTTTTTTGATCTGGTATCAACTGGGACCTGACACTCTCAACGATAATATCGGCCTTGGGCTTCACTTCAATATGGATGGGCAGGGTCTGGTTCTTCGTGACATACCAATAATCTATCTTCTGGTTCGGATAGCCATCAACCTTAACGTCACTCTGGTATTGATAGTTAAGATCCAATGTGAGCTCATATGTTCCGGAGGGGGCATTCTTGAAGATCTCTATGTCGAATTCCATCGGGAGTGCTATCTCACCGCTCCTGAGATATTCCACATTCTGAGGCGTGCTGAAAACCCTTATTGGTGCTTCGTCAGGATCTTCCAGGGTACCCTGGATATTTATTGCTGTGGTAATGTCATATTCAAGATCAAGTTCCGTGCTGGCATCCATGAGCTCATTAGGTCCCAAGGGCATATTTTCAGTATCAAAGGTAGTTGTCTGACCGGTATTCAGCAACCGGACGAATATCTTGGAAGTTTCCCCGCTTTCAAATTCAAGGTCCCCTATAACAGAACCCGATAGCTGTGGTTCTCCTGTAACATCATAGTAATCATCCAGGAGTTCTCCAATGTTGGGGGGAATTATCTCAGAACTAACATTAGGGGTTGCTGCAAGCAGTAGAAAGACTCCTAACAACACCAGCACCTTTTTTGACATACTCATATCCCCCTTCATTTTTGGACCATATAGGACGCAAAATGCAATTTATAATTTAACTTTGTCACTCAAAATAAATATAAGTGTGCTTGGTTTTGTTCGATCCTATCAGAACTGCAACAAAAACTGAATGCATAAGACCAGTTCTAAATAACAATCTATTTTTTATGATCGGAAAGATATGCGGAGAAAGTTTTGCCCCCTATTGATCTATCCAATGATGTCGTTTATGGGGGTGCTGAATAGTTGCAACAGGTAGACATTTATACAATAGTTATTCAAATGTAATAATGGGGGTCGAGGTTAGTGCAACCGTTACATAATAGAGTTGTGTGCTTTCCTTTGAGTTTCTGCCTTCCGATAATTTGATCTAATTTATGTGAATTCTGTGCCCTTTCAGTAAGGTGTTCGGTATGAAAATGGATGATGTGCCTCTAAAAATAAAATTGATCCTATACATAGGGTTCAGTGTTCTTTTAGTGATGGCTGCTACTACAGCTATCATTATTTCTACCAGCACGTCCCAGCATGAGGACCTCGCATATAAGAAGTCCATAGAGAAAGCAAGCAACTATGCAAACCAGTTCAATTCGGATATGCAATCGAACATGGCCATTGCAAGGACAATTGAAAACACGCTTACCGTTTACAATTCCTCTGATAGGGATGAGGTCAATGATATTCTAAGGGAGGTGCTGATCGCAAATCCCAATCTGATCGGTACCTATACAGGTTTTGAGCCCAATGCTTTTGATGGAAAGGATGCTGAATATGCAGGTACTGAAGGGTATGATTCCACAGGCCGTCTTGTACCTTACTGGAACAAGATCGGTGGCACCATGTTCGTGGAACCCCTTATTGACTATGAGTCATCAGATTACTACCAGTTGCCAAAACAACTTGAGCAGGAAGTACTGACGGAGCCATACCTGTATCAGGGGGAACTTATTGTTAGTTATGTATCTCCGATAATAAGGGATGATGAGTTCGTTGGCATCGGTGGTGTTGATGTATCGCTTAACTATATTGATGAGATCGTTTCCAATGTCACTGCTTTTGAGGCCGGTTATGCTTTCACTGTTAGTAATACCGGCATACTTTTGTCCCATCCTGTGCACAAGGAATGGATCGGGATGAAGACCCTTAATGATTTCAACGATCCTGAAATCGCAATCATGGCAGAGGATATCCTTGTCGGGCAGGGGGGGAATATAGAGACAGTTGACCCGACCACAGGGGAGGATGTGATCATATTCTATGAGCCGGTCCGTACGGGTAATTATTCTTTTATTCTGGTTATCCCGAAAGAGGATATGCTCGCAGATGTCACAGCCCTGCGGAACGAACTTATACTCATCTCATCGCTTGCACTTATTTTCATGGCAGGTGCAGCCTATCTCGTCGCTATGTCCATAACCCGTCCGATAAATGAGATCGTTTCCAATTTTGAGGATATCTCTGATTCTGCCCTGAAAGGTGATCTGAACAGAAGGGCTGAGACGGATGTGGGGGTGGATTTCAGGAAGATACCTTCTGGCCTGAATGATATCCTCGATTCATTACAGACATATTCGGATGATCTGGAAAAGGCCAATAAGGAGCTTAAATCACTGGACCAGATGAAGGACGTTTTCCTCTCAAATGTCAGCCATGAGCTAAGGACACCGCTTACCAGCATAAAGGGCTATACTCAGAATGTGTATGATGAGTCCCTGGGTGATATCAACGGCCCACAAAAAACATCACTTGGAGCCGTGCTTCGTAATGCCGACAGGCTCAGGCGCCTGGTAAATTCTCTGCTATATATAAGTCAGGCACAGGCAGAGACCATTGAATACAATTTTAAAGAGTGTCATATGGCGAAAATAATAAGCGACACCATCATGGATACCATCATGCTCGTTGAAGCGAACGATCTCCATATCGAAAAGAAAATACCTTCAGATCTCCCAACCATCGAAGCCGATGAGGCCCATCTGGTCGATATGCTGAACAATATAGTAGATAACGCCATCAAGTTCACTCCTCCTGATGGTATGATCACCCTCGGAGTATCTGATGAAGAAAAGGATCTGCACCTCACTGTCAGTGACACTGGAATCGGTATTCCCAAAGAACTTATCCCAAACCTGTTCAAAAAGTTCTACCAGATCGATTCGTCCATAAGGCGAAAATACGGTGGAACAGGACTGGGTCTCTACATCTGTAAAATGATCGTTGATGCTCATTCCGGTGAGATCTGGATCGAGAGCGAACCTGATCAGGGGACCACTGTTCATATCAGACTTCCAAAGGTCAGGGATGGTGGGGAAGTTGGTGGAAGTGAGGAATGAGCTATCTCTTTTTTTATAGGTCCACAATACTATTTATTGTTAAAAAAGTAAAAAAGTAAAAAAGTAAAAAAGTAAAAAAGTAAAAAGTACGTCCCCAGCATCAATTCTTCAATGCAAAGTACATACTTCCCATGGCCACCAGTGTGATCAGAAGGCCGATGATCCCGCCTACATACGGAATTTCTGTAAGGATCAGCACTATAAGGAGGCCGACTGCCAGTATGGCCCACTGGTTATATTTGAAGCCCGCTTTTTTGAACGTAACCTCTCCGATCCACATTGCAGTGTATATCTTTGCTATTATCAGGACGATGGCCAGCAGCAATAGCAGGAAGAGTGCAATTGGGATGCCGATGACGGTTATTAAGAGGATGACTGCTCCTATGAATGAGCCTATCAGTATCAGCAGTCCCACTGCGATCTTCTTGAGAGGTTCTTCCTGTATTTTCTTTGCGATCTCATCGGTCTTTTCCGGGAAGACCAGGATGGACATTACACCCAGAGCGAACAGGAATATGTAATATGAGATCTTGCCAACGATGGCTATCCCTTTGAATACTCCGTCAGCATCGGAGCTGTCAGCACGCTCTCCTCCCCTGTCAAATTTGATATCTTCCCCTACAACACCGGTAGGTATTGGTATTTCTTTGGGGGTGGTGTATTCCAGGTTACCTTTTACGCTTGAATCGGGTTGGATGGTTATATCTGCTGAGTCCAGTTTTGCATCCCCTTCGACATTACCTGAGAGCACCAGTGAACCTGCTGAGACCTCCAGTAAGCCTCCGAAGTTTCCTGCAAGATTTGCATCGCCACTTCTTATGGTCGTATCACCGCCAATGTTTGCAGTCTCAGTAGTGGATACTGTGCCGGCAGCTATCAGAAGATCGTCACCTATCCAGCCGCTAAGTTCGAAAGTTCCACAGGCGACCCTCGCATCATCGCCGATAATGCCGGTAATTGTCACATCACCTGCAGTAACAATAAGATCCCCGGAAACGTTCCCGTTGATCTGCACAGTACCTCCGGCGGCCACGACATCTCCAAGGACATCCCCATTCACTATCAGGGTGTCTCCGGCAATGTAAACATCATCTTCTACCGTTTCATTGATGACCACCAGGCTACCGCTCTCGAACATACTGGATGCGGTTGCATTAGCTGTAAAAGATAACAATAACAATAAAATTACGAATATCATCCATAGACTATCTTTCAATTTCATATTACCCCACCTTTCAATTTTTAATGTAAAGTTTGGGATTAATGACTATTAAATGTTTCTAAATTTTGAATAACTTATTTAAAAATTGATGGAGTGCAGACAAATACATCTGATATGGAGCATGTCGGGAGACTAATGAGTGATTTCAAAACTCTAAATACTACCTCATACAATTATTTGTATGGCGTATTAATGAAATTTGAAGAACTTTCCGATTTACAATGGGGACTTACTAAATCTTTCTTACCGCCACAACCAAGTACTGGTAGAAAAAGAATTTATGGTTGAAAGATCACCAATGGTATTCTTTGTTTATAACAGGATATTGATGGGACTCAGAAAACTGGTTATCAGGTTATAATCTACGTGAACATAATTAGCATAAGTGAATATGTCTAACTATTATTCCATATTTGCAACAGTTATAACAAGGGGGATTTAATGAATATTTTGCATATTTCGGACCTGCATTTCGGTCCACGACACTGGTATGGAGACGATCAGATCCTGCTGGAGATGATCAATTCATTTGATGCCGATATTGTCATCAATACCGGAGACAATACAACAGATGGTCTGGAAGATGAGTGTGCTGATGCGGGTCATTTTCTAAAGGCACTTAAGTGCAAAAATGTCATTTCCACCTTGGGCAATCATGACAAACGAAATATGCGATCCCATGAACTATTCCATAAATATATTGACAATTCCGAGATCATCTCCATCGCTGAAACGATAAAAACACGCAAGAAAAACATTTTTTTAAACCGGGAAATTACCAAGGTTGATGAGAATTTCACCGATATAAATTTTATCAGATCCATTTCGATAAATGGAAAAACTGTATTAATTATCAGTATCGATACCAATGAACTATACAGTGATGATGGTTATGTTGAAAAAGAGATCCTGAATGCTGTTTCAAAAGAAATTGAGCAGACAGAATATGACCTGCCTTTGTTGATCACCCATTATTCGATTTTAGGTACTGACGAGTCTCCTCTAAAAAATTCTGCAGACCTGATTGATTTTGTACAAAAACATAAAATTGAATACGTTTTTTGTGGCCATACCCACGAACTGGAAATTATGCGAGCCAATGATCTATATCGAGGTCATTCCTTTACCCATTTTATGTGTGGCAGTTTGTCCTCCAGTAATCATCCCAAAGATGATAATATGTTCTTGTATTATGAAAATGTGGGTAGCGAGGACATGCATCTGCATCTGATACGGATCTTTTTGGAGATGGGTAAGGTACATTTCAAACAGGAAAAGGTCTTTTAAAAGAAATGGTGCAGTGAGGGAAACAGTATGGAGAGGTCTTTTGATGTTGAAAATTAAATTTTGAAATGGGCTCAATAAAAAGGAAAGTTACCATAGTAAAGATGATATCGAACATTATAAACAATTTGTTCTATCAATTGATAATCGATGAAAAAAATGATATTGGTAAGTTGTTGATGTATGGACATGCTGAAACTTCGAAGTTCCAGACATGCCAATACGGTTAGCCCCCACGACTTTTCAACCCCGAAAAGTTAAGGCTTTTCGACAATATTGCTTAAGGTCAAGAGAAACGGCATAACTCTCGACCTTTACTTACTATATAAGTTTTTTAGTACTTAAAGTAAACGCCGTTAACAAACTATGAATTTTTGCAGAGCATAGCTTGCGCAATAAATTTGCAAAAAATAATACTATTTAAAAGTTATCGTATTTTATTGTCTAAACTTCTAATACTTTGAATTCTATTTTTTTAATATTGACACTATAGTGATAAACACCTCTCAATTAAATTGCTCTTATATATCATGGAAGACTAAATTTATTTGAGTGCGGGAAGACTTCGGCAATTTGCATATATTGTCACGATAGGTAAATATAAATAAGAACTGAAGTAAAGCTACAGAATGTTAACACTGTTAACCGCGCATCAGAGCCGGATAATCTTGCCGGTACATGTACAGCAAGCCAAAAGCGCTGGGAATTTGGAGTGTTTGAAGCTTCACATATCCCGAACGAACAGGTGGTAACTTAATTGGATGAACAGATGAACAAAAAATATCTCGCCAACAAATTATTTGAAACCCAGTTTGCACTGGAAGATCTCAGGGAGATAGTCAGGCAGTCTCTACCTACAGGTATGAGCAATGACCAGTCTGCACGCTACGATGAGATCGTATCTGGACTTGGCGGCCTTCTTGAGGATCTTGGTAAAAAGAATGGTCAAACACAACCCGTAAAGATCGTGGGTGACCTTATGTGCCGGACAAGGGAAGAGGAGTTCATAAATATCCAGCCTATACAGGCCGGAGGGAGACTTACCCCTGAAGCACGTAAAGCGGTCATAGCCTATGGGGATGGATACTCGACCTGTGACAACTGCCGAAAACCGTTCAGGCTTGATAAGATCGAAAAACCTTCCATCTCAACCTTCCACACGGACCTTGCAGAATTCGTAGGTATGGACCAGGCACGTGTGGTTCCCGGAGCTAGACGAGGTTTCCAGGCGGTGGCTTCCACAATTGTTGGAAAAGGTGACACTGTGGTAGTATCGGCATTTGCCCATTATACTGAGTTCCTTGCCGTGGAAGGTGCTGGAGGAATTGTAAAGGAAGCTCCTGTGAACGAGCATAACATCCTCACGGCTGAATCAGTTGCCCACAAGATCGATGAAGTGAAAAGAGAGACCGGCAAACTTCCAGTTCTCATAATGATCGATCACTTCGATTACCTGTTCTGTAATGAACACGACATCTATGGTATCGGAAAGGTGGCGCAGGAATACGGTATCCCGTTCCTCTATAATGGCGCATATACCGTGGGCATCATGCCGGTAGACGGCAAAAAGATAGGTGCGGATTTCGTTGTCGGCTCAGGCCATAAAAGCATGGCATCAGTAGCTCCTTCAGGAGTGCTGGCGACAACTGAAGAATGGGCTGATAAGATATTCAGGACCACTCAAATGGTCGGTGATGTCACTGGAAGAAAATTCGGTATAAAAGAGGTCGAGTTCCTTGGATGCACACTGATGGGAGCTCCATTGCTGTCAATGATGGCATCGTTCCCGCATGTGAAGGAAAGGACAAAGCACTGGGACGAGGAAGTCAAAAAGTCCAACTATTTCATTAACGAGTTCCTGAGGATCGAAGGGAATGCGGTGCTTAGCGAGTTCCCGAGAAAACATGCTCTTTCCAAGGTGGATACCACCGGAAGCTTCGACAAGGTAGCAAAGACACACAAACGCAAGGGATACTTCTTCAGTGACGAACTGAAGAAACGCGGGATCGCAGGCGAGTTCCCCGGTGCCACAAGAAGCTGGAAACTGAGCACATACGGACTTTCGTGGGATCAGATACACTATCTCTCCGATTCTTTCATTGAGATAGCCGAGAAATACAATATTAATATTAACTGAGGTGTAAACAATGACTGACAAAACCTATGGATTAGATACAATAGCATTACACGGGGGCCATGTGCCAGACGCAACAGGATCAAGGGCTGTTCCCATTTACCAGACAGCAGCATATGTTTTCAATGATGCTGAACATGCAGCGAACCTTTTTGCCCTGAAGGCATTCGGGAACATCTACACACGTCTGATGAACCCGACAACCGATGTTCTTGAACAAAGGGTAGCTGCCATTGAGGGCGGTACAGGTGCATTAGGTGTAGCTTCAGGCATGTCTGCCATCACTCTTGCAACCCTTGCGGTAACACAGCTCGGGGATGAGATCGTTTCTGCAAATAATCTCTATGGTGGCACATACCAGCTCTTCAATCACACTTTCCCCAAACTTGGAAGGAAGGTAAATTTCGTTGATTCAACAAAACCAGAAGAATTCGAAAAGGCCATTACTGAGAAGACCCGTGCCATCTATGTCGAGATAATCGGGAACCCTAAACTTGACATCCCTGATCTTGAAAAGATCGCTGAGATCGCTCACAATGCTGGTGTCCCTCTCATTGTGGACAACACCGTAGGTGTAGGTATTGTAAAACCGATCGATCATGGTGCTGATATCGTGGTCCTGTCCGCTACCAAGTTCCTCGGAGGACATGGTACTTCCATTGGTGGCATAATAGTCGATTCCGGAAATTTCAGCTGGGACAACGGCAAGTTCCCGGAGTTCACCGACCCTGACCCCAGCTACCACGGTCTGAAGTTCTGGGAATCATTCGGCAATATTCCCGGAATGGGAAACCTTGCCTTTATCCTTAGGGTACGCACACAACTTTTGCGTGACCTGGGACCTGCAATGAGCCCATTCAATGCGTTCCAGTTCATACAGGGTGTGGAAACACTATCCTTACGTGTGAAAAAGCATGGAGAGAATGCTCTGGCGGTTGCCAGACACCTAAACTCACACCCGCTTGTTGAATGGGTGAACTATCCAGGTCTTGAAGACCATCCATCCCATGAGCTTGCACAGAAGTATCTTAACGGTAGTTATGGTGCTATTCTTGGGTTTGGCGTGAAAGGCGGACTTGAAGCAGGCAAGAAGTTCATCGAGAATGTTGAGCTGCTCTCACACCTTGCGAACATCGGGGATGCAAAGACACTTGTGATCCATCCTGCATCCACCACACACCAGCAGCTTACAAAAGAAGAGCGTGAGCAGACCGGTGTGACAGATGATTTTATAAGGATGTCCGTCGGACTAGAGGACATAAATGACATCATAGCTGATATAGATCAGGCATTGGAGAGGTCGCAGTAAGTATGAGTGAAAGGTCTGTAGGCATTGTGGCAACGAACTACCATACCATAGAAGGTGAGTTCCAGTTAGAAGGTGGTCATACCCTGAAGAACATCAGGGTGGCCTATGAGACCTATGGTAATCTCAATAAGGAGAAAAGTAATGCGATCCTTGTCTGCCATGCTCTAACAGGCGATGCACACGCAGCAGGCAGGCACAGCGGCGATGACAAAAAACCGGGATGGTGGGAAGATATCATCGGTCCCGGGAAGGCCCTTGACACTGACAGGTATTTCGTGCTATGCTCCAATGTTCTGGGTGGCTGTAAAGGCACTACCGGACCAGCTTCCCTCGATCCTGACACGGGCCGGCAATATGGTATCACTTTTCCGGTCATAACGATGGGGGATATGGTGAATGTCCAGAAAGAGCTGATAAGCTATCTCGGCATCTCCACTCTTTTTGCAGTAGTTGGCGGTTCCATGGGCGGTATGCAGACGCTTCAATGGTGTGTTGCCTATCCTGAGCTTGTAAAGAAAGCCGTGGTCATTGCTTCTACGGCAGTCTCATCTCCGCAGCAGATAGCTTTCAATGAGGTTGGCAGGAATGCCATTATCTCTGACCCTGACTGGAATGGGGGAGACTATTACGAGGGTGAACCCCCGGCAAATGGTCTTTCCACAGCAAGGATGATCGCTCACATCACATATCTTAGCGATGCTTCCATGCATGAGAAGTTTGGAAGGAGATTGCAACAGGGTGAAAGCTACAAGTTCGATATGACCAATGATTTTCAGGTGGAGAGCTATCTGAAATATCAGGGAGACACATTTACCGGCAGGTTCGATGCCAATTCCTATCTTTATGTTACAAAGGCTGTGGATTATTTCGACCTTTCAAAGAATGGTTCTCTGGCAGAAGGCCTGAAAGATGTGCAGGCAAAAATGCTGGTGATCTCGATAACTTCTGACTGGCTGTATTCACCCTATCATTCAAGAAAGATAGTCGAAGGTCTTACTGTAAAGGAACATGATGTAAGTTATCGTGAGATCGAATCCAGTTATGGACACGACGCCTTCCTGCTCGAAAGCGGCCAGATCAATTATGTAATTCATAATTTCCTGACTCACACATCCGTTGCTGATGTAATGACCGAAAAAGTTGCTACCATCAGGGAAGGTGTGAGCATAGAAACAGCTGCAAAGGTCATGTTCGAGGAGGCCCTTACTCATCTGCCTGTCGTTAATGAGAATGGCTGTCTTGTTGGTATTGTCACTTCCTGGGACATCTCAAAAGCGGTTGCATTGAAGTGCAACAAGCTGGAGAATATAATGACCAGGGATGTTCTGACGGCTTCCCCTGATGAACCGATAGTAGCTGCTGCCAAGAGACTGGAGCGCCACAGCATCTCGGCTTTGCCTGTAGTTGGCGAGAAGAAAAGACTGATTGGTATCATCGATAGTGAGGATATCAACCGACTGATCGGTTGATCCTTTTACTTTCTATTTATTCATATTATTTATTATGTATGTATTTTATATAATTCAATAAATTGCAGATTAACCCATCTGCTCTGGAGTAAAGTGTTTACTAAACTCTAAAGATATGGCTGGTAGCACCGATAAGACATCCACTTGTGGGATTTTATCATGTTCTATTATGCGTTGAACGTTTTTTCAATAGCTTAAGAGCATTTATTAAGGATTTCTACAGAGCCAAGATGTAGTTACACTTAAATAGTATCGTCTCTTTTAAAATTTTAAAATTCAAGTATATATATTTCGTTTAAAATAACAAATTATTAAAAGGGAACAAGTAAAGAGAAATTGATGGACGACCTTACAGAAAGGATGGCTGAGAATAAAGGAGTCGAGTCGAAGATCAAAAAACTTGCACCTCTGCCAGAAGGGATTGATGATGCTGATGAGTTCCTCGGGGAATACCAAGAAGCAAAAGACGGCTTGGGATCTGAAAAAGAGATAAAGAACCAATTGCTGATAGATAGAGCTGAAATGGATGAACCTGACATATCATCTGAGGAACTGGAGATCCTCCTAAGAGAAGCAGAAGACAAATTCCAGTCAGTCCTCAGAAAAGGCAAGGCCATTGAAAAGGTAATGGAGGTCACTTCACAACTCTCAAATGATATAGATTCTGATACATTCGGTGATCTGAGAAAGGACATGGAAGAATACGTATCTCTGATGACCAACAGCCGCTACACTAAGATCGAGATGGATGAGTGTCTTCCAGAAGGCTTTGTTCGCGATGATGGAGAACTCCTGACCTATGACCTGCTTTCTGCAGGAACCAAGGATGTGCTATCACTGGCTTTGCGTGTCTCAATGGCCAACCATTTCCTGGGAGATGATGGTTTCATGATAATGGACGATCCATTTGTCGATATGGATCCTGAAAGGCAGAAGAATGCTGCTGAGCTGTTGAAGCGGGTTGCTGAGGACAAGCAGATATTGGTATTTACGTGCCATCCATCGCATGGGGAGTTGTTGGAGGGGAGTCGGCAGGAAGTTTAATTATAAACTAGTGTTGACGAAATAAATTACTGCTATTCGCATCTACAAATCAGAGATTTTTAAAAAT
The DNA here is from genome assembly GCF_057593895.1 of Methanococcoides sp. DA23. Classification (NCBI taxonomy): domain Archaea; kingdom Methanobacteriati; phylum Methanobacteriota; class Methanomicrobia; order Methanosarcinales; family Methanosarcinaceae; genus Methanococcoides; species Methanococcoides sp. DA23. Next base: position 1,368,215 of record NZ_CM172520.1, on the reverse strand, counting down.
TAATTAATGTAACATAGACAAACAAGAGGTAGCATATGAACAATAATGAGAATGAATTGGTGAAAACAGGAAGCTCTATGTAAATTGTTGAAAAGTGCAAATGAAGGTACAATAAATGCTGCCGTAATTGAAACCTTTGAATAATAATACGATCGTTATCATATTATGTACTCACGCAGTAGCAAATGCATTAAAGAGTGAAGTTGAACCTCACTCTTCTTCAATTTAAAAAATATTTGATGTTGGGCAATTAAGTGTATCATATATCTCATTCTTTGCTTCGTTAATGAGATCAATTGCTTCATTTCTTAATCCAAAAGTCCTTTTTATTTTGTTAGTTATTTGTTTTCATCCCCGTCTATATCAAAGCCTCCGCTGATGATAAAGTCTTTGAGTAGCTTTTCGATTTTGATGCTTAACCGGAATTCGGGGATACTCATGCCTTCTACGGCTTCAAAGTAGGCTTTTGCTTTGCCCCTGTCTACGGTTTTCTTCAGGTCGTCGAATCTGCCGTATTCATTGATGTTCGCTTCGGTAATACCGACATTCATAATGTTTTCCAGCTTTGGAATATCAATCCCTAGAGCATTAGCTAATTGGCGAACTTGCTCGTTTTTTGCACGGAACTGGTATTCATTGATGTAGTCCCTGAAAGGCTTACCGTCCTCAATTTCAACATTTCCGCTTTGTACATCATGGATAAAGATATTCGCATATTTCTGTTCTTCTTGGGTAAGGGTCGCAAAAGATTTATGCAACTCGTCTAGAGTTGCTTGAAGCTGGTCTTGGTCGATACCGTCTTGAAGCAACACTTTAAGATATTTCTCAAAGCGTGAGTTCATGTAGTCGATATCGATTCTGCCAGTGTCGATAGCTACCAAATATCCATCGATATCAAATGGGATATCCCCGATGCCAAAGCCGTTGCCTCCTGTAAAAAGCTCTTTATAACGCAAAGCTAAGATCAGATAAGTATTCTCGTCGAATGCCATCTCGACGACTTTATTGGGATTCTTAAAAGTATATTCCTGTTGCTTCCAAGTGAAACCTTGTATCTTAGCTGCTTCCAGATAGTCATTTAGACTACTGAACAGCGTGGCAAACCTGCCGCACTCGTCCACATCATCTGGCAGGTGGGAAAAGTCCGTGATCCCTGCCAAAGTAAACAGGTGCGAAATATCTGCGAAGATTTGATTCATCTTCCCCAGGTTGTAGTCCAGATGTTCCACGAACAATCCAAGTGGCTTATTGCCTGAGTAGAGAGCTACCGCATCGTTGATGTTTCGTTCCATCGTGCTTGGCTTACGGTAATAGCGAATCGTACCGAAAGGCTTATCTGGACCAAACAGACGGTTAGTACGAGAGAACGCCTGAATGATGTTCTCATATATGGGCATCTTATCCATATAAAGGGTATTGACCCATTTGGAGTCAAAACCTGTGAGCATCTGATCAACAACAATCAAAAGGTCAAGCTGTTTTTCAGGATTTCGCTCGATACGCTCATAGGGCTTTTTATGAGCCAAGCGTGCTGAAATATCCTTCTTGAATTTCGCATGAGTAGCCAAAGTAAAGTCCTGATCATACCTTGCATTGTAATCTTCCAGAATCTCAACAAGGCCGTCTTCCTTGAACTTCACGCCACCGTTATTATCAATGTTTGGATCAAAGAGTGCCGTGATTTTCAAGCCCTTCTTTGTCTCTTTGATGAGCCTATAATACTCGATGGCTTCTGAGATACTGCTCGTAGCAAAAATCGCATGGAACTTCGAGGCATGACTCAACCGCAGCCAGTTATCCAAAATATCCTGAATGACCGTTTTCTGGTGTTCGGCACGCTCATACTGTTCTCTTGGCAGATAGTCTTCAATACCTTTGACATATTTACCACTCTTTTCGTAGTATCCAGCCATTTTTACAATATTCACGTAGTGGTAATATATTTCTGCTTTCCTCGGGTCTTTTATAGCTTCTTGTTTCGTAGCAGCATTCGCCTCCCTCAGCGCCACCGCTTCACGCAGATCAATGTCCTTATAGGTAGAGACTTTATACGGGTCGAAGCCGAGCACATTCCCGTCACGAATACCGTCAGCAATACTATAGCGGTGTAGCTCATCACCAAAGACGGTTGAAGTCGTGTTCTTTTTTTTCTGATTCTCTTTCTGAATGGGTGTACCGGTAAATCCGAAAAACACGGCATTTGGGAATGTCTGCTTAACGGTGATCAACATCTCGCCAAAAGTAGAGCGATGTGCTTCATCCACGATAAAAACGATACGTTTCGATTTCATCACCTCAATGTCTGCAGCATTAAACCCTCCTTCTTCGTCCTTAATGTTACTCATTTTCTGAATTGATGTAACAATCAGGGTATCGGCAGGATTCTTACTTTTGAGCTTCGTTATGAGAGCGTGGGTGTTCTCAGTCGCTTGCACTTCTTCATTATCTTCCGCAAAAGCACGATACTCATGAAGTGACTGCGTACCAAGCTCGATCCTGTCCATAAGGAAGATTACCTTGTCGGCATCCTTCGAGTTAGCGATAAGCTGAGCAGACTTAAAGCTCGTCATCGTTTTACCAGATCCGGTTGTGTGCCAAATATAGCCACCGAGTAGTTGTTTATCGCTCCAGTCAATCTTTGACACACGGTCAGAGATTGCATTGGCCGCATAATACTGATAGCTGCGCATAACCTTCAGCACGCCATCAGAATCATCGGCAACCGTATAGAAACCAATCAGCTGGTGAGCCATAGGAATCGATAAAAGAGAAGTCGTGATATCTTTCCAGTTGTTGATGGGGTCGTTATTGAAATCTGCCCAATGGAAATAAAAGTCCTGATTAAAAACACCGTCTGGGCCGGGATTAGCAAAATAGACCGTCTCTTCTGGTTGCATCGCCACAAATACCTGCACCAAAGAGAAGATTCCCGAAAAGATACCCTCATCAGAGTACTTCTCAATCTGGTGATAAGCTTGGCTCACAGGAATGCCATTCTTTTTCAGTTCAACATGAATAACAGGCATACCGTTAATAAGCAGCATCAAATCGCCACGTCGGTCGTTGAGAATCTTCGACTTAGATTTAAATCTCGGCTGCTGAGCAATCTGGTACCTGCTTTGCCCAGCAGCTATCTCACGTCGGTCATAAATTTTGAGGCTGACTTCTTTACCGAGATGGTCAGGATCGTCCGGGCTATCACGGGTAATGGAGACCGTCTTTCCGTTAATAAAGCCATTGAGCTTTAAAGGACTGCGAAGTTCTAGAAGTTGTTCTAAAATCTGCTGCATTTCCGTATCTGTCAAAGGAGCTTCATTCAAACGATCAATGTCACGATTATTCTCAAACAGAATATCTGCCCAGTTTTTGAGTAAATCTTCTTCTGTCGGGCATTTCAGAACATGATTTTCCCAACCCCTATTTTTCAAGGCATCAATCATGGCTGCTTCTAATTCCGCTTCGGTTTTAAATATCACAAAATCACGCTCCTTTCTTATACAAACATCTTCTCAAGACAAGCTTTTTTCATATTTTGCAATTTTTCAAGCTTACGCTGATGAAGGGTGATGAGGTTATCGAAGTTGTCAAAATAGCTACCAATTTGTTCTTGTTCATCTAAATCCATTGGTGCATTAATACTAATTTTCATCATTGTATCCGCATTTAATTTAGCACGACCACCGCCAACTAAAAATGATTCAATATTTGTCTGTGTAATACCATATTTAAGGAACTTGTTATCGGCTATCATTACCTTCGCTTGAAGCACGTGAGCGTGGTTATTTACCCATATTCTCCCGTTTACATACTGCACAGGATAGTTTTTTAAATCGTTCGCACCATCTTCTGCGACAAGAATAAATTCGCCATCGTGAGTATAGCCTTCAACATAGTCTTGGATACCGTTCGCACCGTAGTAAGGGGTGCTGCCCGATACTCTATCTGATGCCGTAATCGGTACTCGTAAGTTATCATATCTATCTGCCAAAGCATTTAACTCATGTTGTTCCCAAGTGTCAGTAAATCCGGCGAATCGAATCTCTGGGCCATTGCAACCATTTTTTGGAAACATTTTTTCCAGCATGGCTTTTTTAACATTTTTCAATTTTTTAAGCTTGCACTGATGAAGGGTTATAAGGTGATCGAGGTGATCAAAAAAATCACCTATTTTCTTTTGTTCTTTTTTTGAAGGAGAAATCATTTCCTCAAGTGAAAGTAATTTTTCCGGACTAACTAATTGTCTTTTTACTACAGTACCTTCTTCAAACCGCAATGCCTTTAATTTGAACCTTTCTGTTGTTACAATTCGTTCTATAAACGATGGTATTTCTTCCGTAGTAAAAGTTACATAAATTGGTGAAATCACGCCTTTCCCAAGTTTATTTCTATCTATCGCACCATATTTTAAATTTGCTGGATTATATACAATATCATTGTATTGTGTCAACAAATAATTCTTGGAAAATTCATCTGCAATTAGTTGATCTCTGTTATTAGTTTTTCTTTCACTCAAATCTATAACTCCTTGTCCAGAAGCAAATGCAAGACGTGGAGCATCTTTAGATTGACGTTGCAATATTCTTCTAATAACCAGCACATCACTCAACTCACGCGGTTCCCAATCGTCGGTGAAACCTTTGAACCTGATGACAGGCGCTTTTGCTTTTTCAGCCATCATTCACCTCCTAGCAGAGCTTTCAGTTCAGTCAGCCCATTCATATCCACATCGCTGCCGGTGAGCTGCTCAAGTGTGGACGAGATCGTTGCCTCCATTTTTGTGATTTCTGATTCTACCTCAGAGAAGGTAATAGCGTATTTATCCGCCAGTGTTTGCACCTTCGTTGCGAGGTTGTCAAGGATGACTACAGGCAGCTGTTGTAATTCTGCCATCAGCGGCGTAATCCATTTCTTTTCCAATAAAGAATGAACTTGTTCGTCTGCCAGGTTTTCAACGGTTTCTTTTGTGAGCGAGTTCAGTTTGGCTGAATCAGTCTTAATGGATTTCTTCAGGTCCTTTTTTTCATCGAGTAAGCTCTTCACGGCGAGGAGTTTCCCCTCTGGGCTGTCCTCTGCGTAGTCGGCAGTATCGTGCCCCTTGAGCAGATCGTTAGCCGCTTTTTTCACAGGGTCTGTCAGAAATGCGGTGTTGTCGTCATTTAAAACATCGGTAAGGTCCTCTATTTCTTCTTCCGTCAGTGAATCAAGGATTTCTTGCTGCTCTATTATGACCTGCGTTAGGCGTTCTTCTTTATCTTTTAAGGCTACCGCTTCCTCGTGAAGCAGCATTTCTTGTACTAGGTCAAATGGGATGATTCTACCTAGCCAGCCTTCTTGAACTTCAACATCTTTGCCATTCTTTTTCTTTACAACTATATTGGGTTCGACTTGTTTAGTAGCTCCGAACCCTTCTGTTTGGATAATTTCCAAGTCAACAGTTATCTTGACCCACTTATCATTAAGAAGCTGGTATGCCCTGTATTCATCCACCAGCGGCACAGATGCTAGACGATTAAAGATTTCATTGCTAAGCACAGTTTCTTCTTTGGAAATGTTCAAAGTTTCCATGCCCTCCACAAGATGGCTGTACAGCTCGGCATCAAAACCGACGAAAGCACTTGCATAGTGTTCTTTGAAAGAGACTACATTCGGATGGTTTTTGATGATATCCTTGAGGTTTCCCTCAGCGATATGCACATGCTCACCAGAGCCTACCGTAAACAAATCCATCTTCAGCTCAGGGAAAGCCTGCCAATAAGCAGAGAGTTCTTCAATTTCCTTTTTTGGTATACCTCCGAACATGGAAGCGTAAATGTCCCAGCTTTCAGGAGCTTCGGAAGAATCCACATAACGTGGGATATTAAGATTGTATTCATTTCTTCGAATCTCGCTACGGCTGACTACACGAGCAAACTTCGGCACATCTTTACGCTCAGCTACAGTATCAGCGATTCGTTTGATATTTGATGCCTGAAGCTTGTTATTTTTACCGACCTTAATGAAACCCTTAGAGGCGTCGATGATAAGCACGTCCGTGTTCTCACGCTTTTGCTTAAGCACCATAATGACGGTTGGTATGCCTGTTCCGAAGAAAATATTGGCTGGCAGTCCGATAATAACATCGATATGGTTGTTCTCGATCAGATTCTTACGGATTGTTCCTTCTTCACCACCACGGAATAAAACACCGTGCGGAAGAACGATGGTCATGATGCCATCGGGCTTGATGTGATACAGATCGTGCAGTAAAAAGGCGTAGTCTGCTTTACCTTTTGGTGCCAGACCAAAACGGGCATAGCGTGGGTCAGTGTCTTTGCCGTCCGAATCCCAGTGTTGCGAATACGGTGGATTTGAAACAACCGCATCCACATAAAGCGGGTTATAGGTGCCAACTGGGTCGCTATCTTCTAAATACGGCCAGTCGTCCTCTAGGGTATCAGCGTTGCGAGTCGTGATATTTGACGGCAAAATACCACGCATGACCAGATTCATACGGGTAAGGTTATATGTGTTTTCTTTCAGCTCTTGTGCGTAATATTTGATGTTGTTATCATCATCGATGTGCTTGGTAACGCTACGCCCGATATTAATTAACAGGCTGCCTGAACCGCTCGTCGGATCGTATATCTGGATTTCCTTACGATCTTTCAGGTGATTAGCGACGATTTCGCTCATCAAAAGCGATACTTCATGCGGAGTGTAGAATTCACCGGCTTTCTTGCCTGCGTTAGCTGCAAAGTTGGAAATGAGATATTCGTAGATGAAACCTAAAACGTCATAGTCCTGTTTGCCGTCCATCGGGATATCTTTAATCAGCTGAATGAGATTGCTGATGGCTTTCGTCTGTGAGCCAGGGCTTTCGCCCAGCTTGGATAGACCTGTTTGCAGGGTCTTAAAAATGTCATCATAAACTTTTTTATAATTGCTATCAATTAGGCGACTGAAAGCCGAAAGCGCATCACGCACATTGGAAACATCAAAATCTTGGTCCATTGACAGCCAAGTAGAAAACAAGTCTTCATATGCGATGAAATAGCCGATATTGTCTTGGATGTACTTGACGGTTTCAGTATCTTCTTCACTTAATTGCTTGATGTCTTCAGCTGTAGCACCATTGCTTTGCATGAAGCGGACTTCTTTATCAGACAGGAATTTATAAAAGATAAAACCAAGAATGTAATCCTTGTATTCGTTCGCCTCGATTTTGGAACGCATCTTATTTGCAGATTCCCATATTTTTGTTGCTAATTTTTGTTTATTCATAATACCCCTCCAATAATCTCTTTTTTTGTTGTTTTATTAAAAATTCTTTCAATACATACTCGGCAGCATCTGCGATTGTATTTTTTTTATTTGACATAAACACACCTCTTTAAAACATCAGGATATCTTTTAAATTTAAACTATAATATTTATTAATTTTACTTTGGATAAATAAATTGAATTTAGTTATTCATTTACTTCCCATTCAACCACTCACAAATGCCCTTATAATCACAGAAGAAACAATTAGGCTCTTCCTTCACCTCAAAGTCCTCCTCCATGATATCTGCAACTGCCGTCTTGATCCTCTGAACCACAGCCTCCACATCCTTCTCAGAAACATCCACAAGCCTGAGTTCCTCAACACCTGGATTCACATACAGATGTCCTGCCTGAACTGGGAGCTTGCCGTATTTTTCCTTCACAGCAAGGCAATATAGTGCGATCTGGACATCCTCTTTCAGCTTCTTCTTGCTGGTGGTGGTCTTTCCTGTCTTGTAGTCGATAACAACATATTCTCCGTCAGGGGTCTTATCGAGTCGGTCGATGAGTCCTGCAAAGTGGGCTCCATCAAGTTCAAGGTCGAACCATTCTTCGACCTCAACGGTCTCATTCTTACAATCCTTTTCAAGATCGAGCCAGAACTCAAGCATTTGTTCCATCTTTCCAAGTTCCTGCTGCTCCTGGGTATCTGAGGGGAAAGCTGAGCCATCCCAGATATCATCAAGCATTTTGTTGGCAAGCTTAAGGTCTATGGATTCGCCCTGCATCTTGAGCTTTGATAGCTGTTCGTATACCGAATGCACATCAGTACCGACCTGGAAGTAGGCTTTCTGAGGAGTCGGTATGTTGAGGACTGAATTGTATTTGAACCTCAAAGGACAATCCATGTATTCCTTTATCTTTGAGGCAGAGAACCGCATGTCCGGATCAACAAGTGGTGGGACATGGTCATCGATCAGATCCTCTATCTCCTTTGGCTCTTTAGGGTTCACCCTTAGCAGATCATCCAGATCGAAGGTGGCAAGATTTCCATTGAGCTCGACCTCTTTTAGCTGTGCAAGTACCACAAGGGATTCCAGAGCCTCCTTGATCTGACCCTGCCTGGTATACATGCTGGCCAGCCGTTGGTACTCATCCATCTTGACCTTCAGAGGGGATTCCATGCTTAGCTCCTCTTGCACGTCTGCTTCTTCAGTCTCTATATACTCAACAAGAGGATTGGACATGTAGTTGATCTGTTCCAGGAACTCGCTGGGTTTCGCACCTCTCTTGTTCCCGGCATATATTTCCGGGAATACAAGGTACAGATGTTCCCTGGCACGGGTCATTGCAACATACGCAAGTCTTCTTTCCTCTTCAAGATGCAGCACCTTCTCCTCTTCGTCCCTCTGAGCACCTTTTGCAAGCTGGGAAGGCACTGTGAAAGGCTTTTTCATATGGGTCAGAGGCAGGTGTCTTGCAGCCATATCACAAACGAACACGACCTTAGCTTCTTTGCCCTTTGACTGGTGTATTGTCATGACCTTGACAGTGTTCTCTTCACTGGACTCACCATCTTTTATGTCCAGCCCGAAAACAAGTCCTACGTGTTCCATAGCAGTCTCGAACTCACAACCTCCATCGACAAGTTCAAGGTCTTCCACCATCCCAACAAGCGAGTTAAGGATGCTGATGTTCTTCCTGGACTTTGTCGTATCCTCATGCATCTGGGAACGGTAGAGGTCCGTTTTCTCCATCAGCAAATGCTTTACAGTATCAGATGGAAGATGGTTCTTCTTGAAGTCCAGCATTCCCTCGATCCTGGCCAATATTGACCGGACAAGGTCTTTCTGCGTGATAGCTATCTCATCAAGATGGTCAAGAAGAACAGAGTATATCCCATCGCCTTCCAGCTTATGCTTCCTGCTCAGCTTGCGGGCAAGGATGTTTATCTTCTGAAGGTTATGCTCGGTCACACCCTCCCTTGCAAAGATCTTTGCAAAAGCAATACCGTTGTTGAATGGATCTGCAACAACATGTATGTAAGCCAGAGCTTCCTGTATTATAGGGAAACTCGTTAGCCTTAGACTGCCAACGTACTCCACAGGTATCATTTTGCTTTTCAAAGCATCGTTGAACTTCTTTCCATCGGCTCTTTTTCTGGTAAGTATGTAAATGTCGTTCGGCTCAAGTCCCTCTTCATTTACAAGCCTGTTTATCTCATTGGCCACCCATTCAGCTTCACTGATATCATCAGGGGTCTTTACCACCTTCACCTTATCCCCATCACCTTTGTGGGACACAAGGTTCTTTTCCTGTCTTTCAGGATTGTGCTTTATGAGCTGCTGTGATATTTCCACTATCTGTGAGGTTGACCTGTAATTTGTCTCAAGAGGGATTTTTTCAAGAGATCGATAGTATTCCTGGAGCTGGTTTATGTTGGAAAGGTAGGCACCCCTGAACCTGTAGATACACTGGTCATCATCTGCAACACAGGTCAGGTTATTCCCATCTGCGATCAGATGTATGAAGTAGAGTTGGGCATAGTTCGTATCCTGGAACTCGTCCACAAGGATGTAATCGTAACGACCTTTTACCTGATTTTTCACAACCTCGTTATCCTGCAGGAGGTTACAGGCAATGTTGATCATATCATCATAGTCGATGAAGTTGTTGTCTTTCTTGTACTGCTGATAATGTTCATAGAACCTGGCAAGGTCACTGAGCAACTGCAGAACACTTTTTCTCTCTTCATCGAGATCAGGTTCACTGGCTAATCGGTTGTCGATATGATCCTGCAGCTCAGAAGGGGAAATAAGATGGTCATGGAACTGGGATACACCCTCAAGCATACTGGTTATAAGGTCATAAGGCTTTGAAGGAATCTCAATATATTCAAACCCAAAAGAATCGATATTGTTAATACCCCAAACATGGGAATGCTCCTTTGAGATAAGCCTCACATTGTGGTTTATTCCAAGATAAAGAGAGAATTCCCTAATCAGGTCATTGCAAAATGAATGGAATGTGGATACGGTTATCCCGGTTCCCACACCAATTTTCTTTTCGATCCTCTCCTGCATCTCCCCGGCTGCCTTCTCTGAGAATGTTAATGCCAATGTCCTTTCTGGAGATATTCCATTTCCAATAAGGTTGACAACCTTCTCTGTTATAGTAAGCGTTTTGCCAGATCCTGGTCCTGCTAAAATTAGCAAGGGGCCATCAGTATGATCAACAGCTTTGGATTGTCCTTCGTTAAGTCCCTTGGATTCCATTTTGATACTCCTACATCCCTATCATTTTGCCAGAAATTATTCTTGGTACTAAGATCCACTGAGCATATTCAATTCTGCTATTTTTGGAATGATTCTTATTTAGATATTAAACAAATTATACTAGTCCAAACATAGTAACTCTTTAAATAACTATCTGAAACATATGCAATTCTTCCAAGATTGTTTCTTGATAATTCTGCGTAGAATCGATTATCACCATGGCTCAGATACATTACACAGTTAATACAAGATCCATCATCCGGTATTTCCATCTACATTTTCCACTAATATTCTTTTTGTATGAATGGAGATGTTAAGATGGCCCTTAACTTATCAATAATTAAAAAAACAATATTCCACCTAATTTCAAGATGTATAGTTTTGCTGTGAGCTTCTAATCAGAATTGATTATCCCTGATGTCCATCACAATATCTTTTCTTTAAATATCCACTACCCACTTCATATTTTTTACCTCTTTTATCATGTGGTAATTTTAACAGTTTCAAATACGATAACTTGTGGAAGGAGCTAGAGCTCGCTTCCAGATTTTTTAAGCTATCTTTCTCTTTTCATTACAACTGTTTGTCACTGGCACAGAACTCTTAATGCCTTCCTAGCTTCATTTTTCACATCGGAATCTTCAGATACATCCTCGATAACCCTTTCAAGTGCCTTCAGTGCACGCGTCGACCCTATAAGTCCCAAGGCCTTCGTCGCATAGTAACGGACAGTCACATTTTCGCTTTTCAATGTTTTCACAAGTGGTAAAACCGTGAGAGTTTTCGGCATCATTGCAAGTGTTTCACATATCCTTTTATTCACAAAGGTTTCTTCATCATTCACTGAATCAATAATGATCTCAACTGCTTTCCTGGTTCTGAATGATGCAAGAGATCGTTGTACAGCTTTTTTGAGTAAAAAGTGTGGCCCGTTAAGTCTCAGCGAGTGGACAAGCGGCTTTATTGCTTTTTCATCACCGAGCTGAGAGAGGATATCTGCAGCAAAAGCAATACTGTTGTAATGTCGCTCATCAGATCCAAGCATTTCAATGAATCTGTCAACTGCTCTTGGATCATTCCTTCTATGAAGAGCTTTTGCAGCTTCAGTGGCAATTTCCCGATCACTTTTGGACATTAACTTGAAGAATGGTTCAGTGACGTTCTCATCAGTAAGCTGGTCAAGTTTTTTTACCGTACTCAAGCAGATGCTAACGTTCTGCTTTTTGAGTATCTCTATAATAGTGTTCAAGGCAGCCTCATCATCTTCTTCAATCAGTTTTTCTGCTGCCATGGTCCTTATCTCAATGTCCTGGTCATTTAGGAGTTCGTGAAGGACGGGTAGTGTCTTTGGATCATCAATGTAACAAATAGCCTTTAAGGATCTAAGACGGGATGATCTGTCTTTGCTCTGTAACAATAGAATAAGAGGTTCAAGGGTCAGATTGCCCATGTTCCCGAGGATGCGGGTAATGTCATTAGCAATTTTTGATCCCGGGTCCTGCAGTTCAGTGATAAGGGGCTGTATAGAAGTGTTTCCCATCTTTTCTAATAGATTGCGAATACGTTTCTCTTTTCTGGGAGTATTGTATATTTTTAGTTGTTCGATGAGTGCGGTTGCAGCAGCAGGACTCTGTTTGATGAGTTCTTGTTCTGCTTTTTTCTTTACTGAGCGGATGTCGCTGTCAAGGTCTTTGATATAGTTTTCTATAGCCATAAGTTTTGCTCCATTCAAAAATAATTTTATTTATATACAAGTCTATCTCAGTGATACTTAAATCAATCGCTTAATTGCTAATATATATTCTAATTAATTTTTATAACCGTAGTTGAAATTATGGTTATGATCTTTTGAATTGATTATCTAAAAATTTAATGGTAAGAAGTTCCCTGTACAAATTTGTAACAAAAAAATACAAGGTATATAAATTCGAAAACATTCATTAACTGACTAGGAATAACTTAGATGTACAGCAATTATTCCATTAAGAAAACGTGAACGAAAGTCAATATGCTGGGATGCTATGTAAAAGAAAATATAAAGTCCAAGTAAAAAAGGAATTGATCAAAAAAAAGAAAGGAGGTTTATTCCCTCCTTTTCATTCCATCTCTTTTTCGGTTTCTAGGACCTTCAATGATATCTTCATCACAGAATCCGGGTTGAGCGAGATCGATTCGATACCTTCTCTCACAAGGAACTCTGCAAATTCGGGGAAATCACTGGGTGCCTGACCACAAATTCCACTGTGTTTGCCATTCCTCTTTGCTCCCTGAATTGCCATGGAAACCATTTTCTTCACAGCTTCATCCCTTTCATCAAAAGAAGAGGCCAGTATCTCAGAATCCCTGTCCACTCCAAGGGTCAGCTGGGTAAGGTCATTGGAGCCAATGGAAAAACCATCGAAGTATTTGCTGAACTCATCTATCAACAACACATTGCTTGGTATCTCACACATGACATATACCTGCAGGCCGTTCTGCCCTCTTTCCAGACCGTTCTTTTTCATTTCAGCGATCACTTTTTCCGCTTCTTCCACACGCCTGCAGAAAGGTATCATAAGGATAAGGTTTGTAAGTCCCATCTCATCCCTGACCTTCTTCATGGCCTTGCACTCAAGTGCAAATCCTTCCCTGTAGCGTTCATCATAATAGCGGGATGCTCCCCTGAAACCTATCATGGGGTTGCTCTCTTCGAACTCGAAATATTCTCCCCCGATCAGGCTTGCATACTCGTTCGATTTAAAATCGCTCATGCGCACCACTACGGGTTTCGGATAGAATGAAGCCACAATGGTCGCTACACCCTGGGAAAGCTTTTCCACGAAATAGTCTTCCTTGCTCTCATATCCTGCCGTGAGCTTTTCAATTTCCTCAACCACACTCTCATCTTCAACCTTTTCAGGATGGATCAGTGCCATTGGGTGGACCTTGATGTAACTCGAGATGATGAACTCAAGTCTTGCAAGGCCGATACCATCGTTCGGGATCATGGAAAGGGAAAAGGCCTCTTCCGGATTGCCGAGGTTCATCATCATCTCGGTTTTTGTCTTTCCCAGACCCTTGAGGTCAACGGTCTCTATGTGGAAAGGCAGTATACCTTCGTAGACCCTGCCTATATCCCCTTCAGCACAGCTTACTGTGACATCCATACCGTTATTCAATTTTTCAGTTGCATCCTCTGCACCCACGACTGCCGGAACCCCGAGCTCACGGCTGACGATAGCCGCATGGCATGTCCTTCCACCTTTATTGGTGATGATGGCAGCCGCACGTTTCATGATAGGTTCCCAGTCAGGAGTGGTGGTGTCAGCTACCAGTATCTCCCCATGTTTGAAAGAAGAAAGCTTGGACACATCATCGATCACATGCACCGTACCAGTTGCTATCTTATCACCTACACTTCTGGCAGTGACGAGAACGTCCGACCTCTCATCAAGGTAATAGGTCTCAAGAACATCCTTTCTTTTCCTTGACTGCACGGTCTCAGGTCTTGCCTGTACAATGAAAAGCTCCCCGGTGTTGCCGTCCTTTGCCCATTCTATGTCCATTGGCACAGCCTGGCCTTTCTTTTTGGAATAGTGGTCTTCGATGGTAGCAGCATATTTCGCAAGCAGGAGTATCTCATCATCGTTGATGCAGAACTTTCTCTGGTCTGCAAGCGGGACTTCCACATTACGGGTAAGTATGCGGGAATCTCCACGTCCGTATATCATCTTTATCTCTTTACTGCCTGGCTTCTTCTTGATTATGGGCGCATAACCTTCCTTTAAGGTGGGCTTGAATACGTAGAACTCATCCGGATTGACAAGCCCCTGCACGACGTTCTCGCCAAGACCGTAGGCGCCTGTTATGAATACAACATCCTCGAACCCGGATTCGGTGTCTATGGTGAATATGACCCCGCTGGATGCAAGGTCTGAGCGTACCATCTTCATGACGCCTATTGACAGCCCTACCTTGAAGTGATCGAACTTGTGGTGCACACGGTAGGAGATCGCCCTGTCCGTGAAAAGAGAAGCAAAGCACCGGTTGCATGCATCTTTCAGGGAGTGGTAGCCGTGTACATTGAGATAGGTTTCCTGCTGCCCTGCAAATGAAGCATCTGGAAGGTCCTCTGCTGTTGCAGAACTGCGAACCGCTACATCGGTCTCAGATCCATACTCTTCGCTCAGTTTGTCATAAGCTTCCTTGATCTCTTCCCAGAGATCATCCGGTATCCCGGCATCGAGTACTATGCTCCTTGCTTTTTTCCCTCTTTCAGCAAGGTCAGTGACATCGTTTGTATCAAGTCCTTCCAGACTATCCTTGAGTTCTTGCAGCACACCTGCAGATTCCAGGACATGCCAGTAAGCATCCGCTGTAACTGCAAAACCGTTTGGTATCTTAATATCCTTCTCGGTCAGTTCCCGGTACATCTCACCGAGTGAGGCATTCTTACCTCCCACAGAAGGTATATCCTCTATGCGTATCTCTTCGAACCATCTAATGTATTTGCTCTCTCCCATTGATTAACCCCCAGTTATTAGAATGAACTATTCTTTTTAACTGTTAATTAGATTAATTTCTATGGGTATTAGACTTTTTGGAGAAGGGGATATAGTTGATAGAATTGATTCCAAAAAAGAGGAGGTATGATACAAAAGCTGATCACCTTTGTATCCATGCACTTGTTTTTTCTTATCTCACTCTGACAGAACCACAATGCTCACAGCTCCACTTTGTGGGGGCAGACTCATTGCAACTGCAGGTCCATAGTAAGCTTCCACGCGTGTTCCTTTTGTGAGGTCTTCAACAGACAACTCATTTCCATTCTCGTCTTCAATTGTTGTCTGCTCGCCGATACTCAGGTAGATGTCACATGGATATCCTTCACCTATCTCAACATCGTCCTCATCCAGAAGGACCATTGTGCTGCTGGTCCATTTTTCAGTTCCAAGAATTGTCCCGATGGTCTTTACAGGCTGTAGAACACCCGGTTTTTCGTCTTCATCAAGGACGACAATGCTAACGGCTGCACTCTGTGCTGGCAGGCTTCTGGTTGTAGCAGGTCCGTAATATGCTTCTATCCTTGTTCCGTTGTCAAGGTCTTCAATGGTGAGTTCGTTCCCATTGCTGTCTTTAATGGTTGTTTCCTGGCCGATCTTCAGATAGATGTCACATGGATAACCTTCACCAATGTCGCTTTCATCCTGGTCCAGAAGGAGAACTGTTGTACCATCCCATGTTTCTATTCCGATGATAGTAGCAATGGTATTCAGAGGCTGCAGTTCGTCGTTGTTTCCACCATCAGCAGTTGGACCTTCTGCTTCCAGCCCACCGTTGTCTATCAGTATCTTTTCATCTGCATTAGCATTCATTATCGTGGCACCGGCAGTTATGACTGCGAGTACGAGGAGTACAAATAATGGTATGTATGTGTTTTTCATTTTATCACCTTGGGCTATATGATGTTATTAATTGGCTTCAGGTGATAGAATGAGTACTTCTTATATATCCATTACTTTAACTACAGTTCAATTTGTAGTCTTCTGAATGCGTTTTTTTAAAAAAAGAAGGCGGTTTGACTCCGCCTTTAATCGCCCTTTTTCGATTCCCTGATCTCCCTTATGCGCCTTACTGCAATTTCTCCAAGGAACAGTAATAATGCAGCGATCAGGAAGTAAAGCTTCTGGCTTTCGGACCTTTGTACACTCTTAAGGGAATTTCCTCTTGCATCAGTTAATAAAAGAGCAAGAGCCTCATTCTCGGTGTATGTCTTACCGCCATTTGCTTTGATGGATACAGGAAGGTCCTCGTTCATGCCTACATCACGGTACTCGATGGCATAGTTCACAGCTATCGGATAGCCTGAAACATCGTGGAAACCAATGTTCTTCGGGTCGATCGTGGTCTCATAGGTGTTCCTTCCGGTGACCGCAAGTTCAAGGGTATCGCCTTTGTATCTCAAGACAGGTGTGTTCCCATCGTAATGGGTGATGTAAAGCGTAGCCGGAGTTCCGAACCATGTATCCTCAGCCTCAACGACAGTGCCCTCCTTTACCTGCGGATTGCCGATAGCCCAGTTCATGGTAGATGATATGAGCTTTGAATTGTTACCCGAATAAATCTGGGAAGCCCATGTGTTCTGCCCACCTCTGCCGTTATCCGTGGTAATGGTTGCTACCCTGCCAAGTCCGTATCTCCATGTGGTTACGACCGGTTTACCGGTGGCTGTGATGATTATTCTGTCTGCGCCTGGTTTTGGGGTAACGTCATTGTAACCGGTGATGTTACCTTCGATCTCGATGTTGCGGGTGATGAAGTGATTTGGATTGTATTCTATAAGCGGGAATGATGTTATTTGTGGAACATCTTCTGCCTCCTCATCAGGGATCTCTTGATCCTCGAATACAAGGTTCGCACGTTCCCCCTTCTCAATGAAGAAATATGTTCCGTCCACACTCTTCATTAATTCCTCTGAATAACGGTTTCCAGATCTGTCATACTGTGAAGGAGCACCCTGTTCATGGATGTGGATGAAATAGAAATCGATCCCTTCATCGTGTATCTCTTCTACTACTGCAAGGCTCTCATCATATGATTGCGCGAAACCACCATCTGATATTATTATAATGTCAAGTTCTCCTGATTCGGTCTCAAGCCATTCTTGTGCTATCAAAAGACCCTGGTCAAGGGATGTGTCACTTGTAGCACCTGGAGCAAGTGAACTGATACTTTCTTCAAGTTTTTCAAGATTTGAATGTGTTCCGAGATATACCAGACCATCGGAAACATCGACACCTTCGCTTCCAAAGGCGATAACTCCTGCATATGCATCCCTGAGGTTCTCGTTCTCAAGTATGAATATAGCATTGCCGAGAATGTCAGAGAGCGTTTCATGGGCAGCTGTGCTTTGGGAAACATCAAGTATGAGAACAATGCTTCTGCCACCTTTCCAGTCAGTGGGCCTTGAAGCTACAGGAAGCAGATCTTCAAAGGAAGAATCAAGATAGTTCCCACGGTCGAACGAAGCCTCGCCACCTACCAGGACCAGGCCATTGCCTTGGGATACGTATTCCTTGAGCTTATCAATGTCACTTTCCGATAGTTCTCTCATATTGACATTATCAAGTACGACGGTTTTCTTATTGTCAAGATCGGTAAATTCTTTTGAATTCGAGACATCGTATAGGTTGTACAGTATATTTCCAAGGGGTGCACCTGTATCGCTTGTGATCAGATTGATATTAGGTTTTGGAACAACGTAGACGGACTTGTAGTACACGTTGTTGATGTCATCTTTATCCTCGGTCAGCGGTTTAAGTTCCACTCTCATCTCCTGAGCACCGAGTTCTCTGAAAGTGAATGGAACACGAATTGTCCTTGTGCGTGTTTCCTGTGTGAAAGTACCACTTCTGATGAGTGTGTTCCCTGCATAGACCTCAAAGCTGTATCTGATCTCATCTTCCTCTGCCTGGGATACCAGTATATCGAACTGGTTCTCGTTCCCGATGACCACGATCTTGTCCCCAAGCATCTGGACACTTATATCGTTCCTTTCGAGGTCTGGTGCAACGGAATAAACTGTCGTACCCATCTCCTTTGCATACTGGAGGGATTCGTCAATGTCCTTTCCGAAATTGCTGTTACCGTCACTGACGAGCACTATCTGGTTGTCTCCGGTGGAATATTGTTCGATGGCATCTCCAAGGGATGTGCTCTCGCCGGTCAGGCGGATGAACGTTGTCGGAGTATTGGCTGTGAGCGACTCATAGACGTTCATTCCCACACCTTCCTCGAACAGGCTCATACTGGCGGTCTCATCGGAGATCACCACAAGGTTCGGGTTCTCGTCACTTGTCACATCACTGACAATGGCAGTGGGAGATGCAAGTGCGATTACCAGAAGTGAGAGCACTATCATGCGTGAGATGATAATTGGTCTTCTTGCTCCTTCCCTGAGAAGGAAAAGGCCTCCTATTATTACAGGCACTATCAATGCAAACATCAATGGTTGTTCGAACGTGAAGGTCATAGTTCACCCCGGTTTCTAATGATAAGGATCTCAAGGACTACCAGCAGCATGGCAATGATGATTAGGTAGATATCAATGTATTTATTTGCAGTATATGTGGTCTGCCTTATGGTATCGCCACCTTCATTCGATGTTGCTCTTTCAAGGACGTTCGAGGAGTCTATCGTGGTATCGGACTCCATATCATCGTAAAGGTTCACGGCTATTCTTTTGCCGGCGACCTCATAGACACCCACTTCATCATAGAGCAATCTGCTAGTGGTCATAGTACCTGAAGGAGTTGTGACCTCCTGCTCCTTTGACAATGCTGAAACGGCACCGGTCTGGACATTGTAATCTCCTATGTCGCCAGTACCTCCAAGCCATGCGATAACCTTTGCCCAGAACACAGGATATTCCGGAAGGTTGTGGAAGTTGTTCCATGCCTCCTCTCCGAGCATATCGCTCAATCCGAGGTACATGACAGTACCGTCACCTACATTCCAATATGCAAGTATGGGTATATCCGAGGGAGTATCAACAAGGGACACTGCATCAGACCTGATGGTAGAGTTCAGATAAGTGTAGACGGCTATATCCTCGAACTTCACTTTTTTTGTAAGCCTCGTTTCCTGTTCGACCTTCAGTGCCACACCTTTACTGCTCTCTGATGTGGCGATGATCTTTACAGGAAGCAATTGCATCATGTCGATGTTCGCATTCTTCGGGTCAAGTGTGGGCGAGGCGATAACAAGAATGTTCCCGCCGTTATTGGTAAAAGTATTAAGCCTTGCAGCTTCTTCAGAGGTTATTGCCCTTTTTTGTGTATCGACAACAATGACCTTATAATCACTAAGGTCGGCAGGCACGTTATTGGATTGGGTGGCCTTTATGTTCGGTAGCAGCGAAAGGGCAGTTGACGATGGCGAGCCTTTTACATCGGTAACAAGGAGCAGCTCGTTCTGCACGTTTGCCGGAATTGATACATAGGCAGTATTATCGACTGCAAGTTTGTCTTCCCTGTCTATCGTTATCTCCGTAATGCCGGTTCCAAGGTCTGTCAGCTTGAACTGCTTGGTCGAAAATGGGGCAATATCAAGTGTCACACTCTTCTTGTTCTGGCTTCCCGGTGTGTCGATGATCATCTTGACGTTCTGTGTCGTTTCCATGTAGTTCTTGACAACACAATTGTAAGTGTAGCCCTCTTCCTCTGCATCGATCCAGCCTTGAATTATACCTACATTGTCAGTTGGTGAGCCTACTCTTACAAAGGTCACTTTCAGTCCGTAGGATTCAGCAAGTCTCATGGCCGACACAGGGTCTTCTCCCTTCCAGTTAGTAAAATCTGAGATGACAACTATCCTACCTCCTTCATTGGAAAGGGTTCTCATGGCATTGGTAATTGCACTGGACAGGTCTGCAACAGAACCTTTTGGAGTAAGGCTGTCAAGGGCGTTCTTAGTAGCTGAAGAACCGCCGGCTTCCAGCACATTCACCGGAATGTTCTCTGCAAGTATTATGCTGTTCTTCTTACTGACATAGGTCTTGGCAATATCAGTGGCACTATCGAACCTGCCCTCAGTGTTCATACTGGCCGAGGCATCGATAACGAATATCGTATGTTCGCCGCTAAGTTCCTCCTCAGCGGTATAGAACGGTCCGGCGATAGCAACGGAGATCAATATCAAAATGAGCAGTTGAGCAAGGAATATCGGGTCCTTTATAAGTCGCCTCAATGATGCAAATCTCTTCTTTTTCTTCTCTGCAAGCATCAGGAACATGAGGGAAGGTATTTTCAGTTCCAGAGGTTTTGGGCGTAACAGGTACAATATGATAAGTGGGATGATACTTGCCAGTGCAGCAAGTCCGAGTATGTTAGCAAAAGGCATTACATGTGCCTCCTGTTGATGGCATTGAAGAACGCCTCGAAGATGGGCGTATCGGTCGTGAATGTATACAGATCAGCACCTACGTGGTTACAGATGTTCTGTATGCCATCGATGTGTGCCTGTAGTTCTTCCTGGTACTTGTCCTTGAAATTATTACTTAGATAGGTCTTCAGTTCATCATTGGTCTCAAGGTCCATCAGCTTGACATGACCGTGCATTGACAGATCGCTTTCGGAAGGGTCAAGCACCTGTATGAGAATAAGGTCATGGTTTGAAAGTCTGTAGATCGCTGATTCAATGGATTTGAGGTCTTCCATGAAATCTGAGATGATGATCACGAGTGAACGTGACTTTATCATCTTTTCATATAGCTGGACACAGTGGTCAAGAGCTGTCTGACCTTTAAGTTCCACTTCCGCAAGTTTATCGATATCCCTTAATAAATGCCGTCTTCCTCTGTGCGTCTGGGATATGGCGATATCTTCGGAGTAGGTGGATATGCCAAATTTATCGTTATCCTTTGTGACAAGGTATGCAAAGCCGGCAGCAAGCATTGCACCATATTCGAACTTTGTGACAGTGTCAAGGGCATAGTCCATGCTATTGCTTGAATCGAGAAGTATGTGTGTGGTTACTGATTTGTCTTCCTCGAATTCCCTTACATATAGCTTTTCTGACCTTGCATAAACGTTCCAGTCAATGGATTTTAGGTCATCTCCTGGGTGGTATTCCGCATAGCCCATCGTATCGAGCCCCTGTCCCTTCCTGTGGGAGCGTCTGCTTCCTGCATAAGCACTGGAGACCCGCTTCCTTACCAGAAAAGTAAAGCGGTCAAGCTGGCGGAAGAAATCCACATCTATACGGTGTTTTCTGTCACTCATGGTTCAAGCATCATATTGTTGTTTGTAGGCTTTCCTTCTCAGACTTAACGATGCTTATCATTTAACTTTGGCAAGGATCTCCTTTATCACATGATCCTGTGATATTCCACGTCTTTCGGATTCGAAAGTGAGGATGATCCTGTGCCTTAATACCGGATATGCCATTGCATCAATATCTTCAACGCTTACAAAGTTCCTGCCCCTTATCAATGCACGAGCCTTTGCTGCCAGAATAATTCCGATAGATGCCCTTGGGGAAGCTCCGACCTCAATAAATTCCTTCCATGTACGGGTTGCCATAACTATCTTGATGGCTCTTTCTTTTATATCATCTGCAATTGGCATGTCCCTTGTAAGACGCTGGAGCTGCAATACCATATTCTTGTCAAGCACTTTGCCCACATGCGGTTCGTCAGACTTGGTGTAGCGTCTGACGATCTCTTTTTCTTCTTCAAATGAAGGATAGTCCAGAACGATCTTCAAAAGGAACCTGTCAAGCTGCGCTTCCGGCAATGGGAAAGTTCCTTCCATTTCTATGGGATTCTGGGTTGCAAGCAGGAAGAAAGGTTTGTCAAGGATAAATGTATCGTTGCCTACTGTGACCTGTTTCTCCTGCATGGCTTCAAGCAATGCAGATTGTGTCTTTGGGGAGGCACGATTAATCTCATCGGCAAGGACAATGTTGGCAAAGACGGGTCCTGGCTCGAATTTGAACTCTTTTTTCCCGCCCGTCTCTTCAATAAAGTGTGTGCCTGTGATATCTGCCGGCATAAGGTCAGGAGTACACTGGACCCTACTGAACCCAAGGTCCATTGTCTTGGAGATAGTAGAAATTGTAAGTGTTTTTCCAAGACCGGGGTTACTTTCCATCAGTGCATGTCCGTTAGAAAGGATCGCAATGATTATCTGTTCTACCGTATCCTTCTGTCCTACTATGACCTTGGATATCTCATTGAAAAGTGCTGTAAATGCATCACCAGCACCTCTGTAAGTTTGTTCAAGGTTTCCTGACCTTGCATCATTGGAATTCATGTGGTGTTCTCCTTTTATTGCAATTGGTGAAATTTATTGGTGGTGTAAATTGATATGTCAATGTGATGTATCGATGAGCGTCGATGTTAATTTAATAATAATGATATATTAATAAAATCATTGGTATATTTATTATCATTATGTGGCTATATGAGCTTTAGTTATTAGCCATCTGCTCAAAGTATTCTTTTATAATACTCTCATATCCTTCCGGCAGTTGCTCATAGTAAGCAGGTGATGATATCCTTCCAACCTCATATGCCGATGAACTCTCAAACTCAGGTGGAAGTGATTCCTCATCTCCACTTTCAGTAAAGCCTGTTCCTGCTCCCGGTGGCAATGAGAGGTCGACCTCTTCTCCCTCTACCACGATGATAGCGGTCTCTCCGATAAGGTCCTCACTGGTTCCCCCTGAGTCTCCTTCTCCTTCAAGTGCGAACTGTTCATCAGGGGAGGTTCCATTCTCTGCTGAGGGTATGAACGGTATCTCATCTATTAAGCTATTGATGTCCTCGGGTGTGACCTCTGTCCTGTAATCCATTACGTTTATGGTGGTGAACATAACAAGAACTGCTAGCAGGAGTACCATGCTCTTCTTGAGCCTTTTCTTTTCAATAAGCTTTGAATTGTCGATCTTAGATGCCACATCCAGTACATTTCCCATCAGGTCGTCTGAAATTATATTGTGCACTTCTCTGTTGTCAAAGGCAGTCCTGAGCTTTTCGTGAAGTACTGGAAAACGTTCCTCTATGAATGGTATCAACAGTACCTTCCTGTCCCTGTAATGGAAAGCAAAGGTAAGGATGATGGCAAACAATATAGAAATAGCTGCAAGGAGAAGTTCTCCTGCTGAGATCATCCCCGAAGGGCCATAGGTAGAATCTGCGTAAAGTTCAAATGTTCTTAATGTAAGGATAAATTGGTCTATATTCAGTATCTTTAAAATAGTGAACAAGGTCAGTGCAATTATAGTGAGATCGATGATCTTGTAGATACGCTGGTATTTATTGACCGTAGCTTCCTGTTTCTCTACAAAATTATCAATATCCATGATCACTATCCTCTTTAAAGCAAACTTGAATGAACATTCATACCTTATATGAACACTTTTTTAGTTATCCAGCTTGTATCCATTGTAGGAACCAAGGACCTTGAGCATAGATACTTTCGAATTTATATAATATAAAGCATCTTTTATAACTGCATCGCATGTACTTCCTTCTATGTCAATATAGAACAGATAATCCCCCAAAGAACGTTTCGATGGTCTTGATTCAATACGGGTCAGATTAATGTCCCTTTTTGCGAATTCCCCTATGATCTCATAGAGTGAACCAGGTCTGTCCTCATCGATATCAGCAATGATGGATGTCTTGCATGTATCGTTTGTAGTTGTGCAGACCTCATCTTCCTGCCACTTGCCCTTTTTTATGACGATAAAGCGTGTATGGTTCTTCTCCCAGTCCTGAATATTGGGGACAAGTATCTTCAATCCATATTCTCTGGCGGATTCCTTTGATGCGATGGCTGCCATCTCGCAGAACTCATTAGCAAGTTTAGCAGCATGGGATGTACTTCCTGTCGTACGTATTTCTGCTTTCTTGAAATGTTCCCTTATGAACTTACTGCATTGGCCCAGTGCCTGAGGATGTGACATTATTATTTTTATATCTTTCATCTCACCCTTCGAGAGAAGACAATGCTCGATGGGTACAACTATTTCCCCGATGATGGTCATATCGCTATCAAGCAACAGATCCAGCGTGATCCCAACGGACCCCTCTATGGAATTCTCTATTGGTATTATTCCTATGTCCGAATCTCCATTGATGACTGATGCAAAAGTATCGTTTATGTCATCATAATAGACAAGGGATGTTCCCTCCGTCTTTGATTCTTTGCTTATCCAGCCTTTTGCTGCTTTTTCCGAGTAGGATCCGGCAGGCCCGAGTACGCCAACGATCATCGGTGCAAATGGGCTTGCCTCTTAAAAATAGTTTGTGATGGCAGGCTTTAACTTTTAACGACCCTGAATATCATTGCAAGCCCTGTCAGATTGATACCTATAATAAGTGTCGAACCAATGATCTTTCGCATCCCTTTGGGTATCATATCCTTATTTTTATCCGGCTCTTTATCTACATCGAATCGAATGACCTTATCAGAATCAGCAAAGATGGTTCTTTCATGTACCTGTTCATGATTTCCGGAAAGTTCAGCAGTGATGATGTATTCCTTTTCCTTTTCGAGTCCGTAAATAACATACTCGCTATCCCCTTCTGTTTCCAGAATGGTCTGTTTGTCCGAAGTTATCCTAAAACTTCCGGTTTCCGGAAGTAATACTTTGAAATTAGCATACCTTTTAGTGGCAAACGGATTACCAGTCGAAAATCGGAGCTCGTTCGGCAGGTCAAGGATACTGAGGATAGTGGGAGCAATATCTTCCTGACCTAGCTGTTCATCAATGATCTTTCTTTCGATATTGGATGATGTTGCAATGAAGGGTATCTGAAGCACTTCCGGTGAGGTTGCATATTTTCCGGACTTGCTGCCACCACGTCCGTCAGTTGATTGGAATGACATCCCGTGGTCAGAAGTTAGTATGAAAGCAAGGTTGTTACCTTCCGTTCTTTCAATAAGGGGCTGTACCATGATGTCGAGTTCTTCGATACAATCGACATATCCTTCATTTCTGCGATAAAGTCCGGCAGTATCAATGGCACCGATATTTATTGTCAGTATGTATTTCTGGTCAGGATATTGCTCCATCAGTTCAATGACCTCAAGGGCTGTTTCGATCCCCCAGAGGTTGTAAGCGTTATAGCGTTCGATCTCTCCTTCCTTATACTGCTGTACATAGGCCGGGGCCAGAATGGCATATTCGTTGAATATCTTTTCAACATCGAAGATCATCTCGGCATCTTGTTGACTGATATGGTCATTGAGCAAGACTTCCATCTGCGGATCATTTATCGATGTGGTGCTATCATATATGGCAATATCCTGTTCTGCAAGAAGTTCGTTCGTGTCACCCTTTTCCAGTATTGCGAACATAATGTATCCATTCTCGCGGGCAACATCATAGATGGTGGCATCATTATGTGATATCATTGCAGAGGTAGCTCCGGGATTTCCTGTAATGATCACGGAATGCCCATTTTCACCTTCTGTGGATGGTGTTAGGACATTGAATGCCTGAAGTCCATTCTTTGCAAGTGCTGAAATATTTTGAATCTCTGGCTTTTCCAAAGGGCTTCCGTCAAGTGCATACGGGATCTTTTCCTGAGATATGTAGCTTGCTCCGAGACCATCAACTATCAGTATAACAGCTCCATTATCTGTTTCTATATTTTGGACCTCTATTGGGGTGAGTGCCACAACAGGAGTTGAAAGTTGCACTATTATAAGACAAAATAGAACTAAGATCGCTCTTCTTTTTAAATTATGGTTTAATGTAGGTACGTTCTTCACGATCACTGCAATATTATTTTAGACTAATATAATTAATTATATTTCATCTCTTTGACATTTTTTTAAAATAGATGTTGTTTTTTGTTTTTTTCCTCTAATATTGTCAGGTATTTTATAATTTTATATATGTACTTTTCTACTATAAAATATCTATATTTTAAATAATTAATTATTATTATTATAAATTACGTTTATTGATATTGTTTTTTAATTTTATCTATTAAATTATAGATTTTTAATAGTAGCTTTGTTTTTATATTAGTTTTATTTTTCAAATTTTAGAGTATAATATATAAGTATATTGGTATTGGATTATGCAATAATTTTTAAGAAAATTTTATTTTTAATAAAAACAAAATCAATAGGCGCAATTATTTTGATAACTAATACATTTAAAAATATGTACTATATAGTAACCTATTTATACTAAATATTAAACATACAAATGATTATATATGATAATTTCAGTTTGAAATTTGGGTATAGTTACCCAATATCAGTTGTTCCATCTCTGGATTAATTGGATGGTGTGAACGACGATCTAAAAATATCAGTATCCGGCTGTACCGGGTCTTGAATTATGAAGGAGTGATCGAAATGACCGATTTAAACCCAAAAGAAAGATTATTGAACGCGTTAAACCGCGAACCAGTTGATAAGATCCCGGTAGTCTCTGTAACACAGACCGCTATAGTTGATCTTATGGATTAGACCGGTGCAGAGTGGCCTGAAGCTCATTCTGATGCAGATAAGCTGGCAACACTTGCCGTAGCATCACACGAGATCGCAGGCCTGGAAGCTGTAAGGTATCCATATTGTCTGACAGTTCTTGCAGAAGCTATGGGTTGTGAAGTTAATATGGGAACAAAGAACAGACAACCATCTGTAACTGATCACCCACATAAAGGCGTTGACAACCTAGTGATGCCCGAGAACCTTCTTAGCAATGGCAGAATACCTGCTGTACTTGATGCAACAAAGATCATCATCGACAAAGTTGGAGATAAAATTCCTCTGGTAGCTGGTATGGAAGGACCTGTTACCCTTGCATCCGATCTTGTAAGTGTAAAGAAGTTCATGAAATGGTCTATCAAGAAACCGGATGACTTCGAGACCATCCTTGACTTTGCCACAGATGCATGCATAGTGTATGCGAATGCACTGGCAGATGCTGGTGCAGATGTGATATGTGTGCCTGATCCTGTAGCATCCCCTGACCTCATGAACCCTGAAACATTTGACAAGATGCTTAAGCCAAGGCTTGCAAGGTTTGCAGAAGGAGTCAAATGTCCGATGGTGCTTCATGTTTGTGGAAATGTGACTCCTATTCTCGATATGATGGCAGACTGTAAATTCGAAGGACTTAGCATTGAGGAAAAGGTAGCTGACCTTAAAGGAGCCATTAAAACTGTCGGAGACAGGGCTGTGATCGTTGGCAATGTGTCCAGTCCGTTCACATTACTTTCGGGTGATGTGGAAAAGGTCAAAGCAGATTCAAAGAATGCTCTTGAAGACGGTGTGGCTGTTCTCTCTCCAGGATGTGGCATTGCACCCAATACTCCTGTGGAGAATGTTAAAGCCCTTGTCGAAGCAAGGGACGAGTATATTGCATAATATCTGTACAAACGGACTATCTAATAAATCTTAACACCCAGTCGGAAAGGTCTTGTTCTGCAGGACCTTTTATTTATTTATTTATTTATTTATGATCATCTGTCAATAATTGTTGCTCACATTGATCGATCAGGCAGGAAGGTAATACTATGCGAACAGGAATTGCAATAGATCTTGGTACAAGTGGTTTTAGGGCACAAAAAATAGACCTTGGATCAGGTGAGATACAGAGAACGGTCATCACAATGAGAAATCCTCTGCCCGGTGCGAACGTTATGGATCATCTGGATTTTGCCATGACATATGGTCAGGACAAAGCTCATGACCTTGTGATCAATGCTTTCATTCACATATTGAATGAACTTGAACCGGAAGGTGGACTTGTTGAGAGGATCGCAATATGTGGAAATCCTATACAATTATCATTTTTCCAGGGAATCCCTATCGATGACCTTGCCTATGCAGGAGAGCGAAAAAAGAAGCTGATGAATATCGAGGAACAAAAAAGGAATGCTTGTATCATTGACAGCACTCAGGTAAAAGGCCTTGAATTCCTTAATTGTAAAGTAGTTATTCCTCCTGCCATCAAACACGAGGTCGGTGCAGATGCTCTTGCATTGATAGTAAAGTCCGGAATGCTTGAATCTGATAAGATAGCCATTGCAACCGATTATGGTACCAATGCGGAAATGGCGTTAAAGGTCGGCAATGTTATATTCACAGGTTCTGCAGCAGCCGGTCCTGCACTTGAAGGTCAGGAGATCGGGGACGGAAGTATTGCACGGCCATTTGTGATCTCAGATGTTGAATTTAACAATGGGGATCTATTGAATTACGTTCTTGATGAGGAAATGAACACTGTCATTGGTTCCCTTGTCAACTATAAAAACGGTGATGTTCTCAAAAATGGTGATGTGCATGCTATCGGCATCACAGGTACTGGCGTTATTGCACTTATCGATGAGGCCATAAAAAATGGGACCATCCAATTACCAAATATAAATACGCCTGATAAAAAACTATACCTCCAGGATGATCTGCATTTCACAGAAAAGGACCTTGCTGAAGCTGGAAGGGCTATCGGTGCGATACGTGCCGGCCATGTGACATTATGTAATGCTGCGAATATTGCAATGGAAGATGTGGAGGTCGCATACATGTCCGGTGCTGCCGGTACTTATATGGATGCGATAAAAGCTCATCGTATCGGCATGATACCTTACAATGTCTCTAATATCTGCCAGATAGGGAACACTTCTCTTATTGTTGCAAGGGAGATCCTTCTTTCAGAAGAACGGTTATGGGACCTTCAGGAGATCGCAGTAGAGATTGTTGGCACACATGTAATGTTTGCAATGGATGAAGCATTCAAGGATGCTTACATTCTTGAACTTTCCTATTGGAACGAAGGCATGCCTTTCAAAACACTGAAAAAATATCTTAAGAAAAAAGGTCTTCCTACAATTGATGAAGTAAATCGGGAGCCAGAGATCGAAAAACGTGTCGAGAAAGATATTCCGGATCTTGGGGACGAAGGGCTTCATGTGCTCGACCAGATAGGTACATTTCTGGTAATAGATATGGATGGTTGTACCGACTGTAAGAAATGTGTGGATGTGTGTCCAAATAGTGCATTGGAACAGGAGGATCGGTCTGTGAGGATAAGGACTGATCTTTGTGACGGTGCACACTGTCAGAAATGTATTCATTCATGCCCGGAAAATGTCCTTGACTGGCATTTTCTCAAAGTAGTAGAAGAACGTTTATGGAGAGAATATGAAACGATTTGCTCACACCTGTTGTACTGACGTACTGGATATAGATCTAAAAAGTAAACAGATTGGATCGAAGGAAGCTACTATAGATCTTAGATGTGAGCAAATTTATTTATTCATTGATTTAAGATAATTCTTTCGTTCAGAAATATCATCAAAATATGGATATTCTATCTTTGTGGAAGATAAGATATAGATAATGGGTTGTTTACTTGTATTTACTTGTAATAAGATTCAAAACAAATATATAATTGAAACAAACAAATTCCATTATCAAAAACAAAAGGTCGTTTAGATCAAAAAAACGCAAAAACGGGAGATGTATAAGATATACAGTTCCATGGAAAAGACCGGTAATATATCTGTCAAAAAGACTTCATCTAAAGTTGTATCTGATGAAATATCAGAATCTGATAGCTGTAGTTCTTTCTCTTTTTCTGATGATCCTGGAAACTATTTCGAGGCTATTGTAGCATCTTTGAAAGAAGCTCTTATGGTACTTGATCCTGATCTGAACCTATTATATGCGAATGATTCATTCTACAAAATGTTCAGGATCAATCCTGCCGAACTCTTGGGAAATGATGCTGACATATTTGTTGATTTTAAGAAAAATTCACCTGAGCTGTTTGACAGGCTTAGCAGAGTTTGTAAAGAAGGTTTTTTACTTGAGGACTTTGGACTAACCTATCCTTTTATCAATGCCGGTACAAGGTCTGTGCTGATCAACGGAAGGCAGATCAGATACGATGGCAGCTGTGTTGCTCTTGTTACCTTTGAATATATTGACGAATTGAAAACCTCGGAAGAAGGAATTGCCCGATACGAAGGTCAATATTCAACGTTGATCGAAAAAGGCAATGAAGGGGTAATTGTTGTCCTTGACAATGAAATACGGTATACAAATAAGAAGTTCTGTGAACTGACTGGATCGTCAAAAGACGATATCATTGGTTCGCCTTTCCTTGATCATATTTCGCTTGAATATCGCAGAATGGTCTCCAAAAAATACAATAAATGTCTTTCAAGCAAGAAGAACGACTCCAATATTTATGAAGCAAATATTGTTTCGCTTACTGAAGGTGAAATTCCTGTGGAGATGACTAATTCCTACATTGAATACGAAGGACAATCTGCGGTTATGCTGAACTTAAATGACATTAGAGAAAAAAGAAAAGCAGAGAAAGCTCTTGTTGATACTGAAAAGAACTTCAGGATCATCTTCGAAAAATCTCCCATAGGTATAGTTCGTTTTGACCGGAAAGGAATTATAACGAATTCAAATGAAGTATTCAATGAGATATTCGACCACTTAAGGAATGTGATAACAGGCTATAATGTCCTCGATCTTTTCAGTGACAAAAATGTTCGTAGCGATATAAGTGATGTGATCTCGGGAAAGATAAGGAACTATGAGGATGATGTTCACATAATTGTAAATGACAATAATTCTATCCTGCATGTCACTTTCAGTTCTTTGATCGTAGATGGATCATTGCAGGGTGGGATGGGCATATTTGAAGATATCACCCTGAGGAAGATGGGTGAACGTTCTCTGCACCTAAACGAGTCCCGTCTTGAGACGCTTCTTGAACTCAACCAGATGTCCGATGAATCCATTGAAGATATATTAAATTTCACTTTGGAGGCTGCTGCAAAGCTCACTCAGAGCAATATCGGTTATCTTGTCAGTGTCCGTGAAGACAATTCTTTTGACATGGTCTTCCTCCTTTTAACAGACGATAAGGGTCAATACAAATTGAGCAAGGACCTGGGTGATTATCCGTTTGACATTTCCACCAGGGTTATCAAAGTGAGCTCAAGCGGGAAATATTTGCTCTCAAATTACTCTAATGATCTTTTTGAAATGGAAAATGACCATAATATAACCGGTACGATCACACGTCATTTTGATATCCCTGTCTCCAACGAAGAAGGTGAGCGATTCGTTCTGGGAGTTGGCAACAAAGATTCTCCTTATGATGATCTTGATACTCGTAACCTGGCACTATTGATCCAGGAAATGAAAAAACTGATCGAGCATAGGGAAGCTGATGAAGCTTTGCGTGTGTCGGAAGAAAAGTACTCAAATCTCGTTAAGAACGGGAATGACGGCATTATCATAATTCGTGATGATGTGCTGGAATTTGTAAATTCAATGTTCTGTGAGATCGTTGGCTTTACTCCCCAAAAGGTACATAACTCCAGTTTTTCTTCTTATCTTTCACCTGAATATCGGCGAATGGTGACTAAGCAGTTCTCGAAGATAATGGAAAAACAGAAGAGCAGCTCTAATAAATTCGAGGTCAATCTACTTGACCGTAAGGGTGATACTGTTCCGGTTGAGATTAGTCCTTCACGCATATATGATCAGGGCAAGCCTGCTGTAATGGCTATTATACGTGACATAACTGAGCAGAAAAAGAAAGAACAGGAACTGCTTGATGCACTGGAAGTACAAAAGGTATTGCAAACGGTTATCAAAAGCAGTCCTGCAATTGTATTTTTCTGGAATGCTCAGTCGGGATGGCCAGTTGAATTCGTTTCTGAGAACATTGATACATTTGGATATTCTCCGTCGGATTTCCTTTCTGGAAAACTGCAATATGGCGACATTATTCACCCTTCTGATGCGGAAAGGGTGCACAGCTATTTTGCCCGGAAATTTGCAGAAAATGCTTCAGAATATCGTCTCGAATACAGGATAATCACTAGGTCTGATGATGTTCGATGGGTTGTTGAGAGGTCCACTCCGCAGTATGATGAGGAAGGTCATCTTGTCCACATACAGGGTATCATCATGGATATAACTGAGCGTAAAAGAATCAATCAGTTCCTGAATATTGAGTCTGAGGTAGGTAATTTCTTCACTCCTTCAGGGGATCTTCAGGAAACCTTTGACCAGCTTCTGGAATTTGCTTTACATATAGAAAATATCGATTCTGGTAGTCTCTATCTGATAGACAAGAACAATGGCGGATTGAACCTTATCTCCCACAAAGGACTTTCACAAGATTTTGTAAAAAATAATTCTCACTATGCAGCAGATTCCATGCAGAGTCGATTTTTCATGATGGGTTATCCGCTCTACAAAATGTATTCCGATATCTATCCTGTGACAAAGCGTGATAACAGGGTAGATGAAGGGCTGCTGGCAACCGCTGTGATCCCGGTGAAATATCAAGAGGAAGAAGTGGCTGTTCTTTTCCTTGCATCGCGTACTGAATATGAAATGCCTTACAATATTCGTACATCGGTAGAAACAGTTGCTGAACAGATGGGTTCCATCATCGGTCGCATTGAAACGGAAGTCGATATGCAAAAGAACCAGAACGACCTTAAATCCCTTGTTGATGGTATTGAGGATCTGATCCTTGTTCTGGACAGTGAGGGTTGTGTACTCTACAGCAATGAGGCAGTCTCGAAAAAACTAGCTCACTCAAAAGAAGAGATCACTGGTATGAATTTTATAAAGATGCATCCGCATAATAAGGTACTCGAAGTAGCAAGTCACTTTGGGGATGCACTTGCAGGTAATAAGATCGAGTTCAGTTTACCTTTGGTTACAGGCTCTGGCATGCTTTTATCTGTGGAAACAAGATTAAAAAAGGGTAAATGGAATCGTCAGGATGCGATCATTGCTATCTGTAGGGAGGTTGACAGAAATTGAAAGGACCTGCATGCTTTGTCTGCCTGACAAACAATGTTCTTGTCACATGTTTGCATTTATCTTATCAAATCAGTATATTTGTAGGCATTTATATTAATTATTTTAATGGAGGGCTAAATTGTGATCGATATTAATCCTCAACGTATATTAGTACGATATAATGTAAAAGTGGAAAAGGAAATGACCCCTGAAGAGGTGGCTGAGAAATTATTCCCTGTGGAAGAGAATATACGCGAGGTCGCAAAGGCTGTCTTTGAGGGGGACGAAGACGAGGTCGTGGAAAGTATCCAGAATGCGATCAATAACGGACTTGACCCACTGAACCTTATTAACAATGCACTGATGGTGGGTATGGAAATAGTTTCCACTCTTTATGATGACGGTGTCCTCTACCTTCCGGATGTCATAATTTCAGCGCAGGCAATGATGGAAGGTATCGAATATTGCAAAGAACGTTCCGGTCAGGAACATGAATACAAGGGTAAGATCGTTTCCTATGTTGTGGAAGGGGATATCCATGATATTGGCAAGAAGATCGTGACCGTTCTTCTCAGAGCTAAGGGGTATGAAGTTGTAGACCTTGGAAAGGATGTCTGTGTGGAAGAGGTCATTGCGGCTGTCAAAAGGGAAAATCCCATTATGCTTACTGGAACCTCGTTAATGACGACAACCATGGTTGGCTTCAAGGATGTAAATTCCCGTTTACTTGAAAGTGATATTAATGTGCCTGTAGTGTGTGGTGGCGGTGCAGTAACACAGGATTTTGTATCCCAATATGAACTTGGTCTTTATTGTGAAGAAGCTGCTGACGTACCAAAGATCGCAGATGCTATCATCAACGGCTTGAATATTAGCCAGCTCAGGAAGGAGTTCCATAAACACTGAGGAGGAATGGGTTTGAGTTTGAAACGTTATAATAAAATGGCTTATGATGACTTTGAAGATATGGTCTTTGGACATTCTGTCTATCCAGTCAAGACCGGTTTTGATCTGGAGATCGGGGCTGGATATACTTCGGCAGAAGTTAACTATGCACCCAGGCCAGCAGCTGGTGAGTCTAAAGAGAAACTTATTGCAGAATACCACAAGATCACAACTGATATACTGCAACGAATGGTACAGGTGGGTTTCCCTTCTGTGGTGCTTGAAACGGAACATGTGCAACAAATGACCGTCAATCCGTCATGGGGTGCAGAGATAGCACATGAACAGAAGACAATTATGGAAGAGTTTCATGATGAATATGGCATCAAGTGTGCATTGCGCCATACGCCTGCTGATATTCGGGGCGGAAAAGAATCCCTCGATCTTAGGGGTGATTCTTATGGTCTGCTGCTGGAATCCTTTGAAGCGGTCGCTTCCAATGGGGCTGATATGCTTTCCATTGAATCACTTGGTGGTAAGACCGTCTTTGATTCATCAATATTAAGGAACGATATCTCAGGTGTGCTTTTTTCAATAGGTATCCTCGGCACTCTTGATGTAGAGTTCATATGGGAAGATATTAGCAAAATAGCAAAGAAACATGATGTTGTGGCTGCTGGTGATACTGATTGTTCTCAGGCTAATACTGCAATGTTCATTGCAGGTGGTCTGCTTGACAGAAAGCTTGCACACACCCTTGCTGTTGTAGCAAGGGCGGTTTCAGCACCGCGTTCACTTGCTGCATATGAGGCAGGAGCTGTTGGTCCCGGTAAAGATTGTGGGTATGAGAACACTATAATCAAGGCCATTGCCGGTGTCCCTATCTCGCAGGAAGGAAAGGGCTCAACTTGTGCTCACTCTGATGTCATGGGTAATCTCACTATGCAATGTTGTGATCTCTGGTCCAATGAATCTGTGGAGTACCGTGGGGAGTTTGGTGGTACAAGTGTTCAATGTTGGGGGGAGACCCTATCTTATGATTGCTCCATGATGAATACGGCAATAGAGGCTGGATATGCGAAGGTCTTCAGGGATGTTTTCATGGTCTCAGATAGATATAGGGATCCTCAGGCATTCATACTTGCATTCGATAATGCTTATAGGATAGGTGAATCGATCGTAAAGGATGGTAATGATATCTATCTGCGTGCTAAGAATGCTGCGATAGAGGCATGCGATATCGTTGATGAAGGTTCTCGTGGACAGCTTGAACTTTCGCGCTTTGAGAAAGCATCCCTTGCAAAGGCGATCAAGTCCCTTCATTCACTTACTGATGAAAAGGATGTTTTCATTGAAGAAAATTTGGATAAATTTTCAACGATGGAGAGCTTCAGACCTGAAAATTACGGTTACTGAAGTTTTCATTTTCATTTTTATCTTTATCTTTCATCTGTCTATCTTACGACCCATTTTCTTTTTTTCTTTTCGTTACGATTGTCGTGCAATGAATTTTTCAGTCATCTATTTCCATTCTTTGGATTGGATCTTTGATGCCTCAATATGTAGTATTTAAGTCTTTTGTATTATTTAAAAATATATAAATCAATATGTATATATACTAATTATTTAATAATTTATGTATATACAGATTATTGTTTAATTTTGTTGATATAATAAAATGATCTTGAATTGCTATTTTCAGTTAGTCCCTTTATTGATGTCGTTTTCTTTTTATTTAACCAAATTTGTATCATAGTAGCTGATATTTATAAGTTTCTACTATCAAGTGTATATATTTCTCTAAAATCAATCGATATTTTCAAAAATAAGCATCATTAACCTTTATTTTTTCATATTATTATCGATTAAAGATTTCCTTTTTACAAATGTTTTATATACTAGTTATATTTAAAGCAAATTTAATTATATTATATAAACATATTTACTAAATTTATTTCTTTTGTTTCAAGTATTGTTGATTTTTTTATGCATTTTCGATATCAATAAAGCTTATTATTGCTACATTTTACCTTTTTAATTTTTTTTAATAAAATGGTAATGCTTATATATAAAATCATTCAAAAACAAATGTTTATATACTGGTATGAGAGACGTTTGAATAGGTTTTCAGAACGAAATCCTATGATTGGATCGAGGGTGGTATTCTTCCCAAGAAGAATGGCACTTCAATTATTATTTAAAAAAACAAAGGAAGTAAAACATGACCAGTTTGGATATAGACCCCAGTGAAATTCTGGTAAGATACAATGTGAAATTGGAAAAGGCAATGACGCCTGAAGATGCTGCAGCTGAACTTTATCCTAAGGATGAGTTATACAGACAAATTGCAGTAGCAATCTTTGACGGTGAGGAAGACGACGTCATCGAAGGTCTTGAAAAAGCTATCGCAGCAGGAAAGGACCCAATTGCTCTGATCGACGATGCTCTAATGGTTGGTATGAAAGTAGTTACTGATCTGTATGATCAGGGAACGATCTTCCTGCCAAACGTAATGATGTCCGCGGATGCAATGCTCGACGGTATCGAGTTCTGTAAGTCACAGTCCAATGAAACACCTGTTTCAAAGGGTAAGGTCGTCTGCCATGTTGCAGAAGGAGATGTTCACGATATCGGTAAATCTATCGTAGCTGCACTTCTCAGGGCAAACGGATATGAGGTAGTTGACCTTGGCCGTGATGTTCCTGTAGATGAAGTCATTGAAGCTGTCAAAGCAGAGAAACCTCTCATGCTTACAGGTACTGCACTGATGACCACAACAATGTATGCTTTCAAAGCAGTCAACGACAGGTTACTTGAGGCAGGTCTCAATGTTCCATTCGCCTGTGGTGGTGGAGCTGTTAACCAGGACTTCGTATCTACCTATGACCTGGGTATTTATGGCGAAGAAGCTGCTGACGCACCTAAGATCGCTGACAAGATCCTTGCAGGATCTAGCATTAGCGCACTGAAAGAAGAATTCCACAAACACTGAAGAGGTGAGAAAAATGGCAATCA
This sequence comes from Methanococcoides sp. DA23, assembly GCF_057593895.1. NCBI lineage: Archaea > Methanobacteriati > Methanobacteriota > Methanomicrobia > Methanosarcinales > Methanosarcinaceae > Methanococcoides > Methanococcoides sp. DA23. Next base: position 1,331,497 of record NZ_CM172520.1, on the reverse strand, counting down.
ACCGATATACAAAAATGGCATATGATAGTGCAGATGACATGATCTTCGGTAAATCAAAGCACCCTGTAAAAGCAGGACTTGGACTCGAGATCGGTGGCGGATACACTATACCTGAAGTTAACTATGCACCAAGGCCTGAAGCCGGTGCATCAAAAGAGAAGCTCGTCAAGGAATATCAGAGGATAACCACAGATATCATGAACCGTATGGTCCAGGTAGGTTTCCCTGCTGTTGTTCTTGAGACAGAACACGTCGAACAGATGACCAATAACCCAACATGGGGAGGAGAGGTCGCACACGCACAGAAGACCATCATGGAAGAATTCCACGATGAATATGGCATTAAATGTGCATTAAGACACACCCCTGGTGACGTCCGTGAAGACCGTGACTTCCTTGGTCTTAGAGGAGACAAGTTCAATGTCCTGATGGAGTCCTTTGAAGAGGTCGCTGCAAACGGTGCTGACCTTCTTTCAGTTGAATCAATGGGTGGTAAAGAAGTATTTGATTATGCTATCCTGAGGAACGATGTTCCTGGTATGCTCTATGCTATTGGCTGCCTTGGAACCATGGATATGGACTTCCTCTGGCAGGAGATCAGCTCTGTTGCAAAGAAGCACGGAGTAGTTTCCGCAGGTGACACTGACTGTTCCGAAGCAAACACCGCAATGTTCATTGGTGGCGGTCTTCTTGACAAGAACCTTGCACACACACTTGCTATCATCGCAAGGGCTATCTCTGCACCAAGATCACTTGCTGCATACGAAGCTGGTGCAGTTGGTCCAGGTAAGGACTGTGGATATGAGAACAGCATCGTAAAAGCTATCTCCGGTGTACCAATCTCACAGGAAGGTAAGTCCTCCACATGTGCACACTCTGATGTCATGGGTAACCTTGTCATGCAGTGCTGTGACCTTTGGTCAAATGAATCTGTCGAATATCATGCAGAATTCGGTGGTACTTCCGTACAGTGCTGGTCAGAGTCCCTTGCTTACGACTGTGCCTTGATGAACACAGCAACTGCAACAGGTCAGGAAAAGACCCTCAGGGACCTCTTTGTGCTTTCTGACAAGTACAGGGACCCACAGGGCTATGTTCTTGCATATGACAACGCATACCGCGTGGGTGAAGCTATTGTCAAGGACGGTAATGACATTTACCTCCGTGCAAAGAACGCTGCACTCAAGTCAGTAGAGATCATGGAAGAAGGAATAGCTGGCAAGCTCGAACTCACTAAGTTCGAGAAGGGCGCCCTTGCAGACGCAAAAGCTGCACTTATGGCACTCACAGATGACCAGGACACTTTCATGAGCGATTGCATGACCAAGTACAAGGAAGAAGTTAAGGTCTTCCTGCCAGAGAACTACGGTCTCTAAGCATTTAGCATCGAAGTCTCCAAACGTGGACTGTAGCCCCGTATTGCTCGGGGCTACTTTCATCACCTTGAAAAATGTGTATTGCACGATTTTGTAAGCTTCATCCCTATAATCATAGAAACACCCCTTTCTAAAAAATAATACTGGAGGTGATATTCAGACATTTAAGACTCCTTTATCTCCTTTATGTCTTTTTGATATTTATTAACGGGTGCATGTTTGTCCCGAATCACATTTAACAATCATTTGTATGTGTCGAGTTGTAATATTATTTATTGAATTTTATAAAAATTATTAATCGAACTAACGGAAGTGATTATATTTGACAAATAATGAAGATATACCAGAGAACTGTATTTTATGTAACCCTGCGGATGGATTTCACATGATCGATAAAACAGCAGATCATGCACCACTCGGATTTGCAGGTCTTGGTTTTGCAGCCACAATGCTGGGAATGATGGGTTCAGGTTTTTTCGCAGATGCTACAATGGTCGTCTCAATGTCAATCTTCCTCGGAGGATTTGCTCAGGTCTTTGCGGGTATAGAAGGTTGGAAAAAAGGAGATGTATTCGGTGCAACTGCTTTTTCAGCATTTGGTCTGTTCTGGTTCTCCTTTGCGTTCATCTTGATGTCCTCAGGTCTTGCAAGCGGAGTTCTTGGAGCAGCCAGTGCAACTTCAATAGGCTTCTATCTATTCATATGGGGGCTAGTTTCCCTTGTGTTGCTGCTTGTAACACTCAAGATCGGTGTTAAAGCGATAACCATCGTTTTCATCACTCTTACTCTGACATTCTTCCTTAACGCAGCTGCAAACTTCGGAATTGGTATTGGTCCACTTGCAGGTTACATGACCTTGTTGCTTGGAATATCAGCTCTGTACACATCTCTGGCGCTTGTCACAAATTCAGTTTTTGGAAAGACAGTAGCTCCACTCTAAGGTAAGATCGGGCTAGAATGTCATGTATGTAATATTCAGATCGTGACCGTCCATAAGGTCGGTCATTCCCCTCCCTTAAAAACATAAATAAAATGCCAGGTGGTAACAATTGATAACCTCTACCAGAAAGAACGGAACTGGATCTCTTGCTCTTTCCGTCTTTATTGAAATAGCTCTGGTAAGGATATTCGCAGGTATCTATTCTCATATTCTTGCTGTGCAGGTGATGGGATATTTTGCCTTATTTATCGGTGTCATTACCGCAGTTCATCACTTTGTACCTAATATCATCTCACTTTTGACCGACCACTTCCATCCATACGGTTATAAAAAATATAGTTCTCTTGTATCATTGTTCATCGCGATCATCTTTATTCTGGCAAGTCTGTATATCCTCTCTGAAGCTCACTCTATCATTAATGGAAGTAACTCTTTATTGCCGGAGACTTCCATCTATATCTTGCTTTTAATATCTGTTATTCTATCAGCAGCTATACTGAAATATTGCCCTTTGGATGAATTTGATCAGGTTGGAATATCTAACTCATTTGCACTTAAGTTAGATGTTCTGTTTTCACTTTTGATCGTTCTGACCTTGTTAATTCAAGTAAGTCCAACTGTTCTAATGTTGGAAACAGTACTGATAGCTCTTATACTCATGAAATATTGCGTATCTGTCGTGGTCATGTCTTGTAACGTATTATGCGATGCATGCTGTATTGATGAACACAACGTTCGCCGTCTTGTAAGGTCCATTGAAGGAATTGAGAATTGCTATAAAGTGCGAACTCATGGTTCACCTGACGATATGTTTGTAGATATTCACGTAAAAATTGATTCCGATATCCATGTTATGGATGCTCATCGGATCGTTGAAAATATTGAAAGGGAACTTAAACGGACCTTTGCAGGAATTTCCGATATACTGGTTCACATCGAACCTTCTGATGGAAGGTGAAACAATTGAATACAATTTTCTTAGGGCAATGGTGAAATGATGCAATATAGTCTTGGTATCGATGCAGGTGGAACCTATACTGATGCGATCCTCATAAGTGATAATGACAGGTCTGTAGTGATGTCCAACAAGGCATTGACAACCTATCCTGATCATATTGAAGGAATACGGAATGCAATTGACGGGATCGATGAAAAATATCTGAAAAATGTAGATGTCATATCGGTTTCAACCACACTTGCAACGAATACTGTGCTGGAAGATACTGGCTACCCCGTAGGTCTCATTCTCATAGGGGATCATTCTCACAATAAGAATTTCCCGACAAGTGATATCATCTTCATATCAGGTGGTCATGATCACATGGGCGATGAACTAAAACCGCTTGATATTGATGCTATAAAGGAGTTCGTAATTGGTTCAAAGGATAGAGTATCTGCTTTTGCAGTCTCATCACATTTCAGTATAAGAAATCCTGAACACGAGCTAAGGGCAAAACAGCTCATATCAAAACTTACGGGAATGCCAGTCGTTTGTGGGCATGAGCTGTCACAGGATATTGGTGCTTACGAAAGAGCAGTCACAGCATACCTTAATGCACAGCTTTTGCCTGTCGGTGAGAATTTCATAGACGCGATGATCTCTGAGATAAAAAGACGTGAGATGGATGCAAGATTACTGATGCTTAAATGTGATGGTTCTGTAGTTGGTATCAGGGATGCACTTGAAAGACCTATCGAGACAATATTTTCAGGTCCGGCTGCAAGTCTTATTGGTGCTTCTTTTCTTTCCGGTCTTGACAGTTGTGTTGTGATAGATGTCGGTGGTACAAGTACAGATGTATCGATGCTTTCTGAAGGTGTGCCGGATATTAGTGAATCGGGTGCAGTTATCGGAAAATGGCAAACGCGTATAAAAGCTATCCATATGGAAACATCGGCAATGGGTGGTGATAGTCATATATGGATAAGAGATAATGATCTGGCCATTGGTCCCAGGAGAGTTGAACCTATCTGTGTTGCAGCGGTCAAATATCCTGGTTTTCTTGAAAAACTTAAGAACATTAAATGGATCTCAAGAAAACTGCTGGATGAAAATATCCAACCTACAAAGTTCTTTGTAAGGACCAGACAGGAACCTCTGGAATTGACTGAAAATGAAAATATTGTATTATCTGTTATTGGGGATGATCCCGTCTCATTTGATGATATTTCAATGATGCTTAAAAAATCACCTTCTCCTTTTGTTTTGAGTTCTCTGATAAGTAAAAGGCTTGTGCAGGCTATTGGTTTCACTCCTACTGATGTATTGCATGTTCTGGGAGAATATGATCAATGGGATCAAGAGGCTTCAAAAATGGCTGCTGATGTTCTGGCTAAATTGAACACTATGGGCAAATATGAAATGTGCTCTCTTCTCAAAAAGCGTTTTGCGAGGAATATGACATTCGAATTGATGTCATACCTTTTGCCAGGTGTTGGACCTGAAGGCATCGGTGAGATAGTTGATCGCAAGTTCAAGGTCAGGTTCGACGTAGAGGTCCCTGTAGTACTTATTGGAGGTCCGGTGTCTGCTTATGGGGATGAGTTAAGCTCATTTATCAAAGCAGACACCATAGTTCCTAATTATTCAGATGTGGGAAATGCAGCGGGAGCTTTGTTTGGCAAAGGTGTCAAGCGTCTGGAAATAATGATAAGGCCATTATCTCTTAATGAACCTGATAAAGAATTCTTTGTCTATTCACCTGAGGGGAGAGAGAAGTTCAATACTTATGTAGAAGCACTTGAATTTGTAAATGAACGTGGGAGGTCGTTGATATATTCCTATATGGCAGAATGTGGGATCATAGAAAACAAAGTAAGTATAACTGTTACAGAAGAATCCCTTTCACCGGAAGGTTGGCATCATCCTCCGATGGAGACTAAACTCATATTTGTAGGTGTGGGTTTTGCTTGATATCGTGTGTCTTAGAAATGGAATCGAGTTTCAGAGGGCCGATTTGAGAGCTGAAATTACTATATACAGATATAATGACCAGTAATATTGAACATATAAAAAAGAACGCATCATTTTTGGATCGGATGATGCGTTCGTGGAAAACAAAAAAGGAGCTATTAAAATGTTAACACTTGTAGTTGGTGGTTTTCTTGGAAGCGGAAAGACCACCACGATAATCAATACGGGAAAATATCTCGTGGACAAAGGGCATAAAGTTGCTATTATTGTCAACGAGATCGGAGAGATCGGGATCGACGGTGATATCATCAGCAAGTTCGGCTTCGATACAAAAGAAATCACTAACGGATGCATCTGTTGTTCACTCAAGATGGGGCTTCGCTCAACTGTGATAACACTTTTTAATTCTTATGATCCGGATGTCCTTATAATCGAACCTACTGGAATTGCATTTCCAAATGTGATCAAAAGAGAGATCGAACTGATGGACCTTGGAGAAGGTTCCAAGATCGCACCTCTTGTGACCCTTATCGACGGCAGCAGGTTCAAACACATATTAAAAGAGATGAAGAATTTCTCCACCCGTCAGATAGAGGATGCAGAGATCCTTGCCATCAACAAGATCGACCTTATGGACAGAATACAGATACCTATCGTAGAAGAATCTGTACAGCAGCTTAACAAAAAAGCAAAAATAATACGGATATCTGCAAATAATAGCGATGAGAATTTCTGCAGTTTCATGGACATGATTCTTCCTGAAGAACTTCTTAATAGGTCTCTTGATGTCAAAGTTCAGGAAACAAAGCCAAAAGAGATGGGAAAAACATCCATTGCCTCTGCAAATGGTATATCACTTGTCAGCAAGAAAGAGATGGAACTTATCAGTGATGAGCAGGAAGCAGAAAACTCCATTGATGCATCAGGTGTTGCAACCTATGCTGCAGAATATAATCTCAAAGCCAGGACAGATATCAATAAAGCAAAACTGATCGCTAAAGAGATCATGACGAACATAAAAGCAGAAGTTATGGAACATAGCCCCGAGTTCATTGGCCATATCAAGATGTTCTTAGATTCTGATACGAATACAGTAAAAATGAATGTGACTGCATACTTCGAAGATCCACAATTAGAACTGATCGAAACAGGTAACAATGAGATCCTTAAGTTAAAGATACTTTCAGCGATCTCTAACATGGAAAAAAAAGAACTTGTGAAAATCGTCGATACCTTCGCAACAGATATATCCAAACGTTATGGAATTGAGATCGAACAGGTTGAAGCGTATCATGAGCACGATCATTGATACGTTTGCTTACAATTTCAATATTCTCCTGACAAATATTTAGCTTTGTTCATCTCTTTATTTTGCATAGAATTGTTGCAGAAGAATGCCTCTCACCGGAAGATTTGCATCATCTTCCGATGGAGAATTAACCTATATTCGTGGGCGTGTATCTTGCTTAAGGTCGGGTATTGAAATGTCAGAAGATATTTCCTCTATACACCTTAAGTCCTTCATCTGAGACCGTAAGGATGAAGGGATCCATGCTGTGTGCTGAAGAACGCATTTTTCTAGCCTGGATATAACGGTTCGTTGTATTGTCCTTCATGTGAATTCCCAGTTCTATGATACCGTCTGCAAGATAACTTTCAAATTTATCTGCATAGTTCATTCCAAGGGATTCAGTGGTTTCAAGTATCACGAAAGTTGTCAGATTTTCACGCCTGAGTGGTTCGAAAAGATGGTAAAGTCTTTTTCTCATCTTTTGAGGTTCAACATCGAGGAGCGAGTAAAGGGCACCAAGGGAGTCCAATGCTACACAAGTAAACTTATCCCCCATCTTCTGCTTATATTGCAGAATATTTGTCTCTATAAGGTTTAGCAGATCGCCTGAAAATTCATCGTATTGAAGTCTATAATCGCTAAAATCAGATATTGATAGATTATCCGAAAGTTCCAGTCCCATACTTTCCATGTTCGCAAGGTGGTTATCTTTGCTTTGCTCAAGGGTAATGTAGGTCCCGAACTCTCCGACATTATCCAGATATTTTGAAAGGATAGAAAAAGTAAGTCCGGATTTAAGAGTTCCAGGTGCACCCGTTATTAAAACCACACTTCCTTTTGGTATGTCCGTATTGAATATTTCGTTCAGCCCTTCAATAGTATCAATAAATCTCACCAAATTCCTCCACTCAATATTAGTATCTTGAAATACGTTAATTTTATTTATTCTCTAATGCGCTTAGTTATCGAAAAATATTTTGTTCCTTTCTGGATCAATTTTTGATCTTAAGGATCTGTTTTACTGTCTCTATCCCTTTTTCAGTGAGATTGTTTTCAGTGTTTATCACTTTACTCTCAACCAGTTCTTTTATTGAGATCTCAAGCTCATTAGGGTCAATGTACAGAAGGTTGGCTATATCCTTTTCTTCCCTGATTCCGATGTAAAGGGAATTCAATACTCTTATATGCAGGTTCTCTTTCATATTGAGTATTCTCGATAGTGCCAGCAGGATCCTATTATCTTCTGATTCTATCAATATGGTCGCCCCTGAAACATTCTGCAAATGGAGCTCCATATCGAAAATATTTACCTTATTTATGGTGATGTCCCTTATCTCGGGGGATATTACAAAATACCAGATATCTTCAAGAAAAACACTTCCTGATACTGATGAATATTCATATTTCTTAGTAAATTTCACAATATCGTTCTTTGGTGTGAATATATCGTTTGTTTCACTTGATGAAGACAAAGATAGTAATGGCAGAGAATTATCGAATGGATCATCTTCTTTGAGATTTTCAAGGTAATAATGACCCTGTTGTGTTATTTGTGCATTTTCATCAACAAGCTTTCGTATCTTGAGTGTATCAAAAGCACGTTCGAGAACTTCCCTGTCAGTTGAAACACGTGATATATGTTTATTGATGTCCTTTGTTCCCAATCTAAGAAGGCTTAAAAGTCTTGTTTCTTCTTCTTTTAATCCGTCAAAATCCGTATTTGCCCTGAAACCTATCCTTTCAATTAAATGGTTCTTTATATATTCTATATCTCCAGGATTCCCTGCAAATATCATTGAATAGTTGATATGGGAAGAACCAAAAATCGGATTCTTCTTATAATCGATAGCTATCTCTGCAGCATATCCTGTATCTGCTCGTACATTATTTTTTACAGAAGGTGATAGTTCACGGTCCACAGTTTCGATAGATCTGTAAGGGATCATGTTCCAACCGGAACCTGAAGGGAACCAGATATCATTATCTGTAAAAGCCACAACAGCATTTTTCCATGCCAAGCTATGACTACTCATATTTATCATGATCTTTGGCAGATCGATAACGTATGATAACTTAATTTCCATCTTTCTTCACTCACTCGTTATAATTGTCTTCCTCTGTAAGCGATCTCATCCACCTCTTCAAAAGATGATGGTCCTTTGTATCGAAGATCAATGGATCGATCTGAAGGATCAATCTGGAATCAGATGCCATAATGGAGTCATTGGTCTGTTCCATGAACTTAATAACTGACCTGAGATCATTTTCAAGTATGAGATACTCAAGGCCATCTATCAGTATAATGCCGTCATTTACCTTTTTGATAAAATTCTCTATTGTAGGATGAAGTTTGAACAATTCTACAGGATCGACCGAAGGATATTCTGATCCTTTTGTCTTCGTAAGCCAGACAATAGGTGTCTTTGTAATATTGTACTTGGTCCTTATCTTTGCAGGATTTTCCCTTGTGATGCAAAGTCCAGGTCTTCCTTGCTTGACCATGGTGGCGAATATTTCATAAGAAGTATTCAGATCGCCACTATCCTGTATGTAGGTGCAACTTGGTTCAAGTCTTGGAGTATCTTTTATTTCTCTATTCTCTTCTATAGAAGGATCAATCAAAAGTCCGCTTAGTTCGGAAATATCCTGGAGTGTGACAACAAGTCCTTTCTTATTCTCATTCTCCATTATGACAGAGGTTGCTATGTTAAGATCGATATAGTCCCCATCTTTTTTAGACAATCCTAATATAAGGTTCTCCTGATCAGTAAATTCGAACAATTCATTATTGCAAGTTATTGTCGATATCGAATTATCGATAAGCTCATCATTGGTATACCCAAGAAGTTTTGTAGCTTTCTCATTAGCCGTAACGATGTTTTGTTCGATGTCAAGTATAATTGTTGCAATTGGTGATATCCTGATAAGCAGATTGAGGTGTTCATTAGCTTTTTTAAGTTCCTCTTCTGCGATCTTACGAGCGGTTATGTCCTCTCCTGAACAGAGAATTCCAGTTGTATTCCTGTCCTTATCTTTCAGTTTGATAGCATTCCATGAAAGTACTTTCTTCTGCCCGGATCTTGTAATGATAGACATTTCGAACACAGAACATTCTTCTGTTTCTACCTCACCCTGAAAGTCTTCAAAGCGTTCTTTTATGAACTCTCTGTCTTCCACAGGGATAAAATTATCAAAATAGTTTCTACCGATCAGTTCCTCTTCGGAACATTCGAGTATCGTTTTCCCCTTTTTGTTTATCTCGACAATATTCTGATCATTGCCGATTATTAGTATCATGACACCTGCAACATCGAGATATTTCTGGGCAGAATCCCTTTCTTTGAGTACCATATCCTGTTGTTGTTTCAGCTTCAACAAAGAATGTACCCTTGTCTTCAGTTCCAGCATATCAACAGGTTTGGAAAGGAACTCATCGGCTCCTGATTCAATGCCTTTTATCTTGTCTTCTTTTTCAGATAATGCTGTAACAAGAACTACGGGGATTATTTTAGTGTTGTCATCTTTCTTGAGGATTTCACAGGTTCGATAGCCGTCCATTTTTGGCATTAGGACATCGAGAAGGATCACATCAGGTTCAAAATCCTTTACTTTTTCAAGGGCTTCAATGCCATTAGTAGCCATTGCGAGTTCATAATCACTTGAAAGGTATGCTTCCATTAGCTCAAGGTTCCATGGTTCATCATCGACAACAAGTATCTTTGGAAGCAATTCACTCATATGTTATACTCCTAAAAAGTAAAGGTATTTCTGATACGATTTTCATCCTTTTGTTTCTCCACTCATTGATAACTGGCATAAGGATATTTCATCTTTAAATTGTTATTACTTAAATAAATATGTTACTATATATAGTTTCATATTAAGATAATGTCAATCTTTGCTTAGAAAAATTGTGAGGCCGAAAAGAATAGCTGTCATGAGAAAAATGGTCTTTATCTCTATACTCTTAGCAAGTGCTCCGGCCATCAATGGCATCAGTGCAAGTCCCGCATAGATACAGGTATTATAGACACCCATTGCAATCCCATTCTCGACCTTCATGGAAGCGATGGCAATTGGAAGCCCTACAAGCATCAGGCCGGAACCAGCACCAATGATGAAAAAACCTAACATCGAGCTATAAATTGTAACGACTATGCCAACGGTTGCTATCAGTATCCCTCTTTTAATGAGTTTTGCGTAGCCGATATCCATATAAGATGCCAGAAGGGATGAGATCATTGTAGACACATAGAGAAGTGAGATCGATATACCTAGTTCTGTCTTTGAGAGTGTATCGATCCCATATTCAGGATAGAGGGATACAAGGACGCCGCTTGATCCTGCAAGTATAAATGAGATGATCCATATTCCGCGAGTATCCTTTGAGGTGAAAATATGTGACTTTGAGTGTTCCCTTTTACTTACTTTCTTTTGAAGTTCTATCTTTCCTATGGTCCTTGAAGGGATTATAAAAAGGTATATTGCAAAAAGAATTGTTAAGAATGTCAAAATAGAAAAAAGAATTATACCGTTCTTGATATTAGTATGGACCAGATAACCGGTAACTGCAACACCGGAAGCTAGTCCGGCATTGAGGAGAAAGCTGAATTCTCCCATATAACGTGCTCTTTTTGTATAAACTGCCAGCCTTGAATATGCTGCAGGGAAGAATGCACCACATGCAGCCCCTTCAATGAAGCGTGCTGATACGAACATCATGAAGTTATCCGTAAAGATCATCCACAGCCCTGATATAAATGATAGCAAGAGACCAAGACCAATCAATTTCAGAGTATCAGTTCTATCGCTTAATATTCCAAATGGGAGCATAGTACTTAATGCTCCGAGGAAGAACGAAGAATATACCAAACTTGAGGAATTTATGCCGTATATTTGTCCACTGGCAGAAAGTTCTGGCAGTACAGGTATGACAGCATTTGAAAGTCCCATTATGACTAACACGGATGAATAGATCAAGAACCTGTCATTATCCATAATAGCTGATAATATAATGGAAGGTAGATACGTCTTTGTATCTGTATATGATAACTTTTAATGCTCCTTACAAGAGCTTGTTCATAAAGTAGGACAGTTGCAGTAGTAAGAATGAAGTCAGAACAAATGTCTGCATTGGGCATTAATTTCTCATTGAAGCCCAGATATCGTTAGTTGAGGATCTCATATCTTTTATTGAAAGTATTCTTTTCAACTACAGATACCCTTCCTGATCTATCCTTTATGATGTAATCTCCGGCTTTGCCCTGTACTGTACCTTTAGGAGTTTTCACGCTGAAATCGGCAGTCATTCTTAATGCATGACCTATCGGTGTTTTCTGCATATCTTCATCGGTTGAAGGTGAATTTGTATGCAGATCTTTCTTTGATCTACTCATTTTATTCCTCCTTCATAATTATGGGTTATTCATTGCTTATATATTTGTCCGACATAATTAATTATTTCTAATTGTGTATAATTTTATAGTTATTTTGATTCTATGCATTCCATCTCACACCTTTATTTCTGTCAGTTTCATACTATACTATTTATTCCAGGTTGACAAATGAGGATAGAAAGAATAAGGAAAAAGTATGAACATTACACTTATTGGCATGTCTGGGGCGGGTAAATCCACTATTGGAAAACAGCTTGCAAAAAAACTTGATCACAAGTTCATAGATATTGATGATCTCATACGCGGAAAGATCGGTACGGACCTGCAAACATTCATAGATGCTCACGGTGACGATGAGTTCATTGAACTTGAAGAACAGATAGTCATTGGACTTCGTGAACTGGATAACTATGTTATTGCAACTGGTGGTAGCATAGTCTATTCAGAAAAAGCGATGAAGCATCTTAAGGAAATTTCCACGATAGTTTATCTGGATGTATCTTTTAGTCTGATCGCCCGGCGTATCTCTCCTTCCAATAGAGGGCTTGTTGGCTTTAAGGACAAAGGGCTGAAAGACCTGTATCACGAGCGGAAAAAATTATACGAACATTATCTGGACGTTCGGATAAAAATAAAGAAAGGTGAGAAAAAAAGGGATATTGTAGAACGTATCATTGCTTCATGCTCTGATAAAAGTTCTACTTTTTGAAGCGTCCGAAAGATATACCGGTTTCAAATTTCAATTTGTAAGCGCCTGAATAGGAGCTGGTATCCTTCCACCACGTGCTATAAACTCTTCCGAACTGAATTCGGATACTTTCATAACCGGTGCTCTTCCAAGTAATCCTCCGAATTCCACGCTGTCACCTACCTTTTTGCCCGGGGCAGGTATAAGGCGTACAGCAGTTGTTTTCCTGTTTATCATTCCAATGGCCATTTCATCGGCAATGATGGCTGAAATGGTCGCTGCGGATGTGTCTCCTGGAATTGCTATCATATCCAATCCCACGGAACAAACGCTGGTCATGGCTTCCAGTTTATCAAGGCTCAATGCACCCAATTCGACTGCACGTATCATTCCCGCATCTTCGCTGACCGGAATAAAAGCACCACTTAAACCGCCCACATAGGATGAGGCCATCGAACCACCTTTTTTCACTGCATCGTTAAGAAGAGCAAGAGCTGCAGTTGTTCCATGTGTTCCACAGTTCTCGAGTCCCATGGCTTCAAGGATGGCTGCAACACTATCGCCTATTTCAGGGGTAGGTGCAAGGGAAAGATCGAGAACTCCAAAATCTACATTGAGCCGGCGGGAAACCTCTCTTCCTACCATCTCTCCCATCCTTGTTATCTTAAAAGCGGTTTTCTTGATGGCCTCTGAGATCTCACCAAGGTCGGGGTCTTTCAGTTCGCGTACAGCTGAATTTACGACGCCTGGTCCACTGACTCCGACATTAATTACACAATCCGGTTCTCCTATACCGTGGAAAGCACCTGCCATGAAAGGATTATCTTCAGGTGCATTTGCAAAGATAACAAGCTTTGCACATCCGATGCCATCAGCATCTTTAGTTGCCTCCGCTGTCTTTTTGACTATATGTCCCATCATTGCCACAGCGTCCATGTTTATCCCAGCTTTTGTAGTAGCTACATTAATGGATGAGCATACTTTTTTAGTACTGGCAAGAGCTTGCGGAAGGGAATTGATGAGCTTCAGGTCACCAGGGGTTATCCCTTTATGAACAAGGGCACCGAACCCTCCTATGAAATCTATGCCCACATCTTCAGCAGCTCTGTCAAGGGTCTTTGCTATGGAAACATAGTCCTCAGTATCACAACTTTCAGCAACTATGGCAATGGGAGTGACAGCAATTCGTTTGTTAGTTATGGGGATGCCGTAAAGGTTCTGAACTTCCTCTGTGGTCTTCACAAGTTCCTTTGCATAACCAGTTATCTTGTTGTAGATATTCTTATTGAGGACATCGATGTCACTATGGCAGCAATCACGAAGATTAATTCCCATGGTAACTGTCCTTATATCAAAGTTCTCAGCTTTGATCATGTGGATGGTCTCAAGTATCTCTTCTGGATGAATAAGCATCTTGATCACCTGTTTTAGATCCTGTGCATAAAGCGGAAGGCATCTTCGTGTTGTACACGCACTTCAACACCAAGCTCTTCCCCTTTTTCAACCATTGCTTTTTGGAATGATGCAAGGTCAAAGTTCTCGGAATCCACGCCTGCCAGCATGATCATTGTAAACAGGTCTTCCATTATGGTCTGGCTGATATCAACGATATTCACATTAAAATCTGCCATCACTTTTGTAATGCTGGCAACAATACCTATTTTGTCGATACCGATAACAGTGATTATGAAGCGGGTTGAGGTCATATTTTTGTCCTTCTTTCAATGACTTGATAGTTCGTTAGAATGAATGTTCACGTATAAGGTGTGATTTATTATAGTTCTTTACCTTCGTTAAAGGATATTTTAACAAAGTAAGTTGTGGATGGGGTCTGATGTCAGAAATACCAATAATTAGTAAAATAAAAATATATTAGCAGTCACTTCCATATCATCAACAGTATAAGTTGTATTTTCTGTGTCATTCGCTACACACCCTGCGATGATAAGGCTGCTACCATAAAGATCAGTATCCATATTTTTCATAACAAAACCTGTAAGAATATTTCATCTGGCATGATTTAAGCCTGATGGATCCTGTGGTGCATGCTGATCAATATGGCTATTTCTCTGAATAAATGTATCTAAAAAGGATTCAGTTGTAGAGCAGGAAAAGACCTGCAATATAACCGAAATAGACCAGCATGATAACTACGCCTTCCCATCTGTCAAGCCGTTTTTTCGTGATCCCGAAAATAATAAGCAAGAGCATGATGACTATCATGAATGGGAAATCATACATAATGGATTGGTCAAGGATTGGAATTTCTCTTATCTGTGAGGAGAATCCCAGTATGAGAGCAATATCCATGGTGTTTGCACCGAGGATGTTTCCGATGGAGAGGTCCTGGTGTCCTTTAAGGGTTGCAGAAATTGCGGTTATAAGCTCAGGAAGGGATGTCCCAAGTGCTACAAGGGTTAGTCCTATTATCATTTCAGGAATGCCAAACCAGCGTGCTATCTCGGTGCCGGTGTCCACAAGTATGCGGCTTCCGATAACTACAAGTGCTGCTCCAAGTAAAAAGTAGAAGATATCTGACCGCATTTCGCCTAAAGATAGTTTTTCCCTTTTATTCTCATTGCCACTAAATATGGCAGACTGTAGGCGATAGTTATAGTAAAGAAAACCTACGAATATGATCAGCAGGATAATACCATCGAACGAACTTAATGTTCGATCCAATGTCAGTGCTATGAGTGTGAGGGCTGCTATCAGCATGATAGCACCTTTATGAATGAAAGAATCTCCATCAACAGGTATTGCCTTTACTGCTATTACCACTCCAAGTGCAAGCCCTATATTACAGATGGCAGAACCGACCGCATTCCCTATCGTCAGGTCGGTATGGCCAAGGTATGCGGCCATTGCAGAAACGGTAAATTCGGGTGCTGTCGTAGCAAAACTGACTATGGTAGCTCCGATTATTATCTTTGGAAGACCACTTTTGGCGGAGATGGATACCGCGGCTTCAATGAACCAGTCCGCACCTTTGGTGATCAGGACAAGGCTTAACAGGAAAAGTAATAGGGTGGATAGCATAATGTTCACCCCTATAGCTTCCCATTAGATTTAAAATGCGTGTATCAGTCTTCATCAGTGATAACGAGAACAGGTCCTATATTTGCTGCAATAAGCCATCGGGTAATACTTCCAAGGGGCTCAGACCTCAAAGATTCGGAACCCATTATTGTCAGGTTCACATTATTTTCTTCGGCTATTCTGATAAGGTCCTTGGCAATGTCATCATTTTCAAGTATGATCTTTTCAACCTCTACGCCTGTTCTTCTTGCATTTTCAAGTGCATAGTCCATGTTGGCTTCGATGTTCTCCTTTACGATCACCATCATTTTTTCAGCAAGTTCTTTTGGAAAGATACCTTCCAGAGTTTTTTTCCTTTCCACATAGACAATGATCAACTTGCCTGATTCTTTATCCGCGACATGCAGTGCGTGATCGATGACCCTTTTTGAAAGTTGCTTTTCATCAATGGGAACAAGAATGTTCTTATAAGCGATCTCTTCCATACTCTTTCACCTTTTGATATTATAATCTTTGATCGTTTAAGTCATTGTCACTGATACGATATCCATCATTCTGTCATTGAAGGCCTAATGAGGTCACAGCTAGAACGATCAATATTCCCAGTCCTACCATTCTCACGGCATGTTTTATGAGACTTTGTTTCGCGATCTTACCTGAATAGACTCCAAGTATGGCAAGAACAGATATGCTGAGTATGACCGCTATCTCAAGTGACAGTGTATCAAATAATACGAAGGGCATTATCGGTACAAGGGAGCCAATAAAGCTTGATCCGCCGTGTGTTATGGAATCATTCCATATCTTTTTCTTTGTATCTTGCTCCAGTGTTGTGGCCTCAAGACTTCGTAGAAGGGGTTTTTCCAGTTCTGCAAGATTGCCGTACTCTACCGCACTTTCAGCAAGATATGAACCTAGGCCGTTAGTCAAGGCAAGGGCAACGGCACCACCAAGAGCAGCATTGATAATGATCGATGGATCTTCCACAACATGGGATGTTCCTATGACAACACCAAGCACTGCCAGTATTCCATCTATACTTCCTAATATGATGTATCTTCCTTGTTCGTGATCAAGTTTCATGTTCCATATCCTGTGGAGAATTTGACCATTTTCATGTATAAAAATGTTATAATAGTACTAAAACAATGTCATACTAGTACTAAAACAATGATGTTCTGATCAATTTGCAATAGAAACGTCTCTTGTCTGGGCAATGTGCTTGTGCATGGCAGATTCG
The DNA here is from genome assembly GCF_057593895.1 of Methanococcoides sp. DA23. Classification (NCBI taxonomy): domain Archaea; kingdom Methanobacteriati; phylum Methanobacteriota; class Methanomicrobia; order Methanosarcinales; family Methanosarcinaceae; genus Methanococcoides; species Methanococcoides sp. DA23. Next base: position 1,314,613 of record NZ_CM172520.1, on the reverse strand, counting down.
ATTACATATTCTAATTCTTCATCCATAAAGGGTTTCTGTAAATAGCCTACAGGGTTTGCAAAGGACGCCCTTGTAGTTGTTTCATTTGATGAATCCCCTGTTAAGAAAATGATTGGAACTGAGCATCTATTTTCTATTTCTAACGCTGTTTCGATACCATCAAGATTTCCTTTGATAAAAATATCCATTATAATGAGATCTGGAATATTTTCATTGATCATCAATAATGCTTGCTCCGATGATACTGCATGTCCTGCTACCTTGTATCCCATTTCAAGAAGTTTCAGCTTGATCATCATGGCGACTATCATTTCATCTTCGACTATTAGGATGCTCTTTTCTTTCATACTACCACAGTTGAACTGACTATAAATTGTAAATTCATTGCAAAAAAGAAAAAGGTCCGGAGTATCAACTCCGGGTTTAGTAGTTATGACGTACCCCCATACATCAACACTTTAAAGCGATCATTTGTGCCATGCACAGGCTTTTCCTTCGTCTTCATGACTTGACATGATCGTGACTTCCTTCTTTGATTCCCACAACCCATGAACGTTGCAGTTTGCCAGCGCATCCAACTTCATTATAACAGATTTGCTGCCACATTTTCCACAAACATTTACGCCACGAATGTTGCATACCTGGTAGGCATGGATACCTACAATCTCTTCTGTTGGTTCAACAGTAAATGTTGCTTCAGCTTTCTCATCGGAAGGTGATAGCTCTACCCTGCCGATCTTCATATCCCCGAGCGAGAGTTCGATCCACTCTATATAGTGTTCGTCCTGCATAACGTGTGGTAATTCCCCCACTTTTACAGTAACTTCGAATGAACCTTCTGCGGTCATCACTTCATCAGCTTCGATAACAGGTACATGTTTCTGTTCTGTTTCTGTGATGTTTTCCGGGTCTTTAAGTCGGTTGATTACTTGTTCACTCATAAGATCACCCATTACTTCATTATTATATACGATATTTGAAAATATATAAGTTGCCAGCAAAGATACTGGCAACATTTCTCACATGTTCAGAACCTGTAATTCTTGACCGAGTGGTAGAGTACCACAAAGAAGAATGCAAGAATTACTCCCAGCAATCCAAAGTATTGTACTGGATCCCAGACGAATTGCATGGTTCCTGTTCCTTCCCAGCCCACAAGGACCGTTCCCTGAATGATCACCGGGACTACGATACAGATACCTGCCAGTATGAATATGAACAGGATATCAAATATCGTCATGAACATGCTTCTTTCTGTCTTCATTTCGCTTGCCATGTCTTTCTCCCCTTCAGTCGTAATACTTAAAGTCGTACATGTGTTCCTTGATGGACTTGTACACTCTGATACATCCGATCGTTTCTATCCCAAGCAAAAGTACTACGAATATAATGTAGAATGGGAGTATTGTCGTGATCTCGGGTACTTCTCCTGATCTCCATATTGTGGAGATGATCCTATAGACGATGAACGTCTCAGAGAAATACAGCAATCCTAGGACCAGAAGAATTACTCCTGCATCCTGTTTCAGCTTGTTGTTATATAGTGCTTCATCTGCCATGATATATTCCTCCTGTTCACCTCTTATGTGCAGGTTCAGGCCATCCAAGGTCTTCTCCCCAGTCGTGCTTTGCGTCTATGCTCCTGTATCTCCATGAGAAGTAGAAGTATGCTACTACATAGAAGACAAGTCCGAAGATAAGGTTGTAGCTGTATCCCCAGTTAAGTGTAGACATGATCACGATCGCCAGGAATATTGTGAAGTATGCCAGATAAGGTTGCAGTGGTCCGACAAATGGACGTACTTTTTGTGTGTGTTCCGGGAACATCCTCCTGAAACGTATCAGGGAGAATGGGATCATCACGTAGCATACAAGTCCTGATGTGATGGAGAAAGTAATGACCTGGTCCAGGAAACCACTGTATGCAAAGGCAATAGCAATTGGCATTGTGAACACAACAGCTCTGTATGGTGTGCTGTACCTTGGGTGCACTGCAGCGAACCAGTTGGTCAGGAAATGATCTCTTGAAAGAGCAAACCAGGACCTTGATGAATCACAGACAGTACCGTTGGCACTTGCAAGACAGGTGAATAGAGTACCTACTGCAAGGAATGCAACCAGGAATTTAACACCGCTCTGGTTTGCTGCTTCAAAGAGTGGATAAACAGATACACCGAGTTCTGCGGTTGGAATGAGACCTGAACAGACGTAGAGTGTCATACCTGCTCCGAGGAGAAGGGTGATCATACCTGCCTGTTGTCCAAGAGGAATAGCTCTTGTTGGGTGTTTACATTCTTCAGCACACATTGCTGCTCCTTCGATACCAAGGTAGAACCATGGTCCAAACTGCAATGCGGCGAAAACTCCGATAAATCCGTTGGGTATAGCTCCTGAAATAAGGTATTCCGGATGCCATGTTCCACCAATTCCACTAATATTCATAAAGAAGAATGCTATAATTGCTATCAATGCAGTGAATGTAAGAGCAAAGTTAAGATTAAGTGCTGCTACAACTCCACGATAGTTCATAAATGTCAAGGCCGCGATAACGAGCAAAGTTACCGGGAATGTTTGTATTTCCGGGAAGATCGATTGTGCGATAGATGCTACAACAATAGCGTCCGCAGCTTCCAGGGCAATATATTCCATATAAACAGCAAGACCTACAATGGCCGCCGCACCGGGTCCTACGAATAATCTTGCCCAATCGTATGGTCCACCGGCAAGTTTAGTGGATGAACCTAGTTCACTGGCACACAGTGAAACCATTACATACATGGTACCTGCAACCAGCAGTGCAAAGAGTGAACCTAGTATACCACCTTTTGCAACTGTGAAGTTCCAACCCATGTATTCGCCGACCAACACGATACCGACACCGAGTGCCCATACATGATATGGACGCAGTGACTTTACCAGCTCGACTTCATTTGAATTTTCTGACATTTGTCCTCCTCCTGTAGCATTACTTGTTGGATACTTTGCTTGCGTCCAACAACATCCAGCCGATCAAGGCAAAACATATGAGGTATATTACCCCGTTTATTAAAGTCCACATATCCATTTTGAATGCCCCCTTAGCATCTTGTTTGACTTTTTATTCTGATGTTTATTTGTCTATTAAAATAATGACAAATGGCGTTATAAAAAAAAACCAGCGATCTCTCGCTGGTGAAAACGTCATTGCTAATTTCAGGGTTAGAAGGTAAGACCGAATTCTTCGAGTTTCTTTCTTGCGCCTTCGTAGACCTTGACATACTCGTCGGTTGGTGTGACGGTTGCAACGTCATAGCATTCCTGGAATGTCTTTCCTTCAGGAGCGTTTGCGTAGTTGCCTTCGTAGGAGCTGACGATGTTGTTGATAACAGCGTTCACGGAGTCGATGTCCATGCCTGCTGTTGCACGTGCGACTTCTCCCATCATCCTTGCTTCCATTCCGGTTGTCTTGTCAGTGATGACACCCTTTGCTGCTGCGACACCTGAGAGGATCTCACGGCCGGATGCTGTGTCAGTTACGGACTGTGCTGCTGCTTCGAGGAGGCACATCTCGGTACATGGACCTGCACATGGATAGTACTGGTTACCGGTCATAAGGTCTGTGAACTCACTGAGAGTTGCACATGCCCATCCTGCTATCTGGAGGGTTTCTCTGGTGTTGGTGGATCCCCATCTGATGTGGACAGGACCATCAAGGTGCCAGCTTGCACTGCTCATTACCATGGAGTTAATGCTAGTTGCAACGTCTACAATGGTTGTTTCCTCAATACCACCAGCGTATCCGCCGAAGATAGGCATCTGTTCGTCCATGATGATGTCGCTGTTACCCTTGTAGTGTGCGATAACTGCGATTGCATCGAGGTCGATCTTAAGCTCGTTGAGCTGTGATACTTCGTGGCTGTCACTTGTTACCTGGCCGCCGACACAGTCGGAAGCGATGTTTCCCTGTGCTGACAGGGAAGTCTCAGGTCCCTAAACAGCCATACCAGGTCTGCCAGCCATTGCTGCTGCGTTCTTGATGATCCTTGTTTCGGACTTTGCTGCGAGGATCTCGTATGGGCTGCCTGGTATAGGCGGCTTACCACGGACCGTCATCATAACACCATTTACAATTGTGTCAACTTCTTTCTCGAGTGCATAGCTCATGTGAATTGCAGAGAACATATCTTCTGAGATAGGTGAGCCGGTTGGACCGCCCTGTACTATAGGCTTTCTCTTGTCGCCTACTTCTCTCTTCTTCATCTGTACTGAGTCTCTGCCGGTACCGAGCTGGAATGCTGGCATTGGGTTGTTGATAGCGTCCCAGATCTCGTCCTCTGTGTATTTGACGATCCTCTTTGTGTCTGTGCAGTAGATACCACATTCAAGGAGCATGTCGATACCTGCCTTGAAGAGTCTCTCCATCTGGTCCTTGTCGGTTGGAACGGTCTCGGTACCAAAGTCAAGGTTGTATTTCTGCTTGAGTTCCATTGCCTTCATTGGAATGGTCATCAGATCCCAGTCATCCTGGGTACATTTCTCGCCTTTCTGTGCTCGGTCGTAGAAGTCAAAGCAGGTAACTGATTTTGTAAATGTCATTTTGATCTCTCCTGCTCATGCCATAAGTTCAAGTGCTACTCTTGCTGCTTCTGCTGCATTTTCGGCTGTGCCGTCTGCACCACATTCTTCGATCCATGCATCTGTGACTGGTGCGCCACCGAACATGATCTTAACAGAATCTCTGAGGTTCTCTTCTTCGAGTAACCTTACTACATCTTTCTGTCCAAGCATTGATGTTGTCATAAGTGCGGAACCGACAAGGAGCATTTTCTTACCCTTGTTCTTTGCAATTGCTTCAACTACATCCTCGTTTGGAATATCTGTTCCAAGGTCAAGGATCTCAAAGCCGTTTGCACCGAGCATTGTTGTAACAAGACGGTGACCGATATCGTGAATATCTCCTTCCTGCACGAAAGTTACTGCCATGCCTACACCCTCTTCGTCGCCTTTCTCTTCTGCGAGAATTGGCTCAAGGATCTCCATTGCAGCTTTCATTGCCTTTGCAGACATCATGATCTGTGGAAGGTAGATAGTTGCTGCTTCGAAGTTGTCGCCTACGATCTTCATTCCTGGTGCAAGTGCTTCGTTGATAATGTCGAAGGCAGTAATTCCTGCATCAAGTGCTTCCTGTGTTATTGCAGGGCAGCCGTTGATATCCTGATTCACTATTGCATTTTTCAGCTTGTCAAAAAGTTCTTGATTTCCCATTTCTATTTCACCTTTCTTGTATTACGCAATATTGTCTGTTCAATGCCAATTTAGAGTAGGCATCAGTAAATTAACATCAGTTCCAAAAACATATAACCTAGCCGATAGCGTTTTTGTAAACTATATTAAAATATGCCCATGCTGTTTGAACTTGTAATGTCTAAACAAATTGATGTGGGCGGGTATATTCGAATAACACTGCATATTTTATCGTTTAGCTACAATCAGCAGGATGGATAAAAAAAGACAATGCCTTGAAAATCGACAATGGCATTGAAACGTTGAATGTAAAACATGGGGGGTGCCGGTGAGACTACTACTGCACCTTAAATGAAGTGAAATGAAATGAGGATGAATGATAAAAAAGTTCCCTTATTATCATTTTTTAGTTGTATCATTTTCCATTTCACGTCGGTGTTTATGGATAGCGATCTCTATATTGCTACTTAAGTCCCTTTCTGTGAACGGTTTTATTATGTATCCATAAGGTTCGGTAAGTTTAGCTCTTTCGAGGGTTTTCTCATCAGAATGTGCTGTAAGGTATATCACAGGGATCGAGAACCTTTTACGTATCTCCTCAGCAGCTTCAATACCATCCATGTCTCCTTTCAGCATAATATCCATAAGCACAAGGTCCGGAAAGGTTCCTTCTACTTTATTAATGGCATCTGCTCCGGTAGCTGCGATCCCTGAGACAACATAACCAAGTTCCATCAATCTTTTTTTTATCACCATTGCTACGATCGCTTCATCTTCAACTACTAATATCCTGATATTTTTCATAGTAACACCTTGTTATTTGCCATCACGGAAAGTTATTGTAAATGTAGTCCTGTCGGTCGTATCAAGTTTAACTTCTCCTTCTATCTGGGAAACGAGATTCGTCACAAGCTGTAATCCAAGGGATTCAGTATTCTTAAAATCAATATCTTCCGGGAAATGTTTGCCTGTATTGCTAATGGTAAGTTCAAATAGTTCTCCCCTTCTGAAAAAATCGATATCGATCTCGCCTTTTATGCCGTTTTCAAAAGCATGCTGGAGTGCGTTGGATGTAAGTTCATTTATGATGATCCCAAGAGGTACAGCAGTATCCATTCCAAGGAAAACATCATCGACATTGAGAATAAGTTTCACATCTTCTTCCTCTACTCTATAGGAGTGGAAAAGATGATCTGTAAGGTCTCTGATGTAGTCGGCAAGATCAAGGCTGACAAGGTCCTTTGACTGGTAGAGCTTCTCATGGATAAGGGCTATTGAACGTACACGGTTCTCGCTGTCCCTGAATGCATCTATTACTTCCTGGTAACGGAAGTTGAGTGATTCCAGATACAACATTCCAGAAACGACCTGAAGATTGTTCTTAATGCGATGATGTATCTCTTTCGTTCTTATTTCATCCATTTTCTTCAGTGCATTCTCAGCTTCGACACGCTCGGTAATATCAAGTATCGTTCCCTGGAAGTATGCGATCTTTCCTTCATCATCGCGTTGTATGAACGTATCTTCATGCACCCAGCGTATTTCTCCGCTTTTGGTGACAATACGATAGTCTTTGTGGAAATGATCGTGCCCTTCATCTGCACATTTTTTCAGTTCGGACCAGACACCATCATGGTCATCTTTGTGAATTATGTTGCCATACAAAAGATTTCCTGATAAGAACTCTTCCAATGAATAACCAAATTGAGCAACATTGTCAGAAACGAATTCAACAGGATATTCCTGATCGAACTTCCACCAGAATACCACAACTTCACTGCTGTTCACTGCTGATTCCATTTTTTGTATCAATTCATATGAGTTTTGTAATTCTTTGGAGTAATCAGTTAAAGCATCCATTATTTCGTTCATACCTTCGGGTATGAGCTTAAAGTCGATCTCTACATCCGTATTGGCCCTGGCATCGAGATCCCCCTTTATCGCAGCTCCTGATATCTTCTTAAAATCAATGACTATTTCGTTGATCCTGTCTGTAAATGAAGCTGCTATTAAGTATGCCATGGCACCCATGAAGATGATGGAGAATGTATAGATCGTGATCAGGGTGGAGCGCAATGATTCCACCCCGGCTAACATCTCTTCGGTAGGAACAACGAGTACAATAGCGAATTTACCTGTTTCGATGGGTTCGTAGAACATTACTACTTCTTTTTTGGTAACCGGATCGATGGTATTGATATGTCCTCCAATACCATTATTGATGTCTTTGGTAGCTCTTTCTATCATCGGGATCTCAAAATCGACCATTGATTTTAGGCCGATCCAGTCCTTTCTGGTTGGATGGGACAGTAACACTCCGGTATTGCTTACCATGAACAAATAACCGGTATCAAATGCTTTTACGCTGCTTACGGTCTCATCAACATAGTTTAGTTCTACATCGACCCCACCGATGCCGATGAACTCTCCGTCTCTGACAATGGGTGCATCATAACTTACGATAAGAGCGCCCTGGTAAAGATATGGTTCTGTGATGATGTCCTGTTCCAGTTCCTTTGTAAGCTGATAATAATCAAGGGTATCATAATCTACAAGTGGCTCTACGAACATCTCGCCTCCGATCTTGTTCCAGTAAGGAATGAAACGGCCGGTTTCGTCGTGAGTTGCATCAGCATCGATGAACTCCGAATCCCGGCCGTCAAAAGCGTTTGGTTCGAAAGCAACATATACGGCAAGAAGGTCTGGATTTTCCAGTAATAGTTCTTCCAGCATGGCATTTATTTCATTACGGTCAGCATTATCATATCTGACCAGAAGTGCTGCAAGGGTCTGTGCAACTGCCATGTTAGCTTTCATATCGGCATCGTAGCTATTTGCAAAACTTTTTGCATTTTGAATGGAATCGTGATATGCAAGCTGTTCTTCCTGTTCGGTGACTGTGGAGATGACAATGAAGGTAGAAGCGGATAATATCAGAAAGACCCCTGTTACAATATATAGTACCAGTTTTACTTTTAATGACAGATCTTTCCATTTCATCATCGTTTCACTTCCATTGTGATATTCAAATTAATTTATTCAATAGGATGAGGATAGGTTCTTATAATGTTCGAACAACATTTCTCCCCATTCTAATGCACTGGCTTCAAAGCTCATAATGTCGTGATGATCATATCTGCCTTGAATATTGAAAAGGCTCATGTAGATGAAATTATCAGTGACACTGAATGAGGGTGGCCTTATTGTATCTTCACAGACAAGAATTGTAGTGTTCTTTGAATTAAGGAATGATTCCATCTCCTTTTCGGAATCGCTCAACATTCTTTCAAGCACGGATTCTGTAAGTATGATATCTATACTGACTCCTGAAGTATCCAGTTTACTGAAAAGGTCCAGATTATCCGGATGGTAAAGGGAGAGTACGGATGATACTTTGTTCGACATTTGCATGTTATTCAGGTAGTGATCCTGTAGTTCATACATGTGATCCAGGTCAGGTACTATTAATTGAATATTTCCAAGGCTTCCAATGTTGTCCAAAAGCTCATCTGGAATTGCGGTCAGATCTCTTTCGTCCCAGTATTCACAGGATATATCAAAGACTTTAAGCATGTTTGAGAGGGGCTTCATGTTCTCTACGACCAGTCTTCCTATACTGGTCAATTCATATGATCCGTTCTCATTCTTATCTATAAATCCTACCTCCCGTAGTTTTTTTATCTGTGGGAGTATGGATGAAGAGGTAACTTCAAGTGTAGAATCTATTGTTTTGATATCAGCAGGATTATTAAGTAGCATAAGGAGGAGATTTTCTCTTTTCTCGGAGAGAAAAATAGTTTCAATAAGTTCCATTGGCATCTTGAATACTCCTTTATATCTCTGTTATCTCTGTTGATCGGTCACAATAATACTGGAAAAGCTCTTTTCCCCATTTCAAAGCGGTCTCATCGAAGCTCATTATATCTCTGTGATCATACCGTCCCTGTTCATTGAAAAAGCTGACATACATGAACCAGTCAGAGACATCGATAGCTGGTGGTCTTCCTTCGCCTTCATAAAGATACAATCTTGTGCTCTCTGACGAAAGTAGGAAATCCAGTTCTGAAGCACAATTCTTTTCCATTCTTTTAAAAACGGATCTTGAAAGTAATAGTGTGAGACTGTCTGCTTTTTCCGCAAGTTGGGAATAGAACTTTGGATATTCAGGGCGGAAAAATGAGATGATGGACATTATTTCCTTTGATCTCAATAGGTTCTCAGTGAATTCTTTTGGTATCTCAAAAGTATAGTTCAGGTCAGGTTCAAGAAGGAGATAATTACCAAGCTCGTGAAGTCGTTTAAAAAGGTGTGGTGGGAGTATATTAATATCGTGCTGTTCCCAGTAACTTCGATTCTCGTTTATCATTCGCACTGTGTTAAGTAAAGGGAGCATGTTTCTGACTATAAGTCTGCCAGTATTGGAAAGTCTATAAGTTTCATCTTCTTCAACGATGAGACATTTTTCTTTCAGCTTTTTTATCTGTGGCATCATTCCACGAGAGGTCACATTAAGTGAGACCTTGATCTGTTCTATGTCTCTTGGCCCTTCCATAAGTAACAAAAGCAGGTTTGTCCTTTTCTCAGAAAGCCAGATATTATCTGTCAATGAAGAATTCATTATACCCCTTTACCCCAAAATACTGCCGATGATAGATTTCAGCTTTTATTTGTAACGGTATAATGATTGTTTGTTAGATAAGAAGGTTTCTATTTATTATTGTGAATTCAACTGAATTTCAGTTAGAAACATCTTATGAAATTAAGTTCAAATGAAAGTAAAAAATATAAAAAGGAGAAGTTGTGGCAATTATACCACAACCAATTGGAGTCAGCTTAATAAATATAGTTCTTAAGTGAATGGCGCAGGATCACAATAAAGAATACAAGGATCACTGAAAGCAATCCAAAATATTGTACTGGATTCCATTCGAACACCATGGGTCCAGTATCTCCTCCTCCAAGTATAATTACGGGAGCTATTACACAAATACCTGCGACAACGAAGATGAACAGGATATCTGCGATCTGCATGACCATACTACTTTTTACTTCAGATTTTGCCATATTTCCATCTCCTTAATCGTAATAGTTAAAGTCGTACATGTGTTCCTTGATGGATTTGTACACAGTGATGCAACCTATGGTCTCGATCCCGAGCAGGAGCACCAGGAACAAGAGGTAGACCGGAAAGATGATACGAACTTCAGGAACTGCATCCCAAAGGGTTGACATTATCTTGTAAAAGACAAATGTTTCTGAGAAGAACAATAGTCCTAGCACAAGAACAATAATGCCTGCATCTTTTTTGAGGTCGTTGTGATATTTTGTCTTATTTACCATTTTAGTTCCTCCATTATCTCCTGTGTGATGGTTCAGGCCATCCGAGGTCCTCTCCCCAATCGTGATTGATCTCAATGCTCTTGTATCTCCACGAGAAGTAGAAGTATGCTATCACGTAGAACAAGAGTCCGAAGATAAGGTTGAAACCGTATCCCCAGTTAAGGGTAGACATGATCACAATGGCAAGGAAGATCGTAATATATGCAATTGTTGGCTGCAGAGGACCCACAAACGGGCGGACCTTCTGGCTGTGCTCTGGGAATAACTTCCTAAAGCGGATCAGGGAAAATGGGATCATTACATAGCAGATAAGACCTGATATGATTGAAAAGGTGATGACCTGATCGAGGAAACCACTAAATGCAAATGCGATCGCGATAGGCATTGTGAAAATGACTGCCCTGTATGGGGTGCTGTAACGTGGATGCACGTCAGCGAACCAGTTTGTCAGAAATTTATCCCTTGAAAGGGCAAACCATGACCGTGATGCGTCACAAACTGTACCGTTTGCGCTTGCAAGACAGGTGAAAAGTGTACCGATACCGAGAGCTGCAATAAGGAATGTTGAACCTGTTGATGTTGCTGCTTCAAAGAGTGGGTATACTGAAGTACCGAGTTCTGCGGCTGGGATCAGACCTGAACATATGTAGAGGGTCATACCTGAACCGAGAAGAAGGGTTATCATACCTGCTTGCTGACCAAGAGGAACTGCTCTTGTTGGATGTTTACATTCTTCTGCACACATTGCTGCTCCTTCGATACCAAGGTAGAACCAAGGTCCAAATTGCAGAGCCGCAAAAATACCGATAAAACCGTTAGGCATAGCTCCTGATATGAGATATTCTGGATGCCAGGTGCCGGCAAATCCGGTAATGTTAGCGAAGAAGAAAACGATAATAGCTATCAATGCAGTGAACGTGAGTGCAAAATTAAGGTTAAGGGCAGCCACGACTCCACGATAGTTCATAAATGTTAAGAATGCGATAATTAACAATGTGACCGGGAATGTTTGTATTTCCGGGAAGATAGAATTTGTGATGGATGCAACGACAATAGCGTCAGCAGCTTCCAGGGCAATGAATTCCATGTATACTGCAAGACCCACAAGTGCAGCTGCACCGGGCCCTACGAATAATCTTGCCCAATCATAAGGTCCGCCTGCAAGTTTAGTTGATGATCCTAGTTCACTGGCACACAGTGAAACCATTACAAACATGGTACCGGCAACCAGCAGTGCAAAGAGTGAACCAAGTATTCCACCTTTTGCAACTGTGAAGTTCCATCCCATATATTCGCCTACCAGAACAATACCAACTCCAAGCGCCCATACGTGATAGGGTCGGAGTGTCTTTACGACACCGGCATGTTCCGAATTTGTATTTCCAGACATTTAACTCTCCTTAAAAACCACAATTATTTTGAGACTTTACTGGCATCTAACAACATCCAACCTATCAAAACAAAACAGGTCAAATAGATGATTCCATTGATTATAGTCCATATATCCATTTTCGTGCACCTTTTCCTTAAGAGGTAAGTTACCACTTTACCTTGCTAATGGCAACTTTTAGATATGGGTTGCCTCTTTTCAAGGGATTTTGTGCCACCTATTACATTGTATTATTTATATTTTTTGGTCAGTCGGGTGGAGGAAATGTCCTTCTGGTACTCTATAATATAAATTTTTCTATTATAAAGTTGGTATTAAAATATTTTTAAAGAATATGTGCAATTTTATTTTAAAAAATAAGGCAGGGAAGGTCCACTTAAATTTATTACATTTATAATTTATGATATGCTATTTTGAAATGCTGACTCTTTAGTATCTACTCGATATACTGGACAGTATCGAATCTCTTTATAGAGATGGCCATGCGTGTAAGGGAGCAGGTTTTCTTCACAGCATTTAAAAGCTGTGATCAGGCTGTAGTACTCGTGGGTCGTTTGTTAGCCTCTGTAGGCCATGTGTGGCTACTGTGGTGGCTGGTAAGTTGTATGCAGTAGGATAGGATGCAATATTGTCCCTGTAATGATCATGGACTGAGTGTGATCTATGTAGGGATTGAAGATCGTATGAGTATGAAAACCTCGCAGTAATATATAGGTGCTTTATGGGTCACCTACTTGGAAAAACATGCAAAAAAGGAAAGAATGCCAGCACATAGGCTGGCAAAATATATCATGTAATGTTTTGATCTTAGAATGTAAGACCGAATTCTTCGAGTTTCTTTCTTGCGCCTTCGTAGACCTTGACATACTCGTCGGTTGGTGTGACGGTTGCAACGTCATAGCATTCCTGGAATGTCTTTCCTTCAGGAGCGTTTGCGTAGTTGCCTTCGTAGGAGCTGACGATGTTGTTGATAACAGCGTTCACGGAGTCGATGTCCATGCCTGCTGTTGCACGTGCGACTTCTCCCATCATCCTTGCTTCCATTCCGGTTGTCTTGTCAGTGATGACACCCTTTGCTGCTGCGACACCTGAGAGGATCTCACGGCCGGATGCTGTGTCAGTTACGGACTGTGCTGCTGCTTCGAGGAGGCACATCTCGGTACATGGACCTGCACATGGATAGTACTGGTTACCGGTCATAAGGTCTGTGAACTCACTGAGAGTTGCACATGCCCATCCTGCTATCTGGAGGGTTTCTCTGGTGTTGGTGGATCCCCATCTGATGTGGACAGGACCATCAAGGTGCCAGCTTGCACTGCTCATTACCATAGAGTTAAGGCTGGTTGCAATGTCTACAATGGTTGTTTCCTCAATACCGCCAGCGTATCCACCGAAGATAGGCATCTGTTCGTCCATGATGATGTCGCTGTTACCCTTGTAGTGTGCGATAACTGCAATTGCATCGAGGTCGATCTTAAGCTCGTTGAGCTGTGATACTTCGTGGCTGTCACTTGTTACCTGACCACCGACACAGTCGGAAGCGATGTTTCCCTGTGCGGAAAGTGAGGTCTCAGGTCCCTAAACAGCCATACCTGGTCTGCCAGCCATTGCTGCTGCGTTCTTGATGATCCTTGTTTCGGACTTTGCTGCGAGGATCTCGTATGGGCTGCCTGGTATAGGTGGCTTGCCACGTACTGTCATCATGACACCGTTAACAATAGTGTCAACTTCTTTCTCGAGTGCATAGCTCATGTGAATTGCAGAGAACATATCTTCTGAGATAGGTGAGCCAGTTGGACCGCCTTGTACTATAGGCTTTCTCTTATCGCCTACTTCTCTCTTCTTCATCTGTACTGAGTCTCTGCCGGTACCGAGCTGGAATGCTGGCATTGGGTTGTTGATAGCGTCCCAGATCTCGTCCTCTGTGTATTTGACGATCCTCTTTGTGTCTGTGCAGTAGATACCACATTCAAGGAGCATGTCGAAACCTGCCTTGAAGAGTCTCTCCATCTGGTCCTTGTCGGTTGGAACGGTCTCGGTACCAAAGTCAAGGTTGTATTTCTGCTTGAGTTCCATTGCCTTCATTGGAATGGTCATCAGATCCCAGTCATCCTGGGTACATTTCTCGCCTTTCTGTGCTCGGTCGTAGAAGTCAAAGCAGGTAACTGATTTTGTAAATGTCATTTAAAGTTCCCCCAATATTATGCCATAAGTTCAAGTGCTACTCTTGCTGCTTCTGCTGCATTTTCGGCTGTGCCGTCTGCGCCGCATTCCTCGATCCATGCGTCTGTGACTGGTGCGCCACCGAACATGATCTTAACGGAATCTCTGAGGTTCTCTTCTTCGAGTAACCTTACTACATCTTTCTGGCCAAGCATTGATGTTGTCATCAGTGCGGAACCGACAAGGAGCATTTTCTTACCCTTGTTCTTTGCAATTGCTTCAACTACATCTTCGTTTGGAATATCTGTTCCAAGGTCAAGGATCTCAAAGCCGTTTGCACCAAGCATTGTTGTAACAAGACGGTGACCGATATCGTGGATATCTCCTTCCTGTACGAAGGTTACTGCCATACCTACACCCTCTTCGTCGCCTTTCTCTTCTGCGAGAATTGGCTCAAGGATCTCCATTGCAGCTTTCATTGCCTTTGCAGACATCATGATCTGTGGAAGGTAGATTGTTGCTGCTTCGAAGTTATCTCCTACGATCTTCATTCCTGGTGCAAGTGCTTCGTTGATAATGTCGAATGCACTAATTCCTGCATCAAGAGCTTCCTGTGTTATTGCAGGGCAGCCGTTGATATCCTGATTTACGATTGCGTTTTTGAGCTTGTCGAAAATTTCTTGATTTCCCATTTTCATCACCTTTAATATACCAATCTTGCAGCCCGTCCGCATTATTTCAACGCGGTCGGTCGTTTATCCTGCTTAATTGCAAATCTTCCTTGATGATACTCGTATATAAACATTTGCAGAACGGAACTAAACTATTTATACTTTTAAACCATTATCGGAAGCCATGGTAAAAACTGAAATGTATCCTATTCAAAAAAAGTTGACTTACGAAGAACTAAATAAAAGAATTAGGTATATCGAGATCCTTATTAAAATACTTGATCGACTATATTTTGTCCGATACAGGTATAATGGTGATTCTGTCGAAGAGGCTGCAAGGAAGGTAGGAGTGACAAAAAAGGTTGCATACGTATGGCAAAAAAGGTGGAACCGTGATGGTTATTCTGGTCTATTGCCTCGTTATTCAGGTGGCCGTCCTTCCAAGCTTACCGATGATCAGAAGAGTGATCTCAAGTTCTATCTAAGGATGCAAGGGAACTGGACGACTGCACGTGTTAGAGAGCTTATCAAAGAGAAATTTGGTGTCGAATATTCTCTAAAACAAGTTAGAGTTATTATGAAGGGACTGAATTAAAAGGTTATTTAGTTTGGTTCCAAATGCATCTTTTTGGTCTCTTTACGAACTTAATTCAATGTAATGGCGTTACTATGCGAAATAGCTATATACTAGGTGACGGAAAAGGCAAACCCCTCCATTCGCCCTCTTTTTTATTTTCCTTTAAGGTAAATTTTTCAACAAATTTTTAGATATTGCTTACTATACTTTTAATTCAATTTATCGAAAAAATGGGGTTGTTCTACTAAAGTTGGGACACATAGGGCACATTTCGTTAAATTTATTTATGGTGCGTCTGTTTGGTATGACAATCTGATCTCTGGTCAGTTCTAATGGCCACATGTTCACTATAATTAGAAGGATCAAAACAATGAAAATGGATGCAAGATGTACATATTGCCTTCTTTCGAGAGTTCACTACGAAGCAAAACTTTCCACAAACGATGATGAACTTATTCACAAGACAATGCTTGCGGGCATCGATGTTCTTAAAGATACTTACGTCCCTGGTGTTCCGGCAGGTGTTGTCTCGACAGCTATCCACAGGAAAGCATATGAGGTGCTCAATGATGATGACCCTTATCTCGATCTTAAAATATTAAGCAATGAGATAGCTGAAAAGGTCTATCCTTATGCTCATTCTCTTGTCCATGAAGGCGAGCCTTCTGACCTGGTAATGTTCAGAAGGGCAGTGCTTGCATCCGTAATAGGTAATTTCTTCGATTTCGGCATAATGGGATTCGATGTAGGGGAGGATGTCTTTGACAGGACCTTTGCAGATATATTCCGTAAAGGACTTGATGTGGATGATACTCCTGAGATGTTCGACCTGCTTGATAATGTCGTTTATGTCGTAGACAACTGCGGGGAGATAATCCTTGATACGCTGGTCTTAGATATTATACGAAAGGTCGGTGGTAAGATAACTCTCGTAGTAAGGGGTGCTCCTATGCTCACAGATGTGACCATGGATGATGTAAGAAAATACGAGCTTGATAAGAAGGTCGATCGTGTCCTGACCACCGGCTGTAATGCAGTGGGGGTCAGCTTTGATGAAGCACCGCCTGAGTTCATTGAAGCTCTTGAGGACGCAAGTCTTATCATAAGCAAAGGAATGGCGAACTATGAAACGATGTCTGAAAGGTCATTTGGTCCCATAGCATACCTCCTCCGCACAAAATGTGAAGCAGTTGCCGAGGACATGGGGCTTGAAATGGGTTATTCCGTAGCAAAGCTTGTTCAGTGAGCTCAATTGATGTGAAAGTAGTTATCTATAATAAGGACATAGTAAAAGTATTTAGGGTAAGTTTGGTTTATATGAAGTATCCCAAAAAGGTATTTCATAAAACAGAATGCCATAAAAACAGGTGGATATATGTGTGAACTTAATGTGATCGTCATAAAAGGCGATGAAAAGGAACTGGTGATGGAGTCCGTCACAAAAATGTTGGTGGATGGAGATTCCATTGAACTGACTGGTATATTCGGGGAAAAGACGATAATCTTTGGCACTATAAAAGAGATCGACTTCTCAAAAGGGGAAACTATAATTATTGGAAACTGAATTAACAGGACATGCCTATCACAAGTGGTCTACGGGATTACTTCCTGCCATTTATGTGATCGTGGTTCAGCATTAAAGATGTTTATCATTAAAATATTTTATACAATACTGATTTGTCAAATCCAGGATGGAAGGTGTATTAGATGACAAAGGTTAAAGTTGCAATAAACGGATATGGAACTATTGGGAAAAGAGTGGCAGATGCTGTAGCACTTCAGGATGATATGGAGATCATCGGTGTTGCAAAGACCCGTCCTAACTTTGAGACCGTAATGGCAAAGGATAAGGGATTCAATGTCTATACCCTTGCAGACAGGGTAGGGGCCATGGAAGCAGAAGGCATCGAGGTCTCCGGCACCGTTGAGGAAATGGTCGAAGCCGCAGATGTCGTAGTTGACTGTACCCCCGGGAAGGTCGGCGCTACTAACAAGGGTCTTTATGAGAAGGCAGGTATCAAGGCCATCTGGCAGGGTGGCGAATCCCATTCTCTTACAGGTTGTTCATTCAATGCTGAGACCAACTATGATGAAGCTCTTGGAAAGGACTTTGTCAGGGTAGTTTCATGTAATACCACTGGTCTTTGCCGTGTCCTATCACCACTCGATAAGGAATTCGGGGTCAAAAAAGCACGCGTGACCCTTCTTAGAAGGGCTGCTGATCCTGGGGACATTAAAACTGGTCCTATCAATGCTATTGTTCCAAACCCCATCAAGCTTCCATCCCACCATGGTCCTGATGTAAAGAGCGTTATTCCGAACATCGATATTGCAACTACTGCTGTAAAACTCCCTACAACACTTATGCACCTGCATACCGTTAACCTTGAGCTTGAAAAGGAATGCACTGCTGAAGATGTTGAGAGCATCCTTGCAGAACAGAGCCGCGTAAGGTTCGTAGGGCAGGGTATCACATCCACAGCAGAGATCATGGAGCTCGCAAAGGACCTTGGCAGGCCAAGGGGTGACATGTGGGAGAACTGTGTCTGGAATGAATCCATTACAATGTATGGGGGAGAACTTTATTTCTTCCAGGCTATCCACCAGGAATCAGATGTAATTCCTGAGAATGTCGATGCTATTCGTGCAATGATGGAACTCGAATCCGATGCATCAAGGTCCATAGAGATAACAAATAGAACAATGGGCATCTGATGCCCTTATTTTCTTTTTACCATGTCTGTCTCTCAACAAATGCTGGAATTCTGTGATCTTCTTGCGGAGTCTGCATCAAATGCAATTTCTGATCTTGTGGGCACGGAAGAAGCATTCAGGACCGTATATGTGGGAGCTGATGGGACTGACACTAAACTGATAGATGATGTTTCTGAGAAAGCCATCATTGAAATTTTAAAGGCTGATGGCCGTTCGATCCGTTTATTGAGCGAAGAGCTTGGTGAGGTTGTTTTCGGTGATGATCCGGAATTCACCATAGTACTGGACCCGCTTGACGGAACGTACAATGTTTCCAAAAATATCCCTTTTTATGGTATTTCTATTGCCATTGGTGATCCGGACCTGTCTTCCACCTATTTCGGATATGTGAGAAATCTTGCGAACGGGGATACGTTCTATGCGGAATCCGGGAAGGGTGCATATTTCAATGATAAAAGGATCTCCCATTCTAAATGTTCTTCCTTAAATGATTTCTGTGTAAGTCTCTATGGGTATCGCAAAAATGTGGAGCGAACGGTGGATCTGTGCAAAAACGTTCGAAGGATCAGGATATTTGGCAGTGTTTCTCTGGAATTGTGCTATGTGGCATCTGGGAGGCTGGATGCTTTTGTGGATGTCCGTGGCTCTCTTCGTCTTGTTGATGTTGCAGCGGGTAAGTTGATAATAGAAGAATCAGGTGGTATCGTCACGGATGGAGCTGGTAATGCTCTCAAATTGAAAGATAGTGTGATAAACCCTGTATATATGGTAGCATCAAATGGCTGTGCTCATTCAGACATATTAAAGCTTGTGGAGAGGTGAATAGATGACCATCAGGAAGATCGGGATCGTATCAAGATGTGACCACGCGGATGCACTTGAGATGGTCAGTAGTATCGTTGAAACTTTCAGGTCAAAAGTGGAAATAGCATTATCTCCCAATACTGCTCTACCATTAAAGCTCGAAGGTGTGGAGATAATACCTGTTGAGCTGATGAGAGCGCAGGGGGTTGAACTGCTCATCTCTGTTGGCGGAGATGGTACTGTTCTTCGAAATATTGCCCGTATGGAGGACCCACTTCCTATACTTGGAATTAATATGGGTACTGTGGGTTTTCTTGTGGAGGTCAATCCGTCCGAAGCAATAAGTACCATTGAGGAAGTGCTTGAAGGTTTCAAGTATTCCGAACGTTCCAGGTTGGCCATTGACCTTAATGGGGAAGTTATTCCTGCTGCGACCAATGAGGTTGTGCTAACGACCGCAAGGCCCGCAAAGATATTGACCTTCAGAATAACCATCGATGATCAAAAAGCAGAAGAGATGCGTGCAGATGGTGTTGTTATCGCAACTCCTACCGGCTCCACTGCTTATGCTATGAGCGCAGGTGGCCCTTTGATCGATCCTGCAGTGAATGCTACATTGATCGTCCCGCTTGCACCATTTAAATTATCGGCAAGGCCCTGGGTGGTTCCTGCAAGCAGTATTATTAAAGTAGAGATGATCGTACCGGAGAAGAAAGCTGCACTTGTTGTCGATGGGCAGTACACGCACACAATTCAGAAAAACGATGTGGTGACACTTACAATGTCGGACATGCCTGCCAGATTTGTGGAGATACTTGGCAGCGGGTTCTATGAAAGGGTGCAGAACAAGCTTAGATGATCGAATATATTGGAGACAAAACCTACATATTTATATAGTGTCCTTTCAAACACTCGAACGGGAATCAATATTATGGCGAATACTGATTATTCTAAAAATGAACTGATGAACTTCATTGATCAGAGTCCTCTTGATATCGAGATATGTGATGTCACATTAAGGGATGGCGAACAAACCCCTGGTGTTGCTTTTACAAGAGATGAAAAGATCGACCTTGCCCTTGAACTTGATTCTATCGGCGTTGAGGTCATTGAAGCTGGTTTTCCAGTTGTCTCGACTTCAGAGAAAGATATTGTCAAGGATATCAGCAATTTGGGTCTTGATGCCAACATCTGCTGCCTTGCACGCTCTGTCATAAATGATGTCGACGCAGCTATTGATTGTGATGTTGATATTGTCAGCATTTTCATTGCTATGTCGGATCTTCATTTAAAGTTCAAATACCACAAAAGCTGTGCAGATGTTTTCAGTTGTGCGATGAGCGCCATCGAACATGCAAAGGACCACGGCCTCAAGGTAAGGTTTGCCGCTGAGGATGCCACAAGGACGAACATTGAGACTCTCAAAAGGGCCTTTCTGGCAGCAGAAGATTATCATGTGGACTATGTGAGCATTGCTGATACCATTGGTATATTGAGCCCTGCTACAACACACTACCTTGTTAGTGAGGTCAAGAAGGTCGTTCATACGCCTATCTGTATCCACTGTCACAATGATCTTGGAATGGCGACTGCAAATACTCTGGTTGCTGCCGAGGCTGGTGCAAAGCAATTACATACAACTATCAACGGTATCGGTGAACGTGCAGGTAATGCCTCTCTTGAGGAACTGCTGGTGGCACTGAGGGTGCAGCATGGTATTGAAACATATGATACGACCAAATTGAACAGCATTTCCAGAAAGCTTGAAGAATATTCGGGTCTTCCCACAGCTGTCAATAAAGCAGTTGTTGGAAAGCATGCTTTCACGCATGAATCTGGCATCCATGTAATGGCAATTCTTGAAGAGCCAAGGACCTATGAGCTTTTCACTCCTGAAATGGTCGGTGGGAAGCGTAACCTCATTGTCGGTAAGCATACTGGCAAAAAGGCTTTGAAGGGCATTGTAAATGACCTTGGCTATGAGCTTGACCAAGACGAACTATGCGAATTGATCTCCAAGGTGAAGAACTGTACTGAGGTCAAAAAAGGTCTTTCAAGAGAAAGGCTTGAAGAAATGATCCGTAATGTGTGTTCACATTAATGTTCAGGCAAGGATCTTACGATCTTAAATAATACTGATGTAAAAGAGATCTGCATGCCATCATGCAGAATTCTCAGCTTATTTTATGAGCGTTTAAAGAAGCTTTTTGTATTCTTTTTTTTTCAGCTACTTCTTCTTCATAGTAGTTCATTTGGTTGTTCTCAAGTATGACCACATAATCTGCTGAATTTCGAAGTGCTGTTGAGAATCCAGGTTCAACGCCAAATAATATTGTCTCTTTCCCATGCTCGTTGGCCTTGTTCAGAAGAGGCTTAAAATCAGCATCCCTTGTTACAAGTGCTATTGTATCGATCGTTGGGTTGTAGACAAGCTCCATCCCTTCTACTGCAAGACGGACATCGACATCACTGGAGCATATTATAGGTTCGAATCCATTGTTCTCAATGGCTTCTACAAGTTTGTCTGATGCATACTGGTTCAGGAACACCCTTCCGATCTTCACGTTGCCGTATTCTTTTAGTACGTCACGTATCTCCTCAAGGTTGACGTTGAATTCCTTTCGTAATACATTCGGACCATCGACCAAAAGACCAATGCTCCTTCTGCCGGTTTCCTTCTTTGTACTAAGGTATTTTACAATGGAACTAAATCCGGTTTTAACGTTCTGCATATTTCCCTCGGCCATTTCTTAGAATAATGATATCAATCCACATCCAATCGATTATATTCGTTTTTCAAATATATAAATACTAATCTAATATAATCATCCTTAATAATTCTGTGTGATCGGATGTAATAATTCTATGGTCAACTCCCCTGAGTTACTTCTTAGTAAAGAAATGAGGGTATACTATATATATATTCTTTCTGCTCTCTTTTAAAGAATATCTGTCATTGCGACCCTTTTAGCACGGGCAGTTATCGGAACTTCTGCAAGCAAAAAGCAATTATGTATCTTTTTACCCTGTTTTTTACGTGTGTAACGAACCTCTCCGCCGTAAAGGAGATGGTCATTCAGGATATCTTCAAATTGTATCCTCTCCTCTGGTTTTAGTTCTATAACACTGATCCCGTCGAGGAACCAATTATAGACCTTAAGGAGGAATACTTCTCTGACCCTTTTGAAATTATCAGGGTCATATTCTGATGCCTTGTCCAGATATATGGTCCTTTTCAGTTCAGGTGCCCATCCTGCGATCTTTTCTTCCATCTCTATGAACTGTATGGGTATCTCTTCCCCGGTTTCAGGCCGTGGGCGGTAATTTGCAAGACGGGACCTTTTATCATTCAGGCGGATCACCTTCGAAAACTGTAGTAATTTCGATTGCGCTGTTCAATCGTTTTTTTGAGCCTGTAACCCATGTAAACTCCTACGAGGACTCCGCTAAGGTGAGCTGTGTGGGCTACCATATCGTTTGCATTCAATAACATAAAGTCAAGAAGTACAAACAGTGCGAGTGCGTATTTTATTTTCATCGGAATGAAATATACATATACTTCCATCTCAGGTGCCAGTATCGTAAGTGCTGCAAATACTCCCATGATCGCGCCGCTAGCTCCTACGATAGGGTAGCCGGCTGTACTGGTTATGGAATATCCGAGTGCTGCAACTATTCCTGATATAAAGTAAACATAGATGAAAAGGTCTTTTCCTATGCGTTTTTCAAGTTCTCTGCCAAAGAAGAACAAAACCAGCATATTGAAGAACAGATGTCCGAAACTGGCATGGAGGAACATGTGTGTGATGAGTGTCCATGGTCTTGAGAACATCAGGCCCGGAACTAACTGGAACGCTGCTGCGTAGCCCGGTATGGCTTCCAGGAAGAACGAAATGATGCAAATGAAGATGATGGCCATTGAAGGGCTTGTCTTTATTGATGAACGTGTTTTGCGAGCAGCTTGTGATGCAGCTCCTTTTGCTGCGGTCTTTGCCGCTTCTTTCATCATGTTCTTCACAAGTTCATCCATATTAGTATTGGATGTTTGTCCTGAGCTTCTTTGGCCACTGTGGTAATTATTGTCCGAATATCCCTTATACTGTCCACTAGCACTGCCAAGTCCTGTACACGCATGCCTTTCAGGCAGTCGGTGATCGGAACAGTATTCCTTTCCACAAAAGCGACAGGTATACATCATAGGTTCCTGTTTGCCACATATCCAGCATTTATTGTCCAAGCTATCCTCCCAAACACTATATTGGAGTGTATTCATTAAGTTAATATCTGCTATCTAATAAAATGATTTCCAACAATTATTTAATGATGCTTCTATAATACTATACTTCTACAGTCCAATATTTCCATAATTCGGACATGCTCATGGATCTATACTCAACATGGGATCATTTGGTCCTTCTATTTGTGTAACGGCGTAAACAAGCCAAATAATTTGTCTAGTATAATCATGATAAATAGGCAAAATGTTTATATATTGGTTTTGCATATTACATCCAACAGTCCAAAGACTGCCATATGTTTATAATGTTTATTCAATTCGTAACGTCTCGGGAAATACCTTAAAATTACAATATAACCATGAGAAGTTCAACCCAGGAGGGCATAAAAATATGAGTGAGCCAACTAAAGGTAAATTTTCAATGGCTATCAGCGACCTTGAAAATGTTCAGATCACCATCAATAACATTGTAGGTGCTATTGAAAAACAAGTAGATGAAACTGACCTTGAAATGGGGCCAACGGTCAAGCCCGGAGTTTCATCACTAAGGGATTGGGATCATAATATCCTTGATAGGTATAATCCAGTCTACACTCCAATGTGTGACCAGTGTTGTTACTGTACCTTTGGACCATGTGACCTTAGCGGTAACAAAGAGGGTGCATGTGGTATTGACCTGTCAGGGCATAATGCACGTGAGTTCATGCTTCGTGTTATCACAGGGGCAGCAGCACATTCAGGACACGGAAGACATCTTCTTCACCATCTGATAGGTATTTATGGTAAGGACCATCTTCTCGATGTTGGTGCTACTAATATTATAGCTCCAAATGTCCAGCTTGTCACAGGTGTAAATCCAAAGACACTCGGGGATCTTGATTCCGTTCTCAGCTATGTCGAAGAGCAGATCACACAGTTGCTTGCAGCTGTTCACATGGGTCAGGAAGGAGCAGCAATTGATTTTGAATCAAAGGCACTTCATGGCGGTATGCTCGATCATGTTGGTATGGAGATCTCAGATATTGCACAGATATCCTGTCTCGACTTCCCTAAATCAGATGATGAACCACCCCTTGCAGATATTGGTATGGGATGCCTTGATGCTTCAAAGCCTACTCTGATCGTCATCGGGCACAATGTTGCAGCAATTACTGACATCATCGATTATATGGATGAAAAAGGCCTTAACGACAAGATGGAGCTCGGTGGACTTTGCTGTACCGCTCTTGATATGACCCGTTACAAGACCGGCGATAAGACCCTTCCAAGGGCAAAGGTCGTTGGTACCCTTGCAAAGGAACTTAAGACCATTCGATCAGGTATCCCTGATGTTATCATTGTCGATGAACAGTGTATAAGAGCCGATGTTCTCAAAGAGGCAAGCAAGCTCATGATACCTGTCATCACGACAAACGATAAGGTCATGTATGGACTTAAGGACAGGTCAAATGATAGTATTGAGGACATCCTCGAAGACCTTACAACCGGAAAGGAAAAAGGCGCTTTGATGTTCGATTACGAGAAGCTTGGAGAACTTGCACCTCGTCTTACTATGATGATGTCCGAGATCAGAAAGCAGAAAGGCATCAAAGGACTTCCAACAGATGAAGAGCTCAAGGAGCTTGCAGATAGTTGTGTTCACTGCCTTAAATGTGAGGTTGCATGTCCTAATAGCCTGCCTATCAGTGAGGCAATGACCGCTCTGAGCGAAGGTGAACTTTCAAATTTCGAGCTGCTGCATGACAAATGTATTGCATGTGGTCGTTGCGAATATGCATGTCCGAAGGATATCGATATCGTCAATGTTATCGAAAAGTCCTCACAGCGTGTCATAAGCGAAGAGGTTGGAAAGGTTCGTGTCGGTAGAGGACCTATCAGTGACCCTGAGATCAGGGAAGAGGGTGTCAACCTCGTTCTCGGAACAACTCCGGGTATTGTCGCACTGGTCGGATGTTCCAACTATCCGGATGGTACGAAAGACCTTTTCAGGATCGCAGATGAGATGCTCAGAAGGAACTACATCGTTGTAGTCTCAGGTTGTTCTGCAATGGACCTTGGTATGTACCAGGACGACGATGGAATGACCCTTTATGAGAGGTACCCTTCAAGGTTCAAGAGTGGAGGTCTGCTTAACACAGGTTCATGTGTCTCTAACTCACATATCTCAGGTGCGGTAATTAAGGTCGCATCGATCTTTGCACAGAAGAACATCTCCGGAAACTACGAAGAGATAGCAGACTACACACTCAACCGTGTTGGCGCTGTTGGTGTTGCATGGGGTGCATATTCCCAGAAGGCAGCATCCATCGGAACAGGATGTGCAAGACTTGGTATTCCGGTCATTCTCGGCCCACATGGCTCAAAGTACCGCAGGGCACTTATTGCAAAGCCATATGAGGAAGAGAAGTGGAAGGTTTACGACGCGAGAGATGGCAGTGAGATGCAGATCCCTGCAGCTCCAGACTATCTGCTCACGACCGCAGAGACCGTTGAGGAAATGATGCCTATGCTTGCAAAGAGCTGTATCCGTCCAAGTGACAACAACATGGGTAGGATGATCAAGCTAACGCATTACATAGAGCTCAGCCAGAAATATCTCGGCGTCATGCCAGAGGACTGGTACAAGTTCGTCAGGACTGAGACCGACCTTCCTCTTGCAAAGCGTGAGAAACTGCTCAAGATACTGGAGGAGGAACAGGGCTGGGAGATCGACTGGAAGAGGAAGAAGATCCTTTCAGGCCCAGCGATGAAATCCGATGTTTCAGCACAGCCGACCAACCTCAAGAGACTTTGTAAGGAGGCCTAATCATGGTTGACGTTATTAAGAACACTCAGATCCACTGCACATACGGTTGCAAGAGCTCAAAGGCAGTGCAGCCAGATGTTGCCGGAAAGATGATCTCAAAGGCAAAGCGTCCTTTGTTCATCGTGGGATCCCAGATACTCAAGAATGAAGAATTGTTGAAGCGTTCCATCGAGATCGCAAAGAAAGCAGATCTGCCGGTAGCTGCTACCGGCCACTCTATGAGTGGTCTTGTCGATCAGGGGGTTAATGCAAAGTACATCAATGTGCATGCACTGGCAACCTATCTTTGTGATCCTAACTGGACCGGTCTTGATGGTAAAGGCCCGTATGATACCATCATCGTACTGGGGCATTTTAAATACTATATCGACCAGGTACTTTCCGGCTTGAAAAGCTTTTCAAGCATTAAGTCTATCGCGATCGAAAAAGAGTATATACAGAACGCTACTATGTCCTTTGGGAACATAACTCCTGATGTACATATTGAAGCGCTGGATGAACTGATAGAGAACTTATGATTTGATGCATTATCACGAATAATTTGATTATATTACGGAGGACAAAATATGGCAGACGAATACCCTTTCGAGATCTCACCGATGTTCGAAGGGGAGAGGATTAGGAAAGACGGCATGCATGTCGAACTCTCAGGACCGAAATCTAAAGGTTATGAGCTTGTAAGAGCTACTCCAATGGATGAGATCGAGGACGGTAAGTTCACACTTATCGGTCCCGATCTTTCTGAAATGGAAGAAGGTTCAAGACATCCGTTCGCAATGATCTACAAGATCGCAGGAGAACTTGTGGAAGAGGACCTTGAGTCAATTGTAGAACGTAGGAATCACGATTTCCAGAACTACATTCAGGGTTTAATGCATTTGAACCAGAGATATGATGTATGGATCCGTGTCAGCAAGGATGCTGTGGCAAAAGGCCTTACTTCCTTTGAGCCGATCGCTCAGGCTGTTATGATGCTGTTCAAGAACGAACTTCCATTCATAGAGAAGGTCGAGGCTGTCTACATAACCGATCTCGCTGAGATCGAGAAAGAGATGGACAATGTAAAGGCCATCTACAAGTCAAGGGATGACAGAACACGTGACCTTCACGATGAGGATGTTGACACCTTCTATGGATGTACTCTCTGTCAGTCATTTGCTCCTTCTAACGTTTGTGTGATCACACCGGACAGGATATCACTCTGTGGTGCTATCAACTGGTTCGATGGTCGTGCAGCTGCAAAGGTAGATCCTGAAGGTCCGCAGTTCGCGATTCCTAAAGGTGATACGATCGATACAGAAGCTGGTGAGTATTCCGGTGTTAACGATCTTGCAAAATCCCTTTCAAGCGGTGAATATGACCGTATCAATCTTCACTCTTTCTTTGATTACCCGCACACATCCTGTGGCTGTTTCGAGGTAGTAGGTTTCTACATACCGGAAGTCGATGGTATTGGATGGGTTGACAGGGATTATGCAGGTGTTGCACCGAACGGTCTTCCATTCTCTACAATGGCAGGTCAGACAGGTGGCGGAAAGCAGGTAGTTGGTTTCCTCGGTATTGGTATCAACTATTTCAGATCACCAAAGTTCATCCAGTCCGATGGTGGCTGGGACCGTGTCGTATGGATGCCAAAGCATTTGAAAGACCGGGTGTTGGCTGATATTCCAGCTGATATCGCAGAAAAAGTTGCAACCGAAGAAGATGCTGCAGACCTTGATTCCCTCAAGAACTTCCTGACAACAAAGGACCATCCTATCGTTCAGAGATGGGAAGAGGAAGTCGAGGAAGAACCTGAAGAGGAAGAAGTTCAGGAAACAACAACGTTCGCAGCACCTCCAATGATGCAGGGTATGCCAATGCAAGGTATGCCAATGATGATGCCATCTTCCGATACAGGCGGCGTTAAGATCATTCTCAAGAATGCAAAAGTAAGCATCGAGAAAGTGATCATCCAGAAAAAGGAGTGAACGAGGTTTTCTGTGACAAAAGTTATCGCAATAACAGGTAAGGGTGGAACCGGGAAGACTGCAATTACAACTCTTCTCATCCGCCATCTTACAAAAACAAACAAGGTCGTCCTTGCTATTGACGCAGACCCGGATACAAATCTGCCGGAGACGCTTGGATGCGAGGTAGCGAAGACTGTCGGTGACATGAAACAGTTCATGCAGGATGAGAGGGACAATCTCCCTCCTGACATCAACAAGGAATCCATTTTCGAATCCAAGATCTATGAAATTCTGGAGGAGATGCCAAAGTACGACCTTATTGTAATGGGTCGTCCGGAAGGATCCGGTTGCTACTGCTATGTGAACAATCTGCTTCGTGGTATCATGGACAGATTTGTCAAGAACTACGATGTAGTTATCCTTGACACCGAAGCCGGACTTGAGCATTTTAGCCGTAAGATGATTCGTGATGTCGATGACCTTATTGTAGTTACCGACGGTTCAAGACGCGGATTACGCACAGCAGAACGCATAAGGGACCTTACTGAAGAACTCGATACCAATGTCAAGAACATAGTTGTTGTTGCGAACAAGGTCACAGATGCAAATAAGGCTGAGATCGAGAGAACAGCAGGTGAACTGAACCTTGAACTAATAGGGACGGTTCCTGTTGACAGCGTTATTGCGGAGAGGGACCTTAAAGGTCTACCTCTTTTCGATCTTCCTGATGATTCCGTGGCTGTTCAGGAAGTTGACAAAATAGCAAAGAAGCTCGGTCTGTAATTACGGTCATTATTTCACAAAGTAAAATGGTGAATTCATATGTCAAACAAGATGAAATTATCAGGTCTTACTGATCTCCTTAAAGACCTCGATGTCGAATCACTCGAAGGAGTGAGTATTGAAGGTGACATCGAGCTCGATATCTCCGGAGGCGGTGGACTTAATCCCGCAATGGCCTATGCACTGGGGCACGAAGCTGCTCAGATATCAATGCATGTTGCCAATATTGCAAGAATGTTGGGATACCCTGTTGACCAGCTTTTCGCAGCATCAATGGGCGGACTTCCACAGGCACCTGTCGCAGGTGCATCAAGGATACCAGAACTCCTTCCTGCAAAGTTCGATGTTTCAAAGATGAGCGAATGGGCAACACCTATCCAGGAAGTCACCCTCGGTGCAACATCGGCAGATGGCGGTTCCCGTAAGAGCACTGTCACCCTTGGTGGGGAAAATGCACTTCCTTATTACTTCGATGCGGAAATGCCACATCGCAATTATGTTACAATGGACGTCTTCGACATGCCAATAGGCATGGCAAAGTCTGTCAAAGAGAACTATGGTGATGTTATCAACGATCCTGCCGAATGGGCAAAGAAGGTCGTAAAGGACTTCAATGCAGATATGGTGACAATTCACCTGATCTCAACCGATCCTCTCATCAATGATACTCCTGCAAGGGAAGCTGCAAAGGTCGTAGAGGATGTTCTCCAGGCGGTCAAGGTGCCTATTGTCATCGGTGGTTCAGGTAACCCGCAGAAAGACCCTGAAGTCCTTGAAAGGGCTGCTGAGGTTGCAGAAGGCGAGCGTGTTCTCCTTGCATCCGCAAGTCTTAATCTCGATTATGAAAGGGTTGCAAAAGCTGCTACAGACCACGGTCATGCAGTACTCTCCTGGACTCAGCTTGAGATCAATGCACAGAAGGAACTTAACAGGAAGCTCATGAAACAGTGCAATGTCCCAAGGGACAGCATTGTCATGGACCCAACAACTGCAGCGCTTGGCTATGGTCTTGACTATGCATACTCAAACATGGAACGTATTCGACTTGCAGGTCTCATGGGTGATGAAGAACTTACATTCCCAATGTCCTCCGGTACGACCAATGCATGGGGTGCCCGAGAGTCATGGATGAAGGAATCTCCACTCAAACAGGATTCTGACTGGGGTCCACGTGAGTACAGAGGTCCTATCTGGGAGATAGTCACAGGTCTGACCCTCTCACTTGCAGGCAACGATATGTTCATGATGATGCACCCAACATCAGTTCAGGTGCTTAAGGAAATAACACAAACACTCTACGGCTCAATTGAGGCTGAAGAGATCGATATCACTAAGTGGATCGGAGCGGAGGTGTGATAAATGAAAATAAACAGCCCCCTCGAAGCATACAAGTTCCTTCCTGGAACTAACTGTGGTCAGTGTGGTGAAACATCATGCATGGCATTTGCTTCCCATCTTATCGACAGGTCACTGCAGGCAACCGATTGTATCCCTCTTATTGAGGAAAAGAAATACAAGAAGAAATATGATGAACTTGTAACTCTCCTTGCTCCTGAGATAAGGGAAGTTGTCATTGGTGTCGGAGATAACGCTATCAGTATCGGTGGAGATGATGTATTACACCGTCACAAGCTTACTTTCTTCAACAAGACCGCACTTGCCTATGATGTCTGGGACACCATGGAAGAAGCTGACCTTGTCGAGAGAGTGAACAAGATACAGGACTTCAAGAAGTTCTATGTCGGTGATTACCTCACCCTTGACATGATCGCTGTCCGCAGTGTATCAAATGACCCTGAAAAGTTCGCAAAGACCGTAAAGAAGGTAATGGAGACAACTGACTTCCCAATGGTACTTTGCTCCTTCGAACCTGCTGTCCTGAGGGCAGGACTTGAGGTCGCAGCTGAAAAGAGACCTCTTCTTTATGCAGCGAACAAGGATAACTGGCAGGAAGTCGCAGCTCTGGCACAGGAGTTCAATGTCCCTGTAACTGTCTTTGCACCAAATGATCTTGATCTTCTCAAGTCAATGGCAAAGACCTTCGCAGACAACGGCATTGAAGATGTTGTACTCGATCCGGGAACATTCCCGACAGGAACAGGTCTTAAGACGACCCTTAACAATTTCCTGAAGATCAGAAGAGCAGGCATCAATGGCGACCGTGATATTGCATTCCCGATCATGGCAGTTCCGTTCACAGCTTGGATGGCACACGATGATGAGGTTAGCGCATCATACTGGGAAACCGTTGTAGCTTCCATATTCACTATCAAGTACGGTGACATCATGATCATGCACAGCATCGAGCCTTACGCATTGATGCCACAGTTGCATATACGTGATACTATGTACACTGACCCAAGGAAGCCTGTAACGGTCGATCCTGCAGTCTATGAGATAGGTTCACCAACAGCGGATTCACCATTGCTTGTGACCACCAACTTCGCACTCACATACTACACAGTTGAGAGTGACCTTTCATCTAATGGTGTGGACTGTTACCTCACAGCTATCGACACTGATGGTATCGGTGTAGAGGCTGCTGTGGCAGGAGGACAGCTTACAGCCGCAAAGATCAAGAAAGGACTTGATGATGCAGGCTTCGACATGGAAAAGCTGACTCATAAGGTAATCGTGCTTCCAGGACTTGCAGCACGTCTGCAGGGCGATGTGGAAGACGAGACTGGTGCAGGGGTAATGATCGGTCCGGCAGATTCAGGCAGGTTGCCTGGATGGATGGAACAGAACTGGCCACCACAGAAATAACTCCATTTGCCTTATCCGTGTCATAATTGACACGGAAATCTTTTTTTATTTCAGCACTGTTCCTTTAGCCATGGCTAAGAACAGATCGAAGAATAAAGACGCTTTGAAAATGAAAAGGATCCTGAAGAACAATAACCTCGTTCTGGTCATTGGTATCCTTTTGATACTATCTGGTCTTTTCGGGATAATATTTAACCAGGATGATAAGTGGTCAGTTACAGAAGAGGGCCTGCTTTCGTATCCGGAACGCGATGCTATCCAGTATTCAGTTATTGATGTCGATGACTCTAATTCGAACTACACTGTCAGTACGATCGAATATATGAGCAGGGGCAGAGCAGTTCCTTCGCTTTTGACAATTCCAACAACAACAACCGATGCACAGATGCCGGCAATAGTTGTTCTGCCAGGCGCTGGTGTCACAAAAGAGAACGAACATAGTCTCTCGATAATACTCGCTGATATGGGCTATGCTTCGATTATTATTGACCAGAGGGATCTTGGGGCAATTGATCTC
The DNA here is from genome assembly GCF_057593895.1 of Methanococcoides sp. DA23. NCBI lineage: Archaea > Methanobacteriati > Methanobacteriota > Methanomicrobia > Methanosarcinales > Methanosarcinaceae > Methanococcoides > Methanococcoides sp. DA23. The sequence continues at coordinate 1,282,669 of NZ_CM172520.1, read as the reverse complement.
GAATCGGATGTTGAAAGGTTCAAGACCGGTGTCGAGCCTGTGCAGTATCTAATGGTCTACGATGCACTGAAAGCTTCCGATGTATTGGCCGATCAGCCGGAGGTAGATGCATCAAAGATCGCAATGATGGGTTCAAGCAATGGGGGCAGACCTGCCATTATTGCCACAGCAATTGATGATTCCATTTCTGGAGTTGTTGCCATAAGCACATCCGGATATGATTCCTATGCAATCGATCCTGCTCAGGTCACAGACAAATTGGCTTATGAATTCTTCAGGTCCATAGACCCTGACAATTATCTTGCGGAGGTATCACCACGTCCATTTGTGATGCTGCATTCGATCAATGACAGTGTAATTCCTTATGGTTCTGCACAGATCACATTTGAAAAAGCAGAAGATCCAAAGTCATTTACAGCCATTGATAGTAAAACTCACGGCTACACCGGTTTGATGCATCCATATCTTGAAGAAGGACTTGAAATAATATTCGAATAAAAAAGGATTTGGCATCCGTTTAGGGATGCCACTTATTTTTACAACTTTTGCTTGCGGAATCCATATGCTATGGTTCCCACTGCAAGGAAGACGATGGCAGTAGCCAGAATATCAGACCCTGAGAACCCACTTGAAGATGCCTCTTCTTCAGAGTTCGTTTCCTTTGTCATCTCATACCCTTCCACATAATTTTCATCCTTCGCAGATTTCTGTTCTGTGGTAGTTCCGTAGCCTTCTGCATCATTGCTTGTGCTTGTGCTATTGACGATGCTTGCAGAAGGTGTGTTCGAAGTGCTCTTATGGGAACTACTCTTTTGGGAACTTGTTTCAGGATATCGATGTGTTGCGTCCTGCATTAGTTTGTTGTACGCATCAAGGGTATCCTGGTCAACCTCGATTCCCAGAAGAGATATCTGTCCGGAAATAAACTGGTCGAGTGAAGGGTTTCCACAGGTATGGTGACAACAGGTAACATCATTCTCGACTACAGATTCGACATAATCTTTTATTAGAGTCTTAAGTACCTCATCAGATACATCCCAGTTACCTTTTCTTGCAGTTTCGATCATCCTTGCATTCATGGACTGGTATGCATACGGGTTATTCTCTTTGACCCAATCCGCATTATCACCGGTCATGTATGTGTCATAAACACTGTCCCATACATGATTATCTATCAGGTCAGGGCATACGGCTTCCCATCCCCAGAGATTTTCAATGAATTCACCCATCGCACCTGCACCTTCAAAACCATGCTGTTGCATACCTTCGATCCAGGAAGGGTTGAGGTACCTTGTAACGATCTCTCTTGAGAGATATGTTTTCAGTGTTTCTATGGTTTCAGCATCCGGGTTCTGGAGATTCATTATGTAGGTATTCGGAGTTGTACCGGAAGCTTCTCCTACAACCAGCATCAATCCACCCATGTACTGGAAGAAGTCATCTGTGTCAAGAGCACCATAGGTGCTCGAACTGCGACTGTGTAAGATCGCATTTACATCTTCAAGGTTGTCCCCAAAGACGTCCTCATTATCTATAGAACTACCAGCAACATCCCACTGGCTAACGATATCTTCTATGCTTTCTCCCCAGACATATTGTCCATAGGCATTGCTCATCCTTTCCATGTAAAGGTCAGCAAGAACTGTGTTGTCTTCCCAGGTGTCACTTGCAGAGATTGCATTTGCCATACCTGTTCCATAGGCACTGTCCTCAGGGCCGAAGATCCTGAGCAGGGAAATGGTCATTGAAGCAGTTTCATTCTGGAATGTTGTATTCAAGCCTTCGTAGATGTTGTTGGTATTTTCCCTCACATAGTTCGTATTCTCTACGGGATCATATGGGATATATTCAGGCATAGGACGTTCATCCTTTTCACCATATCCATTATCAGGGGCATTGTATGCCAGATAGACTGCCTTGTCGATCAATTCCACTTTGTGTGGGAATGTGTCCCTGTAAAGACCGGAGATCTGCACAAGTACATCTATGCGTGGGCGTCCCAGTTCTGAAGAATCTATCAACTCCACGTCCACAACTTCTCCGTTATCCCAAACAGGTTTAACACCAAGGAGGTACAGGATCTCTGCTTCCATCACACCTTCGTGACGTGTGGATTCTCCTGCCCATAGTATAAATGCAACCTTTTTCGGATATTCTCCTTCATTTTCATCCATGTACATATCTACGGTCTGATTCGCGAGATCCCTTCCAAGGTCCCATGCTTGTTCTGTTGGGATGAGCTGCTCATCGAAAGCATAGAAATTCCTGCCTGAAGGAAGTGCATCCGGGCGAAGTATTGGGTCTCCTCCAAGGTTTGACTCTATATACTTTCCATCCATTGCGTTGAGAACTTGGTGGATCTCATCTTCGCTCTGGCCAAGTTTATCAGCATATTCTTCAGCATCTGACAGGTAATCATCCATTGTAACTGAATTGTTACCAAAACCAAGAATCTGTTCCTGCGCAAAAGTATAATTTTGTCCCTGATTCAGTACGAGGTCAAGAAGTGTCACTGGTGCAGTCTCAGATCTATTGTACAGTGCAACTTCTTCCTTGAAATTATTTCCAAGCATAGAACAAACCATCTCATTTAGTTGTTCATTCTGAGGGGAAGTGCCCAGAATGTGTAAACCGTATGGCATGGATGTTGTCCTGAGTTCTCTGAGAACATCATCAAGTTCATCCAGGAACTCTTTTCTGGTCAATTCATCTTCGGAAAGACTCATATTGATTCTTTCATCCAGATGTAACTCAAGTGTAAGGTTAACTATTTCGTTATAGCGATCTTCCTGAATCTCTGGTTCACTGGAAAGAGCATTATACTGATTTATTTTTTCATTCAATTCAGTGTAGTTCCCATAACTTCCAGACATTACAACTGGGGGTATAAGGTGGTCGATTATAATCGCATTTCCCCTGCGTTTTGCCTGCATTCCTTCTCCCATGCCGTCCATTACATATGGGTAAACTACAGGTATGTCACCAGCCATGATGGCAGGCCATTCATCCCTGAAAAGACCGAATTCCTTTCCAGGAAGCCATTCGACTGTACCATGCCTTCCCATGTTAACCATAACATCAGCATCAAACTCGTTCTGTAGCCAGAGGTAGAATGCAATGTACTGATGGTGAGGTGGCAGATTTCCTGAATGGTATAGTGCTTCATTGTCCTGTAACCAGCCCCTTGTAGGTTGTGGAGCAAGGATCACATTATCACTAACTTCTATTTTAGGTATAACGACGAAGCTGTTACCTGAACTATCTTCGTACATCATGACCTCTCCAGGGGCTTCACCCCACATTTCAACTACTTCCTGCTTTCTTTCTTCCGGAAGTTCATTAAACCAACCTTTGTAGGTTTCTTCAGGGATCAATGTTACTTTTCCTGTCTCGACAAGATCTTCAAGTTCTCCAGGAGCCCAGCTTCCGATATTTGTACCCTGCTTCACAAATAGATCTACAAGTTCGGTTTCGTTAGGAATGCTTGATATATCTACATCATAACTTGAGTTGGCCATGCCTTTCAGAAGATTATTGATACTTGGGATAACCTCTAGATATGAAGCACCGATGTTGTCCTTTCCTGCTCCATGGTTGTAATAGATGATGACAACCTTTTTCTCAGATTCGTTCTTTGAAGACAGGTCAGTCTGTGCTTCAGCTCTCTCAACAAGCCAGTCAACCTGATCATCGACCGGGACGTAGACTTCGTTACCCTGAGAATTAATTTCTTCGGAAGATATCATGATCGGATCGATCCATCCTAATGTTTCCGGTCTGTATAGCCTCAACATATAGGTATTTGGTAGTGGATTATTTGTGTCCTGCCACTCGGTAAGGTTCATGTAACCGTTTAGTACTGTGTTCATTACCGGTACGCCCAAACTCTCGATGTCAAAATACTGGCTTCGATAAGTGGTTGAAAGTATCAGGTCAACTTTGGTTTCAGGACTGTAGTCAAAGAAAGGGTCCACATATTCGCTGCTTGAACCATAGCACGCTATAACATTCATACCTCTATTTTCGAGTTTTTCTATTATCTGATCATAAGTTGCCATATCATCAGGATAGTATGAACTGTAGAATGTCATACCAACAGTTGGAGCATTTTCATCAAAAGAATGTTCTGTTGAATTCCTGTTGCTATACCACTCGAAGTATTCACTGGTATTGTCAGTAAAATATGGTGCAGACATCTCGGGATGGTATATTGCGCTATCTGAACCTGTCGGATCTTCTACTTGTAGGTCATTACGATTACCAAGAGTAGTTGATAAAAAGAATATCATATTATCAAAGTTAGACTCATCTATAGCACCATATATCCAGTAATCCTGAAGATAGTTCTCGAAATCCTCTTCATTGGAGAAACCATCTGGAACTTCATAGTTTTCATTGAGATAGGTGTTATATCCCACAACGATTGTTCCATTTGCAATTGCTGCATCAATATTGTCTGATATCACTGAAGCAGTGGCAGTAAACATATTGACATAAATTATGTCTGTTTCTGAAAAGTCGATATCTTCTTCGATTGTAGATGGTAAATAGCATAAAATTGTTATGTTGTAATCAGAATTGCTGTTTATCCTTTCAACTACACTGTTTAATTTTGAAGAATAACTTTCATAACCCGTAATTATAGAAATATTGAGGTGATGATCGTTTATATCCAACAATTTCTTCTCTTTTAAGAGTAATACATCCACATAAGGATGAATTGGATCAGGTCCCATTATAGCTGTGAAGGTCTGTCCTGAAATCACCGACCTATCTAGGAAACCGTATAGTTCATCAATCCTGTCAACTGCATCTCCACTTGATTTGATATTCAGAGATTGTTCCACAGAAGAACCATTTACTGAAACATCAACCTCTATTGCTCTCAACTTGTCTGAATAGTTCATTGCAACAAGTGTATAGTTCCCATTTTGAATATCTTCGAAACTATAGTAACCATTCTCATCACTTGTAGCATTGGAAATAAATTCATCTGCCTTCTCATTTAAGAGCAATACATCCACATAAGGATGAATTGGATCAGGTCCCATTATAGCTGTAAATGTTTGTCCTGAAATCACTGATCTGTCTAGGAAACCGTATAATTCATCAATCCTGTCAACTGCATCTCCACTTGATTTGATATTTAGAGATTGTTCCACAGAAGAACCATTTACTGAAATATCAACCTCTATTGCTCTCAACTTGTCTGAATAGTTCATTGCAACAAGTGTATAGTTCCCATTTTGAATATCTTCGAAACTATAGTAGCCATTCTCGTCACTTGTAGTATTGGAAATAAATTCATCTGCCTTCTCATTTAAGAGCAATACATCCACGTAAGGATGAATTGGATCAGGTCCCATTATGGCTGTGAATGTCTGTCCTGAAATCACTGACCTATCCAGGAAACCGTATAATTCATCGATGTTGTCAACTGCATCTCCACTTGATTTAATATTTAGAGATTGTTCCACTGAAGAACCATTTACTGAAATATCAACCTCTATTGCCCTCAATTTGTCTGAATAGTTCATTGCAACAAGTGTATAGTTCCCATTTTGGGTATCTTCGAAACTATAGTAACCATTTGTATCACTGGTCGTGTTTGCAACAAGTTCATAGGAAGAAGCTGCTACAGGCATTGCACAAAGGAAGATCAAAAGCAGCAATGCTGGTAATATGAATTTAATTTTTTTATATGCCGTTTCTTTATTTTTCATGACTACACCAAACTAGTTAGTTTTCGTTGTTTTGTATAAACTTTACTTGTCTTAAATTGCGAAAAAAAGAGAGATGAATTGGCACCGATAAGTGGTCTAAAAAAGAACGAAGCTATTATACGCATTGCTCGCTCTGCTTTTACGATCTCGTTCGCGATCTCGTGATAAAGTTTCGTTTCAAACTCCATATTTATCTCCCCACATGCTGAAATAGGGAATTCTCTATGTCTTCTATAACTCATTTGTACCACACCAAGAAAATAGATAATAAATTATATTTTATTGTCTATTTGCCAATTCACAAGCTGCATTAGCTATTTGCAATACTCAAACAGTACAAAGTATATAAATATGAGTTTTATGGTCATATATGTTATCTTAAAAACTAACATGGGGTTACATGGCGATAGTCATCTTATTCATTATTGTTCTGCTACTTCGTTGTAAACTTGATATGTGTACAATATTCTTAAATAAAATAACCCGATTGTAATCACCGCCTGTTAGCTTTATTCGATCTGAATATAGGAACAGGACATATCTTATCGAAGTTTGAATACAATTAATTGACCTTTTTAAGGGTGAATGATGAAAGACCAATATGATCTAATAGTTGTAGGTGCCGGTCCCGCAGGTTCGATCGCAGCAACGACCGCTGCTCAAAAAGGACTCTCGGTCCTTATGCTTGAGAAACGGCAGGAGATAGGGGAGCCTATAAGATGTGCTGAAGGTGTTGGTAAAAGAAGGTTAAGGCAGCACATTGAACCGGATGAGAAGTGGCTTCGTGGCGAAGTTAGTGCTGCCAAGATAATCTCTCCCAACGGTACTACCCTTACAATGGCTGAGGAGAATGCCGGATCAGAGGTCGGTTATGTCCTGGACCGTAAGATCTTTGACCGTACGCTTGTGGAACTTAGTGGTGAAGCCGGTGTGGATATTATGGTAAAGGCCAGGGTCACCGGTCTTATCATTGAGGATGATACTGTTTGTGGTGTTGAGATGATGCATCTTGGCAAGAACCATTCAATTCGTTCTAAGCTTGTGATCGGTGCTGACGGTGTGGAATCCAAGGTTGGCAGATGGGCAGGTATTGACACATCACTAAAACCATCTCAGATCGAAACGTGTGCTCAGTTCCTTGTAAGTGGAGTTGACATCGACCAAAGTTCCTGTTATTTTTACATGGGCAACAAAGTAGCACCTGGTGGATATGTCTGGCTGTTTCCGAAAGGAGATAATATGGCAAATGTGGGTATTGGGATTCTCGGCAGTCGTGCCGGAGAAAAGAAGCCCATTGAATACCTGGCCGAGTTCGTTGAGGCAAACTATCCGAACGGCTCTATCATTGAGCACGTAGCAGGTGCAGTTCCTGCAAGTGGTCCCATTGAAAAGACAATTGCCAATGGCCTGATGCTTGTCGGGGATGCTGCGAGGCAATCTGATCCTTTTACCGGTGGTGGCATTAGCAATGCAATGGATGCCGGGCTGTATGCCGGTGAGGTTGCAGCTGAGGCTATTGCTCAGAACGATGTGTCTGAAAAAATGCTTCAGGAATACGAGAGACGCTGGCGTGGTTCGTTCGGTAATGAAATTGCCAATAATCTTATCGTTAAGGAGACTTTTTTCAGTCTGTCGGATGAAGACCTTGATTCACTTGCAGGGTCTATAAAGGATGTCGATTTTAAGAGGATGGACCTTCTCGATTTTGTGGCAGCACTTTTTAAGGCGAACAAGAAGCTTCTCTGGAACTTACGTCCATTGTTCACACAGAAGTTAAAGCAAAAGATATCTGGATTGACTAAATTCAAAAGGTAAGTATGGATGTTATATTTAATATCCATATTCTTTTTTTAGAGTAATGATCTCAAGTTGATGTGCCTGACATGCGAATAACTTAGTGTACAAAAGACTAATATCCAACTACTGACCATTCAGACCTTTGATGAGTCAGATCTTATGCCCAAAATGTGGGGCGAAAACGGAAAAACTCTACAAGAACACTTGTAGGGAATGCTTTTTAAAAACATTTACTTTAGCTGAGCTTCCACTTGTTCTTCATGCAAAGATCTGTGCCAAATGTGGTGCACGATTCGACAGGAACAAATGGAGGGATGTGGGTGATCTGGATGAGATCGTCATCAGGACTGTGGAAGATGCACTTTTGATACACAACGAGGCTGAAGATGTCGAGATATATGTCAACCCTCACCAGATGACCCCTCATCTTTACAAGGTAAGGGTAGAGGTCGAGGCCATGGTGGAAGGTGAATCTCTCCATCAGAACCTTAATGCCGAAGTGCGTGTGCTGCGTGAAGCATGTGACCGATGTAGCCGCATGGCAGGCGGTTATTTTGAAGGTATTTTACAGATAAGGGCGACCAACAGGGTCCCGACAGCAGAAGAGATCGATTCCTGCAAGATGATCTGTGCTGTGATGGTAGAAAAGTTATGGAAGAAGGGGGATAGGCTTGCCTTTATAACCAACAGCAGCGATTCAAAGGATGGTGCCGATCTCTATCTTGGCTCTTGTAACGCATGCCGGCATATATGCAAGAGCATCTCCAATGAGCTTGGTGGCAGTTTTACAGAATCAGCTACTCTGCATAGTCACAAGGAAGGCAAGGACATATACAGGATGACCTATGCGATGAGGTTGCCGGAATTCATGCCTGGTGATATCATTCTTTTTAAGGGCGATGTTATAGAGATCAAGAACTCCGGTAAGAACACAAAGGGTATTTCTCTGTCAACAGGTTCGCGATTCCTGATCGAAACGAGTAGTCTGAAAGGGGCTAAATTGATCGGTAATCGTAAAGATGCGGTGCCTGCGGTCCTTGTAGCCGTGGAGGGTGATGATATTATGGTACTTGACCCAACTACATATCTTACCGTCACATTGAAAAAACCAATGTTCTTTTCATCTTCAGAAGGCAGTGAGATCCCTGTAATAAGCACTGAGCAAGGGCTTTTTGCATTGCCAGAGGATAGCGAACATAAACTATAAGGTGGTGTCCGTTTCTGGAGAATGTGCTTATTATAGGATACAGCAGCCGGAACATTGCTTGTTCGGCATCCAGGGCAGGTTATAATGTCTATGCCATCGATGCATTCTGTGATATGGACCTTCAGGAGAATACAGTAGATTCCAGAGCCCTTCTGACATGTGATGGTATCGACATTAAGAATATAGATAGGAAGGTCATCATCGAACTTATTGATAGCTTCGATGTCTTTCCCGATGCTATTGTTCTGGGGTCAGGTTTTGAAGAACTTGACCTTTCCGGTCTTTCCTGCAGGATATTGAACAATGCTCCTTCTATTATGAAACAGGTATCTGACAAATATTCCTTTGCAAAAGAGATGGAGTCTATGGGAATCCCTCATCCTCTATCAGGTAATGTCGATGAAGCGGAAGATATTGGATATCCTTTAATGGTCAAACCAAAATGTGCAGGCGGGGGAAGGTTGAACCGGGTCGTTCAGAACGAAGCGGAATTGAACACTGTTCTTGAAGAATTGCCTGTTATTGACCCGACACTGGGAATTGCTGATATTATGGTACAGGAATTCCTTTCCGGTTTTCCTGCAAGTGTTTCGCTTATTGCTAATGGGACAAGCGCAGTTCCCATTGCAGCCAATGAACAGCTCATAGGCGTACCCTGGCTTTCCGGTCTGCCTTTCTCATATTGTGGTAATATAACTCCTTACAGGACCCCTTATGCAGGTCAGATGTATGAGATATCGGTAAAGCTTGCAGAGAACTTTGGGCTTGTTGGGTCTAATGGGGTGGATTTCTTGTTAACTGATAAAGGTCCTTTCGTTATAGAGCTTAACGCAAGGTTCCAGGGTAGTCTTGATTCAGTGGAAATAGCTACCGGCCTCAATCTTTTTGATCTGCATGTCAGGTCCTTTGATGGTATCCTTCCAACAAGTACGCCTGATATTCTAAAATATGCAATAAGGGCGGTCATGTATGCTGATAGTGCAGTTAGCATCACTGAGTCTATAAGTGAAATGATAAAGGACATGGCTATTGCTGATGTTCCTACTGCGGGATATGAAGCCCTCCCTGATGATCCTCTGACCTCTATTCTTTGCAGTGGAGATACACGTGAAGATGTCATGGGAAAGACGCTCGAGATGCGTAGTACTTTAAAGGATATATTCCAATGAACTGTTTATGCTGCCAAATTTTAATGGCAAATGATCAGACTACAATTAAAATAAAGTAGGATTCTGCTAGAAGCTTCCATATAATATTAAGATACGAAAATAGGCTAAAAAAGCACCGATCTGTGTTTTTGTGGATTAGCTATAAATAACAAAATACCTAAGAAACCTATTCTTAACATATTATCTATTCATGCTATCTTATTTACAAGGTGATATTAGTGACAGATTCAAATGATCCAGTCGTCCGGGGCTATCTAATGCAATTGATAGGTGAAGAGGGGATAGAGATGATAGAGAATATGCCGGAAGGTGAGGTCACCGATGAACAGATCGCTGAAGCCTCTGGTGTAATGCTCAACATCGTCAGAAGGACCCTTTTCATCCTGAATGAGAACAAACTTGCCGTTTGCAGAAGGGAACGAGATTCCAGCAGTGGTTGGCTTACTTACCTCTGGCAGTTGGATCTTAGTGATATTGAATCACATCTGGTGAAGGAAAAGAAAAGGATTGTCAAGAACCTTGAAATGAGATATAATTTTGAGTTTGATAGTGTATTCTACACCTGTCCGGAAGGTTGTGTAAGGTTCGAGTTCAAAGAAGCCAGCAAGTGTGAGTTCATGTGTCCGGTTTGCGGTGAGGACATGATGTTCGAAGACAATTCGGAAATGGTTAAAAAGCTGCGTGAAAGGCTCGATGCACTTGATGCGAGCAGCTAAATATGCTATCAGCTTCTGATGCACTGAAACTGCTTAAAGATGAAGGTTGTGCAGACAACGTTATTCGGCACTGTCAGGTCGTATCAGAAACCGCTGTAAGCATTGCATATGCTTTTCAGAAAAAGGGACATAATGTCGATGTACAGCTTGTTGAAGTGGGTGCTCTTCTGCATGATGTCGGAAGGTCACGCACACATGGCATAAGGCATGCCATTGAAGGTGTTTCAATTGGGGAAGGGCTTGGTCTTGACCCTCGTATCATCCAGATCATAAGAAATCATATTGGTGCAGGCATAACTTCTGGGGAAGCAAAGGCCCTGGGTCTTCCGGAAGTTGACCATCTTCCAATAAGCACCGAAGAGAAGATCGTAGCCCATGCTGATAATCTTGTAATGGGTGATGAGCGTGTTCCGCTTGAAAGATCTATTCAGCGAATGCGTGACAGAGGCATGAGTGAAGAAGCTATCCAAAGAGTGCAGGCTCTCGCTGATGAGTTCGGGTTTTAATTATTATATGGCGTGTTGTGGGCATGGATGCAAACAGTTATATAATAAAAAACCTAAAGAGGGTTTGTATTGCGGGAAGCAAAACACATTTTTACCTATTGATTTTCTCGTTTTTTGCTATGAGGTATAATTAATGGATAATGATAAGCATTTAAAAGGTACAACTACTGTAGGTATAGTCTGCACTGATGGTGTAGTTCTTGCTACTGAACAGAGGGCAACCATGGGTCACTTTATTGCAAGTAAGACCGCAAAGAAGATCTATCAAATAGATGATCTGGTTGGAATGACAACTGCGGGTTCTGTAGGTGATGCTCAGCAGATTGTACGTATTATAAGTGTGGAATCCAAGCTTTTTAAGATGCGCAGGCAGGAATCGGTAACTATCAAAGGCATTACCACCCTTCTTTCGAATATGCTTAGCGGTCAGAGATATTATCCACTTATGGTCCAGTTACTTATTGGCGGCGTTGACAAGAACGGTCCTGCTATCTATTCTCTTGATGCTCTCGGAGGTAATATCGAGGAGACAAGGGCAGTTTCAACAGGTTCCGGTTCTCCAATGGCTTACGGTGTTCTTGAAGACCGTTACACTGAGGATATGACCGTAGTGGAAGGTGTTGATCTTGCTATCCGTGCTCTTCACAATGCTATGAAGAGAGATTCAGCATCAGGCGAAAGCATTGATGTTGTTGTCATCACAAAGGACAAGTATGAAAGACTGGATCAGGAAGAGGTTAAGAAAAAGCGTGAACTATTGAACTGATCTTAAAAGGACCATTGCTTTTTCGAGTTATGGTCCAATTCACACATTTTTTTTAATATACTATAACATTTTTTTAACTTTTTTGAAATAGGAAGGCTGTTTAATGGCAATAGAAGACGTATTAGCGGATCTGAAAAAGAAAATTGAAGAAAAGGTCCCGGACAACACAACTATAACCAGTGTTGAATTTGAAGGACCGCAACTCGTTGTTTATACTGAGGATCCAAAGAACTTTGCAGACAATGGCCAGATCGTGAGAACTCTCGCGAAAACCCTACGTACAAGGATCGTTGTTCGTCCGGATCCTAAAGTCTTGGTCCCTCCGGAAGAAGCTATTGGGAAGATAAAGGATACCGTTCCAAAGGATGCTGTTCTATCTAATTTTCATTTTGACCCTGATGTAGGGGAAGTTGTTATCGAAGCGGAAAAACCGGGTTTGGTAATAGGTAAGCATGGTGAGACCCTCCGTGAGATCACGAAAAAGATCGGCTGGACCCCTAAGGTGGTTCGTACGCCTCCAATCAAATCCAGGACAGTAAAGAACATCAGGGAGTTCATGCGTACCAATCATAAGGATAGGAAGGAAATACTCAAGTCTGTAGGTCGTAACATTCACAGGGAATGTACTTCCAAGGACCACTGGGTCAGAGTGACCTCCCTTGGTGGATGTAAAGAGGTTGGTAGAAGTTGTTTCCTATTATCAACACCTGAATCCAAGATAATGATCGATTGTGGTGTGAACGTTGGTTCTGATGATAATATGACACCATACCTCTATCTGCCTGAAGTTCAGCCACTTAACCAGATAGATGCCGTTGTGCTTACACATGCACATCTTGACCATCAGGGACTTGTTCCGCTGCTTTACAAATACGGATACGAAGGTCCTATCTATTGCACATCCCCTACAAGGGATATCATGACACTTCTGCAGCTCGATTTCATTGATGTTGCTGCAAAGGATGGTAAGAAGACCCCTTACGAATCCACAAATGTGCGTGATGCACTCAAACATACCATTGCACTTGATTTTGAAGAAGTTACAGACATTGCTCCTGATGTTAAGCTGACCTTCCATAATGCAGGACACATTATCGGTTCTGCAATATCACATTTCCATATCGGTGACGGATTACATAACGTAGTTGTCACAGGTGATTACAAATATGGTCCTACAAGGCTTTTCGATCCTGCAGTGAACAAGTTCCCACGTGTAGAGACCGTGATAACCGAATCTACATACGGTGCTTCCTCTGCAGTACAGCCATCACTAAAGGAAGCCGAGAAGAACCTTCAGCAGATTATAAAAAGTACCATAGATAACAAAGGCATCGTGCTTATTCCTGCTTTTGCTGTGGGAAGAAGTCAAGAGGTTATGATAGTTCTTGAAGATGCTATCAGGAGAGGGATCCTCGATGATATTCCTGTTTATCTCGATGGTATGATCTGGGAAGCAACAGCGATCCATGCGACCTATCCGGAATATTTGAACAACAATCTAAGGAAGCTCATATTCCAGAAAGGTCAGAACCCGTTCCTTGCAGAATGCTTCAAACCGGTAGATTCGCACGAGCTTAGAAAGAAGATCATAGAAGACCCTCACCCATGCGTGATCCTCTCTACCTCCGGTATGATGAACGCAGGACCTGTTATGGAGTATTTCAAGGCGTTTGCACCTGACCCTAACAACACTCTTGTTTTTGTCGGTTATCAGGCAGATGGTACCCTTGGAAGACGTATACAGAAAGGCTGGAAGGAGATCCCGGTTTCATCCAAGAACGGAACTGAGGTCGTAAAAATGAATATGGGCGTCGAGGTAGTTGATGGTTTCTCCGGTCACTCGGACAGAAAACAGCTAATGGAATACTTCAAGAAGATGAAACCACAACCAGAACGTGTTTTCACAGAGCATGGTGATGAACGTTCATGCATCGACCTTGCAAGTTCATTACATAAAAAATACCGTCTGGAGACCCGGGCACTTACAAACCTTGAAACTGTAAGGTTGGTGTGATATCCACACCACCTTTTCATTCTTTTTTGATATCCAGCTCTTTTAGGAATTTCAGAAGTTCACTGTGATCATTAAATACCTTATCTGCTTTTTCAAGTTTTTCCGGTTCAACGTGAGTTGAAACAGCAACGCAATAAAGACCTGCGTTCTTTGCGGATTCCACTCCCAGTGGTGCGTTCTCGATAACGAGGCATTTCTCTTTCTCTACACCAAAATTTTCCACGGCCTTAAGATATGGTTCCGGGTGAGGTTTTCCATGGGTGACATCAGCGCCTGAGATAAGCAGGTCGAATATGTCAGGATAGAGCTCATTGAACATTTTATCGATTATGGGGCGGTCAGAACCGGAAACAACAGCTAAATTGTACTTGTCCTTTTTTTCTTTTAGGAAGTCGTACATGCCATCGAAAGCAGTTACTTTTTCATATAGGAAGAAAAGTTCACGCTTTCTCATACGTAATCTTTCTATTAGTTCAGGAGTTGTTTCTCTTCCTGCCTTTTTATAAATAAGCTCGATGACCCCTGCGAAATTTGAACCTTCTATATCATAGATCTCCTGCCTGACCACATCGATTCCAACTTCTGAGAAGGTCTGTATCCATGCATCAGCATGAAATGGCATGGAGTTCACAAGGACGCCATCTGCATCGAAGATCAATGTGTTGAACATAGTTGTCAGTTCAGGTCTAATATAACTTAAAGATTACTTGCAAGTACCTCATTTTAATTAGTAAATAAAGTAGTTCGATGGCTCAGGGGTTTAGAAAAGATTAATTACTATACGATACAACTTATTTACTGAGGTGAAATGTATGTCTAAATTTAACAAACGTGATTCAGAACGTAAAGGCGAAAAAAAGGTTGAGCTTTTGGATGATAAATTGATACACGAAAACCTCGACGATCTCAAGGGAGAGGGTGGTGAAGTACTAGATTGAGCACAACAATTAAAGTCAAGATATTTCCTGATAGCCCGGATGGACAGATAATAAATGTTCCTGATGATTCTACCTATGAGGACCTTCTGAATACTATGGGTATCAATCAGGAACTTGTTATTTTATTAAATGATGGAAAAGCTGTCCCTATCGATGACATAGTTGTCGAAGGTACGGTCACCATCTTAAAAGCGATATCTGGCGGCTAAAAGCAAAGCTGATCAAGACGATATAGCCAAAAAAGAATGGATTAAATAAAAGTTGGATATCCTTATATTGGATATCCTTTATTTTGCAAGATCCTTTAATTTATCGATTATACGCATTCTTGCATCGTTCTCTTCTCGGATCTTTGCCTCATAATGTTTTACAATATCATTGAAAGGTGTTTTCAAAGTGTAGATCTTAGTAGGTCTTCCTTTACCTGTAACCTTTTCATTATGGATCGAAATCCAATCGTGCTCGCGCATTGACCTCATTGCAACACTAACTTCCGGTTGGCGGAGTCCAGTCTTCATCTCTATTTCTTGAGATGAGGCTTCGCTCACATTTGAAAGATAGGCTACAGTAGTCGCAAGGTTGCGCGTCATTCCCAAACTCTTTAACGAATCGATAATCTCTTCGCTAGAGTCATCTAATAGCTTTCCACCAGTGCTAATCATGTCCATCACCGTACCAATTATATATAAAGCACATTAAGTACCCAATTTAAGGTATGCGATTATTATATTTAAATCCTCATGTATCACAGTATATACCTATGATTTTGGAATGGATGCACAATGATGTATATAAGCTTTATTATAAATTAAAAGGACATTTTAAACATTGTGTTTAAATTCACATAATATTTTATACAAATATATAATTATTTAGTATACTATTAAACAATATTTATTGAATTTATTCAATAGATTAAAAGAAGGCGCATAATTCGCATTTTTTTAATTATATAATTTTTATATTCATCTCCATTTTCTTAATATTATTTCCAGATATTCTGCAATGTGCGCACCTACTCTGTCAATATAATTTAGTAGTTTCAATATTACTCAAATGTTGGGAGCTTCGGTATTAAGTTTTTACAGGATCACTATAAAGTGGTCATCACGAATACATTTATATTTTATGTAAACAAATTAGACTTAGGCAAAAGTCAAAATTTCAATTATGAAATAATCTATCTATCCCCTCTAGAACTTCGTCATATGACTTTTGCCTCTATGATCATATATCATTGCAATGTCAACTGAGAAATTGTTGACTTAAATATCAAAAAAGTAAATGGATGAAAGTCACAGACGACCTTCGATCCTTTTTATATAAATAGTATTTTTATATTAGAGCTTTTCAGCAATTTGAACAGCATTCAAAGCTGCTCCCTTAAGGATCTGGTCACCGCAGACAAAGAACTCAAGCCCGTGGTCTCCAAATACAAGGTTCCGCCTTATTCTGCCAACTTCCACATCATACTTTTTAGTAGCGTTCAATGGCATTGGATAGATATTGTTCTCAATATCGTCCTTTAATTCAACACCTTCGACCTGTCCTAATAATTTCCTTGCATCAACCGGATCGATCGGTCTTTCTGTCTCTATGACAATACTCTCACCATGAACTCTCATGGTAGGTATCCTTACACAGGTACAACTGATAGGGATATCTGGTTCTGAGAATATCTTCCTTGTCTCCCAGACTACCTTCATTTCCTCACGGGTGTAATCGTTTTCCTGGAAACTGTCGATATGGGGGATCGTATTGAAAGCGATAGGATATGTAAAGACCTTGTTCTTGGCCTCTTTACCTTCAAGATAGTTCTTCGTTTCTTCGGTCAATTCGCTCATGCCGGCTGCTCCAGCTCCGCTGGTCGCCTGATAAGTGCTGATGATGATCTTCTTCAGCCCATATTCCTTATGAAGTGCGTATAAGGGGATCGCTGCAATGGCAGTTGTGCAGTTCGGGTTGGCAATAAGCTTAGAATCTCCGATCGCATCGGCATTTATCTCAGGTACCACCAACGGAACCTTATCATCGTATCTGAAAGCACTGCTGTTATCGATAACATAGCAGCCGGCACTTGTTGCCTTATCTGCATTTTCCTTGCTCCATTCACCACTTATCGCAAAAAATGCAATATTGAGTTGTGAATAATCTGCCATGTCAGCATTTTCAATAGTAATAGCTCCAAAAGGAGTATCTACTGTCTTGCCTGCACTTCTCTCTGATGCAAAAAGCCTTAGTTCTTCCACGGGAAAGTTCCTATCGTGTAGTACTTCTATGATTTCCCTGCCTACTGCACCAGTAGCACCCATAATACCTACTTTATAGCTCATTTTAGTTCATCCCTTAGTTGCTGGAAGTTCATAGAATCCCAATTCTTAAAAAACCTATCGACGATTCAAGTTCCAATGCTAAAACACTCTATCATCAACAAAGGTTTTTCACAAAATTTTCATTTATGGTCATATAAAATATCTTATAATATCTTGGTTGGTCTTCATAAGCGTTAAATTTATAAATAGGAATCGGCAATGAGAATCCTATTATATCAAAAAATCATATTTAGTGGAGAGGAATCAGATATACTTAAAGATCGAAATTTGGCAGATATTTTTCATATTGGCAATAGCCTTGCTTTTTTGGTTTCTTGAATGTTTCTTATTAGGATGGATCTGATCTTAAAAGATCATATTAATGGAACGATCCCTTACAAAACTTCCATTTATAAACAAAAAAAGAAGTGGATGCTGTCATCCACTAAGAGTTCTTCAAAGTTCATTTTCCATAGCATTTCTTAAGATGTTCAGCTGAAGGCGGCACCGTAGCAAGGCTTACGACAATTGCAACGAATATTGCTATTGGAGTTGCCACAATTATAGGGTCGACAACTGTCCATGTTCCCGTGAGCAAGGTATCAACTCCGAAAAGGGCTTTGCATATACCAAGAGGGACTGCTTCCTTTGAATGTACGAATGTCAGCCAGAACAGGCTTCCTGCTGTACCCACCAGAAGACTTGCAATAGCCCCTTCCCTTGTCATCCTCTTCCAGAACAATGCGCCCACGTACATGGGCAGGAAAGCTGCTGCACAAAGCCCGAAGAAAATTGCAGTTGCCCTTGCGATGATGCTGATGGGGAGGACATAGGCAAGAATCACACTTGCAATGATGGTCAAAGCTATCCCAAGCCTTGTTATGTTCACTGTCTGTCCGACCTCCCCTTTCTTAATGAACTCGCGGTAGAAGTCATGCCCAATGGCTGTTCCCATTGTATGGAACTGTGAGCTCAAGGTTGACATCGCAGCTGCAAGAAGCGAAAGCATGAATAATACCACGAACAGCTCTGGCATAGAACTGTTGATGTACTCTGGGATTATAAGGTCGGTATTTCCTTTTGCTGCTACTACTGCAATAACTCCCTGTGTCTTCTGGAAATATACATTTGAAAGAGCACCGACAGTAAATGCTACTCCGGTCATCATCAGTATGAATGGTCCACCCACAAGTACAGCACGACTTAATGCCCTGTCATTCTCAACGGTCATGAACCTGACAGCAAGCTGAGGTTGTGCAAGAACACCTATGCCCACACCAAGGACAAGTGTGGAGACCAACGTCCACCATATAGGTGAACCAAAGGCAGGCATAACCGTCCATCCTAAATGTCCTCCTGCAGCAAGGGATTCTGGAACAAGGTTTGACATGCCTGAAAGTGCTTCGTGTGCTGCAGTGACGCCACCGAGCTTGATGTATGTCAAAGCAAGCAGTACCATCATACCAACGAACATGAAAGCACCTTGCAATGCATCGGTGTACATGACAGCGATCAGCCCGCCTGTGATAACATAAGCAGCTACTATGATCGTCAGGATAAAGACCGCAATGTCATAGTTCACGCCAAGTGTTGTTTCGAGAAAACGGGCGCCACCGATCAGGACAATACCTGCGTAAAGGGGCATGAAAATACCGATTAACGCTCCGGAGAATCCCTGAATGAACCGTGACTGGAAACGTCTTCCCAGAAATTCCGGGAATGTGACCGCATTAAGGCGGAAACCCATACTTCTTGTCCGTTTTCCAAAGACAACGAACGCAATGAAAATACCTACTATAATGGTCATTACTGCCAGCCATAGAAGCCCCATTCCCAGAGCACCAGCGGCACCACCAAAACCAACGATTGCAGAAGTGCTTATAAAAGTTGCACCATAGGAAAGTGCGAGGATATAGGGATTAATGTTCCTTCCGGCGACCATGTAATCATCGATCTGCTTTGTTTTCTTGTATCCTAATAATCCCAGATAGAAGATTATCATCAGGTAGATAAGTACAATAATTCCGAGCAGAGGTGTACTAATTGCCATTAGAAGTCCTCCTGCTCTTCTTCATTCCATCTAAAAAGACCATAGACCATACAACCAAGAGCGCTTACAATGCAAAGCACGTAAGCCATCCAGATATAAGGGTCATCTATTCCTAACATAATCATCACCATTTTTAATGTAAATTTAATTATGTCACATGATAATAATGCCATATATTAAGATTTCGTATGAAAAAAGTATATATTAAGAAGAAATTAGGCAGTTGTTCACAAGTTGTGAAGATATATACTGACACATACGGATCAGAAATGTGACAAGTTAACAATCTACTCTCTTCAAATGGATAAATCAATGGATGATTGATTGATTGATTGATTGATTGATTGATTGATTGATTGATTGAGTTATGATATGATAAAAAAGAATAAAAAAAATTGACCTGTAGTTACTGCGCTGAACTTAATTACAGCTCAAGCATAATTCTACCGGTCATTTGATGGATCAGGACAGCAACGATACCGTCCATTGGTTTCATTCATTCATCTTCTGAATGTTTGGATCAGCGAGTTTCACTCATTTTCGAACACTGTAACAAGTCTCAAGATGTTCCTTCGATGGAGGTTTTGTAACAAGGCTCACACCAACTGCAACGATCATTGCTATTGGAGTTGCTACAATAATAGGGTCGACAACTGTCCATGTTCCTGTGAGCAAGGTATCAACTCCGAAAAGAGCTTTGCATATACCAAGAGGGATCGCTTCCTTTGAATGTACGAATGTCAGCCAGAACAGGCTTCCTGCTGTGCCCACCAGAAGACTTGCAATAGCTCCTTCCCTTGTCATCCTCTTCCAGAACAATGCGCCCACGTACATAGGCAGGAAAGCTGCTGCACAAAGCCCGAAGAAAATGGCAGTTGCTCTTGCGATGATGCTTATGGGCAGGACATAGGCAAGGATCACACTTGTAATAATGGTCAACGCGATCCCAAGCCTTGTTATGTTCACTGTCTGCCCGACATCTCCTTTCTTGATAAATTCACGATAGAAGTCATGTCCGATAGCTGTTCCCATTGTATGGAACTGTGAGCTCAAGGTTGACATTGCAGCTGCAAGAAGTGTCAGCATGAACAATACCACGAACAGCTCTGGCATAGCAGCGTTGATATATTCTGGAATTATGAGGTCTGTATTTCCCTTACCGGCTACAACTGCAATAATTCCCTGTGTTTTCTGGAAATATACGTTGGAAAGGGCACCGACAGTAAATGCTACTCCGGTCATCATCAGTATGAATGGTCCACCTACAAGTACAGCACGGCTTAATGCCCTGTCATTCTCAACGGTCATATACCTGACAGCAAGTTGTGGCTGTGCAAGAACACCTATGCCTACACCAAGGACAAGTGTGGATATCAATGTCCACCAGATCGGCGAGCCGAACGCTGGCATGGCTGTCCAGCCCAAATGTCCTCCGGCAACAAGTGACTCAGGCACAAGTCCTGACATGCCAGAAAGCCCTTCATGTGCTGCCTTTACACCACCGAGCTTGACGTATGTAAGTGCAAGCAGTACGATCATTCCAATGAACATAAATGCACCCTGCAATGCATCCGTGTACATAACAGCTATCAGTCCGCCGGTAATGACATAAGCAGCTACTATGATCGCCAATATGAGTACTGCAATATCATAATTGACCCCAAGCGTGGTCTCAACAAAACGTGCTCCACCTATCAGAACAATGCCCGCATAAAGGGGCATGAAAATACCAATGATAGCTCCTGAGAATCCCTGTATGAAACGTGACTGGAAACGTTTGCCTAGAAACTCAGGAAATGTCACGGCATTAAGGCGGGCACCCATGCGACGTGTGCGCTTTCCAAAGACAACAAAAGCAATGAATATACCTACGACGATGTTCATCACTGCCAGCCAGAGAAGCCCCATTCCCAAAGCTCCGGCAGCTCCGCCAAAACCAATTATCGCAGAAGTACTGATGAATGTCGCACCATAGGAAAGTGCAAGAATGTACGGGTGAATACTTCTTCCGGCTACCATGTAGTCGTCTATTTCTTTCGTTTTTTTGTATCCAAGTAATCCAAGGTAGAAGATTATCATAAGATAAATAAGTACGATCACTCCAAGCAAGGGTGTGCTTACTGCCATTAAAGTTCCTCCTGCTCTTCTTCATTCCATTTCAATAAACCATAGACTATACAACCCAGAGCACTTATGATACAAAGGACATAAGCCATCCATATATAAGGGTCATCGATTCCTAACATAATTATCACCATTTTTAATGTACATTTGATTATGTCACATGTTAACATAAGCCATACATTAATGTTTCGTAGATCATTTTATGAAATTTATAGTGTATTCGAAATATGTTAAAAAATAATATTGATATTAAAAAGAGCCATGAATTTTTATTAAAATAAGAACGAAAAAATGAATGATGAAGAAATAACGATTCTGTTGCTTGCTGCACGTGCCACGATATAAATTGTCCTTATGTGTCAAGATCATTTACTAATAATTTATACAAACCTGTATTTATGTTTTTAAAGAATCTTCATTGTCTCCAAAATTTACTTTAAGAATTGTATATAATTTTATTTTATATATCGATAAATAATGGGGAAGTATATATAGATATATTCAATATTATGCATGGGGATAACAGAGGTAACAAATATGGTTGGAGAAGAAGATATTCTGAACGATCTAGCTGCCGAAGGGTCTTATAATATTCCAGCTGAATCTAGTGTAAATCTGGATATCTTAAAATCAATTTTCGATGATATTCCTTTGATCATGATCCTCGTCAATCATAAGAGTAAAATTGAAAACATTAATCAAGCTGCTACTATTGGATTAGGGAAGGAAAAAAAAGATAGTTTTGGTCTTCTTGTTGGTGAAGCACTTAATTGTATGACTTCGTTCAAAGGGGCAGAGTGTGGGAAAAACAGAGAATGCTCTGAATGTATTATACGAAACTCTGTAATACACACTTTTGAAACCGGCAAGAATATTTACAAAAGGGAAGGTGAAGTGGAAACAGTAGTTAATGGCCAGCCTGTGACAATTTATTATTTTATTTCCACGATCCTTATACGAGATGAAAATGGTCCAAAGGTCGCATTGATAATTGATGACATATCAGAGATCAAAAAGACAAATCTACTCATAAAACGGAAACTTGAGATCGAAAGTATGGTAGCATCCATTTCGTCGAAGTTCATTTTCAGCAAGGATATAGATGCTAATATTGATTATGCTCTAGAGAAGATTTGCAATTTATGTGGGAGTAATAGAAGTTATATTTTTCAGTTTCGCGAGAATGGAACTCGAGCAGACAACACGCATGAATGTTGTGTGGATGGTGTTGAACCACAAAAAGAGAATCTTCAGGATGTATCCCTCGATCAATATCCATGGTGGATGAACAAACTATATCACGATGAAGCAATTCATATCAAAGACGTTTCAGCCCTTCCCCCTGAAGCATCAGCCGAGAAAGAGATACTTATGGCACAGGAAATACGATCATTGATCGTTTTGCCCCTGCACATAAAAAATAAACTTGCTGGTTTTATTGGAATTGACAATGTTCTGAGTGCCGGGGAATGTAACGAAAAGGATCTTGTTATTCTTAATATGGCAGCCCATATCATTGGATCGGCACTCGAAAGCAAGCAAGCGGATGTGGTATTGAAGAGAAGTGAAGAGAAATATTCAAATCTTGTGGAAAAAGGAAATGATGGGATCATTATCATTCAGGATTATGTACTTAAATATGCGAACAAAAAAATGTCGGATATTTCCGGATACTCAATTGAAGAGATAATTGGAAAGCCTTTCATTGAATTTGTTTCTCCCAAATATAGGGGCCTTGTAAAGGAGAGGTATGAAAAAAGAATATGTGGGGACCAAATTCCAAATTTTTATGAGATCGAGATCATCTCAAAGGTTGGTAAAAATGTTCTCGTGGAAATAAATGCATCCATCATAGAGTACGAAGGCAGACCTGCAGATATGGCAATTATTAGGGACCTGACCGAGCGGAAGCAGATCGAAAATGCTTTACAGATCTCCGAAGAAAAATATCATCGACTGTCCGAAAGCATAAATGATATCATCTTCAGTCTTGATCCTGACACGCTTGTAGCAACCTATGTAAACCCAGCTATCGAACAGATTTATGGTTATACTGTAGAAGAGTGGCTCAATGACCCGACCTTATGGTCGAACACGCTTTATCCTGAAGACCGGGAATGGGTAATTGCAAAGACGAAAGAGTTGCAAACAAAATTAGAAGATGGCGTTTTAGAATACCGCATCATAAGCAAAGACAAGACGATGCGGTGGGTAAAAGCAAAAGTAAATTGGGATAAGGACCAGCAGGGAAAACCGCTTTCACTGAATGGGATCATTTCTGATATAACTGAAACTGTAAAAGCACAGGAAACAATGCTGCAAGCAAAAATAATGGCCGAGGATACAAATAGATCCAAGTCAGAATTTATAATGAACATGAGCCATGAAATAAGGACACCTTTGAATTCGATAATAGGTTTCTCAAATGTTTTGCTTAAAAGATCCGAGGGTCTGGGTGAAAAACAGACAAAATATGTCAAAAATATACTATTTAATGGTAAACATTTGCTGGAGATCTTCAATGAGATCCTTACCACTTCAAAGATAGAATCCGGTGCAATGGAATTCCAGCCAAAAAAATTCATAATAACCGATGTAATTGCTGAAGTTGAAACCTCCATGATGTCCTTTGCTTTGGAAAAGAATATCATTTTGAACCATATTATCGATCCTGAGAATACGATCCTAAAAGCTGACAAATTCAAATTCAAGCATATAATCTATAACCTTGTGCATAATGCCATCAAATTCACACCCAATGGTGGGCATGTTACGATCGAAACAAAGAAATGTGGGGATTCAATGTGCTTTTTTGTAAAAGATACAGGTCCTGGAATTCCACCAAATGTTCAAAGCAAATTGTTCGAGCAATTTTTCCAAGTCGATTCTTCAACCACTCGGAAACATGGGGGTATTGGATTAGGGCTTAATATTGTAAAAAAGTTTGTGGAAGTACACGGCGGCAAGGTTTGGGTCGAAAGTGAAGTTGGAAAAGGAAGTACATTTGTATTCAGTATACCAATTGATCTTGAAAGTGCTGCTTGAGAATAGTGATCGTAATGATGCCTGATCGTTGAACCAAACATCATTTACATATTTTATATGATCATCAGAATAGTATCAGGCATGATCATGCACCCAGAAATTGCCATCGATGGTTATTTCTTTTTTCCATATGGGCACTTCTGATTTTACCCGTTCCAGTGTCTCACTGAGGGCTGCGAACAGTTGCTGGCGGTGGCCTGCTGCTATTACGATATATACGATATCTTCAAGTGGCATTATTCTTCCGGCCTTATGATGAATGAGAACATCGATGATACCATCTTGCTGCATAATTTCTTCCCTTATCTTTTGGATGCTGGCATCTGCAACCTTATCATATTTCTCGAATTCGAGCATCCGGGTCTCGTAATCCTCGTTATCCACCCTCACGATACCGATGAAAGTACCTATTCCGCCCGCCTTTACGATATCGGGATTTGCTCTTACCTGTTCTATAAGGGAATTGAGGGTGACGTGGTCTGGCTGTTCCATTAGCAGTTTGACAATATCTTTAAGATCCCAGTCGGCCTTTTCAGGAAGTCTTGCGATGACATTGGAAACGTTCTCATCCATGTCCCCGAGAACGACCTTTGCAACCTCACTATCCTTTGCACCTTCGACTATGGCAAAATCCATTCCCGCATCAGCAAGTTCATCCAGTGCTTTTTCAAAGGAGGGGTTGCGAGCAATGGTCACCAGTTCCCTGTCCGTGACGGCGGTGACCATGTCGGCACCGGAATCGAAATGTTTGCCGGTATCAGTATTCGGGTCATCAAGACGATGGTCAAGCATCAGTTTGACCGTTCCCACACGACCAAGGTCTGAAAGTTCCTTTACCATTCGGGTAACGAAGGTCGTTTTCCCTGTGTTCTTGTAACCTATGACTGAAATGACTTTCATGCCCATTCCTATTCCTGAATAATATATATAAGTAAGGGAAGGGGTGACAAAAGTTTATTCTTTCTAAAAATATAAAACCTAATCTTAAATCTCGATTGCTTTATATTACCAAAGAATATTACTCTGTTACATGTGTGGTTATCAGGTACGAATACATGACATGCCCTCGGAAGATAGGCCAAGGGAGCGCTTGTTGAAACATGGTCCCGGTTTTCTTTCCAATGCGGAACTGCTTTCCGTCATCCTTCGCACAGGTTCAAAGGATGAGAACGTGGTAAGTATGTCCAGTCGTATCCTCTCGGAATATAATCTGAAACAACTGAGCCAGGCGAACATCAGCCAGCTCACAAAGATACGGGGTATCGGTCCTGCCAAAGCTACCCAGATAGCAGCTGTCTTTGAACTGGCGAGAAAACTGGAGATATTCACAGATGATCCGAAAAGAAAGATACGCTCGGCAAACGATGTATATTCCCTGCTCTATCCCAGACATCGCGAATTGAAAAAAGAACATCTTACAGCCCTTTATCTTGATACGAAGAACAATATCATCAAGGAAGAGGTAATCTCCATTGGCAGCCTGAACGCAAACATCGTGCATCCGCGTGAAGTGTTCAAATCAGCTCTCATGGAATCCTCAGCATCCGTCATACTAACGCATAATCATCCCTCAGGTGACCCTGCACCAAGCAGAGAGGACATAGCCGTAACGGAAAAGCTCGTTGAAGGCGGAAAGATCCTTGGCATAAGTGTCCTGGACCATGTGATCATCGGGGATGGCAGGTATGTCAGTTTGAAAGAGGAAGGTTATATTAACTGATGGCTGAAAGTCTGCATTGAAGCAACCCATGATCACAAAGTTATTCTATTCTGGATAAATGGACTGGGCATAAGTGAGCACATCATATGGTGCGTTGATCTCTTCTGTGACCTCGTTTGGATCAGTGTGGGTAGACCATCTGACTGCATCAAAGTTGCCCTGGGTAGAACTGATAGCTGCAATGTATAGCTGCCTGTGGAATGGATCAGTACCTTCACAAAATAAAGATGCTGCCTATCAGGACAATACATACCGAATTCAAATTTTGTCCTTTAACAAAGTTACACCACTCGATGAAAGTGAGTCTAAATCGTTTTTTGATTTTTCGACATCAATTTTTTCGAATTGTTTTTTTGCATCTTCAATTGTAACTCCATTAAGCATGTTTGCCAAATCATCATCATTGACACCATCTCGAAAAGCATCAAAGACATCATTCTTGAAACCAATTACATGTCCTTTAATTGACCAATAAATTGTGCTAAGCAAGTATCCATATCCACTATATCCTAAATAAGGAACAGATTTCATTAACTTTAATTCAGAATTTAAAGTCCTAACAGATTTGAACACACCTTTATGGACTCCACCCGATTGAATCAAAGCTATATCTACACTTAACAAAAATGCACAAATATAGAATCTCTTTATATATTCATCATTGGTTTTATCAGAAAGAACGTAGTCGGAACTATATATAAGCTCATTATAAGAATCAACTACAGGTAAATATTTTTCACCCTTATTAACAAGCGAAATAAAATAATTATGCGATGCCTGATCTAGAGGAATGTGTTTAAACTCATGATCCATCTGCTCATTAAGAATATCTAAAATCCGATTTATTCTGTTCATTTCTGATTTATAGTTCCCATATTCTTTCAATGAATGACCATCCAATGGTTTCAACCCATAATTCTCCATTTCTTGCGAAACGGTGTGTGCTGTTTCTGAGGCCATCTCTTTTTCATATGCATAATCATGGGTTTCAATAGTTTTAAGGATGTTAATCAATTCTTTATCATAGTTTGTACCTATATCAGATTCAGCAATTTCCTGGAACTGATTTATATTAGATATAATAGTTGTATCCCGGATATGGTTTTCATAATCAATATTTTGTGAGTTTGAAATAGAAACGCATCCACTATTGCTTAGTATTACAAGAATTATAGTGAATACAAAAACACGATGTCTTAAAAATACATAATTTTGCATGAGATCACATTGTAAAAAAGAGAATGTAGAATTAATTAAAAATTCTACTTTATACTCATTCGTTCAGATAATTATCGACACTTGCCTTTAGCTCATCAACAAAATCATATATCTCATTCAGATCTGAAATTGGATTCTTCACTTCATTCTTCCCTTTATCCACGGTAGCGAAGTACTTTTGTTTTGTGTTGAAATAGAATCTACAAATTGGTTTGCGATTGTTATCATCAAAAAGTACACCACAATAGCTCTTTGTGTCCCTCATAACAATCTTTTTAGAATCAACAACTTCTCGAAGAATTCCACGAACGATTAGGAAAGCTTCCATTTCTTCTTCAGTTGTTACAACACCATCATCCACAGATGAAGATTCCTCTTCTTGCTCTATAGTAGATGCATCAGTTACTTTGATGGAATTACTTTCATTCGCCATTGCCGATTTCAAACGTTCATTAATGGTTTCATTGATGAATTGATTGAATGCATTTTTAGTAATTGAACTGAATTTTTCTCGAATTTGTGGAGTTAATCTGCCACCATAAACACGAGTCGCAAATAACTTGATAAAATCTTCTGAAGGAGATTTCAATTCAGTGGAAAGGTTTTGTTTAATCTCTTTCGTATATTTTAATTCACTTGCAACATTTGTGAGTTCATCGAGATTAAATGCTTCTTTTTTGAATCTTTTCAGTTCATTGATTAACGGTTCACGTATATTGTTTAAATCAACTTCCAAAAATGGTTTATCATCCATCTTGTTGGTTGCTTCGAGATCGGAGAAAAACTTATAGATGATACCATTAGTCAAAATTCCGATTTTAGCTTCGGTCACACTAAAATATCTAAACAATTGGGATGCGTGGTCTGGTGTTAAATCTGAATCGATACTTTTGCACTCGATTAGGAGTATGGGCACACCATCTTTGAAGATCGCATAATCGACCTTTTCACCCTTTTTTGTACCATGGTCAGCAGTAAACTCTGGAACAACTTCAGTGGGGTCAAAAACATTGTAACCGAGTATGTTTATCATCGGCATGACCAATGCATTTTTTGTAGCTTCTTCTGTTTGTATGTTTTGACTGTGTGTTGGAATCTTCTTTGCTAATGCTTTGATTTCATCTATAAAATCCAAATATATCCCACCTTATATGTTTTGTTTCAACTGCAGCCTTAAACGATTCAGAAATTATTGTATTTCCTATCTTAAAATTTGCAAATCAGTATTATGTGAACTTTTGATAGTTACATTAGTTTTGTATCGCTTTACAAATGTAAATAAAAGTACTATCAACAGAATTTTAACAATATATAAAATCTCTGTTTCGTAATTGTAGTTTAATGTTGGTTGCTTAAACAAATTTTAAGAATTACTGCAATGTGCTGTCAATTTCTGATAAAATACAAATGCTGGCGATTAGGACAGTACATATCTAATATTTCTGCAACAACTGGATATTCTTCTTCACGTATCACGAGCTTTTAACAAAAGCTTTAAACCATTACCCATAATTCATCCAATCAGATGAAAGAAGTAGAACTTACAGATCCCTATACGATCCCCTACAGGGGCATCTATGTGGTCTGTGATGAAAATAACGAGTATGCAGAGATCATAGAGCATACGAATTGCTATAGTGGTGCTGCATGGTCACGCTTCCATTATGCCCGGTCACCCCTTGTACAGAAGGCACGTGCAGTGGGCAACATGAGCCGATACCTCGTGAAAGCTGATGTTTGCGATCTTACACTTAAGCCATCTGTGGCTGCTGCAGGGATAGAATCTGTTGTGGTTGACGGGGATGAGGTATCCATAACCTATGCAGGTCTTGGAGGCGGAGGCGTGGGTGCCACGAAATGCAGGGCATTTGCACAGGGAGTGCTACGCTATGATGTGGGTGACTCAGGTGGCGGAAAGGCTGCCAAGGGCACCATAGTCGTTCCAAGGCGGCAGCGTGTACTTATCGGGATAGATGACACCGATACAAAGGAAGAGGGTGCTACGTGGTCAATGACACACAACATTGCTATGGCACTAAATAGCAATGAATCCGTCTATCTTTCCCATTCCCTTGTTCAATTGTTCCCGGTCTCGGCTAAGACACAGAACTGCGTATCCACAGTGCTTGAATTTGGCTGTGTGAGCGAAGAGGCGAAGCAAGAGCTCCTTAAGGACATGAAAAATGCACTGCTCAAATACAGTGTGTCCGATGAGACCGGAATGGTGGTACTTTCCTCGTTCGATACATCCCATATGGAAGAATACAGCACCATGTGTCGCAGCGGTGAGCTGACCAAGGACATTGCAATGGAACATGCAGAGAAGAATGGTGTGGATGTCTGGCTCGATGGTAATGGCGTTATAGGTGCATTGGCATCCCTTGCATGGTTTGCCCGTCCTGATGAATCGATCGATCTGGAAGCTAAGTTATGAACGCTCCTGAGGGTCAGAATGGACTTGTGGAGGTCACGGGGCTTGAAGCCCTTTATGCTGCAGCCATGGACTGTGGTGTAAAGATGATAACGGCAGTTGCCGGATTTCCCACAACAGCCGTGATCGAACATTTTGAAAAGAACTCTCCCGCTGACGTCACCACTCTGTGGATGACCAACGAGAAGGCTGCACTGGAGACGGCACTCGGTGCTTCCGTTTCAGGCAGAAGGGCATTGACCATCACAAAACACGTTGGCATGAATGTCCTTTCCGACCCTCTCGTGACCTCTGTCACACATACGATTGGCGCAGGACTTGTAATAATCGCAGGCGATGATCCGGGGGTACTTGCTTCCCAGAACGAGCAGGACTCCCGCTGGTATGGGGAAGTTGCCGAAGTTGCGGTGTTCGATCCATCGAACCCGGGTGCTACATACAGGTCACTTATCAGAGCATTCGAACTCTCCGAAAGTACAAAGACCCCGGTTATAGTCAGGATAACGGACCGTCTGGAAAAAGCCACAGGTCCTGTCACAAGATCCGGGGAAATTAAGAAGACAGAAGCTACATTTGACAGGTCTGTCTGGAAGCTGACAATGCGTGGCAAACACCAGCATTTCCACATAAATGTACAGCCATTGCTTGTGGATGAAGCAGAGAACACTTCTCTGACACGATATGTTAAAGCAGGCAAGACAGGCATAATCTCTTCTGGCTATCCCTCTTTGCTTGTAGATGAGCTATTGTCCGAAAGACAGCTTGAGGTTTCGCATCTTTCACTTAATGTTGTATCTCCGCTTCCTGTCAGGAAATTAAGGGATTTCATATCCGACCATGAAAGAGTTCTCGTTGTTGAGGAAAGTGAAGCCTTTATCGAATCCCACATCAGTATCTGTAAGAACGTGCTGGGAAAAATGAGCGGGCATCTCCCATATGGTCGCATTGAAAAAGAGCAGATCGGTTTTGCGATCGAGAACATCGATAAGGATAAGGTAACTGAATATACTTTTATTGAGGCCATTGGTGAAAGGGGTTCACGTTCTTTGTGCGAGGACTGTCTTTTCCTGCCAGTCTATAGAATGCTCCATGATCTTGATATTTTCATAGCAGGTGATATGGGCTGCTCCATACGCAGTGCTCCTGCACCCCTTGAAGCCGTTGATGTAGGATTTGCACTTGGTGCTGCTATTTCCACAGCTACAGGTTTCGATAAAAAGTCCGTTGCTGTCATAGGTGACTTCGGACTGTCACATTCCGGCATCGTAGGCCTGATAAATGCTGTCGAGAACAAACGTGACGTGCTCGTTATGGTGCTGGACAACAGGACAGCAGCAATGACAGGCGGACAATCCACACCTGACCTTACGGAAGCTGTAAAAGCGCTCTGTGATGATGTCACTGTCTTTGAGTTCAATGATCCGGAGCTTGCTGGTAGCAGGATAAAGGAACTTGAAGGGCTTGTAAAGGACAAGCTTGCAGTAAAAGGCATTTCGGTTATCTATGTCAGGGCTGAATGTGTTCTGTATAGTTGAAGAATGAGGGATGGCTTTTTTGTTTGTTCGGTTTATGGTCCACGCATTTTTTCTGAGTTACAATTACTCAGGAAAACACAACTCTTCTAAATGTTTGATTTTTCTGTGAGTTTGAATCTTACTTTCCGCATAGCAAGTTGGGGATATAAGTAACTAAGAAAAATGGAACTCTTCTAAAAATTCAAATAGTTAGTAGGATTTCTACAGAGCCGAAAAATCAGTTTCATCCCATAGCAACAAAAAAGTATAGTTAACATTTACTCGATTATGCAAGGATGAAAAGGAAAATAAACTGATGAGTTGTATTAGTATTATTGGGGGATCGAATCTATTATGACCATAAATCAAAGGAAACAAATGATTAAAATTATCACAGCAGTAACTTTTCTGATAATGATTGTTGTCAATTCACTGGCTAATATTCTCCCGATAAATGGAATGGATACTGGCCAGGTCTCAGACTCCTATCCCAATCTTTTTGCCCCTGCCGGAGCGACTTTTGCGATATGGGGACTTATATATCTATTACTGGCAGGTTATACACTTTACCAGCTTGGTATTTTTCAGGGAAATACAACTTCCGGCAAGACTGAGCTCATGAATAAAATTGGAATACTATTTTCAGTATCTTCCATTGCCAATGCATCATGGATCTTCGCATGGCACTATGACATAATCCCATTATCCATGTTGCTGATGGTTGTGATCCTCATTTGTCTGATCCTGATAAATCAACTGACATGCAGGGAACAGTTTTCTAATACCGAATATTTCTTTATCAGGCTTCCATTTAGCGTTTACTTCGGATGGATCACAGTAGCAACCATTGCTAATGCTACTATACTTCTTGTTAGCTGGGGCTGGAAAGATTTTATTTTGAGTGACACTTCCTGGACTGTTATAGTAATTGCTATTGGACTTTTTATCGGCCTTGCAACCATGCTGAAAAACAGAGATGTTGCCTACGGACTTGTTATTGTTTGGGCTTATGCAGGAATATTACTAAAGCACACATCCCCGGAAGGATTTGGATCTCAATACCCTGCAATTATCAATACAACGATCGTCTGTATTATATTATTACTTCTTGCCGAAGTTTATCTCTTAATTTCAAAAAAGAAAATTCAGAATGGGAGTAACTGAAAATTTAAGAAATTTGTAGAACCAAACCAGAGGCTCATATTAACATAAGCACAGATGCTCTAAATGAGAGCACAATACAATCACAAGTAATGCTGGAAATGAGGATATGGGCAACCACTTGATATCATCTATAACAGCATAAATCTTATTTTTTTAATTTTTGTCACCAGACTCTTTAATTCAAAAATACTGTCAAAAAAGAGTTTAGGGACATTTGTTCTCATCTCATAAGAAACAAACGAGGGAAGTGACACGTGAAAAACTCGGATCAATCGCACTTGTTCCACTTTGACAACGTAAAAGAAAAAACATCAAGGGAAGATATAGAAAGAAAACGATGCATGAATTTGATGATGAAATATATCCTCTGCGAAATCAGAGTGAAACGATGTTTTCAGTATTGAAAAGGAGATATGGGGAGAAATTAGGTGCAAGAAAGTATAGAAATCAGGTAAAAGAAGTAAAATTCAAAGTGATATTACACAATCTTGATAGGTATGTCAAGACTGTGTTTTTCGTTTGGATGAGGATTTCTACAGGGCCGTTTAATAAACTCCACCTAACTACATAAAAAAATAAAAAATGACAAATGATTTTTGGAAGTGTGGCGGAAATATTTACTTTACATAAAGAACTTAATATTTATCCCTTAGTTCAATGTCCTGTCAAAGAATGTAACCATCTGCCAGTAAGCATCCTCGGCTTCAAAACTCTGTGACAGTTGGCCATTCTCAAGCATGAAACCATGTGGTTGACCCTGATATACCTTCAATTCAAAGTATTTGCCGGCGGTATCCAGTTCAGTGCAATATCTGTAGATATCCGATATATTGCTGGCCTGGTCACTCGTCCCGTGGATGATCAACATGGGAGCATCAAGCCCCTCGATCACGTCAGAAGGTGCAGCCGGTCGCTTCTCCTCTCCTCCTGAATATGGGAAACCATACCATGCGACCCCGGAATTGAAATCCTTGATTTCAGGAAGTAAGAGCATGGTATATCTTCCACCTGCACAGAAGCCTGTCAATCCGAGAAGATCAGTATTCACATCAGACCTTGTTTTTGCATAGTCAACAGAATCCCTTATCAATTGTTCTACAACTTCATCAGATGGAGATGTCTCAAAGGTCTGCCACTCAGGAGCCACTACCACATATCCATCAGAAGCAAACCTGTCGATAAGTTCGATATATCCTGGTTCCATTCCTCTGAATGAGTGTATCAGGACTATTGCCGGTTTTCTGTCTTCAGTTGTAGGTGCTGCTACGTACGTCGGATAACTTAGGTTAGCGCTGATGATCACTACTTCCGTACCTTCTGCTTGGAACTCTCTTGATCCTGTTAGCTCTTCAGTATTATCTGTCCTGTCATTGGCAGCTTCATTTGTATCATTGATACAACCGGATAAACTAACAAAGAATATCATTAACAGACAAATTATTAAATGTTTCATTTTAACCCCCGATAAAATATAAGATTCTATCTTATTTCTACGATGTGCCTGATTATGGCAAATCTAAAAGAGCTTGACAGGGTTAGATTTCTTAACATCAAAAAATACACTGGCCTTACGTATGTAAAAAATATCGATGAAAGGATGGAAGAACATGCAAAGCTGTTCGGATACAGTACATTTGACATTAGGAGTAATCAGAAAACATTTGAGAATTGTTATCTTTAAATAAAACAAAAAAATAAAATTAAAAATGATTTGTATTCGGATGTGACCTGCTTTTTATGAGCAAGTCACTCCACATATACGCTATTAGAGTTTGTTCTTCTGAAAAATGTAGAACGCATAACCATATTCATCCGGGCGTTCTCTGAAGAGTTTTATCTCTTTTCTGTTAAACTCAAGTATCATTTCTGCCTCAGTGTTTCCTTTATAGGTATCACTGATTTCATCAACTCTTTTTTCCAGATTGTCATAAAACTCGTACCAGACAGAAACTGGCAGTTTAAAGTGATCAATGACATCATATCCTACTGCCGCAATAACTTTTTCAGTATCAGGTATATTCATGATACCTGGATATATTTCCTGCCAGAATTCAACAACTTCTGAAGAAGGGTCATCCGTGAACCATGTGTTCTCTGTCACTGCCATATGCCCCCCTTCTTTCAGGAACTGTTTCCAGTAGCTAATTCCTTTCTCAAAACCAAGGATAAAGATGGAGCCTTCTGCCCAAATGACATCGAATTCCTCTGCCTCAAAAGGCAGATCATCCATGGAAGCGCAAACTGTGGTAATCCTGTCATTTAATCCTTCTTTAGCCGCATTTTCCATCAGTGTGTCAAGAAAAGGCTGGTAAATGTCTGTCGCAGTGATGTGACAATTGTTGCAAATCCTCGCAAGATGTATTGTCTGCATACCTACACCACAACCAATGTCAAGGATCTTAGTTCCTGCAGGAAGGGAAGAAAGCAAATTAAAGGCTTTTTCCGTACATTCGTTACTGCCAGGACCCTGTCTGGGTAAACCGTCAAATATCTCAAAAATAACTGATTCCATTTTTACACCTATGCTCATCATTTATTTTGCTTTATATAAATATGTAATAAAGTCAATATGACTTTTTGACAATTATAATTTTATATGTTCAAGCAGTGATTCTTAATATCACACAGAATATATAACAATTTTACTTTACAATAAACTCAGAAGTAGTGAAAAGATGGATGAAAAGTTACTTGCAAATATCGGTTTAAACAAATATGAGAGGTCTGTTTACTGGACTCTTTTGAAAAAGAATGATCTGGAAGCAAGTAAATTATCACAGCTATCACGAGTTCCCATTGGAAAGATCTATGAGATTTTGAGGGATTTGAACAAGTATGGCCTTGTGGAGATCCAACCTTCAAGGCCACGAAAATACAGGACTGTTGATCCGAAAATTGCTTTTGAACTCATGTACAAAAGAAGAGAAGAAGAAGCACTCAATGAGCTCAAACTACTCAGGGAAACATTTGCTGAAATTGAACGGCAACTTTCCAATGGCGATTCTCCAAAGCATGTTGAAACAATATTCTGGCCCGACAAGTTCCATGATAGTGAACTAAAAGAGATGGTGAATTCATTTTTAGGGGATATTGAGCATGAGCTATGTGTTGTTACTCCCCTTAAGTACAAGCCAGGAGTATCAGAACAATATGATGATTCAATGTCAGTATTCAGCAAGGCTTACTTAAATTTGGCACAACGTGGCATTCATGTTAAAATTATAGATTCCTACTCTCAACTGTTACCGTCAATAAAAGAACTTATTAATTCAATAGAAGATGAATCAGTCAAAAGTAATTTTCATAAATTCATGGAAATAAGAATTTTGGAAACAAAGCATGATTTTGTAATCTTTGATTCAAAGACCATCTTCCTTGATATTGAAGATCAGGTTAATAAGGGTACTAGTCTCGGCATGACACAAATTCGGGATGAGGCATATACAAAGCGTTTCAAAGCTAAATTCGACGACCTCTGGACTAAGGGGAAGCGATTCAATTTCACATAAACTGGTCCAGGTTATGAGCTTCTGATTGATGCCTGCTAGTTTGTAACCTCATTGAATTGTTGCATAATACTTTTTGAATAAATTGTAATTTAATCAATGACCAAATAATTTCCGAAGCTATCGATCTTTTTGAAAAACAGGTCAGCCTTATGCAGTCCATGAGGACATATGATACAAACGAGGATAAAAAGTATGATATCTCACTTATTCCAGCTCAATCAGCTATTGATGACATGCTCGATCCTCTATGTCACGCAAAGCGTTTCGAAATTCTAAAAGCAATTTCCGGTCAGTCAATGAGCTTTTCAGCCCTTTCCAAACTCACAGACCTTCGTGGAGGAAACCTTTTGTTCCATCTCCAGAAATTGTCTGATAGTGGAATGATCATCCAGCAACATGAAAGAGGTGATTATATGATCACTGGTAAAGGATTCAGGGTGATGGAAGGTATTAGTGATATTTATTTTTCACTCAGCAGTGACGAAAATTAAGTATGGATCATGGAAAAAGAAGAAGAAAAATGATTATGCGGTGATCTCCTTCTCTTTATCTTCGAGATCTTTATTCTTGATCAAGTTCTTAATATTTTCTGACAAGATGAACAGGTGTTCATTAAGATCCATCTTATCACTCCGTTTTTAAATGTAATTTATTTATTACGTTTTGTAGAGAACAGTCTATCTCTGTACACACCATCACGCATATCCTGCAATGCTGCACTGTACACAATAACTGCTCCAACCAAAACTATAGTCCACTGCATTATGTCTGTCCAGTTCATCGGCTGCACTATTACATAGATATTAATATAGATTGTGGTTTATTTTAGAAGTTCCCTTCGTATAGGCATCGACACACTATTGTGCGGGGATATGGGTAACTAGGAAAAACCGAACTCTTTTAATTTTATAGTAAACTGCTTTGTAAAACCAAGAATATATAATAAGTGGGACTTCTAATAAACAATTCAACATAAGTATAAATGGATTCAATAATTGATAATTTATTCCTCTCTATCCGAATATTTCATCAAGATTCTTTTCATAGCAGGTTCATGGCAGAAAGATCAACAATAAACCTGCTAACTCTCTTAATTTAAGGAGACCTGCTTGTGAGCAGCTTTTATGCTAAAATATCAGGGGGGAAGCATTGATCTTTTTATATTGAACAATGGGTCTCCTGTATCTCAGATATGCCATTGATCTTCTTCAATGCATTTTTAGATCGTAGGAACATGGACAGCATCTCAAGTTCATCATAAGGTATCTGCATTTCTTGCAGGGATTCTCTGGAATAGAAATCCGAAGCTTCCGTTGCATAAGACTCAAGGCTCATCTCCCATTGCAGCAGTTTTTCAACTTTTTCAGCAGCAGGAATATCTGCTATCGATATTGTGTCCATTGCCCAGGATGATATGTCTTTTATGATCATAAAACCCAATGGACATGGTTGTAATCCCAATGATATCCCTGAATCGTTCACTTTGAATGGGTACATACCACAAACAGTTAGTCTTTTTTCATAGATGTCACACCTGTTAGCCGGGTTAAGAAAAGAACATGGGCTGGTCATAACATAAAGAGCCGGAACAAGAATATCACTTTTAATATCCTTCGTTCTTTCATGATCATTTTCTTTTAGAAGGTTGAACTCATCTTCGAATATATGGACCCGACCATTCCTGCAACATTCTGCCTTACAGGTATCAGGGCATTCATAATGTTGAAGAATGTTCTGTATCACATTGTAGCGAATAGCTTTTTTTACCATCATAATAGAGTTCAAAATACTTAAGCTCCATTTTTAGAAATTATTTTATAATTTAAAAACTAGAAGTAGCTTCAATAAGGATATAGCACATATATAGAGACTTTGCTTTATTAAAAATGGATATAATACGTTTTTTACGTTTATAATTATTAATAATAGCTCCATTGTTTTTAAAAATAAATAAGAACATAATAATAAGATTTTAAAGTCTAAATTTTACATTTTGAAGATATAAATAAAAAATAAATAAAAATAATTAATTTTAAAACATTAATTATAATTATATATCAATTCAAAGCTATTTAATAGCTTTTTTTGTTTATTAATAAATTAAATATGAATATTTTAGAAAATAAAGCATTAATAACCTGTATATTCTTAAAAATGAGATGAAATATCTATATGGATATTCAGACTGTTATTTCTCTTGATTTGTCCTTCTTGAGTTCTTTGTCTGTTATGAACCATGGAGAAAATGAGTTGGACCATACAAGCAAGTTAATTTCACAGTGTCATTATCCATCCTGGTCCTCCTTCCCCAGTAGGTCTATGAGGTCCCGACAAATAAGAAAATAAAAGAAAAAATGATGTCGACAAGGCTCGCAAACCTTATCTCCATTTTTTTAGTTCAAATTGGCCCTTTGGTTAGTTGCGATATAAACAACACCTTCGCAGATGTTGCATGCATGGTCAGCAATACGTTCCAGATATCTGAGGACAAAGATAAGATCGACTGCATTCGGTATCAGTGCAGCATCCTCTATCATCAGGTTCACCAGTTTTTGCCAGGTGGAATAGAACAATCTGTCAACTTGACTGTCTTCTTCAGCAGTAGCCTTCGCAAGTTCAGCATCATTTTCAGCATAGGCTTTCATTGAATTTTCCATCATCATTTGTGTAATGGATGCGATAGTGTTTATCTCCTCCAATGGTATGACGTGTTCGCCTTCAATCTTACTGACAAGTTCTGCTATGTTCACTGCAAAATCGCTCATTCTTTCAAGGTCGATGGCGATCTTGTAAGAAGCGGTTATCAAACGAAGGTCCTTTGCCATTGGTTGCTGCAAAGCCAGTAAGTGTACTGTAGCTTTCTCGACATCATATTCAAGCTCATCAACAATGGAATCCATCTCAATGACATTCTTTGCAAGTTCAAGGTCAAGATCTTCCAACGCCTGTACGGAATCGACCAGCATTTTCTGGGATAATTCTCCCATCTCCTGAATTTCCGACCTGAGGTCATCAAGTCGTTGATTAAATATTTCTCTGACCATGATATCAACCGAACCTTCCGGTTATGTAATCCTCGGTGCTCTTCACCTGCGGATCTTCAAATATATGTTTTGTCCTTCCAAACTCGATAAGTTCTCCAAGGAGGAAGAACGCTGTATGGTCGGAAATACGTGCTGCCTGTTGCATATTGTGTGTAACGATCACAATTGTATAATCTTTTTTTAGCTCAAGGATAAGATCCTCGATCTTGGAAGTGGATATGGGGTCAAGAGCACTGCAGGGTTCATCGAACAATATTATTTCAGGTTTGACGGCAAGTGTTCTTGCAATGCATAACCTTTGCTGTTGTCCGCCACTAAGCGCAAATGCCTTTTCTCCAAGCCTGTCTTGGACCTCTCCCATAAGGGCAGCATCTTCGAGTGCCTGGTGTACCCTTTCTTCGGTCTCTGACTTGGAACAACCGTGTATCTTCGGACCATAGGCAATGTTATCATAGATGGACATGGGGAAAGGGTTTGGCTTCTGGAAGACCATTCCAACCTTTTTCCTCAGCTCAACGACATCCAGATCTTTATCATAGATGTTCTCACCATCGACAAGTACTTCGCCCTCTATCCGGCATGATTTAACCAGGTCGTTCATACGGTTCAGGCATCTGAGAAAAGTGGATTTTCCACAACCTGAAGGACCTATCAAAGCAGTAACGCTTTTTTCCGGTATGTCAAGTGAAATATCCTTGAGCGCGTGTTTTTCACCATACCAGAGATTGAGGTCTTTAATATTGATATTCGTATTAATTTCATTTTTAGACATAAGATCATCCTCGAATTCTCTTTTACCTGTTCAATTTGTTCCGGTAATGTCTTCTTATAATTACTGCGATACTGTTCATCATAACAACTATCAAGAGCAGTATCAATGCTGTTCCATACTGTATCGGACGTGTTTGTGTGATACTTGTACCTGAGGTCGCCAGCACGAAAAGGTGGTATGGCAATGCCATGAACTGGGAGAATACCGAATCAGGTATCCTTGGCAAGAAGTATGCTGCTCCTGTAAGCAGTATGGGTGCTGTTTCACCTGCAACCCTGCCGATACTCAGGATTATACCTGTCATCATTCCAGGGATCGCTGCAGGCAGTACGACCTTCCTTGTGGTCTGCCATTTAGTGACACCAAGCGCAAGGGAAGCTTCCCTATATTCCTGTGGTACTGTCATCAATGCTTCTTTGCTTGCACGGATTATCACGGGTACTATTAGCAAAGCCAACGTCAGGGAGGCTGACAGGAGCGAGGCTCCAAATCCGAAGTACTTGACGAACAATGCAAGTCCGAAAAGACCGAACACTACGGATGGTGTACCTGCAAGATTATTGATCGCCATCTCGATCGCCCAGGAAGCACGTCCAGGGGTTGAATATTCATTCAGGTAAATTGCTGAGAGTATGCCTAGAGGAATGGCAAAGGCCATTGAAAGTCCTATAAGCATCAGACTTCCCACGATCGCCGGATAAATACCTCCCTGGGTCATTCTTTTCATCGGCATCTGGGTTATGAAGTCGAGACTGAGCGCACTGTAGCCATTGACAGTGATGTAGATCACAAGGATCGATACGAAAGCGAGTACAATTGCCATGGAGAGCTTCAGTGTGGCGAATGCCAGTTTCTCGGATGTCTTTGCACCAAAGAACATCATACCCCCTCCTGGAGTCTGTATTTCTTCTTTACGCTGTCAGCGATAAGATTGATTATGAATGTTATTAGGAAAAGTACTGCGCCTACTGCGAACAGGGCATGGAAATGTTCACTTCCCTGTGGGACCTCTCCCATTTCAAGAGCTATGGTCGCGGTCATTGTCCTTACCGGATCAAAAAGACCTTCGGGAATTCCGGGTATGATCGCAGTGTTTCCTGTTACCATCATGACGGTCATGGTCTCACCTATCGCCCTTCCCATACCAAGCATGACGGCTGCGGATATCCCTGATAGTGCTGCCGGTAACACTACCCTGTAGATGGTCTGCCATTTGGTACTTCCAAGGGCAAGGGAACCTTCCTTGAGTGCTGTGGGAACTGAATTGATGGCGTCCTCTGACACCGATATAATTGTAGGCAGTGCCATCATTCCAAGCATGATAGAACCTGCGAGGGCTGTCTGTCCTGTGGGAAGATCTAACACATCCTGAAGCAATGGAACCACTACGATAAGTCCGAAGAAACCATAGACAACAGAAGGTATGCCTGCGAGGATCTCAACAAAAGGTTTGATCAATTGTGCCACTTTGGGGTCTGCAAGTTCTGATATATAGATAGCAGAAGCAATTCCAAGAGGCACTGAAAGGACAATGGCGCCGGCTGTTACGATCAATGATCCTGTCAACAGAGGCAACAATCCGAATTTTGCCGGTGATGATGATGGATACCAGGAAGTTTCGGTAATGAAAGATATGACTGAATAATCACCGAATAAAAGGTAACCTTCTCTAAAAAGGAAAAAACAAAGAAGGAACAGGGCTACGACTGTAATTCCACTAACCATTAAGAGCGTGGATTCAATTGCTTTTTCCTTCTTTTTTCTATGCATCATAATTCATCCCTGATCCTTAAGGGGATCTGAAAAAAGATCAAGCAGGGAAGTACCCTACTTCAAAGATGGTTTCTTCTCCGGTCTCGCTGGAGATGAATTCAATGAACTCAAGTGCAAGGCCTGTTGGTTCACCGTTGGTGTAGAAGTAAAGGGGTCTTGCAAGTGGGTATGTGCCTGCGAGAATGTTCTCGGAGGTTGGCTCCTCAGCACCGCTGCCGTTATCCACTGCAACTGCCTTTATGGTTCCATCAAGGTAAGCAACACCGACATAGCCGATAGCGTTCTTGTTCTGTGCTACGGTCTGGATGATCGCTCCGGTTGATGGATTGATAAGTGCATCAGCCCTGTATTCGTTGCCTCCCATTACTTCGTCCTTGAAGTATTCGTAGGTACCTGAACTGCTGTCACGTGAGAGTACTACTATTTCACGGTCTTCGCCACCTATTTCATTCCAGTTGGAGACGTCTCCCACATAGATCGCTTTGATCTGCTCGAATGTCATTTCAGATATGGGGTTTTCCGGGTTCACTACAACAGAGATACCATCCCATGCAATTGTCTGCTCAAGAGGATTGATGCCATTTGCCTGTGCATTCTCTATCTCTGACTCTTTCATTTCCCTTGATGCCATTGCGATGTCTATCTCGCCATCGATGAGTGCTGCAATACCCACACCGGATCCTCCTCCGATAATGGATACACTTGTGTCAGGGTTTTCCATCATGAAAACTTCAGCTTCTGCCTGTGCAAGTGGAAGAACTGTATCTGATCCCTTGATCATAATTGACTGAATTTCTTCTTCACTACCGTCATTGCCAACACAACCTGCTCCAAAAAGAGCAAGTGAAGTGACCAGCAAGAGCGTAATCATATATGAGATTGTTTTCTTGGACATTTTTTAGACCTTCTTGAACCTATCCTTTTTGCTTGGTGGACCAGTCCTATGGAGCTGCAAATGTGTTGAACTACATATATAATCTCTCAGTATATTATATAGGGGTGTATATATGACATCATATAATCAATATTAATATATATTCTATATATTTGCCCATGTATGTGAGGATAAAGCAAATATGAACAATTCATTATTCACCTATCGGTAAGACCGTTTTGCCGAACTTTTCATTTATTATTTCAGCCATTGCCAGATATATTGCACTGAGACCACAAAATATCCCTTCATAACCAGCGAATTGCTTTAGTGCTGCATTACCTGTGAGATCGGATATGGCCAGCAGTACGAATAACAATGTCAATGATCCGAAGACGACTTGTAAGGCCCTATTGGCTTTGAAGGTCCCTATGAACATCCCGAAGGTGAACAATCCCCACATGAATAGATATGCTGACATCTCTATTGCACTTGGAGATTCCCCTATTCCTAATTTTGGTGCGATCAGTATGAACACTAAAGTGAGCCAGAATGCTCCATATGAAGTGAACGCTGTTGTTCCAAAGGTATTACCACTTTTCCATTCCATGACCCCTGCTATGATTTGAGCGATCCCTCCATAGAACAAGCCCATGGCCAAGATGGTCACTCCCAGTCCAAAGAATCCTGCATTATGTAAATTAAGCAACACTGTGGTCATTCCAAACCCCATTAACCCCAATGGTGCCGGATTTGCTGTTGTGATCTTGCTTACACTTTCATCCATGCTCACATTCCCCCCTTATCAATTACTATATCACTTACAATAAAGTTTATGGGTGATGTGAATATAAACATTATCAATTATTAGTGCTTTAATTTTGAATTATTGATGTATACTTAAATGGATGGCCTCATCAAAAAAGGACAATCTTATAATGCATAAACATCTAAATTCAGATATATTCTCACACATCATACTTTATCCAAACTAACATCGGAGATCCAAAACCATGACCGATATCCTCATCACAAACACAAAGGTCTTCTACAATAATATTCTGCAGCCTGGTGAAGTTCAGATCAATGACGGAAAGATCCAACGGATAGCAAAGAATATAACTTCGGCAGATCCGGACCTTCTCATCGATGCAAAGGGAGCATTGACCATCCCTGCTGGTATCGATGTGCACGTGCATTTCAGGGAACCAGGTATGGTGAAAAAAGAGGACTGGTACACAGGGTCATGTTCAGCGGCTGCTGGTGGTACTACTACTGTTATAGAGCATCCGAACACCATTCCGCCTACCGTTGACAAATCATCATTCAATGAAAAACTTAAGCTTGCAAACCGCAAATCGATAATTGATTTCGGCATCAATGGCGGTGTGACAAAGAACCTTGAGTCGCTTTCCCTTCTCTGGGAACTGGGTGTTACCTCATTTGGCGAGATATTCATGGCCGAGTCCACAGGTGGGCTAAACATAAATGAAGAGGACTTTTCGGAAGCTCTCGGGATCATCAAGGAACTTGATGCTGTCGCCTGTATCCATGCAGAGGATGAGAACATCCGCCTTGAGAATGAGATATTATTAAAAAAGGACCTGTCCCCTAACTCACATTCCAGGATACGCTCTAATCTTTGTGAGGGGATCGCTGTCCAGAATGCGCTTGAGACCATCGCAGAAAAGGGCACAAGATCACACTTTTGCCACATAAGTACACTTGATGCGTTGGGTCTGATACGCAAAGAGGCATATGTGGCCAAAAATGAAGGGCGTGAGAACATCGTTACCTGTGAGACAGCACCACATCACCTCTTCCTTTCGACAAGGGACTGGGACCGGCTCGGTACTTTCGGGAAGATGAACCCTCCACTGCGTGATCGCAGGAACGTTAAAGCACTTATGAATGCCGTAAATGACGGAACTGTTAATGCGATAGCTTCCGATCATGCACCGCATTCCGAATTTGATAAGGACCTTGATATCAGGAGTGCTCCTTCCGGTGTGCCAGGCGTGGAGACACTTATGCCTCTTATGCTCATGGCCGTCAAGAAGAACCTGCTTCCGATCGGCAGAATGATAGAGGTGACAAGTAGAAACCCTGCTCGGATCTTTGGCCTTGATAAAAAGCATTCAAAGGGTGTATTTGCTGAAGGGTATGATGCTGATCTGATCATTGTGGATACACATGCAGCTGCCCCCATAAAAGCAGACAAGCTTCACAGTAAAGCCGGATGGACCCCATTTGAGAACATGGATGCAATATTCCCGAAAATGACCATTTCAAAAGGCGAGGTCATTTGGGATGAGGAACTAATTGCTGAAAAGGGCCGTGGCAAATTCCTTGAAGGCAATGGCTACACTGAGAAAGAATGATGGACATAAAGTTCACATTTGTGTACACAAATGTAAATACTTAAATACTTAGACACCAACATAATTCTATGGCCCGAAATAAGTTCCCTGTTCACACGACATTAAGTTCTGAAGCTGTTAAGATACTTGAAAGATATGAAAAGGAACTCGGAGCCAAGAATC
This sequence comes from Methanococcoides sp. DA23, assembly GCF_057593895.1. Lineage (NCBI taxonomy): Archaea > Methanobacteriati > Methanobacteriota > Methanomicrobia > Methanosarcinales > Methanosarcinaceae > Methanococcoides > Methanococcoides sp. DA23. The sequence continues at coordinate 1,237,740 of NZ_CM172520.1, read as the reverse complement.
TGGTACTTGAAAAGGCCTTGTTGTCACTTGACAGTACTAAATTCAAATCCAAGATCGATATCAACAATATCGATAAAGCCATAAAGAGAATAGGCACAGGTGTATTCGGGCTCGACGAAATGCTTGAAGGCGGTATTCCAAAAGGTTTCTCCGTGGTTGTCACAGGACCCCCGGGCACAGGCAAAACAACTCTTGGTATGCAATTTTTAATGGAAGGCGTAAAAGCTGATGAAAAGTGTCTTTTCTTTTCATTTGAAGAGCGTATTCCACAGCTCATCCAGCATTTCATGCGGTTTGGCTGGGACCTTGGAGGTCACATAGATGATGGATATCTTGAGATCTTCGGGATGTCAATGCTGACGTTTGAAGAGATCGGTGAGATAATAGAAACCTACAAACCACAAAGAATAGTGTTCGATTCACTGAATGTTTTCACAGATCCGCAAGAGTTCCGTAGATCCGTTTCCTGGCGTTCTTTGCATAAACTTCTCAAAAAGATGAACATTACCACACTCCTTATTACGGAAAAGGAATTTGGTATAGGAACAAGGGCATATGACACATATGATTTTGTAGGTGATGGCATAATTTTCCTGGACAAGATACAGGTAAACGAAGTAGAGCCTACTCTCACACCTGTAATGGCAGTCCAGAAGATGAGGGCTACAAAGATCGACACAACGCCTCAGCCATTCAGGTTCACGGATAAAGGGATCGCAAAATATAGAACTGTCAACCTCATGGCAAACAAACTTCAGGAAAGAATGAATGCGGCTCACAGTCCCTTATCAGAGGAACCACGAGACCAGTGAAGCCAATATCGCTGTAACATATATCGCTTTGAACATTCCAACTCCGCCGATACTGATAACGGCACTTCCCTTTTTTTCCCTGTCGACCATCAAAAGATTAGCTATGCTTCCAAAAATTATTCCGCCTATGCCGGAAATGAATATGACAGATGCTACGTTATCAGGGGAGATTATGAGTGCAAAAGGAATCGCAAGTACACCTATGTAATCAGGTACAATAACACCTATACCATTTCTAAATTCAGATAGGAATATCACAGCTACCATCATTATCAACATAACTTCAAGGGCAACGAAGTCAGCCTGGAATACAAGGAGAAATATCATTACAAGGAAAGGTATGATAAATCCACCGATGTTCAGGGAGATAACAGTATTAAAAGCCTGTTTACTGCTATAGGAAAGCTCCTTGACCAGTGGGATCGAAAATAGCTCTTCGAGGATAAGTGCATCCCTATCAAGTGCCTGAAGCTTCTTTGTTTTAATGGAGCTTATCGGGATCTCAATGTTTGCAGTAACAAGCATTATGACCAGAATTAAAAACAGTGGTAAAGAGGATATTATGCCTAAATACAGTTCTTTCTGATAGCATAGGAATGCCATGGGCAAAAGCATAAAGCCAAATAGCATAAACATGCGTTTTTCCGAATTATTGATATAGCCTCTCATTTGTTCTCTTTTATAAATAGCCCTTTTTTAGTTCTTAAATATTTCTAAAGAATATTCAATTAAGAAACCGATGAATGTAAGTTCACCTCTAACTTCAATTTACTTAATGATCAGTTCAATTGTTCATAAGAAGCCAGTACAAATCTCTATTTTTGGATGTCTTGATTCTATTTCTATGAGTGCTTCATCGAGCATTTATCATAATATCATAGTTATTGAACTGAACGATGTGTGCAATGAACATATTTTCTCTTGCTAATTTTATCCCATCTGCCTGAATCAGAAAAGCTCCAACGATGAAATAAATAATCTATATATTTTGTAATGTTATACATAAAATAAATACGTATACTATATATCCTTATAATGTATATTATCAAGTGTAATACAAGGACAGAGCAAAATAAAGTGAAAATTCAAAAAGTCATAAATGGTAGCATAGGGGAAAAATCATTGGAGGGGAAAATATGGCAAATGAAGAAAAAATGCTATGTAGAAATTGCAACACAGAACTTGAGAGACAAATGATAGGATTGAACACATTTTACTGTTGCAGGGAATGTCTGAGCATGACATCTGTCAGGGAAATGTCTAAGGCCAAACTGGGTATGATGAAAGCGATCGATACAATGGAAGCAAGTTCCTGAAGTTAATGGTAAGCTAGTGTCATTTTTGAATGGAGTGTGCAAGAAATGGGAGGGATATTAATATGAATGATATCCCAGATCTTCTTGCAAAGAGTATTATGTGAAGATCTTATACATCATTGTTTATTTTATATTCAGAATATGGCAACTCCCTGCAATGATCATGCATTTGAAAAAAGAATGGGACTCTTCTCACATATCTCTGTTATCGATCACCCTCTTACTCTTTTTCTCACTGCGGGGAAGCTCGCCCATACTCACACATTCCACATCCACACTGACACCTATGAAGTCCCTGAAGGCTTTCTTAAGTGCTCTTGCAGACCCTGAACTCATCCCAGGTTCATTTGCACCCTCGGTCTCGACCCTGAATAGCATTGAATCCCTGCCCTGGTTCCTTTCAAGGACTATCTGGTATTCACTGCTGACACCTTCGACCCTCTGTATGACATCCTCGATCTGACCGGGATAGACGTTTACTCCTTTGATCTTTATCCTGTCATCGGTACGTCCTAACAAACGGTCTATGCGTGGGAAGGAGCAGCCACATTTGCAGGGTTCGGGGATGATGCGTGTAAGGTCCCTTGTCCTGTAGCGTATGAGGGGGGCACCTTCCTTTGTCAGGGTTGTTATGACAAGCTCTCCAAGGGTGCCATCGGGCAGCTTCTCTTCTGTGACGGGGTCTATGATCTCAAAGAGCAGGTGGTCTGACCAGTAGTGAAGACCATCATGCATGGAGCAATCTATGGCTATACCGGGTCCATATATCTCAGTGAGACCGAAGATGTCAAAGGTTTCTATCCCTAGCTCATCCTCGATGCGGGACCTCATCTTAGGGCTCCAGCGCTCGGAACCTATGATACCTATCTTCAGGTCGATGTTGTCCTTCAAACCCCTTTTGTTTATCTCCTCTGCGAGAAGTAGGGCATAGGATGAAGTGCTGGCAAGGGCTGTGGACTTGAGGTCAAGCATCATCTGTAACTGTTTTTCTGTATTTCCAGGCCCCATTGGAACTGCCATTGCTCCAAGAAGCTCGGCACCCGCCTGAAAACCTATGCCAGCGGTCCAAAGTCCGTAACCGGGTGTGATCTGTATCCTGTCATTTCTGGTAAGACCTGCCATCTGGTAGCAGCGCATCATCATATCTGCCCATACATCGACATCCCCCTGTGTATATGGGATGATGACAGGACTGCCTGTCGTACCTGATGATGAATGTATCCTTATGATATCCTCATCCGGTACAGCCTGAAGACCCAGGGGGTAGGCATCCCGCAATTCCTCTTTAGTGGTCAACGGAAGCCTTGCGATATCTTCCAGGGTTTTGATAGAATCGAGATCAATTCCAGCTTCATCGAACTTTCTCTGATAGAAAGAACTTCCCAGAACGACCCTTTTAAGAAGCTGTTTGAGCTTGACAGTTTGGTCTTCCCCATCGAAATTGGAAAATTCATTCTCATTGTCAGGAGCAGTTTTATTAAGATCATTATCCACACGAACATTGCACATTTGCATCACCTCTGAATGATCAGATGCCCATTGTAAGTTGTTCAGGGTCGTTTATGCCTGAGACCTTTTCGAGGGCCATATCAAAGGCCTTTCTGTTAACATCTCTGTACTTTTCCGGCACCATTTTCTCAAGCACATTCCACAGATCTCCGGAAGAGAATGGAAGGAAATCAGCACCCGATGCTGCTGCCAGCATGGCAACATTTGCTGCCCTGTAGGTCCCTGCTTGCTTTGCAATTTGTGTGAAATCGAGAGATATGATATTCTGACAGTTCTCATTCAGGAATTCGAGCACCTGGTCTGGATCGTATTTAACAGATCCGTTTACAGAGGGCATCACAGCATGTTCATTTACAACAATGCTGCCATCCTTGCCCAAAAAATGGATGTTCCTTGCAGTCTCCGCAGGCTCAAGCCCGATCACGAGATCGGCATTTCCCGATGGTATAAGGGAGCCGCAGACCTCATCTCCTATCCTTATATGACTGGTAACCGACCCTTCCCTCTGGGCCATGCCTATGGTCTCGGCAGTGGTCACATGGAAACCAGCATCCATGGCAGCCGTTGCAAGCAAACGGGATGCAAGTACAACACCCTGTCCACCCACACCTGCGATAAGAATATCGAATTTCATTGTGAATCCTCCTTCAGAACAATAGCATTCGATGGACAAACCTGTGCACACAGACTGCAACCTGTGCAGTTGTCCTGTATGGCCGGTGGTTTGTTGGATGACGAGAATATGGCAGGACATCCAAGTTGAGAGACACAGACCCTGCAACGTGTGCATTTATCTTCATCGATCACATATTGCCCTTCTGCTTTTGTGATCCCTACACATTTACCTTTGAATACAACAGCAGAAGGTCCTTCGAACTCTATGGCCCTTTTTGCTGTGTCTATGCATTCACCAAGGTCATTGACATCCATGGTCTCGACAAGGTCAACTCCGCAGCTTTTGAGGACCTCGGCTATATCGATGATCTTTGTGGAAACGCCTGTGGCCGTCAGGCCAATTCCCGGATGGGGTTGATGACCTGTCATGGCCGTGGTCCTATTGTCAAGGACTGCAAGGGTGATGTCAGCATTGTTGTACACCGCACTTATCACGGCGGCTACTCCGGAATGGAAAAAGGTGGAGTCTCCGATAAATGCCACCTGTTTTGCTTTATTACCTTCTTGATAATGATGTGTATGGGACAGCCCTGCTGCTATGCTTATCCCTGCCCCCATGCAAAGACATGTGTCCACCATGTTGAGGGGTTTGGCATTTCCAAGGGTGTAGCATCCTATATCTCCTGAGAATATGGTATTGATCTTTTCGGTTTTCAATTTCCCAGCTGCTTTTTTGAATGCGTAGAAGACCGTCCTGTGCATGCAACCTGCACATAATGTGGGAGGTCTTATGGGAAGAGGAGGTATATTCTCCTTATCGATCACAGGCGATGAATGGAACAGTAAAGGAACGTCTGCATTGATATCTTCAAGGGAGCTGTTCACCCCATCGATAACGACATCTACATTGTATTCCCCGCTTATTGGGAAATGACCGTTCTTCTTTCCATATACGTTCACATCGAGATGATGCTTGCCTATCAATTGCAGGAACTGCTCCTCAAGGTAGGGGTCAAGCTCCTCTGCTACGATCAGGTCTGTGATATGGTCCAGGAATTCAAGGGCTGCTTTTTCAGGGAAAGGATGGACTGTTCCGACCTTGAAAAGAGAGAAGGTTTCAGAACGATCCTTTATAGCCTCCTTTGCGTACAGATAGGAAACACCAGAGGCCACAATGCCGATCTTGCTGTTCCCCCTTGCTATTGAGTTAAAGGAGTTCTCCTGGAAGTACTCGGAAAAACGATCCGAGAGCCTGATCTGGAGCTCCTCGAGCCAGGGGTGTCTCTGAGCCGTCAGTTTCGGGAATATTGTCCAGCGTGGATCCTTCACAAAACCCTCGATATTACGGGAGACCGTATCTATATCCTCGACAATTACATCAGCACAGCCATGGGATACACGGGTCGTGGTCCTGAGTATAACAGGGATCTCCATCTCATGTGATAGCTTGAAGGCAAGCTTTGTCATATCATAGGCTTCCTGAGGTGTGGACGGGTCCAGGACAGGGATATTTGAAAAGTGACCAAATGCTCTTGTATCCTGTTCGGTCTGAGAGGAATGGGGGCCGGGGTCATCTGAGACAAGGATAACAAGAGAACCCTTTACTCCTATGTAGGAAAGGCTCATTAGGGGGTCTGATGCCACGTTCAGTCCTACCTGTTTCATGGTGACCATGGTGTTAGCACCCGAATAGGCAGCTCCGACAGCCGTTTCAAGCGCCACCTTCTCGTTGGTGGCCCATTCGGCATATATGCCATATTTGTTCGCATGGGAGGCGATGGTCTCCATCACTTCGGTGGAAGGTGTACCTGGATAGCCGCTTGCTATCTGAACACCGGCCTTCATCGCTCCAAAAGCGATCGCTTCGTTGCCCATTAATATACGTTTACTGGTCAATATAATACCTCTTGAATGGATAATAGTAAAAGAAAATCAAATCATACAGCAGATCATGTCCGGAACATGAAATATTGCACATATTCATACATTGATGCTGGTCTATGCACTTGTTTGATACAATATAAATATTTTGCCATTTCTTTTTTGGCTTTGCCAGAAATCTGATAGTAACTACTCCCAGTTCACCATTCTTTCAATGAAAGTATGGAGTGTGAAATACTTTTAGAAAGCTCTCTGGCATTGGGATCGAACAAAAATGTTTTAAATTTTGAATGTACTTTAGCGGACATTGGAGTATATAGACGCCCATTGAAGAGGAGGCTAGGAATTGGTATTGACACACAACACATTAAAAATGACCATTAATAAGAATGAAAACAAGAGCATGGGGATGAGATCCTGATGCCCATACCCTACATATACCTGATTATCTCCATCATAATAATGCTGGCCACGACATTCTATTTCGTATTGAGGCAAGACAATGATTAATCATGTTCTTCTGGTGCTATATATACTTGGGATACTTTTGCTTTCCCTGAAGCTCAGGCAGGGAACCTTTTCAGGATTTGTGGTCTCGGACCGGAATGTTATGCATCCTGCGGTAATAGGTATTGCCTATATGGCTGCTTACTTCAGCGCTGCCTCTTTCCTTGGGGGTGGAGGCTATGGGCTCATTGCCGGCCTTCCATGGGTCATCTGGGGAGTATTCTTCCACGTAGCTTTTGCCTGCCTGGCATTCATCATTGCACCAAAGATCTGGATGTTCTCACAGAAGTATGATGCCAAGACAATACCCCAGCTATTGGAACGCAGGTACGATTCACAGAAAGGCAAGATCTTGCTTGCAGGGATAATGCTGTTGATGTACACAGTATACCTTGTTGCCATTTTCAAGGGATGTGCTAACCTTTTCCAGGGACTGCTGGGAGTGACATATGTCCAGGGTCTCCTCATAGCTGTTGCCATTGTGGCACTCTACTATGTGATAGGAGGACTGCCTGCCATCATCTGGATAAGCTTCTTGCAGGGTTTGATCATGCTCGTGGGTGCAGTGCTGCTCTACACAGGTCTTATTTCAAGTGGTGGTGGCATGGCAATATGGGATATGGTCCCCGCCGATGTGCTGAATATGGGAGGTTCAGCAGTACCATGGCAAAAAACCTTCGGAATGGCGTTCTCCATCAGCCTTGGACTTCTGGCATTACCCGATCTGCTGATCATGCTGTTCTCTGCAAAGGACAAGAGAGTTGTGCGTTTTGCAGGCATCTATGGTCCAATATCCATCACCATTTATTCCCTATGTATCTTCTCTCTGGGAGTCATGGTCCACGGCGCATTCAGCCCGGAGCAACTGAGCCCTTTCATGACAAACCCGGATGGTCTGATACCGTTCCTGGCAACATCACTGCTGCCCCGTGGATTTGACAGTGTTGTGCTGCTGGCTGCCATCTCTGCTGCCATGTCGACAATGAGTGCCATTGTGCTGGTCACAACAACAGCCCTTACTTCGGATATACTGAGGTACCTGCGTCCAGCCACCCCCGATGATAAGGTGCTCCGCATGACAAGGATAGTAGGAGTTATCATCATCATAGTATCGGCATTCTTCGCAATGGATGTGCCACAGATGATAGTCCCTCTGGTGTCCGTAAGCATGGGCGTGATCGCTTGCTGCGTCTTCATACCACTTATTTTCGGACTTTACTGGGACCGTGGTACTTCAACCGGATTTGTTGCCAGCCTTGTGGCAAGCTTCGGTTCTGTGGTGCTGTGGCAGCTTCTTGGCAATCCCCTCATCCACCCCGTGTTCATCGGTTTGATCTGCGGTACCGTGGCATATCTGGGAGGAAGCCTGGCAAGTCCCCGTCCGGCCCCTATGGTGGAAATGGAATAATGGGTAAGGGTATTCGATCCTTGAAACGTTGCTGAAAGATAAATCTTCAGCACCATTTCTTCTTCATTTATGTATTTCTTCTGGCTTGCAAGGAGCTCATATTTGATAGAAATTCCTGGGTTGGTTCATTGTCATATGTACTGCAGACAGTGGCGTCTTTTGATGAATTTCCATTCAGGATCACTTCATGAAAACAGATTTAACTTATCAATATCAATAAAATAGAAGGTGTTCTAATTTGAAAAATGTGATCAACAAGAGTTTCGAGATAAAGGATTATGCCATAGATGATTCGCAGATCAATGGGTTCTGGATGACACTGTTGGACAAGGAAACACTAACAACCGAAATAATCTATAGCCCCGATAAGGATGGCGCCTTTGATGCAGATGAAACGAAAAGGATGGTTCAGGAGATCACAAAAAAATGTGATGGTTTCAGTTCATTGCTGCCAGAGAACATTAATTGTGAAGTCATTTTCAAAGGTCTTGATGACCTGACATATATTGCAGATGAAGGTAACTTTGAAGTGGAATACAGGGAAATGGATGAGATAAGGGTTGTTTATAGGTTCCATGTTCAATATCACATTTGATATTTTCAAGGTTTATTTTTTTAAAGAATGAGGTTTGGGGCTTTGTGGGAGTCCTAGTACCTTCTTAACTTCGAATGCAGGGGGAGATATAGTGGTTGATATTATCAATTCCGATACGGTCATAGTTGGAGGAGGCATTACCGGTCTTTATGCCTGCTACAAACTAAAACAGTTAAAAGGCATTAACCATACCATTTCTCTGTTTGAAGGTACAGATCGCTTTGGAGGTAGAATTGAGACCGTGGAAATGGGTGGATTTTTAGCAGAATATGGTCCAATGCGATTTGAGAAGATGGCACAGCCCCTTCTAATGGATCTCATCGCTGAACTTGGCTTGGAGACAAAATACTTCGTTCCCTACACAGCAGCAAACGACCCTGATTCTCTTTTTGATCTAACTTTCGATGAATCCGGGGGCAAGCGGTATGGGAGTAAGTTGACGACACTCGAGCTTTTAAAACTGGGAATTCTGCGCCTGTTAAATGCAAGTGGCGGGGATATGGACGACCCCAATGATCCTCGACATTGGGAATGGTGGGCTACCCTTGACGAGGGATACTACAGCTATGTCCGCAATAAGGCTGAATATAATGGCAGATATCTCCAACAGATGGGGTTATGGAATGCACTCAGTCTTGTTCTTAGCCACCGTGCAGTGAGTAAGATCATTCATTGCGGGACATTTTATCATGTTATTCATTTTAACCCTAATGCAGCAGAGTGGATAATTTTTTGGCTGCGTGGATTACATCCCAATGATGAGCTGGTTGGTATAAAGCAAGGGACCGAATCCCTTGTTCGCGAGCTGGTTTCCAGGTTGGGATCTACAACAGAACCTTCGGTCTCGTTACATCTTGATCACAGATTGACAGCCCTTTCTCCCCAGTCGGATGGGCGGGTCTTGCTGGAATTCAAGACCGATCATACTACAGTCAAGGTACTAACAAGGCATGTTGTGCTGGCATTACCCCGTTCCCCGCTGATGCAGCTTCGTTCTCTGTTACCAGGACACATTGGAGAGCTGGTGAATTCTGTGATCCCCATTCCATTAGTAAAATGTTTTTTTGTTAATGAGGATCCTTGGTGGGACGAAGCCACACCCCCGCAGACACGAGTATCATCCACTCCAGCAAGGGAGATCCATTATACTTTTAGGAAGGATGGAAATAATAAACGTGGAATCGTAATGGTCTATGGTGACCCGCCCAGTATGCACTACTGGACACCATTTGTACAACAGCAAGACCATCTAAAAGCAGAGCTGAACTCCGATCAACGTCTTGTTGAAGGCTATCTTCAGTATCTACGCTCAAACCCCGATAATAAGGACATTGAAGAAATAGAAGCAGAGGCTAAATTAATAAGCTGCTTCGGTATCAGGGATTGGAGTCGTGAGCCCTTCGAAGCTGGTTGTCATGTCTGGAAAGCTGACGTAAGTGTCGAAGAGGCAATAAAGGAGTTAACTGCATTCTCACTATATGGTGCATCGGTATCGAATCAGAATGTCCATATATGTGGTGAGGCTTATTCGGACTTCCAGGGCTTTATCGAAGGCGGTTTGCGCACAGCTTTGCAAGTCATAAAGCACATTATTTGAATATCGCAATTCATCAGGTATTGCCAGTGCTCCGAAGTACCATATAATAGTGCATCTAGATCAGATAGTTGCGGACATGAAGTTTTTATATGTGTCACACTTACTTTTTAATGGTAACATGAGTTTGGCAATTAAGAAGATATCATTGGCAGTAATTGTGCTTATCGGTTTCTTAGCACTTTCGAGTCCGTCACTTGCAGAATTTGTAGATATGATAGGGGATGAGCTGAGCGATCTGATCGAGTCGGAAACTAAACCTATTTCAGTATCCGAAAACGAAAAAGCAACAAGTTCAAAAGATGTGAAGCACTCAGGTTCAAGCTCTGCTTCCAATTCCAGACAGGTTTCCCAAGAGACTGAAAAACAAGTTTCTTCTGAGAATGATGTAAACGTAGTTAAGCCAAATCCTGTGGAAAAGAGCCTTTACGATGATCTGAAAAGGTACACATCATACTACAACAATGGAATCGATGAAGTTCCTGATCTGATCAAGAAGGTCGCAGGAAATGATGTTATAGTACTTGAGATAACAACGAACGACAATACTGACCTGAAGATAAAGGCTGTTACAAAGGATGGTGTCATCACAGAGTTTAAAGAAGTTTCCTCGCTCAGTGGAATTGATCCCACAGTGTCCGTTTCATCCAACGAGGATGCCATAAAGGTCTTACTCTCCAGCGATGACCCCATGGGACAGTTGTCCTCTTCGCTAAACAATGGAGATATTGAGATCGAATGCAAGGGATTTTTGAAGAAGGCTGCGGTTTCTGCGTTGAAGAATGTTGGGTGAGTTGTACTTTTTTTGTTGGCTATCAAAGACAAATCAAAAGCTGAATAAGATACAATATATCCCGTTCAAAAAATACAGTTCAATTTTCCTTTTTTGTGCTGACCTTGTATGAGCTTACACCTTCTGGATAAAGGTTGCAATGGAAAGTAGGAACTTAATCACATTTACTGGCCAACCCCTGCGATACATTGGAAGAATAGGATCCATGACTGCAGGCATCACCCTAATTAATCTCACAAAGGACGGGGGTGGAGTGATAACTGGAGGCGAATTACAGATTTCAGGCGAATAAGCTCAGGCTGGTATGCTGTGATTCTATTAACCATCCCTTAATTCTATGAAATTTATGTAACTTGGATCTTTTATTGAATTGCTAACGTAAACTTTGGGATGAAATTGATCGATTTTGGTCTGGAAAAAGGAGTTTATAGAATGGTTGTATAATTATTTAAGGGGGTTAAAGTACGGATAGTAATAAACCTGAGAGACGTTACGATCTGGACTGGCTGAGAGTTATAGCCATACTTGCAGTCTTGATTTTTCATGTTACGAGATTTTTCGATCCGATGGACTGGGATGTAAAGAACAACGTCCTGAGCGAAAATATCATGGTACTTATTTTGTTTATTGTCCAGTGGCTGATGCCCTTGTTTTTCCTGATCTCGGGTATGAGTATCTATTTTGTGCTGAGCTTCAGGACAAAGGGTCAGTTCATTAAGTCGCGATTTCTGCGCATCATGGTCCCCTACCTTTTGGTGGGCATATTTGTCATACTTCCTCCCCAGCATTACCTGAGGGTTCTAAGCGGTGGAGAAACAGGGTTTACATTCCTGGAGTTCTATTCCATATATCTCGCAAACACTTTTGTTAATGCATTCCCGGGTATCAATCTGCCCATGGGCCATCTTTGGTATCTTTACTACCTTTTCATATTCTCTATGGTTTTGTTGCCGCTTTTCGTTTATCTTAGAACAGAATCCGGAAGGTCGATCATTTCACGCAGTGCTTCCATTTTTGAAAAGACAGGTGCCATATTCCTGCTATCATTGCCAATCGCTGCCCTTACATCGATCCTTGACCCGACATCATTTGCAGGAAATCCAAATTATTTTGGTGGCTGGGGCATATTGGTCTATCCTATCATTTTGTTTTATGGATACCTTATAGCCTCCAATAATAAGTTAGAGGATGCTATTCAAAGGCATGGAAAAGTTGCATTGGTGCTGGCAATAACAACTTTCCCACTTATTTTATGGTTGATACAGTCTGTACTTGATGGAACATTCCAATTCGGAACCTATGAATATGCAGGAGTTATGTTGCTTCGTTCATTCAATCTATGGTGCTGGATGATCGCCTTTCTGGGCTTTGGCAAGAGATACCTGAGCTTTAACAACAGCACGCTGAAATATGCCAGTGAAGGACTCATAGCGTTTTACATACTCCATCAAACTGTCATACAGATCGTGGGATTCTTCATTGCAGACTGGGATATGGGCATACTTCCCAAGTACATAATACTCCTTACCACTTCGTTCATAGCGATCATGATGATATATGAAATTGCTATCAGGCGCATCAATATTGTAAGATTCCTGTTCGGCATGAAAGCAAAGAAATAAGGCGGTGACAAAATGAGATTTCCGCCGATCAAACAGATAATATACCAAAAACCGTCAACCCTTGGTCTGACCATAAGCAGCATTCTCCTTTTCGGCCTGCTGCTACAAGAATACTTACTGGGCCGTTTCACGCTGATATTTGAAGAGAAACATTTGCTACAGGACTTCTGGATCGCTGTTGTCCATTGTCTTCTGGCAGGCTACCTCCCCAGCGCGTATTTTTATCTCTTACGTGGTACAAGGAATACCTTTGAAGAACTTGAATATGTCCTGAAACCAGCAACTGACTCCTCGTACGTGGACTCTGCCATACATATTGAGAAAAGGGAACTGATAGTTTGGGGATCATTGGGCATACTGGTTGCAGTGTTAATGCCTTACCAGACTGCTATATCGCCCTGGGATCCGTCTACATGGCACCCTGAGGTTGTCTGGCATCGTGTTCTTGAGCCTTTCCTAGGTTTGTGGGCTGGTTGGTTCTTTGGTGCAGTCTGGGCTACCTCGACACGAACATCTCGGCTGGCGACCAGGATCGATTCGGTGGATCTGTTGGATCTGAGTCCATTGTTCCCTTTTGTTAAACAGGGTCTTTTAACGACCCTGCTAACAGTTGGTATGGTATCGATCTTCAGTTTGCTTCTGCTCGATCCAGGAGAGTGGCCTGTTGTTGTCCGGGCTTATTTAGGATCTCTGGCGATTGCATTACTCGGCTTCTGGTTGCCGATGAGAGGGGTGCACCAACGAATTCATGAGATAAAGGAAGCAGAGCTAAAATGGACACGCGAAAGGATACACCAATCCAAAACCCTCCTGCATAGCGGTTCACCGGACATGGAACCTGGACAGATGGCAGATCTGGTTGCAAATCTCAAACTCATTGAAGATTTGCCTGAATGGCCTTTTGAAAGCTTGACAATTGTACACGTGATGGCCTATTTACTGATACCGCTGGCGTCCTGGTTAGGTGGATTGCTGATCGAAAGTCTGCTGGAGATCGTTTTTGCAATGTGATAATGATGTATGAAACTCATTGAATAACATAGTGATAAATTGTTATATTTACAAATTATATTTGTTAATTAATAGCTATGATCAAAATACAAGGTCGAAATATGGATCAAAAAAGCTGGAAAATACGGAAAGCTATTGTTAATGATGCAAAGGGTCTCAAAAATTGCATGGATCTGGCATACACAAAGTATTTGGATAGGCTCAAAGGGGAACTTCTGCCACCCATGAACGTTGATTACGAAGAGGAAATTGCCAATTTTCCGGTCTGGGTCGCAGAATCTAACAAAGAGATAGTCGGCGGCTTGATCTTAATGTTCGAAGATAATTATGCTACAATAGCAAATGTAGCGGTACGTCCTGATTTTCAGGGAACCGGTATAGGACGGGGGCTAATGGATCTCGCAGAGTCAGAAGCTAAACGCAGAGGCTATTTGGAAATCCGTTTAGCAACTCATGTATTATTGACCGAGAATATTTCTTTTTATCATCATTTGGGGTGGTCAGAGATAGGACGTGATGATACCCGTGTTTACATGAGAAAAACTATCGATGCCGAGCAATCTACTTGAACTTTCATACAATTTTTTGTTTAAATGTAACTTATCTAATGCCGGATTAAATTCAAGTTAGTGTACTCAAAATAGAGTTTATTTATGTAGGAAAAGTAAGGATATTTGCATAAGGGTCTTGCTTATGATCCTCAAGAATGCTTAGAACAAAAAGGGATTTTAAAATTGATCCAAAAATAGATCAGCGGTCATGATAGAAATGTTCTATCTAACCGCACATTTAACTTTGGTCTTTAAAAAATATCATTATTCACATCCACTTATTGTTCTTTAGGTGGTCTGCGTTTCTGGAAGCATTCCCTACAGTATACCGGTCTGTTTTGGTCCGGTACGAAAGGCACTTCTGTTTCATGCCCGCAGTCAGCACATTTTGATTTGTGCATATCCCTTGGGCCTTTGAAATCTCTTTTTTGTATTTGTATCCCCCCGTTGTCATTTATTAAATATTTAAAATCCACTCAATATTTTATTGAAGCTACTTGTTCAGTTTGCTTGCAGGGTGCAATAGTCTGGTCATAGCACATGAACTGGCCATAATCTGTCTGCCAAATACTGATCTCTTCATCAATATTTCAGTATAAGTATAAACTTAAATATTGTATTGATCCAGAAAATCTGCAACACCCCGAATTGCATTTCCCCGTTAAAAAAATGTGTTCAATTTAATATATATTTATTGGAGATCTCAAGATGAATCAATTGAGAAAAATGAGTCTGGATTACCTTACGTTGAATGCACTAAGATAGGGTTCTCTAATGGTACATTGCATTACATGAAGCAGAATAACAGGAGTTATAAGCCGTTTACGTTGAATGTTCATGTGAAGGGGAGGCTGGAAATGTGAGGATAATCGGTGTTATTCTGGTGACATTTAAAATGTTGCCTACAAATTTCTATTATAGAAGAAATACCATCTCAAAGTGGATAACTGACCATATAAGGTAAAGTAAACCGAGCAAAATCCCAAAAGGATAAACTATAAGCCAGCTAGCGGTAATTACTGGTTTTTCAAACCGTAAGCTGGTAATTGTAAAAGCAGTGTTCACCCACACATGCCAGAAACTTATCATTCCGAGAATGTAAAACCCCCAGTGGGAATCGATCAGTATTAAGGCAATACCAACAAAAGTAGCTGGACAAATGATGACTATATCTGCAAATGACATTCCAAACAATATCCTTTGTTCATGCCAGTCATCGCTTGAACCATCCGGGTTATCCATAGCTTTTCCTTTATAGACATTAATCTGGAACCAACAGATAGCAAGTGTAATTAATCCAAACAATAATAAAAGAACATATAAAGTCACTCGTGATAGAAAATCCAGTTCCTGCATATTCTAAACCTCTGTTTAAATTTTAGTTTCCCCAAGTTTGTTAAATATTGTTATTATGTTTCACAGTTATGACCACACTTCCTTTTTTGTGCCCGGTTTCGACATACCTGTGAGCCTCAGCAGCCTGTTCCAGAGGATAGCTCCTATCTATGACCACTTTCAGCTTCCCTGCCTCAATAAGCTCTCTGAGAATAATTAAATCTTCAGCTCGCTCTTTTAAGAGCGGAGATATTGCTTTCTTGTTGCTTGTCAGATTAAGCCATATTATTCGAAAAAGCCGTGGTAATTTATAGGTAGTAAGAAGATAGCCCCCTCCTTTCCTTAATGATCTTACACTACCCGAAAATGGACTCTTGCCTACAGTATCAAAGATAATGTCATACTTCTCATCACTTTTTGTAAAATCCTCTTGAGTGTAATCAATTACCTTAGTGGCTCCCAGAGATTTTACGAACTCTAATTTCGTGGTACTACAAACCCCCGTAACTTCTGCCCCAAAATGCTTGGCAAGCTGTACCGCAGATGTACCTACCCCTCCGGAAGCACCAAAGATAAGGATCTTTTGTCCACTCTGGATATTTCCTTTTCTTAGGAAAAACAGTGCAGTCAATGCCCCTTGCTGAACCCCGGCGGCTTCCTCATAGGTCATATTTGTAGGTTTTATTGCCAGAGCACCGTCTTCAGGCAGACATATGTACTCGGCATATCCACCTAAACCCATTCCTGGATAGGCAAAAACCGGATCTCCTTTCCTGAACAGTTTTACATCTCTACCTACTGCTTCAATTGCCCCGGCTAACTCAGTTCCAAGAATAGGTCTTTTTGGTTTTGTGAGACCAAAATTCATTTCAAAAAGGAGAGCTAGAAAACGGGCAGACGGTTTAAAACTTCGCACCCAGCAGTCATATTTCGTTGCTGTTGTCGCATAGATCCGAATCATAACCTCGTTTGTCCGGGGAATGGGTTTTTCTACCTCTTTTAATTCAAGAACGTCCGGTGGCCCATATTTTGTGGCTACGATCGCTTTCATTTATTTATCACCCATTATTCTAAATGTGCTTCTTCAAACTTCATTTATTCTTTCCTCTTAGCAGAACCGGAATCGATTGCATTAGGATTGAACCCTTTAACTATTAGCCATACCGCCAGAACCATTTCATTCAAAGCCAGTGGAGCGAACAAAATTATCGAGACCATCGAGAAGGGATCAAGGCCAAACATACCTAATACGCCTGCTGCTAACGCCAATGGAACTCCGATAAGACCCCATACCGATATAAATCGAGGAAGGATCTTTGTTCGATAGAATGAATAATTCAATATCAGAGCAGTTAGACTAAAAACGATCTGAGTGCCGATCAGATCTGTCCAATCACGTACAGCCAGCAACAAAGTGCCAAAAATTTGAAAATAGGAAGTATCTGTAGCTCCTGGTTGTACTAATTCCTGACTTAATGTCAATAGTGACAGTAGACTTATCGTACCAACAATGACCGGTATGGCCTCAAAGATCCTGGCCACAAGATAGCCAAGAGCTACATTTATATTATGCTTCTTTAAGATCGGAAACAGCATAACCGGAATGCTAAAAATTGCAGCAGCCATGATCAGATCAAGGAATGCACCCACCAACACCTTGTTTTCATTTGCAGAAACACTAATAAGATAATCCTGATCATTTAGAATGGGTCCTAATAAAAATTGACTTATAATACCTGCAATTGTCGCAGTTATAAATAATACTCCCACAATTATTGCGGTCTTTCTGTTTGAATTCATTTTTTCATAATTTTCTTCCATCTGTACCGCATCCCCATTATAAAATGGGAATGATTTACTATTTAACATTTTTGGATGTGTTCTACTATTTATATTGGGAAAGAAGCCAACAATATTAATGAACAGGAATTGGATTTGAAGAAAGCTCAGGAGTTCTTGGACAAGAAAGAAGCCATGAAGAAAACACTTGAGTTATTCCAAAAACAGGTTGAAGAATGGGGAGTAGATAGGAAAGCTTTTCAGAGAATCAAGAGGAGAATAATTGAGAAAGGTAACATTAAATTGAATATGGTTGCTGTCAATAAATTGGTAAATAATTTAAAAAGATGCTTTTATCTCATTCTCAATTTAGCTTATAGCTAAAAAGTAGGTTTGACTGCCTCCTTTAGTTCAAGAACATCCGGTTGCCCATATTTTATCCATATAGTAGCTTTCATTTGGGTATCTTTCCTCATTTGATCCATAATATACTTCAGTTGTACTCTTTTTTATTCAGGAAGCTTCTTCTATGTGGTTATCCCCCTGTTGGACATTTATACCTTTAAACAAAAGCCATAAACCAATTATGATTTCAAAAAGACCGCTCGGTGCCCAAAAAATGACTTGATTTATTGGCATCGTTGCGTATTCGGGTGCAAGAATATACATTAAGGCGTGAATGAAAATAAGCGCAAATGAAAGGATCCCAAAGCTGGCTAATATCCTTGGTATATATTTCGATTTGAAAAACAAATAAGAAAATACCATCATGTCCAGACCAAGAAATACCATTGGTATAGAATATAGTGCAGTATGTTCGTTGAGAAGAAATCCGACAGGGACCTGTAACTGTTCTGGAGTAAATACTGTTACATATGCGTCTCCATTTAAAAACTGCAAAGCAATAAAAGAGATAAGCACAATAGTAGCCGCCATAGTCGCCTCTACCAACTTCCAAAGGAGTGCAAGTAAAGCAAGATTATTGTTTACCGGTTTGAGTATTATATAAAGAGCCATAGCCAATACGATCAACCCGGCAGACATGATCAGTTCGATAGTAATACCAATACGAAATAGTAACTGATTGGCCACAATATTATTGGCTGTAGCCATGACATTTTCTGCAACAATAAATTTGGAGAGCAAAAAGGTCCAGTTAAGAAGGGGAACTAATAAACTAAATAGGAACATGAAGCCTGCAACTCTTGCAGCTTTACGTTGTGATGTATCGGTGATACTGTTTGTCATTTCAATTTATCCTATTTTACTTTGATCTGGTCATTTTATCTCGTTAATATCTGTTTTTGCAGTCGCGGAATCGATTGCAGATGAATTGAATCCTTTAACTATCAGCCATACTGCAAAAACCATTTCCTGCATGGCTATTGGAATGAATAGGATACCAAGCAGATCGATGTTGAAAGGCTCCAATAGATAATATACCCACAATAATGCGGCTCCAACAAAACCCCAGCCTGATAACCATCGTGGAACGAGTTTTGATCGATATAATAAATAGTTCAAGATCAGAGCAGATAGGGTAAAAGCAACTGCGAAACCAAACAAAAAGGCCAGATCACCTGCTGCCAGCAATATAGTGCCAAAGGTTTGATAATAGGAAGTATCCAGAGCTCCTGCCTTTACAAATTCCTGACTTAATGCCAATAGTGTTAGTATGGCGATTACATTAACAATAAAAAGTACGCCCTCTGCGATCCTGGCACCAGCGTACCCAAGAGCTAAAGCCTCATTATGTTTTTTTAGAATTGGATACATCATAATTCCAATACCAGCAACTGCAACGGCATCAATTAACACAAGGAAAGAACCCATTATCATTTGGTTTTCATTTTCAGAAGCACTAGTAAGATAATCTGAAGCACCTAGAATTGGATCCAATAAAATAACACCAAGTGAGTATGCAACTGTCGCAATTATAAACAATACTCCTACAATTATTGCTGTCTTTCTGTTTGAATCCATCTTGTTGACCCCTATTTTATTATTAAAGTAGTCCTATTCATTTATCTTGCCCGGTATTATTATTCTTTCCAACAGTTATGACCACATTTCCTACTTCGTCCCCTGTTTCGACATACCTGTAAGCCTCGACAATTTGTTCCAGCGGATAGCTTCTGTCAATGACCGATTTCAGCTTCCCAGTCTCAATAAGCTCTTTAAGATCTTTGAGGAATATCAGACGCTCTGGAACTGGTAGAAGGCCTGTGGCCGAAAATTTAGCTTTCTTACTACCGATCTTTGAAGTCCACAACATTTGAAGAAGAATTGCTATCCCTGGAAACGTTTTAAGATAGATGCCTTTTTGCGTTAGCGAGCCTTTACAACGTAAAAATGAGCTCGTGCTTTCTGCATCAAAGATAATGTCATAAATCTCACCGCTTTTGGTAAAATCCTCTTTAGCATCATCAATTACTTTATCTGCCCCCAGAGATCTCACCATTTCTAAATTCGTAGTACTGCATACTCCGGTAACTTCTGCTCCAAAGTACCTGGCGATCTGTATCGCAGCTGTACCCATACTTCCAGAAGCGCCATTGATAAGGACTTTCTGTCCGCTCTGAATATCTGCCTTATCTATGAGGAAATTCCATGCTGCTAATGCTCCGCAGACGGGAGCAGCTTCCTCATACGTCATGTTGGTTGGTTTTATTTCCAGAAAACCCTCTTCAGGAATACATACAAACTCGGCATAACAACCACAATCGGCACCAGTGGATCCAAAGACCTTGTCACCTTCTTTAAATCGCTTTACATCTTTACCTACTGCTTCGATCGCTCCGGCAAACTCAGTCCCTTGTATAGCCCTTTTTGGCCTTATAAGACCAGTGAAGAATCTTGTAATAAACGGGGCACCCTTTAGCATCATGATGTCCGATATCGTTACTGCTGCCGCATGAATTTTTATGAGAACTTCATTGTCCTTTGGGATAGGTCTAGCTACTTCTTTTAATTCAAGAACATCCAGTGGCCCATATTTTGTGGCTACAATAGCTTTCATTTGTTTATCCCCTCATTATTCTAAATGTGCTTATTCAAACTTCGTTTGTATCTGTGTTGACAGACCCGGAATCGATTGCAGCTGGATTGAACCCTTTTACGATAAGCCATATCGAGAGCATAATTTCAGCCACAGCAATAGGAAGGGCAAAGATGAGCTCCAATCCCATTTCCGAAATTCCAGTGAACATGTCAATATTAGCCAGCACAGAACCAGTTAACAAAGCTATAGCAGCAATAAAACCCCAGGCAGATATGAATCGTGGAACGAGTTTTGATTGATACAATACATAATAAAGCATCAGGGACCCTAAAGCAAAAACGATATGGTAGATCAGTCCTTGTGTGCCGGCCCAATGATCTACTGACTGTATCGAGCTGCCTATGTATTGAAAATATGAAGCATCCACACCTCCTTTATTCAAATAATCCTGACTTAAATTGACCAGTAACAGCTTGCTGATATAAGCAACACTTAAGAGCGCAGCCTCAAACAATCTGAAACCGACATATCCCAGGGCTAAGGCTTCATTGTGTTTTTTTAAGATGGGAAACAAGAATACTGATAAGAGAACTACTGCAGGAACACCTGTAAACTCTAGCAGTACTCCAATTATCACAACTATTCTATTTGGATAAGTATTATCCAGGTAATCCGGAGAATCTAGAATGGGTTTGTAAAGAGCTTCTCCAATAAAGAGCATGACGATCGCAAATATGAATAATACTCCCACAATTATTGCGGTCTTTCTGTATGAATTCACTTTTTCATATTTTACTTCCATCTAACACCACATCCCCATAATAAAATGAGAAAGTCGACTATTTAATATTTTTGGATGTGCCAGACATTGCAAAAATCTAGAGGGTAAAACGATTGAGTTTAGTAAGCTTGCTTATGCTGGGAAAAGGGATGATACGAATTTGTTGAGGAAGAAGCTCATTGACATTCCTTATATTGAATGGACGAAGATGGATTTTTCTAATGATACATTACATATATCACACGACAATTAATTCATTTCTGAAAATATTGCCTATGTACGAAAGACCTATATCAAAAACTAGCATTTCTCCAAATGATGGAGTACCAGAACGGAGAATTTGAAGCTGAAACCTTTAAGGATATCGACTTTAGGGATACATCTTTCAACTATTCAAGGTTTATTGACTGTGTTTTTGAAAACTGCAATTTATCAAATGTCGATCTGACCAACACAAGACTACAGGATGTCAGATTTAGGAACTGCAAGATCATGGGACTGGATTTTTCAAAATGCAATGATGACTTCATACTCGCTTTTGGATTTGAAGACTCTTTCCTTTCAATATCAATATTTTCCAATATGAATTTAGAAAATACTGATTTTATCAATTGTCAGATACATGACTGTGATTTTTTAAATACTAACCTTACAAATGCGAATTTTGAAAATTCCGATCTAAAGAACAGTCTCATTCAGAATGCGAACCTGAGCTTTACATCGTTCAGGAATGCAAAAAACTATGATATCGACCCAACTAATAATTTCTTAAAAAAGACAAAATTTTCTATCCCTGAAGTTCTTTCCTTACTAAATAGCCATGACATTGAACTGGAATGAAAAACTTTTGAACCAGAGCTTAACAGCTTTTCGTTTCTATCAAGGGTCTCCTATAGTCTCTTTATCGGGCTTGCACTAGGAGATGTTTAGTCCGATGAGAAATGGTTGAAACCCATGCAAGATCTCGGACAGAACATGGCTATTGAAAAAGAAATTATGGGTAGTACGGATTTTATCAGGACTGAGAGCTTTTCATTGAGGCTTAGACCTACTGAAGCAAGAAAGGTTACTGAAGAGTTTAATTCTTTGATGAATGGTAAAGTTGAGTATAGGAAGAAGAATAGTTATTGGGGATCTGTTCTTTTGGTTAAAGCAAGGGAATTAAGCCATCAACTTGTAGGGAAGAGGAAAACGATTGAGTTTAACAAGCCTGTTTTTGTTCATGAAAGGGATGATTCAGATTTGTTGAGAAAGAAGATCATTGATATGCCTTATACTGAATAGAAAAAGATGGGTTTTTCTAAGGGAACTCTTCATTATATGAAGCAGAATGTCAAGAGTGAGGTATGAACTGAACCTCTAAGATCATATAAAATTTTCAAACAATCAAATTATTAATAAGGTTATATTTTTCTTAGTTACCTATATCCCCGAATGATCGTGCAACGTTCGTTCGTCTTGTGAGTGTCATGGTAAGTCCATCAGGTCTTCTTTTAAGTTTAATATCCATATCACCGCTCAAGTTGCATAGATCTTTTAGGGTTATTTCTAATTTATCGCGTCTCGTACTCACACCACCTATAGTTTCTAGAGGGGATAAAGGAGGAATGGAAATCCCCTCTCCTAATTAGTTATGGATTAGAACCACCACCACCACAGTGTTCGTGTTCCAGACCGTACCACCGAAGTCGTGAATTACACATGGTTCTTAATATATAATAATAAATTAATGGCATATTAACTTATCGAATATACTTTGAATGTTATAATACTCATTATTATGGGATATGGATAAAATTCGAACTCGAATAATTATTAATAATTTGTAATCAACCCC
Source organism: Methanococcoides sp. DA23 (assembly GCF_057593895.1). Lineage (NCBI taxonomy): Archaea > Methanobacteriati > Methanobacteriota > Methanomicrobia > Methanosarcinales > Methanosarcinaceae > Methanococcoides > Methanococcoides sp. DA23. The sequence goes on along the minus strand of NZ_CM172520.1, from coordinate 1,214,793 downwards.
CCATATTTTCACCATAATTCTCCACCCTCGCAAATCGTTTTAATACTAAAAGTGCAAATAGCAATCCATGTCCTACAGTTCCCATGCTGACGAGGACGACGATGTCGAGATCGAAGAAGAATATCTGGGAGATTATGCCAGTGTTCGGTCAATAGTCAAAGAAGCATTGCCGTTCCAGATACTTGCGACCATTGGTGGAGCAGTAGCTGGTTTTATATTTGCGGGAATGACAAATGAACTGGAAATGATACCTGGGCTTATCGTCATCGCACCTGCGGTCTTGGGAATGAGGGGGAATATATCATGCACTCTTGGTTCACGCCTTGGTAGTGCTATTCACATGGGTCTAATAACAAAGATCGAGAATAATCCGGAACTTACAAACAATATCTACGGTTCATTGCTATTGGGGCTTATAATGTCCATAGCTCTGGGAATTATCGGGCATACAATGACAGTTCTGCTTGGATTTGAAAGTGCAGGTATTCTGGCACTTACTTCGATAGCAGTCCTTGCTGGCGTCTCATCAGGCATTATATTATCTGTTATAGCAGTACTCCTTGCTGTGGGTATGTTCAGGTTCGGATTTGATCCGGACAATGTTGTGACACCTTCTATTGCTACTATCGGTGACATCGTGTCCATGCTCATGCTATTCCTTTCTGCAAAGGTGGTGCTGATGTTATGAGCTATTATACCATTCGCGGAATTCTGTCAAGAGGGATGCCGATCCTCTTTTTCACATCTGTACTCGGGGTTGTTACGGGTCAGATAATGAACTCGGAACTTGATAATCTCATATCAGTTCCAACCATATTGCTACTGGTACCTGCGCTCATTAAGATCGGCGGTGACACCGGAAGCGTACTCGGTGCAAGACTTTCATCTGCTTTCCATATGGGTATCGGAACGACCCATATTCACAAGAATCCGGTTGTAAGGAACAGTGTGATAGCAGCATTCATTGTCGGGATCACTGCGTCTGTAGTATTGAGCGTTATTGCATGGATGATGTCCGGGTTTTGGGACAGTCCATTGGGATTTTTTACGCTTTTCAAGATCTGCACGATCTCCGGAACCCTCGAACTTTTGTCGGTCTTCTCTGCTACCATAGCTATTGCTTTTGCTTCACATAGGTTCGGGATAGATCCGGATGATACGGTCATCCCTGTGATAGCAACATTGGGAGACCTTGTAGGAATAACAGCCATATTTTCAACATTATATTTGTTTAATGTCATCTGAAATTCTAAAAGAGAGCTTCAATGAAAAATATATAAGAGATATGTGCTAATAATTAAAAACGAATAGTTAAAAGCGCTAACAATTATAATCTATAATAAATTATATTTAATGAATACGGATAACATACGGAACACAAAAAATGAGTCCAAAAGTAATTAGGTACATCCCAAGGAACCTTAAGGATCTTCTTATTGAAATGAAAGATACATCTGAACTGATGGTCGATCTTGCATATTCCGCAATGGTCTATGACGATGAGGATATTTCAGGAGAGGTTCTCGATCTCGAAGAGAAGATGGATACACTCCACTATCATATGAAAATGGCAGCTATGCTGAGTACACGCAGGATAGAGGAAGCCGAAGATATGGTGGGTGTCCTTCAGGTAGCAGCTTCTGCAGAGAATATTGCAAACGCCGCCGGAGATATTGCCAAAATAATCGAGATGGATATGGGGATCCCACTTGAGCTTAAGCTAGCCCTAAGGGAAGCTGAAGAGACCATTGTACGTGTCACGATCAATGAAAATTCCGATATGGTGGGTTCCACACTTGGTGACCTCGAGCTTGAGGTCGAGACCGGTATGTGGATAATAGCTATTCGAAGACATACCGACTGGGTATATGACCCGCATCACGATACCCGTATTCGTGCTGATGATGTGATCTTTGCAAGAGGACATGATGAAGGTGTGCCTCTGCTTGTTGAACTTGCCACAACACAAAAATACGTTCCTCGAAAGATTGAGCCTAAGAAGGGGTTGAACGATCTCGATAAGGCGGTCGACATCATTGTTGACATGAAGAACACAGCAGAACTTGCTGTAGGACTTGCTTATTCCGCATTGCTCTTTGACAATACTGATATCGCTGAGGAAGTGAAAGCCCTTGAGCGAGAGATGGATGAGATGAAATACGATCTCCAGCATTGGGTACTTGAAACAGCTAAACATGTTTCCGATGTCAACGAGCTGAGAGGGCTGCTACATCTTGCAAATGCATCCGAATCAATTTCCGATGCTGCTTACGGAATTGCAGATACGGTCCTTCGAGATATAGACCTTCACCCCGTCATTACGATCGCTGTGCGTGAATCAGATGAAGTGATAACAAAGCTTCGGGTCGAAGGCTGTTCACCCATCATTGGAAAGTCATACCGCGAACTGAAGCTGGGCACTGAGACCGGTATCCATATCATGGCAGTCAAACGTGCTGAACGTTGGGTATATAGCCCAAGTGCCAAAACAACAGTTCAGGAAGGCGATATTCTGATAGGCCGTGGCTCTCATACAAGCGAAGAAGCATTACTGGAAATGTGTGCCTGTCCTATAAGAGGAGATAGCTGATTTTTCGCTCTGTAGAATCCTCAACTAAACTAAATACATAACCTTGACATACCTATCAGGGTTGTGTATCAATATTTTAAATTTCACTTCTTTTACTTGATTTCCGTACTTGTTTGCAAAGATTTTCGAATGTTTTTTTCAGAATTGCAATAACAATGTTATGTACATTTTATGCAAGGATACAATTGCAGTGGGCAATTTTTGCAAAAACTGCCCAAAATATTTATAAATAATAAACCATTTTCTTGCAATGTATGGGTTCAGCAAAGTCCAGCAGCAACAGCTAAACCCTACAACAAAAAGGTAAGATGATATTTGTCTTAATTTAGTCTAAAATGTTTGTAATCATACTTCTGTTGTATATGAAATGAAGTGAAAATATGAAAAGAAAGGATAGATTTCTACAAAGTCTGAGTTTTAGTAGTGGGGGGTTTTTGCTAAATGGATAAAGCAGTTGTATATGGCCTGCTTATACTTTTTTTAGGAATAGCAATTGGGTACAGTATCAGTGACATGGCAACTATCGAAGAGTCTCCCGGTGGTATGAAAGTACCGGAACTGTCAGTCAGCTTTGGCTCCATTGATGAGAACAATACTGTCAGTCGCGTACTTAGTTACAATATATTTTTGTCTAATTATGGGGATGAAGATGTATACGTAAATTCAGTAGAACCAATTTTCGGTGAGCATATCTCAAGAAGAGTAGTGACCGAAAACAATACTATAGCTGTGGACAGAACTATAAGTGCAAAATCTTCGGTAGAGATTAGCGGTCAGGTAAAATTGAATTCCACTGGTTCTCCAAAAGCAGAAGGATCCATCATAGGATTCAACATATCTTCAACGGAGACCATCTATAATTCCTGGGCAGAAATTTAAAAAGATCGTGGAATATACATGCATTATTGGTCTGGTAATCATTTCAGGTCTATCGACCTGTTTTTTTGTAAGATGATTTCAGCATATCCATCTTTAAATTAATTTAGCAGCGGAGGCAAAATTAGCCGATATTAACACCACCCTCCTTAAGTAGTAACAACTCCTTTATATATGATGGAAGAAAAACAATCGGATTTACAATGAACTCAGACCACAGTAATCGTGGTAATGGAGCTATAACTACAGCATTACTATTGGCAGCCGGTAAGGGAAGCCGCCTTTATCCTCTGACACAAAACACACCAAAATGCCTCACAATGGTTCATGAGGCGTCTATTCTTGAACGACTTGTCATCAATTTGAAAAAGCAAGGCTTCAAACGTCTTGTTGTGGTCACGGGATTCCAGGAAAAATGTATTCGTGATTTTTTAGAAACGCGGGCTTGCGGAATGGAAATTGAGTTTATTATAAGCCCCCTTTATGCGACCACCAATAACATCTATTCCCTCTGGATGGCACGTGATATTATTAATGAGCCATTCTTACTTATTGAAAGTGATCTTGTTTTTGACGGATCCCTTCTGGATGAAATGTGTTCTCCTGATAGAATTGCCGTTGCACGCATGGAACCGTGGCTGAATGGTTCCACTGTCACGGTCAATAGCTCCCAAAATGTTGAGAAATTCCATAACGGGATTGCAGAAACTCTTGATGAGGTCAGATATAAGACCGTTAACATTTACAGTTTTTCGCTCTCTTCATGGCATCGTATTACAGAAAGACTTGACCAGTACATCTCAGCCGGCAGAGTAAATGACTATTATGAAACCGTATTTGCAGAAATGGTGGCTGATGATAATCTCGCTCTTAAAACAGTCTCATTTGACAGCAAAAGATGGTATGAGATCGATACAGTTGCAGATCTGGCAAAGGCTGAGACACTATTTTAGGCGGACAAATACGAAACAATAATTCCTTACGACACCAAACCGCATACCTCTGGAAGATCAAGGCAGTTTTTCCAACAATCAAAGTGCGGGTTGAAGGGGAGGATCGTTCGTTCACTTTCCGGTTTAAAACCATTACCTCAGTCCAACTCTTTAAATTTAAAGCCAATTCATGAGGTTAAGGCTTTAAAAAATGAAGTGCCACATCAAAATAATTTAAGGGAAATAATACCTGATGCAACATAATTACAAGACTCAAACTGAAAAATACGAATTTGTTTCCGGACAGCATGGTGGTTACTATCGCCATGACTTTATTGATCATGCTTATCTTTACAATCTGTATTTCCCGCCAGAGGCCGTTTTTACAACCCTTAAAGATCAAATCCACGACATTGTCCTTAACTATCCGATTGCACAGGATGCACTTGCCGGTCTTATAGGGGATGTGATCCACCAACCTGCTGAAAGGATCGTTGTGGGAAATGGTGCTGCCGAACTTATCAAGATCATCTCCGGCCACATATCCAACAAGCTGATCGTTCCAGTGCCCTCGTTCAATGAATATGCAAATGCAGCACCTGCAGACCGAGTAGTTGAATTTCCACTTGAGTTTCCATCTTTTCAACTGGATGTGGACAAGTTTGCTGCTGAAGCGATCAGGGTCAAAGCCGATGTTGCTGTCGTGGTAACACCCAATAATCCAACATCTCTTCTGGTACCCAAGTCCGATCTGATATCTCTTGCACAAAAACTTGCAAACCATGACTGTATGCTGATCATCGATGAATCCTTCCTGGATTTTGTACATGACCCGGATCAGACAACCCTGGAGAATGAACTCGAACGTTATCCAAATATAGCGATCCTCAAAAGCATGAGCAAAGCCTATGGTATCTGCGGGATCAGGATCGGTTATATGCTGACTGCAAATTTAGCATTTGCTGAATCTGTAAGGGAAGGCGTACATATATGGAATATCAACGGATTTGCCGAAGAGTTTTTGCGGATATTGCCCGATTACAGACAGGAATTTGTCGAAAGCTGCAAGCAGGTACGTATCGACAGGGATAATCTGTACAAAAAACTGTGCGATATCCCGGGAATGACGGTTTACAAACCCGATGCAAACTTTATTTTCTGCCGTCTGCCAGATCACGCACAGAGTGGTCCTGAAGTCACGCGGAGATTGTTCATTGAGCATAACATGTACATAAAACACTGCCAGGACAAGACTCTGCCTGACTCTAGCCGCTATGTTCGTATTGCCAGCCGTACTGAAACAGAAAATTGCAAATTTGTTGAAGCATTGGTAGATGTCATTGACTTGAAAAAAGTGGAAGTAGCCTGATGATCGGTCCAGAGAATCAAGGATCACATCAGACAGGAATGCTTGCTTTCGCCTGTGATCTTCCAAATATCTGTTCGCTTGTAGGACTGTTGTGTGCAGTCCTTAGTATATACTATGCCATATTAGGTAACTTACCATTTGCAATAATAGGGATGCTCTGGGCTGTTGTTTTTGACTGGGGAGACGGACTCATTGCTCGCCTGATGAAGGGGAGAACTGATGAATATCGAGCTTTCGGAGGACAGCTTGACTCCTTGATAGATATTGTAAGTTTTGGCATTTGCCCTGCTGTATTTCTTTTAAGCTATGGGGAATTCAGTCCATGGTTCTTGCCTGGAGCGTTCGTGGTCGTCGCTGTTAGTGCAATACGGTTGAGTTATTTCAATGTTTTCGGCCTGGTCGATGATTCGACATACATGGGATTGGCACTTGACAACAATGTCCTAATTCTTGCTTTTGTCTTCCTGTTTAACAGTTTTTTCAGCCAGCCGATCTTTTTAGTCGTTATATATACACTGTTTATGATCATAGCTGTCTTTAATATAGCACCAATCCGAACGCCCAAGTTTTCTGGTAGTTGGTTTTATGTTCTCTTGATTTATGCCTTGGTTTTAACAGTCACCTATGGCTGGATGCTGTGAAACAAGTAACAATAAAATGGAAAGTACTTATCTAAAAAAAGGAAGAATTAATGTATGAATATCAATCACTCAGAAAATGTATCTCAAACAGCGACAATGAGCTAATAATTTACGGAGCAGATCGTTTTTCACAGTTCCCGCGCCGTGATGAGTCCGTTAATTCAAAATGTGACCGAGCGCTTCCTATAGCACGCCGTGATGATGTAGTAGTTCTACGCGGAAAGCTGGACTGCGAGTATCATAAATGGCTGCGTTCCCATGGTCTGGGGTCGGATCATATCGTAGAATATAGTGCTAAATCAAGGGAAATGTCGCTCTCTGAACTTATCATTAATGATCCTGAACCAGTTAAAAGATATATCAGGCAGAGCGGAAAAAAACCTGTATATGTACCATGGTTTTCAGGCCGCATGGAAACTGAAGCTGCAAAAGTTCTTGGCGCTGAACTTTTTGGAGCAACTGAAACTGCAACACTAAAATATAATGATAAGTCCTCTTTTAAGACCGTATGTAAACAATTGGACATAGCTGTTGTTGAAGGCAGTTCATTTGAAATGAATCCTGAAGACAATGAAAATTGTACAGATATGAAAAACATCATAAATGGATATCTTTCAACCTGCGAAACTGTTATTATTCGTGGAACTTTGGGTGAAGCCGACATGTCGTTGTACAGAACTAAAGGCAATGATATTTCTGAAATATACCATGAAATTGCAGTTAGCGGTGAAAGATCTGTTATCATTGAGCCTTTTTTGAATGTCTCATCTTCTCCGAATGATCAGTGGGCGATCAGCAGAGAAGGCAATATAAACTCTCTTGGTATGCGGGATCAAATATGCGAAAGAGGTATGGTACACATTGGTACACTCAAAGGAGAAGATCCCTCCCCAGAAATTTCAAATTACATTGCAAAAACATCTGCAAAAATTGTAACTAATATGGCTGAATTCGGTTATCGGGGTGTAGTCGGTATCGATTATATTGTATCAGATGATGGCATATTTCCGGTTGAAAATAATGCTCGTTTTAATGGTTCCTCCTATGTGAGCATGATTGTGGATAATATTGAAGAATTGATATCTCCCATTCCATACTGGAAATTTATAAAGATCAAGACAGCTGCATGTTCATTTCTTGAGCTCACTGAACGTATTGGGCCACTACTCTATGATGGCAAAAAATTAAATTCCGTATTTCCTTTTAGTTGTGATACATTGCCGTTGTCCGGTGATTTTGCTGTTATACTCTTAGCCGAGAATATGGATGAGATCTTCAAGATGGAAGGATCATTGAAAGAAATGGGTGTTAAAAGGTTTTGATCAACCTTATACACCAATAAATTTTCGATCAAGAACAACAATGAGAAGTCTTCATAGTTTGTGTTAAAGATACACAAAAATACAGATGAAAGCCTTTCATAACTTTTTTTGTTGCCAATATGTAAATCAAATTATAACAGCAGATCTAAAAAAAGAAAGAGTATAATGCAGGTTCCCGATCGGTCTTCAGGAACCACGCATTGGAATTTATAAAAAGACGATCACTTGATCATCTTAACTGAACCGTCCTTCATACCAACATAGACCTCGTCGGTATTCAGGAAGATACCATGTTCTACAACACCCACGCAAGCGGAAAGCTTCTGTGAGAGTTCAGCAGCATCTTCGATCACGCCGAATTCGACATCAAAGATAACATTACCGTTATCAGAGATAACAGGACCATCCTTGCGGGAAGCCAGGCGTATCTGTGGTTTTCCACCAAGCTCGATGAATTGCTTCTTTGCAAGTTCCCTTGCATATGGAAGCACTTCAATTGGTACGAAGTGATCAAGTTCCTCGCTCATCTTTGATTCATCTGCGACAACAATGAAACGTTTTGCAGAATGGGCAACGACCTTTTCTCGTGTATGCGCAGCTCCTCCGCCTTTGATGACGTTCAGTTTTGCATCCACCTGGTCAGCACCGTCTATTGCAAGATCGAGAACCGGATGCTCTGCAAGGCTTGTCAGTGGCACACCAGCTTCAATGGCAAGCATTTCTGCCTGATATGAGGTGACGACAGCAAGTATGTTCAAACCTTCTTCACGTACACGTCTGCCAACTTCCGCGATTGCGAAAGCAGTTGTTGAGCCGGTACCGAGACCGATCATCATGCCATCTTCCACAAGACTGGCAGCAGCTTTGCCTGCAGCTTCCTTTTCAGAGCTTGAAGCATTTGCGTTCCTTTCTTTCATGGATATTCCCCTTTAAAAAAGAATAATGAATTGTCCCCACATCAGGGAGACAATCGCTTCCTGTCCCTTGGGAACAGAACAGTATCTCGGATATTATCTACACCGAGCATTGTCATAACAAGACGCTCGCAACCAATACCCCAGCCGGAGTGTGGTGGCATACCATACTTGAATGCACGCAGATAGAAATCGAAGCCATCGGAATCAAGTCCTTGTGACTCGATCCTTGCTTTTAGCATATCATGAATGTGGATACGCTGAGCACCGGATGAGAGTTCCATTGTCCTGTGCATCATATCAAATGACTTGGAGACAAGGGGGTTGTCCTCATAGGGCATTGCATAGAACGGCTTGATATCTGTTGGCCAGTCAGTAATGAAGTAGTGGGATTCTCCGGTCTCTTTGAAAACATGCTCACCGATAGTATGTTCTGCAACTGTTCCGAGGTCTCCACCCCATTCGACCGTTTCATCGCTCTCAGCATTGACGATGTCAATAGCCTGACTGTATGGAACTTTCATGAATGGTGTCTTTGGCACACTGAGTTCGATATCGAGTGCTTTAAGGGAAGCTGCTTCGTTCTCAATGACCTGCTCATAAACATAAGCGACCATGTTCTCGAGAATTTCCATCACATCGAAATGGTCAAGGAAGCTTGCTTCAATATCGATGGATGTAGCTTCATTCAAATGTCTGCGGGTATCATGCTCTTCTGCCCTGAATATAGGACCGATCTCGAACACCTTGTCAAGTCCGCCTGACATGAGTATCTGCTTGAAGAGCTGAGGGCTCTGGTTCAGGAATGCTTCCCTGTCAAAGTATGTGATAGGGAAAAGAGATGTACCACCCTCGGTAGCTGTTGCAACTACCTTTGGACTGCATGTCTCGACAAAACCATCCTTTGAAAGGAAATCTCTTACAGCCCTGAGGACCTCGTGGCGTATCTTGAAGATAGCAGTAGTTCTCTCACGTCTCAGGTCCATGAACCTTGAGTCAAGACGTGTGTCAAGTTCAGCATCCACTTTGCCGGTGGTATCCATTGGCAATGGGGATTCAGCTTCATTGAGAACAACGATGGACTCAGGAATGATCTCGTAGCCATTTGGTGCTTTACCTTCAGGCTTTGCTGTACCTGTGACTGCTACGATGGACTCACGTACCAGTTTCCTTGCAGCATCGAAGATCTCCTTGTCGATCTTCTTCTTTACAAGTGTGATCTGGGCTCTGCCTTCACGGTCACGTACGACCACGAAACAGATACCACCAAGGTCTCTTACTTCATGTACCCATCCGCAGACGGTAACCTTTTCATCACCGATCTGCTCAATGTCGATCTGGGATGTATAATGTGTTCTGGGGGTTTCTAATGACATATATTCACCTTCCAACGTTATCAAAATGATATGTATAGCGCTTTATGACGCTTTTGATAAGCCTGTTAGTATATAAGCTATTCTTGTACTCTAAAATGCATTAATGTAAATATAGCTAACTATTGAAATTATGTATCACCGATCTAGATATCCAGCTAATATTAAAAGAAATTTAAACTTCGGTCTGAGCTATTAATCCATACTATCTTCATATATTCGAATAATATTGAAGCTGATAATGGCTTGCGAATCAAAGAATATATATAAAAACGAGTAGAAGAAGTACTAAGTATTAGATACATCACTTATTGATGATCAAACTGATACACTCAAAAACAACAACAAACCCCTGATAAATAATAATATATACTTCAAAGAATCTACATAAAATTATTTAAGTGAAAATCGATATAGGTGTATATGATGGTTCAAGATACAACACCCACAAAAGCAGACATCAGTCTACCTGATACATGGGATGTTGCCGTTATTCCAAAAGAACCAACCTATTTTGATCGTTTCTTACCCACCACACATAAGCAGACCACGCTTACTGAATGCGGTATAGACCCAGGGGACGAATATGCTTTACCCCATCCCAAGATACATGTCCTTGCAATAAGACAGCCTTGGGCCTCACTGATAATTCGTGGTCTTAAGAATATAGAAGTACGTTCAAAGAACACGTTCGTCCGGGGAACCATAGCTATCTATGCAAGCAGGGCAATTGTTCGAAAGAAGGACCTTAAATGGGTGAACGAGAACTATGATGTTCCTACTGAACAGCTTGAGGATCTGCCCACTGGGATGATAATTGGAACAGTGAACCTTATTGAATGTAAGGAATATGAATCTGATTTTCATTTCAAGCTTGACCATAAGCGCCATCTGAGTCCGGAAGAGAGCTATTCCAAGAACATAAAAGGATGGTTCTTAAAATCCCCACGCCCGATAGAACCTGTCAGCTATAAGTTCAATGGTGAGGTCGTCTGGAGTCTGGCAGACACCGATATCCTCCGGCAAACTGCTTGAGGGCTTGTTCTGATAAGAGATAATGTCCGAGGGTATCCTTGTATTATCCATTATGCTATTTTCAATATGAACTATAGATCGTTCAAATTTATAGCTAAACATTTAATATAGATGAATGCATAGATGCAGACTAAATATATGGATTAAAATAGATACAGGGAATACGATAACTGAATTATTTACAACGATTTTTTTATCTATTTATCACATCTAACTGATTAAAGGATTTTATTTATATTCGAATATCCGTATCCTAGGGAGAAAATCGCGATGAGTGACGATTACGATGCAACACACATTCAGGTTCTTGAAGGGCTGGAAGCAGTACGCAAACGACCCAGCATGTATATTGGAAGTGTAGACACTAGAGGACTTCATCACCTCGTATACGAGGTCGTTGACAACAGCATTGATGAGGCACTTGCTGGTTTCTGTAAAAATATAGACGTATCGATCAATGCAGATGGTTCTGTCACCGTTGTAGATGACGGTCGTGGAATACCTGTCGGCAATCATCCGAAATATAAGAAATCCGCACTTGAGGTCGTACTGACCGTTCTCCACGCAGGTGGAAAGTTCGACAAGAGCAACTACAAAGTATCAGGTGGTCTCCACGGTGTCGGTGTGTCCGTTGTGAACGCCCTTTCCGAATGGATGGAGGTCGAGGTCAAGCGTGATGGTAAACTATACTACCAGCGTTATGAACGCGGAGCGCCTACCTCCGATGTAACGGTCATTGGGGATGCAAAAGGTACAGGAACGAAAAGCACGTTCATGCCCGACTCCAAGATATTCGAGACGACCGAGTTCAATTACGGGACACTTATTACAAGACTCAGGGAACTGGCTTTCCTGAATAAAGGTATCAAGATATCCATTACAGATTCACGTAAGGAAGAACTTGAGCAGGACGTTTTCGAATACGAAGGCGGTATAATCTCGTTCGTTGAACACCTGAATCAGAGCAGGACAGCTCTTCATAAGGCACCTATCTATTTCGAGCGTGAAAAGGAAGGTACCATTGTTGAGATCGCTATGCAATACACCGACAGCTACGGTGAATATGTATATTCTTTTGCCAATAACATCAACACGCATGAAGGTGGTACTCACCTTATCGGGTTCAAGACAGCATTAACGCGTGTTGCTAACGATTATATCAAGAAGAACAATGTGGTCAAAGGCGATGAGAAGCTCACAGGTGAGGATATCCGTGAAGGACTTGCAGCCATCATCAGTGTTAAGCTGACAGAGCCACAGTTCGAAGGTCAGACCAAAACAAAGCTCGGTAACAGTGAACTCAAAGGGATCGTTGATTCCATGGTCTCCGAGGGTCTCTCCGAATACATGGAAGAGAACCCGAAAGTTGCATCCGTTATCTTCCAGAAGGCACTGGATGCCAGACGTGCAAGGGAAGCTGCCAAGAAGGCACGTGAACTCACACGCAGGAAAAGTGCCCTTGAGATCGGCACCCTTCCAGGTAAACTTGCAGACTGTTCCGAGAAGGACCCCTCTGTAAGTGAGGTCTATCTCGTGGAAGGAGATTCTGCAGGTGGCTCAGCTAAACAGGGACGTAACCGCAGATTCCAGGCGATCCTTCCATTCAGGGGTAAGATCATCAATGTCGAAAAGGCACGTCTTGCAAAGGTCTTGAAGAACAATGAGGTCCTCTCCCTTATCACTGCCATGGGTACAGGCATAGCTGAAGATTATAACATCGAAAAGGCACGCTATCACAAAGTGATAATAATGACCGATGCTGATGTTGATGGTGCACACATTCGTACACTGATCCTTACATTCTTCTTCAGGTACATGGCTCCGCTTATCGATGCAGGATATGTTTACATTGCACAACCCCCGCTTTACCGCATAAAGAAGGGCAAAGCCGAACATTATGTATATTCTGACAGGGAACTGGCAGCGAAGCTTGAAGAGATCGGTGAGAATAACACCTATGTACAGCGTTACAAGGGTCTTGGAGAAATGAACCCTGAACAACTTTGGGAGACCACAATGAACCCTGATACAAGGACATTGTTGCAGGTAACCATGGACGATGCAGCCGCTGCGGATGAGATGTTCTCCGTCCTTATGGGTGATGAAGTTGCACCACGTAAAGCGTTCATACAGAAACATGCGAAGGAAGTCGTTAATCTGGATCTATGAGGTGATATAAATGGCAGATAACATGAATAATGAACCAGGCGATGTAAAGCCAAATGATGAACCTCTGGATATAAAGCCAACAGATACCAGTGAAAGGATCGTCCCCATCCTTATTCAGGATGAGATGAAGAACTCCTACATAGATTATGCAATGAGCGTAATAGTTGGAAGGGCTTTACCGGATGCACGTGACGGTCTCAAACCGGTACACAGGCGTATACTCTATGCCATGAAAGAAGCCGGCATGACATATGATAAAGCATACAAGAAGTCTGCCCGTGTAGTGGGAGACGTTCTTGGTAAATACCACCCACATGGCGATACTGCAGTTTATGATTCTCTTGTGAGAATGGTGCAGGAATTTTCCCTAAGATATCCCTTGATCGATGGTCAGGGTAACTTCGGTTCAATTGACGGTGATTCCGCAGCAGCTATGCGATATACCGAATCCCGAATGGACCGTATCTCCAACGAGATGCTCGCAGATATTGACAAGGAGACCGTTCTATACAGGCCCAACTACGATGGTTCTCTAAAGGAACCTACAGTACTTCCTGCGAGACTACCAAATCTTCTGATCAATGGTTCTACAGGAATTGCAGTGGGAATGGCTACCAATATGGCTCCACACAATCTTGGAGAGGTCATAGATGCCACTTTAATGCTTATTGAGGATCCAGAGACACCCATTTCCAGTCTAATGGAGGTAGTCAAAGGTCCTGATTTCCCCACAGGCGGAGTGATCCTTGGTCATCAGGGTATAAAGTCCGCATATGAGACCGGAAGAGGTCCTATCAAGATACGGGCAGTGACCTCGCTCGAGGAAATGAAGAACGACAAGAACCGTATCGTTGTTTCAGAACTGCCATATCAGGTCAATAAATCAAGACTTATCGAGAACATTGCGGCTCTTGTAAGGGAAAAGAAGATAGTCGGTATTTCAGACCTTCGTGATGAATCAGATCGTGATGGCATCCGCATCTCTATTGAACTTACAAGGAACACAAATCCTGAAGTCATACTGAACCAGCTTTACAAGCATACTCAGATGCAGACCACTTTTGGTATCATCAACCTTGCACTTGTCGATAATGTGCCAAGGGAACTGACCCTTAAGGAATTGCTTCAGATATACCTTGAACATAGGATAGAGGTCATACTCAAACGTTCCATGTTCGATATGAGAAAGGCCGATGAGAAAGCCCATATCCTTAAGGGATTGATGATCGCTCTTGACCATATCGATGAGGTTATAGCCCTTATTCGTGGTTCAAATGCTGTGGATGAGGCTAAGGAAGGGCTGATGAGCAAGTTCGGGCTTGATGAAGTTCAGGCAAAGGCTATCCTTGATATGCGTTTGCAGAAGCTGACAGGACTGGAAAGACAGAAGATAGAGGATGAGCATGAAGAACTTGTCAAGCTTATCAAGGACCTGAAGGACATCATTGAAAGTGATGAAAGGAAATACAGCATCATAAAGGAAGAATTGCAGGCCATACGCGAAAGGTTCGCAGATAAGCGCAGGACAGAGATCACAGGTTCACATGTTGAATTCGAGGATGAGGACCTGATCCCTGTGGAAGAGGTTGTCGTTACGATCACCAATAGCGGCTATATCAAGAGGATGCCTGTGGACACATACACTCAGCAGCACAGGGGTGGAAAGGGTGTCATGGGAATGGAAACAAAGGACACGGATGTCGTTGAGGATATCTTTGTATCATCCACTCATGACTACCTGATGTTCTTCACCAATCGCGGTAAGGTTCACTGGCAAAAGGTCTACGGTATCCCGCAGGGAAGCCGGCAGTCAAAGGGTAAGGCTGTTGTGAACCTGCTTGATCTTGCTGAGAACGAATCCGTCACTGCGACGATAACAGTGAAGGAATTCGAAGAGGACAAGTTCTTGTTCATGGCAACAAGGATGGGAACTGTGAAGAAGACCCCATTGTCTGATTTCGGTAATGTGAGAAAGGCCGGTATCATTGCGCTCAAACTTGATGAAGGGGATGAGCTTGTTAATGTTGCACTCACGGACGGTTCCAAGGAAATAATGATGGTCTCAAGACATGGTAAGGCTATCAGATTCTGTGAAAGGGATGTTCGTCCAATGGGTCGTACCGCAAGAGGTGTTCGCGGAATGAAGCTTGCAGGCGATGATATTGTGGTAAGCCTTGATATTGTGGACCTGGCCACGAAGCTGTTGACCATCACAGAGAACGGATACGGTAAGCGTACAACGTTTGATGAGTACCGTGGAATGAAACGTGGTGGACAGGGTGTGATAACCATAGTGACAAGTCTCAGGAACGGTCCTGTAATAAATGTAAAGGCCGTTAAAGAGGAAGATGAGGTCATGGTGACAAGTTCCGAAGGAATTATCATCAGAATACCTGTGAAGGATATACGTTCACAGGGAAGGAACACACAGGGTGTTAAAATTATGAATGTGCGCCCGGGCGACAAGGTTGTGGGTGTTGCAAGAATTAAAAATGAGGAATGACACGAACTAAACACTTTTAAATATTGACCATATTTACTAGACTAAATCAGCTTAAAGGATGATCATTATGGAACTTGAAAAATTAAGACACGGTACAGAACTTATCAAACGCGGCTTTGCAAAGATGCAGAAAGGCGGCGTTATCATGGACGTTACGACCCCTGAGGAAGCAAGGATCGCTGAAGAGGCAGGAGCTGTTGCAGTTATGGCACTCCACGCAGTCCCTTCAGACATCAGAAAGGAAGGCGGCGTTGCAAGGATGGCAGACCCACAGGTAACTGCTGACATCATTGCATCTGTAACAATCCCGGTAATGGCAAAAGCAAGGATCGGACACTTCGTTGAAGCTGAGATCCTTCAGGCACTTGGCGCTGACATGATCGATGAGTCCGAAGTACTTACACCTGCAGATGAGGCTTTCCACATCGATAAGACACAGTTCACTGTTCCTTTCGTATGTGGTGCACGTAACCTCGGTGAAGCACTGAGAAGGATCAACGAAGGCGCAGCTATGATACGCACAAAGGGCGAAGCTGGTACCGGAGATGTAAGAGAGGCTGTACGCCACATGAAGCAGATCATGGGCGAGATCAGAACCCTTAAGGGAATGTCAAAGGAAGAGCTTATCATGGCTGCAAGGGACATCGAAGCACCTATTGAGCTTGTCATGGAAGCAGCAGAGATGCAGCGTCTTCCTGTTGTGAACTTCGCAGCTGGCGGTGTTGCAACTCCTGCAGATGCAGCTCTTATGATGAGACTTGGCGCTGACGGTGTTTTCGTCGGTTCAGGTATCTTCAAGGCAGAGAAGCCGGAAGTGATGGCAAAAGCTATTGTTGAGGCTGTCAACAACTACAACAATCCTGAAGTACTTGCTGAGGTATCAAAAGGCATCGGCGCAGGTATGAAAGGCATCAGTGTAGATTCCATCCCAGAGGATCAGGTTCTCCAGACTCGCGGCTGGTAACCTTTCCTTTTTTACTTCTTTTTTTGGTGTTAATTATGCGTATTGGCGTTATCGCTATTCAGGGTGATGTTTCTGAACATGTTGAATCTCTTGAGCGTGCTCTCGCAGAACGCGGAGCAACTGCTGAAATAGTTACTATCAAGCACAAGGGCATCGTTCCCACATGTGACGGACTTGTATTCCCTGGCGGAGAAAGTACGACACTTGGCCGCCTCATTGTAAGAGAAGGTATTGACACAGAGATAAAGGCTGCAAAGGAAAAAGGCATTCCAATTATGGGAACCTGTGCAGGTCTTATACTGACCGCAAAAGCGGGTGATTCACAGGTCGAGAAGACACACCAGCATTTGTTAGGACTTATGGATATAAAGGTCAACAGAAATGCCTTTGGAAGACAATTCCAATCGTTCGAGGTCGGGCTTGAGATATCATTCCTCGATTCCCCATACAATGCCGTCTTTATCAGAGCTCCTGCAATTACCGAAGCAGGGGAGGGTGTAAAGGTCCTCGCATCCATTGATGGCAAGATCGTTGCTGCCGAGCAGGATAATGTGCTGGCATTTGCATTCCATCCTGAACTGACAGATGATATGAGGGTCCACCAGTATTTCCTTGACAAGTTATTCAATTGACCTGTCTTATTCTTTTTTTTGCATCATGTAGAAGACATATCCGTAATCATCAGAACATTCTCCATACATATCGATTTCAGCATAGGTATCTTCTGCGATGGCAGCAAATACAGAGTTATCGTTATATTTTATTTTCATCTGTTCAAGGCGCTTTTCAAGCGGAACATAATAGTCATCCCACCATGCATTTTCAGGAAGCACAAAGGCACCAATGCATTCAAGACCAAGGTCTGAAATGATAGCTTTTTTCTCTTCAATGGTACCCATGGCGACCTCTGGATAATTATTCCAGAATGAACGTGCTCTTTCAGACGGAGAACTTTTGAGCCATGTGATCTCAGTTACGGCAATATAACCGCTTTTTTTAAGGAATTGCTTCCAGTAAGCAAGACCTTCCTTGAAACCCATTATGTATATCGCCCCTTCAGCCCAGATAAGGTCAAAGCTTTCCTTTTCAAATGGAAGCTCCGTCATAGAACCAACATGGGTGCTGATGTTCTCTGAAAAGCCATTTTCTTTTGCTCTTTCATTGAGATCGTCCAGAAATATCCCATTCAGATCAAGGGCATCGATGTGCCCTTTTGATATTTCTGCAAGCACAAGCGTCTGTCTTCCGGAACCACAGCCTATATCAAGAATGTCAGGTCTTTCCGGAAGTTCTGAGAGCATTGAATATGCTTTTCTTGTGCATTCATCTTTGCCTGGCCCCTGCCTGGGTAGCCTATCGAACATCTCTAAAAATATATCTTCTTCTGATCCCATTTTTGCACCTTTTCAAACATTAATTCTTATCATCCACAATAGAATATCGTATTACTCTATAATAAACTTGCAAGTAGTGAAAAGATGGACGAAGAACGATTCGACTGTCCATAATATCGGGGAAACACTAAAACCACACAATAAATAAGAAATTCTTATAAAGGTTTAGAGTGTTCTCTTTTTAGGTCTCCTAAAGGGATCCTTATCAATGGAACAGTGATCTATATGGTTAAACTCACAGAAGATATGAAAGAAGCATTTTCAAAAGTACAGATATTCCCATTTGCAACAGCATCAAAAGTAGGGGTTCCAAATGTTATCCCTATAGGCATGTGCAAGTTGGTTGATGATGAGACTATCTGGGTTACGGACAATTATTTCCTGAAGACCCGCCAGAATCTGGATGAGAACCCAGTGGCATCTATTTTTGTATGGGGACCTGAGGTCGGCGGCTGTTTCCAGATAAAAGGAGATGTAGAGGTCAAGACCAGCGGAGATGACTATGACAAAGCCTATGCCGGAGCAAAAGCAATGGGAGACAGATTCCCTGCAAAGGCGCTTATGGTCATGAACATCACCGATGTCTTCGAATGTAAGTCCGGTGATGATGCTGGCAAGAAGCTCGTTTGATCACAAACAGTTGATCTATTCGAAATTCAGCCAATAATTATCGATCTTCTTTATTTTGCACCTGATAAGTATAAATGAGGAAATGAATTTATCATTAGCATTACTTTTCTTCACTCTTCCTTTTTTCCATATTCTTATCGGACCAGTTCCACCATTTGAGCAGTTCAGGGTCATGGTCCTTGTGGGATGCATAATAAACCGCCTCCCTGAAACCATAGAGTACACATCTGTCTATGTGCATCCCCCTCATATCAATTAATTTAAGATACATCATTTCGGGGTCTTTACCCTTAAGTTGGGAGATGGAATGTATCCCTAGGTCCCACAGTTGCTCAGCTGACTTCTTCCCGAAGCCAGGCATTTGCATCAGTTCCTCCAATGCCTTTTCTTTTTTTGATAGAGTCATTTCTTACCCACTGTAGCAATGTATATCACAAATTCATCCTCACCATCTATCCCCAGCACAGTATTGAGCTCATCATCAAAGAAGGCTCCAATGGCACAGACCCCACAGTCGATGGACTGGGCACTCAGGTAGAGATTCTGGCACACATGACCTGCATCCAGGTTTATGTACCTGTATCCTCTTTCCCCGTATCTCCACTTCATTCTGTAGATCACCGCTGTCCATATGAACGTGACAGCGCTCGATCTTATGAAGGACTGGTCCAGACATGCAGCAGTAATATTCTCAGCAACAGCGGACCCTGTTTCTATCTTAGCCAGTTTATGCTCAATGGGCAGGAAAAGGTAGATCCCCTCTTCAAGTCCTACCACGTTGTTTACGAGTATGTATGTCTCAAGAGCGTGTCTTGCACCTGCAGAGGGTACATTCCTCAGCGTGGCTGCATTTCCCATTAATTCTCTCACTCCCTGAGTGCACCAGAGGAGGTATGACAGCTCCCCGAGAGACAACGCTTCCTGTGAAAAGCTTCGAAAGCTGGAACGTCCTTCTATGGCTTCTCTCAGGTCGATATTCTTGACATTTAGTTCTCCGGGTGCAGGAAGCTCAATGACCTCTCTGTCACCAGGACCTTTCTGCAATGGAGGCTGTTGATAGCCCATTGACTGGTCCGATCTTTCTGCATACTGGAATTTAGTTTTATCAATAAACTCTTTACCAATTTCGTTCAAAATGATATTCCCCCATCATATCCTTTTAAGAAAGTTCTTCATTCGTGCTTAATACTTCTTGCCCTTATGACAACAAAGGAACCTTTTCCGAAATCCTTCTCCGGTTTTTCCATATCCTGTATCCTGGCTAGAGGCTTGAAAAGAGTTTGTCTGATATGTATATCCTCAAATCCGTGTTCCTTCAACATCGACAGGACTTCCTCTGTGGTGTGAAATTCAATGTTTTTGTAAAAACTACTCTCTGATGCCTTCTTGCGGTATTCTTTTCCCAGAAGACTATTCCTTTCAACAAAAGCAACGATCAGGGATCCTTCCGGAGCAAGCATACGGTACGCCTCCTCCAGTGCATTCTCAGCATCCATAAAACAGAGACTTGTAACCATAAGTGCAAGTTCCATTGAAGATCCTTTGAAAGGAAGTGACTCACCAACTCCTTTTATGCA
Organism: Methanococcoides sp. DA23; assembly: GCF_057593895.1. Lineage (NCBI taxonomy): Archaea > Methanobacteriati > Methanobacteriota > Methanomicrobia > Methanosarcinales > Methanosarcinaceae > Methanococcoides > Methanococcoides sp. DA23. The sequence continues at coordinate 1,194,504 of NZ_CM172520.1, read as the reverse complement.
TTCAACCTTACGTGACCCTGCAATATTCAGCATCCGGGCAGAGGGATCAAGCCCGTAAGTGATGCCCAATTCTGATGCAAACCTGCCTGTTCCCACTCCGATCTCGATACTATTGTGAGCTATTTTCGATGGGATAAGCCCCCTAATGGCCTCCAGTTCAGATGCATAGACTGCTGGATTCTTGTCGTACCAGAGATCGTATTTCTCCGTATGGATATCAAAAGCGCTTCTTTTCATAATGCCCTCATACCCCCTGTAAGATTTTATAAAAGAAACTATAAAAGCCTTGATATCTGTCTGAGATATATGAAAGTTCGCTGTGAATGGGCCAATGTGAACGAGTTTGAAATAGAGTATCATGACAAGCAGTGGGGTGTACCTGTACATGATGACAGGAAGCTCTTCGAATTCCTGATACTCGAAGGTGCACAGGCAGGTTTGAGCTGGGACACTATTTTGAAAAGAAGGGATGGGTACAGAAAAGCCTTCAAGGATTTTGATTTTAATAAAATTGCAGCCTATGATGCTGCAAAGGTTGAGATATTGATGCAGGATAGTAGCATCATACGCAACAGAAGGAAGATCCTGTCTTCAATAAAGAATGCCCGATCATTCATTGAAATAAGAGATGAATTTGGTTCTTTTGACAAGTATATATGGGGCTTTATCCACGATAGACCTATACAGAATTCTTTCAGATCAATGAGTGATATTCCAGCAACTACCGATCTATCTGAAATGATAAGCAAGGATCTAAAGAAAAGAGGATTTTCGTTTGTGGGCCCAACCATAATCTATGCATTCATGCAGGCGGTTGGAATGGTCAATGACCATGAGATTGATTGTTTCAGATATGAAGAATGTAAGAAGCTGGCTGAGAAATGAATAAAGGTGAGCGTAAGTGAGCTAAAAATGAGATCAATGTTCCACTCACAAACGGCAATTATCATTTCATAATTTCAGCTCTCATTTTTTCAGGCATCTTTTCAGCAGCATAACGCAAGGTTATCCTCGGCATTACTTCTTTGTTTTTCATAAGGTAGTCAAACACCTCTTTTTGAAAGGATTTACTTCCTTCCTTGAGCATCCAACCAGAAGCTTTGAGAACTATGTCTTCCCTTTCATCCAGTAGCTTATCTGCGACACTAAATGCTGTTTTCAGGAATATACCTCTCCGAAGTCCCAATATCAGAGATACGGCTGCCCCTCTTCGGACCCATTTGTTTTTGGAATTGGTCCATTTCTCCATTTGTGCTGCAAATTCCGGATAGCTGAACAGAAATTCTCCCATAACGTTGGTACAAAGGGTGTCACAATCGCTCCAATCGTTCACGTATTCAGAAAGCCATCGGTAAAATGTATCGAAATGTTCAGGTAGAAGATCCTTTTTACACCTTTGAGCCCAGAGAAAAGCAATGATCTTGTGCTCGTAAATACCAGTGTCCAAAAGGTCTTCGCATAGGGATAATATTTCTTTGATCTTTTTAGTCTTATCAAATTCACTGGTAGCTATTTGACGCACTACTGGCATCCTTACTCCAAGAAAACTGTCCACATTCATGTGAAAGTGATCTCTTATAGTGTTGCGATAATCCTGATCGATGTTAACTTCCAGTTCTTTCTGTATATTCTCGATGAAAACAGAGTACATATTAAAAAAGTAGGGTTTCTTCCTTTATATTTTCTGTGAGAGCTTTTTCCAAGATATATATCGAGATAAATATTCAGAACCCACATCAAATGCACTATTTAACGTAAAATGCTGAGAACAAGTGTCATGTTAGATATCCATTGCAATGATTGGGATGGGAGTTATATTAATATTGAGTTTACTGTAAGAATAAAAGATATAGAAGTTACAACAAATTCGGCTTTGTAGAAATCCTCTATATTCAAGGGACAAATCTGATTGTGATTCTTTTTAACTTCACCATCGATATTGACATGAAATGACCTTTATTGGTAGGGAAATTGATTTTAATAGTTTTCTACAAACCAAAAAGTATATTGCTAAATCATGTATCGGAGCTACAATGATTCAAGATATATTGATCCCTTTTCTGCTGGTCGGGCTTGCTGAACTCGGCGATAAGACACAGATTGCAGTGCTGCTTCTTTCTACAAAAACAAAAAAATATACATCACTGCTTTCGGGCATTATGCTGGCATTCTTCTTTACTACCGGGATTGCCATACTTTTTGGAAATTATATTGCCCAGAAAATTCCTGTGGATTATGTGCGGATAGGCGCCGGATCATTGTTCATTTTGTTTGGTCTGCTTACCCTCTATAAAAGGGGCCAAACTGAAGAAGAGGGGTCCAATGAACTTAAAGGTCCTTTCCTGTCAGGATTCTGGTTAATCCTCATTGCAGAAATGGGAGATAAAACGCAGCTTGCTGCAGCTCTTTTTGCCACTCAGTACAACCCTTATCTGGTATTTGTCGGGGTGATACTGGCTTTGTTCACAATGTCTGTTATGGCTGTGTATCTTGGGAAGATCATCATGGAAAGAGTGGATAAAAATATCATATCCACTATTGCAGGAATCCTGTTCATTCTGATAGGCGCTTCATTCTTCCTTTAAATCGTGGTTCTGCCTGAATCAGTTATGTAGAAGGTAGGTTTTCTACATAGTTTTTATTTGGCCAAACTATTACTGCAACTTATATCCACAAATAAAATTATTTAATTCAAAGACCCATCCATGTCATGATTTCTTTTGATGAGCTAAAGAAAGGAATCAAGGTGGCGCAGGCAGCGCATCATTTTCCCGATCCAGGCCACATTGGTTATTTGAGTTCAATGTATGAGAAAAACAGCTTGATAGCCTCCCATGGACATCATCGAATTTTATCACTTCATGCCATTCCCATGCCTTCTGATTATGTAATCAATTCCAAATACACCCAGATCCTGCGCCCATGTAGACTTGCAGGAGTAATGTCGAATCATGAATTTAATAATTTTTTAAACTTTGTCATTCACCAATTGTCTAATTAATGTGATTGTTATATTTTGGCGCGACGCGCAAGGGCGTTTGTTAGTAGTGTATACATAAATATTGCAACTCCAGCCCACATAAGGATAGATGCAACCTGATTTTGTCCAAGAAACATTAGCAGGAATCCTGCACCGAGTATGAATATATTCATTTTATTGATTTTCTTGTTTCTAACAAGAATACTGCGTGAATTCTGATTTCTGATTACTCTTTCCTTTTTCTCTAGTTTCAATATGGTCACCTCACTTCAAATCCCTGATACAACATCAACTAATTTTGTTCAATAATTATATCAGAACCTTTTCAATACATACCACATTCACATGTTTTAAAATGCACATCTTGTATAACATATGACTAAATATATTTTGTATGTAAGTACTTTATTCAAAGATAGTTATTGAATTGAGTCTTGCAGTGCCCTGTTTTGTACAGTATTCACACAAATTACAAGCCTGTATATCGTTACTGCTTATCGTTAAATCTAATGTTAAATTTCGGACATGTTGATATTTCAAAGACCTTAAACTCCAGCTTGTCCGTGATTTCGCATATTACATTTGCTCTGCAAGAGCCTTATAACCATCCACAAGGTCTAAATTTGCCATAATAACAGATCTTTTAAATTCTGCAAGATCCTGTGTTATATCTTCGAGATCCTTGATATCAGCTTTCTCAGTAATGGTTTTTCCACTTGTGACCACTTTGCTATCTGGTATCTCAACACCATGGACAGTGGAATTGTGGAGGATTACCGATTTTGTCCCTATTTTGCAGTCAAAAATCACTGATCCAAATCCTATAAAACATCCTTCGCCGATAAGACAAGGTCCATGCACAATACACCCATGGGCAAGAGACGTGTTGCTGTGAATCATCACTTCTGAATTAGACAGTGCATGAATCACCACATTATCCTGTACATTGCAACCACTGTCTATAACAATGGATGAGCCCGGCTCATCTGCCCTGATGACAGCATTGGGAGCTACGAACACATCATCTGCGATGGTGACATTTCCTACTATGACTGCAGTTTCAGATATCCATGCTTTTTCACTTATGTCTGGCTGTTGTTTTTGTGGATTTTGCATTTGCATTTAGATCACCTTGTATTACTGCAACGGTTTTACACCGAAAATATGATTTATGGAGGCTTCGACGGCCTTATTGAGTCCTTCCTGAGTTGACATGTACCTGGATACCGAGTCTGGATGCTGTGTACATCGCTCTTGGAGACCTGATCCTTACTGTCATTTTTGATTTACATATCCAGCAGTATGACAGATTATGACAAGTTATTAAAACATGTCGATGAATTATAGATCACAGTTTGCTTTCAAATTCAGCAGTTCGTTAATTTCGATTCAAACTCATATAAACGACATCAAAAAACACATTTAGATGTGTCAAATTGCCTCTGCACGTATTTCCGATCACAAAAAAGCACCCAATACTCGATTTGAATTCAAACCTACTGAATGCACCTAAAACAACCTCTTAGCGACCATCTTAACGTTCCAAATGGTTCACTTAATAGTAAAGATCTATTTCATGCGGTCATAGAGTCAGCATTAGTATTGATCATGTAATAGAGATATCTTCCCTCATGATCAGACATATAATAGTTACAGACAGTATTCTTAGTTCAATTTTTATACTGACAAAGTGCAGGAAGTAAAAGAAATGAATTTGAGGGTGTATTCGACACACCCTATTTTTAAAAAAAATGAACCGTTTTTTAGTTTGACATACGTCCTGAACACAGTGTACTGCGAGATCAGGAATTTGATAATATAGCCATATCAGTCAAACAATGTTTCCGCATCATGTTCAGTCTTTTTTGTAAATTCTATCCTATAGTTTTCCATTTTCTCTCTTAATTCATCATTTTCCACTGCCATTATCTGGACAGCCAGGATCGCAGCATTGTCCCCTCTTCCTATTCCCACACATGCAACCGGGATCCCGGCAGGCATCTGTGCGATCGATAACAGGGCATCCATTCCATCAAGTGCGGCATTCACAGGAACCCCTATCACAGGTTTTATCGTATGAGATGCCACGACCCCGGGAAGATGTGCTGCAAGTCCTGCTATGGCAATGAACGCCTTGACACCGTCGTTGTGCGCATCATCGATTAGTTTCGCCACCCTTGCAGGCGTTCTGTGTGCTGATGCCACCGTGACGGTGTATTCAACACCAAACTTATCAAATATGTTAATTGCCTTCTTTGCTATTTCCCGGTCCGATTTGCTTCCAAGTATTATTGCTACGTCAGTAATTGTATAAACCTCCTTTATATGAGATATGATAATATATGATAATATATTTAAACTTTGAGCTGCATCAACTGCCATAGGCGAAAATGAAATACTTAGGACAGGAAAGTCAAAGTAGATCCATGAAGCATCCAACGACAAACTGCCATTCGAATTTACAGATAGGGCAACTGCTTTTGATGGCAAGAAAAAAGCAGAATACCAGAAAAAGGGTTGATAGAGTATTTAACCCCTGACAAGTCAACATGGAAAGCAAATATATATTTTAACTGATTTTGGGAAGAAAGTATTGCATAAAATGGAAGATACATATTTATACATATTTATACATATTTTTAATCACAAATATGCTTGATTATTATATAGAGAATGAACATGTTACCATCAACCCCCATACATGAGCCTGTATTGATCTTTGCGTTGGCGATGCTTATTTTCCTTATAGCACCTCTTCTATTCAAATCATTAAGATTACCGGGGATGATCGGTGTAATTCTTGCCGGTGCATTGATCGGTCCCAATGCTTTGCATATACTGGAGAGGGATGCGACCATTGTGCTTCTTGGCGAAATTGGTCTTGTTTACCTGATGTTTATAGCAGGATTGGAGATCAATATTAACAAGTTCATTGAGAAGATAGATCGGAGCCTGGTCTTTGGTACATTAACATTTTTAATTCCACAGGTTGCAGGGACTGCTGTAGGATATTACGTATTGGATCTGTCTTTCACTGTAGCCCTCCTTTTTGCTTCCGTGTTTGCTTCACAAACCTTACTTGCATATCCTATTATCAAGAAGCTTGGCATAGTCAACAATGAAGGCATTACTGCTGCAATTGGGGCTACTTTACTTACTGATACACTCACCCTGATGATCCTGGCTGTTGTGATCTCTTCCCTGGATGGGAGCCTTGATATGTTCTTCTGGATCAAGTTGCTTTTCGGTTTAGTCGTTTTCTTTGTAGGGTCGTTGTTCATTGTACCACGCATTGCACGATGGTTTTTCAGTAAACTTACAGATGAGAGTTATTTTGAATTTCTTTTTGTGTTGGCTATAGCATTTGTACTTGCATATCTTGCAGAAATTGCCGGAATTGAACCTATTATTGGATCTTTTTTTGCTGGGCTTTTGCTTAATCGTCTAATTCCAAATACCGGCCCCCTGATGAACAGAATAGAGTTTGCCGGAAACGTACTGTTCATACCTTTCTTCCTTCTTTCAGTGGGAATGCTTACAAACTTTCATTCATTCTTTGGAGGCGGAAATCAGCTCACCCTGGGATTCTTGATGATAGGCGTTATGATCATTGCCAAGTTTGGAGCTGCTTGGCTTGCAGGAAAAACCTACCATTATAGCAAGGACCAAATAATGACCATGTTCGGTTTGTCCATAGGGCATGCTGCAGCAGCACTTGCAATTGTGCTCGTTGGTTTTGAAGCGGGTCTTTTCAATGAGAGCATGATAAACGCCGTAATAATGATGATACTTATTGTCGGGATAATAAGTCCTCAGATCGTTGAAATATATGGTAAAAGAGTTTCCCTTGCAGATAGTATCACATGCAATACTCTGGAATCAGACTCCCGGGTACTGGTTTCTTTTTCGACGCAATCTACGTACAAGCAACTTTTAATAGATCTGGCCCTGATGATTCGAGAGAAAAAATCCATTGAGCCGTTGCATGTACTTTCTGTGGTAAAACATGATACAAATCCAGAAAAAAAGGTCATGGAAGCCGAGAAATCTCTTATGGAGACTATTAATTATGCTGCATGTGCTGAAGTTCCTGTAAAGACTCATGTACGTCTTGGATACAACATAGCTTCAGGTATAATGGGAGCATCTCTTGAGAACAGGATCTCAACCATCGTAATGGGATGGGATGGTATCCATTCCCCAAAGGAGAGTATCATTGGTTCGGTCATTGACCAGGTACTAAGGGGAACTAAGAAACTTGTGCTCGTTTCAATGATCAGGAATCCTTTGGGAAACACGCAGGGAATCACCCTTATAATCCCCCAGGACATGAATCACAATCCAGGTTTTTGTTCCGTAGTGGATTCCATAAAAAAGATAGCGCAACATACATCGGCACCTGTAAAAGCAATGGTGATCGCTGATGACCCTGAAAAGTACAAGGAATTTTTCGATAGTTCAGGTTCTGATATTTCCATAGCTTTTGAAGGTATAGAAGAATGGGATATGCTTATGAACTCTCTGGATGCTAGAGACAAAAGTCAAAATGATCTAATAATAATTGCAAGTACTCACCGAGATACTCCAGGATGGCATTCGATACTGCAGGTACTGCCAAAACGTATTATTAAATTGTTCAAAGGCAATCTTATAATAATGTACCCACCATCTGAAGAAATATCAAATGATAAAATTGATCACAATGTTTTCCTTAATCGCTAAAGTTATGGTATAATGTGGGAACAGTCAACTACCCCCCTAATTAATGCGACAAAATCGCATTAACTTCCTTTTTTATGAAAATATATGATAATATATTTAAACTTTGAGCCATATCAACCCAGTATGCCGGAAAATAATGTGACATATATATCATCAGGAAAAGCAAAGGACATCTATGAAGCAGCTAACGACAATCTGCTATTCGAATTTACAGATAGAGTAACTGCTTTTGATGGCAAGAAAAAAGCAGAATACCAGGAAAAAGGCGAGATCACATGCCGTATGGCAGAATACTGGTCCAAGATTCTGGAACAGGAAGGCATACCCACTCATTACATATCTTGCCCGACACCGACCAGCATGCTTGTTAAGCGTTTGGATATTGTACCCGTGGAGGTCATCTGGAGAAACTATGCTGCAGGTTCACTCCTGCGTCGGCATGAGGCGGGAGAGGTTGAACTTCCCGATGGCGTGGAACCCGAAGAAGGTGCTCCAATACCAGGAGGGATGATCGAGTTCACAACCAAGTTCGAGGCAGTGGACAGACCGGTCGATATCAAGGAAATTATATATAATGGCTGGATGAATGAACAGGAGATAGAATACGTAACAAAACTCACTAAAAGGATCAACGAAATACTTGGCATTGAACTGGGTAATGCGGGTATAATACTGGCTGATTTTAAGGTAGAGTACGGCAGAACCTCTGATGGCGAGATAATCCTTGCTGACGAAGTCGGAACTCCTGATGGATGCCGCTTCTGGGATAAAGCTGAATTTGAGAACGGTGTGATCAAAAGCCTTGATAAGGATGTATTCAGAAAAGGTACAGGTGACCTGACTGCTGCATATAGCGAATTATTTGAACGAATCCAAAAAGTCTGACTTTAAATATTATACGAGCAGTTCATTTACGATAGATTTGTGCAGGTAAGTTACGATGGAAAACAAAAATGAAAAATTAATAAATGAACTGCTTATGTGGATCATCAGTGTTGACCGCCGTCTGGTACTCATGGAAGCCATGAAAGGTCACACCGTATTCAAAGCCTCAGATATTGCTCATGAGACCAACAGGTCCACTCAGAATATCAGCCGCGCTTTACATGAACTTGAAGAAAAGGGGTTGATCGATTGTTTAACCCCTGACAAAACAACATGGAAAAAGTTTATATTAACAGATATGGGTAAGGAAATTTTGAAAAAATTGGATGGAACATATTTTTAATAGTATTCAATTTAAGCTCTGCACACATCCTCCAAATAAACTAAACATATGATCTTGACACCTGTCAAAGTTGTCGGCTAAGTCAGAGGGATAAAACCTTCTTTCTCACTTAAGAACTGTACGTGAGATTTTTAACTCAGACAGCTCAGGCATCATTTAACCTTTACAGGCAACAGTGGTTGTTATTTTTTTGGATTAATAGCATAATGCTGTCTATGACAGTGAACATGCACATAAACTAAATTTGAGATCTTGTTATCTTTATGATTTCCATTCTTAATGATGCAGGGGTCTTTCTCCTGCACCAATGTCAATCAAATGATCACAGATAGGACATTTGCTTTTTTGATCATCCCATACTGTCTTGAACTTTCCTGGACTCTGTAGAAAACCTCATGAGATCTACATCAATAGACTGAAATGCAGATCTCATTATGATCCCAGGTAATATGTATGCCAATGGTTTAGACTTGGATCGTTGTCTTAATATTGAGGATTTTTACGGTGCCAATAACTCTTCCATAATTATATATGGTTAGTTGTTCAAAGTTTAATATACTGATTTAATTTAGATAGTGGGAGGTATTGATACGAATAGTAAACAAACAATCATTCTTGCTTGTGGTATTTTTATGATATCACTGTTCGCTGCAGGATGTGTGCAGGATACACAGAATGAAATGGTATTGACATTTGATGGTTTAGAAGCACTTGAGGAAGGTCATTATGAAGGATGGGCCATCTTTGGTGAAGAAAAGGTAAGCACAGGAACATTCAACGTGGGCGATGAGCTTTCATTTGTTGCTCCTGAAAACATCGGTGATGCTGATGCGATAGTTATTACAATTGAACCCGAAGGTGATGCAGATGCAGCTCCAAGTGGAATTGTAGTATTGGCAGGTGACCTGAGCGAAGGTTCCGCAGCCCTTGAGTTCCCAGTTGATCTCTCCGGTGCTTCTGGTACCTACATACTGGCCACTCCAACAAATGGAGCAAACACCAATGAGAACAGCGGCATATGGTTCTTGGACCTTCCAGACCCATCACCAGCTCTAGTGCTACCAATGTTACCTGATGGCTGGGTATATGAAGGTTGGGCAGTCTTCGAGGGTACACCATTGACCTCAGGCAGATTCACAGCTGTTGACGAGGCAGATGATTTTGATGGTTACAGCGATTTTCAGCAGGCTCCACCATTCCCTGGAGAGGACTATCTTATCAACCCACCAGCAGGTGTCACTTTCCCTATCGATCTTGATGATGGGGCAAGTCTGGTAGTCATTTCAGTTGAACCGGATATGAATGGTGTCGATCCAACAGGAGAAGCTCCTTTCCAGATCAAACCACTGGTTGGAGAAGTGCCTGCTGGAGCAGCAGACCACTTAAATTATCAGATGGAACTAAGTCTGGATTCAGTACCATCTGGAACTGCAACAATTAATTAACTGAGAAATTCAGTTAAAGATTAACTTTTAATTCTTTCTTGGGACACCTTTTTGGTGTCTCAGAGATCTTTTTTAATCAAATATTGCAATAAATTAAATGCTTTGATCTTTCACATTTCATTTTAAAATTTATCGACATCTTCATTATTCTGGTTGATAGAAACCTTTTTGATTTTCCATCAACATACTGATATTGGGTAATAATGGGGGTATAAGAGATGGATAAAGTTACACATTTTCAACTGCCAGTAGACAACGTAGATCGTGCAAAAGAATTCTATCAGAAACTTTTCGACTGGACAATAACAGATATGGGTCTTAAAAGGGATTACCAGTTGATCACTACAGTTCCAACCGATGAGGATGGAGTGCCATTGGAGGCAGGTGCTATCAATGGTGCAATTTTCAAACGTGAAAGTGCAGATGAATATCCTTCAATTGTTGTCACTGTAGATTCGATCGAGGCCTCGCTTAAAAAAGTGGAAGTTTCCGGCGGTAAAGTTGTGAGACAGAAAGAGACTGTAATGGAAATAGGATACTATGCAGAGATAATTGATACCGAAGACAACCTTATCGGTTTGTGGGAAAAACTCCCAAAGGAACTGAAATTTGATATATAATTCAGCTTGAATAACCCGACAGAGCACATTGTGGTATTAGATAACAATATAACATTATAATAATAGGCAGGAGATGCCTGCTACACTTTTTTATAATTTACTGCCGCACTCGCATATATATTCGCAAAGCTTTCCAATATATCGACAACTATATATCTAAAACCTGTTGTAGAGAGGTTGCCTAAATTTAGACATGTTTGTTTTTTAAAAAAGAACTGATGACCTTTAAGCAAAATTATACTTGGTGATAGTCATGGAAACTGAAATAATATTGATCCTATTGTTCGTGCTGCTTGGTTATATCTACGCTTCAGTCTGTTTACAGAAAATTGCGATCAAGACATATACTGAAAATGCCTGGATGGCATGGGTACCTTTGCTCAATATACTCCTTATGTTCAGAGTAGCAAAATTATCCCTATGGTATGCTATCATCTTACTCATACCCTATATCAATTTCCTTATGGCAGCTTACCTTTGGGGAGAGATCGCAGGAAGACTTAACCGATCTAAATGGCTCGGAATACTCTTCCTCATACCTGTGCTCGATCTGATCTTGCCGGGCTATCTGGCTTTCACAGATGCAGATGTAAATAGAAATGGCTATAATGCTGAATATGCAGATCTATGATCTGCTTATTCTCTTTATTTCTTTATTTGCATCTTATTTCTTATCCATTCTATCAAAGGGTAAATGGAATAAATTCACTATAAGATCAAGTTTTTCTGCGGTCAACAACTCTTTTTGGTCTTCCTTTTAACTTGAATATCTCAAGCTCGCCCATGCCGACAAAATTGATATCAACATCCAAACCCCCTTTTTCATAAAGGTTCAGAGTGCCTGTATTTGGATTTAGGAATCCCTTCAAAAAATTGTCTTTTATACTATCTCTGTCGCAGTTATTCTTATCAAGGCATTCCAGATTTACCTTTAGTAAGGCATTACCATCACTATTTTTATCCAAAAATGCTTCATATTCACCGGTCAGATGATCCATGTTCTCCCTCTGGAAAACACCCTGTTCAACATCCACACGATTGAAAGGTGAACCTGATACCCAGAGGCTTTCAGCTTCGCGCTCAGGAGTGTAAATTCTCATATGGGTCCTGCCACAGGCACATTTTTCACGAGAATGCACAACAGTGGTATCCTCTGTATCATAATTGATCAGAAGGCTGCCACACTTTTCCCCCGGACTTAAAAGGGTCGTTAACACTATCCTGCCACATTCCCCATCCTCGAGGAATTCCTTTCGATATGGGTCATAGACATCAAGATGAACAAGGTCTTCCGGGACATGGAGCCCATTCTGCTCGACACACTCCCCACACATCGTTCCTTCAGTACTTCCGTAGGTATTGTAAGCAGGACAACCCCACACTTCCTCAAGATAACTACGACTCTGCTCGGCAAAGCTTTCCCCACCTACGACCAATTTATTGATGCTCGTCTCTTTCGGGTCAATACCCTCGCTCTTGAGTCTGCGTGCAAGCCGTAACAATTTGAAGACACTGGCTACTATACCAGTGGGTTGATAGGTCTCAAAGATACGTGTCGGAAAGGTGCATTTACCTTCAGGGATGACCGCCATACCGACATCCCTTGCAGCAAGCGTCATTGTATTCGCACCCACGTTCATGCCATAGGAGGCACACATGACCATCCTGTCACCTTGTCCGAATCCCTGTGAACAAAAGCTACGTCCGTATTTTTCAGCATAACGTAACCAGTCCTGCCAGGTGAGGAAGAACGATTTGGGGACCCCACTCGTGCCACTGGTCTCATGAATGGTGTAGATGTCATTCCAATCTGCACTCATGAATTGAAAATCATCGGTCTTGGGTGGCTGGTTCTTTCTAATAAGATCGCCTGAGACAAGCGGCAATTCCAGCAGGTCCTCATGATCTCTGATGCTTGAAGGAGAAACACCATTTCTTTCGAACCATCTTCTGTAAAAAGGAGAATGCTTTACAGCATAATCTATAGTGTAACGCAATTTTTCTTCAACGAGGGAATCGAGTTCCCCCCTTTCCATTATCTCTATCTCTTTGTTAAAATACTCCCCACTCAATTTATCGACCCCTTACTGATGTTTTAAGAACAGCACCCCGAACAGGAACAAAGCTACAACGAAACCGGCAATTCCGAGATTTGCCAGATTTGTGTCCTGTTGTGTTGCAAGATAGGCAGAAGAAACAAGTATTATTGAAAGGAAAACGTATTTTGCGAGAGAATCTAACATTTTATCGTGTTTGATCTCCTTGGTTTTCTCATCAAGTTTTTCAAAGCGATAACCTCTGATGGTCTCGATAACATCATTAACGCCTTGTGGAAGGTTCTTGAATATCTCGAAATATCTGTCGCCTTCCAGAAGGAAATATTCGGCTGCATTCAATGGTGAATAGCGTTTCATCATGACCATAGTTATCAATGTTTTTGCATCTTCTATGAGATTGAATTTAGGATCGAGTTCAAGGCAAACTCCTTCAACCAGCACCAGAGAACGTTCAAGGGTTGAAAAATCACTTGGCAGGGACAGATTATACTTGAGTGCCAGATTTGCATAACTATCGTTCTGACGTTCGCCGAGTGCGAAATTCTGAAGGGATATCAATGAGTCAAGATCTACCTTGAACTTGTGTATATCGATCTCATTTTTATTGATGTTAGCTATTTTAAGGAAGGCTTCAAAAGCAATATCCACATTTTTCTTATAGATGCCATAGAACAGGTTCAACATATTCCGCCTGAGCTCGGAATCGATTATCCCCACTTCACCAAAATCAATGAATGCAATTCCATCTTCTCTAAGCAGGATATTACCTGAATGCGGATCGGCGTGATAAAATCCATGTACATAGACCTGTTCAAGATAGCTTGAGCTGATTATATGGGCATATTTTGAACGTCGATCTTGATCATTTACATCAAGGTCTTTTACAAGTATCCCTTCCATATAATCCATTACAAGAACGCTCTCTGTACAGAGATCTTCATACACACCCGGGATATGAACATTCTTTGTTGATCCAAATATTTCACCGAACCTCATAATGTTACGAGCTTCATTACGAAGATCCACTTCCTTGTTCAGCAATTCTTTGAACTCATCAAGAAAACTATCAATATCGAAGTTACTTCCAAAGCCCCCTATCCTGGCCAAAAGGGGCTTCAGATCATTGATTATTGCAAGGTCGACATTGATCTGGTCAATGAGATTAGGGCGTGCGATCTTAACTGCTACCCTTTTTCCGTTCAGTACAGCTTCATATACCTGTGCAATAGAAGCGCTTGCAATAGGCTTTTTATTAAATTCATCGAATTGTGAAATGAATGCAGCGATAGATTCCGAATATAGATCACAAACTTCTTCGGTTTGACATCCGCAACTGGAACCTTCAAAGGATGCTCCCATTTCTTCAAATGAAATTGATCCAACCTTGTTCTGTAGTTGAGATAGTTCCTGGACATAACTGAATGGGATCAGGTCAGGACGTTTGCTCATTATCTGTCCGAGCTTGATGAATGTTACACCAAGGTCTTCAAATGCAAGTCTGAGCTTTCGTGCATTTTTCTGTGCTTCCCTATCGACAGAGCAGGTGATCTTCTTGTTAGATACATAATTGTTCTGTATCTCTTTATAGAGCAAGCTGAATAAATTATATTTAAAAAATACCTTTATGATAGCAAAATATCTTCTAAGCTTTTTGAACATTAATATAATATGTTACATTTATTGGTTAATAAATACAAGGGTGTCTGAAAGCTAAAATCGTATCTTGATCTAGCATTGGAAGTACCTATTTTATCCTAGATCTTGAGGCTATCTTCACTATTTATATAGATCCATTATATTTAGGGGATCTATGTAAGTTGAAAAAACACTACGCTTTTGCAATTACCATTCACAATCAGCTATTATTGTGTAAAACAGAACTATTAAAATTAATTCTAAACAAAAGTTTGTCCTAATTGTTTCAATTAAAACCTTTTTATTATCTTCGGAATTATGCAAATAAACGTAAAATGGTGTTTTAATTTTTTGGAAACTATCTTTTACCATTGGAAATTACCACTTGATTAAGGTTATATGTATCGGACACATATTTTTTGTTAATATAGCTTTATTTTCTGTTAGAATACTTGTGATGGGAAAAATGGAGGAGAAAATGAACTTAAAAGAAGAAATTCAAGAACGTGCTTTCCAAGAAGGTTTCCAACTATTTGGTGTTTCAGATCTCGTAAAACTAGAAAAGGTTGATTTTCCAAATGATAGAGGGATGATGCGGCCATCTGAAGTAATGCCTGAAGCCAAATCTGTATTTGTAATGGGTTTAGTTCTCTGGGATGAAGGCTTAAATGCCGCGATATCATCTGTAAGTACGGGGGATTTTTCTGGAGGAGAAGCTGACTACTACAATTTGTACTATGAAGTAACCGAAACCCGTGCATGGCGTTTGATTTCGTGGTTAAATGAAAAGGGATACAAAGCAATTCCATCTCATGCAGTTCATGAAAAAGTTGCAGCATCTCTTGCAGGATTGGGATTTATAGGGCATAATACTCAGGTTATAACTCCGGAATATGGGCCAAGAGTCAGATGGGTAACAGTATTAACAGATGCAGAACTTGAGCTAGATGATCCTTTTGACCGGGATCTGTGTGCAGAACAACCACTTTGTCAGGAACAGTCTCTGTGTGTTAAAAGTTGTCCATATCAAGCAATTATTCCCGGCCCATCCCAGGGAGTAGAACCAGGGAAGAAAGTTATTTATGACAAATGTGTAGTTTCCCATGAATTTGACAAAGAGATTTCTCCTCAAAATGAGAAATACATACGTCGTATAACAGAAAGGGGATTCATGGAATGTACAATATGCAATCTGATATGTCCCTACGGAAAACCAGTGGAAGAAAGTTTAATTCCTAGTAAAAGGGGCCTTGATTGAAGAGGAATTAATATTTCTTTCTTTTTTTAACGTTCTATTTCACAAAATCTGAGTGAAGTTCCTAACAGACGCTAATAGATAAATATACCACACATCTAAAATGATTAATTATCTTTTCAATACTCATTCCAACCTTCCAACCTTTCCCTTACATGAGAATTGAGAGTAAAAGGCGTATCACTCATAGAATTCTGCTTCATATAATGCAAAGTACCCTTAGAGAAACCCATTTTCTTCCAGTCAACATAAGGCATATCAATTGCAGATTATTTCACACAAATAGGGTTAAAATAATTGAAATTCTCTTAATGAGAATTACTGTTAGAATTACTGTTAACAATAAGGAATAAGAAATTATATACTATGGAAACCTCGAATGATCTCTCGCTTATCGCTCCGTGTGGGATGAACTGTGGTATTTGCATAGCTTATCTTAGAGATAAAAATAAGTGTCCCGGCTGTAGAGGATTAGATGTTGATCGATCCAAATGTAAACAGATCAAGCACTGTCCTACTTTTGAAAATGGTAGGGCACAATTCTGTTTTGAGTGTGAAAAGTTTCCCTGCAGCAGATTGAAACATTTAGATGAAAGGTATCGAACCAAATATAACATGAGCATGATCGAAAATCTCGAATATATCAATAAATTTGGTTTAAAAGAATTTGTGGCAAATGAAAAGATAAGATGGAAATGTCCTGAATGTGGAGGCACTATTTGTGTCCATAAAGGATATTGCCATAGTTGTGGTAAGAAAAAAGAGTGAATATGTGAAATATTCCAGTATTCATCTTCTTATGCTCAACATCGTCATTCAAGAAGTAGTTGCTTTTAAAATGCTCTGCAATTCTTTACATGAGAATTTTGAGCAAATAAAGGAATATTAGATCCTGAATTTATTGACTGGATCTCCAAGATAATTTCATTTAACTTTTGTTCATTGATCACAATTCCAAGTAGAAATATCTTGTTTAAAATTCAAAACGTCCTTCAATGGGAGGCTTGATCCAAGGACCACAACAGGCATATACATCATTCATTATTATTCATGATGGATGGGAACTATTAACCTATGGTTTCATTATCTCTTCCTTATTTGGTTCCATCAACATCCATATCTATCGACAGAATTCTCTGCCTGTTGGATTTTATTGAATGGTTCCGAAGCTGAGTTCAATGATCTGAAACGAAGTCAGGTCATGTGAAATATATAATGAATAATAGTTAGGAATAGAGAGAACATGTCTGAAAATTTTAACGTTAAGCTGGAGAGTAAAAGCTATTTTCCGGATCCATCGGTAAAGGAAAATTCCTGGATGCAGGATTATGAAAAGGTTTATAGTGAATCTATCAAGGACCCTGAAAAGCACTGGGGAAGTGTTGCAGAGGAACTTGAATGGTTCGAAAAGTGGGATAAGGTGATGGAATGGGACCATCCTTATGCAAAATGGTTTACCAATGCCAAGATGAACATAACCTACAACTGTCTTGACCGCCACGTATTCAATGGGAAAAGAAACAAGGTCGCAATGATCTGGGTAGGCGATGGTGGAGAAGACAAGGTCATCACATATCGTCAGCTTTACCGAGAGGTCATGAGATTCTCCAATGGTCTCAGATCCCTGGGCGTTGAGAAAGGTGACAAGGTATGCATATATATGCCACAGGTCCCTGAGCAGATCGTGGCCATGCTGGCATGTGCACGTATCGGTGCGATCCATAGTGTCGTATTCGGAGGTTTCGGTGCCAAAGCATTACATTCCAGGATAAAGGATGCACAGGCAAAGATCGTCATTACTGCAGATGCAAGCATTCGTCGTGGTAAGCGTATTGACCTGAAGTCCCTTGTGGATGAAGCTGTGGTCAATGCCTCATGTGTTGAGAAGATAGTGGTCCTGAGAAGGATGACCCCACAAATGGAACTCTTTTCCGAGATAGAAGTTGACTTCTATGAGATAATGGAAGATGTGGAAAAGGAATGTGAACCCGAGATGATGGATTCCGAAGACCCACTTTTCATTCTCTATACCAGCGGAACAACCGGCCCGGCCAAGGGAATCGTTCATGCCTGCGGTGGCTACATGGTAGGCACCTACTACACCACAAAGAACATTTTAGACCTGAAAGAAAACGATGTCATGTGGTGTACTGCGGACCCCGGGTGGATCACAGGTCACAGCTACATTGTCTATGGTCCCCTTTCCATGGGTGCAACTATCCTCCTTTCTGAGACAACGCCCGACTATCCCGATCCAGGTGTCTGGTGGAGCATGATAGAGGAGTTCGATGTAAGCGTCTTCTATACGGCACCAACAGCGATACGCATGTTCATGAGGATGGGAGAGAAATGGCCCGGGAAATACAACCTAAGTTCCCTGAGGATCCTGGGTTCGGTTGGCGAACCTCTGAACCCAGAAGCGTTCAAGTGGTACTATAGTGTGATCGGTAAGGAAAAATGTCCTGTTCTGGATACCTGGTGGCAGACTGAGACAGGTATGCACATGCTCACCACAGCGGTCGGAGAACCCATGAAACCGGGATTCACAGGAAGGCCCGTGCCAGGTGTGGTCGCTGATGTTGTAGATGAGAATGGTGACCCGGTGCCTGCAGGAACAGGTGGTTTCCTTGTAATAAAACAACCCTGGCCTTCCATGATGAGGACCGTTCATGGTAATGATGAAAGATATCGCCAGTATTGGACAACGATCCAGAATTACTACAGTGCAGGTGACCTTGCCGTAAAAGATGAGGATGGTTATATCATGATACAGGGACGTGCCGATGATGTCCTTATCGTTGCTGGCCACAATATTGGCAGTGCAGAGGTCGAGAGTGCACTCGTATCCCATGAGGCCGTGGCTGAAGCTGCTGTAATAGGAAAACCTGACCCTCTGAAGGGTGATTCCATCAAAGCTTTCGTCATACTTCGAATGGGCTTCAACTATTCCGAGAAACTGAAGCTTGATCTCATGTATCATGTAAGGATGAACCTGGGCCCAATTGCAATGCCTTCTGAGATCGAAATTGTTGACTCGCTACCAAAGACCCGCAGCGGGAAGATCATGAGAAGGTTGCTTAAGGCACAGGAGCTTGGAATGGATCCCGGAGACGTATCCACATTGGAGGACTGAGTTCCTTCAACCAGATTACGCTTCTGGATTGTAAAGTGAGGTGATGAGCTATGCTCGCCACCTCATTTGAACATGATAACTAAACTATTTTATAATTTTATTAATAATAAATTATAGGAAGTGTGAATATGGATGAAAGTGTGATCGTTTTGAAAATTTCTTTGGGTCAAACAATAACACAATGAACACTATGTACAATGTCTTAAAAAAATGTACTGAATTCATTTCCCGATTTATTCTTTTGACTTCAGATGTTCTGCAATCTTTTTAGCCAGTTCTTTTGCTTCATTGACAGCTTCAGGCTGGTCTTCAAATAGGTTTAGATCTGCCATTCTTATATAGGAAACTGAACTTGCCTTCAGTCTTTTTTTGGCCTTCTATTGACTCAATTGAGGTGCAGATATCAATGTATTTTCGATTGTAACTGCTGTTAGATAAATGATAGAAAAATATATTCTAAAATCTCTCAGCGTCCTCTACATGCTTCTCAGAGCTGCGGAGGCTGCCAGCCACCCAGGACTTTCTCGATGTATTGCACCACAGCCAGAGCAACATCTTCTCGCCATGGACGGGCCACCACCTGTACACCAATGGGCAATCCCTCCGGGGAAGTACCGGCACGTACAACCGCAGCAGGCCATCCGGTCAGGTTATAGGTCATAGTATAGCTAAAAGCAGGGAACTGTTCGAACGAGGTTCCATGAGGCATAGCAGGATAGGCACACACAGGACAGATCATCACATCATAGTTCTCCATGAAAGAGAGCATTTTACTGCGGAACATGTCCAATTGGATCACCAATTCACTGAACTCAGCAGATGATCTGGCTTTAGAGTGGCATTCTTCTAAAATACCTTTTGTCCAGGGATGCATTTCAGTTGTCCCTGCAATCTCTAAGAACTTCTCGATCCAATATCCGGCGTCTGCTTCAAACATAGCATTCTCGAACCAAAAAGACTGTTCAATAGCTTCAGGCATGTCTTCTGTCACATCCATGCCTGCATCTGAAAGTACCTGTGCGGTTTTCCTCACCACCTTAACTGTTTCTGGTGTGGGCGATATGATGCCGTTATCTGTGTAGACAGCAGCACGCAGTTTATTGATCTCAACTTCATCAGGATCACCCAGTGGCATAGGGACGATCGCAGGATCGTGCCAGTCCATACCTGCAATAATTGGGAGTGTTAAAATAAGATCTTCTACGAATCTTGCCATTGGTCCGGCCTGCCATAATGGAATTATGTGCCCAAATGGATCCGGAAAGTGCCCTGTTAATGGCACTCGTCCTGCAGTCGGCTTAATGCCAGCTATGCCACAGAAATGGGATGGTAAACGAATGCTTCCTCCTGCATCATTGCCCAGACCTAATGGAGATCCACCCGCAGCAATAATGGCTGCTTCTCCTCCACTGCTACCTCCGGATGTACGCGAAAGGTCGTAAGGGTTCGATGTACATCCATAAACCAGATTGTCACTCTCAAAGGCAAGAGCAAACTCCGGGAGATTGGTCTTTCCCAAAATGATCGCGCCTGCAGCTTTCATTCGGGCTACAATGGTAGCGTCCTGAGCTGGAACAAAGGACGAACGTCCTTTAGTTCCTGATGTGGAAATAATTCCTTTTGCCTCTACATTATCTTTGATCGTAAATGGTACACCGTGAAGCGGTCCTTTAATATCTCCCCGTGCAAGAGCAGCATCGGCTTTTCGGGCCTGTTCCCGAGCCTCATTGGCTTGAAGTTGTACGATCGCGTTCAATTTAGGATTTACTTCTTCGATCCGCTGTAAGTATGCTTCAACCACTTCTTCGGAACTTATCTCTTTTGTACGAATGGCTTTTGCCAGTGCCTTCGCAGATGAGTAGATGATTTTGTCCAATAAATTTACCCCGATTATAAATTTGTTACGTACATTGATATAAAATCTTCGCTGATCTTACATTTCACCCTTCAAAATCGGTTCCATGTTAAGTATCTCAACATGCATCTCCATTCAAACCAATCATTTGCACCGGAATTTCAGTTTTATGATGGTTATTCGGAAACCTCTAACTATGAGGAAGCATAAGAAAGAGGGTGGATGCAGTCACCGCGTAAAAAGGTACAAGAACTGCATCTGATGATAAATGTTCATTTTCTATTATAGTCATGGGCTTTATGCACTGAGATATACGCTCAACAATGCTGCGTACACCAGCAGTCTAGATGTAATCGAGACTCATCCCATCCATTTAATTGTTAAGATCATTTTCTTAAACTCCATAACTCCCATCCCTTTTGGAACGTGGAGAGGAGATAATATACTTCAGATATTTGTTTCTTTCATATATTCCACGGATTGCTTCACCAATTCCTGCAAAACATCCAGATCCACATCTTCCAGCTTCTTGATGTACAGACAGGATTTACCTAGTTTGTACTTACCGAGCTTACTAAGAAGATCAGCATATTGTTCAAAGCCAGGCATGATGTAGAGGGTCAGGTTTTGTTTTCGAGGGGAGAAACCTACCAGCATCCAATCTCCCGTACGTCCGGTGGCATATTTGTAGGTGTAACTACCAAAGCCAACGATGCTGTTACCCCACATGGCGGGTTCTTCACCAGTCACGTCCTGCATAAGATCAATTATGGCTAAAGAATCGGTGCGCTTCTTTTCGTTCTCAACACTATTGATGAAATCTTCTACGCTTGCTTCATTCTTCCTGGTCTTCAATTCTGCCATTTATACCACCCCATATTTTATCAGGTTCTCTAATTTAGAATAATTTATAATCAGTTAAAGCTATCTTAATGGTATGACCACTCAAATGTTCGTGAACTTACCTGTAAAAGACCTGAAAGGATCAATTGAATTCTTTACTAAACTTGGTTTCGAATTTGATCCGCAGTTATCTGATGAGAAAGGTACCTGTATGATCGTGAACAAAGAGAGTTTTGTAATGTTATTAACTGAAAGTTTTTTCAAAATATTTACTACAAAGCAGATATGTGATGCTAAAAAAAGTACAGAGATGGCGGTTTCTCTATCTGCTGAAAGCAGGGAAAAAGTAGATGAAATGATTAACAAAGCCATAGAAGCTGGTGGTTTAGAAGAAGGAGAGCCACAGGATCATGAGTGGATGTACGGACGCAGCTTTGAAGATCTTGATGGACATGTTTGGGCAATATTCCACATGGATGAAAGCGCTACTAGTAAAGATTGATCGGAACTCAGATCGAGTTAATTTAACTTTTTACCTATTCACAGAAACTATCTCATCTTCAATCATCTAAACTCTCATACATGAAGATTTAGAGTGAACAGCTTATCATTCTTGATATTGCTTCAAAATAAAAATCAAGATCCAATAGAGAGATAATGAAAAAATAAGAAATAAGAATGGAATATCAAAAACTGATATTCCAATCGTATTTAATTAATTATAGTAATTAAACTAATTCGCCAAATGCGAATTTGCTCATGACTTTGGTAACTTTGATTGTTACTTCGTCACCGACTGATGCGTTAGGTACAAAAATTACAAAACCGCTTACTCTTGCGATTCCGTCGCCTTCTCTTGCGATATCTTCAATTGTTACGTCGTATGTTTCGCCAGCTTCTACTGGAGCAGTTGATTCCATGTTGTTGAACAAATATTTCACTTCCTTTAAAGTGCTTAAAAAGATTATAACCAACTCGTAAACATACGAAAAAATAGTAAATACAGTTAAGGAAATACCATCTAGACCTATAATTTATTAAAGTAGTTTTTGCCTTTAAAAGCAATCTTAATAAGATGGTATCCTATATAAATCTATTTGTACATCAATTACTCTATTTCATACTAAAATTTAATGATTCCAATATTCATGGTAAATTAATATTTGAAACCATAATTGGATACGAATAATTTACCATGTAACAGTCTATCCTTCGCGTATCCAATAAAGGCAAATAACTTTCTAATATGGAATTCCGCTTCATATAATGCATGATTAATAAATTCAGTCTAATTGAAAAATACTAAATATAGGTTAACCAGATTGATAATGGGGGTATAATCAATGGCATATTTACTTGTAAAACATACAGTAGAAGATTTTTCTAAATGGAAGGTCGGATTTGATGACCACGGATCTAAACGAAAGGAGAAAGGTTCCAAAGGGGGAATGCTTTTTCGCACCACAGAAGACCCTAATAGCCTCGTGATCCTTCTCGAATGGGATAATATTGAGAACGCACGCAAGTTTGTCGAATCCGATGAACTGAAAAAGAAAATGGAAGAATTGGGTGTTATTACCAAACCGGACATATTCTTCCTGGACAAGATCGAAGACGTAGCATTCTGATCGAAAAAATAATATTTGACCGGGATTCACTCTCGGTTCACTTTTTTGTACTTTTCCATGGGATGATAATAGTACCGACTTTTGAGTAGACTAAGAACTGTACGTGAAGGTTCCCTTCATATAGCTCAAGCATCTCTTAACCTTTTCATATTACAGTGATTATTTTTTTAGATTTAGGATAATTAGCATGATATTGCTTATGACAATGTTCATGTGTATAAACTAAATTTGAGATCTTGTTATCTTTATGATTTCCATTTATGTGATGTAGATGCCTTTCTTCTGCATTAGCACTAATGTCCATCGGCAGACCACAAAACGGACATTTACCTTTTTGATTCTCCCATATTTTCTTAAACTTTTCTGATGGCATTTTAGCACCTTGATCAAATTTGCGTTCAACAAAATGTTCTTTGTCAGTATAAGGGCTTTTTGTTGTTGAAAATACCCATATTCTTGTCCCTTTGGTATACCAGTATTTATCGACAATCCAATGTTTTGATCTGGAAGGTGTCTTCACTTAGCCATTTATAAAGTATGTACCTTATTCTGTTGTTCAGAATGCTAAATATTTTTTTGGATACTTATGCCCAAAATGTTTCACATACTGCATCATACGACACTAAATACTTCAAATTGCAATGCTATAATAAACAAATTATTAGGAGGAATAGACAATGATCATGATAGTAGCAAAAACCAAGGTAAGAGAAGATAAAAAACAAGAATTTTTAAAAATTACTGAAGAGCTCATACAGAAAAGCCAGAATGAAAAAGGTTGCATCTCTTATGATCTGTATGAGGATATAGATGATACGTACACTTTGACGTTTATTGAATCCTGGGAAGATATGGAGGCTATCGACCTTCATAATAAGACTGAACACTTCATAACGATAGTTCCTAAATTGGCAGATCTAACCGAAGAAGAAATAGAAGTGATAATGTATAAACCGGCGAAGTAATTTAATGTATTTCAAAATACTTCCAGTAAGTATACATTTATTTTGTATTAAGATATAAAGAACCGAACTTCTCGAATAATTTGCTTATTTTACGAAAAAGGTGAAATAATGGAGCTTGTCTCAAATCATCAAAACTCATTTTGTATAAGTTAAGGCGTTTTTGGGATAGCCTCGATCAATTAATATGCTCTCTTTTTTACATCTAAAACAATTATTTCATAATCATTTGCATTAATTGCATGTTGATCTTTCAATTCATCTTTAATTTGCATTCGTAAAATTTCAGTATCATCATTTGTTTCATTCACAACCAAACCTATCAACTTATTACAATATGGTGCATAGTTTGCAATTTGATTGTATAATTCTTTATTGACCCGATTTCCACCTCGGTGGACTTTCATTTCAATGCCTATATTTCCATTAATTACAAAATCAACCCTATGTTTACCTTTTACAGATTCGTACTTAATATCATATCCATATCTTTCAGTCAGGACTGATAATTTACCTTCCAGATCTTGTTGATAATCTTTTTCGATCTTGTTTTTACCAAAGCGGAGTGAAACTTCATTTTGGAGAAAATCAACTATGTTATCAAAAGCAGTATCTACTTTTGACACTACAACCCTGCTCTTCCATTTAAGGTACAAAAAGGTCATAAGTCCTGCAAATATGCCTACTGGGAAACCAACAAAGACTGAGAAGAAAATCCTATCCTGAAGGATAGCTGTAACAGCGATCCCCACTATTGCAAACACTATAAAAGAAACAAATAGGTTTGTTATTATTTTCATGAAAATAAAAAATTAAGGCGTATCCGGCAAAGTGCCGGACACATTATTTTGTTCTATATTTAGAACTTATCAGGTCTTATTTTGATATCACTTGACATTCTCTCTTGTCCACTTTGCAGCGGCTTCGAGGATCGTCAGGTTCATCGGGATAAGCTTTGGTTTGCTTGCAAAGGTATCCTCGATAGCTTCCCTGAATACCTTTTCAGGAAGACCAGTGTCCCCAAGTTCCATCATCACACCGAGCATAACGGTGTTTGCAGCTTTAACTGAGCCTGCATCCTTTGCTATCTGCATGGCAGGAACTGCAATGGACCTTACATTTTCAGGAACTTCGACACCACTGATAGTTGCATCATAGAGAATGACACCACCCTCTTTCACATCACCTGCGAACTTCTCAAGTGATGGCTGGTTAAGGGCTATGAGCACATCTGATTCATACACAACAGGTGAGCCTATATGTTTTCCTGAAATTACAACGGAGCAATTGGAAGTTCCACCCCTCTGCTCAGGTCCGTATGACGGATACCAGGAAGTATAGCGCTGATCACGGCAACCTGCACGTGCAAGGGTAAGTCCCATGCTCAGAACACCCTGGCCACCGAATCCGGCTATCTTAACTAAGGCGATCTTGAAGTCCTTGTCCGGTACTGCATCCGGGGAAGCATTGTCCTCAAGGCTGTAAAGCTTGTCAATGGAAGCCTTGGAGAAATCACTTTCATCCCTCCACAATGGCTCGACCTCATCGAACCTGTCCCTGAAGTTCTGGAGTGGGAATTCCACCTCCATCATATCGTTCACGAAATCAGTGCTCTGCTGTGCATTCTGCCTGAGGTTCGTCGGACATGTGGAAAGCACTTCGACAAATGCATATCCTTTACCGTCCCTCTGGACCTCAAGAGCTCTTCTAATAGCCTTCCTTGCTTTCCTGATATGTGATATATCGGAAATGGATACACGCTCGATGAACACAGGTGCTTTCAGGTTATCAAGGATCTCGCACATGTGAAGCGGATAGCCGGCAAACCTTGGGTCCCTTCCATCCGGACATGTGACTGTCTTCTCACCGATAAGTGTGGTTGGTGCCATCTGACCGCCGGTCATTCCGAAAACGGTGTTGTTCACGAAGAATACCGCCATCTTCTCACCACGGTTAGCGGCCTGCATGGTCTCATTAAGACCAATTGAAGCAAGGTCACCATCGCCCTGATATGAGATGACCACAGCGTTGTCCTGTGCCCTTGACATACCAGTACCAACAGCAGGTGCACGTCCATGTGCTACCTGGAGGTTTCCGCAATCAAAGTAGTAATAAGCAAATACAGCACACCCAACAGGGCTTATCATGACGGACCTGTCCTGAATTCCAAGGTCGTCCATAGCCTCACCGATCAGCTTGTGAATGATACCATGTCCACATCCCGGACAATAGTGGGTTGCAGTCGGTGCAGCTCCTCCCTTTCTTGAGAACTCTTCATAGATCGCTGCCGGTTTTCCAATGATCTTCTCTGCCATATTCATGCCTCCCTTGAAGCAACTTCTCTGATCTTTTCCATTACCTGATCAAGTGTGATCAGGTTTCCACCGAGGCGATTGACCAATTCAACCGGTCTGCTGCACCCGATAGCAAGTTTCACATCTTCCATCATCTGACCGTTGCTCATCTCGACTGCAATGAAAGTACAGTCATAGGAATCAGCAATGCCCTTAAGCTCATCTTCAGGGAATGGGAACAACGTGATAGGACGGAACAATCCTACCTTGAGACCTTCACGTCTTGCAACCTCTACAGCTGAATGGCATATCCTGCTGCTGATACCATACGCAACAAGAACGATGGAGGCATCCTCTGTCATGTACTCTTCATGAACGGTCTCGTTCTCCTTGATCGTCTCATACTTCTCCTGAAGCTGATAGTTGAAATCTTCAAGTTTGTCGAAATCCAGGAAGATAGACGAGACAAGGTTCTCCTTTGTCTCCTTCGTACCACATACAGCCCATGACTCATCAATAACAGGTGTTATAGCTTCGTCAGGGAACTGAAGGGGCTCTATCATCTGTCCGAGCACACCATCAGCAAGAACGACAACTGGGTTGCGGTATTTGCTTGCCAGCTCGAAGGCCTTTATCGTATGGTCGCACATTTCCTGAACGGAATTAGGTGCAAGTACGATATTGCGATAGTTTCCATGTCCTCCGCCTTTTACTACCTGAGCATAATCAGCCTGTTCAGGACCGATATTACCAAGACCCGGACCTGCTCTCATGATGTCAACGATGACACTGGGCAGTTCAGCCCCTGCAAGATATGAGATACCTTCCTGTTTCAAGCTCATACCAGGACCTGATGATGCTGTCATAACCCTATGGCCGGCAGATGCCGCTCCATAGACCATATTAATAGCGGCTTCCTCTGATTCCGCCTGTACGAATTTCCTTCCAAGCTTCGGGAATGTCTGGGAAGCTTCATGGAGGATCTCACTTGCCGGAGTTATCGGATAACCGAAATAACAGTCGCATCCGGCATATAAAGCGCCAATAATGACAGCTGAGTTACCTTTGATCAATTGTGTAGCCATAATTTTACCTCACTTTCCGGGCTTATTCTTCCTTTATAGGGATGTGCACTGCAATAGCCAGCGTCTCAGGACAGGTGTAGTAGCAATTTCCACAGCCTGTACAGCCTTCACCCTTGTATTCAACATAGCGATAACCGCGTTCATTGATATGCTCGCTCATGAATAGAACATTTTTTGGACATGCGGGAATACATCTTTCACAGCCTTTACATTCAAGATTGTTAAGCTGTGGATAAGGTTTCATTTTTTCACTATTTTCAGACATGATATCAACCTGTGATTAAATAGATAAACTCCAAATAAAAGATTTTAGCCATTGGAACATTCGAATATTTAAATATGTTTCAGGAACTATTATAGTCCTGAAACGTTCTATGATATTTATCAGTTCTTTCCTTCATCGTGGTCGCGTATCTCAACACGCCTGATCTTGCCGCTGATGGTCTTGGGAAGCTCATCAACAAAGTCCACAGCACGTGGATATTTGTAAGGTGCAGTAGCTTTCTTGACATGGTCCTGAAGTTCCTTCTTCAATTCCTCACTTGCCTCATAGCCTTTTGCAAGAACTATCGTAGCTTTGACTATCTGTCCCCTTGTGTCATCAGGAACACCTGTTATGGCACATTCAAGTACGGCAGGATGTTCTATCAAAGCACTCTCGACCTCGAAAGGTCCGATCTTGTAACCGGAGCTCTTGATGATATCATCAGACCTGCCAACGAACCAGAAATAACCATCCTCGTCCGTCCAGGCCATATCTCCGGTATGGTAATAACCATCATGCCATACCTCGTTCGTCTTCTTCTCATCAGAACGATATCCAGAGAACAGGCCCACAGGCTTTCCTTTTGAGGTATTGATGACGATCTCGCCTACTTCCCCGAAATCACAGATCTCACCGTCAAGATTCAAAAGCTCGATATCGTATTCAGGTGAAGGCTTACCCATTGAACCGGGTTTAGGTTCCATCCACGGATAAGTAGCAATGCTTACAATGCTCTCGGTCTGCCCGAAGCCTTCCATGAGCTTCAGTCCGGTGAACTCCAGGAACCTCTCATAAACTTCAGGATTAAGAGGCTCACCTGCCACAACACAATATTCGAGACTGCTGAAATCATATTGTGAAAGGTCTTCCTTGATAAGGAAACGATAGATGGTCGGAGGTGCACAGAAGGTCGTTACCCCGTACTTGCTTGCGAATTCAAGCATGTTCTTAGCATCAAAACGCTCATAGTCATAGACAAAGACCGCAGTTCCGCTTATCCACTGACCGTAGAGCTTACCCCATACACATTTTGCCCAGCCTGAATCAGCAACTGTAAGGTGCAGACCGTCATCGCGAACGTTCTGCCAGTACTTCGCAGTGATGATATGTCCGAGAGGATATGCAAAATCATGCTGTACCATTTTTGGCAGGCCTGTGGTACCTGAGGAGAAATAAAGCAAGGCAATGTCCTCGTTCTTTGTAGCAGCTTCTCCTTCCGGACGTGTGAAGTCGGCAGAAGATTCCTCAAGTTCCTTTGTGAAATTAAGCCACCCTTCACGTCCTCCATTCAGGGATGCCTTGTGGAGCAGGATGTCCTCATAGCCTTTGTGACCTTCATCGATATATCCCATCAAACCTTCATCATCCGCACTGACTACCATCTTTATATTGGAAAGTTCAATGCGGTATGTGACATCCTTGGTGGTCAGCATATGTGTTGCCGGAAGGGTGATCGCACCGAGCTTATGCAGAGCGAGGATACATATCCAGAACTCATATCGGCCTTTAAGGGTCAGCATAACAACATCGCCTTTTTCGATGCCGTACTTTTTGAAGAGATTGGCTGCTTTGTCACTATAGTGTTTCAGGTCCTTGAAGCTATAGACCAGTTCATTGCCTTCATCATCACACCAGACAAGTGCCCTTTTATCAGGCTGTTCTTTTGCATATCTGTCAACGACATCGTATGCGAAATTGAAATTATCAGGAATGTTGATTTTGAAATTTTCCTTAAAGTCCTCATACGATCCGAAGTCTGTACGTGAGATATATTCTTCCAATAAAGATGACATATTTACACCCGTTTTCTATAAAAAGATAAATAAGGTTCAGATAGCAAAACTATCATAGAACCATTGCAAGGAACTTTGCTGGCTCATCTCCAACCGCTTCCATTGCATGAACGAAGCTGGAATCGAAATAAATGGAATCGCCTTCCTCAAGGATTATCTCATTGTCATGTATCCAGACCTTGAGCTTACCGCTTATCACATAATCGAATTCCTGTCCAGGATGGGAGTTCATGGAAGGGGTATTAGCACCTGAACGCGGCTCCACACTGACGATGAAAGGTTCTGCCTTTTTATGAACAAAGTTCGAGGCAAGGTTCTGGTAATTGTAATCCGCCCTTCTTTCCACTTCAGTACCCTTGCCTTTTCGGTTGACAGCAAAGATATGCATGCGCGGTTCCTCTCCTGTCAGAAGAAGTCCCAGGTCCACATTGAGTATCTGTGATATCTCAAACAGCATGCTTGCAGGAATATCAGATTTCCCGGAATCATATTGTTTGTAAGTATCCACAGAGATACCAAGCTTCTCTGCCATGGCCTCAAGACCTATGTCGGACAATTCGCGCAATTCGGATAGACGTGATGCGATTTCGATTATTTTTTCCTGCATGTTATCAACTTATTAGGGCCGTTACAAAAAATGCTTGCAAGACGACAATTCTTTTAATATAGGCACTGAACTTTCAGCATTGATATATTATATCATTATCTGCTGTGATGTTAAAAGAAGAAGTAAAAAAAGGTATTGAGTGCCATGTTAGCACATGACACAATGAAAATAGATTCAATCAACAGGACCGATGTTGACAGAATATTCAAAGTTCTCTGTGTTATGAGGCATTATCTCAAGTGTCCATTCTCCAACAGCACCCTCAGCAAGATAGACTTCCGTATATGTTGTTGAACCCTGCTGATAAACATTGAATTGGTCCTCGTCTGCACTCTCTTTTGAAACAGCCATATCACTCATAGCTCCATCTCTTGCCTCATCCATTGCAATTCCATAATAGACAGGAGATTGCTGTGAAAGACTGACAGTGCTACTGTGGCCTGTACTGATAAGGACCGACTTGACCTGACCATCAGCGTTCTTCAACACAACATCGAAGGAAGGTGCTGTAGAAGATGTGCTGCTGCCACCATAATTATAGTCCCTTGAGATTATCTTGAGGGTGACCGGATCATCTGTCCTTGAAACAAAGATTGTTGTGAACGGATCTTCCGGCTGTTGCCAGACATCGAGGTTAATGCTGACCTTCTGGCTCCATTCGTTCATTGTCCTGTCATCGATGTTCAGGTTGATCCTGCCATTGAGATTCCCTTCTGCATCAGCTGGAACTCTGACCTTTACTGTTACGGTGGCCTTCTCTCCTGCCTTGATGACAGAAGGTGCTGTGATAGTCACGTCCTTCTTATCAAGAGATACCTGTGCACTGTATCCATACCATTCATCCTCACTTATCTCGAATTCAGGGTTGATGGAAATTGCCTTGTCAGCAACGTTCTTGAGCTTGATCACATATTCATATTCAGAACCTGCTTCCACACGGTCATTGATGTATGAATTGAAAATCTGCACATTTGGTGGCAACCAGACGTTCACTGAAAGCTCAAGTGCACCATTGTAACCAGGGTACAGGGCTGCAATATCCCCTTCGAGGTCACTGAAGAAAACGTTTGCATCATAACTATCAAGTTCAGCATCCTCAGGAACTGAGACCTTGATGGTGAACTCCTGCTTTTCCCCGGACTTGAGTTCAGCCTTTGCAGGTGAGATGGTGACCCAGTCCTCGTCAAGCATGTTTTCACTGAATACCTTCGGTGCAACATAAGGCTCAAGTGTCAGTGGCTCTTTTCCGTGATTGAAAAGCACCACGGTCATCTCATCGGACTCTCCCGGCTTAATTCTAAGATAGGAATATCCCGGGTCAACAAGCAGAGGGACTATCTCTCTTTCGATCTCAGGATATAGCATGTCCTGATAATATCCATCTGCAGAGATCCTTTCAGCTATCAGTGCAGGTTCAGATATCAATACTGGTTCAGCTATTAACATGGGTTCGGCAAACAATTCTGGTTCTGCTGCTGCATTTTCAGGGGCAGCAATGGCAACTGTTATTGCCGTCATGCTGAGCAACAACAGGCCAATTGACATAAATGCAAAATATTTTTTCATATCGATTCTCCTTTTATAATTTGGTAATAGTGAGCGTCTTTCGACATGTTACAGTAGGAGTTACACTTATTAAAGAATTGTCTAAACTTCGAATTCATCCGTAGTTATCAAATTAATAAAAAAAGGAGTGGCATGCTTGAAACATGCCAAATTAATAATTATTTAATTCTGCTTCTCTTCATCAGCAGGGAGTTCGTCACAACCGAGACCGAACTCATTGTAATGATTTTTATTGATATATCTTCAAGTCAAAGAAGCATCTGCAATCTCCTACAATGATCACTTTTTGGGTTCAGGTTCAGGATCAATGTTTGTGCGTCTGAGTCTCAATGAATTAAGTACAACAGTCAGTGAACTCAGTGCCATTGCACCAGCTCCTATCATGGGATGAAGTAATCCAAAGAAAGCTGCAGGGATAGCTACCGCATTATAGATCCAAGCCCAGAAATAATTCTCTTTGATCTTACGGAAAGTTGCCTTTGATAATTTGATAGCAGAGATAACTGACTTGATATCTCCCCTCACCAGTGTGATATCAGAAGATTCAATTGCTATATCAGTACCCGTACCTATGGCAATGCCGACGTTTGCCTGTTTGAGTGCCGGGGCATCATTGATCCCGTCCCCCACCATTGCGACTATACCATATTCGGATTGCAACTTTTTGATCTCATCCACTTTCCCACCAGGCAGCACATCGGATATCACATAACTGATCCCAACCATCTTTGCCACTGCTTCTGCTGTCTTCCTGTTGTCGCCGGTGATCATTGCGGTTTTTATACCCATTCTTTCGATCTCCCGGATCGCCTGAATGGAATCTTCCTTGATAGTATCTGCAATTGCAATGGCTCCGATCACTTTTCCATCCATTGCCACCAATACAACTGTCTTGGCAGCAGCTTCAAGGTCGCCCATTTTTTCCTCAAATTCCTGATAATCCACACTGAACATGGAGAAGATCTTGCGGTTTCCCACGATGATCTCATGACCATTAATAAGGCCCTTCACACCTTTACCTGTTACAGATTCAAAATCCTTAACTTCATGGGCACTCGCCCCGCTCTCTTCTGCTTTCTTGATTATGGCAGATGCCAGAGGGTGCTCTGAAACTGATTCCAGGCTTGCTGTATAGGACAATACTTCCTCTGATGACGAGGCATCAGAAACCAGTACATCAGTTACCTGAGGTTGGCCTTTTGTAATTGTACCCGTCTTATCAAAGGCAATGATCTTTACATCTTTCATAGTCTGTATTGCTTCACCACTGCGAATGAGAATACCTCGCTGTGCTCCTCTTCCACTCCCAACCATCAGGGCTGTGGGGGTTGCCAGACCAAGGGCACAGGGGCAGGAGATAACGAGTACTGCTGTTGTGGCAAGGAGTCCAAGGGTGTAAAGAGGAACATCTGTATTACTCCATGGGAAATTGAAATACTCAACTATCGAGATATGAAAACTGGAAAATAGTATCCATGAGACAAAGGCACCTATAGCGATGATGATCACAGTCGGTACAAAGTACCCGGTCACCTTGTCAGCAAACTCCTGGATCGGAACCTTTGATCCCTGTGCCTGCTCTACCATGGTTATGACCTGGGACAAGAAAGTATCCTTACCGAGCTTTGTGACGCTTACACGCAGGACCCCATTCTGGTTAATGGTGGAGCCGATAACCTCATCTCCTTCTTTTCTTTCAACTGGCATTGATTCGCCTGTTGCCATGGACTCATCCACAGTACTGCTACCGGAAACCACAACACCATCGGTCGGTATTTTCTCGCCGGGTTTTATGATCATTATGTCATTTATATTAAGTTCTCTAACCGGGATCTCTTTTTCGACTCCATTCTCAATGATGCGGGCATTCTTGGCCTCCAGGGCGATAAGTTTCTTGATCGCCTGGGATGCTCTGCCTTTTGCCTTTGTTTCCAGATATCTCCCAACAAGGTGCAGTGCCATGATCGTAGCTGCCATTTCTACAAATGTGGTCACCTTGAACCAGAAGCCAAGCATGCTGAGAAAATAAGGGATCAGGGAACCCATGGTAATGAGCGTATCCATGTTGACAGTTCTGTGTTTCAGAGCTTTCCAGGTTGTCCTGTGGGTATCAGCCCCTGCTATAAAAACAGATGGAATGGCCAGTATTAGGGTGATGATGAAATAATATGGGATTGACACGAAGAACATATGGGTCGTCATAAGGACCATGATCACGCTAGCGGAAGACCCTGCGATCCACATCTTGCGTGCTGCCTTATTGATCGTGAGCTGTTCACGGTCAACCTCCTCTTCTTCTTCAAAGCTCATCGAATAGCCTGAATCATCAACAGCCGCTTTCATATCGTCAATCGATGCAGCAGAGGGCTCGTAAGAAATTGTGACTTTGGATGAAGCAAAATTGACATTTGCTTCATGGACCCCGGGAATCGAAGAAAGTGTTTTTTCAACAGTTAGTGCACATGTTGCACAGGTCATTTCACCGATATTTGCAGTGATGGTCTTCGTTCTCTGACCTGCAGGAGTCGCACTATATCCTGTATCATCAACAGCTTTTATCAGGGCATCCACATTTGTGATATCCGGGTCATATTCCACAAACGCTTTTTCGGCAGGCAGATTGACATTTACAGATGCAACACCTTCTGTTTTTCTTAAGGCATCTTCAACCCTTTTTGAGCATGAAGCACAGGTCATTCCTTCGATCTCTAATACTATCTTTATCATACTTTCACAACCTCATAACCAGCACCTGTAACAGCCTGACGGATCTCATCAAGGGTGACTTTTTCAGGATCTAAGCTAACAGTAGCATTGTTCTCTTCAAGACTTACATCAACATTTTCCACGCCTTCAAGCGAGAAGATGGCTTTTGTAACCCTCTCGTGACAATGCATACATGTCATTCCAAGAACAGATATCTTAGCTTCCATGTTGTTGCACCATTGTTAATAGGATATTTCTGTCTGAAAATACTGCTTATCGTGCAGCATAAAAAAATAATAAAAACAAGGCTTTATGCCTTGTATCCGGAATCGTTCACAGCTTTTTTAATAGCATCGATATCCGTTACAGTTTCATCATAGGAGACTTCAGCTTCACCTTTGTCGAGATCGACATCTACGGATGAAACTCCTGCAACCCCGGATATCGCCTTTTCAACGTGCATCTTGCAGTGCCCACATGACATGCCGCCAACTTTTAGTTTTGTCTCTACCATTTATTTCACTCCCAAAATTAAGAGGGTTTTACAATAATTTATACTTATGCAATATTTTATGCTGCCGTTAATTACTTAAAGCAACAAATATTTACAATCGTCTGTTAACGGCGTTAACATAAAGTATTATCGCTTATTTGATTTAAATAGACTACGACGATAACATTAAATATAATTTATAAAAATTAGGTAAGATTGATATAGCTCAATAAGCGATATTTACATGGTGAGAATATGCAGGATATGAAAGAGATCATTGAAAGGATCAATAATTTAAAAACAGAACTTAATGCAGTTATTCTTGCTCATAACTATCAACGTCCCGAAGTACAGGACATTGCAGATTTTACAGGCGATTCCCTGGGATTGAGCCAGCAGGTAGTAGATTCAGATGCTGATGTCATCGTATTCTGTGGTGTTGATTTCATGGCGGAGAGTGCAGCCATTCTGAGTCCGGAAAAGACAGTGCTTCTTCCTGAAAAGGAAGCAGGCTGTCCCATGGCCGAGATGGTCGATGTCATATCCCTTGATGACGAAAAGAAGAAACACCCTGATGCCGCTGTTGTGTGCTATGTGAACTCATCTGCACTGATAAAGGCACAGAGCGATATTTGCTGCACCTCAGCCAATGCCATCGATGTGGTGAACTCTCTTGATGAAGATGAGGTGATCTTTGTTCCGGACAAGAACCTCGGGAACTATGTTGCAGGCTTCACGGATAAGAAGATCTACTCATGGGATGGTTTCTGTCCCACACATCACCAGATGCGTGCACATGACGTAATTAAAGCAAAAGAGGAACATCCTAATGCACTGTTCCTGGCACATCCCGAATGTCGTACAGAAGTGCTGGACCT
Source organism: Methanococcoides sp. DA23 (assembly GCF_057593895.1). NCBI lineage: Archaea > Methanobacteriati > Methanobacteriota > Methanomicrobia > Methanosarcinales > Methanosarcinaceae > Methanococcoides > Methanococcoides sp. DA23. The sequence continues at coordinate 1,158,454 of NZ_CM172520.1, read as the reverse complement.
TGCTGATGAGGTGTTGAGTACAACCGGCATACTGAACTATGCAAAGAAGTCCAATGCAAAGGAATTCATTATAGGTACGGAGAACGGACTCCTTCACAGGCTGGGTAAAGAGAATCCGGAAAAGAAGTTCTACTATGTTTCCGAGTTCACCATCTGTACTAACATGAAGATAACAACTCTTGAATCCATCCTCGATGCTCTTGAGAACATGCAGTATGTGATCACTGTGCCTGAAAATACAAGGCTCAAGGCAAAGAAAGCCCTTGACAGGATGCTTGCGGTCAAACGTACTATGTGATATTATATGAAAGCGTGGCCTGAAGCATAAACCATGTTTCAGTTCAGGCTTCTCATAACGTTTCCCCACATGTCCTTTAGTTTTTCTGAGAACTCCCCTGACAATTCATTACATGAATATTCCATCACCGTTTTTTCCTGGATCATTGCCTCGGTCGGAATTCTGCTAAGAGGAAGCTTTCCCACAACATCGATTCTCTTATCCCTGCAATAATCTTCAATAATACGGGTGTTCTCTTCATTTATATCGTACTTGTTTATACAGACCACAGCCGGGATATTAAAATGTTCGGCTACGTCCAGAACCCGTTCTAGGTCATGAATTCCTGATACACTGGGTTCGGTTATGACCACAACCATATCAACACCTGTAATGGATGCGATCAAAGAGCAACCTGTGCCAGGAGGACCATCAATGATGATAAGATCTTTTCCATATCTTTCAGCAAGGTCCCTGGAATTATCCCTGACAAGAGCTACCAGTTTACCACTTGCTTCCTCTCCTACGCTGAGTTTTGCATGTGCCATTGGTCCGAATCTGGTTTCAGAAAGATAAGCTTCTCCTGCTTTTCTTTCAACCATAGTTATGGCTCCTTCGGGACAGATATGAGCACATACTCCACAGCCTTCACATTCGAAGCTATCGACCTTGATATCATCAGTAATTGCATCGAACCTGCAATTCTCTTTACACAGTCTACATTGGATGCATAGGGAGCTATCAATATAGGCTTCCTTCAGACCATAGAAGTCTATTGTTCCAATTATCTCCGGGTTCAATATCAGGTGCATATCGGCTGCATCCACATCACAATCAGCTATCACAGCATTTTCTGCAAGTGAAGCAAACGCTGCTGCGATAGTAGTCTTTCCGGTGCCACCCTTTCCGCTTATTATAGTGAGCTGTTTCATGTAAATTCTCCGAGGATCTCCATCACCACATCACTTCCTTTGATCATTGTTCAGAGCATTTCCACATTTCATACAGAGAGGTGACATCCCTGAAAAGTATGACAAATCGTTCTTTCCACTCGGGCATTTCATTGACAAAGGGAATTCCCTGCGAATACAACCTTGCAATCTCCCTATCATAAGGGATCTTCATCAAGACCGGGATTCCCTCTTCGATACAGTATTCTTCCACCCTGCTGTCACCGATATCGCACAGATTTATCACCACACCGAACTGTATTCCCAGAGTCCTAATAACATCAACAGCAAGCTTCAGGTCATGGAACCCAAAGGGTGTCGATTCGGTCACAAGAATACAGTAATCGACATTCTTCACTGAGGCAATGAACGAACAAGCAGTACCCGGAGGTGCATCGATGATGGCAGTTTTACTCGTATCAATATGATCCTGCAAGACTTTGATCACAAGTGATGTCATGAGTTCCCCTATATTCAACATACCTTGATAGAATACGAGGCTTTCATTCACCGAACCCTCGATAACTCCTACTTTTCTGCCCACCTCGCTGATAGCTCTATTTGGACATACAATACTGCATCCACCACAGCCATGACAGAGTTTTGGGAAGAACATTACATCTTCAGGCAGAACGGCAAGGGCGTTGAACTGGCAAAACTCAGAACATTTGCCACAAAAGTCACACTTATCCTTATCAATTACCGGGTTTAGAACATTCACATCCTCGACTTTCTCAAGATCATACCCAAGGAACAGGTTGCAATTAGGTCCTTCCACGTCACAGTCAAAAAGCTGTGCATCCTTTAGAGAGAGTGCAAGATTAACTGCTACTGTGGTCTTGCCTGTTCCGCCTTTTCCACTTGCTAGAGAAATTTTCATGTATGGGTCTCCAATCCTTAAATGATATTACTCTGTAGGAGAGCTGATCACTCTCAGTTCAGGGATCTTTCCAATAAGTGTTTCAACATCTTCTACATCATCCGGCATCTCTAATAGTTTGATAAAGCTGTCATGGAATTTGTGGAATGGACCTTCTCCAATATCCTTTACGATGACAATGTTGACATCCCGTTCTTCCAGGTACTCCGCTGTCTTTACACCTCTTTTTCGATCCAGATCAGCAGCAGGGTTCTCACCAATATGCCAGTTCATTATTTTGTTGTCTTCCAGCTCGATGAAAATATAATAGGGAGCTTTTCCGATATGTCTGGATAGTTTCGACTGCAATCCATCCGGCTTCATTACAGGTATCGCCACCCTAAGCACGGATATTTTTCCGGGTTTGATATCAACTGAAAGATGTTCAAGATTTGGGATCTCACTTTTAACCGCCTCTTCGATCTTAACGGAAAGCATTTCCACGATTTGTAGGTCGTATTCTCCTGCACTTTCTACCTGCATCTCCCCAAATACCACAAGACCGGACCTTCTGAGCCTGATCTCATCAACCTTGCTGACACCGGAGATATGGTCCACTGCACGCCGGATACGTTCGATAGAATCCCTGTCCAGCCATGCATCCATTAATGTCAGTGCTGATTCCTTTGCTGTCGTGATACCGAGCTTGAAGATCATCAACGATATAATAAGAGCACCTGCACTGTCAAGACAGTGCATGCCAAACATTGAACCGATGATCGCAACAACAACGACCATGGAACTGAATACGTCCGTATACGAATGCCTGGCATCCGCGATCAGTGCCTGTGAACCTATCTGCCCTCCTATTTTGAACTTGTACTGTGAAAGGGCATAGATACTAATTACAGAGAACACAGCCGCTCCAAGCGCCAGTCCCTGATGTTCCAGCTCAACAGGGTTTTTTATAGATTCCAGGGCTCCACGGACAAGTTCAACTCCGGATAATAAGATAAGAACTGAGACAAAAAGAGCCACCAGGTTCTCTGCTTTGTAATAACCATAAGGGAAGTGCTCCCCGCTACTTTTCAGGCTTAGCCTTAGCCCGATCCACACTGCAAGGGACGTAAAGATATCTATTGATGTGTGAATTGCATCTGCGATAAGGGAAGAGCTTCCTGAATAGAAGCCCACTATACCTTTTATTGCTGCAAGAAAAACCAGTGTAATGGTAGAGTTCTTTGAAGCCTTCGCACCTATCCGAAGTTTTTCCTTTACAGCCACCTTATACTCCCCCAATAATTAATGGACAACAAAAAAGAAAAAATGAACCCTTATGGGATCTCCTCATGTTCTGAACTTAACGATTCATTCCCCCACCCCTGCCGGCTCCACCGCCACCTCCCATACCTCTACCGGACCCTCCAGACCTGCCACGTCCACCCATGCCTCTTCCGGGTGCAGCCATAGAAGCATGTGCCTGTGCTGTCGGAGTGCCAGTTTCATTCAACTGACCTTCCTTATACTGGCGGATCGCATCTTTAACTGTCCCACTGGCTCCTGCCATTACCTTTATTCCGGCTGCGGAAAGGATCGGGAAAGCATTAGGACCAACGCTACCTGTAAGGAGAACATCGATCCCCTTGTTAGAAATACTCTGGGCAGCCTGTATACCTGCTCCACCAGATGCTGAAGCTGCTTGGTTGTCAAATGCTTTGAATTCCATAGTTTCCGGATCAACGACGACAAAGTACGGACACCTGCCAAATCGTGGATCAAGTTCTGTATCAATATTTTTCCCTTTAGCTGTTACACATATCTTCATATAATTTCCTCATTTGGAAGTCTCTTTTTATTATATAACACTCAGATGAGAGGAAATATATAAAGATTTCCAATAGATATTATATATTTATCCACCTATGAGAGATAATAGAATATGTAATTATCAGAGAGAGATAGATAAATTTTTATCTTTGATAAAAGTAAAAATTTCAGAGGTAATAGCATGGATTATACAAAAATGAGTGAGAAGCTTATTGAGACACTTGACCTTAAAGGGAAACCAGTAGCAATATCATTATTAAAAAGGGAAATGGATATTCCTGAAGATCTACAAAAGATAGAGATCCCAAGAAGATACTGCCAGATGCTTCAGGATGCCAGGTTCAATGATACGGTCACTTGTGCTACCAGGGATGAGCATGCCTGCAAAGGTGGTGCTGCAGCCATAGGATTGCAAGACTATCCTGACAAGATCAAAAGTGGGGAATTGTATTTCGATAAACTTGGAAAGGAAATATCCCTGAGTGTTGCCAAACGTGTTGTAGACAACATGCCAAGACCTGAACCCGGATCAACCGTTGCAACGATCGTTGCCCCCCTGGACAACACACCAACAAAACCTGATGTTGTTATCGTGATCGGAAACACACTTGTAGCCAGAAGGATCGCACATTCTGTGATCTATAGACGTGGTGGTCGTATGACTGCAAATTTTGCAGGGATCCAGTCCACATGTGCCGATGCTACCGGTTCACCATACACCACCGGAGAGGTTAACATCTCTATTGGTTGTGATGGTGCTGCCAAGAATGCAGGACTCAAGGACGACGAGATGGTTATCGGTATTCCGGAGGAACAGCTTGAGGACATTACCAATATCCTAGAAATGAAGGCTGGAGCTTGGAACGACTGGATGAGATCATAAACATCAAGCATAATGATTCCCTGTAGAATACATATTTCCCTACAGGGATATCAAATACCTTAATATTCTCTATCATTTTCCTTTTTTTTAACCACAATAAGCACAACTGATAGCTGTAAACGGTGCTAACCATGAATAGAAATACTTAAGTATAAGCAGTTGTGTACATTTATACCATAACCGTAAAAAACCTACTGTACCGGTAGATAGATACAGTTCAGATCATAAATATATGACAAGTATGGAGTGAATCAATATGGATCTCAAAGAGCTAAATGAATTCGGTAAGATACTCACAGAAAAACTCAACCTTAAGACAAAGCCTGTTGCAGTCTCTCTTATTCCGGAAGGACGCGATATTCCTGAAGGCATTGAGAAGCTTGATGAGACTACAAGACACTGTCAGATGGTAGACATGGTCAGAAAGACCGGCAGGGAGTTCTATGCAACCGCAGATGAGCAGGCATGTAAAGGCGGTTCCGCAATGATGGGACTTAATGAAATGCCAAGGAAGTTAGCTACAGGCGAGAGCTACTACAACCTTAAACGTTTCGACACTATCAATGCAGCAAGACGCACAATGGAAAGTGTCACTAAATTAGATGCAAATTCCATCAAGGCTGCTGTTTATGGACCTCTTGAGACTGCAACATTTGCTCCTGATGTAATTGTAATAATCACTACACCAAAGCAGGTAATGCAGCTTTCACAGGCTCTTATATACAAGCACGGTGGCAGAGTAGAAACAAGCTTTGCAGGAATACAGAGTGTTTGTGCTGATGGTGTTGTAAGACCATACAAGGAAGGAAAGGTCAGCGTAACCCTTGGATGCGGTGGCAGCAGAAAGTTCGCAAACATAGCAGAAGACGAGATGATCATAGGAATCCCTGTGGAGAGAGCCCACGATCTTCTGGAAGCAGTTAATGAGATGCTCTGAAAAGATCATCTCTTCTTTCATTCTATTTTTAGGATCCTAACGGTCTTTGATGTCGTATCTATACATAAACTCGTTTTAATAAAAATAGTACCCAGCCTTGCAAAAATGCAAGACCGGCAATAATTAGAGTGTTTTTAGATAATCTATGAGGTCTTCGATATCATTATCTGACATATCCCATCTTGGCATTGTATAATCCAACTCTTCCCCATCAGGTTCGACACCATCCCTGATGGCTGCTTTTATCGTTTCATCAGTATAAGCAGGGTGTTCATCATGTTCAATTGCATCCTGAACTTCATCTGCATGATCATCTTCAGCAGTTAAAGTACTGTACCTTATATCTGAAGGGATATCCGTCCCCATCATTATCAGAACACCACCTCTGCCACTTACTCCATGACAGCTTACACAACTGCCACCATGCACATATAGCCAGTGTGGACCACCGCTTGCCGGGATCAGTTGCCCTTCATCATTATACCCTGTATAATATATCAGCTCACCATTCGAATCGAATTGTGAAGCGACATTTGAAGGCAAGGAGCGGTCGTACTGATCAGGATACATGTATCCCGGACCATGCCAGAACTCCTCCTGAGGTGGCGAATTATATGAATCCCCAATCAGGCTCACACATCCTGATATCACTATAGCGATACCGATACCGATCAAAAATAATAGAATTGGTTTTTTCAAATATCATTCCCCCCACTTAGAATGAATATAGAAAAAATATAAGGTGGAGACTATTAATATATTGTGATTGGATTTGGGGTTATTTGAAAGCAAAAAAATAGATGATGTGAGATACAACTCTCACATATCATCAGGATACAAAGCCCTATCCATTTTCCTCAAACTATCCCGTGCCTGCTTGATCTTAACATCATCGGGCTTCAACCTCAAGGCCTCATTATAACATTCAATGGCACCTGCACGGTTATCGAGCATGCGTAAGCAATCCCCTTTGCACTTCCACACCTTGGCATTGTCCCTGTAACCGATGTTCAGCATTCGATTAAAGCACTCTAATGCCAGAGGATACATCTTCATCTGAAGATGGGTGATGCCCTTATTGAACAGAGCAGTAACATTGTCCGGCTCCAGCTGTAAAGCCTTATCAAAGCAATAACAGGCCTTCTTATGGTCCTTCTCATCCCTGCCGGCAGCAACTCCCAGTTTCACCCACTCGGCAGCACTGCCTGATCCCTGCTTCTTAAGCTTCCTCTTTGCTCTGTTCAAAGCTTCAGCAGGACTGTCACCGGCTTTGACCGGTCTGGAAATTCCACGACCCGGTACAGCACTGCTCCTCTGCTTTGCAACCTCGGACAGATGGGTCCTCTGAGGAATATATGCAGGTTTGCCAAGCATCTTCCTGAGGATCATTATTGCAGCATCCTTGTCCAGGGGCTCATTGTTATTGCCGCATTTGGGGGACTGGATACACGAAGGACAGCCACCCTTGCAAGGGCAGCCCTCTATGGCCTTCAATGTGACCTCGAGCATCTCCTCGATCTTTGCATAACCGGCTTCAGCATAGCCCACGCCGCCGGCATGGCCATCATAGATGAAAATACCGCTCCTATTGCCTATATCTCCATGCTCGGAAGTTGAAACACCGCCCACATCATTGCGGTCAGCCAGCAAATGCAAAGGATACATAGCGATCAGAGCATGTTCGATGGCATGGATCCCGCCATTGAAATCCCTGTCGTGTTCCTCCACAAGCCCCACAAGGCCATCAGGCAGCTCAAGCCAGAGAGCTTCGGTCTCAAGACTGAACTCCGGCATATCAAGGTCGAACCTCCCAAGTTCATTTTCAGAACGAAGCTGGAGCTTCCTGTATCCCGTCACCTGCTGGATGACCTCCACATACCCGAAACCAACACTGACCCCATCAAAAGTGGAAAGGGGCTTGCTATCTATGACATCACGCACAGCAATATCAGACGTTACCTGAGCCCTGGTATGATACGCATCTCTCGCCTTCTCGACCTGAATGATACGCTTCTCATGGTCCAGTTTCGTCACACAATACGGAGTACCCTTATTGAAGTAGATAGCACCTTTAAAGCCTTCACGATAAGCCCGCAACCTGTCTATATCCTTCTCAAGGGGCTTGCGGGAACCTTTCTCAAAGATAGTATAACCATTGCTATCAGTGCCTCTGATATGGACCCGCATATGTGTCCCGCCATCCAGGGAACGCTTCTCAAAACCGCCTTCAAGTAGACCTTCTTCCTCAAGGGCAGCGACTATTCGTTTGAACTCCTCACCGAAATAACGCTCATCCTCATCCCTTAAAGGCAGCTCCTTTGCTGCACAGAGCAAATGGTCGGCCTGAATGTTCCTATTCGAGACATTGATGACAGCCCGCTCGCATTCCTTAACGAAGAAATCTCCCGGATTCCTCATATAATACTGATCAAGAGCATTAGAATCCGCGACCAGAACAACAATGCTCTCACTGCTGCCCCTGCCTGCACGGCCTGCCTGCTGTCTCGCACTCATCAAAGTGCCCGGGAATCCATCGATAACACAGGCATCCAGACCTCCGATATCGATACCAAGTTCAAGGGCCGTAGTCGATATCACGCCTGCGATCTCACCTCTTGACAATCCCTTCTCTATGGCCTCCCTCTCATCGCCATAATAACCGCCTCTGTAAGAGCTTATGGTCTTTTGGACACCTCGGCCTTCGAGTTGGTTCCTTGCCTCCACGAACATCTTTTCGACCTTCTGCCTCGCCCTTGTAAAGACGATGGTCTGAAGATCGTTCTGGACGAAGGTGGTGAAGATGTTGACAGTATCACCAAAGCTCGCTTTTCGAACAGTGAAGTTCTTTGAGCGGGAATAAAGAGGTGGGTTCCAGAACATGAACTTTTGAGCACCCCTGCCGGAACCATCATTATCTATCAAAGTAACATCCTTGCCTATCAAGGCTGAAGTATGTTCCATTGGATTTCCAATGGTCGCAGTACAGCATATATACTGCGGACTTGAACCATAGTGGTCACAAATGCGGTTAAGCCTCCTCAAAAGGTTGGCCATATTGATACCCGTAACACCGCTATACGTATGGCTCTCATCAAGAACTATATATTTGAGGTTCGACAGGAACTTTTTCCACTGCTGCTTCCACTGTAAAAAGCTCAGATGTACCATTTCAGGATTTGTAAAAAGGATACGCGGATTCCCATACTTCACTGCGGATTTCTCCTCAGGGGGCATTGTTCCGATGAACTTGTTAATATTGAGGTCAAGTCCCATGGAATCCCTGAACTTCTCAAAGCTCTCAAGCTGATCGTTCACAAGAGCGTTCAGAGGAGAAATATAAAGAGCAGTGGCATTAGGATCATCCATCAATGTCTCAAAGATGGGAAGCATGTAACACAACGATTTCCCGCTGGCAGTACTGGTGGAAAGCACGACATCCTTACCGTCCAGCACCTCCTTTACAGCATCCGCCTGATGGGTATAAAGTTCTTTAACACCCTTCTCAGCAAGAGCATATCGTATCAAAGGTTTAAGTTCGACCGAACCGAATTCCGCATCCCGTGGCAAAATATTCTCTACGTGAACTATCTGACCTTCATAGCCACGTGAAGAACTGATGATCTTGATGATTCCTGACATATCCATTAATGAAAACCAACCGTAAAAACACGTGATTATACTTAAAATCTCAGGACAGGGGGTTTGTAGAAATCCTCATTTGAATAATAAAAACAGCTCTGACATATCTGTCAAGGTTATGTACTAATACCTTGAATTTAATCTCTTATAGTTGATTACAGTACTTTTTTGCCTTAATTTCCTCACCATATTTTCTTTTCAGTACAGAAAACATCGTTTCTACCAGATTTCTAATTTGTTAAACAAAACACAATCTTCCCTTTTGTGTTTTCTTGTGCTAAGTAATACTCAGTGGATAATCCTGTTTAAAATTTTATGTGAAAATTAAATGGAAAAATAGGTTTTCTACAGAGCCAAACTTGTTTACATGCAACTCATTTAATTATGTGTTTTGATGCAAAACTAGCGTAAGAAATACGCTTTAAACAACTTGTTTTTTTACATCATCTTTCGATTTGGTATAGCATGTATATTAATAAATTTCATCATTAAAAATCTAATATTTAGTTAGAACTTTTTAAACTAAGAAGTATATAATATTTTGAATATAATGAATAACTTTATTAATTTTGACTGTCATCGTTGAGTAGTTAATATTTAGGAGAAAGATGCAGCAGTAACTGCTCTCAGGGAGAATTCGATTTATATGAAATACCTATTTGACACCAATGTTCTTTTGAAGAATCCAGCTCTGCTTAGGGATTACCATCGGGATGCTGTTGTCTCACCCACGGTACTTAGCGAACTCGATTATAGGAAGAGGTTTCCGGAGCATCAGGAAAATGCTCAGCTTTCTATCAAGCACATCAACTTTCATCACATAAAAGTGCTTGACAGATCCAGGGACGGCAACGAATGCAACAATGATGCAAGGATAATCAATGAAGCTAAAAGTGCGACTTCTACTGGCCGGATCACAGTCGTATCAGATGATGAAGGATTGCAGGTGGTTGCCAGGACTGCGGGTGTGAACTGCATTAATCTTGCTTCGTTCCAGAAAGAGATGATGCATTCAAAGGATGTTCCCACAGAGGATGATAGGAAGCTGTTCGTTATGGTAAAGGAAGGAAAGTTCAAAGACGCTGAAGCGTTCCTTCAGGAACATCGGATAAATCCGAATTTCATCGGTGAGGACAACCTGACTCCTCTTATTCATTTTGTTCGGGCCAGGCAATTCGAGAAGATGAAGTTCTGTATGTCACTGCCGGGGTGCGATCTTGACAAATATGATAGCGGGAAATTCCCAATGCCGCCATATGTGCATGCTGCACAAAGAGGCTGGTTCAAAGGAGTTCAATATCTCCTTGACAACGGTGCCGATCCCAGCCTCCTCGGCAAAGGAAAGAACAAAGGGAACAGTGCATTGCTGATTGCAGTATGGGATGGGCGTTTTGAGATAGTCAAGTATCTTCTCGAGACCAAAAACCTGCAGATCAGTATAAACCAGGCTGATGGGAACGGTTTTACACCTATTATGAAAGCTGCGATTAAGGGACAAACAAATATTGCACGCTATCTTCTCGAACAACCGGGTATTGACCTCCTGATACGTGACCGGGATGGGAGGTCTGCACAGGACCATGCTCAAGAGAAAAACCATTCAGAAATATTAAGAATGATAACAGATTATAATATTCGATGAACTGCGAAATATATTCCACATGTGATATGGTGGAAAGAATCTGCATTTCTGTGAACAGCCACTGCAATTATGCATGCAGGTACTGCTATTTCTTCAACCCTGAGAACCGTGTGTCTCCGGAACCTCCTCTCAGTGCAGAAGAAATAGTATCCATAATGGAACGCTGCTTCGAATACCACCAGAAATACGATTTCACAAAAAAGATCAAGATCAACTTTGTGGGAAGTGGTGAACCTCTGCTTAACTGGAAAGAAATAGCCATGGCAGTGTCAAAATTCCGGGAAATGCACCCAAAGCAGGAACGTATAAAGTTATACACAGTGACCAATGCTTCACTGGTAACCCCTGAGATAGCTCAGGAAATGAAACATCTCGGAATAATCCCCAGCGTTTCACTCGATGGACCGCGGGAAATGCATGATGCAAATCGTCTTTTCCATAATGGCAAAGGAACCTTTGATGCAACGATGAAAGGTATTTCCATTTTGCAGGAGGCTGGATTCGATGTGGCGATCAATACGACCCTCAACAAACATCTGCTGAATCATCTTGACATCTATTTTGATTTCGTGAAAGAGCAAGGCTTCAACAAGGTGATCTTTGACCGATTGGTCGATGTTCCTGAAGGGATAGAATCCATCTCCTGCCAGGATTACTATGGTTTCCTATCTGCAGTTGCAGACATTCTGGATCAAGCTGATCTCAAACATCTTGAAATTGGCAATCTGGAAGCGTATAGGCGGAACTTCTCAGGAGCACCCGATCACGTTTGTACTATGTTCGGTGGTAGTTGTGGTGCAGGCACGCATTTCCTGATATACATGGGCAAAAATGTGTACCCTTGCGGCAGAATGTTCGGAAAAGGTGAGTGGCTGCTCGGAAACTATGAGCAGGAGATCGACATTCTTCAGCAACATATGCACAGCAAGATCCCACACAGGACCGATTGCCTTTCTTGCAACGTTTCTAACGAATGTGTTCGGGATTGCCTTCTCGAACATAATACAGCTAAATACAGTTGCAATAGTCGTCAAGACTTCCTTTGCAGCTTTCAAAATAAATCAAATTGATAGGAGCCATCTATGATCATCGCTATATATGGAATCTCAGGTTGTGGAAAAACAACCCTATGCAGGAAAATTGAAAGATACACTAATAATTTCAAAATTGTCGATGGCTCATCCTTAATGGATGAAATTATCCCTGGTGGGATATCTGCATTCAAAAAAATGAGTGATGAAGAGAAATACCGATACAGAGAAATTGTCATTCGGGAGATTGAGTCAAGGCATCGCCAGGCACCCTATCACACAATCGTGACTGGCCATTATGCATTCCTTAAAAAGGATGGAAGCTATGAGATAGCTTGGACCGAAGCAGATGGGGATGTATATGACCATATATTCTGTATCAGATCAAACGCTGAAAGGATCAAGGAACAATGTCTTCGAGATTCCCAAAGGACACGCACAGATCATTCAGTTTCACAATTAGAAAATTGGCAGGACCTCGAATGTAAAGAACTTGAAACAATATGCAGAAAACGAAACATACCTTATTCCATATTGTCGTCGTCTGACATTGATAGCAGACATGTGGAATTTTACAGGATCCTGGCACAATCGAATATCTCTGAATTGTGTAAAGAACTAAAACCTAACATGGGTAGTTCGTATTCGGTATTCGATTGTGACGGCACACTGTTTGCTGGTGATTGCCTCGATTATTTGACAAGTTCGGATAACATTGAAAGTGAAACTATTCGTTCCATCTTTGAAAAGAGAGGAGATTATTGTTTCGAATCGTTTTTCGAGGTTGCTCAGTACTATTCAAAGATACCATCTGAACAAATGCAGGATTTTATCGATCGGACTGCCCAGTCAATAATCCTGGACCCTGTCATCCTGGATACTCTGAAACAACACAGCATCAACAGAACTCTTGTCTGGATAACATCTGGTTTTCCGGAAATATGGAAAATAGTGGCGAATAGATATGGTCTTAACGTAAAAGTAATAGGTGGCAATAATCTCGCATCGAGTGAAACCATTGTGAGTAATGAGGAAAAGGCAGCTCTTGTAAGGACATTGGTAAACAACGGAGCAGAGGTAATTGCTTATGGTGACTCAATGGTAGATGCAGAGATGTTGAAAAGTGCACATCAAGCAGTAGTGGTCATAGGGAAAAAAAGAAGAGATGACCTTTTCGATTACCTTGACGATCACAAGAATTTGTCAGTTATCGATATACGCCAAACAAAAGTGGAGGTAGCAAAATGATCATCAATCTCGAAAATAGTAGCAATGCAATTAAGATCTTATCAACTCAATCCCGCCGTGCAGACCTCAGCCCTGTTCAATTAAAAGAGATTCATCGCAGACAAGGCCAATTGCTCAGTTACGAATATGTGAATGGATTGGACCTGGGACCAGTCGAAATAGAGCATGTCCAAGGAGTGAGACAAGGTCTTGATATTGCACCACATGAGTTCACTCTTATCCTAACGATGATGCGGTCAGGCCTCTATGTTGCAGATGGTTTCAGAGATATTCTTGATTCATGTTCACAACTTGAATTCATTCATGAAAAAACAGAGATCAATGAGCTTGTCTCGAAATATCAACTCAATGAAATGAATGTTGTAATTGTTGATTCGGTCATCAATACCGGTAAGTCCGTTGAGAAAGTGATTCAGGCACTGCCACCCTGCAAAAGTCTCACAGTGGTTTGTCAGGTAATGCAAGTTGATTTTGCACGTTCGTCCTTTGCAGAATGTGAAAATATTTGCTTTATTACCTGTAGAATTTCTGAAAATTTCTATGTTGGCAAAGGAAAAACAGATACAGGTAACCGACTTTTTGGCAATGTACTTTATATTCAAACTGCGCGTTCTGGTTGCATTGTCCAGGAAGAGTTCTGCTCTGATAACGCAAAACAAGCTAACTGAAGTAATAAAATGCATCGATAAAGTATTGCATTATAGGCTCGATCATGCCGATTCTCTCTTCACAAAAGGCTATATGTTTTAGAAACAGAACCAACTTGGAGAGGCATTAGAATGCATAAATAGGAGCCTTCAATTGGATCGAGTCAAGGAACTTCTGATAGCGTGCAAATCGAGGGCATCTTAAATTCAAATTCGGAAATAGAAGACCTTGTTTCAAAATTAAATAGGAAGGTTTCAGCATGTATAAATTGATAAAATTTTGACCCTGTAGAAATCCTCGATATTCGGAAACTAATTCAATTTAAAAAATAATGGAATGTGTTACATGATATTGGAATATAATCACAATTTCAGCCCATAGATATTGATTTTGAGAGGTTTTCTACATACCCAGTAAAAGATAATCTCAAAAGCTCATTTTCTGTAATGAGGTGTTAGCTTCTTTTCGATCCTGGTAAATATGATATCAAATGCTATCGCTATCAGAATAGCCGGAATAGCACCTGCGAGGATCTTCTCATTATTGAACGCGACCAGTCCCTGGAATATAAGCTCGCCAAGGCCACCACTTCCGATATATGCAGTAAGGATAGCAATACTGTTGATGAGGATAAAAGCGAACTTAATACCTGCAAAGATAGCGGGATAAGCATTTGGCAGGCGAACATAGCGCAGGATCTGCCATTCGTTCAACCCGATACCGTCTGCATAATCAAGCATTGATGGATCTACCGTTGAAAGCCCGATATACGTGTTCTTGATTATGGGAAGCAATGCACGAAGTAATATCGCCACCACGGCAGGATAGAAACCGATTCCCATAAGAGGGACCACGATAGCAACAACTGCAAAGCTTGGGACCGCCTGTGCAAGATTTGCGAACTTGGTCACCACATAACCAAAACGCTTGTTGTAAAGTGAACCAAATGCAAGAGGCATGGATATGAGAATGCTTATGATCAGTGTCATAATCACCAATACCATGTGGTCAGCAGTATGGCTGAGTATAGTCTCAAGAGTTACCATATACCATACCTCCTCTGAAGGCGTTTCTCAACAATTCCGGCAAGCCCGTCAAAGATGACAGCTAACAACCCCGTCCAGAGACCGGCTACCAGGATCGTGTTTATCTTATAGAGCTGTATTCCGGCAATAAGGGCTGCTCCAAGTCCACCTGCAGCAATGAGACCACCAAGTGTTACAACACCCATGGTAAAAACAAGAGCTATACGCAAACCTCCGACGATCATAGGTAAAGAAAGAGGTATCCTGACCTTGAACAAAATATCCTTTTCGGATAGTCCCATTGCACGTGCAATCTCAACATATTTGAGATCCACTTCTTTAAGACCGGTATAGGTATTTCGTGTAATGGGTAAAAGGGAATAAAGTACTGATGCCACAATGGTAGGGTCTCTTCCAAGCCCGAATATAGGCAATAGCAGAACCAATAATGGAATGTCGGGTATGGTCTCTACAAGATTTAAAAGATTGAGCATGGGATGTGCTATCCTTGGTCTGGAGAAAAGGAACAATCCAAGAGATACACCTATGATGGAAGCCAGAACTATGGCAATGCTGAACATCGTCAAATGCTCGATGGTACGCAATGTCAATGAGTTAGTTTCCCAGACTTCAATAAGATCAGACAATAACAGAGAATCAACCCCTTTTGTGTTCCTTATCCAATTACCTGACTGAAAGCATCATTTGGAAACAGGAAACCGCTTAGTTTTCCATCGGTCAGGACAAAGGCCATGGAATGTCCATCCTTTTGCATTATTTTCAGTGAGGATGAAAGCAGTTCATTTCTGGAAAATGAAGGAATTTTAACAACATGATCTACGATCTTGCTCTCCTTATCATCCATACGCAAGAGATCTATAAGCTTTACAATACCAAGCGGACCCGAACCATTAGAAACCACAGCGATCTCTATGTTCTTCTCTATCATGGAACTAATAGCACTCTCAACATCAAGGGACCCATCGTGGACATACATGCACTCAAGAGGGGATATAAGGTCCTTTATTTTCAATGTATCAAGGTGCTTGAACTTCTTACTGGTATCCACAATGCTTGCCACCATCTCGTTTACGGGATGGAAGATCAATTCTTCAGCTGTGCCTATCTGAACAAGTTTTGCCTCATCCATTATCGCGATCCTGTCAGCGAGCTTGAAAGCTTCCTCGATATCGTGTGTTACAAAGATTATGGTCTTTCCCAGTTTTTCCCGGATCTCACAGAACTCTTCCTGAAGTTGTTTTCTTAGGATAGGGTCAAGGGCACCGAAGGGTTCGTCCATGAGCAAAAGAGGAGGGTCCATCACAAGTGCTCTTGCAAGTCCGACCCTCTGCTGTTGTCCACCACTTAATTGATGGGGATATCTATCCATGAACATCTCGGCAGGAAGGGAAACAAAATCAAGGAGATATTCTACTCTGTCCTTGATCTTTTTCTCGTCCCAGCCTTCCAGCTTGGCAACAAGACCAATGTTCTCGGCAATGGTCATGTGAGGGAACAGCCCGATATTCTGTATGACATAACCGATGTTCCTGCGAAGAGCGACCGGTTCAAGTTCCATGATATCCTTATCATTGATGAGAATGGTTCCTGAATCAGGTTCTATCAAACGATTGATCATACGGAGTGTGGTGGTCTTTCCTGACCCACTGGGCCCTATGAAAATTACCAGTTCCCCACCTTCAATATCAATAGAAACATCATTGATAGCAAACCTGTCATCATATTTCTTCGTCACACCACGAATCTGTATCGAATCGATCCTGTCGAATAACCTTTTGGATGGCATAATAGATCTCACATTAAAAAGCTGTTTTTCAGCTATAAAAAAAGAAAGATAATATGAACCAAATAGATTGAAGAGGAAATTACTCCTCTGCCAATTCAGTTCCTATCAATCCATTCTCTATTAAAAAGTCCCTGGCAATGTCCTCAGCCTCACGCTTTTCGACATCGAACTGGTAGTTAAGACCTCTCATGGTCTCTGTGTCTATCTGACCATCCAGTTTCTCAAGAGCCGCAACAGCATCAGGATTTGCTTCTGCAAATTCAGCAGACATTACAACGATCGCATCATATGGAGGTAATGCATTCATGTCATCTTCCAGTATCGTAAGATCGAATAACTCGTTCCTTGTATCTGTAGTATAAGCTGAGATGACATCGACCTCATCGAGTTTGATAGCCTCATACATGAGTGTAGCAACTGTTGGCTTAACCTCTTTGAACTCAAATCCATAGAGAGTGCTTATGCGTGGAAGACCGTCTTCACGAAGTGCAAACTCAGGATCAGTGCCGATTATCAGATCAGGTGCATGGGTTTCAAGATCACTTATTGTGACAACATTGTTCTCCTCTGCCCACTGCTCTTTCACTGCAAGTGCATAGGCATCTTCAAAACCAAGATCGCTTACTACCAGTACTCCATCTTCCTTCAGACCTTCTTCAGCTTTCTGGTAAACGACTTCCGGGTCCCAGACTTCAAGAGCAGGCTCTTCAAGTATCTGGCTGTATGCAGTACCAGTATATTCAACATATACATCCACACTGCCCTGTTTCAGACCCTCATAATTTACGAAAGTACCTCCAAGGCCTTCCTTAACATCGACCTCGTATCCTGCTTCTTCAAGCATTATACCGGCCATGTGAGCCAGGATGTATGATTCCTGGAACAGCTTTGAACCTATGACCACAGTTCCCTTCTCCACTTCTGTATCATCAGAAGCAGGTTCTGTACATCCACTAAGAATAACAGCTAAAGCAACAAACGTTGCAAGTAGAATTTTCCAATTCATATTTTACCCCTTCACAAAGTGAACTTTAGAATATTTATACATTTGGTTGTCAGCAATTTATTTTCACTATGCATCAACCAAAAAGTGATAAATTACTTGAAAATAATAAAAGGAGTAAGATTCGTTTTAACAGTAGCTTCAAAGAACAATAAAAAGAAGAAAGAAAGACCCTTATAAGGGCCAAGATCCAAATAAAAAAGGAACAGGATGCTTATCAGACAGCATCCTTTCCGATCTGTGCAATAGTATCATCGATATCCTTTGCCAGCTCTTCAGGAAGACCTGTAATACCAACATCGAGGAAACCACGGACGATCATTCCCACTGCATCTTCTTCTGAAAGACCGCGTGCCATCAGGTATTCTACCTGTTCCCGGGCGATCCTTCCGACAGCAGCTTCGTGAGTGAGTTCCACATCTGCCACGTTCGCTTCAAGGACCGGAATGGCAAGCTGTGTACCTCCATCCTTAAGAACAAGACCATGGCATTCAAGGTGACCCTTACAATGCGGTTCATTTGCCACCATTTCGCCTCTGGCAATGACCTTACCACCTGTTGTGATAGTCCTTGATATCAGTTCAGCCTTTGTGTTTGGTGCATTGAAAAGGACCCTGCTGCCAAGGTCAAGCTCTGAATTCGGATGAGCAACGGCTATGGTATGGAACCTTGCAAATGCTCCTTCCCCATCAAGTATCGCAGTCGGATAGGACTGAATTGACCTTACGGGTTTTAGCAGGATGTAATTATTGACGAAAGATGCCCCCTCTTCCAGATGGATAACTGTCCTTGGTCTGACACCGACATCATCCGCCCAGTTGTGTATCATGGTGAAGTTCAGAACACCGCCCTTCTTGACATATATTTCTGAGATACCAAGATGCATTGCCCTTTCAACACCCTTTTTGGTGGTACATCCTGTAATGACATCGAGCTTTGCATCCTCTTCCACGATAAGGATGTTGTGAACGGTCTGTGTAACGTTCTTATGGCCCATCATAAGACAGGTCTGCACAGGCATGGAACTTTTTTGTCCGGCAGGTGCACGGATAAAATAACCGTTAGCATTTTCAAGATAGCTCTTTGCAGTGTACTTGTCAGCATCCACTGCGACAAGCTTCCAGGAATAATCCTTGAGCCAATCATGTTTTTCCAGGGCTTCATGAAGTGACATCAGCTCGATGTTGGGGTCCTTAAGTGAAGAGTGGGAAACCGCATTATCGAGCATCAAGAAACTGCCTGAGCGGTCCTTCTCATCCGTCAACACACCAACGTTCAGGAGCGTTTGCTTGAACTCATCATCAAGGTCCTCAAGATCCTCTGTTTGTGGAACTTCCTTTGCAGCAACCTCGAATTCGTTAAGGTCGAAATCCTCTCCATACATCGCAGATTTTTCAATGGCCTTCTCAGCCCTTTCCTTTAGAGACGTGCCACTTTGCATTCTATACACTCCTGATATCCCTGTGCTTTTATTTCCTTGAGCATTTCACGCGGATTGCCTCTGCACATGACAGTACCATTGCAGAGTATGTATCCCACGTCCGGTTCAACGTAATCGAGAACCTGACCTGTATGTGTTATAATAAGTGCGGAATTTCCTCTCTTGTGATGGTCAACAAAACATTTCGACCTGCTTGAGAGCAGCTCATCGATGGTCGTACCGATCTCTTCGATACTCACAAGATCCACACCTGATTCCGGTTCATCGAGCAGATAAAGACATGGGTTCTGTGCGGAAAGCTGCAACAGTTCAGACCTCTTGATCTCACCGCCGGAAAAACCGACATTCACATCCCTGTCCATGAAGCGTTCCATATCCAGCTTCTTAGAAGCGGCTTCGGTGTCAAGGCTGTGTTCATTGCTTATGACCTTTACCAGATCCTTAAGTTTAACACCGGTGAGGTTGGGTGGTCTCTGTGTCATGATCCCAAGACCACGTTCTGCCCTTTCATTCACTGGAAGGTGGGTGATATCCTCTCCCTTGAACAATATCTGTCCACCCACAATATCATAACCGCTAAATCCCATAAGCGTCATGAGAAGAGCAGATTTGCCGGCACCATTTGGGCCAAAAAGGACAGTCGTGCTGCCCTGTTCCACTTTGAGATTGACCTTGTTAAGGATTTTCCTTCCGCCAATCTCTACTGTAAGATCTTTTATCTCGAGCATATTTCCTCCGATCATTTTGAAGAGATCTCTTTTTCGTATTGAAGTACAAGAATTCCAGACTTCACAGATTGTTAACAGATAATAAATGTAGACCGTTTTGCAAATCAGAATACGTGTCTAATACTTACGTCTATCGATATTAATTGCAGATTAGACTTAAAACACATTCAACATAAAGGTTTTGAATAGATGTTAACGGCGTGAAATTGCGTTCGATAAGATATATAATTTTTCTTTGCGAATTCAAGGTTCTTGATCTTTCAACTGGTAATAATCCCAGGGAAATGTCAAACAGTCTAAAATCGAAATGTTTATAACATATTAGATAAATTTTAGAGACTGTTGAGTTTCATATTGAAGTTATCGATTGGATAATAATATACATGAAATCATTGATGGGGATACCACACATGAAAATAGAATATTCTATATTTGGGACTATAATATTATCTTACTTGACTTTGGGCATATTCGCAGAAATTCACAACACTTTAGTAACCGGTGTTCTCTTAACGAACTTTGCACCACTTTCAATAACAGAAAGAGTTCTTTTTCTCATTATAACCACTTTATTTGGGGCCATGCTCTTCAAATTCGTTGGAGCGAACAGGCTTGCTGATCAGCAATAAGATCAGCAAGCCTGTGGATCCTATGCTGATTTAAAATAAAGGGATCTTCACAGAGAACTTCCTGAAAAGTGTTTCGCAAATGTGATCAAAATTGATGCAGGTAAAATAAGATATTTAAGCTGTTCATCTTTTTTATGATAAAGAACAAGTGTCAGAAAGATACCTGCATATCTTATGCTCCAGTTGAAAGATCAGAATGCCACCATACATATTCGAAACTGGCATTCTTAAGCTCCTTTTGCCCCCCAGGAACGTTGAAATCATCCCAATCAACATAAAGAGCATCATCAAATGCTATCTCGGTCTGGAAGATCTTTACCATATTCTGATCCCCCATTCCATTCCGCCTTATTGCACTTCCAGTGAAAACGATCTTTTTACCGGCTAATTCCCCTGGATGTGTGACAATTACTGAAGTAGCTGTGAAAACAGAATCAACGATTGAAGTTTTCACTTCAGGATTAGTACAAAGCCACTTTTTTTCAAATCCAATAACAATGGAATCTATATTTTCATAGTAGCTCACTCCGGTTATGCGGACTTCAGAACCATCGAGTGCCAAGGATATTTCATCAAACAGGATATCCTCGATAGTTTGGTTTTCCTGTTGTACGGAGTTGATCGTTGGGTTACTATCAAGAGGGAGATTACTATATACCAGAGCAGTAAAGCAAAGAATGAGAAATATTAGTAGAAAATGTCTGCGTATTTCTAAGTGTAGCATTCTTTTTTACTCCCCAGTGACATTATTGTGGAAGTAATAAATAAAATAACTTATAAAAAAGGTTTTCGACTTTATCTAAAAAAAGATAAAAATCAAATGAAATAGATAAAAGTGATATTGCCTTTATCGAGAATAGTCTCGAAAACTCAACAAAATAACTTTTGCTATGGAAGTGGACTTTATCAGAGATCAGTTAGATCCAGAGTCCCTTCCCATACACCATGGACATTACAGTATTCAAGGGCACAGAATGACTTAAATTCCTCGATGTTTTCGATCTTGAAACTAACGTCCGGTATAGTATTACCCGGACTAAGGACCATCCTGCCAAGATTTACTGTAGCTCCTTCCTGTTTTACACCATAGAGTTCGATCCATGCGATGTGGTGTTCAATTGTGTTTGGATGCGCAACCTCTTTGCCAACGATCACCCGAACTAAGTTATTCCCATCTCGGCCATGGCCACTCAGGATCTCGATCGTTGGAACATGCTTTTCAAGCATCACATTCTCAGATTCCGTGTATTCCCCTTTCAAAATATTTTTAAAACTCATGTAATCACCTTTTAACTATAATACCCATTTTTTATTAACAACTTCGGTATATGCTATTTTTGGTATTGTCATAAGATCAAAGAATCAAAAATGAGAAGAATTGACAGATGTGTGTGAAAAATAGTTGGAAAAATAGGTTTCCGGGGAAATAAAATGTATTAATTTGGACACTCCAGGTGATCCAGAATGTCAGTTCATTGTTTTGAAAATATTCTGTTGATTCAATCTAAAGGATACTCTTTTGCTTCTTTACCCAAGAAATATCCCATAACAGTCCTGATACCTACAACTGCACCCAAAAGTATAATTTCTTCAGTTGTGGGAGCTAGCACCGTCTCAATAATGTCAGCTGCTATGTAAAACTCGAGTCCGAATATTATTCTATTAGTTAGATCTCTTCGGATCTCATTATATTCGTATTGCTTTTTAAATATCTCAAACATGATCAACTTGTACGTTGATCTCAAGCCACCGTACGTTATTAAGACCGTTCCCACCATTGTGAATAAACTGCCAATTGATCTCAATATGATCTCTACGATCGTATATGTATCCACTTAATTCCCCACTTACTAATAATTAGCAATATGTCGCTATTTCTACTTAAAGTTTGATGAACTTCGAATCTGATCCAGCAATTAACATCCATTGTGTATATGAAAGTCAAATTGACCTTAGAAGATAAAGGAAGATCCAATTGTATTTGCAATAATTCGGATATTAACAATAGATACACTGTGATAAGCATTTTAATTTCTTAAGATCTTGAAATACTAATGCTGATCCAAGCATTCACAAAAAAAGCTGATTATGGAATTCAGTTAAACCTCTTAAAAGTATTTGGATTTCACTCGTCTTCAAATAGATGATCAAGGTACAGCTTTCTGACACATGTGGAACCGTATGGACCAATTATTCCAGACTTTAGTTCGATATACCAGCATTCGTTCATAGCCCTACCACAACATCGACATTTACTGCTTTCTTTTTTGAAAACTATTTTTGGCTTGTAGAATTCCAGTTCATGTGCTTCACGACAGAAATGATAAGTGCCATCCCTCTTTTCAACAATTCCTTCCGTTCTGGCAGCTTCCATTATATCGTTCACTACATCATAGTTCTTTGTCACTGTTTTGGACAATAGTGTTCTGATCTCAAGTGGAGATAGTTCAGTTGCACAAATTGTTGCAATATATTCCAGCCCTTTCTGGACGGTCTTTGAATATTTCATTTCATCCCTTTATCCATTTGCCATATAGAACGGAGTGAATCCCGCTTTATTATCATTAATTGTAAATAATGAACATATGTCTTCGTCCATCAAGTTGTGTATCTGGTACAAACATATACAAGGGAGTTTTTGTTATTAAATATTTACATAATTATTGAATTCTTGCACTTGAAAAGAAATATCTCACAGGTTTCATCCACTACAACAATCCATGCGATTCATCGGAAGATCAGTTATACAAATATTGTCGATAGGAGGAAGACAACTCGCACTGCATGACAATGAAATATCAGAGGGACTAATTAAATTTCCATTAAGCCACAAATATTATAACACATGATTTCATTTAGAAGACCTAATCTAATTAAAACCTAAAATCTGTTTTACCCAGCGTTGGGCTAGTATCCAATGTTAACTGGAGATTTTAATATTAAGTAGGAAAAAAAAATCGAAGTACGAAATCTAACTAAAATTTTTGGGAAAAAACCCAAGAAAGCACTTTCTCTCATTGAAACCGGATCCTCAAAAAGTGAAATTTTTGAAAGGACAGGACAGAACGTTGGACTTTACAACGTCAATTTTGATATATATGAAGGCGAGATCTTTGTGATAATGGGCCTTTCCGGCTCAGGAAAATCCACTCTTTTGCGATGCATAAACCGCCTCATAGAACCAACTGCCGGAAACATAATTCTCGATGGTGATGATGTGGCCACAGCAGATTCTGAGGAACTGCGAGAGATACGCAGGAAAAAAATGGGAATGGTGTTTCAGAATTTTGCACTCATTCCCCATAGAACTGTCCTTGATAACGTTGCATACGGTCTTGAGATACAGGGCATATCTAAGGAAGAGAGAGATGCTAAGGGAAAGGAAGCTATCGAGACAGTTGGCCTCAAAGGCTATGAAGATAGCAAAACATCCCAGCTCAGTGGAGGAATGCAGCAGAGGGTCGGACTTGCAAGGGCTCTTGCAACTGATCCAGACGTACTGCTGATGGATGAAGCCTTCAGTGCTCTTGATCCCCTCATACGAAGCGAGATGCAGGACGAATTGCTTGCACTGGAAGAGAAGATGCAGAAAACGATCGTTTTCGTATCCCATGACCTTGATGAGGCCTTAAAACTGGGTGATAGGATCATGATCATGCATGATGGTCAGATAGCTCAGATAGGCACTGCTGAAAATATCCTCACAGAACCTGCAGATGATTATGTATCTAAGTTCGTAGCAGGTGTGGACAGGACAAAGATCCTCACTGCAGAATCGGTCATGAAACGTGCCGATCCTGTTGTATCAATGAACTCCAGTCCAAAAGTAGCCTTGCAGTTGATGAGAGAACATGGCATATCATCCATATTCGTCGTAAACAGGGAGAAGCATCTGAAAGGTATTATTTCAGTTGATGATGCAGTAATTGGTTCAAAAACCGGGGAGACCATAAAGGACGTCATGACAAGCGATGTCACAGTAACCCACTTAGATACACCTTTGAACGAACTTATCCCGACAATAGAAACCAGTTCGCCGATTGCAGTTACAAAGGAGGATGGAAAACTCCTTGGAGTAATTGTGAGGGGAAGTGTACTTGGTGCACTTGCGATAGAGGAGGTGTGATCAATGGCAATACCAAAAATACCGATAGGTGAAGGTATGGAAAAAGTGGTCAATTGGATAGAAGATGATTTTGGAATATTGCTGGATATATTTAGCGATATAACAGATTACATGATATCCGGTCTTAATGATGCACTGCTCTTGTTCCCCCCCATTGTATTTGCATTGATAATTGGTATCGCTGCATATTTCATCGGCAGGAAGGACCTAAAACTTGCGATTGGCAGTACGGTTGGTCTGCTTCTGATAGAGAACATGGGACTATGGGTACTATCCATCGAGACTATTTCCCTTGTGATCACATCGGCTTTCCTTGCATTAATTATCGCAATACCATTGGGAATAATTTCAGCAAAGAATGAATTTGCATACCACGCCATCAAACCTCTGCTCGATCTGATGCAGACAATGCCATCGTTCGTCTACCTCATCCCTGCGGTCATATTCTTCGGGCTTGGAAATGTTCCGGGACTTGTTGCAACCATCGTTTTTGCAATGCCTCCTGCGATCAGACTTACTACCCTGGGAATTCAACAGGTGCCCAAGGAACTTACCGAGGTCGCAGATGCATTTGGATCAACACCCTGGCAGAAACTGACCAAGGTGGAACTGCCAACTGCTCTGCCAAGCATAATGGCCGGTGTGAACCAGTGCATCATGCTTTCCCTTTCAATGGTAGTAATAGCTGCCATGATCGGTGCAAGGGGTCTGGGATATCAGGTACTCATCGGGATTCAGAGGGTAGATATAGGCCAGGGATTCGAAGCAGGACTTGGAATTGTGATCATTGCGATCATACTCGACAGGTTCACGCAGCACCTCACACCAAAATGAGGTGCCTTATCTTTTTATTTTTATTGCGGAACCACCGCATATTACCTCATAAATAAAAAAATAGTGTTTGTGATATATTGAACGGAAAAATAAAATCATTATTACTGGTATTGCTAATTGCAATAAGCCTTGTTGGCGCAGGATGTGTCCAACAGGAAGATGGAACTGATACAGAATCAAAGGAAGTAACTGTAGGATATGTTCTATGGGACGGCGAAATAGCAAGCACGAATGTGATCGAACAGGTTCTTGAGAAAAAGGGCTATGATGTTGAGATCGTTGCAGTGGATGCAGGCGCCCTTTATCTGGGAGTCGCACAGGGAGATTTCGATTTCACAACATCCGCATGGTTACCTGTAACACAGGAGAACTACTGGAACCAGTATGGAGACCAGTTGGTCAGTGTCAGAAACAACCTTGAGAACTGTCCTCTGGGACTTGTTGTACCAGCGTATGTAGAGATAGATTCCATCGAAGAACTCAACGAAAACAAGGAACTGTTTGACGGAGAGATCATCGGTATAGACCCTGGAGCAGGTATCATGCAGAACACAGAGAATGCGATCGAGGCCTATGATCTGGATTACAAGTTGGTCTCAAGTAGTACCGCAGGTATGACCGCACAGCTTCGCAAAGCTATCGATGATGAAGAACCCATCGTTGTTACACTCTGGTCCCCACATTGGTCATTTGGTCGCTGGGACTTGAAGTACCTTGATGATCCAAAAGGAGCTTTTGGTCAGGCAGATAATGTAGAGACCCTTGCTCGCACAGGTCTTGAAGAAGACATGCCAGAGGTCTATGACGTACTCACAAGATTCCACTGGACCCATGAGGACATACAGTCAGTGATGAGTGATATGGAAAGTGGAATGGCTCCTGAGGATGCAGCAGCAAAGTGGATAGAGAATAATCCTGAAAAGGTAAACGAATGGCTGGGAGAAGAATTATAACTTCTCTCTCATTTCTTTTTTATTAATTTTATACATATCATAAAAATATCAGAATTTATCGTTTTCTACGAACAGGTTTGTATCTTTTTTATTGTAAAGAATCTCTAAAGAACAGAAAATCTGGCTCTTTAGAAATTCCAAAATAAACTGTGCACTCAAATGTTGCATGCTTTATTTTTTAGTTATGCATATAATTTATATAATATATTACTTAATTGATATTAAGTTGGTTTTCAATAGGTATATAGGAAAATATGGTCCTAAGTGATAGAAATAAACTCGATGTAAGTGATAAGAAAAGATCACCATTAGACAAAGTCTCATCTTCGAGTCCAATTATATGGAAATTATTGATCCCATTACTTCTTACAGCATTGATATTGATCGCTTCCTTTTCAGTTTTACTATGGTGGCAGCAGGATCAACAAATGGAAGATGGGATCCAGAAAACAATAGATCTCGTTCAGAATGAGTATGAAATAACCTTGGAGAAACAATCTTCTAGCATGGTTACTGAATTGGATTGGATCGCTGTAAATGAACCTTTGATCGATGCCTTGGAAAAGCAAGACACTGATACTCTTTTAACAAATTCCCAGAATATATATGAGAGACTATCTCAGGTCCATGATATAACCCACTTTTATTATCAGGATCGTAATAGGATAAATGTGTTGAGGGTACATAGACCTGATCAAAGAGGAGGCTCCATTGAAAGATTCACCCTACTCGAAGCTGAAAGAACAGGGAATGTTGTTACTGGAGTGGAACTTGGTTCACTGGGATTTTTCACCCTACGTGCTGTAAAACCTGTATATTCCAATGGAACATTGATCGGCTACATAGAACTTGGCAAAGAAATAGAGGATATTCTCAACTCCATCTCAGAAAATACGGGTGCTGAGTTGACCGTTTTTATCTACAAGGATTCTCTTGATAGGGATAACTGGGAAAATGGCATGCTTCGATCAGACCGGGAAGCAGAGTGGGACCGATATTCTTCAAAAGTTATTATTTATGGCACAGTTCCTTTATCGACTGCTTTTGAACAGCCCATCGAATTAGAAAAATCTATAACGAAAGGTAATTCTCTTGAAATAGAAGATAATGAAACTATATGGCATACGTCATCAATTACATTAAATGATGCTTCAGGCGATGAAGTCGGTTTCATGCTGATCAGACAGGATATAACAGCAGAAAAAAACCTGTTCGTTGAAAATTTGAAAACATTAATTGTAAGATCAATTTTGCTCTTCGTATTATTGTGTTCCTTTTACTTTTTTATGTTGAAGAGAACTGCTCAAGACATATTTGAAAACGAGTTTATAGTAAAGGAAAGTAGTGATCGCTTCAGAGCCGTTATCGAATCTGCACATGATGCAGTTATGATCGTGAATTCCAAAGGAAAGATCGTTTACTGGAATAAAAGAGCTGAATCAATATTCGGTTATGATAGGGATGAAACAATAGGTTCCAATCTTTTGACATTGATCCCGGAAAGATATAGGGAAGCTCATAAAAATAAATTCAATGGGTCAGATATAACTGGCCTAACTGTCCAGATCGAGGGATTGAAAAAAGATGGTTCTGAGATCGCAGTTGAACTTTCAATATCAAGCTGGAATTCGAAACATGGTCGTTATTTTGGTGGAGTGATCCGTGATGTCACTAAGAGGAAAGAAGATGAGGATATGCTGACAAAATATGCAGCAGAACTTGAGCGTTCGAATGAACTCAAGACCATTTTTGCTGATATCATGCGTCATGACCTGATGAATCCTATAAGCTTCATAAATGGATATGTTGGTGTGTTACTGGAAACAGAAAAGGACCCTGATAAAGTCACCAAGATAAAGCGTTTGAAAAGCGTCACCTCAAAATTGATCCTCATGATAGAAGAAGCATCAAAGTTCTCAATGCTGGAGGAGTCGGATGAAATTACTTTAAAGGTCTTTGATCTGGAATTGATGTTAAGGTCATCTGCCATGTATATTCAAAAACAGGCAGACGAAAAAGAAATGTCAATTGAGCTCGATCTTGAAGGACCTTATTTTGTGAAAGCTGACCCCATGGTAGAAGATGTGTTTGCAAATATTCTTTCAAATGCTATAAAATACAGCCCGGAAAAAACAAAAGTTATAGTTGATGTTGCTGATCAAGGAGAGTTCTGGAAAATAAGCATTACCGATTCAGGCGAAGGAATTTCAGATGAAGATAAGCCTCTGGTATTTGACAGGTTCAAACGTGTTAACAAAGGTAACATCAAGGGAACAGGTATTGGCCTTGCGATAGTGAAAAGGATCATGGAGCTACATGAGGGCGACGTGGGAGTAAGTGACAATCCAGAAGGACAGGGTAGTGTTTTCTGGGTAACTCTGAAAAAGGCTGATCTTTAAGCAGAGCAGGGATATTCACGAACAAATTTACAGATATGAAGATCACACATCCGAGAAATAGCGATCATAAATTTAGAACATAAGCTATGAAAAAAGATCAGTCTGCTGAAGACGATCACATTCGAACTAAAGTCAATTAAAAGGAAGTGTTTTCAGGATCAATTGGAATTGTAAATGTGAACGTACTTCCTTGTCCAACTTCACTCTCGACCCAGATATCTCCGCCATGCATTTCAACAAATTTCTTGACAATTGCAAGCCCAAGACCAGTGCCCCCATAACTTCTGGCAATTGAAGAATCCACCTGTTTGAAGGTATCAAATATTTCATCTTGTTTATTTTTAGGAACTCCAATACCGTTATCTGACACAGAGATCTCCAACATATTGTCACAATCAACAGCATTGATCTATATACAACCATTTTCAGGTGTGAATTTCAAGGAATTACTTAATAGATTAGACAATATTTGTTTCATCCTTAATTTATCAGCATACACTTCGATATTTTCAGAACTAAACTGATTACAGATCTCAATGTTCTTTTTATCTGCCAGATGTTTAATTATATATTCCATATTACGAAGGAAGGAAGATAAACTAAACTTTTCACATTCAAGTTCTATTTTCCCGCTTTCGATCTTCGATATCTCAAGAATATCATTGATCAAATCCAGTAAGTGTTTCCCGCTGTCCATAATATTGTATGAATAATTAATTTCCTTTTCATTCAGGTTACCGTAAGTATTGTTATTTAGCAACTGTGAAAAGCCAATTATGGAATTAAGAGGTGTGCGTAGCTCATGGCTCATGTTTGCAAGGAATTCAGATTTGGTACGGTTGGCAGCTTCTGCAACGAGTTTTGCATGGATCATTGCATTTTCTGCTTGCTTCCGCTCTGTGAGATTTCTAGAAGTTGAGAGGACAGCTGGTTTACCATCATACTCAATAATGCGATTGCTTAGTTCTATGGGGATAAGAGTACCGTTTTTACAAATTGATACACTTTCAAATATGGAACACATCCCCTTTTGTAATTGCTTGATATTATCAGGTATGCTTGATGCATATTCAGAAGAATCCAGGTCCATTATCGACATATTCAGCAGTTCATCTCTGCTATAACCCGTGAATTCGCAAGCAACTTCGTTCACTTCCAGGATGATGCCGTCAAAATCGTATATTAGGGTTGGATCATTAGAATTATTAAAAAATGTTCTGAACTTATGTTCCGATTTTTGTAAAGCAGACTCTATCTGCTTGTGTTCGCTGATGTCTACGAGTATTCCCCTAATACCTATTGTTCTATCATTATGAACAATTCTGCTTGAATATATGCTGATAGGAAATGTACTGCCATCTTTTCTCAGAGCTGTGTATTCGTTAGCCCCTCGATCTTTTCCACGCACAACCTTCTCTACATTCAGTTTAGCCCTATCCAGATCCTCGGGGATCAGTGTCTGATAAATATTTGAACCTTTGGCAAAGTCTTCCTGGGCGTAACCGAACATTTCAAATGCATGATTGTTTACGAATGTGAGATTTCCTTGTAGATCAGTTTCAAAAACAGTTTGGGGCAAGGAATCAGCCAACTCTTTATACTTGGTCTCGCTTTCTTTTAGTGCCTTTTCAGACAGCTTCTGTTCTGTAATGTCATCAGCATTGAGCAAAACCATTGGTTCGTTGTTTTGCTTTATCAGAATAGTTGAAATTAAAAAATGAATTGTTGCAGACCGGTCATTGGTCATTATTTCCAATTCACATTTCTTTTTGTAAATGTTCTCACTGGTCTCAAAAGTGTGCATTACAGAATTTCGCACAGTACATTCTGTGCATACTCTGTTTTTCCCACACCCTTCTTCTTTCAACGAATTCATACATCCAAACAGTTCGCCACCAAGAAGACCAATGCTATCTTTATTTTCCTTTCCTAATGTAATAGAGGCAGCACGATTGATGTTTTCAACTCGACCTTCCTTATTGACAAGGACCAGAATCAGAGGAAGATTCTCAAAAATAGAATTTAAGATCCCAGGACCTTCAAACGATCCAGCAGGAATATTATAAGGTTCTTCGGCAGATAAATTAGTCAGAACATCTTCTATTCCATTCATATTTGATTATCTCTCAACAGGTCATATTTTCAGTATAAAATAAATAAATTTATATTATATATAGTAGTCGTCATTATATTGAATATATTATACAATTACCAAAGAAAATATGGAATGAAGATGGCATTGACTTTCAAGACGAGATAAATATGATCGCAATCAAAGCAGCAGCTAAACCTAACCATTGTTTTGAAGAAAGCTTTTCTTTGAGTATAAACCATGCAAGCAAAACTGTCCCTGCGGGGTAGAGGGAAGACGTAATAGATGCTATGTCGAGTCGACCTGCCTGAGATGCAAAGGCAAAAAAGGTGTTTCCTCCTGTATCAAAGATTCCAGCAATGATGATTATGGGAAGGACGCTTTTGGGTGGTATATAGACCTCCCTTTTCAGCGCTATAAATGTGATCAATGTTATAGCTGCGGCTATCCTGGCAGCGGTAAGAGGCCAGAGTACAGCCGTATCACTAACCTTGTCGATGGATATAAAAAATAGTCCGAATCCCATTCCGGCTATCAGTGGAAGTATGAGATCGGTACGTTCGATTTTACTGTGTCCATCTCCTCCACCTGCAATGAGCCAGACTGCTACAAGTGCGAAAGCAAAGCCTATCATTTGATGAACAGCAGGAAGTCCTTCGTAAAAAGTACCGTAGATGACTGGTACGGAAGCTGCAACGATTGCCGAAATGGGGGCAACAAATCCCATGTTACCCTGTGAAAGACCACGATAAAGGGCCAGAAGTCCAATGCCTATGAAAACTCCTGCAACAGCTCCCCAGACCATACCACCAAAAGGCGGCATCTTTTCTGCCATTAAATGAGCTGAAAAGGCAAGAAGGAAAATACCAACGATCTGGGTTATCAGAACAACACTATAGACATTTGCACGTTTTGATGCAAAGCCTCCACTGAAATCTCCGGCACCCCAGCACATAGCTGACATGAGGCCAAAAAAAACCACAAGGAATTCGACAGGTATCATATATCTGATTCTCCGAGAATAACTATATTGTATTGTATCTGCTTGGATTTATATCCTTACTTTTTTGTATGGCAACATACTGCTAATTAGTTAAGCAACAATATGAACCATTATTTTGAGATGCAGAACTTGTTAACACTTCTACGGATCTTCAAATAAGAGAAGCAGAAATCGGTCCTATAATGAAATCAAAAGATAAAAATTGATCATTCAGCAGATCATATATTGATATTCTGAAGGTTCGAATTCAGAGGATCAGTTGGAATGGAAAAAGTGAACGTACTTCCCTTTCCAACTTCACTCTCGACCCAGATATCTCCACCATGCATTTCAACAAATTTCTTAACGATCGAAAGGCCAAGACCAGTGCCCCCATAGCTTCTATTGAATGAAGATTCTACCTGAAAGAAAGGGTTGAACAGTTTATCCTGATCATTTGGTGAAATGCCGATTCCATTGTCTTTAACAGAAATATGCATGAAGTCCTCTGAGATCCTACCCCCGATAGTCACTGCTCCCCCTTGATCGGTGAACTTGATGGCATTGCTTACGAGATTGTAAACGATCTGCTTGAATTTGACCATGTCTGCTTTTATAGCAGGCATTCCAATGTCAATTTCACAGTTCATGGCGATATCTTTCTCTAATGCAATAGGCATCATCAATGCTTCTACTTCATCAATAGTGTCGGATACGAAGAATTCACTTATGTGAAGTTCCATCTTGCCAGATTCGATCTTTGAGATAGACAGAATGTCATTGATAATATTCAAAAGATGTTTACCATTACCAAGAACATTAGAGATGTATTTCTTCTG
Source organism: Methanococcoides sp. DA23 (assembly GCF_057593895.1). Classification (NCBI taxonomy): domain Archaea; kingdom Methanobacteriati; phylum Methanobacteriota; class Methanomicrobia; order Methanosarcinales; family Methanosarcinaceae; genus Methanococcoides; species Methanococcoides sp. DA23. The sequence goes on along the minus strand of NZ_CM172520.1, from coordinate 1,125,655 downwards.
AGAATCATTCAAAGAACCGTGAGTTTCATTGTTGATCACATCCGAAAAACCAATGATCGAATTTAAAGGTGTCCTCAGCTCATGGCTCATGTTTGCAAGGAATTCGCTTTTGGACTGGTTGGCAGCTTCTGCAACGAGTTTTGCATGGATCATTGCATTTTCTGCTTTCTTGCGTTCAGTAACATCCCTTATGATTGCCATGTCTGCTGGCCGACCTTCATATTCAATAGCAGATGGACTTACGTCCACTGGAATTCTCCCCCCATCCTTTGAGATGATCTCGATCTCATAATTAGTGGTGACCTCTTCACCCCTCAATCTCTTAATGTACCTTTCTTGTACCACTTCTTTGCATTCAGGTAGAATAAAATCAATGAAAGGTTTTTCGAGTTCTTCCTCGATAGAGAAGCCAGTAATATTCGCCATCGTTTGGTTCCCATATTTTATTAGACCATCTTGAAGAATAATTATCCCATCGTTTCCTTTTTCGACTAGCGTTTGGTACTTATTTTCACTAGCCTTAAGTGCCCTCTCTGATTGTTTGTGCCCGAGGCTAGCCCCGATAATGTTGGCCACCATACGTAAAAGGCTAATGTCTTCTTCTGCCCACTCTTCAATATCAACCACATTGTCCAAACCGATAAACCCAGCAAGCTTATTATTTATATGAAGGGGGAAAGCTAGCAATGATCTGATATCTTGTATTTCAAGTAGTTCTTTCTCTGACGATGCTTCTTCGGGTAAAGCTGAGACATCGCCGATGCAAATTGATTCGCCATTATTGAGTTTTTTCATCCACCAAGGGAACATATCCAAGGGGAGGTCCTGAAGATTTTCTTTTTGGCATGAAGTACCTTTTTTACAATATTCATGCGTATTATCCATCGTATTTCCATCATCATTGAACAGAAAAATATAACTTCGACTGCTCTCACATATTTTGGAAATATCCTCAAGAGCTTGATCGATATTAAGGTCAATATCATCAGAAAGAACAAACAAAGAAGAAATAGAAGATACTACTTTTTCAATTTCAAGCTTCTTCACAAGGCGCGATTCTGTATTTTTTATATGTGATATGTCAATAAAACTTTCGACAATAACCTTACAATCATCTCTATTCACCAGCGTTGCAGTTTTCAAAATAGGAATTTTTTTGTCACCTTCGACCAGCAGTTCACGCTCTGATTTATCGATTATTAATTGCATGTCACTAATTGGACATTTTCCTCGTTCTGCAGGACAGATATATTTGTGACATATATGACCAATAATTTGTTCTTTCGGTCTACCGATCATCTCAGAAGCTGCAGCATTCACATCAATTATTTCATGAGTTTCCAGATCAATGATCACAATGCCAGCAATTAAGGAATCCATGAGGATCGATAAACAATGATCATTTTCAAATTCCATATCATCTTCCCCTACAACATAGTAAATTTACCAGCATCACGAAAATATTATCCCCTGAGCATAATAGTTCTTATTTAATATAAATAATATCCCACACATCGTATTTTATTTAAAAAGTCAAACACAAGGGCATTTATCAGACTTCCCTAAAAACCATAAATTGCTAGATAATGAAGACAAAATGACATAACTTGAATCAATCATCAAATAAAAAGATGAACAGATAATTGAAGATATTAAATCCACAGATACTAACCTCCAGGAAGCCCTTATGTTTAATATAGAATTCTTTTTTTAGATTCCAATTAATTTATATAATGCTACTCGATCTCGAAAAACAAGAGGGTGTGCATGAATGAATGAGTCTAGCTTTGCAATACTTATGAAATAATTCATATATAATAAAATCATTTATATATTATGCTTCTTGCAGTCTTACTTGCGGTCATTGGAATTGCCTCGGTCATCATACTCTCCCAGTTATTTGGTTATCGTCTTGGAGGGGTGATAGTTGTACCTGTTCTTGCTGTTTATACGTGTAAGAATTTTCTTATGCTACCTTTGTTCCTTGTGGGTACCATAGTTGCATATCTGGGAATGCGTTACCTGCAAAAGAATACTATGATCTATGGTAGGGATGAACTTATTGCAACATTGCTTCTTGGTTCAGTACTGCCTGTTGCAGGGCTTTTTTTCATGAAAGGGATTGGATACGACCTTACCGATATTGTCTTCTTTGGCAGTATCCTCCCAGGACTTGCAGCTTATAATTATTCCAGAATAAAGCCAGAGTATAGGTTCCATGATATTCTGGCATCTTGTACTATATTTATTGGACTTCTGGTAGCAGCCTGGGTATTGGTGAATCCCTTTCTCAGTGAAGCGATAGGTGGACTCACACCCCCAGTTCTTTTTAGTCCAACATCTGATCTGGCAGTTTTAAGGAATGCAACGGTTGATACTTATCCCGCACCTGCGATAATCGATCGTTTTTCTGCATTTATCCTTTTTATGATATCCCTGATATTATCGGAGTTCGTCAGGAAGAATGCAGGCATACGCCTAGGCGTGGTCTCAATGGCCATACTTGCCATATTCGCACTTGAGAACAAGTGGTTCTTTGTACTTTATTTTGTCAATCTTTTTGTTTCTTTCATTGGTATCTCTCTGATACAGAAAACAACGTTGCTCTATGGAAGGAATCTTATTGGGCTTGGAGCTTCAATTTCGCTGCTGCTGACAATTCCATTTGTGTTTATCATCCCGATGTCGCGTGGTCTGTCGATATTCTTCCTTGGATTGATCGCAGGTTTGAATGCATATAACCTTCATGTCACATCTCCTGCCGAAAGAAAATTGTTCGTACCCCTGCAGATATCCCTGCTGGCACCGCTTATAGTCCTTGCAAGAGCTCTTGGCAAAGGACAACCTCAGGGCATATTCCATGAATTTGGTGCAGTACAGTTACTTCTAGTTGCCGTGGCAGCTATCATCTCCATATTATTTGTAAAATACAACTGGGTTCCCAAACCACTGGATAATCATGTCTGGAATGCTTCACTGTTCTCGGAGGAAGATGAATGAAACGGGCAATTTATGAGATATATAATAGATCAGGCGGATGGACATGGAGATTACGGAATAAAGAGGAGATCCTTGCTTACAGTGGTAAGATGTTCAAAAGTTCTTCTGATGCCTGGAGAGAAGTTGATCGTGTCCGAGCAATGGCTGCAAGACTTGCGGGAATAGGCGCATATCAAGATGTAAACCTTGATGAACTTCCTTCAATGGAAATTGCCAATGCTGATTCTGAGGACTGGCATTTGACATTTTGTAGTGGCAATACCCTTGCATGCAGTGCAAAGCACTTTGAGATATATGGAGAAGCTAAAGATAAGCGCAAGGAACTACTTCGGGACATGGTTGGTGCACTCAAGATCTTTGTAATGGATGAAAGTGATGATCTGCTTACTTTCAAGATAGAGAAACATGGACCATTGAACTGTTTTGGGTGTATCTTTAAAAGAGGTCGTAAGCACCGGGATCTTCTGGATATGACCGATATCCGCATTGATGTGGTAGGGATCCGCGGAAAGTCTTCCACTGTTCACCGTCTTTCGGAGATATTCACAAGGCGTGGCTATAATACATTGGCCAAGGTAACAGGAAATCGCCCTCATCTTATCATCAATGGATTTGTAGTACCGATCGAAAGAATGGGTCCAAACGTCACCCTTTATGAGAACATGCGTGGTTATCAGGAGTTTGTGCCTGTCATCGAGTCCTATTCGCCAGATGATAGGAAGGACATCGCTATCTTTGAAAATCAGGCCATTACTGAATATACCACAAGGATGGTAAATGAGGTCTTTGTAAAACCACATATTGTGGTGATCACCAATGTGAGACAGGATCATCTTTCCACACTTGGCAAAGATAAAAGTGAAATCGCACGAGCCTTTGCCCGTTCGATACCAAAGGGCACTGTTGTTATTAATTGTGAGCAGAATGAGGTTTTGCAGGATTACATGAGAACAGAGATCGAAAAACGTGGGGCTACTGTCAAGAATGTGGAAATTCCGAAAAAACACATTGGTCTTTTAGGTGCTGAAACAATACATTCTTTAAACTACGTTCTTGATGAAGTTGGTAGCGTTCCCATTCCCTTTGATGAGCTGGATGCATATCTTAAGTCCATGCAACCCAGCTGGATGGAACTCGATGGTTGTACGCTCTTCAATGCGGCTGAGGTAAACGATGTTGAAAGCACTGAGATGATACGCCAGCAACTTGCCGGGAAGAACAAGATACTTCCATTTGTATACCTGAGGGACGAGCGCAGGGGCAGATCATTCTCCTTTGTGAACTACCTCAATTATCTTTTTGAGAAAGGCTACATTGATGAGGTTTTCATTGCCGGGCGTACTATTGCTCCGTTTGCGAGAAATCTAAAAGCTCCAACACGTAAGTTCAGTACAAGTGATGATGTATCCATGGTCCTCGATGAAATGGAAAAGGTAGGCATCCCCATTATTCTTATGGGCAATACAGTAGATGAATTTATGAGACAGATGGAAATTGAGATCTCAAAAAGAGTCCGAATGGGAGACAACACTCATTATTCACCTCATGTAGATACCCTGGAGAAAGTGAATACAAAATTCGTTTAATTCATGAAATGGATGAATTATACTATGTAATAGGACCTTATGATGCATATCAGAGAGACAAAAAGGTCAAAGATCATTTCAATAAAGGGCATAGGAGCCATTTATCAGAGAATACCACAATCGTATATTTTTTAAGCAATGTAGACTTATATTGATTAATGGATCTTGTCGGTTATTTCATTTATTCTTTTATCACATTGTTCGTTATTGTGAGCCCTATTACCGCAGTAATTACATTTATAACGCTCACTAATAATCTGACTCTGGGTGAAAAGAACGTAATTGCAAAGAAGTCGGTTGCTTTAGCTTTTGTCATTGCTGTATTTTTCATGTTTACGGGGAACATTATATTAGATGTTCTTGGGATCAGTCTTGATTCACTGAAAGTTGCTGGTGGTCTGTTACTTATTATGATAGCTTTTGAAATGATGCAGGCCAGGACCTCAAGAGAAAGTATTACTGATAAAGAGATAGATGAATCTTCTAAACGTGACGACCTCTGGATCTTCCCAATTGCAATGCCTATACTAACAGGGCCTGCCACCATAACAACAGTCATAGTCCTTACAGAGACCGCTGAATCAGTTCAGCAAAGAACACTCATTATGCTCGCATTGGTACTAACTTATTCAATAGCCCTGGTAACATTTCTCTTTTCCAGGAGAATACACAAAAAGATTGGATACAATGGAATGCTGGTACTTACCAGACTGTTTGGTCTGTTCCTGGGTGCAATTTCAGTAAGTATGATCGCCAGTGGGATCTGGGGAATCTATTTGAGTCTGAATCCAGTATAAATGTGACCGCCGAAATCTTTTTGGATAATCGATGTTGACTTCTATACTGAATCTTTTTTCGTTCACTAATAATAAGAATTATTTTTCAATTTTCATTTATATAGTTGAAAGTAACCCCACTGAATAACCAATTCGTATGGACCTACAAAAATTGATGAAAATTTCCGATATATATTATCAGCTTTGTTACCAGTTTAGGTTTATTAGTATTCAATTATGGGAGTAAAAACCGTTATTAATCAATAAACCAACTTTCAAGAGTAGTAGAACACAGGAGAAATGAAACATGTCAAATTCACAAACAATGTCAACAGAAGAGCTGTTTGCACTCCCAAAGAATGAATTCATTAACAGGTGCAAAGAATGGTGTAATGAGTTCAATGATGGAAAACCTATGAGAACAAATGAAGATAATCCATGCCCGGTTCACGCATGGGTAGCACTTAATGGGAAGAAATGCGCTCATGAGACCGTTGCTAACATTGCACAGTGTCCCGTATGCGACCAACCAATGTGCCCGGATTGCATGAATCATAATGTCCACCAACTCTCAAGGGTAACCGGATATATATCAAATGTTAGTGGATGGAACGCTGCAAAAAGGCAGGAACTTAAAGATCGGGTACAATCGGATCTAAAATGATGTGATCTACAGATAAAGGGATAATTGGGGGTCTAATTATCTATCTTTTTTTCAACTCATTATAGTTACATTCGAATTAGATATGTCATCAGAATATTGGATCTGTAGAAAACCTATTTAACATTTAATTTTCACGGCTCTTTAGAAAACTTATCAAAATCAACATCTAAATTGAGTTATTTTCCGAATATTGAAGATTTCTACATAGCCAATTTTAATGAAATTAAAAAAGATCCAATCCATCTGACGACACGATTTAAGTATCTGATACAGATAAATAATCTATTGGGGGGAATTGAGATTGGAGATCAAGATCATAGGAGTTCCAACAGATTTTGGAGCAAATCGCATCGGGGTTGACCTGGGGCCAGCTGCGATCAGATATGCCCGTTTATTTGATACTCTAAATGATATGGGTTTAGAGGTTGAGGACCTGGGAGACATTGGATCTCATTTAATTGAGAACGATCCAAAGAGCGAAGATAAAAAATATGAATTACAGGTGTTGCAGGTAACTGATGTTTGTGAGGAACTGTCATTAATGGTCAATAGGGCAGCTAACATGGATCAGATCCCTGTTATCCTGGGCGGGGACCATAGTGTTACCATAGGTATTTTGGGAGGTATGGCAAAGGTAAAAAAAATGGGTTTGATATATTTTGATGCCCATGGTGATTTCAATACTTCCGGGACCACCTTAAGTTACAATATCCATGGGATGGGCCTAGCTGCTATAGTGGGAAGGGGATCACCGTGTTTGGTAAACTGTGTTGGGGTCACACCTAAAGTTAAAGAGGAAAATGTAGTATTGGTTGGTGCAAGAGACCTGGATCCGGCTGAAAAAGAATTATTGCGAGAATCCAGGGTAACCGTTTTTACGATGGATGATATCGATAGATCAGGTATCCGTCAGGTCATGGAGCAAGCAATTGATATTAGTAGCAAGGGGACCGAGGGAGTGCATATCAGCATTGATATGGATTTTGTAAATCCCCAGGAAGCACCAGGGGTGGGAACCCCTGTGAAAGGGGGGCTTACCTACCGTGAGGGTCATTTGGCTCTGGAGATGATCGCTGAGGCAGATATTCTGGCTTCTCTGGACGTGATGGAGGTGAATCCGATCCTGGATTGCCACAACCAGACAGCAGAACTGGCAGTGGAATTGATCGCTTCGGCTCTGGGGAAGAGAATTTTATGATATTATTCTCAATATCCCATTTTTTATTGTTTCATAATTCTCAATAACGATCACTTTGCACTGTTAGAGTTACTGTTTCTACTTAGCCACAGCTACCGGAGGCTTTTCACATATTTTGTTCAAAACAAAAAATAAAAAATAAAAAAGGAAATTATGGTTACTTTTGCTCTTTCTCGAGCCTGACCATAATATCACCTTTTCTCAGCTGTTCTAAGGGCTTCTTCGAAGATGTCAAGGCCCTTATCTGCTTCCTCTTCTGTCAGAACAAGGGGCGGGGAGATACGAATGACAGAATCACCACTTGGCAGCAGGATTATACCCTGCTTGAAACCTTCAACGAGTATCTTGTCCCTTAGGCCCGGGTCTGGGGCTTTGTCTGGTTTTACAAACTCCACCCCTATCATCAGGCCCATTCCACGAACATCCCCTATGACCGGATGTTCCTGCTGCATTTCCCGCAGCCTTTTCATGATGTATCCACCCAGTTCCCTTGCATGTTCCCCGATCTTCTCCCTTTCCATGAACTCGATGCCAGCAAGGGAGGCTGCTGAGGCTAGCAGGTTGCCTCCGAAGGTATTGGAATGGGTGCCAGGAGGCCAGTCCATAAGGGAGCGGTCTGCAAGTGTGGCTCCCATGGGAAGACCAGCTCCAAGTGCCTTTGCCATGCAAACGATATCCGGTTTTATCCCAAAATTCTCCATTGCCAGGAACTTACCTGTGCGGTAGCATCCGGTCTGTACCTCATCAGCCACCATAAGTACATCATTGTCATCGCAGATGCGTCTGATCTCTTTGTGGAACTCAGGAGGTGGTACTATATATCCTCCCTCTCCCTGTATGGGTTCCACGACTATGGCTGCGGTGTCCTAGGGACTCAGCTCCTTCTTGAAAACGGTGCTCTCTATCTGTTTTGCACACTCTATTCCGCATTCCGGATATTCCAGGTTCAGGGGGCACCGGTAGCAGTATGCGTAATGGGAATGCACGGCCCTGATGCTCGGGAAATTTGTCTTATGTTTTACCTTGGAACATGTCAGCGAAAGGGAACCCAGTGTCCTTCCATGGAAGCAGTTGTAGAAACTTATGAGGCTCTGCCTCTTTGTCTTCCACATTGCCAGTTTGATGGCAGCCTCCACGGATTCCGTGCCACTGTTTGTGAAGAACAGATGGTTGTACCCTGTCACCTGCTCCAGTTTCTCTGCAAGTTTAAGGGGCGGCTCTGCAAAAAAGTCTTGAAAACCGCAATGTATCATCTTCTCCATCTGGGCTGAGATCGCTGCATTGACATTGGGGTTAGAATACCCGACGTTCATGACGGCAAAACCGGCTGCAAGATCGATGTATTCCTTGCCTTCTACATCTGTGATGATAGCACCTTTGCCTTTCTCGATCACCAGGGGATAGGGTCGTGTGATACACATTGATATAACGTTGCAATCGCGGTCGATGATATCCTTTGTTATTGGATCGGTCATACTCCTGCCTCACTGGTCAATCTGGGCTCTCTGGAGCTTCCCGCTGTAATCGAAGTACACGGCCTTGATATCTGAGAACTCCCTGACGGCATCGGTTCCCGCTTCCCTGAAACCATTACCTGTACCCTTCACACCTCCAAACGGCAGGTGTACCTCGGCTCCGATGGTTGGGGCATTGATGTATGTTATACCTGAATCTATCTTTTCGATCGCCTTGAACGCACTTGTTATGTCCTTTGTGTAAATGGAGGATGAAAGTCCATATCTGGTATTGTTCGCTACCTCGATGGCCTCTTCAAGACTTGAAACGGTTATCAGGCATAGCACAGGTCCGAATATCTCTTCCTGGGCAATGGTCATGTCGGGGTCCACGTCAGTGAAGACCGTCGGCTCGAAGAAATATCCCGGCAGTCCGGGATCGGTCACATTTCCACCGGTCAGCAACCTTGCTCCCTCTTGCTTGCCGATCTCGACATATTTCTGTATCTTGTTGAGCTGGCTCTTGTTGATCACCGGCCCCACATCGATATCAGGCATCAGTCCATCCCCAAGCTTTAGCTTTTCTGTCATCTCTACAAGTCTTTGTGTTAACTCGTCCTTGATCTTCTCATGCAGTATGATCCTGCTGGCGGCAGTACATCTCTGCCCTGTGGTCCCGAAAGCACTCCAGAGCACACTTTCAAGTGCAAGGTCGAGGTCGGCATCGTCCATTATGATGAGTGGATTCTTTCCCCCAAGCTCGAGGGACACCCTTTTCATTTGTTTACCGCATTCGCTCATGATCCATTTGCCTGTCTCCAGGCTGCCGGTAAAGGAGATTGCCTTTATCTCCGGATGGTGGACAATGGCCTGTCCCACTATCTCCCCCGGCCCAAAGACGAGGTTGATAACTCCCGGTGGCAGCCCTGCTTCCATTAGTATCTCAACAAGTTTTATCGTCAATAATGGCGTGTCACTGGCAGGTTTCATCACAATCGAATTTCCGGCCACAAGGGCAGGCATTATCTTCCATGCGGGTATGGCTATTGGGAAGTTCCAGGGCGTTATCATGCCAACCACCCCTATCGGCCTGAGCACGGTCATGCAGAACTTGTCCTTCAACTCCGAAGTGGTGGTCTCTCCGAAAAGCCGCCTCCCCTCGCCTGCAGCGTACACGGCTATGTCGATGGCTTCCTGGACGTCCCCCCTTGTCTCATCAAGGACCTTACCCATCTCCTCTGTCATCAGGCGGGCAAGTTCTTCCTTTCTCTCCTCCAGTATCCTGGCAGTCTTGAAGATGATCTCGGCCCTCTTTGGAGGTGGTGTCTCACTCCAGATCTTAAAGCCCTTTAAGGCAGCCTCAACGGCCTTATCAACATCATCGATCGCAGCGATCTGCAGGCTTGCTATCTTCTCCATCGTCGCAGGATTGATATCATCAAAGCTATCTTCAGTGGATGATTCTGTCCACTCTCCGTCTATAAACAGTTTGTACTCTTGCATTGGCAACTCCCCAATAATCGTTGGGGGTCATATTTTATAAAGGCATTGTCAAAAATTGGATATGTATAGATCATTTTCCTTAAATTCAGCTAAGCTACTAAAATTTTAATAATAAGAAGTTCCCTGTGCAGGAAAGTATAGAAATCAAGTGAAAGAAGTGAAATTCAAGGTACTAATACACGATCTTGATAGGGTATGTCAAGATTGTATTTTTAGTGTGGTTGAGGATTTCTACAAAGCCAAATTTTGGTATCTTCGGCTTCCAGGATGAAGTCTAACCTTATATATAGTTTAAAGAAAAAAATAGAGTATAGTAATATTGTGGGGGAAAGGCAGTATTGCTATTAAGAGGGGGGAATTTACAATTACAAAGAATCCTGAAACCGTTCCAGATGTAAATAGATCGCCTCAAAAGGACTTAGTGAGTGGTGAACTTATTGCAGGAACATCAAAAAGCGTGTGTCCTGAATGCCTTGAAGTTATAGATTGCCAGATAATACTGCGTGAGAACATGGTCTTTTTGCGTAAGCATTGTGCGGATCACGGTTCTTTCGAAGTCCCTGTATATTCGGATGCTAAGGATTATCTGGATGCGGTAAAGCACAACAAGCCCGGTTCAAAGCCCTTGCACCCAACTCCTGTTTCCAAGGGCTGTCCTTATGATTGTGGATTGTGTGAGGCTCATCAACAACACACATGCGTTGGGATCATAGAGATAACTGATATGTGTAATCTGAACTGTCCGGTTTGTTTTGCAGATTCAAAAGGACTTTTTACACTGCCGTTTGAAAAAGTAAAGGAGATGATAGACCTTTACGTTGAGAATGAAAAGGAACCCGAGGTACTTCAGATAAGTGGAGGTGAGCCGACATTACATCCGGACATCCTTGGGATCCTGGAATATATGGGCCAAAAAAATATCCTTTACCCAGTACTGAACACCAACGGCCTGAAACTTGCTGACATGGATTTTGCAAAAAAAGTAGCATCTACCGTGCAAAATGATGTATCTGGAGTTGGCAAGCCAGTCATATATTTTCAATTCGACGGGTTCGAGGACAAGACCTATACAACCATTAGGGGAAGGCCACTTATCGATATAAAATTGAAGGCGCTTGAGAACTGTGAAGAACTTGGTTTAACTGTTGCTCTGGTAGCCACCATTGTCAAAGGAGTAAACGAGCACGAGATTGGTTCCATCATAGATTATGCGTTGGGCAAAACAAACATAAAAATGGTCAATTTCCAGCCAGCTACCCTGACAGGAAGGTATGAACTGGAAAAGAAGGTAGAAACAGCGCTTACGATTCCTGAAGTATTACATGAGATCGAGGATCAGACAGGAGGTCTATTGAACAAAAAGAACTTCATTAGCATCCCCTGCCCTCATCCAACCTGTTCGGTTTGCTCCTATGTTTACAATCACAAGGGAAAGAACATCTCGCTAACCAAATTCCTGAATTCCAGTGCCTGCAGGGATTATCTTGTTGACCGTACGATCGCAGACCTTAAGGTCACTTCCAAGATCGAAAGATCGATCAATGCTCTCAATATGGTCATGTCCAAAACGAACATGTGTGGCGGCGATGGTGGACAAAAGTGTGATTGTACATTGTTCCAAGGTATGGTTTCAGATACAGGCAAAATAATCGACAATGTCACCCTTATCTCGGTCCATGCATTCATGGATGAATTTAATTTCGACCTGGAAAGAGCGAAGAAATGCTGCATAACAGAGATCCTTCCTAACGGACAGATGATACCTTTCTGCGTGTACAACATACTCTACCGGAAAGGATCGAGCGAACAGTTCAGGAACATGTATCAGAACGAATTCATGAACAATGGTGATCATATAAATAAAACCGAGGGTCAATGATGGAACCAAAAGAAATCAAGAAGATGGTAAAAGAAGGTTATGCCAAAGTTACAAAAACCGGATCAACCTGCTGTTCAAAGACAAGTCCATGCTGCAGTTTGAGTGGTGTGGCAGAGAAAATAAGTAAGGAGATCGGGTATTCTGAGAAAGAGCTTGATGAGATACCGGAAGGTGCAAACCTTGGCCTTGGTTGCGGGAATCCCACTGCATTAGCGTCTTTGAAATTAGGTGAGACCGTCCTTGACCTGGGTTCGGGTGCAGGCTTTGATTGTTTCCTTGCAGCCGCCAAGGTGGGAAAGGAAGGTAAGGTCATCGGTGTGGATATGACACCGGAGATGATAGAGAAAGCCAGGGAAAACGCCTCAAGTGGGGGGTATGTGAATGTGGAATTCAAGCTGGGGGACATAGAAGAGATACCTGTTGCTGATGCTTCCATTGATGTTGTAATCTCAAACTGTGTCATCAACCTCGCCCCTTCAAAGGATAAGGTATTCAGGGAGATTTTCAGGGTACTGAAGGACGGGGGACGTTTCATAATATCGGATATGGTCCTGTTAAAAACCATTCCTGACAAGATAAAAGAATCAGCAGAAGCTTATATTGGCTGCCTTTCAGGTGCGATGCTGAAGGATGATTATCTGGATACGATCAAAAATTCAGGGTTCGAGGATATTGAGATAATAGAAGAGACGAACTATCCTTTCGAACTGATCGTTGAAGTGGTCTCTTCCGACGAGATGGCCGCAATACTGAAGGATCTGGAGCTTTCCATGGAAGAAGCAAGAGAGATCGCTGAATCGGTCATTAGCATTGAAGTGCGTGGGGTCAAGCCGTCCTGATCATCGGTTAGCTGTTGTATCCCGCTTTTCAAGCAGCTGCTTAACAGACAGGTTTTGGATTGCTTAAGTTGGAAAACCTTGATGTTGCAACTGTACTGACAGCTCCATTTGGAAGCATTACAAGTACTGACAAGGACTAAAGAACTGGTTTACAATAAATTGATAAAGCAGAAAAATAATGGTGACATGATATGAACGAATTAGATGCAATAACAACTGAAGCACCTGAATGTATAGGATGTAAACATTTCATCGAATCGATTGGCATACCTGCATGTAAGGCATTCCCATATGGCATTCCATCAGAAATATGGCAGGGGTTCAAGAAACACCATGAATCATACGAAGGTGACCATGGATTTTGTTTTGAAGCTATTGTTCAAAATGAATAAAATTGTGGAATATGGAATTTATTTCTAAAATATAATATAAATATATTAATGAATAAAGTTCTTTTAATATTTTACCTACTTCCCTTCTGTGCTTAAATCCTTCTTGCTTCTCTCCCTCTATGTGAAGTATCCACATTTTTAACTCGCACAGGGAGAAACATAAAGAGAATTCACAGAGGCATTTCACGAGACAATTTATAAGCTAATAAGCAGCATTATAAACTATGTACGAGCTACACACTCCTGTTAACCATAAAGCTGTAGCAAAGTACATTGGATATTACCTCATAGCTTTTACGTTCGTATTGATTGTTCCGGCAATTGCTGCATTCGTACTTGGAAATATAGAAGCTGCCATCGATTATGGAAGCACTGCTGTCGTAGTGTTCATCATTGGCTCTTTGATATATCGCGCTCTTCCGGACTATGACCTTGAAACGAAGGAAGCACTCATCATCGTTGCACTGGTTTTCCCGATCTCAGCGTTCCTGAGTGCTGTTCCAATGTCACTTACAACGGGAATGCCTTTTATTGATGCTTATTTTGAAAGTGTGTCAGCCGTTACGACAACAGGACTCAGTGTTGCACCTGCAGATGTAGGACCCGTTTTCCTGTTTGCACGTTCCTGGGCGCAGTGGGTGGGCGGGATTGGAATAATTCTAGTGGTGCTTTCCGTCCTGATACGACCTGGAACAACAGCATCCAGGATGTACAAAGCCAACTATGGAGATATGAAGATCAAACCAACTGTAATATCCACCACCCGTACCCTTGGAAAAGTCTACATTATAATAACATTGATCTCCTTAATTCTGCTTTTAATGAGTGGGATGTCCCTGTTCGATTCTATTTGCCATGCATTCTCTTGTGTATCTACCGGTGGATTTTCAACACGTTCTGAAAGTATAGGAGCATATCAGGGAAGCCTGATACCCACTGCAATAAGTATATCGTGTCTTCTGGGAGCAGTCAGTTTTGTACTTTATCCATACCTCTTCAAGAAACCGGAGAAATTCTTCAAAAATCTGGAACTTCGGTATTTCCTGGCCTTCATAACCATAGGATCAATTGTTTTTGCTTTTACTCTCGAAAGAGAAAATATGGACTATGATCTGATACAGGACAGTCTTTTTCAGATAATAAATGCAATTACTACTGCAGGGTTTTCTACTATAGACCTTTCCATTTTGTCTGAGGCTTCAAAAGCAGTGTTGATATTTATGATGTGGATGGGGGGTAATGTAGGATCCACGGCAGGCGGGATCAAGATATTAAGAGTGCTTTTGCTCTTAAAAGTGGTACATAATGTACTGTTGAGATTGTTCCTGCCCAGGGAGACCATTACACCGATAAAGATAGAGGACCACGTCATAGAAAGTGACGAGATCTACAATCTTGTGACCTTTATGTTGCTTTATACGTTGATCCTTATCGCATCATCATTCATCTTCATGCTTTACGGGACGAATATGAGTAGTTCCGTGTTCGAGGTATCTAGTGCTTTGAGCACGGTGGGACTTTCCGCAGGAACGACCAGTGCATCAATGCCTGCGGTCCTTAAGTTAGTGTTAATAATTGACATGTTGTTTGGAAGGATAGAGATAATTCCATTGATATTGCTATTCATGCCGGGAACATGGATAAAAAGAAAATGGGCAAATAAGAGGAAGGTGAGAACATGAGAGTCATTATAGTCGGAGCCGGTTCACTGGGAATACATCTTACCAGGAATATGATCGCACAAGGTAAAGAGGTCATACTTATCGAGAAAGATGAAGCCATAGCTAAAGAGCTTGCAGAAACCTTGGATTGTACGGTGATAAATGCCGAAGGCACAAGACCCGATATCCTTGAAAAAGCAGATATAGATAAGGCAGACGCAGTTGTTGCTTGTACAACCAATGATCAGAACAACATCCTGATCGGATTGATAGCCAGAGATGCTAAGGTTGGGAAAGTTGTTCTCAAGTTAGAGGACAGGCAATTCATGGATATCGCAAGCAAGCTTGGGTTCTCTTATATGATAAATCCATCCAGCATATCTTCCAGCTATATATCAGATGTTCTCAGAGGAATAAACACAATTGAACTGAGTAATTTGGTACGCTCTGATGTGCGTTTTATGGGCGTACTGACTACTGACAAAATAATTAATATGAAACTGTCCGAGATCTCACTACCAGAGGATAGTGCATTCATAGGCCTCTACCGTAAAAGTGAATTCATCCTTGCAGAAAAGGATCCGAAATTGTATGAAAAGGATGAACTGATCCTTGTCACCAAGGCAGATATGATAAACAGTGTTAATGAAGTTTTGGGCAGAAATGTCAAGACATGAAGTAGATCTTAAACGAGATGTAATGGCGTAAATTGCAAAAAATAAAAGAGATCTATTCAATGCCACATAAGAGCAAAAATATCATAAAAGCGGATTCAGGCTTTCAAATATCTTTTTTTTGGATTCCTTTTCAACTTCTCTGATAGTAGCAGTAATGTATGTGAGCTTTTCAGGATCTTTGGCAATTTCATCCAGGATTTTCGTTTCAACCCAGATCTTTGCGCTAAATTCATGCCCTCTTGGTTTTACCTCTACAAAGTAACGGGTCGAGCCGAGTGGTTCTAAAACTTCACCTAATTTAGAATGTATCTTCTTTTCCAGTAGTGTTGAACGTTTCATAGGTCTGATTTCCTTTATTCATTTATAGAGTTTTAGACAGGATCTCTAAGGAGGAGGGCTTTTTACATTTATTAGATGAATTTCTTCTATTGGGTTTCCATATATTCGACATAAGCCTGATTGAACTGGTACTCTATAGGCTGACAACTATTGGTACGTTAAAACTCAGTGGTCGTATTGAGATTGGTACTGAGGACTATGAACTGATCTAGATGAACTAAATTATGCATCCATGTCAGAGGAAAATGGCCAAAGATCATATTAATAATGGGTATAGGAGCCTTTAATCAGAGAATACACATTAAAGTGAACCCTCTTCCCCATAAGCCCCAAGCTCGCTTCATATCATACGACTCCCACACCCAGGCAAAGTAATTGTCCTGTAAGTTAAAATCAATTGCGGTAAGATGTTTAATTATTTTAAGATATATTTATTTCCTTAACTATTATTCGAACAAAAAGAGGGAACTATTATCTAGATGCGAGTAAGCTGATGAGTGAGTTAAATAAGGGCAAGAACTCGGAAATGGAGCACGAATTGGCAACTATCCCAGGAGAACTCAATAATAGAAACTGTCATTTTTTTGCATATATACCTATCTTCAATGAATAACTGAAGAAGAAAGTGACAATGATAGGAATAAGGCACAAAGTTATGAAGAAACAGAAGTTTTAGATGAGTTCTAAAAGAGCAAAAAAGAAGTTTTGGGGGGTGGGGGGTAATGCCCTTAAAGAACTCGCTAAATCCACGTAAACATTATGCATCTATAAATAGATTTCCACATAGAATAGTCGAAGAGGAACATTTCACTGATTGAAATCAGAGCACAACCCGGTCCGCAACACCAGTTCCCGGAATGGGAGCTTCGCTTAATTCATTAGATAGGTTATGAGATTGGAATAAAACATACTATGCAAAAGGGATTTGTTATGCATCCTTGGAGTCATAAAATAGGTAAAAGATCACTTTGATCATGGGCATGGGAGCCATTTATCAGAGAATGCCACCTTTTAGTGGAATTCTCGTCCCCCACAAGTCCCCAAACTCGCTCTACGCCATATAACTCCCACACCCATTTAATATATTGGTTTGTAGGTTAAAACCGATTACGGTAAGACATATAATTTATTATACAATATATATTGATTTTGAGAAACTAATAAAAATCTAAATGCTATATTATAATTAATTTTTGTAAAATTAGCAATAAAAAGAAGAACTTCAAAAAAGAATTTCGTACCCCTCCCCCTCCTTTTTTAGTATTCACAATACCTGATCGTTACGATCAAACAGACTTATCCCGTAAAGGGCCTCAGCAAATGGTATTGTTAAAGACAGGATCACGCATCGTGTGAATTAACGAGAACATCTTCTCCCAAGACCTTTCTTTCTGTTTCACGTTTTGAGTGCTCGAAACGTTCTTGCATTGCTGGTTTCTTGCTACCCACCCATTTGTCCATAATAACACAGGTAACAAGGTCCCCGGTGACGTTCACGGATGTGCGACACATGTCAAGGATCCTGTCCACCCCAATTATAAGTGCTATACCTGCAGTTGGAACGCCGACATTGGTCAATATCAAAGCAAGAATAACGATACCTACACCAGGAGTGGAAGGAGTACCTATGGAAGCACCTACCACGGTGACCATAAGCAACAGAAGAGCACCAAAACCAAGCTCCACACCAAATACCTGTGCCAGGAAAACTGCTGCTATACTCTGATAGAGAGCTGTTCCATTCATGTTTATAGTTGCACCCAGCGGGATGACAAATTGGGAAATGGAAGGTCTTACACCTAATTTATCCTCAGCGGTCTTAATTGACAAAGGCATGACAACAGCAGAGCTGGATGTTGAGAACGCAAGTAACAATACATCCCTTACAGATTTCATGAAATCAATCGGCCCCCTTCTTGAAACAATGAAAACTACCAGCAGGTAAAAGACAAGTAGTAACAGGAGCCCTAAAAGTACAGTCCCTACATACACCAACATTCCCATAAGTGCAGCCACTCCAAGGTTCAACGTGAACTTGCTGATAAGACCAAACACAGCAAACGGAGCAAGTAACATGCTCCATCGTACGATGGTCATGCTTACTTCCTGGAGTGAACCCAGCAGGTCAAGCAGAGGTTTTGATTGTTCAGGTGATATGGATACCAGAGCCAGACCTATTATGATAGAGAAGACCACCACCTGAAGCATCTGTCCTGTTACCAGGGACCCGAGCGGATTGGTAGGTAGTATGTTCGTGACCATACCAGGAACATCTGCAATGCCAGGGGTTGTGGTACTGATCTCATTGACCGGAGTTATTTCAGATCCCATTGTGCTCTGGACCAGTTCACTGCCGATATAACTACCCGGATTTATAATTAAAGCAAGTGTCAGACCGATAAGTATGGCAATTGCCGTGGTTGCGAGGAAATATGCAACCGTACGCAACCCTATCAATTTGAGCTGCTCCATATCCTCACCTGAAGCTATACCCCGGATGATAGATGCAAAAACAAGAGGAACAACTATCATCTGCAATAGTGCCAGGAAAATATACCCAGGTAGCGCCAGCCATTCACCAATTGTATATGAGACAGTTTGATTCACCAATCCTGTCGATGGTCCGAGCACCAGGCCGACAATGATCCCAAGAAACATCCCGATCATGATCTTTAGCCAGAGTCGTCCCCTAACTAACGACTGCAGCTCGAAGCTAAGGTGTTTCAATGAACGTGGATGTATCAGAGTAAGTGGTTCGGGAATATGGTATCTTTTTGACATGTTGGCAAATTTAATTGTCTGTTCGTTTTTTAGATATTAGTTATACGCAGATGGAGAAATAATCGTACTTAAATGGTGGTTTATCTCTTTATGTCCCCTCTAATAAATAGGTATTTTGCATAATTTAAAGTCTTTGAATTAAAGAACAACTGTAATTTAGTAAAGCATTAAAAGAAATTAAAAAGCTTGTAAATTAAACATAGCTAACCCTTTATTTCTGTACTTCATTAAAAGAAGAACAGAGTACTTCAGTATTTCAAGACTCTTAGTATAACACTTTAAATTTCGTCTCAATCTTGCCAGAAAGTGTCTAATTATACTTTTATATCCTTCAACTGTATTTATCTCTTTCAATGATTACATCATCATCTGTTTCCATAGAACGATATTCTAAAATCGAAAACTGGAAATTTTTCCGTGCGTAATCAATACCGTTTTCTTTTATGAGTTTTGTAAGTTCATCATTCCAACCATGACCTATGCCAATGCTCCAAACCTTCAAACTTGTTGCCTTTACGGACAGGCTTTATTTCATTGTCTACAAGCGTGGTTGTGGCATATCTTCAAAGAAAGTATATTGAGTAAAAGTTATCAAAAAGACAAAGAGATCTTCTCGATTTATTTATTTATTTATTTATCGAAAACCACGTTTGATACATCCATCATAATTAAATAAAATCTGTAGAGTATAGTTTTAAAATAAGCATCAAAAAAATAGGACTTCCAAAAAGAATTTGGTAGCCCGGCACGGATTCGAACCGAGGTTGCGGGATCCAGAGTCCTGCATGATTGACCACTACACTACCGGGCTGCTTATGAGTACAGCACCTACATGGTAAACCTAATTAATAAACCTATCGCCCGGTGCTTAAATGATTTTTAAATAAAATTAGGAATCGTCCGGATTTTCACCCAGGATAGCGGTTTGCCACCATCTGGCAAGATCCATCAGATCACGGCTGAACTGGCCGGAAAGACGATATTCATTGTTTCTGTTAGAAATAAGACCGGCACCAAGAAGCTTATTACGCATTGAATAGAACGAAGCACGACCCACATCCAGCTCCTTGATGAGGTCTTCCCATTCGCTGGTCTTGACCGGATTGCCACTTTTTTGCCTTTCTTCGACCATCATAAGGAACTTTTGCCCGCGCATTGCAGTGGCATCTTCCTGAAATAATCGCCTCATGAGACTGAAATATGGATCCCTTGAACGGGTGATGCGTGCATTTGCATCGGAACGTATGACTATAGTTGTAGAGGTTCGAGGAGCATCTTTTACTGATACCATGATCGATCAAAGCCGACTGACCGAAAGATCAGGATAAAGTGATTCCCTTAGATTTAAGCTCAGCTTTTAAAAGATCAGCATACTCTTCCTTTAAAGAATAGACGATCGG
Organism: Methanococcoides sp. DA23; assembly: GCF_057593895.1. Taxonomy (NCBI): domain Archaea; kingdom Methanobacteriati; phylum Methanobacteriota; class Methanomicrobia; order Methanosarcinales; family Methanosarcinaceae; genus Methanococcoides; species Methanococcoides sp. DA23. Next base: position 1,105,506 of record NZ_CM172520.1, on the reverse strand, counting down.
TGTCTTATAAGACTCCTTGTGAGATCGCAGAATGCCAAGCTTTGAATGGATATATCCCACCATAGAAGCCACTGCGCTTCTGGAAACATCGTACTTTTTAGTAATGGCCTGGTGTAATTCATCCACTGTGGATTTTTTAACGCTTAAAAACACAGATAAGACATAGCTCCGAAGCCCATTTACATCCAGCTCAATGAACTTATTAAGCCGGTCCTTAATTCTAGATCGAATAGATGCCATGATAGAATTCTCCCCAATAGAACAGTAAACCTATTATGCAGATGACACTATATATATGTTTGCGAACTGATGCCCTCATAATGAGTTAACTACAATATCCGCAGCGAGATAGCACTATGAATATACAGGACACAACAAAATACACCTACGACCTTAAGAAGAAAACACTTCACATCGAGCATCAGATACCAGCTGCTGAGTCCGAAGAAAATGAAGTAGGTACTTGCTCCAAATGCAGATCACCCATTATGAGCCTGAGCTATCATGCCATTGACAAGGAATTCATAATAGTAGGCAAATGCACTAAATGCGGAAAGCTCTCTGCAAACATTTATGACCAGAACTGGAACTGGGTAAGCGAAATATCTAACTCTCACTTTTCCGGACCGGTTGCCAAAGCAGGAATTTCAACCCCTCTGAAGAATGAAGTAGAAGATGGTCAGCAACTATCAGGCATAGAACTGCTCGAAAGCATTCCAGAAAAGCAACTCCAGACCGTTTTTTCATCCACAGAGATCACTGCCATGTTCGCACGTGCAAAAGGAGAAAGCTGCGTACGACAATACCTCTATAATGCAAGGAAAAAATATCCGAAATTTGAAGATATTTTTGGTTTTCAAATCGATGTATAATGTATAGTATATACTTTTATGTAATTATGAACTATTACATTACCCTTGATTTTATACGAGTAATTTAATTATATTACATAATTTATAACACTGTCTTAAATAAATATGTGGACAGTTATTATATTAATATAATTTCTAATTATATATAGATATAATCAAATTTTAAATATTGGTTTCCACATATATACAATATTAGTACAGACATACAAATCTAATTTTATTCGAGCAATAAAACAAATAAAAAATAGTGCCAATTCAACTTTTATTTGAATGAGAAAAGTAAGTGCAATAATTACCATATAATTACGTGAGTGTTTTCAGCACCACACCCATACAAGTTATAGGTCAAAAAATGCATGAAACACATAGGCAATTGTAACATGAAAGAACAAATATCAATAAAAAAATTGAGGATAAGAGACTACCAATTGAAAGAATAATGAAAATTGTAGAAAAACAGTTGTTAAAGTGCAAAAAAGTAAGATGAGATCATAAAATAACGGACCATACCAAGATCCAAACATCCCACTGAAGTTATAGCCCCAAATTTAATAAAGCCAAATCCTTATTACACTGACTATATGCATAGATGTGCGCCAAATATCAGATATGCATTTCTTGATATTATTTTGTGTAGAATGGGGGGGTTGCAGGTTGTAAAACATGTATTGCCATAGTATATAGAATGAACTTGTTAAGAAAAACATAGCATTTATGTAAACGTTACAAGTTGGTTCTATAGTGTATATGAATAAGCAAAAATTACCATACATCAAAAATAATCGAATCAATAAGGCGAACATTACAGCATATTAGAAGAAATTGAGCCCATTATGCCCATAACTAGAAGTAATGATAAGGTTGATTATAATAACTCATAATAATTATAACACTATGCGCATCAGCATATTTTAGAACCATGCCCTATACACTCAGTGCATTGAAAATGCACTAAAACACATAGGCAAATTTCACACAATTTTTTGCTAAAGTGATATATATTAAGCCAAAATAATTATATTTGAATTAATTATAAAAGATTGAATAATATTTACTTTTATTTTGTCAGTATTATTTATACACCCACGTGCTTTGTCAAATTTTCTGAAAATTTAATCAATATTTCAGAAATAATAGAGACGATCAAAGAGAGCACTTACAAAATAAAGCAATTGTGTAATCAAACAATGATACGGCATTGGACGATTTTGAGCAAACTGAGGCCCCAACATAAAAAGAATTAGTGATGAAAAACTAACCTATTTTAGTGAGTGCTGCTTATCATAGCTCCTTTGAACATCTCTTAATTGAGTCATGGCTTTTTAAATTCTTCGCATATACTTATCATTTTTACGCCCATTAAATGACATTAGGAATAAAGTGGTTGCCCATGGCACCAGCCCCTTAAGTTTTTTGCAAGTACTTTCGATATTTCATAGATTCACCATCCATAAACAATGGTTATTTTTTATTGCATGATAACAACCTATAGCGATATTGCAAACTATGAAATCATTTTTTGATGTGAGAATTATTACACAATTTTAACCTCATTGTGCACACATCAGGAAAAGAACGCCGGGACAGCTGGAAAATTCCAACTAACCAATGTCACAAAAAGGAAAATGAGATTATATTCATTGCATCGTGAAATATCATGATACACAAAGATGAGATCATATTTAGGGATAACTCCGAGCTTTATACATGCCCACCCCCTCCACCAGGAAAGCAAATTTTTCACGATCTGACTGATTATATACAGGAATAGTACAACATACCCCCAGTTTACTAATATTGCAATAGGCAGGCTTCAGCAGGCCCTGAATAGATTAATCACATTGCTACCCCCACCTAAATACCTGTGCAATAGGTACATTGAACCAATATCCATATTGAGACCCATAAACTCATTTTGCCATTAAGATCGTTTTAGTATTGCACACGCATGCACCAGTAGCCATGGCAGAAGGTACACAGACAACCCGACCCCCACCCACACATGCGATTTTTCGTTTGATTCACCATACACCAGAAATAGAAGATAATCAAGGCATCATAAACGTTTTTTAGCAAAATACCCATCTGAATACATCCCATATTGAGTCATATAATTTACTAGCTTGTGCAAAAATGGCCAGAAACCAATAGGCAATCATACTGACATTTAATTATTTCATATATGACATTACAACACAATGAGCACTTGATAGTATATTGTAAATAATGTATAGTTAAATATCCATATATAGATATGTATTTTATAACTGATGTTTCAAACCACGTGATATCGAGATTGCGCTTTAAAATATTAATAATAAGTAATAAAAATAAATGGCCCATTTATGACTAAATTGAAAAAATCACACCAACCACATTACAAAAAAATAGAGATTTTTTACTATGCGAATTTGACTATTTTTGATACACTACTCGTATACTATGCAGACAAAAAATGGATAGAAACACATAGCTATTTTTTCGATTTTGTTAAGACATAATATGACCATTAAGATCATGATCTCAATTATATTACAAAATGACTTGACCAAAATAGAATATTTTTAAAATGCATAAAAGCATTATTATTTAAATCTAAATATTATATCTAATTTTATTCGATTTGTCATATAATATTGTGTTAAAGAGTATTGTCAAATATATAGTAATTAAAGAATATGTTATAAGATTTATAATTAACAATATAGTAAATCTAAATAAATGCATATTTATTTATAAAAGTATACTATTTAAAATGAATAATTAATAAGATACTGTAATTAGTAGATAAAAAATAGTATATAATATAATAAAGCATTATTATCATGCATATATAAAAGTATATAATGAATAATACATATTTGGCAATTTTAGAAATATCAAATACTTTGAAAGGTCTTGCTCAAAATGAGTACAAATCTATAATTGATACTAGAGAACACTAAATGGGACTCACCCCAACAATTACATTTCATCGATAAGAGGACACAGCCCCCAGTTCCCCTATAAGGCATTTCATAATAGCAAGGCCATAAACTACCACATCCAAGAGCAAGAATTGAAGTCAGTTCATCGAACATAATCTAAGGCTTCATCACAAGAACCATAGCAACCCTTTATTGTTGACCATCAGAAAGTGAGCCCCGACTTACAGTGGTTTTTTCCAATAACAGCACCCTCAATAACAGTATTTTATTAATAGCACTGCCTCGCACATTTAAAGATCGCCTGCAGGGATAAAACCATATAGCGATAAGACAACATTCATTTAAGGCTTTCTTTCTAAAAGAAATTAAATTAAAATGATTTGGGGAAATCATGACAAACAATGATAAGGGTACTGAAAATAGATTGATCGATGAAAAAAATCCATACCTCCTACAACATGCTAACGACCCTGTAGATTGGCATCCATGGACAGAAGAAGCATTTGAAAAAGCAAAAAGTGAGGATAAGCCAATATTCCTCTCCATTGGATATTCAACGTGCCATTGGTGCCATGTGATGGCAAGAGAATCATTCAGGAACAAAGATGTTGCTAAAATGATGAACGACACTTTTGTAAGTATCAAGGTGGACAGAGAGGAACGTCCGGATATCGATTCAGTATACATGGACATCTGCCAGAAAATGAACGGCAGCGGAGGGTGGCCACTTACCATTATAATGACCCCGGAGAAGGTTCCTTTCATTGCAGCCACATACATCCCCCTTGAAAGCGGATTTGGAAGAAAAGGAATGCTTGAGATCATACCATGGGTAAAACACCTGTGGAAAGAAGAGCACAACAAAATTGTCGAACAGGTCGAGCTGATAAAAACAGCCTTATCCGATAAAAGTGAGAGCTCACATACCGAGGAGCTAACTGAAGAGATCATTCATAGAACTTACTCATATCTTGCAAATAATTACGATAACGAGAATGGAGGATTTGGAACCTCACCGAAATTCCCATCCCCCCATAACCTATCATATCTTCTGCGCTACTGGAAAAGAACAGGGAACCCAACGGTCCTGCAAATGGTCGAAAGAACATTGCAGGCAATGAGAAAAGGTGGAATATATGACCACATCGGATTTGGATTTCACAGATATTCCACAGATAGCTCATGGCTCGTCCCGCACTTCGAGAAAATGCTGTATGACCAGGCACTGCTCATCATTGCATATACGGAAGCATATCAAGCCACTTTCAAAGAAGAGTATTCGAACACAGCAAATGAGATCATTGAATATATCATACGGGATATGACCTCACCGGATGGTGGGTTTTATTGTGCCGAGGATGCTGACAGCGAAGGAGTGGAAGGTAAATTTTACACATGGGATATTTCGGAAATTGAGAGTATATTGGGCAATGAAGATCATCTCATCTTCAGAGATGTTTTTAATGTTCGACCCGAAGGCAATTTCCTCGAAGAAAGTACGCACCAGCTTAGCGGAAAGAACATACTGCACCTAGGAAAAGACCTGGAAGGTATTGAAAAACAATACAACATAACAACCAAAGAGATAGGTGACATACTAGAACGATGCAGGAAACAACTATTTTCCACACGTGAAAAAAGGATACATCCTTCAAAGGATGATAAGATAATAACAGACTGGAACGGACTCATGTTAGCAGCACTCTCGATAAGTGGTCGCGTAATGGGCAATAAAAGATACATTGATATTGCAAAAAGAAATGCCGACCTGCTAATATCCGAGCGTATGAATGAAAACGGTGAGCTCCATCACAATTATTCCAGCAGCAAAGGACCAACAATTGGATTCCTCGATGATTATGCATTCTTCACATGGGGATTGATAGAGCTATATGAAGCTACATTTGAGGTCACTTACCTGGCAAAGGCCCTGCAACTTACAGACCATATGATCGAAAATTTCAAAGATGCGAAAAATGGAGGGTTCTACCAGACATCAAATAAAAGTGAGACTTTGCTTTTCCGAAAAAAAGAGGCATATGACGGAGCTATGCCAAGTGGAAATTCTGTGGAACTGAGCAACCTCCTAAGGCTGTCAAAGCTTACCGGCAATCCCGAATTAAATAGTGAAGCGATAAAGATGTCAAATGCTTTCGCATCAACGGTAAAGGCCATGCCATTTGGTTATACACATTTCATCGCAGGCCTCGATCTTGCATTCGCACCCTCAGTGGAAATCGTGATAGCGGGAGAGCTTGAATCCGAAGATACACAACTCATGCTAAACAACATCAACAGAGAGTTCATTCCCGGAAAAACAGTTATTGTTAAAAACGAAAAGAATGAGAAGGAACTGGAAAGTATAGCACCATATACATCCACACTTAGATCACAAAAACAAAAAGCAACTGCTTATGTCTGCCATAACCATGAATGTTCATTGCCGACAACTGATCCAAAAATAATGGCAGAGCTCTTGAAGAAACTCAATAATATCCAGCGATGATCCCTTAGAAACGTTTATTAAAAAGTAGACCACACTTTTAATAGGGGTATTAAATGTACGATATTAAACATGCCTATGGACTATTTGTTACATTGATCATCACATTGGTCCTGATATCAGGATGCATTGGCAGTGAGACAAACGAGGGAACTGGACCTGAAGAAGTTATGGACTGGAAAGAAGTAGAACTAACAGATACTATCACCGGTGACACTTTCAAGGTAAGCGATTTTGAAGGACAAACGGTAATGTTAGAGACTTTTGCAGTCTGGTGCCCAACCTGCTTACAACAGCAAAAAGAGATGGAAAAGCTTGCAGGAATAGAAGCAAGTGTGATCCACATCTCCCTTGATACTGACCCTAACGAAGATGCGGAACTCGTCAGAGATCATGCTGAAAAGAATGGGTTTGACTGGTATTTTGCAGTAGCACCAATTGAAATGACCGAAGCTTTGATCGATGAATTCGGAGTGGGAGTTGTCAATGCCCCAAGCGCTCCAGTAATACTCATTTGTGACGACCAGTCGACACGATTGCTGGATAGAGGCTTAAAGCAAACTGATGAACTTTTAGCAGAGCTAGAGGAGGGATGCTGATAAGCACAATTCTTCCTTTTATCACCGACCTATTTTTTTCTTTCACACTTGGACTATTGACACCACTTACAGCAGTTTGTGTCTTACCATTATACCCTGCATTTCTGGCATACCTTTCCAATCAGATGTCAGGGAAAGAGAAAAATGAGAAGCTACCGATCATCTTCGGACTAATAATCAGTGCCGGAGTTATTCTTTTTATGGCACTCCTGGGAATATTGTTCACCACAATATTGCAAGTCTCTCTTACAAAGGTAATCGGAATAATCTCACCAATTGCATTTGGCATACTGTTCATCATCAGTATACTATTGATACTTGATTATGACGTAAGTAAATATTTACCAAGAACTAACATTTCAAACGACAGAAGCCCCGTCATAACAGCCTTTTTGTACGGATTCTTTTTCGGGGCAATCGTAGTTCCATGCAATCCTGCATTCATTGCGGCCCTGTTTGCTAAATCGCTTACAAGCATGGGATTTGTGGAGAATTTCCTGAACTTTATTGCCTTTGGACTGGGATTGAGTTTCCCATTGCTGGTCTTCTCTGCAATATCAACAACAAAGAGCAAGAGGATCATCAGATACCTTGTTGCCAACAAAAGAAAGATAAACCTTTCAGCAGGCATCATTATGCTTGTCATATCCGTATATTACCTTATATTCGTATTCAAAGTACTGGAGAGATTACTATGAACACCTTTGGAAAAATAGCAGTATATGTATGCATACTTTTCCTGATCATTCCATTAGTAGCAGTTGCTGAAGAGGAAACTGCTGGATCGATCGAAAAGCTGCCTGAACTCACTGAGATGGAAAAAGAAACAGGCATAATGGTCACAGAACTGGGAGTGAAGTATATTGTAGACCCAAATAAGATCACATCGGGAGGGCCACCCATGGACGGGATACCCTCAATTGATGAACCGGAGTATGTAACTGTTGATGAAGCTGATAGATGGATACAGGACAACGAGCTGGTGCTGGCACTCATCTACAACGACACTAAAAGAGTGTACCCCCTTCAAGTGATGGTCTGGCACGAAATTGTCAATGACCACATAAATGGCGAGCCGATCCTCATAACATACTGCCCACTTTGCGGATCAGGCATTGCCTATGAAAGAACGATCAACGGAGAAGAAGTTGAATTTGGCACCTCAGGAAAGCTCTATAATTCAAACCTTGTAATGTATGATAGAAAGACAAATTCATACTGGACACAAATAGGTGGACAAGCAATTGTAGGTGAGCTTACAGGAATGGAACTGAAAGCAATTTCCATAGAAACGGTTGTATGGAGGGACTGGAAAGTGATACATCCTGATTCAGAAGTCCTCTCACAGGATACAGGGTTCAGCAGACCATATGGTACGGACCCATATGGCAATTATTATGAGAACAGTTTTGTGCTATTCCCTGTGGAGAACAGTGATGACAGGATCCATCCTAAAACTGTCATTTTCGGCATCGAAGTGAATGGAACTTACCAGGCATATCGTGAAGAGAACCTTATCGCAACCGGCACTATAAAAGACACCGTCAATGACATTGAGATACTTGTTGAAAGAGATGAAGCAGGAATTGTCAAGATAACTAACCTGGAAACCGGTGAAGAAATTGTAAAAGAAAGGGATTTCTGGTTTGCATGGTATGCATTCCATCCGGAAACAACAATATACCTTCCGGAAGGTTTTGAACCAGAACTTCCAGAAGACGAAAAAAGCACACCTCTTGGAATTGTGCCACCGGCAGTTGCCATATTGTTTGCATTGGCAGCCAGTAAGAGGAGAAGATGATAAAAAGGTGAAACTCTTCGAACAGGGAAAATACATTAATGAGCATATCGAAAATGATGAACATGAACACCAAAGAACTTCTTGCATCCCTGGAAAAGGATGCAAGAAGGCTATCGAACAACGATATTATGAAAGCACGTTCATTCATGCTCAATCACGTGAAGTTCCTACCAGAGAAATATAAAAAGGCCTATTCAACAGAATTATTTAGTTATTACTATGAGACTTTTATGGAAATAAAGGGCTTAAGATCGAATCCTGCGATCGAAGAGATAGATCCTGAAACGTACAAAGAACTTATCAAAAATTACGAGCAGCAAGTCAGCGAGGACCCTCTTGAAGATTACTTTCAGAGATTTATGAGCATAGTAACACCATACCTCATATTCATCACAAAAAAACCGTTGCATCCAGTGGGCATGATCCTTCCCGGAGGAATGACAATAATGGAACTGGACGGTGAATATTACTGTCCTATCAAAAACAAGCAAAAGGAAGTTGACATTGCCCTTTGCAAATATTGCATTTGTAAGGACAACGAAGAAGTTGCAAAAACAGATGGAGATATATGGTAAAAACTTTAGATATTAGCTCCATCTAACAAGCGCTTGAAATATCCGGTAGTTTTACCGGAACTATCGAGTTGACCATCAAACTTGATTAACTCCCAGCCATCAATCCCAAGTGAATTTAGATCTTCCTTGGTAGTGTCGATCTTGTCCATTCGAATCATCTTAATATCATATTCCCAGCAAGCCATATGTTTTACCTCTTATTTTAGGAGTATTGGTTACAATAAAAAGACTGCTTTGATGCTATATAACAGTTTTTAAAAATTAGATTTACCTATAACTCAAGTAAATTTGATTATTATGGCAATATCACTCCAAGTAAGGTATGGATGATTCTCCAATATGGACAGGTTCTATCGGTAAGCTGAATGAAAACTTGCTTCCCTTACCAAGTTTAGATTCAACCCAAACTCTACCCCCCTGAAGCATAACAAAACGCTTGACAAGAGCAAGACCGAGTCCGGTCCCTTTTTCCACTTTTGTTTCAAATTTCTCAACTTGTGAGAAAGGATCGAAGATACAAGAAAGGGAATCAGGTGCGATACCTTTGCCAGTATCTTCAACACTAAAATGATTCTCATTTTCAATAATTGAACCAGTAATTGTTATAGAACCGCCTTCTGAAGTGAATTTAACAGAATTGCTGAGTAGATTATAAAGTATCTGCTTGAACTTTATAAGATCCGCAAATATCCATTTCACATCCTCATCAACAAAAAAGTTCAATTTAAGGTTCTTATTAAGAATCAGGGGCATCAAAGAATAGCAAACTTCATCGATGGCATCTATAGAATTGAATTCTTCGATAAAAAGTTCCATCTTTCCTGCTTCTATTTTTGAAAGGTCCAGAATATCATTTATGATCTCAAGAAGATGACTACCGCTTGAAGAAATATTATTTACATACCGTTCTTGCTTTTCATTAAGGTCACCAAAATTCTTACTCGCGAGCATTTCTGAAAAACCGATAACTGCATTTAGAGGGGTTCTTAGCTCATGACTCATATTAGCAAGGAATTTGCTCTTGGAAAGATTTGCAGCTTCAGCCTCTGCTTTTTCACGAAGTATTCTATCAGCTTCCTTTCGATCAGTAATATCCCGAATGATCGCCAACACCTCGTCTTCCCCGGTGGCAACAAAACGAGATTCATAATAACGAACGCCGTCATCCTGATCAATTTGATAATTAAGTATCTCAATATTACCATCCTTCAACGCTTTTTTAATGTTCACAATTGAAGGAGCTGAAATGTGTTTTGGAAAAATATCGGAAATATTCTTTCCAATGAAATCACTAGCAGGAACAATTAGAGATCCCTCAGAAGGGGAATTATAATCTATAAACATCCCATCCCCATTAAACTTGAACATGAGATCAGGAATGGAATTTAGTATTGATCGATTTCTCCCCTCACTTTTGTAAAGATCATCTTCCGCTTTTCTGCGCTTTACCATCCTCCACATACCATCCATTAACAGGGTTAGTTGACGAACATCTGATTCAACATATGGCGTTTCCTTATTCCCTACACCCACAACAGCCACTATCTTTTCACCATCGAACACAGGAATATCCATATTGCGCAGGATCTTTAAGTGTTCTCCAGGATAACCTTTTTTGAGAGGATCAAGTGCTCCATGATCATTGGTAATGATCGGCCTTCCATACCTAACGGCCTCAACCCATAGTCCAGCAGACTCAAGAGGAAAGTCTGGAACGTCATCTTTGATAATGCATTCATTCGCAACTTGAGTTCGAGAGTGCATAGAAAGCAAGGTCCCATCATCATTTAAAAATACCAGATAACCGATCTTACTATTGGTAAGGGCAATACTTTCTTCACGTACAAAATCGGTAATCTCCTCGAAGGTGGCATCATACATCTGGTTAAGCTTTAAAAGAGCTTCAAGTCGTTTTTCATCAAGTAGAAGGGCTTCTTCAGCTCTTGCAAGCTTCAGGTTTTGTAAACCGATATCCGTAAGAAAGGAAGCGAGCTTGATATAATAATCTATAATGTGAGTAATCTTATCTTTACTAAAGATAGGAACCTTATCAAGAGCTTTAAGGTACTTATCAACGTCAAAACCAACTTCATTTGCCTGCTTTATAAAAAAATCAGAGTCTGGTTTTTCGTAAACGAATTGACCAAGGAAAATATTTGCAAGATGTTTTCCCTCAACAAATATCGGAATACCAATATCGATCATTCCATTCCCACAGATATATTCCATATAGCCTTTGTCCTTTACAGAACTATCCTCAAAGAGCTTAATGAAATGTTTATCACTTTCCCTGCAACGCTTCTCGGTAACAGGATCTAAACGATGGAATTTCACACAAATATCCTGCCATCCAACAGCAACCAGGATATTACCTTCCATATCAAGGATCCCACAGGGAATGGTAGTTGCAGCATAAAAACTTTCCATAAGGGTCTGTAGCTTGCAAGTATCAACAAGATCAACGAAATTGTAGTTCATTTCAGTAGTTGGACCTGATGAAAAAGTATTGATCAAAGTATGAACCCCCGCTTTTATTTCAAATGTTGTTTATTGCCAATTCATTGAATTTGTTATAGTTCCACTCGAACTCCTTAGGTTATAATTTGTCCATTATTGATTAAAAAGCTTTATGAGATTTAGCAAATAATACAAAACAAAATTGTCAGCTAATGCCTATATTCTGGCATTACAGGATATTTTAATACATTTGAAAATCTTGGGAAAACAGAGATAATAGAAGCTTTCAGGAATGTATTTTCATTAGTATTTGAACATGCCTGTAAATGTAAAACCATTGAATCGGATATATTTAAAGTAATTTATCGTGACCATCTTTTCTGATAACGAACTGAACATGAGGTTCATCGCATAGATCAATATCAACAATGCCATTGTTCACCATCCCCAGTTTTAGTGCAAATCTTTCAGATGCTATATTGTCTGGATGAGAATAAGCGGTCACCATTTCTAACCCGAGTATAGAAAAAGCATATTCAAGGAGCTTTTTAGTAGCTTCACTACCATATCCCATATCCCAGTACTCAGGAAGGATCAACCAGAACATCTGATATCCCGAACCTTTTCGATCCGGACCAAGCCCGACAGAACCAATGAAATTTCCATCGGTTTTACGCTCAACTGCCAGAGCATATATCTGTTCATCACTATAGTAATTTGCAATAGTCATATCCAGCAGCTCTTTAGTACCTTCGTAGGTCTTCTGCTCAGTAGTGAACAGAAGATATTTAGTAGCTGCCTCATCAGACATGAAAGCATAGAAGCCATCAAGATCATCCCCTTTGAAAGGACGTAGGAGCGTTCTCTCGGTTTCAAGTCCTTCAGGCACTTTTAAAGACATAAATGACCATAGTTCGTCAAATAAATAACAATAGCGGTCTTACCCGAATTGATAAAAAAATAATCCTGATGATCACTTGAATGGTCAGTAAAGGAAAGAAAGGTATTGGGAATGGTAAAGGAGGTAGAAAAGCATCCCCAATTTACCCTTATTCTTTTCACTTTTTGATCAATAAGCACTGCTTTTTACAGAAACAGCTGCCAAACTGCTAGCACATTCCAAGGGAGTCAGATTGAATCCCAGAAGGAAAGAACCAACATAAACCCTATCATCATCCTGAGAAAGTGATCGTATGTATCTATCCGAAGCTACTGAAGGTGAAGCAATAATTGCTCCTGAAATACCATAGACCCCCTCAATGGAAGGGAAGGGATGTGCATTGATCACCATATCTATCGGATCAGTTGAGGACCTTATATTCAGGAACTCTTTGTTGAGTATTACAATATTACCCAAAACACGATATTTGGGATCTTCCAGGTAAGCCTGAAGTTCCACAGGATCGAGTACATCCATACCGATGAGCTTGCCACCGTGCATCAATTTAACATTATTTTTAGGCCACTGGAACTCACTGTTGGTCAAAAATCCTAGGATCATATCACAGCCAAGAACTTGACGGATACCAACGTTGCTCTTTTTGCCACACAGAATTAGTCCTTTTTGTTCATCCTCTTTCTCAAGCTTGAGTATCTTCTTCCGATCAGTTTTGCCAAGGAAAAGAACTGAGCTGATCCCTTTTGAAGATAGAAGTTCTGTTCGGACCCCATCCATAATATCTTTGTTTGTAATTTAATAACCCCCACTGATTTTAACTGATCGACCAAGATCAATTAATCAATGTATATTGTTATAATTCAATGTTACTTAAGTATTATTGAGTCAGCTACTTTTTGATGCGGACACAAAACAATAGATTTTCTAAAGAGCTTGATATAGATCATCTTTTACGATCATTTTAATGGTCAAAAAAAGAAATGGAAATATTGAGAATGTCAAAAGAGGTCGAAAACATCCCCAATTTCCTTTTTTCCTTCACTTTTTGATCAATAAACGCTACTTTTAAGAGGAGCGGCTACTAGACTGCTGGCATATTCCAAGGACTTCAGGTTGAATCCCAGAAGGAAAGAACCAACATGCAACATTTTATCATCTTGAGAAAGAGATCGCATGTATTCATCCGATGCTCTTGAAGGTGAAGCAATAAGCGCCCCGGAAATCCCGGAAACCACTTCAATGGAAGGGAAAGGATGTGCATTAATGACCATATATATCGGATCATTTGAGGACTTCCCCTTTAAGAACTCCTCGTAAAGTATTACGATATTACCCAAAACACAATATTTATGATCGTCATGATACTCCTGAAGATCCAGAGGATCGGACACATCTTCACCGATGAGCTTGTCACCGTGCATTACTTTGATATGATTTGTAGGCCACTGAAACTCATTATTGGTTAAAAAACCAATCATCACATCACAGTCAAGAACCTGACGTATTCCAACGTTGTTCTTTTTACCGCATACTATTGATCCATTTAATTCATCCTCTCTTTCAAATTCGATTATCTTCTTTCGGTCAGTTTCGTCAAGGAACAAAACTGAACCAATTCCTTTTGAAGAGAGAAGTTCTGTTCTAATCTCATCCATGATATCATTGTTTGAAATTCAATAACCTCCATTAGTTTTAACTGTTCGACCTAGAATTACTAAATCAACGTAACTTGATATAAGTCAATGTTATTTAAGTATTGTTGAATTACTTTTTGATACAGAGCCAAAATGACAACAATTAGACAGTAGGAAATAGACACAGTTAGCATGAATAATAAAGAAAATAAAAAAATGTGATATAAACCTGTACTATAAAAAAGCCAGATCATTTTTTTTATGAATAAGGAATAGTAAAATTAAAAGTACTTCCAGTATCAGGTTCAGATTCAACCCAGACAGTACCCCCATGCAATTCAACTATCTTCTTAACAATTGGCAACCTCAATCCAGTCCCCTGATATTTTTGCAAGTGGTAATTTCTAACCTGCATGAAAGGATGGAAAACGTTATCCAGTTCTTCCTTTGGTATTCCGACCCCTATATATTGGATACTAATATGTAATTCACTTTCATGAACATTGGCATGACATCTTATCGTGCTATTAGCAGATGCAAATTTGATAGCATCATTCATCAGATCATACAAGATCTCTTTGAACTTGACTCGATCAACCTTTATGATCCCAACATCAGATTCCACATTGCATCCTAAAATGATATCCTTTTCCAATGCAATAGGCTCTAATAGGACCTTTACCTCCTGCATGGCTTCGGATACATCAATATCTTCCATCTGAAGTTGTAATTTGCCACATTCTATTTTTAAAAGTTCCAATAAGCCATTAATAACTTCCAGCAGCTCCTTTCCACTTGTAGAAACATTGCTTAGATATTTTAATTGCTTTTCATTAAGCAAGCCGAATTGTTCAGTTAGCAGCACATCAGAAAAGCCTATGATCGAATTAAGGGGCGTGCGTAATTCATAGCTCATGCTCGCAAGGAAATCACTTTTTGTCTTACCGGTATTTTCGGACTCCATTTTTGCTTCAATGAGTTCCTTTTTAATTAGTTCGTTCTCATATGCCTTTGAAATAACTAAAAGATCAGTTTCAATTATTTCCTTAAACTCAAACACTAATTCGCGAGAAGAACTGGACAAAGAGTTATCGTTATTATCCAGGACACAAATTGTACCAAATGTTTCGCCGTTTGGCCATTTGATCGGAAAACCTAAATAATATTTCAGTTCGAGCTCAATATCAGGATCATGGAGCCACCCAGGATCAACCAGCTCTCCCGCTTTGTATGGATTGCCCTTTGTTTTGCTCGATACAAACACTTCGAGATGGCGAGGCTCCGCCTTCATGATGAGACCAGCAGGAACGTGTAAGGTCTGAGCCATCAGATCCACGATTCTTTGCCATTTAGAAACTGTTTCATCACTAATTTTGACATCATCAATATAAGAAGATGTACCTATTCTAACCAACCCCATAGAATATTAGGGTTTCAGTTTCTTAAATAGATATCATTTTTAAAATATGATATATGATATAGATTATATGCTTTATTTGAACTATAGGTTAAACAATATTTAGAGATGAACGTCCCAATACGTTCATCCCCAGGTCAATATGTAGTAGTTCATAATCAATGATAAAAGAAAAAGTGAATGATCCAGCCCTAAGTTCATTCAACTTTTTCGACAGCACTCATCTTACCGAGAATTAAATTATACGAGTCCTTTTCCTCATTGTACTTAACAAGAACGTCATATATTTTTATGATGCCACCATAATCCACTTCTTTGATCGCGTTGTTTTCCACGTTCATATTGTGGAATGGTAAGATCACATATACCTGCTTTCTTGAAGTGCCATCACATACTTTGTAAACACTATACTTATTGTCACCAAGATCACCTGACATCACGGAGCAAACGATATTGATGCGTTTGTCTGCAAATTTATCTATCGTTGCAAGTCTTGCGAATTTCGCTTTTAGAGGTACCTTGAACTTGATACGTGTCTGCTTATCCTTTCTCAGGATCACATAGGAATACTTGATATCAGTGTTCAAGTAACGGAACGGTTCTTCACAGTCTGCAAGCTTCTTCATCAGAACTGGCGGATTGATATCATTTTTCTGCTCAAAGCTCCAGCATTCATCCGGCTTACATCCGGCACACCAGATGAACGAGCAGGGGCTGTAAACATTAAGTCCTGAGCCTTTGAGAGCGAACATCAGCCTTCTTAGTTCTGTGGAATTCGCTTTGTCAGCAGGCTCTATCAGAACGATGTTACCATCATCAACGAGCTTTTTAGATAATTCCTTAAGAAGAGCTGCCTTCTCATCGAGGGATAGTTCACTTATCTCATTGAGCACGTTCGAGAAAACCATCATATCCACCTTATCAGGAAGATCATCAGCTGTAAGGTCTTTGATATTTGCCTTTATAGGCTCCTCAACCTTCACGTTCAAATTGTCCTTTGCATACTCAGGGACAATATGCCTATATGCTTCGAGGTTCTCATCGTAGAGCTCCACGCTATGTATATCGACCTCTGCATTGCCCAATCGCATGTAATGGTCTGCTATTGCAGCAGGAACGGTTCCCGGGCCGGTACCGAAGTCAACTATCTTCATTCTCGTCTTGAGCAGGCCGTCAAGCTCCATACCGTAGAGGACATGCTGGAACTGGATGAAATATACAGGGAACTGATAAGCAAGATAACCAAGGATACTGTAGCCTTTCTCATAGCTTATCTTCCTTGCCTTGCCTTCTTTCCAGTAACCGGCCTTCTGGGATTGTATCGCCCATCTTATTTTCTCCAGGACTATAGGGTCATCCCAGTCCTTAGAGGTCTTTTCGCCAATATACTGTTCAATGAGCCTTTGGAGCTTCTTAGGAATAGTACCAAACTTTAAAAATGAGCTCATCAATTCCTTATCTTCAGGACTGAGCACAAGGGTTTCTTTCCCAGGAGCTCGTATTATCCTGAAATCGTTCCCCATTGGTACGGCATTGAGCCTAAGGTCGAACAGAGATGGTGAAACCTCATCATAAATGGATTGTATAGACATTTCGTCTTCAACATAATCCTTGAGCTCAGAGAGCATGAACTCCTTTTTCATACGAGAGACATATTTCAGGACAGAGAGTACTTTATTAGCAGGCATCTTGTGGAGTGGAACGATTCCAAATGATAAAAGCATTGTTGAAGAAAAATTGATAATTATCATACTGAAAATATTCCCATTAAGAACCAAAATACATATTATCGATGTACATCGTAATTTTACTAAGGAATTAATGGGGGAATAATATCTTGAACAAACTAATTGTATTGCTCGTATTACTTACGGCGATCCTAGTCGCTGGATGTGCAGATAGCACTGAACAGATCATAGACGAACCAGATATCATAGAAGATGAGATGTCCGAGACTGAGGAAGCAGAAGACGATGAAAACATGCACACAGATACAGAAGAGAGCATGGGAACAACTGTAGAAGTGATGATCGAAGACTTCGAATTTGATCCACAGGAGATCCGCATATCCGTTGGAGATACGATCAAATGGACAAACCTGGATTCAGCACCACATACAGCCACAGATAACAACGATAATTTCGATTCAGGAATACTTGCCAAAGGAGAGTCATTCAGTATGACCTTTGAAGAGGCAGGAACTTTCGATTATATATGTACTCTTCATCCATATATGAAGGGAACTGTAATCGTTGAAGCCTGAAGAACCTGGATTGAAAGACATAGGTTAAAAGTTTGACTTTTTTCAAAAACTGAGGGGAATACCCCTCAAATTTCATTTACAGGGATCTGTACCTCGGTTAGCAATTCATCTTCTGTAACCTCTGCAGGATCATTGAGGTAGATGGCACGTGCAGGACCAGACATCGTAAGAGAGTGTTCAGACATATATTCGAACAATTTGGAATATGCCACATCTACTTCTTCATACGGCCCTTTGTGAATAACAGATACCGCTTTAATGGCAGGCATGCTTGTGAGACTCACAGCAGGAGTCTCGTTGGTGATACTCCCGGAAATGGGGAGAACTACCTCAATATCCGCATTATTTTCCTTGTATTCTTCATCATGACATATGAACATGACAGGGGCTATGATCTTAATATTGCTTTTCTTACCTGCTTGCCCTTCAACAAACCCGAAAAGCTCCCCGATCAATTTACCAATGGTCTCTTCATATGTTCCTTTTTCACGCATACTAAGTGCACGCATTTTCGGTACTTCTTTTAAGATTGGTTCTGATACTGACATACTTAACAACTCCAAGGTATCCATTTGCTTGAGCAGAAGCTTTTGTACATTTTGAAGCTTCGTAACTTCATATTGAGTTTCAGCATATTTTTTTTGCATCATATTCCCAATAACAACACCATCATTTCGTTTTTCAGCATCCAGCAATTTTGCAATATCTTCCAACCCAAACCCCGCCCATGAAAGAGTGCGTATCTTAATTCCTCTTTCTATCTGCGGATAAGTATAACAACGATATCCGGTGAACGCATCTTTTGATGCAGGCACAAGGAGCCCTTTGTGGTCATATAGACGAAGTGCTTTCTGTGTCAGGTGTGTCATCAATGAAAATTTACCAATTGGTATTCGATCGAATCTCATTCTGCTCAATTGATGATTGGCCTGAAACTATATAATTGGATTTTTTCTGCCATGGGTAAGAGTTTTTTAAGCTGGAACATCAAAGCAATACAATGAACTTCTGAATCACAAATTTAAAGTAGTTCAGAGCCTGAAATTGTATGGAACCAATAAACAGACATATCAACCCATATTGAACTATTCACAGAGGAATGTTAGCTCTAATCGAATAAAGGAGGGTTTCACCTGACAGATATTACACCAAAGGAAAGATTCATCAGATCGCTTGAAGGTAAGGAAGTCGACAAAGTACCCGTCTGTTCAGTTACACAGACAGGGACCATTGATCTTATGCAGGCTTCGGGCACACAGTGGCCAGAAGCACATTTTAATTCTGAGAAAATGGCCACACTCGCCATTGCAGGACATGAAGTAGCTGGCCTGGAAGGTATCCGCTATCCCTTCGATGGCACTGCTATCGCCCAGACATTAGGTTGTACCATGGGAGAGGGGACCTTTGACACACAACCTTCCATCAACGATTTTCCTTTTGAGACCGTTGATGATGTGAAAGATTTGACAGTGCCTGAGAATTTCCTTGAGTCTGAAAGGATAAAGACCATTCTGGATGCCACCGAGATCATCAAGAAGAGAGCTGACGAGGATATACCAATAATTGCAGGTCACCTCGGACCAGCTGCCATTACTTTATCGCTTGTGGGTGTGAGGAACTACCTCATGTGGTTCATTTCAAACCCCGATACCATCAAGGAACTGATAACATTCGGCACCGATATTTGCATAGAATATTCAAATGCACTCCTGGAACGCGGGGCTGATGTTGTCTGCATACCTGATTCGGAAGCAGGGCCAGAGTTGATCCCACCGGAATTCTTTGAAACGATGATATTTCCGGAATACAAAAGGCTTAACCGTGAGATAAAAGGAAAGACCATAGCCCACATGTGCGGGGATTCTGCCGATATCCTCGAAAAAGTTGCCATCTCTGGTTTCGATGGGATAAGCATAGAAGAGAAAGTAGAGGTCCAATATGCAAAAAGCGTCATCGGTGATAAGGCCTGCCTGATAGGAAATGTTTCGCCTGTGCATACACTTCTTGGGATGAAGCCCGAAGAGGTTAAAGAAGAAGCAAAACAGTGTATAGAGGATGGAGTCGATATTCTCGCACCAGGTTGCGGACTGGCACCTCATACATCACTGGAGAACTTGAAAGCATTCGTTGCTGCAAGGGATGAATATTATTTGGAGAAAGGGCTCCTGTGAGCCTATTCTCCAACTATTTATCTTATTTATATACCACAATTCGTATTATTTATTCTCATATCCAGTTTATCCTCGCAGGATCCCTTCCGGGAATGCCATTGACCTTATGCTCAGGATGACCGAACATCATACTGTATTGCACCACATGTCCTTGTGGAAGGTCAAGTTCATCCATGAGTGGTTTGTAGGAGGTTGCTGCAATGGCAAGGAAACCAGCCCAACATGTGCCTACCTCAAACGCCTGTGCTGCAAGCTCGAACCATGAAAGGGCTATGATACTATCGGTATAGCCAGTCGGATTCTCAGCCTCGGTGTGAGCAAAAGCCAAATGTGGCGCTCCTCTGCATATGGGGTCAACGCCATTTTCATAAACCGAGATCAGAGTTGGCATCAGTGACTTGAGAGGATGCTCAATGTCATCGGCCACAACCTCACGCATCCAGTCAATTGACAGAGAAGTGATCTTCTTTACTTTCTCCGGGTCGTGGACAATGGTCCAATGTACCGGCTGGTTGTTCATACCGGAAGGAGCATAGCGAGCAATATCAAGTATTTCTTCAATTGTAGACCTCTCGACAGATTCATCCGTGTAGCTTCTGACAGAGCGCCGCATCACCATATATTTACCGATCTCTGATGACGTAAGGGAAGGAAAACTATCATCCTGAAGCTGATAGTAGGTCGAGTCGAACAAAGTGGAAATTGCACCCTCTGGACAGAATACTTCGCAGTGTCCACATTTGGCACAATAGGCAGCTGCTTCTTCTGGACTGTAAGGAGTTCCACCTTCCGGACCAGGAAGTATTATCGACATCGGACAAAGTTCTACGCATACATCACAATTAGTGCACAGTTCAGGGTTTACAGAGATCACTTGCATACTATCACCTAACATTTCAAAATTAATGTTCGTTTAATGTTGGTGTTAAGAACGTATAAACTTTTCATCTGTTGAGTTCTAAATTTAAAATGTAATCATTTCAATTTCAGTTAGATCTTTGATCGACACAATTCAGATCTGTCGTTTCAGACGATCGATCTGTTCTGCATTAACAACATATAGTATCAGACAAACATGTATTATGGGGAATTTATGTGGGTACTACACGATCTATAAATAAAATAATGAAGAGCAGGCCGACCATTGAAGGAGCGGGAGTACACCTGAAAAGAGCTTTTGGTTTTAACCAGGTGCCTCAACTTGACCCGTTTCTCCTGCTTGATGACTTCCATTCGAACGATCCGAATGAATTTTTAATGGGATTTCCCTGGCATCCGCACAGGGGTATAGAGACCATCACCTATGTGCTCTCAGGAAAAATAGAGCATGGTGACAGCATGGGAAATTCAGGCGTTATCAATGCCGGGGATGTACAGTGGATGACTGCCGGAAGTGGGATAGTTCATCAGGAAATGCCAAAAGGAGAAAACGATGGCAGCCTCTGGGGATTCCAATTGTGGGCTAACCTCCCGGCATCCCATAAGATGATGGAGCCAAGGTATCGGGAAGTAAAAAGTGAACAGATCCCGGAAGTGAAATTAGATAATGATGTCCGTGTAAAGGTCATTTGTGGGGAAATAGAAGGAAATAAAGGGCCTGTACAGGACATTGTGACAGATCCTGAATATCTTGATGTGACAATTCCAGCTAATACAGTATTCACGCACCCCACTAAAATGGGATATACAGTCTTTGCATATGTGATGAAGGGAAACGGTTCTTTTGATGAAAATGAATACACTTATGCTTATGAAGCAGAAAGTGCTAAATATTCAGACCTTGAAAATTCATCTTCCATTGGCCCCGAAAATCTTATCATGTTCAATGACGGTGACCGTATCTCGGTAACTTCTGGAGATGAAGGCACTCGATTCTTACTTATTTCAGGAAAGCCACTTAATGAACCGGTTGCATGGTATGGCCCTATTGTGATGAACACACAGGAAGAGTTAGAGATAGCTTTTGAAGAATATAGGAAAGGGACATTTATAAAGTCCTGATATCAAAACTGTTCGATACCGCTGTTTTTGAAAATATCGGGCAGGCAATGGACAAAGGTATAAGAATATATGAAGAAGAAGGATGGGTTTAGGCCTGAAAATGTGCTTTAATGCCAACAAAATAGCTAAATATCATGAGATTAGAGTTGAATCCGACAACTTCTTCAATTGACTTTATATAGATTGAATGGATTTTATAACTAAAAAAGACGATTATGATTTGTTATTCAAAATCATCTCATTTTCAATAATGAATTGTATGGGTCCTTAAAGATCGAAAATGGTCTTGAGGCGGGAAGATGACCTCAATGTTTTGAGGTATTGCACCTATTGTCTGAGTGAAATGTGTCTAAAAATTTCAGAATTATCATTAAACTAAAGAGGAATTAATCTGGCCAATTATAGAAGTAATATGAAAAAAAATAATGGTGGTCGTGGTGGCAAGACAGATGCTCCAGCTGTCACAAGAGTTAGGACTCCACGAAGAGAGAACAATGAGATACTTGCAACCGTAAGTGCCCTCCTCGGAGGAAAAAGAGTTACCCTCCAGTGTATGGACGGTATCGTAAGAATGGGACGTATCCCTGGTTCAAAGAAAAAGAGAATGTGGGTACGTGAAGGCGATATTGTGATCATCACACCATGGGATTTCCAGGATTCAAAAGCAGAAGTAATATGGAAATACACAAGACCACAGGTCGAGTGGCTCGAGAGAAAGGGTTTCCTGAAATAATATATGAATAGCAATTTTTGCTTTTCATATCATCTTATTTTTTCTTAAATTTATTTTTCAGTTTATTTTTCCATTTGTTATTTTCGATATACGGAATACGTTTATTTGAGCTGAAGAACATTATTTTGTAAATCCATTGATCTGGACATATCACTGTCAGGTATGATTAAAAAAGTGCTAGAACATATTGACAGATCCAGAGCGGTTCTACCTTAAAAATAACAAAAAAGAAAATGAGAGATAAAAGAAGAAGCTTAGTCAAGCTTTTCCTTCAGGTAGTTCTTGAACTGCTCATAGTCAGCTCCTAAAAATTCCACGAATTCTTCCCTTGCCTCGACATCCTTGAGTGTCTGGGGTGGTTCAGGATCGATACCTATTGCAGACATCACTTCTTTAGGGAACTTTGCCGGGTGAGCGGTCTCGAGTGTCACAGCCAGTGTGTCGTCATTGGAAACTGCCCTGTAATCCAGAAGTCCTTTTATTCCGACTGCTCCATGGGGTTCAATGAAAATACCATATTCCTCATAGAATTCCCTGACAATATCCATTGTTTCCTCATCGGTAACTGATGTAGAAAAGATATCATTGTTGAGAACATCCATATCAGGCATCTTATTTATGTGGCCGGTCTCATCCATTTCACCACCATATATGGTCACCAATCTGGCAAGATTACTCGGGTGACCGACATTCATTGCATTTGAGATACAGTTTCTGGAAGGTTCGATCTTCGAGTACTCACCTGTGTTGAAGAAAACAGGCACTTCATCGTTCGCGTTCACAGAAGCTAATATCTTCTTAATTGGCACACCCATTTTCTTTGCGAGCACACATCCCATCATGTTACCGAAATTTCCTGAAGGAATAGAATAGATGATCTCTTCCGGGAACTCCCTAAGCTTAAGGTAGGCATAGAAATAGTATATGGACTGCGGTATGAGTCTGCCAATATTGATAGAGTTTGCTGATGAAAGGTTCAGGTGTTTAAGGTCAGGGTCTGCAAAAGCCTGCTTGACCAATGCCTGGCAGTCATCGAACTTCCCGTCCATTGCAATGGCAGAGATGTTGCCATCAAGGGTGGTCATCTGCTTTCTCTGACGGTCTGATACTTCGGACTCAGGGAACAGAACGATCACCTTTATGTTGTCAAGACCGTAGAATGCATGCGCTACAGCACTGCCGGTATCTCCGGAAGTAGCTGTTAGGATTGTCAGGTTCTTGTTCTCTTTTTTGAGATAGAACTGCATCAACCTTGCCATCATACGGGCAGCAAAGTCCTTGAATGAAGCAGTGGGTCCACGATCTAGCCTCATTATGTATGTGTTCTCATCCACTTCTTCCAGAGGAACATCGTAGTTGTAAGCATCATATGTGATCTCTTTCAATGATGCTTCATCGATCTCACCTTCAAGTATCCTGCTGAGCAACCTAAAGGCTATCTCAGGATATGGCTCATCTTTTATGGAAGTAAGCTCTTCCTCTGAGAAATGGGGGAGATCTTTTGGCATGTAAAGGCCTTTATCCGGAGCAAGACCTGTAATAAGAGCAGTTTCGAAGGATACTTCGTCTGCTTTGAGATTGGTACTATAGAGTTTCATTTTGATCAGATCTCAATTTGATTGGCGAACATTATGTTCTTTTGTTCTTTAAAGGCGTATGAAGTATGAAAAGCTTCCTTTTATAATTAATATTTCGATGGGATACTGTCCACCATTTGAATATGTCATAGAAAATTTATTATCATCCAAACATTTCGAGAAATGTACCAAAATTGCTATTATAGTAAGTCTCATAACTTTAACTAATAAGTTGAGGAGGAGATGCCAGTATGAAACAAAAAACAATATTGTTAACGATCTTTGTCCTAATAGGGATGGTCACCATATTTACTGCCGGCTGTATAGACAGCGAACCTGCCCCGGAAGCTACTATCGATGATGTAGAAGATGTCGTTGAACAAATTGATGCCGATGAAGTAATGGAAACAGATATTACCGAATCTACCGAAAGCATGAATACCACTGAATACGATCCGACTATCGATTTAGAGGGCTTTGTAGAGGTCATCGATAATCCATACTTCCCACTTATCCCGGGAACCACCTTCATCTATGAGGGTGAAAATGAGGATAAGGAAACAGAGCGAAATGTAGTCTATGTAACCCATGAAACAAAGGTTGTTATGGGCGTTACGACCACAGTAGTAAACGATAAAGTTTGGGAAGACGGGGAACTTATTGAAGAGACCGATGACTGGTACGCACAGGATGCAGATGGCAACATCTGGTACTTCGGTGAAGATTCAAAAGAGTATGAAGATGGCAAATATGTGGGCGATGAAGGTTCATGGGAAGCCGGTGTCAATGGTGCAAAGCCAGGCATTATCATGAAGATGGACCCACAGGTCGGAGATGAGTATCGCCAGGAATATCTAAAAGATGAAGCTGAAGATATGGCAGAAGTCATAAGCCTGACCGAATCGATCACCGTAGAATATGGCTCATTTGACAATTGCCTCTTGACCAGAGAATGGACACCTCTTGAACCGGGAGTTGCAGAGAACAAGTATTATGCTAAAGGCGTAGGACAGCTTAAAGAGATCATAGTAGAAGGTGATTCCGGATACATGGAATTGATAGAGATAACTACTGAATGAATATTGAACGAATAGATTTCTACTTTGGAAGAGAGGTTACATTTAATCAATTAACATTTCTTCCGTATTTATTTTAAAAATAAAGGATAGGTGAGCCTGGAAGATGCCTTTTGAAACAGACAACATAATAGTATTGCTATCAAGTCTACTGGCATTATTGCTCTTTGTTATAGCTTTCCTTACTTATGTTCGAGAGAGAAGACGAAAATTGCTTTTTGTAACAGGAGCTTTTTTATTCTATTTTCTGATGACATTTTTGGATGCGACCGAAGAGTTCTTTCCAAAAAATGGAGATACGATAGAGTTCATTGCAGGTTCTTTCAATTTTATCGTACTGCTGTTATTCTCAATTGCCATATTAACAAAAGACTAAAGCCACCATGGAACTCGAATTAAAGGTAAGAAGGCGGATCTATGACCTGATTCGAACATCTCCCGGCATTCACTTAAGGGAGCTTGAAAGACGTCTGGATATAGTGATAGGAAGTTTACAGTATCATCTTCATTATCTTGAAAAGGAACGGTTCATATATTCGTTCAAGGATGAAGAGTTCGTACGCTATTTTACCAGTGACAGGATACTGGAAGAAAGGGACAAAAATATATTGAGCCTTTTGAGAAGAACGGGATGCAGACATATTCTTATCAATTTACTCCAAAATGAAAGTATGAACAATGGAGAGCTTTCTAATGCTATTGGTCTGGCACCATCAACAACTTCCTGGCATCTGAACAAGCTGCTGAGAGGACAAGTAATAACAAAGGTAAAAAATGGTAGAGAAAGCCATTTTGTTCTAAACGAACCTGAACGTGTGGCTGAATTACTGATCTGCTATAAGGAAAGCTTTCTTGACAGTCTCCTGGATAATTTTGCTGAGATGTGGGACCTTAAGAAGAACAGAAAAAGGGATTGAATGCGTAAAGCTCTTAACCAATATAATCAATTGTTCCGCAAATGTGGATAGATGCACTTTTTCTAGCTTTTGAATATCTTATAAAGGTCCTTCCTCCGATAATCATAGGAACACTTGCCATGGCCATTCTGGTTGAAATGGGATGGGTCAATAAGTTTGGATTTATTGCTTCCCCCCTCATGCATTTTGGCCATCTGAGACAGGAAATTGGGCTTAGTTTTCTCACATCATTTGGGTCTTCTGCAGCAGGAAATTCCATGATAGCAAAATTACACTATGATGAGCACATAGACAGGAAAGAGACTATTATAGCAACAATGGTGAATTCATTCCCCTCAAGTATTGTGCTTTCAAGGGACCTTCTCCCCATAATAGTCGCATTGCTGGGAACAACAGGATTGATCTATCTGGGAATTGTAGTGCTCATAGGTTTTGTGAAAACGCTAATAGCCCTGGTAGCAGCACGACTCCTCCTCACACCGAGAACATCGGGCAAACTTAATACTGATATTGAAAAGAAAACGTTGAGAAAAGCATCCTTGATCGCACTGAAAAGGTCAAAGCGAACAGTAATGAGGATGGTCTTGACGACAACAATTGTATCAATAGCTATTTTCCAGTTAATGGAAACAGGAATATTCGATCTGATAGCCGATATTATGAAAACCTCTTTTCTTATCAATTATGTGCCAGCAGAAGGTCTGCCAATAATCGCAGGATGGTTTGCCAGTAATATAGCCGCATATACGATCGCCGGAAATCTACTCACCGCCCAAATGCTTAGCACAAGGGATATCATTCTAGCTCTTCTGGTGGGAAGGGTGCTGGCAAGTGTTCCAAGAATTAAGAGCATGCTACCATATTACACAGGAATATTCCGACCAGAACTGGGGTTGAAGATCATGACGATCTCCCTCATCATGCAGAATGGTATCATGCTGGCAATTATAGGCATTATCCTATTTTTCTGGTAAGCCTGGGAAAATATGTGCATTATTTGAGATATCCCTCTTTTAAGAGGATGTCCATTCACTAGAGATATATTCGGAATTGACGTTAGAACCCCATGCTGTAATACCCACGCGATAACTTTCACCAGCAGGCACCTTCAATCCGGAGACAGAGTAAGTGATACTGCTTTCCGGAACAATTGAAGGAATAGTTTCACTTTTGATCTGATACCAGACCATTCCTTCATCCGTGCTCTCAAGAGCTGTGTGTATCACTACATCTTCCGCAGTAATTGAACCAACATTCTCTATCGTAATTTCCAGATCAACAGAGGTCTGATAGGAATTCTTCTCACCAGCACCGGTAAATGTGAGCCGCAATTCAGGAGAAACTGATCCGATTGGGGTTATAATTACACTCTCATTTTTGTATTCATCCGGGATAACACCCACATCCCAACCGGAATTCGTGGGTTCCAGATAGAAATACTTTGTACCGTCATATTTGTAATAGCTTCCAGAGAGTTCATCGCCACCTTTCACACCTACTGCCATGTGTCCGGGAAGTTCGAGAAGTGCTACACCATAGCCCATGTCATAAAGCAAAGATGCAAGCAGTATAGATGAATCTTCACAGTCGCCGCCACCATGGTAGAGTGTTTCGAATGGGAACCTGGGATATTCATCATAACCAGCTGAAGCACTATCGCTTACATATGGAAGTGATTGCACAAAGGCCACGGTTATGTAAGGGATATCGTTTTCCCCATAGCCGCCATCATAGGCCATTTCCTCCATCTGGGAAGTAAGTTGGGATATTAACGTATCATCATATGTGTCTGTTACGAACTGTTCAAAATCACGGGATCTGGTTCTTTCGGAATATCTCTCATAGCTGTCTTTGTAATACTCGGCTGTCATACTGAATTTAGTACCATCGTATTCCCACTCATAATATCGGGTTATAGTATCACTTCCAATACTAGATTCAGGCACTTTCTGGAGATCATTATCTGAAATTTGAACCTCCCGAGAGATGGAAGACTTTGTCGTATAGGTCATGTCGATGAGAAAATTGTTATCGTGGATCTTATCTACAATCACTGAGTAGATAGCGTACTCACCGTTTGGGTCTTTTATGGTATAGGTGCTACCGGGGATCAATTTTGAGGTCAAATACTCCCGACCTTCTTTTCTAAAAGAGAAACGAACATAATTCTCCTTCCTGTTTATTTCCAGTAATTTCAGAGAATAACCGTTCTCAATATCAAGAACTGCCGTCTTTTTGAGGCTTATACTATGGTTTTCAATATTTGGACCAGGAAGAGCTTGATCGGCATACCGATCATTATTGTTTGATGGAACATCATCTGAGATACAACCCATGCATGAGATGAATAGCAAGATCATTAAAAAATATGCGAACGATCTCCTAAATTCCATACTATAAGAATTAGGCTTCCAGCTTAAAAATATTCTGGAATTCTTTTTGAGTATTCATATAAAACCGGCAAAATATGTCATAATGCTTAAATCAAAGTATACTACATTAAATTATAGGGACACAGGTAACAACTTTCAACATTTAAGGTCCAATATTTCAGTGTAGCTTATTCAAAATTAAGTTTTATTTTGGAATATATTAAACCGATGTGATATTTGAGGAGTGGAGACGGATCATGTTAGACAAAAAAGCGAAGAGATGTTCGATGCAAGATTCCATCATGGGAATGAACTATCGTTCAAAATTGCCGGAAATAGTCGATTCCGTTGTGACCAGCTGCTCAGATAAAGGCTGCTTCGAGCATATTGATTCTGCAGTCATACCTTCACGGGAATCCATTGTTGAGATCATCGACCTTTTCAAAGATGTGCTTTTCCCGGGTTATTTTGGGGACCAGACGATTGAAAGGAACAATCTGATATATCATATTGGATGTGAGATCACTGAACTTTTCGAGAAACTGTCAAAACAGGTGACGAACAGTATTCTTCATGAGTGCCATCGCACAGAAGAGGATTGTGCAGAGTGCATTGAAAAAGGACAGCAAGAAACGATCATGCTGTTAAGGAAGATCCCGCAAATAAGGACCCTTCTTGCTACTGATATCATTAAGGCCTATGATGGAGATCCGGCTGCGAAGAGTTATGATGAGATCATTTTCAGTTATCCGGGGATCTTTGCACTCATGGTGTACAGAGTGGCGCATGAGTTGCATGAACAGGATATTAAGATCCTCCCCCGCATCATGACCGAATATGCCCACAGTGCGGTTGGTATCGATATCCATCCCGGTGCAAAGATAGGAAAAGGGTTCTTCATAGACCATGGAACCGGAGTGGTCATAGGAGAGACTTCGGTGATAGGGGATAATGTACGGTTATACCAAGGGGTCACCCTCGGATCACTGAGCTTCCCAAGGGATGAAAAGGGGCAGATCCTTCGTGAACTTAAAAGACATCCCACCATAGAGGATGATGTGGTGATATATTCCAATTCAACTATCCTTGGCGGGGATACCGTCATAGGAGCACGTTCTGTTATCGGAGGCAATGTCTGGTTGACAAGGTCAGTACCTGCAGACACAAAGGTATTGATAGAAGAGCCAAAGCTGGTTTTCAAGGAGAGATCATCTTCCTGAATTAGCAGTGATCATTTTAATCATATTAAGTATTTATTATAGGGGGTTTTGATATGGAAAATATCTATGAAGATATAACAAGAACTGTTGGGAATACACCGCTTGTGCGATTGAACAGGATAACTGAGGGGTGCCATGCCACTATCCTTGCAAAAGTGGAGGCTTTTAATCCTCTGGGTTCGGTCAAGGACCGTATCGCTTTGAACATGATAGAGACCGCTGAACAGGAGGGAGTGCTCAAGAAGGGAGCCATAGTCATCGAGCCAACTTCTGGAAATACAGGCATAGGTCTGGCTTTTGTTTGTGCCACCAAGGGTTACAGGCTGATATTGACAATGCCTGAGACCATGAGCGTTGAGAGGAGAAGCATATTAAAGGTCCTTGGAGCCGAGATAGTGCTCACGCATGGCCCCAATGGCATGAAAGGGGCCATCGAGGAAGCGGAAAAGCTTGGAAAGGAGACACCTAATTCTTTTATTCCCCATCAGTTCATGAATCCGGCAAATCCTGATATCCATCGCTGTACTACGGCGGGGGAGATATGGGATGATACCGGAGGAAAGGTCGATATTCTGGTAGCAGGCGTCGGGACCGGTGGAACCATAACAGGTGTTTCAGAAACGCTAAAGTCCCGTAAGCCCGGGTTTAAGGCAGTGGCCGTTGAACCTAAGGATTCAGCAGTGCTTTCCGGGGGCAGCCCGGGACCACATATGATACAAGGCATAGGTGCCGGTTTCGTGCCGGATGTGTTGAACGTGGGCATCATTGACGAAGTGATAGCGGTCAGTAATGAAGATGCCCTTGAGACGACACGTGAACTTGCCAAGAAGGAAGGGATCCTCGCAGGCATCTCATCGGGTGCGGCTCTTTTTGCAGCATTGGATGTTGCGAGAAGGACGGAGAATGAAGGAAAAATGATAGTTGTAGTTCTTCCTGATACAGGTGAGAGATATCTTAGTACTGCACTTGTGGAAAAGGAGTGATAATTATGGACAAAGGGTTTACAAAGGATCTAAGTGAATTGATGCAATTCCCTTCAGAGGGAATTTTCAGTACGGTACTTGCCAAAGCAGAAGGCTATAACTATACCCTGATGTGTCTTGCTGCAGGAACGAACATTGATGAACATACGTCTACGAAGAACGGAGTTGTTCAGGTCCTGAAAGGAAAAGGGATCTTCAAATTGTTCGACAAGGATATAGAGATGAAAGAAGGTACCTTCATTTTTATGCCGGCAAATGCACCACATGCACTTCAGGCAGAAGAAGATCTGGCAATACTGCTTTGCCTTACGAAATAAGAGACATCAAAGGAAGGTGAGAAAGAATAGAGCATTCGTATCTCACCTTTTTACATTGTCAGTCCTCGACTTCCAGTGCATTTATTATATCGTTTATATTAAGCTCCCCCTTGACAGCTCTTTTTACCATTGGATAGATATGTGAGCAATCGTCTAAAGCTGCCCATCGCTTTTCTCCTACCTGTTTGATGATCTGTTCCATTACCTGTTCACAATCTGTACAATATGTTTTGTCAGTTTCAACTCCGCATACATTGCATTGCATAGTGTTACCCTCCACTGTTAATATTGATTTTAGAGGATATGAAGTTTTTGTATTTACAAACAAAATCAGAATATACATTTTATAGTTAATTCGAATATTTGATTGCTTGCATTTAAGCCACTCATTGATAGCATGATCAGTTAGAAATGAAATTAATGATCGTTGAAAATGCTGAAAATTAGAGTCACGACTATGGAGTTAAAGATCAGTTAAGAAAAGATTTGGATAGAGTGAGCATAGCAGCGATGTAGATTTCCCGAAGACTCTCGTACTTCAGTACAGTAAACAACGTGGGTAGACTTATCTTCTGTGTTCGGATGGGAACAGGAGTGGCCCTACCGCTATGGCCGCCATACTCATTCAAATTAACGGATTGTGATCACGTATATTGTATTACATATCAGATTTCGCCTGGACAAAGCGAGACAGATGAGGCACGGATATTAGTAAATGCGGACTGAACACCTCGTTGCCTTGGTGCTTACATCCCATTCCTATCGATCCGGTCTTTTACCGGAATCCTTAAAGTGGTCTCTTTTTAGGTTAGATTTCGAGCTTAGATGCATTCAGCTCTTATTCCTTAGCGCGTAGCTGCTCGGCAGTGCCTTGTCAGACAACCGATCGACCAGTGGCGCCGTTGCTCTGTTCCTCTCGTACTAAAAGCAACTTACCCTCAGACCACATACACCTCTAGTAGATAGTAACCGACCTGTCTCACGACGGTCTAAACCCAGCTCACGATCTCCTTTAATAGGCGAACAACCTCACCCTTGGCTGCTGCTGCACAGCCAGGATGGAAAGAACCGACATCGAGGTAGCAAGCTGCCGGGTCGATATGTGCTCTTGCCGGCAACGACTCAATTATCCCCGGGGTAACTTTTCTGTCATCTTTAGCCCGCACCAAGCGGGACATAAAGGTTCGCTAGAACCGACTTTCGTCTCGTGATCCACTACTGTGCTGAATCACGTCAGGCTAACTTATGCTCTTGCACTCTTCAGTAGGTTTCCGACCCACTTGAGTTAACCATTGCGCGCCCTTGATATCTTTTCAAGGGCGTCCCGCCCCAGGCAAACTGCCCACCTATCGGGGTCCTCCTCACGGAGTGAGGGTCGTAACTTTGGAAGGGTAGTGTCCCAATTGCGACTCCACCGATGCTGGCGCACCGGCTTCGACGTCTCCTACCTACACTGTACATCCAAAATCACAACCCAGCGACAGGCTGCAGTAAAGCTCCACGGGGTCTTCACTTCCCCCTAGAGGTCTCTAGACTCTGCACTAGAATGTAAGCTTCACCGGACTCTGGCTAGGGACAGTAGAACTCTCATTGATCCATTCATGCAAGTCGCCAATTAAGCGACAAGGTACTACGCTACCTTAAGAGGGTCATAGTTACCCCCGCTGTTTACAGGCCCTTCTTTCCGTTGAACCGAAGTTTCAGGTACCTGCACTGAGCAGGATTCAGAGATCGTACTAGCCCTTACGGGTTTGCGATCTCCTATGTTGATATTAGACAGTTAGAGTTCCCTGGTCACTGCGACCTGCCGTCTTCACGGCAGGCACTCCTTCTCCCGAAGTTACGGAGCCAATTTGCCGAATTCCCTTAGCCAAATTATTCCGACACGCCTTAGCCTTTTCAGCTAGGGGCACCTGTGTCAGATCTCGGTACGGATATTCAACTCCCTTTTCACGGGTTCCGGGGTGCAGCCGACTTTCGTCATAACATATTCGTCCGCTTCTCGCCATTACGGCTCTCCACGGATTTAGATGCTTAAACGGCGCGACAGCGCCGCTCAGCCTGCCCCAAAACGTCAGTTTTATTGTTGAATAGTACAGGAATATTAACCTGTTTCCCTTTTGATGTACTCGAATTACGGTACAACTTAGGACCGACTAACCCTCGGCTGACGATCATTGCCGAGGAAACCTAGCCCCTTCGGCGGTTAGGATTCTCACCTAACTATGCTGCTACTATTACCAGGATTTTCGTTTCCGCTCGGTCCACAGGACTTCACAGCCCTGCTTCTACCCAAACGCAACGCCTTCCTACAAGATTACCTTTCGGTACTCCGTGGTATCGGTGGTCGACTTGAGCCCCGTCCATTTTCGGGGCCCCAAACCTCGACTGGTGGGCTGTTACGCACTCTTTAAAGGATAGCTGCTTCTAAGCTAACCTTCCAGCTGTCTAGGGCTTGGGACGCCCTTTAGTATTAACACTTAGTCGACACTTAGGGACCTTAACCACGGGCTGGGTTGTCTCCCTTACGGACTACAGGCTTACCCCAGTAGTCCGGACTCCAACCTTCTACGACGACGGTGGGTTCGGAGTTTGACAGACGGGTGAGGAATTTCTTCCCCAGGACCATCAATCAGTGCTCTACTCCACCGACTATCTCCAGTTAGGTCATGCTACGACATGTTTCGGAAGGAACCAGCTGATGCCGGGTTAGATTAGCCTTTCACTCCGAGACGCAGGTCACACGAATGATTTGCAGATCAATACCGCTTGCGGTCCTCCACGTAGCTTTCGCCACGCTTCAACCTGCCCACGCCTAGATCACCCGGCTTCGGGTCGTAACTTAGTGACTCCACGCACTTGTATACGCCGCGTCTCACCCGAAGGTTGCACGCATGTTGCTTTCGCTTCGGCTTCCCAGATAAAAGGTTAGCCATCGCCACTTAGTTACACTCCCTGGCCCGTTCTTCAAAACGTATGATATGACATCGGCATTGGAACTCGTACTACAACCTCGCGGTTGATTCCTTCGAACCAAAGATCCTTTCATGCCATATCGCTCCATCACCATCAGGTTTCAGGCACTTTTAACCTCCCTTTTGGGGGTACTTTTCAGTTTTCGGTCACCCTACTATTTCGCTATCGGTCTCAAGACGTATTTAGTTTTGGAAGTTGGTGCCTCCCAAATTCTCGCGTGATTTCCAACACACGATACTCAGGAACATTTCCAATTCCTCTTTTCATTGCTTACGTGACTATCACACTCTATGGTCTAACGTTCCAGAAAAGTTCAGCTAAGAAAAGGTCGGAATCTTAGAAAGTTCCTACAACACCACATCTCCCTCACATTACTGGAGGGATTCAGTTTGAACTGTGCCGTGTTCATTCGCCATTACTAACGGCATCTCTTCGATTTCTCTTCCTGCCCCTACTAAGATGTTTCAATTCGGGGCGTTCCCGATCATTACTGATCAGCACAAATGTGCTAAGAGGTCTCATTAGGAAATCCCAGGTTCATAGGTTCCATGCACCTACCCTGGGCTTATCGCAGCTTGGCACGTCCTTCATCAGCGCTTGAGCCGAGCCATCCACCTGACGGCATAATTACCAGAGTCCATCTCACTTTGTCCAGTGAGCGTCTGATATGTAATACTTATACATGATCTCATAGCACCTGATATGGGGTACCAGGCACATCCATCCTTCCCGGGCAACGTTACTTGCCTGGTGCACTTGATGATTGTAATCATTGAAAGTGGTTTGTTGAATTTGACAGTTTATCGATTTCTGACTGATAGCGGTGATCCGCTTTGTGCGGATCTTGCTTAGGAGGTGATCCAGCCGCAGATTCCCCTACGGCTACCTTGTTACGACTTAACCCCCCTTGCGAAATTTAGGTTCGAACACGGCACTAAGTCCGTGCCCTCACCCATACCTCACTCGGGTGGTTTGACGGGCGGTGTGTGCAAGGAGCAGGGACGTATTCACCGCGCTATGTTGAAACGCGATTACTACGGATTCCAGCTTCACGAGGACGAGTTACAGTCCTCGATTCGAACTACGGTTGGGTTTAAGAGATTACCATCACCTTTCGGTGTAGGGACCCATTGTCCCAACCATTGTAGCCCGCGTGTAGCCCGGGAGATTCGGGGCATACTGACCTACCGTAGCCCGCACCTTCCTCTGGTTTAGCACCAGCGGTCCCCACAGAGTACCCATCATCCCGAAGGACATGCTGGCAACAGTGGGCACGGGTCTCGCTCGTTGCCTGACTTAACAGGATGCTTCACAGTACGAACTGACGACGGCCATGCACCTCCTCTCAGCGATTCAGGTAAAGTCTTTAGCTTGACCTACATTTTGCTGTCGCCCCCGGTGAGTTTTCCGGCGTTGAGTCCAATTAAACCGCAGGCTCCACCCGTTGTAGTGCTCCCCCGCCAATTCCTTTAAGTTTCAGCCTTGCGGCCGTACTTCCCAGGTGGTTCGCTTCACGGCTTCCCTACGGCACCAGAAGCGGTCGCACCGCCCCTGACACCTAGCGAACATCGTTTACGGCTGGGACTACCCGGGTATCTAATCCGGTTCGTGCCCCCAGCTTTCGTCCCTCACCGTCGGACCCGTTCTGGTAAGACGCCTTCGCCACTGGTGGTCCCACAGGGATTACAAGATTTCACTCCTACCCCTGTAGTACCTCTTACCTCTCCCGGTCCCAAGTCTGACAGTATTCCCCGGAAGCCTAACAGTTGAGCTGTCAGATTTCCCGAAGAACTGATCAAACCGGCTACGGACCCTTTAGACCCAATAAAAGTGATTACCACTCGGGCCGCCGGTGTTACCGCGGCGGCTGGCACCGGTCTTGCCCGGCCCTTGCTAACACATGCCGTTTACACATGTGGACAGCCAACATAAATGCTGGCACTCGGTGTCCCCTTATCGCGGTTTCCCGCATTGTAAAGTTTTCGCGCCTGCTGCGCCCCGTAGGGCCTGGATTCATGTCTCAGAATCCATCTCTGGGCTCTTGCTCTCACAACCCATATCCGTCGTAGGCTAGTAGGTACGTTACACCCACTACTACCTGATAGACCGCAGATCCATCCTTAGGCAACCGAGGTCTTTTGGCCAAAAAGCATTCCAGCATATTTGACCTATTCGGAATTATCTCCAGTTTCCCGGAGTTATGCCGAACCTAAGGGCAGGTTATCCACGTGTTACTGAGCAGTCCGCCATGTTCACGAAGAACATTTGACTCGCATGGCTTAGTCGAACACCGATAGCAGTAACCTCTGGCAGGATCAACCAGAGTTTGTTGTTAAAGCACACTAATTGGAAGTTAAACTTAAAAATTGTCGGAAAAGAACACTCTAAAGTGAATTAGAGAGTTACTTATTCATGCACAATTTCGATTAGTTCTCGATAGATAGATTTACACTATCAGTCAGAATTAATCGAACTGCCAAATTCAACGTCAGACCTGAAAAGCTCAGGTCTCCACCAATGATCTTGAATTGAAGGTGATTGAAATTCCACCCATTGAGTGGATTTCCTTAAACTCCTCCATGCTATATATACGTTCCGAATCGGAAAGCATAACCACATTTTTTGAGAATGTGAATCCAGTCATGAAAGAGCATAAACGTTTTTGAACCCTCATCCTGATCGTACCAAAATGGCACCAATCAGCTCAATGAGAGCACCCCTACCACTACGTTCTCGTATTTATAGGTAGTGTGACAATGTTTGACATGGTCGAGTCGTACATCAAAACTGGAATATCTAAAAAAGAAAGGATGGCACATGATCGTCAGTGGTAGCGCGTAAATCTGCATCAACACTGAAAATACCCAAGGACAAAAGTACGTACTTTCTTTGAGGATCTTGAAATCGAACTTCCCGATATTAAAATATAAGCAAACAAATATAAAAACCATTAATTATAGACACATATGAGTTCGTTATGATGAAAACAATGGAGTATCATTACAATTGACATAGATACTAATACCATATTATGATCTAGAAGTTGTTCATTCCAGTTCAATATCATAAATATTCAAGAGGGAGATGGCCCCAGGAATGGAAAATTTTGTTTTCCTTAGAAAATTATTATTTGGATCTATATCGTAGTTCTTTGCGTTTTTTAAAGATGCAAAGCTCAGGTTCGCATTTTGAAAATGAGTGCCCTTAAGATCCGAATTTTCAAAATTCGTTTTTGTCAGATTGGTACTTACAAAATCACAATCATGTATCTGACAATTGCTGAAATTCGTATTTTCTAAATTCAGATAAGAAAACAATGACAGGGAAATAAATGAGTCTTCGAACCCAAAGCTGAGTATGAAGTCATTGCATTTTGAAAGGTTCAATCCCAGAACCTTACAGTTCTTGAATTTAGTGTCCTGAAATTTGGCGTTATCCAAATCCACGTTTGATAAGTTGCAGTTTTCAAAAACACAATCAATGAACTTTGAATTTTTGAAAGATGCGTCTGAAAGGTCAATATCCTTAAAGGTTTGAGCTTCAAAGTCCTCATTCCGAAATTCCATGGATAAAAGATGTTTTTGCTGCGTTATATTCTTTGTTAGACTAAGCACTAAGTTGAACAGTTCATATTTATTTTTCAATTGAATTATCATTTTCTGCTGAAAAAAGAGAGAATCAAATGTTTAAAGCAGTTAAATAAGCCTTAGCACCCGCATTTTTGATAAAGTATAAGATTTTTCATTGTTAACGCTATTAACATAAAATTTAAATTATATGTGATTTATTAATACTAAAATTAAAATTAGTAACAACTTGTTAGTTTTAATTCTTCAAAAATCAAATGAATAGTTAAGACTTCAACATATGACACTAAGGTGAAAATAGCCAGTTTTCCCTTAGATTATTGTTCGACAGAATACAGAATATTCACCACATTGAACATGAGGAACTTGAGTTGGAGATAATACGATGAAAAAAAGAGCATATTTCGGATTAATTGCAATTTTTATGCTTGCAATTGCATCTTTTGGAATGGGCTGCGTTTCGAACCCTGAACGACCTAACAACGAAAATATTGCAGAGCATACAATAACCGACGGA
Source organism: Methanococcoides sp. DA23 (assembly GCF_057593895.1). NCBI lineage: Archaea > Methanobacteriati > Methanobacteriota > Methanomicrobia > Methanosarcinales > Methanosarcinaceae > Methanococcoides > Methanococcoides sp. DA23. The sequence goes on along the minus strand of NZ_CM172520.1, from coordinate 1,067,113 downwards.
CTTGGCAGGGAAGTAACTGTCCCCATAGCTCCTGAAAAGATCATTTGCCAGGGACCAGGAGCACTTCGATACCTTTGTTATCTCGGAAGACAGGACACAATTGTCGGAGTCGAGGATATCGAACTGAGAAAGGATGAGAACAGAAGACCTTATGCTATTGCAAATCCTCAATTACAGAACTTACCGTTGATTGGTGAATACAGGGGAAATACGGACCCTGAGAAGATCGTAGCTGTTAATCCGGATGTCATCTTCTGGACATATGTACAGTCTGTTGAAGATGCAGATGAACTTCAAGCAAAAACCGGAGTTCCCGTTATAGCTCTAAATTACGGTGACCTTGGCATATATCGCAATGACATGTACCAGTCCCTCCGTATAATGGGAGAAGTAGTGGACAGAAAAAGAAGAGCCGAAGAGGTTATTGAATTCTTTGAGATTAACATAGAAGATCTTAAGAACAGAACGAAGGATATTGAAAATGAAGAGATTAAGAGCGTCTATATTGGCGGTATAGCATATAGAGGCCCTCATGGATTCCAATCCACTGAACCGTCTTATCCACCATTTGAATTCATCAATGCACATAATGTGGCAGCTTCCCTTGAGACTACTCACGCAGATGTGTCAAAGGAAGCAATAATTGAATGGGATGCGGAGCTCCTTTTTGTAGACCTTTCAACTTTCCAGACCAACCCTTCAGCAGTTGATGAGCTGAAGAAAGACCCTGCATACATATCACTTAGCGCTGTTAAAAATGGGGAAGTTTACGGAATACTGCCTTATAATTGGTACACTTCCAATCAGGGTTCAGTTCTTGCAGCGTCATACTATGCAGGAACAGTGATCTACCCAGAAAGGTTCAACGATATCGAACCTTCAGTTAAAGCAGATGAGATATACAAGTTCCTTCTGGGGAAGCCAGCCTATGATGACCTGAGAAGCGGATTCAGTAGTGGTTTTGGAAAGATAGCACTCGATGAATGATGGATTTTTAATAACTTTTTAAAGATGGTCGGGTATAAATGAGCTTTATAGAGAATGAGATAGTAAGAGGCGAAAATGACTCACTTACTTTGGCATATTCAGGATACATAAAGAAGAAAATGGCTTTTATGACCATTTCATCCATTCTTTTGTCCCTCCTGTTTATATATTCCATTGCCGTTGGTGCGATCACCATACCATTTACTGATGTTGTAGCAGCCCTTTTTGGATATGACCAGGGGAACATTTCAACCATTATATGGAATATTCGCCTTCCGCGGGCACTTGTTGCCATTGTTGCAGGAGTTGGATTATCGGTTTCCGGCGTTGCACTTCAATCAATACTTAGAAATCCACTTGGTTCGCCTTACACACTTGGCATATCACATGCCTGTGCATTTGGTGCAGCCTTTTCTGTAATAGTGCTTGGCAGCGGTACAATGAGAAGTAGTGGTGCAGATGCGATCATACTCAATAATCCGTATATGACCACAACTATCTCTTTCTGCTTTTCACTTTTGGCGACCTTTACCCTTATTACTATTGCAAAGTACAGGAATTCATCACCCGAGGTGATGATATTGACTGGAGTGGCTTTAGCATCCCTTTTTACTGCAGGTACCATGTTCCTGCAATATTTTGCTGATGATGTACAGCTTGCAGCAGTCGTATTCTGGTCATTTGGTGATGTGGGAAGGGCAGATTGGGACGACCTCATTATATTGTCTTTTTTGACCTTGCCAGCTGTAGTTTATTTCTTTATGAACCGTTGGAACTATAATGCCATTGATGCAGGAGATGAGACTGCGAAGGGACTTGGAGTCAATGTGGAGAAGGTTAGATTGAGGGGAATGCTTGTTGCATCCCTCATTACCGCCTTTATTGTATCTTTTTTAGGAGTCATTGGTTTTGTAGGATTGGCCTGCCCACATATAGCACGCCGTTTTGTAGGTGATGAACAACGCTTCCTATTACCTGCATCCTGCCTTACCGGAGGTATGTTGTTACTTGGAGCAGATACAGCAGCACGCCTTATGCTTGCACCCCATGAGCTTCCGGTTGCGATACTGACCGCATTTTTAGGTGCACCACTTTTCCTGTATTTACTTGTGAGGAGGTATAAAAACTAATGTTGAACGTTGCAGAACTTGATTTTAGTTATAATAATAGGGATATACTGAAGAAGATAGAGTTCAAACTTGAACCGGGGAAGATATTGGCAATTCTCGGACCTAACGGAGTTGGAAAATCTACCCTTCTTAGGTGTATTAATGCAATTCATCCACCCAAAGCAGGTACTATTATGGTAGAGGGGGAAGAAGTGCTTTCCCTTGAGAAGCATGAGATCGCAAAGAAAGTTGGATATGTGCCACAGCGGTCAGAGACTGGATGTCTTACAGCATACGATGCGATATTGTTGGGCAGAAAGCCGCATATTGGTTGGAATATCAGAAAAAAGGATAGACATGTTGTAGAATCGGTTATAAAGAAGCTTGGGCTGGAAGAACTGGCCCTTAGACACATAAATGAGATTAGCGGAGGGGAACTTCAAAGAGTGGCTATTGCCAGAGCTTTGGTGCAGGAGCCTAAACTGTTGCTGCTTGATGAACCTACAAGCAGCCTTGATCTTAAGAAACAGTTGGAGATATTACGCACGATCAGGCAAGTGGTGGATGAGAACAATGTATCTGCTGTGATAACTATGCACGATCTGAATCTTGCACTCCGGTTCGCTGATAATTATATTTTTCTTAAAGATGGTAAGGTCTTTGCACATGGTGGAAATGAGATAATTGTACCGGAAACCATTGAGCAAGTCTATGGTGTTGCAACCAGTGTCGAAAAGTTTAATGGTTTCCATGTGGTTGTACCACATGAGTAAAACCACCCATAAGATAAGGAATTGGAGATTGGTCGAATGCCAGATAGGCTAACGGATCAGACCACTAGTCTAAAAAAACATCACATACCTATACAACATACAGGTTGATCGAGTATGATATATATGGGGAAATGATAATTTCGATTTCAATCGAGCCTATTGTAAAGAACGAAGATTTAATAATATGGTGTGATCGGTCTGAGATATAATGTCGTGCTGGGTGTACTGGGTTCTATTTTCTGGTTACTTGCCGGATTCATGGTAATTCCATTGATAGTTGCTGTTTATTATGGAGAAAGTTTACAGACATTTGCAATACCTCTTGCCATTACCGTCGCTATAGCATCTCTTTTTACATTGTTCTTTAAGAGAAAGGATGAGGAATGGAATTTAAAAGAAGGATTTTTTATTGTTGCAGTTGGCTGGCTTGTTGCTGCAGTATTCTATTCATTTCCCTACATGCTTGAAGGCGTACCCCCGATAAGTGCTTTGTTCGAATCCATGTCCGGAGTAACAGCTACCGGAGCGACTGCACTTACTGATATCGAGAGCCATAGCAGAAGCCTTCTTTTCTGGAGAAGCATGACCCAATGGCTTGGAGGCATGGGAATTATCATGTTGTTCATTGCCATTCTGCCAAAGCTCGGAATTGCAGGAAGGCAAATGTTCCGCGCAGAGGTGCCGGGGCTTCAGGAAGAACAGCTGCGACCAAGGATAAGGGAGACTGCAAAGATCCTATGGCTTGTTTATATCGTGCTATCCATTTCGGAACTGCTTATCCTGATGATCGCAGGCTTGTCCCCCTATGATGCCATCACCCATACATTTACATCTATCTCGTGTTCCGGTTTTTCCCCATATTCAAACAGCATAGCAGCTTTTAATGACCCCATGGTAGAAGGGATCATTATGTTGTTCATGTTCCTGGGAGGAGCAAATTTTGCTCTTCATTATAAGTCGATATTTTCTGATAGAACAAGCTTGATAAAAGACCAAGAGTTCAAGTTCTATTTTGCGATAATTGCAATAGCAACCCTTGTTCTTGCCTATATGTTATTCAAAACGGAGGTATATTCGCTTGCTGATGCTTTCAGGTACAGCAGTTTCCAGGTCATTTCCATACTCACTACCACCGGCTATGCGACAGCAGATTTCAATCTCTGGCCGGATTCTTCAAGGTTCATCCTCTTTTTGTTGATGTTCATAGGAGGCTGTGCAGGTTCTACTTCAGGCGGTGTGAAGGTGGTACGCCTGCTTCTTCTATTAAAATATGCACAAAAAGTACTTTTTAAAGTAATTCATCCAAAAGCCATCATCCCGATACGCTTCAATAATAAAACAGTCCCAGAGGAAGTCATACATTCCATCGTATCCTTTATGGTAATTTACCTCATGATATTTTTTGCCAGCTCGACCCTGCTATCATTGATGGGAATGGATTTCGTTACTACCCTGACCGCTTCCATTGCAACTTTGGGCAATGTAGGCCCAGGTCTGGGACTCGTGGGGCCGATGGCAAGTTTTGATTCCATTCCAGACCCTGGCAAATTGGTCCTTATTGCCAATATGTGGATTGGAAGGCTCGAGGTCTTTACGGTCATTGTGTTATTAACACCGGCTTTTTGGAAGCATTGAGCATGATAATTGCTTCTGCAAAAAAATCCTGAACATAAGTGCAATGATGAGATAGGAATTTTTGATGAGAAACATGTTTCATATAATGCATTATGATCATATCCAAAAGCTTGAAATTATGAATTACACCCCCAATAAGTCCAGTTTAGGAGCAACAAATTATTCAAAGCTAATCCCCTAAGACCACATAAAAAAAGCATCAAAAGGCTTCACTGCCTCATTCCGAATTACCAGCAATCTAAAAAAACCAACAGTGCTATATATAATCAGACCATGGATTGCATCAGTCAACGAATCCATCAAGACCTCCCAAGAATCAGGAAGTCCCAAGTGCGGCTCTTTTTGGATGAATTTGGTATAAAACATAACGGGAGGAAAAGAGATGGAAAGAAGAAGCTTTAACGGCAGAGGCGGCGGAAGCAGTGGTTTCAACAATGGACCAAGAGAGATGCACAAAGCTAAATGTGCTGACTGCGGTCAGGAAACAGAAGTGCCTTTCGTACCGGACCCTGACAGGCCAGTATACTGCAAGGAATGCTACCAGAGCCACAGACCACCTAAACGATATTAAGTGGATGTGAATCTTACTATTCTTTAAAACGATCAAAATTAAGGTGTGCGATCAGATAAAATGTTTCTGAAATGATCGCCGCTATCTATTTTTAATTGATTTTTGTGCCATCCATTCTAAATTTATAGACTAATTGGACCATCCCAGAATTCAGTGAATAAACTTAGCTCACTCACAGGCAGAGATAGTAGTCTAGCTCATAGCCCTCAGTTTTCGAGAAGTACAGTTGTAGAAATTTCATAAAAAAATAAAATATCATTAAAAAGGGTACCCCCTGCAAATGGTACGCTTCTTTATTACCCTACTAATGCGTTCATTATGAAACCTGCGACCACTATCGCAATAATGCCCACGACCCAGAACTTGATAATCTCTTTCATAGGTATAACAAAAGGTACATTATCTGCGATCTTATATTGAGGCATTGCCTGTGGAGTAACTGTGTTAGGTGCATTCTGGACCATTGTTGCCTTTTCAACAGGAGACTCTGTTACGGAGATATTTGTCTTTTCTTCAATTGACGGCCTGACAACTTTTTGTACAGGTTCCTTTACCGCAACAACAGGTTCTGTTTTTATCATAGTCTGCTTTTCTACTGCACCTTCAGCAAATGTACTGCCGACATTTCCCACTGAAGCTTCAGCAAATTTAGACTCATTCGTCTTTTCTGTAGCCACAACGAATGTATCCTTATCATTCTCTTCTGGAATTACGAGAGGTTCATTCATTTCAGGTTCATTAGCTATGTAGGCCCCAGCATCATATTCAGAAGATGCTTCGGATTCCCCATTCAGCTCTTTGTTCTTTGCATCTTCAAAAGCTGTCCATTTGTTGCCCTTGATGCTCGAGTTCACTGATTCCAGCCCTTCATGTGGCTCTTCTATTAGCTCCACTCCACCCTCAGCAGGAATGGTCTCATCTGCTGAAACTCCTGCCATCGGAGAATCGTTTGAAAAGGAAAAGCTTTGTTGTGCAGGTATGCTCTCTTCTTCAAAGTTAAGGGAATCAGAACCAAAGTTAACACTCTCAAAAGAGTTTGTTTCAAAGGTCACATCATCATCCTGCTCAAAACCACTTGCAAGACCTTCTATTTCATCTGCCTTTGCCCTTGAACCAAGTGCTGCATCTATCAGACCCAGTTCTTGTTGAGCATCTGCCATAAGTCGTAATGCCTGCACATTTCCCGGTTCTATAAGCAGGCATTTTGTGAAATATTTCACTTTCTTATCCTGACTTTTTGTTTGAACTCCAAGGTCAAACCAGTTCTTAGCACTTTGATCCTTTTGTTTTTCCTTAAGCTTTTCAATAAAATCCATTAGAGATACCCCTTGGAACAAAACCTGCAGTTTGTCGGAACATATGTATGAGCAGGCTTGCTTAACATAATAGTCTTTAATAACTATAAATATATGTTCCTTGTTATATTAAAACCATATACACATTTTCACCATATCAAATGAGTTAGAGATATTGATCATAGATAGCATCAAGCTCCTTGCCAGAAATACTTTCCATAGTGCTTATATGATCACTTTTATCAACAGACCCCATATTGATGAATTCTATGCTAGCATCCCCAAAAGCATCCATGCCAACATCCCTGTAAAGAGAATAAGTTAAAAGAAATGCCCTTTTATAATTCAATTTGGTTTGATATGCATAGCCCGGAGCTAATTCAGAAGGTGTTGACCAGTCGGCAAGTTTCCCTTCATTCCTTTCATTATCCCCAATATCTGAGAGTCGATCCATTTCCTTTGTGGCTTGCAAAGGATCGAGCTCTTCAAGCACTCTCATAGCATAGAAATTAGCGTAACCTTCATCCATCCACAGTTGTTCGAAAGAACAGCATTCTGTCCAGTAATGGGCCAATTCATGTATCAATGTTATGTCCCTTGACGTATGAAGCAGTGATATTCCCTTGCTCCAGTTATTAAGGCCACCATAACCACCAGTATCTTCCATACTGCATTCAGTAATGGTTATGTCATAGCTAGCAGGATATGCAACACCCCACATATCTTCGAGAATTACAAGGCTACTGGATGTCGTATCCATAACATGTTCTGCCCACTGCTCTTCCCCATCCCAGTACCTGACTGTCACGAGGACATCCTTTTCCTTTAGTTTCACAGTTTCGGTCATACTGTTCAGTTCAGTATGCCTTACAAGATCAACTGTTATTGGTGCAACACTCTTTCCCAAATTGCCAGGGTCAATTACATACCTGTCTTTCAGAGGTACTATCACACTATTCTGATTATTTATATGCACCTCATATTCATCAGGCACGCTGATCTTTACAGTTGCACTATCGGTATTGTCCCATATATTGAAAACTGCGGTATTTTGGTTGACCATCAGATCATACTCAACTGTAAATTTGAAAACATCACCATACCATATCCGTTCATTGAAATTAAATACATAAAATTCCCCATCCCCCTTTGTATATTCCATACTACTGGAACTAGCATATGCCCTGATGTTCTCAGCACCATCGGGGATGTAATAATTATAGGTGTCATAATACCCCTGCCAGTAACGAGTATTTTCATCGATGTTGGTGAATGTGACCTCTTTGGTCACATGGACAATATTCTCGTTACCCAGTAGCTCGTAACTAAGTTCAGCAGATGTGGAGATCCCATCCTCCCCGGCTGAAACGATAGTTAATGATGTTATGAACAAAAAACTGAACAAAAGTATAATTGCCGCATCTATTGCAAGAACTTTCTTCCCAGACACCCTCATGATAAAGAAGTTCGCATGAACACACACTTAACTTGTATGGCATGAATTATATATTTCGCGTACATGAATTAATGCATAGATAAAAATCGAAAATTGATTATAATATACAAGTGCACAATTTTCAAGATGTATCAAGCAAATTATCTAAAATGATATCCATCAGCTGTGTGTACATGAGATCTGCACATAACTTCCCAGAAGTTTTAAATTAAACACAGGCAAAACAAAAAAGTATTAAACCGAAGCAAATACTATTGTTATATTAATATCTGTGTGTTTATTGGAGTGTTTTTTATGTTCGAGTTCACCATAGCAATGCGCCACATAAACTCTCGTCGTCGCCATGCATTTTTCTCTTTAATGGCAGTTGCACTCGCTGTGAGCACCATAATCGTCCTGATGTCGATGATGACCGGTTTGCAGGAAGAGCTCCTTGAGATAACTATCGAAAACGCCCCACACATAGTAATAAGCCCACAATCCGAAGATGGTGACGAACTGCACCTTTATAAGTATCTCATGTCAGTGATAAGCGAGAAAGAAGGTGTTGTGGCAGTATCACCTTATCTTTCGGGGCAGGCGGCCCTAAAATATAAGGACAATGCTGAAGGAGTCCTGCTCAAAGGGATAGAGCCAGAAGCTGAAGATTGTGTAATGCGTGTCAGCGAGGACATAGTGTCCGGAAGCTTTACGATGCTTGCACTTACGGGCCATGGCATTGTTCTTGGTGATAAACTTGCAGACAACCTTGAGGTTGGTCTCGGAGATAATGTGGAAGCAATTTATCCAGGTTCAAACAAACGGGTCTTTAAGGTAGTGGGGATAATCAACACCGGCACTCCGATCGATGAAAGTATTGCATATGCCCGACTGGGAACATTGCAAGAGCTTTTCAGGAAGAATGGTGTCGTCACTTCCATAGGTGTCAGAGTGTTCGATCCATATCAAGCGGAAGCAATTGCAGCTTCAATTGAAACCGATACCAGTGCTGATGCGATAAGCTGGCTGGAAGCCAACAGTGAGATCCTGGAATTGCTAAATACACAGCGAGTATTCATCTGGATATTTTATGCACTCATATACATCATTGCTGGATTTGGTATTGCCAACACCCTGGTGACCGTTGTCATGGATAAGAAAAAAGAGATAGGCATGCTCATGGCCATGGGAGTATCACGCAGGAGCATCACTTCCATATTTTTGATCGAATCAGCAGTTCTCGGAGCTTTTGGCGTTATTGCAGGTTGTATTATTGGCTATATCGCATCTGTTTCAATTGGAGCATATCAACTTGAATTGCCCAGTGAGATGTATTTGGGACTGGAGACGATGCCAATTACGATCCTTGCCAGTAACTTCTTTTATGCTGCAACCTTTGCATTCATCCTGAACGTTCTTGCAGGTGTTTATCCTGCAAGACGTGCTTCAAGGCTCGACCCTGTTGAATCCATTGAAGGCGATTGAACGTTCAATGATTGGAAATAGCGCATATCTGATCAAGACTGACTGCTTTGCCTGAAAAGTAGGGTTTCTCGCCCCATCCTTTTGCATTGTAAGCTTTCGGATAGAGCTTTTCCACAACTTCCAGATACTGGCACCTTTGACCTTCAAAATATCATAGTACCAATGTCAGCTGCATAAGGGACTAGTCTGGAGAACACTATACCCCCGCAAACAAGGGCTGCCCACACAACAGGCTCCCCTGCTGCAAGTATGTAGCACCTGTTATCATTTCTGGACATTAGAACTTTTCCTTTATATTTTACGGAATAAGCCATTACCAACATTATCATTAAGGCAAAAATTGGCAATATTTTTATATAGACACCAACTGCAAGCAATATCAAGGTTACAATATTGAGCATTTTGAGTAACGACATACTCTTATCATGGCCAAATATTGCTGGTATGGTCAACAGTCCTTTTATTCGATCCCCCTCGATATCCCGAATGTCGAACATTATCTGAATGCCCATCATCCTAAGGAATACGAAAGCTGATATGACCATTACAGATATGTCTATTTGATATCCATAATAAACGAACATGATGTAGATGAGAAGTCCCCAAACAAGTGATACGAACAGATTCTTGAATGCTGGCAACTTTTTTGTAATGGATTTAAAGTGTGAATGATACATAAGCCCAAGTACAAGGATCGCAAATCCGATGAACATGTTTTTGATATCACTGTAAATTAAATATGTGAATGCTATTGCCACAATGGAACCATATATTGTACCGATCAGCATTTTTTCGTCATTTTTCTGCAGATATTCTGAACGACTTGAGTAATTGTCCTTGTCTTCCTCTGCACCAGTAAAATAGTCATACACATATATCGTATAGAATATCAGGTAGATGATCAACATAAAGTCCCAGGTTATCGGAATCGCGAATATTATCGATGCCATAATAGCTACGCAGATAGCCCCAAATGCAAAAATATGTCCCCCATAGATAAAATCTTTCCATAATACCGTTGTGATATCCTGGAAGTTCAGATTATTGGCACTATTTCTAAATAGAGTACATACGTTGCTCATTTACATCCTCAAATATAAGCATCCGTGCACACGTATTAGAACTATTTGTCCACATAATATATAATTGTGTACATAATAGCTTATTTTGTGAACGTTTTATTGATATTATAGAAGAAATTTTCAGATATTCAAAAAAGATAGAGATTTCAAGATACTATATTTTGATTAATTAGATAATGTTCATGACCTGCCTGACATTAAACAAAGCATAGTAAATCATTTAAAGATTGAATTCATTCAGACGTGAAAAGGTGATCACATCATGAAATACTGGCAGCCAAAATATGAAACGATGGAACATGATGAACTTCGTGAATTGCAATTGAAACGCTTGAAAAAAACGGCTGCATCAGTCTATAATAATGTGCCATTTTATCGAGAGAAGTTCAAAGCTCTGGGCATCACTCCTGATGACATAAGATCACTTGAGGATATCAGAAAGTTGCCAATGACCAAAAAGACAGACCTTCGTGATAACTATCCATTCGGTCTTTTTGCAGTCCCAAAAAAAGATATTGTGCGTATTCACGCTTCTTCGGGAACAAGTGGGAAACCAACTGTTGTCGGATATACTGCCAATGATATCGAAACATGGGCAAATATGATGGCACGTAATTTTACTATGGTCGGTCTGGACGCGAACGATGTATTCCAGAATGCTGTCAATTATGGTCTTTTCACAGGCGGACTGGGTTTTCACTATGGTATCGAACAACTTGGCGCCATGGCCGTACCAAGCGGGACCGGAAACACAGTAAGACAGATCGAGATGATGCAGGACTTTGGCGTCACTGCTATTCATTGTACTCCTTCTTATGGACTTTACCTTGCGGAAACCGTCAGGGAAATGAATGTCCTTGATAAATTATCATTACGAGTAGGATGCTTTGGTGCAGAACCATGGTCATCCAGTACCAGAAAGGAACTTGAAGATGCTTTCAACATTAAAGCGTATGATTCCTATGGCCTTTCCGAGATGATGGGACCTGGCATCGCATTTGAATGCCAGGAACAAGAGGGCCTTCACATATGGAGCGACCATTATCTTGTTGAAGTGCTTGACGAAGATGGGGAACAGGTTGCTGAAAGCGAGAAGGGTGAACTTGTACTTACTTCACTGACAAAGGAAGCACTTCCTGTGATCAGGTATCGTACTGGAGATATCACAAGACTTCTCAAAAGTGAGTGTGCTTGCGGACGTACAAGCAACCGCATTTCGAGGATACTCGGACGAGCGGACGACATGCTTATTGTAAGAGGCATCAATGTTTTCCCATCACAGATAGAGGATGTTCTTGTAAGGATCGAGAAGATCACCGACCAGTTCGAGATATATCTTGACAGGAACAAGAAGAAACTGGATGAGATAACAGTCAGGGTCGAACTCGATGAAGGTGCGTTCACAGGCGAGATACAGGACCTTGAATCAACAAGAAGGTTTGTTGAAGGCGAGCTTAAGAGCGTATTGAACATAAGGGCCAATGTAGAACTTGTGGAAAAAGGAACGATTCCAAGAAGCACAGGTAAAGCAAAGAGGGTCTTTGACAGAAGGGAAGCTATCTGATTCCCTTTTTTTATTTAGCTATTGCACACCCAATTAGAATAATTGTTCTCAAATATCAGTTGCGAGGTTATGATAGTGCCACATGTAATGGAGATCCTTGGAAAGACGAAGGTCGTTGTAGACAATGGCGAAGTGGTTGAAGTCGGTGAACCGGAAATAGACTGGTGTCCACTGTTCGAGAAAGCAAGAGGTATTAAAAAGATCACACGCGAGACTGTTAAGGAGAATATGGAGTTTCGCATAAAGGATTTTGGTCTTTTTACAAAGGACCGTATGCTTGAGATGGATGTTTTCGTGGGTTTTGGTGCTTCCGAAGTCATGATGACAGGACTTGGAAGAGACATTCTTGACACCACAGTGACAGTTTGTGACGGGGCAGGTACAGTCATCACGAACAATCCGGTTCTTGTTCAGGGAATGGGTGCAAGAATATCGGGACTTGTGGAGACAGAACCTATTGAGGAGGTCATGGACCGCATTGAGAAAATGGGCGGCATCGTGCTTGAACCAGCTACTGCTATCATCGATCCTGTCGGTGGTGTCCTTAAGGCAATTGAACTTGGATTTAAAAGAATTGCTGTTACTGTTGTTGACCCCGAAACCTCCAGAATGCTTCGTGAAATTGAGAGCGAGAACACCCTTGAACTTATGATCATCGGTGCCCATACCACCGGCCTTAGCAGGGAAGATGCCCTAGAGATAGTAAAGTATCTTGACATCATTACTTCCTGTGCATCAAAAGCGATACGGGATGTCATCAAACCCCTGGCACAGGTAGGTACTGCAGTACCTCTATTTGCACTTACACAGAAAGGAAAAGAGCTTTTACTTGAACGTGCAAAGGAAGTTGAAAGCCCAATTCTTGTTAATACTATGCCATTGCCAGTATTACCAGAAAAGAAGCAGCCCAAGGAACTTATCTGAACTTTGGTCAGGCCTTGTACCCTAACTTTTACTAGACAACGCCCAGAACAAGTTATTAATAAATAAAAAAATGAGGTCACTCATCAAAACTGGTGACCTTTTCATCCTTTGCATCAGATATGGATGCAGCTATCATTTTGAATTTAGGTACTCCGGAACCACCGGTCTCAGAAGATACCAGTGCATTTGACCAGGGGCTGTTGTTCATGTATCCGATGCCTTCATGACTTTCTTCATAGCCGGAAGTTCTGAGATGCACAACAACCCTTCCGAAGTTGTTCTTAAGAACTGCCTTTCCCCCGCCCTTAAGCACCATCTTTTTCATGTCATCTTTATCCAGCAAAATGACCGCTGAACGTTCGGCATATTCATCCCCACATCCCGATGATTCAAGGGCTGTGCTTTGAAAGATATCTCTGTATGTTACTATTTTAATATCGTATTCAGGAGCTTTGAGGAATTGTCCAAATCCCATTTATAATTCCCCCATAATGCGTTCCAGTATTTCTGCATCACACATTCTATCAGTTTCAATGATGGCTTTGAGCTCCACTTCAACACCATCCATCCTGATAGCAGTTCCCCCACACTCCGAGCCTGCAGTAGCGGTAGGAATTGACACTTTTGCATTTCTGGAAGTCAGAGTATTGCAGGGGTCAATAGTGATGACTGGAATGTCCAACAGCTCTTTTGCAATACTGCCAGGAAGGCTTGACAGCGGGTCAGAACCTATTATAAGCGCTGCATCAACGGTTCTTGTCCTCAGTAATTCAACAACAGAACAGTGTGCCCCATGTTCAACATCATTCCCTGTGAATTTGACACGGTTTATGTATCCGGTTTCCTTATGCATGTTATGGTTGGACCCCCGCATATTATACTGACCTGCCATAGGGATGAGGTGGAAGTTGGAGACTTCATTGAGCTTATCCATTAATCGGACGAGCGGTTCAAGTTCCTCAAGGGAATAAACAAGGCCCAGACCAACACAGATCACTCCGAATTCAGCTTTTTTAAGCATATTCGCAAGTTCAAGTATCTTCTTCGGACCCATTCCGAAAGATACTTTCGGGACCTTGCCGGAAAGACCATCCGTGAGTGCATTAAGCAGCTCTTCATCCGCCTGTGGCGGTATCTGGTAGAACTTATCACCACAGATAATAGCAGTATCAGACTTCCTCACATCGATGCAAATAGCTGTACGGTCTTCTTCCCAGCCACGTTGTCTTTCTTTTCCACGAGGGAAATAGGTATATTTGGAGAGATGTCTCGGATGTGAGTTAGAGGGGTCTGCTCCCCAGTAGACAATTACATCTGCCTTGTCCTTTACTTCATCAAGTGTGCAGGTCCTTATCTTATTCTCAAGTATCGCTTCGACGACAGGCCCCTGGCAGAACGAGGAGGTGTCATCAAAATAAGCATCGGTCTTTTTTGCTACCTCAATAGCATTTTTCTGTGCCTGACTGGTCGAGTTCCCCATTCCAAAGATCACCGGAGAATCGGCTTCATTGAGTATTCGGGCAGCTTCTATAATAGCATCTTCAAGAGATGCAGGTGCGTCGTCGATCCTGCACTCAGCAGGTCTATTACATTCTTTCAGGCGAGCTACACCTTTTAGACATGCATTGTTCACCCTTGAGACCTTACCGTTCTCTAGCTCGACCTCTATATCATCACAGAGAAGTCCACAACCTGTGCAAACGTAATATTCATTTTCCATTTGTCTCACACCATGATCAGACGAATTCAATTGCTTTTGTGGGGCACGTAACGATGCAACCATTGCATAGTATCTTATTTTTTCCAAATCGGCGACACTGACTTACATTGGACAGACGTACAACACCATCTTCCACACGAAGGATCACATTATCACTGGTAGGTGCTTTTCCTGAACCTGCACCATAAGGATCTTCTGCCACATTAACAGGACATGCAACGACACAATTACCACATCCGATGCATTTTTCAGTATGCACGATCATACCAGACTCAGAAGCCTCTCCTGCAGGCGTGATGATCTCGGAAAGTTTTTCATAGTTCTCTTTGAACTTATCCTCTTTCAGAGGCGGGCAATCATCGACCACGACCTCTCTTGAAAGAAGTGCTGCTGCAAACGCCATACAGGTAGCTTTACCACACTGTTTGCAATTTGTTTTTGGTAGTAACTGGTATATTTCCAATGCATTTGTCATGAATTCACCTGAAAAATATTAAAAATAACGAAGGAAAGATATGTTATCTTTCGTTTCAGTCCTTTTTCTTAAAGAAAAGATCACAATGACAGGAGCCATCATCACTTATCTCGTCCTTGTGATAGATGCATGGACAGATTATCTTTTTGTCCTCCTGCTCATCACCGGTCACGATCCTGCAGGGACAGTAGTTCTTCCCATGTTTGTTCCTGTTCCTTGCCAGCCCTTCAAGAACAAGGTGCAATGACTCTTCGTCGGGATTTAACATATATCCAGCCTTATCGGCATATTTGGATGTCCATACGTGCATGTCTTCTTTAGTAGATTCATTATTTGTCATGTTTTTCACTTCTGATGGACTATTTCTGGATTGTTGCTCCAGTAAGTTATCAAGATGTTCCCGGAGTTTATCTTCGTTGGTGTAACCAACAACTTTTTCCCCCAGATCCCCACCTTTGAAGAAAAGAAGGGTAGGAACACCTAATATATTGAACCTTTTTCCGATTTCAGGTGAACCTTTAAGGTCAATCTTAATAAACTTTACCTTTGATTCGTATTCGCCTGCCATTTTTTCGAACACAGGACCCATCTTCTTACAAGGTGGGCATGTCTTTGTAAAGCAATCAACTACAACGGGCAATTCTGAATGTTCCACCTCTGCTTCAAAAGCAAGGGTATTTATCATGAAGAGATTCTTGTTCAACTCCTCAACCACGGGTTCATTAGATTTGACTTGCTTTTGCTTCCCGAAAATGCTTCCGATAAAACTTCCCAATCCCATTTATAACACCTTTTTTATCCAAAATACAATTTATGCTACCATTAATCATATGCACGTAAATTATTTAACATTGCACATTTGTGGATTAGGCTTCATTTAAATACTATCAGCTTATACAGAATTTATTATGTCGATGAAAAAGATTAGCAAAAAACAAGCGCAATATAGCGGATATGCAATATTTGTATTTATTTTTGTGCTGATAGCATTCCCCCTACTCATCCCCCTGGGTTTCAAAATGCTCATTCTTGTACCACTGGCTTTTGCTATAGGTATGGTCGGTTACTGGCTTGGTGGCTTAATTCACAGGAAAATGAGTGAATAAATCACTTATTGTTAAATGGCATTATTAAATAGACACACAAAGTAGAACTATAAAAAAAGCAATAAAGAAGAATGAACTATACATTCGAACGGATAATTAATACGTAAGATTAGTACGTGAAGTCATGACTGATGGTCAGAACTATTGGTTAGGATTGATGATGGCAAAGTTGATCCAAAATAAAATTAAAAAAATAGATTAAAGATCAAAGCTCAGCAGAAAAGATCGAATCCATATCATTTATCTTATAAAGATATTCAGACCCTAGATCCGTTATTGAATACTTGTTTGAAGTTTTTTCTACAAGACCAACATCCATCATCATGTTGATATACTGATCAGCCCTGTTAAAATTTAAGTTTGCATTATAAACTATTGCAGTTTTGGTCACCTGTGACTTCTTTACAACATTTAAAATATCTATCATGATTTCGATTTTTCCACGACGCATTTTCCCACACCACAGCTTTAATTCGATTTAATTATCCCCATTCAATCTTGGCTATACTTTTATTTAAAGGTTACGAAATGCTTATATATACTCATCATAATCATTAGGAGAAATTTTAATAGCTCATTACTTTCAGTTCAAACACATATAAACAGCATCATACGACATATTAATGTGTGGTAGAATTCACTCCGCATCCATTTTTAATCGAAAAATAAAGCCTCTTATTGCCATATTTGAATTAAAAAAAGGTTTAAGGTTTACACGATCTGCTTCACCTATAAAAAAAAGCAAACCAAAAATTAGTCCCCTCAGTACCGCATGTGTTAGATAATACAAGAAATAAAAGTAAAATCGTCTGTAAGCTTATAATTGGCAAGGTAAATACGGACGTTCTGGATTTCCATAGATCAAATATATCGGGTTTTTGGAAGATGTAGCATGATTTAAAAAAACGCTATCATCTTCCCAATTATATGGAGCTTTGTTTGTTTTACTATTCTTTTTCAAATGAAATTTTGCATTTACTTTTTACGCTTAACAATGATAATTGCGCCTACCAATGATACCAGTATCAAACCGAATAGTCCAGTAACAAGTGTAGAGGACTCTGCTTCTGATGATGGCACATTCTCGTTTGTAGTTTCAATTTCAGCCCCATCTCCTGCTAAAGCAACGCTTTCAAATGTATTTTCTTCATCTGAACTTATCTCTTCTGAATCATCAAATGATGAAGAAGATGAACTAAAACTTGAGGACCCACTTGAAGATCCGGCAACTTTTTTATCAGTTGGATTTTCACTTACATCAGGAGCTGATGATACAAGGGTTGTAGCTAGTGTAGCTCCCGGGACGGCATTTGTGAGGTCAACGAGGTCTGTTTCGACACCATTCACATAGAACTTAAGATTCTCATAATCATCGGGTTCACTGGTTATTAACAACCGGTTAGTAGGTAAATCGCCATATACTCCTTCAGATTCTACGATGGTTGTACCAACTGTCTTTTCCCCAAGTTTGACTGTAATTTCAGTTCCCACAGGTGCTAATTCTCCATCAATTGTAACTTCTCCTCCCATACTTAACGGAAATGATGGAATAGCTTCAGAAGCAGCACTTACAGGGATCGTTGCCATTGCAAATAATAATAGGAATATCTGTAAGATTATTGTGTATTTTGTAAAGCTCTTTTTCTGGATCATATAATCACCCTTTAATAAAAAAATAAATTAGGCGAGTTAAAAACTCACCTGTATTTTTCGACTTTCGGTCTCATACCTCCATTAGAACCCTGCAAGGAGATCTTCCTGAGTTACAAATACCCAGAATCCCTCATATGGGCTCATATCGAAGACGTCTGTTCCTACATGGACACCAGCGATAACTCCAGTTTGACCATTGTGGCCTATCTGTTCATAGGTCGCGGTTGCAGGGTCATAAGGACCTTTGACCTGCGTGTAAGATTCGTCTATCGAACCAAGTGCAATTTCAGCTGGCAGAACAGTCATGGAATCGGTATAACCGATAGCATTCCATCCTGGATACACTGTCATTACAGGTGGCACAGATGGTGTAATTGGTTCAAGAAGCTCGCTTGAGATCAGCTGATCAGCGCTTTCGTTGCTCTCGATCCAGTATGCTTTCAGTGGCTCGAAGTCGGTAGGTATTTCCCAGATACCGCCTGAATTGTTCCAGTACATCAGATTAGTGTAGTTGATATCCGCAAGGACAAAGTCAACACTGCTGTTGTTCAGTTCGAATGGTACTGATATGAAGTTCCAGTTAGGCTCGATCACAATACCTGGTTCTGGGCCTACTTCCTCCACTACATCCATCTCTGTTTCACAGTCGATTGTCTGGAGTCCAGGAGCTGCTACTGCGAGGTCGAACTCACCATTAAATGTGTACGTACCCAGTGCTGCATCTCCAGGGATCGTGACATCATAGGTTACCTGTGCGCCAGGTGCTGAGTTGGCATCGATCCAGCTTACTGTATTTGCATCAACGATTGATCCACCATTAGATGGATTGCTTACGACCCATCCTGCAGGTGCATTGTCCTCGATAACGGTCTTGTCGGCGCCATCAAGTGTGATGTCCAGAATCACAGTTATTGTTTCACCTGGGACGGCACTTACTGGAAGGTCTCTGCAGACATTTGATTCAGTAGGTTCTGGTATATCGCCTGCTACGACATTCATCTGTGTGTCACAGTCGATTGGCTGAACTCCAGGAGCTGCTACTGCGAGGTCGAACTCACCATTAAATGTGTACGTACCCAGTGCTGCATCTCCAGGGATCGTGACATCATAGGTAAACTGTGCGACACCTGGTGCTGCGTTGCTGTCAATCCAGCTTACTGTATTTGCATCAATGACAGATCCACTACCGGATGGATTGCTTACGACCCATCCTGCAGGTACATTGTCCTCGATAACGGTCTTGTCGGCACCATCAAGTGTAATGTCCAAGATCACAGTTATTGTTTCACCTGGGACGGCACTTACTGGAAGATCTCTGCAGACATTTGATTCAGTAGGTTCTGGTTCTCCATCTGGTGCTGCAATGACATTCATCTGTGTGTCACAGTCGATTGGCTGAACTCCAGGAGCTGCTACTGCAAGGTCGAACTCACCATTAAATGTGTACGTACCCAGTGCTGCACTTCCAGGAATTGTGACATCATAGGTAAACTGTGCGACACCTGGTGCATTGTTACTGTCAATCCAGCTTACTGTATTTGCATCAATGACAGATCCACTACCGGATGGATTGCTTACGACCCATCCTGCAGGTACATTATCTTCGATGACGGTCTTGTCGGCGCCATCAAGTGTTATGTCCAGAGTCACAGTTATGGTGTCACCTGGGTTGGCATTTGTTGGAAGGTCTCTGCAGACATTAGGAGCTGCTGCTGCTGCTGAGATCATCGAGAATGTCAATAGACACACTAAACTTAGGATTCCAAACATTTTGATATTTTTGGATATTTTCATATTGAACCCCCCATAAATTGAATGAGAGAGATATTTCATCTCCCTACACTCAATTCACAGTTTTATGCGCAGTATGATCCACCTGTGCGGTATAGATCAATTAGTTCACTTACAACTCCAATGCTGATTTGTGTTGCGCGGTAGTCATCGATTGCGTTGCTTACTTCACCAATGCTGATCATGCCATCCTGATTTGCATCATATGCATGGTATTCACATTCATCATCAGGTTCTTCACCATTCTCGCAGATAAGTTCTGGTGGGATGAAGAGTCTGATATCCTGGTGGGTCACAGCGAAGTCATCTTCACAGAACTCATCATCGATGCTCAGGTAAAGAGCGTCAACACAGGTCCAGTCACCACTGCAGTCGTTATCAAACATACTGACTGTGAATGGTGTGCTTTCGCATGGCAAGTCTACACATGGGTCATTGCCGTCAATATCTACGTATGGCACAACAGCCAAGAGGTCAAGATCAGACACTGTAACGTAGAGGTCTGAAGGCATCAAAGTGTCACCGAGGTCAAGATCATGCTGAGTCATGACTTTAGTGTTGTTTGGATAGAATGCTTCCTTGATGCTAACATCAGTAAGTCTGACATCATAGAGAGTTACATCGCCGGATTCATCCATATCAATGTACACGTGGTCGACGCCTTCGGTGAATTCACCGTCATTGTTCCTGTCGACGAACATTATGAGGTCGTAGTTACTGAATACATAAGTAACTGCATACTCAACATCAATGTCAGCACATGTTACTTTGGTACCACATTCTGGCCAGTCTTCCATTCCAAAGAATGGACTGTTTGGATCATTCACAGGCACATAGAGTCTGAGGTCACCTACTGTTACACCAAGATCCATGATTTCGTCAGTGATCTGCTGGATGTAGAGTTTATCTGGACAGGTCCAGGTTCCGGTACAATCAGAGTCAATGTATCCGAGATACATGTTCAGTGGGTTGTATGAATCGCCTAGACCAATGCCTTTGAGTACATCGTCAACATCAGCATCGTTGGATTCTACAACTGACCATGCATCGTATACGAATGCGTTAGGGAATCCTGGAAGGAAAGATTCGACTTCAACCAACCTTATATCGCCTGCATCCACAACATCATTGTCAGCAACGTCAATGTAGACTGCGTCGCCGAGAGTGTATCCCTCGAGACCATCTGTCTCAACATACCTGACAAGAGTCTGGTCTGCCCATGTAAGGTCATGTCCAAGATCGAATTCATCACATACTTTTACCTTGGTGTTTGGTCCATAGTGTGTGGAGACCTCTGTAAGTCTGACATCACCAAAGGATACAAAATTGTCAGCATCCATATCAACATACCATTCAGTTTCGCCACCAAAGGTGTAGTATGCGAGCTGTGCATTGAGGTTCTGCATTAACATGTAGGTTGCATCGTGGTCACCCTGTACGACCTTTGTACCACATTCAGGGATACAGTCATCGTCTGCAGGGATGTAGACTCTGGTGTCACCAATAGTGACTACTTCATCAAATCCTTCTGCTCCCTCTACTGATCTTACTGCCACTGAATCTACTACTTCTGTGTGAGGCTGAATGAGGTAGAGTTTGTCATCAAGGCTCCAGTCGTTGCTGTCATCTGCATCTACCCATTTCATGAGTTCAGATGCTACACCATTACCGATTGCGAAAAGCTCCATTCCCTTAGCTGGGTGAGCAGCATTTACTCTGTCCCATGCATTTCCATAGGTTCCCTGTGCCTCTACAAATTCACCGGCATCGAACTCTTCAAGGGAGTAGACATCGACCGCTGCGATATCTGTCTGGAGTATGTCACCGACAGAAACAAAACCATCATCATCAAGATCATAGACTACACCATCATAAAGATCATACATACCGTTGTCATTGACATCGACGTATGATATTGGAGCATCGTATACAGTCTCAATTACATCGAGGTTGTCCATGTCGTTTGGCATGACCTTGGTGTTAGGCTCGTAATTTGTATGCCAGTTGGAAAGACGGACATCATTTGCTGTAATGATCTCCTGACCCTGACCATTTGTGTCGAATTCCATGTCAACATATACATATCCATGGATTGTCTTTACAATCCGGGCTTCTGAGTCATAAAGTACAAAAGTAGTTTCTTTGTCACATTGTTCAACTGGGGTGCCACATGGCTTTGCCCAGCAACATACTTCTTCTGCTGGCTCTTCTTGTCCAGTTCCTGGTGCAATTGCTATACCAGACATAGCAAGGCATAACATTGCAACAATAAGAATTGTTTTAATTTGCATT
Source organism: Methanococcoides sp. DA23 (assembly GCF_057593895.1). Classification (NCBI taxonomy): domain Archaea; kingdom Methanobacteriati; phylum Methanobacteriota; class Methanomicrobia; order Methanosarcinales; family Methanosarcinaceae; genus Methanococcoides; species Methanococcoides sp. DA23. The sequence goes on along the minus strand of NZ_CM172520.1, from coordinate 1,045,216 downwards.
CCTTTTACCTCCAACTTGAGATTTCGTTTCATTCAGAGCGGTCAAAATGGATGCAGTTTACCTGGACATATTATGTGTCCTGGTGAAAGGTCTTTTTGATCCTCCAATAAGGAGGTTAACATATCAAATACAGTAAACACTCTCGCAACGTACCAAATTACGATAGCCAAACTGCACCATACCCGTACCACTACAATACTAAGTTGTCTAGCGGAGGATATAAACTTCAAAGAACACAAAATTCGAATGAGAAGTAAGTATTGCTAGTAAGTACTTGTGGTAAGGGTCAAAAGATTTTAAGAATTAGATGCTCGGTGATATTTGGATGTATATGGAGCAACATATTTATTGTTAAAGAAAATCCCCATTCATCGATGAACAAAACCTGCTGAATGCTCCAAACATCTACTATCGATCACACCAATGATCCTTACAGGATAAAAAAGATGATTTCAAATTCAAAACAAATACAAGGATAAGCAATAGAATCAAAAAGCTCATTATTGACAAAATCAGTAATTTGAACTAGACACCTGTAAAAAAAAGCAAACCAAAAATTAGTCCCCTCAGTACCGCATGTGTTAGATAATACAAGAAATAAAAGTAAAATCGTCTGTAAGCTTATAATTGGCAAGGTAAATACGGACATTCTGGATTTCCATCGATCAAATCTATCGGGTTTTGGAAGATGTAGCATGATTTAAAAAAACGCCATCATCTTCCCAATTATATGGAGCTTTGTTTATTTTACTTTTTTTCAAATGAAATTTTGCATTTATTTTTTGCGCTTAACAATGATAATTGCGCCTACCAATGATACCAGAATCAAACCGAATAGTCCAGTAGCAAGTGCAGAGGACTCTGCTTCTGATGATGGCACATTCTCGTTTGTAATTTCAGTTTCAGCTCCATCCCCTGCTAAAGCAATGCTCTCAACTGAATTTTCCTCATCTGAACTATCCAGAACTTCTGAATCATCAAATGATGATGAAGATGAACTTGATGATGGATATGAACCAAAACTTGAAGATCCGGCAACTTTTTTATCAGTTGGATTTTCACTTACATCAGGAGCTGATGATACAAGGGTTGTAGCTAGTGTAGCTCCCGGGACGGCATTTGTGAGGTCAACAAGATCTGTTTCGACACCATTCACATAGAACTTAAGATTCTCATAATCATCGGGTTCACTGGTTATTAACAACTTGTTAGTAGGTAAATCGCCATATACTCCTTCAGATTCTACGATGGTTGTACCAACTGTCTTTTCCCCAAGTTTGACTGTAATTTCAGTTCCCACAGGTGCTAATTTTCCATCAATTGTAACTTCTCCTCCCATACTTAACGGAAATGATGGAATAGCTTCAGAAGCAGCACTTACAGGGATCGTTGCCATTGCAAATAATAATAAGAATATCTGTAAGATTATTGTGTATTTTGTAAAGCTCTTTTTCTGGATCATATAATCACCCTTTAATAAAAAAATAAATTAGGCGAGTTAAAAACTCACCTGTATTTTTCGACTTTCGGTCTCATACCTCCATTAGAACCCTGCAAGGAGATCTTCCTGAGTTACAAATACCCAGAATCCCTCATATGGGCTCATATCGAAGACGTCTGTTCCTACATGGACACCAGCGATAACTCCAGTTTGACCATTGTGGCCTATCTGTTCATAGGTCGCGGTTGCAGGGTCATAAGGACCTTTGACCTGCGTGTAAGATTCGTCTATCGAACCAAGTGCAATTTCAGCTGGCAGAACAGTCATGGAATCGGTATAACCGATAGCATTCCATCCTGGATACACTGTCATTACAGGTGGCACAGATGGTGTAATTGGTTCAAGAAGCTCGCTTGAGATCAGCTGATCAGCGCTTTCGTTGCTCTCGATCCAGTATGCTTTCAGTGGCTCGAAGTCGGTAGGTATTTCCCAGATACCGCCTGAATTGTTCCAGTACATCAGATTAGTGTAGTTGATATCCGCAAGGACAAAGTCAACACTGCTGTTGTTCAGTTCGAATGGTACTGATATGAAGTTCCAGTTAGGCTCGATCACAATACCTGGTTCTGGGCCTACTTCCTCCACTACATCCATCTCTGTTTCACAGTCGATTGTCTGGAGTCCAGGAGCTGCTACTGCGAGGTCGAACTCACCATTAAATGTGTACGTACCCAGTGCTGCATCTCCAGGGATCGTGACATCATAGGTTACCTGTGCGCCAGGTGCTGAGTTGGCATCGATCCAGCTTACTGTATTTGCATCAACGATTGATCCACCATTAGATGGATTGCTTACGACCCATCCTGCAGGTGCATTGTCCTCGATAACGGTCTTGTCGGCGCCATCAAGTGTGATGTCCAGAATCACAGTTATTGTTTCACCTGGGACGGCACTTACTGGAAGGTCTCTGCAGACATTTGATTCAGTAGGTTCTGGTATATCGCCTGCTACGACATTCATCTGTGTGTCACAGTCGATTGGCTGAACTCCAGGAGCTGCTACTGCGAGGTCGAACTCACCATTAAATGTGTATGTACCCAGTGCTGCACTTCCAGGAATTGTGACATCATAGGTAAACTGTGCGACACCTGGTGCTGCGTTGCTGTCAATCCAGCTTACTGTATTTGCATCAATGACAGATCCACTACCGGATGGATTGCTTACGACCCATCCTGCAGGTACATTGTCCTCGATAACGGTCTTGTCGGCACCATCAAGTGTAATGTCCAAGATCACAGTTATTGTTTCACCTGGGACGGCACTTACTGGAAGATCTCTGCAGACATTTGATTCAGTAGGTTCTGGTTCTCCATCTGGTGCTGCAATGACATTCATCTGTGTGTCACAGTCGATTGGCTGAACTCCAGGAGCTGCTACTGCAAGGTCGAACTCACCATTAAATGTGTACGTACCCAGTGCTGCACTTCCAGGAATTGTGACATCATAGGTAAACTGTGCGACACCTGGTGCATTGTTACTGTCAATCCAGCTTACTGTATTTGCATCAATGACAGATCCACTACCTGATGGATTGCTTACGACCCATCCTGCAGGTACATTATCTTCGATGACGGTCTTGTCGGCGCCATCAAGTGTTATGTCCAGAGTCACAGTTATGGTGTCACCTGGGTTGGCATTTGTTGGAAGGTCTCTGCAGACATTAGGAGCTGCTGCTGCTGCTGAGATCATCGAGAATGTCAATAGACACACTAAACTTAGGATTCCAAACATTTTGATATTTTTGGATATTTTCATATTGAACCCCCCATAAATTGAATGAGAGAGATATTTCATCCCCCTACACTCAATTCACAGTTTTATGCGCAGTATGATCCACCTGTGCGGTATAGATCAATTAGTTCACTTACAACTCCAATGCTGATTTGTGTTGCGCGGTAGTCATCGATTGCGTTGCTTACTTCACCAATGCTGATCATGCCATCCTGATTTGCATCATATGCATGGTATTCACATTCATCATCAGGTTCTTCACCATTCTCGCAGATAAGTTCTGGTGGGATGAAGAGTCTGATATCCTGGTGGGTCACAGCGAAGTCATCTTCACAGAACTCATCATCGATGCTCAGGTAAAGAGCGTCAACACAGGTCCAGTCACCACTGCAGTCATTATCAAACATACTGACTGTGAATGGTGTGCTTTCGCATGGCAAGTCTACACATGGGTCATTGCCGTCAATATCTACGTATGGCACAACAGCCAAGAGGTCAAGATCAGACACTGTAACGTAGAGGTCTGAAGGCATCAAAGTGTCACCGAGGTCAAGATCATGCTGAGTCATGACTTTAGTGTTGTTTGGATAGAATGCTTCCTTGATGCTAACATCAGTAAGTCTGACATCATAGAGAGTTACATCGCCGGATTCATCCATATCAATGTACACGTGGTCGACGCCTTCGGTGAATTCACCGTCATTGTTCCTGTCGACGAACATTATGAGGTCGTAGTTACTGAATACATAAGTAACTGCATACTCAACATCAATGTCAGCACATGTTACTTTGGTACCACATTCTGGCCAGTCTTCCATTCCAAAGAATGGACTGTTTGGATCATTCACAGGCACATAGAGTCTGAGGTCACCTACTGTTACACCAAGATCCATGATTTCGTCAGTGATCTGCTGGATGTAGAGTTTATCTGGACAGGTCCAGGTTCCGGTACAGTCAGAGTCAATGTATCCGAGATACATGTTCAGTGGGTTGTATGAATCGCCTAGACCAATGCCTTTGAGTACATCGTCAACATCAGCATCGTTGGATTCTACAACTGACCATGCATCGTATACGAATGCGTTAGGGAATCCTGGAAGGAAAGATTCGACTTCAACCAACCTTATATCGCCTGCATCCACAACATCATTGTCAGCAACGTCAATGTAGACTGCGTCGCCGAGAGTGTATCCCTCGAGACCATCTGTCTCAACATACCTGACAAGAGTCTGGTCTGCCCATGTAAGGTCATGTCCAAGATCGAATTCATCACATACTTTTACCTTGGTGTTTGGTCCATAGTGTGTGGAGACCTCTGTAAGTCTGACATCACCAAAGGATACAAAATTGTCAGCATCCATATCAACATACCATTCAGTTTCGCCACCAAAGGTGTAGTATGCGAGCTGTGCATTGAGGTTCTGCATTAACATGTAGGTTGCATCGTGGTCACCCTGTACGACCTTTGTACCACATTCAGGGATACAGTCATCGTCTGCAGGGATGTAGACTCTGGTGTCACCAATAGTGACTACTTCATCAAATCCTTCTGCCCCTTTTACAGCGTCTAATTGTTCAACTGCGCTTGCTACAAGTCTGTGAGGCTGAATGAGGTAGAGTTTGTCATCAAGGCTCCAGTCGTTGCTGTCATCTGCATCTACCCATTTCATGAGTTCAGATGCTACACCATTACCGATTGCGAAAAGCTCCATTCCCTTAGCTGGGTGAGCAGCATTTACTCTGTCCCATGCATTTCCATAGGTTCCCTGTGCCTCTACAAATTCACCGGCATCGAACTCTTCAAGGGAGTAGACATCGACTGCTGCGATATCTGTCTGGAGTATGTCACCGACAGAAACAAAACCATCATCATCAAGATCATAGACTACACCATCATAAAGATCATACATGCCGTTGTCATTGACATCGACGTATGATATTGGAGCATCGTATACAGTCTCAATTACATCGAGGTTGTCCATGTCGTTTGGCATGACCTTGGTGTTAGGCTCGTAATTTGTATGCCAGTTGGAAAGACGGACATCATTGGTCGTAATGATCTCCTGACCCTGACCGTTAGTGTCGAATTCCATATCAACATATACATAGCCGTGGAGTGTCTTTACAATCCGGGCCTCTGAGTCATAAAGTACAAAAGTAGTTTCTTTGTCACATTGTTCAACTGGGGTGCCACATGGCTTTGCCCAGCAACATACTTCTTCAGCTGGCTCTTCTTGTCCAGTTCCTGGTGCAATTGCTATACCAGACATAGCAAGGCATAACATTGCAACAATAAGAATTGTTTTAATTTGCATTCCTTTTACCTCCAACTTGAGATTTCGTTTCGTTCAGAGCGGTCAAAATGGATGCAGTTTACCTGGACATTTATGTATATCCTGGTGAAAGTTTAGATCCTCCACTAAGGGAGAAAATATCAAATACAGTAAACACTCTCGCAACGTACCAAATTACGATAGCCAAACTGCACCATACCCGTACCACTACAATACTAAATTATCCAGCAGAGAATATAAACTTCCAAGAACACAGGGTTCGGATGAAGAGTTAGTATGCCTGGTAAGTACTCGTAGTAAGTGTCAAATAATTTTAATGATGATAGATGCAATCGTAATTCGATGAATGTGGAGCAGCATCTTCTTTTGCTAAGAGAAAATGAAAACCAAAACCGATATTAACAGTTGAATGTTGCAGATAGATCAGGATCATTAAAAAATAAGTTGAATAATAATTGACTGCTGAAACTTGTTCAATTGTATAATGTAGAAGGGTATATTCAAAGAATATCATCATCATCCAGTTTAACATCCAGTACTGGAAGTTCTACAGGTTCACCATCTGCATTGTAGCATTGCCAGCTATTTTCATCGTATGGATAGCCAACAATAATATGACAGTTGCCTGTTTTGCCAAATAGTCTCAGGTCTGCATCAGATGGTCTTATATTAGGCCCTGGATGGCTGTGAACCGATCCGACAGATGAAACATTAGGCATCATAAAGAGCTTTATGACAGCATTTATCTCGCTGGATTCTGTTCCAGGCAGTATGAGGATCTCTGTGATCACTCCATCTTTTGCCTGCAACAAGCCGGCAAATTCATTCGGAGAGGATGATTCGCTTACCTTCAGAATAAAATCCAGAGTATCACTGGCAATACCTTTTATTTTCATAGTTAGAAATTGTTTTAGAAGATATTTGAACTTTGCTGAATCATTGTAAAAAATATGATCTGCTTAGAATACAATTTCATTGTAACATCGACCTTTTTTAGAACAATAGCACATACATCCCTGCAGAAATAATTGCACCTGCAAAAGTAGCTACGAAATTTACACCACTATTGGTCAACAAGCCCCTACTCTGTAGTGTTGCTCCAAGCAGACTATCGATGTTCGTACCCAAAAATCCTCCAACGACCGTTATTACCAGAGCTGCATAAAAGTTGTCGACCATTGCGAACATGATAGCGAAAATTGCAATTATTGCGGACCCGCCGATCGATGAAAGCTCACCAAGGAATGTCACCCCGCCATCGATCCCGGTTTGCACGCGCTTCAGATTTGTTATCATCCTTGGCTGCTGTTGTGCCGTCGTACCGATCTCACTTGCAAGAGTATCGCCAGCAGCTGTTGCTACTGTGCCAAGATATGCAAATATTATCAGTTCGCCGTACTGGGGATAGATACCATACGCAATAGCAAGTATAAGGGCAGCTGTGCTGTTACTGAACACGTTTTCGTATGTTCGAACCCCACCTTTTCCTTCTGCGATGCCCATTGATTCCTTGAGCTTGTACTTATATTTGGTGAACATTCCACCAAGAATGAAAAATGTCAGAAGGAGGATGAACCAATAGATGTTACTGAATGCGATTATCAGTACACCGATAAGGGTTGCACTAAGGGAAGCAGAGATATCAGCTATCTTTGCATAGTATGCCAGATAACCGAGGAACATCGAAAAGAGAAGTGCGAACAATACTTGGTTTGTTGGGATCGAATATCCAAATGAGAAGAACAACCACATTGCCATACCTGAACCAAGTGGGATAGATATGTTCTTATCTATCTTTGAAGGGATCGATTCGAACAATCCGGCAGTTATCGAACCTATCACTGCCACGAAGAATATCATATTATAGGATATATTCGCACCCTGCCAGTAGACTATCCAAAAACCAGCTAGTGATGCAAAGATTATTCCGACTATAAGCATCGTAATGCTTGAGGGTATGAAATTTATCCTCAGCTCATCATTTTTGAGATCGCCTTCCGGAGATCCTCCCTTAGTGAGGGGCATGTATGTTGATTCCTTATGGCAGCGAACCAACGTTGCAGACCCTAATCCTATCGTCGAGATGGCAACGACCTGTCCTACAACGAATATCGGATAGTTGCAGGCAAAGGAATCAAGTACGAAACTTACCATGAACAGTGTTAGGATCGAAGCGACAAATGCCTGTGTTGATCTCGTCCTGAGCATCGTGCCAAGACTTTTCAATAGATGAGGCTTGATCTCAAGATACCTGAAAGCAATAAGCATAACCAGAAATATGATTATCAGAACATTAACCTTAAGAAAAGGGAATGCAAGGAACGTGAACATGAAGATCATCGACAGTACCAACTGCCCGTGTGCACATGGATCGTTCCTTTTGATAAAATCCGGTATCAAATTCATCTCGGTGTCCTATATTGTAGGTATATTATTATAGTTTATTGATTAAAATTTTATTAAAGGTCAATATCGAAATGTTCTGCAATGGAAATGAACACACCCCCAAGGTCTTTGTATAGCTCTATTGCATATCCATCAAGGGGCGTTTCCATATTGTTCACAATAACAAGATTTCCCCCATTTCCAATTGTGTAAAGTGGCAAACTGGCAGCAGGTTGAACCACAAGGGTCGATCCGAGAACCAATAGAAGATCAGCCTTTGAACTTTCTTCAATTGCTTTTTCAATTACATCCTGCTTTAGCAGTTCCCCATAGAAAATAATGTCAGGTTTTATCAGTCCCCCACATTCATTACAGATCGGGACCTCTTCTATTCTAAGCAAGGCTACAATAAATTCGTAAGTATATTTCTTTCCGCAGGTAAGGCAGGAATGTTCTTGTGGAGAACCATGGACTTCAATGACATTCTTTGAACCAGCCTTCTGGTGCAACATGTCAATATTTTGGGTTATTATAGTTTTTATTATCCCTCTACCTTCAAGTCTAGAGAGCACCTTATGTACGATACTTGGTTGTCTGTGTTCAAGATCGTAGATGAGGTCCTTTGAATGTCCGTAAAAATATGATGGTTCTTTCTTGAAGTGGTCGATAGAGAAAATGAGGTCAGCATCAAATTCATTATATATTCCGGAACTTCCCCGAAAGTCCGGAATACCTGAAAATGTTGATACTCCTGCACCTGTAAGGACAACACAATATCTGGAGTTCTCCAGAAGGCTGAATAACTCTTTCATAGATAGATTCCAACTTTCATCATATAAAAATCATTATAGCACCTGCATATGTTGTCCTATTACTTTCTCTCTTGACCGGAAATAATTATCCTTATCGAAAATAGTATTAACTTTAAAGTTAGTAGAGTGCTTCAGAAACAGTAAAGGAGAATTAAAGGATATGGCATCAAAGACACTTCCATTCACAAAAGAACAGATACTGGAAATAAAGGAGCAGTTTCCAACCCCATTCCATATCTATGATGAAAAGGCGATCATAGCCAATGCAAGAAAACTCAAGGATGCTTTTAGTATAGTAGAAGGCTTCCAAGAGTTCTTTGCTGTTAAGGCACTCCCAAACCCCTACATACTCAAGGTACTGAAAAAAGAAGGCTTTGGTGCTGATTGCAGTTCACTTCCTGAGCTTCTGCTTGCAGAGAAGACAGGTATTGTTGGCGAGAATATTATGTTCAGTTCTAACGATACTCCTGCAGAGGAATTTGTCAAGGCCAAAGAACTTGATGCGATCATTAATCTTGATGATATCAGTCATATCGAGTTCCTTGAAAAAGAAGCAGGGCTTCCTGAGCTTGTTTGTTTCAGGTTCAATCCCGGCCCATTGAAGGGAGGGAATGCCTTCATTGGAAATCCAGAAGAAGCAAAGTATGGATTTACAAAAGAGCAGCTTTTTGAAGGATACAGAATTCTGAAAGAAAAAGGTGTCAAGCGTTTTGGTCTTCACACAATGGTGGCATCGAACGAACTCGAACCATCATATTTTGTCGAGACGGCAAAACTGCTCTTTGAAGTCATAGTTGAGATCTCAAAAGAGCTTGATATTCGTTTCGATTTCGTCAATCTTGGTGGCGGAATAGGTATCCCATACAGACCAGACCAGGAAGCTGTTCCTTATCACGTCATCGCAGAAGGCGTACGTGATGAATATGAGAAGAGCATCAAGGCGAACGGTCTTGACCCGTTGAAGATATACCTTGAATGTGGTAGGACTATCACAGGCCCTTACGGATATCTTGTCACTGAAGTAAGGCATCTTAAACATATCTACAAGGACTATGTCGGAACCGATGCATGCATGGCAAATCTCATGAGACCGGGACTTTACGGTGCTTACCACCACATAACCGTTCTTGGAAAGGAGAGCGAACCGGAAGACCATCTTTATGATGTTACAGGTTCACTCTGTGAGAACAACGATAAGTTCGCAATTGACAGGATGCTCCCTGAAATAGAGCGTGGTGACCTTCTTGTGATCCATGATTCCGGAGCTCACGGCCATGCAATGGGATTCAACTACAACGGTAAACTCCGTTCTGCTGAATTACTGTTAAGAGAGGACAACAGCGTTGTCCAGATCAGAAGAGCAGAAACAATTGAAGATCACTTTGCAACCCTTGACCTTGATGGTCTTGAGGATTTCAGCTGAACTTAGATGAATCTATGCATATTCTGAAAACTCAATTTCAGTATATGCATTTTTTTGTTCTCTTTTATTTTAGTTATCAGAAAAGGTATTCTTTGCTTTTAAAAAAAAGGAATGGACCTTTGAGTTCTCATTCCTTTACTGAATTTGTTTCCAGCAGGTCTTCACCATCATACCATCTGCTTGGCAGTTCATACACGATCGCTGGATCATATTCATCCGGCGTAAAGAACTTTGTCCCTCTGTCGTCAAGCGCTGCTATGAAGTCAGGATCGAGTACATCCAGCTTCTTGCGTTCAGTTTCCGCAGAAACCGATTCTCCCACCCTATAATGTGCAAACCTTTTGTTATACAATGCAGAAGCAGCATTTGGATCGATAGATAGTGCCTTTTCGTAGTATGTTATTGCGGTCTCCACATCACCGAGTATATTGGCTATATATCCGAGGTTATACCATGCTGTGATACTATTTGGTTGCAATTCAACAGCTTTGAGGTAGAACTGTGTCGAACCTGAGTAACTACTTGTCAGATAAGCCAAATTACCCTTGTTGTACCATGCAGCAGCATCGTATGGATTTATGGCAATTACCTTATCATAATGGTCCATTGCGCCGGTATAATCTCCAATCATATATAGGTTGAAACCTTTCCTGCTCAATGCGAGACTGTTCGCCGGTTCATTTGACAGAACGATATCGTAGCAATCATTCGCATCCTTGTAAAGCCCAAGCTTTTCGTAAACATTGCCCTTCTTCATAAGCACCGATGAATCGTTTACTTTCAACGTCAATACTTCATCATAATTAATGATCGCATCTTCAAAGCGTCCAAGACCCTCTAGTGCAAGAGACTGTTCAAGTAGCACTTCAATGTTCTGTGGATCTGATACAAGGAACTTATCATAGGAATACACAGCTTCCTCGAAATTTCCAAGATTATAGGAAGCAGCTCCCCTAAGATACCATGCTTCAGTGTTACCTTTATCAATCGTTAGAAGTTTGTTGTAAGAAGCCAGTGAATTTCTATAAAGACCGATCTTATCATAAGCTTGACCTTTCTGAAGCAAGGCGGCCTTGTTTTCCGGATCGATCTTTAAGAGGCTGTCATACGCCTGGATCGCATAATAATAATTACTTGACTTGTAGGCGTTCTGTGCGAGAGCGAACCAGGCATCTTTATAGCTGCTGTCGATATCAACGGCTTTTTCGTAATCGTTTATTGCTCTGGACCTATCTCCAAGCATTTCATATGTCTGCCCTCTCATATACCAAGTAGTACTGGAGTTTGGCTTGATCAATATCGCTTTATTGTATGATGACAGAGCATCAACATAACTTCCTGATGAAAATAAAGAACCACCTTTGGCAACCCATGCATCGTGTCCATCGGGAACGACACCAATAAGATCCAACTCATTCTGTTCCATTATGGCTTTATCATAATCATTAATGCCTGAGATACTCTTTATGATCTCAAAAATATCTATAATAGGACTTATATCCTGTTTCGGAATGGTAGATGAATGGTTTGATCTTTCAACTCGACTGATATCTGCCTCCATCTGGAAACTTGCAGCAGAATTGGAAGCATCTAATGAAATAGCAGTACTGTAGCTTCCGATCGCATCTTGATACAAGCCGAGCTTGTCAAGTGCTCTTCCCTTTCTATAGTAGGCATCTGAAAAAGTAGAGCTCTGCCCAATGACCTGATCGTATGCAGCGATCGCTTCGCTGTGTTCATCCATATGGGCAAGATCAAGACCAAGTGCATACCATGCAAGTGTGAACTGTGGATCTATTTCTACAGCTTTCTTATAACAGGAAACAGCCTCTGAATACCTTCCAGTAGTATCAAGGTCATATCCTTTCTGATACCACACATTTGCACTGGATGGGTCTCTTTTCAATGCTTCAGTGTAGCATATGATAGCTGCATTATAATTTCCTAATTTATCGAGTACAATAGCTTTTTTATACCATACGATCGCATGTTTTGGATCATTTTCAAGAACCTTGTCAAAGCTAAGGACTGCTTCGTCATAGTCCCCTAGTTCAAGATAAAGAGTACCTTTGTCGTACCATATCTTTGCAGAATCACTATTAAATGAAGGAGTCGCCACAAAAGATCCAGCAAGCTGACTGGTGTTCAATCTTGCTATTGCTGGATTGGATGCATATATTTTAGCAATGTTGTCCGGATTGATCTTCAATGCACTATCATAACTGACCAGTGCTTCATCGAACCTTCCAACTTTATTGAGAACAAGTCCCTTTTTGTGCCATGCATCAAGATTGTCAGGATCGAGCAATATAACTTGTTCAAAACTGTTTATTGCTTCGAAATAATTGCCAGTAGCTTCAAATGCAACCCCAAGGTTGAACCATGCTTCTGCGTTGTAAAGATCAAGAATAAGTACTTCCTTATAAGCGATGATCGCATCTTCCTTTTTATCGAGCTTGTCATAGTCAAGCGCCTTGTTCCACCATGCATTCACATCGTTGGGCTCGAACTCTATCGCTTTGTCATAGGATACAATAGCTTCTTCATAGAGACCAAGGCTATCATATGCCTGTCCTCTTGAGTACCAGATGGTCGTATTATCAGGATCTACCTGTAGTGCTTCATCATAAAATGCAATAGCTTGTTCCGACTTACCGTCTTCTGCAAAGTTAATACCTTTTTCATAAAGGGTTGCTGAATGCTCAAGCTGTATCTCAATGAATTTTTCATAAAGTAGAATTGCTTCTTCAGTCCTTCCAAGTCCTTCAAGAGACTTGGCTTTATGATACAGTATCATTGATTCGTCAACTCCAAGCTCTTCTACAATGGAAGTTGTGGAAGTTGATCCGTTCAATTCGCTTGTTTCATTCAGAGTGATGTTTGAAATATATCTAGTAAGGTACATAAGAGCTCTATCATATGTATCAATAGCAGCTCCATAATCTCCTTTTTTTTCCAGTGCTATGCCTTTTTTAGTAAGAATAAGTGGAGACTCGGGTTGTAACATTAGAATATGATCGTAAGTGGTAATAGCCCCATCATAATCTCCTAAAAGAAATTGAGCTGCGGCCTTATTTTCCAGTGCAATTCGGGAATCGGGATCGGATACAAGTGCAAGATCATATTTCGCAATTGCCCTATCATAGGTTCCATTCAATGTCAGAGCCACACCCTCATCATTGAAGGATCTGGCATCATACCCCATACATTGAGCAGGAATACTTGTTACTAATATTATAGTAATTATAACTAGACTAAATGCCGATTTATTCATTAATGTACCACCCCAAGATAAAAATAAATCACAGATATATCTCACTTTTTCATATATAAATATTATTCTTGATCAAATGTTTCTATCTTCTAAAATATTATATAGATTCCATTTGTCCCTTTTTAAAAAAGTTATAAAATATATATGTAATATTTATTTATGAGTGTATACCAGAATTGCACAACATGATCAGACACCACCACAGCCTGATCATTTCATTAAAAATATGATAGTCCTACTTTTATTTCTCACTCTTCTGTGCCATCAAGTATTTCGTCATATGCATCTGTCCAGTGTAATTGTGATCCGGCTGCTATGAACATTGCAATGGAAATCGATTCGGCTATTTCGCTTTCAGTTGCACCTTTCTCTTTTGCCCTTTCTGAATGGATCTTTACACATTTTTCGCAGCGCATAAGAACTGCTGATGCAACTGCAATAAGTTCTTTTGTTTTTATGTCAAGCGCGTTTGCCCTGAATATAGCAGATCGCAGATCTCCAAAGGCTTTAGAAGCTTCTGGCATTTTATCATCTAAGAATGTCATATATAGACCTCCATAATTAAGATTGTTTCAATTATTGTTTTTTTCGATAGTGAACATATGACTTTGTATATAACTTATACATAGCTTTTTCCACCATCATGTTTTGGAAGTCAACAATGACAGGAATATTGTATCTACATACTAGTACATTCTCAGAACTTTAATTTTTAGAAGGAGGATGTATTAAGACATATCAGAAAGATTTAAAAAAATGTATGCGTTATTCAGAGACCAAAATCTGCAAGGAAATTCACAAAATCCTGATATTTATCCAGAAAAGCTCTCCCCTTATCTGTAAGCGAATAGATCTTCCTTTTTTCCTTATAAGGTTTAACTTCAATAAGTCCTTTTTTTTCAAGATCGTTCACATATTCTTCGAACATCTGAAAAGAAAGATTTGAGAACCTTTGGAGTTTTGTTGGACTGATGGAGTTATTGGATTCGCGTATAACTTTAAGAATATCCCTTATGATCTCCAGACGGCTTCTTTTCTGGAAAGGTTTCATATTGTTAGAATGCGACTCCATTTTCTAATACCTTTAAGGATAATTATGTAAGCGGTAATTGTAAGCCCATTTATAAAAATTGTCGCAATGCTGGACTCTGCTATGAGGTCTGCAAAAATCCCCAAAAAATTCAATGTAAAAAGCATGATAAGCCCTAGATAATATGGATGCTTTATTGACCCCATCCTTCCGGAAGACCTAAGATTGCTCTTAATTAATAATAGTATCAAAGCAAAAATTAAACCTTTATAGACCATTCCCACTGCAAATCCATATGCTTCGCTCAATAAACTATAGAGAATCAGATCTATGAATACAAAGAACATCAGACCTATGAAAAATAATGCTTTGATTACCCTCTTTGTCGAGATGGAATCAAAATGCCTCCATGTAATTGTGTAAAGCAATTCAGACCTGGCTATCCAAAATCCAAATAAAGCAAGGACCAATGCAGGTACTCCCACAATAAGAAAAAAATATGTTCCTATTAAAATGGAGAATTTCAGCATTATAAATGAGATCACAACTGTAAGGAATGAAAGATTCCCTATTCCAAAGAACAAAAAAGCGTTCTTGAAATGTTTAAGTCCCTGATACTGACTGATAGAATATATCTTCGAGATCTCCAGGTATATCATCAGTGCAAGAATCGCCATCAATGGATATGAGATCAGATCAAGCACAATATCTGTTGTAGTATAGCTCGAATTGATCTCGGTAGATAGATCCAATAGCTCTTGTGGTATTGTTGAATTAAGAACGCTTAGATCCATGGTTGTAGCTATAATCTGGGTAATATATAAAGAAAATGTAGTTGAACTATATTTTTCAACTACCCCTTGCTTTTATACACGTACAATTAGTATGCAAGATATGACAGAACCGCTGATAGAATTTCGTGATGTCTGGAAGATATACCAAATGGGTGAAGTGCAGGTAGATGCCCTGAAAAAAGTTAGTATCGAGATAGAATACGGCGAGTTCACTGCTATCATCGGCCCTTCCGGCAGTGGTAAATCCACAATGATGAACCTTGTAGGATGTCTTGATGTCCCTTCCAAAGGTGATATTTTCTTAAAGTCCAGAAATATAGCAGATATGACCGAATCCGATCTTTCAACTCTCAGGGGCAAGACCATCGGTTTTGTTTTCCAGCAGTACAACCTAATTCCCGGAATGACAGCTCTTGAGAATGTCCTCCTTCCATTGGAGATACAGGAAGTTGAAGATGACATTGCTCTGGAAAAAGCAACCGAAGCCCTTGAACTTGTAGGATTGTCTGACAAACTGAACAACAGACCAAGCCAGCTTTCAGGTGGACAACAACAACGTGTCTCAATTGCACGTTCCCTGGCATGCGACCCTGAACTTATTCTTGCGGATGAGCCCACCGGCGCTCTGGATAGTAAGACCGGACGTGATGTAATGGGGATCCTCTATCGTTTGTGGAAAGAGAAAGGTAAGACCGTAGTGATGGTGACCCACGACATGGACCTTGCACAATACGCTGCAAGACATATCGTTCTAAAGGACGGTATGGTGGTTCACGATGAGATAAATGACAATTCATCGAAGATCGATGATCAAAATAATAATATTTGAAAAAGGAGACCTTGCTATGAAATTAAAATTCATCATTAAAATAATGATCCTCTGCATGGTCATTATAGTGCCCTTCGGGCAAAGTGCCATGGCAATAAATGCCCTTGATAAAGGAATAATGGTAGATATGCTCAACCAGAAACCTGATCCTGTAAAACCGGGTGATGTCCTTGAAATAAGGTATTCCATCCAGAATACCGGTTCAAGTGAAACAGGAAACCTTGTTGTTGAAGTAGTTCCAAAATATCCATTCAAGAAAGTATCAGGCTCGAGTCTCATTGAAAATGTAGGAAAATTGGGAAGGCGTTATGAGGATGATAGAAGCAAGGTCGTAAAATTTGAAATGCTTGTTGATAACAATGTCAATGCAGGCCAGTATCCCCTAGAAGTGCTGGTATATGAACAAGGCAACAAAGACAATATCTGCATTTCCCGTGAGTTCTATATCGATGTTGATAGTGAATCAAATGCTGAGATAGAATCCATCAGCCTTGAAAAACTGGTACCTGGCAAGAAAACGAATCTGTCATTCGTGGTAAAGAATGTTGGTAACTCTCCGCTAAAGAACGCAATGTTCTCCTGGGAAAGCACAAGCGACCTTATTTTGCCTGTCGGCTCAAGTAATGTG
This sequence comes from Methanococcoides sp. DA23, assembly GCF_057593895.1. NCBI lineage: Archaea > Methanobacteriati > Methanobacteriota > Methanomicrobia > Methanosarcinales > Methanosarcinaceae > Methanococcoides > Methanococcoides sp. DA23. The sequence continues at coordinate 1,028,515 of NZ_CM172520.1, read as the reverse complement.
AAATACATCAATTTTATTGATATCGATGGGAATGCAACAGTTGATTTTCAGGTGTTGACCAATGTTAACACTAAGCCTGGCTTGTATAAACTTGATATGAAACTCACTTATGATGATGTCGAAGAACTACAAACAATAACACAGGCTGGAACACTTGAGAACCAGAAACGTAAGACCATTGAAAGTAAAGCAGGCATCTACATTGGAGGTGGAACGGATTTCGACATCCTATTCGTTGAACAGACCATGGGTGGAGAATATTCATTCTCAATATCCAACATTGGTAACAATCGGGCGAGTTCAGTTACCGTATCCATTCCTGAGCAAGAGGGATGGAGTATGAGGAGTGGTTCTAATTCTGTAGTTCTGGGCAGTCTTCAGAAAGGTGATTATACACTTGCAGATTTTGGATTGATCCCTGACAACTATGGCGAGTCCTTGCCTTTGAAATTCCAGATAGCCTATACTTCAAGTGATGGAGAAAGAGAGTTACAGGACAAGGAATTGTCAGTTTATGCATCAAGGCCTGATGCATCACAAAGCGCTGTTAAGAGCAATTCTTCAGGAGGTATCAACAATTTACTTCTTCTGACACTTGCGCTTCTTGGTGGTGCAGGTTTTGTTATATATAAGAAGAAAAAGCTCTGATAGGTCCGTTCCTGAGATGTGAAAAAATGAAACCTAAAAAGATATTCAAAATCTCACTGAATATGGTCAAGGCCAACAAATTACGCAGTTGGCTGACCATTATAGGTGTTGTTATCGGCATAGCTTCTGTTATGACAGTTGTAACTACCGGCGAATATTTTCAGGATCAAGTAACGAAAACACTTGAAGATTTTGGAGGAGACACTATAACCATTTTTGCTTCTGTTCCTTTTGAGATGAATGAGGATGAAGGTGTTGGCGAACCTGTGGTCGAGGACAAAGAAACGAATCAGTACATTGATGATCCCGATTCACTATCTCAAGCACAATTGACAAAAAAAGATGTGCAAACCCTTGAAAGAATATCTGCCATCGAATACATCAATGTAAAAGTTGAGTCTGGTGCCATGCTGAGTATGGGCAATGAAGAGACATCAGTATACATAAGCGGTGTTGACCCGAAGGTCTGGTCAAAGATGACCACCGAAGATATAGGAGAGGGAAGGTTGCTTAAAGCAGGCGACAAAAATGTGGTCGTTATATCTGATAATCTTGCCAATGAAGCATTCAAGGATAAGAAGATAAGAATTAATCAGCTTATTCTGTTGAACGGAAGGTCATATCGTGTTGTAGGCATTCTCGCAAAGGGTGATGGTCTTCTTGGTGGAATGGGAGGTCTTTTTGGCAGCAGTGTTTTCATGCCATATGAAGACATGTACGTAATGGCTCAGGATGATGAATATTCGAATCTGAAAAAAGACGTCTATGGATCCATAGAAGTTAAACTCTACAAGAATGCAGAGCTACAACCTGCACTTGATGAAATGGACAAAAAGCTCAAGTTATCAAGACGTGTCAATGAGGACACAAAGGATTTCTATATATATTCACAGCAGGAAATGATGGAAAGCACAAATAAACTGATATCAGGTCTGACCGCATTCCTTGCGTTCATTGCAGGAATATCATTATTAGTGGGTTCTGTTGGTATTGCCAATACAATGTTCACTTCCGTGCTTGAAAAGACTAAAGAGATAGGCATTATGAAAGCCATAGGTGCCAGAAATGAGGATGTTCTTCTGATATTCCTCTGCAATGCTGCATTGATAGGGCTTGTAGGCGGTTTGATAGGGATCATATTTGGAACCGCATTTGTACAAGTGATAGTGTACCTGATATCAATGCAATTGAAGATACCTTTCGTATTCACGTTGAGCGTAAAGGCTACGATTGTGGCCACCCTGGTATCCATAGGAGTTGGTCTTGTCGCAGGTTTCATGCCGGCAAAGAGTGCAGCGAAGTTGAATCCTGTGGATGCTTTGAGATATGAATGAGTTCATTGAAATGATCTGTATGGGACTATCAATATAGGTACTCGAACAAAAGCAATAAACTTAAAATTCAGAACGGGATCTACTAATTCTCGTTCTATTCTTTTTTATAGCAATCCATATATTTCACCTACACAAATATCTTCATGAGACGATCTCATAATACTTAATTTAGGGGAGAACTGATCATGCTTGAAGGATGGATAGAGAACTGCCCATAGCTTAACAAAGATATTGAATATATAGAATGTAGAAAATGTGAGAACTTCATCAAACTTGATTGTATCTTCATCATATGTGGCTACAAGAACAGGGCAGTTAAAAGGCGAAAGGTCTATCGGGATGATATAACAGGTGAAGATGCTTCCAGATGTGATATTTCATGAGTATTCGAGTGAAAATGTTGTGTTTATGCTAAAAAAAGGAAGATCAATACATCTGTATTGCAAATCCTGCAAAAGCTGCCAGAAGTATTGATACGAATAGAACAAATGGTCCATTTGATGTTTGTTTTACTACTGATTCCATGGTATTACCTCCATTGTAACTGAAAGTAACCATAATCAAATCCCTCACCCCCATGAGTAATATTTCATTAGTTCCGATGTCATATAAAATTAACTATATGATCAAGACGATGCATAATTGCTTTTAAGTTCTTTCTGAAAGATACACACCTGTAAGAACCAATACCGCTCCCACAAGAGCATATATATTAGGTATGTTCCCAAAAATTATGCTATCTCCAAGAATGGTTATTGGAGGAACAAGGTAAAGCCCATTGGTAGTTGTGCTTGAACCTGTGAGACCTATTGCCTTGTTCCATAATAGGAATGCAAGAGCAGAAGCGAAGAAAGCCAGATACATGAGAGCAAACATCGCTATCAGAAGGTCAGACTGTGAAACAATATCGATCCTCATGTTCCTTGCCTCAAAAAGTGCAAATGGGAACAGGAAGATCGTACCGAACAGAGTGATGTCACGGGAAAGGATGAGCACATCCTTCGATCTTAATTTATCTATTATGGTAGTGTAGAAGACCCATGAGAAGACCGAGCCGAACATTAGAAGATCACCAAGGGGATTAAGTGCAAGGTTGAATTTTCCGTTAAGTATCAGTAATCCGACTCCTGCAAAAGCAATGACCGCTCCCAGGTATTTGATGGGTCTTGAAAATGTGCGCTTTAGCGTATCAACTGTGAGCAAGAAGAACACTGGCACGGTAGCACTTATTAAGGATGCGTTCGTGGCCGTTGTATGAGTGAGTGCCACATTCTCGAACATGTAAAAACTTGTAATTCCCAGAAAACCGGCGATAATGACGTATTGCAGTTCTTTTCTTGTATAATCCGCTTTTTTTCTGCAAATAGCAGATAGAAGAATTGTTGCAATGAAAAAACGTAAGAAACCTATGATCGCAGGATCCAGATAATTCAGCAGGACCTTTGTACCTATGAACGAGAAACCCCAGAGTATAACGGTCGTCAGCATGTAGATGATGCCTTTTGTCCGATCTTCCATTATTTTGTTCCCGTTGTTTCCTTTTTTAGCGAGTTCCTCTTGAGAGCCTGTCCTTTTATATATTGGTTTCGATATGTAGAATCCTATAGGTAATTCAAATCAGGGAAGACCTCAAGTGACCCGATCGATACTGGACAATGACCTTTATAAGTTTACAATGCAGATGGCAGTGTTAGAACTGTTCCCGGATGCACGCGCTGAATACCGCTTCATCAATAGGGGCGGTCAGAGTTTTACAGAGGAGTTCGCAAATGAGCTTAGGCGTACCATCGATGAGGATATTTCTAAAATGGCACTTTCCGAGGATGAATCTATCTGGCTCAAAGACAATTGTCCTTTTTTCAAACCCTCATATATTGAATACCTGAAGAACTTCCGTTTCGATCCGAAAGAAGTGAAGATATTTCTGACAGAAGAGAATGAACTTGAACTCTGTATCGATGGTCCGTGGCACAGTTCCATATTGTGGGAGATCGTGCTCATGTCAACCATTTCGGAACTTTATTTTACGTTAGTGAATACTAAAGGAAGAGATATATCTGCATCCGCTTCCGATGAACCTGAAAATGCTCTAATGGACAATTATGGTAGTTTCATAGGCGAGATGGGAAAGGAACTGGATTCCAATGGCTGTGTGTTCTCAGAATTTGGGACCCGCCGCCGAAGAGGGTTCAAATTACATGATAAAGTGGTCGAGGTTCTTCATAAACTGGATTCATTTTCCGGCACTAGCAATGTATATTTTGCAAAGAAGTATGGCGTGAGACCGATAGGTACCATTGGCCATGAATGGATAATGGGAAATTCCGCCCTTGTAGGCCTAAGGAATGCGAACAAGTTTGCTTTTGATAACTGGGTAAAGGTGTACAAAGGTGATCTTAGTATTGCCCTCAGTGACACTTTCGGTTCAAAGCCTTTCTTCAGGAACTTCAACCTTGGGCTTGCAAAACTTTATGACGGTGTCAGACATGACAGTGGTGACCCGGTCAAATTCGCAGATGATGTCATCGAACATTACAAGAAGCTTGGCATCGACCCCATGAAAAAAGTGCTAGTTTTCAGTGATTCACTACATGTAAGTGATGCTGTAAAACTGAAAGAATATTGTAGTGGCAGAATAAATTGCAGTTTCGGTATTGGCACAACACTGACGAACAATTCGGACTTTTTCAGTTACAACCCTCCTCTGAACATGGTCATCAAGCTACACAAGATCGATGGCATCCCGGTGGTGAAACTTAGCGATTCAGTGGAAAAGGCTACCGGAGACAAGGATGCTTTGAGGGTGGCTAATTATATATTTGGCATAAAAGGGCTGGACGATTGAGAATCAATACTTAACGTAAAAATTATAATTCTATTTTTTATAAAAAGTTATCTCGAAACATTGCAGTAATCGATGTCCAGCGAGAAATCATGGAAGTTGCATTCTCGTCTTCGGCTCCCTATTTAAAAAAGATATTCATTCGTTGCTCCGTTAATGTCATATACAGCAAACACGATTTATCAGCATTATATCACATGCAATCAAATGCTTTTTTTAAGTTAACCAGACAGGAAAAAGCTACTCAGCTGCCAATGCAGTGAAAACGCAATTTCTCATGGAGGATAAAAGATGATCGAAGCTTATCTAAAACACGAAGAAGAGAGGAAAGCCCAGGGAATTCCCGCACTTCCTCTGAATCCGGAACAGACCTCTGAACTTTGTGAGTTATTACAAGATCCTCCTGCAGACCAGGAAGAGTTCCTGCTCCACCTGTTCAGGGAACGGATCTCTCCTGGTGTAGACCCCGCTGCAAAGGTCAAGGCAGATTTCCTTGGTAACATATTGGCAGGAACTGTCTCTTCACCGCTTATAGACAAAAAAGAAGCCATCCGGATCCTGGGAACCATGATCGGGGGCTATAATATCAGTTATCTTATCGAAGCACTCGGGAATACAGAAGTAGCAGATGAAGCTACATGTGCCCTTTCAGGCATAACCCTTGTCTACGATGCTTTTGAAGACGTACTGGAACTGTCAAAGACAAATGACGCTGCTGGAAAAGTTATTGAGAGCTGGGCGAACGCTGAGTGGTTCACAAGCAGACCAGGAGTTCCCGAGACTATCACTGTCAGGGTATTCAAAGTTGATGGCGAGATCAATACCGATGACTTCTCCCCTGCCAGTGCTGCATGGAGTCGCCCCGACATACCTCTTCATGCACTGGAAATGGGGAATACCCGCTTCTCGGGAGGCATTGAGGAGATGGCAAAATGGCGCGAGGAAGGACACGAGGTTGCCTTTGTAGCTGATGTGGTAGGAACAGGTTCCTCCCGCAAATCCGCCTGCAACAGTGTGCTCTGGCATATCGGCAAGGACATACCATACGTTCCAAATAAACGCCGTAATTGCGTGATCATTGGCACTGCCATAGCTCCCATCTTCTTTAACACCGCCGAGGACTCCGGTGCTCTGCCTCTGCAAATGGATATTAGCAAGCTCCAGCACGGCGATATCATTACCATCAATACCGTAAAGGGTGAAGTAACAGATGTTGAAGGCAATGTACTCTCCAATTTTGACCTCACGCCCAACACCCTCCCGGATGAATACCGTGCTGGCGGTCGTATTCCCCTCATAATTGGTCGGTCGTTGACCACCCGGACCCGCGAGGCACTGGGTCTGCCTGAGACAGACATATTCGTTAAACCTGATAATCCAGTTCCAGAACCTGGGCAGGCCTACTCCCTGGCACAGAAGATAGTTGGCCGGGCATGTGGCGTAGATGGAGTTCTGCCTGGCACCGCCTGTGAGCCTATAATGACCACTGTCGGTTCCCAGGACACCACAGGTCCCATGACAGCCGATGAACTCACAGAACTTGCCTGTCTCAAGTTCCAGGCTCCCATGTTCATGCAATCATTCTGTCACACAGCAGCTTACCCCAAGCCTGCGGACGTGAAAATGCAAAGGACACTGCCAGATTTTGTTTCTGAGCGTGGCGGTGTCTCCCTGCAGCCCGGAGATGGAGTTATCCACAGCTGGCTTAACCGCCTGCTGGTCCCGGACACAGTAGGTACAGGTGGCGACTCCCATACCAGGTTCCCGATAGGCATATCGTTCCCGGCAGGTTCCGGGCTGGTGGCCTTTGCTGGAGCTCTGGGTTTCATGCCTCTGGATATGCCCGAATCCGTGCTGGTACGTTTCAGTGGAAAGCTTAATTCTGGTATCACTCTGCGTGATGTTGTCAACGCCATACCATACTATGCTATCAAGCAGGGCCTTATGACCGTGCCAAAGAAGAACAAGATCAATATATTCAACGGACGTATCCTCGAAATAGAAGGACTGCCCGACCTAACAGCCGAGCAGGCATTCGAGCTGACGGATTCTGCCGCAGAGCGCTCAGCTGCAGCCGGTTGCATCCAGCTCGGAGAGGAGGCAGTATCCACTTTCCTGCGCTCCAACCTTGCATTGATGAAAAAGATGATCGAGAACGGTTACAGAGATGCACAGACTCTCCAAAAGCGTATAGAAGCTGTCGAGGAGTGGCTGGAAGCCCCGAGACTGCTCAAAGCGGATCCGAATGCAGAGTACGCCGCAGTCATAGAGATCGATCTTGCGGACATCAAGGAACCTATCCTTGCGTGTCCAAATGATCCTGATGATGTAAAGCTGCTTTCCGAAGTTGCAGGCACCACTATCCAGGACGTCTTTATAGGCTCATGCATGACGAACATCGGTCACTTCCGTGCAGCAGCCGAGATCTGGCGAGACCAGAAATTCAACCCTGATGTCCGTACCTGGATATGTCCCCCTACCCGGATGGACCAGGCTAAGCTCAGGGAGGAGTCAGTTTTCTCCATATACAGCCAGGTCGGTGCCCGAATTGAGATAGCAGGATGCTCACTATGCATGGGTAACCAGGCACGTGTACCGGATGCCTCCACAGTGTTTTCCACCAGCACCCGTAACTTCGATAACCGTGTGGGTGACGGAGCCCTGGTCTACCTTGGCTCAGCAGAGCTTGGAGCAATTACCTCCAACCTTGGCAGGATACCCACGGTAGATGAGTACATGGAAGTTTACATGGAGAAGATCGAACCAAAACTGGACGAGATCTACAGGTATCTTCAATTCGATGAAATGGAAGACTACCTGTAATACAAATACAAAGCCACCTGTGGAGTAATATTAACTGCTTAACTTCAAAGCGCATTTAGGAATAATGGGCACACAGCGCCCATTCTCCACATTTTTTTCTTCGTACCTTATTTCTATAAGACCCCATCAAATTAGAATGGGTGATCTATAACCTAATTTGATGATATCGCCTTGAAAGTTTCAGGGAAGCTGGAAGTTTCAGCCTGTAAAGAAAGGATCAAGGAGAGACCTTACTCTCACTTTAGTGTGTCCCGAAGGAACTTTTGCAGGATACCGCCGTGGTTGCAGTACTCTACTTCAATACCGGATGTAATTAAGATATCCTCGAGCAATACCCTGATGGAACATGGCAAAGCAGAAAGGTTGCATAGACCCATCCCTTCAATTTTGCTCAGACGATAGATAGTTCCTTTTCTTTAAAATGAAAATATCGGCTCCGTAGAAAACCTCAATATTCGGATACTAATCCAATTTGAAAAGATTATGGAATGTATTATATGATGTTGGAATAGAATCCCATTTCCAGACTATAGATGTTGATTTTGATAGGATTTCTACAGAGCCAAATTAAAAATTATATATCAGATATATTTAAATAAGTGGATTAGTATATTTAAATATGGTGCTAATATGAGTTGTAATGTTATTTCTAAACAAATATTTATTCTAATCTTTATCTTAGCTTTTTGTCCTTTTATTGCTTCAGCAGAATCAACTACTTTTGATGCTTATGCTGTTGCAGTTTATGAAAAGATAATTGACAGTGACACTTCTGGTATTGAAATATTCCACACTGCTATGAGCAATAATGGGAATGTGATTTATTTTAATGGAGTTGATGTAAAAACCGATGAAATGATTGTAGGTCACATTAATTCAGATGGTTCTGGACTGAAAACTTATCCTACTCCTGATGGTTCGGCTATGAATATTGTAACTAATCAAGATGGTTCGATCGCTTATTTTAACGGTCTCAATACTGTTTATATAATCGAAGACGGAAGTATTGATGAAGTTGTAGCATTTGATGATGAATACTATATTTGGATGCTTCAAACCACCGATAAAGGTGATTATGTTTACATGACTGTTGAGAGCATTGGGAATGTGTGGAAAATTAATTCCGATGCAACCCGTGATGCTATTGTTGTCGATCGAGAGGATGTGGATGTGGATGATAAAGAAATCTCTAAAATACTTGATTTCCGCATTTCTGATGATGGAATTAATGTTGCATTCATACCACCGGGATATGTGGAAAATGGAACTTCACATGAATTGGCTGAATTGTTCTTTTCTAAATATGGCAATTCTAATCAAATGACATTTGATGATGAAGAAGACGATGGCATCACTAAATTCCTATTTGACATGAGTGGTGATGGTGCTTACATTATCTATGGAGTTGAAGAAGATACTTATCTTGTCAGACCTGGAAGCAAATATTTAACAAAACTGGGTTCATTTACAGGTTGGGGTCACTTAAACTATGATGGTTCCATCATGTTTACTTCAAATGAGGAAGATGCTGTATTTGTGAGTACAAATGATAAACAGGTCTTTGAACTTTCACTGAATGAAAATCTTAAAGATCCTGTGGGAAGTATTGATGGAACTTGCATTAACAACGATGCTGACACTGTTTCGTTCCTTGTAACAACAGATGATTATTCATCTACATCATTGTATGTAGGTCATTTCTATAGCAATACTGAACAAGTTCCGGCAACATCTCCAAATGCCCTTTACTCTGCGAAGGTAGTATATTCTGGAGAGCTTCCTGAAGTCCATATACCTGAAAATGTAGTAGAACCGATTCTTATTCCTGAAGAGAAGAATACACTTGTTTTCGAATCACGTAGCAAAACAACTGGAACAAGTGTGCAAATCCCACTTACTGTGTCAGGTACAGATGAGGCTATTGGCAACATGGATCTTACACTAAGTTATGACCCTAATGTGCTTGAGTGTGTGGAACTTGTAAAAGGAGGATTAACGGAAAACTCACTCTTTGAGTACAATATTATGGCAGAAACTGTCAAGATAAGCCTTGTGGATATGAAAGGTTTTAGTGGGGATGGTTCGATTTGTTATGTTAAGTTCAATGTTATCGGTTCCGAAGATGAAACATCTCCACTTAGAATCGATAAGCTCGTATCTAATAGTGCATCCGACCTTTCAATGATCGAGATGGACTCAACAGATGGTGTTTTCACGGTTCTTGGAAAAGATGAAGGAAAAGGAGATGCTGCCGGTGATGGTGGTGAATTTTCTGCATACGATGCATTGTATGCACTTCTGATGTCCGTAGATAAGATCGAAATGCATGAATCGATGGATGTAAATGATGATGGAAGTGTATCTTCCATTGATGCAAGACTTATACTGAAGATGGCTTCTGAAAAGAAGCCTATCAATTAATCGAGGTAATAGAATGAATAAAATATGTATGTTAGTGGTAGCAATGGTATGTCTGTTTACATGTGCATCTGCAGGTGCAGTCCAGGTGACAGTTTATATAGATGATGTAGAAGCATCAAGCAGTGGTTCAGTGGAAGTTCCTGTCTACTTTACAGGAGCATCAGAAATAGGCAGCATGGACCTTGTGCTAAATTATGATAGCGAGGTACTGCAGGCTACAGGTATATCAGGTTTAGATCTTGGTAGTAATTCATTTATGGAATCAAACGTTGCCATTCCAGGCGAAGTAACTGTTGCTCTTGCAGATTCTTCTGGCATTACCGGTGACGGCGCAGTTATAGCAGTATCTTTTATTGTTCTAGGAGATATAGGCTCCTCAAGCACTGTTAGTGTTGAAGAAGTTGTTCTCCATAATGTAGGACTTGTGGAAATTATAGCTGAAACTGCAGATGGTGTTGTAACTGTAGCAGATGCCGGTTCCAAGAGTGTAGGATATGGTAGCATGATGCTTGCATCAATTGGTATACTCTGCATTTGTGCACTTTTCATGAGAAGAAGGGACTAAGCATAGGAAGGGGATTGAATGAAAAAAATCATAGCTCTTTCATTCCTTTTTTTGATATTGCTGGCAACTCCTGCCCAGGCAGATCTATATGAAGATATGGAACAGAGGGTTTCTGCATATAATACAAACCTTGATTCCGTGCCTGATCTTGTAAAGAACATGCTTGGTAATGAAGAAGTCTACGGCATTATTGAAATGAATGATGATAGTACACTCGAACTCAAGGCGGTCACTTTGAACGGTGTGGTTGTAGAGTTCAGTAAGATCTCCATTGAGATTGAAGCCGGAAAAGGTGACTACAATTCCGATGGTAAACTAACTGCACTTGACTCCCTTTCAGCTGTAAAAATGGCTGTTGGTAAGCTTCCTGAAGACCTTAACCTTGATGTTGATGCTGATGGAAAAGTAACATCCATTGATTCAAGGCTTATCCTTCAATCTGCAGTTGGACTAAGCTCTGAAATTAATCCTACAGTACTGATGAAATCTGATGAGGAAACCCTAAACTTATTAATGGTTTCACCGACTCCTGCAGATGATTTCCTTACAGCATACCAGAATGGTGATATCGAGATAGAACCTATTGGTTTCGGGAACACTGTTAAGTTAGGTGTAGGCAAATTAATGCTTACTATCAGTGAGATATTGGGGCTGGTCTGAATATCCAGTCTATATTTTCTTTTTTGACAGATTTCATACTTACCCCTTAAACTTAAATCAGTTCACTGTCATATTTAAATTGGGAGTGATCTAGTTATGCCAGCTATTGCACATTTTGACTTGCCCGTAGACGATATTGACAGGGCAAAAGAGTTCTACACCGAGCTGTTCGATTGGAAATTTGAAAAAGTACCGGGACCTATGGACTACTATTTCATAGAGACAGAATCCCTCGAGGGTGAGAAGGGGGTTGACGGAGGCATGGGACTTCGTGGAAGCCCTGAGCAGAGAATAACCAATTTCATCGAAGTTGTATCGGTTGAAGACTATTGCACTCGTGTTGAAAAGCTCGGAGGAACAGTGCTACAGCCAAAGATGCCTGTTCCGGGTTGGGGTTATCTTGCAGTTTGCATGGATACCGAAGAGAATACCTTCGGATTGTGGGAAGTTGATGAGAACGCAGTATAAGAGAAGTTTCTGATCGAAACGATCTTACTATAAAAGGGGGACAAAATATGAACACAGACCTTGTGATAAAAGTAGGCGGAGCCGCAGGTCAGGGTTTACATACCATAGGTGTGGTACTTGCAAAGGCCTTCAAGAAAAGTGGTTTCAACGTTTTTACCACTCAGTTCTATCTTTCAAGGGTAAGAGGTGGACACAATACTTACCAGGTACGCATAAGCAATGAACCTATAAGGGCAATGACCGAGGAGGTCGATATTCTAATAGCTCTTGATGAGGCATCCATTGAAGAACACCTGAACGAGATATCCGATGGTGTTGTAATAGTTGACACTGATGTCATCAAGATAGATCAGATGAATGATTCTTTCTTCCATGTTCCAATGCTGAAGATCGCAAAGGATGTTTGCGGGAATAAGATCTATTCCAACTCTGTTGCGATCGGTGCTGCGCTGGGCCTTATGTGCTTTAATTTTGAGTATCTCGAACGTGTATTAACTGCGACCTTCCAGAAAAAAGGCGATGAAATAATTGAGAATAACATCAAGGCAGCACGTGCGGGTTATGATCACGCCAAAAAGAACTGCCCGTCAGCATTTAAGTTTGCCATAAAAGATCCTCTTGAAAAAGATGAGAGGATGCTTATTGCAGGCAATGATGCCGTTGCCCTTGGCGCTCTTACAGCAGGCGTTCAATTTCTGGCAGCTTATCCCATGACACCTTCAACGGGTGTTATGACCTATATAGCTGCAAAGGCCGATGAGTTCAATGTCGTCGTAGAACAGGCAGAAGATGAGATAGCTGCTTTGAATATGGTCCTTGGTGCATCCTATGCAGGTGTGAGAGCCATGACCACAACATCAGGAGGAGGTTTCTGCCTTATGGCCGAAGCACTGGGGCTTGCAGGGATGACCGAAACACCTGCAGTGATATTCCTGTCACAGAGACCGGGCCCTGCCACAGGTCTGCCTACAATGACCGAACAGGGTGATCTTCAGTTCGTTCTGACAGCCGCCCAGGGCGAGTTTCCAAGATGCATACTGTCACCAGGAACACCTGATGATTGTTTTTATCTGACGGCAAAAGCGTTCAATATCGCAGAGAAGTTCCAGATCCCGGTATTTGTAATGAGTGACCAGTACCTTGCAGATTCTCTTTTCACCTGTAAGAAATTCGACACTTCAAAGATAGAGATAGACAGGCATCTGCTTTCTGATGATGAACTAAAAGGCAAGAATGAGTACAACAGATATGAATTAACACCCACCGGCATATCCCCAAGGGCCATTCCAGGTCAGGCAGGATTTACAGTTGTCGTTGACAGTGATGAACATAATGAGACCGGTCATCTTGACCAGACTATCGATAACCGTATCCTGATGAACGAGAAGAGAATGAAGAAGCTAAAGCTTCTGGAAAAGGAAATGGAAGCTCCACAGCTTTATGGTTATAAGAAAGCTGACATCACTTTGATAGGTTGGGGTTCTACATACGGCCCTCTTCTGGAAGTTGTGGATATACTCACAAGCGAGGGCCATTCAATAGACCACTTGCATTTTACCCATGTATATCCTTTGCCAGTGGATACAATAAAAGATATGATGGCTAATGCTGGAAAGCTAGTTTGCGTGGAGAACAATGCGACCGGACAGTTCGCAAGACTTTTCGAGTGTGAGACGGGATTACGAATTGATGAGAATGTATTGAGGTCAGACGGGAAACCTTTCTCTCCCGAACACATCATAAGAGCTCTTGAACAGAAGAAGGTGATCTGAGATGGTAAGCGTGGAAGATTATGGTGAATACGAGACCGAATGGTGCCCAGGTTGCGGTAATTTCATGATATTGAAGGCTATCAAGCGTGCTCTTGCAGAGCTTGGGAAAGAACCGCACGAGGTCCTGCTGACATCAGGCATAGGACAATCGAGCAAGCTCCCGCATTATCTCAAATGCAACGTATTCAATGGTCTTCATGGAAGGTCCCTTCCCCCTGCCATTGGAGCAAAGGTCGCGAACCATGAACTGACAGTCCTTGCTGTGACCGGTGACGGGGATTGTTATGGAGAGGGAGGAAACCACTTCATTCATAATATAAGGAGAAATCCTGATATTACCCTCATTGTACATGATAATCAGATATATGGTCTGACCAAGGGCCAGGCATCCCCCACCAGTGAGTTGGGTATGAAGACAAAGATCCAGAACCATGGGGTCTTCAATACACCTTTAAACCCCTTATCGCTTGCAATATCCCTTGATTGTTCTTTCGTGAGCAGGGGATTTGCAGGGGATGTGGACCATCTTACAGAGCTTATCAAAAAAGCGATACAGCACAAAGGGTTATCCTTAGTGGATGTCCTACAGCCATGTGTTTCCTTTAATAAGCTGAACACTTTCAAATGGTATTCAGAAAGGGTCTATAGAATGGAAGAAGAGGGCTATTCCCCGAAAGATCGTGTTAAAGCATTTGAAAGGTCTCTTGAATGGGGTGAAAGGATACCCCTGGGTGTTTTCTATGTAAATGAAAAACCAACTTTCGAGGACCACCTGGACGTTCTTTCTTCAGGACCTCTTGTAAAGAACAAGGCTGATCCTGAAAAGGTCGATGAGCTACTGGATAGTTTCATCTGACTTTTTACTTTTTTTGTTCTATCCGGACTTATACAAATGAAGATAGGTTGTTGTAGTTCGATATGAAATATACTCCGAATATCATTAGGAAAACACTGCAAAAGTATAGTATCCTTCTGTGTACTCTTTCTGAGAAGAGGTCTTTCCCTTTGGCTGTCGATGATGCAACCGTCAGAAGAAAACTGAAATCTGCAATCCAGTGACCAATGATGAACGCAACTATGGCCAACATACCTAAAAGATATTCTTGCAATATAATGGCACTTCCGGCAGTGAGCCACCATAGAATAAATGCAGGATTTAGAGCTGTAGTAAGGATGCCCGCAGACACCGGACCTAATGAACCTTTGAACTTTTTGGCAGATTCAGCGATATTGATATTTGAAACTGTTTTAGCACTTTTTAGAATAACAAGCCCAAAAAGGATCATTACAATACCGCCCAATATTGATACGTAGCCAATTGTGGAGTCACTTATGAAAGAAGAAGCCCCTGCAATGACCAATAGGATCACCGTCAGTTCTACCATTGAATGCCCAAGAAAGATAAAAGGACCTGTACGCCATCCTTTTTCAAGTGATATGCCAACGGTGGCGAACATCATTGGACCAGGAATTAGTGCAGCTGATATTCCTATCGTAAATCCCAGTGCCAGAGCTTTGAGAAGTTCTATCATAACATCACCCTAAATAAGATAAATTATATAATACATCGATAAATATAATATATACACTATGTATATTACATGCCATATTAAGCTGTTGTCATCAATTTTATAATTCTTTATGTTCGCATCAGCTTTTTTCCCAATATGAACTGGTAGAGACCGATACTTATCAGCACGGCCCATACAAGAGGCCAAAACCCATCAGTAGAGATCGAGAATAACATAAATACAGATACACTTAATACAGCTAGCATCTGTGTTGCTTTTATCCTCTGTTCATCGAGTCTTTTTCCAGTCCTGTCACCTATACTAATGATAGGTGCTTTGTTAGCCACCAGCGGTAAAGTAAGTAGGAGCATAAGAATGAAGGCAACTATTTTCAACAGAGATAGGTCCATGATCACATCAGTACTTTCGTGTATCAAGGTTATGCCAGAATAGAAGAACAATAGTGCTGCATGTATCAGGTGATTTCTGTATGGCAAGGATAGCTTTCCGTCAAGACAAAAACCGATTGCTGAGACCATCCCAAATGCCCAGCTTAACTGATATGTAAGGAAAGCTCCAATGGAAAGAATACCTAACGAGTCGATAATACCAGCCTTTAAACCCGTTGATCTACTGACCAATCTTAGTAATAATAAGAACCACAATAAAAGAAAGAGCGGGTGTAACCCGAAAATTATCACATGTGGCAGAGTAAATATGACCGGAATGAAAGCCGATCTCTCATGGTCAGGGTCCATTTCCCTTGTGATCGCCCAGAGCAGGAATGTCGTTGTCCCTGCTTTTATGCCATAGACAAATGAGGCAGAAACATCTTTGTTGATAATGAGATCGTATACAAGAGCTGAAATTGTCACAAAAATTGCCAACTGTATTATCAGGCGATGATTTGGATATTTTAGGTCCAGCTTTCTATCAATTGTAGTTATCTCACATTTATTCACAGTATACATTGCCAGTTTTTGAATTATAAGGCTTCTGAATGGTGTATCAATTTTAATTCTCTGCTGGCATCATTTTATATAGTATAGGCTTCAAAAAAGAGCTTCTATGGCAATGTCTAAGAAGGATATAGCAAGGAAAAGTGGCAAGAAAAAAGAGAAAATGGAAGGACTTGAAGCAAAGGCATCCTCAGGTGATGCTGCTGCAAAGAAGAAACTTGCAAAACTTAAGAAGAAGTAATTTTCTTTTTTCAGAATTATTGAGTCGATGGCATATTAGATTTATCTTACTGCCATCCTCTTTTTCTGATATTCATCTCTGTTCTGAACAATATCTTATCGTTTGATTTTACACCTTTCTACTGTATTCAGCGCCATTTGCACGTTTTTTTCTTATCCCACATTTTCCAGCGCAGGAAAAGAGATTTATCTTGACTTCACGGACAGGTTTTACCCGTACTATTTTATTCGTTTGAATGGAATTTCAATATATATTGAAACGCTGCTTTTAAGTGCTCTTAAGTTTCATCTTCATTCGATGTTCTGTTCAATATCAGAACATTAATGCAAAAATGTATGGACGTGGATCGAAATGAGAATGTTAGAAGAATTCTTCCCGGAATTTACGGAAAAGCTGGATGAGATCGATAATTTGTATGCTGAAAATCGAACGATAGATGAGAAAACATACCAGTTCATCTGTTTTGCCCTTTCCATCAAGGCAAGGTCAAAGCCATGTGTCCTTAAGCACTTTAAAGGCGCTCTGGAAGCTGGAGCTACGGTCAAAGAATTATCCTACATATTTGCCCTTGTCATGAGAGAAGCAGCAGGTGCGGATGATTGCTGGACACATGATGTACTGGGAGACTGGAAAGAAATAATGAAAGGAAATATTTCTTGTAGCTGTTGTGGCGATGAAGATTGAACTTTCACATTTTTAATTTCCAAAGTGATAAACAATGGATCAATTGTGTAATGGGTCAATTGTTCAATGGATCAATTAATCCATTTTCCAGATTTTTTTCAGTGGTTTTGTTACAAAAGCTGTTCCTTACAAAAATTAGAAATCCGATGCACACAGATTTCTTATTATAGAGGTGTATCAGTGGAGAAAGAAATCAAGCCTTCAATAAAAGTATCAAAAAATGGACCATACATTGTGAAAGACCTTAAAACATTAAGGAATTCAAAGGGTGTTTTCATCGAGACAAAACCTGTTATGTCACTTTGCAGATGTGGGGGATCGTCAAATATGCCATTTTGTGATGGAACACATTTAGGGAACGATTTTTCCGGGGAAAAAGAAAAAGATCGTGTTCCCGACAGAGTTGACACTTACGTTGGCAAACATATTAGCATTCATCGTAACAGGGATGTGTGTTCTCATGTAGGACATTGCGTTCGTAATCTACCTTCTGTTTTCAAAAAGGGTAAAGAACCCTGGGCAGATCCGGATGCTGTAGACCCAGAAGAGATAGCAAAGCTCATCAGGACCTGTCCTTCTGGCGCATTGAGTTATACTGTTAATGGAAAATTGTATAAGGATTATTCACATGAGCCGGAAATTTTTGTTCTAAAGGATGGACCTTACAATGTTACAGGGGTCAGGCTTGATGACTCTGATGGATCAGTACCCGAAACCCAGGACCATTATGCTCTCTGCAGATGCGGTGCATCTCGAAATAAGCCATTCTGTGACGGCCAGCACTCCAATGCTAAATTTAAGGATGGTAAGAATTGAATCAACTTCAATCTTGTGATACAATCTTCAAAGTTTTTGAGAACATATTGGATGCTTAAGACTCATTGACAATAAATTAAATCAATTTGCAATATATTATGGATAGTTACTCATGATGTACTGGGATACTGGAAAGAGATAATGAAAGGAAATATTTCTTGTCGCTACTGTGGTGATGAAGATCGAGGGCCATATAACACCCTCATTTCATTATTTCTTGATTTGTTTCCTACCCCTAATTTTATTTATGAATTTTTCCAGTTCTATCAAAAAGAAGATGGAACTTGCAATTATTATTATCACAACCCAATCAATAGGCCTGATAGGACTTGTTCTCATGATCATGTTCATCGTAGGGTTGTAAGTGATGAACATCTGTAAACCGATTACGATAGAGATACCAAGAAGCATATATCTATTTGAGAAAATCTGACCAAGAATATTCTCATGGATCGATTTGCAATTGAAAAGGTAGAATATCTCGAAAAATACGATGGTATTCAACGCTATTGTCTGTGAAGTACTGACATCCATACCATTATTGATATTGAAGATGTATAACAGGAAAGTAGCAGTGACCATTAGTAATGCAACGGTCACGATCCTTCTTTTGATAATTGGAAGAAGCAGTGGCTCTTTTTGTGGCCTTGGCGGCCTATTGAGAAGTTTTTTCTCCATCGGTTCGACCGTCATAGGAACTCCAAGCCCCAATGCCGTAACGGTATTTATCCACAGGATGTGTAAGGGTAATAGTGGCGGAGCTGTGAAGCCCAGTAGAACTGCAACTAAGATCGCCAATCCTTCTGCAGCGTTCGTGGGTAATGTCCAGAGGATCACCTTTTGTATCTTGCCATAGACATCCCTGCCTTCCTCCACTGCATTCACAATGGATGAAAAATTATCATCAGCAAGTACCATGTCAGCTGCTTCTTTTGCAACTTCGGAGCCAGATCGACCCATTGCAACCCCGATATCAGCATTTTCAAGTGCTGGCGCATCATTGATACCGTCACCTGTAACTGCGACAACTTCGCCTTCCTGTTTTAGTAAACCGACTATCCTGGATTTATCCTCAGGGGATGTCCTTGCAAAAACAGATACTGACCTTAATGCTTTTATCAGCTCTTTATCGCTAATTGTTTCAATATCACTGCCCGACAATGCCCCTTCTGTACGTATCCCAAGCTGTCTTGCAATGGTATGAGCAGTTTTGATATGATCCCCAGTGATCATGATAACTCTGATGCCGGCATTATTACATTTGTAGATCGACTGCTTTACTTCCTCCCTTGGCGGGTCGATCATGCCCTGCAATCCGAGGAAGATGAGCTCATCAATATCAACATCTTCAAGTTCGGTCTTTCCTCTTTCGAGCTTCCTATATGCAGTTGCAATGACCCTAAGCCCTTCAGATGCCATGTCTTCAGCAACAAGAAGTATCTTTTCAGGTTCCATCTTTGAAAAGTCCTTCCCATTGAATTGCATGCTGGAAAGTTTGGTGATGATCTCAGGAGAGCCTTTTACATATACCCACGTGTTTCCAGCATCATCCTGATGAAGTGTTGCCATGAACCTTTTTTCGGATTCAAAAGGAATCTCATCGATCCTGGGAATATAGAACTTATCGGCCTTTGATGCTGAAACCAGAAGTGCCCCTTCGGTAGGGTCACCGTCA
This sequence comes from Methanococcoides sp. DA23, assembly GCF_057593895.1. NCBI lineage: Archaea > Methanobacteriati > Methanobacteriota > Methanomicrobia > Methanosarcinales > Methanosarcinaceae > Methanococcoides > Methanococcoides sp. DA23. Next base: position 1,009,096 of record NZ_CM172520.1, on the reverse strand, counting down.
ATGCCTCCCTCTTCACGCAGATAAGCATCATTACAAAGTGCACCTGCTTTTAGTGTTCCAAGCAATGCCCGATGATCAAAGGGATCTATTTTCTTCCCATTAAGCTCGAAATCACCCTCTGGTTCATATCCGATACCAGTAACACTGAACATACCTTCATTCGTGTATATCATCCGGACGGTCATCTCGTTTTTTGTAAGCGTGCCGGTCTTGTCCGAACAGATCACCGTTGCAGATCCAAGACTTTCAACCGCCGGCATTGTACGAATAATGGCATTTCGGGATGCCATCTTTTTTATGCCGATAGCAAGTGTGATCGTAATGAGTGCAGGCAATCCTTCTGGAATTGCTGCAACCGCCAGACTCACGGAAGCAAAAAAGAGATCCAGAGTATCAAGTCCCCGAAGTTTACCAATTGCAAATGTCAGTATGGCAACCAGAATAATAACGACAGCAAGATTCTTGCCCATATTGTCTATCGTTCTTACAAGAGGCGTGGAGAGCTTTTTTGTCTTTTTTATCAGTTCCGAGATCTTTCCGATCTCACTGGCAGAAGCAGTTGCTATTACAACACCTATACCGTTTCCCTGAGTTACAAGTGTGCCTGCAAAAGCGATATTTTTTCGTTCGGCAAGTGGAAGGTTCTTAGTTTCAATGGCATCTGTATATTTCTCAACAGCTGTGGATTCTCCGGTAAGCATTGATTCATCGATGCGAAGATTTTTTTTGTGTATAAGTCGAAGGTCAGCAGGGATTCGGTCTCCGGTTTCCATTAAAACGATATCACCCACCACAAGTTCCCTGCTGGGCACTATCAGTCTTTGCCCTTCCCTTAGTATACTTGTCTCAGGGACCAGCATCTTTGCAAGAGATTCAAGAGCATTTTCTGCTTTTCTTTCCTGAATGAATCCGATGATAGCATTTGCGAGAACCACTCCGATTATTACGGAAGTATCAGCATACTCTCTGAGCAAAAAAGTGACAAGTGCTGCCAGGAGCAGGACATAGATAAGAGGGCTTGCAAACTGCCTTCCAAAGCGATGAAGTGAACTTTCCTTTTTCTTTAGTTCGACCTCATTAAAACCATATCTTGAAAGGCGGAGTTGCGCCTCTTCGTTAGTAAGTCCCTCTCTATCGGTCTCAAGTAATGTAAGAACCTCATCCACAGGAACATGCTGCCATTTGACTTCCCCACTCATAACTATCCATGTATGTTTGTGACGTGATATTCTTTTTGGTTTTGTTTTAGAAGATTTGATCAGTACAATTTAAGATAAGAGAACTCGTATCTTACTAGAGTTGATTTTAGGGATGGGGAGTAAAGTCTATAAGCATAATTGATGCATGATAATGATAATACTCATCTGTCTTTATTATTAGAGAAAGTTACATATACGCACTCCAGCATATAAGTAATTGGATAAGAAGCGATAGTTTTTGATCGATATAGGGAATCTTGAAAGCGCCTGTGTGATTAAATATGAAATTGCAAAAAAATAGCATTGATCTGTCTGGTATGATCATAAAGATCGCGATCGTTGCGATCATAGTAGCAATATGTTCATTTTCAGCATTAGCTTTAGATGAATCATCACCTACTACTGACGCAACCATTTCTACTGATACTAGAAATGGTGGTTTTGGCGAAGGCAGCAGCACCAGCGGTGAGAGATATGAGAATATGCTATCAAAAGCTGTTGCGGCCAGGTATATTGTTAATGATATAGAAAAAACCTTCACGTTCACCGAAGTGATCGATATTACTTACATCAATGTCACAGCAAACTTGACCGTTGGTGATGTCAAAGCAATAGTCGAATCACTAAATACGACCTCAACTCTTGTGTCCAATCCACCGGAAGGAAGAGTATATAAGAATATCAATATATGGTTAGTTGATCACGAATTTGAAAAAAGGATCATTGATTCTTCTATTGGTTTCAGAGTAGAGAAAACATGGCTTAAAGAGAACAATGTACCTGAATTTTCTGTAAGGATGAGCGTATATAAGGGTAGTAGCTGGAATATTCTACCCACCTATAAAATAGGTGAAGATGATAAATATATCTATTACGAAGCTAAATCTTCTGAAATATACTCACCATTTGCAATAGTCGAAACTGTTCAAAAGGAAACGACAGCTACAGATACGAACAACTCTCCTTTAACAGAAAATATTGTTGTTCCTGATACAAACATGCCCTCCCCACCACTTGAGGTTTTAGAAGATGTAGAAAGTACTACCCCAGTTGCTAAGACCGAATCAAAAGGTTCACCTGTGAAATTCCTTCTATTTGCAATACCATTACTTACTATAATTTCAGTCTCCTATGTTGCAGCTAAAAGAGGCCATCACATAGGAGCAAAAGAAAAAATATCAACCATCCTCGAAGAAATGAAACCCGAAAAGATCAATGATACAGGCACTGTTAACGATAATCCCAGTATTTCGAGTAGATCTTCAGAAGAAACAGTTTCTGAAACGGCCATTCCTAAAGTAGAGATAACAAGATCTGATGTTTCAGCAAAAATAAAGGAATTGGAAGAATCCGGCATTCTTTCGAATGTGAACAAGAAATATCTGAAATAATTAAATAACCAAAAAAAGTTGAAATGGGAAAGAAATCCCACCCAACATCTTTTTTAGAATTGAGTTTAGAAACCTGATTCCGAAGCTTTTGAATAAATAAGGTTCTCGATGCGCTTTCTATCAGAAATATCACAGAAAGTTATCAGTATTCCCATAACGTTATTATTCTCTCCTTTTATCGGAGATCCTATAATATCAACAGGAACTCTTGTATCATCCTTTGTAACAAGGAGGGTCTGATTTGCAAGTCCATAGAACATACCTTCGCGGATCACCTTCTCCACAGGATCATCTACAGTAGCACCGGGTTCTTCACTTTCGACACAGAAAACATCATTAAGCGGTTTGCCAAGGACATCTATCTGTTTACTGCCGAGAAGAGCTTCTGCAAAAGGATTGATGAATTTTATCAAGCCATCTTTATCAGTTGCGATCATAGCATCTCCAGTGTTGTTCAAGATAGCAGTAAGCCATTTCTGGCTTTCTTTAAGCTTACTTTCCATCTTATGCTTATAAAGTGCGATCTCTATGTTCGTGCGAAGCTCACTTTCCTCAAATGGTTTGAGTATGTATCCAAAAGGCTCAGTTAACTTTGCCCTTTGCATGATACTATCATCAGCATAAGCTGTGATATAGACTACAGGTATGTCATATTTTAGATGGACCTGATTAGCAGCTTCCACCCCATCCATACCATCCTTTAACATGATATCCATCAAAACAAGATCAGGATAGACCTGCTCTGAATCAGCCAGTATTTGAAGAGCTTCGTTTCCACTGTATGCTGGAACTATATCATAGTCGTACGATAGATATGCAGTAAGTAATTCGACATTATCGGGTTCATCGTCGACTACGAGTATTTTTATTCTGTCATTCTCAGCCATATTACCACCTAAAGAGCAGAACATCTGGTCTTGTTACTTCAATATTGGTCATATTGTTCCTACCAAAGTATATAAATTACTGGGTAGATGAAATTAAAGATATCACTTTATTATTGCAATGAGTGATATATAATAATTCCTATAGTAGTTGATTTTTTCTTTGATCACCTATTTCAGCCTACAATGCTCATCTCCGAGATTCTCAAAGATGGCACTACAGTCCCACCCACTTTGCGGACATCACTGCCTGCACCCGTGATCTTGTTCAGCATTTCGAAGATATTGCCCGATAACATCAGGGACTTTATCGGTTTATCGAGCTGCCCATCCTTGATAGTAAATGCATTTCTGGCCTCGACCGAGAAATCCCCAGAAATTGCATTTGCCGTATGTGCCCCGATGACCGTATTAATGAACACACCCTCATCGGTATCTGCGATCACATCACTTGAAGGATATTCCACGATCATGTTTCTGGGACCTACCGAAGGAGACGATACATAAGAATGCCTCATGCCGTTTCCTGTGCTGGAGGTATTGTCTTTTCCTGCTGTGTAATTATCATAGAGGAACGACTTGAATATACCATTTTCAATTATCAGTGTCCTCTGAGATGGTGTTCCTTCTTCATCGGATATGGAGGTCTCGATTCCACCCTCAAACAATCCATCATCAATGATGTTCAGGTCCGGTGTAGCAATAATCTCTCCTTTCTTGCCTATGAGTGAAGAGCGTTCTTTTTGCATATTATCCGCATCTATGGATGGTTCGAATGTGTTCTCAAAAATATCGGAGAACGCAAACGGATGCAGAATGACGTTCGTCTTCTTCGGCTCTATGGAAATGCCTTCCTGTGACCTGATGGCAAGACTTGAAGCACTTGCACCTATGCCAAAAACATCGATATCAAGTGATCTCGAAACTTCAAAATCATAAGCTGTTGAGATATCCCCTTTAGTAGTGATGACATCCACAAAACCGGAAACCCCGGTACCTTCATCAATGATCTCCACACCATTTGTATTCATGATGAGGTGCTTATTGAATGATGTTGAAAAGCTTCCAGATGTAGTATTGACATCAGGTACCGATAGTGCACCCTCGATCATCTTTCCTGTAAGACCTATACACTCGTCCAGTCCGATCTCACTTATTCTTTTATCGTATGTACCTGAGACCTCAGGATATTTCGCATTCGATGGAAGTGATGTCCATTCCGGATCACTTTCCCTCACTTTTGCAGAGGAAACAGAGATGTTCACTACATCCTCGATACGACTCACGTTGTTCGTACTTGCAAAACCAACCGCACCGTTGATTATGGAACGGATGCCAATACCCTGGCTGACATTCTCTTTTGCCGATTCGATGGTATTCTTCCTGATATCTGCGGAAATTGAGTGATTATAGGAAACATATACCTCTGCTTCATCAGCACCCAGTTTTTCAGCAAGCTCAATAGCTTTCTGTGCATGTTCGAACATATCAGACTCCTCCTACCAATGCCTTTGAAATGGATATATGTGGAGAACCATCAGATACCGGTGCAAGCTGACCGCTCTTACCACATCTTCCAGAGTGCATCTTGAGATCATTACCGACCAATGTAACATTGTTCAATATCTCAAGTGTCTTGCCTGAAAGGGATACATCGCGGAGCAAACTTGTGACTTCCCCATTCTCAATAAGATAACCTTTCTCGGCATTGAACTGGAAGATACCCTCTCCAGTATTCACCTGACCGCCTCTTGAGCCTTTTAAGTACATCCCATTGCCAATTTCCTCAAGCATCTCATCAAAATTCGAATCGCCATTATCAATGTAAGTATTGCTCATTCTAACGACAGGGTCAGAATAACCCTGGGCTCTACTGTTTCCCGGAGTTCCACCAAGGACCTGTGCAGTTTCCCTTGAGTGCAAATATGAATTGAGTACCCCCTCCTTTATTATTGTGGTCTTTGAAGCCATGACACCTTCGGAATCAAAGGGATAGTATCCATATTCATGTAATGTAGGATCATCAATGATATTGACCAAAGGGGATGCTATCTGTTCACCCAAACGGTCTGCGAGAATGGAACTTCCTTCGAGCACAAGATCTGCCTCAGATGCATGACCTACTGCCTCATGTGCGAACACACCTGCAAGTTCGGGGTCAAGTATGACCGGTAATGTGCCTCCCTTTGCCTGTTCTGCACCAAGCAGCTCAACTGCTGTCTCTCCGGCAGACCTTGCAAGGGCAAGAGCATCGTTCTGTTCAAAAAGTTCAAAACCACATACACCAAAACGACTTTCCCTTCCAACCTGATACGAACCATTCTCAGTAGCAACAGCGCTTATGGCAAATCCGGTTCGGATAAGACTGTATTCACAATCCACACCTTCGGAACTGATGTAATGAACCTTTACGGAAGCTTCGGAATATACTGCTGAAGTACTGCTGACACCATCCATCTTTGCATGGTCTTCAATGTCCTTCAATAACTGTACCTTTTCCTCTATAGGAACATCTGCGGGATCGATCTTTGCAGTGGGTATGTTCTTTATAGCAGGCTTTTCCACGGGCTTAAGATGTACTTCATCCTTTGGAGAGATACTATTCATCTGTGATGCAAGCTCTGAAGCGGAATCAATTGCCGCTTTCAGATCGAACTCGCCTTCTGCGGTAGTAAAACCCCATGACCCACCACATAAGGCACGAGCACCACACCCTTTGCTGTAATTGACCGAGATCTCCTCGATATTGCCATTGTCAAGAATGATCGATGTGGATGTTGCATCGATCATTCTGACATCGTAAAACCCAACTTCAGACATCGTCACTACCTGCGACCTTCTTGCCCCTTACTGCAAGATCGATCTTTTTGTTGCTCATGTTCTTGAGCTTTTCAACAATGCCGGCTTTATCCTCACCCACAAGACTGTGTTCGATGACCTCTGCTATTGTTGTAACTGGGATTATCTCGACCTTGTCCTTGTAGTAATCCTCGATAAGAACATCCGCCTCATTGGACTTGGGTATGATCACTTTCTTGATACCTGCCTGAGCTGCTGCCTCTATCTTGTAGGTAGCCCCACCGATAGGGAGTACATCTCCCCTTACAGATAGTGAACCTGTCATAGCAACGGTCTGGTCGATAGGAATGTTCTCCAGTGCAGATATAACGGCAGTTGCAATGGATATCGATGCACTGTCACCCTCCACACCTTCGTATGTTCCTATGAACTGTATGTGGATATCATGGTTGGAAATGTCCTCACCAGTCACTTTCTTGATAACAGCTGATACGTTCTGGACAGCTTCCTTTGCAATATCCTTCAACATACCTGTTGCGATCACATGCCCTCCGGCGGAAGATTGTGTTGGTGTCACTTCAGCCATGATAGGAAGGACGATACCGGAATCACCACCCATGACAGCAAGACCATTGACCCGTCCAACAGCAGCGCCCAGCTTGCCAAAAAGCTGGTAATCCTTACGCCTTTCGAGATAACTGTCTGCAAGCTGCTGTTCGATGGAACGTGCTATCTTCTTTGCTGCGAGAACATGTGTTGCAGTAGTGATCTCTGCATTCTCGGAATGGGCAATGTCCCCAGCTACCCTTACAAGGCCACCAAGGTCACGGAACTTCAGAGTAAGATGACCTTTCCTGCCTGCCCTTCTTCTAGATTCCCTGATAACCTCGTTCACTGCACTCTTATCAAATGGTGGGATGTGGCCATCACGTACGACCTCCTGTGCCACAAAGCGAACGAGTGACTTACGGTTCTCAAGTGTGTCTTCCATGGAATCACGCATGAACACCTCATATCCATATCCCTTTATACGTGAGCGAAGTGCAGGATGCATTTTCTCCACTGCATCAAGATTACCTGCTGCTATCATGATAAAATCACATGGCACAGGTTCGGTCTTTACCAGAGCACCTGAACTGCGTTCAGACTGCCCGGTGATAGCATACTCCTTCTCCTGCAATGCGGTTAGAAGGCTCTGCTGGGATTCAAGTTTCAGGGTATTGATCTCATCGATGAAGAGAACTCCCTTATGGGATTTGTGAATGTCACCGCTCTCAACCCTGTCATGTGCAGGTGTTTCAAGACCACCTGACTGGAACGGGTCGTGCCTTACATCACCGAGAAGTGCACCTGCGTGTGTTCCGGTCGCATCGATGTATGGAGCCTGATCCTTCTGATAATTGGAAACAATGAGCTTTGGTATCATGAGCTCTTCTTTTGGCATGAACTGGCGCGTCAGCATAAGTATCATGATAGCGGCGATGATACCCCAAAGCAACTGGCCTACGTAGAACGAGTACATGACGATGCCTAACACAAGGAACATCATCATCATATTACGTGACTGAGCCTTTTTGCGAGCCTCCATCTTGTGGGCCAGGACGATCTCCCTTCCCTTTCCGGCAGGTACTTCCCTTATCTTTGGGTTGTTGTTATCCTCCAGATTGGGGTATGTCATTATATCTTCAAGCTCTTCCTTTGGTAAAAGTTCGGCCATTGCTTTTGCAAGCATTGATTTACCGGTACCTGGGGTGCCTATCATCATGACATGGCGTCTCTGGCTGGCTGCCTTTTTCACAACTTCGACAGCATGCTCCTGCCCGATGACCTGATCTATCATAAGTTCAGGTACATCTATTGAACTTGTAGTGTTAAAATCATCACCGAAAAGTTCGGTTTCTTCCGTAGCAGTCATTTCGTCTTCCATGGTTTACTCACATTTAAACAGTATGATATGAAGTCTTTACATGAATTATGATATAGAGTGATATTTTAGAGAATTTTATTTAATACTATACTAGAGGCATTCAACTAAATATATTTAACTCTTTTTGGGTACCCGATACATGCTATTCATTACTTTAAACATATATATTAATGAAAAGATACATATCGGAATTGCATAGGAATTTGTTAATAAAGAAGAGATCAAACGTAGTTATTGGATAATATGGGGAGACCACCTAAACATTAGGGCCCATAAAGAAAAAAAGTCAGTTTGAAATGGATGGAAAAAGCTATTTCATTTTCCACCACATTCATTTCATTTAAGAAGATCCAGTATCCTTATAGCAAGTTTTGCAGCATTGGCACCGTTATCGATACCTACGCTTGCTACAGGAACTCCAGGTGGCATCTGAACGATGGATAAGAGTGCATCAAGCCCGCCAAGTTTTGCACTGACAGGCACACCAATAACAGGTTTCATGGTCTTAGAGGCAATGACACCAGGAAGTGCTGCAGAAAGGCCTGCGATCGCAATGAAGACATTTGCATCGCTCTTAGCAATATATTCTTCAAGTTTTTCAGGGTCACGGTGTGCTGAGATCACTTCCACTTCAAAGGAGTAATCGGTATCCTCAAGTACAGACGTGACTCGGGTCGCTATTGCATGATCAGATTCAGATCCCATTAATATTGAAATATCTACCATTTTTTATCTCCTTCAGGGAAGATTTCCTTCTCCACTAAGCTCATGTTGGCGCTCAATGCTCATTCTGATAAGGATCTCGAATATTTCTTTCACTGCACCGGAATCAAGGTTCCTTTCGGTTGCTGCATTTGTGGCCCTTTCGAGTACCACATGGTTCTGCGTGCCATCATTGATGGACATATGCTCTTTCTTTTTTATATCAAGAACATCAGTCGCACAATCGATACGCTCTTCTATAAGTTTTATGATCTCGTAGTCGATCTGTTCGATCTTATTGCGGACTTCTTCTATTGCGGTCATGGTTTCCACTGCAAATTAAGGTTTAGTTAATCCATCATTATTAATCTTGGTATTTATCACTTTTCCGCTCGTTCCAAGATCTTCCCATACTTTCTTCAGAGTACCCGCCATCTTCCGCTCAACAAGAGCAGAATATGCAGGGCCGGTCCCGGATAAACTGACCCCCTTAACTCCGCATTTCAATGCTTCCATCATGATATCAGTGCTAAAACCAAGAGCACCGCAATAAAGGAAACCGTTAAGCGTCATGGCCTTTTCATATTCCCCATCAAGTGCGAGATCATATGCCATATCCACCCAGGGAGCCAGCAGTTCAGAATTATGCACATTCGTCTGTGAACTGAATGACTGCCTGTCCGGTGCAAAGATGACCACATCCATCTCCTTTTCAGTGCGTTTGACCAGCTCGTTCGTCCGGTTGTCCGTCACAACGATCCCACCAAAGAATGAGGCACATGCATCATCAAAGGCCCCGGTTATAGTAACACCGGCATCCTTTGCAGCCCTCACGCCCATTTTAACCGCATCCATCGGTTCAAGGGTCTCACCAAGGGCATCCAGCGTGGCCAGAATAGTAGCATTGGCAGCAGCACTGCTGCTTTTCAAGCCGCTTGCAAGGGGTACTTCGCTCCTTGTAACAACGGTTCCACCCATTTCAATACCAAAGTGCTCGAGGACAAGCTCCATGGACCTTTCAATAAGCGTAGTGTCCCCCTGAGGCACACCCTCAATAGTGCCGATAAAAGAAGAACTCCCCTTTGTCAGTTCAACATCAGCAAATGTTTTCAGGTCAACTCCAAAGGCCGCCCCTTTCCAGGTAGCGATGGCGTTTATGACCGTTCCGGCACCTAGTGCATAAGCTTGTCCTGTAAGTATCATATCAAATTCCCGGTAGTATATATGGGAATTTGATATTTAAGAATTGACTTACCTTTTAAGTTCAGCAATGCCCAAAAATGCATATCTTGTTTCCAGAGGGATACCAGTGTTCATCGGATTGATCACCCTCTTGCTTACCTCGATCTTTATGTCCCCGTCATCAAGCTGGGCATCTTTCATGTACTGCATGACAATATCATTACCATGCTTTTCCGCAAATTGGACAGCTTCATCATAGTTTTGCATCTCGTGCTTGCCCTGTGGCGAAAATACGCTTATCGAAGTAGGTTTCAGATTATATTTCGATTCACCGAATGTGACCCTGATAAGGATCTCGATCCTCTTCACACCTTTTCCTGCAAGCGCACCCACAGCATTACCGACCTCTGCATACTCAGGTAGAAGGATATTCGCATCAACGAACTTCTTGATATCTTCAGTATATGCACGGACAGGGCCACCAAGCAACACCACAGGCACATCTGTCTTGAAGCCTGCGAGATAATCACCATCAAGACCTTTTTCAATTTCAGCAGGAGCTACGTTTTCCATCAAGTAGGAAAGCAGGTTCAAGGCCATGTTCTTTGCAACCTTCTTCTTGACATCCATACACAGGTCCTTCACTTCCATGTCAGCGAAGATGCACATCTGCTCGGCACCCAGAATAGCTGCTTCAGTACTCCATTCATCATAGATCCCAAGAGCATGTAATGCATCGGTTGGAGTGAATCCTATGGCCTGGACAAGCCTCTTCTGAATGAGACTGTCAAGAAGCATAGGAGAAGGCATTTTCCTGCTTTCCCAATATATGTCAGCCACATGGACAGGCTCATTACCGATCCTGTTAAGAAGTTCTTCTTCCCTCTGTGTGAGCTCAATAGGTTTCTGTTCTGTTCTGATGAAGAACTTGGTAGGCTGAAGGTTTTCTCCAAGCTGATTGCGTGTAATGGATTGTCCATGCTTTAACTTCTTTATGATCTGCGGATGCGTTGAAGCAGCAACACAAAGCGGGACCACCCTTCTTGGCCCTATGCTTATCACATGATTACGCACCCAGACATGGCTGTCGCCACCCATTGCCGAAGTTTCCATTTTTATGGCTTCGACCTTGGTCTGCCATCCACCGACAACAGCACCTGTATCGGATATCTGTGGTAAGCCGTCAACGATCAATGAAACATCAGTACTGGTACCACCCACATCTATGACAACACAGCTCTGCTCCTTCGATAGATAGGCAGCACCAAGAAGACTTGCAGCAGGTCCAGTGAAAATAGACTCGATCGGGTGTTTGAGAGCTTCCGACATACCCACAATGGAACCATCACATTTTAGCATCATGATCTTGGCATCGATACCACGACGTTCTATTTCAGAGACAACGGTGTTCATGAACTGGTTGGTGATAGGAAGTAACTGCGCGTTCAGGAATGCAGTGATCCCCCTATCATAAGCACCGAGTGATTGGGAAAGCTCGTGACCGCAAATGACAGGCATTCCGGTGAGCTCTGTGATGACCTCTTTTACCTTTAGCTCATGTTCCGGATTCCTTACACTGAAATATGAGGATACTGCAAAAGCAGAGACCTTCGCTCTTACACTTTCAACGAACTCCTTCACTGAAGCAATATCGAGTTCTGCAGTCTCATTTCCGCCGGAACTGTGGCCGCCATCTACTGAAATTGAATATTTTATGGCGGAATTTTTAGGGATGTCAGCATTGCCAACAAGTATCAGGCCTACGGGATAACCGGTTTTTTCAAGAATGGTATTTGTTGCAAGGGTTGTGGAAACTGAAACGAGATTTACCTGTTGCAATATTTCCTGATCGACCCCGTCGAGTGCATTCTGTATCCCCACAAGCAGGTCCGGATAGGTCGTACGTGCTTTTTTGACTCCGACTACGCTTCCGTCCTCATCGTTGATAAGAACGGCATCTGTATAAGTTCCTCCTGCATCAATACCAAGGCTATATTTCATGATAAACTTCCTTTATGAGTAAATTTTGATATTCTGGATAGTTGATATCCAATTCTATTGAACGATGATGTTATGATGGCTTTTTTATGAAATAGCCGTCATGAATGCTTAGTATGCCTTTAGGATTAAAGTAGATGTATATGAACATTAGGATTTTGTTCTGCAATGCAGGAAGTGCATTGGACATTTATAGCCAATGCATCATCCAGGTCCAAAGGTCCTGCATCCCATGAGAACGAACAAATACTAAATGTCCGGTCTTAAAATTAGATATTGACCTCTCTTTTCGGAGTGCCGATACCCACAAAGACGAGCTTCGTCTCGATTGGCAAGCTGTCACCATGCATGGAAATGTCATTCCTCGTAACTTCAATACGTACATCGCCTGCATTAAGCCCTGCTTCACCCATGTAACTGAGTACAAGTTTCCTACCCAGAGCATCGGCATATTCGAGGGCTTCAGGATGGGTCATGAAGACCTTTCTCTCACCTGGTGCGAACATCGTTATGTTCGCTTTGGTCCTCTTCCTTACGTTCTTGATAAGGATCTCTATGCGCTTGATACCCTTGCCCACAAGAGCACCCACAGCATTTCCGACCTCGGAATGTTCCGGCAAGACGATCTCAGCATCGATGATCTCTCTGACATCATCCACATATGCCCTTACAGGCCCTCCCAGAAGCACTACTGGGACATCGAGCTTGAACTTTGTGTGATAATTTCCTTCAATGACCTTCCTTATCTCATCAGGATGGACATTTTCAAGCAGATAGGACATCAGGTAGATGACCATGTTCTTTGAGACTTCCTTCTTTACCGTCTGGCAAAATTCTATTTTGCCTTGATGGGTCATTCTCCCAAGTGTCTTGGCAGCAATATTGGAAGCTTCAGAATTCCATTCTGTATAGTCACCAAGAACGTGCAGTGCATCGGTTGGTGTGAATCCGATCCCCTGTATGAGTCGCTTTTGTATCAATATATCAAGAAATACCGGTGATGGAAGTCTGTCTATGAAAATCTCATTGATGGATATCGGTGTGTCCTCAATTTTGTCAAATATCTCTTTTTCAGAAGGACTTAGTTCGTTCTGCGGTTCCCTTCCTGAACGGATAAAGTATTTAGTAGGCTGGATATTTTCACTTAAGAGCATCCTTGAGGGTATCCTTGCCATTTTCAGCTTATCGATGAGCTCGGGGTATTTTGAAGCAGCAACACACAAAGGAATTACCCTTCTTGGACCGATGTTCGGACGCTGGTTCTTTATCCATATATGGCTGTCACCACCCATGGCCGATGTCTCCATGCGGATCGCCTTGACCTTCGTCTGCCAGCCTCCAACTATGGCACCCTCATCACAGAGTTCAGGAAGTTCGTTGCTTATCATTGAAACATCTGTGCTCGTGCCACCTACATCGATCACGGCACAGGTTTTCGAATCACTCAGATAAGCTGCACCTACAAGACTTGCAGCAGGTCCGGAAAAGATGGATTCAATAGGTTTTTCCTTAGCTTCATCGATTCCCACAACGGAACCATCACATTTGAGCATAAGGACCCTTGCTTCTATCTGCCTTCTCCCCAGCTCATTGATAATTGTCTCGATAAAGTGGTCTGTTATGGGGATGAGCTGGGCATTGAGGTATGCTGTTATTCCACGATTATAAGCACCCAGGTCCTGAGATAGTTCATGTCCGCAAACTACAGGAAGACCTGTGAGGTCCTTTATCATTTCCTTTATCTGAAGTTCATGATCAGGATTACGGATACTAAAATAGGATGAGACTGCAAAGGCTGATACCTTGTCTTTGTTCTGAAGGACATAGTCTTTGACACCATCAATGTCCAGTGGCCTTGTTTCTTCACCATTCGGACCGTGACCACCTTCAACAATAAAATAGTTATTTATTGAGTGAGTCTCAGGGATTAGATAATCACCTGCCATGATAAGTGCAACAGGATATCCGGTGCTTTCAAGGATAGTGTTGGTCGAGAGAGTAGTTGATACGGAGACGAGTTTGACATCTCCCAGATATGACTGGTCGAGACCGTCAAGGGAGTTCTTTATACCTTCAAGAAGGTCGGGGTAGGTAGTAAGTGCTTTATTTGAATCAACTATTTCACCGTCAGAGTCCCTGATTATAACCGAGTCAGTATATGTACCACCGGCATCAATGCCCATGCTGTATTGCATTTTTATCACTCCTTTGTTGCAACTCTTAAGAATCGTAATTCATAGATCAGATAGAAAGGTCAATTATGTATTTCCTTCTTCCTAAGATAAATGAGCAGGGCTTCTATATAAGAGTTGTGTGATGTTTATGCAAAACCTATTCGCTAAGTTTAAAGCTTCTCTGAAGCTTTTAAAGTACCTTTTAGGACCATAAGTTCTTCAAAAAAACAATCCCGGTCAATGTTACAGATCTCGACTTCCAGTCCCTGCTTCTTCATACGCATTTTTACTTCATCCATGCCGGTAAGGGACGATATCAATATAAGGACAATTCCTTCATCACTTAAGTATGGAGTCACTTCTTCAAGGAATCGGTTAACTGCTTCGCGACCGTCGATACCACCGTCGAAGGCATAGTTCAGCCATCCAGGGATCTTTTCATCTTCTGCTGTAGGAAGATATGGAGGATTAAAAAGAATGAGATCGAACTTTGCCCCTGATCCGAAACATCCGAACATGTCTGCCCTGATGACCCCGACACCATTGCGTTTGGCGCATTCGGCTGCAAAAGGACTTATTTCAGTGGCGACGAGGTCTATATCCACATTGGTTTGAAGGACCGCCGAGACAAAACCGGTGCCTGCACCGACCTCGAGTACGCTCATTCCGACCCGTGCCACATCTATTGCAACATCTGCAAGCAAGTATGAATCTTCGGCAGGATCGTAGACATTCTCATCGAGTTCGATGTCTGCATCCCTATATTTTATTGTGACCATGCTCTTAGGAAGTAGCTTTCATTTTGAAGATCTGGTTAGCGATCTCCGCCAGTTCGTGCGGTTCAAGGTTTTCGGCTCTCCTGGACATGAACTCTTCAGGTAGTTCGGCTACGATCTGCTTGATATTTGGAACATTTAACAGATGATTGCCTTTTATAATGGCATTCCTGAGCTTTTTCCTCCGCTGGAGGAATACTGCCGTTACCAGATCAAGGAAGAATTGAGGGTTTTCAACGTGGAAAGAAGACGGCCTTGGAACTACCTTCACAACGGCGGACCAGACTTCCGGAGGCGGTGAGAATGCAGATGGAGGTATCTTCATGATAATATCTGCATCGGCAAAATAATGCGTGTTCACTGAAAGTCTGCTATAGTCTTCAGTATTTGCTTTAGCCACCATACGCTGTGCAAATTCGTACTGATACATCAGTATCCCCAATTCGAACTCGTGCTTAAAGAGCTTGAAAGTTATAGGAGATGATATAGAATAGGGAAGATTTGCAACAACCTTATTGAATTTTGGAAGATCTACTTTTAGGACATCACCAGGGATTATCTCTAATTTCTCATTATCAGAAAAGCGGTCTTTGAGGACATGCACAAGTGCAGGATCAAGTTCAATGACATAGACCTTACCCGCTTTTTCAAGAAGGCGTTCAGTAAGATTTCCAATGCCCCCACCGATCTCCAGTACGACATCCTTTTCAGAAAGCTCCGCTTGATCTACAATGGAATCAAGTGATCGTTCATCGATCAAAAAATGTTGATCATGGCATCCACCACGGATGCCATATTTTTGTAATATTTTTCGTACCAAGTCAATGACACCTTATTATCAGTCACGCTTCTGCTGCTGCATTGCTGTTGTAAAGAGCCTGTATTTGATGTTATCATCCTTAAGCTCTTCAAGTATGCGGTTTACGATGATCTTTTGCGGAATGTGCACTCCACCGACACGATCATGGAGATCCTGCAGATCCTTGAACTCACCTTTCTTACGTTCATCGATTATAGCCCACATCAGCTTCTTTCCGATACCTGGCAAAAGCTCAAGCATGTGCAGCCTTGTTGTTATTGGATGTGCATCGTTGAAGAATTTAACGAATTTCTCTTCCTGGTCTTTGACACAGATCTCAAGAACAAAAGGTAGCTCGAGCTGTGCTCCATGGCTCAGATCATCAAAGTGGATCCTGTGTTTAACGTGATCAATGACATCCCGATCCCCATCGCCGACATAGACCTTGGATTGGATCTCAGGACTTGCTCCTTCCTTAGGAACCAGTTCCATAAGAACGAAGTGTTTGTCACCAATTGCCTGTACGAGAGGTTTCTTTTGATATGCTGGACGTTTGTCAGTATTACTTCCGTACGGAAGGTAGTCAAGAACCCATGCGTACTCCTCTTTCTCAGGCGGCGTGCCCCTCTTTCTCATAGATATCCTCCAGTATGTTATGGATTAATGTTGAAAACTTACTGTTTCCACTAAAAAAAGTAAAGTATGAGATATAAATTTATTCCATTGCCTCGAGCACAAGAGCCAATATCGCGTCCAGCTCTTCTTCGGTCAACGTGAATCTTTCTTTTGCATAGACTGTCCTGAGCTCATCTCTTGTCAGAGGTGCAATATCAGCAATGTGTATTGCGATCTCAGGCTTCATCTTCTCCATCTCAAGGAGCTTGTTAACAAGTTCTCTGGATCGGCTTGCATCCATCTTTGCAAACATGTCCGCATGATTGATAGCTTTGCGAAGTTCATATCCAAGCTCTTCTTCACGTGCCACACGCTCTTCCATTATGTTGTTAAGTATTTCCTTGACCTCAGGAACGGTCAATAATTCTTCACTCTGAATGTGTTTGACTATCATTAAAATACACTCTTTGGAATTAGATATGTTTAACGTTTTTGTACCTGCTAAAATAATAGCAGATGCTATCTGTCAGATGGACTTCCGCACAGATATAACTATCGACAATAAAAGGTCACGCCCAGGCTATTACTAGCCTGGATGTTGAATTTAGTATTTCTGTGGTTTCAAGTGCTGTGACAGGGAGATGACCTCTTTCTTAGAGTTTCCATCTGTTACCTGTAAAAGATAAGCCCTACCGCGCTTTCCAAGTACCTTACCGGTCTTGCCCTGGAACTTTGGGTTTGGCATTCCCTTCTGCACGCTTGGATCGATATCGATGTGGACCATCTGGCCGTCTTCGAAATCCTGAATTGCCTTGCTTATAGGAGAGAGTCCTCGTTCCCTTACTGTCTTCTTCAATTTGTACCTAGTACAGCTACGTTCACCGTGTGATGTTGGCATTGTTTTCCTCCGTTATTTCAGGTCGTTTATAGACCTGTATTTGATAAATATGATATATAGGCGACTTATATGTCGACCCCGACAACATCCAGCTCTGTAACAAAGGCCTGCGAACCGATAAGCCCTGTAAGGCTTGGTATGGTCCTTCCTTCGTCACTGGATATCAGTTCCTTTACATACAGGCCACCTTCACAATGAACTTCGATCATTGCGTAGTCATCTGTTAATTCGTTAAGCTTCATGTCGTGAACAGTTCGCTTACGAACCAGATCGGCCCTTCTGTGTGAGACACGCTGTGGTGTTCTCTGTTGGATCTGCGCACCAATAAGCTCATTGATTGCAGCCCTGAGTTTATCCTCTGGAATTTGCTCTTTGAATGTAACTTTAAGTTTATAAACTTTATCCGCCTTTACGGTCTTAAGGTTCTCAACAGTACTCTTTGGAGTGAATGTTAACCCTTCTACCTCGATCTTCCCACCTGCACGCTCATTGATCTCTTTTTCAACCTTTGCAAGATCGCATGTGCGCAGCATAGGTTCAACCGCTTCGACCACGAATGGTCTACCTGATCCAAGCATCAGAGCATCGATATCCTCACGTCCTGCCCCATGGAACTTCGTGTCCTTTGACTTAAGGGCTTCCACGACAGGGTCCTTGATAAGTTCGTCAACGGACTCAGGATATTGCTTTCCGGTGAAATTACAGGTCTCACAGCCCCTTCCTCTGCATGCTCTGCATGGCCAGCGCGTCTGTGGGATGGTACGCACCATTTTCCGGTACCTTCCGAGAATATAGACCGAACGTACCTGCAGATGAACTTTCTCTTCGGCAAGATCTAGAGTTACAAGAATGTCCGGATTTTCGAGTTCGACCTCTTTGCCGGTCCTTTCTGCAATGAGCTTGCCGACCTCACGGTTCATCTCGGATTTGAACTGTTCCGCATAGGTGGTCCCTGATTCGGTCCAGATGATCTCCTCGTTCTCGCTCAAAAGACCGCTCATCTTTGTCCCCACAAGGAAAGTGGAATACTCATATTCCTTCAATGCAGTCTCTGCTCTTTCTGCCCATGTGTCAAGCTTTTCGAAAAGACCAAGACAAACCCAGCATTTTTCGTCCTCGCCTTTAAGTCTGAGGGATTTGCGTGCATTGACACTTGAAGCGCTCAGGTCCTCTAGGACCTCCTTGTCGCCTTCGTCCTTGTTAATGCGGTCCCCTTCCATAGCAAGGGCAAGCTTGATAGCACTCCCTCTTTTGTCATTGGTAAGTCCGGTAGAGAGTTTTGCGAACTGTCTTCCCATACAATGGTCACATATCGGTCCTTCACGGACGATCTTTTTTGCAATATCGAGCACGTTCAACTGATCACTTCCTTCTTCCTGTTTTACTGGGATCTACCTGACAAATTCCGGTCTATCTCGTTATTGATAAGTATGATACAATGGTCTGCATGTAGCGGTATCGGACCAAGAGATATGGTCTTAGCTCCATGTTCTTCTATTAAATGCTCTTCCTCTTCGGTAACTCCCATATGGTCGCCAAGAATGAAAACAGCATTGTTCGTAAGGTCGGAAAGCTCGCGGATATCCTCGCCATCTTCATGAAGATAAATGAGCCTGCGTCCTTCCTCTTTGAACTCATGAAGCAATGTCTCAAGGGTACCGCTTCTGATGAACACACCCGGTGTTGAGCGTGTCTCATATTCTCCGGCAGTCTTCTGTAATGCCTTCTTGATAAGTGAGCCGGCACTCCTTTCATCCGGATTGAGATATCGGACATGCTCACTGTCAAAACGTATGATCTTTCCAGGCTCCGGTTCTCCAAGAAGTACCAGATGTACCTGAACATCCCGCCTAAGATCATGTGAAAGGAACAGGCATGAATTGATGCACCTGCAAAGGATATCCATGCGTCCTGCTGAACCAGGGAGGTCATTCAGGGAAAAGTCACCTGTTGTCAAAGCCTTATGAGCAATTATCACAAAATCTCGCATTTTCTTCAGTATCCTATCTTGTTTTTTGGTGATTACCATGTGTTATTAGATTAAATGCACCCTTGGATAACACAAAGCCTTTTTCATTTAGTTAATTTGTACTGTGGAATGGTTGATAATAAAGAATATAGAATAAAAACATATCTACTCTGATCAAGATTGCATGCTGACAATTAACATGGATTGAAAGCTTTCAGCAGGGTCAACAAAAAAAAGGGAGGGAATTCATCTTACCCTGTAAACGATACCTCTGAAAAGGCGACCGAGTATGTCAGAACCTGTTATGACTCTTTTTTCAGGATCATTGTCATTCCAGTAAAGTATCAGGTCATTATCTATAACATCATCTTCAGAGTCTACAGGATAAACCTTCAGTTTGTGAATTACATCCCCGATCTTTACATTAGGACTCTTTACGATCAGAGGAATATGGCAATATCTTTGTGGATGGAAATCATTTTTTTTGTAAATAGCATCCCTTATGAAAGAGGTAGAATCTATCGCTACAACCGGATACCTGTTCTTATCGACCACTATTATCCATTTTTTAGCTGGAAATGCGATCTTATGAAGCAATATCTCAAAATCCGAAGTTCCGACTTCAGGAAAGACCGGCAGGTTGTTAATTGTATCAAGTTCTATTATGGTCTTCTCGACTATAAGCGAACCTTCCTGTTTGATGTTAAGATCATCCAGTGACAGGAAATTAATAGCGCCAAGTCCTTCCATTTTATCAATATCGCTTGCATCTGACTTTATATGTTTATGAAGCATTATCCTCAGGGATGTTTCTTTGAAATAATCAATTTTCTCTTTACCAAGCCATCTGTCAAGGACCATTGCAGAAGGTTTTGTAACAGGATACAACAGCATTATGTACAATTTTACAAGAGGTGTTAAGGAAGCACCCATCTTTAGGGCATTTCTTGTGAAATATGCCTGAGGCATTATCTCTCCAAAGCAGGTGATGAACACTGTCGAGAATATGAACGCAGAGCTACCGACCATAACAGAATCCGTTAAAAGAGTAAGCAGTACATTGACACACACATTACCCCACAATAAGGTCGAAAGTAGCAAATGCGGATTATGCCTTAGTTTTAAGACCTTCTGTGCATCGATGTTGTTAGATTCGGCTTCGATCTCAAGCCTTAGACGGCTCAGGCCAAAAAGGCCAATTGTCAAACCAGAAAATATTCCGGATTGGACCAGACAAAGAGCGATAAGTATCCAGATGATGATATCATTCATGATTTATTGACCCACTCAAAGTAAGACAAATTGTTAAACAATAATACGGGGGCACAAAATAAAACTATTTCTACGTAAATGGGATCTTTAATGCCCCAGTAGATGATCATGTTGGATAATTGTGTTTGCTGACCGATTTTAAACTATAATTTTGACCATACTTAGTACTACATTCAAAGCATTATACCAAGGGATGTTCCTTGCTTCTTATCTCATCAGTCAGAGGGTCAAGTTCATCCTGATCGGTTTCGATGTGATTGAAGACCTCCTCTGCCTCCGAAAATTTGGCTATATTGAATATAGCTTCACCTTCATGTACAAGTGGTAAGTTCGTTTTTCCAATGACTATACCAAATGCTGAGCTCAGTACTTTCGTTTCACACTCACCTAATGGATCATTTACATAGGCCAATATATCATCTTTTTGAACCAGAGTGCCCAAAGGAACAATTGAACGCAATATTCCGCTTTCCGGAGCTCGAACCCATTGTGTCGAACTGGAAATAAGGGTATCGTACTCTTTTTTCTTTCTGCTTTTTAATCTCATGCCTAAATGCGACATGACCCCAAGGACACCCCTTACGCCTGCCCGAATAGCAACTTCATTAAATCGCAGTGCTTCACCTGCTTCATACAATAGGACTGGGATATTATGCTCACGGACTGCTTCACGTAATGAACCATCGCGCAGTTCAGAATTTATTATGACCGGCACACTAAAAGCACGGGCAATAGCTTCTGTTTCGGCATCCCCTCTCAAACAGGCGCGGATCTGAGGTAGATTTTCCCGGGCAACAGCTCCTGTATGAAGATCTATCACATGAGTGCAATGGCTTATTATCTCCGTCATCAGGATGTTTGCCAAACGGGATGCCATCGACCCTGTTTTTGAACCAGGGAATGATCGGTTCAGATCACGTCTGTCGGGCAAATAGCGGGACTGTGAGACAAAACCGAACACATTTACAAGTGGAATGGCAATAAGTGTACCTTTTAGGTTATTGATCGTTTTATGTGCAAGGACGCGGCGAATGATCTCCACCCCATTGATCTCATCCCCATGGATCGCAGCACAGATGAGCAGGCAAGGTCCTGGTTTGCTTCCATGTACAATATGAACTGGCATTGATGCTGATGTATGGGTATAAAAGCTGGGAATAGGTACTTCTATAGATCTCCTTGTTCCCGGCTGGATGGTTATGCCTGCGATAGTAATGGGAGATTGCATAGATCAGCCTTTTCCACGAGTTTTTGTCTTACCGGCTTTACTGGTCTTCTCAATATATTCAATGATCATACCTGCAACATCCTTCCCGGTCGCTTTTTCGATCCCATCCAGGCCAGGGCTTGAGTTAACTTCCATTACCACAGGTCCGTGATTGGAGCGTAAAAGATCAACACCTGCAACATTGAGCCCCATTATCTTTGCAGCACGTACAGCTGTCGAGCGTTCTTCAGGTGTGATCCTGATGACCTCTGCAGAGCCTCCCCTGTGCAGGTTCGACCGGAATTCGCCTTTTGGTGCCTGCCTTTTCATGGATGCCACCACTTTACCGCCGATAACAAAACAACGAATATCAGCCCCATTCGCTTCCTTGATGTATTCCTGGACAAGAATGTTTGCTTTTACGCCCATGAACCCTTCTATCACACTTTCTGCAGCCTTTTGTGTTTCAGCCAGTACTACACCAATACCCTGCGTACCCTCAAGGAGTTTAACAACAAGGGGAGCGCCACCGACCATCTTGATCACATCTTTAATGTCATCAGGCTTGCTTGCATATCCTGTCACAGGCATACCTATGCCCTTGCGGGAAAGTAACTGTAAAGAGCGAAGTTTGTCCCGGGAACGGGTAATTGCAACCGATTCGTTCAAAGGGAAAACACCCATCATTTCAAATTGTCGCAAGACAGAAGCACCATAGAATGTCACAGATGCACCAATGCGAGGAATGACCACATCAAAACCATCAAGCTCCTCGCCTTTATAGTGAATTGAAGGCTTGTGAGAAGTAATGTTCATGTAAGCTCTCAATACGTCTATTACTTGAACTTCATGCCCTCTTTCTTCGGCTGCTTCAATTAAGCGACGAGATGAGTACAGCTTTCT
This sequence comes from Methanococcoides sp. DA23, assembly GCF_057593895.1. NCBI lineage: Archaea > Methanobacteriati > Methanobacteriota > Methanomicrobia > Methanosarcinales > Methanosarcinaceae > Methanococcoides > Methanococcoides sp. DA23. The sequence continues at coordinate 986,401 of NZ_CM172520.1, read as the reverse complement.
ATTTCTTGATAATAAAGCAATTTTCATTTGTTAACCTCATGTTTCAGACCGTATAGTGAGTTTGCATCAAGTTTTCCATTTATGTATGATGCACCTGGATCATACTATTGTTCTATTTTTCATTGCGCTACGACCCAATAACATCCTGAAACGCATTGTATCACGGTCTGTAAGTGTTAATTCAATTGGATATCGTTCAGATGCGATCACGACATCTGTTTCGATAACATAACGAGTCTCCTTGTGACCACCAGAATCAGTTACCTGGCGTCGGTTCTTTAGAGGTGTTATGCATTCTCTCTGGAAATCCTGATCTCTTTGTATTGGATGGACCATAAATCTAACCATTTCAACACCATTTTCCCTGAAAACCTCTACATTAAAAGCATGTAGTGCTGATGTCTTGGCTCCGGTATCCACCTTGGCTTTGATGGCATGTATGCCCAGATCAGGCAAAGCAACCCATCCCTCCAGCCAAGTATCAATTTCTGATCTTCTTTATTCATAGGACTCTTCAAAGTAGATGATCTTGGTTTTGATCGATTTATAAATAAAAATTTCTATGAAAATTTATTCACAATGAAAAAAACCTGTTCATTTTGCATAAGTGAGAGATGAAAGTCTCAATGTCGCACACAATTCAGTACAACACCAAGTATCATTCTATCATATATATCCACTTTTTTATAAGTAGTAAGAACTTAAAATTGAAAAATAACTTTATAGTATAAATTAAATTTGGTGGGATGAAAAGAACTATGTGCCCTTCATTCCTAAATTCAAAAAATATAGTCGGAACAGGTTTTCACTGCCCGACTACTTCCCCTTTAACAAAAAGCATCCTATCGCCGTTCTCCCCGATACCGAGAACAAGCTGATCATTTTCCATTGAGACGGTCGTTACATTGCTCAACAGGGAAAGATATTGGCTATCCAGTGAGTCGGGGCCACAGTATGCGAGCGTTATTGGACCTGGTGCTAAGGTGAGCTCATCTCCTTCCAGAGTATAGCCACCACTTCCAATGTTGCAGTCTGCTTTAATGGAGTATGTTCCATCCGGTTTCAATGTAAGTGTGTAGTTTTCCTTATCAGGAACTACGGACTGGCTGGATGGAAGTGTTTCGGTCAATCCTGACCATTGCCATTCGATGTCGATGATCTCGTCAATGGATACAACAGTTCATTCACCCTGGTCAACCTCAATAATGTCGTTCTCATTATCAATTTCAGTACAACCCACTGCTATAAAGGTACAGGTGAGTACGGCAAAGATAATGAGAATGGATAATAATTTTTGTGTATTCATGATATGATAACCTCCTGGTTCTCTAAATGTAAATACATCAAGTTACTATTTATAGGTTATTTAAGCTACAGTTCAGTTTGAAGTCTTCCGGCACTGTTATTGAAATCGATCCGATTATTATTGGGAACCTATGAAAAGTGTATATCCATATTAATAGCAAATTTCCATCCATCGATATCTTATGAATTTGAAAAAATATCACTAAATTTCGGTATGCCTGAACTGTAACACTTGTATGATACCTACAATACGTTTATGTGCTGTCAAATGCAATATTTCTGCATGTGGGACTTTCCGTATTGAGGACACTGTCCCATAGAGGAGTAATAAAAATGGCAGATGATATTGATTATAAGATCCACGGGAATGAAATGCAGCTTGTTGAGATAGAGCTTGACCAGGGTGAGACCGTAAGGGCTGAAGCAGGTGCAATGATGTTCATGGGAGATGGCATCAAAATGGAAACATCCACAGGCGGAGGGTTACTTAAAGGTCTGAAGCGTGCATTCTCAGGAGAGAGCTTTTTTATAACTTCTTTTACCCAGAACGGAAAAAGCAAGGGAACAGTTGCCTTTGGAGCACCATATCCCGGAAAGATCATACCCATAGACCTTGCATCAGAAGGTGGCAGTTTCCTCTGCCAGAAAGATTCATTCCTCTGTGCCGCTGACGGTGTAGATATTACGATCGCATTCTCGAAGAAGATAGGTGCAGGCCTTTTCGGTGGAGAAGGTTTCATCCTCCAGAGACTCAAAGGCAACGGTCTTGCATTTGTACATGCAGGCGGAACGATAATCAAGAAAGACCTTGCCCCGGGAGAAACACTTAGGGTAGATACAGGTTGTCTGGTGGCCTTCTCAGAGAGCGTTAACTACGACATACAGTTCGTAGGTGGTTTCAAGAATGCACTCTTTGGTGGCGAAGGTGTCGTTCTGGCAACGGTCTCAGGACCAGGTACGGTATATCTTCAGAGCCTGCCGTTCTCACGCCTTGCTGACAGGATAGCAGCAGCCATCGGACCCATTGGTTCGAACAGAGGCGAAAAAGGCGGTATTTCCGGCATAGGTGAAAGTTCACTGGGTGGCATTCTCGGTGGCGACAGGAACTTCTAAAGCTTTACATGAGGTGAAATAAATGAAAATACTTGCAATTGCTGATATTCATGGTAATTTTTCCCATCTGGAAGATATCAAAGAAAAAGCCGGTGAGATCGATGTAGTGGTCATAAGCGGAGATATTACGAACTTTGGCCCTTCCAGCGAAGTTGAAAAACTCAATGATGTTTTTGATGTGCCGGTCTTTGCAGTTCCCGGAAATTGCGATCAAAAGGACATCCTCGAAGTCCTCGATGATTCGGGAATAGTGAACTTGCACAAGGCTACCGAAAGAATAGGAGAGTTCGCTTTCGTAGGAATAGGAGGTTCCAGTCCAACCCCATTCAATACCCCGTTCGAACTTGAGGAACAGGAGATCGAGGATGCCCTCGAGCCCATGTTCAATGCCTGTGAGAGGGATTGTAAGGGCAATATAGTAATGTTGTCACATGCGCCCCCTAAAGGACTTCTGGACTCTATCTCCGGAGACAATGTGGGCAGTGAAGCAATTGCCAAGTTCATTGACCGCTCAAAGCTGGTGATCTGTGCGCATATCCACGAAGCAAGGGGATTTGCCCGATCAGGAGATACGTTCCTTGTGAATCCCGGCATGGCAGCAGATGGATATGCGGCTCTCATCGAGCTTGAGCAGGATAATGTGAGTGTGTCCTTTATTGAGGTCTAAAAACAGGGCATCTCATAAAGTTCGAAATAGAACACATTCCCGGACTAGTTTTCAGAGCTCAACTGTCATGAGGTCGGAAGCAATATGCACTTCCCCCTCGAACTTTTCTTTTATATATGTGAGAGCTTCCTCTTCGTGCCCCTGCATGTGGGGATAAAGATGTGTCAGATACACCCCTGAGATGCCGGACCCTTCGAGATATGGTCGCAGCATGTCAGGTGTGGCGTGATTGGTCATAGGGAAATCAAGCGGGAACGAACATTCATGGATAAGCATATCGGCACCTTGTGCCAGCTCCATGATACTATCACACGGTTCAGTATCCCCTGAATAGACAACGACCTTACCATCGTATTCTACCCGATACCCAAGCGAAGGCACGCTGTGTATCCCATTGCCACACTGGATACTGCACCCATCTGCAAGCTCAAATCCATCACCTGCCGCAACTTCCCGAACCTCGACATCGACCTTCTCTATCATATACGGATAGATATCCATGAGCCGCTCTAACCATTCCTGTGTCCCAACGGGACCATAGATGACCGCATCCAGCTTCTCGCAGAGCCAGTTGGCCTTGAGCAGACACATGACATCCGCCACATGATCAAGGTGCAGATGGGAAAGCACAATTGTGTCGATCTCCGTATGCAATACCCCGCTTTCGAATATCCGATTAAGAATACCACCCCCGCAGTCGAAAAGTACCTTCTTTTTCCCGAACTCGATCAGTACACCTGACTGGACCCTGTCCTTCTGGGGTATCGCCACACCTGTTCCAAGAAATGTTATCTTCATGTTCCAGTAGAATAAGGCTTAAGTAACTTAACTTTAATTATGGGGTGACCAAAAGCGTAAGGCAGCCGTTCTAATTCTCATGCGGGGGTCGCCCAGCTAGGTCAAAGGCGCCAGACTTAAGATCTGGTATCGAAGGATTTCGAGGGTTCGAATCCCTCCCCCCGCACTTAATTTAATGGATATAGGTAACAGTAAAAAACCGAACTCTAAAAATAGAATCCAATACCTAAAAAAACACTAATATTAGAAAGTTATTGGTGGTTTAAGCAGAAAGTTCACCGTAAACTTTCAATAATGCTATTGTTTGGAGAAAATCGGACTATTTGGCTTAATTTTCAAGTAATCGTTTTTGCCGTAATTAATTAAATACAATCGATTTTTTGACTTTCTCATGAACACTCTATTTGAAACGTACCACAATCATTTTATTTAGAGCTGAATATTATATTATTCAAATACTCAAAAGGTTATATATGGATATAAATCTACAAGCGTTTAAAATAAAGAGGGTGTACCTATTAAAATCATTACAATAACTACTATATTTTTACTTCTGCTTGTTTTTAGTTGTTTCAATTCAGCTGCAGTAGACGTAACGCTTCAACCATCAACTCAGTCCGCCATACCCGGTGAAAACTTCACAATAGATGTTTTTGTAACACCAGATACTGCAATTGCGGGATTGCAGTTCGATCTCGATTTTGACAGCTCAAAAATACAGATTGACAGTGTATCTGAAGGCATGCTCTTAAGCCAGAATGGAGCTTCAACATTTTTCAGTGACGGAAGCATAGACAACAATGCAGGTATCCTTTCAAATGTTTACGGTTTGATACTGGCTCCTTCAAGCATCATAGAACCTGAGTCATTTGCAAGCATTATAATGAATGTAAAAGAGCAGGCTACAAGCACATCAACAATTGGTCTGAAAAACGTTATCATAAGTGACCCATCAGGAAATCCCATAGATTTTGTGATCAAAAATACTACTCTGAATATTAACGAGGTCCCTGTGGCAAGTGAGCCAAAGGAAGTATTCTCTGATAGCTTTGAGCAGGGTGAATGGAACGGACTCTGGACTGAAGACAGCCAAAGCGACTGGTTTGATTCAGTTCAGCAGGCTAAAGACGGCAGATTCTCTGCTGAAATCGATGGCCGAGCTACTGATGCAGCATTAACCTCCAAAGATATAGATCTGGATGGCAAAACAAGCGCTACAATCACCTTCTCCTGGTATATTGAAAGTGGCCTCGACAACGGAGAATACCTTGCATTTGATGTGTCCACAGATGGAGGAACTACCTGGACTGAAAAGGCAATTTTAAGAGGGAATGTTGACACTGAAAACATCTGGCACGAAGAAAGCATTGACCTAACTGACATAAACAACCTCAAGATCCAATTCAGGGGAAAGATGAGCAATTCGCGGGAAGATGCATTCGTTGATATGGTTAGCGTAGTAACAAAATAAGCAACAAGCCGCTGAATGAAGATGAAATTTAATGGTGTCCGATCCGGACACCAAACCTTTTTGAATTTGAGTCAGATTCTTTTTTGAATTTACAACATACAAATTATCATATGATGGCTCTTATACGAACTAAAACTGAAATTAGCGAACGTTGTATTTGTGAATGGACCAGTTCTGGAAAATTCACAGATCAAACATGGTCTGGTTCAGCCTTTACGTATACCTTTTCCCCTTTGTACTTGATATTAAGTATCCTATGATATGGGATCATGGTATCTGGAAAAAGCGTGAAGAATAAGTGCCCAATATCTACTATATCCTCTCCTGAAACCGTTTTAGTATTTCCAGGCACACCCCTGTGGATATACTCTATGCTGCATTCGCTTATATCCATGCCTTCCTTCCATTTCAATTCATTGAATATGTCCCTCGGACGTTTTGATCTTATTTCATCATCCATAAAATACCTTCCAGAAGGTCTAATATGTAGATAGCAAAAAGATTCCAATACAGACCCCCACGATCTATTGGATTCCCATCCGTTCCCCTCAATATTATTTAAGATACTTTTAAAATAAATAGTTATTGAAACTGTTTCCCCATCACTTCAAACCATTGAACAGAACAATAATGCACTACGTTGAACATACTGAACATGCCCCATGCATTAGATCTTCTTAGTAGAAAATGTGTCATTCCAGGAAATGGACTTACATATTTTCGGCCGGGATCAGGAGCATTGACGATCTTGCTGACTATCTGAACAATGAACAAAGGTATTTTCGTCACTTTAACTTAGGGATCATTGATATTGAAAAAAAAGGTAGTGGGTGCAAAATATTGCAATCCACTATTTTATTATGCTTTAAGTGCAAGCAGCGAAAGACCCAGTTTCTTTTCCAGATCCTTTACTTCTTTAGCAGCGTCTTCATTTAAGTCTGCATACTTGATATCTTCATCTGAAAAAGCAATTAAGGCTATACCTAATTTACTTTCCAGCTCATTGATAGCTTTCAGATTTTCGGTGTCAATTTTTGAATAACTCCACATTTTTAAAACCCCCAATAGAATATACATTCGATTAGCTAATATATGTTGTCTCTGAAAATCCCATATATATAATTAATATTGGATATATTATTGACATCACCAGTCGTCAGAATATTTACATCGATACTCTTATTTTCTCATAGAACAAAAATCATGTAAGGGTAATTTGAATGAAAGGCACGTTTAGTATTTATTTTCTTTAACCAATTTTCAGGGATGGACTTACCATGGTGTTGTCTGAAGAAATGGAATTTCGGCTCATATCATTTGATTCAATGGGTGCCAAATCATCATGCACTCTTGTGAAAACCCCTGACACCAGCATACTTATCGACCCCGGAGCTGCGATCATGCAAAAGAGTTTTCCACTGCATGACCCGGAAAAACAATTTTATCTACTACGCGCTATAGAACATATCAAAGAAGAAATGAAAAAGGCGGATCATATCGTGATCAGCCATTATCACTTTGATCATTATATGATAGATGAAGAATCATGTGGGATCTATCTCAATAGTGATATGTGGATCAAGGATCCAAACCGATGGATCAACCATTCGCAGTGGGAACGTTCCCGGGATTTCCTACGATCGATGAGCAAGGTCAATAAGACCCATCTCAAACACTCCCCACCAGGACAAAAAGAGTACAATGATCCAGTGGAATGTCTACCTATAGCTTTTTCCAAGGATTTCGGAAATTATCAGGAACGAAGGGAAGAACTAGTATCAAGCTGGAGAAAACGATTTTTGAAGATGCAGGAGCGCTGGTCCTCTGGCAGATGGGTTGAACCGGTATCTTCCAGGATGCATTTTTCAGACGGGTCAGGATTTGAAGTTGGTGATACCCGCGTACGTTTCAGCCGCCCCCTTTTCCATGGAATAGAATATTCTGCAATGGGATGGGTGATCGCCACCATCATAGAATATGGAGGTAAAAAATTAATTCATACATCGGATCTGCAGGGACCAAATATTGAAGACCATGCCCAATGGATCATTGATGAAGAGCCAGAAATATTGATACTGGATGGTCCAGCAACCTACCTTTTTGGTTATCTACTCAACAGGACAAACCTTGATCGAGCCATAAATAACCTCACCCGGATCATCAGGGAATGTACCCCAGATCTCATTATATACGACCACCATCTTTTGAGAGATCCGCTTTACAGAGAGCGTACTGCAAAGGTATGGGAAGCAGCAGATGATATGAATGTCAGTATAATGACAGCTGCTGAATACAATGGACTTGATCCTGTTGTTTTAAGATCAGTGGAAGGTAATGTATGATCCGAAAGATCAAGGTGCATCATCAAATTCCAGAGGACACTCACCAAAATGATCTGCGATATTTTAGTGGTTGGCTTTATATTGCGTGAACTTCTAATATTTATCAAGGATTATAACGTAATATATTTAGATATTATTGAGGCCGTGTTTAAAAGATCGATCAACAACAGAAGATCTGACAGTACCGTCAAATCACAAAATATAGATAAAGATCATTAAAATAACAAAATGGAGAGTATTGGAATTGGTATCATCCACGATCATCCTTGTTCTTTTACTGGTGGCATTTGCAGCTATTCACAGCCTTACAGCAAGCCTTCCATTCAAAGGCATGATGTTGCGAATTATGGGTTCCGGGGCAGAAAGATATTATATGCTAGCATACAGCCTGATCTCAGTACTAACAGTATTGCCACTCGTATATCTGCTCTACAAATACCCGGGACCGATACTCTACATAATACCTTCTCCCTGGCGATGGCTCATGGTAGGTGGACAGTTGATCGGTGCACTCATTGGAGCCAGAGGTTTGCTAGATGCACCCCACAGATTCAAGATAAGAGCACAGTTATCTACACCAAATACTCCTGAAGCAGGTTCCCTGGATATTCAGGGCATTTTCCGATTCATAAGGGACCCTTTCCTGCTCTCAGGACTTATTATTATATGGCTTACCCCCTTTATGACCGTCAATCTACTCGTCATATACATTTTTTCCACCATATACGTGTATCTGGGTTCCCTACATGTGGAAAGAAGACTGGTGGCACGGTTTGGTGATGAATACCGGGAATACCAAAAAAGGGTCCACAGGATCATCCCTCATTTCAAAGGACAGTATTAAAAACGTATTGAACTTCTATTGACCTCCGACATTAAACACCAGCAACCTAGCTATTCAATAAGCTCAAATAATTATAGACACAACTATATTTATTGTATTCAGCCCACGTAAGAAACCAACATGAGCACCAAGACCAACTATTTCATCCGATCTGGAAGCATCTCATGGAGATCGAACCATATTGAAATCCTTCATAAATGAAATTTAATGGTTCATCCTTTTCCTGTAGAGCTATTGCATATATCATCGGCAGATAATGGTCAAGTGTCGGCACTGCAAGGGATGATCCTTCACCCATGTTCCAATGATCGATGAGATCTTTATGGTTCCTGTTGATCAAGTTCGATCTTACACTTTCATCAAAATTGACAGCCCATTCATAGGGTTCTGCATCAATGTCTTGAAAATCGATCAAACCCAGATTATGTACTATGTTACCACTGCCTATGATCAAAACTCCTCTTCTGCGCAATTGTCCAAGCTCAGCTGCCAGATCATAATGTTGCTGGATCAATTTCGGGTGCCATTCGTTGAAGGAATAGTCCAGGCTCATTTCAAATACGGGAATGTCGGCATTGGGATACATGTACTTTAAAACAGCCCAGGATGCATGGTCTATTCCCCACTCGTTATTACATTTAACCGGCGCCTTTTGCACAAGTTCCGTTACAAGTCTGGCTCCATCGGGTGACCCCTGACACGGATATTTAACCTTATAAAGCTCATCTGGAAATCCATAAAAATCATAGATAGTTCTTGGCCTTTCATTGCATGTGACACATGTACCATTTGTTAACCAATGTGCTGAAATGACCATTATTGCCCTTGGCCTTGGTAAATTCTTTCCAAGTTCTGTCAGTCTGTCTGTGAAACTATTTTTCAGAATGATATTCAAGGGCGAACCATGACCTATGAATAGAACAGGCATTTTCTCAGTTCCAGATAAATTTTCATTTATGCTCCCTTCCATTGTTTAACCCCAGTAAAATAGAAACTGCATTCTTTAAATATTTATTTCGACCGATCAATTGAGGTCAGTAAAGAGTTCTTTAAAACTGAATTATATAAACTATGCTTGAAAGAGCGGGATTTCAGAACCAATATTCACTATAATTAAGAAGAAGAACAAGACCTCAACAACTTAAGAGCCTGAAGAATATCAAGTTATTACCTTTAATGTGCAGAATTAATTGTGATCTTAGCTCATTAACCACCAAGATTATCTCTTATCAATAAGATGGGTCAGATAAATTCCACCGATTTTTACATTATAACCAGAGGTATAACGTGTCATTTGATAATTTAAATTTAATATTTCCGCTTCAGCGGGCATTGACCGAGGAAGGATATACAACCCCTACTCCGATACAGGAACTATCCATCCCCCATCTTTTGAATGGTAGGGACATGATAGGTATCGCTCAGACAGGTACAGGCAAGACAGCTGCATTCATATTACCGATCCTTCATAATATGTCTGCATCCCACAAGACAGTGAAGCCGAGAAGTCCACGAGTGCTCGTGCTTGCACCCACAAGGGAGCTTGCAGCTCAGATAGGAGATAGTTTTGCCACGTATGGCAAATACACCCGTTACAAGCATACAGTTGTATTCGGAGGTGTAGGGCAGACACCACAGGTAAAAGCTCTCTCAAAGGGTGTGGATTGCCTTGTAGCAACCCCGGGCAGACTACTGGACCTGATACAACAAGGCCACATCAGGCTTTCCAGTGTGGAGTATTTCGTCCTTGATGAAGCGGACAGGATGCTTGACATGGGTTTCCTCAACGATGTGAACAAAATTGTCGATATGCTGCCAAAAAAGCGTCAGTCCCTTTTCTTTTCAGCTACCATGTCCCCGGAGATATCCGCACTTGCCAGGAAGATGCTCAGCAATCCTGCACAGGTAGAGGTTACCCCACAGGCAACAACCGTTGAGCGCATAGAGCAGTTCATCTTTTTCGTGGATTCGGATAACAAGAACGAATTGCTTTTGCATTTACTAAGAGGCAAGCATCTGGACTGTGTCCTTGTATTCACACGTACAAAGCACCGTGCAAATAAGGTCACAGAGATGCTTAACAAGAACAATATCAATGCAGGCGCTATTCATGGCAGCAAGTCCCAGACCCACCGTACAAAAACACTTCAGAATTTCAAGTCCGGACAACTTCGTGTACTGGTTGCAACAGATATAGCTGCCCGAGGAATTGATATCGAGGACATATCACACGTGATAAACTATGACCTTCCGAATATCCCTGAAAGCTACGTGCACCGCATAGGACGTACAGCAAGAGCAGGAGCGGAAGGAACAGCTTACTCATTCTGTGCAGCTGATGAGCGTGATTTCCTTCGTGAGATCGAAAAGCTCACCGACATGGAGATAGAGGTCGCAGAGCATAGTTATCATTCCGAAAAGGCAAAGAATGCCACAGGTGACGACGCAAAGCCAGCTCCTAAGCAACAAAGAGGACGACCGGGAAGTGCAGGACCTAAAAGAGGCAGGGGCAAAAAAGGAGAAGGAAAAGGTAGAGGCAGTAAGAGTAGTACTGGCAATAAAGATAGTAAAAATAAGGGTGGAAGATCAGAGAACACCAATAAGGGCCAGGGTAAGAGTACTACCTCCAAGAAGAACTCAGGTCGAAATTCCGGTCGAGGCGCAGGTAAGCCCAAAAGCAGTCAGTAATTGAGCATTTTTTCAGTTCATGGATATATTCATGGGCTGAAAATGCCAATGTATGTTACTGACCTCATTCCAAAAAAAGAAAGTGATCTCAATGAGGTATATCATCCAGTTAGCCATAGTTCTTGCTATATGCTTTATGGGTGACATACTCCATGATTTCCTCAACCTCCCGATTCCCGGGAATGTACTGGGAATGATGCTATTACTGGTCTTTCTAATAACTGGAGTTCTCAAGCTATCCATGGTAGAGGATGTGAGCAACTTCCTGCTGAAGCATCTCTCATTTTTTTTCATCCCGGCAGCTGTAGGCCTGATTACCTCTTTCTCCATACTCGAAGGAAAATGGACTATCCTGCTGTTCATATCCATTATATCGACCTTCATCATTACAATTGTGACAGGTATAACAGTACAGATACTGATGAAAAGGAGACGAACTGTTGACTGAACTGATCTCTTATCTGGTGGGATCTCCGATCTTTGGCATAGGGATATCCCTACTAACATTCTATGCAGGCAGCCTTATCTACAAAAGGACAGGTTCCCCCCTGCTGAACCCACTTGTACTGAGCATGCTGATAATAATTGGCCTTCTGCTGAGCTTCCACATAACCTTTGATGATTACAACAGGGGAGGTCAATACATATCTTTCTTCCTTGGACCTGCCACTGTTATCCTGGCTGTACCCCTGTATAAGAAAATTGGCCTCCTTAAGGAGAATGTCATTCCAATAATTGCAGGGATCAGCGTAGGCTCTGCAGCAGGTATAGTAAGCATAATAGTCATGTGCAGGATGTTCGGGCTTGATGAGCTGTTGAGCATATCCATGATACCAAAATCAGTTACAACGCCCATAGGAATAGAGATATCAAACCAGCTTGGAGGTATACCATCCATAACTGTTGCAGCCATAGTCTTCACAGGAATAACAGGCGTTCTGATGGGACCACTGGTATGCAAATTGTTCAGAATAGACGACAAAGTGGCAGTAGGAATTGCCATAGGAACCTCGTCCCATGCCCTCGGTACGACCAAGGCAGTTGAGATGGGAGAGACCGAGGGAGCCATGAGCGGGATCGCAATTGGTATTGCCGGATTGGTGACCGTTTTCCTTGCTCCGATACTGGCTAAGGTATTGATGTGAGAGAAGTCAGTAGCTTTCAGATATTGTTTGAGGTCATTGAAACTGGATATGAAGGGATTTTGATCGTCATTCACCATTTCTAATCAAAGATGAGCTATTGAATTTGAGAGAACTAATAAACATATATATGGGGAAATAGTTGTTGAACAATGTTTTGTGGAATGCAAGCATGATAATTAAGAACCACACCTTTTTACCAAACTATCAAAAAGAGATATTCGATGAATCAACAAATATCGATCATCGAACCAATTTAAATCATTCATCATGTCGAAAAATCATTTCATTTTCTCGGACATAAATTTCATGCATTCGCTTGATTCCATTACAGGGAAACTATCGAAATAGCAGATATCCCTCCAAGGGAACATAGCAGCAGCATAAGCTTCAGCGTCCTCTGCATCATATACAAGGATGTGTCGGCAAGTAGATAGGTCCTCCCATTCACCGATAACCTTAATTCCTTCTGGATTTTCCCAGTTTGAAAAACGCTCTATAACTTCTTTCTGGTCCTTTGGCTCCCATGTGACTATGTCCATAAATAACATTTCTTAACACTCCCCTTTAATTCGCATATAGTTCATCGATTTGATCAATTACAACCGAAACCCCCTAGATTGCGGCTGAACCAGGTAAGGAAATTTCATGTCAGTTATCCCAAACCCACATAAAATAAAAACATTCTAACATATAGTCTTGTTGATGTAAAATATTTAGATGGTATTAAAAATTATAATTCAATGTATATTGAAATAAAAACCTTTTGAAATGAACAGGAAGGATATTGTTCAGAATAAACGACAAGGTAGCAGTGAAAATTGTCATAGGAACCTCATCCCATGCCCTCGGTATGACCAAAGCCGTTGAGATGAAAGAGACCGAGGGAACCATGAGCGGGATCGTAATTGGTATTGCCGGATTGGTGACGGTGTTCCTTGCTTCAATACTGGCCAAGCTCTTGATGTGAGATAAGTTAGTAGCTTTCCTATATTGTTCGAGGGATCTATCAAAGATATATATGTGGAAATAATCGTTAAAAAATAGATTGATCAACAAAATGTTGATCATGAACCAATTAAGATCATTTCATGTTTTCTTCTGCAAATTTTATAGCTTCTTTTGGATCCATTACAGGGAAACTGTCGATATAGCAGATGTCCCTCCAAGGGAACAAAGAGGCAGCATAAGCTTCAACATTCTCTACATCATATACCTGAACAATCCTACAGGTCGCGATGTCAAGCCATTGCCCGATCATCTTAATTCCCTCTGGATCTTCCCAGTTTTCAAAACGTTTGTGCATCTCTTCGTTGTCCTTTGGATCCCATGTAGTTATGTCTACAAATAACATTTCTTAACACTCCCCTTTAATTAGCATATAGTTCATCCATTTGATCAATTACAGCCGAACCCCCTAGATTACGGCTGAACCGGGTAACAGAATTTTATATCAGTTATCCTAAACCCACTTAGAAGAGAAACATTCTAACATATAATCTTGTTTATGTAAAATATTTAGATGGGATTAAAAATTATAATTCAAGGTATATTGAAATAAACCCTTTGAAATGAACAGGGAGGACAATATGCTTGTGTAGCAGATAGACAAAAAAATAGGGTTTCATTTGTCCGATCACATTATCCATATCTTCCTCCACATCAATTTTTACTATTACTTCATCTTCCTTTTTGTTACCAGGTTGTATATCAAAATTAATTAATAGGTTTAAAACATATTATTTATTACCGTGCCATAAATAGCACGGTGAGGCAGTGAATCAGAAGGTAGAACGCCATTGGGTATGAAAGCCCATAAATATTCAAAGTTTATTTGGCATTTGTAAATCCTTAAAAGGTCGACCTGAGACGGGGAGAATACAGTTGGGCAGGGTCGCCCAAAGATTGCCCGGTGCGGTCGGCAATTCGATCCCTGATCACTGCCATTAAATTACTTTTCTCACACATAAAGATCGAGAGTTATAAGTAACTCTAAAAAATCAAACTCCTAAAATTAATTATTAGCATCGCTTTTTTGTTTTGACATTCGCTTCAAACCATTCCTTATATTGTTGTGATTTCATCCGGCACATGATGATCAAATTTAGGTATGGACCGGAAATATCTCAATTTTGTAAGAGCTTGAGATTCGAATCATAGTAGTCTTACTAAATGGCGAGTATACAGTTAAATTCAAAAAAGTGAACTCAGCAAACTTATTGCAGTAATGAAGAAAATCCATTATTTGCCTGCGGAGAGGATTTGCCTTAAAATGAAGCATAATTGGATGTTTTTTATGTTTTAAGCTACTATTTAGAGTTTATTTACAATTTAGAGTTAATATATAATATTAAATTTGTATTAAACAAAATATATGCATTTATATAATTATTTATTATTTAATATTTGATTAATATTGTTTTTATCAATTTTAATCTGTACATTCATGAAATAATCTATTATAAGCATATATTTTTATCCTAAAAGTGCTTAAATTATGCCGAAATGTATCTTTTGACACAGTTCACAGATCAAGAGGGTAATGCCTGATGAAGAGTGAAGTAAAATACAATAACAGTAAAGACAAAAATAGGCCAAGATCACTTGGTCCGGTATCGCATCTGGAAGAACATGTAAATCCAGAATGGTGGAAAAAGATATTTAATTCTCTTTATCTTAAGACTGATTCGGACATGGTGGAAGATGCTTCCATAACCAGGCAAGAGGTCGAGACTTTCAAGACAATCCTCGACATAGCACCTGAAAGCCATGTCCTTGATCTGTGCTGTGGTCAGGGAAGACACTCCCTTGAACTTGTACGTAGAGGTTTCAGGAATGTGGAAGGTTTCGATAGATCACATTACCTCATCCAGAAAGCAAAGAACTCGGCGAAAAAAGAAGGTCTTGCTGCCAAGTTTAGGGAAGGTGATGCCAGAAAGACCCCATATGGCACAGATTCATTTGATTCCGTGATGATCCTTGGGAATAGTTTTGGTTACTTTGAGACCGCTGAAGAGGACCTGAGAGTTTTGCAGGAGGTCAGAAGGATACTAAAACCCCGGGGAAGGGTCCTTCTTGATGTTGCTGATGGTTCATACCTCAAAGATAACTACCATCCAAGGTCATGGGAATGGATCGATAAACACAATTTTGTCTGCAGAGAGAGATCTATCTCCCGTGATGACCAAAAGATGATCTCAAGAGAAGTCATTGTCAATGAAACATCAGGTGTTGTGGCTGATCAGTTCTATGCAGAACGTCTCTATACCGCAGAGACCCTCGTAGATCTTTTAGAAAAAGCAGATTTTACCAATATAGAAGTTATCGATTCCGTCAAGTATCAGACATTGAGGAACCAGGACCTTGGCATGATGGAAAAGCGTATCCTTGTCGCGGCATCTGCCCATAAAGAATGGACGGAGCTAAAGAAGAAGGTAAAAGAGCTTGATAAGAATGTCGTTGTGATCTTTGGTGACCCCAAAAAGCAAGATTTACTAAAGCCCTGCGGTATTTTTGATGAGGATGATCTCTACACCATTGACCAGCTAAAAGGGAATCTTAAAGATCTTAGTGGTTACTCGTTCAAATATCTGGATAACCACGATACGCTCATCTCCGATCTTTTAAAGTTTAAAGGAAAAATTGATTTCGTTTTCAACCTATGTGATGAGGGTTACAACAATGATCCAAGAAAGGAATTACATGTGCCTGCATTGATGGAAACTATCAACATCCCTTATACTGGCTCAGGCCCTCAATGCCTTGCTTTCTGTTACGACAAGTCACTCGTAAGGGGAATTGCCAAGGAGCTGGGTGTCGCGGTCCCTGAAGGAATGGTTGTAAAGGCTGAGGATAACCTGTTCAACCTCCCAATGGATTTCCCGGTAATCGTAAAGCCGAACTTCGGCGATTCAAGCTTTGGGCTCAACCAGCACAGTGTTTGTAACAGCCATGATGATGTGGTAAGGGCCATATATGAGATAAGGGAAGGTCTGGGTTATGATAAACCGATACTCATCGAAGAGTTCCTTACAGGAAAGGACCTGAGCATAGGCATCATAGGAAATCCGCCTGAAAACTATACAATACTCCCAATAATCCAGGAGGACTACTCTCAGCTACCCAAAGACATGCCCAGACTCTGCGGTTATGAGGCAAAATGGATCCCTGAATCACCTTATTGGAACATAAGGTCCGTGCCTGCAGATCTTCCTCCTGAAACAGAGGAGATCCTTATAGAGAGTAGCTTGAAGCTGATAAACAGGCTTGAGTGCAGGGATTATACTCGTCTGGACTGGAGACTGAACAGTGCAGGTATACCCAAACTCCTTGAAGTCAACCCTAATCCGGGTTGGTGCTGGGATGGTCATCTGGCTAAAATGGCAAAGATCGCAGGGATATCCTATGGTGAAATGATCGCACAGATACTGAATAGTGCAGATGAGAGGATAGTATCTTATAAGTGAGATCAATATGGCTCTCGGAATGATTTTAAGACCGGCATATACCGGTCTTAAAATCTTTTGCCATTCAATATTAAGCAGATGTTCCTTTTAAAAAATTATCCCACATATTCATAAGCTCGCATATATTTTTGATATATCGAGTCCTTTGTATGAGGGGGGACAAGTATAACACAGATTATCTTTATTTTATGGAATACACAACCTAATAATATAGGTGTATTTTTATTTTATAGGCTACAGTCAATGAAAAGTGACTGAAAGTATCCATATGATTCAATATCCATGTGCTTTTTTGTGCAAATTTTGGATGTCAAATTATAGATACTATTTTAAAGCCGAAACTTTACCCGTGGTTTTTCAATGGAAAAATACAGTAAGCAACAAAAAGAAATAGCAACAATGATAGATTCTGATGACTTTCTGGATAAGTGGAAAGATTGGAATTGGCAATTAAAACATTCAATTCGGGATATTGAAACTTTCGAGCGACTGCTTGGAATAAATTTTGAGCCACCTGAGAAAGAGAAGCTCAAAGAAACGCTGGAAAAATTCCCATTATCCATCACACCTTACTATCTATCATTGATAGATTCTGATGATTTCAGAAATGATCCCATTTTCCTCCAGGCATTTCCTTCACCTGAAGAACTAACTGTATCAGTGGACGAACTTGAAGATCCCCTTTCAGAAGATACAGATAGCCCTGTTGAAGGTATAACTCACAGATATCCTGATAGAGTTCTTTTCCACATAAGCAATGTTTGTTCCATGTATTGCCGCCATTGCACCCGTAAAAGAAAAGTTGGGGATATTGATTACATACCTGAAAAAGAGAAAATACTCGAGGGTATAGAGTACATTAGGAACACTCCCCAAATAAGAGATGTATTGCTTTCAGGCGGGGATCCTTTAATGTTGTCTGATGATTTTCTGGATTGGCTCCTTACTGAACTAAATAGCATCCCTCATGTGGAAGTGATCCGTATTGGCAGCAGGATGCCGGTTGTACTTCCATACCGAATTACAGATGAGCTTGTGGATGTTTTGAAAAAGCATCATCCTATCTGGCTAAATACACATTTCAACCATCCCAGAGAAATGACATTTTCATCCAGACAAGCGCTTAAAAGGCTTGCAGATGCCGGCATTCCTCTTGGAAATCAAACCGTACTGCTTGCAGGCGTAAATGATTGCCAGAGAATTATAAAGAAGTTGGTTCATAAGCTGGTCCAAAATCGTGTTCGTCCATATTATCTGTACCAATGTGATCTTTCAGAAGGCCTGTCCCATTTCAGGACACCCGTAGGCAAAGGAATAGAGATAATGGAAAATTTGATTGGCCATACAAGTGGGTTTGCAGTCCCTACTTATGTTATTGATGCCCCTCATGGAGGAGGAAAGATACCGGTCATGCCCAATTATATCATCTCCTGGTCGACAAATCGTGTTATCCTTCGCAATTATGAAGGTGTTATTACCACCTACAAAGAGCCGGAATCATACAAACAAATATATTGTGATCGAAATTGTGAAAAGTGCGATCTACAGCTTAAACTTGACGACGCTACAGAGTATAAGGGGATTGGCATTTCCAAACTGCTTGCGGATTATGATGACACCACAAGTCTTGTTCCTGAAGATAATGAGAGGATGGAGAGAAGGGTTTGAAGGATACTGTTGAGAAGATCGGTAACTCCATTATCCAGCATGGGAAGTATAATGATCGCATATATCTCATGAGATCGGATCCAGAAGACATACCTTCACTTCTGGATAAACTGGATGCTCTTGCAGAAAAGGAAAGCTATTCAAAGATATTCACAAAGGTTCCGGAATCTTACAAAGAACTTCTTTGTGATAGAGATTATCTTTGTGAAGCAACCATCCCACGATATTATGATGGGAAAGAAAATGCAGTGATAATGAGCAAATTCCTTGATGATAAGAGAAGCATTGACTGTTTGAATGAAATGCATGAAAATGTCATAATGACAGCTCTATCAAAAAGAAATGATCAACAGACCAATATTCCATCTGAATACTCGATCAGAATATGCGATAAAAGTGATATTGCGCAAATGGCCGATCTGTACAAGAAAACATTTGAGACATATCCTTTTCCCATACATGATCCCGATTACCTCTTAAGAACAATAGAGGATAATGTAGTGTATTTCGGAGCTTTCAAAGAAGAAAAAATTGTTGCACTCTCTTCTTCTGAAATAGAATACGGTCACTCGAATGTGGAAATGACAGATTTTGCAACATTGCCTGAATTCCAGGGAAAGGGCTTATCTTCATATTTGCTTAGAAAAATGGAAGATGAAATGAAAGCAAAGGGCATCAAAACTGCATACACAATTGCAAGAGCCAGCTCTTATGGAATGAATATTGTGTTTGCAAAATGCGGATATGAATATTGTGGAAGACTTGTGAATAATACCAATATATCTGGCAATATTGAAAGCATGAATATTTGGTATCGAAACATTCAGATCGATTGATATTTATTTATCGATCATCTTTTTTTCGTGTGAGAAATATCTCTTATTTCATTATTACAATTTAGTCTCCTTTTTTGTATTCATATTCGAGCCGTTCATAGTATTGTTGTGATCTCATACAACACATGATGATCGAATTTATGTATGGACAGTCAACATCTCAATTTTGTAAGAGCTTGAGGTCCGAATCATAGTAGTCTTACTAAATGTCGAGTATACAGTTAAATTCAAAAACATGAACTCTACAAACTTATATTAGGAAGAACTACAAATGTTCTTTGTTAATTGATATTAGCAAGGGATAGGGGGATGTGAAATATGCTCACATTAAAAGATTCCGTAACAATAGACCTACCTCCAGAAGTTATTTTGGAATGGCTTGATCATTTTTCAGAAAATTACACATCCTGGCATAAGGACCATATAAGTGCAAAATGGATCAAAGGGAAGAATTTTGAGAAGGGGGCGATCCTTTACGCTGAGGAATATCTCGACGGTAAACTGGAAAAATTAAGTTTTGAAATAACCAAATTCACAAAAGGTGAATTGATAGAATACAAAACCCTATTCCCACATTCCATTATTTGTCCATGCGGGTCTTTTTCCATAGAATCTCACAATAGTAATGGAAGTGTATTCACCGCCACCCTTTCTTTTCGATTTGGATGGTTGCTTTCAAAAATTGCTAAAAAAAGAGTTGATGCTATCAGGACACATATGAAAGAAGAGGGAGAAAATCTTAAAGAAATATTAGAAAAGTCAGGTAATTAAATCATTTTAATATTTTTATTTTTATTTATTTATTTTAATGTAACCAATGACACACCAAGAAATACTAAAAACCAACTTCTCAGGAAACTCGCCTGAAAATATATGAATTTGCTGTTTTTGTGTACCCTATTCCTTTCCCAAGTTTTTCGAGGTATTCTTTTGTTATCTGGATCTGCTTCTTCGGAATGAAATAGGATCCAAGGTTCTTTTCTGTGATGTGATAGTTACCATCTTTTACATAAACAGCAGCTATGAATTCATAATCATCATCTATGAATGCCATTCCGGCATCTCCGTGACTATTATTTGCAAGCAGGACCCCGCCTGTTCTCAGATATTTTTTACATGCCTGTGAAACAAAACCGGCATATTGTGAGATGAGTAGATCGTAACTCTTTTCTTTAAGATCAAGGGGTTGGGAATAATCAGACGATATGAAATGGAACACCGGATCCGTATCATAGGTCTTTTTCTTCGAGATCATATCAGCAACTGAGCTTTTTTGTTCAAAGAACTTCTTTGCTCGTTGATCACTATCCACATATACGACTTCAGAAATGAAAAAAGAAGGGGTTATATGAACAAAACTTCCCGGATAGAGAGCGTTATTAATGTTGAATCTGGATCTCAGGGATTTAAATAGATCTGCCCTCTCAAAATTATTGTCAACATAGAATTGTCTGTATAATCCTTGCACATCGACTTTCATATAGGTTATGAAGAGTTGTCATCTTATAAATTCGATCAGATTCTTTGAAGATCTATCTTTAATTTGAAGTCATGTCTCCATCATTGCCGTTTTTATGACCACGTCTGCTAGGACCTGAGAAGGATGTATCAATGGAACAGACACTTCTTCTTCAATTGAAACCAAAGAAAGTTCACTGCAACCAAGTATTATAGCCTCTGCCCCCTGTTCGGTCAGCGCTTCAATTACTTCTAAGATCTCGTCCCTTGAACTTCCAGATGTATATCCTGCTTTTATTCCCTGTTCACCATAAATTGAATTCATGACCTGCTCTTGTAGATCATCATCCGGAGTTAATATTTCGATCTCATTTATTGCTTCATGATATAGTCTGGTTTTCAGTGTGCCGGTAGTGGCCAATAAGCCGATCTTTTTAAGATCTGGAAATGCGTTAGAAATGTATGATGCCGTTTCTGAGATCATGTTTAGTATGGGTATCTTTGTGCTGTCCTGTAGTTCAGAATAAAAATAATGCATAGTATTACATGGTATTGCTATGAGCTCTGCACCAGCATTTTCTAAAATATGGATAGTTTTTTGTGCTTCAGCCACAGGGCTTTCCCCCATTCCAAGGATCGCTTGCGTACGATCTGGAATATTGGAGTTATTATCCACGATGATCCTTAAATGGTCCTGATCCTTCCTGGCAGGAGTGCTCTTGATCAGTTTCAAGAAAAAATATGCCGTCGATTCAGATCCCATACCACCTAAAATACCAACCGTTCTATCACTTGCTTTAGCTGTCATAATAACCCCCAAACTTCCCCTTTTGCCATATTTCCCAACTCGCCCAAATGCTTTAAGGAAAAATTAGATCTTGCAAAAGAAAGCTTAAATTAAATTTATGCCCATCCCAATGAACACAGTTTTAATTGGGCTATTAGCATAAATTGATTTGTATTTTTATCATCAACCACAAAAATACATTACCTCAATTTTCGAACCTATCTACTATATGTGAATTCAAACTAAAGGCCTCCAATGATCTCGAATTCTGCTTCAACCAGCATTCCGTGATGTCAACCACTTTTTCCACGGCATCCACTATTACGCTATCAGCAGTTGCTATTACTGCATGTGCTCCCACTTTCTTGAGATCGAGATCCACATGTTTGGAGGTCCTTGCATCTGCTTTGAATGTATGATCTTTGGACCTTTTGCGAATAAGCTCTGCAAGTATTCCACTATTGCTCATCTGGGAGTCAAGAAGGATGTTGGCTGACCTCACTTTCAAAGTCGAGAGTGTTGATAACATCTCATCGACTGCCATGCAAGTAGTATCCGTGATCTTGTGATTACTGAATATTCCACTTGTATCCCGCAGGAATCCATCGTCTGCAAGCCATAGGGGATTATTTTTGAGTGCGGTCTCTATGGTTATCAGGACATTATAGCCGTCAACAAAGACATCGCATCCTTTTAATTGGGAGCATTCGAGCTTCTTCTTGTTGCGTTGGTCTGCTCTTTTAGGTGAGAAAACAAGCCTTGTGAGTATTTGCCTTTCTGGTTCTGTTAATCGGTAATGGTTGCTCACAAAGGAAATTGCACTCTTTCTCTTATATCCTCTGGAGAGAAGATACCTTATGTCAATTGCAGGTTCTGAAAGCTTTTCTTTCAGCTGATCGGCTGGAAGTAATTGTCTATCAGACATTGCAAATAGTTTGCAAAGAGTAAGATTTATAGATGTCGCACACCAATCTATTATTTTGATGAATAGAGATGTTGATAGAGATGAGAATGACCAGCTTGGTGCAGAGATAGACCCTGCAGACCCATTGACTGAGCTCCAACTTCCAGAACCGGTCCTTACTGGCAACATTTCAATCGAACAGACCCTTACTCAAAGGCGGTCCGTTCGTTCCTATTCCAACAATGAGCTGTCTCTTTCGAATGTGTCCCAAATTCTGTGGGCTGCGCAAGGGATGACACAGGACATGTTCTTTAGGACAGCACCGTCAGCAGGTGCCCTTTATCCGCTTGAGGTATATCTGATCACTGGCAATGTAAAGGGACTGGACGTTGGTGTGTACAGATATCTTCCCTCCAGGCATTCACTGATACAGATCTGTGATGTTGACAGAAGGGATGAACTTTGCAGGGCTTCGTTGTCACAACCACATATAAGGGATGCTGCTGCGGCTGTCGTGATCGCAGCGGATTACTCACGCACAACGATAAAGTATGGAACACGCGGGATCAGGTATGTACATATAGAAGGGGGTTGCGCTGCTGAGAACATCTGTTTACAGGGAATGTCACTTGGCATTGGGACGTGTGTGACGGGTGCATTTGATGATGCGAAGGTTGCTTCTATCATTAATCTGCCAATCAATGAAGAGCCATTGCTGATATTGCCGATAGGGTATTTGTGACATCATACCTTACTCATGTACCTTATATACATCACTTCAATTTTATATATCATACAAATACTTTAAAACTTAAGCGATCCTATCTTACTATCGAAGCAAATACAGCACATCTTATCATTGAATATTCGCTGTAAAAAGATCGTTCCCGCTCGAACATTAAGATGATAAATAATACAACTCTAAAATGGAAGAGAAATATATAATTATATATTCTCTAACAAAAAAGGAAATGGGGCTTAGATGATCAATAGTGAAGATATCGAAACAATTATAAACAGCAGTCAAGCAGTCATATTCTTGTGGAGAACCGATGAGGACTGGACTGTTGATTTTGTATCAGAGAACATACTCCTATTTGGTTATGACATGGAAGAATTTGAGGATGGGAAATTAAAATATGCAGAAATAATCCACCCTGATGACATCGACCAATTAAAAGAGAATTTTTTAGAATATACTAACAAAAGCAAATGTGTGGGATTTACACGTCAGTATAGGATCATAACTAAATTCGGAGATGTACGCTGGGTCGATGAGAGATCACTGATAATACGAAATGAGAATGGAGATATAGATCACGTCCAGGGAATTATTTTTGATATCACAGAGAATAAAAGAACAGAAGAAGCACTACGTATCAATGAATTACGCCTGGAAACCCTTCTCAAACTTAATCAGATGAGTGCTCACTCAGTAAAAGAAATAATTAAATTCACACTTGAAGAAAGTCTCAAGATCACAGGAAGTGAATTTGGATACTTTGCATTGTTGGATCAATCTGAAGATATCCTTACAATACATTCCGTGGCTGGAACTGCGATCAAAAACTGCGATCTTAAAACAAACCAGCGAATTTATCCTGTTGAACAAAACGGATTATGGTGGGAAGCCATCAGACAAAGACAACCTGTAATTACCAACGATCCCCGTTCAAGCTCATCAAGAGGAATATACCCTGAAACGCACTTGGACCTTATCCGTCACATGAATGTTCCAATATATGACGGGCAGAAGATCGTGGCAGTCGTAGGAGTGGGAAACAAAAGGTCCGAATATGAGGATTTCGATGTTAAGCAACTGAAGCTGTTATTCGAAGATATGTGGAATATCATTCACCGTAAAGAACTGGAAGATGCCCTGAAATTGTTCTCGAAAGATTTTGAAAAAGCAAACAATGACCTGAGATCAATAAACAGCATCAAAAGGGAATTCATAGAGAGCAAGGAAGATCTATCCACTTTGATATGTGAAGGGAGTTTTGTAGAAAAAGAAACACTCAGGTCACTAAACGAGCAACAAAACAAAGCTGTGGAGATCGCAATAAAAAGCTCTGAAAAATTAAAGAGTATTGTTGATTCTTTATTATATGTAGACGTGGAACAATTTGGGAAGAAGAACTACAACCCATCCCAGGTAAATGTTCGTTCAATTCTTGAAAATGCTGAGATGAATGTTATTTTGAGGATCAATGAAAAGAACATAACATTAACAAAAAAAATACCTGATGAAATTACCACCATAACGGCTGATAAGGACAAAATTACAGAAGTACTTACACGAGTTATTGAAAGTCTTATACAGTTCATCCCTGAAAGCGGAAATATTAGCATTGAAGTATCTGAAGAAGATAATAATGTTAATTTTGACCTGAAAGATAATGGTTTTGGAATCCCGGAACCAATTATATCAAACCTGTTCATCAGATTTTACCAGATTCAAGAGGAAGACAGTTCTGTATCAAGCAAAGTTTATGAGGAGCTGAAATCAACGTTCTATCTGTGTAAAAATATAATAGAGACCCACGGTGGAGAACTCCGGGTCGAAAGCAAAGAAGGCCAAGGGACAGCAATTCACATCAGTTTGCCAAGAGATGAAACTTTATAAATATAACAATTGATTTAATTAATAATAAAGGGGTTTGCCATGACATCTGAATTAGTAAGTACTGTATTTTTATCAGAAAAAAGAAAAAAGATCCTTCTTATGCTGATGAGTGGACCAACCACAATAGACAATATAAAAGAATCACTTGAAGGTAGCACCAGCGCAATAATGGCTCAGGTAAAGATCCTTCTCGAACAGGGGCTTATTGAACAGAAAGGTGATGATTACAAACTGACCTACGTCGGACGAATTGTCCTTAAAAAAATAGCTCCATTGATTAAAACACTCAATGTACTGGAAGGGAACAAGGAATACTGGCGAAGCAGAGA
Source organism: Methanococcoides sp. DA23 (assembly GCF_057593895.1). NCBI lineage: Archaea > Methanobacteriati > Methanobacteriota > Methanomicrobia > Methanosarcinales > Methanosarcinaceae > Methanococcoides > Methanococcoides sp. DA23. Next base: position 960,957 of record NZ_CM172520.1, on the reverse strand, counting down.
TCTAAGTGGACTTCCCGAATCATCTCTTGATAACATTGGAGACCTAGGAGAAGTGCTTATCCACGAACCGGATCTTAGCCATTTGTTCGAACCACCAAAACAATTGCTGCAAAGTCTAAAGCAAGCAGAAAACGTATTAACACTTTATTCATATTTCTGCCCTTCCTGTCCGTTAAACTATGCAGACCTAGGTAGAAGAGAAACAAACTTTACTCTCATTCTTACGAGATCAGTATACACAAGGCTAAAAGAGGAGTATGAAGAGCAATACAACACAATGATGCAATCAAAAAATTCAAGTTTGTATATTATTGAGGATGATGCAGCAAAACTGGGCGCACTTTCAATAACAGATGACCTTTTATTGATAGCATTTTTCAACAACGAAGGTGTATTTGACCATAAGAAATTACTTTGTTTCGAAGAAAGTGCACTTTCATGGGGAAAAGAGCTTTTCGAACATTATAAGCAAATTGCAGAAAAGATCAAATAAGCAAACTGGGATCCCCAGCATTTAAATTTGCTACATCTAATTATATTTTTCAAAAGCAGATATATGATCACGGTCGGAGCGGATCCGGCAAACTCAAATCATTTTTTAGCCGTGATCGCATTCTTACTTTTGATATTATCAACGCCATCATTTTTGTTCCTGCCTTTTTTTTTCACCACACCATAGTTCCTGAACATTGTGTCTTTGATAACTACAATTTGAATTGAAAATACACCATCGATAATACTACTGATAGCGATTTATTGTTAGAAATCGTTATAAGTATCTCAAATCGAATACTGTATATTAGTCAATAACACCGATCCAAAGATCATGTAATTGACACCACAAATCCTGGTGGTCATGGATGATATTTATGGACATATGAATAGCACCCTTCCCTGATCACCAGTACGAAGGAGGCATACTATGGAACAAAATGATGTGATCAATAATCTTACAGAAGCAGTTGTAACTGGCAAAAAAGATGATGCAATAAACTATGCAGAAAAAGCATTGGAACTGGGTATAGATCCATACATTGCAGTCATAGAAGGACTGGCAAAAGGTATGGAGATCATGGGAGAAAAATACGACAAAAAGGAAGCATACATGCCACAACTCATGATGGCATCAAATGCAATGTATGGTGGAATGGGCATTCTTACACCACATCTCAAAAAGGGAGAGGGAGAAAAATCAGCAGTTGTCATTATCGGATCAGTAGAAGGAGATGTTCACGATATTGGGAAGAATCTTGTAAAGACAATGCTGACAGCAAACGGATTTAATGCCGTGGACCTTGGAAAGGATGTAGAAATAAATGAATTTGCACAGGCAGCCATTGAGCACAAAGCAGATGTGATCTCTTTGAGCACCTTGATGACATCAACAATGGATAACATCGAAGCAACGATCAAACACATTCGCGACCAGGGTATCAGAGACAATGTAAAGATATTGATCGGTGGTGCACCTGTTACCAAAGCTTTTGCAGATGAAGTCGGAGCAGACGGAACTGCAACCGATGCCATGGAGGCTGCAAAGTTAGCAAAGGAGTTGATCACCGAACTGAATGATAACAGATGGAATTGAATTCGTTTGTTGATACTGTGATCCCAGAAGAAGGAATGTCGAGCAGATGACTACAGATCTGCCTGACATCCCTTCATCACCTTTAAAGGCACAAAATAATTAGAAAGATCAACAGACGATCCATTTCAATTTATAAAAGTTTGTTAGAAACAACGAAAGGATCATCGGTGTAAGATCAAGGAGTTCTGTTTATGAATGGATTACTTCCCCTGAGATACATTGAAAGCAAAAGCAGGATACTTGTCAATACTCCATTGTACTTTTGTCTGTTCATGCTTTTCACAATACTTGGCATTCTTGCATATTACATACTGACAAAAGATGAAATTACCCCTGCAATTATACTCTCTTTACTATGGATCGTTTTTTGGAAGAACAGCAAAACTGAAGGAAAAATATTCCTTGTGATAGCATCCGTTTTTGGTTACATACATGAATTATTGGGTGTACAATACGGATACTTCACATACCTCAGTGGTGCAATAGGAAATGTTCCGATCTGGATATTACCCGGTTATGGAACGATATTCTGGTCCTCCTACAATCTCTGGAAAATATTCGAAAAACAATATTCGAGATCCAAATGGTTCCATTTTACAGATCATTTTGTTATCTTAAGTTTTGTTCTGCTCATACTGGTAGACTACAGCTACTTTGATCTGACAAAGGACCCTCTAAACACATCTATTAAATTTGCAATTGTATTTATGCTGTTTAGGAATTTCAATATGCTAAGACTTGCATACTTTACAGGTTTCTTCACAGTCCTTACTGAAACTGCAGGAGAAACACTTGGAACATGGTCACATCCAACCTTTTCATTACTTTCCCTGATGGCAGGATACGTATTCCTTCTCTGGATATGCCTGTCACTGGCTGAAGTAATAGAAGCAAGGAAAGGAAAACATCATGGAAATTATCAACTGATAAATTGCATATCTGCATTGAAAGGATTTGTAAACGGACAGAAAGAATGGACAAAAAGAGAGGCAACTGCCGCATTTTTGTTAACATCATTCTATACTTTATCTTTGCTTGGGCTGACTGCAGTCTAAGAATTTTATTTTCCTGATAATGAGGAATGATCATGTGCTTGGAAATTCAACAGGTCTTTGAAATTCAAAAGAAGAATGCCCCCAACCTTGCACGAATGAATGCAGAGCAGCGGCTGGAACGTCTCAGACGCATCGAGAACTATCTTCAGGATGAGGAACGTTTAAGAGAGCTTTACAAAGCTATGTATAGCGATTTTCGCAAACCTGAAACTGAAGTAATAGCTACAGAGATCGGAATTGTTCAGGCACATATCAGTCATATAAAACGAAACCTTCACAAATGGATGAGAAATAAAAAAGTGCCCACGCCACTTCCACTTGTGGGAACAAGATCGCATATAAGATATGAGCCTAAGGGTGTTGTTCTTATCATAGCACCATGGAATTTCCCATTCAATCTTTCACTGGTGCCTCTTGTTTATGCCATTGCAGCCGGGAATACTGTCATACTGAAACCCAGTGAAATGGCTGCTCACACTTCAGCTTACATATCACTTATGGTGTATGAGCTATTTGACGAAAGTGAAGTCGCAGTTTTCCAAGGCAATGAATCAATTGCACAGGAACTCCTGGACATTCCTTTCAACCATATTTACTTCACAGGCAGCCCACGTGTTGGAAAAGTAATAATGTCCAGGGCTGCACGCCATTTGTCCAGTGTTACTTTGGAACTGGGTGGAAAGTCACCGGCAATCATCGATGAAACAGCAAATGTAAAGAAAATTGCAAAAAATCTTGTGTGGGCAAAATTTATCAATAACGGTCAGGCATGCATAGCACCGGATTATCTCATAGTCCATGAATCTGTCAAAGACTGTCTTGTAAAAGAGTTTGGAAAGGCATTGAACCAACTTTATGATCCGTCAGGAGATGGGATACAGAATTGTCCCGATTACTGCCGTATAATCAATGGTCATCACTACGATCGACTCCGTTCACTGTATAACGATGCATGTGAAAAAAATGCTCAAGTATTGTATGGTGGTGATTTTGATGATTCTGAACTTTATATTGCTCCTACATTATTAGACAATATTTCTGATGACATGAACATAATGCAGGAAGAAATATTCGGCCCTCTGCTGCCAATGATAACATACAGCAACAGGCAAGATGTGCATTCTATCATAGAAAACAACCCATCGCCATTAATTCTCTACATTGCTAGCCAGGACCAGGATAATATAGACTATTTTATGAACAACATTTCCTCTGGAAGCACTCTCACTAATGATTATATGCTCAGCTACAGCAATCCCCACCTACCCTTTGGAGGAATAAACAACAGCGGTATCGGAAAGACCCTGGGCTTCCACGGGTTTTTGGGATTCTCCAACGAGCGAGCAGTTATGCAGCGGAAATGGGGCTCAATGGGAATGTTATATCCCCCTTACACTGAAAATATCCAGAATATCTTAAAGATCGTCTACAGGTGGATGTGATCAAGATGGAACATCTGAACAATGATGGAAGGGAAGATGATCACAATGAAAGAACCGTCCTCATTACGGGAGGATCAAGTGGCATAGGGCTTGAGCTGGCAAAGCTGTTTGCTAAAGATGGTTATCAGTTGTTGCTAGTAGCAAAACCGGAAGAAGAATTGATCAATGCTCGCAAAATTCTGCAAAAGATCGATCCAGACACCCGAATCTTATTGAGATCAATTGATCTGTCTAAACCCGGAAGTTCACAGGAAGTCTATTCATTTTCAAAAGAGAACTGTTCCCGGATAGATGTATTGGTCAACTGTGCAGGATTTGGAACATACGGTTTCATAAATGATATAAACAGCCAGCGTGAGCACGACATGCTACACCTTCATGTACTGACACTCTACGACCTTACACGTCTGTATCTTAAAGACATGGTGGAACGCGATGAAGGTCACATCATAAATATGGCTTCCATATCGGCCTTTCAGCCAAATCCTAATTTTACGACATACGGAGCCAGCAAGAGCTTTGTCCTTCAATTTAGCCGCGGTCTGAATTATGAACTTCGGGAACGTGGTTCAAAAGTACATGTAATGGCGGTCTGTCCAACAGCGGTCAAAGGAACCGGATTCCAGAAAGCTGCCAGAATGGAGAAAACGAAAACTTTCAGTTCGTGGATGGCAACAACGCCTGAAACTGTGGCGCTCGATACCTACCGTTCAATGCAGAAAAAAAAGGACATGATCATACCGGGACGTGTTTTTCATTTGATACACATTATCGCCTCACGACTGCCGACAAAATGGGTGGTAAAACTTTCACGTTCTCAACTAAGAGAATAATAATCGCAAATTTGAAAAGAAGGGGAGTAAAATGGATGCAATAACAAAAGGAACAACAAATTGTATGGTTTGTGGTAATGACATTAGTTATCATGATCATACATGCAAAGCAAAATGCTATTATTGTGGAGCTGAAGAAGATACCTACATGTGCTGTGAAAGTGCACATTATGTATGTGACAAATGTCACAGCTCAGATGCATTGGAGATCATTGAAAGTGTTTGCATGAACACGGACCTGAAGAACCCGATACTGATCGCAGAAAAGATGATGGCGCATCCAAAAATACCGATGCATGGCCCTGAACACCACTCGCTTGTACCTGCTGCCCTTATAGCTGCATACCTGAATTTTGTAGGCCAAAAGGACGATGCCAAAATAATGGAAGGTATAAAGAGAGGGAAAAAAGTATCGGGAGGATTTTGTGGTTATCAGGGAGCATGCGGCGGAGGTATTGGAACAGGAATTGCAATAAGTGTTCTATTGAATGCTACACCACTAACCCCGAAAGAGCGTTCGCATGCAAACCTGGGAACTTCCAGAACATTGAAAGCAATTGCCGATGCCGGTGGAGCACGATGTTGCAAAAAAGCTACCAGGCTTTCTCTGAAGGAAGGGATGAGATATTTATCTGAACTATTTGGGATCAATTGGATAAATGAATTTGATACGAATGTTGAATGCCACTACACTCAATACAATGGACAATGTGACAAGGATTGTGTTTACAGGATAAGTGAACACAATAACTCATTTGTAATACCCATAGACACGAAAAACTGATCACTAAACACAATATGGATTGCAGACCTTTTTATCATTTTCGAAATTAACTTTATTTATTCCTATTTTTAATTGATATTTTTGGAACGGAACTAAAAAAAGTAAATTTTGCTCTCAAGCATTATCAGTTCTACTATCAGTTTTCAAAGAAAATACTTTTGTATAAATGACCGATGCGAGGATCCCACCTGCAAGTGGTCCGATCCAATATACCAGATGATCTGCCCAATGTCCCAGGACCAGAGCAGGACCAAATGTCCTTGCCGGGTTCATTGATGCACCTGTCAGACTTCCACCTACAATGATATCCAGGAATACAATAGCTCCGATGATGACTCCTGCATGCTTGGTCGAAGTTCTGTTATCTATAGCAGCTCCAAAAATAGTGAATACCAGCATAAAAGTGAGAATTGCTTCGATAATCGTGCCTGTAACGAAAGTTACATCTGATGCCAGAACTGTTGTTTCCAAAGTCATTCTTCCTGCATCTGAGGGAAATATATATGACAAGAAAACGCAGGCACCTATTGCCCCCATCAGTTGGGATACAATATAAGAGATAGTATTTTTCAGTTCAATTTGTCCTGTAACGAACAGCGAAGCAGTTACTGCAGGATTAATGTGGGCACCTGATATGTTTCCGATGGAATAGACTGCGATCATAACTATAATACCACATGCAGCTGCTATGCCGAAAATATCGAATGAACCGTGGAAGGGGAAATTCACATTTACTGAGCCAACGGCAACAAGCACCAGAGCGAATGTTCCTATAAATTCTGCCAGACTTTTTTCTATTGAATTTACCAAGAAAATCCCTCCATATTTTATGAAAGAACAAAAAATAACCTCGTAGTAAAATAAAAATGCTCATGTCTCCCAAAGGAGACAGAAAGCAACTCGACTGTTCTTGAGATGGATGAAATTGTCAGCTCAATTGCTAACTTTGTGATCATCCATCCTTTTCACATTCATTATCCTCTGGTCCAGAATAGCACCACAATCACATGATCCGTCATAGATCGCGGAAATATCACGTGTGCGATATCGTATTAGAGGCATGCACCTGCGCCTTAATGTAGTGACCACAAGTTCTCCCTCTTCCCCGGGGGGCAGGATCTCGCAGGTTTTTGGATCAATAACTTCTATCAGGAAATCAGGGTTATTCACATGTAAACCATCCTGCCCCTCACATTCAATAGCATTTGCCAGTCCAAGTTCTGTCATCCCCCACTGCCTGGCAGCCTTGCAGCCCCAAACACTTTCGATCACCATTCTCATGGTTTCAGTTAAAGGTTCAGATGAACAAATTATCTTTTTAATACCAAGATCCATTAGATCTTCGATCTTGTTTGCCGCTACTGAAAAATCATAGATGAACGATGATGTGCCGATAATTACGGTCGTCCCATGTTCTTTTATGGTGTTGATCTGGCTCTGTGCATCAACGGAATCATTTATCACAGAACGGAAACCTGCAAGATCACAGGCCCTGCTTAGAACAAGTCCGGGGTCCCAGGTTGCTGTTATTGTGGGATACATGATCTGCAAAGTGTCCTCATTGGAGTCCATTCCTGCCATCTTCAACCCGGAAATTACAGAATCAACGATCTCAAGCAACTCTCCCTGCGTATATGCTACTCTTTTTAACATATTTGTAGTTCCTGAACTTGTGAACTCACGGGCAATTTCCTTCCTGGAAACACAGAGAAAATGATAGGGATGGGATGCCAGTTGGTCCTGGTCGGTCAGAGGGATCTTTGCCAGATCTTCATATGTGTTTATCTGGGAGGATTCGAGACCTTCTTTTGCATACAGCTCCTTGTAGAACGGACTGTTCTCAGATGCATAATCCATCAGTTCCTTCAATTTCAGAAGTTTGTATGCTTTTATATCATCCCTGTCAAGATCTTGGCCATCAAACAGTTTTTTCAACTCTTTGTCTTTACCAATATCTTTTTTGATCTTAGCTACGCCCCACTGTTCCAATGGATTTCCATGTATGGTCTTTATTTTTCTGGAATCCAGCTTTCTTTTTGCTACATTCATTCGAATGGATGTACTGATCTTTTCAGGAAGATTCAATCTCATTACCTCCGTTACTATTATCAAATCACAACTTAAACTCCATAATTTCGATCAAAAAGAAATGGAGATATCAATCGTCCATTCCAATTACCTTGTTCTTGTTACGATACAGGAAATCACCATTACAATTGCTAAGATTGTAATTGCAAAAAGGGATCAGTTTTCCATCTTGTGTCACTACGTGTATGCAACAATTCTCAACACGTTCCTTTTCATATGACCACACATCCTGGAATGCCATTGTTGAAATGGTCAGGTATTTGTTCATGCTCATTTCAATAAAATCTGCCCAGCCACCGCTGGAGCGGCAGCAAGAGCTTTCCATGGGAATTGTTTCAAGTGAAATGGCATTATTCGGCTTTTCACAACAAGAGGACGAAACATCATTTTTACTGGCATTAGCCAACGATGTTTTGCTAAGAAGTTCACCACATGATGGCTTTGAAAGCGGTTGTTGATCCGGATTTGAACCTTTCCACCTACCCATTATCGATTTCTTGGTTTTGTTAGCAACATCTGACTTTGAGCTCATAGCACCCATTGATACATTTGTTAATGGTACAAATTTGTCATTATCAATAAGTGTTAGACAGGTTGCTCCACAGTGTGCGGTTGGCATCAAAGAAGGTGTGAAATTCTCTACTTTCAACTGCCCATCGGTTTGTGTCTCAATTTCTTCGAGCAATTCCAGAATTGTAGTCCTGCCTTCCATTTCAGCAGGAGACCTTCCGGAATAGAAGACCGGCTGGAAATGTACCCCTCTGACAGTTGGGACCTTTTGGCTTGCAAATTCGATTATCTTGCCAACTTCATGGAGGTTGTAGTTCTTTGCCACAAGAGGTACAAGTACAACCCCAATTCCGGCCTTTTCACATTTATTGATAACTTCAGCTTTTATATCAAACAGCTTTTTCCCGGTCCTCTGTAAATATACATCATCCGAAACACCATCAAATCCAAGATAAATTGCATCGATGCCTGCTGCTTTTATACGGTCGAAATAATCCTGGTCCCGGGCAATTCGACGACCATTGGTGTTCAGTTCAACATGTGAGATTCCAACTTCTTTTGCCATTTTGATGATTTCAGGCAGATCATTCCTTAATGTCGGTTCTCCACCGGAGATCTGAACACAGGTTGGTTCATTTGAACATGATCTTACTGCTTCGAACATTCCTCTTATCGTATCCATGTCCGGATCATTACTGGCATCAGATGTAGAATCTGCAAAACAATATGTACAGCCCAGATCACACCTGTCGGTTATTTCTACAATTGCAAGACAGGTATCCTGTTTGTGGGAGGGGCAGATGCCACAGTCATAAGGACAGCCTTTATTTACATCAGTCAAAGGTGCTTTAACTCTCGCCCGATCTACGTCGAAACACTCTTCCATCTTTAGGTAGTGGTCTACGTCCTTGGAAATGAGTGTAGTAAAACTACCATGTTCAGCACATTCTTTTTTAATGTATACTTTGCCATCCTCTACAAATTTGATACCCTCGATGGTCCTGAGACACTCAGGACAAAGGCTACCAACTGTACTAATTTGTTTCATCTTATCCCTCCCGGAGTTGTAGTTACACAGGTTTATCAGGCTCTTTTTTCTTCCAGGATGGATTCGGCTGTCTTCAGTGTCTTGGTAACGCCCTGAGTAATATAGATATCACCACATTTGGGGCAAACGATACCAGGCCCTGGTCTTGAAACATCCAGATAGGTCATATCAACATTCCTGTCCACTGCTTCTTCGTTACATTTGTGACAGGTCCATCCACTTTCGTCATCATATTCGACTTCAACGAAAGAACCACCGGTCAATCCGGCAACTTTCATCTTATGGGCATATGCGCTTTTCAGCTCAAATGCACCATTTGCGAGAGGAGAATAAACTGCATAGGTCGTCAGATTATCAGAATCGCCTCTTGCAATGAAAACTTCTCCGTCTGCATCCTTCAGTTTGTTACCACTGGATTCCGCACTCTCGATAATCTCCTGGATTTCTTCGATTCTAAACCCATTGTCTTTCAACAGGCTGTTCGTTTCATCAGATATATTTAGATCCATAGAATAACACTCCTTATCTTACCTTTTACACCATGTATTTCGAACATTAGAACTTCTCATATTTCCCGAAATCTTTTGCAGCTTTCACCAGTGCATGAACATTTCCAGGAGGAGCATTCGTTGGGCATTCACAGGAAGTTCCAATGATAAATCCTCTCGGACTATCCTTTCCTGCAAGGATCTGCTCTTTTGCCTGATCATATATCTGTTTTGGAGTACCACGATCTATCAACTTAGTATCAACTGTTCCAAAACAAGTACACCTGTTACCAAAGTGTTCGACAAGCTTTGATGCTGGGAAAATCTCATTACCGTCATATCCGATCTGAACAACAGTGAAAGGACTCATTGGAGCATCTTTCCATAGATCATAATCATCACTGTGATTTCCACAAAGGTGGTAATATATCCCAGGACCTGCACCTGCATTCATCATCTTTCGGACAGCTTTTGAGACTGGATTATAGCCGAATCTCTTGATCTGGTCCCTGTCCATCAGATCGCCACTTGCAATTACTGATCCTGTGATCATTACGTTTGCACCATAGCGGTTAGCTGTAGCTTTACAGGCATTTACCATGTGATCAGTAGCTTTGGATGTCAGCTTATCGACTAATTCAGGTTCAGTCATCATCCACATGAATACATCATCAATGGAAGCCCAATTTGTTGCCACTTCCATCGAGCCAGCCAGCTGAGTGATCGGAGCGAACATTTGAGGGAATTCATTTTTACATGTATCCAATGCTTCAAAATGTTTTGTCAGTGTAGGACCTTTTGCAAGATCTTCAGGGCTTAATACCTCAAAATTATCGACATCTGTAGCATCCTTTATTGGACGTTTGGTAATGCCTGGAGGTGCATTTGCCTGAACCTTCACTTTAGCTCCGTAATCTTCACCCCAATAATCCGCATAGAGGTAATGACCTACCGGAGTCACATCATACATTTCACATGTATGACAGACCATTCTCATTGCTTCTGCCGGATTTTGCCAAAAATAGCCAACGTTTTTCTTGAAAACGCTTGCTGCATGTGACAGAATTATCGGATCCACAATTATTCTTTCCGAGGGAGTATCTACAAACGGAGTAGTCCATAAATTCCCTGCATTTTCTAGCCAATCTTTATCCATTGGTGCATAATCTTCTGACGGCATGATTTTATCACCCAATATGTTTATATTTCGTATCAATAGTCTGAGTGGTAAATTTTTCCAAAGTTACCACTCACGATCACCGATGTTGTATCTTTCTTCGATCCATATCAATAGAATGAAGATGCTGTTCTATTGACTAATAATTGATATCTTACTGAGAACATATATAATAACCCGGAATTAGAAATCGACACTCCTCGCGTTGTCAAAGACCTGTTCCCGGTTCAAATTATGATCATTCAACAGCATGTATTCAGAAACTAAGCCATGTTAGAAAACCATCTGATGAAAAAAAATAACAGCTTTGATAATATCAAACCCATGAATACCTTAGGGTATAACATTTGGATCAATTGATCGATCTTATGAAAATAAAAAAACGAAAAAAGACAATATTACAAATATGCGGTCATAGTTTTGAATGTTCAGATAATGCACTCAAATCCAAATAATGTGATCAAAAGTTAATGTAATTTCATTCAGATATTTCTTGCAATCTCATTTGCATTTGTAATTGCCTTCCACAAATTTCCGGGTTCGCTTGAATCTCCTATAGAATATATTTCTTTAGCTGAATTCTCTTTCAGTAACTGGTTGAACAGGGAATTATTGGGTTTGCCGGAAGTTGCAAACAGAACAAGATCAGCATTTAGTTCCAGTTCCTCTACATTGCCAGGATCAAGATCTTTTTCAAACGGATTATTCACATTTTCAGGAATAAGTGCTTTCCATGGTGTATAGGGAGCTTTTCTACCTTTGTTCACAGCTAAATAGGCTTTATTTCCTGAAAAACGTATTACTTCCGAAGCATTATAAGCTTTGATAGGTGTTTTCAAGACATCGTCTTTTTTCCCGGAAGGTGAACCTTCTCCCATCATCATCCATAACATCTGGGATCTGTTCGCCATAACTGTCTTTGGGATCAGATCTTTGTTCTTCCCGACAACAACTACATTAAGGTCTTTTTCATAAGCAAGAGAATAGCCGACTTCACATCCCATAATTCCCCCACCTATTACCAGAACATCTTTCACACCATCCGGAATATCCATATCATTTTTAAGAAATTCGCGAACTTCTGCGTATCGGATACTTTCCAGACCTTCTATATTAGGTATTGAAGTTTCCAGTCCGGTACAACAAAGGATCACATCGAATTTATTGTTGATATCATCAGGAGTCACTACTTTATTGAATTCAACTTTAAGGCCATCCTCTATCAATAGATCGAGTTGAAACTGAAGATTCTCAAGGTAACGTCTGATATCATGTTTGATCCCCATTTTCCCGGCAAAATGAAGTTGACCCCCGATATGGTCCGTTTTTTCAAAAAGGGTTACATCATATCCTCTTTTGTGTGCGGTTATTGCAGCCTCACAACCGGCCGGTCCTGCGCCTATAACAGCAATTCTTTTCATAACATCCGTTCGGATCAATTTTTTGCAATCCTCAAAACCCGTATAGGGATTTACCGTACAGCAGGAATGACCGCCCATCTTGAACGATTCAATGCAGCCTTCCTGATCCCCGATGCAGTGTACTATTTCATTTACTCTTCCTTCCTTCACTTTCTTGGTCCAGTTAGGATCGGCCAGAAGGGGTCTTCCAAGCATAACATAGTCTGCCCATCCATTGTCCAGGACCTTTTCAGCAAATTCAGGTTTTCCCAGTTTCCCCACAGCTATCACTTTTGCATCGATGTTCTCTTTCCAGAAATAAGATCTCAATCTGCCAGCGAGTTCTTCAGCATAGATGGCATCATCAAAATATGCAGGAGGATGAGGCCAGAACCAGTTATCATAACAGCCTTTATCCACATCAAATGCATCCACTCCGGCCTCATGAAGTACTTTGCAAAATTCGAGCCCCTCTTCAATTCTGCGTTCCTTTCCACGAAATTGCTTTTTAAAAATTTCTTTACCATAACTTTCCTCTAAGGCCTGAGTAAGGTCGATCCTATATATTATGGGAAAATCTTCACCACATCTTTTTTTGATCTCCTTTACAACATCGATACCGAACTGGAACTTATTTTTGTACCTGCCTATCTTACGTCTGTTCCACGGATCAGAGGTTAGTTGGTCCATTAGGTAACCTTCATGTCCATGTATCTGGACACCGTCAAAACCAGAAACTTTTGCATTAACTGCACATTGACCGAAGCTTTTGACGATCTTTCTTATTTTTCTGTCAGATAGTGGAAAATGTGGGATCTGTGGAACGTAAAAATTCTTGTTAAATGAAGATGACCTTAAGACCTTCCCTTTCAAAGCAGGCTCAGGAGAACCAACCCTGCCAAGCCCGGCAGATAGTTGAATGAATATTTTAGAACCATAGGGTCTTACTGCAGAAGTCAAGTCCCTCCATCCCGAAAGACGAGTCCTTGAAGTGCCATCTATGCGTGGAAAATATGTAGTATCATTGTCTTCCGAAACGGTAGGGTCAATTCCAAAAGAGACGGGGACCAGACCCGTTATCAATAGACCGGTACCACCTTTTGCTCGCTCTCTATAGTAAGCGATCATCTTTTCCGTAGGACGCCCAATAGGATCAGCCATATTTATGTTGGCCATTGGAGCCATAATGACCCTATTCATCAAATTACATGTACCTATATTCGAAGGTTCGAACAATTTTTCAAAAGCCATCTGTTTCTTCCTACGTATTTTATGAAAATATAATTTGCACAGATATGTTTAAAATTAACTTCGAGGAAACGTGTTAGACGTAATATTACTTTGCATTGATCACTATTATATTAATGGTTTTGATTATATCAAAGGCTTTGATTCCCGAAGATGAGTCGTTATATATATCTCAACAAGCATTTTTTTCATTAGTGAATCATGTTTGTGAGGTAAAACAAATGGACATAGAAGAGAAGAAATTAATGGACGATATGAGTCGAGATGAAAGATATTCTGATGAATTAAAGCGAAGAGGAGTTAGTAAAAATCTGTTTGATGCGAACAGAATGATAACATGTCCGAAATGTGGAACATCTTTTAGTCTATTTTACTCAAGAGCAAAACTTTGTACCGGCTGTCCAAGTTCGATAACCGGATGTGAAAATGCACGTTGTACAAGTTGCGATAGTGAATTCCCATTGAATAATTTCATGTCTAAAAACTCTTCGAGGATAGCATCCAATTATATGGGATCTGTAGTACAACGTTATCAGGATACATTCGGATATAGTCCGTGGGAATGAAACATCATTTCCACAGTGCGAATTTATTATTAGACGAATCTGTAACAGAAGACTCGTCCTATTTTTATTTCAGTACACGCCCTTCAAAAACCCGGAAATGTATCACCTCCTCATATCTGATGAGAACTAACGTGCGATCGATATAGTCGAGGAGACAGACTTGAAGGTGTCTTGATCAGATAGAGCTTTAATTCAGATCATGACTTCGTCCTTTTTCTAAGAACTCTGCCTTATTGGCATATCATGGCCTAAGATGTTGATTTTGGATCGATGGCCAGAACAAATCAGGACTCCAGATCAATGTCTATAAAGGGGTATTTCAGTTACCGATGTTAGTAATGGTAGGAGTTCTGTATATCTGAAATAAGTTAACTATACTATCCCCTCAGTTCCATTAAAGTATAGTCTTAAGTAGAAAGGCTCTCAAATTATTAATTGAACATAGGGGGTATATAACTTTGCAAAAAGAAAAGGATAGTTCATCACTTCAGCCAGAACCACTACCTAATCCAGAACCGGAACCAGAACCTTCACCTGAACCAGTTCCATATCCCGAACCAACCAAAAAGCCACGGGATAAGAAGGATTGATCTAAATATCAGATATGGGGCAAAGACCTCTGTTTTAAAAGCTGAGATCATTGCTTACATGTAATGCTGTTGGAAAAAGCAGAGGTAATTTGAAGGTTTATAGCCATGATAAACAGAGTATATATTTCCCACTCAGAACAGGACAAAGGCCTGGCCCAGGAACTGGAAGATGCCTTGTTGGCGGTGAACCTGGAAAGCTTTTCATCTTCGCTCAACAAGGCCGAATCGCTCTCCGAGGCAGAGCTTATCAGCTTTGGTATTCGTCATTCGGACTGCATGATCGTCATTCTTTCAATGGATGGATTATTATCACCTAAAGTGAACCAGGAGATCGGTCTGGCTGTGGGTACGGATCAGTTGATCATTCCATTGTTAGAATACGGAGAGAAACTTCCGGTTTTAATAGGTCATCTGCCAGCCATAAGATTTTATAGGAATAACTATGAAAATGCACTGGGAGCGGTCATAAAGGACATCCGGCAGCTCACCAATCTGGAATGGCTGAAAATAAAATGTCCTCACTGCGGAGAGGAAATGACGCAGTACATAACGCCTCAGGAAGAAGTCGAGAAGGTTATTATCGAAGGTTCGGATCTTAAGACCATGTGCAGCTACTGTGAAAATGCTTTTTTCCTGGATCCAAGGACATTCAGACCTCGTTCCCCGGAAACTTTCTCACATGAGCATTCCGAATGAATGTTCTATCAATACTTTCAACCCCTTCAGATCAAACTATATCCTAATTTAGAGATCTCAACGAGCATAAAAATAAGGGTAAAATTACCCACAACCAACGGAACGATCATTTTACGGAATGGAAATCCCACTATTGCAAGTGCTATTGCGATCACATCACTTGGAAGAGGGGTCAATGAATAAAAGAAGATTAGCATCATAGTTATTCTGTCATCGATCCGTCCCATCCATTTTGTCAGGCGAAATATAGTACCTGCATATTTTCCCTTAACGCATTGCTTGCTTTTTGTACCCAGATAGTAGAATACCAGATCTCCAAAAGTAAGACCTAAGCTTGCAACTAATGCGATCCCGATCGAATTTACCCCTCCCAGAGCTATTGCTATCAAGGCCGTGTAGAATGTGGTGGAGGTTAATGTGGAAACTCCACCGATCATAGCCAGCAGGAAGACAAAAATGTAAACGTTGCGTACTCCCAGCCTTTCGACTATTTCTCCCGGAGGATGGTAAAAAAGTAGAATTGACCATGAAACTATGAATAGAACAATTAGCCCGAGTATCAGGATGTTCCTATTACCACCATGGTGAACAACTGTCCCAATTTCATGATCATCTCTTTTTGATGGGATCAGTGTTTCATTTTTTGCCTGCATTGAACCTCTAATAATTTGAACATTTCTATGTTGAGATCCTTTCTTTTTTATCCCGTGAAAAACATCTCTTATTCGATCATTAAAAGCTAGCATTGTTTTTAGCTACTTGTACAACTACACCAAAATATTTAGTACTTGTTAATCAGAATACAGTCATTTTCTTGTGTTTTTTGTTGGAAACATACACATGGACCTTATTATGATTAAATATATATAGGATCCTTCAGTTTTAGGAAAGAAGACCTAGACAAAGTCAGATCCTTTTTTGTTACCAGGTTGTATATCAAAATCACTTAATAGTTTTAAAACATATTATCTATTACCGTACCATAAATAGTACGGTGAGGCAGTGAATCAGAAGGTAGAAAGCCATTGGGTATGAAAGCCCATAAATATTCAAAGTTTATTTGGCATTTGTAAATCCTTTAGGTCGACCTGAGATGGGAGGATATAGTGGGGTAGGGTCGCCCAATGATTGCCCGATGAGGTCGGCAATTCGGCCCCTGATCACTGCCATTATATTATTTTTCTACTACACATATCAATTCGGTAGTCATAGGTAACTCAGAAAAACCACATTTATACAAATAATTGCCATTTTTAGTATTAATAGTATTTGGAACTCCAGCTTTAATTGCCTGTCCTGATACCAAAGAGATATTAATGAAAGTCCGAATTTGAAGGGATCGCAAAAGTAAAAGTGCTCCCTGAGCCCTCTTCACTATCAACCCATATATTTCCGCCATGCATCTCAACATATTGCTTAACCAGTGTCAATCCTAACCCTGTACCTCCATATTTTTTCGTAATTGAAGGATCAGCCTGTTTAAAGCTCTCAAATATTTCATCATGCATATTTTTGGGAATGCCTATCCCGCTATCAGATACAGAGATCTCCATCATATTATTATGATCAACCGCGTTGATCTATATACTGCCATTTTCAGGTGTGAACTTCAAAGAATTGCTTAGTAGATTATACATTATTTGTCTCATCCTTAGTTTATCAGCATACATTTCAATGCTTTCATACCGAGCTTGATTACAAATTTGAATGTTCTTTTTGTATGCCAGATGTTTTACCATCTCTTCGATCTCCATAAAGAAGATCGGTAAGCGTATCTTTTCATATTGAAGATAAGTTTTCCCATTTTCGATCTTAGCGAGATCAAGAATTTCATTCATCATTTCCAATAAATGCCTTCCACTGTTCAAGATATTTTCTGAATATTTGATCTCTTTTTCGTTCAAATTACCAAAGGGATTGGTATTTAGAAACTGCGAGAAGCCGATGATGGAATTAAGAGGTGTACGTAGCTCATGGCTCATATTTGCAATGAAATCTGATTTAATTTGGTTAGCTTCTTCAGCTTGTATCCTTGCATTTATCGCAATTTGAGTAATCTTACGTTCGGTAATATCCCTGGCGTCGATGATCACACAGGGATGACCATCATAGATGAATGACCTACTACTCAGTTCCACAGGGATCCTGGATCCATCTTTGTGAATGGCCTCTGTATCCAATATGAAAGATGTGTTATGTGATTGAACATTTTCATCATTGAGATCTTTTATTTTTAGAGGAGAAACATATAGATCGTGAATAGACATGTTCAATAGCTCACCCTTGCTATAACCCAGTGTTAATGAAGTTGTCATGTTTGCATTTACGATAGATCCATCCTCTTCAAAAATGACTATTGAACCATTGGAATTGTCAAAAATATCCTGAAAATTAGTACTAGATTCAGCTAATTTGAAAGATGCACTTTTCACCTCAAGATAAAGGAGATAGGAAAAAACAAAGAGAGAAGCTATTAAAAATATACCTGCTAAAGATAATTCATATATCCCATACTGATCATATACATTTAGTTCAAAGAAGATTTTTTCAAATAGATTAAATGTTGTAGAGATGATCCCAACAATTATGGTTAAAACTAAAATAATTAATATATCACGAACAACGATTTGTGGATTGTTATGTGTACCCATTGAATTTCCCAACAGCATATAGAGATATTATTATATTTATAATTATATGATGCTGTTATTCCATCCCTTTCACCAGAGTACACCCTTAACTAATTAATTTTAAATTTTCCGCTTCAAGCAAATTATGACCACAATCAGGAATGTACTTGGCTTTAGCAACTTCCCAGTTTACACTTCTATAAAAAAGATGCTCCAATCGCCTTCTTTATAACGAAGGTGTACTTTTATTAACGAATGGATTATGTCGGTTATTTCATTTATTCTTTTATCAAATTATTTGTTATTGTAAGCCCTATCACCGGAGTAATCACATTTATAACGCTAACCAATGGCTTGAGCTTAAGTGCAAAGAACGTAATTGCAAAAAAATCTGTTACATTGGCATTTTTTATTGCCTTATTCTTCATTATTACAGGAACCACGATCCTTGAGATTCTTGGGATCAGTTTTGATTCACTGAAAGTTGCCGGTGGCCTGTTACTTTTAATGGTAGCTTTTGATATGATGCATGCCAAGATCTCAAGACAAAGCATTACTGATAAAGAGATAGATGCATCCTATGAGCGTGAAGATATCTGGATCTTCCCAATTGCAATGCCTATACTGGCAGGTCCTGGTACCATAACAACAGCCATAATTCTTACAGAAAATGCGGAATTGGTTCAGCATAAATTGCTCATAACACTCGCAGTAGTACTAACCTATTCAATAGCCATGGTAACATTTCTCTTTTCCAGGAGAATACACAAAAAAATGGGATATAATGGAATGCTGGTGCTCACCAGGCTATTCGGTCTGTTCCTGGGTGCAATTTCAGTAGACATGATCGCCAGTGGGATCTGGGGACTTTATGTGAGCATGGCTTCATTGCCAGTTTGAACCTTTTCCTAATCTCTTTTATTTTAACTCAAAGTCTCTTTAGACCTTAAAATGTACCAGTATTAGTGTCGCTTTTAATATCAGATGCATCAGAGATCACATCCATACTATTAATTGGACCTGAATCATTTAGATTGAATCTGAACTTCACAATGAACATTACCAAGGATCATGCAAGGTCCTATAGAATATTGAAAACACTTGATCAAGTAGAATGTAGCTACCTTAATGAAACGCCAAAAATGATCCCACATAAGTGCTAATTGTCGTATCAATTTGAGTTAAAAGGAAAATGTAACATAAGGTTTTGAATCTCTTGCCCTGAATATATTCAGAAAGTATTATTAAGAAAATGTTTTACAGGAAAGCATTCCCTATGAACTGAAAGAAGCTCCATTGGAAATAAATGACTGATAGATCATTGGCCATTAAAAGAACTTTTATAATGTGAATAATATAAATAAAAGAGTAGTAAGGACAGATGTCCTTACTTCATTTCTTAATCTTCATTTTCATCTTTCCTTCTCTTCCAGATGACGATGAACAAACTACCCAGTATTCCTGCGATCAAAGGAATAAACCACCTAGAGCTTGTTGCCCTGCTTTCTGCAACTTCAATTGTATGATCCATATCTACTGGAAATTCCTCTTCGACATCATATTTCATATCGGTTTCCAGTTCTGTGACCATAAAGTCTCCATCATCTTTCTGCGGACTTACCGGAGGTTCTTCATGGTAATAGTTGAAACCACCACCACCGCCACTACCATCACTACTCGATTTTTTAAGACCTGTAGTGAAAGTACCGATCTTAGATGAATTATTGAATCCGAATATGTCGTAGCTTTCGACCTTGTAGTAATATAGTGTATTCTGCCCGAGGTTATCGAGTGTGATGCTATGGTCCACTGTTAATAGTGTTTTTGAAACACTCAGGGTCAGATCTGCATCCAGCCCATAGTAAACTGTGGAGTTTGCATTCTCGTTCGTATCCCATGCAATAGTTGCAGAATCATCAGATAGGGATGTTACGCCTACATTGGTTAGTTCCAGATCAATAGTATCGATACCATATATCGTCGTATCCGTCATCACAATATTTCCTGCAAAATCTTCAGCGCTTGCATTCAGGTAGTACATTCCTGATGGCAGTGATGTGAAGTTCACTGACAGGATATTCCCTGAATAAGATGTGGAATTGAACAGTCCTGTGCTATTGTACAGATTAAGGATGATGTTTGCTATTCCGAGATTGTCCGATGCTGTTACATTACTGAATATCCAGTCCTGCGGATGATTACCTTCTTCCAGTGTGGACGCATCAAATGTTATTTCAGGATCAGTTGTATCCAGCAATATTGCCCTTGTACCCGTATTGTTCACATTACCTGCAAGGTCCCAAACACTTGCGTTCATCTTATAGGAGCCATCAGCAAGGTCTGTGAAGTTAAAGGAATATGGAGATACATCTGAAGCACTGGAAGTGACCAGAACACTTTCATTGTACAGGTAGATAACAGAACTGTTGAGCAAGTTATCACTGAAACTGATATTGCCAAGTATCCAGTCCTGACTAAAATTACCTGCATCTGTTGTCCCATCATTGAAGCCTATCAACGGAATTGTGGTATCAATTGTAATGGTCAATGTTGAGCTGGTGTTGGCATTTCCCACCTGATCGAACACTGTAGAATTCAGGTAGTAGGTGCCATCAGAAAGTCCTGTGAAATTGTAGGTCAGGCTGTTACCACCTAATGTAGTGTTAGACCCTACCAGTGCAGTATCATTGTAAAGTGATATTGTCAGACTGCTAACTCCAGAACTGTCTGATGCTATGACATTGCCCAGGATCCAGTCTTGACTGAAGTTGCCTGATGGTGTTCCTGATCCATGGGTGATCGAAGGTTCAGCAGTATCCAGAAGAATTTCCCTCTCTATGTAATTGATGTTACCTGCAAGGTCCCAAGCACTTGCGTTCATTTTATAGGAGCCATCAGTAAGGCCTGTGAATTTGAAGGAATGGGGTGATACGTCTGAAGCATTGGAAGCAACCAGACCACTGTCGTCGTACAGTTGGATAGCAGAACTATCGATCCAGACATCACTGAAACTTATGTTACCAAAGACCCAGTCCCTGTTGTAGTTGCCTGCAACCGTGGCATCATCGTTGAAATCGATTAAAGGATCAGTGTTGTCTATTTTGATCTCAATGACATCACTTGTGCAGAGAAGTGAAACTGATTCATTCTCGCACGATTCCCATGTGATGTTATAGACACCATCTGCGAACAAATTGCTGTCAAAACCAACAGACAGAATATCCTGTGGAAGGTTATCATAAAAGGCAACGTTGCCTGTGATGTTGTTTAAGCTGACATTGGATACAAAAGCATCTCCGTTACTGTCAGTTATAGCAGCATTCACAAAGAATATGCCTGATATGCTGGCAGATGGTCCCGGTGCAATGATAGCTACATGGGGTGCTGTATTAACTTCGACAGGATTGCTCAAAAGGTATGGATAGCCGCCATTCTAAGAACTCGCTGCATCGTTGCAAAGGTTCCAGACCGAAGTGAAGTCCCAATCAGAATATGTAGATCGTGTCTTCATTTCAGCTGTCGTCTTGCCTGTACCACCAGCACTTGAAAGCTGACCAGAGGTTTGTTTATCCCAGTAACTTATGATGACAGAACCACCCTTATCCCCAACAAGGCCACCTACTTTAGAATCACCATTCACTTTACCAGCGGCATAACTATGAGTGATAGTACCATGATCAGAATGTCCAACAAGACCGCCGACTCGATCTTCACCAGCCACATTGCCGGTGGCATAGCTCTGAGTGATATCACCATGATCAGAATATCCAACAAGACCGCCGACTCGATCTTCACCAGCCACATTGCCGGTGGCATAGCTCTGAGTGATATCACCATGATCAGAATGTCCAACAAGACCGCCGACTCGATCTTCACCAGTCACATTGCCGGTGGCATAGCTCTGAGTGATAGTACCATAATCAGAATGTCCAACAAGACCGCCGACTCGATCTTCACCAGTCACATTGCCGATGGCATAGCTCTGAGTGATAGTACCAGAAGAATATCCAACAAGACCACCTACTCGATCTTCACCAGTAACTTTGCCGGTGACATAACTCTGAGTGATAGCACCACCAACACAATAAGAACTTCCAACAAGACCACCTACATAATTGTGAGCGTTAATATTGACATCTACCAAACCAACATTATTGATCTTGGAAGGTGATCTTATATATCCGAACAGTCCAACATGATCTTTGGAAGGTCTGTTAATATAAAGTTGGGTTATCTCATATCCCTGACCATCAAAAGTACCTTGAAATTTATTTGACTATTTTCCAATAGGCTCAAATCCTGCACCAGAGTTCCAGTTGATTGTACCACTGGCATCAATATCATTGATCAATTTGTAATTAGCCGACAGATGGCCACTTATGTTCTGAAGTTGATCAACTGTTGATATCTGATATGGGTTCCATTCAGTACCATTTCCTCCTGCAAATGGAGTTGCATTTGCGGTAAGGGACATCGATATAGCAATTAATAACAATAATGAACAGAAACCTATTTTATTCATATTTTCATTTAGTTTTTTCATAGTATTCCTTTCTAAATAAATTTATAAGATGATAAATATTAATCTATTATATTTATGTCCAAACATTATATATTATATTTAAACTTTTTTAATTTATGTTGGCCAATAAATGAAAAAAACAGCATTCAATCACATGAATATGGCAAGTCGAACTATGCAGCTGTTATAAATAAATTGCAAAAGTGAGCCGCGGTTGAGATGTTCTTTGATAAGAATTTCAAATGTAGTATACAAAATATAAAAAAGATTATCAGTTAAAGGATTACGAAAGTGTCATGAAGGGAATTCGCTATGATAGTGTTTCTGCGAAGACCATACGCAAATGGCATCTTAATTTTATGATTAAGGAAGGTGTTACCGAAAGTCTGGCAGACTTCATTCAAGGTAGAGCAGCAGTGACAGTTGGAAGTGCACATTATTTGAATAAGGTGCAGCAAGCGAAGGATGAATATTGCAGGATTAGGGAGAAGTTTTCCATATAATCAAAATGGAATGGGTTTAAATTTCACCTAGGGAAATGTTCTGGGTGGTACAGGAAGTATCCTAGAAGTATTTGAAAGACCCATTCGCCTGTACTACTAAGGTGTGCTCCAGCTACCATAGAAATATAAACCATCTGAATAAGGTCCAAAGGGCATCAGTGGAATACTCTAAGATAATAGATCAATTCCCAATATGATTGCACCTATCGAAAAACAAAATGTTATTCACTGAAATAAGATAGAAATACAAATAAAAATGAATTAAATCTTTGCTCACAGCTCTGGGATGTCACCGTGCCATAAAGAAAAATATTATTATATCACATATATAAATAAAAAAGAGTAGTAAGGACAGATATCCTTACTTCATTTCTTCATCTTCATCTTCATCTTTCCTTCTCTTCCAGATGACGATGAACAAACTACCCAGTATTCCTGCGATCAAAGGAATAAACCACATCGAACTTTTAACCCTGCTTTCCGCAACTTCATCTGTATGATCCATATCTGCTGTAACTTCCTCGTCCACAGGGAATTCCACTGCCATTTCAAATGGCAATACTACCACTGAGAATTCAGAGAATCCTGGTGTCATAACTGTGAAGTAGTAATATTCTTCATCTTCTGAAGAAGAAACAACATCAAGTACTTCCCAGTCAGTTGAATTATCACCACAATGGGTCACAATGGTGGTGGTCGGATCAAGCTCGTTCTGCTCATACCATACAACTGGGATACGAATGTGTATCAAAGCACTTTCAGTACTTCCGGGACTGTTAGTATCGATGGAAAAGAAACCATAGGTCTGTGCACCATTACCAATGAGCACCATTACATCGGATGGATCTTCCTAGGAGGAAGAGGAACTTTGCGTTATAATCACTTCCATTTCATCGACATTATTTATCATATCGATGTCCAGTCCTGTGACCATACAATCCACGCCCCCTGCGGAATCTGTTGTACTGACCTTTACCGTATCGCCTGCCTGAACGCTTCCTACATTTACTGCTTTTGTACCTTCGGAGAAAGTGCTACATGATTCATCATCACCCTCCGGGTTTTCCAGAGGTTCATCGAGGTAATAGTTCAAACCACCGCTACCGCCACTACTCCCACTAGTGGATTTTTTAATATCTGTAGTGAAAGTACCGATCTCAGATGAATTATTGAATCCGAACATATCGTAGCTTTTGACCTTGTAGTAATACAATGTATTCTGCTCGAGGGTATCGATTGTAATGCTATGGTCCACTGTAAATAGTGTTTTTGAAGCATTCAGAGTTAGATTTGCATCCAGCCCATAGTAAACTGTTGAGTTTGCGTTCTCATTCGTATCCCATGTAATAGTTGCAGAATTATCGGAGAGGGATACTACGCCTACATTATTTATTTCCATGTCAATAGCATCGATACCATACATCTTCGTATCCGTAATCACAATATTTCCTGCAAAGTCTTCAACGCTCGCATTCAGGTAGTACATACCTGATGGTAATGGTGTGAAGTTCACTGACAGGTTATTTCCTGAATAAGATGTGGAATTGAACAGGCCTGTGCTGTTGTACAGATAAAATGTGATGTTTGCTATTCCGATATTGTCCGATGCTGTGACATTGCCAAATATCCAGTCCTGCGGATGATTACCTTCTTCCAGTGTAGATGTGTCAAATGTTATTTCAGGATCAGTCATATCCAGAAGTATATGTCTGGTCTCGGTGTAATTCACATTGCCTGCAAAGTCCCAAACGCTTGCATTCATCTGATAAGAACCATCAGCAAGTGAGGTGAAGTTGTAGGAATTAGGTGATACTCCTGAAGTACTGGAATCAACCAGACCACTGCTGTTGTACAGGTAGATAGAAGAACTGTTGATCCAGGCATCACTGAAACTTATGTTACCAATTATCCAGTTCTGACTGAAATTACCGGCATCCGTGGTCTCATCATTGAAGGATATCACCGGCATTGTGGTATCCAGTGTAACAGTCAATGTTGAAGTGGTGTTGACATTTCCCGCAAGATCCTCTGCTGTGGAATTCAGGTAGTAGGTACCATCAACAAGTCCTGTGAAATTGTAAACTAAACTGTCACTAACTTCTGTGGTATTGGAATCTACCAATCCACTGATGTTGTACAGTGAGATTGTCAGACTGCTAAGACCATAACTGTCAATTGCAGTCACATTACCCAGGATCCAGTCCTGAGTTAAGTTACCGGATGGAGTTCCGACTCCGTGATCGATCACTGGCTCAGCAGTGTCAAGCAATATTGCCCTTGTCTCGGTGTAATTCGCATTACCTGCAAAGTCCCAAACGCTTGCATTCATCTGGTAATAGCCATCAGCAAGTGAGGTGAAGTTGTAGGAATTTGGTGAGATTCCAGAAACATTAGAACTGACCAGACCACTACTGTTGTACAGAGAGATAGAAGAACTGTTGATCCAGGCATCACTGAAACTTATGTTACCAATTATCCAGTTCTGACTGAAATTACCGGCATCCGTGGTCTCATCATTGAAGGATATCACCGGCATTGTGGTATCCAGTGTAACAGTCAATGTTGAAGTGGTGTTGACATTTCCCGCAAGATCCTCTGCGGTGGAATTCAGGTAGTAGACACCATCAACAAGTCCTGTGAAATTGTAAACTAAACTGTCACTAACTTCTGCTGTGTTGGAATCTACCAAGCCACTTGAATTGTACAGTGATATTGTCAGACTGCTAAGACCATAACTGTCAATTGCAGTTACATTGCCAAGAATCCAGTCCTGAGTGAAGTTACCGGATGGAGTTCCGACTCCGTGATCGATCATTGGCTCAGCAGTGTCAAGCAATATTGCCCTTGTCTCGGTGTAATTCACATTGCCTGCAAAGTCCCAAACGCTTGCATTCATCTGATAAGAACCATCAGCAAGTGAGGTGAAGTTGTAGGAATTAGGTGATACTCCTGAAGTACTGGAATCAACCAGACCACTGCTGTTGTACAGGTAGATAGAAGAACTGTTGATCCAGGCATCACTGAAACTTATGTTACCAATTATCCAGTTCTGACTGAAATTACCGGCATCCGTGGTCTCATCATTGAAGGATATCACCGGCATTGTGGTATCCAGTGTAACAGTCAATGTTGAAGTGGTGTTGACATTTCCCGCAAGATCCTCTGCTGTGGAATTCAGGTAGTAGACACCATCAACAAGTCCTGTGAAATTGTAAACTAAACTGTTACTAACTTCTGTTGTGTTGGAATCTACCAAACCACTTGAATTGTACAGTGATATTGTCAGACTGCTAAGACCATAACTGTCAATTGCAGTTACATTACCCAAGATCCAGTCCTGAGTGAAGTTACCGGATGGAGTTCCGACTCCGTGATCGATCACTGGCTCAGCAGTGTCAAGCAATATTGCCCTTGTCTCGGTGTAATTCGCATTACCTGCAAAGTCCCAAACGCTTGCATTCATCTGGTAATAGCCATCAGCAAGTGAGGTGAAGTTGTAGGAATGAGGTGATACTCCTGAAGTACTGGAATCGACCAGACCACTGCTGTTGTACAGAGAGATAGAAGAATTGTTGATCCAGGAATCACTGAAACTTATGTTACCAATTATCCAGTTCTGACTGAAATTGCCTGTATCCGTGGTCTCATCATTGAAGTCTATGAAAGGGACAGTGTTGTCTATTGTTATCTCGATAACGTTGTCCGCAGAGAGAAGTTCAGTTGACTCATTCTCAGAAGCTTCCCAGGTAATATTGTAGTTACCATCTGTAAACTGAGTGCTGTCAATTACAACAGAAAGGTTGCCCTGGAAGAGACCATCATAGGAAAGAACCTCAACTGAGGCATTGCTTAAACTAAAGTTGGAAAGGTAAGCATCACCATTGTTGTCAGTAACAGATGCATTTACGTAGAAACTACCAGAGATATTGGCATACGGCTCAGGTGCAATGATCGCCACAATGGGTGCTGTATTGATCGAATTGATATAAAACTCACTTATCTCAAAACCAGCAAAGTTCTCGTCTATTTGTACGAGGCTCTCATCGTCTTCCACTGTAACCCAGAGGTTGAAGTTGTATGATTCGCCTTGTGTCAGACCATCAGTAGTGAAATAGATGTAGGAGTTACCAATATCGGAGTTTGATACCAGATACCTTTCCTTCTTTGAATAGCACTCCGATATTTCAGTACAGTTGATGAAATATGTGGGTGTCTGTGATCCCGAATCTGAAGTGAAGGAACTGGTCATTGCGAGGAAATATCCAGTACCATTGTCGAGAATAACATTCTCAGTTGCCAGCAGATGGGTTCCTGATGAAAGAATGATGTTTGAAGTACTATCTGTGGAATCGTTTGAAACTGAGAAACTGGAAATTTCACTACCATTTGCATCTTTCAGATCGAAATCGAGAATTGTTCCGTTAACATCTGTATCAACAGAATTGCTTTGTGAGAAGATGCTGTAATTTGCAGCCATGGTCTCATTTGAATCCGCAAAGATACCGGAGACCGAACCCACATCATCACTATCCTCCATATACCTTGACCATGAGGGGGATAATACAGCAGAGTTCATTTCTTTATAGTAGTACTGAAGAGATGCTGCCTGTATTGATTCCAGAGTAAACTTGCCGATTACAAATGTTCCGGACTCAACCGTTTTGTTAACAGACCAATTGAATGAATCACTAAATGTAGAAGATGAATGAGTATAATCAACCTCTGTAAGCTGGTCCCTTACCTTATTCCCTTCTGCTGTGGTGAACTTGACAAGACTTATATCAATATCATTGACCTCCACAGCACCGTTTCCAGTCCTACTAAACTCGTATGTGATATTGTGGGTGCCAGGTGATGCAATGGAGAAACTGACAGGTTTTGTACCTGTGGACCCTTCATCGATATTAGACCTGTCTTTGCTGAGAGTCCTTATTTTCTCCTCAAGCACACTATCCCCATCTACAAGCACCTTGACCCAGACCTCATTGTCCTTTGCACCTGTAAGCTTCATAATGTTCATGGTGCTCATCAGTGTCAGATCGACATCCGACATAGAGGTGTTGAACTCCACATTGATGCCTTCAACATAGGTCGAGCTAGAGAACACGAAGTCAGTAGTGTTGAGGGGAACTGCGAGAAGAGAGGTTTTTGGCTCTGCAGGATTGCTAAAAAGGTACGGATAACCATCATTAGTACTCCCACCAATAGCCCAAACCGAAGTAAAATCCCAACCAGAATATGTGGATTGTGTTTTCATCTCAGCTGTTGTTTTACCTATAGCATCATCGGCACTTGTAGCTTGACCGGAGGTTTGGGTGTCCCAGTAGCTGTCTGTAACAGAACTAGGATCTACATTAATTCCGACAAGGCCACCTACACCGGTACTACCAGTAACGCTTCCGGTGGAATAACTCTGATTGATATCCCCACCAAAATTCAATCCAACCAATCCACCTATATTATCGTTACCTATCACATTACCAGTGGAATAGCTCTGAACAACCAGTGAAGGAGGCCAACCATAAGAGGTACCATCATTCAGGCCAACAAGACCACCCACATTATCGTTGCCTGTCACATTGCTGGCGGAATTACTCTGATAAACAGAACCAGCATTGTAACCAGTGAGGCCACCTAAATAATTGTTACCAATCACATAACCGTTTCCATAGCTCTGATTAATAGAACCATCGTTCTCCCCAACAAGACCACCTACAAAATTACTAATACCAGTCACATTACCGTTGGCATAACTCCGGGTGATATTTCCTTGATTTACTCCAACAAGACCACCTACTGTCTGAGAACCGGTAATATTGGCAGCTACCAAGCCAACATCATCAATTACTGCATCAAAGCTCGTATATCCAAAAAAACCAACAAATTCTGTAGTTGGTCTATTAATATACAGTCCAGTTATCTCATACCCCTGACCATCAAAGGTGCCTGCGAATTTATTTGAAAAGTTTCCAATAGGATCAAATCCTGCACCAGAGCTCCAGTTGAAGGTGCCACTAGCATTAATATCATTGATCAATTTGTAATTGGCTGACAGACTAGCATTCATGCCCTGAAGTTGATCAACGGTTGATATCTGATACGGGTTTCCGGCAGTACCATCTCCCCCTGCAAATGGAGTTGCAGTTGCAGGAAATGATATTGAGATCGTTATCGCTAATACCAGTAAACATAATAATGAGGGTTTAAGCTCAATTTTTTTAAAACATTTATAAAAAAGAATCATCTTGATCATCCGTTTTAATTACAATTATAATCGTATAAATTTTAAATACCATATAATAAAAATAATATATATTTTGTGAGCTTATTAAATTTGTGTAATTCAAATGTTAAAACAGTTGTATTTACATGAATATAGCTAGTAGAACTACAGCATTTAGAAATAAATAAAAATTTAAAGAGCTACGCTCAACACTTTACTAATAAGAAAACGAGACCATCAATTGATAATTTATAATCACAAAAACAAAGCTCTTCAACTCGAAAACCAAAAGAATAGAAGTGTGGTGGGCCCGATGAGATTCGAACTCATGATCCTCGCCGTGTAAAGGCGATGTCATAACCAACTAGACCACGGGCCCATTTGTGCAATTAACACATCATTATCCCTTCGCATGTAAGCAGTATGGGGGATGTGCAACTCCTTAATGGCATCAGTGGTATATAAGGTTTTCGTGGACAAGCAGGGATGTGCGTGAATTAATCCCAACCATTAATAAATAGTAGTGTATTATGATGAAATATGACCAATGAAGATGGAACAGATGAGATAAGAACTCAGAGCAAGCAGATAGAGGAGTTCAAGGTCGATCTCAACTACAATTCCCAGATGGGGCAGCTCCTTATATGGATGCCTGAGGGAGAACATGAGATGAGGGTTGTCGCAAAGGATAAGGAAAAGGGCCTTGAATGTGTTTTTGTCGAGATGCACCACAATGTTGAAGAGGGCAGAGAGGCCTATGAAAAACTTGACGATGCCCAGAAGATAAAAGACATGTTCGCCAGAACAGGCTTTGGGAAGATCTGCAAATAAATCTCAACTCAATACCTTAAATTACGACCGTTCACTACTATGTATCAACTACATTTTAATTGAATTCAAAAGCCAACGAGGGAGTCTCTCATATGCGAATAGGAGTTTACATCTGTCACTGCGGACTGAATATCGCAAGTGTCATAAACATGGATGCGCTGCACGAAAAAGTAGAACAGATGGAGGGCGTCGAACTTGTCAAGGACATACAGTTCATGTGTTCCGATGTCGGGCAGGATGCGCTCATGGACGATATTGAAGAGCACGACATCGACAGAGTACTCGTTGCCGCATGTACTCCAAAGCTTCACGAGAACACGTTCAAGAAAGTGCTGGAGCGGGCGGGGATCAATACCTATCTTCTTGAGATCGTAAACATCAGGGAACAGTGCTCATGGGTACACATGGACCATCATGATATGGCAACCCAGAAGGCCTTCGACCTCATCAAGATGGGGGTTGCCAAGCTCAGCCTTCTGGAACCTTTACAGATAAGGAAGACGAAAGCGAACAAGGACGTTCTCGTCATAGGTGGCGGTGTCGCCGGAATAGAAGCTGCCCTCACGCTGGCGGATTCCGGCACGCATGTCTATATGGTCGAAAAAGAACCCACCATTGGCGGCAAGATGGCATTGCTAAATGAGGTGTTTCCCACCAATGACTGTTCCATCTGCGTCCTCGCACCCAAGATGACCGATGTGCAGAACCACCCGAACATCGACCTGTTCACCTACTCCGAGATCAAGGACATCTCCGGGTCGGTTGGCAACTTCACAGTAAAAGGCATTCAGAACCCCAGATATGTGATCATCGACAACTGCAAAGGTTGTATCGATGAATGTTCAAGGGTGTGTCCTGTGGACATCTCCAATCCCTTCGACAGCGGTCTGGGGAAAACGAAGGCCATCAACATGCCCATACCGCAGGCCATCCCCCAAACAGCATTCATCAACAGCGATTACTGTGTGGGCTGCGGGCTTTGCAGACAGGCTTGCCCCGCAGATGCAATTGACTTTAACATGAAGGAAGAAGAGTTAAACTTCACCGTGGGAGCTGTCATAGTCGCAACCGGTTATCAGGGATTCGATGCAAAGCGCAAAGAAGAGTACGGCTATGGAGTATTCCCCGATGTCCTCACCAACATGGAACTGGAAAGATTGCTCAATGCTTCCGGTCCAACCCGTGGAAAAGTTGTCGTGCCCTCTACAAAGGAGACCCCTAATAAAGTGGCTTTCATACAATGTGTCGGCTCAAGGGACGAGACCGTTGGAAATCCCTACTGCTCACGCGTCTGCTGCATGTCCTCGATGAAGAACGCACAGATGATCAAAGAACGCTATCCTGACACCGAGGTCACCATTCACTATATAGACATACGTGCCGCCGGTGAGATGTACGAAGAATACTACATACGCTCACAGCTCATGGGTATCGACTTCATTCGCGGAAAAGTAGCAGAGATACAAAGAGACACCCAAGGGCAAATGTTGCTGAGATATGAGGATACCCTTGAATGCGCCGTCTGTGAAGAGAACTATGACCTTGTGGTGCTCGCAACCGGAATGGAACCCTGCGACACGACCGAGCCCATAGCTAGGACACTTAACCTCACAAAACGAACTGACAGGTTCCTTTCCATCGCACACCCGAAGATGCGACCTGTGGATGCACACATAAATGGAGTGTTCATCGCCGGTTGTGCCTCGGGACCAAAAGAGATACAGGTGTCCATTGCACAGGGGAGTGCCTCTGCAGCACGTTCCACACGCCTGCTTGCAAAGGGTGAGCTTGAGAATGACCCCTTCAGTGCATACGTGGATGACGAAAAGTGTATCGGCTGCCGTATGTGTGAGGACACCTGTAATTTCAACACCATCAGGGTAATTGACGGAAAAGCAGTGGTAGATGAGATCTCATGCCAGACCTGCGGCTCCTGCAGTGCCTCGTGTCCGGTGGATGCCATCGACATGCCCCACAGCACCGATGCCCAGATAAAAGCGCAGATCAGGGCAGCCCTTGAAGTAAAGGACGAGTTCCCGCTCATCATCGCCTTCCTTTGCAACTGGTGCAGTTACGCAGCATCCGACCTTGCAGGAACATCAAGGATACAATACCCCACCAACGTGAGGATAATCAAAGTGATGTGTGCAGGTCGAGTTGATCCCGACTTCGTTCTGGAGGCATTGCAGGGTGGAGCTGACGGTGTCATCGTTGCAGGATGTCGCCTTGGTGAATGCCATTACATCATCGGGAACTATGATGCAAAGCACAGGATGGAAAATCTCAAGGATG
Organism: Methanococcoides sp. DA23; assembly: GCF_057593895.1. Taxonomy (NCBI): domain Archaea; kingdom Methanobacteriati; phylum Methanobacteriota; class Methanomicrobia; order Methanosarcinales; family Methanosarcinaceae; genus Methanococcoides; species Methanococcoides sp. DA23. Next base: position 928,443 of record NZ_CM172520.1, on the reverse strand, counting down.
TGCTGGAGGAGATCGGACTCGACCAGAGAAGACTTCGTATCGAGTGGATCTCAGCCGCCGAAGGCGAGAGGTTCGCAAAGACCATCGAGGATTACGTGGATGAGCTGACAGAACTCGGACCGGTAGGTTCAGAGCTTCAGGGAGGAGATACGAATGAGTGATGAAGAAAAGTCCATGACCGTTTCAAAGGAAATGGACATCGAAGGAACTCACGTACTCTACAAACAGATATCCGACAGGTCCTCAAAGACACTCGACTATGATTACAAACGCTGTGTTGGTTGTGGCATCTGCGCAAGGATATGTCCAACCAAGGCCCTTGAGCTTGGCCCGATGAAAGAGATAGCCACAGGCCTTGATGCACCCCCGGTGATGATGGACCTTGAGAAATGTACATTCTGTTCGATGTGTGTCAACTTCTGTCCGGTGAACGCACTGGAAATGAGAAGCGAAGGGGACTTTCCGGAAGAGGACCAATACCCTCGCCTGGAACAGTTCGTCAGGATGAACGAGAAGTGTGTGCCATGCTCCCTTTGTGAGGCAACTTGTCCCGAAGATGCCATCGAACTGGAATACACCTTCCCGAAGAAAGAGGAGATCGCACCTCTGAAGGAAAATGCGGAAGGCGAGATAGAGATAGATACCGATAAGTGCAACCTCTGCGGTATATGTGCTCGTTTCTGTGATGCGTTCCTTATGCTAGAGAAGGACCCGACAGCGACCGACCCCATGCCTTTTGAACAGCTTATCATAGACGAGGATAACTGTGACTACTGTACGCTCTGCCAGGACATATGCCCTGAAGATGCCATCAGGGTCAAAGGCGAAAAGCCATGCGAAGCCCCTGAAGTATCAGGAAAGGTCACTGTGGATGATGCTAAATGCACCCGTTGTGGCTGGTGTGATGCAGTCTGTCCCTATGATGCGGTGGACATGCTCAAACCCTTCGAAGGCGACCTCGTGCTTGTCGAGAGCCACATCCAGAAATGCGATGCACAGGGCTGTCATGCCTGCTTCAACATCTGCCCCTCCCATCTTTGGTACGTGCCTGATGACGGAAAGAACATCGCGGCCGTGGAGGACCTCTGCACCTACTGCGGAGCATGTGTCAATGCATGCCCTGAGGATGTTATGAAGGTATTCCGCACAAAAGTAAGCCATACCGAGATCCCTGAAAGTCCCTGGGCCAACGAGTGGAAGGATGCAATCGGTTCCCTGCTGACAGAGGAGAGAAAGCACCCTGACCTCTCAAGGACCATTGAGGTAGAGAATGAGCCCATGAAGGAACATGTGGACATAGAGTTCCCCGAGGTCGATGAAAGGATGATGGAAGCGGTCTCGAAAAAACTGGAGCTTGCAAAAGATGCTCTTACTGACCCCAAGACCAGAAGGACACTTAACAAAGGGGAAGGCGATGACATCCACAAAGCTCTGAAGAAGATGAAGGATAAGGGGAAACTCTAACCCTCACCTTTATTATCGAAACAATACTTTTATAATGCCTTAGACGTTTTGTTGTCTAGATTATTACATCATTATTACGTTGTTATTACATTGATCATTGGTGATACTTTTATGAGCAGAAAGATCGACTACCGTGAACTTGGCTTAAAATGCGGACTTGAAATTCATCAGCAACTTGACTCTAAGGAAAAAATGTTCTGTAAATGCCCCACTACGATCCGCAACACGGATGAGTCGAACTTTGAGTTCTTCCGTTATTTGAGACCGACTGCAAGCGAGATGGGTGAGACGGACAAAGCAGCACTTGAGCAGACAAAGGTCAACAGGAAATACATTTACAAGGCCTACGATACCACATGCCTTATTGAAAATGATGAGGAACCACCAAGGGAACTGAACAAGGAAGTGCTTGATATTGCCCTGTCCATCTCAAAACTTATGCACATGGTGCCAGTGGAACAGCTCCACATGATGAGGAAGATCGTCGTAGATGGCTCGAACACCTCCGGATTCCAGAGGACAGCATTCCTGGCAAGTGGAGGATCCCTGGATACTTCTGAAGGCACAGTAGGAATTGACGTGCTCTGTGTGGAAGAGGAAGCCGCACAGAAGATAGAAGATGCTGGTGACTCCATAATCTATTCCCTTGACAGGCTTGGAATCCCCCTTGTAGAGATTGCCACCACCCCGGACATAATCTCCCCTTCACACGCAAGAGAAACCGCAGCTAATATCGGCATGCTGCTCCGTTCCACAGGAAAGGTCAAGAGAGGAATTGGGACCATAAGACAGGATGTTAACATTTCAATTGCAGAAGGAGCAAGGGTGGAGATAAAAGGTGTACAGGCACTCGACCTCATCGAGACCATCGTGGAAAGGGAAGTTGAAAGACAGGTCAACCTTCTCGAGATTCGCAGGTCCCTCAATGAGAGAAATGCCAGTGTTCATGATGAGATATTCGATGTGACCGAACTCTTCAAAGACACGGAATCGAAGGTCATCAAGAAGACGATAAAGAAAGGAAAGGTATTTGCTGTTCTATTGCCTGGTTTTGCCGGACATGTGGGAATGGAAGTACAGCCAGGAAGACGCCTTGGCACTGAATTCTCCGACCGTGCAAAAACATCCGGTGTTGGCGGCATATTCCATACCGATGAACTGCCAAACTACGGCATTACTGAAGAAGAGGTCACAGCACTGCGCGAATTCGTTGGTGCCGGCGAAAATGATGCAGTTATAATGGTGGCAGATAAAGAAAAGCGTGCCAGGGGTGCAATGGAAAGCGTACTTATCCGCGCCGCTGAAGCACTTGAATTTATTCCCGAAGAGACCCGAAAGGGGTTACCTGACGGGAACAGCGCTTATATGAGACCCCTTCCGGGTGCTTCAAGAATGTATCCCGAGACCGATGTACCACAGGTGGAGATAAGCCGCGAATATTTCGAATCGATCCCTGTACCGGAACTGCTTACCGAGAGAGCTAAACGTTTCAGCAAGGAATATGGACTTAATGGAGAGCTTGCGGAAAAGATCGCATATTCACAGGACCTGCCGCTGTTCGAAGAGCTTATCGCCAAATTCAGCGGGGACAAGATAATTACGGCCACGCTCATCGTTCGCACGATCACAGGCACGGTCTCCGAGCTTAAACGTGATGGTGTTGATGTCGAGAAGATCACAGATGAACACTTTAAGCAGATGTTCGAGGTCATAGCTTCAGGAGAGGTCGCTAAAGAGGCAATCGAGAAGATCCTACGCCATGTTGCTCAAAGGCCGAATTCCGTTGTAAAGGATTCACTGGAAGAACTTGGACTGACAGGGTCTGATACCGCCGAGATCGAAGCGTTCATTGAAAAGCTTGTGGAAGAAAGACAGGATTTCATTAACGAAAAGGGCGCTGGAGCAGTTGGACCACTCATGGGACTCGTAATGGGAGAGTTCCGCGGAAAAGTGGATGGTAAAGTTCTCAGCGAACTTTTGAGACAAAAGATTAATGAGTTCCTCAATGCATAATACTACTTATGGTGACGTGTATGCATAATCAGAGAAATTTGATTATCGGATCAGCAGTGATACTTTTTGTGGCATTATTGTCACTTCCTCTTGCAGGAGCGGTCACCGTAACGGATCATTACCAGCTTACCGAAGGTATCAATCAGGTAGCCCCTGCATGGAGTCCTGATGGCGATAGGATAGTATATTCTTCAGACCAGACCATCTGGACAATGAATACTGATGGCACGGATAAGAAAGAGATATATGATAGTATCGTATGGGATGGGGAACCCGCTTACAGTACCGATGGCAAGCGTATTTATTTTGCATCGGAGCATGTCAAGCCATACTCCCCTAGATTCATCGGCATCCATGTAATAGACATTGACGGACTGAAACGCACACAGATCACTAAAAATGCTGATATGAGAGCACCAGCTGTGAGTCCTGATGGTAAACAGCTCGCTTATCTATCAAAACTTTCCGGTAACTACGATATCTGGGTAATGGACATCGATGGAAGCAATCAAACGCAGATAACAGACTCTAATATCGATGAAGATGCACCTGCCTGGGCTCCTGATGGAGAACAGATAGTATATTCACTTGAAGGAAATATCTGGATAATCGACACAGGATCGAAGGTCCCAGCCATTCTGAAAGATAATTACTACAATAGCTACGACCCCGTTTTCAATCCCGAAGGAACTAAGGTGGCTTTTGTTTTAGAAACGAATGGTGCAAAGGATATCTACATGATGAACGCTGATGGAAAAAGAACGAAGCAACTTACTTTTTCAGATCAGGATGAGATAGACCCTGCATGGAGTCCTGATGGGAAAAGTATAGCATATTCCTCAAATAAAGCTGGTGAGTTCAATATATGGAAAATGGAACTTTTAATGACAGAATCAACCATTCCTGACGAACCTGAATATATTGAGGAGGAATACGTAGTAGATAATAAGAATCCCATCATTGACAATCCTATCATTGAAAAACTGGAAGACTTTGGAGAATCATCACCATTAGGACTACTTTTAACAGCTTTTGTTCTGGCTGTTGCACTAGTTATCATGATCACTATGCATTTCATGAAAAGGTTGTGAGGACAACTCATATCATTCATTTTTGTGCCCTCATTGAGGTTTATTAGCATACTATATCATTCTTTTTTAAAATTTTTCAATATCCATTATAATCATGCCAGAAATACAGTATAGATACATCTGGTCTTGGAAACGCAGCTGGATTCAACTTTAATTTTCATATTTATTTATCAGGATAAGCGATAGGTATATACATTTTCTTTATTGGAGCTTACAGAAAACATGGGAAGATCATTGTGTAAAGAAGTACGGAGATAAAGTAAAAGAGATGTAGTTCAAGGCATTGATTCACAACTTTAGCAGATATGCCAAAATTGTGTTTTAATTCATTTGAAAAGACCCACAGGACAAAAACACAAGTACATTTATATACTGACAGTATCTTTACGAAGCTCAGCTAACATTAATAAGATATGTCTAAAGGATGTATCTAATGGAATTAAAGAACATTACCATAGAGCACTTTAAAGGACCAGTTCCGAGTGATCTAAAGAAGGTTTTGTAGCAATTGTAGTACTTCCAATTGTCTTTGTAATGGCTTCTGGCTTGAAAGTGTTGATAGACCTTTATAAGGCCATCATTGGATGTATGCTTGTTTTTCCATTGATAATTCAAAGTATTTTATTTCCACATGAATATTCACAAGTTTTCACCATCCGGACCTACGTTTTTCGTAAAGCTCACCCAATTTATTCATTGGGTCTTCAATTTCGAGAGTTGGTGGAAATTACAGGTACATAGTAATTTTTAAAATGGGATGATTATGGCATTTATAGAAAAATTAAATAAAGATCAAGTAAATTTCAAAAATGAGGTCCTATCCGGACTGACGGTTTCATTGGCCCTGGTGCCTGAAGCTGTAGCTTTCTCAATTATAGCGAATGTCAGTCCATTGGTCGGACTATACTCTGCATTCATCATTGGATTAATAACCGCGATATTCGGTGGCAGACCGGGAATGATCTCGGGTGCCACAGGTGCAATAGCAGTTGTAGTTGTGGCCCTGGTGATACAACATGGAGTTGAGTATCTTTTTGCTGCTGTAGTTCTGATGGGAATTATCCAAATGACCATTGGAGCCTTGAAATTGGGTAAGTTCATTCGGCTTGTACCCCATGCTGTGATGTTCGGATTTGTAAATGGACTGGCCATAGTGATCTTCATGGCACAGCTTGCCCAGTTCAAGTTCAATGACATCAATGGGATAGAGCACTGGTTAGGTGGACAGGCACTTCTGATAATGTTAGGCTTTGTAGGACTGACCATGGCCATCATCTATTTGTTGCCACGTTTCACAAAGGCAGTTCCATCTTCACTGGCTGCGATCATAGTAGTTTCGGCCATTGTGATAATTTTCAAGATCCAAACAAGAACTGTTGGAGATATTGCATCAATTGCAGGCGGTTTCCCGGAGTTCCATTTGCCAATGGTACCACTGAACTTGGAGACGATAAAGATCATTTTCCCATATTCGCTCATAATGGCGTTGGTGGGATTGATCGAAAGTCTATTGACACTGACCGTTATCGATGAGATGACAGAGACCAGAAGCCGAGGAAATAAAGAAAGTGTTGCACAGGGTGCTGCCAATCTCGTTTGCGGTTTCTTTGGAGGTATGGGCGGCTGTGCAATGATAGGACAGAGTCTCATCAACATAAATTCAGGTGCAAGGAACAGGGCATCAGGTATCGTTGCAGCCGTTGGTCTATTACTTATCGTGCTAGTAGGTTCACCTCTTATCGAAAAGATACCAATGGCAGCATTGGTAGGTGTGATGTTCGTGGTTGCTATAGGAACATTTGAATGGGCATCATTAAAGATATTCAGAAAAGTGCCCCTTACAGATTTCCTTGTGATGGTGGTCGTTGCAGGTATAACCGTTATCTACCACAATCTTGCAGCAGCAGTGATCGCAGGTGTCATCATTTCCGCATTGGCCTTTGCCTGGGAACATGCCAAACTTGTGCGTGCAAGAGAGATGGTCGATGATAATGGGATCAAGCATTACGAATTCTTTGGCCCATTGTTCTTTGGTTCAGTTACTGAGTTCCAAACTAAATTCGACGTGATAAATGATCCCGATGAGATAATCATCGATCTCAAAGAATCAAGGGTAGTTGACCATTCTGCCATCGAAGCATTGAACAAGATCACTGAACGCTACGCCAAGGTTGGTAAAACGGTCCATCTGCGACATCTAAGCGAAGATTGCAGAGTACTGTTGGACAATGCATCTGCCATAATCGATGTCAATCACTGGGAAGACCCGCACTATAAGGTGCCTTCCGATATACTGGGATAAGGCGTTGTGGGTGGACTAAGTTTGCCCACAATAGATTAAAGTTAAATTCAAATTCTCTTTCAATAGGATCATGTCAGTTCGATGAGCATGGTCTGATCGAAAGACTCTTTTATCTTATTTTATTGCAGTTGTTCAAATTCTATGATCAGGATAGTTTTTATTAGCCCATTCGAAAATGGATGCTTCTATCAATTTTTTATTTCCTGCATCCATTCGTTGTCCATCTTATAATTGTAATTCAGATTGCGATCTGCATATTTGTCATATCTTCAGGGTTCAAGTGGTTTTTAATCTGTTTTTACATTTCTTATCTTTTTAATTTTAGAGATTTTCTTTCCAATTTTGAACATTACTTCATCGAGGCCGTTTCCTCCAAGTCTGTTTTTAGATAGCTTGCAAGATCATCACTGATACAGATTTTATCCGAAGATGGAAGTATATTTCATGGACTAGCGCATATTCTGGCATGTAAATATAATGTCTGAACGCTGCTCAGAGTAGTGGCAGCAGTATTGAAAAACATTTGTATTTAGACCAAAAATTTAAGTTGGTGTTCTCAAAATAAAGTATAAATACTATACAATATCATAAAGTAGTGTAATATGATCGTGGGGATACACCAGCCAAATTACCTGCCATATTTTGGCTTTTTTGATAAGATAAAAAAATGTGATGTATTCATTATCTATGATGATGCCCAGTTCAACAAGAGCGATTTTCAACACAGGAACCGGATACGCATATATCATGGTTGGAAGTGGCTCACGGTTCCGGTAGAAAAAACCCACATCCCAATTGATCAGATCAAGATAAATAATGATATTAAAATAAGTGGTATGGAATGGAGTGAAGCACATTTCAAAGAGATACACGAAAACTACAAAAATGCCCCTTATTATCACTAGTATAAAAGTGAAATTCAGGAAATATACGAACAACCATTTGATCATCTAATAGAATTGAACATGAAATTAATCGATTTTATTATAAGGTCTTTTGATATTGATACGGAGATCGTTTATTCAAGTGAGTTTGGTTTCAGTTCCAGATCTACAGAAAAGATTGTTGATCTTGTGAGGGAAGTTGGAGGGGATGCTTACCTCTCCGGATCCATGGGCAAGGATTACCTTGACTTTGGACAGTTCGGCGATAACGATATCCAAGTGTTGTTCCAGGAGTTTGAGCATCCTGTCTACCAGCAACAATATGGCGGATTCATACCGAACATGTCTGCAATAGACATACTACTAAACAAAGGTCCGAAAATCGATGAACATGCAAAAGAAACAAATTAAAACAATATTCTTTGGTAATAATCATCTTGTTTTAGATCATCTCATCAAAATAGCAGACTTAGTAAGCATTTTTTGCAGACCACAGGGTACAGACGACGATAATATATTCAAAATAAAAGAACTTGCAAAAGAGCATTCGATATCTGTCTACCAACCAAATAAGAAGGACCTATATAATTATGTTTCATATATAGAAAATTTGGACGTTGATCTTATCGTGGTATGCGGCTACAAATATATCATCCCAGAAGAGATATTTGAAATTCCAAAGTATAAAACGATAAACATCCATCCTTCTTATTTACCTGCATACAGGGGACAGCATGTCATCAATTGGGCAATAGTCAATGGGGAGAAAGAAACAGGTGTGACAATTCACTACATTGATAAGGATATTGATACAGGAAATATAATAGTGCAGAAGAAAGTTCCAATATTATTTGAAGATACTTCACTCACACTTTCTGACAATATATATTCTGAAGCATGTAAATTACTGGGATCTGTAATAGATCGGATTGTTTCTGGAGAAACACTCCATACCAAAAAACAGAATGATACAGAATCTACTTATTTTAAACCTCGGACTCCGGAAGACGGTCGTATTGACTGGAACATTGATGGGGTAGAGATCTATAATTTAATAAGGGCTCTTGTTAGACCCTGGCCAGGTGCATATAGTTATATTAAAGGTAAAAAAATTATCATATGGGATGCTAAATATGAAAAAAAATTGCTCAACTATGAACTTGGTAAGATAATCAATATATGTGATTCGACCCTAATAATATCTGTGAAAGGTGGGCAGTTGATAGTTAATGATTATGCAATTATCGATGAAAATGACAATATTATCCACTTAAGCATTGAAATTGGAAATGAATTAGAATAAAAGGAAGTAATAATAATGAAACCTACAATTCTTGCTATGGGTGCCCATCCTGATGACATGGAACTTGAAGCCGGCGGAACACTTGCCAAATATGCAAAGAAAGGATATAATGTAAATCTTCTTATCCTTACATCTGGCGGTTATACTGATATGAATGGAGTCAGCTATCAAAATGAAGAACTCAGGGAGGAGGCAAGAGAGTGTGCAAAGCTCCTTGGTATTAAAGAGCTTTTTTTCTTTGATCATCCCACCAAAGATCTTCGGGTAAGTGGTGAGGTCATAGGTCAGGTTGATGATCTTGTTGATCAGCTGCACCCTGATATTTTCATATCGCATCACCCATTTGACTCTCACCAGGACCATAAAGCTGCAGCTGAGATCATGTTTGCTGTATCCCGGCAGGGACGGGTCAGGAATGTGCTCAGTGGTTCCACTTTGCCATACCGTCCTAATGTTTTTGCTTTCAGACCTCAATTCTTTGTTGACATCAGCGAAACGATTGAAATTAAGCTGGATGCTATTCGAAGGTACAATTCGCAATATGAAAAGTTTGGAAGTGAAACCCTCACAGAACGTGTGAAGGCAATGGCAAAGACTCATGGCTGGGCTGTGAATTGTGATTACGCTGAATGCTTTGAGATCATACGAATGGATGACAGTCTATGGGTATAAGAGATTACATACTGATCACACCGTGCAAGGATGAAGAAGAAAGTCTTCCATAGCTTGCAGAATCTGTGATCGGTCAGGAAGTAAAACCTGTTTTCTGGCTTATTGTAGATGATGGAAGTACAGATCGGACTCCTGATATATTGCAGGAACTCGTTTCAAAGCATAATTGGATAAAGACCATAAGATTAAGTGAAGAAAAAAGAGACCTGGGAGTACATTTTGCTCATGTGTGTAGAATAGGTTTCAGTCATGCGATCGATCACTGTTTGGATAATAACATAGAATACGGCTATATTGGTCAGCTTGATGCAGATGTTATCCCTGAAAAGAATTATTTTGCATCGTTGATATCCGAGTTTGAAAGCAACAAGCTTCTTGGCATATGTAGTGGCCATATCGGAAATATTGTGAATGGTGATATAGTCTGGAGTAATATAGTAGAGGATCTGCCTTCAGGAGGGGCGCGTCTTTGGAGAAAAGAGTGCTTTGAAGATACGGAAGGATATCTTCTAACGTGTAGCCCTGACAGTGTATCAAATGTGAAAGCCAAATTAAAAGGATGGGATAGGAGACAGTTCTCGTATGTAAGTGCTGTATCAAGCAGACCATACGCAAGTGCAGGGGGACAATGGAGGGGGTACAAAATATTTGGTGCTAACAATTATTTTATAGGCTACAGTCCACTACATGGTTTCTTAAAAGGAATAACACTTCTATACAGCAAGAATGGCTATCACAAATCCGGCATAGGTATAGCTTATATATTGGGATATTTCTCAAAATATTTCAAAAGAGAACCTCGGATCGATGATAAAGAAGTTCTCGATTATTATCAGAATAAGAGGTTGAAGGAGATATTATGTTCAAAGGTATTCTGTAGAAGAACAAAGTGACACTTTTTGTACTACTCTGATTATTTCAGCGGATTGTTACATCAAACACTGAAACTGTTTTCTCCCCATAGTGAAAAGATCGAGACAAATACTATTGATTCGAGTGGATTTACGAGTGTCATTGTGGTTACTATTATGCTTGGATAACAGAAAGAAAGAAGATCAAAGGTAAATACCGTAGAAAAATGATATGGGAATTTGATGAGGAACTCTATCATAATAGAGATCTGGTAGAAACGAGGTTCTCTGTCCTGAAAAAAATATGGTGAAGAAGTTAGAGCAAAAAGTACTGGAATCAAATAAAAGAGATCAAATTCAAGTTATTAGTGCATAACCTTGACAGTATGTCAGAGTTATATTTATTGTTCAAATGAGAATTTCTACAGAGCCCTTTTTCTTATACTATCAACATTATTATTCAGAAGTTTCATATCAAGCAGTTCGAACTCTTAAGAAAAGTACATTTATAGTTTCAGGAACTTTCATCCCACCATGAGTGCAGGTAATACCAGAGCAAATATTAAAGTTGGAGCAAATGTAGGCATCGTCTTAAAGAACGATCAACGGTCCGGCAAAATAACTCAAGGCATTGTAAAGAGAATTCTGACCAAGTCGTCCACTCACCCTCACGGAATAAAGGTTCAACTGGAAGATGGTCAGGTTGGAAGGGTAAAAGAGATCAAAAACTAAAAAGAAGACCAAAAAATTGGTCAGATCGATAAGTTACATCAGTAACTTAGATCAGCATCTTCCCTCTTTGCCAGTCATTGATGATCTTGATTGCGATCCTCATTTCGTCCACTTCCCCACCCTTTTTAAGGCAATTACCCTTTAGACCGATGAGCCCTAAGACCTTTTCAGGATCATTATCCTTTATCTCTATATTATAGAACTCTTCAAGTACAGACTTATTATTATCACAGATGTGTGCAACGATCTTCATGGCCACTCCTATGGGATCATTCAGGTGAGTAGCATCTTTAACTCCAAGAAGACCCTGTCTGTACTCATCATTGTCACCAAAGGGTATGACACCAGGCGTATCAATGAAAACTATTCGGGAACCTGCCTTTACGATCTGTACTCCCTTTGTGTGTCCGGATATTGAAGACGTACCAGCTTTGTTCTTTCCGGCTACACCATTAATGACCGAGGATTTACCGGTGTTCGGATAACCAAGAGAACCGATCATAATATTGCGCCCCTGAATGTCGGCGATCTCAAGGATCTTATGCCTCAACATGGTCGTTCCATACCTTTCCTTACTGGAAACAAAGACCGTTGGTGCTACCTTTGATAAACGGGATTTAGCTTTCTGAAGAGTTTCCTTTGATACAAGATCACATTTGCTGAGAACTATTATCAGTGGCTTACCTGAACGCTTAACATCACGCTCAACCTCAGTGTTTCTAGTCTCATCCGGAAAACGAGCATCTACGACCTCAAGAAGGATATCGGCCTGCTTTATGACATCCTTTACCATCAACTTGTAACTTGCCATTACCTGTCTTACAACATTAGGCTATAAGGATGTGTTGAGAGGTTAGTCATATTTTCAGGTATTCTGGAGTAATGAATAAAAGATATGACCTCACACCATAACGCTTGATCACACTTCATTCAGTACCCCCTCGCTTGACCTCACTTTATAAAAGACAAGCTCAATCCTTTTTTGTCGGCCGAATATAACATCAATTCATCCCACCTCTTTTGCAGCTCACACAGATGCTCAAAGGGATCAATGTCGGGAATTGCATCAGTGATCACAAGCTCTATGTTCCTGAGAGCTTCTTCGCTTCCCACAGTATCCCCTTTTTCCAGATATTCTTCAGACAGCAACCTGCAGGACTTCCCGATCTTTTCTTCAAGATCATCACCAAGGAAACTTCCGGGATAACAGCTCAGATCATCCACAGCCAGTATACTCATCCCCTCGGTTTCTTTCTGGCTCATGAGCTTTGCCCGCTCATAGACAAACCTGTAAATATCCTCCCTTACCCTTTTCCACGTTGGATGGGATTTGGCAGGAGGCAGGTGCTTGATGGCTAGTTCGTTATCAAGGAGGAAGGAATGCCCGAACATTCTTGCATTTATGAGATAATCGATGTCCTCACCCCGTGGCACCATCGGATCGAAAGGAACTTTCATGAACAGATCCCGGTGAATTACCATATTCCCCCCAAAGACGAAAGGTGTATCCTTGAGCCTTGGGGATCTGCCTATAACCTCGTCAAAGGCTTCGTTCATGCAGATGTTCTTATCCCAGTATTTGGTCCAGGGATTTTCAGGAACCCCAACATGATAATCCCCGTCAGGCTGGAGATAGTAACCAGCAACAGCATTGATGAAGCTGCCCTCATGGTATTTTCCTATGAATTCCTTTGCCTTGGATATGAATTGCGGGTCTTCGAAAACCTCATCGTCATCGATAAGAAGTGCAACATCTGAGTCCATTATGTGTGGAACAAAAAGACACATGTTCCTTATGTTGGAATATCCCGTGAGTGAAAGCAGATCACAGTATTCCCCCATGCCATCCTTTTTCAATTCCTCATGTAACTTTTCCAGATGTGATGGTCCGAACATATGAACCTTGACATCAGCATTCGAAGAGGAACTGATGATATCCCTTACCTTCTGCTCGACCTGCTCCACGATCTCCATATTATTTGGAGCCGCCAGCACCACCAGTTCAAAATCCGTATCTTCAAGTATAGCCAGACTCTCGATAGCCCTCCCAAGCGTACCCTCAGAGTCCAAAGGCGTGGCATGATCATATACAGCATCCCCTTCAAGCCAGCCTACGCTACATTCCCTTCCCCAGTAACTGGGAATGACCATTGTTAGTTTCAAAATTATTTATCCCCCGATATTAATTTGTTTGAATACTAATAATATTTACGCTAAATTATAAGGTGATAAAATATAATTGCTTTTGTTTCTTGGTTAGTTTTATGTTTATTCTTAAATCTGACAAAATTGAATGAAATGGTAAAGTTAAGAGAAATAAGTACATTTATTCATTTACTTTATTTTTAAATAGTATTGGAACGTGTCGAAATAAGATGAGTCTGTTTGATGATATAGGAATAATAATTTTATCGGAGCCATTAGTCACATTTATAATGGGATTATTAGTCTCACTTTTACCTACTTATTTCGGATACCGCCTTTCAAATAAACACTGGCTGCTGCAAATGAATCATAAAAATTACAGTATTGAAAGAGGGTTTGATTTTGAAATTGCAGCACTTGGAGAACTTATTGAACCATTGTTAGACAAGTTTGAAAAAAATGGAACGTTAGGAAATGTTTACATGTTGAATGACATTGCTAAAGAAACGAATCCTGGTTTGAGTAAAGTTAAATCAGTATATGATAAAGATGGTTTATTTTTTTATTTTCGCAAAGAGATATATAATTTTGATGATGATTTAGTACGAAATTTTATTAAATTCTACGGAAATATACTTCAAGCAGATAAATATTACCAAATAATTTTAAATTCAAAGAATAAGGTTGAAATATTGAAGGTGCAGGATGATTTCATTCATCAATTGAAAGAAGCATTTACTCTAATTCCTAATTTACGTTCATCATTGAAAGTTTATACTAAAGAATAAACTCTTTTATGGCTACTAATTTTAACCTTCCTTCTAAAAATATCAAATATTAGAGATTTACAATTGTGCATTAAATGTAAATAATAGGGAACAGGTCTATTGATACAATCTAAAAGATATTGATGTATTTTTTACAATGGAGGAAATATTTTTGGAAAGAAAATCGGTTAGATCCTCAAATGTAAAATCAATAGGATATGATGAAGATGCTTGTATATTGGAAGTAGAGTTCAACAAAGGTTCTATTTATCACTACCATGGGGTTCCTCTTAAGCTTTATAATCGGCTAATGAATGATTCTTCAAAAGGAAGATTTATGAAAAACAAGATAAGATATAAGTACAAAAACAGTTGCATCAAAAAATAATTGAATCGTGAAGGGTACTTAATTTTTACATTCCTAATGTAGAACTGCTAAACTTAATAGTGGTGCTATTACTCGCGTTTATCTGCATTTATAGTTTATTTTTAACCGGAAGTCGTTTAAATTTAACATTTTCTCTTTTTGTCAAACTTGAAATTAGGAAAAAGAATTCTACAGATCTATTACTTAATATGTTCAGTTCGAGAATCATAATTAACTTAGCTATGTTTATTCGATCAAAAATAGGCTATGTAGAGTTCCAGATCATTGACTGAACCCTACTTTTAATTGTTCGATGCGGTTTTGTCTCACTTATTCCGTTGTGTCCTTACTCAATACACGTCCTGTCGCCTTTTCTTTCCTGCTTCTTGTCTCCGTTGCCATCTCTATATCCATGTCCAAGTCTAAGGGAGTTGTCATTGATACCATCACCATCTTCGTCTATGAAGTTATCACATACAACGTCACCATCTATGAAATTGTCACATACACCATCGGCATCTGCGTCTATGAAAGAGTTCATGCCTGCTCCCCTTTCCTGGCCTGCAGCCATGGCAGATACTGCTAAAAGACTGACCAACATGAATGCCACAGCAATCACACTAAATGTTTTTATTTTCATTATTTTACCTCTTTTTATATTCCTATTTGCATATTTCAAGGTCCTAGCTTCTCGTTTTTCTGGCGGTACATCCGGCCTGAACCTGCAATTTCCATATTATCAGGGGAAAATATAAACATACTTTATTTCATGAAACTTTTATGTATACTTTCAGGCAAAATAAATCATTTAATACTTTATTTTGAATTATATTGCTTTATCATCCTTTAGATAAATTTTTAAAAGGATTAATATGAATCCTCTTGAGAATAGGGTTTCTACAGAGCCCCAATTTCATCTGTAGGGACATCATACACCATTACAACCTCTGATACAAAGAAAAAAGATTAATGATCCGCGAGAGAATAATAAATGAGAAGAGCGAGAATGTGGAAACATGTCGCCCCCCTTAAAGTCAATTCAAATGAGATTCAATCTAAAGTTGATTCGATCTCGTGGACCCACTCGACCTCAACTCCAGCATTTGAATGATGTTTTTTGACGGCTTCTTTATTTGGTGCATCAACAACGCACCAAACCTTATCATCTTCCTTATTAAAGAAGATCTCATGATGCAATACCCCGAATTCATCCCTCGGCTCATTCTGCATTTTGCGAAGCATCTCTGGTGTCATAGACCCCATTTTATGTTGATCGATATATCTTGTCATTCCATTTCACCCCCCGTTCATGAAAGTGGGTATACTCTACCCCCAAAATTAATTTGAACTCTTGAAATATAGCAGTTTCGCTCTCACATTCTATTTTTTAAAAATATATTAACTTGATCAAAAATACAACTCGAAGATCATCGAGGCACATATATATTTCATCTGTCCCACTCCTCATCAAAATTTCCCACGACCCACCTATAAATAGACAAATTCATCATAACCCTTATAAACCATTCATGATATCTAATCGCAGGTTCAGATGATGAATGCGGTAATAGGATTAGAAGATGGAACGTTTTTAAAAGGTACCGGTTTCGGTGCTGAAGGTATCGTTTGCGGAGAGCTTGTTTTCACTACTCAGTACACAGGTTATGAGGAATCACTGACAGACCCTTCATATAGCGGTCAGATCTTGATGTTCACATATCCTCTTATCGGAAATTATGGGGTCAATGATGAGACCTTCCAGTCCGACGGTGTAAAGGCCGAGGGCCTTGTTGTAAGGGAAGCATGCCCGTCTCCAAGTCACCACCAATCCATGCGTAATATCTACAAGCTGATGGAAGATGAGGGTAAGCCCGGAATATCCGGAGTTGACACCCGTATGCTTACCATCGGCACCAGAGAGCATGGTACCATGCGCGCTGCACTTATCAATGGCAGTGACGATGGTGAAGAGGCTGTAAGGCTGGCGAGAGCGCAGCCGGATATATCCAGTCTCGACCTGATCTCAAGGGTTACCTGTAAAGAGCCCTACACCATAAAAAGTCAGGTCAATACCGGTGACAAGAAAAATGTCGTGCTTATCGACCTCGGAATGAAGAGGAACATTTCTACAAGTCTATTGAACAGAGGCATTGATGTTACAGTGGTACCAGCTACCACACCAGCTTCTGTAATTCAGGAATTTAACCCTGATCTTTTATTCCTGTCCAACGGACCAGGTGACCCACAGAACGCAACTGCAGCCATAGACGCAGTAAAAGAAATGGCAGGAACTGTTCCTATTGCAGGAATATGCCTTGGCCATCAGATCATTGCAAGGGCACTTGGAGCTGACACATACAAGCTCAAGTTCGGGCACCGTGGAGCAAACCAGCCGGTCAAGGACCTTGAAACAGGAATTGTACACATAACATCACAGAATCACGGATTCGCTGTGGAAGGAGATTCCTTCGATGACACCGATGTAACTGTCACACAGATCAACACCAATGACAGGACCGTGGAGGGCATCGAGCAAAAGGACCTCGATATATTCAGTGTTCAGTATCATCCAGAAGCACATGCTGGACCAAGAGATACAGAGAAGATCTTCTTTGGAAAAGTAATGAAAGCTATGGGAGGCAGGGTATAATGGCAAAACGAAACGATATAAAGAAGGTCCTGCTCATAGGCTCCGGTCCGATAATGATCGGACAGGCAGCAGAATTCGATTTCTCCGGAACTCAGGCTTGCAGGTCATTGAGAGAAGAAGGATACAAGGTAGTCCTTGTGAACTCAAATCCGGCAACCATCATGACAGATCCGGAAATGGCAGATGCTGTTTACATCGAGCCGCTTGAAGCAAAGATAATCGCCAAGATCATCGAGAAGGAAAGACCTGACAGCATCATTGCAGGTATCGGCGGTCAGACAGGCCTTAATCTCACAAGTGAGCTTGCTGAGATGGGTGTGTTCGAGAAGTTCAATGTCGAACTGCTTGGAACATCCCTTGAAGCTATCAAGAACACAGAGGACCGTGAGCTCTTCAAGAACAAGATGGAAGAGATCGGTGAGAAAGTGCCCAGAAGTGTGGCAGTATCCACACTCAAGGAAGCTGAAGAGATCATCGATGAGCTCGGATTACCCCTTATCATACGCCCTGCATACACCCTTGGAGGAGCAGGTGGCGGTATCGCATACACAAGAGAACAGCTTCTCGAGATATCCGAAAGAGGCCTGCGACGCAGCAGGATCAATCAGGTCCTCATCGAGGAAAGCGTTCTCGGATGGAAGGAATTCGAATACGAGGTCATGCGTGACTCCAACGATACCTGTATCGTTATCTGTAACATGGAGAACCTTGACCCAATGGGAGTTCACACCGGTGAGTCCATTGTGGTTACCCCTTCACAGACGCTTAACGATATCGAACACCAGATGCTTCGTACAGCAGCTATAAAGATCATACGTGCTCTCGACATTGAAGGTGGATGTAACATCCAGTTCGCTGCCAAGGACGGAGAATACAGGATCGTGGAAGTGAATCCACGTATATCAAGATCATCCGCTCTTGCTTCAAAGGCAACAGGTTATCCTATCGCAAGGGTCACAGCAAAGATCGCAATTGGAATGACACTTGACGAGATCCTCAATGATGTCACCAAGAAGACACCTGCATCCTTTGAACCTACCATCGACTACATTGTCACAAAGATCCCAAGATGGCCATTCGATAAGTTCGTCACCGCAGACAAGACACTCACCACCGCTATGAAGAGTACCGGTGAAGTGATGTCCATCGGACGTACCATCGAGGAATCCCTTCAAAAAGCTGTCAGGTCCCTTGATATCGACATGAAGTTCGGTAACAAGACCTGGGAACAGGCAGAGGTCATCACCCTTTTGAAGACCCCTACAAGCGAAAGACTGTTCGTTATCTTCCATGCACTCAATACCGGAATGAGCATAGAGGAAGTATCTGAGCTCAGTGGCATCGATGTCTTCTTCATCGAGAAGATAGACAACATAGTCAAGATGGAAAAGAAGCTTGCAGCAGAACTTTTCGCTGGTGAGCCGGACATCGCTCTCTTAACAGAAGCAAAACGAATGGGATTCACAGATGAACGCATCGGCCAGATGACAGGAAAGAGCCGTGAAGAGATCAACGATCTCCGCCGTGCTAACAACCTAACTTCGACCTACAAGATGGTCGATACCTGTGCTGCAGAATTCGCTGCAGAGACACCTTACTATTATTCATGCTATGAAACGATGTGCGAGGATGTACCAACCGACAGGAAGAAGGTCCTCATCCTCGGTGCAGGCCCTATACGCATCGGTCAGGGTATCGAGTTCGATTACTGTACTGTCCATGCTGTGACAGCTATCCGTGAAGATGGAATTGAAGCACATATCGTGAACAACAACCCTGAGACCGTTTCAACCGATTACGACACCTCCGACAAGCTGTTCTTTGAGCCGCTTACACTGGAAGATGTCATGAACATAATCGATCGTGAGAGACCCTATGGTGTACTGGTACAGTTCGGTGGACAGACCTCTGTCAATCTTGCACTACCTCTCCAGAAGGAACTCGCACGCCGCACTGATCTCGACACGATCATTATGGGAACATCCCCTGAGGACATCGATATGGCAGAGAACAGAGAAAAGTTCAACCTGATGATGAGCGAACTCGGTGTTGCACAGCCTGAAGCAGGCTATGCGACCTCACAGGAAGATGCTATCGAGATAGCCAACCGTATTGGATATCCGGTACTTGTCAGGCCATCATACGTACTCGGCGGACGTGCAATGGAGATCGTCTATGAGCAAAATGACCTTGAACGCTACATGAGGGAAGCAGTAAGGGTATCCCCTGAACAGCCAGTACTCATCGACGACTTCCTTGAAGGTGCGGTCGAGATAGATGTGGATGCGGTCTGTGACGGCAAGGACGTACTTATCGGCGCGATAATGGAGCACATCGAAGAGGCCGGCGTACACTCCGGGGACTCAGCATGTGTCATCCCGCCACGTTATCTTTCAGAGGAGACCCTCCAGACAGTACGCGAATACACACGCAAGATATCACTCGCACTCAACGTTAAAGGACTTCTCAACATCCAGATGGCAGAGCAGGACGGAAAGGTCTACGTGCTTGAAGCGAACCCTCGTTCCAGCCGAACCATCCCATTCGTATCAAAAGCAGTGGGACTTCCACTTGCCAAGATCGCTGCACAGGTCATCATCGGCCACTCCCTTGAAGAACTGGGATACGCACAGCAGGACGAGTTACCTGTCAAGCACTATTCCGTCAAGGAAGTGCTCTTGCCATTCGATAAATTGCCTGGAGCAGACCCAGTCCTTGGTCCGGAGATGAAGAGTACCGGAGAAGTAATGGGCATAGACTATGATTTCGGACGTGCTTTCTTCAAGGCACAGCTCAGTGCAGACAACCTGTTGCCCCTTAGCGGATATGTTTTCATGTCCATAAAGGAAGCAGACAGGGAAGAATTTGTTGAGATCGCAAAGAAGATGCAGGATGCCGGACTTAAGCTCATAGGTACCAAAGGGACTGCGAACTACCTGGCAGAGAAAGGTATCAACATGGAAGCGGTCATGAAGTTGCACGAAGGCAGTCCTAACGTCATAGACATGCTGCGCAGGGATGAGGTCGGACTTATCGTGAACACTCCAACAGGAAGCCAGTCACGAAAGGACGGGTTCCAGATCCGCCGTGCTGCAGTGGACTTCAAGGTGCCATACATCACCACGGTACAGGCAGCAAAAGCAGCCGCTGATGCTATCACATCTATGAAAACAGGTGAGATAACCATCAAGTCCATCAATGAATATCACAAAGAGATCAAGAACTGATCATCAATTACAAGGAAACAATATCATGTCAAAGAAAGTAGCACTTGCGTATTCCGGAGGACTGGACACATCTATCTGCATCCCTCTTCTCAAGGAAGAATACGGATACGATGAAGTAATTACAGTGGCAGTCGATGTGGGACAGCCAAAGGAAGATGTTGCACAGGCAGAAGAGAAAGCACAGAAGATCAGTGACAAGCACTTCACGCTTGATGTTCGTGAAGAGTTCGTGAACGACTATATCTTCCCGCTTATCAGAGCTAACGGCGACTACGAAGGCTATGTCATGGGAACATCCATTGCACGCCCGCTCATCGCTAAGAAGGTAGTCGAGATCGCTAAACAGGAAGGCGCAGTTGCACTTGCACACGGTTGCACCGGCAAAGGCAACGACCAGCTTCGTTTTGAGGCAGTGTTCAGGCTCACCGACATGGATGTCATCGCACCCATGAGAGAGATGAACCTCACCCGTGAATGGGAGATCGAATACGCTAAAGAACATGGCATACCTGTGGGAGTCACCACTGCAAAGCCATGGAGCGTTGATGAGAACATCTGGAGCAGAAGCATCGAAGGCGGAAAGCTCGAAGACCCTGGATATATCCCACCTGAAGAGATATACAAATGGACCACAGCTCCGGAAGACGCACCTGACGCACAGATCATCGAGATCGGATTCGAGAACGGTGTACCTGTATCCCTCGATGGCCAGAAGATGGGCGGTGTCGAACTTATCGAGAAGATGAACGTCATTGCAGGAGCGCACGGCGTAGGTCGTACCGACATGATCGAGGACCGTGTCCTTGGACTCAAGGCACGTGAGAACTACGAGCACCCTGCAGCAACAGTTCTGCTTGCAGCACACAAGGACCTCGAGAAGCTCGTGCTTACCCGTGCAGAGCTCAAGTTCAAATCAGCAGTTGATGAACAGTGGTCTGAGCTTGCATACTACGGCCTCGTGGACGAACCCCTCTACGATGACCTCAATGCGTTCATTGACAAGACACAGGAACGTGTCGCAGGTACAGTGACAATGAAGCTCTACAAAGGTAGCGTCCTCGTTCTTGCAAGGACATCCCCATATGCCCTTTACTCAGAAGAACTTGTATCCTTTGATGGTACAAGCATCGACCAGAAGGATGCCGAAGGGTTTGCCAAATATCATGGATTCCAGGCTCGCCTGTACAGAAAATTCGTAGTCAAGAACTGATCATATTGCACGTATGCGAATCCCGCATACGAACTTCTTTTTTCTTTTATTGTTTTTAATTTGATTCGGATCGTTCTAAATTTAATTCAAAACTCTTCGGTGAAAACATACCCCATATTTAAGATGGGGTGTACTGTACTAAATAAAAGGGCTCGAATCTGATCCCTCGCACAACAAATCGGGGATATATACAACGTGAAAAATGGCAACGCTAAAGTTTTAAATAATACACACCACAATATGTAATTTATGAAATATAAAGTCCATCGCATAGATGTCAAGAGCGATAATATGCAGGATTATTTGGAACAGTTTTTAAATAACCTTGATGGAGAAGTAATTGCAGTAATTCCAAATGTTAAACCTACTTTCCAACTTATGGGAGCAACAGCTAAAGTAGACTTTCTATTAATTGTGGAAAAAACAGGACAAAAATAAACATGTAGCAATTAGAAGTATTGCAGCATTAATTTAAGGAAGGATTTGAAGGCTTGCGGAACTGAAGCTTTTAAAAGATGAATATAAGAAAACATATTTAAAAAGTAGTTGTTTTTGTACTAAGTTTTTTTAGACTATTATCCCCAACTCCCCAACCTCTCCCTCACATGAGCATTGAGAGTAAACGGCTTATCACCCATAGTATTCTGCTTCATGTAATGCAAAGTACCTTTCGAGAATCCAAGTTTCTTCCATTTAAGGTCTTTAATATGCTCCAATTACCAAAATATGATACACATTCACTTATATATTTTCAAGCATATTCTGAATTATATTGTATTGTTTTAAGTTAATTCTTAGACCTTCAGTAATCATCCATTCAAAAAACCATCGAGCCTTCTGATGCCTTCCTCGATATTCTCAAGGCTGTTCGCATACGAGAACCTGATATAGCCTTCCGCACCGCTGCCAAAATCAATTCCCGGGGTCACAGCCACCCCCGCTTCGTTCAATATCCTGCGGCTTAAGTCCAGAGAATCCGAACCGAACTCACGTGCATCGGCAAGAACATAGAAAGCACCCTTTGGCTCGTAGCCTATACTGAACCCGATATCTTTCAGGCGTTTCAGGAGATATTTTCTGCGCTCATCATAGGTAGCCACCATGGTATTCACATGGTCCTGTGGGCCTTCAAGGGCAGCAATACCCGCTTCCTGAACGAAACTATTGGCACAGATGAAGAAGTTCTGCTGTAATTTCTGCAACACCCTCATACAATCAGGCGGAGCTATCAAATAACCAAGCCGCCAGCCTGTCATACAGTACTTCTTCGAAAAACCGTTAAGAACGAACGCATTATCAGTATATTCAAGGATGCTGTGGTCCTCGCCCTCATACACGAGCCCCTGATAGATCTCATCCGAAATGATAGGAACATCACCAGCAACCTCAGCGATACCCTGCATCTCCCTTGAAGACATGACATAGCCCGTGGGATTTGAAGGACTGTTCACAAGGACAGCTTTCGTATCTTCGTTCATATTCTCGGAGACAAGTTCCGGTGTCAGTCCGAACCCGTTCTCCTCAGAAGTATATGCAAAGTTGGGAACAGAACCAAGAGCTGTCGCAAAATTCGGATAGCACGCATAATGAGGGTTTGGAAGCAATACCTTATCGCCCTGGTCCAGAAGGGCCATGAAACTTAGCATAAGAGCAGGACTGGTACCGGAAGTTACAAGCACCTGTTCGGGAACCAGGTCGAGTCCGAAGCGGTTATTATAATCATCGACTATCGCAGTCCTGAGTTCGTAAATGCCCTGACTGTGAGTATATCGTGTCTTGCATGAGGTCAAAGCCTGATGAGCGGCCTCACATATATGTGGGGCTGTTGGAAAGTCAGGCTCCCCGATCTCAAGATGCACTACATCCTTACCTTCATGCTCCAGCTTCTGTGCACTTTCAAGAACTTCCATCACATAGAACGGAGGAATATTGACCGATCTTTTGGATAATGACAAAGGGCTCATATTGACAAAGTCTCCTGTTATTAAAAAGAATAATGTATTGCTGATGAGATGATATTTAAGGATGTCTTTATGCCATCAATTCGAAAAAGACATTATATTAAGGAGTAGGATATCACTCCTCTCCACAATACTCCTTAACATCAGCAAGACATGCCTCGTATAATTTTTCCCTGAGATCAGGCACAGCAGAAAGGGCCCGTGTCCAGTCTGGCATCAGTACATCAGAAGGATCATGCCTGTAATCATCACCGGCATTTCTTATCACGCGTGCGAACATATCCACATACGTCTCTTCCTCATGCCTGTTATAATAAAGCCCATTGCAAAGAGCATCCGCATGATACCTGCGGATAAGGTCCTGACCTAATCGTTTATATCTGACATGTATCCCATGGAGATATGCCTCTGAAATGCGGTTATCCGTAGACTCTGTAACAACGCGCATGAATGTCGTGAAGATATCACCCACCATCTTGCAAAGACCTTCTGATCTACTTGCACCCAGTTCCTGATGCTTGTGGTCATAATAGCCCAGATCGATCTGACATATCTTTTTTGTTGTAGCGTTCCTGTAAACCTCTGCAAGAAGACCAACTTCAAGACCCCAATCAGCAGGGATGCGTATGTTCATGGCAAGGTCACTGGTCATAGCGAACTCCCCTGCAAGAGTATACCTGAAGGCAAGGAAATATCTCAAAATATCTGCTTTAGACTCGGATTGCAAAGTATCGAGCAAAGGCCGGACAAAAAGCCTAAAAACGCGCCCATGCATGGCCATGCCATCCATATCTATCCTTGCATAGAAACCTTTATTGAAAAAGAAATTAAGTTCGGTCTCGACAATAGGATAAAGGAGCTTTGCCGGAAAATCCACCGAATATGTCACAATGTCCGCATCGTGGTAAGCAATAGCATACGAATCAAGAGTTGCTATGCCAGTAGCTATCCAGACATCCTTTCCTTTTCCCTTAAAGGATGTAAGATCAATACCTTTCTTTTTCATATCGAAAATGATATGCTGTATCCTTGGACCATCGCACCATACAATGATATGTGGTAACTTAAGGTCTTTAAAATATTCGACCACATGCACATACTGTTCAGTGTTTTCAGCCGCCAGAGCGATCACGACCTGACTTATATAAGTGCATTCATTAAGGTCCGCGATTATCTTTTTGAGAGGCGGGTTCTCAACCTCCTTATAAAGAATAGGAATGATAAGTGAAGCCGGTCTTTGTACCTTTAGCTCCTCTATCCTCCTAACAAGCTTTTCTTTGTCGATACAAAAATCATGAATCGTTGTAATGTATTCTTGGTAAAAATCCATTTAACTCCCCGAATAGCGAAAGCATCCATAATTCAAGAGCTAACTCCCATGTAACTCTTTATAAGGATGCCAACCCCCAGATTGACGATATTAAGGAATATAATGTTAATGACTAGAGTATCTATATATAGGACATACAATATAAGCTTTTATAACAAAGGGATTTTCAAATTATATTATTCAGTATAAGCAGCAACAACAGACACTGCACACAGAATATTTGCCGGGGGGCGTATTTTGAAACACATCATATTTACAGATCTTGATGGCACACTGATAGACCATGACACATACTCATACGATGCTGCAAGACCAGCACTTGATCTCTTAAAAGAGAAAGAGATACCATTAATATTCTGTACGAGCAAGACACGTGCAGAACTTGAAGTATATGTTGATGAACTTGAATGCCACCATCCGTTCATATCAGAGAACGGAGGAGCAATTTTCATACCAAAGGATTATTTCAGCATTGAGCTGAAAGAAGCACATGAGATTGGTAATTATAAGGTCATAGAATTTGGAACATCATATACAAAGATAAGGGAAGTTCTTGAAGATATCCGCAAGAAGACCGGTTTTAAGATAACAGGATTCGGAGATCTCGATGCTGAGGGCGTGAGCAAGGACACGGGCCTTGACGTCCGATCTGCAAAACTTGCCAAAATGCGGGAATATGATGAAGCATTCCTGCTTGAAGAAGATGAGAATGCAACTGCAAAGGTCATCGAACTGATACAAGCTGCCGGACTGAACTATACAAAAGGGGGACGCTACTGGCATATCATGGGAGACAATGACAAAGGAAAGGCCGTCAGGGGTTTGACTGAGGTCTACAAGCAACAGTTCACAGATATAATCACAATAGCATTAGGAGACAGCCTGAACGATCTTCCCATGCTAAAAGCCGTGGATATCCCATTCCTTGTACAAAAACCGGATGGTAAATATGATCCATCGATAATACTGACAGAGATAAAGCATGCTGAAGGTATCGGGCCTATCGGCTGGAACAATGCGATAATGGACCTCATCGGAAAAGAACGATAACATTTGAGCATACTTGAGAATAAAGGGGGTAATTGATTGATACGTGTTGAGAATATGATCTCAAAGGCCTTTTTATTGGGCATAATCGAGATGGTGGACAAAGACGGGCTGGAAGAGACAACTGACTGGCTCCAAAAGATAGGGATTAAACTTGCAGAGATACAAGGACCCGGATTTGAAGGTGCACGTGAAGATGATATCAATTACGTACCACTCTGCCCGTTCTCCAACATGATTTTGGATTTCATCCAGATGTATGGTGAGCGTCCTTCACAGTTCACCGAACTTGTAAATCTCTCCAACAGGAAAATGGAGGAAGCTGAAAATGGATGGAAATATCCGGCACTTACAACCGTCACCGGGATCCTTTATCACAGTTATACCACAAAGCGTGCTGAGCTCGCTGGTGTCGAACTTCTCAATGTAGGCGCAAAATGCCCTCGAACACATAATAATGTGTATAACGAAAAAGCCCTTGAAAGGGCCGGGATGAATAAAGAAGAAGTGGACAAATATCTCGAAAGATCATATTACGTTAGCAAGATCCAATATCCTGACAAGGAGTGAGACCATTGAATCTGATCGAAGCAGAAAGGCTTTACGAGAACAGCGTGAAGATATTGAAAAACAACCAGCATGAGAAAGGAGGATTCTATGCAAGTCCTCCAGGCACACGTTACCCTTTCATTTACCCCAGGGATCACTCCATAGATATTCTGGGATGCATTGCATCAGACATGATGGATGAAGCAAAGAAAGGACTTGAATTTGTACTTAATTCCCAAAAGCCTCTTGGAGAATTTTCTCAGAGATATGATGTCGATGGAAATGATGCCAGCTATAAAGACCTTCAGATAGATGGAAATGGCCTGGTCCTTTATTCCATGGGAAAATATTTTGAAGCTACTGGCGGTATGTTCTTTGAAAAACTGGCAGACAAAAATTTCGTTGAAAAACACTGGGAGACCATTTCAAAGGCAGTCGAATTCATTCTCATGAACAAGAACGAAGAGGTCGACCTCATACATACCATAAACAGCATTCACGAATATCCGGCATACGAGCATGGATTCGAGATATATGCGAATTGTGCCTGCTGTGCCGGAATACAAGCTGCGGTGAAAATGGGAGCAGCTTTAGGGAAGGATGTTACCACATGGGAAATGGAAGCTGAAAAGATAAAAGAGGCGATCCTTACCCGAATGTACAGTCCCAGAAGGCGATCGTTCATCAAGTGCATACGTGTAAAAGAAAAGAACAGCAACCCTATCGGTTACGATGCTTTTGCATCCAGTGTCATTGATGTTGATGTTGTCGAATATGCTCCTGCCTACTTTGGTATCATTGAACAACAGGATATCAAGAACCGTTATACTGTCAGGAGGATCCATGAAAATCTCTGGGATAAAGAGATTGGCGGATTGAACCGCTACCCTGAGATGTGGGGCAGGAACAATGGCGGATATGGACCATGGTGCCATTTTACCTGTCAGCTGGCAAGCCATTACACTGCCATTGATGACCAGGACATGGCAGAAATGTATCTTGGCTGGGTGGTCGATATGGCTCACAACTATCTCCTGCCTGAACATATTTCAACCATAGAACGTTTCGAGATGTGGTTAGAGGATTATACCAATGCGAAGATACTGAGAGATAGTAAGCTGACCATGATAGAGAATGTGCGCAACCACCCCAAATGGAAGGATGGTATGGCATATGTGACCATTCCGCTTATCTGGCCGCATGCCGAATATATCAGAGCATACAAAGACTACATTGAAAAATTTGGATAATACCTTTTAGTAAAGGGCATGCTTTCATCATCTTCATAATGTAAAGAATTGCATGCCACTGTTTTTCTCTTTTTTGTTTTCCAAAAAGCCTATTTGGTCAGAACCCTCTGTAACCTTCATATTGTCCAAATGTTTGCAGATCATAAGAAAAAGTTCAATCCATTATCTCATCTATTGGAGATATAAGACTGAACTTTTCAACATCAAAGAGCCCCATGTCAGTAAGCCGTAAAGAAGGTATTACCGGAAGCGCTATGAAAGAATGTGTAATAAATGGAGCAGGAAGGGTACAACCAATCTCTTTTACTGCTTTATGGAGATCATTAAGCTTCTTTTCAACCTCCGAAGCAGACAATGTGCTCAACAGACCTGCAAATGGAAGTTCGAGCTTTTCCACGACCTTGCCATCACTTACCACACATATCCCACCGTTCATACCACGTATTGTATTGGCACACAATGCCATGTCCGAATGATCGACACCTGTGACTACCAAGTTGTGACTATCGTGACCTATGCTTTGCCCGATGGCTCCGCTCTTGATACCTATACCTTTGATGAAGCCTGCACCAATGTTCCCATTCCTTCCATGCCTTTCAATTACAGCGACCGAAAGTACATCATTCTCAACATCAGGCATCAATATACCATCCTCATCCGAACGCAATACAAAGGTCTCTTTCTCAGTCACGATAAGGTCAGGAACTACTTTGATGACACACACCCTATGGTCCTTGTCCGCATTGGACCTTATCTGCAGGTCTGATGCAGTAACTTGATCGAATTCCACAGTATTGAAAACCGTATCCGGATATTCATAAGAAGGAACAAAACTTTCCACTGGTCTGCCATATGCATAGACCGAATCGATAAGGAATTTTTCAAGATCGTCCAATACGATAATGTCAGCCTTTCTTCCCATGGAAAGCGAACCGACAACATGGTCCACACGATAATGTTTCGCAGCATTGATGGTACACATGGAAATAGCATCCAGAGGTGAAAGTCCCAGATCCATCGCCCTTCTGACGATCACATCCATATAGCCTTTCAACAGGTCAGATGGGTGCTTGTCATCCGTCACAAAGAAAACATTTTCAAGGGAAACACCATCCTCGATCAGGCGAGGAAGGAATTCATCAAGTGATCTTGCAGCCGAACCTTCCCGTATCATTAGTTTCATCCCAAGACGCAGCTTTTCAAGAGCTTCTTCATATTCAATGGATTCATGGTCAGTGGATATTCCGGCACACATATAGCCGAACAACTGCTCCCTGGAAAGTGCAGGACAGTGCCCGTCAACGACCAACTTTTCCTTGAGTGCTGCCCGTATCATTGAAAGTTTTGTCTTATCGCAAAAAACAACTCCGGGATAGTCCATCATCTCACCAAGTCCAACAACGTTCTCATTGTTTATCAGGGATGTAATGTCATCAACATTTATGGAAGCCCCAGCAGTCTCAAAAGAAGTTGCAGGGACACAGGAAGAGACAGCAACAAAAGCATTTAGTGGAAGGGTAGACGCTTCCTCGAGAACAAGTTCGATACCGCCCCTGCCAAGAACATTAGCTATCTCATGAGGATCGATCACAACCGACGTAGTTCCATGTGCCAGTGCTGGTACTGCAAACTGGCTTAAGGTCACCATACTGGATTCAAAGTGAACATGACCATCCATTAGCCCGGGACAGAGATAACGATCGGTCACATCGACCATTTCGGTCTCATCGCTTTTAAGGGATGAAACATCCCCGATGCCAACGATGTAGCCATCCTTTACTGCAATATCCCTATACAGTATCTCTTTTGTGTTGACATTGATCAGAAGACCACCGAAAAATATAGTGTCTGCCTTGACCTTGCCAGTGGCCGCAAAGACTCTGTCCCTTATATCCATAACAAAATCCATGGATTTACAAAGTATAAGGATATTGCGGCAACAATAAAAAAAGAACAAACATTTCATTTCCAGAACTGCTTGTTCTTGGCATAATTCCTTTCAGCAGCCATGATATCCCTGTAAAAGGTTTCCTCATCCACCCGCATCTTCTCGATGACCCTTGAAGCTGTCTCGGGACCAACACCCCTGCTTGCAAGCGCAATGACAGCAAGTTTCCCACTGGCCATTACGATATGCGAATTACGATAGACCTTCTGGATGCGTTTCACGTCCTCTTTTGCGGTCACCTTATCCTGTTTCCTCACAAGCTTTATCTCATCCTCTTCCCAGGGTTTGAGAGCAGCTATCATTTTGGAATCACACACCGGACATATTATCTCGTCAGGTACGTTCATCACTTTTCTTCGGGACACCCATTTCTTGCAATTGACACAGAAAAGGATGATGCGATCATGCATTATCCTGTCCTTTAATGCAAGGACGATGGACCTGTCCGCTTTTTCCGGTGCCACAAGGTCACGTTTCATTGCAAATCCCGCACCTCCGATGGGAGTTGGTACAGGACTCGAGAGGATGATAATTTCCTCGGAAGCTATCAGACCCAATACCTCTGAGGCTTTATCCACATCGAGCATGTTGTGGAATATCTCACGTATGACCTCATCATACATGGACGTGCCCTTGTAGATCTCGAGGAGCTTCTTCATACTGATACGATCATAATCGATCTCACGGCTTAACGCACCGAACTTCCGTGCCACATGGACCATCTTCCATTTCATGACCGAGGTGTTCTTAAGGGTCATCTCGATGATCGGCTCGATGTGCTCAGGCTGTATATCGTAGATCATCTCCTGAATATGCAAGGCTTTCATGCGCTTTGGAAGCTGCAACCTTATCCTGTACGGATCGACCTCCTGACCGACACTGCCACCAAAACGGGCAGCCAGAAGGGAAGTTATCACCTTTCCAAGCGTTTCGTTGACATTGTGTCCGAAGCAGGAATTGATTATTACGGCCTCACCTTCATCTTCGATCACGATCGTATCATTATCAGGAAGAGGACAACCTTTAGAGATGTGTTCACGCACAAGTTCGATGATAGTAAGTGCACTGGGAACGTCCACCGGATAGTCTTTCATGAGGTCTTCAACGATCTCATTATCCTCTTTTCCATCATGAATAAGGAACGAGATCTTGAAACGTATCCTACCTACTTCCTGCGCAACATCGAACGGAACAGGGATCTCCTCGCCTACCCAGCTTGGGATCTCGCCCATGGTCTTGATTGGCTCTACCTTTATCCTGTCCCTGTCGGTATTCATCTCGATAACACGCCACATTTCGCCTTTCGTGATGAAGACCGCGCCGGGAGATGCGAAGTTCACTACAAATGCCTCATCCAGCACCCCCACAGACCTGCCGGAGACAATATCGAATATCTCGAACTTCCTTTCATCCGGTATCATGGAAAGGTTGTCATAGTAATACTGCCAGCTTTTCTTTCTCCTGCTGATGGTGTTAGAACCTTCCTCTCGCCAGACCATACGATATTCGGTTATCTGTTCGATAACACGCTTTAACTGTTCAAGGGAAAGATCCCGATAAGGATATGCCCGTGCCAGAATGGAATGTATCTTTTCGATCTCTACATCTCCGAAATCGATCACCATTCCGGAGATCTGGTTTGCGACAACATCAAGGGAACCCGTATGAGGTATTATGTCCTCGACCTCTCCCCGCAGAGCTGCTTTTGCTATGGCCATGCTTTCCGCAATGTCATCGGCCCCCATTGTGAGGATAGTACCCCGGGATATTTCGTGTATCCTGTGGCCTGCACGCCCCACACGTTGCAACAGTCGGGACACCTGTCTGGGAGAACCATACTGGACAACGTGGTCAACTTTACCGATATCAATACCCAACTCCATTGATGAAGTACAGATGAGTCCCTGGAGGTCACCTGCTTTGAAGGATTCCTCGGCCTCAATTCGGGCATCCACTGAAAGAGAACCGTGATGGACACCAATTGATGCTCCGAGCAATTTGAATCCAGATGCCAGTGCTTCGGCACTTTGTCGTGTGTTCACGAAGATGAGGGTCGATATATGAGTTTCAACGATCTCCCTTATGCATCGAAGATGGGATGCGAATTCCGGTTCACATCCTATCTTCCTTCCGATGTCGAGGTCTTCATCTGTGACCTGCGGATATATGATGTTGAACTCAAGGAGGCTTAACATGGAAACCTGTACGATGGAAACATCCCTTTTCGCACCTGCAAGAAAATGAGCGACAACATCGGGATTGCCCACTGTTGCCGACAGGCCGACCCTCTGGAACTCGCCGGATATTTCCACAAGACGCTCAAGTCCCACAGATAGCTGAGCACCCCGCTTGGATGAAGCAAGCTCGTGTATCTCATCAATAACTACATAGCTGACACATTCGAGGT
Organism: Methanococcoides sp. DA23; assembly: GCF_057593895.1. Lineage (NCBI taxonomy): Archaea > Methanobacteriati > Methanobacteriota > Methanomicrobia > Methanosarcinales > Methanosarcinaceae > Methanococcoides > Methanococcoides sp. DA23. The sequence goes on along the minus strand of NZ_CM172520.1, from coordinate 896,273 downwards.
TCTTCCTCAAACGCGAACCTGTGAACATTGCCTGGAGGGTTTCAGGCGTGGTTATTAAAAGGTCAGGTGGGTTTTTGGATTGCTTTTGCCTTTGATACGGAGTAGTATCCCCATGACGTACCTGCACATCAATACCAAGCTCTTTTCCCCACCACTGTATACGTGAGAGCATATCACGATTGAGTGCACGCAGCGGTGTAATATAAAGGGCGGACATGCCGACACGACTCCCCTCGCTCTTGCGAAGGATGTGATCGAACATAGGAAGCACTGCTGATTCGGTCTTGCCTGAACCTGTGGGAGCTATCAGGAATGTGTGTTCTCCTGCAAGGATGTGAGGGAAGGACATTTCCTGAGGCTGTGTGGGTGCTTTGAATCCCTGCTTCTCGAGAGCCTTTAAAATTGCAGGGTGGAAGTTGTCGAACATGTTATCGAATTTCATTTACCAACCTCTCCCGAACGTTTTTTCCTTGACCGTCTTTTACCAGTTCGTGGCTTTGTTTCCTCAAGTTTCCGAATATTCTTCAAAATTCCAAGATATGTCCCATCAAGTAAGTATATTTCGGAATTGTCTAGCTTGACTGCCCCTGAAGAAAAGATAGGACCTAAGAGATCATCCCGTACAGACTCATTGAAGGCCACACCACCACAGAGCTCGTTGAATGCAGGCACCACCAGAACCTCAGGATCAGCCCAATTACCGCTTTCCTGGTCAAAGGAAGAACTTTTGAAGTGGTCCATGAATACTTCCTTTTTGAAGTGTGTCTTTAGCCAAACCTGTTCGACCACTGAATAGCCCATTGCATCGGTAAACCGTACAGTCGGGTGATTGTGAGCCACAATGATCTTTTCTGCAGAGAGAATTTCAACCGCTGGCCATGTGTGGCCATGGAAGTAGCCCACACCATCGATGATGGTACCCCTTGGAGAATGGAGTTTTACATCACACCCTTTGGGAAGTAAGAATTCGATGCCCCCATCGTGATTGCCGGGAAAGACATCAACTGTTGCTTGCTCTGCAAGAGTACTGATGAAGTAGGGCATCTCGTCCCTCTCCTGCCACGAGACCTGAGGAACATTGTGCTTGATGTCACCGAGAAGAATTATGTGATCAGGAGATATCTGCTCAACAAGGCCCATTATGCGTTCAAGGCGTTGCTCTATCTGACTGGGTATGGAAAAACCGCTCTTATAAAGGTCCCACTCGATACCCAGATGGATGTCTGCCAGAACAAGGGATGTGAACTCTCCTGATACCACAAGTGCAGGTTCATCAATGACAGGGTCTACTGAGATCTCCATATTCATGTTTTCCTTTCTTTGCCCAACGTGTCAACCTGCTCCTGAAGTTGTTTTATCATGGACTGCATTTCATGCATTTCTTCATGCATCTGTACAAGCCGGTCATACATAGGACTTCTACCATCCTTGACAGCCTGCTCCTGCGAGAACTTTTGCTTGCTTGGAAAGATATAGACATAGGTTAGCCACATTCCGATAAAGGCGACAACGAACATTCCCCCAAGGAATAATATGTATTCTGGAAATAGTGTCCTGAACAATGTGTCGTTCGAGCTGTAATACTGTATACGGGTTATCATGATGAAGTTCAGGAGGGAGAAGAGGAACATGGTCTCGCCTACGAGAATGAGGAGACCGCCAAGGCGGGTGGATGTTGATCTTTGTTGGGGGATCAGGCGGGATAGCATGGTGAGGTTCACCTTTTGTGGAAGTTATGCATTATAGAAGAATAAGTAATATGTTATTGTGAATGACAACAATAATAGATTGAATTACGTTATTATTAAAAGTATTCCAGAAAATCATAAGGAAATACTGACTTATTATTTCTCCGATAAATAGTAAACAATTCAATAATCAAAAAAATATGATGGTGATTAAGAAATATATCACATTTAGAAAGGAGACAAGGATAAAAAAACCATCATTTTATTTATCCAATTCGATCTTCAATAAGTTTTACCATGAATTGGGTTCCATCTTCCAGCTCTTTAAGCATTCTCCCCCTCTTAGTTCCCCACTTATTTTTGAGGTCTTTATCAGAGATTAGCTCAATAGCTTTTTCTAACGCTTTTTCCTGAGACTCTACATCGTTCTTGAAATTGAACACGAGACCATATTCTGCTTCTTGATGATTGGTATATCCTCTTCCACAGAAATCGATAAAAATAGCAGGTGTACCTAACACAGCACATTCCGATGCCATAGTTGAACTCTCGCCCATAAAAAGAGTTGCATAATTCATTAGATAATGCATATCGCTTGCAGGTAATTGTATTTGATATTTACGAAGATCTTCTGGAAGTTCTTTTTCCGACGAGATGAAAACTTTCCCATACTTTTCCAGTTCCCTCACGATCTTTCTTTTCATAGATAAGGAAAAACCTTTGTTGGATTGATCATGAAGTGCTTCCCAGGATACAAACCTCAAAATTGAATATGTTTCATCCTCAGCAAGTCCAAGTTTTTCTAAAATAGAAGGATCGGGTTGAAAATGGTTCGGATGGAGGTAATTGAGTTCAAAATAACCATTGTAATGTATCTGTTTTTTTCCAAGATCGTCCCAATAACCTTTTTGAGTTACGATGTATTTTGTGAAAGGGAAAGTTAGATAATGGACCTGAGTCGCATGTTCAGTGTCTTCAAAAATAAAATATGGCTTTCTGAATAAAAAACTAATATGTGCTAAAGATGGAAGGGCTTGCCCTATAAAAACATCCGGTTTAAAATCCCTTACAACATTGTATGTATTCAGTTCAAGTTTGAGCAAAGATAATAATTTCTTAAGAAATGTTGGTTTGTTCTCACCGATCTGAACATAATCCAGGTTGAAATCATCCAGTAATTCATTATTGTTGTCTTTTTTTATTAAGACTATTTTAATCTGATGACCTCTCTTTTCCATTTCATTAATGAAATTTTTGAACATGTAAACATGTTTAGGATGAGAGATTCCAACCAGTATATTCATTTTATATTCCTTTTCTCAATATTGAGATTTTTCTTTATTCAACCTTATTTTAGTGCTTTAGAAACCTATTGTTATTATTATGTACATTTCTACTTGAAATAACTAATCACTGCGAAAAGTCAAAAATAATATATCCATTTTTTTGATAAATTTTAGCAGCGGAATTTAAAGCAATAAAATGAAGAGCGAGTAGATAAAAATAGATGATAACCAGTAATTATAAATTACCGTCTTCTAGCAAATAGCAGCACCAACATCGACAGACACACAATAAAGGCTGCATTCTGATCAAGGCTTTCATTCTCTGCAGGAGCATCATCAACCTCTGTTCTTTCAGTTATATCATCTGAGCTAACTCCAACTATCGCAAATGGTGAAAAAACAGAAGTCTCTGCTTCAAAGACGACATAACTACTGCTCTCACTGATCTTCTTTGTTGAAAGGGACTCCCACATACTCTGATCATAACGATACATCATTATAGAACTATCAGAGATATGATTACCTTCAAGCCAGGACCTATTTACCTTAAAACCAACAACGGCATCCTGTATATTACGTTCTATGGCATAACCGGGTTTCCCCACCCATATATTCAGATTCTTGTAGACTATCCCAGGAGGGGGAGATGAGGCGAGTGTAGATGTTTGCTTAAGGACTTCAACAGTTGCTATGACATTACCGGCGTTTGTGAGAGAACTATAGTTAATATATGTAATAGGATTTTCATGCTCAACGAACTGGTAGGAAATTTGAGAACCAAGGTACACAGACTGACTGGATTTTTCTACGACCTCAACTTCCTCATATGATCTACTTGTTGTGCCAATTGTGACAACCCCATAATTGGACCCATCACTGTCTCGATCAAGGATTGTAGATACATTGGAAGGAGATGTACCAGATGTGACCGTAATTGCCCCATTGACAACATCAATCGGGATGATCAGCCCTTGATTATCACTAACCACAACGTTAGATAGTTCCAAAGAACTTGTACCAGATACATTGCCAGCGGTCATCTGGATGATAGCAAAAACTTCCGGTTCTGTGACACTTGTCTTGTCCAATATCAAACCATAGACAGAATCAATTATTCCATTTGAGCTATCTATCACACCGGGATCAAACCAGACAAGTGCACCATCCTGTCTTAAGAATTCACCTTCTGAGACCTGAACCGCTTTGACCAGTTTACTGTCATAAGATAGATCGAACTGCATACCAGCAACCGGGAGGTCTGGCTGCAAATAGATATTCACAACAAAGTTCTGCCCTTCTTCTACTGATTGAGATGTGGGCATGATGCTGATTTCTGTAGTTGCACTGGCAATTCCACTAAGGCAGGCAATCGTAAATAGAGAAAAAAGGAGGAGGGAATAAAATATACTTTTCCCAGAGATGAAAATATACTTTCTTATCGGAATCCCCCACATTTATTAATCCATATGCGATAGAACCAGCATCAGATCTAGAACATTTACAATATTATCCTGATTCACATCCCATAGTGGATAAGGATATGTTGTGACCTCATCGAAATGCTGCTGAACTAAGCCATAATCACTGTAATCAACCATATTATCCTGATTGATATCGAAAACCACAATAATGACCTCGGTGTTTATTATTTCGAGATCAACAGCATTACCAGTTGGATCGCTGATAATGACATCTTTTAGGACTAGATCTGATTTCCCACTTGCCTGTTCATTTGCTGTTGCTGTGATGCTGGCAAAAGTTGCTGGTGTTGAGATATCTGCCGCACCTAGAATACAACCGTATGCATCATTGAGCAGACCCGAATTTACAGAACCGGCAACAAAAAATGTCCCCATACCACTTTGTTTGAACAAGTTGCCTTCGTTTACCTCTGTGATCTGGACCTTAGAACTATCGAAAAGTAGATCAAACTGCATTCCTGCAATATCAACATCCGGAGAAACAAACACTTCAATTGTGAAAGTTTCCCCAGGTTCAACGACCTGTGATGATGGTTTTAAAACTACATCGGAAGCAGCTGCAGAAACGTTGCTAAGAGCTGCAAACAATGTTATTATAATAACTACCATGAATACGTTTTTTATGCTAAACATGTTTTCCCCTTTATTTGAAATAACTTTGAGGACTTGCTTATAATCAATCAAATTTAAATCCCCAATTTATCATTGTGTTGGTGATATATAAACATTGTGAAAAACTAGTACCTGTCATACGCATTATCATTATGATGCAGGGGGTCGAATTAGACTGGTTTTCAATAGGCAGAGAAATGAAATTACATAGAACTTGCGACTAATGTAATTAAAAAATTAATATAATTTTACATGAAAATAATTACATTATAATTAAAATGAAAAGAAAATTTATGAAAATCCAGCAGTCGAATTGACAGATGGTAAAAAGAATAAAAGGAGATGCAGAATATGCATCTCATTCTACTGTTTCACCGAAGTGATGTGCTACGAGGGTAAGATCCTGGATGTTTACTTCACCATCCTGGTTTACGTCCCAGACAGTATCTAAATTTTGACTGCCCATATTCTGACTCACCAGAGTAATATCCAGAATATTCACCACACCATCCTTATTCACATCCCACCGTGGATGTGTAACAGGTGTTATGTTGTCCGTAGCTACAATGATCGCATCACCCCAGTTGTTAGGCGCATCATTGGTTGAGCCTGTTAGACTGCACGAGTCAAAATACTGACGACCATCGAACCCATTATCCCGATCGTTTATTCCAACGTTCAAGCCAACAGCACCATTCGAAGGATCACCGCCAACATCAGTCCAAGGGATTGCAACTTCTATCACGTAACCAGTATCCGTGTCACTTTCGTCACCATTGCTACCCAACAAAGTTATGCCTGTCATTATGCCACTGGTATACGAGAGATCCTTGCCGCCACCAGTACCCACTTCATCGATTACTGCACCATTCAGGTTAATGATAAAGTGATAGTCATCTGACTGCATCACACCAGCATTATCGTGCTGTGTGTCAAGGAATATCTCTACACCATCATCTAGATAGATATGGCTAACCTCATCCTGGCCGGAAGCCTGAAGGTTCGTATCAGTTACCTCAAAGGCAAGGTACAGGTAATTGTCATCATGTTTTGCCTTAACCACAGCGGTATTGTCTTCCCCAGGATTTCTGTTAGTTGAGCCAGTCAGAGTCATACCGGTCACATCCTGCCAGTCGCTCAGATCACCGTCTACAGTAGCATCACCCTGAACTATGTCAAGTGACTCGATGATGATAGGTTTGTCATTGATAGTAACGGTACGAGTTGACGTTACCTGATCAAGACCATCACTTACAATTGTTTTGATCGTATGAGCACCAGAACTTGTGCTGTCAGTGTTCCATATATAGTTAGAAGAAGTGCTGCGAATAACCCCATCGATCAGTATGGTATAGCTCAATGCATCCCCATCAGCATCGGATGCAGTTACATCGAAGGAAATAGAATCACCTTCATCAAAGACTGCATTGTTTGCTGGTTTGAATGTAGTGATGACAGGTGCATGGTTAACATCACCCATGGTTGTTGTTACTACTACAGTGACAGTATCAGAGTCTGTGTTACCGTCAGCATCTTCCACAGTAAGAGTTACTTTATAGGTACCTGCAGCATCATAGGAATGCTGCACAACAGCACTTTTCGCATCTTCCTGGAGTCCATTAGAAGCATCGAAATCCCATGCATAGGAAGCAATTCCCTTGTCATCTGATGAATCTGAACCATCAAAGGATATAGTTTCACCAGTAACAACTGTCATGCCAGAGCCAGCATTAGCAGTTGGTGAAAGATTCGATGGAGCTGACGAAACCTCTTCTACGGAGAAAGAATGTACAGACCACTCGGAACTCGCAAACTTGATCTGACCTGAAGAATCTGCCTGTTTTGAAACAAAGTCAGTACCATCCATTTTGACGTTATAATAGCGGTTTGGTCGCAGGTCACCTACAGTGAACACCACATTGTCCCCATCGGTGGATTGGGCAGTGAAATCTACGAGTACATTGCCCTGTGGAAGAGATGTATCATATTTGTTCACTTCTACATTTACAGGTCCCTTAGTCGGATGAGCATACATCGGATACGTGTTTACTGTCAAAGTCCTATCACGGGATTCAACATTGATAGATGAACCATCAACATCAGATACAGTAACAGATTCGTCATCACTGACCATAATGGCATTGGACGAATCTACTACAGAGATAGCACCAACCGGGTAAACGCGGAAAAGGAATGTTTTGCTTTGCTCACGTGGCAAATTGTCTCCAAGTATTATTGGGTTTTTAAAAGTACCACTGTATATCCAGAAATCATAATTTCTGACATTCGATAAAGTATTATCAGTAATGTAGATATTCTGATATATTGACTCCTCACCCCAGAAAAGGACACCATAGTCAACATTTTTTAGGACATTATTTCTAAAATATATATCGTAAACACGAGCATTCTTGTCATACTTTGCGTCGTTAAATGAGGACAACATTAATGCTCTGCCATTTATATCCTCAAACCTGTTATCTTCTATAACGACATTTTCTGAATTATAAATTTCCAGAGGTCTTGGCTGATCATGGAAATAGTTATTGCGTATCATTATGTTGTCAGTATCACCATTATGTAAATACAGCCCAACCTGTTTCAGACCTGAATAATCAGATGTGAAATAGAGTTCATTGTCTTCAACTATTACATCATTTATTCTTGTATGAATGTCGAGCAGATTATGACCAGCGTTAGAGATCTTATTGTTCCTGATAACATGATTATACATTATCTCTGTACCCATCTGATTAAAATAATGAATTCCATGTTCAACACAATTGGTAATAACATTATTTTCTACTAAGGTATCACTTGTATGTGTACGGAAATCAATTCCCTCAAGGTCCATGTTCGAAAACTCAGAATTTCTGATAACAAGATGGCTATTATGTTCAGCAAGATAACCAGTATAACCATTGGTAACAGTTATTCCATCTATCGTGATCCAATCTTGATAAGATGTCTTGATCATAGCTGCTCCTGAGGGACCGTTGGTCATAGTTGGGTTTCCATTGTATGCTTTCACCGTAACAGGATTACCAGGAGTACCCTCCAAACCGTGTGCCGTAAAATCCAATATTTCTCTGGACCAGGTTCCGTCAGACATGTATAAAGTATCACCTGCGCCCATTAAGGATAGAGCATGATCTAAAGTTTTTACAGATTGTTCATGGGTCAGACCTGTGTGTGCGTCATCACCCCAAGTAGCAACATAGTAGTCAGTTGCACTTGCTGTACCGGACAAAGCTAATAGTATACAAACTGCATAAAGAATATTTCGTAAAAAATATCTAGAATTCTTCGTGCCTTGTAAAAAGCTATGTTTTGTTTTCTCGGAATTTATTTCGTTTTTACGATTCATCATGTAATTCCCTTAATAAATTATTTATTTGTAAATAATAAAACAGAATTGTGGACATACTTATAATTAGTATGGCCATATTTTGGAGAAAATTGACCACGGTCCAGACAAAATGTGAACGGAACATGGCAGACATAACTTTCTTCGCCAAAGATCGCATAAGTGTTAGTCTCGTAATTAGTATTTAAATTAGTAAGAACCATTGTGTAGGTTCCTACTTCTTTATAGCTATCATGCAAAACCATACCAGTGATATCTGGCAGAAGTCCAACATCAGATTCGAAATTCCATATATAAGATATGATGCCGCCGTCATCATAGGAACTCGAGTCATCGAAAGATGCTGTCTCGCCAGGAACGATAGATCTGTCTGAGCCAGCATCGGCGGTCATTAAAAAATTTGAGGAATAAGTAGTTTCTTGAACAGAGAAAGAATGTTCCCTTGACAACTCTGAACTTGTAAACTGGATCTGACCCGAAGGATCTGCCTGTTTTGAAGTAAGATCAACATCATCCATTTTGATGTCATAACAGTGATCTGGTTGCAGGTCATCAACAGTGAACACCACACTTCCCCCGTCAGTTGATTTCGCAGTGAAATCTATGAGGACCTCACCTTGTGGAAGAGAGATATCATATTTGTTCACTTCAACATTCACATGCCCCGTAGTCGGATGAGCATATATCGGATACTTGTTAATGGTCAAATTACCATCAGAGTATTCAACCTTGATCAATGAAGCATCAACGCTACATACGTTAATAGATTCATCCTCGCTGAACATGATGGCATTGGAAGAATCTATTAAAGAGATAGTATCACTGGGATAAACGCTGAATGTGAATGTTTTACTTTGCTCGCGTGGTAAATTACCTTCAAGAGTTATTGGATTCTTAAAAGTACCACCATGGATATAGAAATCAGAGCTCCCTATATTCAGTAAAGTATTATTGATAAAGTAGATATTCTGATATATCGAGTCCTCTCCCCAGAAAAGGACAGCATGGTCAGCATTGTCTATGATATTGTTTCTAAAATATATATTGTGAACACGAGCATTCTTGTCATACGATCCGTCGTTAAATGAGGACAACATTAATGCTCTACCACTTATATCCTCGAATCTATTATATTCTATAAAGACATCTTCTGAATTTAAAACTTCCAGAGGTCTTGGCTGATCATGGAAGTAGTTGTTGCGTATTGTTATGTTGTCAGTATCACCATTATGTAAATACAGTCCAACCTGTTCCAGACCTGAATAATCAGATGTGAAATAGAGTTCATTGTTCTCAACTATTACATTACTTATCCTTGTATGAAGATCGATCAGATTATGCCCAGAGTTAGAGATATCATTGTTCCTGATAACATGGTTATACATTATCCCTTCATCCAACTGATTATAATAGTGAATGCCATGTTCACCACAATTGGTAACAACAGTATTCTCTACTAAGGTATCACTTACCTGCCTCCAGAAATTAATTCCATCCATACGCATGTTCGAAAAAGTACAATTTCGGATAACAAGGTGACTATTCCATGAAGCATGATACCCATTATAACCGTTGGTAACAGTGATCCCATCTATAGTGATCCAGTCTTGATAGGACGTATCGATCATATTCACTTTCGAGGGACCGTTGCTTAGGGTTGGGTTTCCATCATATGCTTTTACTGTAACAGGATTGCCAGATGTGCCCCCCAGATCATGCCCCACAAAATCCAATACTTCCCCATACCAGGTTCCGTCAGACATGTATAGGGTATCACCTGCAACCATTAAGGATAGGGCATGATCCAGGGATCTTACAGATTGTTCGTGCGTTAGACCTGTGTGAGCATCGTCACCCCACGTGGCAACATAATAGTCAGTAGCATATGCGCTATTCGATAAAGCTAACAAAATAAAAACAGTACAAAAGACATTTATTGAAAGAGATTTTACTGTACTGATGTTTTGTATTGATCGAAAACATAATATTTCAGAACAAAATACAGGTTTGTTATATCTTTTCATAATAACCCCCAAAAAGGCAAGAGTGTCCATAATCAGGCTATTTTCACCTACTTACAACTCATAAAAAAATGTTGGTAAACAATATAATGGTTTTTGTATCATCCCTGGATTCATAGCTTTTGAAATATAATTTTCGACTATTAACGCATATTCAATCGACGAATAGCGTACAAAGTTATTTAATAAAAAGGTTCCTATTAAAAAATTAGTTTTAAATGTTTAGATATATTAAGAGTCATATTTCATATTCATAAAAACAACATCATCCGCCGAAATATCTATTAAGAGAAGCAGCTTGACCTCTGTGATAAATATACATTAGTTGTTATTAAATTAGCTCTTTATGGCCAAAAATCAATTCATATACCATTAAGGTTGACATAAATGTATTTTTTGATTTGAATCCCCTACTTTCTAGTATAATGTCAAATTTGAAATCGACATTTTAATGAATTTTTAGACATATTTTCAACTATCAAATTCATATTTTTCCAACATATGAATAGCTATACAATAAACCCAATGATAATAGCACCACAAATTCCCCAGTCCGACCACACCCCCAAGTTTTCATAGTGCCTTTTTCCACAATAATTACAAGAGACAGGATATTGGACCTGCTAATTCAATATGTCAAAGTTGGAACTATGCCATTGTCCTTAATTTGAGTTACATTTTGCACGACTCAAACAGACTAAGCGCACATATATTAGTATTGAAAATCAAACTTAGAATGTAATGTATTGATCATCGGATATGTCCAATCATTCGGAGGTAGTTACAAATGAAGAAAATAGCAGTCATAGGATCAGGTAACGTTGGCTCTACCACTGTTCAGCGTCTTGCTGAACTTGAGCTCGGGAACATTGTTATGACCGATGTCGTTGAGGGTCTGCCCGAAGGGAAAGCACTTGATATTATACAGGCCGCCCCTGTTCTTGGATACAATGTGGACATATTGGGCACGACCAATTACGCTGACATTGTGGATTCTGATGTTGTTATCATTACCGCAGGAATAGCCCGAAAAAAGGGAATGATGCGTGATGACCTGATGAATATAAATGCAAATATCATAAAAGATGTATCTGAAAACATTTCGAAATATGCACCTGAAGCCATAGTTATCACGGTCTCCAATCCACTTGACGTAATGACCTATGCCACACAGAAATATACAGGACTGGAAACTGAACGGGTATTTGGAATGAGTGGAGTACTTGATTCAAGTCGTTTTGCAGCATTCATTGCAATGGAACTTGGAATTTCAGTACAGGATGTTTCTGCACTCGTACTTGGAGGACATGGGGATTCCCTCGTAGCACTACCACAATATACCACAGTATCAGGAATTCCGATCTCAAAAATGCTTCCAGAAGAAACGATCGATAGGCTGATACAGCGCACCATCAACGCCGGAACTGAAATTGTTGAATACCTTAAGACAGGCAGTGCTTTCTATGCCCCGGCAGCAGCCATTGCCACCATGGTAGAATCCGTGATAAAAGATCAAAAACGAGTTCTTCCTGCAGCCGCTTATTTGCAAGGAGAATACAACGAGAGCGACTTATATCTGGGAGTACCTGTGATATTAGGTAAGGACGGCGTGGAAGAGGTCATCGAACTTGAATTGACAGAAAGCCAGCAACAGGCATTTTCAAGATCTGCTAAGTCTGTGCACGAAGGGATAGCAAAGTTAAAACTGTAATGTAAAAGGATATAGATATCCAGGTTCAACCAAAGGGATTTGAATTGATAGTACTATCAAGATGACCATATTCCTGTGTGGCTGATGCTTTCTGCATATGTTGTACTTAATGAAGATATTCAAAAATAGAAAACTAAAAAGAGATTAATGGATAATTAGTCAATTATCCATATTTTGATCCTGCTATTATCATAGATACTTATCTTTTTCTCATACACTGATTCAAATACAGGTTCAGGATATTTAGTATCCATTATAAGGTAAGAAAGATCATATTTGCTATATAGCTCTCTGGAAGATCTGTAATCTATATCTTCCTGTATCAAAACCCAATTGATACTTCCATCTGTTGAATGAAAATCTCCTGCAAAATAGGGATTGTCAAAATAATATGAACTGGACAATGGAGACCTCTTTTGCACATCAATTTCTGAAAAATTCACAAATCCATACGTTAAAGCTGATATCGAATCTAAAAGTACCCTTGGAGTTCCATCTGATATGGCCATAAACCGACGCATTGTTCTATCACCGTTACCGAAAGCTCCGGCTGTGTCATTAATATAATGATTGGCCCATTTTGCAGAAACATATGTCTTGTCATCCATCACCCATTCTTCCGCCGCTTCGCCAGTACGCCAGTGATTATAAAAGCCCGAAAATGATACCGAACAGATAAGTAATAATATTGCGAATGTCTTGAAATATTTGGATGGCACATTGAGGACATTAGTTAGAGCAATGCTAACCAAAAATATTGAGAAGAGCAGATAAACAAAATGCCCATAGATATCAGAATATATAATTGGCAAAAGGAATGCGGATAGCAATAGAATGAATGCCTCTTCTTTTCTCTTAGGCTGTTTCAACAACATGTAAACCAGGCCACCAAAAACCAATAGGGTCAATGGTCCCACATGTCTTACTTGAACTATCAATATTTCCAGTATCCAATCATACCTGGAACCTGCAAAAGGTACCAGGCTTCTTTTGAAAAAAGGAAGCATCATGAAGAACAAAAACAATGCACTGTACCCCATTGTCTGAATATTGGAAGGTATTTTTATTCTGTTTCTGGTCAATAACAGGAATACCATCAATCCAAGGGATAATGCTGCAAAGTAAGAAAATTTATGAATGCTAAATAGCAAAATTAATAACATCAGTAACAGAGCACCTATCTTTAGCCTTGAACCGTTCGAAAATTTCAATAGCAAATATAAGAACAAAGGGAATAGTGCAATAAAAGGACCCCTTGTACTGACCTCCCATGTAGTAAAGATCAATACACCCTGGGACACTGAAAAAAGAAGTGCAAATACATATTTAAAGACTGAATCTGGATATATCATATTTCCAAGTAAATAAGAGGCAAATAGACCAAAAAGGCCCAATACTAAAGAGAAAACTAAGATCGTGATTTCCATATCAATATTTGCAAGTTGGGAAATGCCAGACAAGAAATACGGGATCCCACTTGCATATGACAATGGGTATAAGCCAAAGATGGAAAGCCAACTTTCCCACCAGTTGGCCTGCCCATACATCGTGATCGAGTTGGCAAGGGAATGAACAAAAAAAGAATCGCTCCCTTTTTCATGAGGGATAGAAGGGATCCTTATCACTATGTTCAGCACTATAAGAAGTGCAAAAATTATCACCTTGTTTTTCGGTGGATTATCTTTAAACATAATACCTCCTTCAGCCTGGTATTCCTGTAATAGTCGATAACTTCTTTATCATCAATTCTGGGTGCTCTTTTAACATAATCTGTGAAGTACCCTAGCATATAGGGTATGCCAACACCATTTTTATGAAAATCATCATTGCTCCATAAAAGTTTTATCCCTTTTAGTAAAATATGCAACGGAGTGAATCCGATGTGATAATTGTTGGAACCCATTTTTTTGTATCCGACCCATTGACCTTCAGCACCTGCAAATGGTCTTAAAGATACCATTTTTACGTCATCGAACTTTTTTGTTTCCCATCCCCTAAGTTTAGCTTTTACAATAGCAATACTGTCAGGGCTACAGGTTAAAAGATATCCACCCGTCTCTTCAAAGCATTTTTTATTCCATAGCCTGGCACCACCTGTTGGCAGATCTTCACGATCCCTGTCCCACAGTATTTTACCATTAACAGTAGAGCCTATCCGGCCACTACAGATGCCAAGTTTAGGATTCATTTCAAGCTTATTCATTAAATATTCAAAATAATTATCATCAAGTACAACATCTGAATCCGCGACCCCTATATGATCATATGCGATATTGTGGTTATCACAATATTCCAGTGCATGATCGAAACCCACTCGATAAACATGTGCAACGTGGATTCCCAGATCTCTTGGAGTTTCATCCAGTCGTACGGATCGGATCCATTCATGGGACGTGGTAAGTTCTTGTAATATTTGAGGAGTTTTATCCGTACTACCATCATCGACTATTACCCATAGCTCTGGCCTCACCGTTTGGTTGATAACCGACTCTGCAAGTTTTGGTAAACTGTATTCTTCATCTTTACAAGGCGTCACCAAAATATATGTTCTCATACTCATATGTCATTTATCCTTATAGCCTAAAAGTCATATATATATTCGAATTACCTTAGCTACCACAGATTTCAGCCATAGATCATAGACATACACTCCACCCTCCTTCACCAACAAAATTTCATTGATGAATGCAGGATCATTGTTTCCTCGAATGTCCAGACAGTCATTAATGCAATAATCCCCATTGTTGCAATAATACTTGTTCCAATTATAATTATATCTTCAAAACCCTTCTTATAGTTTTGGTTTCCTCACTTGAGAATATCCGTAATACTACTAAAGCCACCCCATAAGTAAGTGCTCCTGAGATCACTATTAAAAACAGGTTGATGTTTACAAAATTATTCAGATAATAAACAGGCATAGCCATGAGCAAGCACGCCAGCATGGGCTTAACGAATATCCTGAATATCCCTGGAGTGACTAAATTTGTGGAAACAAAATAAAGACTCATAAATAATAAGAGCAGTTCTGTTACGACCGTTGTGATACTTGCTCCATAATAGCTATACTTAGGGATTACCAAGTAATTGAGTAATATATTTGCCGCGACACAGACACCCATACTCAAAGTGTTCAATCCTTGTTTATTAATTGATGTTAACAGACTCGTTAAAGATAAATTCACAGATACGAGAAAAACCGACCATATTAGTATTTCGAGTGCAACTATTGAACCCGCAAAGGATTGATCATAAATAAGGAGTATGATCCGATCAGCGATAAGAGCAGTTCCCACGGTAATTGGCAGCATAAGTATTACTAGGAACTTAAATCCCATCTCATAATATTTTACCAAAGTGTTATTTGAGCTTGTAAATGCTTTTGACATAACAGGAAATAATGAGATAACGATTGCATATGGGATCAAACCCAATGGTTCACATAATTTGTATGCAGCCGAATAAAGTCCTACGGCATGATCACCGATCATCATGGAAAGCATCAGTACATCTATTCGATGGTATATTATGAGGAAGACACTGGAGAATGCGATTGGAAGAGCTTCTTTGAACAAACGTTTCCACAATGCGAAATCGATATCGAACTTGACCCTGACAAATCTTTTCACAAAGAAATAATTTAATAAGGCTTTCAATACCTCTGAAAATAAGAATACAGCCATTAACTGATATAGGGTGCCATTTATAGTAATTATGAAGAAGATCAGAGAAGCAGAGACTATTTTAGTGATCAGTTTTGCTACTATGTCGTATTCCATTTTCAGCGTGGTTTGATACACCGAACGGCAGTTATCACTAAATGACATGAACAGTAGTGTGAATGATATCAGATACACGTATGTGGTCGTGTCTACCGGATAATCCATCAATGATATGATTGATATTGACAGAAGAATAGAAAATACAGAGAGTATTATTTTAATAATATATGCATTTCCAAGCATCTTTGACATGCTTTCAGTGTCTCTTGACATCTCTCGCACAAGTATTTCACTGAGTCCAAAATCAATAACTATGCCAAAAAATGCAATGTAGGCAAACACGAAATTGTATTTCCCAAAATCATCGACTCCCAAGTATTTTGCGAGATATATCACAACAACTAAAGAGATCAACCTGAAAAGCAGATTACCCACCAGCAGGATACCTGTATTTTTGGCTACCTTATCAATTGTGCTCAATATTTCACCTGTTATCTAATTAATGATCTTGGCTCTTAATTACTGAATTGGAATCCGTATCGATAATAGTTCACTCAATGTCCAAATTATGATAGGTAAGCTTTTCAAGAGATTCGTAAACGTTGGTAAGTCCTTCTACAAAAAATAACCAGCACATACGATCTTAAAGAAGAACATTATAATATTTTACAATATAATTCATAACACTTTTTGCACAACTTGAAAGTAAGGGGTTTATTTATTTTTGTATATGTACCATAGTTTACTAATGTTCCTCCAAATTGTTTTTTGAAATTTCGGACAGTATACTTTACCTTCGGACTGCCAGCACCTCCAAAATCAAACGTAGAGTAACCGTTCTTAGCACCCCATGATAGTATATTCCAGACTAAATATTCATTAGGATGCAGATGTAAGTATTTACGTGATGAACACGCATACCAATCATAAATGGTATTATTATAATTAAGCGTAAGTATTCCAGCGATTGGTAAACCATCGTGAATTGCCAGATAGATCTTAGACAATCCTTTTGGCACTAGTATGTTATAGACGTTATAGAACAACTTAAAATCTTTAACTGGTATCTTGGCAGTTTCTGAAGTTTCTGAAAGAAGCTCATAAAAACTTTTTAATTCGTCATAATTTTCTACTTCCTTGATCACCACATTATTTTTTTGAGCTTTTCTAATACCATTACGTTTCTTTTTTCCCAATGAACTCCATAACTCCTCCTCGGTTCGGTTCAAGTCAATTAAAAAATTTAAATTGTCCTCGTAATTATAATCACATGAACATAATAGATCTGACATGGCAGCATTAGAGTTTGAATATATTCGATTGTAAAGGGATCCTCTTTTAGTAATTTTATCATGCTTGTTAATTAGTTCAATGGCTGCACTTTTTCCACATTCGCTATTTACCCAGAGGGGAGCATCACGAATAGTTATGTGGGAAGAAAAGTAACCAATTTCACTTATTTCTGTAAATTTGATGCTGACCAGCGATGCCAGAATTTCATCGTTATCATCAACTGCCACCAAAGCCAATGGTTCACAATTAGGCACATCATGATAGATATCAAGCATGTGACCTGTTTGGAAAATAGTAGCATACTTATTTTTAGAGACAAACTTATTTAGCATGTCCTTTTCTGGTTCTATTATGCTAAATTCTGTCATTGAACTCCCTTTTGGTCATGAAACTCAATGGTATCAACAATAAAATCGACAACGTCTATAGTGTCGCTTAACATCTCGTCTTTTTTTGATCTCCATACATCTTTACTTGATCCATTTCCCAGTATCTCTATCGCTTTTTTCAGTGCCAGACCCTTATCAGGAATCGTATAAACAAGTCCATATTTTTCCTCAAGCTCGTTGAGATAACCCCTTTGATTATTAGAAACGTAAATAGAAGGAACTCCAAGTACAGCAGCTTCCGAAGCCATAGTTGCACCTTCACTAATGCACAATGCAGCATGATAGATTATATTGTGCAGGTCTTTGGGGTCCATTTCAAGTTGATAATCCCTAATTGTTTGCCAATCTGATATCTCAGAGGAGATGATCACTTTTCCAAACTTTTCAAGCACAGAGATATATTCTTTTAATTCTTTTTCCGCCTTGAAATTAAAACCTTTTGCATGTAGATCATGATGTGAGGAGAGAGCAGATAGACGAACCAATATATATCCTGCTTTTAAACCATATTTAGTCAACACATTCTCATCGGGTTTAAAATATTTGGGATGAAGGTATGCTAGCTCATAATAGCCCCTGAAACGTGTCTGTTTTGGTCCGAGGTCCAGATAGAACGACGTCGATGTGTAGATCCGATCTGTAAATGGAAAGGCAAGTTTTGTGACCAGACCTGCTATTTCAGTATCTGAAAATGCCAGATGCGGCTTCCCCATCAATCTGCTAACATGTGCCGAATAAGGAGAACCCGGGCTTACAAAAATATCAGGCTTGAACTGTCTTGCCATTTTGTACAAAAGTAGATCATTAGCAAGAACACCGAAAGCTTTGCCCGGCATTGTCTTATAATATTTGCAGAGTTTATATTCAAAACCATTCTCTTCCAGCATTTTCCTGGTGCTTTCTTTAGCCCGTGCAAAGATCTTAATTTTATGTCCCCTGTCCTGAAGTAATCGAATCACATTACTGAACACATTTACATCTTTAGGATGACCAATATCCAATAATACATTCAATTCGCATCCACCTCTTTCAGCTTCTCTGCAGGAACACCTGTTACAATAATGTAATGATCAATGTCCTTTGCAGCAGCTAACCCTGCACTAACTAGCCCCAAACCAACCACATGCCCAGTTCTAATAGATATATTTGGCAGCATAATTGCCCCCGATCTTAAGGTTACCTAATATATGATCTTGCTCTTTATAGCTTTTATAGATGGTCCATTTTTGACAAAAATGGGCCTGAGGTAGTTACAAAGATAACAACTGGTCATATGGAACCCCTACCATACAACAAGATGAAACCAATCAAGTCGATTGTATATAATTGTTAATTCCCTCTAATATATATGTTATCCCCAACATGGCAATTACATGCTCTTAACAATATGATCCTAAACTATTTAATAGGAAATCTCGTAGCAATCATTATTTCATATTATTGAGAACAAATCTCATCAAATACAATTTTTTATGATCTTACATATATTATCAAGTTCTTTTTTCCCCAAGGTATAATGGTTAGGCATAACAAGTAGCCTCTTTGCTACATTTTCAGTGGCAGGACAATCCCCCTCATACCCATAACTCAATTTTGCTATTTCTGGTGTCGCACTAAACAGCATGATCGTATCAAACCCTGCTTTTCTGAGCGCTTCACTCAAATTGTTCCTTACAGAAATGTTTTTAAGCTGTATTGGAAAAAGGAAATAATTACAATAGGTTTCCGAACGCTCAACTGGAAGTATTAGATCAAGATCTTTTAGTTGCTCTATTAAATAAAGGGAATTATTCCGAGTTTTATCCACTTTTTCCTGAAAGTCCTTTATTTTTTTTGTAATAACATGAAGATCCGTATTCCTGATCTTTGTTTTACTAAATGAGCGTTTGTTCATAATATCAACCTTTTCTTCGATCCTACTACCAAGTGGCAAAGAAAACAACCCAAACCAAGGTCTGTGATACAGTAGTGAGCGTGCATACGTTATTGTTGCATGCTTGATCTCGTCAGTAATTGGAAGAACTGGTAGCTTTCCAATCTCATTCTCTATATTTGATGCAAGCTGAAGATCCTTAGTAGTGATCATTCCACCCTCACCTGCAGAAATATATTTCCCAGTTCTGAAACTAAAAAATCCAGCAGTTGCAATTGTTCCAACAAGCTCCCCTTTGTACCTGCTCAACAATGCATGGGCACAGTCCTCGATCACCGGTTTGTCCCCTGCAACCTTCAGTATACCCTCAAGGTCAGCAGGACGACCTAAGGCATGGACCACAACAACAGCAGCAAGATCATCTATTTTTTTATTCAGATCTTGTGGATCAAGAGTATAATTATCAGGTTCAATGTCAATAAATACTGGATTATGCCCAGCATGTATTATCGCATCGAAGTCACTTGGGCACGTATATAAGGAAACACCAATGTTTGAGTTCTCAGGCAAATTAAGAGCTTTTAAAATTATATAAAGGGAAGTGCGACCGCTATTTGTGTAATTGATGGATACATCTGCAAATAGATCTGTTATCATGCCAACATCTGATCTTTTATCTAGATGTAACATTGATGATAGGAAATCCCCAGTATAATAGTCAATGTTAAATCTGGGAATTAATCGAGGATCGGGTTTAATCGAATTCATTTTTAATATTGGTTTTAGTTCAATTTTATAAGTATATATCGATGTTAGAATTGCCTGCACTTCAATTTCCTGTATATACCATACCCAACTTCAGCAATTCTATTCTTGAACTTGTCATGTGTTTTCTCATACCTACCGAAATTCACTTCCTTTCCGCCAAAGCGTCTTTTGAATTCCCTTACACCGTATGGCTTGCTCGGATGCCCTGCACCACCAAAGTCAAATATCTTATATGCACCAGCATTTTCTTTGAGAACGCACCAGACAAGCGCTTCGTCCACATACTCCACCTCTTTTTTTGATCCTGCATACCAGTCATACACCAGCTCATTATATTTGAGCACTATACGAGTACCTACAGGCATCCCGTCCTGAATCGCGATATAGAAATCAGCCATACCTGTTGGCACAAATAAATTATATACAGCCCTGAATAAAGAAATATCTGCAATCGGCATTCGAACATTCCTATAAGTTTGTTCAATTAAATTATATGAATCTACCAATTCACCATCATTCTCGATCTTCTTAATCTCGATACCAGCTTTTTCTGCTCTGTTGATACCTTTTCGCCGTGATTTATGAATACTTTGCCACACAGTATCAGCAGTCCTATCAAGGTCGATCAGATAGTTCAGATGCTCACTATATGTATAACCCAGAGATTCCAGCATCTGTTTAGATCCGTGTGTATCCCATATGTTGCGGATCTGGGTATATATTGCCTTCTTTTTCATCAAGACATTATATTGGCCCATCAAAACAGAAACTGCCTCAGCACCATCTCTACTTTCAGCAGCAAGAGGTCCTCCATGTATCACAGAACGTGCTGAGAACGAACTTCCAATTCCACTAATTTCACATATGACAGCTGCCTGTACTACCGCTAAGATATCTCCAGACACAGAATCTACCGCAGCCAACGATACAGGTTCATAGTTCTTTGCCTGCCTGTAGACCTCGACCATCTCAGTGGTTTGGAAGATATTGCCATGTGGGTGTTCGCTCACGAAATTGTCCCACTGGAGCTTATCGAATGAATCTGTGATCTCGATCATATATCAGCACACATCCCCACAGTATCACAAGGACTTCCTATTCCTGTACCAGACAATTCCAGCCTTACCGATATTTTTGATGTTCTGCAAGAGGATCTCTTTTGTCCATCCAAAAGTATCGTCACACCATCTGTTAGGATGTGCTAGGATGCACAACTGCGGGACCTCTTCACTTTTGACAAGTTCGATCAAATCTTTCGTAGAGGCTATCTTCCCAACAAAGCCGGAATTTGCTCCTGATCCACCAGAATTCAGCACATCCTTAACACGAATGTTCATATCTGCCCAGGTCCTGCCAGTGTCAGTAAGGTACATTACCTTATTGTAGTCTATAGAAAGATAGGGTTCACCCAAGATCCCGAAATCCCGGAAATCGTATTTCTTCCAGATATCACGATTCAACCACTGAGACAAGGGATTTCCATGCATGCAAACCGTAGTTACTTCTTCCACATCTCTCAATTCATTCAGTTCCTGTTCGAAGATATTGATGGCTTTTTCCATATCTCCCTTAGCCTTATCCAGAACTTCATAATGGAACCCTATTTCATGTCCCAGATCTGCAATCGCATGCATGTAATCTGGTTTAAATACTTCATCGGTATGTCTGAAGTAATACGTAGACCTAATGCCATATTCATGCTCAAGTTGTGCCATATCAAGCGAACGTTTCACAGCACGATCCACATCATGGCGAAGAATTACACATCGATCCGGCGCGTATTTGAGATAATCGCATACAGAGGTTGCAGTGTACTCCGTATTAGTGATGGCTTCAAGTAATTGTCCGTACATTGATAATGTGAAATCTCTCACAATTATTTACCCCCCAATGAACAAATATTATATTTCACAATTGAACTGTTCAAACGATAGAGATCGAATGATCAAATATTCATATTTTAAATTAGCTGTTTCTAGTATTTATATATGCACAGATGTTTTAAAGTTAAACAATGCTTGAAAGCATAAACAGTACTTTAATATGCAGTAATTGACAAGTAAAACATATAAATGGTAAACGAAAATAAGACTGTATTTCTCATGCTCCTTATACTTTCATTGTTCACAGGAGCTACAATAGAGTTCAGCGAAGGCTCTACGTATGCTGGCATATTATTGATCTTAGCTGCCGCAGCTCTGGTCACACGCATACATCTGACAGAGACCAGAACAATAGAAAGTTCAAAATTGTACATTTCCATAGGTACTTTCATTGCTTTTGCGGATCTATTTTATAACTTTAGGACCAATAGCCAACTTGGCACACTTGATACTATGGTATTCTTCTTAGGGATATCACTCATAGCTTTTGGAATTAACAATCCCCAACTTCGCCGTATGGGAGAGTTTGGTGCATACATAGCAGGCATATTTACTTTTTTGTACTTGATATTCTATACATTGTTTGGTGCATTAGAAATCAACTTTTTCCATCTGTTCGATCATTACTTTGTTCTATTACCAACAGTAACTGTCATTAAACTGGCAGGAATACCCATTGAAGTAGTTGCGACTGAGACTGTGAAGCTCAGTGGTGTTGAAGATATGACCATAGTGATAGGCGGACCATGTTCAGGATTATATTCAATGTTCCTACTGGTAGGAATTGTTGCTGGTTATAGTCGCATAGAAAAAATGAATTTTAGTAAGACATTATATTTGCTAGGATTTGCTGTTGTGGTTGCCTATATCGCAAACCTTGTGCGAGTAATAATCCTTTACATAGCTGCATACTCATATGGAGCTGAGGTTATGATGTCGGTCCACACACATATAGGATGGATCATTTTTGCTATCGTTGCAGGTGGTATAATGTACATCATGAATCTAAAACAGGAAACAGAATAAATCAGAACAAACTCTAGATCTGTTTTCGATAACACATCTAGTTTTGTCCTGAAAATCAAAATGAACAATGAGATCAAATTGATGATTGTAGATCCTGCCTTAGATCGCATATAGAAATTATTAAATCATTATGTTACATATACCTCTATGAAGATCATGTCATCGGCCAAGTTAAGATACGTGGAAGAAAAGGATTTTGCAAAGATTGCTGAACTTCTGGCAGAAGGGTTCCAATCAGACTCAACTGATGTCTGGACAAATCGTATATATACATGGTGGGTAGAGAACCCGAGCATGAATCCAGGGATTCCATATGGTTGGGTTGTCGAAAAAGATGGTGAGATCGTTGGGTTCTTTGGAAATATTCCTGTGAAATATCAGATCAACGGGTCAGAGGATATAGCTATAGCAGGCACGCCATTCTATGTAAAACCTTCAATGCGCGGAATGACAGGTATACAGCTACTGCATGCGTTCGCCAGGCAAAAAAATGTAAAACTATTACTCAATAATAGTCCAAATGAAGCATCATATGGAATTTTTAAAAAATTTGGTTTTGAAGACTATGAGATCCCTTTCGATGGCATTGAATACTTGTATGTACGCGATTATGGAAAAATGCTTGATTTTTTTATTAAAAAAAGTGTTAGATCACAACCAAAGTTGTCCATACTGAAAGCTCTATTAGTCCCTACAAAATTGATATCACCTTTTATTAGATTGATAGAAGATAAAAGAGCAGATCAGAAAAAGCACAATAACTTCATTTGCTCGTTGTGTAGTGACTGTAATGAATCGTTTGCAGAACTCTGGTATAATAATCGGAAAGAGGGCTTAACAACATTATATCGGGATGTAGAAACATTAAGATGGTTATTTTTCTCAAAGGCTTTTGCTGGCAGAAGACACGTTATTAAATGTATAAACTCACAGAACGACAAACTCGTTGGATACTTTGTATTTGATATAACATACAAACATGATGTCAAAGTCATGCAATTAAAAGATGTATATGTCCCAAAATATGATGAGGGAATAATTAGATCAGTTATCCCTTTTGCAAAAATTCTAGCAAAAGAACATGATGTTGCTACAGTGAGTTTCTGGCCAATTAATGAGGAAATGAATGAAATATTGAAAAATAAGATCAAAATAAAAAGGTCGAAAAAGATCCCATACTTGTATAAATTCGTTAATACTGAAGATAAAGGCAATGAAAGAACCAGTAAATCTGAACTCTTGCTGTCTATTTTCGATCCAAATAGAGGAGTACTGTAAAATCTGTATGGAAACTTAAAAAATATACATCGATTTCCGCTGACATACATTGATCTGAGTAGCGATGAGAATGCACCTGCGAAAACATTGAAATTACTTTAGATAAGGAAATTGATCTCACTGATATCAAACATCAAGAATTTCTTATTAATAGCAGATACATATTATCTGTTGCCTTTACTTCAAATAATTACAAGATCAATACAAGCTATTTTTAAAAAAGCATGTAACCATTAGATGGCGAAAAACTCATAATAAGTATATAAGTATTAGTTTCTGAAAGTTATAAATAGAAATTAATAATAATTTCAATTAAAATATTATAGATCGCTCTTCAACAGATAGAAGAAGTTGTTTAAAATAACAACATATTATATACGATTAAAGTTATTTTGCTTATGGGGAATTTGATCAAAAGGCTATGAAGCAGAAAGTATTCCTTATACTTCTGGGACATGGTTTTGTTGGATCAATGCTGCATTATTATGCTCTTTGAATAATTAACAAGTTGGTTGGTGCGATACGTATGGAAGAAATTAAAGAAGATGTGATGGCATACTTGCAAAACAAATCATTTATGGACAGTGGTACGAAATTAAATGATGATGATTCTTTAACTATGAAAGGCATCATCGATTCTATTGGATTGATCGAATTAATAGATTTTATTTCTGAAAAATATTCCATCGATATTCCTGAAGACCTATTGACTCCTGAAAATTTTGATTCGATCAATGGAATTGTAAATATTATCCAAAAATTGACAAAGTGAGACCATGAGAATTGATGAATATGTTGCAAACCATGCAAAAACAAATCCCGAAAATATTGCTCTGGAAGAGAAAGACAGATCTATCCCTTATGGCATTCTTGATGAAACTATAAACACTATAGCATCAGAAATAGATGATTTTGATAATTGTAAATTTGCTATCCTTGCCGAATCAGGTATAGAATATATTCAGGCCCTAATGGCAATTTATCGGTCGGATAATATCGCCGTACCTCTCCCGGTGGAACTGACGGAATCCAACATTAGAGAGATACTTAATAGTAACCAGATAAATAATATTATTGTCACGGACCAGCAATATTCGAGATTTGGAAATGCTTTCTTTGAAGGATTCACCACTGTGATCCATATTTCAAACGATTCCTCTGTGAAGAATTTACGTAAAAAGATCATTAGTGAAAACAATAATGAGCTATTAAGGCTCATAATGTACACATCCGGGACAACCGGAACTCCAAAAGGTGTCATGCTAAGTGATGAAAATCTAATAGCAAATGCAAATTCTATAATAGAAGTACTTAACATAACACCGAAGGACAAAGCTGCACAAGTGATATCTCCGCACCATGCTTTTGGAAATTCAATAATTAATTCCCAGCTGATCGCAGGCGGTTCTATCAAGATCGGCGGTCTTACTTTCCTCGAATCAACCTTTAAGCTTATAGAATCGGGAGTGACTATATTTTATGGAGTTCCAAGTACCTACCGCATCCTTCTGAAATATCCTTCCAGCTTCCAGAGATCATTCAAGAACGTCAGACTTGCTGCTTCTGCAGGCGGCGCCATGGAAGAAGAGATCATAGAAAAGATCAAGCAATTGAATGACAAGATCGAAATAATCCCTATGTATGGACAAACGGAAGCAACAGCAAGACTTTCCTATCTTCCATCAGCTGACCTGGAAAAATATCCTGATACAATAGGCAAACCAATTCCAGGAGTTGAACTTGACGTTGTTGATGATAGTAAAAAAACAGTTGCTTCTGGAGTTACAGGAGAATTAATTGCCAGAGGTAAAAATATACTGATAGGTTACCTTAACGATGAGGAAGCTACCAGTAAAAAGATCATAGATGGTTGGATGTATACTGGAGATCTGGCACAGAAGTTACCAAATGGTTACTTTAAATTGTTAGGTCGTAAGGACGATCTGATCAAAGTTGCCGATCATCGTATAAATCCAAGAGAAGTGGAAAAATATATTGGCAAAAAAAATGAAGTATCGGACGTATTCGTCGTCCCGGTTGATCACGAGTACCTGGGAAATGCTATCAGTCTGATGGTAATTCCAAATCAAAATACAGAAGTTGAAGCATTATATGCATTTTGTAGGAAGAACCTGCCCGGTTTCCTGTGTCCACTGGAAATTATTCTTATCGAGAACTTACCACTAAGCAAAAGTGGAAAAATATCTAACAGGTCTATAATAGAGGGGTATCAAAATGTCAAAGCTAACATGTAAAAAATGTATTTTAGATTCAGACATTCCTGGTATCACAATAAACGAGGAAAGTGGCCTTTGTCAGTTCTGTGAGAGCTATAAACCAATGTCTTCAGAAGAAAAAACGAAGTATTTGGAAATTATAGGAAAAATGCTTGAAGAGAACAGTGGAAAAGGAGAATATGATGTCATTTTTGCACTTTCCGGTGGAAAGGACTCTTCATATGGACTTTATAAACTTAAAAAGGAATACCCATTCCTGAATATACTTGCAGTTCAATTTGATAATGCATTTATTTCAGACACTGCTATTGCTAATGCAAAAAAGATGTGTGAGATAGTGGGATGTGACTATTTCAGGCTTACCATGGAAGAGAAAGCACTTTGCAATACATTCCGAAAAGCAGCCGGATCAATCAACGCATATTCAAAATTTGCCAGATATCGAGCCAGCGACATATGTAACACATGCATTAGTATCATCAAACAGAAACTGATAGAACAGGCAATTGTCCATAAAGCACCATTCATTGTCTTTGCTTTCACATCAGGACAGGCTCCAAATCCAATAATTGACCTAAAACCCAGTTTCATAAAGTGGTCCAGGGATCTTTTTGAGAAGCAGCTCCAAAATATCGGTGTAGAGGACAAGGATGAAGATTTCGTTTTAAGAAATGAGATCATAAGCAGCATCGATAAAGACACAAATCCAGTTATCTTACACCCAATGTGCCTGTGGGATTACAATGAAGACAAGATAATTGAAAAACTAATAGACCTCGGATGGATGCCTCCAAAGATCAATGACAGCAATTCAACAAACTGTCTTTTGAATGCATTTGCCTGTCAGAATCATATCAATAAATATAACATCCACCCATATGCTTTCGACATAGCAGGCCTTGTGAGAAGCGGGGATATGACCAGGGAAGAGGGATTGGAGAAATTGAATAAAGAACTGTCAGAGCCATTGAAGGAAATGGCTGCAAAGAAACTCAATATGGACCTGGAATGAACTTCCATACAAAACTGGAAGTACAGATACTAAACCAGATAACAGCATAAAGTGAAAAGTAAAAATTATTCCAGGGGGATATTATGATCATAATTGATGAACTGAACAAAGATACAGAAAAGAACGCCTTAAAGATCAGAACCTTTATTAAAAGAAAAGTTCAGGATTTTAAGAAAAAAGGAGTTGTTGTAGGAGTTTCAGGTGGAATCGATTCTGCAGTCATACTCACACTGGCCGTTCAGGCTTTGGGTAATGAGAATGTTTATGGATTACTACTTCCTGAAGAAGAATCAGCCACAATCAGCACGGAACTTGGAGCAAGACTTTGTGAATCATTGAATGTTTCCTATGAAAAGGTCCCAATCACACCAATATTGCAGTCACTTGACATATATGGTGAGAAGGATAGGATCATAAAGAGAACCTGTCCGGAGTATGATCCGGATATCCATAAGACCTCACTGGTCCTACCTGCTCTCTTAAACAATGATATGTTAACCATACCATCCATAAGACTGGTAAAAGATGGTGAAATAATTGCAGAGAACAGGTTGAAGGCAAAGGACTATCTCGAACTTATAGGGATCCAGAATGTGAAACAGAGATCCAGAATGTTGATCCAATATCTATACGCTGAAAAAAGTAATTATATTGTATGCGGTACCACTAACAAAACAGAATTTATCCTGGGACAGTTCGTAAAATATGGCGATGGTGGAGTAGATATCGAACCTCTGGCAGATTGTTATAAAACTCAAGTATATGCATTAGCAGATCTACTTGACGTGGATAAAGAGATAATAGAAAGGCCACCAAGCCCAGATACATGGAGCCACTATACATCTGATGAGGATTTTTACTGGCGCATGCCAATTCAAATTATGGATCAGCTATTATACTCACAGGAATATGCCCTGCCCATTGAAATGATAGAAGAGAACACTGAACTGTCAGAAGAATCAATCGATAAAGCAAAAAAACATATTGACAGGGTAAGAAGTGCAGCCAATTATAGTGTGTCTCCACCAGCTATATGCTATCTTGACAAATGATATTGCATTTATGCCAAGCGATACCAGATCATTATGATTCGAACTTTGAACTGCTTAAAAAGTGGAATTTAAAAATGCTCAAAGATAAAGTAGTACTGATCACAGGAGCAAGCCGCGGGATTGGAAGAGCTACAGCACTACTAGCAGCAGAGAATCGTGCACACGTGATCATTAACTATCACAAAAGTGAAGATAAAGCAGCCGAACTTGTAGACATCATTAATGAGAAAGGACTTCATGCTACCATGATAAAAGCAGATGTTTCTGTTGAAAATGAAGTCAAAGACATGTTTGAATCTATTAAAAAACAATACTTCAAGATCGACATACTTGTAAATAATGCTGGAATAATGAAAAATAATTATTTGATGATGACAAGCACTGAGTTATTCGATAATATTATTGACGTTAATTTAAAAGGGACTTTTTTATGCAGTCGATACGCTTCTAACATTATGAGGAAGCAGAGATCCGGACGAATAATTAATGTATCATCCATAATTGGATTGAATGGAAATGCCGGACAAACAGCATATTCAACAAGCAAAGCAGGAGTCATTGGATTTACAAAGTCTGCAGCAAAGGAACTTGGAAGATATGGAATAACAGTTAATGCAATTGCACCAGGCTTTATTGAAACCGACCTGACCAAAGATATTAAAGAGGAAATTAAAGAAAAAATAATCTCTGACATAGCTCTTGGTAGGAGTGGAACTCCAGAAGATGTTGCAAAAGTGATTTTATTTTTGAGTTCAGAACTTGGGGACTATGTAAGTGGACAGATAATCGGAGTGGATGGATGTCAAATAATCTAATCGTATTCCCCATAAGATAAAGTCTGTACCTACTGAATTTGAAAAATGTTACGATGATCCCAAGCTTATTCTCCCCTAGAATCTAGCTTGATCTTGAATACTATGAACTCAATGATGATGACTGAAATAATAAACGCCATATAAACACCGGTGATCATTGAAACCTCCTGGAAGTCAAAATCCCGTATCCAGAACACATCCAAAATGATGATCCCAAAAAGCACGATTGAGTATGATACAAAGCTGAAGAGCAGTGACAATTTCCATTTATTCAACAGGTCCATACGTAATAGCCTCCATTATACCTTTTTTGATGCTTCCTTCAATCGATTAGATCTACTTTCCAAAGACGGATGGGTATTGAACAGTAATAAATGGATATCATACAACTCTGTAACATGTAATACATTGAGAGGGAACATGTGAGCGTGTCCAGGATTTACACCTACTGGATTCAGATCGACCTGATGTTTCAATCGTTCCAAAGACTCAACCAGCATCTGAGACTTTCCAGTAAGTTCTACAGCAATTTCGTCGGCCACATGCACCCTTGAGCACGTAACTAGCAACTGTGCAACCAATGCTGCAGGTGGAGTTATCACCCCCATTGAAAGGAAACGAATGAATCGGGGTGCAGGATCATAATTCTGCCCAAAACCCATAAACAATGCCCCCCACAATGCAAGTGTGGATACAGCTGCAAAGGAACCTGCGAAAAGAGCAACAATGGTATTTAATGGGACGTCACCATTCTTAATATGACCAATCTCACGTGCAAACAGGATCTCAAGCTCAGATATATCAAACATAGCCATTGCCTCACTGGACAACGCAACAGCGTGTCTCCCACCTGTACCTACCGTGAAGATCAAAGGTAGAGGATGATCAAACAGATACATATCAGGAGGTGATATTTCTGCTTTTTTAGAAATATTCTCCAAGGAACCCACTTTTTCTGCACGATACCATCTAAGAAGGATCTTGCCACTGTAATGGTAGAGAACATAACTTAAAAATAAGAACACTGATAAAGAGACAGCACCAGCAATATCCCCAAAGATCAAGAAAACTATCGCAGGAACAGGTATTGAAAATAGAACAAAAAGGAAGATAATCTTTACTTGATTGTTAATGGATACTCCCCACGAGTAGTTTATAGTAGTTTATAGTAGTCTATATTACAATTGTAATTCATGCTTTAAAAGGTTTCTAATGAGATCTTAAAAATAAGCATGGAAGACCGTTACTCCTATTAAGGAACATATTTTGTGTTTGCCACCGGAGAACAATTCAAGAAAACAGTTATATCTTTTAAAATCGTATTTCTTATAGATGTTCAAATCTGATAAGTGTGTATATAAGCAGGATCTGATAGCGGTTATTATCCTGGCAATACTTGCAGTGATATTTACCCTAATTCCGCCACTTAACGAGACTCCACTGCGGGTAGTCTTTACCCTGCCTCTGGTATTTTTCATACCTGGTTATGCATTTATCGCCATGATGTTCCCAAAACGAGACATCAGCAACATCGAACGTTTTACATTGAGTATTGCATCCAGCATAGCCATAACGGTCTTTGATGGCTTTGCATTGAGCCAGACAGAATGGTTGTTCAGGCCATATTCCATATCAATATCATTACTTATAATAACGGTCATTTTTATCGCGCTTGCATATCCTGCCAGAAGAAGGCATCTGGAAGAAGAACAATTCATATTTTCAGTTCGCGGATCCATAAGCTCCATGAAATCAGATGATGAGAATATTCCTGGAAAGGACCGCATACCACCTGAGATAGAGAAAGCACTAATTTTCGCACTTGTGGTATCCATTATCATAGCAGCAGGGATGCTCGTCTACGCAAAGGCCACACAGGAAGAAGAACAGTTCACAGCACTGTACATACTCGGACCTGAAGGAATGGCTGAGAACTACCCCACAAACGCATTCCTCGAAGAACCCATTACAGTTACCGTTGGAATCGAGAACTATGAGAAGCAGGATGTGAACTACATACTTCAAACACAGCTTGATGGCAAAGTTCTTCAAACGTTGAACGTTACATTATCTGATGGAGAAAAGTGGGAAGATGAACTGACATACCATCCCGAACAGATGCGAATGGGACGATCTAAACTTGAATATGCACTTTTCAAGGAAGAGGTATCATCCAATCCATATAGCTCTGTAAATCTGCAGATAACACATGAATATCCAATCGAATATTTGCAGGAAACGGCAGTAGGAGAGGAAAACAGATCAATGGGTCTCCCCCATGTGCTTGAGAACTATGACATGGAACAAAACACCAGTTGGAGCTTTAAGACCACAGATGCGAACTTCAGCGGAGCATATGTTAATGGAGAAGGAAGATTTGAATCCCAAGGATTTGTATTCAAGCTTCCATACGAAGGAAGATCACCATATTACAATGGACAATATTATGAGATGTCCCAGAGCATCAGATCGGATAAAGAGGAAACTGTTGTACTTTCACTGTTCGTGAAGGACACATACAAACCCAGAATTATTGATATTAATCAGACACAATTCAAACAGATACTTATCAACGATGTATTAGTTTGGGAGACTGGGGTCGGTGGAGATTATAATTGGCAGCATGTCCATTTACCAGTAATATTGAACGAAGGAAATAATCTCATAACATTAAGGACCATCCAAAGAGGCAATAACGATGTCCATCCTGTAGAAGTAATATGGGACGAAGTAACAATACTTCCAATCTCTGAACTTTCACCTTACTCTGAGAACAGACTTCTCGAACTCCATCCTCCGCGATCAGAAATGGTTCCATTGCCAACAACCGTAAATACAGCCGATTTTAAAGTTGAATGGAATGGCACAGATATTGGAAGCGGTATTGAGTACTATCTTGTGGAATATAGTACTGATGGAGAAAACTGGCAGACCTGGTTATCCGAATCAAATGAAACTTCCGCAACATTTACGGGAGTTAATGGAAATGATTATTATTTCCGCATCAGAGCAAGAGATGCAGTTGGAAACTGGGAACGTCTCCACGATACACCGGACACCAAAACGACTGTAGATATAACATTTCCGGATTTTGTTGATGCTACATCACTAAACCCATCAACTTGAACAGCATCGTTTATTGTGAAGGTGGATTTTTAAATTTTTTTTGAAAATGCGGGCACACAAATACTGGCAATTATCCAAATAAATGTACCTCATCATTATCAACGTGACAACTTCTCCACAGATTCACAATGCTTAAATATAATATATTCCAAAAAATTAGTTATAAATCGTTAAAATGGGGTGGTATAATCATGAAAGGGAAAATCTTACTATACCTAATAGTAGCAATTATAGCCACATGTGGTACAGCAATGGGTTATGGGGCGGACCTATGGGATGAAACCGGGACATCAAGTTTGCCACATACGGTTATTATCCAGCCAGGTGAATCATTAGTAATGAGTTACCACATGGAGGATATCGCGAACCTAAATGAACCCTTGGTCTACGAATACGCTGTTTCTGTCAGATCCGGCTCAGGCAGCACTAATGATATCGAGATCATATATCCACATCATGTGACACCAACATCAGACCCATTTGTTGATGTAGGTAATATAACCATTACCAAAAAAGCAAGTGCACCAATGGACACCGTTTATACGATCCAGATCAAGGCGGGTCCACAGGGAACAGGCGCAGTAATTGACGCTGCTTCAAGAACGAACGAAGTCCCAGAATTCCCAATAATCGCACTCCCAGTAGCAACGATCATTGGCCTGGCATTTTTCCTTCGACGCCGCAAAGGAGAGTAACCTTTCTCATCTCCAATTCTCTTTTTTCTTTAATTAACACAAACCTGAATACATCCCCTGATCCTAAACTACCATTGTACCTACTCAAACCTTTATATTCTCGAAGGCCAATCTAACACCGATCAGCTATGGAACTTGAGAAGCTACTTGAAAAATTATCCAATGCACATGGAATATCAGGGTATGAGAACAACGTCAAACAGATAATGGAAGACGAGATCACGCCATACGTTGATGAGACCAGAACGGACAAGATGGGAAACCTCATCGCCACGAAAAAAGGTGAGGGACCCACGATCATGCTGGCAGCACACATGGACGAGATCGGCCTGATGGTGCAATACATTGATGACAATGGCTTCCTGCACTTTGTGACGATCGGTGGCTGGTTCGACCAGACCCTCCACAGTCAGAGAGTTGTGGTCCACGGAAGCAATGGTCAGCTCACAGGCGTTATCGGCTCAAAACCCCCGCATGTTATGAAAGAGGAGGACAAAAACAAACCGGTCAAGGCAGAGGACATGTTCATTGATATCGGAGCAAAGGACAAAGAAGATGCCATGAAGATGGGAGTGGATGTAGGAACCGCCATATCCATGGACAGGGATTTTGCAACCCTCGCTAACGGCCTGGTCACTTGTAAAGCATTCGACAACAGGGCAGGAGTCACAATGCTCATCGATGCCATGAGGCAGATATCCGAGACTGGAGTTAATGCAACCATACATGCTGTTGGGACAGTTCAGGAAGAGGTCGGGCTCAAAGGTGCACGCACATCTGCCTTTGGACTTAACCCGGATGTTGCCATTGCAGTAGACGTCACATTCCCCGGAGACCATCCAGGGATAAGCAAGAGCGATTCTGCACTGGAAATGGGAAAAGGTGCCGTTATCACAGTCGTTGATGCTTCCGGCAGAGGACTTATTGCAGACAGGACAGTGGTAAAATGGCTAAAAGAGACCGCTGAGGAGAATAAGATACCATACCAGCTCAATGTAGGCGGCGGTGGAACTACCGATGCGACCGCAATACATCTCACAAGAGAAGGCATCCCATCAAGCACGATCAGCGTGCCTACGAGATACATCCACTCACCTGTGGAGGTCTTGTCCCTTGAGGATCTAAGATCCTGTGCCGATCTCATAGCAAAGGCTGTTCAGAACATCGATAAGTATTTCTGATAAATATATCAGAATACTCTTTTTCCTTTTTTTAAGATAATTTGTTTTGTATCTCTTTGGAATTGACGTACGCCAATGCATCATCGAATTTTCTAATATTGAACGAAATACAGGCAACTATAGGGCATACGCAAATTAACCCACACCAAAAAGACTAAAACCAATAGGAGTATTATTTTGGCTGTTATAGTCAGCGGCATGCGTCTATAAATAATATCTTTATTATTAGTGATAAATATACAGATCGCTGATGAGAAAGGATAGATCATTAAAACTGAAAAACTAAAAAATAAACTGAGGGATTGCATTATTTGAAAATATCCGGTTTTTGGACACAACATTAAGAGACGGTGAACAGACACCTGGTGTCGCACTGAAAACAGAAGAGAAGGTATGGATAGCACGCAAGCTTGATGATCTGGGAGTAGACATCATCGAAGCTGGCTCCGCCATTACCTCCGAAGGCGAACGCGAAGCAATTCGTGCTGTAGCCGCAGAAGGTTTGGATGCAGAGATCTGCAGCTATTGTCGTATCATGCAGCAAGATGTGGATTTCGCATTAGAATGCGATGTGGATTCAATTCACCTTGTGGCGCCAGTATCTGACCTACATATCAGTGTGAAGCTGAAAAAAGACAGGGAAGCATTGAAGGAAATGGCATTAAATGCCGTGGAATATGCAAAGGACCATGGTCTTATAGTGGAACTTAGCGGAGAGGATGCTTCAAGGGCAGACTTAGACTTCCTGAAGGACCTATACAGATCCGGTGTGGAAGTGGGTGCTGACAGAGTGTGTTTCTGTGATACTGTGGGAATGCTTGTGCCTGAAAGAACAACCGAGATATTTAAAGAACTATCATCATCCATTGATGTACCAGTGGCCGTTCACTGCCACAACGACTTCGGTCTTGCGGTAGCGAATACGGTAGCAGCGCTCAATGCCGGTGCAAGAGAAGCACATATGACGATAAACGGCATCGGTGAAAGGGCAGGGAACGCAGCCCTTGAAGAGGTTGCCATGGTCCTTGAATGGCTCTATAAACGCGAGACAAGCATCAAGACCAATGAGCTTTACAAGGTCTCAAGGCTCGTAAGTCGTCTTACAGGACTTGCCGTTGCACCGAATAAGTCACTTGTAGGCGGAAATGCATTCACCCATGAGGCAGGTATCCATGTTCACGGATTGCTTGCAGACACTTCCACCTATGAACCGATAACTCCGGAGAGTATCGGACGTGAAAGACAGATAGTGCTTGGAAAACATGCAGGAAAGAGTTCCGTTACACTTGCACTGAAAGAGCAGGGGCTGGATGTGGATGATTCACAGCTCAATGAGATCGTCTCACGTGTGAAAGAACTAGGAGACCACGGAAAACGTGTCACCGATGCGGATCTCCAGACAATTGCGGAAACCGTGCTTGACATATACCGCGAATCAAAAGTAAAATTAGAGGATTTCACCGTCGTATCCGGGAGCAGAGTGACTCCAACCGCTTCTGTAAGGCTTTCAGTTGACGGAAAAGAGATCGTTGAAGCAGCTACCGGTGACGGACCTGTTGATGCGGCTTTTGAAGGGATCCGCAAAGCGGTCTCTGGTGTTGCTGACATCCATCTTGAGGAATACCATGTCGATGCCATCACTGGCGGCACGGATGCACTTGTGGAAGTACTGGTAAAACTTTCGAAAGATGGGAAAATGGTCACCTCACGGGGCGCACGAACAGACATAATAATGGCATCTGTAGAAGCAGTTATAAACGGTATCAACCAGCTTATACAGGACTGAGAAAAAATAATTTATGATTAATAATTGAAAGATGTCGATATATGCAGTCAGTATTGATGATAGCTATTGAATAATATGATAGCACCCTATTGACAAAAACATATCGAAAATATCTTACCGATCAACTAAAAGGAAAAGATAGCATGGCCGGAAAACCAGAAAGAATGACAGGCGCAAGAGCATTCGTCGAGTGCCTGTATCGGGAAAACGTCGAGATCATTTTCGGATATCCAGGCGGCGTGCTGCTCCCTATCTATGATGAACTTTATGATGCACACCTGCACCATCTACTCGTCAGACACGAGCAGGCAGCAGTTCATGCAGCCGAAGGATACGCAAGAGCCACAGGTAAAGTCGGTGTCTGCCTCGCAACATCGGGCCCAGGAGCAACGAACCTTGTCACAGGTATTGCGAACGCATACATGGATTCAGTTCCAATGGTAGCTTTCACAGGACAGGTACCAAGCTCAATGTTAGGCAATGATGCATTTCAGGAAGCTGACATCACAGGCATTACAATGCCCATCACAAAACATAATTATCTCGTACAGGACGTAAAGGACCTGCCAAGGATCATCAAGGAAGCATTCCATATTGCTTCCACAGGCAGACCCGGACCAGTACTCATCGACATTCCAAAGGACATCACGACGGATGAGATCGACTTTGTATATCCTGACACGGTCGAACTGCGTGGATATAAGCCAACGTTCAAAGGAAATGCACAACAGATAAAGAGAGCTGCATCTGTCCTTAAAGGTGCAAAACGACCTGTGATCTATGCAGGTGGCGGTGTGATAGGATCAGAAGCAAGCAAAGAACTGCTGGCATTTGCCGAGAAGATCAAAGCACCTGTTACGACGACACTTACCGGTATCGGGGGATTCCCGAACGATAATGAACTTTATCTTGGGATGCCTGGAATGCACGGCACGAAATATGCGAACTATGCAATTCAGGAAAGCGATGTTCTCATAGCAGTAGGTGTACGTTTCGATGACAGAGTAACCGGAAAGACAACATCTTTCGCACCGAATGCAAAGATCATCCACATTGATATCGACCCTGCGGAAATATCAAAAATCATAAAGGTAGATGTCCCGATCGTCGGCGATGCAAAGCAGATCCTAGGATCACTTGTCAAGCAGGTTTCCGAATGTGATACCAAAGAATGGCTCGACAAAGTCGATACATGGAAACGGGATTTCCCGTTGTTCTATGTCAACAGGGATGATGTCATCAAGCCACAGTACATCCTCGAACAAATAAGCGAGGTATGCCCTGATGCGATAATCGTCACTGAGGTCGGACAACACCAGATGTGGGCTGCCCAGTATTTCAACTACAAGGAACCTCGTACATTCATATCCTCAGGCGGACTCGGAACAATGGGCTATGGTTTCCCGGCAGCCATTGGTGCCAAGCTCGGTAGACCCGACAAGATCGTTGTCGATGTTTCCGGTGACGGTTCTTTCCAGATGAACTCACAGGAAATGGCAACCATTGTACAGAACAACATCCCCATAATCATTGCAATTTTCAACAATGGTTATCTTGGAATGGTCAGACAATGGCAGGCATTGTTCTTCGAACACCGTTATTCACACACCACCATTGAGAATAGCGTAGACTTCGTCAAACTGGCAGAAGCCTACGGTGCAACGGGAATACGCGTAACAAAGCCATCCGAAGTGAAAGCCGCCATCGAAAAAGCAGTTGAGATCAATGGACCGGTACTTATCGATTTCATCATCGAGCGTGAGGAGAATGTATCACCAATGGTCCCGGCAGGTGCTGCAATAAACGAAATACTCGATCTGGAGGAGACACAATGAGACACACACTTGCAGTTCTGGTAGAGAACAAATACGGAGTACTGGCAAGGGTCGCCGGGCTCTTTTCACGCCGTGGTTTCAACATTGACAGCCTTGCAGTGGGCATCACCGAAGACCCTACGATCTCAAGGATGACCATCATCGTCAGTGGTGATGATCACGTGCTTGAACAGGTCATGAAGCAGCTTAACAAGCTCATCGATGTCATTCGTGTGGTCGACCTCGGTTCAGAGGAGTTCGTTGAGAGAGAACTTGCCCTCATTAAAGTTAATGCCGATGCCAACAATCGTGCAGAGATAATACAGATAGTCGATATCTTCAGGGCAAGGATAATCGATGTTGCTTCAAAGTCATTGACCATCGAAGTTACCGGTGACGTTGAAAAGATAAAGGCTATTCAGACATTGCTTAAGCCATTCGGTATAAAGGAAATGGCAAGGACCGGAATAGTAGCACTTAACAGAGGCTCAAAGAGCCCATAATCGATCATTCATATTTAATATTTTCAGAATCAGGAGAAATAAACATGGTAGAAATGTTCTATGACAAAGACGCCGATCTTGGCGCACTTAAAGGTAAAACAATTGCTGTAATGGGCTATGGTAGCCAGGGTCATGCTCAGGCACAGAACCTTCACGACTCCGGCCTTGATGTCGTTATAGGTCTCAGAGAAGGAAGCCGCCGCTGGAAACAGGCAGAAAATGATGGCCTTAAGGTCATGACTGTAGCAGATGCTGCAAAAGCTGCAGATGTTGTCCAGATCCTCCTTCCTGATGAGATCCAGTCAAAGATCTATTATTCAGAGATCGAGCCAGGACTTGAAGCAGGAAATGCCCTTGTGTTCTCACACGGATTCAACATCCACTACAACCAGATCGTACCATCAAAGGACCTTGATGTCTACATGGTAGCACCAAAGAGCCCAGGTCACCTCGTAAGAAGGACATACAATGAAGGAGCTGGCGTACCAGGTCTTATCGCAGTCTACCAGGATGCAAGCGGAAATGCACGTGAAATGGCACTCGCACACGCAAAGGGTGTCGGATGTACAAGAGCCGGTGTCATCGAGACAACATTCCGTGAAGAGACAGAAACCGACCTTTTCGGAGAGCAGGTCGACCTTTGTGGCGGTGTCGCAAGTCTTATCAAGACATCCTTCGAAGTTCTCGTAGAAGCAGGATACCAGCCAGAGATGGCATACTTCGAGACACTACACGAGCTCAAGCTCATTGTCGACCTCATCCACGAGGGCGGTCTTGAGAAGATGTGGTATTCAGTCTCCAACACCGCAGAATACGGCGGTCTTACAGTAGGCCCACAGGTCATCAACGAAGAGTCCCGTGAA
Source organism: Methanococcoides sp. DA23 (assembly GCF_057593895.1). Classification (NCBI taxonomy): domain Archaea; kingdom Methanobacteriati; phylum Methanobacteriota; class Methanomicrobia; order Methanosarcinales; family Methanosarcinaceae; genus Methanococcoides; species Methanococcoides sp. DA23. Next base: position 856,791 of record NZ_CM172520.1, on the reverse strand, counting down.
GCAATGTACATTGCACTCGAGAGGATCCAGAACGGTGAGTTCGCACGTGAGTTCGTCCTTGAAGGACAGACAAACCATGCTGTACTGACCTCCATGGAACGCCTTGAAAGGGAACACCCTGTAGAGGTCGTTGGTAAGAAGCTCAGGGCAATGATGCCATGGCTTAACAGCGAACTCAACGAAGAGTAAGCTTATAGTATAAACTAGATCATTTTTCAGGACATCATGTCCTGAAAACCTTCTTTTTTAGTGATCCCTATGTCAACTATCATAGAAACCATTCTGAACCGTCGAAGTGTCAGGGAATACACCGATGAGCCGGTCAGTGAAAAAGACATCAATACCATCCTTGACTGTGCCAGATGGGCGCCATCAGGTCTTAACAACCAACCTTGGAAATTCATTGTTGTACAAGATGAAGACACCATCAAGAACCTGGCACAATGCACCCATTACTCGACCATTGTACTAGGGTCAAAAGTATTGATCGCAGTCTATCTTGACAATTCCGAAATGTACCACCATGACAAAGATGTGATGGCCATCGGAGCATCGATACAGAACATGTTGCTTGCCTGTGTCGAACTTGGACTTGGCTCAGTATGGCTTGGCGAGATCCTCAAACAGGCGGAAAAGGTCAATTCGATCCTTGAGGTCCCGGAAAGTTATGAGCTTATGGCAGTGATAGCCATTGGAAAACCTGTGGAAAAGGAAAGAACGTCCAGCAGGAAAAGCATTTCAAAACTTACTTTCGAAAACAGATTCGGCAACAAGTGGACAGGTTCGAACTGAACCCTCCACAGATACATTCACCCAGAAGAAACTAAAGTAACAATAATTGCCGTCTTATTTTTTCCTGTAACTGCTTCGCATCTGTGCTGCAACCTCACATTTACGATTGGCACAATATTCCTTGGCATCCTTACCCTGTTCTTTGACACGCAACCATCGCCAGCCACATCCTTCACACACCTTATCGGTGATGGTCAGCCTGCCGTTCTTTGGAACAGACTGGGTATGACCACAACGTTTTGTACAGCCAAGGAAACGTGAGTCCTTGGTGGTGATAAGAAATGTCTGACCATCGCAGGCAGGACATGCACCCACCACTTCCGGAGGATAACATTCCTTTTCCATATCACATGAGAAACACGGACCAATACCCACAGCCCAGAAATATTTGCTCCCCACCTTCAAAACAGCGGCTCCGCCTTTCTTGCACGTACGGGACCTCTGCACGGCCAAAGCACCTGTTTTCGGCAAAGGGAAAGTGTTCTTGCACTGCGGATAGCCAGTACAACCTACAAAACGACCTTTGTCCGTAGTGACGATACGAAGCACCCGCTCACATTCACTGCATTTACCAATATGGTTCTTCTTATCAGCCTCGACCGCTTCATCCGTAATTGTCCCTGCTATACGAGTGACCATAAGATCGCGATTGCTCAAAAGCTGTGAATACATCCCCTTGATAAGCGAAGTACCCTCTTCAAGGGCCAGCTCGAACTTCTTGTTCCCGTCCTCGACATCCTGTATGAGGGATTCTATGCTTGAACGGATATCAGGTTTCACAAGGATGGGGACGGAGCTGTTCAGTGCATCCATCAAAGTGAAACCAGTATCGAGTATGGCAATGGTCTTCCCTTTGACCTCGAAATAGCCACGTTTCTTGTTGGTCTCTATGTGGCTCGGAGCAGTTGCTTTGGTACCAATGCCATGCTTATCCATGAGCGTAAGGAGCTCGGCCTCGGTGAGCCTTTTCGGAGGTGTTGTCTGTGACTTTATATTAGTGATCTTCTTGACATCGAGAACCTCATCCTGATCAAGATTAGGTAATATCTTATCCTGTGGTTTCTCAAAGGGATAGACAGCAAGCCATCCGGCGTTCTTCTGTATCGAGCCCGTGGAATCGAACAGTTCGTCTTCCATGGTGATCTCGAAGCGTGTCTTTTCAAATACAGCCGGCGGAAGCAAGTTCGCAATGAAATGTCTTACAATAAGATCATATACATCCCATGCACGCGGCATCTTGACAGCTCTTTCGACCTCCATGCGTGAACCTGCCTTGATGGGATGGATAGGCGGGTGGTCATGCCCATCCTTCTTTCCATTACGGGGGACTATGGCCTTTTGTGACAGTAATAGCAATGCAAAATCCTGATAGTCCCCTTTAGTAAAGCCTTTGAGTATGCTGGCGAAATCCATATCATCGGCATACATGTTCGTCTCTGTCCTAGGATAGCTCGTAAACCCTGAAAGATAAAGCTGTTCAGCGATCTCAAGAGCCTGATCAGGACTCACACCCAGATATTTCGATGCACGTTTTAGGAACTCATTGGTGTTGAGCGGGAAAGGAGGATTCGTATTCATCTCCTTTACTGTCTTCTTAGAAATGACAGCGTTCTTGCAACCCTTCAGTTTCTTGAAGATCGCATCTGCTTTTTCTTTATCATAAATGTGACCACCGCGGTGCAACCCTATGATATCAGCACCTTTTCCAGTGAACACTCCCTCTATCTTCCAGAAATCTCGGGAATCGAACTTACGGATGGCAAGTTCACGTTCATAAACAAAACCACATGTAGGTGTCTGACATGGTCCGATGGAGAGAACACCTTTGGTCCTTGCCCGCTCCCGCACAGAAAGGGTCACGAATCGAGTAAAGGATGCACCCATCTTGAGATCAAGTATCTGCCTTGCCTCTGCGGACATAGCCATATCCTCATCAGGCTCCACGAGGTCATTAAAGGCCTTTTCGATCTCACTTTTGGAAAGGGAGGAAAACCGTGCACGTTTGACCGTTGCATCGGATACTTTCTCTGCAATGGACTTCGCCTCGAAACCAATATTCTCCCCTTCCCTGTCAAAATCGCAAGCAAGCACAAGAAGGTCTGCACCCTTGGATATCTTCATGATGGCACTGCCAAATGATACTTTGGTGATCTTCTTCAAAGGATCGGTATCCAAAAGAACAGCGGGGTCCACATCCCTCCAATTGCTAAACTCTTCGGGATAATCATAGCCCATGATATGACCCGCAAGTCCCATGATCTTCCAGAGAGAACCGTCCCTCTGGAACTCATATACAGAAACACCATCCACGATGCTTCTTTTTGCGGAGCCTCCGGACAGTATGGTCGATATCTGTGCAGCGGCCTTGTTCTTCTCGGTGAATACTACTGTGGTCATGGATAATTGAGTGGATAAAGTAGTTCAAATAGCGATACTGTTCCTAAAAAAGGTATGACATTACATAACGCTAACACTACATTAAAGTTATCTGGTAGTAGAAATGAGAAAATTACAGAAAACGAATAAAAATATAGGTGAACAAAAGGTTCACCTTACTACCAGAACTTCCACAGGAGAATGACGTAATACATTTTCCGCCACACTTCCAAGAAGCAATCGTGTCAGACCAGTCTTACCGAGAGTTCCCATTACGATGAGGTCGATATCGTTATCCTGTGCATATCTGATGATCTCTTCAGCAGGATGACCTTCAAGCAGAACGGGTTCTGCATCCACGCCATTTATTTTGGCGACTTCGACAATCTCGTTCACTGCTTTTGTAGCCTCTTCCCTCATTACATCAAATGGTACTTCCCATCGCATCATCCTTGAGCCTATAGGCATGGAAGAAGCGGGATGTGTCGGAAGGACACAGACTGCATAGACCTTTGATCCAAGTAGTTCTGCCAGGTTCATTCCTGAAAAAATAGCATTCTTTGCATTATCAGAACCATCGGTAGCTATCAATATTTTCTTATAACTTTTACCTGCCATGTAATACCCCCAGTAATACATAGGTGTTCTTTAAAACATATTCACCCAACTAAAATATACTTTTCAATAGTATATCAGATTTACTAAAATGTCCTGAGAAAGTTCGGCCACAGGAATATGAAACATATATATGCACCTGTGCTGTATTGCAACTACAAACAAGACTTGAAAAATAACATATTAAGCTACAGATCATTATGCCGGAGTAACTATGACATTAATGGAAGATGCAAGGAAGGGACTGATCACTCCTGAGATTAGAAGTGTGGCCGAAGTTGAAGGGATAGATGCAGACCTGGTAAGGTCCTGTGTTGCAAAGGGACTTGTGACCATCCCAAAGAACATCAAAGGTAAATCCCGTGCATTTGGTATCGGGAAATATATGAGTGTTAAGATAAACGCCAATATCGGAACCTCAAGGGATTTTGTGGATATCGATGACGAGGTCGATAAAGCAAAAGCAGCGGTAGAATACGGAGCAGATACCCTTATGGACCTGTCTACCGGAGGCGACCTCGACCTGATACGTTCAAGGATAATGGATGCAGTGGATGTGCCTATTGGAACCGTACCAATATACCAGGCAGCAGCATCACATAAGACCGTGGTCGATATGACATCCGATGACATGTTCAATGCCGTTCGCAAACATGCTGAGGATGGGGTCGATTTTGTCACCATCCATTCAGGTGTCAATTATAATGCATTGGAAAGGCTCAAAAAGGGTGACAGGATCACAAATGTGGTCAGTCGTGGCGGCTCTTTCACCATTGCATGGATGATACATAATGAGCAGGAAAATCCTTACTATGCTGAATATGACTACCTTGTGGAGATAGCAAAGGAATATGACCTGACCATAAGTCTTGGCGATGGCATGAGACCAGGTTGTATCCATGATGCATCCGATGCACCAAAGTTCATGGAGTTCATCACCCTCGGAGAACTTGTAAGCAAAGCAAGGGAATCAGACGTGCAGACCTTTGTGGAAGGTCCGGGCCATGTACCTTTGAACGAAGTAGAGCTTAGCGTGAAGGCCATGAAAGAATTGTGCCACGGTGCACCTCTTTATCTGCTCGGCCCTCTTGTGACCGATATTGCACCAGGCTATGACCACATAACCGGAGCTATCGGAGGCACACTGGCAGGAATGTGCGGAGCGGACTTCCTTTGCATGACAACACCGGCAGAACATCTTGCATTACCAACCATAGAGGACATACGCGAAGGTGCCATTGTCACACGTATCGCTGCACATGCTGCCGACCTTACCCGCGAGGGACAGAAAGAGAAGGCACGTGAGCTGGATGACAGGATGGCACATGCACGTGCCGACCTCGATTGGGAGACCCAATACGAAGTTGCCATCGATACTGAAAAAGCACGCAAGATAAGGGAAAGCCGAAATACCGGAACTGATGCATGTTCCATGTGCGGGGATCTCTGTGCCATGAAGATAGTCAAAAGTGCACTTGAAGAGAGCAGGCAGAAAGACAATTGATCTTCCTGTAGCTCTTTCTTTTTTTCAATTACTGAAATCTAAGACCTTTTGCACTTTTCTTTTTTTATATCCATTGCTAATTTTAAAGGACGCTTTTGCCAAAATGTCGGAAAGTATATATAGAAATATGAGCATAGACAATCCTGTCGATAAATAGACAGGATTGTGCATCACATGGAAGAAAAGGTATTGAACAACCAGACCGAACAAAAAATGAAAGACTTACCCGATGCGGTCATGGAGACCATTGGTCTGAAAAAAAGCTATTATCTGTCCGACATGGAAGTACCCATCCTTCATGATATCAACATCACTGTGAAAAAGGGCGAGTTCATTGCGATCATGGGACCATCGGGTTCTGGCAAAAGCACTCTTATGAACCTGCTTGGATGTCTTGACAGGCCAAGTGGGGGACAGGTCCTTGTCATGGGCAAGGACATAAACAGCATCTCTGAGAGTGAACTTGCAAAGCTTCGGGGATTAGAGATCGGTTTTGTTTTTCAGAACTTCAACCTTGTTTCAAGACTTACAGCTTTACAGAATGTCCTTTTACCAACACACGCTAACCGCAGAATTGATGTCAACGTGAACCAACGTGCGAAACAGCTTCTGGGACTGGTAGGACTGGATGACCGCATGGAACACAAACCTACTGAGCTTTCAGGTGGACAATCACAGAGGGTCGCTATTGCAAGAGCCCTCATTAACGAACCTGCCATCATTCTGGCAGATGAACCTACGGGGAACCTCGACTCGAAGACAAGTGTCGAGATAATGGAACTCTTTTCCGAGCTTCACAGGAATGGAAGCACGATAATAATGATAACACATGATCCTGAGACATCAGCATATGCTGACAGGACCATCCATGTGAAAGATGGCTATATAGAGAATAATTAAGGTGATGACATGGGAAATGATAATTCGAGAATAACGAAGGAAATAACGGTCTTTGCAGTTATGATGGTCCTTTTGATAATGGTAATGCCTTCCGCATCTGCACAGGAGAGCAGTGTAACAAGCCTGGATATCAGCGTTCAGAAATACGAACCATTTCCGGCAGAGATAGGACAATATGTGGATGTGTGGGTAAAGGTGGAGAACTTCAGGTCAGGACAGTCCGATGACGTGACAATAAAACTTGTGCCTGAATATCCATTGTCCCTTGATTCTGAAAAAAATGCTGAGAATAATATAGGCATACTTTCACCGGACAGTGCATCTGTGCAGGAGTTCCGCCTGTACGTAGATGAGAATGCAAAACCCGGGACAGCTTCCTTTGATGTGTATTACAGAGGCACGGATAACAGTCCCTGGATAAAGGACACTTTCAAAATAAAGGTCGGTTCCACCACATTTGATAGTAAAGGCACTCTTGAGCTTACTGAGACCACATCCACCCCGGATATGTTCAGCCCGGGAGATAAAGGTACGATAAGTTTCAAATTGACAAATACAGCATCAGAGAACACTATCAATTATGATGGAGAGGATTATGACACTAACGCACGCATCCAGTCGGCAAGTCTTACAGGTGTTGACAGCATCAAGGTCACCAGCGGCGTTCAGGAAGCCGGTATAATCGGTCCAGGTAACTCGGTCACCCTTACATTCAATGTAGAGGTTCCGGAAGATGTCCAGGAAGGAACATACTATCTTGACCTTGCGATCATTGGTAATTCATATTCCTATAACAACATCTGGAGAGTACCTGTCACCATTGACAGTTCATCCCTGAAGATAATCCCCTCAAAGTCCATGACATTAACGAACAGTGAAGGGAAGATACAATTCGATGTTGCGAACCTTCACCAGAACACGATATCCTCTGTGAGTGTAAGACCAGTGGCAGAAGGGATCAAATTCTCACCTGCAGAATATTTTATCGGCTCAATGAAACCGGACGAGCTTTTTACAATTGAATTTAACGCTATTGCGGAAGAGGAAAGAGAACAATCTTCGCTCACCCTTGAAGCAGAATACAGGAACGGGTTTAACGATCACACAACTTCTGCCAATGTGGGAAACCTCGAGGTAATTGAAGAAAAGCCAGATACCAGCACTGGCAGTACAACTATTGCTTTCGTAATTTTGATAGTGGCAGCAGCAGGGATTTTCGTTTACAAGAAAAGGAAACAGGATTGAGCGGAGTCAGAGGTACTATCAAAAGGAGATAATACAATGGTCGATCTGAAGCAGTCACTTGAAATCGCATTGGGAAGTATTTTTAGCTCCAAGCTTCGTTCCACATTAACAACTCTGGGGATCGTGATAGGGGTAGCTGCTGTTATCGCCAATGTTTCCTTAGGTGCGAGCTTTAACCAATATTTTGATGAAGAGATAGGAACGATAGGCTCGAATTTCATCTATGTGGGTGCAAATGAACCAAACACGTTATTTGATAACGAACTGGAAGTTGTCAGGAAAACACCAGGAGTGCTGAGAGCTTCACCCATCAATGAACAGGTCGCAGAAGTCACTTATATGTCAGATTCGCGGAGAGTGACAATTACGGGGGTCACAGGCGACTATGATGAGGTCGCCAACATTGGGCTTAGTGAAGGGAACTTCATCAAAGACAATGATCAGTATGTGGCTGTGATAGGTTATGAGGTATCTGAAGATACGTTTGACCGAAAGTTATCGAATAAGAATTCGATCGAGATCAATTTCCGAACACGTGATGGAGAAGAGATAACACAGACATTCCAGGTCAAAGGTATTGTCCAAAAATCCGAACCAAGCTTCATAGCAGGAGGGATGGTACCCGATAAAAGGATATTCATTCCAATATCGACCATGAACGAGATCCTCTCGGTCAGTGATTATTCCAGCATATTCGCCGAGGGAGAATCAATTGAGACGGTTACCGAAACATCCGAGGAGATCGATAAGAGACTCGGAAGATATATGGGGATCTCATCAAGGGATATGGAAGAAGATGATATCAAACCTTATTTCATCGTAGACCAGCAGGAGTTGCTTGAGGAAGCGGGCTCCCTTTCAAGTGCTCTATCCGGACTGCTGACAGCAGTTGCATTCATTTCACTTGTTGTAGGGTCCATCGGGATCATGAACATCATGCTTGTCACCGTTACCGAACGTACATCGGAAATAGGTTTGATGAAGGCTATAGGGTACTCCAATTTCGATGTTCTTACGATGTTCATCGTCGAATCAGCGGTCGTGGGAACTATCGGTGGCGTCCTTGGAGTGATACTTGGTTGTGCTGGAGCCTATGGGGCTGCAGCTTTCATGAACCTGCCAGTGGTGCTTCCTGCATCAAAGATATTCGCAGGCTTCGTCGTATCCATATTCGTAGGTCTGATCGCCGGAGCATATCCTGCGAACAAGGCTGCTAAGATGAAACCGGTCGATGCATTGAGACATGATTGAAAGAACGAAACTCTAAAATGCAAAGGAGAAGATAATATGATCGATAGCTGGATTTTCTTCCCGGTACATTTTTTGCTGTTCCTGCTATTTGCAGGGCTTGCGATAGGTGGTACCATTTTCTGTATATGGATGCTTATCGATTGTATCATGAACGAGCCATCGAAGGGAAATGACAAACTTATATGGGTCATTATTATAGTATTTGCACAATTATTAGGTGCACTGACATACTTCATTTTCAGAAGACAAAAACGCAATGCGGATTCTGATGCAGCGGATGTATGATACGAATATTATCGTGATAAAGGAGAATGTTCAACATGGGTCTAAATGATATAACAAAATGGATACGTGATTTCTTCGGAGTGGTCACTAAAGGACAGACCTATCTGAATCTGACGTACCTTTTGTTCACATTCCCCCTCGGAACAGCTTATTTCATATTCCTTGTAACCGGACTTTCCATGGGTCTAGGTCTATCCATAACTCTGATCGGACTTCCGATCCTGATATTGATGCTCGTTGCATGGTGGGAACTTGCCGCGTTTGAAAGACAGCTTGCGATCTGGCTTCTGGGAGTGGACATACCACCCATGGAAAGCCGCGGGATGGGAAAAAAGAAGAACTTCGAGAAAATAAAGGGCTATATACTAAATCCTGTGACATGGAAAGGGCTTCTTTTCCTCTTTATTAAGTTCCCATTGGGGATATTTACACTGATAGTCTCTTTCACACTGATAGTAATAACTCTTGCTTTTATTGCAACACCCTTTGTCTATAAGCTTACTGACGTCGGATACAGTATTGGGAGCAGTACGGTAGTTATCGATTCTTTTGCCGGTGCTTTGCTGATGATGGCCTTCGGGGTACTTATAGGAATAATTTCACTGCATGTTATGAATGGGATGGCAAAACTTTCAGGTATTCTTGCAAAGAACCTGCTTGGAAATGCAAATTCCGATATGACCAATGAAAAAGATTACACCAGTTTTGAAGATTTCGAACTGGATGAAGCAGAAAGTGGAAATGATGAACAAGAAGATGAAACAAAAGCTACAGGGTCCATCGGGAAGGTCGCACCCATGGATGCAGAGTATATCGAAGAATACGACAATGGTATTCAACAGGAATAATGAACGTTGAGTTGAAAGATAGAAAAGAAAAGGTCAGAGTTTCATTTTTTCAAGCCGTCCGTAGAAATCAAGGATATGATTAGTAAGTTCACTGTCAAGGTTCAGACTGAAAGTTCTTATCTGTTTCCCAAGACGCTTTTCAATGACGATGTTCGAGTTGAGAAGGGGTTCAATGACCCGGGCAACGCTTGAGTGGGACAGACCGGTCTCTTCCGCAATACCGGAGAGATAAGTAGATTCCCCTTTATGCTGAATTAGGTTCTTCAGAACCGTTATCTGTGCAGTCTTCCCAAATATTTTCTCAAGAGCGTCCATTGACATCACCGTTAAATATACGATAATAATTTATAAGGCTTTCTCATAATTGGCTATTGATACAATATATGAGTGGACCTTATCATATTTAGAAAGGCTTTAATAATATCATCCATTTATGTTTAGATACATTTGAAAGTTGTGGTATATATGGAAAGAGAAACGCTTGAAAAAGACATACTGAGACTTCTCGAACAGCAGCCTGAGATCAGTGCAAAGGAGATAGCAGATCAACTTTCGGTTTCTGAGGACATGGTGGCCAAGACCATTGAGAGCCTGTCGGATACAAGACAAAAGGTCCTCATTGTGGATGATGAGCCGGATGCCGTCATTGCTACCAAGAGAGCCCTCGAAGCAGACGGATACAATGTCATTGAAGCGAACAACGGAAACATGGCCTTTGATGTGCTCAAGTCCGATATACCCGATGTGATCCTTCTTGACGTCATGATGCCTGACATGGATGGCTTTGAAGTCTGCAGGAGATTGAAAGAAGAACCTCTCTATGAGAACATACCTGTGATCATGCTCACAGCAAAGGGAGAGATCAATGACAAGGTAGAGGGTCTGGATATTGGTGCTGATGACTACATGACCAAGCCGTTCAATCTGAAAGAGCTGAAAGCAAGGATAAAGACTGTGTTGAGAAGAACACAGGAGTAACTTTTTTAACGCACTTATCGTGCTGACCTCATATGTTTGCCACAAAAAGCAGATGGAACGTTATCATCGTTGTAATGATAACGATGCTTTTCATTTCTTCTATCCTTTTTCTGGGGATCAGGGCAAATACAGAGGTAGAAGATCTTTTTGTTGAGATGTTCACCCGGGAACAGACCAGCCAGGCACAGCAGATATCGACCGGGATCACCACGTTCCTGAACGAAAAGGTCACAATGCTTGAGATAATCTCAAGGAACCATAATAACATACCCGATGATAATTTCAATACCATTTTTTCGATAGTCTATAACGAGTCGGAAGGCTTCCATGCTATCGAATACATAAACAGTACAGGCATAATCGTCTCAGGATATCCGGAGGAGAATGTGCCTTTCGGATACGACCTCTATGAAAATGATAAGTCTGATGCCTTTGAAAAAATAAAAGGTACAGGTGAGACCTACATCACAAATCCACTCACTACTTTAGAGGGTGAACTTGCGATATATGTGTGGATACCCCTTTATCTTAATGATGGCAGTTTTGAAGGGGCCATAGTTGCCATAATAGAGATAGACGAAATAACGAAGCAGACCATAAAAACGGAATATGAATCAGGATATATTTATCTCATCGACGATAATGCAAAGCTGCTCTACGATAGTTCCGATGATCATCTCGTAGGAAAGAATTATTTCAATATCATAAACGAGCCTGACCACAGACGGCTTGATATCATCGGCATGCAGACAGAGGGACTTTCAGGTAGCGGACAATTCTCTGAGAGGAACAAGAATGGTTTCCTCGAAGAGAAGATAATCTCCTTTGTACCTGTGAACTGGTATAACCAGCAATGGTCCGTGGGTGTCGTTACTCCATTGTGGTATGTTGGGTCCCTTATACAGTCGGTCTATGTCAAGCAGGGCCTTTTCGCAATGATCTCCATTGCATTCATCCTCTTTATCAGTGCATTTGTCGCTCTGATACTGTTCTCCTGGAACAAGACCCTTGAGGATGAGGTGAAAAGCAAGACATCAGAGCTGGAAAGATCGAACGATTATCTCCAGAACGCTAACAAGAAATTAAAGGAACTTGACCGTCTGAAGAACGATTTCGTTTCAATGGTCTCCCATGAGCTAAAGACCCCGCTGACAGCCATGAAGACCTCCAGCGAGTTCCTGAGGGAAAGCGAATGCAACCAAGAGATCAAGGAAGAGATGCTGGACCTTATTGTAAGGAACATTGACAGACAGGCGAGAATGGTCGATGACCTGCTGGACATATCCCGCATAGAATCAGGAAAGATGAAATTCACACCTGAGGATGTGAACATCAAAGAGATAATCGAGATTGCCCTTCATACTGTACAAAAACATTCCAAGGATAAGAGCATAAAGATCATGGTGAACTGCCCGGAAGATGTGCCGGTCATCAGGACGGATAAGGACAAGCTCATAAGGGTCTTTGTGAACCTGCTGACAAATGCGATCAAGTTCACACCCGAAGAGGGAGAAGTGAGCATCATCGTGGAAGATCATGATGATCACCTGCAGACAAGTATAAAGGATAATGGCATAGGCATCTCCAAGGAAAAACGCGAGAAGATATTCGACAAGTTCTATCAGGTGGACAGCACTGCCACAAGGAAGGCAGGAGGCACAGGACTTGGGCTTGCGATCATTAAAGGCATTATCGAGGGACAGGGTGGAAACATTTACCTTGACAGCGAGACAGGCAAGGGCAGCACATTCACTTTCAGATTACCGAAAGAGCTGAAAGAGGACGATTTCACCGAGATTGAGGGAGCTTAAGTGAGGAACATGAGAGTAAGAACAGCATTATTGATGGCCTTTGTTCTTTTAGTGGCGATCGTTTGCAGTGGATGCACATCCATTGAACTTGAAGGAGCGAGCGTAGAGGATGAAGATATTGCAGAATATGCCGAGCCCATAGCAGAAAATACCCTTCAGGGTCTTAATGAGAAGAACTATACCAAGTTCTCTGCCGATTTTAGTCCAACGATGAAAAAGGCCATTCCTGAAGACCTGTTCCTGGACCTTGTGGACATTGTTCATGATGAGGTTGGGAACTACACTTCCAAGGAACTTGTCGAGATAACTGCTACTGACAGACATTTTGCCGTTGTCTATAATGTAGCATTCGAAAAGGAACCAGAAGGCACCATTCTTCGATTGATATTTCAGGAGAAGGACGGCGAAAGAGAGCTTAAAGGTATATGGATCGATTCTCCAAAGATAAGAAAACGAGTGGCCCTTGAAAGATAAAGTCCCTCACTTTTTACTTTCATACCTCACTTTTTCTTTACACCCGTTTGATCTTATTTCACATTACAGCACGAAATGTCATGCCATTTCTTTTAAATTACACACACCGATCTTGCTCTGTTCTTACGAAACTGATCTTCAATATCTCTCAAAAATTAGATTAATAATTAGTATCAGAACCAAATTGAAAAAGAGGAGTTCGAGGCAGAGTTCTCACCCTACCCCGATACACGAAGGAGGAGTTAAATGTACACCAGTCAAGAACTTTGAGCTGGAAGAGGGAGTATGGTGGTTTGTGTGTGGTTCAAGAGGTAGTAACTTATCCGTTTTTCAAGAAACTGCCCAGAGTTCTAGTCCGATGTACAATTCTCTAAATACATGAATAATACATAAACCTTTCCATAAATAGACAGGTTCTTTTATATATTGAGTCCATAAATACTAATATAATCATAAAACTACCACAGCCCCCGTTAAACTTATAGCCCATCAACTCCATTTAAGCTCTGTAGTGCCTGAAAATAGACTTATATTGACTCAGGAACTATTTTAATTCAACATGGGCTCGTGGTCTAGCTGGTTATGACGTTGCCTTCACACGGCAGAGGTCGGGTGTTCGAATCTCCCCGGGCCCATCTGGTTTTTCTGATTCGCTGCATGGCGGTTTTTCTAAGTCGATGATCCTTTGCTCCAGCGAAGCTAGTCTTGCTTCGAGGTCTGAGTTGGTGGTGGGTTGTACAACTACGTTGCCATCGAAGTCTTCGTCTAAGGAGATCAAAAATAAAGGTTTTCCATTGTGCTCTGATTCAAAAACGTACGCAACCTCGCCTGCAAGGTGTGCATGTGACTGCGGCAACCTAACCATTGGATACACCACGTTTGCTTTCGGTTTGTGCTTTATGACCTTAAATTTACCTATTGATAGTGATTTCGATAGGATTTATACAGAGCCATTATGTTAGATAATTATATATGCTTTCCAAATATACTCTTTATTATAAATAATTATATTTGGGAAGTGGTATGTTGGACTATGAAATAGGTTTAAAGAACTCCTGGAATGTTGTGAAAGATAACCTCGTAACATTTATAGTTGGTTTATTGATAGCCGCCCTAGGCTCAATATTGATAGTTACCATTGCACCTCTTGCCTATGGATTTACTTCCATGGCAGTAAAAGGAGCAAGGGGAGAACAAATCGAGATATCTGATGTCTTTGTAGGTTTCAACAAGGACGATTTTATCAGAAGCTGGACATTCATGCTGATCTATATTGTGATCGTCGCAATACTCGGGCAGATAGCATCCATACTCAGCACAATAGTAGGAATACTGTTCATGTTTACAATGCCATTGCTTGTCATTAAGGGATATGGTGGCATTGAAGGAATAACAGAAAGCATAGAGATTATAAAGACAGTTCCTGTTGAAAGTATAATCGTTTATGTGATCATGCTTGTTCTCAACATGATCGGTGCACTCCTTTTGGGAATTGGCCTGCTTGTGACAGTACCTATCAGTACAGTATTCTTGGCAAACGCAACATTCGAGCTTTCCGGAGAATAAGTTAAAGTAAATAGTATATAGGCTCTGTAGAAAACCTACTTTGCATTTTATTTGAGGATTTCTACAGAGCCGATATTCAGGTCATTTTTATATTTGTTGTACCATCATTTATTATAGGAATTCTAAAATAAAATATAGTCCCGACTCCAAGTTCCGATTCGACCCAGGTCTTTCCGCCATGAAGTTCGACAAAATCTTTTACAAGGGCAAGACCAAGTCCGGTTCCAGTCGCCTCTTTTGAACTGAATTTACCTACTTGTACAAACGGATCAAAGACTTTTTTCAAATCCTGCTTCAAAATACCTTTACCAGTATCACTGACACTTATTACAGCATCATCCCCGGTACAAAGAGCAGTAATGCTCACTGTTCCTCCGGGTTCTGTAAATTTTAATGCATTGCTTATCAGATTGAGCAATATTTGTGTTAATTTCATTTTGTCAGCATCAATGGCAGTGCTACATTCCGTAGCATCATAAATAAGTTCTAAATCCTGTTTCAAAGCAAGTGGCATGGTTGTTGAAACAACCTCATGAAAAAGAGTGGAGAGTTGGACCTTCTCCAGATGTAGTTCCATTTTACCAGATTCGACCTTGGATAGATCAAGAATGCTATTAATAAGCTCAAGCAGATGTTTTCCGCTTGAATGAATGTTGTCTACATACCTCTGTTGTTTCTCGGTCAATTCACCAAAGGTCTTCATCTCCAGCATTTCCGAAAAACCTATGACTGCATTAAGCGGAGTGCGTAACTCATGGCTCATGTTCGCAAGGAATTCACTCTTTGCACGATTCGCTTCTTCTACGCGAATTTTCTCTTCAAGCATATTCTCAGCCTGTTTACGATATTCGATATCTCTGGCAATGATCATGGTAGCCAATCTGCCATCATTATCGATAAGGGAAGCTGACATATCAACTGTCAGTTTGCTGCCATCTTTGCGTATAAGTTTTAGTTCATAAGTGGAAGGTACATCCGGGTCATTTGCCATACGTTTGTAATTAATTCTCGCCATCATGAGTGCACATTCTTTTGGAACATAATTAAAAACAGAAGTGTTCACGATCTCATCAAGTTCATAATTCAACATTTCTGCAAATCGGATGTTTGTAAAAACGATTACTTCATCCTGAACAATTCCAATTCCATCCATACTTTCCTCAACAAGTGTGGAATATCTTTTCTTAGCCGATCTCAATTCTTCATTTTTGCCAACTAATTCAACAGTTCTTTTATTGACAGTTCTTTTTAGTACAATAGAATTTACCATAAATAGGAACAGGGAAAAACCTGTAGCTCCCATTACCCACTTGATCCATTCTGGCAATTCATAATGTGTGTTGGTTGCAAACCATTTATCTTCCAGCTGATAGTAAATTGATTCGTTGTCTGCTTGAAATTCTATCATGTTGGAATTGATCGCTTCAATGATATCTTCATTTTTGCCTTCAGTAGTTGCACAATAAAGTGGGACTGGGTATGATTCGATTGCCGTTCGTTTAAATTTAATCCCATAATTTTCATGTGTGAGAAAAATTCTGTCCATTGAACCTGCATCAACTTGTTTCTCTTCTATTAAAACGCGTACATCGTCATAATCATCAACTAGGACTATCTCACAATTGATCCCATAGATCTCAATTTGGTCAATAAACCATAGAGCATAATATGAATCGGTGACAGCTGCAACTCGTTTGCCTTCAAGATCACGAATATATACGATGTCTGAATCCTTTGGAACAAACATCAGATCCCAGAATAGACCCAATGATTGATTTGTATAATCTAAGTATGTGTCACGTTCATTCGTATAAACTATCGATATTATTAGATCAGCATCTCCGTTCTTTACTTGTTCAAGGCATTCACTCCATGGAAGAAGTGCGAACTCAAGATCCCAGCCTTCGTCTATAGCTATATATTGGATAAGTTCAACGGCATACCCTGTAATATTTCCGTTCTCATCTACAAATGTCATAGGTTCAAGTTGTTCTATAACAATTTTGATCGTTTCATTCTCTTCTTTTGCATCACATGGACTTGAAAACAGAATCAAGAGTAGAATCAGAGCTATGAGGAAATGATGGTAGGAAAGATAATTATTTAGTGAGATTATATTTCTCATTGGTATGCTTACCTATTACTATGACAATTAAAATCGAAGTTAGCGTATTAAAAAAGTATGATAAATAGTTTTTGCTCAAGTGAAGATCTTACACCCTTCTCAAAAATCTGCCAGACTCTCGGTGACACTTGCTTGGACTAAACATGTTGAGGCAACCGCTGCAAGGATTTATTTCAAGGATGATAAGTTCAATTTCATTTGTAGCTAGAGGCAAGAATATAAGCTTTCGAGACCTATTCTTTTTTAGCAAACTTTGGGGAGGTTGTAAGAGATGCTAAAAGAAAATTCAAACAGTAAACTGTTTTACGTTGTACTCGCCCTGTCAATAGCTCTTGTACTAATGGCTGCAGCTTTATTTGCAGGCTCAGGTACTTCTGTGCAGGGAGTTTCAGAGAATACAATTCAGATGAGTGGAAGCGCTGAGAAAAAAGTAGTTCCTGATACTGCATCAATAAGTATAGGTGTAGTAATCGAAGCAGATACTTCACAGGAAGCATCCGAGGAAAATGCAGCTATAATGACAGCTGTTTTGCAGGAACTTAAGGATCTCGGTCTGGAGGATAAGGATATTAGGACGTCATATGTATCTGTTTACCCCATCTACAATTACGATGGTGTGCGCACAATCGAAGGCTATTCTGCATCCAATAATGTAGAGGTTACAACTACCGATCTTGAACTCCTGAGCGATATTATAGACAAGTCTGCAGCGGCCGGGGCAAACCAGATAGGAGGCGTGTCTTTTTCCGTTTCTGAGGAAATACAGAAAGAGCTTCGTGAAGAACTGATTGATGAAGCGGTAGAAGATGCATCCTCAAAAGCCGAGATACTTGCTGACAGCCTGGGTGTCAGTATAGTTGGTGTACAGACAGCATCAATAAGTGATGGTTTCAGTCCACGTATTTTCTTCGATGTAGCAGAAGCAGCTATTGACGAGGAAGTCGGAGTTTCCACACCAATCCTGCCAGGAGAATCAACTGTCTCAATGTCAGTGAATGTAATGTATTTGATAAGGTAATTTGTACGTGTGTTTTATGCTTGAACTGTCATGCTGCTGCACTTTATTCAGATAATGTGCACTTCCAACTGTGGTTGCAGCTCTACACTGAATGAAGTCAGCTACACATTCAATATTAAAATGGAACAGTTGCTAGATGTATAGTAAGGTAGAATGCATGGTACGTTTTTACCTTACTATTTATATCATTTTTTAATAATACAATGTACTGCACTATACTCTATACATGAGAAGTGTTCCAACTGATCCATGCGTTCCAGATTTGGTAAACTCTGAACACCATACATGAATTATTCAAAGTTGATTTGAATCATATCGGAAACTTATCCAGTACTCGATCATATTGAAGGGTGGCTTGATGTACTTTATTCAGGTAATGGGCGCTTCCAACAGTAATTGGTGATCTACCCTGAATAAAGTCCGCAACACCCTCACCAACACCTGCTTGGACTAACATGTTGAGATGCCATTTGCGAGTGGTCTTTGCAGAAACACGGTCGTGGCGAATCTTTTCAGTAATGTTGTAATAACATCTTGGCTTACCAATCGATTTTAGCTCTGGAATAAATGAAGTTGGAAAATACACATAAAATGTCTTTTTCTTGCCTTCAGAGAATGATGAAGTCGGATAATGTCCAACATCTTATGAATGTGTGTAGCTCTATTTCCAGAATAAGCAAGCAGACAAAATACTGGTTTCAATACTTCAGGACAAGCATTGTAAGCCTCTTTGATCTCTTCATCGGTGACATAGACCTCCACAACTCCCGATTTTCTAATCTTTATGAATCGTCTCCACCTGTCGATGTTATAGCCTACTACATCTTCGATCTCTTCATCTTCGCAAAAGTTAAACAAATTACGTAATCCACGTGATCCCTTGTCTTTCAACTTCAATTTTCGAAAGTCTTTTGGTTTATGTACTACATTGTTTTCAAAGAAATTAATCAGGCCACTCCAATAACCTTGCTTAGTTTTCTTAGATACATCTTTGAAATTCAACCATTCTTGAAATGCATCCTTAGAAGTGTTCCAGAAATCATTGAGGCATGTATCCTGTACAAGATCAGTAGTAGTTCCTAATGTTTGACTCGGCATTCCGAAAGAAGAAATTGTTGCATTTTCGACATCAGGCAGCTTCACACGGCAGAGGTAGGGTGTTTGAATCTCCCGGAGTCCACTATCGTTTTTATAATTATAATCGGTTTTTTCATTATCATTGAGGTGGTGAGCTTAGCTCATCACCTCGACACGCGCTCCAGAAGCGTGATCGGGGTTATGAATCTCCCCGGGCCCATCTGGTTTTTCTGATTCGCTGCATGGCGGTTTTTCTAAGTCGATGATCCATTGCTCCAGCGAAGCTAGTCTTGCTTCGAGGTCTGAATGAGGCGGTATTTTTCCCTACTTAATGGTTTATGGGAGATGCCTAATTACTAAAGTCAAAAACTTTCTTTTAAATAAATAAGTGGAATTGAAGTATCAACCTTTCTTTGTCAAACCGTACAAAAAACACAGTTATCCGAGTATTATAAATATATATGTGGCTTTATTATTATAACGATCGTATAATGTTATAGTAGCAATCATATATATGCAGATTTGCAGTATTCGACACAAATCAGATGATACAGGTATAAATTTAGAGGATGAATACATATGGTTGTAAGCGATATAGTTCTTGAAAGCATCCGATTAATTATTCTTTTAATTATAATCATTCATCTGTGGAACGTGGGCAAAAACAGAAAAGAACTTTTGGGACACGGATGGAATCTTTTTTTCACTGGATTTCTTCTCCTCTTATTTGGAAATGCACTTGACATAACTGATAATTTCGAGTCCTTAAACCGTTTTGTCATTATTGGGGATACTGAAATAGAAGCTTTCCTGGAAAAAATGGTAGGTTTTCTCGGAGGATTTTTGCTAATAGCAATAGGATTGATCAGATGGATTCCTGCCATCACAAGTGTGGATCAATTGCAAAAGGAGATTGATAAGCATGAGAAAACAGGACAAATGCTTAAAAAAGAAAGAAATCTTGCACAAAATTATCTTGATATTGCAAAAGTAATTATCGTGGCCATAGATTCTGATCAAAGAGTTACACTTATAAATAAAAATGGATCTGAAGTATTAGGATATAGCAAAAAAGATATTATTGGCAGAAACTGGTTTGATACATTCATTCCAGAAGAGAGCAGGCATGAAACTAAGTCTGTTTACGAAAAAATACTGGCAGGGGATATTGAATCAGTTGAACATTTTGAAAACACAATTTTAACCAAAAATGGTAACAAAAAAGTAATCAGATGGAACAATGCTATTCTAAAAAATGAAGATGGAAATATTATCGGTACCCTTAGTTCAGGAGAAGATATTACCAAGCGCAAGAAGGCAGAGGTGGAATTGAGAGAAAGTGAACAGAAATACTCAAACTTGGTAGAAAAAGGAAACGATGGTATTATTGTCATTCAAGATTATATCGTATATTTTGCGAATTCAAAGTTTGGTGAGATTACTGGCTACACAAAAGAGGAATCAATAGGAATCCCACTTTTGGACCTTGTCTCTGAAGATTACAAGGAACTGGTAATGGATAGATACGAAAGGAGAATAAAAAACGATCAGACTATTCCACACAGACATGAATTAGATTTTTTATCGAAGGATGGCAAGAATATCCCAGTTGAGTTAAATGCCTCTTATATTGAATACGATGGCAAGCCTGCAGTTATGGCCATCATAAGAGACATCACTGAGCGGAAGCAGATAGAGACTGCTTTACAAAAATCTGAACAAAAGTTCAGAACACTTTTTAATAATTCTAATGATGGAATCTATCTGCTCGACATGAAATCTAATATCCTCGAGGTTAACCAGAAAGCCTGTGAGCGTTTAGGTTACAGCCGAGATGAACTATTGCAGATGACGCCAAGGGATTTTACCAATGAGGAAGACATATCAAAGGTTCCTGAATTAAACGAACAATTATGGCTAAAAGGGAATGTGCTCTTTGAAACAATTCATTTTAGAAAAGATGGAGTTCCAATCCCAGTTGAGTTAAGCATCCAACTATTAGATTATCAAAAAGAAAAAGCTATGCTTATCATCTCTCGAGATATTACTGAGCGCAAGAAAGCACAGGAAGCAGTGCTACAAGCAAAATTTGCTGCGGAAGCTGCCAGTAAAACCAAGAGTGAATTTATTGCAAATATGAGCCATGAGCTACGTACGCCTCTAAATTCGATCATTGGTTTTTCAGATGTGATTTACAATGAAAGTCACGGCGCTTTGAATGAATCTCAGAAGAAATACGCATCTAATATTCTTAGAAATGGGAAGAATCTTTTGAATGTTATCAACAATATCATATCCATCTCAAACATCGATAACAGGAAAATGGAACTTCATATTAATGAATTCTTTGTATCCGATACTATTGATGAAGTAGAAGCATTGATGATGCCTATTGCATCACAGAAGGATATTGACCTTACATGTAACATCGACATTGAAGCACCTACCATAAAAGCAGATGCAATAAAATTCAAGCAGATCCTTTACAACCTCGTGAGCAATGCCATTAAATTCACTGATCAAGGAGGATCAGTGACTATCGGAGGTGAAATATCAGAGCACATTGTGCATATTTATGTAAAGGACAATGGCATCGGAATTTCACCAGAGAATCAGGATAAATTGTTCAACCCTTTCTTCCAGACGGATTCTTCAACTACAAGAGAGTTTGGAGGCACCGGTCTTGGCCTTGCACTTGTCAAGAAGTTTATTGAAATGCATGACGGGCAGATCTGGGTCGAAAGTGAAGTTGGAAAAGGAAGTACGTTCACATTTAGAATTCCAACACATTTTGAAAGCACATCCTTTTGATTTATATTATATCGAATGTAATTGATCTAGTAGACAGCATTTGCATTTTGTTAGTCCCTGATCAAAGGGACTCACTCTTTTTCATCCTCTCCGCCAATGCTGCATCAACTGCCTTGGCAATACCATCATCAATGAGAGTCTCCATCACATGAGTATTGAGGGTAAACGGCTTATCCCTTTTAGCTTTCTGTTTCATGTAATGCAAAGTACTTTTAGAGAATACCATTTTCTTCCATTCAGCATAAGGCATGTCAATGATCTTCTTCCGCAACAGATTCAATTACACATGAAATCGATCTATTACCTTAGCATATTCAACAGATGCTCTCTGAACCTTATTCAAGTAATGTGCACTGCCAATATTTGTTGCAGATCTACCTTGAATGAAATCAGCGATGCCAGCCTTTATCATCATATTTAACTACCATTTGCGGATGGTCTTTGTAGATACACGACCGTGGCGAATCTTTTCAGTAATGTTGTAGTAATATCTTGGCTGGCTTTTTCCGGGTCTTTGTTGCTGTCATCTAAACAGGCGAAGCATCACGATCATATTTAAGGAATTTTGCCCCCTCTCCACAAAAGCCAAAACATAAATAGCAATTCCCCCCAACCCAGGACAAGGCTAATTGCCACATCGAAGTTGGAAAAAAGAAATTTACCAAAATAATCTATCAGATAGCTTAAACCTGTAACTATCAACAAGACACCCAGGATTCTGGGAATGTAGTCTGATCTGAAAACTAAATAACCCAGAAGCCCAAGATGAAGCCCAAAAAATACTAAGCCAATAGCCCAACCATCACGAAATGCATTGAGAAATAACATTACCTGAGCATGCAACTGATCGGTTCCAAATACTTTCAGGTAGTCAGCATCACTTAAAAGTAGCAAAACAATAACAAGAAAAATCAGACTGAACGTTAGAATTGTGGCATACACCAACCTGAACCATGCCATAAGCAACGAGAGACTCTTGTTTACTGGTTTGAGTAAAACATAAAGTGCCCAGGCCACCAACACATCAAGAATGATCACGATCATAAAGCCACAAATAGCCATGCGGAATAGCCCCTCATTGGCCATGATATTGTTTGCTGTTTCCGTGGCATCTCCCGGCACAATAAGGCCCTGAAGAGCAAAAATATCAGCGAAGATAAAGACTATGGTCATGGCAAGTAAGCCGAAGCCTGCGACTATCGCAGCTTTACGTTGTGATATATCGGCCATACAGTTTGTCACATAAGTTTCCCCAATTTGTTAGGTATCGTTATTATGTTCTAAAGTTATGACTACATGACCCTTTTTGTGCCCATTTTCAACATATCTAGGAGCTTCGGCAATTTGTTCCAGCGGATAGCGTCTATCTATGACCGATCTTATCTTTCCCGCCTCAATAAGTTCTTTGAAGAAAATCAGACGCTCTGGAATTGGCCTAGGTCTCCATTGCCATAGGTTTCATTCTTTGCCATATTCGCCAATATCAAGAGTACCCAAATAGGTCTTCGATCTAACATACCTGAATGTTTCCAGTTCTTCTTTTTCGAACTTGGCACGTTTCTCAAGAGCTTCTATGCTTGGCCATTCCTCGACCCCAATATAATCCCACTCTTCGTTGGACCAACGGCAGTCGACAAGCATCGTTTGTTTCATCCCGAGCTCATCCATATTCTCGCGGTCCTTACGCATGAACTCCATCTTCCCCCCTTCAGAGAGGTCAACAAATGCTTCCTTGATCTTAGCGAAATACATTCTGATGATAGGTTTTGTCTCATCCATCTTACCACTCCCTCCACCTGATCTGAGCAGCATAACTGCTCATATAAAAAATGGGACATAACATACATATAAAGTTTACGAACTAAGCCTGAACCCTAAAACATCTCTTTTAATAATTCCCTGAAAAGGACTTTATCCAACACCAAGGCTTTTGCCAAACTTCTGCCGCGATCTAGGATACATGTTACCACCATGATTTTAAGTGAAAAACGCAAGGATACGACCTTTCTCCCATCCAAGTGCTTTTTCGGAAAGAAGGATAGATCGAATTTAGGACATTAAATAGGTCATCAAGGTGAGTACAAAATAGGAAGTTGAAAAATGAATTAACTTAAAGTTGAGATATTGGTCGAATTTACCGCACCCAACGTTACTATATTTCACATATTTTAGTAGATGTACTAATTTGATCTATAAATTCAAGATAGATCAAATACAACCGAATTTTTGAGCATATTATTAGATCGTGCAAATGCTTCTAAGGCCTCCTCATGACGACCCAAATTATCAAGAACTTTACCTTTGCTAAACCATAAAGTAGCATTATCTGGATCCAGTTCTATTGATCTATTAAAAGCTTCCAAAGCCTCCTCATAATGACCCAGGTCATCAAGAGCATTCCCTTTATCAAACCATAACGCAGCGTCATTTGGCTCTATTTCTATCGATGTGTCAAAAGCTTCTAAAGCCTCTTCATAACGCCCTAAATTGCCAAGTATAGCGCCTTTATAGAACCATAAAGCAGCATCATTTGGCTCTAGTTCTATCGATCTGTTAAAGGATGCTAAAGCCTCCTCATGACGATCTAAGTTATCAAGAGCTTTACCTTTGTTAAACCATAAAGCAGCATTATCTGACTCTAATTCTATTGATCTATTGAAAGATCCTAAAGCCTCTTCATCAAGACCTAAATTGCCAAGGATAACGCCTTTTTTAGACCATAAAGCAGCATCAATTGGCTCTATTTCGATTGATCTATTTAAGGCTTCTAAAGCCTCCTCATGACGACCCAAGTTATCAAGAGCTCTACCTTTGTTAAGCCAGGAGCCAGCATTATTTGGATCTAGTTCTATTGATCTATTGAAAGCTTCTAAAGCAGCTTCATGATCGCCTAAATTACCAAGAGCCTTACCTTTGTTTAGCCAGGAGACAGCATTATCCGAATCTTGCTCTATTGATCTCTCTGAAGCATCTGAAGTTCTAGGTCCAGTAGTTTTGTCTAAAGAAATAGGATCAATTGTTTCTCGTTCTAACTTTGGCATGAAGTTCTGACGCTCCTTTTTACTCTTTCATTCACATTTATTGTATAAACTGCACATAATAAAATACTAAGATCAAAGCAAGATCTTACAGTATGAATTACAACTTACTATTTTCATATATAAATGGTTCTATAAATTATTACATTAGACCATGGTAAAACTAATTATAAGAACAACTATGAAGAATATGATACAGAATAAGCATAATATCTGCATATATATAATCTGTTTTGTATGGAAGTTGGATTCACACAGCAGAGGCAGGGTATTCGAATCTCCCGGAGTACAATTTACAGATAGTGATTTTAGTAGGAAATTGAGCTGTTTTCTAGTGTGATAAGACTCTCATCTCGAGGTTTGAATTATCATTTTTTTGTATACAGCAAAATAATCTGATAATAGTTATAGCACCCACCCCGCCATATTTCCACATGCATGACGATTTATAGAAATGATTATAAATCTATAGATGTTATGTTAATTAGCCATTTTGAATTATTCTATAACAAATTATTGAATACGTAGAAAGATACTTGAAGAATAATAGGATGATGCCAACTAAATAATGGCTTCGTGTATGGGGAAAAATGCTGTATTTTTGTAAAATACAACTAAATCAAGAACCGTTTTATTAATTTTGACTGCCAGAGTCGGGTTAAATTGAAAAATAAGAACAGGCTGTGGCAATTAAAACTTGGAGGAACAAATGATTTCTAACTACAAATACAAACCCAGGATATATTTTGTTGCGACCTTTATCACAACCTATGCACTCTGGTTTGCAGGGGCTTATGTAAGTTTTCAGGATGGTAAAAGCGGGCTGTACTTGTTACTTATGCTGCCCGGACTGATGGCGCCTTTTCTGATCTCACTTGTTATGGTCTTTAAGTCAAAAAATTCAGATTTAATAAAAGATTTTATCAACCGGCTTCTCAATCCCAGATTAATACAGCCAAAAATGATACCGGTATTTTTATTGATAATGCCGCTCACTGTTCTGGCATCCATCTTTCTTTCGCTTCCATTAGGGGAATCGATATCGCAGTTTCAACTTGCAGAAGGTTTCTCTTTTTCAGGATTTGTTCCTGTGTTGTTTCTTCTTGTGCTTGCCGCAGTTTTTGAAGAGCTTGGGTGGAGAGGATATGCCTTTGACAGCCTGCAGAGCCGGTACACCTACCTTAAAGCATCGGTTATTTTCGGTATACTCTGGTCGCTCTGGCACTTTCCACTGATATTTGTCAATAACTCCTATCAGTACGAGATCTTTCACGAAAACATCTGGTTTGGTGTGAATTTTTTTGTCAGCATCATCCCCATGGGAGTGCTTATCAGTTGGATCTGCATTAAAAACGGAAAAAGTATACCTGCGGCAATCCTCTTTCACTTTATTATTAACATCTCGCAGGAGGCACTGAATATGTCTCAGACGACAAAGTGCATTGAAACTGCGGTCCTCATTGTTATTGTCGCAGTTATTATTACACGGGACAAAGAGATTTTCTTTTCGAAAGAGCACCTTGCTGCTGAAACTAACTGATGGTTCAGATACAGATTTTTTATGAAAAGGAAAATGGCAATAAATGACAAATGAACCCAATGATCTATATTCCAAATTCCTTTTTATCTGGTTTGGACAATTCATCTCAATCATAGGTACTGGCCTTACTATTTTTTCCTTGGGAATATATGTATATCAACAAACCAATACAACTTCAAGCTTTGTCTTTATACTTATGTGTGCTTTTTTACCACCCTCCTTACTAAAACCGTATGGAGGTATATTGGCAGACCGTTACGACAGACGCTTAATGATGATAATCGCTGATCTAGGGGCAACGCTTGGGCTTATCTTCATATTTTTAATGATGCTAAAAGGTAATATTGAACTTTGGCAAATTTATCTTGGGATTGCAACTAGTTCAATTTTTTCAGCTTTCCAGGAACCAGCCTATAAGGCCTTAATTACTGACCTTCTACCCGAATATCAATATGCTAAAGCAAGTGGATTAATGCAATTAGCAAGTTCGGCTCAATATTTAATATCCCCATTTTTAGCCGGAATATTATTAACAATAATTGATATTGAATTTATTTTTTTAATCGATATTATCACTCTCTTAATTGCCAGTTCTATTGTTATCTGGATAAGAAAAACCTTAGGCGAAATAACAATAAAGCAACCAAAACAAAACATCATAGCTGACTTTAGAGAGGGTATTCAAGAATTTTCAAAAAATAGGGGCGTAGTTGATTTAGTTATTACTACCATGCTCATACTTTTTTTTGTGGGATTGCTTCAATCTCTCTTTATTCCAATGCTACTGAATTTAACAACAGTTAAGGCAGTGGGAATATCTCAATCGATCTGCGCATCAGGCATACTAATTGGAAGTTTGTTTATTGGATTATTTGGCGGCAAACAGAAACACACTAAAACATTATCTATCTCACTATTCATATCAGGCATATTTTTTGCCAATCTAGGACTCTCAACAAATATGGTCTTCATCACTTTAGCAGGATTTATGTTCTTTACCACTTTGCCTTTTATCAACACCTCTATTGAAGTTTTAATTCGAAAAAATATTGACAACCGAAAACAAGGCCGTGTTTGGTCAATTATTTCTATGATCACTTATCTTGGCTCCATCATAGCTTTTGCCGTCGCAGGTTTTTTAGCAGATCATATTTTCAATCCACTTTTAGAAGTGGATGGTTTGCTGGCTGAAAAAATTGGTTTTATTGTTGGAGTGGGAGAAGGTAGAGGAATTGCCTTAATGTTTATAATCTCTGGATTAATGATTTCTATGATTGCTTTGTTGATTTGGCGAAATGAAAAAATAAAGATATTAGAAGATATTGAAATTTAAGACAGTATGTAAACTTAGTGAAAGTAGCACTCCGTTTTTGCATTATTTATAATAGATAGAAAGATATGGAAAAATGAACCTGAATATTAACATGAACTGAATTTATCACAAGGAATTCCCCATACAATCTAAGAGATTGGCGGTTTTATAGAGTCTGATAGATATGCTCTTTTAGCCGTATCTCCAGGATCTGCATGTCCTCAAGTGGAACATTAAAATGAAATCCCCTCAGAAAGAAGAGGAACATTAAAACTAAATCTGCTGCCAATACCAAGTTCACTTTCAACCCACACATTACCGCCGTGCATTCTTATTAGCTTCTTGACAAGTGCAAGACCAAGCCCTGTGCCTGCAAACCGGCGGTTCGAAGCTGAATCTACCTGCGTAAAGGGTTTAAAAAGATCACAAAAGGCAGATTCCGGTATTCCGATACCGTTATCTTCAACTTTGACAACTAAATTGCCAGCATTATGTTCTGCCCGGACCATTACCTAACCACCTTCAGGTGTGAATTTTATAGCATTGGATACCAGATTGAAAAGGACCTGTTTTAATTTCAGCTTGTCAGCATGGATGTGAATATCATCAGCTTCTATACTCATATTCAAGCATAAATTTTTATTTTGTGCAAGAGGAGAAACAATTGATCCCACATCATTCAACAGATCTACAACTAAAATATTTTCAGTCTGAAGCTCCATTTTATCAGCCTCTATCTTCGAAAGGTCCAGAATATCATTGATAAGAGACAGCAAATGTTTACCACTTTTAGATATGTTGTTTATGTATCTTGTTTGTTTTTCATTGAGGGATCCCACATCAGTATAAATAAGAGAATCTGAAAAACCAATGACCGCATTCAGAGGAGTTCGAAGCTCATGGCTCATATTAGCCAGAAATTCACTCTTTGCCTTGTTTGCAACCTCAGCAACCAGTTTAGCTTGAATTACCATAGCTTCGGCTTTTTTCCTATCAGTGATATCGACAATGATCCCCTGGAAGTGAGTTGGATTCCCTGAATTATCGGTCTCTATCAATGACGTTTCATTGACCCAGTGAATGTTACGCTCACTGTCCAGTATCCTATATTCTTTTTTAAATTCATGGCTCTTGTTTTTGATGCATTCTGAAAGGGATATCAAATAATCATCAATATCCAATGGATGAATTATATCCCTATAGACGAACTTATGAGATGTCAGATCTTCTGCAGAGTATCCAAACTGAGATATA
The DNA here is from genome assembly GCF_057593895.1 of Methanococcoides sp. DA23. NCBI lineage: Archaea > Methanobacteriati > Methanobacteriota > Methanomicrobia > Methanosarcinales > Methanosarcinaceae > Methanococcoides > Methanococcoides sp. DA23. The sequence continues at coordinate 827,971 of NZ_CM172520.1, read as the reverse complement.
TTATCTGATACGAAGTCAATTGGAAAACCATTTTCCGAATTTCTGAGGAATGCAACCACCGGACTTTCCCTGTAGATAGCCTTCAGCTTTTTTTCTTTCTTCATCAATTCCGGAGAAGAACGCAGGTGTTTCCTGTACTTTTTGCTAAGAAGGTCCACCAGATATGTCCACATTCCATTCTTTTTCAGTATGGTGTTCCCCCTATCATCCATCAGATCGAAAACTTCAGAAGAGGAAAAAGATTCCAGAGGGCAAGTGAACAGGGTTGTAAGCTCGATAGCTGAAGTTGAAGAGATTATCAACTCCCTGCAATGTCTGAGAAAAGGAAGCATTTGGCCTTTTTCTGCAATAAGATCGATATTGACCCGCAATCCATTGAATCCATTTGTAATAGCATATTTCTGCTTATTTTCCAGAAATTCCAGTATAGCATTACAAAATGTCTCAGCATTGGAGAGTAATGCAGGATCTACAAGGACATGATCGAAATTAGATGAACATGATCCATGGTCAATAAAGGTCATTCTTTCCTCTAAAAAATCGTATAAATGTTCACATTCTTTTATCCCAGGAGTTATCCAGATACAAAGATCATTACAGTTAGAACCTGAATTTAAAAAAGATGAAACAAAATCAAGCACATCATCATCATTTTTGTACACAAGCGTAATATGCCCACCATGTGGAACTTCTGATATAGAGAGATCCATTTTTCCGAAATATTCTTGCATGCTACCACCAACCGGATCTTTAATCGCACAAATTTCTGGATGAATAAATTATGAAATACTAAAAGGCTAAAATTGAACAACTTAACTTTACATATATCAAGTTTGACTGTACTTGTAATATAATATATAAATATTGTCATTAACAATCATTTATAAGACTCAAACACAAATAATACAAGGACCCCATTGGAACTGATGCTAAACATAGTCTCCCGAAATTCTAATAACCGATACAAACCATCCCCACCCCATGACCCTTTTATCCCAAAATGAGCTAAGAGAACTTGTGCTTGCAAACCCGCCACTCGTGGAGAACATGATCGACATGGATACCCAGCTTCAACCTAACGGTGTTGAGATGACACTAAAGGAAATAAGGAGCATTGAAGGTCCGGGTGCGATTGATTTTGATAATTCAGGCAGGAGACTTTCCGAGGGTGATACGATCGAGTTCAATGGGGACGGATGGATACACCTTGAGCCAGGGATATACAAGGTATTATTGAACGAGATAGTGAACATACCAAAGGACCTTGCAGCAATAGCAAAACCAAGATCGACACTGATAAGGTGTGGAGCAACCCTTGAGACCGCTGTCTGGGATGCCGGATACTCAGGAAGGAGCGAGTGTATGTTAGTTGTTCACAACAAGGACGGGTTCGATCTTAAAAAGGATGCAAGGATAATGCAGCTTCTTTTCTACCATCTTCACACAGAAGTGGAAGAAGGCTATAGCGGACGTTATCAGAATGAGAACATCTGAAATTCAGATGTTTTACGTTGCAGTCACCAGAAAAGATATGTAATACATACGCCATCTCCCATAACATGAGCGAAATTGGCAAATCTGTCAGGATGGAGCGTATATTCGACAGAAATACTGGTAATGCAATTATTATCCCAATGGATCACGGCGTAGGTGCAGGGCCTATCAAGGGCCTTATAGACATGCCTGCGACCGTCAACAAGGTAGCAGAAGGCGGTGCAAATGCAGTACTTGGTCACATGGGGCTTGCAAAGCACGGTCACAGAGGCTACGGCAGAGACGTAGGACTTATTATTCACCTCTCCGGTTCAACATCCCTTGGACCTGACCCCAACCACAAGGTACTGGTAACCAGCATGGAAGAAGCTATCAAAGTTGGTGCAGACGCTGTTTCTGTGCACATCAACGTTGGCGCAGAAGATGAAGCTGAAATGTTGAAGGACCTGGGTTTTGTTGCTAAGAAATGTGATGAATGGGGAATGCCCCTTCTTGCAATGATGTACCCAAGAGGTGCAAAAGTGCCATCAGAGCATGATGTGGAATATGTGAAACACGCAGCAAGGATCGGTGCAGAACTTGGCGCGGACATCGTCAAAACCAGCTATACCGGGGACCCTGATTCATTCAAGGAAGTCATAGCTGGATGTCCGGTACCTGTCGTTATCGCAGGCGGACCTCAGATGGATACCGAAAAAGATATCCTTCAGATGGTGAGCGATGCCCTCAGTGTAGGCTGCAAGGGTGTAGCAATGGGCAGGAATGTGTTCCAGGCAGATGACCCAACAAGACTCGTCAACCTTCTCTCAAAGGTCATCCACGGCGGAATGAGCGCTGATGAAGCTTTGGAAGATTGATCTGTATTAATTGAAAGAGAACGGCCGGACATTCCGGCACTATTTTTTATTTTCGCATCATTTGTTGCATCGAAATTATAGCTTTTTGAAGGATCCTGATACAGCATCCAATTTTAGCTAAAGCTCCTAATATGTAATTGTAAAAAACAAGTAGACGGAGTAAAGCTAGATAAAAGGAAAAGAATTAGCGCAAGACCGTGATGGAATGATCAAAAAAAATCAGTTTGTGGTGGTGGTGGTACGATATGATTTTTATCGGCCTTGCTTATGTTATACAATGTAACAACCTGTATATAAAGATTGTCACAGGTATAATCATCATAATGATGTGTTCGAATGGATCGAAATAACAGACCACCCGGCATTTTTGATTAATATATAAATCACTGTAACATCTTACATAGAGGTTTTTAGACCAGCCATACAGCTTTCAAACTAAAGATCCTGATATACAATAACAAAAGAACAAGGATCCAATGGTAGTAGGTAGTAAGATCAGAGTATACAGAGCATTCAACATTTGAAAGGAAAAGAATTATAGCAAGACCGTGATGGAATGACCAAAAAAAATCAGTTTGTGGTGGTGGTGGTACGATATGATTTTTATCGGCCTTGCTTATGTTATAGAATGTAATAGCCCGTATATAAAGCTTTTTATTATTATCATCATTATGATAGATTTGTTTTGTGGGAAATACAAATATCAAACAAAAGATATCACGATAAGATTAAATGTAATGTAAATATCGAATGTATCATATTTAGCTTCCACACATCAAAATAATCACTAACTTTAAGAGGATCTATCATGGACAGGTATGAACAGGTAATTGAACTGGCAAAAAGAAGAGGCTTTTTATGGAATTCCTTTGAACTCTACGGCGGAGCTGCCGGATTCTATGATTATGGACCCCTTGGATGCACTTTAAAGAGAAGGATCGAGCAGATCTGGCGTGAACTCTATGTGATCCATGAAGGGTTCATGGAGATCGAAACCCCAACCGTTGGTATCGAGGATGTCTTTGTTGCATCCGGCCACGTAGGAGGCTTTTCAGACCCGCTCTGCGAATGTCAGGAATGCGAGGAAGCTTTCAGAGCAGATCACCTTGTCGATAAGATAGTAGAGGTCGCAGATGCATTGAGCAACGAAGAACTTGACAGACTCATAGAGGAGAATGATATAGGCTGTCCTGAATGTGGAGGCAAGCTTGGAAAGGCCTATGAGTTCAACCTTATGTTCAAAACGAATATCGGCCCTGGTACTGGAAGGCAAGGTTACATGCGTCCGGAAACCGCACAGGGAATGTTCATTAACTTCCAGAGGCTTTCCAGATATTACCGTGACAAATTACCCTTTGGTGCGACCCAGATAGGAAAATCCTACCGTAATGAGATATCCCCAAGACAGGGGGTCATCAGGCTGAGGGAATTCACACAGGCAGAAGCTGAGATATTCACCCACCCCAAAGAGAAAGGGCACCCCAACTTTGAAAGATTTGCAGAGGTTACCCTGAACCTCTATTCAGATGAAGCACAGGAGAAGGGTGCCATCGAGCAGATGACGATCAGGGAAGCGGTTGAGAATAACATAATTGCACATGAGTTCCTTGCATATCATATCGCACTCACGAACCATTTCCTACAGCGAGTGGGCATAGCTGCTGACAAGCTCAGGTTCAGGCAGCACCAGAAGGACGAAATGGCACACTACGCCATCGATTGCTGGGATGCCGAGATACTGACCGACAGGTTCGGCTGGATAGAGGTGGTCGGCATTGCAGACAGGACAGACTTCGACCTGAATGCACATGCAAAGACAAGCGGTACCGAACTTGAGATCCACATCGAATATGATGAGCCGAAGATGGTCGAACAATTCGTTGTGAAACCGGACATGGGCAAGCTTGGACCATTGTTCAAAGGAAAAGCAAAGGCTGTTGCGGATGCACTAAAGGAATTGAGTGAAGAGGAACTTAGCAAGGACGAGATCAAAGTGATCGTCAATGGAGAAGAGTTCACAGTACCTTCCGAAATAATCAGCTATGCACAAGAGACCGTAAAGGTCAGCGGTGAAAAGATAGTACCTCATGTCATCGAGCCTTCTTACGGTATAGACAGGATACTCTACTGTACAATGGAGCATGCGTTCGATGAAGAAAAAGTGGAAGCTGAAGGCGATGAAGAGGAAGAGGAAAGAATGGTCCTCAGGTTCAGGAACGAAGTTGCACCTGTACAGGTTGCCATCCTCCCCCTTCTTACAAGGGACGAGCTTATCGAACCTGCAAAGGCAATAGCACAGAAACTTCGTGAAAGAGGCTTACTTGTTGCCTACGATGATTCAAGAGCGATAGGTCGCCGCTACCGCAGGAACGATGAGATCGGAACTCCATATTCCATCACCATCGATTACGATACCCTTGAAGACAATTCCGTCACCATAAGGGACCGCGATACAATGAAACAGGTCAGAGCATCTGTAGAGGGTATCGAGGACTCGATCTACGACCTTGTCTATGGAAAACTGGACCTTGAAAATGCGGGCGTGAGCATCTAATACTTTCACACCGCTTGCCTCATATTTAAAAGGGTTAAGAACAGTATTGCCTCAAGCAAATTTCGAACCTATAATAAATATGAGCGAACACATCAAGCACCCACTGGTCAAGCCCGATACAGTCGAGCAGCGATTGTATCAGCTTGACCTTGCCGGAAAGGCACTATCAGCACCAACACTGGTAGTGCTACCCACAGGTCTTGGAAAAACCATAGTCGCCCTTCTTGTCATAGCTTCACGCCTGCAAAAGACAGGCGGAAAAGCACTGATATTATCCCCCACAAAACCTCTTGTAGAACAGCATGCCACTTTTTTGAGAGCCACACTGAACATCCCTGAAGATGAGATATTGACCTTCACAGGTGCAGTAGCGCCTGAAAAAAGGGAAGATCTCTGGAAGAAGGGAAAAGTTATCATCTCCACACCACAGGTAATTGAGAACGATATCCTTACCAAGCGGATAAGCCTTGAGGATGTTTCCCACATCACGTTTGATGAAGCCCATCGAGCTGTTGGCAATTATGCTTATACATATATAGCCGAAAGATACTTCGAAGATGCTAAAGACCCGCACTGCCTTGCGATAACTGCAAGTCCGGGAAGTTCTGATGAGAAGATAAGTGAGGTATGCACGAACCTATACATCAGTTCGGTTGCAATAAAAACAGAAACAGACCCTGACGTAACACCCTATATACACAAAAAAGAGGTAGAATGGAATCATGTGATGCTGCCTTCTGAGATGAAGGAGCTGAAAATCCTTCTGGAAAAGGTTCTCGAGGACAGATTCCAAAAACTAACAGAACTTGGATATTCCATCCCGTATGGCAAGAAAGCTTCAAAAATGGACCTGCTCGGGCTTCAGAAAAAGTTACAGGGACAGATCAGAGAAATGGCCGAACCTGCAGTCTACAGCGCCCTGTCGATCCTTGCAGAGGTAATGAAGGTCAGTCATGCTGTGGAGATAGTGGAAACACAGGGCATCGAAGCACTTAAAAAATATACAGCCCGACTTGAGAACGAGGCCACCTCCAGAACAGGAAGTAAGGCTTCAAAAAGGCTTTCTGATGACCTTTATATGAGGCAGTTGTACAAAAGGCTCGAAGAATGTACCACAGAACATCCGAAACTTGCCGTTGTAAAGGATATCGTCTCAAAGGAACTAAATGGCAAACCCGAATCCCGTGTCATCGTTTTCACGAACTATCGAGATACATCTGAAATGGTGACGAACGCCCTCTCCGAAATAGAAGACATAAGGCCTGTCAAATTTGTGGGGCAAAGTTCCAAGTTCCGTGACAAGGGGCTTACCCAAAAACAGCAGGTCGAGATCATAGAGAAGTTCAAGGCCGGAGAATATAATGTCCTTGTGGCAACATCCGTTGCAGAAGAAGGACTTGATATCCCTGCCACAGATCTTGTGCTGTTCTATGAACCGGTCCCTTCCGAGATAAGAAGCATACAGAGAAAAGGCAGGACCGGAAGGAAGCACGAAGGACGTGTAGTAGTACTTGTTACAAAAGGAACCCGGGACGAGACATACTACTGGAGCTGTACGCATAAAGAAAAGCGTATGCAGAGCAATATGCAGCACTGGCAGGAGAACATGTCGGATTTGAACGGGGCAAACACTGAAAATGGCAGGACCGGCATTTCAAGTGAGTTCAGGGGTGGGAAGGAACAACAGACCGGACTTTCAGATTTCTCTGACGAGGAAGTAACGGTGGTCCTTGACCAGAGAGAGATCAGAAGCACCGTTGCACGCAGTCTTGAGAAGCTTGGGCTCAACATAATTGTAAAAACACTTGAGGTTGGGGATTATATTGTAAGCGATAGGGTGGCCATCGAGCGCAAGAGTGCCGAAGACCTTGTCAATTCCCTGCTTGACCGCAATATATTCAGGCAGATATCCGACCTTGCAGGAGCTTATGAAAAGCCCATACTTATCATCGAAGGGGAAGGTCTGTTCACCACAAGGATGATCAACCCCAATGCCATCCATGGAACACTTGCTTCATTAGCACTGGACTTTGGAGTGTCCATTCTTCATACAAGAGATGCAGAGGACACTGCATCCCTGATCGGCATACTGGCAAAGCGAGAACAGATAGACGAAAAACGCAGTACCAGTATCCACGGAAAAAAATCTTCAATGCTGTTATCACAACAGCAGGAATACATCGTATCATCCATCAGTGATATCGGACCTAACGCTGCAAAGCATCTCCTTGAACACTTCGGAACCGTAGAAGGAGTCATGAAAGCAGAACTTGAGGAATTGAAGGAAGTAAAGAACATCGGACCGAAGACCGCAGGAAAGATGCGGGAAATACTTAGCAGCAAGTATAAAAATTGAAAAAGAAAGAACAACCGGAAATACCGGTTTTCTACCATTGAGTTATGAAAAGTCTATTTTTAAGAAGCTTATTTCAGTCTTTCAAGGATGTCAAGACATCTATCCATAATATCGAGATATTCCCCCATCCTGCGAGGATCGGTCTCGACCTGAAGCAGACCAGCAATGTGCCCTATTTTCAATTTCAGGCTTTCTGCAACTGAGCCCAGACCTTCGATGGGAGCCACAGCCAAAATTTGCCTTGGCATATCATCATGAGAAAGTCCTTCTGAACGAACAACAGTTTGTTGCCCAGGAGCTTTGGAAGGTACAGGGACATCATCCACTTGAGGAGCTTCATCGAGTTCATTTCTAGTCAATGAAACCTGTTGCTCTGCGTTTTGCTGTTGACCGGAATTCACATTGCTGTCCCTACACAAAGGACAAAGTACTTCTCCCTGGTATCTGAACATTGGAGCACCGCATGTAGTACAATGCTGTGCAAGCATAGTACCGCCCATTTCCAGCAATCTTGATATCTGTTTTATTTTATCGTCACTATCGCTCATTTATTCACCTTTGATCACTATATGAATGAAAGTCTTTTTATAGGATATAATAGTTAGGGGTAATACAACATAAATTCTTATTTTATCATTAAACCATTATTAAGGTGATCCAAATGTTAGGTGCCAGCGAACCTGAAGACGTCATTAAACAATGCACACAGGTGTTAGAACATATCGCGAACGACAATTCCGTACCAAGGAATATCAGACGTTCCGCAAACGACATCCTTGCAACTTTGAAAAACGAAGCAGAACCCCTTTTCCTGAGAACATCATCCAGTATTTCCATACTGGAAGACATCAGCAACGACCCAAATATTCCATTACATACAAGGACACTTATATGGAATGTTGCAAGTCAGCTTGAGACTATCCCTGTTGACGAGTGATCGTTTACGATCCGACAAAGAACATTCTGATCTAACGATCAGATTTTCCTTATATTTTTATTTGTATATATTCAATACACTGCACATTTTTGATCGATAATATCCATTCAATGACCTGACGGGCTGTTCATCGAACGTAACTATAAAATGTGTTGATACATCTTTATACCTGAGCTAATGATTACGAGCACCTATTAAAAATAACGAGATTATACCATGAAATTCGATCCTGAATCCATAAAGAAAGCTGCTAAGGAAGACTTTGATTCTGCATGGACAAGTGGCAAGGACCTTATCAAAAAACCAGGTCTGAACCAGCAGTACCCTCATACATCATTCAACTTCGGAAAAGCACATCCTGTATATGATACGATAGCAAAGCTCAGAGAAGCTTATCTTCGCATGGGCTTCGATGAGATGATGAATCCGCTTATCGTTGATGAGAAAGAGGTTCACAAACAATTCGGACATGAAGCATTGGCAGTCCTTGACCGCTGTTACTATCTTGCAGGACTACCAAGACCAAACGTAGGCATCTCCGACCAGCGCATTGCAAAAATAAAAGAAATGCTTGGCGGTATCGATGATGAAGGTATCGAGACCATAAGGAAGGTGCTGCATTCCTACAAGAAAGGCGAGGTAGAAGGAGATGACCTTGTCCCCGAGATCGCACTGAAGCTTGACGTATCCGATGCGCTTGTTGTCGAGATGATAGACCAGGTGTTCCCGGAATTCAAGGAACTCACCCCACAAGCCACCACCAAGACACTAAGAAGCCATATGACATCAGGATGGTTCATATCACTCTCAGGCATTCTTGAGCGTTCCAGACCACCATTCCAGTTATTCTCCATCGACCGTTCTTTCAGGAGAGAGCAGCAAGAAGATGCTTCACGTCTCATGACATATTATTCAGCATCCTGCGTCATAATGGATGAAGATGTCACAGTGGACCACGGAAAGGCCGTTGCTCAGGGATTATTGGCACAGTTCGGTTTTGAGAAGTTCATGTTCCGCCCGGATGAGAAAAGAAGCAAATATTACGTACCTGATACCCAGATAGAGGTCTTTGCATACCATCCAAAGCTTGTTGGCTCCAATACCAAATATTCTGATGGCTGGATAGAGATCGCGACCTTTGGCATCTACTCACCGACAGCACTTGCTGAATATAACATTCCATGCCCGGTCATGAACCTCGGGCTTGGTGTTGAAAGACTTGCCATGATACTCCATGATTCCACCGACCTTAGAGGTATGACATATCCACAGATACCACAATACGCTGAATGGGAACTAAAGGACAGCGAACTGGCAAGAATGATATTCGTTGACAAACTTCCAGAAACCCCTGAAGGGCAGGAGATCCTTGAAGGCATAGTCAGACAATGCGACACGCATGGCTCAGAGCCAAGCCCCTGCGAGTTCCTTGCCTGGGAAGGTACACTCAAGGGTAAGAAAGTAAAGGTGTCTGTCATAGAACCTGAAGAGGACACAAAGCTTTGCGGGCCTGCAGCTTACAATGAAGTACTTGTCTATGAGAACGATGTTCTTGGTCTTCCTAACAACAAAAAATGGAAAAAGGCCTTTGAGAACCATTCTGCAAGGACCGGAGTGAGATTTATCGAAGCTTTTGCAGCACAAGCAGCAAAAGAGATCGAGGAAGCCGTGGAGAACGGGGAAAAAGAGTGCGAGACAAGGGTCAGGATAGTCAAGGTACCTTCTGAGATAAACATCAAGCTCGACCCCCTTGCCCAGAGATACATCACCGGCAAGAAGCAGAAGATCGATATTCGCGGACCTGTGTTCACCACAGTGAGAGCAGAGATCGAATAAATCAATTGAGGGGAAAAGCACATGTTCACAGAGATAGCTAAACTGATGGATGACGGAGAACCCGTTTGCGTTACCTTTCAGGAAGGCGATATCGGAGAGGAATATGAACTCCTCTATTGTGAGATGATAACAAAAGCACGCAAGGGAGAGATCTTCCTTGCTGCTTCCCAAAGCTGCCCCCCCGGAAAATATGTTCTGAGCACATCCGAGGATAAGCCGGATAAATACTATTTGGCATCAGGACGTTATATTGATGCAGAAACTGCACAAAAGGCAGTATCTGCACTCCCCAGGATAAAGAAGGAATATGACCACATCAAAATAGAGCCGCTGTCAGAGAACAACGGCGAGTTCGATGTGATCATTCTCTACCTAAAACCCGAAATGGCCATGAGGGTCGTTCAGGCATTAGCATATAATGATGGACAGAGGGTATCCATCGACACGTTCGGTGCAGCATCCATTTGCGGAGACTGTACTGCCCTTACTATTGAGAAAGGTGTCGGATTGTCCTATGGTTGCAAAGGTTCACGCAAGCATAGCGAATATAACGACAATGAGATACCCATTGGCATCGATCGAGAGAACGCAAATAAAATAGAGAAGGGATTAAAGAATATCCCTCAGACACGTCATTGAATCAGCGTGCTTCATAAAAACAGGTCTGTTCTGCATCCACAAGTGTGATTTTACCCAACTCATTTGAAAGTATGTTATTTATGCGAGCCACTCCAATGAACTTCAGTTGAAGGCGGATCATCATAGACTCATGCTCTTCATAAAAAGTATCATTCCCTGTGACGGTCCTGTGCGTTGATACCTGGTGTTTTACAACCTGTGCCACTACACCCGGAGTTCCACGCATTACATCCTGTACAGACGTACGGGTCACAAAAATATGATCACCCACATTGATGCCCAGTGTTGTGAAAAAGTTCTGGGGACTTCTTATCTCGATAGTGCGTAACAGATGGGTTTTCAAGTCAGACAACACAATATCTGAGATCCCCGTAAGTGCGACGTATTCCATACCAGATCACCCATACATTGGATATTCCTTTCGTGGTGTTGTTGTCTGTTCGCTTGACCTTACATCCTCAGCAAGTTTCTGCATTTCGATCTCTATTTTCTCTGCCTGTTCGATGAGATCATCCGTATCTATCGAAAAATCATACAGGGAATTTAGAACATCGACAACTACTGCTGCAGCCCTTGGATCAGGATTCTGCGTCATTGTTGCGCCCAGCAGACTGATAGCCGGAATATTTTGCATGAAACATTCTGCCATCACACTGCCCGAAATACCGGAGATCGTACCCATCTGGAAGATCTCCACATGCTCCCTGATACGCTCAAGCATTTCTTCAGTTGTTGCAGCTCCGAACACTTTATATTCGTCACTCATGGTAGCAATGCCTGCAATAGAGACAATTTCTTTTACACCTATGGATTTTGCCCATCCGACAAGTGCCTTGCTCACATCATAGGAAACAGAAGGATTGATAGGAATATCCGAGACCACCATGATGGTGTTGTGTTCCACATTCTCATAGATCCTTACAGGCATGTTCACCAGCCCTTCATACAGAACGGCTATAGGCGGAAAATAGCGAGATTCAATGGAACCTATATATTCCATATTTAGTTCTTCAATTATTTGCTGGCTGGCAATATTGCCCACAAGACCAATACCCGGAAAACCTTCTATCAGGATAGGGTCCTTTGATTTTACCGGCCTTGTTATTATATCTACATCGATAGCGTCGTAATCTGTTTCTGACAAAAGAATCACCCAATGAGAATATTAACCCCTTAATTCACTTATTATATAATTAGAGGATACTCATAGATAAGTACATCGTCTTATAAAGAAGAAAACGACATAATTAAACCAGATGATAACAAAATATATGCAAATAACAGAGAATGCATACGAATAATGGAGGAATATTATGGAAAGACCTATACTATATTTTGATGATGTTGGTAAACAGAATACCGATGATGTTGTGAAAGTCGCGGCTTCCAGGGCAGAAGAGCTCGGGATCGAATATATCATACTTTCAAGCACTGAAGGTTATACTGCATTGAAGATGGCGGAAGCAGTAAAGGGAAAGAATGTGAAGATAATCGCAATCAGTCATCAGTATGGACTCCGAGAAGATGGAAAGTGGGAGATGGATGAGGATAATTTAAAGAAACTTCAAGAAATGGGAGTAATTGTTACAACCCAGTCACATATGTTCTCAGGCGTAGAGCGTGCCATTTCAAATAGACTGGGCGGCGCAAGTCGTGCAGATGTGATCTCTGACACGCTGCGTGCTGTCTTTGGCAAAGGTTTCAAGGTAGCCCTTGAAGTTGTGATGATGGCTGCAGATTCAGGCCATATACCAGTATCAAAGGATACAGAAGTGATCGCCATTGGTGGTACACGCCAGGGTGCAGATGTAGCACTTGTTGTAAGACCAGCACATTCACAGAATTTCTTCAACATGCAGGTTCGTGAGATACTGGCAATGCCACGTGAAAAAGAAGAACCAAAGTAAATTCGGACGGTATCCTTAATGGATGCCTTTTTTTATTTAAATAGTAATTAGTCCTGAGTTACATCATCACTTTTATCATCATTTTCATCTTCACGGCAATTGCATTCCTTTTCATCAGTATTGCACTCATTTTTGTCAGTATTGTGCGCAGGAGATGAACTCTTCTTCTCGGCATGCATAAATGAAGCGGTCTTGAGCTCCATTGCGGTGAGTACAATAAGAAGCACAAATGCGGCAATTGCGATCGCAGCGGTTGTTAGTGCGTCCATGTAAATATTAAAAAAAGAGAAGTGTCAAAAAGACACTTACTGTGGTTTTTCGTACAATGCAGTCTTTGACAGGATATTGCCTTTCTTTGCGTGTGGCTCCCTGAGGACTGTATCGTTTGATTTCTCGATCTCACGTGCGTCGATAGCGAGCTGTGCTGCTGCGCGCATCATTTCGTGAGCTGTTGCTGTTGTGAGTGTTACCTGCTCGATCTCCTTCATCATGAAGCATGCTGGGAAGTTGATCTGTGCTACCTTGTCAGCCATGTGGAGTGCTGCAAGTGCTTTTGCTTTTGCGTATGGGTTGCTGAAACCTGCACGCTCGATACACTTCTCTGGCTTTGCGAGAATGTGTGGAAGGACGATCTCCTTACCCTCATCGACCTGTGCGGTGACGATGTCAAGCTCTTCCTGAATGAGTCTTACAACACCACAGGTTGAGAGTACTTTCATTGCATCAGCATTGAAGGATGCCATTTCCACAGAGTCGAGGAACTCTCTCTTTGCGCCGATGAGTGGGTCCACGGTCATGATGATGTAACCGAAACCTGCGTCCTCGAGTGCCTGTCTGTCATCCTTTTTGGTTGGACCGTCAGAGATAACGATGCATGGAACATCTTTATAGATCTCACGTGCAGCGGTTGGACCTGGTGCACTTGAGTTAGGGCTGATCATTACATAGAAATCAGCATCCCATTCTTTAAGTGCAGCTGTCTCTGCAGCTTCGTCTTTGCCCATCTTAGGACCAGTTCCGAATACACGAACACTGATACCTTCTCTTGCTGCTATCTCATCCTGTACGAGGTCAATGACCTGACTCATGCCGAGGTTGCCTAACTTAATAAATCCTATTTTTGCCATAGTAGATCACATTACTGCAAGTACGGGGTAGCATATAATATTTTTGATTATTGATCGATCGGGTAATGGTATTTCCTGCATAGTCCTACGATTCACCCATAGACCATATTATAAATTAAAAAGTTAATTTTAAATAGTAGTAAGTAGGTAAACACTTTCTTAGTACCGTGTAAAACATACACATAATTGGATCAAAGGAGAAAGAGAATTGAATTCAAAAATAGAAATCACCGAAAACCAGATAACACCCTGTGAGAACAGCTTGTTAAAGGTTAAAGCAGGGCCAGGAGATGAATGAAATGGTTCTGGAAGCAGGAGACACTGCATTCATTCTGATATGCACCGCCATGGTCATGCTCATGACCCCGGCATTGGGCCTTTTCTACGGAGGGATGGTGAGAAACAAGAACATCATCTCCATGATAGCCCTCTCGTTCATCTCACTGGCCATCGTTACTATACAGTGGGTAACCATAGGCTATACTCTCTCCTTCGGACATGATATTGGAGGATTGATCGGTGGGCTGGACCACATTGGTCTGAAGGGAGTGGGAATGGATGGAGATGGGATACCGGACATGCTCTTCATGGCGTTCCAGCTTGTATTCGCAGCCATAGCACTGGCAATCCTGACATCAGGAGTGGCAGAAAGGATAAAGCTCAGTTCATTTATCGTATTTGGGCTTCTCTGGACGACCCTCGTATACGACCCCCTTGCTCACTGGGCATGGGGAGGCGGCTGGGCACACAACATGGGAGCACTGGATTTTGCAGGAGGAACAGTGGTCCATATCAGTTCAGGATTTGGAGCACTGGCACTATCATTTGTCATAGGTAAGAGAATAGGATTCGGCAAGTACAGTATGGAACCTGAGAACATTACCACCACTTTGCTTGGCGGGGCATTGCTCTGGTTCGGATGGTTCGCTTTCAATGCAGGAAGTGCCCTTGCAGCAGATGGTCTTGCAGCAAACGCTTTCGTGGTCACACTGATCTCTGGTGCATCAGGAGCCCTCACCTGGATGGGAGCCTCATGGATAAAAGGTAAGCCAAGTTCACTGGGAATGATCAGTGGAGCTATTGCAGGACTTGTTGGCATCACCCCAGCATGTGGATTTGTAGGACCTCTTGCAGCCATAGTCATTGGAGGTACCGCAGGACTGTTATGTTACGGGACTTTGCTTTTCCGTATCCACAAGAAGTTGGATGAAAGCCTTGATGCATGGGCGATCCATGGAGTGGGAGGGCTTTTCGGAGCACTTGCCACAGGTGTCTTTGCTGTCGCAGCCATTGGCGGGGTCGATGGCCTGATATACGGAAATGTAGGACAGTTCATTATACAGGGAATTGATGCATTCGTTGCAGTTGGATATTCATTCGTTATGACATATATACTTGCGAAGATAATTGACAAGACCATCGGTTTAAGAGTTACCGAAGAAGAGGAATATGTAGGACTGGATGTTGCCCAGCACGGCGAATCAATGGAGCTTTAAGGTGATCTCATGAAGAAAATAACAGCCATCATAAGACCGGAAAAACTGGAAGCGGTCAAAGAGGGCCTTGCTGAAAAAGGATTTAACGCAATGACCATCTTTGACGTTAAAGGCAGAGGTGAACAGAAAGGGATATGCCTCCAGTTCAGAGGCAAGCGGAACCTTATCGACATGATCCCAAAGATACAGATCGATATCGTTGTAAAGAATGATGAAGTTGAAACTGTGATACAGACCATTAAACAGGCCGCACGTACCGGAAAGATCGGAGACGGCAAGATATTTGTGTCACCTGTGGAAATGGTAGTGGGAATAAGGACAGAAGAATATATTGCAGAATAAATCGATAGAAAGGTTCCTTAATATGGAACCTATTTTATCCTTTTGATAGATGTTATAAATAATTGATCGAGCTCCAAAAATAGAATGACGATTTTCAAGTCATAAACGATCGATCTGACAGAAAATCATTGCAATCTTTTTCAGAAGCCGACCTCTACCCGAAAAGGTTAAAAGCAATGTAAGTAATTGTACTCCAATCTCAGTACATTCCATTATTACTGATTCGTAATCAGTATCTTAAAGTATAAGGTATGGTCAAGTGAATTCCAGCAACAACATTTCTAAGAGAACTTATTCAAAGCTGATTGTTTTTGATATGGACAGCACCCTCATAGATGCGGAAAGCATAGATGAACTTGCACGTGCTGCCGGCGTTGTGGATAAGGTATCCGTCGTAACTGAAAAAGCAATGAACGGAGAGATCGATTACAATCAAGCCCTTAAAGAAAGAGTTGCACTTTTAAAAGGATTGAAACTTGAAAAAGCAATGGAAGCAATGAATTCCATGCCCCTCATGCCTGGAGCGGAAGAGCTCGTCAAACATGTAAAATCCCTTGGATTCAAGACCGCAATACTATCAGGTGGATTTACACTTTCCACTGACAGAATTGCAAAGTTACTTGATGTGGATTATGTGTTCTCCAATATATTGGAGATCGAAGACGGGTATCTTACAGGCAGGGTTTCCGGACCAATGACTGAAAATCTTTCAAAGGAAAAAGCTTTTGTAAAGATAACAAAGGAAAATGGTCTGAAACCTGAAAACTGTATTGTTGTTGGCGATGGTGCTAACGACATATGCATCTTTAAGATAGCAGGATGTGCAATTGCATTTAATCCAAAACCAATTCTGCGTCAATACGCAGATGCGGTCATTACCCAAAAACACCTCAGGGACATTATTCCAATAATAGATTCACTTGACTTGGAGTAAGCCCTGCGTATCGTGCATTAGAAATGCATGAAATGCCAGCTTTTTTGCTGGAGCGGGAGGATTCATAGAGCATGATGAAAGAACTGAACACAAAGAAGCAGGATTTAAAGTCTGCGTCCGAAGAGTACAAAGAGAAACGAAATGCATTGAACGCAGAAGCAAGCACTCTAGCAGCGAAGCGCAATGATCTCAACAAAAGCACAAAAGAACTTATCAATGAAGCCCAGGAATACAAGAAGCTTCGTGATGAGAACAATGAGCAGGTAAAAGAGAACAAAGCAAAACGTGACGAGATCAATGCAAAGGCTAACGAAGTATTCGCAAAAGTCGATGCGCTGCGTGCTGCAAGTAATCTTACAGGTCCATCCATAAAGGATATCCGCAAGGAGATAGACCGTCTCGAATTCACACAGCAGACAGAAGTACTCACTCCTGCAAAGGAGAAGGACCTTGTCAGCAAAATAACAGAACTTCAGAAACAATATGTTGTCAAGAAGGACCAGCTCGAGAGCAACACCGAGCTTAAGAACCTGTTAGATGAAGCACAAGCTATCCGTGATGAGGCTTCCGAATTCCACAATGTCCTTTCAGAGTACGCACAGAAAGCTCAGGAGTATCATGACAAGATGATCTCCACATTCAAAGAAGCTGACAAGATGCGTGCAGAATCTGACGCTGCTCACAAGCAGTTTGTCGAGTTCCAGGAGAAAGCTGACGAACAGCACAAACTGTTCATTTCAGCACAGAAAGAGATCAGGGACATCGACAAAGAAGTTCGCAAGATGCGTAAGGGAGAGACCGACGGAAAGAAGGTCGCATCAATGGAAGATGTCAGGAAAGATGCTGCAGACCTATTTGAGAAGTTCAAATCTGGTGAGAAGCTCACCACAGAGAACCTCATGACACTGCAGAAGTCCGGCATGCTCTGAACAACAAAAGTAATTTTACTAATGAGGGCAGGCTTTGCCCTCAATTTTATTATTGACTGTTTTAACCTTATTTTGCCACTTTTCTATGATCTAATTGATAAATAGCTTGAGCTATCATCAATAACAGATATTAGACCATATTCAGATCGAGATAATATAGGCGATCAGCCAAGAGGTATCCATAAAATACTTGAGCTTGAATTGTTATTAAAACTCGACAAAAAAATAGAAAAACGTAGCCTTGAAAATATAAAAAATACAAGGTCAATCAAAGTTATGCAATTTCCTGAACTCAGGGTCTCTCATCAAGCAGATACCCCCGTTATAAGTAGAATCTTTGCGAATCTTTCGCCAGACATCAGCAAGTTTGTCCTGATCGATATTACCAAAGGACAAAGGCAGACACGCACATGGGAAAATATCCCCTTCTGGAGTAATGTGTAACCATTTTCTGCCTGCAAAACAGCCCATCTTCTTAAGGACATGCGGGATAGGGAACAGTTTTGGACCATCCATTTTTTCAGCCCTTTCTACGAAAGAATCGAATTTCTTGTGGTCTTCTAAGCTCATCAGGCCATCCGAGTTGTCCATCCACCTTCCAGTAGGGACTATCTCGAAGAACGAGATCTCATGTACACCCATCTCAGTTGCCAGAGTGTAGAAATCATCCAGTTCATCAATGTTGTTAGGAGAGATGACGACATAGATATTAACAAGCAACCCGGAATCCAGTGAATTCTTTATCCCTGCAATGGCAGAGTTGAAAACGCCTGAACGGCCACGCATTGAATCATGACCTGCTTCATTTGAACTGTCAAGACTGACGCTGATCATATCAAGACCGGCTTCCTTTAGGGACATTGCTTTCTCAAGGGTCAGTCCGACACCTGATGTGAACATGCCAGTAAGTGCCTTTTCCCGGTCCACATATTCGATGAGCTCTTCGAGACCATCATAGGTCAGCGGTTCACCACCATCAAAGACAATGAAGGTTGAACCTAGGCCAAGAACCTGATCAATGACGTTCTTTACAGTTTCAACAGGTAAAGTGGCTTTGTTCTTCGTATCAGGGAGAGCACAATGGAGACATTTATTGGGACATTCCTCCGTTATTGAAATAGTAACCTGTTCAGGAACCATTTTTCCCCTTATATATCCCATCTGGCTTGACACGAGTCGGTCAAAGGCTTTGCTTGGAATAGGAGGCATCCATGTGGAGAAGATAAGTTCATCCTCTTTTATAACAGCGGGCTTCTTACCATCGAACAGGTCCATCATATCGGAAGTGAGCGGTTTTATAGCCCTTGATGCGACTCCTGAAGTGTGCATTTTTAAAAGACCGTCATCTACTGTAGCATAGACCTTGAAGAACGGGTTCTTGTAGAAATAATATCTTTTACCAGAGTCCATAAGTTCACTTGCTCCTCAAAAGTGCCTTATAAGAAAGGAAGGAACGAGGGTCTTTCTTCAACATGAAAAGTCCAAGTTGCATACACTTATGCGTAGAATTACCTGAAAGGAAGGAAAAGTCCTCACCTTCAAATGTCTTCATTAGCCTATCGATCTCGCGGTCCTCCATCTTGCGAAGGGTCTCAAGACCTATACGACCAAGAACGTACTCAGCCCTGTATTCAGTGTTCCACTTACTCCGATATTCAGAAAGGACCTTGGCTGAAACGTCGCCTTTAGCAATGGCATCAGCGGCAACATCACCACACATCTGACCAGCATGCATGCTATAGCCAATACCGGACTGGCCTGCAGCCCCACCCACGAGCATGACACCATCAGCATGCATCTGTTTGGGTATTGTGACGATTGGGTCTCCGCCAACTGCCCTTTCATGGATCACAAGATCATCTATGCCTTTAAGTGTCTTGAATTTCTCCACCCACCTGTCAAAGAATGGAGTCACATCTTTTCCGTTCCTTCTGACATAGACACCGAGGGTAGCAAGGTCCTTGCCACATGGAGAATATGTTGATTTCCAGCCGGGGCAGTGGTTACCAACATAATATTCGAACATATCCGGTTCGCCTATGCCATCGGCCTCTACGAACGCTTCCATTGCCCATGCGATATCGTTGGAATACTTCATGGGCTGAAGACCGAGAAGACCTGCAAGCTTTGAGTTTATACCATCTGAGACGATGACCATCTTACAGGTCAGCACCCCATCGTTCGTACTGAGCGACATCCCATTGCTGTTCCTTAAGATGTTGTGTACATCGACACCCATACGCATCTCAACACCGGCATCCTGGGTCTGTTTGGCATAGAATTCATCGAATTTAAGACGGTCAAGGAAATAAGCAGGAGCTTCTATGGCAACCCTGCCACCAGATGGTGCTACCAGATATGCTCCATTCATATTCTTCATAACATAGCTCTGATCCACCACTTCGCCTGCTCTGTCGAACATTCCTTTAAAGAAAGTATTAGCAGGGTGTGTGGGATGTCCAATAATTTCCTTTTTATCAATGAGAAGGACCTTCACACCTTTTCTCGAAGCATTGCGTGCAGCCATAAGTCCTGCAGGAGATGCACCGATCACAATAATATCAGCATCCATTTCTATTACCTCCGATCACCAAAGAATTCCCGCATAGGAAGAAACACCAATGGAAAGGATCACATCGAGTATGAGTGAACCAAACATCACACCTCTGTACCTGGAACCCTGAAGGAACAACCTACCTCCGCGTTCAGGAAGAGGATTTTTCACAAAATCAAGTGCTTTTGATAGCATCCATATACCTGAAAGTATGGCACCTGTAAAGAAGACAGGACCAAGTTCTGCAGTTATACCAATGGCCATTGATGCGAGGATACCAATTACCCAGCATGCAAGGATGAACTTGGATGTTCTGGGCACCCCAAATGTCACAGGGAATGTGGGTGCACCTTTTTCACGGTCACCTTCAACATCCCTGCACACTCCTGAAAGTGTGAAACCCCAATCGGCAACACACATCATTATGAAGAAGAATATTGCAGGTAATGGCAATATTACACCATCGTTTCCTCTGAGTATGCCAGCAGGATCGAAAGCAAGCCATATGCCTACCGGAACAAGCCCATATGCTATTCCCACGGGTATGAAGCTTAAAAAGGTCATCCGCTTTGCGAACATTGAATATATGCTAATGGTCGCCACTGCGATGACAAGTATGAACAGAGATTCGGGATTTAGATAGAATGCTGCCACTGCTGCTACGAAGAAAAGGATGAGTGAATACGTCAATCCATTTTTCCGGGATAATGTTTCAGATGCCAGTGGCCTGTCAGGCAGGTTTATCTTATCGATATCCACATCACAGCAATCATTATACACATAAGAGCTTGTGATGGCAGCATATCCGCCTATGACAGCAATTATGAAGGGAATGAGCGGAGGCAGTGCAGATGTGGCAAGATAAGATGCCAGCAGTGCACTCGATGCCGGAAGGGCAAAGTCCATATCCGCTATCTCCGGCCTTAGCAGTTCTAAGTAGGGGTTGCGCGTTTTTGATCCTGTTGTTGATACCAAATGAATCACCAATGATGAGATCTTTAATTATCGTTTTTAATGAACATCAAAGAATTACTCTTTGACGTCCGCGATCTTTTCCAGTTTTTCAAATAGAGGATGTTCAAGCTCTTTTCCCTTTATGAAAGTAAACTCTGCATCGGGATTCAATTCGATGAGCCTGATAGTATTTTCAAGGGCCTTGCCTAACGATTCTATATCGGTGTCTTCGACCACTTCCGCATTGAACGGATATACTTCGGAAAGTTCAGCAGGGAATGTACCGAATGGTGCTTTGAATATAAGGTCATTCTCAGATTCAGGATAGGTCCTCATTGAGAACGGTCTGATCACAGCAGTGCCTTTTATTGTGAAGCGCTCAAGCCTTTTGGAGAATCTTAGGACTTCCGGCCTTTGTGAGGATTCGGGGCCACAGTAGAAGAACGTGGATTTGGATGCAGGGTCGTATTTTTCGATCCAGTCAGAATGCGAGTACATCCTTTTCAATGCTTCGAGCATCCTTGGATGGCTGCGGCATCTCAGTTCCACAAGTTCCAGCAGGTTGCCTTCTTTTATGGATTGCTTTATGAGGCGAATTTCCTCAAATGTCACATAGAGGTTGTGCCTTGCCAGAAGATCACTGCAATCGTCGGCCTTTTTGACCTCTTCTGCTGTGTGTGAGACACATATGGGGCAGGAACATGGAAGATAGCTCAGGTTATCAATATGATATGTTCCTTTGGAAGTGATGTATCGCCTGTCCTTTGCATAGAGTGCATAAGCTGCGGAATCGAAAAGGTCGCATCCAAGTGCTACTGCCAGAGCGAACATCATTGGGTGACCGGCACCAAAAAGATGAACGGGCACGGTTGGGTCAAGGCCCTTTTTCGATGAGACGATGACGTCAACAAGTTCAGCATAGCGATAGGATTCCATCAGAGGAACGACTGCACCAAGGGGATATACATCGAATTTGTGTTCACTGATGGTACTTGCACATTTTTCACGCAGGTCAGTATATGTGGAACCCTGAACAGGGCCTGCAAGAAGCATCTCGTCACCTACCATGCTGCGTGCTTCGATGAGACGTTCAATGGTAGTTTCCAGTTCTGATTCCGCACGTGACCTAGGTACATCCGGAGGAGTAGGTATGTCAAGAGGGACACCAACATCAGATCCAATCGTTTTTTGGAACTCGATGATCTGTTCATTGGTTACCTCGATGTCCCCGTATACCGAAAGCTGGAAAGAACCGGAATCGGTCATTATAGGGCCATCAAAATCAAGAAGTGAATGCAGACCGTCCTTAAGGGCTTTTTCCCGAAGCTCGTCTCTGCGTGATATGATGTAGGAGTTAGTTATTAACATCTGGGCACCGAATTCCCTCATTTCGGAAGGTTTTATGACCTGAAGGTTCGGGTTTATTACAGGCATGACGGTGGGAGTTTCCACAGTTCCGTGTGGCGTTTTTAACTTCCCAATGCGTCCTGCTGCATCTTTGTGGGTAATCTCGAATATCGATGACATTTGAGCATTAGATATTGGCTGATATTATATATTTGTATTTCATCACTTTTTAGATGAAATTTGCCAGTATCTAATTTAAGCTCGTTATGTTCAATTTATTTCAATTTGAAATTATCTCGGAGACCTTTTCAAATGCTTCTGCCACATCGGATTCTGATACTTTCAAACTTTTGTTCTTGGCTATACCCAGCTCTGTCAGTATTATATGACGGTCAATGTTTATGTTTGAAAGTTCAAGTGCCTTTTTAGTGCATTCCAGCGGGCACCCGTCTATTGCGATTATCCTGTCACAGCCTCCTGCTGATCTCACAAGACCAGATACTTTTCCGCCAATACCCACTGAGCACATCATTTTCCCAACTTCCCTGTCATTTAGTTCGATAACCACCTGATTGGAAAGCTGACCAACATTGGAAGCACCGGAGCATGAGAATAGTCCGACATTACCGGAACAGCATGCACATTTTATATCTTCCGCCATTATTAGTTCCACCTGTATTTACTCGGTGAGCCATTCCTTTACTTTGTCTTCTGAAGGGATCTTTCCTGCGATCTTAACATCACCATCGATGACAAGTCCGGGAGTTATCATTACACCATAGTCCAATATTTTGTTTATATCTTCAACTTTGGTTATTTCGGCACTAATGCCATTATCATTAACTACTTTTTCAACCAATTCTTTTAATTTGTTGCATTTTGCACAACCTGAGCCAAGTACTTCTATTTTCATATCTAAACCTCTTAATATTTTTGAATGATAAACGTATTTTAGAGTTTAATTATTTTCTCAATAACCCCTTTTCAATATATCCACGAGTTCATCTGCATGGGGCATATTCTCCACTATCCGCTGACACACCATGTCCAGATCATACTCACATCTGATCATCTGTACCGACTGCGTTTGCGTATCAAATACAGCACAGCTTGCACGCACATCCCCATCCCTTGGCTGGCCCACAGAACCCGGATTTATTATTGTCACATCCCCTACATGCCTGATGAAAGGAATATGAGAATGACCAATTATAATAAGGTCCGCATCCACACCTTCGATCATCTCAAGTACACCTTCTTCAGGAGTATCAGGCTTAATGTATTCATACATGGACCTTGGGCTTCCATGAGCAAAATGCATCTTTTTCTTTCCAGCTCTCTTTTCAATATAGAGTGGTAGCCCCCGGAGATAATCCATATGATCGATGCTGAGCTGATCCCACGTGTATTCCCTGGTAGCGATGGAGAGGTGCTTGTACTTGTACCCACATCCGCAATCAACCCTTGAACCCACTGCATTGTCATGATTACCTTTGATCGTAGCTATGTTCTCATTTTTGATGAGATCGATACATTCAGAAGGATCAGGACCATAGTCCACAAGATCGCCCAGGCAGATCACTTCATCATGAGGAACGGAAAGGACGGCATCAAGGGCATCTTTGTTTCCATGGATGTCCGATATTATCAAGAGTTTCATTTTCTTCACCCCATTATTTGAACATATGCTTTGTCTTCAGACATATGCTTACAAGTCCGAGCATCACAGGAACCTCTATGAGTACTCCCACAACGGTCGCAAGTGCTGCACCCGAATTTATTCCAAAGAGCATTGCTGCGACTGCAATTGCAACTTCGAAATGGTTCGAAGCACCAATTAATGCTGTTGGTGCTGCATTTTCATAAGTCATCCCAATCACTTTAGCAATGCCATATCCAAGGAAGAATATGAAGAATACCTGAAACAGAAGGGGAACTGCGATCATCGCTATCACAAGTGGCATATCAAGGATCACATCTCCCTGAAGTGAGAACAAAGCGATCAATGTGACCAGTAGTGCAGTGATAGAGACGTTATGCATTACAGGTGAGAAACTGTTCTCGAACCATTCCTTTCCTTTGTTTGCCAGCAGATAATTTCGTGAAAGGTATCCTGCAAACAGAGGCACGCCTACATACATGCTTACAGAAAGCAGAATTGTTTCCCAAGGAACCACGATATCACTTATGCCAAGCAAGAATCTCGCAAGGGGTGCATATAGGAAGAGCATAACCAGGGAATTGATTGCAACCATTACCAATGTATGACCCTGATTACCCTTTGCAAGATATCCCCATACAAGTACCATTGCAGTACATGGAGCGACACCGAGCAATATCATTCCTGCTATGTATTGTGAGATCTGGAGCTCTGTGAGATAAGGAGCGAATACATTTGCCATGAACAGCCATGCAAAGAAGAGCATGGTAAAGGGTTTTACTGCCCAGTTGATAATCAATGTAGTTAGTACAGGTTTAGGGGTCTTTCCTGCTTTTACGACCTGCTTGAAATCGATTTGAACCATGATCGGATAGATCATGAAGAAAAGACAGATAGCAATTGGAATTGAAACTTCATATACCTGCATCGAATCCAGTGTCCCGGAGATCTGTGGAAAGATCCTACCAAGAGCAATGCCAATGACTATACATGCAAAGATCCATACGGTCAGGTATTTTTCGAAATATCCCAGCTTTTTTTCATCACTCATTATAATCCCCCAACCTTTATCTATTTTTGAATACGATTGATACGATCATCCGATAACGTAACCAAATCCAAGTCCTGCAAGTGTAGCAATTACCACTACCAGTATTATGTATGAAGCCCCTCTTTTTGCACCCATTATCCTGCTGATAACTATCATGTTCGGAAGACTAAGTGCTGGTCCTGCCAGAAGCATTGATAGTGCCGGACCTTTACCCATGCCAAGAAGTGTAAGAGCACTGATAATCGGAACTTCGGTAAGTGTAGAGAAGTACATGAGGGCTCCCGAGACAGATGCTATCAGGTTTGATGAGACAGATTCACCGCCAACGAACCGGGCAACATATTCTGATGGAAGAACTTCCACAATTACCCCTGCAAAGAACACACCGATCAGAAGAAGAGGTGTGATCTGTTTTACAAGGAACCATGTCTCCCCCATCCATGAAGAGAGCTCCTCACGGGTGAACCATTTGAAAGACAGATAGATAGTAACAGCTATCAGAGGAACAAGTATTGCTGCCATCATCGTCCATGCAGTGAATATCTCCGGAACAACAAGGATTCCCATAAGCAGGATGAACAACATTGCACTGTTCTTGTGTTTTTCTTCTCCGAAAGTGGTGATCTTCTTTCTTTCCACATTGCCCCTTTCAAACATCGATGCCATTGTAAGTCCGACAACAATGGATAAAGAGACAGCAACAACAGCCCTTGCCAAACCCAGATCATAGCCAAGGATCTTGGCAGTATAAACTATTGCGAGTATGTTAATGGCTGGTGCAGAGAACAGGAATGTAGTTGCAGGGCCAATCCCAGCTCCTCTTTTGTAGATCCCTGCGAATAGTGGGAGTACGGTGCAACTACACACAGCAAGGAGGCATCCTGAAGCTGCAGCTATTGAGTACGATACATATTTTGGTGCATCTGCTCCGAAGAACTTCAATACTGACTCTTTAGAGAACAGTGAAGCTATTGCACCTGCAAGGAAGAATGCAGGTATCAAGCATAGAAGCACATGCAATGCAAGGTAGTTCTGAACTGATTGAACACCTGCATTCATAAGATATAGTAGATAATCAGGGGACATAATTTCAAATAATGTTGAAATACTATATAAGCATATCTATTTCAACTATTATTGAATTGCTGCAAAAGATTCAAAATGACCTAATAGATATTAAAGTGAAGTACTTCCAGTCAAGATCAAAACTGCAAAATATAATCATGAATCGAAACATATCAGAAAAATAAAGTCAAAATTAATGATCTAGAACCAGTTAAAGAAAAGCCAATTAATAAGAGTGAGCATAGCAGCGATGCAGATTTCCCGAAGACTCTCGTACTTCAGTACAGTAAGCAACGTGGGCAGGCTTATCTTCTGTGTTCGGATGGGAACAGGAGTTGCCCTGCCGCTATGGCCGCCATACTCTCACTATTATCAATGAATGAAGCCAAGGTCCGGATTCGAACCGGAATGGTATCGCTCTGCAGGCGATTGCGTAGCCGCTCCGCCACCTTGGCAATTAGGAATGTAGTCTCTAGTAGGTGAAACATGCATATAAACTTTTACCTTGTGACAATAATTGATACTATGAAATGAGGTACGATAGATAGCATGATAAGTTAGAAATGAAATTAATGATCGTTGAAAATGCTGAAAATTAGAGTCACGACTATTGAGTTAAAAATCAGTCAAGAAAAGATTTGGATAGAGTGAGCATAGCAGCGATGTAGATTTCCCGAAGACTCTCGTACTTCAGTACAGTAAACAACGTGGGTAGACTTATCTTCTGTGTTCGGATGGGAACAGGAGTGGCCCTACCGCTATGGCCGCCATACTCATTCAAATTAACGGATTGTGATCACGTATATTGTATTACATATCAGATTTCGCCTGGACAAAGCGAGACAGATGAGGCACGGATATTAGTAAATGCGGACTGAACACCTCGTTGCCTTGGTGCTTACATCCCATTCCTATCGATCCGGTCTTTTACCGGAATCCTTAAAGTGGTCTCTTTTTAGGTTAGATTTCGAGCTTAGATGCATTCAGCTCTTATTCCTTAGCGCGTAGCTGCTCGGCAGTGCCTTGTCAGACAACCGATCGACCAGTGGCGCCGTTGCTCTGTTCCTCTCGTACTAAAAGCAACTTACCCTCAGACCACATACACCTCTAGTAGATAGTAACCGACCTGTCTCACGACGGTCTAAACCCAGCTCACGATCTCCTTTAATAGGCGAACAACCTCACCCTTGGCTGCTGCTGCACAGCCAGGATGGAAAGAACCGACATCGAGGTAGCAAGCTGCCGGGTCGATATGTGCTCTTGCCGGCAACGACTCAATTATCCCCGGGGTAACTTTTCTGTCATCTTTAGCCCGCACCAAGCGGGACATAAAGGTTCGCTAGAACCGACTTTCGTCTCGTGATCCACTACTGTGCTGAATCACGTCAGGCTAACTTATGCTCTTGCACTCTTCAGTAGGTTTCCGACCCACTTGAGTTAACCATTGCGCGCCCTTGATATCTTTTCAAGGGCGTCCCGCCCCAGGCAAACTGCCCACCTATCGGGGTCCTCCTCACGGAGTGAGGGTCGTAACTTTGGAAGGGTAGTGTCCCAATTGCGACTCCACCGATGCTGGCGCACCGGCTTCGACGTCTCCTACCTACACTGTACATCCAAAATCACAACCCAGCGACAGGCTGCAGTAAAGCTCCACGGGGTCTTCACTTCCCCCTAGAGGTCTCTAGACTCTGCACTAGAATGTAAGCTTCACCGGACTCTGGCTAGGGACAGTAGAACTCTCATTGATCCATTCATGCAAGTCGCCAATTAAGCGACAAGGTACTACGCTACCTTAAGAGGGTCATAGTTACCCCCGCTGTTTACAGGCCCTTCTTTCCGTTGAACCGAAGTTTCAGGTACCTGCACTGAGCAGGATTCAGAGATCGTACTAGCCCTTACGGGTTTGCG
Source organism: Methanococcoides sp. DA23 (assembly GCF_057593895.1). Taxonomy (NCBI): domain Archaea; kingdom Methanobacteriati; phylum Methanobacteriota; class Methanomicrobia; order Methanosarcinales; family Methanosarcinaceae; genus Methanococcoides; species Methanococcoides sp. DA23. The sequence continues at coordinate 800,024 of NZ_CM172520.1, read as the reverse complement.
ATCTCCTATGTTGATATTAGACAGTTAGAGTTCCCTGGTCACTGCGACCTGCCGTCTTCACGGCAGGCACTCCTTCTCCCGAAGTTACGGAGCCAATTTGCCGAATTCCCTTAGCCAAATTATTCCGACACGCCTTAGCCTTTTCAGCTAGGGGCACCTGTGTCAGATCTCGGTACGGATATTCAACTCCCTTTTCACGGGTTCCGGGGTGCAGCCGACTTTCGTCATAACATATTCGTCTGCTTCTCGCCATTACGGCTCTCCACAGATTTAGATGCTTAAACGGCGCGACAGCGCCGCTCAGCCTGCCCCAAAACGTCAGTTTTATTGTTGAATAGTACAGGAATATTAACCTGTTTCCCTTTTGATGTACTCGAATTACGGTACAACTTAGGACCGACTAACCCTCGGCTGACGATCATTGCCGAGGAAACCTAGCCCCTTCGGCGGTTAGGATTCTCACCTAACTATGCTGCTACTATTACCAGGATTTTCGTTTCCGCTCGGTCCACAGGACTTCACAGCCCTGCTTCTACCCAAACGCAACGCCTTCCTACAAGATTACCTTTCGGTACTCCGTGGTATCGGTGGTCGACTTGAGCCCCGTCCATTTTCGGGGCCCCAAACCTCGACTGGTGGGCTGTTACGCACTCTTTAAAGGATAGCTGCTTCTAAGCTAACCTTCCAGCTGTCTAGGGCTTGGGACGCCCTTTAGTATTAACACTTAGTCGACACTTAGGGACCTTAACCACGGGCTGGGTTGTCTCCCTTACGGACTACAGGCTTACCCCAGTAGTCCGGACTCCAACCTTCTACGACGACGGTGGGTTCGGAGTTTGACAGACGGGTGAGGAATTTCTTCCCCAGGACCATCAATCAGTGCTCTACTCCACCGACTATCTCCAGTTAGGTCATGCTACGACATGTTTCGGAAGGAACCAGCTGATGCCGGGTTAGATTAGCCTTTCACTCCGAGACGCAGGTCACACGAATGATTTGCAGATCAATACCGCTTGCGGTCCTCCACGTAGCTTTCGCCACGCTTCAACCTGCCCACGCCTAGATCACCCGGCTTCGGGTCGTAACTTAGTGACTCCACGCACTTGTATACGCCGCGTCTCACCCGTAAAGGTTGCACGCATGTTGCTTTCGCTTCGGCTTCCCAGATAAAAGGTTAGCCATCGCCACTTAGTTACACTCCCTGGCCCGTTCTTCAAAACGTATGATATGACATCGGCATTGGAACTCGTACTACAACCTCGCGGTTGATTCCTTCGAACCAAAGATCCTTTCATGCCATATCGCTCCATCACCATCAGGTTTCAGGCACTTTTAACCTCCCTTTTGGGGGTACTTTTCAGTTTTCGGTCACCCTACTATTTCGCTATCGGTCTCAAGACGTATTTAGTTTTGGAAGTTGGTGCCTCCCAAATTCTCGCGTGATTTCCAACACACGATACTCAGGAACATTTCCAATTCCTCTTTTCATTGCTTACGTGACTATCACACTCTATGGTCTAACGTTCCAGAAAAGTTCAGCTAAGAAAAGGTCGGAATCTTAGAAAGTTCCTACAACACCACATCTCCCTCACATTACTGGAGGGATTCAGTTTGAACTGTGCCGTGTTCATTCGCCATTACTAACGGCATCTCTTCGATTTCTCTTCCTGCCCCTACTAAGATGTTTCAATTCGGGGCGTTCCCGATCATTACTGATCAGCACAAATGTGCTAAGAGGTCTCATTAGGAAATCCCAGGTTCATAGGTTCCATGCACCTACCCTGGGCTTATCGCAGCTTGGCACGTCCTTCATCAGCGCTTGAGCCGAGCCATCCACCTGACGGCATAATTACCAGAGTCCATCTCACTTTGTCCAGTGAGCGTCTGATATGTAATATTTATACATGATCTCATAGCACCTGATATGGGGTATCAGGCACATCCATCCTTCCCGGGCAACGTTACTTGCCTGGTGCACTTGATGATTGTGAATCGTAAATGATCCAATGGACGTGTAGGGATTCGAACCCTAGGCCTCCGCCTTGCAAAGGCGGCGATCTTCCAACTGATCTACACGCCCTCACGAACTGTGTTTCATTGAAAGTGGTTTGTTGAATTTGACAGTTTATCGATTTCTGACTGATAGCGGTGATCCGCTTTGTGCGGATCTTGCTTAGGAGGTGATCCAGCCGCAGATTCCCCTACGGCTACCTTGTTACGACTTAACCCCCCTTGCGAAATTTAGGTTCGAACACGGCACTAAGTCCGTGCCCTCACCCATACCTCACTCGGGTGGTTTGACGGGCGGTGTGTGCAAGGAGCAGGGACGTATTCACCGCGCTATGTTGAAACGCGATTACTACGGATTCCAGCTTCACGAGGACGAGTTACAGTCCTCGATTCGAACTACGGTTGGGTTTAAGAGATTACCATCACCTTTCGGTGTAGGGACCCATTGTCCCAACCATTGTAGCCCGCGTGTAGCCCGGGAGATTCGGGGCATACTGACCTACCGTAGCCCGCACCTTCCTCTGGTTTAGCACCAGCGGTCCCCACAGAGTACCCATCATCCCGAAGGACATGCTGGCAACAGTGGGCACGGGTCTCGCTCGTTGCCTGACTTAACAGGATGCTTCACAGTACGAACTGACGACGGCCATGCACCTCCTCTCAGCGATTCAGGTAAAGTCTTTAGCTTGACCTACATTTTGCTGTCGCCCCCGGTGAGTTTTCCGGCGTTGAGTCCAATTAAACCGCAGGCTCCACCCGTTGTAGTGCTCCCCCGCCAATTCCTTTAAGTTTCAGCCTTGCGGCCGTACTTCCCAGGTGGTTCGCTTCACGGCTTCCCTACGGCACCAGAAGCGGTCGCACCGCCCCTGACACCTAGCGAACATCGTTTACGGCTGGGACTACCCGGGTATCTAATCCGGTTCGTGCCCCCAGCTTTCGTCCCTCACCGTCGGACCCGTTCTGGTAAGACGCCTTCGCCACTGGTGGTCCCACAGGGATTACAAGATTTCACTCCTACCCCTGTAGTACCTCTTACCTCTCCCGGTCCCAAGTCTGACAGTATTCCCCGGAAGCCTAACAGTTGAGCTGTCAGATTTCCCGAAGAACTGATCAAACCGGCTACGGACCCTTTAGACCCAATAAAAGTGATTACCACTCGGGCCGCCGGTGTTACCGCGGCGGCTGGCACCGGTCTTGCCCGGCCCTTGCTAACACATGCCGTTTACACATGTGGACAGCCAACATAAATGCTGGCACTCGGTGTCCCCTTATCGCGGTTTCCCGCATTGTAAAGTTTTCGCGCCTGCTGCGCCCCGTAGGGCCTGGATTCATGTCTCAGAATCCATCTCTGGGCTCTTGCTCTCACAACCCATATCCGTCGTAGGCTAGTAGGTACGTTACACCCACTACTACCTGATAGACCGCAGATCCATCCTTAGGCAACCGAAGTCTTTTGGCCAAAAAGCATTCCAGCATATTTGACCTATTCGGAATTATCTCCAGTTTCCCGGAGTTATGCCGAACCTAAGGGCAGGTTATCCACGTGTTACTGAGCAGTCCGCCATGTTCACGAAGAACATATGACTCGCATGGCTTAGTCGAACACCGATAGCAGTAACCTCTGGCAGGATCAACCAGAGTTTGTTGTTAAAGCACACTAATTGGAAGTTAAACTTAAAAATTGTCGGAAAAGAACACTCTAAAGTGAATTAGAGAGTTACTTATTCATGCACAATTTCGATTAGTTCTCGATAGATAGATTTACACTATCAGTCAGAATTAATCGAACTGCCAAATTCAACGTCAGACCGAAAAAGCTCCGGTCTCCACCAATGATCTTGAATTGAAGGTGATTAAAATTCCGCGCATTGTGCGGAACAGTAAATATGTTTTCTTTGTATATAAGGGTATTGATTCCTTATAAACCTCGTAACTCACAACAACAAGCTACAAAGCAATATCTGCACAATTGCAGCCTGCTTATTCACTCGCCTTGCGAGAACTCCTAATTGTAAGGAGTGGTATATAAGGGTATTGATTCCTTGTACACTTTATAACTCACAACAACAAGTTGCAAAGCAATATCTGCGCCATTGCAGTCTTGCTTATTCACCCGCCTTGCGAGAACTCCTAATTGTAAGGACCGATATAAATACATATCGTAAGCAATGAGTTTTGAATGCTTGTAAATATAAAACAAAGTCAAAATTAACAACAGCCACACGAACATAACAAACATATCCCCCGATCATAAACAAACCTTAAAAACTGGAGCATACGCAACCTTTAACAATAAATGCTACATAGGTAGCAAGGTATATTGGACGAGATCCAAAGCTGAATTAAATTTGCACAAGATATCAATAAATAGGGATGAAGAGCAACGCAAAGAAGCAGAGAAGTACTTGCGACCATTGAGAACATCCCAGACACAAAACATGTCAAATTCAGATACTTGGATGAGAACGTCAGTATGGAGCGCATTCATAGAGCAATGAAAAAATTCCTAAAAGGTCGATCATGAAAGAAGGGAAAGAAGGACTGGATACTAAAGTAAAGCGTCTTGACACCGCTGTTGATAAATTACGCATAAGACGCAAAGACAGCAATACACTGAAAGTAACTGAAAATGTATTCGATGATGCAACTCTAAAATCCCTATATACACTATCTAATAAAGGAATAGTACAGGCACTTGGCGGATCCATAAGCACAGGGAAAGAGGCAAATGTATTCCTCGGAGAGGGAGAAGAACACGACATTGCCATAAAGATATACAGAATATCCTCCAGCACATTCAGGTCAATGGAAGACTACATCCTCGGAGATCCGCGCTTCACTAACATCCGACACAACAAAAGGGACATCATCTTTGCATGGACCAAAAAGGAATTCCGTAACCTCATACGTGCAAATGAAGCCGGCATACGCGTACCCGTACCCATAATCACAGAAAGGAACATACTTATTATGGAGTTCATGGGTGAGAACGAAAGACCATTCCCCGCTTTAAAAGATATAAAGCTCGAACTTGAAGATGGTAAACAGATATTCGAAACTATTATAGATGACATGCACAAGCTCTACACTAAAGCAAGTCTTGTACATGGGGATCTTAGCGAATACAACATACTCATCGACACCAATGACCTGACACCCATAATGATCGACATGGGGCAATCAGTGACCCTGGAACATCCACGAGCAGATATATTCCTAAAAAGAGACATTGAGAACATACTAAGATACTTTAAGCGTTTCAAAATTGATGAGACTCCCGAAAGCGTTTACGAACGCATAAAAAATGCAGGGAACGAAAACTAAAAAGCGCAAACTATAATTACAATAATCAGCAGGTAGACCATATGACCCATATCAAAGTACCCCAGGACAGAATCGGCGCAATAATCGGCCCACAAGGCACCGTCAAAAAAATGATCGAAGAAAGATCCACTGCAACACTTAACATCGACAGTGAGAACGGTACAGTCGAAGTAATAGCAGGAGATGACCCTGTTGGTGCAATGAGAGCAGCAGATGTTATTCAAGCAATAGGCAGAGGATTCAACCCCGAGAAAACGTACATATTCTTTGATGACGACCTTATAATGCTTGAAATAATCGATCTTTCCCAGACCGCATCCACTTCAAAGGAATTACTGCGCCTCAAAGGCAGAATAATAGGAAAAGGCGGAAAGACACGAGAAATAATAGAAAGTCTCATAGGTGTCAAAATGTCTGTATATGGAAAAACAGTAAGTGCAATAGGCCATCCAGACCAGATCCTCATCGTAAGGACAGCGATGGATATGCTCATCGGTGGTGCAACCCATGGTGCAGTATACAGTTTCCTCGAAAAGAAGAAACAAGACCTTATGCGCTCACAGCTTGACTCATACTAAAACTAAAAGGATGACACTAATAGTGATCATCCACCTTTAACATTCCTGGAAAAATAGGGAGATATCCATGAGTGAACAAAAGAACATAGTCGAAACAGCAATTGAAATGGGAGATTTCTCGACACTTATAAGTGCCGCAAAAAAGCTTGGACTCTCCAATAAATTCAGTAGCGAAGGTCCATTCACAATTTTTGCCCCCATTGAAAGAGCATTTGAACCAATTCCTGACAGTGTGATCGAGGAAGCTTTTGATGATCACGAGTACCTAATGGATATTATAAACTACCATATTGTTGAAGGAAAATACCTCACATCCGACCTTAAAAATATCCAAGCACTTACTGCACTCAATGGAAAAATACTCAAAGTCTCAAACAATGGAAAGCTCCTTATCAACGGTATCGAAATAAAAAAGGAAGATATCGAATGTACAAACGGAGTGATACATGTGATCGAGGAGATCCTTATCCCATAAGCTCATTTTAAAGGCAGCATCACGTGGACCTTAGTACCCACACCAACCTCACTTTCCACCCACATCTGACCTTCATTGAGGTTTACCAGCTTTTTTGTAAGTGCAAGTCCAAGTCCCGTACCGCCATACTTTCGTTTGGCAGAACCATCAACCTGATAGAACTTATCATAAAGATGAGGCAACTGCTCCCGAGGGATCCCAATGCCATCATCCCAGATCACAATATGTGCCATATCCCCAATAGCACTTACCTGAACCCCGACCTAACCACGATCGGAAGTAAACTTGACAGCATTTGTTAAAAGATTATGCAATATATGATTGAACTTTATCTTATCCGCACGGATCGGTGGGAGCTCAGGATCCACATCACAAACAAAAGAAAGACCCTTTAATAAAATTGAATGCATAAGAGAGTCCTTGACCTCCAGAACAGAATGCAAGATACTAAACTCCTCCACATGTACTTCTGCATTCCCGGCTTCGATACTCGAAATTTCAAGGATCTCATTTATGAGTTCCGAAAGATAATTACCACTATTTGAAACATTCTGAAGGTATCTCCTCTGGACATCATTCAGATCCCCACAGCGGCCATCCAACAATATCTCGGAAAAGCCAACAATGGAATTCAACGGAGTTCGAAGTTCATGACTTACACTAGCAAGGAACTCGCTCTTAGAACAATTTGCAGCATCAGCCATTGACATTGCACGCTTTAAAGCATCATCCGCTTTTTTCTTTTCAGCTACATCCTTCAGTGCAACAAAGATGTAAGAAGGCATATTATCATCATCAAAGATAAGATCACATTCAAGGATCGCCGGGAAGATACTTCCGTTCTTCCTCATATGCCACACCTCTTCGTCCACACAGCAATCTGAATTCAGAAGATTACCCAGAAGGTGCTTCAAGCGCGGAACTTGACTTTCATCATAGAACATCAAGAAATGAGTTCCAAGGAGCTCCTCCACAGAATAGCCATGAAGTTGAGAAAATGCTTCATTCACATATATGATATTTCCATCTATATCAAGTATAGAGATCCCATAATTTACCTTATCCGATATCGACTTGAATATATTGAGATCATTCTGAACAAGCTTCATTTCAACGAATGTACGTAAAGACCGAGTGACCGAATCCACAAATCCACCATCATTCTGGAACTTATCACCACTACCATCAGGAGTATCCCCAGAATACCAAACCTCGAAACTACCATGGACAATATCATCAACGATTATATCCGACTTACATTTCCAATTCGAATCGATGAAAAGCCCAGCCTGGAAAACATTGTCCTCATAAATAAGGCGACAACCGGTAACTGATCGACCCCTCATATCAGAAAGAACAGTGTCAACTACCTTCCGAAAACCCTCATTCAAAGAAGGAAGAACATTTAATATGCTTGAAACCTTAAGCAGACATTCAAGATCATACCCCTGTTTATTCAGATCACGTTTCTGCATTTCCAGAGCATCATTAACACATCTGCGTTCGGTGATATCAGAGAATGTCATTGCGAATTCACCACTACGGGGACAGAAAACATTCACCTCATAAAAACGATCACCAAAAAACGAATAATCATCAAAATGAGCACTCTCGCCGGTCAGTGCTACCTTTCCATATTTATCAACCCATGAGACATCCATATGAGGGAAAATATCCAGAACACTTTTTCCGATGACATCGTCTTTCTTCAGGCCAACGATTCTCTCAAAAGCCGGATTAACGTCAAGGAAACGATAATCTATCGGAACTCCACCCCCATCGCAAATGATCTCATGCAAAGCGTATGCGCACACCATTTCATTAAAGATCTGTGGATATGCATCAATTCTGCCATAACCATCAGAAAGCCACTGCTCTGAACGACCAGGATCTCGATCAACAAGATCTAATATTGCATCTGAAGTCTGCTTTAATTCCCTTTCAGAAAACATTCATAATCCACATTGCACTTTTTACATCAACGACTACATGAACAATAGTTATTAGTTCATATTGACATCCATACCGTACATACCACAGCAGGCAATATTACCTAAGTGCATGTGAACCTTTTGGTAATATCAGGCACACATCTAAATATATTAGTGATCAGGAGAGAGGTTTATTTTAAATTCTTTGAAATTTTTTTAAATCGATAATGAATAAAAAGCATAAATGACAAAGATCCCCGAAGGAAGTTTGTCACCATCAAATAAGGTCATCCATCTTCAAGAAGTTCATCAACTAATTCAAGAAGGTCCTTTACCACCAATTTTGAACTTTCATCGATTCCAAGAGCGAGATTATTGACACAAAACGGACATGTTGTCAACAACACATCGGCAATCTCAGCCTGACCCACACGCTTAGAAGCAATATTTCCGGAAATTTCCGGGAACTGTGCCCTTACGCCACCACCGCCGCCACAGCAGCGTGCAGATTCCCTGCTATCAGCCATCTCCACAAATTCAATATCAGGGATCTTATTGATGACATCCCGGGGTGCATCATAGATACCAAGATGTCGGCCAATATGACATGGGTCATGATATGTCACAGTTTTTTCATAAGGCTTAAGGGGCAGCTCCTGTTCGCTCAACCACTCAATGAAATGCAGAGCCTTGAACGGCAATTCCATGAATTGCGGATACTCTTTCCTGAACATCCTCAAACAACCAGCACATGAGAACAGAACTATTTCTGCACCGGTCGCTTCGATCGCTTTGACATTGGCCTCTGCCTGTCGCCTGATATTGTCATCAGAAAAACCAAGCCTTCCAAGAACACTGCCACAACATACCTCATCAAGCAGCGTATAATCCGCCCCAAGCTTTTTCAATATAGAGATACCTGCCTCTGCAGTCCCCTTATTCCTATAGGCTGCACTACAACCAGTAAAATAAGCGATCTTTGCCTTGTGTGGTTTCTCACCAAACATCTCAAGCCTACTCTTCCCCTCCCCGAAAGGATTACCCAGCATTGCAATAGATTCTGCGATCTTACGATGAGTAGGACTCATAATATCTGAAGCCACAAGGTCCTTCCTTACAGCCTCCACAACCCCCACAACATCTGTTGAAGAAGGACACCTACGAGTACAATCCGCACAGGTCGTGCACTGATACAGCCTCTCAACAACAGACTCATCCGGTTCGATATCGCCTGAATAAAGTCCATAGCAAAGTGCCATCTTACCCCTTGCCACCGAAGAATCCCACTCGACATCAGCAAAAATAGGACATACATCCTTACAGAACCCACACTGAGTACAATTGACCAGTTCCTTTTTCCACTTATCCAGATTATCGGTTCGCATTCACTCATCCTCCACATGATATCGAAGACGCGCAATGAAATTTTCATCCCAGTCCATTATCTTGTACGGGTTCATAATATTGTTCGGATCAAGCCCTTTCTTGATCACCTTCATAACCTCAAGGCTTGATTCCCTTTCCCTAAGGAAGAATGGGGCTTTCGTCATCCCAACACCATGCTCACCGGTTATCGTGCCACCAAGCTCCATGACCTTCTCATAGATCTCCGAGACCGCCTTCTCCGCCTGATCCCAATGTGACTGCATTGTCGGGTCCATCAGGACCTTCGTGTGCAGATTGCCATCCCCGGAATGACCATAACTTGCAATAATAATATCATATTTATCCGAAATAGCCTGAAAAGCCTTCACAGCTTCCGGCACCTTGCTCATGGGTACGGCCATATCATCGGCAAGCATCACTGTCACAAGGTCATCATGGTACTTTGACAAAGCAGGTATCATCGCCTTCCTGCCCTTCCATAATTCCTCTTTCCGCTCGGCATCATAAGTAAAATCAACAGATATGGAACCGGACCCCTTACAGATCTCCGTCACTTTCCCGATCTGATCCTTCACATCATGAGAACTGCCATCGACCTCTATCAACAGTATTGCCTCTTCATCGGGAAGTCCAAGACATACAGCCTTGTTCACCGCTTCAATACAAACACGGGACATCAATTCCAGCCCGGAAGGAATGACAGGATAAGCAATGATATTAGAAACGCACCTGCCCGCATCTTCAAGTGTCTCAAAAACAGCCACTGCAACCGCAGTAGCTTCTGGAAGGGGAATGATCCTGAGATTTACCTCCGTGATAATACCAAGCGTACCCTCCATACCGCACATCAGCTTTTCGAGCTGGTATCCGGCAGAGTTCTTCAATGTCCTTGACCCGAACCGTGCAATTTCCCCCGTAGGAAGGACAACTTCCATTCCAAGAACATAGTCCCTTGTAGCACCATACTTCACAGCATTGCCACCGGAAGCATTCGTAGCCACCATGCCACCAATGTTCGCAACGTTCCCACTGGAAGGACCCGGTATGAAAAAACCGTATTCCTTAAGTTTAGCGTTCAGGTCCTTATGGATAACCCCGGGCTCAACGACCACATACAGATCCTCAATGTGAAGCTCTTTGATAGCATTCATCCTTTGAAGGTCCATGACAACCCCTGCTGCAACAGGTACACTATGCCCGCAAAGAGCAGTTCCTGCACCCCTGGGCACTACAGGGAAGAGAAGCTCATTTGCAAGTTTCACTACACCTGCCACCTCTTCAGTGTTCTTTGGCCTGAGGACAGCATCGGGCATGCTGCGGTGTATTCCGGCATCTGTGGAATAGGCATACAGTTCCGCAGTGGATGTGCTTATATTCTCATCCCCCACAACTTCCCGAAGCCTGTCGATGATCTGTTTTTCCATTTTTACTCCTGTTCATTCAATAAGTGGAATAGTAAGACTTCCCTGAGGAAGGATTATCGCATAAGGTTCTTTACCCTCTGCTTTTATAGTAGCCACCGCTTTATCAAAAGCCTTCTGGATGCTTTCCTGAGGCTCAAGTTTTGCACGGAGCAGTATTTCGTCATCAAGGTCAGAAACTGCCCACATCTTCGCCATTGTACCGATCTGTGCCATTCTCGCAGCCTTGTGGAAACCAAGCTTATAGCATTGCGAGGTCTTTTCCATGACATCCTCACATGTAGCAGAGGAACTCAGCAGGTTCAGGAATGTATCCTCCCCCACCCCATCACGACATTTTGAGACCATGATAATAATACCACCCTCCTCAAGAGCAAGCCTTCCATTCTCAAGGGCTTTTTGCGACTGGTAAAGATCGATATCCATAGGATACGGAGCAGCGGTCAGTACGATATTACCTTTTTTAGTGGCACTGGTACAGAATACCTCATTTGCCTTTTCCACGGCTGCATCAAAGGACTTGAAAAGGTCACCTGCAGACATCGCATAAAGCCCATGGTCTGCAGTCAATATAGTCTGTATGGAAAATATATTGAGATCACTAAGAACTGCCATGGCATCGGTCATATCCTCTGCCACAGGGTTGCCCTCAAGAGCAAGGGACTGGGCCTTATTTGAAAGAGCATGCTTGTGATTCATCTCGATCGTCTTAAAACCGGCAACTCCGGGAAGGAAGGCTTTCCTGCCACCGGTGTACCCTGCAAAATAATGTGGTTCGACACTACCTATAACAAGGATGTTACCTGCTTCCCTTACCATCTTATTGATGTACATCTCTGTGCCGTTAGAGGAGACACCAAGATATTCCATATCCTCATCTTTCCTTGCATCGTGAACATAGATGGAATCTTTGAACTCATCATACAGGTTTCCGAAAATAAATCTGAACTCATCTTCAGTGGGTCCCCTGTGTGCACCTGTAGCAATTATGAACTTCACATCAGGATGAGAACGTAAGGTATCCTGCACCTCTTCAAGAACCCGGGCAGTAGGCGTAGGCCGTGTGGCATCGTTCACAATAACGAGCATTTTGTCGGCATTGTTCGCAAATTCCTCGAAGGGTTCCATTTCAACAGGGTTAGAAAGAGCTTCTAAAATTATGCTGGACTCGTCCCCTACTTCTGGTTCGTTGGGGGATAAGACCTCATGAGGAATGGTCACATCGATATCAACAAAGTCTTTTCCATAGGGGATCTTTACATTCATTATTGTTGCTCCTTTTATAATATGTCTGAACTTTGTGGTGTATATGAACCATTGTAAGTGAATTTAGTATAAAAATGCTAGTGAAATGAGGAATTATTGAATAGGGAATTTTTAGGCAAAGAATTTCTACAAAATCCTAGGTTAAAAAAGATAAAGGTGAGCAACACTTAAAGTTTGCTCAACTCAACGACCCGTACATCCGGCACCACATCCCTGAACATATCCACAGTTCCCGGATGACAGGTAAAATAAAGCACCTGATTCGACAAGCTCAGCTCATTGATAGAACTGATCGCATTCCTGCTACGTACCGGATCGAAATTCACAAGAATATCATCGAACACTATAGGCAAAGACTCGGAATGCTTACCAAGCTCTTTAATGAAGCCGAACCTCAAAGCAAGATAAAGCTGTTCAGCCGTACCCCGACTTAATTCAATTATATCCTTACGTTTTCCTGCTCCATCTTCAACAAAAATAGCAGAAGACCCAAGTGGAGAATACAACCTTTCATACTTCCCACCGGTAATGTTGGAAAAGAATGACTGGGCCTCAGTGATAACATCCGGCTGCCTTTCCCTCTCATACCTCTCCATTGCCTTTGAAAGAATATGTTGTGCAACGGAGTATGTTGCCCATTCCCTCGACCTCTCAGTAAGCCCTTCTTTAAGAGATTCAAGTTCCAGACGCAATGCAGAACCTTCATTATAACCCTCAAGCTGCTTTATCTGGTTCCTGATACTTCCCTTCTCATCGTTTAAAGCCTCGAGTCCATCATCGACCTCACCTATCAAACCAACAACTTCGAGCTCTTGTGCATTCAACAAGTCTAATTTTGAACCATTAAGCTCATCCACGATCTTCAGATGTTCATCATCGTTTCCGGAAAGTTTCCTCACATGCGACTCAGCGATCTCATAGCCACTTCTTGCTCGAACAAGTTCATCCCAGACCTTCGCATTACTGACAAACTCAGCCTCGGTCTCAGAAAACCCTTCCTTAAGAAGAACGGACATATCGTTCAAATACCCCAAATGCTTATCCTCATCATCCTTAAGGTTAAACACAAGACCATCCAACTCAGATACCAGGCCATCCAGCCGGTTCTTCTCACTTACTGCTTTCTCAACATCATCCCGAAGAAGCTCCAGCTCCGTATCAAAACCAAGCCCCGATTCCTTTCTCCCACAAACATCAAGGACCGAACGGATCTTGCTCCCATACAACTCTATCGAGCCATCATAGGATCCGATCTTATCGACCAGGCCCTTGATCTTATTCTGAATTTCGTAACAATTCCTAATCGAAGTGAAAATATCAAGAATTCCCTCAGTCGTCATCTCAGAAGAAAGGTCATACCTTGCAAGCCACTCCTTCCACTTACCCAGAACAATATCCCTTTCAGCTTCCTTTTCCTTAAGATCAGTGGTCAGCACATCTGAACGACCAACCAGCTCATCAAGGTCCTGTTTGATCTGTTCCACTTTCCCGGTCTTCGCAAATTCCGCATTCACATCATCCCGCAACTTCAGAACATCCTGATCAATGGAACGTCCCGAATTCTCACGTTCACACATATCAAGCAGCTTCCCAGCATCCACCTCGAACTCTTCAACAGACCCCTCGCAACTTAATAGCTGAGACTGAATATCACCGATGGAAGCAAGCTTATCCATCCCCTCTCGAATAAGGGCAAACTTATCAGGCATATCCTCAGGAGCAATATCCGCATCCAGCTCATATGAAATAAGCCACTCTTTCCACTCGGCTTGAATTTCCCGATAGAACTCTCTCATATCGTTAAGTTTTGATTCAAGCGAAGCATACTGTTCAAGAGATGCGACCCTTTCCTTCTCGAATCCATCCCTCTGCGACCTAAGATCAGAAACCGACCTGATACCAAGAGCATATTCCTTAAGCTCATCATACCGAGCTTCAAGTACAGACCTTTCAGGTATATCTTTAAGATCACAGGAAATAGCATCATCCAACATCTGTTCCCTTATGGACCTTATCTCCTGCACCACCTGCTCTTTTGCATTTCCTGATCGGGCAACCCCCACATCATCCACAGGAAATGTTGAACTTTTACCTGCATCCCTCACAGACACAGAGTAAATAACAGCCACAATGAACAGACAGATACATGCAACGATACCTCCCTGCAATTCATCATACACATAACCAGCCACCAGCCCGGCAATACCCATGACAGCAAAGACCCCTGCAGGCCACATCGGCATCTTCTGATTTGTTGCAACAGGCATTTGCCCCATCATTGAAGCAAGATTCTCATCCCTCTCCAAAGATTTAAGGTCCATTTCCTTCTCCTTAAGAGAAGAGTATCGGCCCTGCAAATTCTTCAACGATGCAAGCATCCCACGAAGCTCGGCCTCAGGGATATGCACATCAATTGTATTTATCTTAGCATCGATCCCATCTATAATGCCATCGATCCTGGTAATGTCATTCTTTAACCATTCAAGCTGCTTCTCAAGGTCACGTATATTCAATTCCGTATCATTAAGACCAGCCTTCATAGAGCTGACATGCTCCCTCAAACTGCTGGAAATATCGAAATTGTCCAATATAGATTCATCCCACTTACTTCCAATATCCTGCAAAACACTAGCAAGCTCTTTCTTCTTAACATCAAGCTTGATCCTGAGAGAAGTTATTTGCTCAGTATTGGAACGATAACCCGTCACACGATCAGCCATATTCAGAATTGCAGACCTTTGCAGCAGTATCTTGCCATAAACAGTTTCTTGCGTTTGGTCCTTTTTCGAGATAGAATCCTCGATCGATCTGAGTTCCTGACGCAGGACCTTTATCTCGCCATCCAGGGTATTTAGTTCACCATGGCGCTTGCGTACAGCATCTATTGCAGGTATGGACCTGTCGAACCCATTCAACTTATCTTCATCCCAGTCAGGCCCAAGTTCCTGAAACATAGCTCCGAGTCTTTTCTGCTCCCCCTTTAATGAAATCTTCAGGTCTGGAAGCTCGGCCATTTCAGCCCTGTATTTCCCGATACCTTTGCCCAACTCGAATATAACATCCTTCTGTGCAAGCAGACCCTCATCAACCAGAATATTGCCCTGTTGCTTTAGGTTCCTTTCAATGGAACTGTTCAGTCCAGCAATGCTTTCATCTATATCCTTTATCCTCTCTTTGATGCTCTCATATCGATTAAGCCCATTGTCAGGAAAACTTTCAAGCTTGGGAAGGTCTTCGAGTTTGCTGGCATGGATCTGAAGTTCCACCCAATCATCCCACACCGACAAAAGAGCCTTTATATGTTCCTGTTTTTCCAAAAGAACTGACTTTGTTTCCTTGAGCTCACTTATCTTTTTTTCCTTATCACCGATATCACTATGCAACAGATCATAGGCATATTGTCCATCTTCGATATCCTTTATGTTCTGCTCGATATTATTGATCCCAGTAAAAAGAGTATTTATCAGTGGCTTCTTTCCAGAGGGTTTGAACAGGTCCCCTTTTTTAGTATCACAAAATCTTTGTATGGAAGATATCGAAGCGGCACCAATGCCTGTTCCTGCACTATACAGTTTTCCACTGATGGAATCTCCGTTCAGTCTATTGAAATCCTGCAGTTCGTCCAGACCAAAAGCATAGACGTTCTCAAAAACATCCTTGTCTGCATTGCCGAGAAGCTTTGCAAGTTCTGCCCCATCTCTGATAGTACCGTCTGGAAGAAAGATTTTCAGACCATCCTTTGCATATCTTTCGATGGTATACACATCCCCATCATCGCCGTAAACAGAAAGTCTTCCGCCATGCTGCCCACCCTTGAACGGAGGGTAATGATTGCACTTGCTTCTCTTGTCCGGGAAGCCAAAGAGCGTCCTCCTTATGAATGAAAGCAAAGTGGATTTCCCGGCTTCGTTCTCACCGTGCAGCACAGTCAATCCCGTACCCAGATCATTAATGGAAAGGTCATTGAACTTTCCAAACCCATCTATGTTCAGATCAGTTATTCTCATACTCACCCTCAGGGATCAAATTGTTCAGAAGCAATTCTTCTGCATTCCTTGCGATGCTGACAAGTTCATCGTCATCAAATGTCCTTAGAATGTGTCTTATTTTTCCTTTTCCAAAAAGGGTATGTAGAGGTTCATCAAGTTCTTTAAGTTCATCAGGGTCAGAACAGATCTCATCGGTTATGCTCAATATATCGGAAATGAAATTATCTCTGCTTAAAAGGTTCTCGCGCTCGAACGGGAAAGATGTTTCGTCCTTCAGCCTTTCTATCCAGACCGAACCCGGACCGACATCATAGTTTTCCCGCAGATGTTGCACAATATCGTTCAAAAAGTCCTCTTTCACCAGAAGTCGTTTTAATGGGCTTCTGCCCTGAAGTCTGAACCTGCAGATGACATACCTGCCCTGTGCGATCTCAGAGAGCTTTTCCATACTATCTTCCAGTGCTCCGATCAGATCCGCTTCTGTTTCAAGCTCTTCCACAGATATTTCCTCGATGTACCATCGAACAGAATCCACAGGTACAAGATCGACCTTTGTATCACCTTTATTATTCACTTCCACCAACATGCATCCCCGCTCCCCCAATTCCCCGGGATCTCTTCCCTGCGGATTGCCGGAATAGACTATGTGAGGTTCGGTTTCCAGTACCTGTGGGTAATGTATGTGTCCAAGTGCCCAATAATCGTAATTTGTTTCTTTAAGGTCCTGCATAGTGCATGGTGCATAAGGGTCATGACCTTCACCTGAGCCCACCGTGCAGTGGAGCATCCCTATGGTGAATGGAGAACCTGATTCCTTTTGTTGAAAACGCTTTGCAAGGTTTTCCTGAATGTTCTTTGTGCGGTAACTGATCCCATTGATAGCAGCGATCAATTTGCCGTTCTTTTCCACGAAAACGCTTTCTACATCATCCCCACTGAAAACTTTAACATTATCAGGCCATTCCAGACTTGCAGACCATCCATTCAAAGGGTCATGATTCCCATGTGTTATGTATGCTGCAATGCCTGCTGCTGAAAGCCTTTTAAGTCCTTCGAGAAATTTTAGCTGGGCATAAAGACTTTTGTCAGCACTATCGTATATATCACCGGAAATTAAAAGAAAATCAGCATTCTTTTCAATACAAGTATCAATGATATTGTTGTAAGCAGCAAATGTAGCCTTTGTCATCACATCACTTAATTGCGGATTTATCTCTGAAAGCCCATGAAAAGGACTGTCCAGGTGAAGGTCCGCTGTGTGTACAAAGATGAGATTTTCATTATCTTTGGGGTTTGAGCTTTTTTTTGCAGTCATGTGAAGGACCTTTCAGAATTTTTCTAATATTATTAGATAGATGATTATTATTTAAAAGTTATGAAATTGTATAAGCAGAGTGGCAGTAATACTGATTAGAACTCAATGAGATCTTTGGAAGTAAATAAGGCTACGTGAAAAAAATGATATTATTCCGGCTCTGTAGAAATCCTCGATATTCGGACACTAATCCAATTTGAAAAGATTATGGGATGTGTTGCATGATGTTGGAATATAATTCCAATTCCAGTCTATATATGTTGATTTTGATAGGTTTTCTACAGAGCTATTTTTTGCATTAATGAAGTACTTTTTTAGTTGAAATGTCCCAATACGAAAAAATTGATTCTTAAGTATTGATTAAAAAAAAGACATCTGAATGCTCAGATGCCATTAGATCAGATGTTAGTATTTCTTGCGCTGCAGGAAGAATACCAGTCCAATTATTAAAGCTACTGGCAGTGCAACTGTTGGAAATTCGGGGATCTCCTCCTTGTTGACGCTGTAATTTACTATCAGCTTGCTGTAGTCGAGTTTCACAGCCCAACACTTGTCCTCACCGTTAGTAGTGTCAATATCAAGGAATACATTCATTTCCCCATCAGCCATCAATGAAGGGTATATATCAAATTCTGTTACACTCCATACATCATCAGATCCCTGAAGTGGACCAATCGTGAATCCATCTGCTTTGATGTTATCAAATTCTTTAGGTGAATCCACATCCCCTGCCCTGATAATGAGCTTCACAGAATTGATGGTTATACCCGGGTCTGCAAAATTCGGAAATGTATGGTTCCAGCCATAGTCCTCATACCCCCAACTATATTCTTCAAAACCAAATCCTAAAGGTTTAACATATTGAGGTGGAGTACTTTTTTTGTCTACTATTTGAGTAAATGTGAACGTCCCATCCCCATTATCAACAGAACCATCAAATGTAGCTGGCATTGGACCTACCACCATGAAAGGCTGCGAAAGGTGCTCAGCAAATGCAAGTCCGGGGTCTGTACCAAGATCATTTTCTTCCAAAGCTGCAGCAACACCACTTAATGAAAAACATAATATAACCAACAACACCAATATTTGATATCTTGTTTTCATTCATACCAACTTCCAGATATCTGGATATTAAACATAGACACTATCCGCAGGTGAGACTTGGAGAATGCTTTAAACTGGCAGTAAAGCATAAGGGCTAACATAAACGGCAATCCATATCGTTCATATTGCCCCCCAGACGATAATCACCACTCAGTAGAATATACTTTTTCACGTTATTAATAACTTATCCCAAAAATATGAGAAGTATGAAGGATGAAATATAGTAACGACTATATATTTCAATGAATTGCTTTGTATTAAATGGAAAATATTGGGGTTTTCAACCCCAAGTACTAAGTTATCGGAAAGAGAAAACTCTTCAATACAGAACCCACATAAATCTACTTATTAGGAACATCTGATTTGTTTTCTTGGTAATTAGCTTTAATACTTACTAATTAGCGATGGAACTGCCAATCCCATACTCGATTACTTTTACAGGATAAAGGAGATAAATATCGATATGAGGTGTTGGCACTCTAAATATCCTCTTGATCATTAGCTTGAAAATTAAGAGGATTTCTACAGAGCCAGAAATACCCATTTTGAAAATTGAATATTGCAGTTAATATTTATTTTTTCAATTTTCTGAGAAGGTATTTCCTTTTGAAGTATACCAACAGCAAGATCAACACTCCGACTACAAGTGTAATCTTTGATAAAAATGTGGGGACACCTATTTGATTTGTACTTGGAACCTCTGTATTTCCGTTTGAATTCCCATTTTCAATTGTTGAAGATGTCAATTTTGCAGGCTCCTTTATAACTACTGGAGCTTCCTTTTCCTCCCCAGTTATCGCAAATGGTGAGAAGCCAGGCGTCTTTGCCTCAAAGTAAATGTATGAATCATCTTCTCCAACCTTCATGGTATTGAGGGCATTCCATTTGCCTTCACTGTGGCGATATAATGTTATTGAACTCTCATCAATGTCGTTCTCTATCAACCAGGCTTTTGCTACACTGAAACCTATTACAGGATCAGCAATATTGTCTTCAGTAGCAAATCCTGATTTACCAACCCAAATGTTAAGGTTGCTATAGACAACACCTGGAGCACTTTCATCAACCATTGCAGATCTGCTCTTAAGCACTTCAACAGTTGCTGAAACCCTTCCGTAATTTCTCAATGCAGAGAAGTTGATGTACTCAATTGCATTCTGCTCGTCATCGAATGCGTAACTGATTGCAAGTCCACCTACGATGTCCTCTGTTTTCACATTCTTAAGTGCGATATTCTCAAAGGCTTCGCCGGTTGCTCCACTTCCACCACCGCCACCACCGCTGCTCTTAGAGGGGGGTGGAGAGGTCCGTGTGACATTTATGGAAGTTGTGTTGGTGTTCCCTGCTGAATCTGTGACGTTTGCATAAATTCTGTTGGTACCTGCAGACAGGTCTACTGTTTCTATGAAGGTTCCATTGAGTCCTTCAAAGGAGTTTTCAATTCCGTTAACCGAAACAGATGCAGGGGATCCAGTACCGTTAGCAATACCTAAGATGGGCACTGACCCAGAGTCTGTGGAATATCCATCCGCAGGTGAGGTTATGGCAATAGTTGGTGTTGAATTGTCTATGGTAAATGCCCAGCTATGGCTCATGAAGTTGCTGTTGTTGTCAGTAGCATTGACCATGACATCTATGGTCTGGTTGTGGGCAAACTGCACAACTGTAATATTTGATATGTTATAGCCCTTTGATATCGATGTGTTCGTGAGATCAACTTCAGTGCCATTAACCATCATTGAAATGCTGCTCTTGTTCACACCGGATGCGTTATCTGCGATATTTACGTAGATCGAGGGCTGTGTATCATTGATATACGAACCATTTGCAGGGATATTTCCAAATGCATAAGGTGATGAGGTGTCATTTATGTTGATCATGACTGTGTCAGGATCTCCATAGTTGCCTGCTGTATCATTGTATTGTATGGTATAGTTGAAATCTCCCAATCCGATGCTTGTATTTACCGGGATGCTGAGATTGCTGTCATTTGTCCACTGCTGTGGCGAAACTACCTCAGTTCCATTGAGCAGGACCCAGTAGTATTCCGGGTGAAGGTCGAAGAGTTTCCAGTATGTGAAGTTTGCAGTGCTGTTTGCTGAAAACTCGAGGTCTGCCGGTTTTGTCGATGTGGGCTTTGTTGCATCTACGATAAAGGACCACAGGTAAGTGGCACTAACACTGAAATTGTTTTCCGCACTTACTGATACATTTATTATGCCATCGGGGTATGGCTGGGAGGTTATATTCCCTATCCTGTATCCGTTGTCGATCGTTGCATTTGTAAAGACCACGGATGAACCGTTGATCATCATATTGAAAGCATCTGGATTTAGACCACTTCCCCCATCGGTTATATTGACAGCTACATTGGTGTTATTGTTGTTAGTGTAAGAGCCATTGAGTGGGAACTCATCCGAGAACAAAGATGGATTTGTTGTTTCGTTGTACGCATTCAACGCGTCGGCTCGACCGTAGCCATATACATTATCAAATCCTATATCCCCAAGATCGATCGCAGAGGAATACAGAATTTCCCTTATCTCATCTGCTTTCTTGTCAGGCGAAGCAGACCAGATCTGGGCTGCAATGGCTGCGACATGGGGTGCTGATGCACTGGTTCCGTAGAATGGATTCACAAATCCAATCCCTGTAACGGACACACCATCAATTCCTACGATGTCAGGTTTTGAACGCAAAACCTGTGAGGGGTATGAAATTGTAACTGGACCCTGGGATGAGAAGTATTCTATCGTTTCAGGAGTTGTTGCTCTGACGGCCCCCACAGCGATTACATCTGGAACTGCAGGGTGTCCGAAGATTGAATCTGCAACCGTTAGGTTACTATTTGAAATTGAGACACCATTTCCCGGATATATGTAGAGTTCAAGTATTTTTGAAGCTGAATTATTGTAATTCTTGACCTTTATTGTAGTATTGAATGTTGGACCAGATGGATTTGAGAGTTCAAAGTATTCTATTGGATCATCGTCCCCATTTTGAGTGTTGTTGCTAATTGCTAAAATACCTCCATTGTCCTTATCAAATAAATATAGGTCATAATCGTTCCCTGATAAACCAAATTTGTCACCCCATTGAAGTACAATTCTTGCGGTTCCATTTGGCGAGAGGGTAAGCTCAAAGGATTTATTATGAAAGTCAGTCCCATCGTCTGAATATTCCTCCTGGTAATGTCTACTAGCTGAATTCCCTGCAGAGGATACATAGATAACATCGTTGTTAGCGATTACATCAGCAATATGTGATGCAACCACTCCGTCTTCGAAAAAAGGCTCTGTTATCCAACCTATATCATCAACTATAACATCGCACCCTGCATCTACGAGTGCGTCAATTCCAGAGTTGAAGGCAAGTTGATTACCACCCAGGTCATGGAAATAAAGTTCAGCCCCAGGTACCATGTCATGGATGATCTCGAGCATTGCGGTACCCTCATCGCCACCATATGTGTTACTAAGTACTGTTATACTTGGCAGGTCTCCAAGGGCTCTAGCACTTTCCCAGCTATCTACTCCATCGGAGATCACTCCTATCTTCATCCCTGTCCCGTTGTAGGAGTAATTTGTCCTGACCAGATCGGTCCTGTGGATCGCATCCCCTTCCGTGGTAACCGAACCCTTCCTCACCTCTGGTGGCAGGACTGTTCTTATGTTCCTCACATCTTCAATACCTGCCAGCTTTTCCAGGTTGCCGACTTCTACCCATACAACAGCAATTTTGTTCTTGGCATCCCTGTCTGTTATGCTCCATACATAGGGTTCGATGTTTTCAATGATTGATGATGGATTGAGATAGATGTAGGCATAGACCAGATTATCAGGAATTTGGGTATCAAGGTTTCTGGAAATAAAGTTTGTAGAACTGAATTGAGCAGGAGTATTCATCTGCAGTTCAGTAATTTTTAGTTCTTCATCAGGATCGTTCTCGTTTATCAGTTTAAGGAGATCAGTGCTCAATTTTTTTTGGGCATCCGTCATACTGGATTTAGAGTCTTCTATCTGGGCTATACTTTCAAAAGTAGATGTGTACTCTGCCTTAAAGTACACATCAGCAGAATTATTTTGGAGATCTGTGTCTGTTGCATGACTTATCCCAATTGAAAGTAGTATTAAAGAAATGATCCCCAGGTTGAATATAAGCTTTTTAATCTTCATCTCAGATCCCCTTTTCCAATAAACATGACTATTTAATGACATTATTATATTAAATATATTCTATAGTTAGTACCATATTCAATTTTCTCATTTCAAAAATCTAATACAATCCCACACAATAATTTACATAGAGTGGAATGAAATTAAAAGATCTTTCTGATGAACAATAGAAATTTATTAAATCTTTTAGTCGCCACAAATGAAGAACATTAGAAGAAGAATTTTGGTGATCATAGACAAAAATGTAAAAAGGGGGTAGTGTAGTGTACTGCATCCACATTTTAGTTAGTCTCAAGAGCTACAAGAGAAAGGCCTAACTTCTTTTCCAGTTCTTTTACTTCGTCAACAGCATCTTCACTCAGTGATGCATATTTGGTGCCCTCATCAGAAAAAGCAATAATGGTTACACCAAGTTTCTTTTCTGTAGCATCGATGGCATCCATATTTTCTTTACTTAATTTTGAGAATGTCCACATATTTCATCACCATATTTTATGCATACTTACTAACTAATATGCATTTCCATTTTTTTAGAAAGTTGTATATTTACTAATTTATAGATTATATATTTTAAAATGATTTTTAAAATATACGAAAGAATTACGTGGTATTTTCAAAACACAACAAGTCAGAGATGTAAACCTCTTAAAAAAATCACGCACTTTAAACTAATTATAAAATTACTAACTTTCAGATTTTTATGTTTCATTGTAGCCACATACACATTAGAAATTGTTAATTCAAACATCGGCTATAAGTAAGAGTGTCAAAAGCCCAAGATCCTCTTTTTATGGCATGCACATAATCAATTATTGAGAATCCAGCACTTCGATAACCAAAACAAAAAAAGAAAAGGACACTTCGACAACATTATCGAAGTGCTACTAAATTGATATTGGATCCTTCGTCTCCTGAAACCAATATATATGGTACCAGCTACCGCCAGTACGAACAATGTACCAGCGACATCAAGCACCTGAGAAGGATGAAGACGTTGATACTACGATCAGGCGAGATCGAAGCGGTCAAGGTTCATTACCTTGTTCCACACCGCTACAAAGTCGTTCAGAAACTTCTCCTGAGAGTCCTCACATCCGTAGACTTCTGTCAAGGCCCGGAGCTGGGAGTTCGAACCGAAGATGAGGTCGACACGGGTGCCGGTCCACTTGAGTTCGCCTGTTGCGCGATCACGGCCCTCGAACACATCATCCGAGGTTGCCTTCCACTCTGTGCTCATGTCAAGCAGATTCACGAAAAAGTCATTGGTGAGCGTCTCCGGCCGCTTGGTGAAAACGCCGTGCTGGGACTGTCCGAAGTTGGTATTCAAGACGCGCATACCGCCTATGAGAGCCGTCATCTCAGGAGCGGTCAGTGTCAGTAGTTGCGCCCGATCCACCAGCAGTTCCTCTGCCGATACAGCGTATTTGGTTTTCTGGTAGTTGCGGAACCCGTCTGCTTTCGGCTCGAGTACACTAAATGACACAACGTCGGTTTGCTCATCTGACGCATCCGTGCGTCCCGGCGTGAAGGGAACGGTCACATCGTGACCGGCATTCTTTGCCGCTTGCTCGATACCTGCACATCCACCCAAGACGATCAAGTCGGCAAACGAAACCTTCTTCCCGCCTGACTGAGCGTTGTTGAACTCCTTTTGGATCCCCTCAAGGGTCTCAAGCACAGTCGCAAGTTGTTCAGGCTGGTTGACTTCCCAATATTTTTGCGGCGCAAGACGAATGCGCGCCCCGTTCGCCCCGCCGCGCTTGTCGGAGCCGCGGAAAGTGGACGCCGATGCCCAGGCTGTCGAGACCAGTTGAGAGACAGACAGTCCCGAGGCAAGGATCTTGCTCTTGAGGTCTGCGATATCCTGAGATTCGATCAGCTCATGATCCACTGCAGGAACCGGGTCCTGCCAGATCAGTTCCTCTCCCGGGACCTCCGGGCCGAGATAGCGGGAGCGAGGGCCCATGTCGCGGTGAGTCAGCTTGAACCAGGCGCGTGCGAAGGCATCTGCGAACTCTTCCGGGTTCTCGTGAAAGCGCTTAGCAATCGGTTTATAGATCGGATCCATTCTCAGCGATAGGTCCGCAGTGGTCATTATGGGTGGTTGTCGTTTGGACGGATCGTGGGCACCCTGTACGGCATTCGCTGCAGCCGGGTCGGAGGGAACCCACTGGTAGGCTCCGGCAGGGCTTTTGACCAGATTCCAATCATATCCGAACAGGGTATCGAAATAGCCCATGTCCCATTTGGTAGGGGTCGGGTTCCAGGCTCCTTCAATGCCGCTGCTGATCGTATCGTCGCCCTTGCCGCTACCGAAGCTGCTCTTCCAGCCGAGTCCCTGCTCTTCGATGGGGGCACCCTCTGGCTCGGGTCCCACATGTGCCGCATCGCCAGCGCCATGACACTTGCCGAAGGTGTGCCCGCCGGCGACCAAAGCGACGGTCTCTTCATCGTTCATGGCCATGCGCGCGAAGGTCTCTCGAACATCACGGCCGGAGGCTACCGCATCCGGTTCACCGTTCGGCCCTTCCGGGTTCACGTAGATGAGACCCATCTGCACGGCTGCAAGAGGATTTTCGAGCTCCCGGTCACCGGAGTAGCGCTCATCGTCAAGCCACTCGCTCTCAGTTCCCCAGTAAGTATCCTCTTCCGGCTCCCATATGTCTTCGCGCCCGCCACCGAAGCCGAAGGTCTTGAATCCCATGGACTCAAGCGCGCAGTTTCCTGCCAGGATCATCAGATCGCCCCAAGAGATCTTTCTGCCATATTTTTGCTTGATCGGCCAGAGCAAACGGCGCGCCTTGTCGAGATTTACATTGTCCGGCCAGCTGTTGATAGGCGCAAAGCGCTGGTTGCCGGCCCCTCCGCCCCCACGGCCATCGCCCATGCGGTAGGTGCCTGCGCTGTGCCATGCCATCCGGATGAAGAGTCCCCCGTAGTGACTGTAATCGGCCGGCCACCAGTCCTGCGAGTCGGTCATCAGCGCATTGAGGTCCTTTTTCAGAGCCTCCAGGTCGAGTTTCTTGAATTCCTCAGCGTAGTTGAACTCTTCGCCCATCGGATCGGACTTGGAAGAATGCTGGTGCAGAATGTTAAGATTCAACTGATTCGGCCACCAGTCCCGGATCGACGTGCCACCGCGGGCAGTAGATCCCATTGCCGGTTTCTTGCTATCTTCATTCATAATGTATTCTCCTTTCTCAGGATATTCTGATCATCAGCGACCGATATTCCAAATGCAGTAGTTAGTACCTTCGAAGGTTTCTCTTTATCCATTAAATTCCACCCCAATTTTTTGCAGATAGACACTTGAATAAACTATCAAGTCATGATTAAGCTAAATTTTTGATTATGCCCCCGCAATTAAGAAAATTATGTTCTTTGAGAATAAATAGATTGACACACATCTAGAATATATTTGAGTTACATTTCTCTTTTATTTCAGCCTATATAGTCACCAAAACCGTGGAAGGGATTTCTACAGAGCCCATATGATGTTGCTTATATGAGTTTAAACTGAAAGTGGCAGAATACTTAATTTACTTTTTATAGAACTACGTGTTACGAAATGATAAATTATTAATACTATAATTGCTTCATTCTGAGTATGACTTTTGATGATAAAAGTGTTAAGAGTGAAATTGCAGACAAATGGGATGTCTCTTCGCAGACCTATGATTCCCATCATGGTCACGGTATCAAAAGTGATACAGAAGCAAAAGCATGGAATAAACTGTTCACCGACCATCTTCCAAAAGGCAAACTCGAGATACTCGATGTTGGCTGTGGTACCGGGGAATTGAGCATTCTCCTGTCACAGATGGGTCATCATGTAACAGGAATCGACCTTTCTGAAAACATGATGGAAAAAGGCAGGGTAAAGGCACGTTCCAAAGGTCTTGATATTACTTTTATAAAAGGTGATGCTGAAGCACCTCAGTTCGAGAACAAGTCTTTCGATGTTGTTTTTAACAGGCATCTTCTCTGGACACTTCCAAACCCGCAGCGTGCTTTGAACTCATGGCAAAACGTTCTGAAAGAAGGAGGGCATGCTGTGATAATCGATGGTGTCTGGGATGACCGGTCTCTTGACACAAGAGCAAGGAGATTTGTGAGCAATCTCGCAACAATGTTGCTCGAGCGTCAAAACCCTTGGGAACACTATTATTCTGAGCAGATAAAGGCACATCTTCCGAATGTAGGCGGCACTCCGTCAGAGCGTGCACATGGTTATCTTGATTCTGCAGGGTTTGGAAAAATAAATTGTGTGGACCTCAGGCATATACGCGATATCCAGAAGATGCACATGCCTTTCAGACAGCGTATTTGTTACAATTATGATTATTATCTGATATCTGGTCAGAAATAAATTTTTAGGAGAGTTTATATGGAAATGACAAAAAACAAGTTATTTTTGTTGGTTGTGGGCATTCTTGCCTGTTCAGTTCTGCTGTCAGGCTGCACTACGACCGAAGCAACAGATAATGAGGACGTAATGGTTTTGGGTGAGATGTGGGATATTGATAACATCGACCCTGTAGAAGACGGGACTATAATATGTGAAAAGGCACCTGTTGTGGAAACACTGGTTGCTGCAAATCCTGACTTTTCACTAAAACCGGCCCTTGCAACTTCGTGGGAAGCTCTGGATGGTATGACCTGGAAGTTCGAGCTGAGGGATGATGTGTATTTCCATGATGGGACTCACATGACCGGCAAAGATGTAAAAAAGTCTATTGAAAGGTCTATTGAACTTGACTCCAAGCTTGATTCTATGCTTGTGATAAGTTCTATTGAAGTAGTAGATGACTATACTCTTATCATCGAGACCAGTAAATTGAATCCCATCCTTCCGGGTGTATTGCACTATCCTGATACAGGCATTATCAGCATGAACTCACTGGATGATGCTGGCAAATTTGTAAAACCGATAGGTACAGGTCCTTATGTCTTTGAGTCCTTTGATGAAGTGACCCATACACTTACAATTGTCAAAAATGAGAATTGGTGGGGTGGTGAAGTAGGTCTTGACAAGTTGGTCCTTAAGAGCATCTCTGATCCTAACACAAGGGCGATGGCAATAGAAAATGGTGAGCTTGATTTTACTGTGGATGTTCCTTATAGTGAGACCGACCGTATCGATGCCCTCGAGGGTATCAATGTTGAGAAGTACCAGACACCGCGTGTCTATAAGATAGATGTTAATCTCGCACATGAGCCTATAAACGATGTTCGTGTAAGGCAGGCTATCTCATATGCTATCGACAGGCATGGAATTGTAGAACATGTTCTCTACAATGTCGGTGAGCCTGCAGCAGGTCCGTTCCTTCCAAGTATGGTCTGGGCTAACAAAGACCTTAAGCCGTATGTGCAGAACTTTGAAAAAGCGAACCAGTTACTTACCGAGGCAGGTTGGGTGGATACTGATGGTGATGGTATTCGTGACAAGAATGGCAAGTCACTTGAACTGAACCTTATGACCTATGGTGAGAGACCGGGACTTCCCCCTATGTCAGAAGCTATAGCTGCACAGCTTAAGGAAGTTGGAATTGATCTAACTCCCGAGGTGCTTGAGTTCGGTGCGATAATGGACAACACGAAAAGCGGTAACTGGGATCTTTATCTCGGAGCTTACAATATAGCAATGGTCCCTGATCCTGAGTATGTTCTGACTAACTGGTATTCCAGCACTGGTCCTGATAATGGACCTGGTTATTCCAATGTTAAAGTGGATGCACTTATCAAGGAAGCAAAAAGCATCTCCGATGTGGAAGAGCGTTACAAGAAGTTCAACGAGGTTGAAGCTATTGTCTATGAGGAGCAGCCTATCATCCTTGTTGCTTACTACGGATGTGCGGTTGTCAGGACCGATGCGGTGAAAGGATATTCTTTTGATCCTACCGCACATGACTATCGCATCAATGCGGATATGCATCTCGAGAACTGAAGTGGAACATGGAGTTTCAGAATATATCTGAAACTCCTTTTTTAATCAATTGGCAGGTATTGCAGATGTATAGATATGTTCTGAAAAGGACTTTTTTTATGTTCGTTACTGTCTTTGCAGCATGTGCATTGACATTCCTACTGATGAATGCTATTCCGGGTGCTACGCCGGAATTGATCTTGAAGCATACGTTTGTGGGCCTTGAGGAAAGTGCTACTGAGGTACAGATAGCGGAAGTTTCTGAAAGGTATGATCTGAATTCTCCTCTTTATATACAGTTCTTTGAATGGGTCAAAGGGGGTATTCTTAGTGGTGATATCGGTACTTCGTATGTATATGGTCAGCCGGTGATGCATTTGTTAATGTTGCGGCTTCCGGGGACTGTTATTCTGGCTTTGTCAAGTATGGTAATTGCAGGTGTGTTTGGTGTGTTCTTCGGAGTGTATTCCGCATTACACGAAAACAGGTATGCAGACCATTTCTTAAGGGTTGTAAGTCTTTTTGGGGTTTCGATGCCAGGTTTCTGGGTTGGTTTGCTCCTTATACTGATATTTTCGGTAAAGTTGAAGATGATACCTGTTGTCGGGTACGGAAGCATTGAAAATCTGGTACTTCCGGCATTTGCGCTTTCGATACATTCGATGGCATCTATTATGCGTGTCACAAGGGTGAGTTTGCTTGAAACCTTCGGTGAAGATTATATCAGGTTTGCAACGGCCAAAGGTCTTCCGCTAAAGACGATCGTCACAAGACATGCATTAAAGAATGCCATGCTCCCCGTGATAACTGTATTTGGTTTCCAGATGGGTCATCTGCTCGGGGGGACCGTTATTATCGAGGAGATATTTTCCTGGCCCGGAATTGGCAGTTTGCTTGTGGATTCGATATTTGCCAGGGATATTCCTGTTGTACAGGGGTGTATCACAGTAATCGTAATGATGTTCCTGCTTGTCAATTTCTTTGTTGATATCTCATACACTTACCTTGACCCAAGGATAAGGTACAATTAATTCCGGTGGTGGCTGATGAACAATTACATAAAACGTTTCTCTAAATTAGATATATTCGGGAGCGAGGTCGCAAAAGAAGTCATGAAAAGGACGGATATGAAAATATCGTTGTTGCTGCTTTTGTTATTCCTGGCAGTTGCTTTGACATCGCCGTGGATATCCCCCTATGATCCCAATGCACTGGATCTTGAGAATAAGAACCTTGCACCTTCGGTCGAACATCCGTTTGGAACCGATTATCTTGGAAGGGATATTCTAAGCAGAATATTTGTAGGGGCGACCACCTCCCTTTCAATTGCTGTCGGCGTGGTTTCGGTTTCCGTTGTTTTCGGTGTGGTCATTGGTTGTGTTTCCGGCTATTATGGTGGTTTGATAGATGAGCTACTATGCCGCGTCATCGACCTGTTCCTGTCTTTTCCCGGCATCATTTTCGCTTTGGCGATAATGGGGGTTCTGGGGTCAGGTAAGACCAATCTTATGTTCGCATTGGCAGTTGTTCAATGGGCTAGCTATGCTCGACTGATGAGGGGTCAGGTCCTTTCTGTCAGGAAGAACGAGTATGTCCTTTCTGCAAAGGTGATGGGTGCAGGGGATGCCCGCATAATCTGGAAGCACATCATTCCCAATTCCATAGCTCCTGCTATTGTGTTGGCAACCATTGATGTTGGGCATGTGATCCTTTCGATAGCGGCTCTTAGTTTCCTCGGAATCGGGCTTCCTGCAAATGTTCCTGAGTGGGGTGCAATGCTAAGTGCAGGAAAGGAGTTCATGAGGGTTTCGCCTTCACAG
Organism: Methanococcoides sp. DA23; assembly: GCF_057593895.1. Classification (NCBI taxonomy): domain Archaea; kingdom Methanobacteriati; phylum Methanobacteriota; class Methanomicrobia; order Methanosarcinales; family Methanosarcinaceae; genus Methanococcoides; species Methanococcoides sp. DA23. The sequence goes on along the minus strand of NZ_CM172520.1, from coordinate 769,304 downwards.
ACGATATTTCCGGGTCTTGCGATAACGGCGATAGTTGTTATTTTCAGTATTTTGGGTGATGGTATGAGGGATATTCTGGACCCAAATGATAAAGGGAGGAATCTATTTTGAGCACTTTGAAAGTCGAGGGGTTAAATGTTGATTTTTCGACAATGCATGGTGATGTGAAAGCTGTCAACAATGTCTCTTTCGATGTGAAAAAAGGGGAATCGTTTGGCATAATAGGCGAAAGCGGCTCGGGCAAGTCGGTCGTCGGTCATGCTATTCTTCGCCTTCTTCCTGATTATGCAAATGTGAATGGAAGTGTTTTCTTTGATAGCAAGGATATTTTTTCACTGAATAACAGGGATATGAGAAATATACGTGGCAGGGAAATTGCACTTATTCCTCAGAATCCTTCAAGTTCATTGAATCCTGTCATAAGGAATGGGATACAGGTCGAAGAGGTCTTTGATGTGGAAGGTACCTCTCGAAAGAAGGGGATGGAAAAGGCTCTTGGTATCATGAGACGTTTGTCACTTAATGATCCTCTGGGGATATGTGAGCGTTATCCGCATCAGCTTTCAGGAGGCATGAAGCAAAGATTGCTTGCCTCGATTGCTTTATCAGCGACTCCGAAATTGGTCATAGCAGATGAACCTACCAAAGGATTGGATGAGAAGGCAAGGGATGGTTCTGTGGAACTTTTCAGGAAGATGCGGGATGAGGTTGGTTGTTCAATGCTTATTATCAGTCATGACCTTGATTTCGTGTCAAGTGTATGCGACAGGGCGGCGGTGATGTATTCAGGTGAGATCGTTGAGATAAACAAGACGGAGAATATCCTTGAGGTTCCGCAGCATCCATATACGCGTGGTCTTGTGAATGCTCATCCGAGAAATGGTCTTGTGCCACTTGATGGATTGAGCCCGAGCAGGCTGGATCTTCCGGATGGGTGTTTTTTCGGACAGCGTTGCAAGCACCATCATGGGGATTGTGAATCACATCCTCAAATAAGGTCGCATGAAGGGGGTATTGTCAGATGTCACCTTTATTAAAAGTAGAGGATCTGTGTAAATCCTATGATTTTGTCAAGGTGTTCGAGAATGTCAATTTCAGTGTGCATAAAGGTGAGACACTTGGTTTGTTCGGCAGGAGCGGTTCAGGGAAAACAACAATTGGAAGGTGTATTGTAGACCTTGAAGTGCCTGATTCGGGTGATATCTTTTTTGAAGGGAAGAGCATTCTTTCGATGAACAGGCAAAGCATGTCTAGGATAAGGCCGAAGATACAGATGTTATTCCAGCATCCTGAGACTTCCCTTGATCCTCGTATGAAAGGGATGGACAGTATAATCGAACCGTTAAAGTTGCATACCGATCTTTCAATGGATCAGATAATGGAAAAGGTAGATGATCTCATTGAACTTGTCGGATTGCGCAGGGAACATTTGGCACGTTACCCGGGACAGTTGAGTGGTGGTGAGATTCAGCGCATTGTACTTGCCCGTATTATTTCTATAAGTCCTTCGTTCATTGTTGCAGATGAAGCTACTTCAATGTTGGATGTTTCTGTGCAGGCACAAATATTGAGACTTATGGAAAGGATACAGGAGGAAACAAGTGTTTCCTATTTGCTTATCTCACATGATATAGATGTGCTGAAAAATGTCTGCGATAGGATAGCTTATCTCGAAAATGGTACGATAACAAGAATAGAAAGAGTTTAATTTGAGATAATCAAATTAACTTTTCGCTTTAAAAGCATAACTCTTTTTTCAAGAACATTGGAGGTCATTTTAGGCACACTTATGTATTACATGTATATACTAAAAAATGTACAGGCAAATGAAATATACTCACATCGTTTTGGACGGAATCTATACCAGTGACAATCTTGCTAACTATCTGAATACAGATAACGTAGAAAAAGTCCAATTTTTGTATTTCCTATATACCCCAACTTACTGTTCGAGGATTAAGATTTGAACTCAGAGTATATTATGATAAAAATAAAAAGTGAAGGGGGCTTTTAACCCCGTGATTTGGAGCCGTCGGAGAGATTTGAACCCTCGGCCTGCTGATTACGAATCAGCCGCTATACCGCTAAGCCACGACGGCGTTTCAATCTTATACCTAATAAGGATTTAACGATATAACCATTTCGCCCAGAATCAGTTAACACGGACCTCTATACACACATTATACTGATGAGGGGCATACGATCTCACAGTCCTGCATTCCAGAACTTCTATATCCCGGCCCGCTTTCTCAGCGGCATTTGAGATCAGCTTGATAGAACCATCATATAGGTCGTCCTCGTGGGTCATTCCATAATAATGGATCACACCACCTGAAGCGGTAACAAAAACAGCGGCATCAAGAAAAGCATCCGCACTATGAGGTAGGTTCATGATCACGTGATCACCCATGCCTTCGTAATTTCTTACGATCTCATTGGCATCGCCTTCAATGACCTCGATATTATCGACCGAATTGAGTATTACGTTCTCTTTAAGGAAATGAATTGCATCCGGATTCTTATCCATGGCAATTACCCTCTTACATTTTTTTGCAATGGGAATGCTATAAGGGCCGACACCTGCGAACATATCCACCACCACGTCATTCTCACGCACCTGTGAAACAATGCGCTGGCGTTCAGTGGAAAGTCGGGGAGTAAAATAGGCGCGTGAAAGATCGACATGATATTTACATCCATGGTCCTTGTGCACAGTATCAGTGCGACCATCACCGGCTATCACTTTGAACCTGCGGGTCCGGAATTCACCTTCAACTGCTGAGACTGCACCAAGCACGGTCTTTACATGGCGATGGATCTCCAGGAGAGCCTTTCCTATCTTCTCAGCATCAGCTTCATCAGCTTCATCAGCTTCATCAGCTTCGATGAGTGCAATGTCACCCACCACCTCATACGAAGGGGTAAAACCAAGAATATCCTCAAGCGTCAGGAACTTGTCATGGGACTCGAACTCCCGCTCATCCTGTCGTGCTTCTGCCGGCAAGAGTGCCATCTCCTCAGAAGAGAGCATCCTGTAAAGCGGGAGGCATAGATCTGCATCCACTGAAACGATCTTCAGGGTCTTATCGAGCAGGTCAAGCTCCAGAATTACCTTTCTAACAGGTTCACCTTTATTCTTCGGGATCAAAATACACGGATGTTTCAAAGCTATATCTCCTAACGATCAAAATACCTCATCCAATGGCGAACCAGCCACCGAACAATATCAGGAATATCCCGCATGATACAAGAATTTGCTTGTATGTCCTTTGGGAGAACATCCCTCTGCCCCTGCTAAAGGAAAGCGAAACTGCAGTGAACCAGCCAAGGTCTGCAAGCCAGTGGCCAATGATAAAGAATACCACCGCCAACATCCCAATTTTATAACTTTCAATTACAAGAGCACTTCCAGCTGCCAGCCACCAGATCCAGAAATAAGGATTTGACACAGATGTTACAATGCCGGCGACCAGTGAGTTCGATTGCACCTTATCCTGAGCCTGTGGATCATACGAAGTCTTTCGTGCGCCCATGATGGTCATTATGCCGAAAACCACTAGTGCCAGACCACCGGCCACTGAGATGAATGCCATCTCCTGCTCACCGATAAGAGTGGTCAGTCCGAAAAGAATGAGAACAAGCACCAAAGTCTCGATTATCGCATGGCCGAGAAATACCTCAGGTCCTGCCCTCCAGCCTTTTTTCAGGGTGCCATCAATGGTCACAAAAAGCATAGGTCCCGGTACAAGAGCACCAGTAAGTGCTACGATGAAACCAATGGAAAGCATCTTGAAAAGTTCCAGCATGAGCATAGAGATACAATGGTCCTATATAAGCAAGACGATATAGAAAAAGATAGAACCACAAAGGCCACATCAGCGCCTTTGCAGTTCCCGTAGAACAATATCAGAGAATTATCTCGATATCCAATTCTTCTGCAAGTTCCTTATACCTGTTACGTATAGTGACCTCGGTCACTCCGGCAACATCTGCAACCTCACGCTGGGTCCTGCGTTCGCCACACAGGATGGAAGCGATATAGATAGCTGCTGCCGCTACACCAGTAGGACCACGCCCACTTGTGAGCTCTTTCTCAGAAGCCTGACGAAGGATCTCCACACCTCTTGATTGTACCTCACCCTTAAGGTTCAGACCTGAGCAGAACCTTGGAACGTAATCAATAGGTGAAGTTGGCATCAGTTTAAGCGAAAGCTCACGGGAGATGAAACGGTATGTCCTTCCGATCTCTTTCCTGCTTACCCTGGAAACCTCTCCGATCTCGTCAAGGGTACGAGGTACACTGCACTGGCGACATGCTGCATAAAGTGCAGCCGCTGCAACACCTTCAATACTCCTGCCACGGATCAGGTTCTTGTCTACCGCTTTTCTGTAAACCACTGCAGCGGTCTCACGAACAGTACGTGGAAGACCTAATGCAGATGCCATACGATCAAGTTCGGATAGTGCAAAAGCAAGGTTCCTTTCAGTAGCATTGCTTACTCTTATCCTACGCTGCCACTTTCTCAACCTATAGAGTTGTGCACGGTTCTTGGAAGAAATTGATTTGCCATAAGAATCACGATTCCTCCAGTCGATCATAGTAGAGAGACCTTTATCGTGGATCGTGTAGGTCATAGGTGCACCAACACGAGAACGCTTCATACGCTGATCATGGTCAAAAGCACGCCACTCAGGACCTTCATCAACGAACTCGGCATCCACAACAAGACCACAGTCAGCACAGACCAATTCCGCGCGCTCATAGTCTTGTTCAAGGCTACGACTGCCACATTCAGGACACTCGACCACCTTGTTCTCGACCTCTGTAGTCTTTTCTTTCTCCTTACGTGCTTTGATCATAGCACGTATCTTCTCTCTCTCTGAAGTATCAGAATGTCTTACTCTTTCAACTTCCACCATATTATCATTGCCTCGGTTTTACCAAAAAATTTTTATGCATATCCACTTTATGTTTAAGTGAATTGCCATTCATTTCACGTACAGCTTTTCATTAAGATACTTTCGAAGGTCCGATGCGCTGATATCACCTGTGACCTTTATACTAATATAAGGAGAAACGACAGGGCCGATAACACCAGTAACCTTACCGATACGTCTCACGGATTTATCCACAACGGATAAATTAATACGTGGAAGGTTCTTTAGCGGTGTATCTGGTCCAATGTTGTCCCCTCTAACAAGTAACCCATTGTGTGCAACGGTCTGCACAACAGTTCCAAGTCGTTTCATATGCTTCTTACCATAGATATATAAATTAATTAGATGATATATATACATACAGCATTTAGTATATATAGTTTTCGCAATCTCTTTAATAATCCAATTTCCATTTATAAAAAAGAGAATCATTGAATATTCCTAAAAACATGTCATTACCACCGTATCTTTGTAAAGATGCATACCAAGAATGACAAGATAAACAAAGAATGCATCAACTACAGGAAACTGAATGAGAGCCTAATGTACATATAAGATCCTATAGAAAACTTCATATCAGTACTTCACTAAGCTTCCAAACCCCATAATTGCCCCACATGCAAATTAGTCATTTGAGGATTGTTAATTTTGTCGAAAAGAGGTTACAGATCTTTTTTGTACATTAGAACTGGAATGCTTAAAGTAGTTGTCAACCAGTCCTTGTGGAGAGGTTAACGTTTTGCTTTGAATCTAACAAGCTGACTTGAAAATGAATAGAAGTGATATGTTTCCTAAGATGATGTGCACCCAGCACACTGATCCGGTATCGAGATACATACCAATTCAAGAGGAAGTGAATGAATTTTCACTAAAATATGAATGTGAAGAATAATGCCGGATCATGGTCATGATGTCAATTGCAGAAAGTAACTATAATTCCCGCGAGTTCTCGAACACATAGGACATAACAGAATTGATACATCCAGTGACAACTGAATTGCTAAAGAACACTGTCCTTAAAAGGAAAATAATTAAGATTTAAAGAGTATTTTCAGATGTATTTTTCCACACAAATTATATAAATACGGTAAATTGACGGTATCAATGACAACACTTAAGAGTAATCAAACAATAAACGGCAATGTCGTCTAGATATGTCCAATGAGATACATGTCCGTATAACTTCGGGCAATGAAAATAATCTCATTTAAATGACATGATCATTGCAAGCATTAAACGCTATCCAAACCCTTAATCAAATATCTTCCAGTGGGAGGAAAACTTAGTGGCAGATAATAAATTTGTGTACATTTTCGGAAACAACGAAACTGAAGGCAAGAACAGTATGAGAAACCTGCTTGGGGGCAAAGGTGCCAACCTCGCAGAAATGTCAAATCTGGGAATTCCAGTGCCAGTTGGCTTTACGATCACAACGGAGGTCTGTACGCTCTATCTTAAGAACGGGCAGTACCCTTCAGGCCTTGAAGAACATATCGATAACGCTATCAAACAACTTGAAAGTACAACAAAGAAGAACTTCGGGGACCTAAATAACCCACTCCTCCTTTCAGTACGATCAGGTGCCCGTGTATCTATGCCGGGAATGATGGACACCGTCCTCAATCTTGGCCTTAACGATGATTCTGTGGTCGGACTTGCTACTAAGACCGGAAACGAACGATTCGCTTATGACAGTTATAGAAGATTCCTCACGATGTTTGCTAACGTAGTGCTTGATATCGATCATGAAAAGTTCGAGTCCGCCCTTTCTTCAAAGAAGAAAGACAAATGCGTAAAGCAGGACAACGACCTTGAAGTGGAAGATCTTAAGGAACTCGTTGAAAAGTTCAAGACGATCATCAAAGATGAGACCGGAAAGGAATTCCCTCAAAATGCAAGGGAACAGCTCCAGATGGCCATCGATGCAGTGTTCGGTTCATGGAACAACCAGCGTGCTAAAACCTACAGGAAACTGAACGGTATCCCAGGAGAATGGGGAACCGCAGTCAATGTACAGAGCATGGTCTATGGCAACATGGGCGAGACCTCCGGAACAGGGGTTGCGTTCACAAGAGACCCAGCAACAGGTGAGAAACGTTTCTTCGGAGAATACCTCATCAACGCACAGGGCGAAGATGTGGTTGCCGGGATCAGAACACCACAACCTATCAAGGCTCTCAAGAACACTATGCCTAAGGTCTATGACCAGCTCGTTGATATCTACATGAAACTGGAGGACCACTTCAAGGACATGCAGGACATAGAGTTCACCATCGAGAAAGGCAAACTGTTCATGCTTCAGACAAGGACAGGAAAGAGAACGGCAGCAGCAGCCATTAAAATAGCTACTGAAATGGTAGAAGAAGGCCTTATCGATAAAGATACTGCACTCTCAAGGATCGAACCTGAGCAGATAGACAGACTTCTGCATCCGAACATCGACCCTACCTCAACATACGAAGTAATGGCAACAGGACTTCCTGCATCCCCCGGAGCAGCTGTCGGAGAGGTCGTGTTCACAGCCGAACACGCTGAAGAGATGGCAAAGAATGGTGAGAAGACCATCCTCGTACGTGCAGAGACATCACCTGAAGATATCGGCGGAATGAACGCTGCAGAAGGCATACTGACAGTTCGTGGTGGAATGACATCACACGCCGCAGTTGTCGCAAGAGGCATGGGTAAACCATGTGTTGCAGGATGCGGTGAGATAACCATCGACATTAAAGAGAAGACCTTCAATGTTGGTGATTACACCGTCAAGGAAGGCGACATGATCTCCATTGACGGCTCCACAGGAAATGTCATCTTAGGAGAGGTCGAGCTGATCCTCCCAGGAGTTACCGATGAACTTGAGACCATACTCAAATGGGCTGACGAAGTACGTACCCTTAAAGTAAGGACAAATGCCGACACACCACATGATGCTGTGGTTGCACGTGATTTCGGTGCAGAGGGAATTGGATTGTGCAGAACAGAGCACATGTTCTTCGGAGAGGACAGGATCCCTGCTGTGCGTGAAATGATAATGGCCGAGGATATCGAGTCCAGAAAAATGGCGCTTAAGAAGCTCCTGCCAATGCAGAAAGAGGACTTTATCGGCATTTTCAAAGCAATGGAAGGATTCCCGGTAACCATCAGGTTACTTGACCCACCCCTCCATGAGTTCCTGCCAGTCCACGAAGAAGTCATGGATAAACTCAGGGAACTCGAATCTTCTAATGCACCCCAGAAAGAAATGGAGAGGGTAAAGAAGATAGGCGAGCGTATCGAATATCTGAAAGAGATAAACCCAATGCTCGGACACAGAGGATGCCGCCTTGGTATCACATATCCCGAGATATATGAAATGCAGGCACAGGCTATCATCGAAGCTGCATGCGAGCTCTCAAAGGATGGCATGAAGATAGTACCAGAAATAATGATACCTCTCATAAGCCATGTAAAAGAGCTGGAGTTCGTCAAGAAACATGTAACAACCGTCGTTGAATCTGTGATGGAGGAAAAGGGAATTAAACTCGACTATATGGTAGGCACCATGATAGAACTGCCAAGAGCAGCCCTCACCGCAGACCAGATAGCAAAGGAAGCAGAGTTCTTCTCCTTCGGTACCAACGATCTGACGCAGACGACCTTCGGGTTCAGCAGAGATGATGCAGGTAAGTTCTTGCCATCCTACCTTGAAAGCGGTATCCTTGAGGATGATCCGTTCGCAGTGCTCGACCAGGATGGTGTCGGTCAACTTGTGAAGATAGGAATAGAAAAAGGACGTGCAACAAGACCTGACATAAAGATAGGTATCTGTGGAGAACATGGCGGAGAACCAAAATCCGTGAAGTTCGGACACAATGTCGGACTGAACTATGTCAGTTGTTCACCATTCCGTGTGCCTATTGCAAGACTTGCAGCCGCACACGCGGTCCTTGAGAACAAACAATAAACAGCATCAACAATACCGTGTTGAAATACACGGTATTGATAACTTTTTTTATATAGGATCAATACCGTTTTGATCATAGGATAAATTTAACCCTTACCTGACAGGTTCTAATATAGAAATATGTAAAAATAATTTGTTGCTAGGGAAAACAACAACCTGTTGAAAAAAAGAGAATGAAAGGAACTTAACCATCCAAAGATGGAAATGCTCCAAAATGACTTTCGTACCTGACGACCATATCATCCCATGTTGGAAGATCAGTCTGGCACCCAACGGTCCCTACTGCAAAGGAAGCAACTGTTGCACCTATTCTGCCACATGCATCCAGAGAATAACCACGCCTGTATGACACAAGGAAACCCGCGCGATAAGCGTCCCCCGCACCTGTAGGGTCGAGTGCCTTTACAGGAACTATAGGAATTTCATATTCGGCATCCGTAGTGAATATCTTACTCCCATCAGCATCGTAAGTGACAACGACAACATCGATCTGCGCCCTGATATCCTCAAACGTGCTTTCTGTCATCTCACAGACCCGCTTTATCTCATGCTTGTTAGTGAAAAGAATATCAGTGTTCTCAAGAACAGTTTCAAGGTTCTCCCTTGAGTAGGTAATAAGGTCCTGTCCCGGATCGAACGACACGAACCTCGCTTTTTTCGCCATCTTTGCATTGAAATTAGACTCAGAGGTAGCAAGGTGGACAAAATCCACTTCAGGAGGTTCCAGCTCTTTCAGTTTTGCAGAAGCACCCCAATAGAAGTAAGTGGACTGATTATGAAAAGGATCAGTAAAAACATACGCTGCAGTTCCCTTTTCTCCTTTAAGCCTGAAAAGCAGGGAAAGATCTACACCTAAAGACTCAAGGTGGCCCTCGTAACCAGATGTCGAAAAATCATCGCCCACAGCAGATATCAACTGGGACTTCCCGCCAAGGATCGCAATGGCTGCAACGATATTAGCCGCTCCACCACCGTAGAACCGCTTATAGTCCACAATAGGATAGGATTCATTGGGACCGGAAATACCTTCTACATCAAAAAGAAAGTCTATCGCGGCGTGCCCCACAACGGAGATGGAATCAGACATCTTCCAACTCACCTCAGTCGAACTCTTCAACGTCCACAACGTTCAGAGGAACATCCGTAAGTGCCTTTCCAATAACGGATTTAGCGATCCTTGAAGCATGTTCATCACTTTCAGCATCGAACACCTTCATCTCAAGAACAAGACCAACGAGCGCGGTGTTAGCTGCAATGAAAACACTGCCAAATGGCTCACTACAGGCAGGACAGTAAGTAGTGCCCACATCGACCTCTACAAAGTCAAGCTTTTTTGGGTTCAGTCTTTTACCAGCTTCCGAGATGGCTACCCCAATAGCATCATCCGCTGTTTCTACATCTCTTACCAACCAAGCCGCTTCAAGTGTAACATGATAATTTGTCATCGTTTGATTCTCTCCAAATACTGTATCTTTAAAACATTCATTGTTTTCTATTTAAAATGAAATTATTGAATTATCATCATATTGTGAACAACACATCGTCATCAACATCGAACACACCAAGACGTGCGCCCGCATCCAGCCATGCATGCCCATAACTGAAACATATAAGCGCATTCACAGAGTCTTCAGACTTGATGAAATGTATACCGTCCTCATAATAGGAGCGGGCCATATTCTTGTAATCCTCAGCCACCGTACGCATGTGTGAATTCTCGATAGGGCTTATATCGGCTTTAGCAAGAGCTTCTCTTAACAACCGTTCATACCTTTCGACCTTTTCAACCAGATCTGCTGCCACAATTACACCACTATAAGTACTGCCTTTATAAACCCATCCGTTGAGACATCACTTTTCCGAACCGAATATCTTCTTGAAAAGGCCACCGCCTTCTTTCCCAACCTCTTTGGTAGGTGTCCTTTTGGGAGGCGGACTGGCCGAGGGAACTTTCTGCTCCACAGATGCAGGCTTTGGAGGAGAGGGACTTGTTTTCTTAGAAACACGTATAGCAGGCTCAGGAGATGCCTTCTTAGAGCTCTTCAACACATTGACAGATTCACCGCCGTGCTTTGACTTTCTCACTCTGATATCCACAAGGACCGGTCTTTCAATATCATTACTGACCAGCATGGCGACACCCGGCGGCAATCGCATAAGTTCGTCCTCCACGAAAGAATTGACCCCTTCCAGACCCTTACTAATGGATTTCAGGTCGTTTGGATTAGTGACCTTCATGATGACCTGCGTGCCACATTGTGAAAGGACGTTCTTGTCGATCCTTGCCGGACGCTGGGATATCACCATCATTCCAAGACCGAACTTTCTCCCTTCCGATGCGATAGTACGCAGAACCTCAGAACTTACGGTCTTGCTGAATCCTCTTTCAGGTGCGAAATTGTGGGCTTCTTCAACCACAAGCATACCCGGAGGGATAGTGTTCAGCTTACGTGCCTCGAAAAGCGCACTGCAAAGGCGTGCAACTATCATACTCTGAAGTTCCGGGGGCACACCCTTGAAATCGATGACCGATGCCTTACCATTGTGCATAAGCTCATTGAGCTCAGTGGGAGAGGAAGAAAGAATATCAGAATCGCGAATATCCTCAAGTACACCCATCACATTCCAACGAGCCTTGCTCTCATTGTTCCCGACCTCGAAGATAATATCATCAAGAGTGTAGGTCTCCATCTCAGCCCGCAGTTTCTGTATGGCCTCATAGAGAATACCGATATGAGTTGCCGTGAAGTTATCAGGGAAGATAGCTGTCAGGTCCTTTGCTGTCAGATTGTTACCGTTCAATCTGAAAAGCTCATCGGCATTAGGATTTATCACTTTGTTAGCAGGAGTATAGATAGTAACTTCAGAACCATAGCCCTTGGGAGATATGCCGAATTTTTTAAAACCATCATTTTTCGAAGAAGGGTTCTTCATTGAAGCATATTCACTATGAGGATCGATAATCAGAAGGGGAACTTTACGATCAAGCAGTTCCTCGAGCAATACAGCAGCAGTGTATGACTTACCACTACCCGTCTTTGCAAGGATACTGACATGTTTCTGAACAAGGCTGTTCACACTAAGATGAACGGGAATGTCCGTACCATCCAGCATTCCAATGTACATCTCATTGCCTGAAAGACCTAATGCTGAGCTTATAAGGTCATTGTCTGCCGGGAAAACATCATCTCCAGGGCTGAACGGGGTCTTGGGAGACCTAAGAAGACCTGATGGGTCACGACTTCCTATGACTGTAGCCTCTGCAACTATGCGATCTGACCTTTTATTTGTCTTACTTTCCTTTTTCAGTTCTTCGAATACCTTCTTTGCCTCATCGAAAGAATGTTTGTTATTGGCTACATCACTTGACCTTTTGATGGATAACACCTGACAAAGCACCCAGCCATCCGACTCGTGCCATGCCTTTACATATTCCCCTCGATGAACGGCAGTACTGTCTGAAATAAGGAAGTTAAAACCAAACGAACCGGTCTCACCTGAAATAATTCCTACTGAACCGTGCATTTTTACTCTCTCACGAAAAAGGGTGCTTACGATTTATATCTATTGTGCTTTATAGACAAACGGATATTAATAAAATTAAAAAGAAGAAAGTGATTCACCATCAATCAACATTCTCAAGGATCCCTTCAGGTGCACCAGCAAGCTTTACAAGGGCTTCTGCTTCGACAAAATGCAACTCTGCCGGGATCACGACTATATGGAGCGGTCCCCCAAAATCATAATCCCTGAGAGCTTCAACATAGTCCGCTTTCACCACGGGTGATGGTGAACCAGCACGAGCGATCCCTACTGCGAGGCGATCGTTCATAACACCTTCACCAAGTTTACCCTCGACCTCAAGCAGGATCTCCATTGCCTGGTTGACTGTCATGTAGCCTTTGTCCTTGTCTATGTCAAGGAAAACAGCCGTATGGAGGCCTGCCTCGATGTTCTTCTTGATAGTATCATAAGGGGTCTGAGATACCACCCTTACCCCACGACTGCTCACATAAGGATGGGGTATAGTGACGGATTTACCAAAACGGTAGTTCTGGAGGCCGGAAAGTCCGCATATGGCAGATGCAATGGAAGCTCCGTGTACAAGGGTCGTCTCGATGCCCATGGCCGCTGCACGCAGACGCAGGTCCACATGTGTTGTGGACACCATGGTATCCCCACCTGTCAAAAAGACGACATTACTGTCCTTCGCATCGACCAACCAGTCCTCAGCATGTTGCTCCACATCTTCCCTTGAGAGCAAAGTTATCTTCTTTTCATAGAGCTGCTCCATCTTTTCGAGATCGGTTCCCATGAGAATGGAAGTATAGAACTCAACATAGACCTTGTCAGCATTGTGTATCTTTTCAAGACCTTTTAAGGAAATATCCTTTTCATCGAACAGACCAAGTCCTATAAAATCAAGCATAATATGGTAAAAATCAGCTTGTATGTTAAAGTTTTTGAATATACAGCATAAACTTAGGGGGACTATTCGAAACGTATTTATAGAACCATACACAGTTAGTTTCATTCATATTTAATAAAACCACTATACCAATTCTTATAATTAAGACTATCAGGAGGTTCAGATTCTATGGCAGGACTAGGTCAGCCAACAATTATAGATCCAAGAAAGGAACATACACAGGGCAGGGATGCACTCCACATGAACATTGCAGCAGCAAAAGCAGTTGCAAATATAGTAAAGACAACACTTGGTCCAAAAGGAATGGACAAGATGCTTGTCAATGGTGTGGGTGACATCGTACTTACCAACGACGGCGCAATGATCTTAAAGGGTATGGAGATCGAACATCCAACCGCTAAGATGATCGTCGAAGTTGCAAAGACCCAGGAAAACATTGCAGGAGACGGTACAACTAGTGCGGTCGTTCTTGCCGGTGCACTTCTTGAGAAAGCAGAAGCGCTCATTGATACCGGCATCCACCCTGCAGTTATCGTCAAAGGATTCCTAGAAGCATCTGGCAAGGCAATGGAATTGCTCGACAATTATGCAGTACAGGTCACAAAAGAGGACAGGGACGTCCTTGTTAACATTGCAAAGACCTCCATTGCAGGCAAATCCTCAGAAGCTTTTGCTGACCATATCTCAAACATTTGTGTTGATGCTGCACTCGAAGTCGAGGAAGATGGAAAGGTCGACCTCAACAATATAATGCTCACACAGGACCCTGGAAAACAGATAGATGAGACCGAGTTCCTTGAAGGTATCGTTGTCAACAAGGCACGCCTTCATTCAGCAATGCCTGAAAGGGTAGAGCAGCCAAAGATCGTTATTCTCGCTGCAGACATCGCTGTCAACAAGACAAGGAACAAAGCATCTTTCCAGATCGATTCAGCTGAGAAGATGCAAGAGTTCATTGAGCAGGAAAAAGCAGACTTTGAATCAATGCTCAACAGGATCCTTGATACCGGAGCGAACGTCATTATCGGTTCAAAGAACATTGACCAGGTCGCAATGGACTATTTCCAGAAGAAAGGTGTCTATGGTATCAGGCGTGTAAATGAAGACGACATTAAAGCGATCTCAAGAGCAACCGGAGCACACATTGTCAAGAATATCATGGACATCTCCGAGAAGGATATTGGAACTGCAGAGCTCGTTGAACAGATCGGTGCATTCGACCTTGGTAAGACATACATCAGAGGTTGCAAGAACACCAACACCATCACCATCCTCCTCAGGGGAAGTACGGAACATATCACCGATAACCTTGAACGTACAATGGATGATGCACTCAACGTTATCAAGAACACCATCGAAGATGGTATGATCGTTGCAGGCGGCGGTGCTTCCGAGATCGAGGTAGCACAGGGACTCAGAACCTATGCAACCAGTGTCGGAGGACGCGAACAGCTTGCAGTCGCAGCATTTGCTGAAGCACTTGAGAGCATTCCAAGGGAAGTTGCAATAAATGCAGGTATGGACGGTATTGACACCATCCTCGCACTTCGTGCAAAACACACCGAGATAAAGAACGCTGGTCTTGATGTTTACTCAACCGAGATCATTGACACTCTCGAAAAAGGTATTGTTGATTCACTCAGGGTAAAGAAACAGGCCATCAAATCCGCTTCCGAGGTTGCCAACATGGTATTACGTGTTGACGACATGCTCAAAGCAAGAAGGCAGCAGATGATGGATGTGAACCCTGAACACAACATCCACAACTACGACGCAATGGGAATGTAAATGGATAGTAAGGGAAACCTTACGATCCATAGAATTTTTTATAGTCTTCTATTGCTTTTTTAGCCACATTGGGATAGCGTTCCATCATATATTCGATGAAACCATCCCTTGACCGGCACTCTTTTACAACGCGAAGCATCTTCGCAGCAAACTCTTTCGAGCTTTGATCAGACCTTTCGATCTCAAATGTCAGACACAACGCTTCCACCGGAAAATGATCCCTCCTGATATGAGGGGAAACCGAACCCATCAACACGTTATTTTCCAGAACACTGAATCCGGGCACTCCTATTTCATTTATCCTTGTGCTTGAGACCAATTTATGGAAATTTTCCGAAGAATAGGAATGTAACTCGACATACATATCAGGCCGATATGCCTTCACTACATCAACTATAAGTTTACCCATGCTTTTATAATAATCCCCGTCCAGCGTGGAAATATATTTACCCCTGCTGACCACAGGCAGTATAGCAAGAGTGCCTGATAACGGACGCTCAATATTCAACAGCACATCCGAAGTATCCTGCCATTCCTGCCCATGAAGTCCGGCAACAAAAAGACGAAATGGACGACCTTTACCATATATCTTGAGAAGCATTGCAGACCTCCTTTATCTTGTTAAATATTGACCAGCACCAACATTTATGCAATAAAATTAATGACCGATATAACGGTCGAATGTTAGTGATCGATGGTCGAGAAGGCATTAATAAGGTCGAATGGCCGAACAATGGTCGAACGAAAGATCAATCCGTATCCTCGATCTCCCCGATCTTACGTGCAACCACGTAGATCTCCTGCTTCTTGGATTCGATCACGTTCTGAATTTCAAGTCCAAGCCCTTCCATGATACTGATCAGAGGTTCTCTCTTGATCCTTTTTGAGACCTTAATCACCTGAAGCAATCGTCCATTCAATTTAAGCAATGGAAGCACACGCCTAAGAGCTGTCAGGGAATCTTCCGGTTCAAGGGTCATATCGCTCAGGATGACATCCACAGGCTCCGGCGCCATGGTCTCGAGAGGGAAGGTGAAGACATCACCGAACATGACCGAAACATTACTTCTTTCATGAGCTATTTGACCAAGCTCTTCCTTGAAATCATGGCTGAACTCCAGCCCCCTCACATCAGCTGCGATCTCAGATGCAAATACAATAAAACCGCCTGCACTTGAACCCAGATCAAGGACAGAGTCGCCTTCCTTGATAAGGCCGGTCTCATCCTGTATACCTTTTAACTTGAAGTATCCCTTCGGCATATCAAGACCCTCATCCACTTTGACATCATCATCAATAGAAACATCTTTAGAAGGCTTTGTTACAACAACACCATCGATCTTCACATGACCTTCAGTTATAGCCTTTTTAGAACGACCACGTGACTTAAAAGAACCCATTTCAACAAGATATGCATCCAACCTCATAAATTAATGAAGGCAAGGCAACTATAAAAAGGTAACAAAGAAAAAAAGGAAAAGAATGAAGGATTCAGTCAAAATTATAAGTGCAGGAAACCCCGTCCGTCCTGAAACACCCATTACATGATACACATTTCACCCGGTCGCTACCTTCCCTAAGGTTCACAACAAGGTCAGGTTCAGCAATAAAAGGCCTGCTTAATGATATCATATCAGCATATCCCCTTAACATGGATTCCATCACGGCCTTTGTACGAATTCCGCCCACAAGTATGACAGGTATCTTCACCGTATCACGGATCATTTTGGAATAACGCCTGAAATATGCTTCCTTTTCCTCAGAATCTATGCCCTTCTGGGACATCACCGGACCTGCTTCGAATATCCCGCCACTTACCTCGATGGCACACACTCCAGCTTTTTCAAGAAGGCTGGCGATCTCCACACATTCAGGAGCATCAAGCCCGATCTTACCTGAGAATACGTCAAAACCATCTGTTGCATTCATCTTCACCATGATAGGGAAGTCCTTACCGACCTTTTCCTGAGTTCTTTTAACTATCTCAGTGACTATCCTTGCCCGATCCTCCACAGACCCACCCCATTTATCAGTCCTGCGGTTCGTATAAGGGGAAATGAAACTGCTCAACAGGAAGCCATGAGCACAGTGGATCTGAACACCATCGAATCCTGCTTCCTTTGAACGTCTTGCAGCCTCTGCAAAGTTCTCAATGGTATCAAGGATGTCCTCTTCGGTCATCTCCACAGGAACTTTACCGGAAGCTGGATCTTCAACTGCTGAAGGAGATAAAAGAGGAACACCTTCTTTTACAAGAGATTGCCTGCCGCCATGGACTATCTGTATGAATATCTTACTGTCATACTTGTGGACCCTTGACACAATTTCCTTATAAGGAGCAATGAACCTGTCATCATAGATGCCCTGCTGCCTTTCATCGCTTTGTCCCTTTACATCCACGTATGAATAGCCCGTAATGATCAAGCCGACATCTTCCCCGGCAAGGTCTTCATACATGTCCCCTATCCCTTTGGTCACAGTCCCATCCAATTCGGCCATTCCCTCATTGGTCGCTGAACGCACAAAACGATTCTTTACAGTCAATCCTGCTATATCTATAGGTTCAAAAAGCATGCATCCTAATCAGCCACTATTCGTTAATAGGTTTTGCTTAAGTAGGGTAAGGTATTCAGTCAAGTGAAGCTCTGATCGCATCAACCCTTTCTTCCATCATCTCGTTTCGCATCTTGTACATCACAAGAGTGATGAAAAGAAGGATAAATGCGACAACGTTCACCACTAATGTCAGTTGCAGAGAAGTACCTTCAAGCCCCCCACCGCCTGAACCTGAAGTGTCACCGAACATCAAAGGGTGGGCTGAACGCCACAGGCGTATGGATAAAAAGCTCAGCGGAACTGAGATAAAGCCGAGTATTCCGAAAACAGATGCTAAACGTGCACGTTTGTCCGCACCATCCACTGCCTGACGAAGCACAATATAAGCAACATATACCAGGAAAAGGGCAAGAGATGTTGTAAGTCTTGGTTCCCATACCCAGTACCATCCCCATGTAGCCTTGGCCCAGATGGAGCCGGTTGCCAGAACAAGGAACGCAAAAATGACACCCACCTCAGCTGCCGAGCGGGAAAGGATGTCATAACTATACTTACCAGTCCTCAAGAACAGAATGCTGGAAACGAATACCACAGTAAAGGCCAGATAGGAAGTGATGGCTATGGGCATGTGGAAATAGAAGATCCTGAAGCTCATATCAAGGGTTTCCCCAGAGGCACCTTTCATATCCGGAAGATAGAAAATTATCATGCCAATGGCTAGCAACATGGTCGTTGCGGACAGAACTGGCAGGATCTTATCTCTTAATACCCTTTCCGACATTGGAAACCTCGATGACTAATATAGGAACGATGTAAGTAGTACATCTCCCCCGATATATAAGTTTTAATCCTGTATGACATACTCGAACACAAGCTGTGCCACAAGGAAGAAAACGATATCATATACAAGCAGAAGACGTAGTTCCTGAGTGATATCAATATAGGATGCGCCCAGGAGTATGCTTCCGGTTGCCATCACAGCCGGGATGAGAGCAGGAAGCACCAGAGGCAATAACAGCACAGGAAGTAATATTTCCCGGGTCCTCGTGTTCACCGTCAGAGCTGAAAGCAGTGTTCCCACACAGACAAAACCCACAGTACCAAGGACTATTATGATACCAAGCCAGAAAACTCCTGTTATGCTGTAATTGAACATGATGGCAAACAGAGGTACAGTGATGATCTCGACCAGTAGCATAAGCACTAGGTTCGCCATCATCTTTCCAGTGTATATGGCACTCCTGCTTATGGGACATAATTTCAAACCCTCGAGACAACCGTTTTCCAGTTCTGCCACGAAGGAACGTGAAAGCCCTATGGAACCTGCGAAGATGAAGGCTATCCAGAGCACACCCGGAGCGACCATTGCCACATCCTGAGAAGAGCCGAGTATCGGAGCAAATGTGATGCTGAACACTACTATGACAAGCAATGAGAAAAGGACCATTGAATTGAGCATCTGCTTGGTGCGGAACTCCTCTTTGAGGTCCTTTGCTGCAATATGAAAAATGCGTATCATGATAGCTCCGTATTAAAAGATGTCATAGTGACCCCATATCAAAAAGCATCATTTCCACCCACTTGTGACGAGTATATGTCCCTCAGCTCTTCCGCTGAAGCTATTTCAGACATAAGGCTGTCAAAGACGATACTTCCCTTGTCAAGTATGATGACACGGTCACACATATTGTACGTTCTGCTGATGTCATGGGTTATCATCAGTCTTGTGGTGTCATTCGGGTTGAGTTCCAGCAAAACCTTCTCAAATGTGTGGGCTGCGTGCTGGTCAAGCCCTGTATAAGGTTCATCCAGAAAAAGAATTGAAGGCTCATGTAAAAGTGCCCTTGCGATGGAAAGGCGCTGCTTCATACCCCTGGAAAATGTGGATATACGATCATCTGCCCTCTTAACGAGCTCGACCTGTTCTAACAGTCCATTGATGCGAGCTTCAAGCTTCTTACTGTCGATACCATACATATGTCCAAAGAAGCGCAGATTCTCCACGGCTGTCAGGTCGTTGTAGAGATATGTTTCATGGGAGATGACACCTATGATAGCCCTCAATGAACCCTGGTCCTTTGAAATATCCTTGCCATTGACCATTACAGTACCCTCTGAAGGAGAGGAGAGGGCTGACATGATCTTTACAAGGGTTGTCTTGCCTGCTCCGTTAGCACCCAGCAGAGCTACGAACTCCCCTTTTTTTATGTCCAGATCAATGTCTTTTAGTACAGTCATGTTGCCGAACTTCTTTGAGACATTATTGAGAGACAGTATAGCATCCATCGGAATAAGATTACGTTCTGTATAAATTAACGTTTTGATGAAAACGCCTTTTCAGTCGATGGTTGAAGCCATCCATCAATCATATCGAACTGAGTAAATCACAAACTGGTGCAAGATCGCTATTATAGGCTTTGACCATAAAATGGCCCACTTCAGGGTCAAAAACAATAAATCGATAGCAACATACATTATAATCGACCACAGTGATATTTTATATATAATGTTGGAAGAGTATATATTAAGAAATACTCAAAATTATCGAAGATTGTTACCGACAAATGGTTGCATTATATTTGATTTTCAAAGATCGTAGGGAACTTAGCGAAAAGATCCGAACTGAGGTGAATAAAGAATGAATCCGAATACAAGACCTATATATTTGCTCTTACTGGTTTTTGCAGTTATCTTAACAGGCATCTCTACTGCCGGAGCACAAAGTTCTGGTGATATATGTGTAAACGCAGAGATACAGGAAATAAATCCCAGTTCAATAGGTATCGATGAAGAGTTCACCCTGGGAATTAATATTGAGAGCTGCGGTTCCATAGCTCCTGAAGACATTACTTTTGAAATAATCAGCATCCCCCCGGATATCATAGTTACAGAAGATCTGGTCACTAAAATTTCTAAATTGTCTTATGGTACAAGCGAAAGGCACCTGGTATACCACATGAGGACAACCACTGATGCCAACCCTGGCGCCCATATAATAAAGATGAAATTAACATATCCAAACAAGGACT
The DNA here is from genome assembly GCF_057593895.1 of Methanococcoides sp. DA23. Classification (NCBI taxonomy): domain Archaea; kingdom Methanobacteriati; phylum Methanobacteriota; class Methanomicrobia; order Methanosarcinales; family Methanosarcinaceae; genus Methanococcoides; species Methanococcoides sp. DA23. The sequence goes on along the minus strand of NZ_CM172520.1, from coordinate 748,624 downwards.
TAGAAACAACAAAATATTATGAAGTTGAGATCCGGGTAATAGGTGAAGATGCCGAACCAAGGATAGCTTCTGTCAAAACCAGTCCTGAATATATCTATGAGGGAGATACAGTTGACTTAAGATTAGGCATAGAGAACTTCGGGGAAGCAATAGCAAAGTCCGTGTCGGTTAGCCTGGACCATGAATTTAAGGGAATTAAGAACTCTACAATTGGAACCCTTGGTATGAATGGCACTCAAACTGCATTGTTCAAGTTCAAGGCAGACAGGTCAGGAGAGTTCGAGATACCTGTTATCATTTATTATGAAGATGATTTTGGCAAGCAAAAAGATGAATATGACATTACAATAACCGTGCTTGATCAAAAGGGGAGTCTGAACCTTGCATCGGTAAAGGTAGACCCCGTCCTTCCTTACATGGATGAGACTGTGGAATTGACCATGAGGATAGAGAACTCCGGTGACAGGACAATAAATTCAATAAGGGTCTATGCTGACCATCCATTCAAAGGACTAAAAGAATCCTTTATAGGAACTCTTGATCCAAATGAGGATGGACCTGCAGTAATTACTTTTATAGCTGATCAGGCAGGGGAATACGAGATCCCTGTGACAATTACATATAGTGATGATTTTGGGGAAGAACAAATTGAAACCAGCATCAATGTTATTGTCCTGGAAAGTAATAGTGGAGTAGGGACAGCTGCGATCGTATTGATAGTCTTAGCGGTTATTGGTGGACTTATCTACAATAATTACAGAACAAAAAGTTCAAAGGATGAGATAATCAAGCAGTTAATGGAAGGCAGTAACAGTTCTACTGACGAAGATGAAGAATAAGAGGTCTCCAATATGATAAACGATATCAGGGTAGGATATCTCATTGCAGCAAGCACTGTAAAAAGAGGGAACAAAAAAACACTGATATTCATAGTTTTTGTTCTCTCGCTCATTTTTATGAACTTGGTGTTCCTTCCATCAATGATAGGAGGAATGATGGTTCTATTTACTGCATATATGCAGGACTATCCTTACGGAGATATTGTCATTGAACCATCAGGTGACAACACCTACATCAACGATGCTGATAGTGTCCTGCAGAAGGTCCGGGCTGTCGAAGGAGTAAGGGCCGCAACAAAGAGACTGGATGTGGGGGCATCTATTGAGCATAAACAGAATGTCGTGGGTGTAACTTTAACAGGATTGCTTCCGAAAGAAGAGTATGAAATTTCGCGATACCCATACATTATCACTGAAGGGGATTTCTTAGGAGAACTTTCCCGGGATGAGATCATCATTGGTGCTGCAATCGCAGGCACAAGTCCAGTTTTTGGAGAAATATATGATGATCTGGGTGAAGCCAGAGCAGGATCACTTGTTGACGTAACATACAGCAATGGCATAAAAAGGACCTATAAGGTCAAAGGCATCATGGAAGGAACATTTGAACTTGTTGACCTTAATGCCCTGGTTCATTACAAAGAGATCGAAGATGTGTATGGTCTGGAAGGGAGCAAAGCTACCAGTGTGGTTGTAAGGGTTGACAAGCAGGGGACTGAAGAGCAGGTCCAGGATAAGATAAGGGAAGCCGGCGTGAATGAGCAGGTATTCACATGGGCCGATAAGTCAGAGACTCTCATAAAGCAGGCAATGCAAAGCATGGGAGCAATAGATATCATGTCAAAGTTTGTGAGCCTGATCGTGGGTGCAGCATTGATCCTCATCATAATCTATATCAACATACTTAACAGGAAAAAAGAGATCGGAATTTTAAAAGCAGTAGGCATTACCCCAAGATCAATAGTATTGTCTTATGCGTTCCTTAGTATGTTCTATGTTTCTTTAGGAATAATCGCGGGATTGGTCTTATACTTCTCACTTATGCTATACTTCCAGGCGAATCCTGTGATATTCTATGAGACCATGGAAATAAGGCCCGTGATAGATCCTATACTGCTAATCCAGAGCATAGTTACCATGCTTACACTATCAGTGATAGCCGGAACACTTCCTGCCTGGAGTGTATCGAAAGAGAGCATACTCAAAGCCATATGGGGAAGATGATATGATCGTTGTGAAAGACCTGAAAAGATATTATGGGTCAGGGAAAACTGCTGTCAAGGCCCTCAATGGTGTTTCGTTCGAAATAAAGAAGGGGGAGTTCGTAGCCATCATGGGTGCATCCGGAAGTGGCAAGACGACCCTGCTAAGGATACTGGCTTTGTTGGATGATGCGACCGCAGGAGAATACACCATAAGAGGATTAAAGGTTTCCAGCCTGCCTGAAGCCGAAAGAAGCTATTACAGGCTAACGCAGGTAGGTTATGTATTCCAGGACTATGCACTCATTAATGAGATGAGTGCTGCTGAAAATGTTTATGTGCTTTCCATGATGGAAGGAAGATCAAAGAAGGAATCCTATAAGACTGCCCTTGAAGCATTAGAAAAGGTCGGTCTAAAGGGAAAAGAGGACAGGATCCCTGATGAACTGTCTGGCGGAGAAAAGCAAAGAGTGGCGATCGCAAGGGCCATAGCCAAAAAACCTGACATAATGTTTGCCGATGAACCCTGTGCAAACCTGGACACCAACAACTCAAAACAAGTACTGGATGTTTTCAAAGACCTGAATGATAACCATGGCCAGACAATTGTAATGGTAACACATGAACACTGGCATACTGAGTATGTTGACAGAGTGATCACCCTCGAAGATGGTGTTCTGGTTAGCGATAAGATGATGGACGAAAGTGGCTGAAAGGGATGATTTTGATCTGTTGAGGAAAAGGATCATTGACATGCCTTATACCGAATGGATGAAGATGAGTTTCTCTAAAGGGTACTTTGCATTACATTAAGCAGAATTCTAAGAATGATAAACCATTTACTCTCAATGCTCATGTGAGAATGAGGGTAAAGATATGGGGTATTAAGCTGAAAAATTAATAAAATATTGGTTGAGAGATAAACACCCTCAACTAATTCTTAACAATATGGCTCACCTATACGATACATATCTATCAGATCACTGAGTTCTGCGATAGATGTTGACCCCTGTCTACGATAGTCATCGATTGCCGCACTCACATCACCAATATCGATCATATAGTTCTCATTTTCATCGTACGGATTGTACCTTACTACAGGATATCCTGCAGCATTCCAGGAGGTGATACCGCCGTTCATATTATATACTTCAGTATAGCCAGCATCAACTAAGATACCACATGCAGTAGCGCTTCTACCCCCGCTTTTACAATATACAAGTATCTTTTCACCAGATGGAACTTCATTGAGCCTTGAACTCAATTGGCTATAGGGAATCAAAGTCGCACCTTTGATATGCCCCCCGTCAAACTCAGCCTGAGTCCGTGCATCCAAAAGAAAAACTTCTTTGTTATCTACCATCTGTTTTGCGTCAGGGACGGGTACAGTCGTAAAGCTCACCGCTGCCACAGTGTTGACAGCCAGTACCAGAAGAACAAAACATGCTGCAAGACATATTTTATTTATATGTTTTATTTTCAATCCAATCACCACCTATATAACTCCCAGGATAAAAACAATCAGGACTTATGTTATAATTTTAGGTATCATACATTGATAAACTTTTGGAAAGGGACTTATTGAGAGTAAGGACTTTGTGAGGACTGAGAGCTTTTCATTGAGGCTTAAACCTACTGGAGCAAGGAAGGTTACTGCTGAGTTCAATTCGGTGATGAATGGTAAGGTTGAGTACAGGAAGAAGAATAGCTCTTGGGGATCTGTTCTTTTGGTTAAAGCAAGGGAATTAAGCCATCAACTTGTTGGGAAGAGAAAAACGATTGAATTTAGCAAACCTGTTTATGTGGTTGAGAGGGATGATTCAGATCTGCTGAGGAAGAAGATCATTGACATGCCATACACTGAATGGAAGAAGATGGGATTCTCGAAAGGTACTTTGCATTATATGAAGCAGAATGCTAAAGCTGATGAGCCTTTTAGTTTGAATAGTCATGTTAGGGAAAGATTGGAGATGTGGGAAAGTTGTTTACAAACGGAAAAGTTATGATTTCTTATCTTTTTCAATTTCATCCTGGATTTTGAAATATTCTATATTTATTGGTGCGAGCAATGGAAAATTAGGAATGTCATATCCATAATTGTTTTTTCGTAACCAATCAATAACTCGTATAACTACCCCAAGATATATTATGGCTTTATTTCTACCGATTTGAATATTATTATGTAAAATATTGTTTCGTGTATTAATTAAATTACAAAAATCCGAGTATAGTTGCTGATCAGTTTCACTCAAACTTTCCCAACCAGAAATTTTTGTCATTACAGTAACAGAATTTTTTAGAAAACCACTTCTAAAACCTTCAAAAAACTTCTTTTTCTGGCTGCTTGTAATATTCTGGTTATTTAAAATTGTGGTAGTTAATTCACGAATTAAATCTTCAAGCAATGAAAATGCAGATATAAAAGATTCTGTATAGAACCCTAAATTCAACAAATCAAAACTGCTTAGCATTCTTTTAGTAATTGGGTTCACACTATTTAATGTAAAACTATTATTAACAATCATATTTGGAAATAAACTACTCATCATATTTTGAGCAAACTTATTAATTTTAAATATAGGATTAAGCCAAGCAACTTTTTCTTCTCCATTCAAACAAAAAAGAATCATTTTTACATCTACTCGTCCTATCTGTCTATTAAAAGGAGTCGTTTTTTGAGTTAGATCAGATACTTTATAAGTTAAAATATAGTGATTAATGTAACTTAATGTATTATCAAATAATTTCTCCAAGTGATGTGTGTCATCTAAGTGCAAATCTTCTTGTGTTTTTATTTGAATTTCAAAGCAAGTGCATTCAGATGTACTAATCTCAAAAGAGTTCTCTTTTTTTATACATTCTGTGTTGAATGTGCGTAATAAAATTTCATTCGAGTCAATATTAATTGGATGAATTCCCATCATAACCGGATGATGCCCCACAACACCAACAATTACTGTAAATATATCATTTATAGAAGAATCATCATCTAAAGTCATTTATTACTCCTTTTAGTTTTTCAGTATAAATCAAATATTTGTGGACTGAATGCATCGTTACTATATAAATAATTTGAAAACACATTAACAATTAGAATTATAATAGAAAGTTCCGTTTTTTGACGTTACCTATTACCCCCCCTTCTTTTAGTGCGAGGGATAAGATTCGAACTTTAATCAAATCTTCCACCACCCCAAAGTTCTAATATAATAATTCCTTTTGAGAAGGAAAGGAGCACTTCCCAATGTCGATCAAATGCATGAAATGTAACAGGGACGCCATCATATTCCAGAAATACTCCGGGATGCACATATGCAAGAGACACTTTATCGAAGATGTTGAACGCAAGGTGAAGCTCACCATCAGAAAGCAGTATAAGATCGAAAAAGGTGACATCATTGCCGTGGCATTGAGCGGAGGAAAGGATAGCGTTGTTCTGTTATACCTTTTGCACAAGATATTCGGCAAGAGAAGGGATATTGAGATAGTGGCCATTACCATTGATGAGGGGATAGTCGGATACCGTGAGGTGACTCTGGAAAAGGCAAGAAAGCTGACAGCAGAGCTTGGTATCAGACATATTGTCCGCTCTTTTAAAGATGAGTATGATAAGACCCTTGATGAGCTGACAGCACAGGAAAGAAAGCTTGGTGCATGCAGTTATTGTGGTGTCTTAAGAAAATCGCTCCTGAACAAGATCGCAAATGAGATCGGTGCCACTAAACTTGCCACCGGTCATAACCTTGATGATGAAGCCCAGACGATAATGATGAATCACCTCGGAGGAGATGTAGATAGGATGATAAGGCTTGCACCTCCGCGGGCAATTGAGGGGCTTGTACTGCGTGCAAAACCTCTGAGAAAGGTTCCTGAAAAGGAAGTGGCCCTGTATGCTATCGTCAATGACCTGCCCTTCGATATGAGCGAGTGTCCTTATGCCCATGAGGCCCTGAGGGGCGAGGTAAGGGATATGATAAATGAGTTCGAGGTCAGACATCCCGGAACCAAATATTCCATCATGAGAGGTTTCGATAAAACAGTGGGATTGATCGCTAAAGAATACCCTCAGGCCGAGGTCTCAAACTGCCGTGTATGCGGGGAGACCTGCACAGCATCACTATGCCAGGCCTGTAAACTGCTTGGTCGCAGTTGAGTCCAGTGGATCATATCCATTGCCTATTCAACTATCTATTTTTTTAAGCTTGTTCTCAGGGATATTCGAGCAGATCACTTATGTCATAGAGTTCTTTTCCAGTCCTATTCATGTAGAGACGGGTCCACCACACGGTCACCAGAGGCTGTATCACTGCGAAAGACAGGACGAAGCTCAGGAATATCCATGCATTCGCAAGTACTTCCACATAGCTGATGAACTCACCGACCATATTGATCGCTACGGAGATCCCGATCACTACCAGGTACATCAGGAATACGACTAACTTGTTGTCCATGAAGAACCTGTAACCTCTTTCAAGGGCTTCCATGGGGTCGAGGCGGTCCAGGACAAGACCAAATCGTACAACACTGAAGATGATATCGATCACCAGAACGTAAAGACCCCATAGCAGGAATCCGAAGAGCAATAGCACACTTGTAAGAAGAGCGTTTTCGGGATTGTCAATAAATGAATTGAAGTCACCCATTGTGAGCATACCTGGAACAATGAACACAATCCCCGCGATAAAGATCAATGAGATGATGATCCTGGTAAGGAAAAGACTGAACACATTCTCCTTTCCTGCACGGAGCATGTCATCAAAGGTGGTATGCCCTGATGCTGATGCTGACTGTGCCATTCCTATTGCCCCTGCCTCGAAATATGACTGGACGAACGAGATGGCTAAAAATGTGAGCAGACCAAGCACCAGTACTATAACAATATTATCAGAGAACAGTGACATGAGAAGCTCCATGCTCTCTTCTGTTGTAAGGGAAGATGCATCACCGATCTCAGACATTGACGTTGCAGCTACAATGAACGGTATCATGAAAATAGCTATCATTAGAATGAAAAGCGATGCCATCATGTTCAAAAAGAAAGGAACAGCAATTCCATAATTATGTGACCAGGTGCTGAATCCTTTATTCAATATTCTTCCAAGATCTTCATTCATTTTTAGTAGCTCCTTGAGACAGGCTTAAACCGTAACTGGCATTATATAAATATTACATAGATATAATATCTGTGATGATCTAATCACTTTAACATCAGCACAACAATATTTGCCACATCTTTAATACTAACAGAAATTAAATAATAACAAGTGAGGAGGAGTTTTTGGTGGAAGAGAATAAGGGGAAGGAAATACTGGTTATCGGGCACTGTCTTGCAAATGTAAGTTCAAGGCTTAAAGGGATAAAGGCACCTCCATTGGTCGATACAAATGGAAGGAACATTGTACAATTGCCATGTCCGGAACTGATCTACCTCGGTGCGTCCCGAAGGGAAATTACCAGAGACCAGCTTGAAAATCCAAATTACAGGAGATTCTGCCATTCCCTCTTTGAACCCTTCGCAGACATGATCGAACAGTTCTACCAGGATGGTTACTCCATTAAGGTACTGGGAGTTCCCAATAGTCCTTCATGTGGTGCACAGACAACAACGGTTGGCGGTCCTGCAGGACGTGTTGAGGCATTCACACATGACAACGTTGTAGGTACCGGAATATTCTATGAAGAGATAGCTGAAGAGTTGACAAAGCGGGGAGTTCTCTTTGAGATGGTTGATGCTTGAAATTGAAATTAGTCGATCAAAGGACCCCACATTTCTTTTTACTGTAAAGCAGTGATCGACCATCGATACATATTGAATTACTAACAAATTGATGATGGAAATGAGTATTTTCCAAATACACTAACTACCATTACCAACTGTCAGCTATTCCCATTGTTCTGAACGAGTGAATATGAATAGCTTAAGCTCTGGTGTATGGACAATGCAATCAAGATGATGTCATTGAACTGATATCAGGAAAAAAGAAAAGAAATGGACCGGGATATTCCGGCCCGTAATTCGTATTTAAATTGTTCGAATTAGAACAATCCCTTGCCGATGAACAGAGAAGAGAACAGGATAGCGATCATGTTCACTACTTTGATCAGAGCGTTAAGTGCAGGACCGGATGTGTCCTTGAATGGGTCACCGACTGTGTCACCGACAATTGCTGCCTTGTGAGCTTCAGATCCTTTTCCACCATATTCTCCGTCTTCGATGAGCTTCTTTGCGTTATCCCATGCTCCCCCACCATTGTTCATGGTCATAGCGAGGAGAAGACCTGAAACGATGATACCGATAAGCAATCCGCCAAGAGCTACCGGACCAAGCACGACTCCAACTAAAAGTGGAACGAAGATCGCGAGGATACCTGGAATTGCCATTTCACGGATAGCTGCTGCAGTAACGATGTCCACGCACTTGCCATATTCCGGCTTTGCGGTGCCTTCCATGATACCAGGGATCTCCCTGAACTGGCGGCGAACTTCGTTAACAATAGCGAATGCTGCCTTTCCTACTGCTTTCATTGTGACAGCAGTGAACAGGAATGGGAGCAGTGCACCGATAAGAAGACCAACGAGAACAACAGGGTTGTCAAGACTGAGTGAACCTGCTTCGAGGTTTACCTTGTGTCTGTAATCTGCGAAAAGTGCCAGTGCACCCAGTGCTGCAGAAGCTATTGCGTAACCCTTTGTTACAGCCTTTGTTGTGTTTCCGACTGCATCGAGTGCGTCGGTGATCTTGCGTACTTCCGCAGGCATCTTTGCCATTTCAGCGATACCACCAGCATTGTCGGTGATAGGGCCGTATGAGTCAAGAGCTACGATCATACCGGTAGTTGACAACATTGCTGCTGCTGCGATAGCAATACCGTAAATACCCAGAGCAGGATCAGTTGCACCGCCTGATATGAAGTAGGATCCAAGGATACCGGCAACGATTATGATAAGTGGAAGTGCAGTACTTTCGAATCCGATAGCAAGACCGGAGATGACATTTGTACCAGCACCGGTTTCGGATGCCTTGGCAATTGTCTTTACCGGACGGAAGCTTGTGGAAGTGTAGTACTCTGTAAATACTACCATCAATACCATTATGATAATACCCACAATAGATGCGTAGTACAATCTCATGTCACCCATGAGGGAATCGGTCACGAAATAGAATGCGATCAGACTAAGAATTGCTGATACTGCAACACCCTTATAGAGCGCCTTCATGATCTTTCCATCTTTGCCTACTTTCACGAAGAACATAGAGATGATGGATGCGAATATAGCCACTGAACCGAGGATCAATGGGTAAAGGATAGCATTTGGAAATTGTTCAAGGATCAGGGAACCAAGAAGCATTGATGCAAGAACGGTAACTACATATGTCTCGAACAGATCTGCACCCATACCAGCACAGTCACCGACATTGTCACCTACGTTGTCAGCAATGACACCAGCATTCCTTGGATCATCCTCAGGAATACCAGCCTCGATCTTACCTACAAGATCAGCACCGACATCCGCTGCCTTTGTGAAGATACCTCCACCGACCCTTGCGAAAAGGCTGATAAGACTTGCACCGAAACCGAATCCAATTACAAGGTCAACATCACCGAAAATAATATAGAAACCACTGGTACCCAGCAGTGCAAGACCTACTACTGCAAGTCCTGTCACAGCTCCACCGCGGAATGCGACGGACATTGCTTCCTGCAAGCCCTTTGAAGCTGCGTGTGCTGTCCTGACATTAGCCCTGACAGATACGTTCATTCCAACATATCCAGCAAGTGCAGATGCAGCTGCACCAACGAGGAATCCGATTGTGATCTTGCCACTGTCGTCTCCCAGAAGGAAGAACATCAGCGCAGCAAGAACAATTGCTACTACAGCTATGGTCTTATACTGACGGTTCAGATAAGCCATAGCACCCTCCTGGATCGCAAGTGATATATCCTGCATTTCCTTTGTGCCGGTTCCTTCCTTAAGAACACCGGAAGCAAAGAATGCAGCAAATGCCAAGCTTACGATACCTGCCAGAGGGGCAAGGTAAATTAAACTATCCATATTCATACTCCTTTTTGTTTAGATCTAGTAATTATTTGATCAATATGATACATTTTATAAATGTTACTGAATTATCGCTCCATTGAAGGAACGAATAGTTCAACTATATAAGATGCTAAAAGCAGGTTGAAATAGAACACACAAGATATGAATGTATCGTTTGTAAAATGTTAAACTGTTGTATTCTATGTCTAATTCACAGGTGTTAGACATATCCAATGCAAATCATTTCAATTCTTTCAAATTTTGCGTTACTAATATTTACTTGTAATACAATTCAACTCAATATGAGATCATTTTCTTTCATAGTACTACTATTGGTCATATTTTCCACATTCCTGCCAATGTGTGCATACGCTATGCCAGAAAATAATGATATCATCCATCTTGAGAAAGTGGTAATGAGCTTTGACAAGACCGATACTTCTGTAACGGTCACATATAGCCTCAATTTCTTTGCCAGAATGTACATTCTTGCCTTTGGTACAAGACATCTTGAATCGTCATTCATGGACATATTCTCAAAATATGAAGATGTAAAGATAGAGGAAGTCGGATATGACACTGTTAAGATATCGATAAAGAATGTCACAAGGCCCAGTGATGACTACTACCTGCACGACAGCCGCGATCTCGGTACCATAGTACATTCCATAGAAGTCATCTATCCCAACGGACAGACAAAGACATTAAACGATGTCAAAGCAACCCCCAATGTATTCTATCAGCAGATATGAAAAGAATAAATTTCAATACCTGAATAATGTACTTTTTATAATACATAAAATGGGAGAAAAGGAAGAAAACATTCTTTTGAACATAAACAGAATAGATTTCGAGCAGTTCAAGAAGGCAATAATAGTTCTAAAATACCTTCTGCCATGGCTACAAGTCCTATTTGCTGCTCGAAGAAATAATAAATATATAATAGTAACTACTCGACATTGGTAAATGTATTAAATATAAATAAGAAGTCATGAACATTCGTAATTTATTTATAACATTGTTAACAAAAGAATGTATGGCGCAGGTATTTTCTTAGACGTACCACCACACTCCCCATGCCCAAGTTTTTTCTAAAACCTGCGCTTATCATATAAACGGCATATGGCATTTTATCTACTTTTTTCAGAATTCCCTTTCAAGATTTGCAATATTATCGCAGACATTTTCACCAGATTCATATATAGAATATAAGATATTGAAAATTTACTTTAATTCTGCACTCCTTCAGTAACTATCAATATTTGTGCTGAAGCTTGTCATTTCATATTTGACCTGATTCTGATCAAACATCATACATTGAATCAACTTGATCCAATCACAATAATTTATGATATAATTAGAACAAGATCGCTCAAACTTACAAAATGGAATTAATAAAAAATATATTTACCATCCATATGACTGAATTTGTAAATATATAAAATCAAAAGAACACTTATAATTTAATACATATGAGAATGAATTTTTAATAAGGATACAAAATTGAAATATGGGCTGAATTATCAAGAACATTAATTGACCAGTACATATTTACCTGATTAATCGTTAACATTCATGCAGACCATTAAAAAATAGGGACTGGGGACACATGACAGAAACAATAGAATCTTTACTTAAAGAGCAAGATGAATTCCAACCACCAGAAGATTTTGTAAAAAATGCCAATATGAACGACCCTCATATATATGAAAAGGCTGAGGCTGATATCGAAGGGTTCTGGGAGGGACTGGCAGAGAACATCGACTGGTTCAAAAAATGGGACACTGTCCTTGACTGGCAGCCTCCCCATGCAAAATGGTTCAACGGTGGAAAACTGAATGCATCCTACAATTGTCTTGACCGCCATGTCCTGAAACATGGCGATAAGACCGCACTTATATGGGAAGGAGAAATGGAGAACTCCGAAACTTACACCTATAAGGAGCTCAGGGATGCAACTGCTCGTTTTGCTGCAGGTCTGAAAGAGCTCGGAGTGAAGAAAGGAGATGTCGTTACCATCTACCTCCCAATGATACCGGAAGCTGTCATAGCCATGCTTGCATGCTCAAGGATAGGTGCACCCCACAGTGTCGTATTTGCCGGCTTCTCATCAGAAGCACTGGCACAGCGCGTGGAAGATGCACATAGCCGATTTGTCATAACATGTAATGGTTACTTCCACAAAGGAAATCTCATACAGCAAAAGGAAAGAGCTGACAAGGGGCTTGAAAATGCCCCGGCGGTCGAAAAGGTAATTGTTGTTGACCATGCCGCGAACGTAATTCCAATGAAAGAGAAAAGGGACGTGTGGTGGAACGATGTAATTCATAACATGGATTCCGAATGCGAACCTGAACCCATGGATTCAGAAGATATACTTTTCATCATGTACACCAGCGGGACTACCGGCAGACCAAAGGGAGTTGTTCATACGACCGGCGGTTACATGGTCGGGACACACGTGACATCCAACTGGATCTTCGATCTAAAGGACGATGATATTTTCTGGTGTACTGCAGATATCGGATGGATCACAGGACACTCATATCTTGTCTACGGACCCCTCTCCAACGGTGCCACCATTGTAATGCACGAAGGAGCACCTGATTACCCGGACAAGGGTAGATTCTGGGACATTGTTGAAAAATACGGAGTGACGATATTCTACACAGCACCCACCGCAATACGCACTTTCATGAAGTGGGGAGAGGAAATACCCGAAAAGTATGACCTGTCCTCATTGCGACTTTTGGGAAGTGTAGGCGAGCCCATCAACCCGAAAGCATGGCTCTGGTACTATGAGATCATAGGCAAGTCGAAATGTCCTATCGTTGATACATGGTGGCAGACAGAGACCGGAATGATAATGATAAGCCCATTGCCGGGCATCACCACCATGAGACCGGGAACTGCGACACGACCATTCCCGGGAATTAAAGCCAATATCCTTGACGATGAAGGCAATGAAGTGCCAATGGGATCAGGAGGCTACCTTGCCCTTCAGAACCCCTGGCCAAGTATGATACGTACCATAAACGGGAACGAACAGAGGTTCATTGACACATACTGGAGCAAATGGGGAACCGAGACCTACCTTGCCGGTGATGGTGCACGTAAGGATGAGGACGGCAACTTCTGGATACTTGGAAGATTGGACGATGTGATCAAGGTATCAGGTCACAGGCTCGGAACAATGGAGATAGAAAGTGCACTTGTCTCACACCCCTCGGTTGCAGAAGCCGCGGTTGACGGTAAAGTGGACGAGATAAAAGGAGAGGTCATCTATGCCTATGTTATCCTCGAATCATCCTGTGGCGATCAATGTTCAATCCTTGAAGATGAATTGAAGCAGCATGTGGTAGATGAGATCGGACCTATCGCACGCCCAAAGAAGATCATCTTCACCGAGGAGCTGCCAAAGACGAGAAGCGGCAAGATAATGAGGCGTGTACTAAAGGCCATCACGAACGGAACAGAGATAGGGGACATATCCACACTCCAGGACCCGGCAGTTGTTGAAGCTCTGAAAAGAAAGGTTAATGAGATAGGGGAACAATGAACTAAGATAAAACGGACCAGCTATTGTATGTTCGGCTGGTGAGATACCGGACCTTAAAGGAGTTGCACAATGGAAAAAAAGAACCGACTCATCCTTGCTCTGGATGTAACTGACAGGGAGAATGCCCTTCGTATCGCTAATGAAGTTTCCGATTATGTGGATTCCATAAAAGTAGGATATCCACTGGTACTTGGAGAAGGCCTTGGCATAGTCAAGGAACTTGCAAAAATTGCACCTGTTATCGCTGATTTCAAGGTTGCCGACATACCCAATACTGACAGACTCATCTGTGAACACGTATTCAATGCCGGAGCTGCCGGGATCATCACCCACGGATTCACAGGTCGCGACAGCCTTGATTCCTGTGTGAAGGTTGCTGATGATTTCGGTACTGATGTCTATGTGGTCACAGAGATGAGCCACCCAGGCGGTGTGGAGTTCTTCCGCCCGGTTGCAGAGGATATCGCCAGGATGGCAGTGGAAGCAGGAGCATCAGGGGTTGTAGCGCCTGCAACAAGACCTGAAAGAGTAAAAGACATACGTAAGATCATCGGAGAGGAACTGAGCATTATCTCACCAGGTGTGGGAGCTCAGGGAGGCAGTGCTGCCGATGTTATAGGAGCAGGTGCTGACTGGGTGATAGTCGGAAGAAGCATATATAATTCCGATTCTCCGGCAGAAGCTGCAAAGAAGATATGCGATGAAATGAATTGCTGATATTGTATTCGCCTGTGATGATGAACTGGCCTGAATCTGTGATGAGCCCTATGAGTACTGAGGCGATACAATGAGCAATGATATGATGGAAAGAAAGATCCTTTTTGAAACTTCCGGAAAGGAAGTAATCTATCTGCAGGATAGTTCCCTTGTCGTAGAACTGCCAGAGGGAAGGAAAACACTTAGCACTTCCTGGCTTAATGGCGGCTACCACGACAACATCGAAAGCGTCATAAACCACACTATAGCTCACAGAAGCCACGGTGCAGCCGATCTTGAAGGCGGAAGTGTTGAAGAGTATCTGAAAATAATTTCGAAAAGGCTTGGAATTAAGCCTGAGAATTCTACAGGGATGCTTACCACAGCAACCATGGAGAACGCTGTTGTCGTTTCGGATTCCTTCAGAGGTCTTGAGATCACCGTCATTGTTACCGGAGGAGTGGAGATCAACGGCGGACGTGCCGGAGATGAAGCATCCTATTATCAGGAAGATGAGAACTTCGAACCTGTCGGAGGAACGATAAACGCTATTTTACTCATTGGTGCAGACCTTCCGGACTATGCCCTGACAAGAGCCATGATGACCGCTACCGAAGCCAAGACCGCTGCACTGCAACAGCTAATGGCACCCAGCCGCTATTCCAGTGGCCTAGCCACAGGTACTGGAACCGATATGATGATAATTGTGGCAGACAGCACAAGCCCCATCAAACTCACGGATGCAGGCAAGCATTCCAAATTAGGGGAACTTATCGGGAAATGCATGATAGAGGCTGTCATCAAGTCCATAGGGATGCAGTCGGGGATTACGCCCATTACGCAACGGGATATGCTTGTCAGGGTTGAAAGGTTCAACGTGGATGAGGCAATGTACTGGAAAGTGGCATCTACCCTTGAAGGTGAGAACAAGAAGCCAGTATTTATAGAGAAACTCCGCAGAGTTGCAAAGGACCCGACACTGGTAGGCCTGACAGCATCCGTACTTCACATCATGGATGAAGTCTCATGGGGACTAATACCGGAAAATGCAGGCAGGAAAGCAGCTTTTGCCATCATGAGAGAAGTGCCTTCAATTTTCGACATGGATATAGAGTTAACTTTTAACGATATATTGAACGATCATGATACCATTCTTGATAATTGGATACGAGTAACAGCCTGGGCCATAAAGAATAGTTGAGCCTGTTAAACCTTGGAACATACATTTTATTTTTAAGTCCTACATTATTTTTCATCCCCATCATTTCACCCCGCTATTACTGGAATATTCGAAATGTTTAAGTCCAGGATATCAATCCTTATAGACAAGTAAATAAGAAAACGGAGTTATTTTCATGAAAATACGAGAGATCATCATCAAATATTGTGATAATACTGAGAAAAAGGGTAACGGATTATTAATTCACAGCGGCCATCCTTCAGAAGAGATCGAACTACCGGAATTGTTCATGCATATGGAAGACTGGTCCGAAGAGCCTTCAAGAAATGTATGGAGAAGCGATGTTCATCGAATGGTGGTTATTAAAGAGGATGACAAGTTCAGCGTTTATGAACACGCGAGGATAGCAGGTTACCGTGTCCAGTTGCTGCAACTTGATGAAATGTACAGCGAAAAGGAAGAGAAGGACCTTACCGAACTTGGAGAAGTGTTCACTTTTGTGAACCATGCACATCGAATGAAAAAAAGGAAGTCTGGAACACCTTACATCACACATCCTATGGACGTTGCTTCCATACTCATCAAAGAGGCTGCATCTTCTGAACTGATCTTTGCAGGTTTGTTACATGATGTTGTAGAGGATTCTGAGTTCACCCTGGTTGATATTCGAAGAAGATATGGGGCCACAGTAGGCGATTATGTCGATGCGGTAACAGAACCTGCTGAACTAAAACAAGGTGATGATAAAGCGAACTGGAAAGCACGCAAGGAATACATGATAAGGTCCATCACGAGAGCAATGTCAGAAGTGAAACTGCTCTACTGTGCAGATAAACTTGCAAATATAAGAGATCTTATGCAGGATCTCGAAAAAGATGGAGAGAGTGTATGGGACAGGTTCAATGCACCCAAGGACGAGCAGGAATGGTATTATACATCAATGCTAGAAGCATTTGCAGCAGGTCCCCAGAACATTGCAGACACTTTTGTTTTCAAAGAGTTCAAGAAATGTGTTGAACAACTTTTCAGAGCAGACCTTTAAAATATATACTGAAAAAAAGAGTTCAGGAGCTGCCTGGAATATCAGGCAATTCTGGCAACTCTATTCATTGCATCCAGGAATTCGTGCGGCTCATGTGAACCTATCATAAGGTTCTTCCCATTTTTGAACTCGAGCATTATGCCACCATTGCCACTTACATTGTATGCCTTTCCTTTTCTACCATAACGTATTCCCCAGCCACCATAGTCCCTGAGGGCATTATAGGTAACCATACGATAGCTTGCAATATCATCGAAATCAAATCTTTTGAACTTGAGATGGAAGGGGAAGAAGCGTACATAAAGGCCATCGTACCGAACTTCTGTTTTGAGGTTCATTGAAAGGATAAGGGCAGGAAAGAAGAAGCCGAATACCACTGCGAACAGAGCTACCATATTGTCAGAGGCAGGGTTATCTCCGAATGGAATACCAAGAATGAGCTGCTGGTAAGCTCCATAAAAGATGATAGCTGACGGAGTTAGCAATATCATAATGAGCCAATATTGTCTGAATTTTTGTGTTTCACTGAATAGCGTAGTATTTTCGACCATGTTGATGCCCATATTAATTCCATATATCCTAATGTTTGACTAAATGTCGTCAAATGCATAAATAATTAATCATGTTCCCAGATATAAATTAAAAATAAAATAATCATAAAATTAAAAAAAAGTGAAATGTTTATTACAATAAAGATACAATCGAATAAAAAAAATCAGAATGAAGGTTCTAAAAAAAGACAACAATGGAGTTATTCAATAACTACTGAAAGATTAATTAAAATTATTGTGAAAAAGGAACATGGATATTGAGATCTCCATACTGATGCTACTATTGTCCGTACTTGCCGGATATACGCTTGGAATATTCTCAGGACTTGTACCCGGCATACACACGAACAACTTCGCACTTATGCTGGTGGCATTCGCCCCCATCTTCATGGACTGGGGCATCCCTCCAACATACATAGCAGTGGCCATAGTTGCAAATTCCCTGTCCCACACCTTCCACGACATCATCCCGGCAATATATCTTGGCGCCCCCAACGATGACATGGCACTGGCAGTTCTCCCAGGACATCGATTGTTGCTCGATGGATATGGGTCCGAGGCCATCCGCCTGTCCGCACTTGGAAGTGCCGGATCGGTGGTATTTTCACTCTTACTCGCAGTCCCATTGGCATTTGCTTTCAGCATACTCTATCCTGTCCTGCAATCCTACCTTGGCTGGTTGCTCCTGCTTATCTCCATAGCCCTTATAATGACGGAAAAAGGAGAGACTGTGATAAACCAGGGTTCCCTTGTGAAATATAAATACAAGGCATACGCCCTTATCCTCTTCCTTCTCACAGGAATACTGGGAACCTTTGCATTCAGAATGGAAAGTAATATGAGTCCACTGATAGACATCGGCTCTGCGTCAATACTGCTTCCACTACTCAGCGGGCTTTTCGGAGCATCACAGCTTATCATCAGTTTGTTCTCAGGTTCCAGCATCCCCCCACAGAAATATTCGAAAATGGAACTCCCTGCAAAAAGAATAATCAGAGGAGTTATAACCGGAAGTGCAGCTGGTTCCATTGTGGCCTGGCTTCCCGGAATATCCTCATCCATAGCCGCAGTTCTTGCGAGACTTTTCATAAGAAGTGATTTTGAAAAAGGGACAGTAAATGAAAATGATGAATTCGATGAACAGATGGAGGGATCAAAGGAGTTCATAATAGCAGTATCAGGTGTGAACACCGCGAATGCGATCTTCGGATTGTTCGCCCTTGCTGTCATCGGAAAAACACGTAGTGGAGCAATGGTGGCCATCAACGAGATAATAGATGCAGCCAGTTTAGACCAACAGTTCATCCTCCTTTTCCTTATAGTAATATCCCTTACAGCTTTCCTCTCATATTTCTCCACCATTAAGATAGGAAACAACATACACAGGCTACTTGCAAAGCTCGATTACTCGAAGATATGTATCACGGTCCTCGCAGGACTCACACTGATGAGCCTGCTTTTCACCGGATATTTCGGCCTGATGATATTCATGATAGCAATACCACTTGGCATGTCAGCATCCTTTATGAAGATACGAAGGTCACATGCAATGGGAGTGATATTGCTGCCGGTGATATTGTACTTTTTGTGATTACTAAATGAATATTTAGGATCAGTTTCGGATTTTACAATTGGTAGTATGACAGGAAGTAGGTCACAACACTATTCTAATATATGAAAAGTGATTGGACATAATCGTTAAAGAAGCCGTTATTGAAGTTCAATTTGAGCATTTACACAGCTTCTTTCCAGCGTATCCTTCTTCTCCCTCACACAGAACACGAAAATCTTCACAGATATAGAGAGAAGAAACTTCCCACTCCTTTTCGTTCAGGCACGAACCACAGTTCCTGCACATACTAACCATTTTGATTTCTTTATCAGTCATATCAGATCCGCCGTTTTTTACCATAAAACTTGATCCAGAATAAGAATGTGAGATAAACCTATTTAGGTGTTGCCACACTATGTAAAAAGAGAAGGAGTGGTTGAACATGGTAACTAAAGAAGACGTGATGGAAGTCCTTAAGAAATGCTATGACCCCGAAATCCCGATCAATATAGTGGACCTTGGACTGGTTTACGATGTCAATGTTGAAGGCGACCGAGTCCATATCAAGATGACACTGACAACACCTGGCTGCCCCATGTACGCAATGATACTGGACAATGTCAGGCAGAAGGTTGAATCGATCGACGGCATAAAGACGGCAGAAGTCGAATTGGTCTGGGAGCCACCATGGACACCTGATCGGATATCAAAAGGCGAATGAGAATGAAATTATTGCAGGGCTAATACTGATGGGGCTTTTATTTATAGGTTTTTTCGACCTGATGAAATTCAGGACAGCACTTAATTGCTTGAGTGACAAAGCCTTCCTGTTTGAAGATGCTATGGTACTTCTAAATAACTTATCGGTTACGTTTGCGGTCTTCAAAATAGGATAAAAAGGATTGTATAGGCAAGTGCTCTGGATTTAAGTTGCACTTTTTTGGGGAATAGTACCGGTAATTGCATTATGTGGAACTACAATGTGACTCGAGATATTCATATAATATAAAAATAATTGAGTATGTGATTCATATGAGTGGCAGTAGAATTTTGAAAATAAGGGATATCAGAAGCAAGAACATTTCAAATACAATATCTGTCGAAGGCGAAGTTTCAGGCATAAAAGAAATTCATCCTAAATGGAAAACTACTGCTTATATGTGTAATAATTGCGAATTTGTTATGTACTTACCAGTTAAAGGACCTAAAATTGGGAAACCAGTACTTTGTGAAAATGAAAGTTGTGGGAATAAATCGGGCTTTACTCTTTTAAAAAAAAAATCATCACTTACCGATTCTCAACAGATCTGGATTGAAGAATTGACTCCTATTGATCCAATTAATCCAAGATCATTACTTGTTTATTTAGAAGAAGATTTGGTGGATACTGTAAATGTTAAAGATAAGATCATTGTAACTGGAGTACTAAATCCAGAATTCAAATCAACATCTACAACTGGCGATTTTGTTTTAGAAGCTAAATCAATTGAAAAAATTAAAGAGAAGAATGTGGTTGGCGATAATAAAGCAGGAACGGATTTAACAGAAGACAAAAAGGAAATCGTTAAAATAATTGAACAACTTAGCTCATCTTACCCTCATAAAGCTTCACTTGAAGATGTTTATCAGGAGGCTTTTAAGTTACATATTAGGCGCGAACGTGCTGAGAAGTGTATTACAGAACTTAAACGCCGTGGGGATTTAATGGCTCCGGATAGTAAGTATGTCAAGTATATGGGAAACTGAGTTGCAGTCTGATCGGGTTTAGTACCTGATCAACATTTTTTCTTAAATCCAGCTTCACTCAACCCTAAGCGCATCCACAGGACACTTTTGAACGCACTTCATACAACTGATGCAGGCAGCATCCCTGACAACATCCTTCTTTGAAACGTCGATCCACATCGGACACACTCTGTCACACACACCGCATGAACTGCAAAGCGAATCATCACGCTTTATCTTCCTTATCTTGACCAGGTTCGTCAATGAGGCCGCTGCTCCTTCTTTACAGAAATACCTGCATGCAGCCCTGTCCACGAAAAAGGAAATCAGTATGGAAACCACCATGATCAGTAGTAGACCATCTATTACCACGGATCCCATGATGGTATCATCAATGAGCTGGAATTCATACAGCAACAGGGCGGTCAGTAAGAAGAGCAATACTACATAGCGTAAATATAGTAATGGCTTATGGATGCTTTTTGGGATAAGTTTGTTATATCTTTTGCCGAGTACCCTTTTTCCCATTGAACCAATGATGTTCTGGAACATGCCCCTTGGGCACATCCAGCCGCAATAGACAGGACCAAATAGCAGAGCGACAGGAACGGACAGGAGCACGACATAGAATGTTGACTGTGAGCCAAAATATATGAAGATGGCAAGGCCAATAAGCTGGAGGCTCAGCCTGAACCACTCGACCTTTTCTATCTTTTGCGACATTGATCTGATATTCTTTGCTGCTTCCAACAGCATGCCTCCAATGATTGTTAGGGTATTATCGAACAATGTAGATGAAAAACTCCTATTCAATATATAGCTTATTAAAGGTACAGCCAAATGTAGAATGAGGGTAATTGAAATACGTACACTGATGAAGATCGTTACATTAGCCACAATAATACTGATCATAGCAGAAGGATAGCTAATGGGAACATATTCCAGAAAGTAAAGGAAAAGAGAGGTAGAAGAAAGAGAAAGAAGGAGCTTTCATTCCAGAAGTTCAGTATCCTCATGGGAATAGGCAGGGGAGCAGCAACACAATATCTTCAGGGATTCGCCCCCGGTATTTTCGATCTTGTGGGCAACACCTGAATTGATCAGTACGGTGTCACCGACACTCACCTCGAAAACTTCTGAACCGAGGGTCATTAGACCACTACCGGTCGTTATGTGATAGATCTCCCCTGCGACCGTATGTCGATGTGCAAGGGTTGAACTGCCCATTAGAACTATGGCTTCTGCAACGCTCTGCCTCTCACTGCCACCTCCATTGGGGTGCATAAGTTCCCTTATTATAGAATCGTCCTTTGTTATGAACGGCTCGATCTTATCATATTCAGTTCTCATCCTTTGTCCCTTCGTCTTTGAAGCCTTCGATCATCTCAAGCATCCTGTCCTTGATCTCAATGAATGGAGCGATATTCTCAAGTCCCGAATCCAGAGGGGCCTTACCTTCAAAGTCCGCATTCATAAGCTCGGCAGAGAACGGGATCTCCCCAAGTACAGTGATGCCAAGTTCTGCAAGTTTAGGCTTGATATCCGAAGAAGTTCCTTTATTAACAACAGCAGCAAGATGTTCGATGCCAATGCCGGATGCAAGGTCCTTTATCCTGCTTGCAGTTTCTATGGAACGCATCCCGGGTTCCACGACTATTATCATTAGATCGATACCGCGTGTGGTCCCACGGCCCAGATGTTCTATACCTGCCTCCATATCCATGATCAGTGCACTGGAATCCTTCAGGACAACATGCCTTAGCAATGCTCTTAAAAAAGAAGATGCAGGGCACATGCAGCCGCTTCCGCCACGTTCGACCGTGCCCATGACGAGCATTTTCACGCCATCGGGTCCAGTGACACCGTATTTGTCCGTGATATCATCTACCTTTGGATTGTACTTGAACATCCCTCCAGCCTCACCTGCACGTTCATCGATCATTTCCTTATAATTCGTAAGTGGCAATGGCGGTTTATCAATTCCCAATGAAGATGCAAGGTTCATATCCGAATCTGCATCAATAGCAAGCACATCATACCCATCCCTTGCAAGCAATCTTGCGATCGTACCGGACAATGTGGTCTTACCCACGCCCCCTTTACCTGTAACTGCGATCTTTACCATTGGTCAACCCTCTTAAATATTTAAACTATGAAATTTTGTTTTTTTAACAAGCCTTATACACAATATGTACGCGATATAATTATTTAAACCGCTCCGAACCCCCAACATACCTTTATAAGTATCCCAAATATATAATTGCAACATACCATGAATGAACGCTCAACAAAGATCCAGCAGATACTGGCAGTTATACTGGTACTGAATTTACTGGTCGCTTTTGTAAAGATAGTCTATGGTACACTTACAAATACCCTCAGTATGAAGTCAGACGGGTATCACTCCCTCTTTGACGGAATATCCAACATCGTCGGTATTGTCGCTATCTTCGTAGCAGCAAAGCCTCCGGACAAGAGCCACCCTTACGGACATCAGAAGTTCGAGACCCTGGCGTCGATCATCATTGCGATCCTTATCATCTTCGTGGGTTTCGAAATAATTCACAATTCAATTGATAGGTTCACTTCGAACATAAGTCCGAATGTGACGAACCTGAGCTTCCTGGTAATGATAGGGACGATGGCAATCAACGTCATGGTCACCGAATATGAGCGCCGCAAAGGTGAACAGTTAAGCAGCGAGATCCTGCTTGCAGACTCCATACACACCAGAAGCGACATATTCGTTTCACTTTCGGTCCTGGTAGCATTGGTAGCTATAGAAGCAGGCTATCCCATAATCGACCCCCTGATATCACTGATCATAGCAGCGGTCATTGTAAAGGCCGGAGTTAGTATAATCCTTAGCAGCAGCAAGACACTCTGTGATGCAGCCCAGCTTGAAGAGGAAATGATATGTTCACTTGCCTACGAGGTAGAAGGCGTGGAGAACTGCCATAAGATAAGGACCCGAGGGTGCATTGGGGATATCCATATCGACCTTCATATAATGGTAAGACCGGATATGCCGCTCTACGAGGCACATGCAATATCGCATAAAGTGATGGACCACCTTAAGAGCAAAATTAAAGGCGTCTCTGAAGTTATGGTGCATATTGACCCTCTGAAAGAACAATAATAAAATAACATCAAATGGAATAGATAAACATGCCCGGAAATACCTTTGGCCATTCTTTCAGGATAACAACCTGGGGAGAATCACACGGACGTGCATTGGGAGTCGTTATAGACGGCGTACCCGCAGGACTTCCCCTTGACACAGAGATAGTACAGAAAGAGCTTGACAGGCGACGTCCCGGCCAAAGCGCTGTATCCACACCGCGTTCTGAGGCAGACAAGGTGGAGATCCTTTCAGGTATCTTTGAAGGAAAAGCTACAGGCACACCCATTTCCATGATGGTATGGAACAAGGATGCTGATTCGAGTTCTTACGACAATATCAAAGACCTACCCAGACCGGGACATGCAGATTATCCATACATGGAAAAATACGGTATCCGTGACCATCGGGGAGGAGGACGTTCTTCCGCACGTGAGACCATCGGAAGAGTTGCAGCAGGAGCTGTTGCAAAAGAAGTACTTTCAAATTTTGGCATTGATATCATTGCACATGTGACAGAACTTGGCGGCATCCGTGCAAAAGAGATGGCATTTGATACGATCAAGGCAAACCTTGAAAAGACACCTGTAAGGTGTGCCGATCTGGAAGCAGCGCAATCGATGCTCGAAGAGGTTGGCAAATCACGAGAAGAACATGAAAGCATAGGCGGTGTTGTCGAAATAATAGCCATCGGGCTGCCACCGGGGATAGGAGAGCCTGTTTTCGATAAACTTGATGCCGATATAGCAAAAGCGATCATGAGCATCGGTGCCGTCAAAGGTGTTGAGATAGGGATTGGAAGTGAAGCAGCACAGATGAAGGGTAGCCAGATGAACGACCCGTTCGTACTGGAAGACGGGAAGATAATCGCACAGACCAATAATGCCGGCGGTATACTCGGAGGACTTTCCACAGGAATGCCCATAATCTGCCGTGCAAGTGTCAAGCCCACACCATCCATCTCAAAAGTACAGCATACGGTCAATACAAAAGAGATGAAGAATAGCGAAATTGTTATCAAAGGCCGTCATGACCCGACCATCCCACCACGAATGGTTCCCGTTGCAGAAGCCATGATGGCATTGGTGCTGGTCGACCACATGATAAGAAGCGGCCATATTCATCCGAACTCGCTTTTGAAACAATGATATTCCTTCGGCTGAAATAAATATTATTATTTGAAAAATGGTCTTAAAAATAAGAAGAGATCATTTTAAAAAAGAACATGAAGCCACCGAGATGGTGGCATTGTTCTATTATTTATCTGTTGCACATTTATTGTGCGTTGGGGCACGGTCATTGCATGACCTTAGATGGTCAGCTTGTCCATTCTTGCCACAGCTTCTTCGATACGCTCTACAGACTGGGTAAGAGCGAACCTTATGTAGCCTTCTCCGTATTCACCAAAGCCAACACCAGGAGTCGCAACAATACCGGACTCTTCGAGCAAGAGCTTTGAGAATCCCATGGAATCATATCCGTCAGGGGTAGGAACCCACATGTAGAATGTTGCTTTTGGTGCCTTTGCATCAAGACCAATGCCCCTGAGACCTTTAAGAAGTGCATCACGCCTCTTCTGATAGATGCTGTTCATATCAGCAACACACTGCTGTGAGCTTGAGACTGCGGTGATGCCTGCCCTCTGAACTGCATCGAAAGCACCGGAATCGATGTTGGATTTTACCTTTCCAAAGCCTTTTATGAGGTCCTTGTTACCAACAGCGAATGCAAGTCTCCATCCGGTCATGTTGTAGGTCTTGGACATGGAATAAAGTTCCATGCCGACATCCATTGCCCCATCAACACTGAGGAAGCTTGGTGCGGTGTAATCATCATAGACCATTTCTGAATATGCGTTGTCGTGAACAACGATGATGTCGTTGTTCTTTGCGAACTCAACGACCTCTTTGAAGAACTTCACATCAGCAGTAGCGGATGTGGGGTTATTCGGATAGTTCAGGAACATGAGCTTTGCCTTTGCAAGCTTGTCTGCAGGAATTGCGTCAAAGTCAGGAAGGAAGCCATTCTCCTCAACAAGAGGCATGATGTGCGGTTCTCCGCCTGCGAACTGGGTTCCGATCTTGTAAACAGGGTATCCGGGATCAGGGATCAATGCCACGTCACCAGGGTTGACAAAAGCAAGAGGAATGTGTGCGACACCTTCCTTTGAACCTATAAGTGTCAGTGTCTCCGTTGCAGCATCAAGCTCAAGACCTCGTGTGTCCTTGCACCAGTTTGCCACAGCTTCCCTGAACTCGATCATACCGGTGTATGAAGGATATCTGTGGGTTGCAGGGTCTCTGACCGCTTCACACATTGACTCAACGATGTGTTCAGGAGTAGGCATGTCAGGGTCACCGACACCAAGGTCGATCACATCGACGCCTTTTGCCTTTACAGCAGCTTTGGCTTCATCTATAGTTGCGAATAAATAAGGGGGTAGGGCATTGATTCTATCTGCGTACATATATTCACCTTTTTAAATAGGATAATAATCTCCGTTTTTAGCGCATTATTGCTACAAACCTATTTAAGAATCATGGGTGAGATGGAAATTATCAGTGTTTATAGATTGATAGGAGGTCGGCAGATATATCGGCATCTCAGTCATCCTTTTCCACAACGCCCAGTTCTCCCCCTTTGTCCCTTAGAAGATCAGCAGAAAGAAAATCAGCATCATTTGGAAGCATAAGTTCAAAGCCTGATGTGGAGTCTATGCTCACAGTACCATTGATAAGCGTATAATCAAGAACGTGTCCACCTTCGGTACGTTCTGAATCGATAAAATGGAAATGATATCCGGGGACGTTCATGCCCTCTACATAATAAGGAAGCCAGAAGCCTACGATGCTGCCTTCCACATCCTCATGTTCGAACACTGCCTGTTCACTTGCAACCACATCCACAAGTAAAGGATAGGGTTTATCCTGTGCGGGAACACTGCGAACCTTCATCGAACTGAAATTGCCATCTATTCTAATGGCATACATGATATTCTTAGAAGGAAATGCCTGTTCCAGCACAAAAGCGACCTCTGAAGAATTCACCGTATCTTGCATAACAATGACCTCATCGGCTGCAAACCCGGTGACCGCTGCAAAGGGTGTGAGCAGGGTATCATCTGCCATATACGCCAGACCATCGGTCCTTATCTGATAGACCTCACCATCTATCACTATCATCTCACCATCGAGTGTATTAAAGGTCCCAAGGCCGGTATCGCCTTTTTCTTTTAGCTCTTTGATCGTTACCTCACCATCATAAAGACCCTCAAGTAGGGCATCGATGGTAGATACCTGATAGAGCACATCATTTTGCATGCCGGTATGAATGGTATTGAGCTCATTGCCATTCTGTCCCACACATCCGGAGAACAGAAGAGAACATGTCAATAGAATTATAGATAGCATCAATAAGGTCCTTTTAATCATTTGTATATCTCCCGAACAACCATAATAAATACTGAATAAGAATATAAATGATAGTATTAAATATTTCTATTCTTTATTTCCAGATATAAAAGTTGGCATCGAGCAAAATTATTAAATAAAATATATCACCAATTTATGTTAGACCTATTAATTATATAAACGATTTAAAAATAAACATCATTGAAATTCGGACAGAACATTAAATTTGGCATCGTACCAAAAATAGTGTTCCGAAAATATGCTATAAAAATATTCGGATCAAAATATAGCAGGATCTTTTAAAAAGGGTGGCAGAGCACTTATGAGAACGATAAAAATCCTCACACTAATAATGTTGATAGCTACATTATCAGCAGCTGGATGTATAGATAACGGAGAGGGAGCATCAGAGGATGACAGAATTATCGTTGCCGTTAGCATCCTTCCGCAGCAGGAATTTGTAGAGAAGATAGCGGGAGATAATGTTGATACCATACTCATGATACCGCCAGGTGCCAGCCCTGCAACCCATGAGCCAAGCCCGGGGCAGCTAAGAGAACTTACAAAAGCAAGGGCTTATTTCATAGTTGGATCGGAATTGCCTTTCGAACAAGTGTGGCTTGGGAAGATAGAAGGAATTAACGAAGATATGCTTATTGTTGATTGTTCAAAGGGGATCGACATCATTGAAATTGAAACGGAAGAACATGATGAGGAAGAGAACACCCATTTGGAAGATATTGATGAGAACTTCCAGGAAGATGAAGGTCATGCCCATGAAGGATCAGATCCCCACATCTGGACATCCCCCCTCAATGCTAAGATCATGGTAGAGAACACCTATCTTGGTCTGATAGAGATAGACCCTGAGAACAAGGACACCTATCTGAAGAACAAAGAGAACTACCTTACAGAGCTCGATGAAGCTGATGCAATGATAAGGGAGAAACTGATGGAAGGGGAAGAGAGAAGCTTCATGACATACCATCCATCGTGGGGTTATTTTGCAGCAGAATACGGACTCGACATGATAACTATCGAGAACGAGGGAAAGGAACCAAGCCCCCAGGATATGCAAAGGGTCATCGATAAGGCAAAGGAAAAGAACATCAGGACAATCTTTGTACAAGCACAGTTCAGCAAACAGAGTGCCGAGACCATCGCTTCTGCAATAGATGGAAAAGTAGTGGTTGTTGACCCTCTTGCAAAGGACTATGTGGGGAACCTAGAGATAATAACCGAAGCATTTTCAGAAGGTCTGACCATATGATGAGGTGTTCTCATGAGTAAAGTGATCGATGTTAAAGATGTATGGTTAAAATATAAGGACCTTACAGTGCTGGAAGAAGTGAACCTTTCCATCGAAGAGGGGGATTTCCTTGGAATAATAGGACCTAACGGTGGCGGGAAAAGCACACTATTGAAGGTCATTCTGGGATTGATAAAACCACAGAGAGGAACTGTGGAAGTACTCGGCACAACCCCCGAGAAAGCACGCCACCTGATCGGTTATGTACCCCAGTACAACCCTTCGAACCTCGATTTCCCAATAAATGTCAGAGAAGTTGTTCTTATGGGACGAATGGGAAATAAAGGATTGTTCCGAAAATACACAAAAGAAGACCATGCTGCAACCGAGAAGGCCCTTGAGACCGTGGAAATGCTCGAATATGCTGATCGCCAGATAGGAGAACTCTCCGGAGGTCAGAGACAACGGGTCTTCATAGCACGCGCCCTTGTGAGCGAACCAAAAGTGCTTATTCTGGATGAACCGGCCACAGGCATCGATACCATGATGCAAATGGAATTCTATGAACTGCTTAAGAAGCTCAGGTCCAGGGTCACGATCGTAATGGTCTCACATGACATCAGTGCCATTTCCGTACTAGTGAACAAGATAGCATGCCTTAATGGGACACTGCATTATCACGGCTCAAAGGAACTCATCCCTGAAGACATCGAGCAGGCTTACGGCTGTCCTGTGGAATTGATAGCCCATGGCGTACCGCACAGGGTATTGCATAAACACTGATGAGGGATCGAAGTGCTGGAAATATTACAATATGAATTTATGATCAATGCCATCACAGCAGGCATTCTTGCAAGTATCGCATGCGGAATAATCGGAGTATATGTCGTTGTAAAAAGGATAGCACTCATCAGCGGAGGAATTGCACACGCATCTTTTGGCGGAATAGGCATCAGCTATTTTCTCGGGATAAACCCCATAATGGGAGTGTTGCCCTTTAGCCTGCTTTCTGCACTTACAATAGGCACTTTCAGCAAACGTACAGATGTTGCAGAAGATACGATCATAGGAATACTCTGGTCAATGGGTATGGCCATAGGTATTATCTTCATAGGCCTGACCCCGGGATATGCACCTGATCTAATGACATACCTTTTCGGGAATATACTTACAGTACCACAGTCAGACATCACGATGATGCTGGCACTGGATGCCATTATCATTCTGGTGGTATATGTACTGTACAAAGAGTTCATGGCATTGTGCTATGATGAGGACTTTTCCACCGTTGCAGGAATACCTGTTGAAAAGCTATACCTGCTTTTGCTTTGCCTCATTGCACTTACAGTCGTAGTGATGATACGCGTGGTGGGACTTATACTTGTAATTGCTCTTTTGACAATTCCTGCTGCATTGAGCAGGGAATTTACAGATGACATGAGGAAAATGATGGTACTGTCGATCTCATTCGGCACCGCTTTTACTATAATCGGTCTCATGCTGTCCTATTACTTTGACATAGCCTCAGGTGCGACAATTATCCTTGTGATGTCCTCTTTTTACTTGCTCCACATCATTATCAAAAAATGGAGAACTATTTCGGAAAAGCCATTTGATGCATAAAGCTTTCAAGTTAATTGCATCACACATAAATGATGAGTGATCATCATTTGCATTTTTTAACACTAGTTTCATAGAAATATGATAAAAATCGTTATTTTTAGAGCTAATATAATTAAGTGCAATCGATATTAATCTAATTAAATATAACATCTGTTTAGAAACGTTAATATTCGATAACCTGCCATTTAAAGCCGGAGTCACATGAACTGGACGCAGGTATCACTTAGATCAAAACTTGTACTTTCTGCTGTAACAGGGGTGCTTTTAGTAATGATCTTAGCAACTACCATTACTATAACTACCCAAATATCAGTGCAGGAAGAGCTTGCAAACCAGCAATCCATTGAGATCACAAAAGGCTATGCAAACAAGTTCGATGGAGATATGCGCTCCGATATGGCGATTGCACGTGCCATTAGTTCCAGTATGAGCGAATATAATTCATCAGACAGGGACGAAGTGAACCGGATGCTGCACAGGATACTTGAAGACAATCCTCACCTGCTTGGAACTTATGTGGCATATGAACCTAATGCTTTTGATGGCAGGGACAGCGAATTCATCAATACCGAAGGACATGATGCATCTGGACGTTTCATACCATTCTGGAACAAGATCGAAGGGGAAATAGCATTAGAACCGCTTGAGGGCTATCAAACATTGGATTATTATATCAAACCAAAAGTATTCAATGAAAAGTTCATTACTGACCCTTATCACTATGAGGATCTATTCATAGTAAGTTATGTAGCACCCATCATAAAGGATGATGAATTTCTGGGCGTGGCTGGTGTAGATGTCTCACTGAAATATGTCGATGAGGTAGTGAGCCAGATCAAAGCATTCGACACCGGATATGCCATCATGACCGGTAGTTCAGGTGCAATACTTTCACAACCGTATAACAAAGACTGGATCGGGCATAAAACGATCTATGATTATAACAATGAAGAACTTACAAAGGCTGCAGATGATATCAAATATAAAAAAAGCGGCCACATAAATACCATCGACCCGGTGACAGGAAAAGAAGTGGTTGTTTTCTATGAACCTGTAGAATCTAAAAACTACGGATTGTTCCTTGTAGTCCCAAGAGACGAAATGCTGGCCGGAACTTTTGCTTTAAGGGACAAGCTCATAGGAATTGGAATATTATCTGTTTTCTTCATGGGACTGGCAGCATATGTGGCATCACGTTCGGTAACAGCATCAATAGATGATATTGTGAATGATTTCAAGGACATGGCAGATTCTGCTGCAGAAGGAAAACTTAACATCCGTGCAAACACTGATATCGATGAGGACTTCAGGAAAATACCGGAAGGCCTTAACCATATTCTCGATGGAGTAATGGCACCTGTTGAAGAGACTATAAGGGTTACTGAACAGCTCTCCAAAGGGGATCTTAAAACACGTTTTGAAGGGGAATATACAGGAGAATTTAGAAAACTGGCAGATTCCATGAATGTGTTCGCAAAAGTGCTCGACCTTATCATCAACGATTCGAATCAAGTCCTATCCGCAATGAAAGAAAAGGATTTTTCCCGTGATCTGCGTGTACACGGTCATGGTGACCTCAAACTTCTGACAGACGGTATTGAACAAACCCGACATTCTCTCCAGCAAGCAAGCGTTGACCAACAGATAACAGAACAAGAGCTTAAGGAATATACAAAGAAGCTTGAGCATTCCAATGAGCTAAAAGATATGTTCACAGACATTCTGCGACATGACCTGCTTAACCCGGCAGGAGTCGTTAAAGGTTACACAGAATTGCTCTTAATGATAGAGAATGACGAGAAAACGGAACTATACCTCAATAAGATCTGGAAGAGCAATTACCAACTTATCGAAATGATCCAATCGGCTTCGCAATTTGCAAAACTTGAGAGTTCGGAGAATCTCGAACTTGAGTCACTGGAAATAGTAGAAGTGATCAATAATTCCATAGATATATTGGCAAACCAAGCAGCTGATAAAGAGATAGAAATAGAGTTTATCGAAGATAGAGAGTATTTCGTTCTTGCCAACAATATCATTGAAACCGTGTTCACGAACATTATCTCGAACGCTATCAAATACAGCCCTGAAAGAACAAGGGTCATTATCGGGATAAAAGAGAACAATGACCACACCGAGATCACGATCACTGACTTTGGTGAAGGCATTGATAACGCATATAAAAAGACGGTATTCGAACGTTTCGAACGTGTTAATAAGTCCGGTGTGAAAGGGTCCGGACTTGGACTTGCCATTGTCAAAAGAGCCATCGAATTGCACAAAGGAGAGGTGGGGATAAGGGACAATCCTGAAGGCCATGGCACTGTTTTTTGGATCAGGTTGAACAAATTATCCGAAGGGTCCTCCGAATAACTGCCAAAACTTATTAATTTGAGCAGCCCAATGTTAAATATGGGACTTATTGTAGATACGTGATTTTACAAACATATTTAGAACCTCCAATGTGGCTAGTATCGAGCCCTTGGAGATTGGTTGTTGTAAAAAAGAACGGTGTGGGGGTACCATAAATGAAAAATGTACTTGACAAAATGCTTAGTAATCTGTACAAAGGGATATGGGCCGTTGATGCAAATAACAAATTCATTTACTTTAGTAAAGGAATGGAAGACATTACCGGAATTTCAGAAGAAAGGATGATCGGTAAAGATATTAAGGATTTCATAGAAGTTGCACAACTATGCGTTGGTGACGAAACACATTTTACTGAGCTTTCCCTACAGGTAAAAGACAAACTAAAACCCACCCGATACCACTCCCTTTCATTCCTTACACCTGAAGGAAATCTCAACCTCCTTAGTGGGCATATAATTCCAATGCTCAACGGTTCTGATAAATATACAGGGCTCATCTGCACCGTGGAAAGTGTATCAGAACAAAATATCCGGGAAAAGACCTTCAAGGACATGATAACTTCAAAGAAGAAACTTGAAGAGATATACAAGAACAGTCCGGTAGTTGCTTTTCTCTGGACAGCTGAAAAGGACTGGCCAGTGGAATTTGTCTCCGATAACATTACGCAGTTCGGATACACGCCGGAGGATTTTACTTCAGGGAATCTGATATTTGGTGATATAGTACACCCTGAAGACCTTGATTTTGTGCGTAATGATGTTACAAGACTTGAAATTGAAGGTCGTCAATTCTTCTCAAAGGAATATAGGATACTGACCCGAGCAGGAGAAACAAGATGGGTCGCCGAAAGGTCTTTACTGGTATCTGATGAAGATGGGAGACCATCTTACTACCAGGGAATATTGATCGATGTCACTGATAGAAAACTGGCGGAACAGACATTATTGGAGACTGAGAAAAAGTTCAGATTAATATTCGAGAACTCCCCGCTTGGCATCTTCACTTTCGATAAAGATGGAACAATAACTCATTGTAACGACAATATTGTAAAGATAATGGGCGCTTCAAAGGATAAGATCATTGGATTGAATATGTTGAGAGGCATCAAAGACCAAAAAATGAAGGACGCTGTTAAACAGGTATTTGCAAGAAAGACAGGACATTATGAAGGTAAATACGTATCAGCGCTAAGCCAAAAGGTCACACCCATCAAAGCAGATTATAGCCCGAACATCGCAGAAGATGGCAGCATCCTTGGTGGGATCGGAGTCATTGAAGATATCACGATCCGTATAGAATCAGAAGAGGCATTGAAAAAATATGCGGAAGAACTTGCCACTGCCAATGAGGAGCTAAAGAGCCTCGACCAGATGAAAGACAGGTTCCTTTCAAATGTCAGCCATGAACTGAAAACACCACTTACATCCATCAAAGGTTATACCGAACTCATTTATGACGAATCACTTGGAGCTTTGAACGAGCAGCAAAAGGAAATGGAAAGAACGGTCCTTAGGAATGCAAATCGATTAAAAAGACTTGTTGATTCCCTTCTCTACATCAGCAGAGTACAGTCAGGCAATGTTCAATATGCGTTCGAACCGGTTTCTATAGTAGAAATTATTGAAATGACACTACAGGACCTTAAGATCCAGATCGAAGATAAGAAACTAACTGTCGAGAAGGACATAGCTGATAACATCCCAACCATAAACGGAGACAGGGATAAGCTCACCGACATGCTGACCAATATAGTGGACAATTCCATTAAGTTCACACCTGAAGGCGGTTTGCTTAAGTTTACCATAGAGGAAGAAGAGGAATTCATACACATTGTATTAAAGGACAATGGTATTGGAATTCCACCCGACATGATCCCTATGCTATTCCAGAGATTCTATCAGATAGATGCTTCAAGGACCCGCAAATATGGCGGAACAGGACTTGGACTTTATATATGCAAAGAGATAGTCACCGCTCACAAAGGGAAGATCTGGGTGGAGAGCGAAGGAGAGAACAAAGGTACAGAAATGCACATCCAGTTACCTAAATAAGCATCATTCTTTTTTTAGTTAAGTTTACGGAATATTTTAAGAAACCGATTCGTTTTTAAGGTTTTGTGGCATACCACGCTACATAATCAGTGCATTCCATATATTTTAAAGATAATTTAGAGGTATTCAAGTGAGCGATATTTTAAGAAGAGGGCGACTTGCATCTGTTCCTGATGAAGAGATAATTAATTTCACTTCATCGATGAACGCTGACAAATGGATTTTCAAAGCAGATATCCTGGTTGATCTTGCACACACGATCATGCTCAAAGAGAGAGAGATCATCAAAGCAGAAGACTGCAAGAAGATACTGGAAGGTTTGCTCACGATAAAAGAAGAAGGTATCGAAAAACTTGACCACACTTATGAAGATATCCATATTTCACTTGAATCAAGGCTCATTGATATGGTCGGGGAAGATACAGGTGGCAGAATGCATTCCGGTCGCTCACGAAATGATGAGGTTGCAACATGTATCCGACTCACGTTGAGAAATGAGCTTCTACTGCTCATGGAAGATCTTATCGCACTAAGAAATACTCTTAACGATATCTCGTCAGAGAATCTCGATACACTTATGCCGGGATTCACCCACCTCCAGCATGCACAACCAACTACGCTCGCCCATCACCTGACAGCCCATGCGAATGCCATAGGCCGTGATCTCGAACGAACGAAGGACTGCTATAAACGTGTGAACCTGAGCCCCCTTGGCGCAGCTGCCTTTGCGTCCACAGGTTTTGATCTCGACCGGGAGAGGACATGCAAGCTCCTTGGCTTCGATGGTCTGATCGAGAACTCAATGGATGCAGTAAGCTCACGTGATTTCCTCATAGAATCAGCATCGGTCTTCGCTAATCTTATGATAAACCTGAGCAAGATGGCAGAAGAGATAGTGATATGGTCCACCTCGGAGTTCGCATTCATCGAGCTGGATGATAGATATGCATCCACTTCATCCATAATGCCACAGAAGAAGAACCCCGATACCGCTGAACTCCTGCGTGGGAAGAGCGGGGCTGCAATAGGTTCATTGATGTCCCTTTTGGCCATCTGTAAAGCACTGCCTTTAAGCTATAATCGCGACCTCCAGGAAGCAACTCCGAACATCATGCGTTCCCTTGAGACCACTAGAGCATCGGTCAGGATAATGAACGGCATGATGGCCACCATGAGCATAAACAAGGAAAATATGGCAGGCCTTGCAACCGCAGGGTTCACAACAGCCACCGAACTTGCAGATACAATGGTACGTGTATGTGACATACCATTCAGGACCGCACACCAGATAGTAGGCGTGCTTGCCCGCGGGAACGGAGAACCCACTCTCGGAGAGATAGATGCGGTCGCACACAATGTCATAGGTGAAAGCCTAAGCTCCAGAGGGCTTACGGAAGAGATGGTAAAGGAAGCACTTGACCCGATACTCAATGTAAGCAAGAGAAGTGTCATCGGCGGTCCATCTCCGGACACTATGGAACGTCTCATAGAAAGCTCAAGAGAAAGAATAGCTAAGGACACAGAGATGCTAGAGTCCCTTATAGCTGACAGGGACAGCGCAATAGAGAATCTCTTTAGTGAAGTTGAAAAATGCATAGATGTGTGATATATTACAATTATTTTGATGAGTGATCATAATGGATTTTGAACTTGGCGACAGAATAAGGATAGAAAAGGACGGGAATACCTATGAAGGCATTGTGATGCCTTCGAATACTGACCATATTGTCGTAAAGATGGTAAGCGGCTATAATGCAGGAGTTGATCCCGAAGGAGCGAACATCACGCTTCTCGAGAAAGCAGGACCTAAAAATGCTCCAAAGGCTAAGCCCAACAAGGCAAAAGGACAAAAGAAGTTACCCAAGGTTACCATACTTTCCACCGGCGGGACCATTGCCAGCAAGGTCGACTACCGTACAGGCGCTGTTACTGCACAGTTCTCCGCTGACGATATAGTTGATGCGATACCGGAATTGACCGAGATAGCGGATATCAATGGAAGGGTGCTCTACAACATATTGTCCGAAAATATGAAGGCAGAGTACTGGACAGAACTTGCAGGAGCTGTAGCCGAAGAGATAAAGAATGGTGTAGATGGCATAATCATCGCACATGGTACTGACACCATGATGTATTCAGCAGCAGCACTCTCCTTTATGCTGAAGACCCCTGTACCGATAGTCTTTGTGGGCTCTCAGAGAAGTGCAGACAGACCAAGCAGCGATAATGCCATGAACGCTATCTGTGCAACAAAGGTTGCTGTCAGCGATATTGCAGAGGTCTGTGTCGTCATGCACGACACCACCTGCGATGACAGATGTGCCATTCATTTCGGAACAAAGGTCAGGAAAATGCACACCTCGAGAAGGGATGCATTCCAGTCCATTAACTCGGACCCGATAGGCTACATCGACCATTCGACCCACAAGATAGAGACAATACTCCCATTTTCAAAGCGCGGCAATCAAAAGCTTGAACTAAAGAACAAACTTGAAGCAAAATGTGCCCTTGTAAAGTTCGTTCCAGGTGCTGATCCCGAAATTCTTTCCTACTATATTGATTCAGGGTACAAAGGCCTAGTAATAGAAGGAACAGGGCTGGGACATGTTTCAACCGACTGGATCCCGAACATCAAACATGCCACAGAGAGTGGAATTCCGGTAATAATGACATCACAGTGCCTGAACGGTCGTGTCTGTGACAGAGTTTATGATACCGGAAGAGATATTCTAAAAGCAGGTGCAATCGAAGGTGAAGATATGCTTCCTGAGGTCGCATTGGTAAAACTGATGTGGGCTTTAGGACAGAGCGATGATGTCGAAGAAGTTAAAGAGATAATTAGATCGAACATTGGTCACGAAATGACCGATAGTACATTGAAGTGAAAGATATCGCTTCAACTTTTTATAGAATAATAATTTAAAAAAAGAAAGATATTGGCGCATTTATGCGCCATGTTCTTTAAAGGTTTTAGAACCTTACATCCATATCAGCAATCATCTGCTGGCTTGCAACATCGACCATCTTGATGTTTGCAGTTGTTCCAGCAGATACAAGGTTACCAGTATAACCAGATGCGTTAAAGCCATCAAGATAGTAATTTGCACTACTACCATTGTAAATATAAAGTGTTTCTCCAGCTTCAAATGTTGAATTTGCATCATCGAGAACACTTAGATCCACAGCAATACCGTTCACAGTAACACGTGTATTTGCGTCAGTGAAAGTTACCATGTCTCCACCCTGGTGCTCAATCTTGAGAACATTGTCGTCACCCACTGAAGCCGGGGCTCCTCTAACGCTTGCCTGCGGTGCGGTCTCAGGTGCTCCCATTCCAAACACGAATGCTGCAATTACAGCAGCAAGGATCACAGTGATCGCGACCATTAGAATTACACCAATGACCGGAGATACTGCATCTTCATTTCTATTCATCTTTAACATATTATTAACCCTCCAGAGATATTTACTAATTAATTTGAATCAATTTGTTGCTTTTTCTGTACTACTTTTTCGAGCTTGCGAGTCCACATTTCATCATTCATTTCAGTGTACTCACACTCAAGATAATGCTGAACCGCTATGCTCAAAGCTTCCTTTGTAGACGGCTCATTTGACTTTGTCTTGAGTTCTTCAAGCTGGTCCTCAGTAAGTACAGTTTGAGCATGTACTATTTTCATGAGAACTTCTCCTGATCAGTTTAGTAATGTGAACATACACACCCCCACACTCATCATAATAATTAGTATCGTATATATAATATATAATGGTTTCGGTATTATAGAAGGTTGAATATAAAAGTCAATAAAAAATCCTCACGATAATGAAAATCAATAAAAAATAATATTAAATAAAAAAGAGAAGAAAGAGAAACTCCCAAGGAGCTTCAAAATATCCCTATCATGTTATGATCTTATCTAGCTGACCGGATTCGATCGCACGGCGTACCTCAAAGGCAACACGCCTTCCGGTACTCATAGGCTTACGCCATAGTGTATTGGCGTATGGGTGACCAACGGACATGTGAACGTTCGTTCCGCCGCCGACCCTTGGAGCAACATCATAGATATGGAAGTTCAGATCTTTATCAATGCAGGTCTGGAGACAGAAAGGACCAATGACACCTGGGTCATAGAATTCCTTGGATGCCTTGATATACATTTCTGAAAGTTTGAAGACCTCCTCAAGGAGAGATTCACGGAGTGTCGCAGAATTGTGACCACATACCGTGTACTCAGGAGTTAGCTGGTGCTCAGCGAGATTCATCTGCTGTGGTGCAGGAAGCCTGACATGACCATCCAGACTTGTCTCGAACCTCCAGTCAACACCAAGGATCTCGGTCTTGTTCATTTCTTCCTCGATAGGAGAATAGAACATATCAAAATTGAAGACCGGACCAATGATATAGCGCTCGATCCTTGCTTCTGCAAGGGCTTCCCTTGTAATTACACCCTGTTTGATAAGGGAGTCGGACTTCTCCACATATTCACTGTAAGTTCCGGCAGTGAAGAACCCACGCTCAAGTTTCTTTACTGCATGAGGGAGCTTTACCATTACAAGTTCATCGATATCTTCAGGATCGTTTATCCTTTCAGGGAATGGAAGACCTGCCTTCTCAAGAAGCCAGTAATAATCCTGATCCATACCGCGCTCCTCACTTCTGAGCATGTTCCTGCTTCCGACCATTGGCACACGGAAATCGTTCTCGACCTCATCGATGTCACAGTAGGAAGTAAAGGACCTGTTGGGTATGAAAAGAACGTTGTCATCCACAAGCTTCTGCTGGTTCTCTGGCAGCATGAGCTCATTGAACTTATCATATACAACATGATCATCAACGATACCGCGCACAACCTTGCCATTGGCATCTCTTTGTGACTTGAAGTACTCGGTATATGTCTTTTCACGACCAGCCTGGCATATTGCAAAGGTCTCGAAATTTTCCTCGATAGCACCGTCAAATACATCCAATCCTGAATGAGAAGCAACTGTACCGATCTTTATGTTATCAGTATAATAGCTCTCCGCAATCTCAATAATCTCTTTCCTGTCGATCATCCTTTTTGTTCTCCGGGTTTTTGTGATACAATGGAACATGCGTTATAAAAGACTTATTCTTACCACAACAAGAGAAAGGCCATAATTCTAAAAGATTAAGAAATAATCAGATCAAGCCGGTGAACAATGCGATCAATAAAGGAGTTATGAAAGCCTCAATGGCTGCTGCCACCAAAAGCAAAGGGGCGATGAAACGGAAAAAAACATTCAGCCCCTGCAAGAACTCCTGTTTGAGAGCCACATCCTTACCAGCCAGTGCATTGAACACAAGCAAACCCATCCTTAGTCCCATTGCAGCCGAGATAAGTATCATGGGCAGTTCTATCACACCGTGCGGAAGAATTGCTATGGCAACATAAGCAAGACCATTGTCCATTGATTCGAGATAGGTGACCACGCCAAGGATATAACCGTTCGAGACCACGAACAACAGGGGAACAATGCCAAAGCCCAATCCGAATACGAATGCAAGGAGGCTTTTTATGGCATTGTTGAAAAAGATGAAGAGCATTATCTCAAAAGCGTTCAGGCTCATGATAAGTTCCACAAGTTCTTCCAGCCCTTCAAGTGACAGGGTGGAAGAAGAAGGATCAACTGCCGTATGAACATAGCCGACAATGACAGAGATAATGAACAAGAGCACAATTATACCTATTTCCGGCATGAGACCACGAAGATACTCACGCACATTGAAACCACCATTGCAAGTATTTCCCCTGCATCCTGCATCAGCAGAAATATCGTTGCTCACATCCATTATTATCATATCCCGAATGCCATTCTGATAGTGTTCCTGCACGCAGGTGAAAGCCCAAGGATGATTATCACCATCTTAACGAACGTCCTCAATCTCTTTGATTCATCATCGGCATCGAATTGCGTGTCTATAATATATATCACCGGAAGGAAGATGGCCAGTTTCAAAGGGAACATGACAAGTGCAGTGCCGGTCAGATCGATCAGATAAGCAGGGACAACGTGCTTTTCATAATACCCAAGGACATCAACACCGATAAACGTAGACGAGGCATCCAGAAGATGAGACCAGATGATCATCATGTTCAAACGATCCTTTACAAAGGACACACCTGCCTTATCAAAAGCAAAATATATAGCCCCTGCAAGGACCGTTCCCAGTGAGACGATGGCAACAAGAATGAACGGGCGAGTGATATCTTCCACTATGAGAAGAGTTATTATGTTAACTGCGAACCAGCAGAGACCAAGTAATGCGAAAGGCAGCTTCCAGTCAGAGACCTTTTCCGAAGAAGCGATCAACCTGGACAGCAGCAGACAGAACACTGTGACAATGAACACAAAGAAATAGATATTGGGAGTGATGAACAGATAGCTCAAAGGTGCTTCAAAAACGCCTGCATCCTCGATCACCCTTAATGATGAGCCTGCGAGTATGAAAGGGATGATGGAAAAGACAAACTTGTCATCAACCTCGACATTCCATTTCTCAAGCAACCAGGCAACCGCAAAAACACAAATTCCCAGGATCAGTGCCCAGGTAAGGGTATTCACTACATTGTATCCACTATCCTGAAAGATAGGGTCAAGATAATAACGGTTCACAAATTCCAAGATCTTATCTA
Organism: Methanococcoides sp. DA23; assembly: GCF_057593895.1. NCBI lineage: Archaea > Methanobacteriati > Methanobacteriota > Methanomicrobia > Methanosarcinales > Methanosarcinaceae > Methanococcoides > Methanococcoides sp. DA23. The sequence goes on along the minus strand of NZ_CM172520.1, from coordinate 707,752 downwards.
CATACGGGCACATTATTTCTCACTGTTGCAAAAGCTGTAGGAATAACCTAATAACACTAATGCTTAATAATATATGGTGTCAGAGATACAGAGAACCATATAAACATGGATGTGACGCATGATATGAACGGACAGAAGAAATGGATGCAGCTACCAAGAGATGTTGTGGTGGGGCATGGTGTCATCAACGAGGTCAGGAATGTCTGCACAGACCTGAAACTTATCGACAACGCATTAGTTGTCACAGGAAAGAGTACCAAAGGAATAGCAGGTGAGATCGTTCAGGATTCATTGCAGGATGTAGGCCAGAACGTCGAGCTGTTGATCTCGGAATCAGCATCCATGACAGAAGTTGAAAGGATAAGGAAGCATGCAATAGAATCAGGCACAAAATACTTTTTGGGTGTGGGTAGCGGTAAGACCATCGATGTCGCGAAACTTGCTGCCACTGAGCTGGAAGTGCCTTTCATAAGTGTTCCAACTGCTGCTTCACATGATGGTATCGTCTCTTCGAGAGCTTCCATTAAGGACGGGAGAACTACGACATCGATCCAGGCTAACGCACCAATGGCAGTTATTGCGGATACGGAGATCATAGCCAATGCGCCTTACAGATTATTAGCAGCAGGCTGCGGAGACATCATATCGAATTGTACTGCAGTGCTTGACTGGCAACTTGCGAGCAGGCTCCAGAACGTGCAGTTCAGTGAATATGCCGCCGCTCTTGCAAGCATGACCGCACAGATACTTATTGATTCAGCGGATTCGATAAAACCTGAACTTGAGAGTTCCGTCAGAATGGTCGTTAAGGCACTTGTCTCAAGCGGGGTAGCAATGAGCATTGCAGGCTCATCAAGACCTGCATCCGGCTCTGAACATATGTTCAGCCATGCACTTGACCGGATAGCAGATGAACCGGCACTTCACGGAGAACAATGTGGTGTTGGTACAATATTGATGATGTACCTTCATGGCGGTGACTGGAAGAAGATAAGTGATGCTTTAAAGATGATAGGAGCACCCACTACTGCGAAAGAGCTGGGCATTGAAGATAAGTATATATTAGAAGCACTTGTACTCTCACATACCATCAGACCTGAAAGATATACCATACTTGGCACAGGCCTGACACCTGATGCTGCTGAAATAGTCGCAAGGAAGACAAAGGTCATATCCTAAAAATGGTCTGAATTGAGGGATTATCAATATATCTATATCTCTATAAGAAGAGCGGGTTTGATAAACCCAAAAATTATCATATATTACTAAGGTCATTACGATCTCATAACACAAGGTGATTAAATGGAGGACATGGATACCACTATAACGCTCATTGGAACCAGACTCGCAAAAGAAGGTGCAGAGTTCTTCTTCGATGGAGAGACGCCGGAATGCGAGCAGTGCAAACTGAAAAACACCTGTATGAGCCTTGAAAAAGGAAAGAAGTACAGGGTAGTAAAAGTAAGGAACGATACCCTTCATGAGTGTTTTGTCCATGATAAAGGAGCAATGGTCGTCGATGTTGTAAAAGCACCGATCTTTGCATTACTGGACTCGAAAAAAGCTATCGAAGGTTCAAAAATAAGATATCAGGCACCAAAATGTGATGAGAAACTGGATGCTGAGACATATGAGCTTTGCTATCCAAAAGGACTTCGCAACGGAGACAGGTGTACCATTCTGAAAGTGATGGGCACTGTAGAGATGGAAGCTGACCCTTCAGTCACATTGAAGAAAGTCGAGCTATTACCCTGACTCGAATGTCTTTTATATTAATACCGGAACATGTCCTAGATATACCCAATAAGTGAAAATTGAAAGAGGTACTAAAATGTCGGACACACATGAAAAAATCGACCATGAATTTTATACAAAAGAGCGCTGGAGCAACTGGCTCGGTCAAGTGAAAGAAAGCGGATTCGAGTTCAAGGAAGAAGAAGAGAACTCCGGGAAAGAAGGTGCTATTTTTGTCACAATGGAAGATGACATCATTCTCGCATGCCTGAAGGTCATTGCAAAATACGAGAATAAGACACTTCCTTTAGATGATGCGATCGCGATAATCAAGGATATCAGAGAAATTACACTCGAAGAGGTCGAACCTGTGTCCGAGGACATTGATATGATGCTCGAGTCTGTACAGACAGCCCTTGCAGGAAGCTTCGCAGCATGCGAGTGCTACATAGCAGGCGACTTTGATAAAGAATCAAACATCGAAGATCTCATTGCAGTAGCGATCGAATATGAAGAAGCAGAAGATATTGACTCAGCCATAACCTGCATTGCACAGGTAGGAGCACTTATACTGGACGGTAAAAGCCTGCCTGAAGCTGCTATGGAAGATCTCCCATACGGCCTTGTTGCAGAATGGCTCGATGGTATTGATTCCGTTGAAGCTGCCATGATCGGAGCTGATGGTTACAAAGAGGATGACGGAGAAGACGACGGCTCCTGATTCTTTTTTTATTGATATTCGTTTTCTTATTTTTTAACGTATATCCAATTGATTTCCTGACATTTATTTCACTATTTTTAAAAGCTATTTTTTTATTTGTTTTTGTCCATATATTCTTAACAGTATTTGCGTTCACACCACGTTTATTTTTACAATGTGTGCATAGTACTACCAAAAACAAACCCGAATTGTTTTTATGTAATCACAATATCATAGGAGTAACACAAACGGTGTACAAACGTATGAACATCGTTCCAAATTCAAGCTTCTCGAAAAATGGGATGATCAGATGGACATTGGTTGTCTTGCATTCCTTTTAATAGAAAAGCGAAACAATTTGAAATTAAAATCCAACAAATTAGAGGTATAATAAATGAGCGAAAAGATAGGGATCTTAGCCATTGGCCACGGAAGCAGACTGCCTTACAACAAAGAAGTCGTATCAGAGATAGCAGCTACAATTGCAAAAAAACATCCTGAGTATGTTATAAAAGCAGGTTTCATGGAGAACACCCTTCCAACAGTCCAGGAAGCTCTTGCTGATTTCGAAGGCACTGGCGTCACAAAGATCTTAGCTGTACCTGTATTCCTTGCATCAGGAATCCATATCACAGAAGATATTCCGGAAATACTCAAACTCGACCCTGAGACAAATGAAGGAAAGATCACAGTGGATGGAAACGAGATCCCGGTCACTTTTGGAAAACCACTCGGACACCACGAGCTTCTTGCTGATCTCGTATTCGAGAGAGCAATGGAAGTAATGTAAACAGACCAATAACTATGAACGCAGGTCAGAAGGATGCGGTCGTGCTCGACCTGACGCACGCCGGAATTCCTGTTGCAAAAGAGATGGTACGGCTTGGATATAATGTCCGTGCCATCGATGTCTATGATACACTGGACGATGCGACAATATCTGATCTGCAAACATTTTTTCCTGTTCTTTCTTCAAAGGAAGAATTTGAGCTAAACCTTAAGGAAACCGTTGTAGCTCCAGTTCACCTTGACCCGGATCTTCAAGTACTGAAAAGTGCAAGAAAAAAAGGTAACCCTGTTTTGACACATCATAAAATGGTCGGACAGCTTATCAATGAAAGTAAGCGGCTTGCCGGACAAAAGGTCATTGAGATCACCGGTACAAAGGCCAAGACCAGTACTGCATCCCTTCTGGCAGATATAATCTCAAGGAAACAGACAGTGCTCCTTCATACCTCCAGAGGACTTGAGTACTGGGAAGAAGGTATTGCCACAGTCATCCATAAAGGGCTGAGCATCGCACCCGGAAGCATTCTCATGGCCATTGAGATCATGGAAAAGGAGAGGCTCAGGCCTGAAGTAGTCATCTTTGAAACATCCATTGGTGGCACAGGGTGTGCTGACATTGGAGTTATCACGTCACTGGGACAGGATTACAGGATAGCCTCTGGCACTGCGTGGGCAAGTGATGCGAAATTGCAGATGGTGGAAAATGCAAAGGCCGGCAGTATTGCCATAATAAGTTCAAATGCAGAAAAAGCCATAACTTCTGCCCGGGAAAAGAATATCGACACGATAACCTTCAGCGATGAAGCTGACAATGTTGCCGATGTGAACGTAAAGGTCACAGGAAATGAGGTTGCCATTCGTACATCCAATTCCACCATCAGAACGAACACAACAGAAGGGTTTGATGTTTCTGCTTATACCATAGCCATCGCCGCAGCTTCTGCAATAGCAATTGCGATCGGGATTGATGAGAAAGACATATCTGAAACAGTTCATGATTTCAAGGGTCTTACCGGAAGGATGACAAAGGGTGAACTTGAAGGCAGGACACTTATAGACAATTCCAATTCAGGAATGGACATATTGTCTGTGGAAAAAGCACTCGATTATGCCCTGAGATCAGAAGAGGGAAAGGTTATCATAATACTTGGTGAAGAAGCAGAACAGGTATGTGAAGGCCTCCCGCCTGAGAACGTATCAGACCTCCTTCAGAGAAAGGGAATACTGATGGACAAGGTCATTTTGGTGGGAAGGCGAATGCGTGATATAAAATATAAGAACGCATATTATGTGCGATCATTTGAGGAAGGGATAGACACTGCCCTGATAAATTCCACCACTGGAGACATTATACTGTCGTGTGTCAAATGTTTCAGATAAAAACGTATCATCATATATTTAATAAAATTTACCATCATACATTTACAAAAAATATATTATTATACATTTAATAAAATATATTATCAAAAATGAGGAACGATCATGGACAAGAATATTACGATCATACACCCACGACCAAGTTCCATCGTGGCTTCATTGTACACTTTAAGGGACCTGAATGTCGATGTTGCAATACTGCACGGACCACCTGGATGCTCTTTCAAGCATGCAAGGTTGCTTGAAGAGGACGGAATACATGTAGTTACGACTGCCCTCGATGAAAGCGGTTTCGTATTTGGAGGGCATGATGCCCTCGTGAACGTGCTCCATAAGGTCAACGAGATGTTCAAACCGAAACTCATCGGTGTTGTGGGCACCTGTGCCAGTATGATAATCGGAGAGGAAATGCATGAACCGGTCATGGAGGCAGACCTTGATGTGCCGGTTATCGAAGTGGAAGTGCATGCAGGATATAGGAACAATACAAAAGGTGTGATCGTTGCCCTTGAATCCGCACTCGATGTAGGTGTTATTGACAAGACAGAATTTGAGAGGCAGCGTGCCCTGCTCGAGGAAGCGACCAATGTCGAACTAAGACATGGTGCTGCAAGCAAGGAATATCTTGCACCCTCACGCGGCGATGTGAAATATAAGGTCGCACAGAGGATCATCGAGCTGCTCAAGGAAGGCAAACGCGGACTTGTGATCATGAACGCCAAGAAAGAGACAGGCTATATGTTCGCAGACATCACGGTTGCTATCAATGAAGTAGCTGAGCAGCTTGGCAAAGCAGACAATATTGTCAATATGGCAAATATAGATGAGAAGCTGGGACTTCCAAGGGTTCGCCACCATGCAGAATGCATCACGAATGACCTGAAGGAAAAGGGCATTGTCATCCACGAGAACATTGGCGGACTTGACGAGTATCCCATTGCAGGGAATACTGTTGACCAGTTGATAAAGGACAAGTACAAAGACTTCGATTTCGCTGTGATAAGCGGTGTCCCGCATGCAATACCAATGGACCACATCTCCGACATGGAACTTATATCCGTTACCAATGGACCAAGACAGGTATTGCCCCTTAAGGAAATGGGACACGAACATGTGATAGTCGAGATAGACCTGCATCCAAAGACACTCGGTGTCAACCACATCGTAGAATCCGAGTTCGGTGCCACATTGAGAGAAGTCGCAAAAGAATCATTATAAAACGGAGCATTCACAGATGAGCATACAGAAAAGAATAGCTATCTATGGAAAGGGCGGTATCGGAAAATCCAGTACTGCATCCAACGTTGCAGCTGCATGTGCCGATGAGGGTTACACGGTAATGATAATTGGCTGTGACCCGAAAAGCGATTCATCCATCACCCTTCTTGGAGGAAAACGCATCCCTACCATCCTTGACCTTCTGCGTGAGGAAAAGGATGTGAAAGAGGATGATGTCGTATTTACCGGTTACAATGGCGTGAAGTGTGTGGAAGTGGGCGGTCCTGAACCAGGTATCGGCTGTGCCGGACGTGGGATCATCGTGGCCATCCAGACACTTAAGAAGATATCAAAGACCCTGAACGAGATGGACCTTATCATCTACGATGTTCCCGGAGATATCGTATGCGGTGGCTTTGTGGCACCCATACGCAAGGGGCTTGTAAAACAAGCATATGTTCTGACCTCAGGGGAATACATGCCCCTTTATGCAGCTAACAATATCTGCAGAGGACTGGCAAAGATAAACACCCCTCTTAGCGGGATCATATGCAATTCCCGCAGTGTGAGCCGTGAAAAAGAGATAGTGACCAAGTTCGCAAGTGAGATTGGAACCGATCTCATGGCCTTCATACCAAAGGAACAGATCGTGCAGGATTGCGAGAGGGACGGTTTCTCGGTCATGGAAAAAGCACCGGACTCCAGCATTGCACAGGTCTATCGTGACCTTGCGAAGGCTATCATGCAACGAGATACTTCCGTTATGCCTGTTGCTCTTGACGATGAGCGTCTCAGAGAGCTTACCCGATAAAAAGAGATACCATCATGCCATCCGCAGATAAAAAAGAATTCAATATTCCAAGAGTGCTCCTTGCTGCTGACAGGTCGTCTTCCGGAAAGACCACCATCACCGCCGGATTGCTGGCAGCCCTTAAGACCAGAGGATACAATGTACAGCCATTCAAGGTGGCCCTTGATTATATAGACCCGAGCTACCATTCCGAGATAACGGGAAGGAGAGCACGTAACCTTGATGGATACCTAATGGGAGAGGAAGGTGTCCTTGATGTGTTCGCACATGCATGTGAAGTGGATGGCAAGGCCGAGATCGCTGTGATCGAAGGCGTCAGAGGGCTTTTCGAGGGACTGGAAAGCATTGGCGATATGGGAAGTACCGCACAGATAGCAAAGATGCTGAAATGTCCGGTGATCCTCATCATCAACGCCCGAAGCATCACACGCTCCGCCGCTGCCCTTGTCAATGGATATAAGGACTTTGACCCTGACGTCAATATCGTAGGTGTCATACTCAACAATATCGGCGGTATGAGGCATGCAAAGAAAGCCAAGGAAGCTGTGGAGCATTTTACCAAACTTCCTGTACTCGGCATCATCCCCAGGGACAATGCCATGCAGATATCCATGCGTCATCTTGGACTTGTTCCCGCGATCGAGGAAAGGCGCAGGGTCAATGATCTTGATGAGCGCCTTGCAGCCATAGAGAAAAGAGTGTCCGAAGGCATAGATATTGACAAGCTCATTGAGATAGCCCAACAGGCACAGCCCTTGAAGGAAGCAGAGAAAACGATATTCATACCCAGAAAGATAGAAAGTGAAAGACCTGTGATAGGGATCGCACTTGATGAGGCTTTTAATTTCTATTATCATAACAATCTTGAGCTTCTGGAACTTGCAGGAGCAAAACTTGAATATTTCAGTCCGATCCACGATGAAAGACTGCCGAACATGGACGGCCTTTATCTGGGCGGCGGTTATCCCGAACTCTATGCGGCTGAGCTGGAAGCGAATGAAAGCATGAGGGAAGACATAAGGAAAGCATCGGAGAACGGACTCCCCATATACGGTGAATGTGGAGGACTCATGTACCTGACCGAGAGGATCACCACCGGTGTGAAAGGTAAAGGGACATACCACATGGCAGAAATGAAAGAAGCCACCCATGAAATGGTGGGGGCCCTTCCCGGACATTCCCTCATGGGACACAAACGTGTGGTCAGTTACAATATAGGTCAGCTCGATGAGGATACGGTTATCGGCAATAAAGGAAATTCGTTCATAGGACATGAGTTCCATCATTCAGAGGTGACCGAAATACCAGATGATGCTGAATTTGCCATAAAACTATCCCGCGGGACAGGGATACGGGATGGATGGGATGGACTGGTCAGGAACAATACCCTTGGTGCATACGCTCATCTGGAAGCAGCATCATATAAAGAATTTGCAGCATCCTTCGTGGATTCCGCCATCAGATATAGAGGTAATAAAAAATGAAAGCAGAGATAGTCAAAGACCGTGTACTTGTAGAAAAAAAAGCCATTAATGAGTTTTACAATAACGGGTACTACGGCAGGCCTAAATCGAACGGGCTTGAGCTTACACTTATCGAAGCTGTATATCTGGCATACCGTGGGAAGATAGAAGTGGAACATGAAGGAAAGGTACTGGATTTTGCAGGTCTTTTCAAGGCAGCTTCCATCTTGCAGCCATCCTTCGAGCTTAAATATATCGTTTATAAGGACCTGAGAGAACGAGGATTCTATGTCCAGCCAGGAGTGACCGATTTCCGTGTATACCCACGTGGCAGTCATCCTGGAAAGGGAGCAGCAAAGCAGTTCGTCTATGTAAGGTCGGAAAGGGCACCAATGCCACTGAGGGATCTTTTGAAATCCCTTGCAGCAGCAGAGAACGTCAGGAAACAGATGATACTCGCCATTGTGGACGAAGAGAGTGACATCACGTTCTATGATGTGAAAAGACCACGATTAAAAGGTGAGATGAAGGAACCCCTTTATCCGGACATCAATACAGATGCAACTTTCCTTGAGGACAGGGTCGTTATATGGGATGAAGACGCTTCAAATACCCTTTTTGAGAACGGCTTTTACGGGAAACCCCTTGACAGTCAGAGATTACAACTTTCACTCGTTGAATCCCGATATCTCCTTGAGAAAGGTGTCATCAATATCAACAACAGACAGAATGAATCTCTGGATGCAGATACATTTTCAAAGACGGCCTCGGAGATCGAGCCAGAGTTCAATATAAAGAGCAGTGTTTACACAGATCTTCGAGATGAAGGAGTTGTGCCAAAGACAGGCTTCAAGTTCGGCAGTCATTTCCGTGTTTATGCACAGGTGGAATCACCAACAAAGATACCGCATTCCGAATATCTCATACATTCGATACCATTGGACCATGAGTTTACACTACCGGTCATGTCAAGGGCCATAAGACTTGCCAACAGTGTAAGAAAGAGGATGCTCTATGCTATCCCCACAGACGAAGGTGTGGATTACATCGATATTGGAAGAGTAAAGATGTGATGTCTGTCGGAATGAAAAACATTTATTAAGGATATTCCTGATTTTCCATTATGGAAGAACTCTACTTTAAAGACTGTCAGATGAAAGAGTTCGAGGCTAATGTCCTCGATGTGACCGATGATAGATTCGTTGTCCTTGACAGGACGGCTTTCTATCCCAGTTCAGGAGGACAGCCTCATGATACCGGTAAACTTGTCTGTGATGGAAAAGAGTATCCCGTCATATTTGTGGGTAAATTTGATGGGAAGATAAGTCACGAGGTCTCTGAGGCCGGATTGAAGGCCGGAGATCAGGTCAAAGGTATAATCGACTGGGACAGACGAAGCCTTTTCATGAAATACCATACTGCTGCCCATATTCTCAGTGCTATAATCCATAGTGAGACCGGTGCGAAGATATCCGGAAATCAGATAGCAGAAAATAAGACAAGAGTTGATTTTAATCTTGAGGACTTCGACAGAGAACTGATAGGCACTTATGAAGCGAAGGTCAATGAGATCATAGACCGCAACATCGATGTGGAGATAGATATCCTTCCAAGAGATGAAGCACTGAAGATACCATCTGTGGTGAAGCTCAAGGATGCATTCCCGCCGGAAATAGAAGAGATAAGAGTTATACGGATACCTGATGTCGATGACCAGGCATGTGGTGGTACCCATGTTGCAAATACTGGTGACATACCACATATTGAGATAATCAAGGCAGAGAATAAAGGGAAGAATAACAGGAGGATCTATTTCAGATTCTCCTGATCTTTTTTGACCAATTATTATTACTGATCTTTATGCTGAGCGCTTTTATCGCTGCCATCGTTCTCTTCAAAGTACCTTCTTGTCAGCAACACAAGACTTGAACCGACAAGTATCGCCAGGAAGAAAGCGATCAATGTTCCTTCGAATGTGAGGTCCTGCCAGGAGTGTACGGATACCCACATACCACTGCGTGTCACAAAGGTAGCGAATATTACCAGTATGAAGGAAACTATTGCCAGCATCGGAGCAAGGAAACGGTATTCTCCATAACGGACCCTTGTTGCCGAATGCAGGAATGCGGTAGCTGTTATCCAGGGTATCAATGAAGACGTCTCAACAGGGTCCCAGGACCAGTACCATGCTCCCCATCCGAGAACCTCATATGCCCAAAAGCCACCAAGACCTATACCTGCTGTAAGGAAAAGCCATGCCAGACGCATCCAGTTCCTTGTCAGTTGCATCCATCGATTGTCATCGATGATCAATGATGCAAATGCTGCTGCAAAGGGTATGGTGAATGCAGCATAGCCCAGGAACAATACTGGTGGATGGACTGCCATCCAGGGGTTCCTTAGGAGCGGGTTCATACCCTGTCCATCGATGAGATGATAGGCCGTAACAAAGGGATTCCAATTGGAGGTCTCGATAGCTCCTCCGAAAACAGCGTAATAGGTCTCGAAGGGATTCTTCAATACCAGAAGAAGGAGGAAGAAAGCTACTATCGTTAGACAGACCGCCCTTGTGATGTTCATTAACTTCGTATCTGCAAGCTTTTTTGTCTGTCCTGTATACTGAATTACCAGAAGGATCATGAGAGTGAACCATGTCCAGAGCAGGAACGAACCTTCCTGACCTGCCCAGAGGGCAGAAAAGCGATAGAACCATTCAAGGTCTATGCTGGAATGCAGATAGACATAGACATATGACGCCGATACTGTGAACAGATAATAGGTCAGCAACATGATGGCAGATGTTGTTAGAACACCGCAGCCTAGCTCGAACTGTTTCGACCGGGAGATCAAGCGTTCATCGTTTCGCAAAAGACCGATAATAGCCAGACATGCTGAACCTGTACCCAGGATGAACGCCAACCAGATAAATATCATTCCGAAGTTCATTTTTTAGCCCCCTTACGAGCCTTAGAGCTGTTATTTCGTTTTCCATTAAGAGGTATTTCGGTCTTCGAATTGTTGCTTTCAAGTGAACGGTCCACAAGCACAAGAGAGATTATACCGGCAACCATAAGGAAAAGACCAGCCCAGATGAATGTTATGAACGGAACTGTCCTGACATAAAGGCTGACCTCACCACTGCTTTCGTTCAATGCCTTTGGAGCTATGAACAGCTCTTCAAAGAGCCCTCGTTCAACATATGTGGTGGTGAATGTCTGACCCCATTTGAAGTCAGTTATGTATTTGACCTGACCACTATCAAAATAAGCCCCTTTCTTATAGACATCGAAGGTGACGTGGGTTGCATAGGAAGATCCCGGATATTGCTTGTATGGAGAGCCTTCGAAAACTGAATGCATGTCAGTTACGGAAACTATGTAGTTCTGCCCTTCGAACTATCCGGGAGAGTCCACGGTCACAATATCCGAGCCTTCCACCTGCATGTTCGAGCTGGCAACAATGCCTATGAGAATGAAAAGAATACCAAGATGTATCACATGAGCACTTATGCCCTTGAGCTTCATTGTCCATGATCCCCGCTCCATTGCCATGTACATCTTATAGAATGTGGCTACGACCGCCATTCCTGTTAATGGCACTGTGACATCGAGCGGAAGGTTCCCAAAAGGTGAGATGAAAGCGAACACCAGAGATAGGAGAACAGTAAGACCCGCAACTAAGAGTGCCTTCTTTGCACCGAAGTAACCATAAAGCAGAAATGTGGTGAGCAGTACGACCAATGCTGCTGTCGGTATTGCACTCCTGTCATTGAAATATTCAGCACCCATGCTTATCTCATTGCCTGTGGTGAGCTTCACGACAAGTGGTGTCAGCATCCCCAGAGTGATGAGAGCAGCAAGCAGAAGCATTGTCAGCACACTTGCCAACATGATGTTACTGCTGTTTATGATGTCTTTGCTTTCTTTCATTGGATTCACAATCGTTATTTGTATTAAAATATGTATCGGTATTAATTTGAAGGTCCTGATACAGCCCTGATATGAGTAATGTCGACATTGCCTATTAATCTCTTTACTTTTGAATCGTTAACAACGAGCATGAAGTTGAAAAGTTTGATATGCTTGCCAAATTGACCCCATCTCCATTCATCTCCCCATGATAGAACCATCCGATCAGCTTAATCGTTAGAAGCTCAGGTAAGAACTTCAGTTTCATAAGATTTTTGTAATCACATAGCCTATATTTAAAGGGTATTCAGGCTTCCGGAATAATTGGAACAAATGTGGGAAGCGATACTCTGATAGATGGAAATAGGGGGTGAAAGCAGATGGTAAAATGCGGAATTTGTGGAGGAGAAGCACCAAAACGGCCAAGTGTTACAGATGAAGGAAAATGTGACCAGTGCGGTAAGAAGTTAGAAGTGGCCAAGGAAGAAAAAGAGAAAAAGTAATTACTGTACTTCTGCGGTAATTTAACAAATTATTAATATGTGGGATTGCCTGTTCAGAAGGTAACTTCCACATTTTTACTACCAATAACCATTGATGTATGAGTTTTGTTTGTCATTAAAAATGTGGAGCCTTTGTGGTCAAAAAGTTCATTTTGCGATCAAATGGACTTTATTATCAAAACCTGTAATTTCTACAAACTTATAAAATGCAACAACGACTACGAAACCGTAACAAGTTATTGCATGTATATGGAAAAGAAAAGTTAAAAGACGGTGAAGTTCCCGCCTTTAAAGAGATCTTGTATCAGTCTACTTTCTTGAACTTTGAATGTACAGCTCCGCAGATAGGACACCTTTCAGGCGCTTCACCCTCCACGGTATTTCCACAGACATCACAGACGTAATAGTCGACTTCTTCATTGCTGCCAATATTGTCCAGGGCTTTCTTGTAGAGTCCGGCGTGGATCTGCTCGACCTGATTTGCCATATCGAAGCTACGAGCAGCTTGCTTGTTGCCTTCTTTTTCTGCTTCTGCTATGAAGGCAGGATACATTTCGTTGAATTCCAGGGTCTCGCCACTTATCGCTTCCTGAAGGTTCTCTTCAGTGCTCTTTACACCACCCAGAACTTTTAGATGAGCATGAGCATGTACTGTTTCTGCAGCAGCTGCAGCCCTGAACAATTTAGCGATCTGTCCAAGACCTTCTTTGTCAGCCATTTTTGCAAAAGCAAGATATTTCCTGTTTGCCATTGATTCCCCGGCAAACGCTTCGTTTAGATTTTCAATCGTACTCATGATATTCCTCCACATTATTTTGATATATTACAAGATAACTGGGGACATATCAAATATATGGTTAATGGAAAATCGGAGAAATATTTGAAGAATTACAGTGTATGAAAAATTAGTAGTATATCTTATACTTTTTTGATAAAGGGATGTATTTTTATACAGTTCGATGGTTTAATTCCATAACTTATGGAGTGGAACTATGAATACACAAAAATTAACACTTATTTTACTGATAACATCACTACTGCTCTTTTCCGCAGGCTGTATTGGTGAAGAACTCACAGCCGCACAGATTGCTGAGGAATATCAGCAAAAGCAGGCAAACATTGATGACTATTCTGCCACCGTTCATATGACGATGTATTTGAGCGAGCAGGAAATCACATCAATTACTTCAATGTCCCAAAAGATGCCCGATAAGACGAAAACCACCATAATACAAGCTGAACAGGGTGAAGGCATGGTTATGGTTTCCAACGGAAAGACCATGTGGACATATAATCCCGATCAGAATTCTGTGATGGTGATGAATCTGGGTTCCATGGGAGATTTTGATGCCAGCCAGATGGATTATACAGGTATGATGCAGGATCTCCTGGATGAGAACGATCTAACGTTAGATGCTATAGACACCGTTGACGGCAGAGACACTTATGTAATATCCATAAAACCAAATGAGAATTCAACGTCTGGTTTAGTTGTTGATATGAAAGCATGGATTGACAGGGAAACCTGGATGCCTCTTAAGTTCGAAATGTATGATAATGAAGGCAATCTAATGATCGTTACCGAATACAGGGATTTTGAAGTCAACACAGGTATTCCTGATTCGGAATTTGAGTTTGAGATTCCCGAAGGGGCGGAAGTGGTCACTCTTGATGGCTTTGATGAACTAATTCCCGAGGAAGTAACTCTTGAAGAAGCACAGGAGTTGTCTGAATATGATGTGCTGATCCCTTCCTACATTCCTGAAGGTTATGAGTTTGAAAGTGCAACAGTCAATAATAACATCCAATATTTTGGTGAAGTGCAGGAAGTTGTTTCCATGACCTATACGCAAAATTTCGAATCAATCCGCATCAGCGAAAGTTTCTATGATGAAGAACCTCCTGCAATAATGGAAACCAGAGGTGAAATAGTGGAGATCAATGGGTATGAAGGCCAGCTTGTTTCTTCACCACTTGATGAAGATTATGCATCCCTTTCATGGACCACAGGAAATATAAATATGATTATATTCGGTCCAGTGGACTCAGATGAACTCATAAGAATCGCTGAATCAATGGAATGAAGGACCTCATCCTTTGATTCCTACTTTTTTATTTTCATGACTAATCAGCTTTGTAGGATGGGGATGAGGCGAGATCTATGCTAGGAAATTGAGCAAACATCTTCAATTTAATCCATAAACATCAGGATGAATTGGTAGTTTCTGTTTTAACCAAGTAACATACCAATTATTTTTAATAATATTGCACATATTTTTAACTATGTATGTAAAAATTATATGTATTTTTTTATCAGCCATTCTTCTGATATTCGGCACAGTTTCTACATGTGCTAGTTCTGATGAAACTGTTATAGATGAAATAATGATGGAATCATTGATACAGAATATGGGTCACCAGGATGTGTTTATTAGACTGGATGCTGTAAAAACCCTTGTTGAGATTGGAGATCCCGCAGTAGATCCTCTGATCCAGGCACTAGAGGATGAAAACCCTAAAATTCGAGGAAATTCGGCATCTGCTCTTGGGAAAATAGGAAATGAAAGAGCAATACAACCTCTAATTGAATTGTTGGGTGACGAAAACAGTGAAGTCCAACGTGCTGCAGAAATTGCCCTTGGGAATATAAATGAGCCAGCGGTAGAATCTCTGGTTGGGACCATGAATGATCAAAATGAAATATTCCCCATCCGCTTGGCCACAATAAGTATTCTTGGGACAATCGGAGATGAAAGAGCAGTAGAACCATTGATCCAGATGCTTGGAGGTACAGATGCGGTAGATGCTGCTGAAGCTTTAAGCAATATCGGAGAACCATCCGTGGAACCCCTTATCGATGTCTTAGAAGATAATAATCCACTTGTACGGGCATATGCTGCCAGAGCTCTGGGTGGAACAGGTGATCCGCGAGCAGTTGAACCTGTAATTGAACTACTCAATGATGAAGATGAGAATGTAAGATCAAATGCTGCAATGGCACTTGGTGAACTTGATGACAGGAGAGCAATTGAACCACTTACAAAAGCTCGGAATGATGACTCAAATAGGGTACGTATTCTTGCAAGATCCGCAATTGATAATATTAAAAGACAAAACAGTAGCTATAAAGTTATAACATTCTACGGAAAAGAAATGGATTTTTATACAGAAGATGAAAGACGAAGTTGGCTTGATGAACTTGAGAGTATGAGGAATATAAGAAATGATATGGAGAAATACATGTATCCAGATGGTCCTGTTATTTCTTACGGGCAAGGTTATGATGGTTATATCTCAGTAACATTCCTGGAAGGATCTGAGATCAATGATTCTTTGATGGATGAAATTTATGAGACAATTGACCAGAAAGCTGTTCAGAATGGTATCGATAACATACCAGTAAAATTCGAATTTGATGAGATGCCCGTAGAAGACGAAGGAGTTAAAGAGGACATTGAAACTCCTAACGCACCAGGCTTCACTATCCTTTCACTTGTGATGGCATTTTTATTTGCACTTAGAAAGCAAAAACGATTGAATTTATGAATTGCAAATGGACGATTTCAGAAATTAATATGTGATACACAAACTGGGGAGATGAGGTGTCATGCCTAAAAATAAACTGCCAAATCAGATTACTCTATTTGCAATTGCAGCAGCGTTTATATTCATCGTATTGTATGCAATCCCATTGTTACTTGCGGGACCAAGTGAACCAATTTACACAATCATTAACGAAGATGAACATCCACACAATGCAAGTATTGAGATCACGAGATCTGATGGTAGCATATATGTAAACAAAACATTCAGTCTCGAAGCAGGTGAAAGCATCAAAGTGGGCAGACAATCTTTGGAATGGAATACACCCCCACAACTGACTTCTGAGACGATCAAACCTAAATGGGGCTATCATTTCAAATCCGAAAATCATTCAGTTTCATTTCACACTGAAACCAGTTGGGGAAATACGGTTACTTACACACTCACCAATGATAGTGGTGAATTTAATGTCGATATTTCAAGATTTGACTAATGGATTTTGATATGGAAAAATGGATTTGGCAACAATGGAAATAAAACAATCTGCAGATGATAAAACTGAATATTTGGATCGGATCAAAGAAGCTATCAAGGATCCCAAATACTCCATATTCGTTATATTGGGATTTCCATTCATACTTGCGCTAATAATGGCATTGGTCGGTCAATTTGGTCTGTTCGTTATACTTGTTGGACCACTTGTCGCATTGACTTATTATGCCTACTATACTGGGAACAAACTATCTTCTGCAATATTGGGACTATTGATCTTCCCTCTCATGTTCTTTTATGCAGGACCTCTCAGTGCAATTATTGATTTCCGATTCGAACAACTTGGCAGATACGTTGAATGGTCATACATATTTATTATTATTGATGAATTTTGGAAATATTCCCTTGCCCATTCACTAATCGGATTCTTAATCGCATTCCGAAAATATCCATATTTGGTGATTGCATTGCTTATATTTGTGCTGCAGCTCATGGAAATTGTCAGCCACATTGACTAAAGCAAGGAATTAAAGGATGTTAATAATGATTACAGAAAGGAAATTGAAGATGCTTGATTATCATGTGGTTGCTTTGATGGCTACTACTGGAATCTTTTGTGGATATTTCGTATTGATTTTCAATTCATATATTCATGAAATATATACATGGGAAATGATGATTAACCGTATACTTTTATTAATGGCGATTGGTGGAGCTACATTCATTGTTCTGCTGGGATATGCACATAAGATGAATGAATTAAAAGCTTTGGTGAAATGATAGAAAAAGCTACAATTATTTTTAGTTTGTATTTAGATACGGCTGCTATTTTTTGTTGAAGAATACTTAACTTTTGCACCATTTTAAAGCAATTGAAGGCTTTGTATGTCACTGATTTTTTGAGTTAATGGTTAAACAAGGTACTTCATAGTCAGATGCTCGACTTTGTAGTCAATCGGACTTTTTGGGCAAAGTCGATATTATAGTTGATTTTATATATCAATGAAGCAGATTAGAGCAAAATTACTGAGTTGATAACACGATCGAGATAATTGTTCTTGCACTATGGTTAATGCTTCCGGCTTACCTTCCAAATCCTTTTGCAGCACTGTTCGGGGGAGGAAGACCCATCGACAATGGCAAAACTATGTCAGACGGAAGACGGATACTTGGAGATGGAAAAACGTACCGTGGTTTCTTTGTAGGACTCATATTCGGAGCCCTTGCAGGACTCATGCAGATGCAGCTTCTTGAGAAGTACCCAATACTCTTCGGAGTGGAGCTCCCAATATTCGGCACAGGCGATTCCAATACCACAGTAGTGATATTCGCACTTGCATTCGGTTCCCTTTTCGGGGATATGTTCATGAGCTTCTTCAAACGCCGTATGGGGCTTAAACGCGGGGCACCACTGCCTATCATCGACCAGCTCGATTTTGTCCTCGGAGCATGGCTGTTCGCATATCTTGCATCCCCGGTCTGGTTCGCTGAGCATTTCACAGCCAGTGTCATCATAGTTATATTGGTGATCACTCCACTGCTCCACCTTTCAACCAATATTGTCGGTTATTTCATGGGAGTGAAAAAAGAACCGTGGTAAATCAAGGAGAAATTACAATGATATCAGCAAATGACAAGAATGAACTTATAGAAGGCCTTGAGAGTTGTGGTGCAGTAAAATTCGGTGACTTCACCCTTGCATCAGGAAAGAAAAGCAAGTACTACATCGATATTAAAAAAGCAAGTTCCAACCCTTCCACATTGAAGCTCATTGCAAAGCAGGCAGCTTCAATGATAAAGAAAATAGACATAGACCTCATCGGCGGCGTTGCCCTTGGTGGCGTTCCTATAGCCACGGCCGTGTCCCTTGAGACCGGCCTTCCGCTTTTGCTTATTCGAAAGGCTACCAAAGACTATGGCACAGGAGGACGATTTGTAGGGGATGCAAACAAAGGTGACAGGATAATCCTGCTCGAAGATGTGACCACAAGCGGAGGTTCCGTCATCGAGGCCATTGGAGCGATCCGTGAAGCCGGGTGTGTCGTTGAAAAAGTGATAACTGTAGTGGACCGCGAAGATGGTGCCACTGAAAATCTTGCAGAGATAGACGTGGAACTCATCCCCCTTGTACGTGCAAGCGAGCTTTTAGAAAAGTGTGGTTTGTGATCAGAGCAGATATCACTGCACTGACCCTTTTTTTACTTTTTACTTTTTACTTATTCTGTGCCCTCACTTCTTAAATAGCTGAAAGCTCATAGAATATAGAGGAGTGGGAATTCAGTATTTTTATAATACCAGTATCAAAAATGAAACTGGCCCTATAAATAGCAATATACAAAATATACTGGCTTGTAGTTAGTAATTAATGGATAGTGCTGAAGACCCTGCATTAAAAGGTGATAATATGTTCTGCTACCAGTGTGAAGAAACAATGAACGGCGAAGGCTGTACAAAGAACGGCGTGTGTGGGAAGAAAGGCGAGGTCTCAGACCTTCAGGACGATCTTATCTATGTGCTTAAGAGCATTGCATTCTACAACCAGAAAGCAAGAAAGGCAAAAATTTCTGAGGAGAGCACTGATGACTTCATGCTCGATGCACTGTTCTCAACTATAACGAATACTGATTTCAGAGCGACCGGAATACAGGACCGCATTGACAGAGGATTCAAGCTCCAGGCTGAGATCAAGCAGAAACTTCTGGATAACAATGCCCTTGATGTGAACGATCTGCCCGAGATCGCAACTGTGAGCCCGGAAAACCTCAAGGACAGGGATACCGGCATACTTGCAACAGAGAACGAGGACATACGCTCATTAAGAGAACTGTTGATCTTCGGGATCAAGGGGATTGCAGCATACGGACATCATGCAATGGTGCTTGGGCATACCAATAAAAAGGTCAATTCATTTATAGAAGAAGGACTGGTGGCAACCACGGATGACAGCCTCACCGATAAGAACCTCATCTCCCTTGTACTGAGATGTGGGGAAAAGGGTTTTGATGTGATGGCACTGCTTGACATGGCAAATACCGGTACATTCGGAAATCCGGAACCCACAGAGGTCAATATAGGAACAAGGAACAATCCGGGAATTCTCATAAGCGGACACGATCTTAAAGACCTGAAACAACTGCTGGACCAGACACAAGGCAGCGGTGTCGATGTCTATACTCACGGTGAGATGCTGCCTGCAAACTCATATCCTGAGTTTAAGAAATATGAGCATCTCGTAGGCAACTACGGTGGCTCATGGTGGCATCAGAAGAAAGAGTTCGAAAGCTTCAACGGACCTATACTGATGACAAGCAATTGTATCGTTCCTCCGGGTAAGGCATACCTTGACAGGATATACACCACCAGCTCTGTTGGTTTTGATGGGGTCACACATCTCGTTGGGAAGGATGGACAAAAGGATTTCTCAGCGATAATCGAACAGGCTAAGAAATGCGAACCACCCGTCCAACTTGAAGAGGGAACTATAATGGGTGGTTTTGCCTACAATTCCGTACTCTCTGTTGCAGACAAGGTCGTTGATGCCGTCAAAGCAGGCAAGATAAAGAAGTTCATTGTCATGGCAGGATGCGATGGTCGCCAAAAGGACAGGCAGTATTATACGGATTTTGCAGAAGCACTGCCAAAGGATACTGTCATACTGACTGCCGGATGTGCAAAATATCGCTACAACAAGCTTAACCTTGGAGACATCGATGGAATTCCAAGGGTACTGGATGCAGGCCAATGTAATGATTCATTTTCACTGGTCATCATTGCACAAGGACTTATGGCCAGACTTGGATTTACGGATGTTAATGAAGCACCGATCTCGTACAATATCGCATGGTACGAACAAAAGGCAGTCCTTGTGTTGCTTGCCCTGTTAAGGATGGGAATACAGGATATTACCCTCGGACCAAAGCTTCCGGCCTTTGTGTCACCTAATGTCCTCAACGTGCTGGTCAAGGAGTTCAATATCACACCGAACACCACGGTGGAAGAAGATATGGAGAGGCTGCTGAAATAACTCCCTGGAAATGGCTTTGAGATCATAGAGCTGAGATAATTACCTTAAAAAAATGGAGATAACAAATGAAGATCGTAGAATTAAGCAAGGCACCTGAAAAAGAGAATCCTCATAACGTAATTGCTAAAGGGCTCTATGACTCTGAACAGACACAGGTCGTTCACCTCGAGCTTAAGCCAGGGGAAGCTCTCAAGCTGCACAAGACACCTATGAACGTATTTTTCTATGTTCTCGAAGGCGAGGGCATCGTAGTCATCGGTGATGAGGAAGAAAGTGTCTCAAAGGACATGCTCATTGAAAGCCCGAAGGGTATCCCTCATTTGCTCAGGAATGAGAGTGACAGCCTTTTCAGGTTCCTTGTTGTGAAGTTGAAAGAATAAGTGAACGTTCGCAGGGTATTCTTAATATCCTGCATTCTTTTTTTATCATTTTACAATATGAACTGTTCGTTAAACAGTCATTGTACAATAATTTTTTACAGACGATGTTTTATTTTCACTGTGCGGCCACGTATGAAATATTCATACTTATACTATAACTCACAATATTGGAAAAGTATTTATTCAATAGTAGGAGATTTAGTTCTCTAATATATGACAACGTTATTTCTAAAAATAAACTGATCTATTATCAATATATTTCTTTTCAATTGAACGAGGCTAATAATATGAATGTTCTAATCATTGGTGGAGGCGGAAGAGAGAACGCTATTGCAGATGCCATTGCAAGAAGCGAACGCAACCCCACCCTTTTCGCAGTTATGGCAAAGAAGAACCCCGGCATTGCAGCTTTGTGCGAGGATTTTCTTCTGGAAAAGGAGACAGATGTGGAGAAGGTCGTGGGATACGCCAGGGAAAAGGGTATCGAAATGGTCTTTATAGGACCGGAAGCGCCTTTGTCGGTCGGCCTTGCTGATGCTCTTGAAGAAGCAGGTATCGGAGCTGTAGGACCCAGAAAGGATGTTGCACGTATCGAGTTCGACAAGGCATGGGCTCGCAATTTCATGAAGGACAACGACATTGAGGGATGTCCTGCTTTCAAGGTGTTCTCCGACAAGGAAGGTCTTCAGGAATACATCGAGGAATTAGGCAGTGTGGCTATCAAACCTGCAGGACTTACAGGCGGTAAGGGCGTAAAGGTAATGGGAGACCAGCTTCCTGACACCGGCGCAGCTTATGATTATGCTGTGTCCCTTCTTGACGGTGACAATGTTGTCGTTGAGGAGAACCTTGTGGGGGAGGAGTTCACTGTACAGGCATTCGTGGATGGAAAGAACCTTGCGTTCACACCCTGTGTGCAGGACCACAAGCGTGCTTTTGAGAACGACCTCGGACCAAACACCGGTGGCATGGGCTCATATTCCGATTCAGACGGACTTTTGCCATTTGTGACCATTGATGATCTCTATCATGCAAGAGAGATAATGAAAGCCACCATCACAGCTCTCGGTGCGACCGAAACACCATTTAAGGGCATGCTCTACGGCCAGTTCATACTTACAAAGAACGGACCTAAGGTCATCGAGTTCAATGCCAGGTTCGGAGACCCTGAAGCAATGAACGTGCTTCCACTGCTTAAGACGGATATGATCGATGTAATGTCAGCTGTTGTCAGCGGCACCCTTGATGAGCTTGATGTGGAGTTCCTGAAACGTGCAACTGTCTGTAAGTACGCTGTACCGGCAGGATATCCTGATGAGCCATCAAAGGACAAAGAGGTCGTTGTCGGCGATATCGGTGATGCACTCCTGTTCTATTCAAGTGTCTATGAGAAGGATGGAAAAGTTTACACCACCGGCTCCAGAGCAGTGGCTGTTGTGGGTGTTGCGAGCAGCATTACAGATGCTGAGAAGATCGCACAGAACGCACTTGAGAACATTACCGGTGACCTTCATTTCAGAAGGGATATCGGTACACCTGAACTGGTCCAGAAAAGGGTCACTCACATGGAACAGATCCGTGGATAAATATCTGATATGAGCTGGTAAAATGAAACATCTAATATCAATGACAGATCTTACACAGGAAGAGATCATTGAGATCCTTGACATTGCTGAGGACCTCAAAGAGAAAAGAGTTCGCGGTAAGATGACCGATCTGCTGAAGAACAAGAGCCTTGCGATGATCTTTGAGAAATCATCGACCAGAACAAGGGTATCTTTCGAGGTCGCCATGAGCGATCTTGGAGGCCATTCAATCTATCTTAATTCAAGGGACATACAGATCGGACGCGGTGAGACCGTTTCCGATACTGCACAGGTCCTTTCCCGCTATGTCGCAGGTATTACCGCAAGGGTGAACAGCCATAAGACCGTCGCAGATCTTGCTGAGCACTCAAAGGTACCTGTGATCAATGCATTATCAGACCTTGAACACCCCTGCCAGATCCTTGCAGATTTCCTGACCATACGCGAATACAAGAACCGCCTTAAAGGTTTGAAGTTCGCATGGATCGGTGACGGTAACAATGTCTGTAATTCCCTTATCCTGGGCTGTGCCCTGGTCGGTATGCAGATAGCTGTTGCATGTCCGGAAGGCTATATGCCAAACCCTGAGATCGTGGCAAAGGGAAGAGAACTTGGCGGTGATATACTGATAACCACCGATCCAGAAGAAGCAGCAAAGGATGCTGATGTCCTTTACGCCGATGTATGGGTATCCATGGGTGATGAGGAAGAGAGGGAGAAGAGGCTTAGCGACCTCGCAGACTACCAGATCAATTCCAACCTGGTGGAACTTGCAAAGCCTGATGTCATCTTCATGCACTGCCTGCCTGCCCACAGAGGTGAAGAGGTCTCCGCAGAGGTCATGGACGGCCCTCATTCAGTCGTCTTCGATCAGGCAGAGAACCGCCTGCATGCCCAGAAAGCACTTATCATGAAACTGATGGCATAACCCCATCAGCTTTCCATTCTTTTTTAGCATTTCGGACCTTTTTTATATCGCCATTTTAATGGCGTTGTACAATTTCAAAGCCATTGTACTTTTTAGACCCTCTCCACAATTTCCACATCGGTCGCCAATTCGAAAGAGATTATGCTATATATCAACATCAACAATCTATAAATTAGATCAAGAGTTCCTGTTTCTTCTTCTCTTGATCGACTCCTTTACAACCATTTTTAAAACAACTCCAAAGAAAACTTTTTTGTCAAGGCCTTCGGGCCAACCAAATACGCTAGAGGAGCTGGTCCTCTAGCAACTTTACCATTAACGGGGTGTAGGGGTAGAGAAAGCCCACGAACTTTAGTCGTGGGAATAGTCACCACAACCCTTAATAATGAAAAACACTACTATTGGCTATTATCGTGGAGCGAGAGTTGCCCAGCCTGGCCAAAGGCGCTAGGTTCAGAGCCTAGTCTCGTAGGAGTTCGAGGGTTCGAATCCCTTCTCTCGCACCAAAACTCTTTTTGATTGATATTGTTAAAGATCGAATGAGGACGCTCTTTATAAATTTCGAGTTTTTTGTGAGTTCGAATCTTGTCCCTCACACAATAACAGGGGATAGAGTTAACATCAAAAAACACTCGTTTTTTCACGATATGTTTTGTCCATCTTATTCTGTGTACTGAAAAAAATTGATTTTAAAAAAAGCATGTCAGACAGATACTGATCAATCGGGAAGATTGCAGTTTATCTGTCTTTCATTAAAATATGTCAGAATTAAATTATATCAAGATATGATTAGTTTCTGGCTGGTCTGTGATTCTGAAAACATTCCCTGCAGTATACAGGTCTGTCACCAGACGGCTTGAAAGGTACTTCAGTCTCCTGTTTGCAGTCAGAGCATGTTGTCTTATGCATTTCTTTTGGGCCGTTGTTTGAACCAAAACCACTGCCGCCTCTGTTATTGTATCCCATTTGTTTATCTCCTAAATACTTTAGTAGTCCGCACAGTAGAACCGAGGCTGAGAATTATCGAATGACCAGTTTTACCTAGTCTTAGTCAAATGGCTCATTCAGATACTACTACTTCTTGCTATCAGCAATTGTTAAAAAAAACACAAAAATTGAGTAATCTTTTATAAAACCGTTGAGCAATCGAACAAGTACTTACAGCATTTTGTAGCATAAATAACCTCTTCTATCAAACAGCACATTAGCAAAGTAAAAAGCATAAATTAAGTGAAACTAAATTTTTTATTGTTCAAATGTTGCTGCACATATTCACAGTGCTAATTATATCAAAATGTATTTAATCAGGTATGTTAAAATTAATGTATCAAATTGTGAAAGGTAGTGGAATTTTTCAGTAACCATTATCATATATGGAAGCCACTTCTGAACCGATTAGAAAAGTCTGATTCATATTAATCATTCTAACAGCATTGACACTATCCGGTTGTGTCGAATCAACTGAAAATACACTTGAAACTGCATGAAGTAGCTCAATAACAAACTTCCCATCCTTCCGACCTTTCCCTAACATGAGCATTCAGGCTAAACGGCTTCTCACTCTCAGCATTTTTCTTCCTATAATGCAAAGTTCCCTTAGATAATCCCAACCTCCCCTTTAAAATCCCCATATTACTTTTGTAAAGAGGAGCATTTATACTTCAGGAATGCTTCCTAGGTCTTATTCACTTGATTGGCATACATATATCAAGAATATGATGCTTTTCGGGATGTTCTTCAGGGGAGTTTAAATATATCTCATAACTTGCTCGGGACATATCAATTTCAAGGTTATTTTGTATCAGCCACTCAACGATCTTTTCCCATGCAGGACCATATTCTTCTGATCCTGTCAGTTCTGCACGCATTACTACGTACTTTCCCCCGGGAAGCTTTTGCTTTTTAATATACCCATCCACTTCAACATCATCATCAATGGTCATACACGCATCCAGCTTAAGTTCTTCCGGAGGGGTAACACCTGGATCATCATAATAGCCAGACATGAAAAGAGTATCCGGTCCAAACAACTGCTTTTGGCCTGCCCAGTTACCCAGTTTACCGAACAGCTCTGCAAAGACCTCGACATTACCCACATAGTTGCCGACAAAGGAAACGTATGCTACGGTTCTTTCTTCAAGCTCTGTTATCTCTGGTTCGTTTATAATTTCCAAGATTATCACCTAACTTTAATTTCAAACAGTTTTTTGTAATGCGTACTATAAAAACTCATAGTAAGTTAAGTAAAAATAATAACTGTTCTTTCCAGAAAAAAGAACAAAATTGGTATCTATAGCAATGCGAACGGATCAATATCCTTTCCACATATCCAACCACTACCTCACATGAGAAAATCGAGAAAAATTAGAAGTGTGGCTAAAATAACTATGCTCAATAGAGAGAGGTACTACATGAAAAACGAAATCGTGGCCGATCAGAGTAGGGCAAATTTTTGAAACTTTGCCCTGTCCAAAATATAGAAAGCTCACTCGAAAGAGAGTGCAAAGCAGCTTAAACTTGCTTCTTTTTCAGATGATCGATCTGATCGTATATATTTCGAATTAATTCTTCAAACTTATTGATCTCTGAGAGATAATTTTCATAAGTATGTAGTTTGATCTTTTGTTCTTGGGTAGTAGCATTGTCTCTGTATTCTTCGATAAGAGGATCTATTTTCGTTTTTGCAATTTCTAATTCAGTTTCGAAGCCATTCCTGATCTGGATAGCAAAAGCATCTAACAGATTTTTTTCCATATGCAGATATGTCTTGCGGGATCCGGGCTTATGCACCCTTTTTATACCCCAAAAATTCTCAATATTCTTGATCTTAAGGCTTATGGAAGCAAGGCTATAACCTGTCCTCTCTGCCAGTTCCTCCATACTTATTGCATCGGATTCAAAATTAAGTATCGATAGGATTTGTGCAGTGGAATTATCAACTCCATAGCCTTTAAAGATCTCATGACCAATATCAATTATCTCTTTTTCAATGTCATTCATTTTTCTCATCCACGAATCTGAATGTTTTCTATTAAAATATTGGTATAATGCATGATCAAGCTGATACCAATTTTAAACCACCAATTCCAACAGCAATTAATCCAATGAAAAATATCCTGGACAGATTCATTGATTCGTTGAAAAGGAGTACTCCCAATACTGTTGTCCCAATGATACCAATGCCTGTCCAGACTGCATAGGCCGTTCCAACAGGTAACGTTCTCAAAGCTCTTTCCAATAAATACATGCTTAAAATTAAAGTAATTATTGTAAAAACCGTTGGATAAAACTTGGTTAAACCATCACTATATTTCAATCCAACTGCCCATCCAGTTTCAAGTATTCCTGCAATTAATAAAAATATCCATTCCATGCGCATTACCTTTTAGTACTTTTAATAAGTATTAAAAGATAATTAGGCCAAAGTTTTATTTATAGTTTTTGGAAAAATACCACTGTTTATTATCATGCATGAACTATTCCCAGATTTGTGGCAGATCAATTTTAGAAATCGAGTTTCGCTCTTAAAACGAAAAGCCAATTTGATGAATTCAATAATAGTATCGGATATAAATATGTTTACTGGTATTGAAATTATCAGGAAATATCTGAAAGATATATTACGAATTTAAAGTCAAAAAATAGACCAAGATTCAATTAACAGGATTTGCCCATAAAGCCTCTTTGGCTACAAAATCGGATATCTGACCACAAAGTAATAGACTTTATGGGCTATCCCCTCTTCCACATAAACAAACATTTTCAATTTTTCATTTTACCAATGACTATTACAGAAATGCCAATAATACATCATCTTTAAGTATAATATTACCCAAATATAAGTTGTAGTAATCTAAATATTCAGTTCCTTGGGGTATGGGGAAGATGCGTGAAAAATTAGAAATAATAGTAGACATACTGAAAGTTTTAAAAGGATCAGAAGTAACGAAAACAGGCATAGTTTATAGTGCAAATTTAAATTTTAAAAGGGCAGATCATTACATAGATATGATGATGCGAATGGGATTAATAGAAAGATCATCCAACAAATACAATATTACAGAAGCTGGTAATGACTACCTAAAAATGCTGAATGAAATTAATTCGATCATTATCGATCAAAAACCTTGATCATAGTTAATATTGCTTGAAAACAATCATGATAGATCGAATTGCTCATACTACTTTTTGATTTCAATTTTTTATTATGCTCCCACTAACATACAGAACCTTCTACAATACCAAGCAAGTGTTACGCATAGGAGGAATCATTTATTCTAAATAGTTTCAACCCCCCAGAGCTTTGCCCTGATCAATAGGATAAATAGTATTTTATGTGAATACCTTTCATTTTTAATATGGGGGAATCGATGATGAAAATATACCATATTGTATTTTTGATGTTGGTAGTATTGATTGTTACTGCTTTTTCCGGGTGTACAGGATATGGCCCCGAATACGGGCCCGAAGAGATCGAATATTTCAGTAACGAGTATGAAGCAGATAATGATACTGTTTTGAAGGTTACCAATGTAAATGGTCATATCGAAATTAATAGCTGGGAAGGCGACACGGTCATATTGGACACTACAAAAAGGACCCGATATGGAAAAGACGAGCTTGATAAAGTTGATATCAACGTTATTGAAAGCGATAATGAGATAAAGATCGAAACAACATCTAACGCTTTTGAGAATGCCAGGGTTTCTGTTGATATGGATATAAAGGTTCCAAATAATGTTGCCGTTGATCTTGTAGAAACAACCAATGGAAATATACAAATTTTAGGCACAAAAGGGGATACTACAGCAATAGGTACCAATGGAGCTATAGTAATAAGGAATGCTGATGGATATGTAAAAGCGAATACCACCAACGGTGCAATAGACATCCGAGAAACAACAGGAATCGATGACTTGGAGACCACCAACGGAAAGATCGATGCGCAGATATTTGACTTTAAAGATGATGTAGATATAAAATGTACCAATGGGGGTATTACTCTTTCTATAAATCCGTCACTCAATGCTGATATAGAGGCGAAAACAACGAATGGTGATATTTCAGTTGATGATATAGCATTGGTTCTAACGGGAATAGAAAAAACTCACATGGAAGCGATATTAGGAAATGGTGGGAATAAGATATACATAACGACCACCAATGGAAATGTGAACCTTAACGAACTTGTCGTTTAATTAAGGTTCCTTCTTTTTCCATATTTGCCTTGACCGCTGGATCCAACTCTGAGAGTGAAAGTGGTAGAAAGTATGATGGAACATAAAAAAAGAAGAAAAGTTACTATTGAGAACTTCGATAAACCTATGGTTTCAAACGATCAATTATATGTGACCCATATGCAACCGCTTAAATTCCGAGTTTCTTCGAAATCCCCTATAGTCTATGAAACGATTTAGCTTTTTAGCAATGCAGATCCTTTGACCGTCTCTTCTATTGTCATTATAGGAGTGATCTTTGCAGTGTGATGAGTTAACATCGGCGGTTTTAAGAATTCCGAAATTGTCATCAAACTGTCTGATTCGAGGATGAAATAGAAAATATGCTCGTTAGGGCAAACATATGCTCCATTTATCTTTAAACCCAGATCTTCTGCTGAGCTTTTCATTTCCCCGGCCCATTGCTTCATTTCTGCTTTGTATTCTTCTCTTGCAAAACACTGTTCAGGTGTATGCTCAAGACTGATCATAAATAACATTCTTTATAACCCCCATAAATATTAAACTAGGTTAGTATTTAGTATCTTGGTCATGTATCTGTAAAAATATACTTCTGAATTTGGCTTTGCATAAGGACTATTTCTAATTTCCGTAAGAAAAAGAAAGACATTTATCTGCTGAAACAAACGAACGTTTTATATGAAATTCATTGCATTTGGTTCATATAGACCACAATTAGGATCATATTAATACATTATATTTTTAAAAAAATCGTTTTGGGAATATGAATGACAGTCGATGAAAATATAAAAAGGATCTTTGAGGAAATTGGAAGAACAAAACTTGTCTGCGTCACCAAGACCATCGACCCTGAGAGGATAAACGAATCCATCAAAGCCGGAGCCACCATCATAGGGGAGAATAGAGTTCAGGAATTCGAAGATAAATGTGAGGAGATCCTGCCCTGTGAAAGGCACCTTATAGGAAATCTACAGACAAACAAGGTTAAAAAAGCCGTTCAGCTCTTTGATGTGATCCAGTCAGTTGATTCCCTGAAATTGATACAGGATATTGATAGAAAAGCCGAAGCCATTGACAAGGTGCAGAAGGTCTTCCTTCAGGTCAACATAGGCAACGAGCCACAGAAATTCGGCTTTGGATCGGATGAGATCGCACAGGTGATAGCACAGATCCATTCCCTCAGGAATGTTCAAGTAAAAGGACTCATGTGCATACCTCCCTTTGTATCCCCTGAACAAACACGTTCATATTTCAAAAAGATGAAAGCACTTTTTGATGAGCTGAAGCAGGTAGATCAGGACAACATCGATATGCAGGAGCTATCAATGGGAATGTCCAATGATTACAGGGTTGCCATCGAGGAAGGAGCTACAATGGTTCGCGTTGGTTCTGCAATATTCGGGAATCGGAAGTAATGAATATACCATTAATTATTCAATTGTAGAATCGTAGCTTTCCCTGGCAGATGCAGAGTATTTGATGAAAAATTCATCGATACTCACGGCTTGCCGGTAAACTCCCGATATTTTCTCGCACTTTGTGATATTCCCTTATACTTTTTCTTCTCAATTCCTTTCAGGCCAATCTCAGCTTTCTCTGACTGGAAAGTAAGTTCAGCGGTCAATTTGTAGAAACTGTCAAGCCGCTCCTGAGGGATAAGCCCTTGATGCACAGCTCTTTGGACAGCGCAATGGGGTTCATCACGATGTGTGCAGTTCTTGAACCTGCACCCTTGGGCCAGATCAGTGATATCTGAGAATGTCCTGTCAATTCCGTCGGAACTGTCCCCCAGTTGGATCTCACGAATACCGGGGTTGTCAATGAAGATCCCGCCGTTTGGAAGAAGGAACAGCTGTCTTACTGTGGTAGTATGTTTGCCTTTGTCGTCATCTTCCCGAACACTTAGGGTCTTCTGTATGGTCTCTCCAAAAAAAGCGTTGATAAGTGTGGACTTGCCGACCCCGGATGAACCGATGAGCGCCACCGTTTCAGCAGGGTCTATATAAGGAACAAGTTTGTCCAGCCCGTCCTTTGAAAGAGCACTTATAGCAATGACAGGGACATCACCTGCAATATCCTGCGTTTCTCGTATCAGTTGTGCCGGATCATCAACAAGATCGATCTTATTAATAAGAATAACAGGGTTTGCACCGGATGAGTAAACGATAGTCAGATACCTTTCAAGTCTTCTCAAATTAAGGTCCTTTCCAACTGCTGTAACAATGAAAATAGTATCGATGTTTGCAGCTATCACCTGTTCTTCACTGCTATCCCCAGTAGAGCCTCTTGCAAGACAGGTCTTCCGGGGCAGGATATCCACTATAGTGTATGAGTTGATCTCAGCCTGGTACAGCAGAACAACAAAATCTCCGACAACCGGCTGCTTGCCAACCCTGCGCATAGCACCCGAGATCGCTGCCTGGACCATATCACCCGGAATGAGAATCTCGCAGACCGTCTTATGTTGAGCTGCAACCCTTCCAGCTATGTATGGGCCCTTGTAAGCAGAGAATGCCGCTTCAAGTCCATCATCCCACCCCGGGATAAGTTCAAGATTAGTTTCATCAGGGATTCCCAATTCCGATCCATCATCCATAAATAGTAATTCTTTTTTTTACAGGTATATGTCTTTTGGGTTGGCCCATCGTTCCTCAACATATAAATAATGTAAAAGATGAATGTTATTGGGGAGTTTTGATCATATTATCTACATAGACCATATCTTACAGATCCCCACAAACGAAAATAAATGGAGATGTAAGCCAATGCTATCGAAAATACCTATAGACATATCAAAGGTCAAACCTGAAGACATCAACAAAGAGATCCTTCGCGCAGCCATAATCGCTGAACTGGATGCGGTAAATCTTTATGAGCAGATGGCAGCGCTGACAGATAACAAAGAAGTGAAAGAAGTACTTCTGGACATCGCAAAGGAAGAGAAGACGCATGTCGGAGAGTTCCAGACACTCCTGTTAAGAGAAGATGAACAGCAGGTACAGGAAATGGAAAAAGGCAAGCTTGAAGTTGATGAGCTGACAAAATAAAGGGGGAAAAGCAAATGATGTCTGAAATGCCGATCATACCTGAAAATATTAGTAAGGAAGACCTCGACAAGGAACTTATCAGAATTGGCATGATAGCCGAGCTGGATGCTGTTAATTTCTATGAACAAATGGCCTCCCTTACAAAGGATGAATACCTAAAAAAAGTGCTTCTGGAAGTGGCCAGAGAGGAAATGGTACATATCGCCATGTTCGAAACAGTATTAATGGAAGTTGATGACGTGTATCTCAAAGTTCTCGCAGATTACTCACTCGCAAGGAATTAAGTTATCAGGAGATCTATTATGAAAGTTGTTGCATTTAATGGAAGTCCAAGAAAAGAAGGAAATACATCACTTTTACTCAAACATATCCTTACTGAACTTGAAGACGAAGGTATTGAAACCGAGATAATACAGATAGGTAACAATACATTGAGTGGATGTACCGCCTGTATGAAATGTTTTGAGAACAAAGATGAGCAATGCATCATAAAAAGTGATATTGTAAATGATTGCATCAAAAAAATGAAAGAGGCAGATGGCATAATCATTGCAAGCCCTACATATTTTGCAGACATTAATGCAGAAACGAAGGCCCTTATAGAGAGAGCAGGATTTGTGGCTAAAGCGAACGATGATCTCTTCAAACGCAAGGTAGGTGCTGCTGTTGTCGCTGCCAGACGGGGAGGTGCAATTCATGCCTTTGACTCGATCAATCATTTATTCACAATATCCCAGATGATAATTCCAGGTTCAAGCTACTGGAATATTGGACTCGGATTTTTACCCGTAGATGTTGAAGCCGATATGGAAGGGATACAGACCATGCAGACCCTCGGAAAGAATATGGCATGGCTTCTGAAAAAGCTGAACGACTAAGCTGAACAAGATCATTGCGGAGATATAATGATATTAAAATTCAAGAACAAAGAACCTTCGATATCAGAAACTTCATTTGTTGCAGGGTCCGCAGATATCATCGGTGATGTGAAAATTGGAGAAGACTCAAGTGTCTGGTTCAATGCGACCATCAGAGGAGACAAGGATGAGATCATTGTCGGTAAGAAAAGCAGCATTCAGGACAATTGTGTTATACACACCGACCCTCCCTTTAAAGTGAAGATCGGAGACAATGTCAGCATCGGTCATGGAGCCATTCTCCATGGTTGCACGATAGGTAACAATGTCTTAGTGGGAATGAACTCAACTGTGCTTGATGGTGCAGAGATCGGAGAGAACTGTATCATCGGTGCCAACGCCCTTGTCCCGCCTGGAAAGATAATCCCACCGAACAGTGTTGTCACCGGAGTTCCCGGAAAGATCAGAAGAGAAGCAAATGCTGAAGACATACAGATGATAGCTGAAAATGCAGCCGAGTATGTTAGACTGGCAAACGAATACAGAACAGCACTGATTGAATGAGTTCAGGCAGATGGTGTTAAAATGTCTGCTTTTCTTAAGGAAGGAAGAGCAGGCATGTATAGACTGGGTCTTTGATGAACTGGGTGTGCAACTAGAAGGAATTCCAGGAAACACTTGATTCTAAAGATACTTTTTTGATAATTGATGCCAGATGAAATTATTTTACCATTCGATTTCTCTTCTTGACAGCACTAGAAAACAAAAATGAATTAAAATGGAAATATCCAATATGTTCATTGTACATATTTTGAAGATGAACGTTAAGTTTATCTGCATTATGCATTATAATGCATAATATGGGACGGCCAAGAAAAAGAAGAATGGTTAATTTTGACCACGATGTAAGGCATTTCAAACCCTCGGGCGTTTGCCTGAAAGATCTGGAAGAGGTCAACATAACCATTGATGAACTGGAAACCCTCAGGCTGAGCACTCTTGAAAAAATGAAACAGGAAAATGCAGCTCAGACGATGCAAATACACCAGTCCACCTTTCAAAGGACGCTCCAAAGAACATTGCAGAAAATAGCAGATGCACTAGTAAATGGAAAATCAATACGAGTAGAAGGAGGAGATTATACAATGCCAGGAAAGGATGGAACAGGACCTATGAGTAAGGGACCGGTTGGAGGACAGGATCAAGGCAGGGGACAAAGGGGATTCCGCGGTGGAAAAGGAAGTGGGATTACCGGACCCGGAGGAGAATGCAAATGTCCAGACTGTGGTTATGAACAAACTCATCAGCCAGGAATACCCTGTGCTCAGGCAAACTGCCCGGAATGCGGGAAACCTATGATCAGAAAATGATCAAGAGGAAGATTTAACTGTAGCTTCCAAACAGAAAAGATCAGAATATACATCAGCAAATGTGATCAAAATGATATCAAGGATCATCTACGGACCAATCCTTTCAAGAAGACTTGGAAGGTCGCTTGGAATTGACATCATCAAAAAGAGTGACTTCAGGAAGAACTGTAATTTTGATTGTGTCTACTGCCAGCTTGGACATGTGGACTGGAAAATATCGACACCATCAGAAGTTACAGATCTTGTAACAACTGAAGAAGTGATCGATAGCCTAGTCAACTATCACAAGAAAGTGGATGATCTTGATTACATAACCTTTTCAGGCACATGTGAACCTACACTGAACCTGGAACTGGGTAACATGATCGAACAGATAAGGAAGATAAGCGATGTTCCCATTTGTGTAATTACAAATTCATCACTCGTGAACAGAGAGGACGTTAGAACTAACCTTTCAAAAGCCGATCTTGTAGTTGCTACATTGGTCTCTGGAAATGAAGAGACATTCCAGTCCATCAACAGACCTGCGGAAGGGATCGAACTTCAGGATATCATCAAAGGACTAAGAAAACTGCAGAAAATGGAAGGCTCAAGGGTTGCCATAGAGGTCATGCTACTTGACTCAAACAATGGATACCTTACAAATTCAAGCGATCAGGAGATTGAGAAACTGATCGAAGTGCTCAAGTTCATCGATCCGGATGAGATAGAGATACTGACCATAAGCCGACCACCTGCTGAAGATCTTATCAGCCCGGTAACTGAAACAAGGCTCAAAGAGATCGCGCAGAAGTTCGATGAGAAACTGGGAAGAGAAAGGATAAGGCTGGTGCTTAAAGGTCTGAAACGAAAAAGGTCGAAAATTGAACATGAGAACCTTCTGCACGAGGTATATGACCTCATACTTCGAAGACCCTGTACATTTGATCAGGTCGTTCGATCCCTGGATATTGATAGAGAAGAACTCTCCCCTATAATTGAAGGATTGGTCGAGGAGCACAAGATCATTGGCATAAGCTCAGAAAATGGAATGTACTACCGGGCAACATAAATAAAAAATAGTAAAATAGAAATGAATATTAAATCCCAAGCTGTTCTTTTTCAGAACCTCGTGTACAGTAGTATCCGTTCGTAAGACCCAGTTTTTCGGTCACAGGACAAACACCACAGATGAAATAAAACAGTATAAGAACCAAACAGAACAATAATTGTGTATTCATTGACCCATACAAAAGGTCTATTTTAAGATCGTAAACTTAAAATGAAACCAAGTGTAGGCACAATTTGTGAAGTAATAAATTTCACCAGGATCTTTATGTTAAAAGGCCACACAGGGGTGTGACGGTTCTGTTGGTATATTTGTTCCATTAATTCCAGTTTCTTTACCATTTTATCGACTTCCTGAGGTTCCAGCGCATCTGATCGATCTAGGATGTCATGATCCAGATGATGGATATAATGGCTAAGATGGTCCAACTGTCGCTTTACCCCTGCTCGCCAGGTCAGCATTATCTGATGCACGCTCCACAAAGGCAAAAAGAAACCTATAACTGCAAATGGCACAAGTATCAATAGCAGTTTAGAGAATATTGGTGCATAGGTCTTTGCTTGGTAGTAGTATTGATCATATAGATGATATGAATCAAGGATAGTCCCAAGGATGATCCAACCACCTAAGTATATTGCCGGTATTGTGACAATAAGTGCATTCCACAGGCAAACATTGCCCAATGGGGCAAGCCCTCCACATTTATCGGCATGTCCTAACTGAGGCTCTAAACAGAACTTAGTTCCTAGCTGCCAGATATTTATAGACACAATGACCATCCTCCAGGCCATAAGTCCGATGATCATAGCTATAAATAACTCCAGAATTAACTGCCCGATATGTATATCCCGTATGATCCACCAAGTAAATACAAGAAGGCTGAAAAACAGCCCCGTTACCCATTGACCGGGATGATTCATTGATCTTTCAAGATCATTAATATACTTTACATATTTATTTTCTAGTTGGCTGGAGATTGGTGAATCGTTTGTAACATTGATGCCTTCTCCGGTCATGTTCGCATCAACAAAGAACATCGTAGGCTTTTCAACGATGATATTTCGGGACCATAGAGCACATAATGCCTCACGGATTCGATCCATGAGTACATTCAAGGCAAAAAGGCTCAGAGCTGCAGCCACCATCCCCGTCGTCCACATTACCACCCCAACTGGGATATCTGTAAATCCATAGGTTTGTAGATTGACCACTACAATAACTAAAATGAACCAAGGCATTAAAAATAGAAACCTGCGTAGAATTCGGTTTTCGACCCCTTGAAAAGTCTCTAATGCACGAGTCACACCATCAGACATTTTTGGAGCGCCTTTTGCCTGGTTCTTTTTTTTTGGATTCCCTGACAGCATTTGCATCAACCCCCTATAAGTTTATTGTCTGTGAGATGTAAATAATATTCCCGATCTAATGCGATGCTAAAGACATCAGGAGTTTACACTTTATCCATAAATAAAAGTGAAAGAAGTATTTGATTTGGATCTTTCGATCACTGATAGTCAAGATCACTTCCAAGATATAATAAATATTTTTATGAAATACTCAATCAAATTCCTTTAGATCGACCTTACCATCAACTATTTCCATGTACCAGAATTTCTTTTCATCACCAAAACCCCAGCTACCTGTGT
This sequence comes from Methanococcoides sp. DA23, assembly GCF_057593895.1. Classification (NCBI taxonomy): domain Archaea; kingdom Methanobacteriati; phylum Methanobacteriota; class Methanomicrobia; order Methanosarcinales; family Methanosarcinaceae; genus Methanococcoides; species Methanococcoides sp. DA23. The sequence goes on along the minus strand of NZ_CM172520.1, from coordinate 671,130 downwards.
TTGCAACTTTTTTGTCTTTATTTATGTATGGATAGTGGGTATGACCATAGACCAAGAAATGTTCAGGTCGTATATCCAGCAGAAAATGTTTTGTATCTGCTTCTGCAAGTTCTTCAATTGGTTCAACAATATTATGTTTATGACTGTTTCTGATCCTTGTCTCAGGCGGTTCCATCATTGATTTAAGTGCTGCATAAGGATTCTCCGGGATTCTTTTTAGTGTATCCCATAGTGATTTATTTGATTGATGAAGTTTCCACAAAGCTTCAGCTGCATTACCAGTGTCATCACCTGCAAGGCACATGTGTTCGCTGAAGGTTTCGTAGGTTTTCATTGATTTGTAGTATGGGTTACACAATACTTCTAACTGATAACCATGCATAAAATAAAATTCTTGAGATCCACTTTTAATTATGGTTGATTTTTTGACTTCAAAAGGAAAATTCTTCCCAAAAAGTTCACTAAGACGTAGTAAATAATAGTCATGATTCCCAACTACATAATGGACTTTGGTTTCACTTGCCAGATCATTTAATAGTGTAAGTGATCTGGAACATTCAATAACTGCCTTTGTGAAATCACGCCTCCAGATATCAATGATATCTCCAAGAAGAACAAAATGGTCTATCTTTCCAAAATCTAATCTTTTTAGAAAATCAATGAACTTTTCCTCATTAGCTTCATTCATACCAAGATGCACATCAGATACAACAACAATTGACATCATACTACCCCCCTTATAAGATAATATTGGCGATTAATGCCACTCCCATATAAAGAGGAGATAACAACATATTTAAATTTATTTAATGAGAAATAAGTAATAAAAATGAGTTGGGGTTGAAGAAAAATGGAAAGCAAGGTCCAGCCAGAAATTGATAGGAATGTACATAAATTTGTTCATCATAAAAAAGACATGAGAAAGTTTCCCTTACCTAACAGAAAGGACAAAACCCTCCAGAAAAATGGAGATTGCGGATCATTCTGGGAAGACAGGAAAGACCGCCGACATTGCGGTATCGACCTATATGCACCTGAAGGTGACCCAGTTATTGCCATTGAGAACGGGGAAGTCACCGACGTTGGGACCATGACATCGCCTGAAATGATCCCTTACTGGAATAAGACATATTATATTATTATCAGGAACCATTCAGGACCTTTCTGCAAATACGGTGAGCTTGGTTCCTCAAATGTAAAAGTCGGAGATACTGTTGAAGCCGGTCAATTGATAGGTCATGTCAGGACTGTGCTTAACAGCAAGAAGATAGACAAAAATTCTCCTGAATACATCCAAAAACTAAAAAAGAAGAATCCCAGCATGCTCCACTTTGAGATGTGGGAAGAGGATCCTGTTGTTGAAGATAACAATTATCTTGGTGGCAACTGGTTTGGATACAAAGGGCCTCGGAAGCTCCTTGACCCCACTGAATACCTTAGCTCCATTGAAGGTTAACTCAAAGGATCAAAGGACCCTGACCGTAAGGTCAAAGGTCTGTTCATATCCTGTAAGGTTCCCCTCCAGCTGCATGTTTATGGCAGAGATGTTCTGTTCTCCGGCTGCAACTGCCTCGATCTCCCACTCATGCATTCCATAAAGGGACCCCTCTGATTGCGGGATGAACTTATCCGTTTTAACCTGTAGCCCATCCGTTAACGTCATGTTCCAGGCATATGTATCAGCTGTGGATTCGTGCAGTCTGATAAGCATCCACTCGCCTTGTGCAAGTTCGATGGCATCACCATAATAGTAGCCATCCACTATAAATGACGGATACAGTTCCTTATCCCCTTCCACTACCAGGGTCATCTCGAAGTCGCTTGGAACAGATTCCTGATCGATCCAGGAATTGTATTCCACCATAATGGACTTCTCGCCAATGGACGGAGTTTCAAAGGTCCATCCATAGACTGAATCATCAGCCACAGGACTGTAAGATGATGAATATCCATAGCCTTCTTCTTTAATTGACAGGTCATCTTTTCCTAAAAGATGCCAGTAGCCTTCCGAAGGTGCATCAAGGTCGATGCGCACAATACTTCCGGCTTGAACAGATACTGCACTGCCATTATCCTCTTCTGTGAACACATGGTCAGCTGGCATCTTCTCGATCTCCGGGAAAATGAATTGGCCATCTTCTGCCGGAGCCATCCCCACAGAAAGTGCAGCTATCACCACACCAATAAGCATCAACGGTAGTAGGTAGCGTTTTACAGACCTCTTTGTGGAACTGCTGGCATTGTCATAATAGCGTCCTTTTAACATCATCAACATGACTGCAAAAAGACATCCCAGGAAGAACCAGAGACCTATGTTATCCGAAAGGTTCGAAAAGAACGTACGTATACTGTCCATAATCTGAGGAGCAGCTGCTTCAGGAACTGCCTTTGCAACTTCTCCCACTGCCTCATCAGCAGCAATTGAAGGAGCCATATCCATGGGTGCATCGCGGAGAACTTCAGACTCCATGGCAACATCCATCATTACAGGTTCGAAGGCACCTCTATTCTCTATTGAAACCGGTCTTGACAGGTACTGAAGGCCTGCAGCACCAAGGAATGCAGCACCTATAACTCCGATATACTGTTGCAGCATACTGATTATGGAAGCCCTGCTGACATTCATGTTCCCCGGAGCCACAATGATCAATTTCTGTACAGGCTCATAGAGCTTGACCTCACGGCCCTTGGCACTCCATTTGATCCTGTGTACCTTAATAAGATCGGCTTCAAGCAAACTGTCGATGTTGTACTTGATAGTGGTAATGGAAAGACCGAGCTTTTTCGAGATATCCGTTGCAGACATAGGCTCTTCGGATAGAAGGTCCAGTATCTTCAGGGACTTCTCATTGGAGAGCGTCTGGGTGATCTTCTTTGAATCTTCGTTGAGCGGAAGTACAACTACATTCTCTGAACTATCCTGATCTGTATCTTCAGTTTCATTCTTGTTCTTATTTTCAACGTCTTTAGTGACCATATTTGCACCAGGGGCTGATCTCATACAACATTAGTATTGTCTTCAGAAGAGAATACAACGAACCTATTGGCAGGCCCGTAGATATCTTCGTCCCCATTTAGACCAGAGGATCGGCTCTTTCTCTCCACAAGATCGGACTCTACCAGGGCCATGATCTTATCTTCAACATCCACAGACGGAAGACCGGTCTTTCGGGATATTTCCCTTACAGAAAGTGGATCTTCCGAAAGCACTTCCAGTATCTTGAAAGAACCCTCTTTTGAAAGTACTTCAGTTACAGTCCTTGAGCCTTCAGCAATTGGAAGGATCAGGAATTTATCAATGTTCACGGGATTTGCTGCACATTCCATAAATATAGTCCCCTTTTTTCTTTAGACGCAATAATCAGATCATTTCCACATGAACATCAAGGTCGTGAATACCTGGTTCTGTAGGTACAGGATTGTGCCAGGTACTGTAATAATCACCCTTTGAGAGTCTTCCATCACCATCTACATCCACATGAACTGAAAGGGAATACGTCATTCTTTCCTCTAGTTCAGGATGGTTTATCTGATATGGCACTGGCTGAATATCACCTGCATCCATGGATACACCAGTAATGGAATCCTCGGACATGGTAACAGAAGCTACGTCCTGGAGGCTTACATCCTCTACTTTCAGATAGATGGTTGCATTAGAGAAGGACTCCACAGGTTCGTCAAAGATGATATTTCCCTGAACACCATCCTCTGCTAATACTGATTCACCAGCACCCACTCCATCATCCACCTCAGCGTCAATGCCGGATTCAGAAGTATTGTCCGTGCAACCCATTGCAAAAGCGGATGTAATGAGGATCAATAATGTCAATCCTAATGTAAGATATTTGTTTTTCATTATTATCAGTTCCTTAAAGTGTCGATTTTACGAATGTATAATATAACAAATAGCTCGTGGATATAAAGTCTTTATTTAAGCTACAAAATAATTCGTAGTCTTGGAAACAAGAAATTCAACAAAAAAAGAAAATGCAAATAATAGTATGTCAATCATTTGTTGACTTGAAAATATCCTCTTTAAGGATGCCGTAATCGTCAAAGCTTGAACGAGTCGTCATAAATATACCGATGGTGACCGTCATCACCGTGGAAACATATATCACGACCATTATGGCCATCTGGTATTTTATAGCAAGGATCGGGCTGGAACCTGCAATGATCTGACCTGTCATCATTCCCGGCAATGAGACTATGCCTATGGTGGACATGCTTGCGATCGAAGGTTTCAGTGCAAGATTGAGACTTTTTCTGGCATAGGGAAGAATAGCCTCATACTTCTTCGCACCCAGTGACAAACTGTATAGATAACGATTCTCATTCCTCCTGATAGTATCATAAAAGTTGCTGATACTTACAATATTGCCACGAAGAGAATTTCCAAGGAACATTCCGAATATGGGTATCAAATATCGAGCATCGAAAAGGTTCTCAAGGTTCACCACGAATCTATTGAAGTAGAGAAGTAACAGGAAATTCCCTACTATAAATGAAGCCATTGTCGGCAATAGCAACTTCTTCATATCAAGTCCGATATCGTTTATCGTAGCATGTGTCGCCATGAGGATCATTATCAGTATCCACAAAAGGTTCACAATGGAATTGTTCAGATCAAATAGCACTGTCAGGAAAAATCCCACGAAAACAAGCTGCAGTATCATCCTTGAAGCCGAAACAACAGTTTCGCGTATGATCCCAAGTTTAAGGTAGTGACTCACAAAAAGCGGAATTGCAAGCAAAAGAAAACATGCTACAATAGACAGATAGCTAATATCATAGGCTTCCATTCAAACACCCACAGGTACGACCCTGACATTTTCCTTTTCCCACACATCATCATGGGAAATTATCACCAGGGTCCAATCCTTGCGTTCCAGGAAATAATTGGCGACCTTTTCCTTCAGTGCAGCATCAAGGGATGAAGTGATCTCGTCGAGCAAATAGATGTCCTTTCCTATGAGCACTGACATGATTATCCCTATCCTCTGCTTCTCGCCACCGGACAGGTCTTCGAAATCCATATCAAGGACGTCTTTCTCAAAACCCAGATATACAAGAAGCCTTCTAAGCTTGATCAGGTCCAGTTTTCCTTCATTGGATGAATAGGAAAATACCTCCTCGATGAATTCGTTCACTGATCCTTCATAGATATCAAGGTCCTGAGCTACATAAGCGATCCTTTTCCTGGCATCCCATACAGTATTGCCATCAAGCAATCTGTTGTTAAAATATAGGTTTCCACTTGTTTGGTGGGCAAAACCCATTGGCATCTTCAAGAGTGTGGATTTGCCTGAGCCTGACCTGCCTTTCAGCAGGATACGATCTCCTTTCTTAACGTCAAGGTTGAAGTGAGACAATACTTGCTTCTCGCCATAACTGATGGAGATATCCTTATACTTCAAAAGTTCCGAATTCATGAGCTATTGACTTCCTTCCGAGGGGGAATAGGTTTATGAGAATATATTTATAGGAAAAACATTATTATCCCGAAGGATAATATGAAACTCCCTTTTAGTAAAGGATTTTGAATACTATTCCACACAAATATTATATGAAAGTATTTATTTAAAAATTATATTTTTTACATATTAATTAATACATATTTCTTATTTTGTGTTATTTAAGATAAGTCAAAATAACACGAATTGTTCCAAATTACACAACATATATCCGACAGAAATGAAAGATAATAAGATAAAATTCAAATCATTCCTGACGTTATCTATATATCACATCTTCCAGATAGTTTTTAGTATGACAAAATGGAAAAAAGCTTCTGAAGAACTTGGGGAACTGGTCGGAGAATATGTGGCCGAATACGATGCTGAGTTCAGGAAAATGTTCGGCAGCCCAGTTCATTTTGTGAAGGGGAACATGTTCGTAGGTGTTCATGGCGATGGCATAATGCTACGCCTTAAAGAAGAGGACCAGCAGAAATTGTATGCTGAACACGATGAAGCAGCACCTTTTACACCAAATGGCAGGCGAATGAGAGAATATGCGATCCTTCCGCCATCTGTTTACGATGATGAGATGGAGCTCAGGAAATGGTTGGATATATCCTATGCTTATGTGAGCTCTCTTCCAAAGAAGGAGAAAAAGGAAAAAGATTCAAAGAAAACAAAAAAGACAGAAGATTGATGCGATTTGCATCATCCCCATTCTTTTTTATTCATCGATTCTTACTTTACTTACATATCTTCCTTGATATACTAATTTCTGAAGCAGGGTTGAAAAAGTAAGAAGTGTAGCTTGAGTAGCACTCCAACATTGTAGGAATAAGTGAAAGGGAGGCGAATAATTTAAGCAACCCCTTTCATCCTCTTATGTAAACTTGTGAGGAATTCAACATAATAAGGATATTCCAATCTAAGTTCTTTTGTTGTCTTGTTTTGAATATCATCCAAAACTTTATGAGTAATTAATCTTTTTAGCTCTTCGAGTTTTCCATCGTCATGGACATTATTCTCTTTTTTTGTTGACTTAATGACATCTAAAATAGGTCTACCATCAGATGGGGCAAAGTTAATTCCATGTAACTTATTTGCACATGAAAGAGCTATTTGTTCCGGGAGCAGGTCTTCTAAGGTAACAATTTTTAGTGGGATATCTACAAGTTGTTTTAATTCAAAGATATTATTTTCAAATTCTTCATCTTGTTTTAATATCTCTTTAAGAGCAGCCTTTCCATCTTGGTCTGAGTCTACTACTACAAACCCTTTCACAAACGAACTGTGGAAAAATTTTACATATTTGGGAATTTGTTTTGTTCCTGTAGCAGATATTGTCTGGATATCAATTGGTTCAAGTTCCTGTCCATATTTTTTGGTAAAATTATCAAATATATCTTTGTCTGTCCTACCCTCAAAAATAAGCATATTTGGCCTTATAATTTCATAAATTGAAGTTCCAAGAGCATTGTAAATTACCTCATCTTGAATAGGATTATTAGGATTTACTTGCTCAACAAGAGTCTGAGAGTCTTCTTTCGTAACAGTGTAGTGCCTGTTCAAGTTTTGCTTATCTACCATAAAAATAGAATGAGATGAAGCTAACACAATATTGTTCTTTGAAATTCTTAGGAGTTCATCTCGTAAACATCTTATGCTACCAGGATGCAAACTGGCTTCAGGTTCGTCGAGTAGAATTATTTTATTCTTTAATTGATTAGTATCGTTTTTGACAGATAATGACAGAAGTATAGATATAAATTGTTTAAATCCGTCACTTCTTTGTTTCATGTTAAATCTCTGATCTGTGTTACCTTTATCTTCAACATAAATTTCACATAAGTTGTTGTTTTCTAATCTCACACCAATATTAATTTCATGTTCCGACCAAATTCGATTTATGTGATTTGTTATTGTTCTAGACAATTTTTGTTCAAACTTCATTCTAACATTCGATTTTTGTTGTATCCGTTCCACATTTATAGTAATTTGATTATCATCGTAGCCACATAACTCAAAAATATGTTTTAGTGGAATTGAGATATTATGATTTTGTTTGAAATTTTCTAAATTAATAGGCTTTGTAATTAAATATTCCTCAGAAGCTTTCCAAAATATTACCTCTGGAATTAAGCCATCAAAAAGAGGTTTTGCTTCAGAATTGATACTTTTTCCAATATTAGTCTTAGCTAATAGCTCACCCGTAGCAACTGCTACCTTACCTATTATCACTAATGGCCCATCGTCACTGGTTCCTAAAAATGCAGGTGAAACTTCTGTATCTAGAATTTTATAGAATTCTTCTCTTTGTGATTTATCATTAATTTGTATGGTTTTTTCAACATGTAGTGGACCATATGCTGACATCGCTTCAATTGGCAAAACAAATGGCACATTGAGCTTTTTTAGTTTAGCAGTAAGATTATCTTCTTTTGTTACTTCAAAAATATATCGCAAAATAATTGAATGTCCATAATCTTGTGCATTAAGATTACAGTCTTCGTCATATTGGACTGTATTATTTTCTGATAACAAAGATATTGCTTTAAGTATGCTGCTTTTTCCAGCTTCGTTAATCCCAAAAAAAGTATGTAGTTTACATCCAGAAATTTCATTGATATCAAGTTCAAGATGCTCAATACTCTTATAGTTTTGAATGATAATCTTTTTTAATAACACGCAAATACTCCCATATTGATTTACCCTATAATTAACATATAATAACAAAATTACACTTTGAATTCGGTGTATTCATCCAAGGATCCATATTTGTAATTATATCTTCAAACTATACTGGTACGTAATTTTTCAAGTTGGCTACATTATGTGAGGTTGGTTCAGAAACCAACAAATAAAACATTTGACATAATTTCAATTGAATATTTAAAGTAATACAATGTTATTTAAAATGCTTTATCTTACTATGAAATAATTATAGTATATTCAAGTCTACATCAATCTCACAAAATGTAATGGTATGGTACTAATATGGGTGACACTCGAATTTTCAAAATGGATGGAGAACAGGCTCAGGAATTAAAAGGTTCATCAGTAGCACTAGAGAAATCTCTGCAAGCCTATATGGAAAGAAATCTTGAACCATTGCTGAGTATCAAATTCCTGGAAAGTGAATATTCTACTGGTAAAACTCACAGAGGTCGTATTGATACACTTGGAATTGATGAAAATGGTTGCCCTGTTATCATCGAATATAAGAGAACCTTGAATGAGAATGTAATCAATCAAGGGTTGTTCTATCTGGATTGGTTACTTGACCATAAAGCGGAGTTTGAGCTAAATGTGATGAAGAGACTGGGGTCGGAAGTTGCTGAAAATATTGAATGGAGCAGCCCACGTTTACTTTGTATAGCAGGAGATTTCACAAAGTATGATGTCCATGCAGTTCAGCAGATAAACCGAAATATCGAACTCATTCGCTATCAGAAATATGAAGACAGCCTTCTTCTTTTGGAACTTGTGAATGCAACCGAAGCCCAATACGTCGAAACGGTAAGAACAACTAATGGCACAAGTACATCAAAGGTAAAATCCACATCCAAATCATTTACTGAATACTTAAATCAATGTGATGCAGATATGAAAAATCTGTATGACAATTTGAAGGTGTTCATTGAATCTCTGGGTGACGATGTACAAATTAAAATTCTCAAACATTATATCGCTTTCAAAAGACTGAAAAACTTCGCATGTGTGGAAGTGCATCCACAAACAAAAAGTATCCTTGCATATGTAAAATTTAATCCTGATGACATTACCATTGAATCAGAATTTACAAGAGATGTAAGGAATATAGGACATTATGGAACTGGGGATTTGGAGATACGGATTAAATCTGATGAAGATTTGAAAAAAGCGGAAGGTTTGATACGCCAGAGTTATGAGGATAATTAACATCTGAAGAAAACACTAAATTTCGTAGGTGTAGTGTATGATTCCATATGAAGATATTTTCTGTAAAATTGAAGAAAATAATCTGCTTTCCATCAATTCCTATTAACTATATTACTATATAGGCAAAATCATGAGTGAAAAAAGAAAAAGAGATGAGATGATATGCCAATCATCTCAAAAAATAAGTAAATTAGTAAAAATACTCAGTATTCCTCTTTAATATACTTGATCATCTTCGGGGTCAACAGTGGAACGATCTGTGGAAGCATGTTCGGCATAAGGTTCCCCATAGCCTCTGGCATGAGATCAGGCATCTGTTCTCTCAGATCATCGGACATCTGAACACGCCTTCCCACAGCTTCGAGCATCTCCGGCATGACCTTTGGCATTATGCCTGGCAGAAGCATTGGCATCATGATAGGCATCATTGGCTTCATCATGAGGTCCATGCCTGGTACATACTTTACCATCTTCATCATACCACGCAGCGGAGCAGGCATTGCAGCCATCATCTCTGGAAGCAGCTCCACCATGAGATCGGTCATGTTCTCAGGCTTTAGCAGATGGATCATCTGGTCGAAAGTTACCCAGGCTGTGAGTGCAGCGTTCGTGGTGTCAGGTATATCATACCCAAGACTACGGGCAACCGTTGCCGAAAGGTCCTGAACGTTCACAGGACTGCCACTGTTCTCGGCAGCTATCCTCAGCTGTACCTGACAGCATGGACAGGCTGCGACCATGATCTCGGCACCGATGTCCTCGGCTTCCTTCAGTCGCATGTTACCAATAACATTCGCAACTTCCGGATCAGCGACCAGTGTGAGTACTGAGCCACAGCAATGACCGTTCTCCCTGTTATGTTCCATTTCACGGAAATCAACGCCGGGCACTGACTTGATAAGGTTCCTTGGAGGCTCGTATATGCCGCCTGCACGACCCATGTGACAGGCATCGTGTATGGTTACGACCTTGTCGAGAGGTTTGACGAACTTCTCAGAAAGCACATCGAGCTTGTCCTCCAACACCTGTGAATAGTGTTTGGCCTCGAAGTCGTATTCGATACCGAGCTTCTCCGCCCACTGGCGATAGAAAGTATCCCATACCAACCAGCATGCAGGACATGAAGTGATAACGGTCTTAACACCCTTCTTCTTCATGTTCTCGATGTTCATCCTCATGATCTTCTCGAAAACATCCCACTTACCGGCTGCAAGCATCGGGATACCACAACAGGACTCTTCCTTGCCGAGATATGTTATCTCCAGACCTGCATCTGTAAGCAGACGGACCGAAGCCTCTGCAATGTCCTTCTCCACAAAGGATGCAGTACATCCTGCGAAGTAAGCGTATTCTGCCTTGTCCTTGATCTTTGGTTTAAGGTCCTCAGGGATCCATTCTTCCCTGTTCTTGAGATATTCTCCCCAGATGTTACGCTCTTTGAGCAGGCTGGAAGCCATTATCTCGAACGGTGGGATGGTCATCATGCCACGGTTCACCACCAGTTCATTCCTCAATGTCATCCAGGAATCATTTATTGGAAGATCGAGCTGGCACCTGTGGTCACAAAGCTCACAGGTGGTACAGGCAAGGAACGTGTCCACCTGTTCCTGTGTCATCTTATCCCTGCCGGCAAGATATTCCTTTATGAAGAACCACTTGCCTCTGGGGGACTGGGATTCCCAGCCACGACCGTAGTACTGGTCACATTCCTCGACACAGTAACCACATTGAGCACAGGTATATGCATGAGAAACAACGTCTGCCTCGATATCCTTCTGTTTAGTGAACTTCTCTACCCCTATGCCGCTACGATTACCCACGAACCTCATCATCGGCTCGAATGCTTTTGAGAGGGAAATTCCGGTCTTGAGAATGCCTTTACCTGAAATTGTCTCAGGGTTCATTATGTCTTCAGGATCGACCTGTTGTTTAAGGTCAAGCATCTTCTTAAGACGATCACCATAGACCTTCTCTGCCTCTTTTGCAAAGTAAAGCCCTGAAGCATATATCCTTCCGCCGTTCTCTTCAGCGATCTTGACGATGCTTATACCCAAGGTGAAGGCGAGGTTGAACTTGAACGACCTTTCAGAATGAGGTATGAAACAAAGCAGTATGACATTGCCGTCCTTTGCCACCATTCCTTCCATGAGCACAGGCAGATCGATCTTCTGCTTGATCTCGCTGACAACTTTGCCTACCTTGTCCAGAGGCACGATTATCTCTGCAGGAATGAAGGAAGGACCGAGCCTCTTTACCTTCATGGAACGGAACCACTCGCCAGCCTCGTGTTTGGCGATGGCATCAGAGAGGATATTTCCGCCACTGCTGGTGATTATATTTTCAAGGGCACTTACATCCCTTGACTGCGGATAAATGAAGTTACAAATATATGACTTGGGCAATTCCGGCCTGTCCTCGACAACCGGTTCCCCATGATGGGTAGAAAAAGGCATTTCATTCTTCATGCCTGCCCAATCGGGATTTATAAATGAGATAGACCACAGTGGCACTTTTGCTTCTTTTACCGCCTGGAGAGCTTTCTGCATGGAAGCCGGGTCAGCAAATTCCGCAGAGATTATAGCAGTGTCTTCTTTATTTCTTATATTAAGGGTGATCTGTGTGATGATGCCAATAGTACCCATACTTCCGATGAGGGCATCCATTTCATCGCCTGAGAAATCCCTTATCTCGCCGTTTGGCAACACTGCCCTTGCAGAGACCATTGTGTCCTGGGACCAGCCATATTCATAGCTGCCATAACCGATACCATTCTGTGCGAGCCAGCCACCGACCGTTGCTGCCGGAGCACTTGAAGGCATGGCACATACGGAGAGATCCTCTTTGTTGAGCTTTCTTTCAAGACGTTCCCAAACGATACCTGCTCCAACGGTCACCGTCATTTTATCAGTATCGATGGATATAATATCGTTCAGCAGATTGACGTCTGCAACGATACCGCCTTTTGTAGGAATGACACCACCATAACCGGATGATGCTCCTGCACGGGGGACAATGGGAATAGAATATTTTCGTGCGAATTCCATCAGTTTGACAATATCATCCTCGGTACGCAATTTTACAATCGCTGCAGGGTCGGTATTGCCTAACATCATCTTTGCCATTGACGGCAATGCACCGACATCGTGACAATAGAAGTGTCTTTCTCTTTTGCTTAAGTTCACACGGTCGCCAAATATGGCGGCAATTTCTTCCTGCAGAGAGGAATTCAGATCTGATGTGTTTCTTGCCATACGTTCTCCCCCTTATAGGTTGGGTAGTCATTCAATATAAAGTTTTTAAACATGATATGGAGATCTGGTCCAATTTTAAAAAAAGAAATTGGAAACCGATCATCTCCAATTAAAATGTCAGTGAATCCTTGGGACAAATGTCAACACACCGTCCACATTTGATGCAATCCGGATTGTTTCCGATATCACGGACCTTAAGTTCCATCGGGCAGACCTTTTCACATTTCTTGCAGTCAACACATGACCCATGGTCCATCTTAAGCTGGTATTTCTTACCGCCGATAAACCTCTGCATCGTTCCCATTGGACAGAAGTTACACCAGGACCTTGTGTTGAAGTAGCCCCCAAGCATTGTACCAATGATGGTCGTCACAAGACATATTGACACAAAGATCATACCAATAAGTTCAACGGTATTCTGTGCTGCAATCGTTACTGAGATACGGTACAACATGAAAGCCATCATGAGAGTGAATACCGGGATCCTGATCCACATACTTGACAGGACCTTGGGGATCTTCCTTTTCTTTGAGATCTTGATTATCCCGTAATCGAAGTAACTTCCACGTGGACAGAGATTCCCACAGAACCAGCGCCCTCTAAAGACACTGCTTATGAACAATGTGCCCATGACAAGGAGCATGAAGTAACCAAGCATCGGATACCAGAGACCGGCAATGGAAACGATCACTACCAATGGACCAAGATATGGGGTTATCTTAAGCATTTACCAATCCTCCAGTTCCTGTTCCACTTTTGCTGCCCATTTGCTGACAATTCCCATTATCAGTTCTTTGATCTCCTTTTTGTTGTTTATTTTGTAGATGAATGAATAACCGCCTCCGTCGAGATTGTTCTGTGATCGTGTGAGTATTCCTTTTTCATGCAACTTCTTGACAGACCTCTGTACCGTTGAAAGGTCGAGTTCCACAAGAGTTGCAATATGTTCCGTTTTGCTCCAATTATCGGGTTCTTCAAAGAAGTACTCCAATACTTTCATGTCAGCCCGTGTAAGGTTCAGAGCACATTTTATCACATCTTTTATCTTGAATTCTTTACATGCGAAGTCTATCATTGAATCACCGCCAATAATTGTCAGTACTGCTACATTCTCACAGCCGTATATAAACGTGGTTAAGTACTGAGAAAAGAAGGATGGTTTTGGCAGTACCGTGGATAACTGTGATGTTTTGGCAGTTTTTCAGATCATGGAATTGTGAAACGAGAAGGTTAATGTTAAGACTTGAATGGATCTGTGGGTTCAAATCGCATCTCTTGAATAGCAAGTAAGAGATATAGGTAAGTCGAAAAATACTACGGTGTGGTGTGAAATTTGTGCACAAACGAATCTTATAATAGTTGATTCAAAAAAACTTCCCCATGCTATAATATGATATATTTGCACATGCATATATATTGCTACAGATACATTTCAATTTTTATTATTGTAGCCGCAAAAGTTATTAACTAATAATAACGGTGTACAACAAATTGTTGATACACGTTATTTAAAATGTTCAACAGTCCCGTGTGAAATATGAAGTGAGTGAAATATGGCTATAAGTGAAATAATTCAGAATGATATCAAGGTCGACGAATCTTGTAAAATTCCAGCTGAATCTTTTATGGATCCTAACATCTTAAATTCTATTTTTGATCATATCCCATTAACTATGATCCTTGTCAATACGGACGGGAAAGTTGAAAACATCAATCGTGCTGCTTCTATTAAATTAGGAACAGAAAAAAAAGATAGTGTTGATCTCCTTGGTGGCGAATTGTTTGGATGTATTAATTCGTTAAAAGAAGAAGGGTGTGGAAAAAACAGAGAATGCTCAGAATGTACTGTGCGAAACTCTGTAATGCACACTTTTGAGACCGGTGAGAACATTTACAAAAAGGAAGGCGAATTGGAAATAATGACCAATGGCCGGTCTGCAACACTATATCTTATAATTTCAACGATCTTGATAGAACAAAACAATGAATCAATGGTCTTGCTCATTGCAGATGATATTACAGAACAGAAGATTGCTGAAAAAAAAGTGCTAGAAGCTTCTGTAAAAGCGGAAAAGGCCATTCAACAGTATGCAGACATCTTCGAGAATGTACGAATAGGGCTTTATGTATATCATTTAGAGAACTCAGATGATGATAGAACTCTCAGGCTGATATCTGCAAATCCAGCAGCTTCTGATTTTACAGGTGTTCCCAATGAAGTCATCCTTGGAAAGACTTTAGATGAGATCTTTCCCGGTCTCAGAGAGAAGGATATTCCACAGACCTATGCCGAAGTTGTTCGGACTGGTCAGTCCAGGGTCTTGGAAGATATTTACTATGGTGATGAACGAGTTATTGAGAATACATTTTCAGTCAAGGTCTTTCCCTTACCAAATAATTGTGTAGGGGTAGCATTCGATAATATTACCGAGCGCAAGAAAGCACAGGAAGCAATACTACAAGCAAAACTTACTGCCGAAGATGCAAATCGTACCAAGAGCGAATTCATCTCAAATATGAGCCATGAACTTCGAACTCCCCTTACTTCGATCATTGGTTTCTCGGATCTACTTATCAGTGAGAACTTTGGTACCTTAAATGAATCTCAGAAGAAATACATATCCAATGTTCTTAAAAGTGGAAAGCATCTTTTGGAGCTGATCAATGATCTTTTGGATTTCTCAAAGATCGAAGCTGGTAAGATGGAGCTTATCCTTGAAGAGTTTGAGATTCAAGATGCCATCAATGAAATAAAAGAGACAATGATGCCTCTTGCAATGAAGAAAGAGATTGAACTAAATTATAGCATTAATATTGAAAATCCTATTATTGTGGCAGATCCAGTAAAATTCAAACAGATACTTTACAACCTCTTGAGCAATGCCATTAAGTTCACTGATAAAGGAGGATATGTGACAATGGGAATTGATACAGCTGATGAGATAATTTCTGTTTTTGTGAAGGACAGTGGTATCGGCATATCACCAAATGATCAGAATAAACTATTCAACCCGTTCTATCAGGTGGATTCTTCAAATTCTAGAGAGTATGAGGGCACCGGTCTTGGCCTTGCACTTGTCGAGAAGTTTGTTGAAATGCACGGTGGGAAAGTATGGGTTGATAGCGAAGTTGGAAAAGGAAGCACGTTCACATTTAAAATTCCAATAGCTTTTGAAAACAAATCCTTTTGATCTATTTTATCTCGAATGTAAATGCTTTAGTAGACAGCATTTGTATTTTGTTAGTCCCTGATCAAAGGGACTCCCCCTTTTCGTCCTCTCAAACAATGCAGCATCAACTGCCTTGGCAAAACCATCATCAATGAGAGTCTCCAGCATACTATTATTGAAAGTAAATAGCTTATCACTCTTTGCGTTCTGTTTCATGTAATGGAGAGTACCTTTGAAGGATCCCATCATCTTCCATTCAACATAAGGCATGTCAATGATCATCATCCTCAGAAAATCGGAATCATTATATGCCAGTAATGTAACATTTTAATAAGTTAATGGGGGGAACACATGAAACTAATCATTCTATCAGATACTCATATTAAAGCCGGGCAGTCACTGCTGAAGTTATTACCGGATGATCTGGTCACAATTATCAAGAACAGTGATATATTGATCCATGCAGGGGATTTTGAGACACTGGAATGTTACAATGAATTGGCAGGTTTAGGAGAACTTGTGGCAGTCCACGGAGATACTGATGTACCTGAATTGATGGAACTTTTGCCTGAAAGGCGGGTCATTGAGGTTGAGGGTGTCAAGGTAGGGGTCATTCACAAAGGTCAACTTACGTCAGATAACCCGGATGGTCTGCGCTATCTGGCAAAAGAGATGGGTGTGGATGTTCTGATCTTCGGGCATTTCCACCATCCGATCATCGAGGATTATGAGGTCCTTCTGCTCTCCCCGGGCAGTGCGATCGTACCTGGAATTGCTGAACCCAGCGCCATAGAGCTTGACATAGTTGAGGGTAAGGTAAAGGGGAGGGTGATAAGATGTGTTGGGGATTTGTGTAAATATTTTGAGTATGAGAGGAAGTGAGTTCAAAGTTCCTTATCTTTTATCCTTTCCAATACTATCACTTCAGTTTTTCTGGATCAGGATGTTTGTTTCGGCAAAACAGCTCATCAGCAAAGAAAAATATGGCAACGCTGATTTGTAATCAATTACCTCAAAAAAAAGATCAAAGCAGCAGTCAAGGAAGAATAACATCAAATGTCGTAAAACGGGATGACTTGCTCATATCGGGGAAGTCACTTCCGAATACAAATACTTTTTTAATTCAACTTTCCTTTTTATAGTCCTTCACATGAGCATTAAAAGTAAAATGTTTATAGCTCTCAGCAATACCAGCTGTCTTGCTTCGTTCACGCTTCTGGGAAAGAGGGCAACACCGAATCTCATTCCTATTTCATAATAATGAGTATAATAACATTCGAAGTATATTCGATAAGTTAATATGCCATTAATTTATTATTATATATTAAGAACCATGTGTCATTCACGACTCCGGTGGTACGGTCTGAAACACTAACGCTGTGGGAGTGGTGGTTCTACTTCGTAACTAATCGAGGAGGGGATTTACATTCCCCATTCATCCTCTCTGGAAACTTTAGGTGGTGTGGGTACGAAACGTGATAAATTCGAAATAATGGTGGACATACTGAAAGTCTTAAAAGAATCAGAAGTGACAAAAACAAGGTAGTCTATAGTGCAAATTTAAATTTTAAAAGAGCGGATCAATACCTCGACTCGATGATGCAAATGGGATTAGTGGATAAACCATCCAACAAATACAACATTACAAAAACTGGTAATAAGTACCTCAAAATGATAAGTGAAGTTAATTCGATCATTGTCAACCAAAACTTTTGAGCACATTTATTATTGATTGAAACACTTGACCAGTTGATTCAATAGATATTTTTAATTTCAGCACATTGCAAGGGGTATAGTTAATGGTCGAAGAAAATTTGAATCGGTTGGTAAAACAAGAGACAAAGATACCTACACTTGAAAAAACAGGTATTTTAAACGATGAATGCTATCATGCACTGTTCGAATCATCTTCTGACGTCTTTATATTAATGGACGAGAAAGGATTCATCGACTGTAATAAAGCGGCTCTGAAGATGTTCGGTTTCTCAGAAAAAGAAGAATTTGTTGCATTACATCCATCCGAAATATCACCTACAAAACAGCCAAACGGGGAAGATTCGTGGAGTGCTGCGTAGGATAGAATCTCAGAGGCTTTCAAAAATGAATCTACCAAGTTTGAATGGGTTCACCGCAGACAAAATGGAGAGGAATTCACTGCTGAAGTGTGCCTAACGCGCTTTTTGTTAAAAGATAAACAGATTCTGCAGGTTACTATACGAGACATCACCGAGCGCAAGCAGATGGAAGAAACTCTACGTAAGAGTGAGGCTAGTTTGTCCAATGCACAGCGTATTGCCCATCTTGGTAATTGGGATTGGGACATCGTCAACAATGAGCTACACTGGTCAGATGAAGTCTATCACATCTTTGGGCTGGAACCCCAGGAATCCAGGGCTACTTATGAGGCGTTTCTAAATTCCGTTCATCCTGATGACAGAATGCTTGTTCTGGAACATGTAAATAAGGCAATATATGAAAACAAATCGTATGGTATTGACCACCGAATTCTTTTGCCCGATGGTTCAGAACGTATTGTTCATGAGCAGGCCGAAGTTACGTTTAACGAATCCGAGCAGGCCATTCGAATGGCTGGCACAGTGCAGGATATTACTGAACGCAAGAAAATGGAAGAATCCATTCAACAGTATGCATACATCTTTGAGAATGTGCGAATAGGGTTTTATGTCTATTATTTAGAGAACTTAGATGATGATAGAACTCTAAGATTGATAGCTGCAAATCCAGCAGCTTCTGATTTTACAGGTGTTCCCAATGAAGTTCTCCTTGGAAAGACTTTAGATGAGATTTTTCCTGGTCTCAGAGAGAAGGATATTCCACAGACTTTTGCCGAAGTTGTTCGGACTGGTCAGTCCAGGGTCTTGGAAGATGTTTACTATGTCGATGAACGAGTTCTTGAGAATGCATTTTCAGTCAAGGTTTTCCCCTTACCAAATAATTGTGTAGGGGTAGCATTCGATAATATTACCGAGCGCAAGAAAGCAGAAGAAGCAATGTTTAATGCAAAACTTGTGGCAGAAGCTGCCAACCGTACCAAGACCGAATTCCTCGCAAACATGAGTCATGAGCTACGCACACCTCTTAATTCCATCATCGGCTTCTCACAGTTGCTAAATAGTAATCCTTTCGGTAACCTGAATGAAAAAGAGATAAAGTATTCTGGAAATATTTCGGATAGTGGGAAACACTTATTGAACCTTATCAATGACATTCTGGATCTTTCAAAAATAGAATCCGGAAAGATGGACCTTTTTTTCGAAGAATTCAATCCCCTGGATGCCATTGATGAAGTTTGCGATTCTTTGATGCCTCTTATTCTTAAAAAGAGCCTTAAACTGAATTTATCTGTTGATGAGGGTATGAAATGGATATTTGCTGATCTTACAAAGTTCAAACAGATACTTTATAACCTACTCAGCAATGCTGTTAAATTCACTTCAGAAGGTGGTTCTATAACAATTAATGGTTCAATTGTTGGAAGTGAGAATCATTTCAGTGTTGAAGATACTGGCAAAGGTATTGGGTATGATGCCCTTTCTTCTATCTTCGAACCTTTCTTACAAGTCGATAAATTCGAAACAAAAGTGGAAAAAGGGACAGGACTCGGCCTCGCACTTGTTAAAAAGTTTGTTGAAATGCATGGCGGGGAAATCTTGGTTGAAAGTGAAGTTGGAAAAGGAAGTACGTTCACATTTACAATTCCTATAGTGAGCAAAATACAATAAAGTACTTTTCAGGAGTATTAGTGATATTATTATCGGTTATATAGCAGCTGACTACTAATATAAGTAATATTTATAAACTCCTCTGTTGCTACCGATATTGCATTTCATTATGCAAAACCTGTTACTGCTATTGAGTTTACATGTAAGTTATCCATTTACATTAATCCCGTTGTCCCAATTCTCTAACCTCTCCCTAACATGAACATTGAGAGTAAACTGTTTATAGCTCTCAGCAGTACCAGCTGTCTTGCTTCGTTCAGGCTTCTGGGAAAGTAGACAACACCGAATCTCATTCCTATTTCATAATAATGAGTATAATAACATTCGAATTATATTCGATAAGTTAATATGCCATTAATTTATTATTATATATTAAGAACCATGTGTCATTCACGACTCCGGTGGTACGGTCTGAAAGCACGAACACTGTGGTGGTGGTGGTTCTACTTAATAAAAATTTGGGAGTGGGGATGTCATTCCTCCTTCATCCCCTCTGTTTTTGAGAACTTCAATTTCCAGCTATTGTGAGATCTGTAAAGATCCCTTGCAGTGCTTGCATCCTACTGTTGTGTTCGCATTCAACGCATCAAGATAGAAATTGAAATTCCCTGATCTTATGGTCTGTAACTACCAAGTTTACATGTAAAGCTCTTGATCTTTTTATCCATGACAATAATACATATACATCAACGTACAACAACAAACATTCCAAAAAACAAGCTCCTGCACGATACCACCCACATATTTATTAATAATGCCTATTTATGAGAATGGCAGGAGATAAATTATGAGCACACGCGAGTATATGCTTGGTAACGTAGCGATCGCACGAGGGATCGTGGAAGGAGGAGGACGTGTAATTTCCGGATATCCGGGTACGCCTTCATCTGAGATCGTAGATACGTTGTCCAAAATGAAGGAACGCGACTTTTATGTCGAATGGTCCGTTAATGAAAAAGTTGCAATGGAAGTTGCTGCAGGAGCTGCCATGACCGGTGTGCGTTCTGTGGTCACCATGAAACATGTAGGTCTGAACGTTGCAGCAGACCCCCTTATGACACTGTCCTACATGGGAGTCAAGGGCGGAATGATCGTCATTGTGGCTGACGATCCGGGATGTCACTCGTCCCAAAATGAACAGGACACACGCATATATTCAGAGTTCTCACTCATGCCATGTCTTGACCCTTCCACCCCACAGGAAGCAAAGGACATGATACCTTATGCCTTTGAGCTTTCCGAGAAGTTCGAGCTTCCTGTCATATTCAGACCCACCACCAGGATCTCACACGGCAAGTCAGATATCGAACTTGGAACGATCACTGACCACAGAGTGGAAGCCAAGTTCGAAAAAGACACATCCCGCTGGGTAATGGTCCCAAGCAATGCAGTTGTCAGGCATCCACACCTTCTTTCAATACAGGATGGCATCAGGGAAGAGCTTGAGACATCCCCGTGGAACGAACTTACCATCAATGAGGACTCCAAGATCGGAGTCATCGCAGCAGGTATTGCTTCGGTCTATGCAAAGGAAGCCATTGAGAACCTGGGAGTATCCGCATCATACTTGAAGATCGGTGCATACCCTGTCCCTGAAGGTCTTATCAAACAGATGTACGAGCAGGTCGATACAGTTCTTGTAATTGAAGAACTTGAGCCTATTGTGGAGGACCGCTGCAAGATCATTGCAAAGGACATGGAAAGCAGCGTCAAGATCATCGGAAAGACAGATGGCACTGTTCCAAGGGTCAGCGAACTCAATGTTGACCATTGTGTAAGAGCGCTTGCGAATGTTTTCGACATCGAATCAGGTCTGCCGGAGATCAAGGATATCGAGATGGAACTGCCACCAAGGCCACCTGCAATGTGTGCAGGCTGTTCCCACAGGTCCACCTACTATGCCATGAAAAAGGTATTTGGCAAGAACGCGGTCTTCCCAAGTGATATTGGATGTTACACACTGGGCATACAGAACGGGACCGTGGACACCACCCTGTGCATGGGAGGCAGTATCACCGTTGCATCAGGTATCTATGACGCCGGTGAAAAGCAGCCTATCTGCTGTTCCATTGGAGATTCAACGTTCTTCCATACCGGAATGAACGGATTGCTCAATGCAGTATATAATAAGTCGAACATCACAGTTGCGATCCTGGACAACCGTATCACCGCAATGACCGGTCACCAGCCAAACCCTGGCATGGGAATGACATCCACAGGTGAGGCCACAAAGGAGATAGACCTTGAGCAGCTCTGTCGGGGACTAGGTGCCGAATTCGTTGAAGTTGTAGATTCCTTCGATGTAAGCGCAACGATCGAAGCGTTCAAACGTGCAAAGGATTACGAAGGCACATCGGTCATCATATCAAAACAGCCCTGCATCATCTACTCACGCAGAACAGGTGTCAGGCTGATACCATTCAAGGTTGACCATGACAAGTGTGTAGGCTGCAGGATGTGTGTGAACCTTGGTTGCCCTGCAATTGAATTTGACAAGGAGACAAAGAAGTCCACCATCAATGCAACATGCACCGGATGTGGACTGTGTGTACAGGTATGTAAATTCGATGCAATAAAGGAGGTGCAGAAATGAGCAGTAAGGCATCTAAGTTCGATCTTGTGATATCAGGTGTCGGTGGGCAGGGAGCGATCCTCGCTTCAGACATCATCGGAAGGTCCGCAGTTATTGAGAACTACGGAGTTCGTGCAGCAGAAACTCATGGAATGGCACAGCGTGGCGGTTCAGTGGTTAACCATGTACGCATAGGCTGTGACCTTGGGTCCATGATCCCCCTCAAAGGTGCAGACTGTCTTCTTGCACTGGAGCCGGTAGAAGCACTACGCTATATCAATTCCCTTGCAGACGATGGTGTTGTCATCATGAACACCGAAGCAGTTTATCCGGTGACAGTTACCACTGGAAAAGCACAGTATCCTGATGTTGAAAGCATCGTAGCGGAAATCAAAAAGACCCACAGGGTAGTTGCATTCAACGCGACCGAAAAAGCGGCTGAGGCCGGAAGCAGACAGGCCATGAACGTGGTACTTGTAGGAGCAGTCTCCAACTTCCTGCCGATCAAGACCGAAACACTGCTGGAACGTGTAAAGGAGATGGTACCACCAAAGACCATCGATACCAACGTGAAGGCTTTTGAGATGGGAAGAAGTATGGTCGAATAAGACCATAACTTCACATTTTATTTTTACATATATTTACTATAACAAGTGGCAGTTGTTCACAGATGTACACCATCAAAACAGAAGACTTCAACCTTGAATATACCCTGGACTGCGGTCAGGTATTCCGCTGGGACAGGGACGGAGACTGGTGGACAGGTGTTGTCAACGGTGCTGTGGCACGCATAAGCCAGGACCCTGAAACAGGTAACCTCCGGGTAGATTCCTCCCTTGATGAGGACTTCTTTTATAAGTATTTCAGACTGGATGACGACCTGCCGGCAATATTCAGCCAGATAAACAAGGATGAGTATATGGATATCGCCATCAACAAATACAGAGGTCTACGGCTCATACGCCAGGACCCCTGGGAATGTCTGATCTCCTACATGCTCGCAACCGCTTCGAACATCCCCAGGATAAAGAAGAACATATCCATGCTCTCAGCAATCTTCGGGGAAGAACTTGAAAACGGGCATTACAGTTTCCCGAAAGTTGAAGCTCTCGCAGCAGCCACTTGCGAGGACCTTATTGAATGCAAGATGGGATTTCGCACGGCTAGGATCATCAAGGCTGCGAATGCTGTCACCAATGGCGATATTGTGCTCGATGAACTGTTCAGTCTCGACTATAGTGAAGCTCAGAAAGAACTGATGAAGCTGGAGGGTATCGGGGAAAAGGTGGCTGATTGCATACTGCTGTTCGCTTTTGAGAAGATGGAAGGATTCCCTGTGGATACCCATGTGGAAAAGATAGTCAAGGCCTATTACGGAAACGACCCATATTTTGAAGGCAATGCCACAAAAACAAAAATAGGTAATTGGGGCAGGCATTATTTCGGAGAGTACTGCGGTTATGCCCAGCAGTACCTGTTCTACCAGAAACGGCTTGAAGGGCTTATCTAATACGGGTCGCCCCATCATTCCACGCTTTCAAAAACTTTGGTTAAAATATATCCCACTTCTTAAGACATAATTGCCACCCTTTACAAAAGGAGATGGTTCGGATCTTACCCCTCGCATGTAATGTTGGGGATATAGGTAAACACGAAAAACACTACGTTTTGTGATTTTTATGTACAAACATTCCATCTAAATAATAAATTCAAAAATAATAGTACCAACTTTCCAATAAATAAAAAAATATGAATAATGTATTCTATAAAAATGAATTTATTTATTTTCAAACTCTTTTCTTTTTTCTTCAAATTTTTTATCTATTCGTGTATTTACAATATCGCAGATTTTATGATCTCGTACAAAAACAGCATTGAAAACCTCTTTCTTTTTTTTTACGGCATCATGCTTGAAAATCCTATACACCCCATGATCCAATTTTAGAAATGAAAGCTTTAAGTGATAATTTATGGGATCTGTAGACAATTCAATTATCTCTCTAGTATTTTGATCGCCTTTATTCCGAACCCTCATGAGACTACATGATCTTTTTTGTTGTGTCAGTTTGTCCTTTATTGATGTATGTAAATTAGTTAAGTATTCCATATCCAGATTATCTGAATAAATCACAGTATGTAGACAATTAAAAAATTGAAGTTTGTTAATTGCATCTATGTCTGAAGTATCTTCAAGGTGTATTGTTGATTCTGTATCCAGATTCAAATTATAGAATTCAGTGTCAATGAGAAGAAGAAGTAAGTTTTTATTAAGTGGGCAATAAATTTGAAGTCCAGAAGATTGGAAACCCAATAATGCTTTGTTCTTTAATTTAACATGATTATATAGTACAACTGGAGCGTCACTTGTTATAAACTCCTTATCGGTGTTATTGAACACTAGTACAAGTGATAAATCGCTAATTAAATCCACACCCATCAGTGCAACCCCTATAGGCATAAAGTGTGAATCCTTCATACTAACTTTAACAGAATCGGGGTCAATAAGGGGATCAATACGTGGTATGAGATGGTCTTTAAATAACTCATCTATGGATGCATCAGTAATCGATTTCATTTGTTTTGTACGAGTGTTTTGTAACAAAAGAAATTGTAATAAATGGAAATAGTCTTCATCAACTAGATTCGATAAACTTTGGTCAGTTATTATTTTTTTGATGACAGAAGCCTGCAACTGTTCTAATGAACTTAAAGAGGATTCAAATTCAAGATCCGATCCATAAAAGTAATTACATTGGCAGGTATTTTTGACAGCCATCCTTATAGATTTTTCAGACTGAAGATGATAACTACTAATATTCTGCCCATCATTCGAAAAAAGTTTTAAATAATGTTGTGGTACATAATGCTGTTTCTTATTTTCTGCCATATCGCAAGATTAATTATATCATAAATAACTTTTTCGACAAAGTTTGCATCAATTTTGTTTTAAAATTCAACTTCCCTTCCTTTGCATTCTTTTTCAATCTTATCAAATCGCTTCTGTGTTTGATACCATACTCTTTTGCTTTTTTAGGAGTGAGAGTCAAAATAAATTGCTTGATCTTTTCCACATCTACAAATTCCTGAGCCTTCTTAACATCCAATTCCTGTTCATCAATATTGTTAGCTTCCTTTCCAATATAAATAACAGAATCAGCATGAACATTCTTCCTTTCCAATACTCCAACTTCTCCATCAAACTTAGATTCAAGATGATTGGCATACTCTATTATTGTCCTACTCAGTTGCTTGAAATAATGAGATCCTTGCTTAGTCTCTCCTGTTTCATAATCAATGAATGGCTCATAAACAGCCTTCTGAGGATAGGTTGAAAAAGGCATTAGCTTCCGAATGGCAATTTTATGTATCAAATCACTTCTAACATAGGTACTATATAAGATTAAAAAAAAGTATATAGTATAAAAACAAGAATCACACAAGAAACAAGTATAGTATGTGACATAAATACATCTTATTGTTGTTTATTCATCAAGTGTGCTGCCTGAATACTGTTATGCTATCTAATCAAAATACAAGAGGAGAACATGATGCAAACAAAATCGAAACAAGATATGACAGTAAAAACGCTTGTTCCTTTCTTCTTACTTACCTTCGCCCTGACTTGGGGTCTCGCCGCAGTGCTGATCTTCGTATCATTTAGCACTCCCGTATTTCTCCTCGCGGTTTATTCACCCGGCATTGTTGGCATATTCCTGGTCTGGCGACATTACGGACTGAAAGGGCTGGGTAGCTTCTTTCGACGATTGACCTTGTGGCGGATGCCACGGGTGTGGTGGTTGTATTTAATCGTGGGCTTTCCTGCCATCATTTACCTTGGCGCTGCACTGAAAGGGACCATCAGCGATCCGTTTTCCTTTTCCCCCTGGTATCAAGTACTGCCAGCGATAGCTTTTTCTTTGTTCCTTCTGGGTACGAACGAAGAATTCGGATGGCGAGGGGTCGCCCTGCCTCTGCTGCAGCGCAAATACTCTCCCTTCTGGGCGGGTTTGATTTTGGGTATCATCTGGGCGGCCTGGCACATCCCTGCTTTCTATATCAGCGGACTTCAATATGAAGCCTGGTCATTCGTCCCATATTTTGGCGGCGTTATCGCCCTCTCCGTCATCCTCACTCCCATATTCAATAGTGCTCGTGGTAGTCTGCTGATCGCTTACCTGTATCATTTTCAAATAATGAATCCCATCTTTCCCGATGCTCAACCCTGGGACAGCATTCTTATCGCTCTCACGGCAGTGGTCATCGTTATTCTAAATCGGCGTACGATGTTCAAAAAAGGAACAGGAGTTACCGATATCCTCATGTCAGAACAAGAAAGCAGAACGTGACTCAAGTGGCTCGCTTCGCATAGTAGCAGTATAGCACTGCATGTACCGTACTTGAGACACGCACGCTAATCTCGTGGACAATGCCTATTTTCCGCCACTACCACGGACTATTTGTAGGGGTTCTCACAACCAGCCGTTGAGGAAGCTTCTAAACCCATCTTCTTTCATTTCAAGGACCTGCTTTCCTTCGAGAATTTCAAAGCCAGCCCTTACACTTTTGGAGATGTGCTTTCCAAGGGAACAGTTCGCAAGTTCTTTTTCAAGAAGCTCTACTGCTGAGATATGTTTTCGTGGAATTTCAGCCACATAGAAACCATCCTTGATGGTAAATGAGTAAGCATCCTCATTGTCAACGTATTTGTCCCTGAACTTCTCTGCATGATCACGTACCCATACCGGAGGACCCCTGTGCATTTTGACATTAGGCAAACTGCCTGACATAAGCTCCAGCATCACAACAGAATCCTCGCCACTCCATTTTCCAGCCTTGAGTACGGTAAATTCGTTCTTATCAAGCATCGGGACCACCGAATTCTCCATCTTAGCGAACTGAGGATAGAATATATCATCAACCACATCCGGTGTTCTGAAGACGATGGCCAGCAGGAAGGAACCTTTCTTTTCCAGCCGTTCAACTATCTCATCATCAGATATTGGTGGCACTACAGATGAGAAGAACATGCCTTCATCTGGATCGCCAAGGAAACTGCGAGACACATCGACAAATGTGCAGAATTTGTCCAGAGAGAGGGCAGCCGCCACGTTCCTTTTCGGGTCCGTGGGGTCTATGACCACCAGAGGGTCCTCGAACTTCAATTGCCCGTGTTCCAGAATGTCGAGAAGCAGACCCGGCCTCCAATTCGATGCTGCTTCCAGTACCTTTTCGAATGAACCGTAATTGATGACCAGAAGCTCGGTCAGATAGCCTGAAAATCCTTCGGTCTTAAGCTCTGAACCGTAAACTCCAGTCCCTCTCATGAACTGCTTGAGAAGCAGAACATCGTCCTCAAGTCCGTTCAGATTGGCCTTGATGAACTCGTTGTGGAAAGGTGTCCTGTCAACTGCAGAGATGATGGAACTGGCACTGGAAACCCTATAGCACGGAACCAGGTCCACATCGAACCCCTTGTATCGCATCTTCACATATGGATGTTCAGCATAATGCTCATCCCAGTGTTCCGCCTCTTTTGCCACCTGTCTGCCAACTGACAGACCATAGCTTTCAAGGTCTTCACGGCTGGTATCATCCGGAAATGTGATGAATATGTCAAGGTCATGTGTACCGGAGATCCACGTCCCTCGGGCAGCCGAGCCCACCAGCTGCGTTTTTACACCTACCAGACCGACCTTGAATGTAAGGCAATCTATCTTGTACATCAGCTCATCGGCCACTTCGGTCAGGTGTTCCCTTTCCTTTTCAGTTGGCTTTATCTTTTCCAGAATGCTTTTTTTAAGGGATTCCATGTTAATTCTCTCGATGATCGTGTTCTTAGGGGTAATATCGTTCAAAGTTATAAACCATTTGAGATTCGTATTGATTTTAACAAAAAACCACCCCACTCTTCCTCACAGATAACCATTTATACAGATGATAACTAATATTCTACTGTTAGCCACAAAGCTAAAAACAACTATCCACAGGCTTTTATGGGGAATTTACCACATTGGATGTGGAGCCTGTTCATCAGATAGTAATTTTATTTCATAAAGAAAGGAGTTAATCGCATGATCAGTGAAAGAATGGTTAAAGCATTAAATGGTCAGATCAACAAGGAGATGTATTCCGCTCATCTTTACATGGCAATGTCAGCCTACAGTTCGAATATCGGGCTTAGCGGATTTGCCAACTGGTTCATGGTACAGTATCAGGAAGAGATGCTGCATGCCATGAAATTTTACAACTACATTATCGATCAGGGAGCAAAGGTAGAGCTTCAGGCAATCGAAAAGCCGGCACAGGAATTCGGCACCTGCCTTGACATGTTAAATGCGACCCTTGAACACGAGAAGTTCATCACCCGTTCCATCAACGACCTGATAGACCTTGCCATTGAAGAAAAGGACCATGCGACCAACATCTTCCTCCAGTGGTATATTACCGAACAGATAGAAGAGGAAGGCAATGATAATGCGATCATTGACAAACTCAAACTTGCAGGCGAGGAAGGCAACGGGCTTTTCATGATCGACAAGGACCTTGCTGCAAGAGTGTTCAACCCTCCTGTGAACGTACCAAACTGGACACAGATCAGGTGATAATAAGTGACAGAAAATATAGAAAGCGTTAAGCAAGTAAAGGGAACCATGCCAAAGGCCATCAGAATGGCCAAAGAGATGGATGATGACTTCGGACAGGGAATTGCAGGATTCTACAAGGCCATCTGGAAGGACAGGGAAGACGGGCTTTCAATGAAGAACAAACACCTCATGGTCTTCGCCATAGCATGCTCGAAGAACAACACCAACAGTGCAAAGAAGATCCTTGTGAAGCTCAAAAATCACGGTGCAACAAGAACAGAGGTCCTGGACACAATGATGATGGCAGCATGGGCCGGTGGCATACAGAACTTTACCGATATCAGCAGTGATGTACTGCCGGAAATGGAACAACTTGGATTCTAAGGCTTGAATTAAGCCTTTGAGATTTTCTTTTTTTAAAAAATAAGATTAGAAGAGCGAAAGCTCACTCTTCATCATAACCTATCTCTTCTTTTGTCAGATAACATGCAGGGTCATCTGCCCAGACATTGTCATACACTGCTTCAGCCCGTACACGGAAATTAGCGTTGCAGACATCGAACCACTTGCACTTTGCACATCTGTCAGCATTCGCTTTGATAAGGGGTTTCCTGTCCTTGAGTCCTGCCATGAGCTCATCGCTCAGGTCGGTCCATATCTCACTGAACTTCCTGTCCTTCACATTGCCGAAGGTGTAATGCCTCCAGAACTGGTCAGGGTGAACTGAGCCGTCCCATGAAACACAACCAAATCCGATTCCAGTGGAATTACCGCGGTTCATCTTGAGAAGTTCATAGACCTCTTCCGCACGTTCGGGGTTCTCTTCTGCAAGCCTCATGTAGATGTACGGACCATCACAGTGATTGTCCACGGTCAGGACCTCCACAGGCATTCCTTTCTCATGAAGCTGCTTTGTGCGGTCCATGATAAGATCAACGGTCTTGCGGCTTTCCTCATGGGAGAGGTCCTCTTCCACAAGCTTGGTCCCGCGTCCGGCATAGACCAGATGGTAGAAGCAGATACGTGGAATATCCTCTTCCTCGATCATATCGAAGATAGCAGGAATATCAGCCACGTTCTGTTTATTGATAGTAAAGCGAAGTCCGACCTTGATTCCTTCTTCCCTGCAATTGCGAAGCCCTTCCATTGCAGCATCGAAAGCTCCCTCGACAGCCCGGAACTTATCATTGGTCTCTCGCACACCATCGATGGAAATACCCACATAGGACAGCCCGATCTCCTTGAGCTTCTTTGCCATGGGTTTATCGATAAGCGTACCGTTAGTGGAGATCACCGCACGCATACCCCTGGAGATCGCATACTCAGCAAGTTCCGGCAGGTCCTTGCGCATCAGCGGTTCACCGCCGGAGAACAGCATCACAGGAGAACCGAACTCTGCAAGATCATCTATCAGTTCCTTGCCCTGCTCCGTGGTCAGTTCGTCCTCGAACTCCATGTCCTTTGCATGTGCATAGCAATGTACACACTTAAGATTGCAGCGACGTGTCACGTTCCAGACGACTACAGGTTTCTTATCCTTTGAGAATTGAAGCAGGTGTGACGGAAGTCTTTTTGAATCACGCCCGTAACGAAGGGCATCCGATGGCTCAACAGTTCCGCAATAGAGTTTTGAGATTCCTATCATAGTTATCCTCCTGCATGTATAATTTCGTTTTTTATATGTGATCAGTTTTCAAGAGCCGCCTTTGCGACCCTAAGTATCTCTTTGAAGGTGTACTCATCTGGAGTGACATTCACTTCCACACCATATTCCTTCAGGGTATTGGCAGTCGGAAGACCGATGGCTGCCACAAGGGAATTTGCCAGTACTTCCTTTATCAACTCGCCTTCACAAAGAGCTCCTGCACGGTCGAAGAAGCTTCTGACCATCATGGAACTGGTGAATGCAAATACATCGATCTCACCGTTGATACTTTTGGTGATAAGCTCGTTCTGCAATGCTCCGTTTGGCATTGTCAGTGTATAGACCTTTGTCTCAAGCACTTTCGCACCACAGTCCCTTAAGCCTGATATCAAAAGCGGGGAACCGTAAGCGTTCCTTGCAGTATCTATCTGTTTACCCTTAACATCAGGACAGAGATATTCCACAAGACCTTCTGAACTGTAAACGCCCGGCATTCCCATTACTTCGACCCCGATACCTTCGAGCTGTTTACGGGTTGTCGGACCAATAGCTATCACATTTGTATTGTTGAGAGCATCGATGAACTCGCTGTGCCTGTCCGCAGGTATCTTGGAAAAGGTATGATCGATCCCATTGGCACTGGTGAATATAACATAATCGGATCTTCCGGAAAACACGTTCTCTGCGAATGCATCGAAATATTCGTCCTTCATATCCTCGAGTTCTATCATTGGGATAGCCACAACTTCAAAACCAAATGATTCCGCAAGTTCACGTGACTTTACCACATAACCCTCGGGCCTCATTATAGCTATTACAGGCTTCTTTCCGCTTTGGTCCATCTTATCACCATCAATAAAAGATAAAGTTCATCAGATCTGGGAACCCAGTATCTCATGAAGCTTGACAACATCGCCTATAACAGTAAGTGCCGGAGCCTTTACCCCTGCATCCTTTGAGATCTGTGCGATGGTCTCGACAGTACCGATGGTCACACGCTGGTCCGGACGTGTTCCCCTCTCCACCATTGCAACTGGGGTCTTGGGGTCCTTTCCGTTCTTCATCAGCTCGCCCATGTTACGTTCGAGCATCTTGACACCCATGAAGATAACGATGGTACCTCCAAAAGCAGCAAGTGTCTTCCAGTCAAGAGCAGTTTCCTCTTTAGTAGGGTCCTCATGGCCTGTTATGAAAGTGACCATTGAAGCATGGTCCCTGTGGGTGACAGGAATACCGGCATAGGCCGTAGCTGCAAGAGCAGATGTGATGCCCGGAACTATCTCGAACTCGATACCCGCTTTCACCAGTTCTTCAGCCTCTTCGCCGCCACGTCCGAACATGTAAGGGTCTCCGCCTTTCAGACGCACCACCATCTTACCTTCCTTTGCTTTTTCCACGATGGCATCGTTGATCTCACTCTGGGTCAGAGTGTGGTCACCTGCGTGCTTGCCTGCATCGATCTTCTCTGCAGCCTCGGGCATGGAAGCCAGTATCTTTTCCCCGGGAAGCTGGTCGAAGACGATGACATCTGCAGTGTCAAGAAGTCTGCGTGCTTTCAAGGTCATCAGTTCAGGGTCTCCGGGACCGGAGCCTACAAGATATACTTTTCCGTATTGTTGAGCCATATTACCAGATATCCTCAATTAGTGTTTTGGAGATGTAATTACCTGATATAATAAATAGATTGATATGTGTGATTTCTGGCATCTTAAAAATGCCCATAAAGAAGCAGCCAAAGAAAATGCATCACTGTTAGATAAGACATCGAAATAGGATATAAATTAATAAAATGAGAAATGTTGCCCCATCATAGGCAACACCTATGACAGGATCAGCTCTGGCTCAGGATATAAAAGAGCATTTCCGTGTTCAACTTTCCTTCGCGTGAAAGTTTCTCAGCTATGATATCATCTGATATTCCTTCGGACCTCATAGCATTGATCCTTTCAGTAATAGCTGGAGATACAGTATAATATTCGTTGATATCCTTTCTGTGACCCCAGACATCCCCTTCAATAAGCTTGATGTTCTGCATATCCATGAACATTTCAATTGATTTGGATACAGTACGCCTATATGAAGTAGGTATCTGAATTACCTCAACATCTTTACATCTCTTTACAAGGTTAAAGATGTCTTCATTGGAGGGTCTGAATGCAAGATGTATGATCTTTTCGTTAGTATCAAGTTTTTCAATTTCTTCCCTTTTGCTTACGACTCTAATATTCATAGGAGCACCCCATTATATTCAAACAGTCCTACTAAACTTAGTAAATTAATTGATACTAAGTAACCTTTTAAATATTTGACGGTTGGAAAGTTCTTTAGGAGTGAGGGTATTAAATTAGCCCTGTAAATCTTCTAATTTGCTGCCCTCAGAACAGATCAATCATTGAGGCGAACTTTTACAGAATCAGCATGTGCCTGCAGTCCTTCTTTTTCAGCAAGGGCTATTATCGTATCACCAATGGAACCTAAGCCTTCCTTCGTGATCTTCTGTATGGTAGAATATTTCAGGAAATGGTGAATATTCAGACCTGAATAGATCTTGGGATAACCGGCTGTGGGGAGGACATGGTTCGTACCTGATGCATAGTCACCTGCTGCAACCGGAGCATAATTACCCACAAAGATAGAACCTGCATTCTCGATCCTATCAAGAACTGCATCATCATCCCTTACCATTATCTCAAGGTGTTCCGGTGCAAAATCATTGGAGATCCTTATACATTCATCCAGGGAATCTGCCACAAGGATAGCTGCATTCTCAAGAGATTGCTCAACGATCTCCCTGCGTACAGCAATAGCAGCCTGCTTTTTGACCTCGGCATTGGTCTGTTCTGCCAGTTCAGAGGATGTTGTCACAAGCACGGACACCGCTTTTGGATCATGCTCTGCCTGTGCGAGAATATCAGATGCTATCATAGCAGCATCCGCAGAATCATCTGCAATGATAAGTACCTCACTCGGACCTGCAGGGAAATCGATCTCCGCTTTATCCCGGACCATCATCTTGGCAACTGTCACGAACACATTTCCAGGTCCCACGATCTTATCAACGCTCAATACAGTCTCGGTACCGTAGGCCATTGCAGCGATCGCCTGAACTCCACCGACCTTATAGATATGGTCCGCACCGGCCACCTTGCCTGCCACGATAGTGAGCGGATTTACCTTTCCATCGGAACCAGGGGGTGTACACATCACGACATTCTTCACTCCTGCGACCTTTGCAGGTATGATGGTCATGAGTGCAGTCGAAGGATAGGAAGCACGACCGCCTGGAACATAGGCACCTACCGATGCTATAGGAGTGGCCATCTGACCAAGTTTGATCCCAGGGGACGGTTCGATGTACCAGACCTTCTGTGGAAGCTGTGCTGTATGGAAGTTCCTGATGTTCTCCGCTGCGATCTTAAGATGGCTGAGCAGTTCTGCATCGACCTCTTCCATTGCCTGCTCGATCTCCTCGGAACTTACCTCGATATCATGAATGTCAGCCCTGTCGAACTTCATGGTATATTCACGCAGGCCCTCATCGCCTTTCTCCTGCACATCCTTTAGAATTGATGAAACAATATCAGCAACGTCCATCATATCCCCAGTGCGGCAGAGGAGTTTCTCCATCTCTTCGTCAGTGACTTCCGATAGGTGTTTATACAGCATATGATCATCTCGTTTTAGCCAGTGATAAAACACAATAATAATTTGTCTTTGTAAACAGAACCAAAAATATATAGTTCAACATCACTGGAAATCATTGAATGTCTTTTGGTTTTTGTCAAGTATTGTATCTAGAGTATTTGAACTTATAGGTATGCTTTCAGAGTGCTTAGCCTTGACCTTAACACCGATACCGGACAGTATATTGTAAGCGACCTTAGGCCCGACAAGTTTTGATAATGTTGACATGTCAGCTTCCCTGAGCTTTACCACAGAAACAAAGCCCGCATTATACAACTTACGTGCCCGCACACGACCCACACCCTTTATCCCCACAAGTTCCATGAGATCAAGCCCTGCACCATATCGTATCCTTTTCTCAAGACTGTACGCATGTGAAGAATATTCCACACCCAGCAGATCTGCCAGTTTTGCAGCAGCGTGCATCAGCCACTCCGAGGTATCTGCAAGGGCATGGATATCCCCTTCCCCCACATTGAAATGCCGGGTGATATCCTCAGCAGATACCTCGGTGACCCATTCTTCAAGAAGCATGGCGGTCTTCACCTCACCCATGAACCATTCATAATCGGTCTGCTTGAACTGACTTGGAATATCATGGAATTCCTCACCATGGGCCAGTATATAGTCGTTAACTATCGTATAATCGGCATTACGAAGGTAGAGCTGCCTCATATCAGGAGTACTACAAACAAGATGTAAAAGGGTCATATCTGTCACTTTGACAGCATCCTTGCCCGCATTCTTTAGGCCATCAACGATATTTGAACCAGAAAGCGGGTCTATATAGAGCATGGATACCAGACCGCCAAGACGAGTGCCTCTTAAGAGCAGCTTACTTGCATCTTCGATATCCTCGGTCTCACTCACCATATCATTATCTATGAGGAATTCCAGACAATCATTGATGACCTCTTCCAGCATCCATGCATCCTGCTGATAAGCGAAAAAAGTAGCTCCAAAGAAATCGAACAGCTCCTGCCTTGTGGAAGCAAAACCGTTCACGATCGTGGACAGCACATGTGTTCGCAGTGCGTTCTCTGTCCCGAGCTTCGACCATATATCTTCCGCATCAGCCTCAACATAGTTTTCCATGAGCTGTGCAAACTCATCATAGGTCTTCGCGATAAGGACCGACTCCCCATAAGGATCGAGATGAGGGCGACCTGCCCGGCCTGCCATCTGCTTATACTCGAGTACCGGGATCGGCTGCATACCAAAATTGGAATCGAACCTGCGATAGCTCCTGATGATGACACGTCTTGCAGGCAGATTCAAACCCGCTGCCAGTGTTGGTGTGCTGGAAATAAGCTTGATGAGGTTTTGCCTAAAACCATTTTCCACAAGTTTCCTGTGGTTCGAGTTCAAGCCCGCATGGTGAAAGGCAACCCCCTTGCGAATGCAATTGGCAAGTACGATGGCAGTATCGGTCTCACCTGTGGACTCCACCTCATCGGCTATCCCTGCCAGCTTGATCTTTGCATCGTTATCGAGGATCTTTGCAACCTTTGAAGATGCGGTCTTTGCAAACCCCGCACAATTACGCCTGCTGCTTTCAAAAACAAGACATTGCCCTTCTGCTCTGATGGTATCCAGAACGAGGTTCACAGCATCATCCTTATCGAACCGGTCTATTTTCTTCTGGCTTCCGGGGAAGTTAATGGCCTCTCCGAAGAGCACACCTTCATGAAGGTCAGTGGGCCGCCATTCACTAAGCACAAGACCCGCACCGAGCCAGTCTGCCATCTCCCGGGCATTGCCCACTGTGGCAGAAAGTGCCACTACCTGTACATCAGGATTCAGGCGCATCAGCTTGGTGATCGTTACCTCCAGTGTGGGTCCGCGGTTCTTAGAATCCAGCAAATGTATCTCATCAACAACAACAGTGGTGATCTCATCCATCCAGGAAGTGCCGTTGCGAAGAAGGGAATCGGTCTTCTCGGATGTGGCAACGATGATATCATTGACTCCAAGCCAGTCAGCCCTTGAGTCCAGATCTCCTGTGGAGATCCCCACCTTGATACCAAAGGGTGTAAGTTCCCTGAAACGCTCGAACTTTTCAGAGGCCAGTGCACGAAGGGGAACGATATAGAGAGCTTTACCGCCTTCCCGAATGGCCTTTATCATTGCAAGTTC
This sequence comes from Methanococcoides sp. DA23, assembly GCF_057593895.1. Classification (NCBI taxonomy): domain Archaea; kingdom Methanobacteriati; phylum Methanobacteriota; class Methanomicrobia; order Methanosarcinales; family Methanosarcinaceae; genus Methanococcoides; species Methanococcoides sp. DA23. The sequence continues at coordinate 634,968 of NZ_CM172520.1, read as the reverse complement.
CGCAAGGAGCGTCTTACCTGAAGCTGTGGGTATGGCTGCAAGGAGATTCTTCTTTTCAAGAAGACCCATCTCTATTGCTTCAGCCTGAGGAGGATACAGTTCCTTAATGCCGGAATCCTCATAAAATCCAATAATATCCTCTGGAATGTCAAGCTCTCGTATCATCATGGAAAATTCACATCACTGTTAGAACGTTTGATTCAGTTGTATAAGTAATTACACCAGTAGATAGAAGGACTGATCATTTAAGTAGAAACTCTAAAAATACGAAAAAATCCTGCAAAATAAAAAAGAAAGTATGAGGAACACGGCTTTAAAAGCCGCTTTCCCGGATCAATCGTTGCTGAGATCACCACTGAAGTACTTGTCGTAAGAGTACATGTCGAAGTGACCGTGTCCGCTAAGGCAGAACAGAATTGTCTTCTCTTCTCCGGTCTGCTTGCACTTAAGAGCCTCATCGATAGCACATTTGATAGCGTGGGTGGACTCTGGTGCAGGTGGAATACCTTCACTACGGGCGAACATAACGCCTGCTTCGAATACTTCGACCTGATGATAGCTGGTAGCTTCCATAAGGTTATCTGCGGTCAACTGGCTGATTATCGGTGAGCAGCCGTGGTATCTTAAGCCCCCTGCATGGATGGCAGGTGGCATGAAGTCGTATCCGAGAGAGTACATCTTAAGGAGAGGGGTCAGTTTTGCCATGTCCCCATAGTCGTACTGGAACTTGCCGTCACAAAGGGTTGGACAGGCAGAAGGTTCCACAGCGATGATGCGTGGATCATGGGTTCCTTCGATCTTATCCCTCATGTATGGAAGGCTGATACCTGCCAGATTACTTCCGCCACCACAGCAACCGATGACTATATCAGGATATTCCTCGACCTTATCGAGCTGTTTCTGGGCTTCAAGACCTATAACTGTCTGATGTAACATAACGTGGTTGAGCACACTGCCAAGAGCATATTTGGTATTGTCGTGCTTCACAGCATCTTCCACAGCTTCCCCGATAGCAATACCAAGACTGCCTGTTGTATCCGGATATTTCTCAAGCATGTGACGTCCGAACTCAGTGTCAGGACTTGGTGAAGGTACTACCTTTGCGCCCCAGAGATTTATCAGGGATTTACGGTATGGTTTCTGCTCGAAGCTTGAGCGTACCATGTAGACCTTACATTCGATATCATAAAAATTACAGCTAAGTGAAAGTGCACTGCCCCACTGACCGGCTCCGGTCTCGGTGGTTATCCTCTCTGTGCCTTCCTTCATATTATAGTATACCTGTGGCACAGCAGTGTTTGGTTTGTGACTGCCTGCAGGACTGACACCCTCATATTTGTAGTAGATCTTTGCAGGGGTGCCAAGCATTTTTTCAAGTCTGTGTGCACGGAATAGAGGAGCAGGTCTCCAGAGCTTGTATATTTCAAGGACCTCTTCGGGAATATCAATGTATTTCTCACTGCTCATTTCCTGTTTGATGAGCTCCATAGGGAAAAGAGGAGCAAGGTCCTCTGGTGCCAGTGGCTCATTATTTGCAGGATTAAGTGGAGGAGCCAATGGAGTGGGCATATCCGGAAGGATATTATACCATTTTTTTGGCATCTCGTTTTCATCAAGTAGGATCTTAGTCGGTTCCATAGATATTCCTCATATAATGCACAAATAAGTACTATGATGTAGATTAAATTATGATATATAGATGTTGTGTCCTGAGTTGGATCAGTAGCTGCAACTTACAAAATAAAACAAGATCACTCTTGATGCTCTGCCCCTTGCCCTCAGGAATTGAAAAGCATCAGAGTGCTCAACCCATTAAGCATCAGGGTTTGCATCCAAGTGATACACGCTCTTCCGGCATCAGCTCGAGATAAAAATCGATTATTTGCAGGTCATTGAAATTCTTATTATGCAAAGCATCAAAGAACCTGTCAAGGACATAGATGGTCTTCCTTTCGATCGGCTTTGAGGACAAAAGCCCTTCAGCTTCCTTCACAAGACCTATCTTCTTTAAACTTGTAGCCATACCTTCGATCGTGTTCCTGTCGTGCTTGAGGAATTCTTTCCTTATATGATCAAGGTCGACATATCCAGATGAAACTGACAGGCTCAAATTTTCCGGTTTATCCATCTCCAGTTCCCTGCAATCCCTTGCAGTTATATCGGAATAGAGATTGTTGTACCTGCAGGTCAGATCTTTGTGTTTTTCAAGATACCAGGACCAGAAACCATTAGTGATCTGATGGTCAGCAGCATACCTATGATCATCTAACTGTCTTGTCTTCGCATTCTCAACAAGCCACTCCTTACGCCACATGTGAAATTCTTCTTTAGAAGACGCAGAGCTCAAACTGAAAACATGATGCCCCACAGAACCATTCGCATCCATCATACAATAACACCCATTTAAACACGTTTTCAAATTGTTGAATATGATACAAAAATAACAGGTAATACCATTCCTGAACGACATACAGGATCATTTAAAGATATTAATTCCCCGATATTTCACCAATATCATATATATGATAATCATAAAAATAAGTGGTATTTTTGTATTTAAACTTATCTACAAGAATTTAGATAGTAATCATCATGATGAGGATGAATGCACTGCCCGGTTTCGTAATTATATTTTATAAAAATAAAAATACCAAGACGTAGAAGGATACCGTTTGTAATATATTAATATAAAAATGCCACCAACACATATAAGCAGGAAGCACCATAAAGGATTCAGATAATACTTGATCATCAAAAATTTTTGACCAGGTTCATACCACTTTATAATTCATCACACTATTGCTACATTCTAAAAAATAATATTGCAGGGAACACTAATGGCATCAAAAACCGAAACCACAATGAAAGAAGATGAATTGCTTGAAAAGGTCGTCTCAGGAGAAATGCCACTCCGAAAAATAGATGCATATACCGACACTGATACAGCTATAAGGGTTCGAAAATGTGCCATTGAGAAGATGAAGGGAGTTCAGTTCGAACACATACAGAACTATACGATCGATGCTGAAGCAGCCACCAAGCGCAACATCGAGAACATGATAGGCACCATACAGATCCCTCTTGGCGTTGCAGGTGCTATAAAAGTGAATGGACAATATGCCAACGGAGACTTCACGCTTCCCCTTGCGACCACTGAAGGTGCTCTTGTTGCAAGTACTAATCGTGGATGTTCCATCATAACCGCATCAGGTGGAGCAAATGTCAGGATATTCCAGGACCTCATGACCCGTGCCCCGGTATTCAAACTGGAGAATGTGAACAAAGTAAAGGACTTTGTGGATTGGGTCAAAGAACCGGAAACTTTCACAAATATGAAGGAAAAGGCAGGCGAAACCACACGTTTCGGAGAACTGCTCAGTGTAGATCCATTCATCACAGGGAACACTGTGTTCCTAAGGTTTGCCTATGACACCAAAGACGCAATGGGAATGAACATGGTCACCATTGCCACCGATGCTGTGCTCAACTTCATCTCAGAGGAATTCGGAGTATATCCCATCTCACTTTCAGGCAACATGTGCACCGACAAAAAACCGGCTGCCATCAACAATATACTTGGCAGAGGAAAGACCGTTGCTGCAGACGTTACAATTCCAAAGGAGATCGTGGAGAAGAAACTGAAGACGACCCCCGAGATGATGGAAGAGGTAAATTACAGGAAGAATCTTCTGGGTTCAGCAAGGGCAGGTGCCCTGGGATTCAATGCCCACGCAGCAAACATTATCGCAGCACTCTATCTGGCATGCGGTCAGGATGCCGCCCATGTGGTAGAAGGAAGCAGTGCCATAACAACAATGGAAGTAAATGAGAACGGAGACCTATACTGTTCCGTCACTCTCCCATCGATACAGGTAGGAACCGTTGGAGGCGGGACAAGCATAGCTACCCAGAGAGACTGCCTTAACCTGCTGGGAGTTGCAGGAGCAGGAGAGGTTCCCGGACATAATTCAAAGAAGCTGGCAGAGATAATCGCTGCTGCGGTCCTTGCAGGCGAAATATCACTGATAGGAGCACAAGCTGCCGGACATCTGGCAAAAGCACACGCAGAGCTGGGGCGTTAACCCAGCTTAACTTTTTTTAAAAAGGAAATATCCTTTTAAAAAAAAGGATTACCCTCTCTGTGACAAATAGATGCTCTCGATACGATCTATCGTTTCAGCCTCTTCCGGAGATTTATCATCCCTCACATTTACAAGCCGTGGGAATCGGAGAGCATACCCTGAACCATAGTTCGTACTTTTCTGGATCTCCTCGAAGGCGATCTCGAACACCACATCAGGTTTAAGTTCGATCTCCCGACCGGATTCACCAACAATGAGCTCAGAGAAGACCTCAGTAAGCTCAGCAAGCTGCTCATCTGAAAAACCTGTAGCCACTTTGCCGATAGGAAGGAATTTCCCATCATCAGGATCAAGACATGCCAGAGCATAAGAACCTATGAGATTTGCACGCTTCCCATAACCCCATTCCGCACCAATGACAACGAGGTCGAGTGTCTCCATTATAGGCTTCTTCTTAAGCCAGTTCTTACCCCGCTTGCCAGGAGAATACGAAGCTTCCGGATTCTTTAGCATGACCCCTTCGTGTCCACCCCTCAATGCAGCAGTATAGATCTCGTTCACAACGTTCTCATCATCTGTGAGAACCTGCTCATCCACCCTGATGATATCACAGTTCTCCACACATGCGACCAGCTGTTCCCTTCTTCTTAAAAGAGATTGGTCCATCAGTACTTCCCCATTAAGATAGAGAATATCGAAAAGGTTCAGCGTAAGAGGGATCTCACGGACCATTGCCTCAACGTCATACTTTCTCCTGAAGCGTTTGAGTATATCCTGGAAGGCACGAGGAGCTCCGTTACCATCGACCGCTACAGCCTCCCCTTCAAGAATAGCGGAATTTGCCTTCACATGGAGCTTCACTGCCTCAACGAGATCCGGCAGAGATAGTGTCACATTCTCAAGCCTTCTTGAAAAGATGTTGACAGAATCTCCATCCTTATGGATCTGAACCCTTGCACCATCGAACTTCCACTCGACAGCCAGCATACCAAGGTCCTTGATAGCAGCTTCGATGCTCGGAGTGACCTGTGCCAGCATCATCTTTATCGGACGGTCAAGCTCCATCCTGAGCTTTGAGATCTCCTCAATGCCACCCTCTTTTGCAGCAACCGCCACAAGACCCAGATCGTTGGTCACCATAAAACCACGCTCGATATCCCCTGCCGGAACATCGAAAGCCTTAGAGATAGCATCCCGAACGATCCCTTCACCGACACCAATACGAAGGTCCTCGATGGCCAGCCGGGCAAGATAACGTGCTTCTTCAGGACTGGATGAATTGAAAAGGAATTGCAGGTTCCTCATTTTATTACTCTGTGAACCTGCACCTGATGATCTGGAAATATCAAGGAACCGACCAAAGACATCCATTATGGAGATGGAAGGTTCCTCACCCATGAATGCAGAGAATGTAGACTGGTTCTTTTTCCGTTTACCAAGTGCTGCTACCGCGGTCTCACCTATATCACCGGTGGAACGTACAAGGTCCTCAATGTCTTTCAGGGAAAGACCGGATGATCTCGAAAGGGCACCATACAGAAGGCTCGTACCCACGCCAAGCTGTTCAACACTCCATGCAGGAAAAACATCCCCCATTACAAAATGGGTCACAACAGGAAGTTCATCTTTAGATACCGACTTTAACATCTCTGAGATAACATCGGTCATCTCCAGTGAACTTGAGATATGTTCGATCTGTTTGCAAACATCAGCGAATTCCTTGAAATCGGTCATGTATAGATATTCCTGTCGTTCCCATCAGGTAACCAGATAGCCATCAGTCCTTGTAGATGGATACAATATCGCTCAAGATAGCACTTGCAGTCTCAATAGAACCTGCACCCCTGCCTGTTACCGTAATGGTTCCTGCAAGATCGGTACTGACCGATGCAACGTTCAACGTACCGCCAACAGCCAACGGATGAGATGCCGGTACAAGGCGTGGTGAAACTCTAAGACGGTCCTTCTTGACCTCACCTATAAGCTTGATGACATAGCCTTCATCATAGGCAAGAGAAAGAGATTCCAGAGTGACCTTGGTAATTCCGGTAACATCCACATCCTGATAGGTTGCATCCTGATTGAATATGGAATTTGCAAGAATGACAAGTTTACATGCCGTGTCGATACCTTCCACATCATAGGTAGGGTCGGTCTCAGCAATACCAAGCTCCTGTGACTCCGCAAGCATCTGCTCATAGGAAGCATGCTCTTCCATCATGCGTGTCAGAATATAGTTACATGTACCGTTAAGGATACCTTCCACACTGAGAATCTCATTCCCGGCAAGCGTATCCCTCACAAGATTGATTATAGGCATAGCACCGCCGACCGTGGCCTCAAAGAGCAACTTACGATCAGCTTCATTCGCAGCTTCCACAAGTTCCCGATATTTCAACGCAAGAGGACCTTTATTAGAGGTCACCACATGTCTGCCAAACTCAAAAGCAGCAACCATATTAACAAGACCGATGCCACCGGTCTCTATATCAGTAGGAGTCGTCTCGATCACAATGTCATGGTCCACACTTTTGATGACATCCTCTCCAGTAAGATCATCGATGGCAACAGTACCGGATTCCCGCTTTCTGCCAAGTGCAGCTTTAAGGTCTATACCAGCAAGATTCACCTCAGCACCTTTGGAATCAGCGATGGCCACAACGTCAAGGTCGATACCAAGAGACTTTAATTCTTCATCCTTTCTCAGAAGGACCTCTGCAACACCCTGTCCAACCGAACCAAATCCAATAATGGATGCACGTACTTTTCTCATTGAAATATCACCTTTATGCAATTTCAGTCTTAATTGGTTCTATGACCAGAAGATCCTTCTTGTTTGCGACCTGCCTCAGGATAGAGATCGCCTCATGAAGCTCATTCATTCCCAATGCATCTATTTTTAAAGAAGCAGAAGAGCGCATGTCTATCTGCGGCATTGAAAGAGAAATGTTCACGACCTCTGCAAAGCCGGTCTTATCAATAGTATCAATGGTATCCTGTATATCAGTATGAACTATATGACCTATCAGGAGGACAGCACCATGTGCTGTGAAACGATTCTCATCAACCCTTGCAACACCAATTCCATTCCCTTCGAGACGACCTATAAGGACCTCAAGATTGTCCGGTTCGATCTCAAAAACAAGCTGTACCGGAATGGTACTTCTTGGAGTTCGTTCTTCATGATGGTGTACGATCGATTTCAAGTTCCCTTTTAGCTCCGAAATCGGATCCAAAGCCAGAAGCAATTGTCCTGGAGTGTCCTTTAATTCAATGTCCATTGAAACTCTCATGTGTTCCCTCTTAGGCATTCTTCATATAAATGTATTGATAGGCCATACCATCAGTTCTTAAGATAGTACAGAAGCAAAGTCAACTTACTTCCTATCGTCAGGAATTATAATGATGTTGCCCCGCCCCTTCTTGAACTTCTCCACAAGGCCACGGTTTTCCAGATCAGAGACTATCAGACTTACCTTCGCCTCGGAATATCTCAATTTCCCACGCAGGTCCTTTTGGGTTATGCGTCCACCATTTGCAATAACGATGTCCAGAACTTCCTGAAGATCGTCAGGTAGGACAGTTGTTTCAACTTTAGTGATAGTATCAATGCGTTCCGAATCATCGCTAATAGTGCTGACCAGTCCAGCTTCCTTCACATCAACTGAGGGAGATACATCTGGTAAAGCACCATTATCACCCTCTGGTGAAGTGTTGACCAAACTCCCTTCATTCACCCCTTTCTTCCTTGAATACACATATGCTGACAAAACAATTACAAAAACGATCAGCAGAACCGCCACATAGGCCATATATGAGCTTTCCGCATCATCCTCGATGATCTGAGAATCGGCTTCAAATGCTTCGCTCAAATTGGCTATTTCAGCATCTTCGAGTTCCTCATTTTCATAGGAAGGAAGAAGGAGAAGGTCGATTATGTAATCACCATCATCGGTTATTGTTATCGATTCCTGTGCCGACGCTACGAGAGTATTACCAGTATAATAAGTAGCAACTATCATATAGTCACCTGGAGCCAGGTCCAGGGAATAGACACCATACTTTGCAACTATGGACTGCGGAGGAGTGGAATTGACCTCGATCAAGACATTCTCAAGAGGTTCAAAGGTGTCCCATTCATAGATAGCCCCATGTATCGTTGCAGTTCCAACAGCGCCCACAGGAACAACAAGCAGTATTAATGTAAGAAATGTGCAAACCTCAAATAGTGCCTTAACTTTCACAATATTATAATGCAGGGTTCCACTTTTATAGTTTTTTATTCCCAAATTAGTGTTATTGAAGTTACTTACGATATATGGAATAATAATGATCGAAACACCGAAAATATTGAATAGCTGAACAGTCCAAATAAAAATGGAGGAGAATCTCAGATAGAAAAGCGGTATTATAGACCTATATTTGAAAATAAGCATATTTTGCCATTTAATAAACAAAATAATTTAATATAAAGTATTATAAAGTAAACAAATGCTTTTGATTGCTCAGATAATACTTTAGATTGCCTTGATTCTGAAGATCAATTAAAGTAAGCTTATATCCCACGTATCCAAAGTTGAACTTGTAAGTTCATTACATCGATGATCAAGATCGTATCACATAATAAACAAAGGAAGGGATCCATTATGAAGAACAAAACAATGAAAGGGTTTGCACTGATCGGTGCCATACTGATGATATTAAGTCTCCTTCCTGTGACAGCTTTTGCTGCCAACCAAGGGGATAATGGTGTTGGGGCCATGGGCGCAGACAAGATAAGATCACAGGAACACAAAGATGAGAACCTCGCACCTGAGTTTGCTGCTAACAAAGCCGATAATGGTAATGTGGATGCAGACAGGATAAGGTTACAGGAACATAAAGATGAGAACATCACACCTGAACTGATCCAGGAAAAGGAAATGCGAAATAACCAGGGAAGGAGCAAAGTTAAGATCTCAAAGGCTGGCTATGAGGAGCTAAGAGGTAATTTCCAGAATGCTAAAGCATTGCAGGCCAAAGGTGAGTTAGATGCCACAGAAGCACTGGATGCAGCAAAGGAATACCTGAACGGGACCATTGATTACATGATCACCCGCCTTGAGACCATCAAGGAAGAAGGAAGCTATACTGAAGATGTCAATGAGACGATCGACACATACATCGTCAGGCTTGGAGAACAGAAAGATGATGTTGATGCTGCAGATACCAGAAAGGACCTCTCCGAAGCAACAAAGGACATAAGGAAGATCTGGAGTGATGCTCAGAAGGACCTGAACAGGATGAGAGCACAGAGGATCAACAATGGCCTTGTAAACTACCTTGAGAAAACAAATGGTGTTTCAGAGAGACTTCAGAATGAGATAGACCGTTTGAACGAGGAAGGCGAAGATACTGAAGAACTCCAGGAAATGCTTGACGACTACAATGCGCTTATCGAGGAAGCAAAGCAGACGCATGAACGTGCAAGAGAAGCTTACCAGAATGGAGAAGAAGACGCTGGCGAACAGCTCCGCAGATCCATCAGACTGACTAATGAAGCCAACACAAAACTTAGAGCACTTGTTCAGGAAATGAAAGGATTCAGACATGGCTATGTGAAACTGGCAGGCCAAGGTTTGATCGATGCCGAGGGTGATGGAACAGTTGTGCTTTCAGGAGAACTTGAGGTTGAGTTCACCGCAACCAATGCCACTATCGTCATCAAAGACCTTGCAGGTGACGCAGAAATTGACATTGATGGGGATTACGAGCAGCTCGATGAGGACAGCACAGGAGACGGAAGCTATGCATATGTCTACCACAATTTCACAGGAGAAGCAAAAATTGAAGGGTCCCGCCTCACAATTATGGTTCGTGGAGAGGACATAACCATCAAAGCAGAAGGAACAGGCAGCACATCCCTTTCAGGAGAAGGCTCTTACACAATTGAAAAGGATGATGAGAGTACTGAACTTGAGTGGGCTGCTCCAAAGATAAGCGACGATGAAGACGACAGTGCTGATGAGAAAGAGGATGAATTGGAAGACAGCAGCAACGAAGAAATGGAAGATGAAGGCTTCGATGATGACAGTGCTGATGAGGAAGACTCCGACGATGAGGAAGATGAGGATGACAGTTCCGATGACAATAACTCAACAGAGGTGGTCTGATCATGGTGAGCATTAAGCATCTGGGAATTGTTGCCATCCTTCTCATCGGACTTGCATTCTCCGGTTGCGTAGGGGAACCTGCGGACAATGCTACAGAAGAAGATACAGCCACTACCGCTGCAGACGAGATACTTGTAGAAGAAGGAGTTGAACTGACAGATTCTGAAATAGCAGCCCTTGAGAACGATCTTGAGGAATTTGAAGCTCTGATCTCTGAGATAGAAGAAGATACAGAACTGATAGTAGAAGAAGTATGAAAGTCGATATCTCGGCATTACATTCTTTCTTCTTTCTTTTTTATTTTTTATTTTGCATTGGTCAGCCCAGCGGATACTAATTTAACAAGGAAAAGTATTGCAACAGGCATTCGAATTTCTATTAGCTTTACATCGAAGCGTCTGAATATGTGTATTTCGAACGTGCCCTCAAGACCGATCATTTTTAGCCGTTATTGTGGGAACCATTTCGTCCCGATCAGGAATTAGAGATAATATATGGATTGAGCATATAAAATAAGATATGCCCGGACCATAACCCAACACATATATATAGAACCACAAATCAATAGATATGTTAGTAGGTGTAAATATCTAAAATTTACAGATTTTTCAAAGAACAACAGATACATGCGCACTACTGAGGTAAAACATGAAGAACATGCTTAAGACCACATTATTACTTTCATCCTTGACGGGACTGCTGATCATTGTAGGTCGTCTTATAGGCGGAACTGGCGGAATGTTCATCGCATTTGCGTTTGCACTTGTGCTGAACTTCGGCAGTTATTGGTACAGTGACAAGATAGTCCTGAAAATGTACAAAGCTAAAGAAGTGACAGAATCCGAAAGTCCGCAACTTTACGATGTTGTGAGAAATCTTGCAATGCGTGCCCAACTCCCGATGCCTAAAGTTTACATCGTAGAGACATCGATGCCAAACGCATTCGCCACTGGTAGAGATCCTAAACATGCAGCAGTAGCTGCGACCACAGGGATAATGAACATCCTCACACCAGAAGAACTTGAAGGCGTGCTTGCACATGAACTGGCACATGTAAAGAACAGGGACACACTTATCAGTGCTGTTGCTGCGACAATTGCCGGAGTTATCACAATGCTTGCCACCTGGGCAAGATGGGCTGCCATCTTTGGAGGTATCGGAGGCAGGGATGATGATGGAGGCGGAAATATTGTTGGATTCATAGCACTTGCAATAGTTGCACCGCTGGCAGCAACCATCATACAGTTTGCAATATCACGTTCACGTGAGTTCGGTGCAGATGCAGAAGGAGCACGCATTTCACAGAAACCCTGGGCACTTGCCAGTGCACTCTCTAAACTTGAATCAGGAGCACAGAACTACCAGCCAAGAAGGAACGATGTTCAGCCATCTCAGAACACAGCACATATGTTCATCGTAAATCCCCTGAGAGGAAGCTCCTTGATGAAGTTGTTCAGGACACATCCAGCCACAGAGGAAAGGATACGCCGCCTGAACGAAATGTAAACGCTTAGAACATTGAAAGATCCATCTGACCAGGATCGGTCAGATGGATTATTTTTATTCCGGAAGATTCAAGGACCTTTGATAAATGATATCTATGGCAATCCTTCGGGTTCTTTTCAGCGCACATAAGGACGATAGCTGAACCCGCTTTATTGACAGCCTCTATTTTATCCACTAAACTAGAGTAATATTTGCTGAACTCATCGGTCTTAGCATAGTCCATATAGCTTCCGTCCCTAAGACCCCCAAGACCCGGACAATGAGAATAGACGATATTGTTCTTGGGAAGCACTATCTCGAGGTTCTCCTTATTGAAATCCTCGTGCACTGAATGCGGATAACTGCGAATATCCACTAAATAGACAATATTGAAACTTTGCACCATATCAATAAGATATTCAAGAGACCTGTTACCATAGCCTATGGTATAGCAGAAACTAGCGTCTTCCATTATGGCCATTGAATGGATTGGAAGTTTATTATCTTTTCTCTTTTTAGTTGTTAACCCACGTTTTTTGAACAGAATTTATAGACATTAGATGCATATCAATGAACATTATTGAACATTGAACAGATACCTATATTAGAAGGATAATGCCTATTTAAGTTCATTAGTGGAGAATTTGTCATGACGCATGATGCTGCAATTGGAAGGATCATAAAAGCCCGGACTATAAGCGATGCATGGTATCGAGGACTCAATGTCATATGGAACCATGGAAGTGTGATAACCGATGAGCGTGGGAGCCAGATACGCGAGTTCATGAACCTCATGGTGGTTATCGAGGACCCATACAGTAATGAGATACCTGAAGATAGCGCCTGGAACCATGAGAGGCTGGAAGAATATGCAAAACAGCTTATTACAGGCGAAAATGTACAGGATTTCGAATACACCTACGGTCAAAGGCTCAGGAACTGGGATGACAAGGTCGACCAGATAGAGTATGTCATCGAGAAACTGACAAACAACAAGACAACACGCAGGGCTACTGCTGTCACATGGGTACCAACGATAGATACCGAAGTGGATGAAGTGCCATGCATGATAATTGACGATTTTAAAATAAGGAACGATAAAGTGCATCTTACAACATTGTTCAGAAGCCATGATTTTGCCGGTGCATATCCTGCAAACCTGTATGGGCTTTCAAAATTGCTCGAATATGTTGCAGATGAAGTGGGACTTTCCCCAGGAACGATAACTAGCGTGAGTGTTTCCGCACATATATACGACCATGACTGGGACAAGATCGAGAAGATCATTAAAGGGGTGCAGTAAATGAAAGTTACAGTAGGAAGATCAGGAGTGCACGGAGAGATCTATGCACCTCCTTCAAAAAGTTATACTCATAGGGCCATCACAGTTGCAGCCCTCTCAAAAGAATCCATTATCCACAGACCTTTGATCTCAGCAGACACTCAATCAACGATAAAGGCCTGTGAGATGCTTGGTGCATACATCGAAAAGGATGGAGAGAGATTATTGATAACCGGTGTTGACGGAGAACCACAAATACCTGACAACGTTATCGATGTTGGCAATTCCGGAACAACGCTTCGTTTTATGACAGCCATTGCTGCACTTGGCAAGGGAACTACCGTTCTTACAGGAGATAATTCCATAAGATCAAGGCCCAACGGACCACTTCTCAATGTATTGAACGACCTTGGAGTTAAATCCATATCGACACGCGGTAACGGATGTGCACCTATTGTGGTCACCGGAGGATTAAAAGGTGCTATCGCAAAGATAGACGGCTCCATAAGTTCGCAGTTCATATCCGCACTTCTGCTTGCATGTCCACTGACAAAGAACAGTACAACGCTTTCAATAAAGGGAGAACTGAAATCCAAACCTTATATCGATGTCACATTGGATATTCTGGAGAAAGCTGGTGCTGAGATATATCTGGAAGAGAATCAGAACCTTAAGTTCATAATACCTGGTAACCAGAAGTACAGGCTCAAGGAATATACAGTGCCAGGAGACTTTTCCTCAGCATCATATCTTCTTGCAGCAGCAGCAATGACAGATACGAAGATCAAGGTGAATAATCTGTACCCATCCATGCAGGGAGATGTTGCCATCATAGATATCCTAAAGGAAATGGGTGCCAATATCCACTGGAACAAAGAGGAGGGAACCGTGGAAGTAAATGGCGGCAAACTTCACGGCATCACAATGGATGCAGGTGCAACACCTGACCTCGTACCTACGGTCGCAGTCCTCGGTGCAGTTGCAGAAGGTGAGACTGTCATTACCAATGCCGAACATGTCAGATACAAGGAAACCGACAGGCTTCATGCAATGGCTGTGGAACTCAATAAAATGGGAATCTCCACAAGTGAGGAAAAGGACATGCTAACCATCAAAGGAGGAGAGCTTAAAGGTGCAGATGTCCACGGCTGGCACGACCACCGCATAGTGATGTCGCTGACACTTGCCGGGATGATAGCAGGCAATACCACCATCGATACTGCGGAAGCTATCTTTATCTCATATCCGAACTTCTTCGATTCAATGCGTTCCATCGGAGCGGATGTTATCCTAAGCGAACAGTGATGAAGAAGATATATCTTTAGGCCAGCTTCCAATGATATACGATGTAGTTGTTGTCGGTGCAGGACCAACTGGCTCTACTGCAGCGCGTTACGCAGCAATGGCCGGTGCGAAGGTGCTCATCATAGAAGAGCATGCTTCCATCGGATCTCCTGTGGAATGCACAGGATTACTGAGCACACGTGCTGTTTCGGAATGTGATATCGATCCTGAAGATGATTTCGTATTGAACAGTGTCCGCGGGGCCTTTGTGCATTCCCCTAACGGGTCCTGCCTGCCAATTGATGGAAAAAGGACAAAGGCCTATGTCGTTTCCAGAAAGATCTTTGACCGTCATCTTGTCTCGCTTGCAGTTGATACCGGAGCAGAGCTCATGCTTAAGGGCAGGGTAACAGGAATTCAACAAAAGGAGGGGATACAACTTATTTCGGTCATCCACATGGGAAAGATGATGACCGTCAGAGCGAAGATCGTCATCGGTGCAGATGGTGTCAAAAGCAACGTTGCCAGATATACAGGACTTGGAAAGGTTGAAAGGGTCCTTTCAGGGGTACAGACCGAAGCAGTTTACAGCTCAATCGACACTGATTTTGTGGAACTGTTCGTTGGTTCACAGGCACCCGGATTCTTTGCCTGGACAGTACCTGTCAATGAAAGGATATCAAGGATAGGACTGGCAGTAGAACCCGGAAATGAACACAATGCAATGAACTACCTGAACAACATAGTGAATAAGAACGAACATCTTGCAGGCAATTGCACCAACAATATGCTTGACCTCGTTGTCGGAGGGATACCCATAGGTCCGCTTAAGAGAACATATTCAGATGGGGTCCTCATTGCAGGGGATGCAGCAGGACAGGTCAAACCGACATCAGGAGGAGGCATTTACACAGGTGCTGTTTGTGCAAAGATAGCGGGACAGGTTGCAGCCGAAGCTGTCAGTGAGGAGGACTTTTCGGCAAACAGACTGAAAGAATATGAAAGCAGATGGAAAGCATCTCTTGGTCGTGAACTTAGAACAGGAATGAGGATACACGACTTTATGGGCGGGCTGACCGATAAAGAACTGGATGACCTTATCGGTTCAATGAACAATGATGCGATCCTCGAGCTTATAACAAAATACGGAGATATGGACCATCCGTCCATACTTATCAAAAAGCTACTGAACCCCATGAACTCACGTCATTTGATAGGGGTTTTCAGAGCATTTGCAAAAACTGTTCTGTGAAAGGATCAATAGATGCTTACGCCTTTTACGCCGGGAAGCTGTAAGATCTCATTTACAAGGTCACCCGGTACCTTGGAATCTGTGATTATGGTCAACATCGCTTTGCTGTTGAAATAAGGGTCATCTGATACCGCCTGCCTGATACTGATGTTGTGGTTAGATATCACCTGTGATACGCTGTACAGGATACCAACGTTCGCAGCATCATCAGGAGTTATTATTATTACACCAAGACCGAGAGCTGGAGCTACATCACGAAGGAAAGGTATGGACGTGACGTTCTGGAAGATATTCTTCAATAGATCATCCGAGAGTATGGTGTCAGTAGTTGCATCTACGACCCTGCGGTCCACACCTGCCTCTTTTGCAAGCTGAGTGTGAGGGATCTCTATCGAGCCTGATGTTACCTTGCCATCGCCATTTACCTGAAACCCGCGTTCGAAGAGTAACTTTATTACCTTCTGCTGGGCAGGGTGTTTTTCGAACTTCTTGAGTACTGTGCTCCACATGATGATCACCTTGGGCTTAAAATTATAATGATATAGGGACCTATAACCATATAAAATGAGCTTAATAAAGCTTCCGTTACATCACAGGAAGTTGCGGACATAATATGATTAAATAAATAATTATCAACATAATTAATGTACAAAAAAGAAAGACATTTTAAGGATAACGTCTTAAAGGGGTTAAATCATAGCGTTAATAGACAGATCAAATTATGTTTTCTCTAAGTGGTACAATACGAAAAACAGACTATTGTTATCAGTTCTATGAAATTATAGTGGTGGAATGCACACAGATAATACTGCTTCCATATCACAATTGTTGAGACAGTCATATACATTCAAGGAGGTAATTTATGAAACTATACAAAACTTATGACGATCTTCCAAAGATTAAGCTCCCGAAGGGACAGGAAGTAAGTATAAGTGATAGTACCCTACGTGATGGGGCTCAGATGCCAGGTATTGTATTAAAGGCAGATCACAAAGTGAAGATCTATGAGTATCTGCACAAGATCGGAATTGAAAAACTTGAGACATTTGTGTATAATGACCGTGATCGAAACGCCATTAGCATGATGTTGGACAGAGGTTATGAGTTCCCGGAGGTCACCGGTTGGGCAAGGGCTGCCACCAGTGACATTGATCTGGTACTGGATATCGGTGCTATCGAAGAGACCGGAATATTGATGTCCGTCTCAGACGTACACATATTTGACAAGATGGGACTACCAAGCAGGGAAGCTGCTGAGGAAAAATACCTTGATGCATTACAATATGCGGTAGACCATGGGCTTAGGACACGTGCACATATCGAAGACATGACACGTGCAGATAACATTGATTTTGTATATCCACTGATCAAGAAGATCCTTGAGATCGATCCAAAATGCACCATCCGTCTTTGTGACACCATTGGATTCGGAATTCCATTTGTAGATGTTGAAGAACCATTCGGCATACCCGAAATGGTCAGATATGTCAAGGATGATCTAAAAGCCATCAATATCGAGACCCATTGTCACGATGATTTCGGTCTTGCTGTGGCAAATTCCATCGCTGGGTACTGGCATGGTGCTAACTGGTCAAATGTGACTTTCCTCGGCATAGGTGAACGTGCAGGTAATGCTGAATTGGAGAAGTTGTTGCTGTTCCTCGGAAGGAGGATAGAAGGCTTCGATAAATACAACCTGAACTCCCTTTTCGAATTTGCCAAATTCATGGAAAGAGAGATCGGCATAAGGATCCCAAGGAACAAATCAGTTGTAGGGAACAATGTCTTTGCACACGAATCAGGTATCCATACAGCAGGTGTCATCAAGAACCCATTCACCTATGAACCTTATCCACCGGAAGTTGTTGGAGGAAAGAGGGCTTTCCTCATAGGTGATTCATCAGGCATCGAGGTTCTGCGTTTCAAGGTAGAGGATACCCTTAATGACCTTCTGGACGTCAAGATCAGTGTCGAAAAGAACGATCCACGCCTCAGGGCCATCCAAAAGGACATACAGGATATTTACAACAATGAAAAACGTGTATCATGCATCTCCGATGAAGAGATACAGGCATACGTTGAAAAATACTTCCTCTTCGAACCTATCGTTGAGAAAAGCATGGGTAGAAAGACCCTCTGAGAGCTTGTCCGCTAATATGCGGATAAGCAGCATTCTTTTTTTAAATTCGAGATCATTATATAGATATGCTCACTGATTGATGGCTTTAGAATTATCCATCTTAATCATACCAAGTGTATGTTACCAATAATAATTGAACAGACTTTTATAGATAGAATTACAAAATTACTGTTGTTCTTTAATTAGTAAGTTTGGGATTCAGGGAGAGTTAAAGCATGTTATTTGGAGAATATCAACTAACGATCTATACAATAATTGCATTGTTCGCCCTTCTTACGGTATTAAATTACATTCTCCGGAAAACCACCATATTGACCCGGGACAAAATGATAAAACAGATCATACTTTCCGTAGCCACCCTTCTCGGAATTGTTCTGATATTACTCACATTGCCAATATCAGATAATTCAAAACAAACCCTTTTGAGCTTTTTAGGAATACTACTGGGTGCCACCATTGCACTGTCATCGACAACATTTGTTGCAAACGGTATGTCAGGCATGATGTTGAGCATTATCAAACCATTCAAAACAGGTGACTATATAAGAATAGGAGACGAATTTGGGAAGGTCTCGAACATAAAAATACTTCATACACAGATACAATCCATTGACCGTGATCTTATAAGCATCCCAAACCTGAAACTCGTCTCAAATCCACTGGTCACGATAAGCACATCGGGAACAATTATTTCTGCCATCGTTTCATTGGGATATGATACACCATGGGAGCATATCGAAAAGGACCTGATAAGAGCAGCAGAAAGAACAGGCCTTGAAAGTCCATTTGTACATGTCACAGAACTAAATGATCATGCTGTAACATACAAGGTAGGAGGTCTTCTCCGGGACATATCAGGATTGATCACAAAAAGGTCCGATCTGAAAAAAGCAGTTATTGATGCCCTTCATGAAGATGACATTGAGATCGTTTCACCCACATTCATGAACCAGAGAGTATATGAGAAAAATGCTGTTTTTATACCATCATGCCCGGTATGCGATACAAAGGAAAATGTGCCTGCACCCTCTGATGAGTATGTGCCGAAAATGTCAACTGAAAACATAATATTTGACAAAGCCATAGGTGCAGAGCTTATCAACAAGATAGATATGACCTTCGAACGCCTTGAGGTGAAAAGTGCAGACTTCAGGTCCCTTTTCAGTACTACCACAAATGCTGATATGTTCGCATCAGAACTAGAAGAGATAGAATCTATCGAAAAACAAAAGGTAGAACTTGTGGACTCATTCAAGACCATGAAAGAAACTTTTAAAAAGGAAGATGATAAAACTCCTGATGCTATAAAACTTAAAACGCTTCAGTATGTTGATTCAAGATCACAAGAGATGGAAAACGAGATCTATAAACTTCTTGAGAAATTGAAAGAAAATATTGACTAAATATATCGACCTCATTTCACCAAGAAATCGATCAATAAAAAGAAGGTGCATAAGGCGTTAAGCCTTATGCGAAAAAGTCCCATTCTCGCCAGAGCCGGACTTACGTATAATTTTTAATTTACAACTTTGCGATGATAGCGTCGGTCGAAGCGGAAGTTTTAGTTCCCTAATCACATTGCTTATTTAGATACTAAAAAGCCCCGGTCGAAACCGGGGCTTTCCTTTTGTTTCCACAATAAAATTAAATAGAATCGATAATCCCATTCAAAGTCGCACTAGGTCTCATGGCCTGGGATTTCAACTCCTCATCTGGAGCGTAGTATCCTTTGATATCCATAGCTTTGCCCTGAGCTTCTAACAACTCATTGGCAATCTTCTCTTCATTTTCCATCAGAGCTTTAGCTACAGGTTCAAAAATCGCTTTTAATTCGCTATCTTTCTCCTGATCAGCCAGAGCCTGAGCCCAATACATTGCCAGATAAAAATGAGATCCTCTGTTATCAATCTCATTCACTTTTCGGGAAGGTGATTTTCGGTTTTCCAGAACCAGCTCTGTCGCTTTATCCAATGTTTCTGCTAAAACCAGAGCTTTAGGATTATCAAAACTGTTGCCCAGATGCTCCAGAGAAACAGCTAAGGCCAGGAATTCTCCCAGAGAGTCCCAACGCAGGTGACCTTCCGATTCAAATTGCTGTACGTGTTTGGGTGCCGAACCGCCGGCACCTGTCTCGAAAAGTCCACCGCCATTCATTAGGGGAACGATTGATAGCATTTTCGCACTGGTTCCCAATTCTAAAATGGGAAAGAGGTCTGTCAGATAATCTCTCAAAGCATTTCCAGTCACAGAGATTGTATCTTTGCCCTCTTTAATTCTCTCCAATGAAAACCTGGTCGCTTCAATGGGAGCTTTGATCAATAGTTCCAGGCCATCAGTATCATAATCTTTCAAGTATTTGTTCACTTTTTTAATGAGCTGTGAATCGTGAGCTCTTTTCTCATCGAGCCAGAAGACTGCAGGATCGCCTGTCGCTTTGGCTCGCTTGACTGCCAGCTTGATCCAGTCCTGAACGGGTGCGTCTTTCACCTGACACATGCGGAAGATATCCCCTTCCTCTACCGGCTGTTCAATGAGTACATTATTGTTGTCATCGATAACTTGAACTTTTCCCGTACCAGTCATCTCAAAGGTCTTGTCATGTGAGCCATATTCTTCAGCTTTTTGTGCCATAAGCCCCACATTGGAAACACTTCCCATTTTTGATGGATCAAAGGCACCGTGTTTTTGACAGAACTCAATAGTTTCCTGATACACTCCCGAATAAGAGCGGTCTGGAATTATGGCTTTCATATCTTTCAGTTTCCCGTCTGGTCCCCACATGCCGCCTGATGAGCGGATTGCTGCAGGCATGGAAGCGTCGACGATAACATCACTGGGAACATGGAGATTGGTAATTCCCTTATCGGAGTTAACCATAGCCAATGCCGGTCTCTTGGCATACACAGCTTCTATATCTGCTTTGATCTCAGCCTGTTTGTCTTCAGGCAGATTCTGGATCTTTGTATAGAGATCACCCAGTCCGTTGTTGGGATCTACACCCAATTCTGAAAGCAGATCACCATATTTATCAAATATATCTTTAAAGAAGACCTTTACCACATGACCGAAGATAATAGGGTCGGAAACTTTCATCATTGTCGCTTTCAAATGAACGGAGAATAAGACATCTTTAGCTTTGGCATCTTCTATCTGTTCAGCCAGAAATGCCTGAAGCGCTTTTTTGTTCATGACAGCTGCATCAATGATCTCTCCGGTCTGAAGAGGGGCTTTGTCTTTTAATAGTGTTTTATTACCAGCGTCATCTGTAAAGAAAATTCTGAAATTGGTAGCCTCTTCAATTTCAACAGATCTCTCACTGCCGTAAAAATCTCCGCCGGTCATGCTGGATACATGGGATTTGGAATCGGACTTCCATTCTCCCATGGAATGGGGATGTTTTTTCGCATAATTTTTTACAGCTTTAGGAGCTCTGCGGTCAGAATTCCCCTCTCTCAATACAGGGTTAACAGCACTGCCCTTGACAATATCGAATTTCGCTTTGATCGCCTTTTCTTCATCATTAGAAGGATCTTCGGGATAATCAGGCAGATCATATCCCTGAGCCTGGAGTTCTGCGACTGTCGCTTTAATCTGGGGAACTGAAGCGCTGATATTGGGTAGTTTGATAATGTTGGCTTCCGGAGTTAAGACCATCTCTCCCAATTCGGAAAGGGCATCGGAAATCTTCTGGTCCTCTGTCAGTCTTTCGGGAAACTGGGCAATGATCCTTCCTGCCAGGGAGATATCCCTCGTTTCCATAGTGATTCCGGCGTTTTTCACATAAGCCTATACAATAGGTAGGAGCGAACTGGTTGCCAAAGCCGGAGCTTCATCGGTTTTCGTATAAATGATTGTCGATTTCTGTGCCATGTTAATCCTTTTCTCTGTAAATTAATAACGTTTTATCGAATCGAAGCGCTTTATTCTATATAAAAAGACCCCATCCCTTTTTACCCATGTTGACCGAGCGTACAAAAGATCAATGTTACCTATTCTTAGATGTTTAAAGCTGGTTGTGCAAGTAACCTACATAACCCAGTTCTTATTAACATCTGATATATATGATAGGCAATAAACTAATAATATATAAGAAATAGAGTCTCAAAATCATAATATATACTCATTATAATGTACCCATTTGTAAAATAAAAGCTCGAAACATTTATATGGCAGAATTATATATTTTTAATTACCAAAAGTGGTTGGTATTTTTGTAGTTAATATTTTCGTGGTGGGTGATATTATTAAAACATTAAATGCAGATTCCCGTTTCATTAGCACAGCTAGTAAAATATTCCATTTCAACCTGAGATCTTGCAGGATCATTGGTTTAGCATTACTTTTGTTGTTGATTGTAAGCACCGGTGCAGCATTAGCTGAAGAGCCAAATGTCTGCAGAGAACTTCCGGCAAGTGCGAACCCGGGTGATACAATAACTGTGATCCTGGACATCACACTTGATGGTGCGGACAAGACCCTCATCGAGGATAATGCACCTGCAGGATGGGTAGTAAGCAATCCATCAGATGATGGATTTATCGTTGATACAGCTAATCCAGAGAAGGTAAGCTGGATTTACATCAACTCAGCACCAACTGTCTCACAGTTTACATATGATGTCACGATCCCTGGAGATGCTGCACCAGGAACATACACATTTGATGGAGAGTTCGACCTGGCAGTAGCGGTTCCTGGAATGCAGCCAATTGACTGTGAAACACAGATGGATGTCGAAGATACAACATCGACCATCAATGAGGAAACAAAGACCTCAAGTAGTGGTAGCAGCAGTTCCTCAGGCAGCAGTAACGTTGGAAGTGGAGCATCCGGTGAAGCCTTTGAGAACATCGCATTTAAAGATGTGAAAGCGAAGAACATCATCGGTGGTGCCGTGATCAGCTACACTTTCGATGAGGAACAGAATGCCATTGATTACATCAAGTTCACCGCACTGAAGAACTATGGAGAGGTTTCAACAACTGTCGAAGTCCTTAAAGATAAATCTGCAATGGCCGATGAAAAAGCTCCAGGACTTGTATATCGCAACCTCAACATTTGGGTTGGTAACGCGGGATTCGCCACAGAAGATAACATTGCACATCCTGTGATAGGTTTTAGAGTATCCAAAGCATGGCTCACAGAGAATGAGATCAATGAAAATGCTATTGCATTGTATCGCCATAGTGAAGGTAAATGGAACAATTTGAATACCATAAAGATAGGGGAAGATGATCCATATATCTATTTTGAAGCAGAAACACCCGGATTCTCACCATTTGCGATCACAGCAGATACAGAAGAAGATGATACATCGATAGTAAATGATGCTGAACCAAAATATGCAGGATCAGATGCTGAAGCAGAACCACCAATTGAGGAGGAAACTGCCAGTGAACCAAATGAAACCCCGGGAATTTCAGGGATCTTATCATTGATGCTTATGGGTTGTGCCTATGCATTCAGCAAGAGGAAGAACTGAGCTTCTTTCTTCCCCTTTTTTTCTTTATACCTTGAGCCAACATTTCTTTGCCAGGACTGTTTCTTTCGGTTCCTACTGAAGCATTTGTTCTTTTTCTTTAACAATAAAAAAAGAATTAAGAAATGAAATTTCCGAATAAGATCAGAACGAACAATAACATTATTCAACCCCCAACACATCAATAAATACATGAACACATCCCCAAAGATCCCCATAACCGATGAACACATGCACATCGACCCACGTGCAAAGGGACTCAAAGCTGTCAAAGAGTTCCAGAATGCAGGCGGCACCCACATCATCCTCGTAACGAAGCCAACGTGGACCATAGGAGTGGAAGTTACAAGACCGGAAGATTACAAGATCGTCTTTGATGAGACCGTTGACCTTGCCAGGCAGATCAACGAGACCGGGATCAAAGCATTTCCGGTCCTTGGGGTCCATCCTGCAGAGATCAACAAGCTGAACGAACGCATGGAACTTGAAAAGGCAGTGGAGCTTATGAAAAGCGGGCTTGAGATAGCTTCGGAGTACGTGGAAGAAGGGGTTGCAGTGGGACTTAAAAGTGGAAGACCGCACTACCCGGTGTCGGAAGAGATATGGGATGCATCCAATATTATCATGGAACATGGTTTCACACTGGCGAAGGATGTCGGTTGTGCCATCCAGTTACATACTGAAAGTGTTGGGGAACCGGAGCTTATCGACATCACTGAAAGAGCAAAGAAGACCGGAATTCCGCTTAATAAAGTGGTCAAGCATTACGCCCCACCCCTTGTCGAGGTCTGCGAAAGGCTTGGCATCTTCCCGGGTGTATTGGCAGGAAAAGGAGCCATCGAGGAAGCTCTTGAGCAGGGTACTCGCTTCATGATGGAAACCGATTATATCGATGATCCTCAAAGACCGGGAACCGTCCTTGGACCTAAGACCATTCCCCGAAGGACATTGAAGCTGGTAGAAGAGTATGGGGAAGAACCTTTCTGGAAAGTCCATAAGGAGAATGTGGAAGAGGTCTATGGTGTGGAGATCGAGCTCTGAGTCCGGGAACATACTGACCTTTAATTTCAATGCATGTACTCCGGACACACATCCGGCATATATTTATTCAAACCAATCATAATTATCAAACACACATGTCCCTTACAAGCATCATCGTAAAAGGTGCTAAAGAGCACAATCTCAAGAATGTAGACGTTACATTCCCACGTGATAAACTGATAGTCATAACCGGACTCAGCGGATCTGGAAAATCTTCCCTTGCTTTTGATACCATCTATGCGGAAGGTCAGAGACGATACGTGGAATCGTTGTCAGCTTATGCAAGACAATTTCTGGGACTCATGGAAAAACCGGATGTTGAATACATCGAGGGACTTTCCCCTGCAATTTCCATAGAACAGAAAACAACCAGCAAGAACCCGCGGTCCACGGTCGGTACTGTCACGGAGATATACGATTATCTGAGATTGCTCTATGCGAGGATAGGAATACGGCACTGTCCTAAATGTGGCAAGGCCATCGAGCCCCAGAGCGTTGACCAGATAGTCGATAGTATACTGAAGATAGAGGAAGGTTCTAAGATACACATCCTTGCACCCCTTGTGAGGGAACGCAAGGGAGAATACAAGAAATTGCTCACGGAACTTCGTACAGAAGGGTTTGCACGTGCAAGGGTAGACGGCGAGATAATAGCCCTTGAGGATGCAGAGACGATTGAGCTGGGACGTTATAACAAACACAATATCGAAGCAGTAGTGGACAGGATCGTAATAAAGGACGACATTCGGGAAAGAGTTACAGATGCCGTTGAGACCGCACTGGAGAAAAGCGGTGGCACACTGATAGCCCATGTGCTTGACAAAGAGGAAATGGTCTTCAGTGAAAATCTGGCATGTACTGATTGTGAAATTGGTTTTGAGGATATGGAGCCATCTGCATTCTCGTTCAACAGCCCTCAGGGAGCATGCGAGGAATGCCACGGCCTTGGGACTTCCATGGAGTTCGATCCTGAACTTATCGTACCCGACCCCACCCTTTCATTGCATGAAGGAGCCATCGAACATTGGGGCAAGAAAGATGGGTACTACATGCAGTCCCTGAAATCCGTTGCGGACCGCTATGGGTTCTCCATGGATGTGCCCTTTGAGGAACTTGCTCCTGAACATAAGGATATCATCTTTAACGGTGCCAGCGGGCTGATCGATTATGTGCACATCGGTAAGAACGGCGGGATGTGGAAACACAAGGGAAAGTTCAATGGGGTCATCGCCAATATATCAAAGATATATAACAGCACAGAATCCGAGAACAGAAAAGATACCCTGAAAAAGTACATCACCACCAAACCCTGCACATCCTGCAATGGAGACAGACTAAAACCCGCAAGTCTTGCAGTTACTATTAATGAACAGAACATTCTCAAGGTCACCCGTATGTCCGTGGAGACTGCACTATGGTTCTTCGAGGAACTTGAAACAAAGCTCACACCACGCGAATATTCCATTGCGAGACTCATACTCAAGGAGATAAAGGCAAGACTGGGTTTCCTGATGGATGTGGGACTTGATTATCTTACCCTGAGCCGTTCAGCAGCCACCCTGTCGGGCGGGGAAGCCCAAAGGATAAGACTTGCAACCCAGATAGGTTCCAGCCTTATGGGCGTGCTGTACATCCTCGACGAGCCAAGTATCGGTCTGCATCAGAGAGATAATCTCAGGCTCATTAACACGTTAAAGCATCTGAGAGATATTGGAAATACCGTCATAGTGGTCGAGCATGATGAAGAGACCATCATGAACTGCGATCATGTTGTTGACATGGGACCAGGGGCAGGCATACACGGCGGAGAGATAGTCGCAGAAGGAACTCCTGAAGAGATAATGGCCCATAAGGATTCACGTACCGGACAATATATGAGCGGTAAACTGGAGATCGCCATCCCGGAAAAAAGGCGTGAACCCACAGGGAAACTTGTTATTGTGGGGGCTTCACAGAACAATCTCAAGGGGATCGATGTTGAATTCCCGCTTGGAGTGATGACCTGTGTTACCGGAGTATCGGGTTCCGGAAAAAGTACGCTTATCAATGAGACATTGAACAAGGTCCTGTCACAGAAATTACATCGCTCCCGTGAGAGGCCGGGCAAATATAAGGATATAAAAGGGCTTGAACTGGTGGATAAGGTCATCACCATCGACCAGTCACCAATAGGACGAACACCACGCTCAAACCCTGCCACATATACCAATCTGTTCACACCCATACGAGAACTGTTCTCACAGACAAAGATGGCGAAGACACGTGGCTACAAGCCCGGAAGGTTCAGCTTCAATGTTCGTGGCGGCAGATGTGAGACATGTTCAGGTGACGGAACCATAACGATCGAGATGCACTTCTTGCCTGACGTTTACGTGCCGTGTGAGGTATGCCACGGAAAAAGGTACAACCATGAGACACTGGAAGTGAATTACAAGGACAAAAATATCGCTGATGTCCTTGATATGACCGTTGAGGAAGCCCTGGAATTCTTTGAGAACGTACCGAAGATCAGGAATAAACTGCAGACACTTTTCGATGTTGGTCTTGGATATATAAAATTAGGACAATCTTCAACAACATTGTCTGGTGGAGAAGCCCAGCGAGTGAAACTTGCGACCGAACTCAGTCGCCGTTCAACCGGAAAGACAGTATTTATCCTTGATGAACCCACCACTGGGTTGCATTTTGATGACGTAAACAAACTGCTTGACGTGCTTCAAAGATTGGTGGAAACAGGGAACACCGTTATTGTGATCGAGCACAATCTTGACGTTATCAAGACCGCTGATTGGGTCATAGATCTTGGACCCGAAGGAGGAGAACGTGGTGGCAAGGTCATTGCAAAGGGAACTCCTGAGAAGGTTGCGAAGGTCAAAGGCTCCTATACCGGAGAGTTCCTGAAAAAAGCACTCAAGAAATAATGAGGAAAAAAAAGAATGAAGTTTAATTGATATCTGACCCACAGGTCAGATATCGTGTCCTTCAAAACAGGAAAGGCA
This sequence comes from Methanococcoides sp. DA23, assembly GCF_057593895.1. Classification (NCBI taxonomy): domain Archaea; kingdom Methanobacteriati; phylum Methanobacteriota; class Methanomicrobia; order Methanosarcinales; family Methanosarcinaceae; genus Methanococcoides; species Methanococcoides sp. DA23. The sequence goes on along the minus strand of NZ_CM172520.1, from coordinate 607,775 downwards.
GACAATTTTACCTTCCTTTACACGCAGACGTGTTTCCATGGCTTCCTCGCCACATTCCGCACAGGCAATGGAACGATAGATCATTGCTTTTTCCGGCGGTTCTGTTTCAACTTTCTTGACAGTGAACAATTCCTCATCTGGAATGTCAAGGATAGCATAGGATCTTTCAGCATGCCTTTTTTGGAACTCCTCAAGCTCCTCGGCAGTAGCGGTTCCATTTCTCACCTTTGGGAAAAGTTCATTGTACTTTTCATCATTGCCCCGTTTGCGGGGATTTACGGATATTCGCAGAGCTTTGCAGTCTCCCCTCTTGAAGAAAGTGTAGACATGCTTGCCAAGGTCTTTAAAGACAAGATTGCCCTTTCCAAAAGTGCAACCATTGATGACCTGTATAGCATCGACACCGCATGATTTGTTCTCTACGACAACTACAAGTTCCTCATCCTCTGAACGGTCCTTGAACTGCTCAGCAGCATAAGTGCCTACTCTGTAACCGATGACCAGTCCCGGACAAAGGTGGCCGTGGAACTCTATTGCGTCTTCCAGATCCATTATGCCACCTTAGTACTGAGCCCTGAGCTTTGCCACAACGTTCTCGACCTGAACTACTGCGGTACCGATGTACATGTCAGGATTAAGAAGATCGTTGATCTCGGATTCGTTCAGATACTTTGTAACGTCCGGTCTACTGAGGAGGACATCCTTGAGATGCTTTCCTGATTCATGGGCTTCCATTGCGGAACTGCGCACGATCTCATGGGCTTCCTGCCTGCCAACACCGCGTTTTGCGAGATCGATCATGATAGCTTCGCCCATGTTAAGACCACGTAAGAGGTCGAGGTTCCTGCGGATGTTCTCAGGATAGAATCTCAGGTTCTCGATAACGCCTATTGCGAGCTTTAAGAGATGGTCTGTAAGGACACAGCTTTCAGGGAAAACGACCCTTTCACATGAGGAGTTCGTGAGGTCACGTTCATCCCAGAGAGTGTTGTTCAAAAGTTCCGGCTCGACCATTGAACGAACGATACGTGCTAAGCCACTGATCTGTTCTGATTTGATAGGGTTCCTCTTGTGAGGCATTGTGGATGAACCTACCTGGCCCTTGCGGAAGCTCTCCTCCACTTCTGCGATCTCGCTTCTCTGGAGGGTGCGTATCTCTATGGCGATCTTGTCAAGGGTGGTTACTGTGTTTGCCATCCACATGACGAATTCTGCGTGGCGGTCACGCTGGATGATCTGATTTGAAACATCAACACTGCCAAGACCGAGATATTCCATTGTATATTCCTGGATCTCGATACCATCATTACCGAATGCCGCCTGTGTGCCCACAGCACCTGTCATCTGACCTACCAGAAGACGTGGTGTAAGCTGTGCCAGACGTTCGAGATGCCTTGCGACCTCACTTGCCCAGATAGCAAATCTCAGGCCGTATGTGGTCGGCACACCGATCTGACCGTGTGTCCTGCCAGCACAAACAGTGTTCTTGTGCTCTTCCGCCTTTGTGAGCAGTACATCAAGAAGGGTTCTTGTCTTTTCCTCAAGGATAGCCACAGCATCCATCATCTGAAGAGCGGTAGCTGTGTCCAGGATATCGTTGGAAGTTGCACCAAAGTGTACCCACTTGGCAGCGTCATCTGTGCATTGCTCAGAAATAGCAATAACAATGGCCATCATGTCATGGTGGATCTCGTCCTCGATCTCAGCAACTCTCTCGATCTTCACATGAGCTATGCTCTTCTCGATCTCTGCTGCAGCTTCAGCAGGCACCATACCGATCTTTGCTTCGGCATATGAGAGGGCTGCTTCGGTCTTCAAGAGCTTTTCAAGGCGGTTTGCCTCGCTCCAGACATATTTCATTTCGTCAGTACCGTAACGGTATTCGATAGGATGGATTGCCATGTCTTTTGGTCTCCTTTGATGTGGAATTGATTTACTAATGAAGTATAGTTGGTAGATAAACAACAAACCCATAAATAGACTTTGTTTGTCAAGTTTAAAGCCCAAGGCAATACTTTCAAACTCACGCATATTCCAGATGGCAAGACATATTCGATATCATGAAAGACATGAACATGACCTCTATTCCATGCTATCAGTCCTCGAATACGGATATTCAGATATACAAAAAGATAAGAAAAGTGTAAAGAGTCCGTAGAACGGACTCAGCTTAGATCGCCTGTAAAAAGATAATCATTATCTGCCTTTGCTGAATGGCAATCGATGCAACCTGCGACCTTACCCTCAACAGTCACCTCACCTTGCGGTGAATAAACTGCCCAGAACCAGTCGTTATTCTCGGGATCATAACCGTCTACTTTGTACATCACAAGGACCCTTGTAAGTTCCTCATCCAGATCGTAGCCTTCTTTTACGATAATGCTACCATCGGGCATTACATCTTCTTCATCCTCGATGGCGGTGAAAGCATTATCTGATACATAGATGGTTATCAGCTCACCGTGTACTCCTTCGCTTTCACTAAGTTCGCCAAGTCCAGGCCAGAGATCCCATTCTTTGTAATTGTCCTCTTGAGTTATCTGCTCATAGAGATCAGCCGCATTGGGTTGAGCTTCTCCACCATTTTCAGGCACTGGTTCCTGATCTCCAGAATCATAACCTGTGCACCCTATGACCGTAAATACACTTATCAGTATCAATAAGATCGTAAGTTCTTTTCTCATTATTTGTCCCCCATATAATAGATATAGATATTTATGAAAGGATTACCTAATAAGTTTTTTCCGTCAGATGGATCAAGATCCTGGACTTCTATGACATTACCGAAGAAATTGACTCTTTAACATAATTTGTCTTTTCGGGCGCTTTAGCGGCGCTCAGACAATCACTTAAGGATTTATCAGGGTTATGAATTTTCAATATTAAGAATGAAGTTTTTATGAATCTCGTACTTTTGATTTATTATAGCTATTATTCCATTTTCAACGAAGTGCTCCAAAATCGCAACATTTTCATCAAATATACCAATGTTACATTGTCTTGCTATTCCAGCTATTGTACAAAAATGGTCATAAGTATTATTTTCAATTTCATCTAACAAATACTTGTATTTTCTTGTATCATCAGCTAAATTTAAACCAATATAGCGATTCTTGAATGCAGTTGTTGAAAAATAATTGCGATTATTAGCTTTTTCAAAGTACAAAGTTTGTTCAATTTTATTGTTTTGATTCTGTTCTTGCACTTGCCTTCTTTGCCTTTGCCACTCAACAAATTCTTTACGTCCAGGCTTTTCATGCCTCCAATACTCGTCTTGAGATTTTCTCTGATTGCAATTAAAAATTAGCATATCTTTAGTAGTAATAATTGCATACCCACACCCAATCCCATTATTTAAAATGTATTGAGATATCGATTCATCCATCGATTCAACACATTTTTTTAAAATATCATAATCAGAATCAGTTTTTATATACACATATAATACATCAATCCCCATTTTACGATATGTTTCTTTTTTCAATTCATTGTCATCATGAGTATGTATAATTTCTATTGATTTTACAAGATTATTGTTTTTCATTAAAGAAATATCAGGGACTAAATTACCTTTTTTTGTTTCTAATCCAAGTGAATCTACATTATCTAAAAGAAAAATTTCGTTTTTAAAATTCTTAGGAATAATTGTATTCAATATATATTTGCCATTGCTGGAATCGATTCCATATTTAATAGTATTGTATTCAATCCCATCACTGACACATTTTAGAAAGCACTTCAAATCTTTCCCATTAGATAAATATTCATTAAGTCGAGAATATAATAAAAATTTACTATTGCTATGCAAAATAGATTCTTTACTAGCAGTACATTTCTCTTTTTTATAATGATAAAAATGAGCTATTACATTTTCAGTTGAACGAGCTCTTAAATTAGCATCACACACAGGACACCGATGATCAATCCCTTTCTCTGCATCTTTTGCCGAAACTATTTTTCCGTCCCTATAAGCAAATTCGTATTCTACCATAGTTCCTCATAATTCAGATTCATTGAACACAAAAACAACACTACTAATTATATTTACTATTTTTCCAGTAAATTCAATTATAACAAAACATTTAATGTTATCAAGAATTACTCAATTCCATTCAAAATTTTAGCAATATTTGGATCATTCTCCACAAGTCCCATCAACTTAAGCATAAGTTCCTCTCGATTACCATCCATGGAAATAGCAGTTTCTACTCGGAGGGCTACACCACATTGAGCACAGAGATTGGAGGTTGCACCATTCTTATGTTTACATCTTGTACATACCTGATAGGACAATATAGGAATTGGACCATCTTGTTTCAATCCATGCATTTTTAAAAGGGCATCATCAACCTGCACCCCGGATAAATGAATATAGGTCGCTGGCATCATCGAACCTTGTATCCATCCTAAATGAGATTCCATTTGAACTTGGGTTAAATGGTTTGCTAATTCAGTAGCTCTTGAATGCCTGAAAAGATGTGGATGAATTCTTTTATTTGTACCTGCACTTTTAGCCAATCTTATAAGGACCATAAGACAGCCCATATATTGCATGTGTTGCCCTTTTTTTATCGCCTTGGTTTATCCACAAATAACCATCTGAATCGCCCCTGTGTGGATGTACGTCCAGCCAGGCGGCAACCTAAGGACAACTAGAGATAATACGTATCCTTCTCATTCCAGTTTTGCCGTCTACCTGGATAATACCGCCAACTTGAGAATATGTGATACCAATAAATCTGTGGAAAAATAAAGGTAATGTTTATCTACTCATAGAGAACATAATTATTTACTATAGGGGGAAAATTTGTGGAAAAATTAGATGTGTTCTTTGAGAAATTTGACAGGAATGAGTTTACAAGTCAGGATATAGGCCTACTTGTAAAACAGATGGCAGATGATGCAAAGCAGGGGATCATTGCATTTACAAAGGAAGACAGGCAATGGTTCGAGACCTATGCGTTCGGATTACAGCAATTTGAAGTGCTTTGCAGTAAAGACCCGTCTAAAATGAGAGCAGGGGACTGGAGACAGGCAGTGGATGATTTTAGCAAGGTCCGGTTCTTCGTGGATGATATGGAAGAGAGGAAGATAGTCAAAAATGTATTCTGGAATGTGGAAGGAATAGTTACCTTCGATATCCCTGATAGTGCAGGATACAGGAACTTCATCTATTGCAGGATCAAAAGTTATCTTGAGAAACTTTATAAATTATAAATTCCGGAAGAAAAAGGAGTGTATAGCGGGCCCGCCGGGAATCGAACCCGGGTTCTAAGCTCCGGAGGCTAAAGTGATATCCACTACACTACGGGCCCATTTGAATGAATTTAGATTATGTGAAATTAGCTATATTAAGTAATGGGTTTAGATGAAGCATGATCTGAACGAAAATGTATCAATTTTTTATTGAAACTGTGGTTTTTTTTATAACAGCACATTTATAAAGATGAAAACAGTAGGCTCATAAGGATTTAAGTCCGATCAAGGAATAGCTTACTAAAACAATATTAGTTCATTGATATAATAGTATAATAAAAAACATATTAATATACAATTGTATTAATTGAATATGATGCATTATTATCAGTTTAAGAGATCTATTTATTAGTATCAATGAAGGAACGATAATAGGTTAGAATAATAATCACGGTAAATGATATGGATATCTCAGAGAAGGTAACAGAACTTGAGAATGAAGATGAAGACCTCAGGACAAAGCTCCAGCTTGCTAACAAAAAGATAGAAGAGATAGAAGAGTTCTGTAAACTACATATTGAAAATCTCAATGATGTTATATTCAGCATCAATGAGCAAGGTAATTTCACATACATCAGCCCTGCTATTGAAAAATTTACCGGATATAGCCCAGAAGAAGTAATGGGCACCTCTTTTATGCAGTATATCCACCCAGAGGACCTTCCAGGTCTGCTCCAGGATATTGACCTCACGCTTGAGGGCGAACACAAGCCATATATGTTCAGGATAGTGTCGAAAACAGGCAGTATAACGTATGTTCACACCTCATCAAAGGGTATTGTAAAGGATGGAAAGGTAGTTGGTATCAATGGCATAATGGTCAATATTGCCCAACTTAAGAGGGTAGAGTTCGAGCTCATGAAGGAGAAGGAAAAAGCTCAGCATTATCTGGATGTGGCCGGAGTTGCGATAATCGTCATTAAAAATGATTTCAGGATATCACTGGTGAACAAGAAAGCCTGCGATCTTCTGGGATATAAGGAGCATGAGTTGTTCAATACGAACTGGTTCGAGATGATCATTCCAGAAATGATACGTGAATCTGTCACTCAATCATTTATGCTTTCCTGTTACGGAGATGCTGTATCAACTCCATTCGAGTGCCCCATAAATACAAAAGAAGATCAGATCCGATTATGTTCCTGGAAATGTACACAATTGAAGGATGAGAACGGACACAATGCAGGTTGCATACTGGCCGGAGAGGACATCACAGAGCGCAAAGAAGCGGAAGAGGCTCTTTTAAAAGCTAAGCATATGGCGGAGGAGGCAAGTCGGACAAAGAGCGAGTTCATTGCAAATATGAGCCATGAACTTAGGACCCCCCTTAACGCAGTCATAGGTTTTTCAGAGGTCCTTATTGAAAGAAAGTTCGGGGATGTGAATGAGAGACAGGATCAGTATCTGAGAAATATCTCCACAAGTGGAAAGAAACTTCTGGAAATCATCAATTCAATACTCGAGATATCGAAGATAGAATCAGGAAGTCTTGAGATGGACTATAAGACCATCGATATTGAAGACCTGATAGAGGAAATCAAAGAGGATATTGAAGAATACCTGCCTGATCAGGCTGAAATGGTATCTTTTGAAATACTAACGGACATAAGCCATATTATAGCAGATATGAGAAAGGTCGAAAAGTCAGTTTTTCATCTGATAGAGAATGCTGTTAAATTCTCAGACAAAACAACTCCGGTAAAAGTACGTATAGAGTCTGTCGATGAGATGGTAGCATTCAAGGTCACAGATAGAGGAATTGGAATTTCAGAAGAGGACATAGATAGATTATTCGAGCCATTCAGTCAACTGGACCCTTCATCCACACGCATTTACAGTGGGTTGGGAGTGGGACTATATCTTATTAAGAAGTTTGCAGAATTACACGGCGGTTGCCTTGGGATAAAGAGTGAGCTAGAGAAAGGCAGTACATTCACTTTTGCAATTCCAAGAAAACCAGCAAAAATGAGGAAGGAAGAAAATTAAAAAATGTTACACAAAATATCGTGTAACATTAATATTTTTTAATTTGTAATATCATAATAGCATCTTTTTGGAGAACAAACAAGACCTTTTTTCTTCAGACTGGCGAGTGATTTACTGACCACCTTATTATCGATGCCAGTGACTTCTGCAACATCGCCAGGTCTTAATGGCTCATCGGAATCTTCCAGAACTTTCAAGATCATTTCTTCATTTGTATCTAAAGCGTTGGTCATGATAATTACCTCTCAAATGCTACAACATTTGAATATAGAATAACAAATTCCAAATGTAGTTTTATAGTTATTACTATAAAAATATAGCTCAAATAAGTAAGAAAAAAGAAAGTAAGTAAGTGGGAGGAGAAATGTTACAGATATATATCTGTAACTAATCCAAGCCGTTTTTCGATCGTACTCAATTCTGAAGTACGATCTCAATACTGATATCTTTAGGAACCTGAATCCTCATGAGCTGTCTAAGCGCACGCTCATCAGCTGCAATGTCAATAAGTCTTTTGTGGACACGCATTTCCCAGTGGTCCCATGTTGCTGTACCGTCGCCACTTGGGCTCTTCCTTACAGGAACTACCAACTTCTTTGTTGGAAGTGGAACTGGACCGGATATGCTTACTCCAGTGCGGTTTGCAATGGCTTTCACCTGGTCGCAAACACCATCAAGGTTTACAGGACTTGTGCCTGATAATCGTATTCTTGCTTTCTGTGCCATGTTTTTCTCCTATAAAAAAAAAGAGAAAGAGTGTTACTTCTTCTCTGAAACACTCATGCACATACCCGCAGCGATCGTCATACCCATATCACGGATAGCGAATCTGCCGAGCTGTGGAATCTCTTTTACAGGCTCAATGCACATTGGCCTTGTTGGCTTGATCGTAATGATAGCTGCATCTCCAGCCTTGATGTAGGTTGGATTCTCTTCCTTGACCTGACCGGTCTTTGGATCCAACTTCTTGTCGAGGGACATGAGAGTACATGCAGTCTGGGTTGTGTGGCAGTGGAATACAGGAGTGTAACCGACTGTGATAGCGGATGGGTGCTGAAGAACAACGATCTGTCCTGTGAACTCATCAGCTACTGTTGGTGGCTTCTCTGCAGGACCACATACGTCACCTCTCCTGACGTCGTTCTTTCCAATACCTCTTACGTTCCAACCGATGTTGTCACCAGGTACAGCCTGATCAGCTTCTTCGTGGTGCATCTCAATTGACTTGACCTCACCAGTTGCGCCGCTTGGCATGAAGGTGACCTTCTGGCCCTTCTTCATGATACCGGTCTCTACCCTACCTACTGGAACGGTACCGATACCGGAAATGGTGTATGCATCCTGTACTGGGATACGAAGTGGAAGTGTGTCTGGCTTATCTGGCAACTTAAGCTCATTAAGGCACTGAAGCAATGCTGGACCAGTGTACCATGGAGTGTTCGGGCTTGATTTTGTTATGTTGTCGCCTTCGAATGCGGAGGTTGGAATGAATGGAACATCGTCTGCCTTGAATCCTACCATACCGAGAAGCTGTGATACTTCTTTCTTGACCTCGTTGTATCTGTCCTCGCTGTATTCGGCTGCGTCCATCTTGTTCACAGCGACGATGAGCTGGTTGATACCAAGGGTCCTGGAAAGGAACACGTGCTCTCTTGTCTGGGCCATTACTCCATCAGGTGCTGCAACTACAAGAACTGCTGCATCTGCCTGGGAAGCACCGGTGATCATGTTCTTGACGAAGTCACGGTGACCTGGACAGTCCACTACTGTAAAGTAGTACTTGTCGGTATCGAATCTCTTGTGTGAGATATCGATGGTAACTCCTCTCTCACGCTCTTCCTTGAGTGTGTCCATAACCCATGCAAATGCGAAGGATTCCTTACCCTTCTCTTTTGCTTCTGCCTTGTATTTCTCGATAAGGTGTGCAGGTACTGCGCCTGTCTCGAACATCAATCTTCCGACAAATGTTGACTTGCCGTGGTCAACGTGACCAATAACTGCTAAATTCATGTGTGGTTTCTCAGCCATGATAATATTCTCCTTTACTTTTTAATATTGGTATAATCTGTAATTTTGAGCATAATGGTTGTTTCTACTCTTAAACCTTTCCAACGAATTGTCTAAGGCAGAAAAAAGATGGATTAATATCCACCTTACATGCTCATAAAGTCTTCTGCCTGTGGCAAAGCTGCCTTGAGTCCTTTTCGCTTGCGGATACCTGTAACAACTTCGGCCATGAGGCTCATTGGGAGTGGTTCGAAACCTGCGAACTCTGTACTCCACATTGCGCGACCTTCTGTTGCGGATCTGATATCACCGGCGAATCCGAACAACTCTGAAACTGGTGCTTTGGACTCGATGATGGTTGTGTCACCTTCGGAAGTCATGTCTATGATGATACCGCGACGACCCTGGATCTCCTTGGTTGCTCCACCCATCTGCTCCTGTGGGACCTGGATGAATACCTTCTGGTATGGTTCAAAGAGCGTATCATCAGCCATAAGCATTGCAGCCTGGATTGCCTGTCTTGATGCAGGAATTACCTGTGCAGGGCCTCTGTGGACAGCATCCTCGTGGAGTTTTGCATCCATGAGCTTTACTTTGACACCCATGCATGGTTCCTTGGAAAGTGGTCCAGCCTTCATGACCTCGACAAATCCCTCAAGGATAAGCTCCATTGTTTCGTTCAGGTACTGAATACCCTTTGTCATATCGAAGTAAGCATTGCTCTCGAAGATACTTGCGATCCTCTTTGCTTCATCCTTATCCATACCTGCTGCAATGAGCTTCTCCCTTCTCTCGACCTCAGGCATCCTCATGGATATCTCGCCATTGCGTATAAGCTCACGGACTTCTGGCTCAAGTGGCTCGACGATAACATAGAATCTGTTGTGCCTGTTAGGGGATTTACCTTCTACAGGACCTGCAGTACCTACGATAGTCTCACGATATACGACAATTGGAGGTGTTGTTGTGATCTCTACACCCTTGTCACGCTCGATCCTGTGAGCAATGACCTCAAGGTGAAGTTCGCCCATACCAGCCATCAAGTGCTCACCGGTCTCTTCATCAAGAGTGATCTTGAGTGTTGGGTCTTCCTTAGCGACCTGGCGAAGAACTTCAACGAGCTTTGGAAGGTCCTTCATGTGCTTTGCTTCGACTGCAACAGTAACTACAGGTTCACTTGCGTGCTTGATGCTCTCGAAAGGCTCCATGCCTTCAAGTGTGGTCACTGTGGCACCTACAAATGCATCCCTGAGACCTGTTACCGCTGCAATGTTACCTGCAGGGATAGCATCCACTTCAAGTCTCTCAGGGCCCATGAAAACACCGACCTGCTGGATTCTGTTCGTCTTTGATGCGCCTGAAACATAAACTTCCATACCACGGGAAAGGGAACCACTGAAAAGTCTACCTGTTGAAACTTCTCCTGCGTGTGGGTCCATGGTAATATCAGTTACCATGAAAGCAACGTCTCCCTTGGCATCTGCAACAGACATCTGCTTACCGATACCGGACTCACGGTCACCATGCCAGATAGCTCCGACCCTGCCCTTCTGTGCATCGATAGGACTTGGAAGGAATCTGATAACCATATCGTTAACTGCTTCGTGGAGTGGACATTTATCTGCAAGTGTCTTCATGTCTTCTTCACGGCAGTAATTGAAAACGTCACTAAAGCTTACACCGGTCTTCTTCATCATAGGGACACTGATAGCCCAGTTGTAAAGAGCAGAACCGAATGCTACAGTACCCTCAGCTGCATTTACCTTCCAGCCTGCGTTGTAGCGCTCTTCGTTCATACCTTTGATAAGCTTGTTTACGTGATCGATGAGCTTTCCGAGCCTGATCTGCATCTCCTGATCATCGACCTGCAACTCGTTGATAAGACGGTCTACCTTGTTAATGAAAAGTACCGGCTTTACGTGCTCTTTCAGTGCCTGTCTCAGAACGGTCTCTGTCTGAGGCATTGTACCTTCAACAGCATCGATGACAACTACAGCGCCATCTACTGCACGCATTGCACGGGTAACATCGCCACCAAAGTCAACGTGACCTGGTGTATCAATAAGATTGATAAGATATTCCTTGTCCTCGTATTCGTGCACCATTGACACGTTAGCGGAGTCGATCGTGATACCTCTTTCCTGTTCCTCTGCGTCAGAATCCATGAACAACTGGCGACCTGCGAGCTCCTTGGAGATCATTCCAGCGCCTGCGAGGAGGTTATCTGAAAGAGTTGTTTTTCCGTGATCGATGTGAGCTACAATACCGATGTTCCTGATCATTACTGGATTGCTCATCAGCGTTGTAACACGCTCAACCATTTTCTTCCTTCGTCCCATGATAAAACCTACAATTAATATTATATAAAATTAAAAAAGCAACACGATTAACGTGCTGCCTTTGCGACTCTTTCCTTTCCATCCTTTCTGTTGATGGAGAAGCACTTTGCATCACGGTTAGAAGCTGCGATGAGCTCGGATGCAAGACATTCTGCTGCAGAGCGCTTTGATTTGAAAGCTGACTGATTTGAACCTATTGAAATATTTCTCAATGCATGGTCAACACGCCTCTGTGGAGCTGTGTCAACTGCCTTTGGTACAGAGATACCACCGTATTTAAGTCTGACAACTTCTTCCCTTGGACCTGCATTTGAAATAGCTTCTACGAGAACCTGAACAGGATTCTTCTTTGTCTTCGAGTTAACGATATCAAAAGCTTCATCCACGATACGAAGAGCGAGCTGCTTCTTACCGGTGTTCTGTTCATTACGCATTACATTGTTCACAAGACGCTCGACGATAGTAATGTCGGACTTGTTGAACTGCTGCCTTGCGTGTTTACCTGATGTATGTGGCACGATAACAGGATCGAGGTTGACATATCTCTTGATACCAGCGTCAGCAACTTCGACCTCTGTGAGGTCCCACTTTCCGAATAACTTATACATGGAATTATCTCCTTGGTTTTTCCTTTCTGCCAATGACCATTTCTCTCAATGATACATTGTTCACAGCAATGACCTTGAAGCGTACGCCAGGAATATCACCCATTGCACCACCCATACGGCCACCTATTCTTTCTACGGTCACTTCATCGTGCTCATCAATAAAATTGATAGCACCATCACCAGGACAGAAAGCTGTTGCCTGACGACCGTTTTTGATCAACTGGATCCTAACACATTTCCTGATAGCGGAGTTAGGCTGTTTTGCCTCGACACCCACTTTCTCAAGCACTATTCCACGACCCTGTGGCGCACCACTTAAAGGATCAGATTTAATATCCAGACCTAAGGTACGCCTGCTGTAGCCGGTGTCTTTCCACCTAGCATCTTTGCGAACCTGCTGAAGTCTGTGAGCTGCATACTTTCCATTTGGCATATATTATCCTCCCAATTATTTTTCCGTTAATAAATCAGTTGAATTTGATCATTTGTGTGAACAAAAGTTCACTGCAAGATAACATCATCGACATAGTGATGGCGACCTACCACCCTTTTTATCTTATCGATATTGCTTCCGTTACGTCCTATGGCAAGCCCTTTATCATTTGCTGCCACATCCACATAGGCAATTTTCTTATCGCCTTTACTGGATATCCTGACGGACTTAACAGACACAGTACCGAAAGCATTCTTTATAAATGTAACCGGTTCGGCCGAATATTCGATGAGTTCAATGTGTTTGTCAACGGACTTTTTCACCCGATTGAGATTATCCCCACATTTACCAATAGCTGCACCCATGTCACCAGTATTCACGACATAGATGATCCTATCGTCATCGACAATGCAATCCTTGATAGAAGCGTGAGTCACACTTTCAAACAGTGCAATGTATCTGATACATTCTGTTGAAAGTCTGATCTCGCCCAAATAATACAACTCCTGAATTAGATCCCTGCAAGTATATCGGATTCGCCTGCATCCATGATCGCCATGGTAGCAATGGTAAATGGCTTACCACATGCAGGACCGAGATCGACACCGGTTCCAGCATAATTTAAAATAGGTACGCTGGTTGCCTCGATCTGCTCTCTTATGTTTGCAGGGCAGTTGGATGCAAGAACTACCATCTTTGCTTCATTTTTAACTGCTGCTTCAATAGTGCGGTTCGCACCCATGATGACAGTACCTGTCCTGATAACTTTGATAAGTGCTTTATCAATATTAATATCCATTTTACATCAACCCATTATATTGTCAATTTGAGATTTGTATTCTAATATCTGAATCCTTATATCTACTTTCTGGTTGCAACCTAATGCTCTTAAAGGTCTTGAAGAGCATTTCTTGCAACCAGGTGAACATCACCCGTACCGAGCTTGATCGGCTGACCGACAATGATGTTCTCAGTAACACCATTAAGTTCATCGATATCACCGCGCATACCGGCATCAAGCAAGTGGTTCACAGTGACCTCGAACGCTGCACGGGCAAACACACTGGCCTTCTCACCGGAAATACCGTGACGACCGATCTGCTTTACCTCTCCATCACAGGTCATGATGTCCGACACAAGCATGAGATGGCGGATATCCACAGTAAGACCCTGCTCACGCAAAGTGTCACTGGCTTCCTTAATGATGGCAAAACGAGCCGCCTCAATACCGAACACTTCATAGATCTCACCAATATTGTTAGTAGAGGTCCTTGAAAGGTCTATACCTTCGACTTCGAGAATTTCCTTGAGCATTGAGCCTTCAGTATAAAGAGTGTATTCTTCACCATCTTTTCTGATAACTACCCTCTTGATACCCTCAATACCTTTCAAAGTGATACCATGAATGTTCTTGGCAAGCTGGAGCAGATCCCTGTATAAAGGCTCCTTTGGGATCACAATGATCTGATTTGAAACCTCACTTGGGATCTTTACCTTTACACCAAGCCCATCTTCAAGCTTTTCAGCAATGGTCTCAACATCAATGTCCCTCTGCAAAAGCATCTTCTCATTAAGATCAAGGATAAGGTTCATATTAGCAAGATCGGTCGTAACGTCCGCAAGATGCTCGATATGAGTAGCTTCGATCTCCCATGCGACCTTCCGTGCGAATTCCCTGTCTGCAGAGTACTCCTTGGAAAGAGCAACGGTCATCATCGGAGTACTTGGAGTCTTCCTTGCATCCACGATCTCGATAAGACGTGGCAAACCCAACGTAACGTTGATCTCAGCCACACCAGCGTAGTGGAAAGTACGCATGGTCATCTGAGTACCCGGTTCACCAATGGACTGTGCAGAGACCACACCAACCGCTTCACAGGGCTCAACACATGCATACTCATAGTCTGCCATGACACGTTCGATGATCTCTTCCATTTCTTTTTTCGTGACACCGACATCCACTACATCCTTTCTTAACGTAGCAAGTGTCGTCTTTGGAAGCGGAAGACCGCTTATCATAGAATCGATAGTAGCTTCACTGATGGACATTATGCCACCTCCTTACCTGTAACAGACCTGACAACACGGTGTATTGCCTCTGGCTTACTGTAATCACTCTTCGTGGAGTCGATACCATCTTCACCATACTTGAATTGTACAATGACACCTCTCGTCTCGCGCACAGAACCATCATACTGGACCTCAAGGTCCTGCAATGCATTCACAAGACGCCTCTGAAGGTAACCTGACTGGGAAGTACGGACCGCAGTATCCACAAGACCTTCACGACCACCAATTGCGTGGAAGAAATACTCTGTAGGATTCAATCCGCTCTTGTAACTTGCCTTCACGAAACCGTGAGCATCTGCACCAAGGTCACCCTTATCGAAATGAGGGAGGGTCCTTCCTGCATATCCTCTTCTTATACGCTCACCACGAACCGCCTGCTGGCCCACACAAGCCGCCATCTGGGTCAGGTTCAAAATAGAACCACGAGCACCAGACCTTGCCATTATAACCGCAGAGTTCTCAAGACCAAGACTCTTATCAGCCATTCCACCAGTATCATCCCTGGCTTTACCCAGAGTTTGCATGATCCTCATTTCAATGGTCTCATCAAGGGTCCTGCCCGGCAAAGCTTCAAGTTCCTTGGCCTCATACGCCTGAACAAGTTCAGCGACCTCATTCTCAGCATCCTGTAGCCTTATAGCAATGCCTTCCTTGGCATCTAGAGGAATATCCTCATCACTGATACCAAAGCTCAGGCCTGTGTGCATCACACCCCTGATAGCAAGTCTTGTGAAATCATCTACGAACTGTGCACCTGCAGTGGTACCAAATTCTTTAACGACCTTATCAAGAACACGTCCTTTGAACGCACCGATTGCCTGCTCATCGATAGTACCTTTGACAAGCTCACCATCTTCGATGACAACATAAGCATCGTACTCACAATCAGATTTCTTACAGGTATCACACTTGAAACATACCTGCGCAGGGAATTCGACATAAAGTCCCTTAGGGAGGATCTGACTGAAGATCTGCTTTCCATCCCAGTAAGGCTCACCATCTTCAAGATGTCCCCTAGGTTCTGGAAGCTCACGCAATTCAGACTTACGGAGAAGCTCCAGTGCATCGCTCTTACTGATGAACTTTTGATTCCTTGTCAAAAGGAACAGCCCGGAAATGTGATCGTGGATACCACCGATGATAGGACCACCGAAACGCGGGGAAAGGATGTTTTCCTGAACCTGCATAAGGATACTGGCCTCTGCACGTGACTCTTCTGTCTGAAGAACGTGCATGTTCATCTCATCGCCGTCAAAATCAGCATTGTATGGCGGACATACAGCCGGATTGAGCTTGAAGGTCTTATTAGGGAGTACCTTTACGCGATGAGCCATGATACTCATCTTGTGCAGTGAAGGCTGCCTGTTGAACAACACGATATCCCCATCCTGCATCTGCCTTTCAATGGTCCATCCAGGCTCGAGCTTCTCAAGAAGTTCGTCTTTGTTGATATCGGTGACCTTGATACGACGTCCATCGTCACGGATAACATAATTCGCACCCGGATGGATCTCACGTCCACGGCGAACATATTCCCGCATAAGATCAAGGTTCTTTGAGATTACCCTTACAGGAATTGTCATATGTTGTGCAATAGAAAGGGGAACACCGACTTCATTGATACTAAGGTTGGGATCAGGAGATACCACAGTACGTGCAGAGAAGTTCACACGCTTACCTGACAGACTTCCCCTGAAACGTCCTTCCTTACCCTTAAGACGCTGGGTCAAGGTCTTCAGCGGCCTTCCGGACCTGTGCCTGGCAGGAGGTACACCTGAAACCTCATTATCGAAATAGGTTGTAAGGTGATATTGCAAAAGCTCCCAAAGGTCCTCAATAATAAGCTGAGGAGCACCTGCATCCCTGTTCTCCTGGAAACGCTGGTTGATACGAATGATGTCCACTAGCTTGTGGGTCAGATCATCCTCACTGCGCTGACCGGATTCGAGAGTGATGGATGGTCTCACAGTGACCGGAGGTACCGGAAGAACTGTAAGGATCATCCACTCAGGACGGGCAGTATCAGGATTCATACCCATTACACGAATATCATCATCAGAGATGTTCTCGAACCTGTCCCTTATCTCAGTAGGGGTCAGTTTATGACCATTCTCAATATACTCACTTGGCTTCTCGAACTTTATATCGAGCTGCTCCTCATTACAGTAAGGGCAGGTCTTTGACTTCCTTGCTTCCTTGAAGACATTATTGATAACATCATCAGGAAGGTGACCCATATCCTTCTGCTTGGACAGTTGTTCAAGGAAGTCCCTCTTCTTGCTTTCGTCAAGCAGAAGGGAACTGCACTTGCAACATACCGAACGTAAGATCTTACGAAGGATCTTATTGAAGCCAACGTGGATAACAGGTGCCACAAGTTCGATATGCCCGAAGTGACCAGGGCATTCACCAGCACGGCTTCCACATGACTTACATTTAAGTCCAGGGTCGATCACACCAAGACGCAGGTCCATAAGACCCATGTCTATCGGATAACCGTCATCATCGTAGGTATCCGCAGTTATGATCGATGTAACGCTCATTTTACGTACTTCGCGCGGAGAGATCAAACCGAATTTGATCGCACCGATCCTCTTTGGTATTGAAGGTACCATATTGTCCATCTGCATTATTATCACACCGCATCATCAAGTCTAAGTCTTGGAGCAACCCCAAGGGATTTGATCTCATCAAGAAGCAACTTGAACGCATAGCTCATTTCCACCGGGTGAATGTCCGTTTCAGCACCACAGTTCGAACAGTATCTGATATTACGTGTCCTGTCAAAGGTTGCCACCATACCACAGTGCCCACATACGAGTTCTACGACCTTGTCAGACTCATCGAGAAGCCTTTCCTTCAAGGTCATCGCAGCACCGTGTCCGATCAGTACATCTCTTTCCATTTCACCAAACC
This sequence comes from Methanococcoides sp. DA23, assembly GCF_057593895.1. Lineage (NCBI taxonomy): Archaea > Methanobacteriati > Methanobacteriota > Methanomicrobia > Methanosarcinales > Methanosarcinaceae > Methanococcoides > Methanococcoides sp. DA23. The sequence goes on along the minus strand of NZ_CM172520.1, from coordinate 590,160 downwards.
TAAGACCTCCTTCACGGGCACGTCCCTCAGTTGGCTGACGGGTCAATACCTGCACAGGACCTCTGGACCTTGCATGGATCTTTGATGCGACCATGTGGTGGAGCTTCTGGTAAAGGATAACACCAACGAAAACATCCGCCTGGATCCTCTTGCCGGTAACACCATCACAGAACACCTCTTTGCCTGTGTGGGAGAAACCATTTTTCTTAAGCCCTGCACGGATACCATCTTCCTTATCACCGGAGAATGCAGTACCCCTCTTACGCTGACCTTCAATAGAACCAAGTTTCCCACCGATCATTTCCAGAACGTGAGCAACGGTCATACGGGAAGGGATAGCGTGAGGATTAATAACAAGATCAGGAACCATACCCAGTTCTGTAAATGGCATATCATGATATGGAACTATCAAACCGATAACTCCCTTCTGGCCGTGCCTTGATGCGAACTTGTCCCCGATCTCAGGGATCCTTTCATCCCTTATCTTCACCTTTGCAAGCCTTGTACCATTGATAGACTCAGTAAGAATTACAGTATCAACGATACCTTTCTCGTTAGAGCGCATCGTTATCGCACTTTCCCTGCGCTGTTCAATGGTTATACCAAAGTCAGACTGTTCTTCAAGGAACCTTGGCGGACTTGTCTTTCCGATAAGCACATCATTTGGACCTACAACTGTCTCAGGGTTCACAAGACCATCAATATCCAGGTTTGCATATGCTTCTGCGCTGCGGGCACCTCTGAACTCAGAATCAGGTATCTCGAACTTGTCTTCCTGGCCACCAGGATAACGGCGTTCTTCGCCTTCAAAGGTTCTCAGGAAGTGGCTTCTACCAAGACCTCTCTGAATGGAACCCTTATTGAAAACCAGTGCATCCTCAATATTATGCCCTTCATAGGACATGACAGCTACAACGAAGTTCTGTCCAGCCGGACGGTCATCGAAATGGATAGCATCACAGGTCTGAGTACGCGTCATTGCCTTCTGCGGATAGTGAAGTACATGTGCACGTGTATCAGGCCTAAGTTTCAGGTTAGATGTAGAAACACCGATACACTGCTTGATCATAGCTGCACCCATGGTGTTCCTCGGAGAAGCGTTGTGCTCCGGATATGGGACCATACCAGTACAGATACCAAGCATCAAGGAAGGGTCTATCTCAAGATGGGTGTGGTTAGGAGTAAGGTCCTTTTCATAAAGACCAATGAATGCATTCTCTTCTTCCTCAGCATCCAGATATTCAACAAGGCCCAGATCCAAAATATCACGGAACGACATCTCGCCATCCCGGAGCTTTTCAATATGCTCTTCAGTGATCAGCGGAACGCCATCTTCAACAACGATGGCAGGCCTTCTTGCGCGACCCATATCAGAGCTTAATATTACTTCGTGAATATCCTCATAAAGAGTTACATTCAACTGATCAGGCAACATACCGCTGCGGCGCTGCCCCCTTATACTCTCGACAAGCTCTACCGGATCATCGTGAGTTCCGATAAATTCCCCATCGAGGAAGACTTTTGCTTCAGTCATTGTTGTGCCTCCGTCTCATCGCCGCCCACAGGATCGGCATTTTCATCCATGTACTCATGATAGTCAACATCGCCAGGTACAGCCCCTGTTTTGGTTTCGGCCTTTACAGCATGTTCTTCGCCCTCATCATGAGGAGTAAGTTCCAGATCTTCCTCATAGTCTACGTCAGCAGCCAGCTCCAATATGACTTCAGGAACATAGAGCTCCACAGGAGCTACACCAAGTCCATAGAGGATGTTCTTAACAACATCATTATTTTCGGTACCGGTAGAAAGCTCGACCATCTGGGCAAAGTTCTTCACCAGACCACAATTCGGACCTTCCGGAGTCTCTGAAGGACAAAGCCGTCCCCATTGGGTTGGATGCAGATCACGAGCCTCAAAGTGAGGCTGTGCCCTTGAAAGTGGAGAAATGACACGCCTTAAGTGAGAAAGGGTTGAGATGTAATCCGTACGGTCAAGCAACTGAGATACACCACTTCTTCCGCCTACCCAGTTACCTGTGGCGAGAGGGTGCTGAAGACGGTCTGTAAGAACATCCGCACGTACAAGTGTTGCTACGTTCAGTTCCCTGTTCCTCATGTTCGCCCTTTCGAGCTGGTATTTAACATCGCGTGCAAGACGGTTGAAAGCTACCCTGAAAAGATCCTCCATAAGGTCGCCAGTTAACTTGAGCCTCTTGTTGGAGTAGTGGTCCTTGTCATCATCTGAACGCCTTTTAAGAGCAAGTTCGAAGCATGACTCTGCCATCCTGCCGAGGAAGTGTGCCTTTGGTATCCTGTCCTGAGGATCGTTACCAAGGTGCGGAAGAAGATAACGGTCGATCACATAGTTCGCACGTTTCATCTGATATTCCCTTGCCTGCCCGGAAGCCACTCGACCACCGATCTTCTCAATAGCATCTTCTATAGTGAAGACCTCTGCCTCTTCCAGGTTCTCGAACATGAACTTCATGATCTCAGGATCGGTAGAAACGATCTTTGCCACATCTTCATCGGTCTCAACACCCAGAGCGCGCATCAATGTAATGAAGTTGATACGTCCGGAGATAGATGGGAATGAGATCTCCAAAAGGGATTTCCTGCCTCTTTCCACGACTACCAGTGCCCTGTAACCTCTCCTCTGAGAGAACACCTTTGAAACTTCGATGGAGTCACCATACCGCTCACCGAGCTCAGTAAGGATCTTGTTAGGGGCAAGGTCCTCAAGTGTCATCACGACACGTTCGGTACCATTTACAATGAAATATCCCCCGGGATCAAGCGGATCCTCACCATGTTGCACCATTTCGGCATCGTTTATGCCAACAAGGTTACAGATCTCCGATTTGATCATTACAGGGAGCTGGCCGATCTTTGCTTCCCTTGGTTCTCCTTCCTCACCGTTCTGTACAACAGACATTTCCAGGAAAAGAGGAGCTGAATAAGAAAGGTTACGCAACCTTGCCTCGTTTGGATACAATTTCTCAATTGCACCATCTGCTTCCTTTACTACTGGATGTTCTACCCTTATCTTACCAAGTTTGACATAGATATCCTCGAGGTCGGTCTCGATTATACCCTGTTCATTAATGATCTTCTGAAGACCATGTTTGACAAACTTGTTATAAGAGTCAATGTGATGCTGCACAATCTTGTCCTTTGTGAAATAGGCTTCTGATAATACGCTCGTGTCTAACGCGATGATAGCACCCTCTTTTAGTTAATTGGATTTTAGAAAGAAAAATTAGCGGAATTAATGGTCACTGCGACCATACGGGAGGTCACAGTATCAACTCGGTCGAATGCACCCTCGAAACAATGCATTAAAAAGCAACCAAAATAAGTGGATAAAGAATAAACAAGATATTTCAAATATTAAAACCTCGTTTCACTCTATTACATATCTGTAATACAGTGCTTCACCTGCAGTCTGGCTTTTGCGAATAACCTTCACAACATTACCAGGCTCCGCACCAATCTCTTGTGCGATAGGATCTGTTACTTTCAACTTTGGCAACTGTTCCCTTTCAACATTATAATGCGTCAGGACAGTTTTCAGATCATCCTCATCCATAATTTCATGATGGGGGATTAATTCGTGGTCAAGCAGGCTGAACTTACTCAAATTTACTCCTCCTAAAAAATATGCAAGCAATATATCATTGGATTGCTGGCGGGCTTGTAGGGATTTGAACCCTAGACCGTCTGGTTAAAAGCCAGACGCTCTGCCTGACTAAGCTACAAGCCCACGGCGTTCACTGCACCGGCACCATAAATGCCGCCTCATACAGCGAGGTAACAAGGGAATACTACTATATAAGCATTCCTGTTGCACATTGCACATAATTTTGGAGGAAGTCTGCCAGATCCACACGTACAAAATACATCTTGAAATATAAATGAAAGAGGTATGAAATTGTCAATACATATTTATAGGATTATTTTCACTTTTTACAAAGTTAAGCCTTTTTTCACATGAAATTATTGAACATACCGCCCCTATCAAGATCAAGAGCATTTATCAACCGATAACGCACCAAACAGATCTTTGCGAAACAATATCCAGCCTGAATTACAACTTACAAAGAAAGTTGAATCAATGAACGCAAAGAGAGTTAGGTATTGCATCCTCGGGATTTCCATTATATGCCTCTATTTATATAAACTTTGACCTCAAAAATCACCCGCCAATGACTTGAAGATATCAAATACGAACAGGCATCACTAAAATTTTAAATTTAGAACATACCGATCAAAACGATAAAAATAGAAAAACGACCAAAAAAGTAAAAAAATAATTGCAGGACAATTATGTCCCGCACTCCCAACCTTCCATATATTCGGTCTGATGAGGTTCAAGTTCATCAATTTCAATGCCCATTGATCTCAATTTCAATTCAGCAACATACATATCAAGGTCATGAGGTACAGGATGTACACCGTTCTCAAGCTTGTTCTCAGCAATATATTTGACACAAAGTGCCTGGTTTGCAAAGCTCATATCCATGACCTCTGCCGGATGACCATCGCCTGCTGCAAGATTTACAAGTCTGCCATCTGCAAGAACATTAATTCTCTTACCTGCAACATTGTATTCCTTGATATTGTTCCTGACAGTCCTTACAGAACTTGCCATGGCAGTCAGCTCTTCAAGATTGATCTCCACATTGAAGTGACCAGAATTTGCAAGGATCGCACCATCTTTCATGACCTCAAAGTGCTTCTTTGAAAGAATGTCCACATTGCCCGTGGTTGTGACGAATATGTCACCATACTTTGCAGCCTCGGCCATGGACATGACACGGTGACCATCCATACGAGCCTCAAGTGCACGAATAGGATCGATCTCTGTCACAATAACATCAGCACCAAGTCCTGAAGCACGCATGGAAGCACCCTTACCACACCAGCCATATCCGCCGATAACAACGGTCTTTCCAGCAACCAGAAGATTAGTGGTCCTCATGATACCATCCCATGATGACTGACCTGTACCATACCTATTATCGAAAAGGAATTTTGTCATTGCATCGTTGACCGCAACAACAGGCATCTTCAGTGCCCCATCTTTCTCCATTGCCTTAAGTCTGTGAATACCAGTAGTAGTCTCCTCACAGCCACCAAGGAGCCCAGAGAGCAGATCTGTGCGCTCGGTGTGAAGCTTGAAGATGAGGTCTGCGCCATCATCAATGGTGATATCAGGTTTCATATCAAGCACTTTATCGATAGCCTCATAATATTCATCACTGCAGCAATCATACTTTGCATAGCAATTGATGTTATCACGCGTATTAAGAGCTGCTGAAACATCATCCTGTGTGCTCAACGGATTGCAACCTGTAATGGCCACTTCGGCACCACCGAGAGCAAGTGCTTCCACAAGAGCAGCTGTCTTTGCTTCGACATGTAATGCCATTGCGATCTTATGTCCTTTCAAAGGCTGTTCACGTTCGAAGTTCTCCCGAATGATAGAAAGAACAGGCATGTGACTGCGCACCCAACCTATTTTCATATCACCGGATTCGATCAAATCTTTATCACTCATCTTTAGATCTCCAGTATAAATTCAAATATTGTATAACAAGACGGACCCACATCAATTCTTGGCATCTACCCTTGACACCAGATCATAAGCTGCTTCTTTAGCATCATCGATGATCTTCTGCTCGTCCATGCAAAGCACCCTATGATCATCCATGAGAACCTTACCATTGACAATGGAAGTCCTCACATCACTTCCGCCTGCCGAATATACCAGTTGTGAAGGTACATCGAACAACGGAGTTAAGTGTGATCTATTCATGTCAATAATTATAACATCTGCATTATAACCTTTCCTCAACATCCCACCCTTAATATCAAGTGCCTTTGCCCCATTGACGGTAGCCATCTCAAGCACGTTCCTTGCAGGAAGTGCAGTTGGGTCCATGGTATCCACCTTTTGCAACAATGTAGCCGTCTTCATCTCATCGAACATATCGAGATTGTTATTAGAAGCACAACCATCAGTACCAAGACAGATATTTGCACCCCTATCAAGCAACTTCGTCACAGGTGCAATACCTGAAGCCAGCTTCATATTGCTCACCGGATTATGCGAGATATTGACATTATTGTTGGCAAGGATGTCCATGTCCCCATCAGAGAGCCAGACACAATGTGCTGCAAGCACATCAGGTCCAAAGAAATCGATACTATCCAGCATATTAACAGAGCACATGCCGTACTGTTCCTTCATCTGGTTCAGTTCAGTCTCGGTCTCAAGCACATGAATGTGTATCTTCGCATTATCTGCAACAGCTTGTTCTTTTACTTTGATGAGGAATTCCTTTGAGCAGGTATTGGGTGCATGCGGACCATACATTGCAGAGATCCGCCCTTCAGCTCGCCCATTCCACCCGTTCACGAACTCCTTGCCTTTCTTAAGTTCGGACTTCCCCTTCTCAGTATCCCCCAGTTCGATCATACCATAGGAAAGAGCGGCCCTTAGACCTGAAGATTCCACGACCTTACCAACCTCTTCCATGAAGAAGTACATATCTGCAAATGCCACTGTTCCGCTTTTGATCATTTCCAGACATGCGAGGTTCGTGCCTGCGACCACGTCTGAAGCAGTAAGTTCAGCTTCTGCAGGCCAGATGTGGTCCTGAAGCCAGGACGCAAGAGGAAGATCATCTGCATAGCCCCTGAAAAGCGTCATTCCTGCATGAGTATGTGTATTAACAAAACCCGGCATAACAACGCCGCCGCGTGCATCGATAACAGTATCTGCGGTCGCCTCGGTTGACTCGGCAACCTCGACTATACTGCCATCATCTATAACCACAACACCGTTTTTAAGGTCCCCTAATTCAGGGTCCATTGTCAGAACATAACCGTTCTTAATTATAATATCCGCCATATGATCACTATACCTGTTACTTGTTCGATGTTTCGGCATCAAGTGCATCAAGAAATTGATGCATTATCCTGAGCCGGTTCGCTGCAATTCTCTTTGCAGTCGTAGTGTTTAAGCCATCCATTATTTTAAAAGGTTTCATTTCCATATATTCAGCGAACCCATCCAGAGGATCAGCCACATAAGCATTTCGTGATGAACTTTTCTCGACCCCACTGGAATGTTTCAAACTACGCAGAGCACCCATGGACATTACCGCCCTGAATATACCTATAGCTCCAAGAGCATCGATACGATCGGCATCCTGCAATATCTGGCCTTCGAGAGATGCTGCCTTGTGCCCCCGGCTAAACCGGTGCGTACGTATACATGAAACAACATGATCGATAACCGAAGACTCAGCACCTTCCCCCAGGAGAAGATCATACGCAATCTCAGCACTATGGATAGCATGGTCGCCACCTTCACGGTGCTCTTTCACCACACCCACATCATGGAGCAAAGCTGCAAGACGTATAATTTGAAGATCACCACCTTCCTCGCTCTGTATAAGCATACAGGTGGATTCCACACGTTCAATATGGGACATCTCATGAGAGCTCGGCTCATCGGCAAGCACATCTGCAACGAACTTACGTGTTCTTTCAATAAGGACCATACAAACCTCACATATCAGTGATCATACCATCAAGCATGTCACGTATCTCACGAACAGCTTCTGACAATATCCTGTCATTGTCATACCCCTCAACAATTTTCTGAAGTTCAACGGGATCAAGCTTTTTTAGTTCGATCGCAAGCCCTGCCATATTTGCAAGAGCCCTGACGACATTATCAACAATGGACACAGAGGCAGTTCGGGACGTACGGGACATCGGGTTCAGGTCTATGGCAATAACGGTCTTACCCATATCAACAAGTTTCTGGCACCGGTCACCATCCTCAAGAGGAACAAGCACAACATCCGCCTTGTAAATACCATCAGAATCCACTATGGCCCTGCCATGTTCCAGAGAAAGCCTTGCATCCCCCTTCCCACCAAGCACCTCAGAAGCACCCTTTTGTTTAAGATGAGAGATTATACGCTCCACGCGTTCATCACTGCGGTGGAAAAGATTCACTTCAAGCGGAGCATCGACCAGTTCAGAAAGTTCCACAAGGAACTCAGGCACAAGGGCCGCAGCATTCCCATTGACAGAAAGGATAGGACGCTCAGCAAGAAGTAACATACAGACAGCTACTTTCTCTGCCAAAAAAGCAGAGGTGGTGGTCCTCTCACCAACAAGATAATCGAAACACTCACCCCTGCCCTGTGCAACCAGCCCCTGCTGACTGGTAATTCCAATATCCACACCCCCGACTATCCGCTCCCTTGTCATAAGGGAAGCGTAGCGAGGGTGATCCTTAGGAATATCACTCATACTTACCACTGATCTTACGCGGTAGCATCAAGGATAATTCCCTGATCAGAAGGCACTATCAAAGTCTGCACTTCCTGACTCTCAAGCATCTGGATGTACTTGTAGTTGATAAGCTTCGGGTTCTTCGCAAGTTCTACATTGACCAGACGTAGAGCCTCTGCCTCACCTGTTGCCTGAACGATCGTAGCATTGGCAATACCATTAGCTTCAATGATCCTTCTTTCAGCTTCGAGCTGCTCTTTCTGTTTCACGAAGATCATCCTCTGTGCATCCTGATCCGCCTGAAGCTTGGATTCAATAGCATCAGCGATCTTTGTTGGAAGCTGGACATTCCTGAGCAGAACCTCTTCAACGATTATACCATCGGCAACAAGAGCCTTTTCCATCTCCAACTGCATTTCAGTAGCCACAAGGTCCCTTTGCTCACCATATATGGCCATGGCAGTGTGACCGGAAACAACTTCTCTTATAACTGATTTGATAGTAGGTCTGATGATCTTTTCAGCATAAGCGGTACCAAGTTTTGAATGAAGAACGCTTGCATCTTCTGAAACAAGCCTGTACCTGACAGAGATATCAAGCCCTAGCGTCAAGCCCTCATTGGTCAATGCATTTATCTGGTCATCTCCGACAACTTCACCTTCTGCAGCTTTGGCGCTCATTGTATACATCTCGCTCCTGACAGAATACTTTGTAACACTTACCCAGGGAGGTACGATGTGCAAACCTTCACCAAGTTCATCATCCATCACACCACCGAACTGACTGAACTTTACTCCGACCTGTCCGGCACCGACTGAAACGAATATAGATCCGAAAACCGCCGAGAAGATCAGCAATATCACAAGAACTATTGCAGCGCCACGTAGGATATTGGCCACCATTGGTGGGATATTTATCTCCGGCATCTGTGGGTCTTTAGTACTTTTTGGGCCTTTGGGATCCCAATCATCTTCCATTACCATAATCTTTGCTCCTTTTTTATAAAATAAAACTGAATTATAATATATACACCGATAGTTGTTAGGTCTTCTTCAATGTTGCGTACAAAAGGCCCTGAGATCAAATATCCAAAGGAAGGAGATTGCAAGAACCAACATTGTAGGTAATGACATCACCGAACTCCTTAAGGGATAACATAATATCCCCCTTTGAAGCAGCTCCTGAGATAGCAAAAATAGTGTCCCCCAGCATTGCCTGAGAGGACAGACCACCAATAGCATCCACTGCTTCCATGGCATCCAACAAGCGGTCACTGGAAAGCCCGCATCTTAATGTGAACTGTTTCGAGAGTTCCATGAAATTCTCCAGCGTAGGCATTGAAAGCAACGAACTTAAAGCTTCCCTGCCGGCAGAATTTATCTCACGCATAATAGCACTGTCCTCAAGAATAGAACCGGTGGAGAGTTCACCCAGCACAACGCAGAATATCTCGAAGGGTGGAGATGGAACCCTGTCAAGCTTACCATATGGAGGGCAGCCTGCAGACAGACGAATGGGGATACCACCCTGAGACTGACCTTCGACATCACCCATCCCACTTCCATTCATGACCTCTGCAATATGAGCAGCCTCTATCAGCTGATTGGAAGTATGATCCAGAGAGAAGGCTTCGTTCAACGCATAGGCCACGCTCAGCGCACCTGCTGCGGAAGCACCAAAACCACAACCTATCGGAATAGAGGAAGTGCAACTGACCTTGACCGGGAAATCAACTAATTTATCTACAACTGCTCTTGTGGTCTCCGCTAGCACCGGGATACCATCAAGGATGATTTCCGTACTACTCACACCTTCAGAAACTGTGGTCTCAATACCCCCATCAAGAACAAGACCGCAGCCGGTAGAACCTCTCTTTTGAGGCAGGGGGTCATCGTGGATCTCAAAGAAACCGGTAATATGCCCCGGAGCAAAAGCCCTGCCGACAGAACCCTCAGTGGACATTTAATTCCCTTTTTTCAACATATCTTCTATATTATCCGCCAATGCTTCAGCGATCAGTCTTTTGTTCCCACTGATATGAGTGATAGAACCATCATCATCAGGTATTATGTAGACATTATTATCAATTGTACCCATCCCACTGGTACCGACCTCATTGGCCACGACCATGTCCAGATCCGCATCCTTCATCGAATCTTTTGCCCGGGCAATAAGCTCATCTTCTGAAATGTTTGCTTCTGCCTTGAAACCTATTACAGAGAGGTCGGGATAAGCATCACGCACCTCCCGGATCAGTTTGCGAGTGCTTCTGAACTTCAATGACAGGTCACCGCCGGACTTGATCTTATCATCCACGGCATCGATGGTATAATCAGAGATCGCTGCCGCACTGATAAGCATGTCATACCCATGCTCAAGTTCCTTTAATGTAGCATCCACCATCTGACCGGCACTTTCCACAAGTATCTCGCTGATACCATCAAGCCCGAGATTGCCTCCATGGACCACGGTAACATCTGCGCCCCTGCGATAGAATTCCAGTGCGAGCTCCCTGCCAGTGGTGCCTGAAGAACGGTTGGTGATAATTCTGATAGGATCAATGGATTCTGCTGTCGCACCACTCGTAATTAGCACTTTTTTACCGGAAAGGACACTGTCCCCAAGAGCACGCTCCGCAGCAAGCACTATCTGGCCATTCGATGCGATCTTTGCTATACCCTCACTGAGATGAGGACCAACAAAGGAGATATCCCAGCTCTTTAGCTTATCGATATTTTCCATCACTGCCGGATGTTCATACATGGAATTATGCATAGCCGGTACGACTATTACCGGAATACCGGAACCTATGGCAGTGGTCACAAAAGTAGTTACAGGAGTGTCATCCACCCCAACTGCCATCTTACTAATAGTGTTAGCAGTTGCCGGTGCTACCAGTAGAAGATCGGCACAACCTTCAGCACCACAGAACTTTACATGTTCGACCTCACCGGCAAGGTCAGTGATCACTTCATTTCCTGTTGCATAATGCAGCGCATCCTTATGGATTATGTGCTGTGCAGCCTCGCTCATTACACCATAGACATCTGCACCATTACGGATCAGTTCACGTGCAAGTTCTATGACCCGTACTGCACCTATACTGCCCGTTACTGCAAGAACTATAGTCTTTCCGGAAAGAGAGGCACTTTTCTGCCCCTTGATCCACATAGTAGGATGGCGTGAAGTATTCATCATATGAACTTTGTATTCTACTGATAAGTACCTTACTGAATGTTTTAAGAAGATATGACATAATTTTTATTTATGGAGAACTTAACTTGAGTCAAATGGATGATAAGAAAAAAGTAGTGGAGAACCTGAACTCTATATTCAGCCGATATTCAGGAAAAGAGAAGTTGGAGAATGAGATAGAGAGGCTACAGTCACATCTACTTGAAATGGAGATAGACAAAAAGCGACTCGAAAAGAACGAAACCAACACAAAAAAAGCCATTGCTGCAAAACAGGAAGCTGAACAGAAGCTCAATGAGGCTGATGTACGTATAGAAACGCTTACGTACCAACTTGAAGAGCTCAGGAACAAGGGAACGAATGATAGCTCATTTTCCCTTATTGAAGATATAATGCCATCGTCCTTCGAGCCATACATAGAAAGGTTAAGCTCCATAACTTCCGGCAACGATGCGTTCATCACTGCATACATGACATATGCACAGATGCAGACCAACGAAATACAGGAAAAACTCGTAAAACATCTCGACCAGGATACATTGCAGTTGCTCAAAAAGATAAATTCCAATACGGGATATGTGTTATTCTACGACAATATGAAGATGGTATGCGAGGTAATAGTACCCCCCATCCCCATAAATGAGAGTTTATTGGAGATTTCCGGATCGTTCAATGTAGAACCACTTACAAAGCTGCTGAACCGGGAAATGACCGTATGCATACTTGCAACACATGCAGGAGAATCACTCATAGGAATAACATCAGATAGGACAGTATTTGATGAGGACATGGTCATCAGAAGCAGTGTCAAGGCAAAACATACAAAGGGCGGATTTAGCCAAAGACGTTTTGAGAGGCTTCGGGATGAAGATATTGCACACCACGCAGATAAGGTCAGAAGTGCACTGAAAGACCTGCTTGCAAGCTCGATGATCGACATCGATATGATGATTATTTGCGGCGATATTGTCCTTGCCAACCATATAGTAGGTGAGATGAATATCGAGATACCATTGATGGAAAGGAACATTGATGCAAGGATAGAAAAACATGATACAGGCAATATTCTGAGAAGTATCTTTAGTTGCCGTCGTTATAGATTATGAGAGATGTTCAAATGATACAGCCGGAAGAACTCGAAGGTATCGTAGGTGCCCTTGGCGCAGCAACTCATGAAGAGGTTATCAGCATCGTAAAGGAGCTGGCCTATGAAAGGGATGAAGATGAGCCTTTGGATGAAGAAATTGAGAAAATGTGTGAAAAGGCTATTTCCGAGCATCTTCTTGAGACAATCTCTGCAGAAGAGCTAAGTGAAGAATGTGACACATGTGAAGAGGGCACGGAGTTCTATATCCTCGGACCTAATGCATTTCCCGAGTATCCATTCGAGCTCAGTGAAGTATTAGATATACTGAAACTGGACAGGCGCGAAGTTGATTCGGAAAAGCTCACACAGAGATATTCCGAAAGGCTAAAAGCAAGGCTCGCAGAACTCAGGCACAATATAGACAAATATTCGGAGAATGTGGAAAAAGGTAGGGAGTTCTATGTCCTTGGACCGAATGCACTTCCCGAGCATCCATTCGAACTCAGTGAAGTAATAGAGATACTGAAACTGAACAGAAGCGAAATTGATTCGGAAAAGCTCACACAAAGAAATTCCGAAAGGCTAAAAGCAAGACTCGCGAAACTCAAACATAATATGGACAAATATTCGGAAAATATGAGAGATGGTCTGGACATCCCGACACTTGAACATCAATACAGCGACCTTCTGAATGTTTACTACGATTATGATTCATGGCTTGAAGGCGGTATTGCAGATATGGAGAACGACATATTAGCCCTTAGCAAACAGATAGATTCCCTTGGTACAGCACAAGATATTTGATGTTTGCATGCGATGAGAGGTCAGATAGACATGGCAAGGCATAGAAGAGATACTTATTATTGGAGAGCAAAGGACGAAGGTTACCGCTCAAGGGCAGCCTACAAGCTTTTCCAGATCAATGAAAAACATGAAGTGATCAAAGAAGGCGATACTATCGTGGACCTGGGTGCCGCTCCAGGAGGATGGTTGGAAGTCGCCAAGAAGCTCTCCGGCGGAAAGATAGTAGGAGTTGACCTTCGCCGTATAAAAGAGATCGACGGTGTGGATACAATCAAAGGGGATATCACATCTGATGAGACGATCAAAAAGATAATAGAAATGGTAGGTGAAGAAGGCGCTGATGTAGTAATATGTGATGCTGCACCAAACCTTTCCGGCAACTGGAGCCTTGATCATGCGCGTTCCATTGACCTCACTACATCTGCCCTCGAATGTGCAAAGAAGATCCTTAAACCAAAGGGAAATTTCATTGTGAAAGTATTTCAGGGCGATATGTTCAAAGAGTACATGGACAAGGTTCGCGAAAGTTTCACTTACACCCGTGCATTCTCACCAAAGGCCTCAAGATCAGAGAGTGCAGAGATCTATGTCATCGGTAAGAAATTCCTTACAGCACCCTTGAAGATCGAAGATAAGTTCGATGTCACTATCAAAAAGATAGGATCTAAGGGGAACGGTATAGCTTTTGTTGAAGACTTTGTAGTCTTTATGCAGGATGAGGTTAAAAAAGGAGAGAACGTCCGAATAAAGATAGTAGACGTTAAACCGGAATTCGCCTTTGCAATTGTCATTGGACGTTATGATGAAGAGTTAAAAGAAAATAATGAAGAATAAAGTGATGTCCTTCAGCGATCCTGAAGGGTTTCCACCTCTTCCACAAGGAGCGAGCCGGCAGCGACCTCATCTATGCTGTGAATGACCGCTCCAAACTTTTCGATCTCCTGTTTTACCACATCATATTCAATATTATCACCTTCAATGGTGATCTTGATGTTCTCTGTTCTCTGGTCGACCTCATACAGACCAATGTTCACACCCGTAACACCATCAATACCACTCAACTTTCCAGCCAGTTCGATAGTAGAGGGATGATGGGGTTTCAATACATCCAGAACCAATCTTCGAATTCTTGTCAATTTGTTCAACCTTCCCAAAAACTTCTGATCAATTCGGAGAGTAATAGAAACATAGATAATTATCTGATAATTAACAATTTAAGTTTTGTCAGCAAACCTTATATAAACATTGATACGAATACTGTTCGTACACAAACGATTAATATGAACAGGACATTCAAAGCAAAAATTAATTCATAATTCATACAATAAAAATCCCAGGTGAGTACATGATCGACCTACACACACACACCGTTTTCAGTGACGGAGAACTTATTCCAAGTGAACTTGTACGAAGAGCTGTTACTTTTGGATACAGAGGTATCGGGCTTACAGACCATGCGGACCTTACCAACGTGGAACACATCCTCTCATGCATCAAGAAAGCAAAATACATGGAAGAGGTCATGGACATCAGAATTATCCCCGGAGTTGAGATCACACACGTACACCCTGACAAGATAGCATCTCTTGCAAAGATGGCAAGGGAACTTGGAGCAGAGATAGTTGTAGTTCACGGAGAAAGCCCGGTAGAACCTGTTGCACCTGGCACTAACGCTGCGGCAATTGCCTGCGAGGACGTTGATATTCTTGCACACCCCGGTTTTATCACCGAGGAAGAAGCGCAGATGGCTGCTGACAATGGGACCTGCCTTGAGATAACCGCAAGGAACGGCCACAACAGAACGAACGGACATGTTGCAAGGCTCGGCACAGAAGTTGGTGCGACCATGGTGGTCAATACAGACACGCACAGTCCGGACAACCTCATTACAAAAGAGACCGCACTCAAGGTCGCCATGGGTGCAGGGCTAACTGAGTCACAGGCAAAGAAAGTGCTTGAGAACTCTGTGCGCTTTATCGAGTAAAACTTTACTTAAAAGTGGCTGAGGGTGTATTTGCCCTCACCTTCTACGAACACAAGTTCAAATACGAATTCCCCAGAGATCGGCCCTTCGAGCACGACACCCTTGCCAGAACCTAAAGCAGAACTGTCATCATCAAGGACCCAAATATCCCCATCATTGGAGATCCCTTTCCTGAACTCTATCGTGTCACCACCGATATGAACACGTGTTTTGAAACCTTCGGAATAGCTACAAATAATGGTGTTATTTTCCACAGCCCATGCCGTATTGGTCAAATTGCCATCCATGTCCGGGTCCGGATCGACACCGAATGAGACATACTCCACGTGTTCCGGCAATGAAATGTCAAACCTGCTCATCGTACCTTCAACATCATTAAGGGAAATATCCCTTGCATACCCATTCTGAATCGATGATATCCCAAGTGCAACATCCTCTAGCTGTTTGTCCACGTGAGCATCATCGATCACAGGAGAAATGTTGTTCCACGAAAACGCGGTCATCAGGATTATCATGCCTGCAATTGAGAGATAGAACACCATCTTCAACGGTATGGTATCAACACCACGGGTGTCAGCTAAGAAGCGTTGAAGGGAGTTCATATCATCCAACTACAATTCAGTAATAGCAGTATCTTGATTTAATCGAGCCAGGCGAAGAACTTGTCCAGCGCTCTTTTGCGATGGGACATTTTATTTTTCTCCTCGGTACCGAGCTCACCGAATGTCTGACCTTTATAATCGAATATAGGATCATAACCAAAACCACCGCTGCCACGCTCTTCATAGGCGATCTCACCTTCGACGGTGCCGGTAAATGTCACAGGTTCCCCTCCGGGTTCGCAATAGCCTATGACCGACTTGAAAACAGCACCCCGGTCAGACTCATCTTCCATGAGCTTTAAGACCCTCTGATTACCAAGATTTTCTTCCACGAATGCGGAATAAGGACCCGGAAAACCATTCAGTGCATTGATGAAAAGACCCGAGTCATCCACCATCACAGGATGTTTCAACTTTTCCGCACAGTATTTTGCACCATATGCAGCTATAGGTTCAAGTTCATCTTCCTGAAGTTCAGGATAGCCATCCTTATTCTGTATAAGTTCAATGTCCTTGGCTGCAAGTATCTCTTTTGCCTCACTGAACTTACCTTTATTTCCTGTCACAAATACCATTTCACGCATAACGACCCCTCTTTTCGATCTCTTTAACTCTATCCAGCACTTCATCCGCCATATCAAGGGTTATCCTGTAACCGCGACTGAAGGCCTTTATCAATTCCTCATGATCCGTATGTGTGCTCTCAAGGGTCTGGAACAGAACATGGATGTCAACACCCCTCGATTCTACCGAACCATCCACATATGCAAGCCCGAAATCGATAAGGTAGATACGATCCCCACTGTAAAGCATATTGGAAGTTGTCAGATCACCATGGATTATACCACCACTGTGAAGCCTTCCGATAAGCTTGCCCATAAGCTTACACATATTTTCATCAATAACATATTTTACAGGCTTGCCCTCGATATATTCCATTTCAATAGTAAAATCATAAATATCATGTATTATCGGAGTAGGCACTCCACAACGCCTTGCATCGGACATCAATCGGGCTTCCGCACGTGTCCTTTCCTTGCGTATCCTCTCGTCCAGTTCCGCAACCCTGTATCTTTTCGGGATACGGTCCTTGATGATATAACCGTCTTTAAGGGAAACCACCGCTTCAGCCCCACTTTGAAGATACATCACAGGACCTCCTTTTCATCGACTATCCAGGTCACATCGACAGTATCCGGTCTGAAGCTCGGGTCCACATGAGAACTTTCGACAGGTAAAGTGGTCCCGGAATTGAACATCAACAGACCGGTATAAGCTATCATGGCACCATTGTCACCCATGAAACGTCTTTCAGGTACGTAGAAGCTCGCACCCCTGTCCTCACACATTACATTGAGCATTTCACGAAGCCGCATGTTCGCACCCACACCCCCTGCAAGAAGCACTTCGCTCTTACCGGTGTGGGCCAGTGCACGCTCGGTAACCTCCACAAGCATTGCAAAAGCATTCTCCTGGAAAGAATAACAGACATCTTCAAGGGAATTGTCCTTCAACGCATCCGTTGCAGCCGTGGATAAACCTGAAAAAGAGAAGTCCATACCCTTCACAACATATGGCATCTTCACATAGCTCGTAGCTTTCCTGGCATACGCCTCCACCTTCGGACCACCCGGATGGGTCAGCCCTGCGCCCCTTGCAAACTTATCAAGGGCATTCCCTATGCCGATATCAAGGGTTTCTCCGAATATCCTATACTTCCCAGCCCTGTGAGCAAGCACCTGCGAGTTCCCGCCACTGACATATAGCACCACAGGATCAACTGCCGGCGTTTTCCAGCGTCCGATCTCAACATGCCCGATACAGTGATTCACACCCACAAGCGGAATATCCAGCGACAATGCCAGTGCCCTTGCGGATGTTGCAACTGTCCTCAAACATGCCCCTAATCCCGGCCCCTGTGAGAACGCAATAGCATCTATATTTTCAGGAGAATGACCTTTATCCCGATATTCCTTCAGCAATCTTTCAATAACATCGGATGCATGCAAAGCATGATGCTGTGCAGCTTCTCTTGGATGAATACCTCCGGTCTTTGGCCGATATGTCTCAGTCACCTCTGCAATAACATCATCTTCGTCAACGATCGCTGCACTTAGATTCCAGGCTGTGCCTTCTATACCGAGAACAGTTGTCAATAAGTTAGTCTCCTTTTGGGAATAATGATTTTTGTGTGTATTAGATTTGATGGATTACATATAACTTGTCATTCCATTGAGAAACGTTTTAGTACTTAGTAAACCAATCCACACCCATGGAAGAAAAGGAATCAACAGCAAAAAACCCTGAGGTCAAAAACAAGGAAATGCTCCACACTGTCGGGGAAACGAGCCTTGGACTTCACACACCACCATCCTTAAGCAATGAGCTACCTGCCCTTGATGGCATCGAGTATATGTCACACAAGTCAGCAGGATTACAGTCCGCTTCTGACATGTGGATAGACAAAGCAAGGATGACAGAGAATCTTCAGAACAAGCCGGTCATAGAGAAGATCCTGAAAGGCAGGACACTCTAAAACTTCTACTTTTTCTGATACATTATTTTTTGCATCTTTTTTAAAGGAAACTCATGCGGTTATTATACCGATCAGATAGTCTCCAAAAGTTCGTCCAAAGTAAGGGACTTATCGAACTGAGTAACTCGTCCATCATCTGTCAGCGTGAATTTGCCCTGTGAAGCACCAGTGACAACAAAGTGTTCTGGACCAAAATCTTTGGTATCAGCCCATGTGTCATTGTTCAGATAAAGGAAAACCCTTTCCCCGGGAGAAAAAGAAGATTCATCTTCCACATCTATGGAAACGTAACCGTCACTACCACCCTGTATTCTAACTATAACTTCTGTTTCGGGCAATGGGTTTTTGAGATATCCATCCACACTGATAATGACATCAGTATAGAGAACATCATGCCAACCCAGGTCATCGATATCATCGGTTGGCCTCGTTCCGTCAGCAGTGTTCCATTTACTTGGAAGTACTTCCTTGACCGTACCTATTAAAATTACATCAGACCGATCGCTCAGATCTTCATAGCTTAAGAATTCAAGGAGGGCACTAACCACGAGAGTCTCTCCCACAAGAGCACGATCTATCTGATTGGTTGACTCAGTGGTTAATTCATTTTCTTTCACGATATCTATTGTGAAGTTATTGGATTCTGCCATGCCAATCCAATAAGGTTTTGTAATTGATTCACCCCTTGAAGTATGATATACGGCATTAAGTATATACTCACCATTACCCAGGTTCCAACACTTTGAACTAAAGGTAGCATTAAGAGATTGATCGGGATGGAGTTCAACAAGATCATCATTATTTAAAGGCACTCTTGAAATTACTCCACATTCATATGGCACTTTAGAACCATTTGGAAATAAGAAAGTAATATCATAGCTCACTTGTTCTTCCATTTTCCACACATTGATAGTTTTGTTACCAACGTTTGTTAACATCAAGTGAATTTTGAAAATTTCACCTTCCTGCACCTGTGTCTTTTCAGGCACCAGGATAAAATTCAATTCACCGATCTGCTGGTCAGGTTCTTTTGAATCTATACATCCCCCTGCAAGCAACATTGAACTTATTAGGAACAGTACTAGTATTATTGTGGTAATTTCTATATTGCTGAGATCTTTGATGTATTTAATGTTCATCCCCACCTAATCAATAAATTAGGCATATGGATTATATTCTTTCCCCTGTTCAACGTTTTATGTATTGACACACAACATTGACAAGTATGTCAAAATTGTGTTTTAGTTAATTTGAGGAAATCTAAAGATCTAATTATTTTAAAAAGAAGTGTGAGAGGATCATATAATATCCATCTCACTCAGCCTGTTCGGCAGATAAGTATCCGTTACAAAGTCCAGACCCTTTCCGGCAAAAGCTTGTTGTTCCGCCTTTTTCTTGATACTAAGCTGTAAGCTTATCTGCTCTTTCCAGTAATCGTTTGCGAACCTCGGGTCTGTAAGTTCACTTCTAAGCGCATCAATATCCTTGTCTGTCAGCTTATCGGTTGAAAGCTCATACTCAACGATATCCGTTGGCTGAACACCAATGAACTTGGCAGCTGGGGTTGCCATGAACTCCGAAAGGTGAGCACTCTTGATGGCACCGTATGCAACTGAAGCGAAGATCCTGTAAGACCAGGGATCACCATCAGTGAAAACAACTACAGGGATACCAAGCTCCTCGTTCATCCTTTTGATAAGACGGCGTGTTGACCTTGCAGGCTGTCCCTTAAGGTGCACAAGGATAGCATTGTACTTCTCATCAAAGCCGTTCTCGATAAGTCTTGCATACATACCACCAGTCTCTATGGCAATGATGAACTTGGCATCGTGGTCAAGGAACTCGATGTTCTCCACATTGAACGGGATCTGATAACCACTTTCACCGATATCTTCCTGACAGTGTATGATACGGGAACCACGTTTGGTCTCCTCGCGTATCCTTATAGGACCGAACATTGTCGCACCATCCTCTTCAGGACGCATATGGAAATATTCCCTCTGAAGGGCTGTGATTATCTCAAGGTCTTCAATAAGGCGATTGCTCTCCGCCTGCTCACGGAATTTCGCAATATCCCAGTTCTCTGAGATATAGTACAGCTCCCTTAAGGTCGAACCACGGTCCTGTGCCAGATGGTTCTTCACAAGAAAATCAATGGAATGTACTGTCTTAAGCAACTGGAAAGCCCCTTTGACCGTTTTTGCGGTCCTTTGGGTTTCCTTATCGCCATATACCCACACATCACTCTCATTACTGTATTCGATATTGTTCTTGGTACGGCTGGATATAGCCACATTCGGAACTATCTCGTCAATGAACTGGTCATATAGCTCCTCTGCCAGCCCCATCAGCCTGTTCTTTGCCAGATGGTCGTTCTGTTTTTTCTGCTCTGTGTAATTGGAATTAATAGTATCTGCCATTTCAGATCAACCCCTTGATAGCCTTCGCACCTGTGACCAGCTCTTCATCCAGACCTTCAACGATCAATTGAGGTAGCCGCTTTATCTCGTCCTCGCTCATGGAGCTCAACGAATATGTTATCGCTTTAGAGCCTTCAGGAGAAACCTTCATAGCCCATACATAATCAAAATCACTGCCCATTGAGATCACCTTTGGTTCTGGCGATACATCACCGATCTCATAGGGAAGCATATCGTGCAGCTTGAACTCAGCAAGTTTGCTGCCAAAGTTCTTCACCTTAATTGTGATCGCTGTATCCCCGTTATCCCCATGTTCCACATTGCGCATAACAAGAAGATTCCCCATTACCTTTGCGACCACCGGATTGATGTCAGGGAGATCACGCTCAAGCGTATCCGCAAGTTTCTGGGCCATCTTAGGCAATACCTTAGTGATGATGACCTCCTTCTCACGCCTTTTCTTAAGTGTGACCTGACGATTGAGATAACGGTTCATCTTCCTCGAGACCTCTTTGATCGCAAGCTCCACCTCATCCCTTATCTCAGGAATATCAGCAATGGCATCCTTGGATTCTGATGTGAACGGTACGTTCGTAGAAGCCACATGCACAAGCAGGACAACCGGACCAGATGGCATTCCGCCTCCGGGCTGGTTCAGACCATACTGTTTCCACTTGATCCCCTCGACAGCATGGGTTGACGCACATCCACCCTGCTGATACAGCAAGGGAACACGGTTTGCAAATCTCATGATATCAATACGGTCATCTTTCTGGAGAACACCACCGTATGCGATACCTACCTCCACCACGAAAGGATTGCCTGAAAAGACAGAAGGGCTACGAGTGGTCGTTGCGATAAAATCAACATTGAACTCCTTTTCAAGGCCTTTGTAGATGAGCTCTTCACCGATAGGAGAAAGACAATCTGTCGGTGGCGCCATTATCTTCACTTTTTTGAAGGCATCCAGCAGTTTCTTCGTCTGGTCCCTGGTCAGGTCCGAAGGCACCATCTCGGTATCGAGTCCCGCTGCCTTGCAGATCTCCTCGGCCGTAAGCAGACCTATCTTTGAGAACGAATAGCGTAAGAAAGGAGCTAATTTCTGGCGGTCGGTGTAGCGCAGCATCTTCATGAGGGTACCAAGCTCGATCCCATGAGGATGCGGCAATATTTCCTTTGCAGGAATTGGAAGCTTGTCTGTAGCCCTATCAAAGATGACCTCATTCCCGTCCGGCTCGATCAAAGTGAGCCGTGCATGAGGATTAACAATGGCGGTTGCCTTCAGATATTCATAGATGGACTGTCTGCGTCCCTTTACATAAGACGCTTCCATTTCCATCTCCACACGAGTACCATGTGGCCTGTCCCAGTCGATCACCTCATCAAGAAGGATCTCAGGGTCATTGGTACTGGTATTTATCATAACCTCATAGTGATGGGCAGGAGAGTCAGATCCGATCTTGGAAATGACACTTGTCGGGTGACCTGCTGTCAACTGTGCGTAAAGGACAGAAGCTGAGATACCAATACCCTGCTGGCCTCGACTTTGTTTCAGTGCATGAAAACGTGAGCCGTAGAGCAACTTGGCAAACACCTTTGGTATTTGCTCTTTAACAATACCCGGACCATTGTCCTCTATTATCACACGTACATTATCCTTTCCGACACGCTCGATATGAAGCAAGATGTCAGGAAGGATCTCTGCTTCCTCACATGCATCAAGGGAATTGTCCACTGCTTCCTTTACGGTAGTTATCAGACTACGCGGAGCAGAGTCAAAACCAAGGATCTGCCGGTTCTTTTCAAAGAATTCTGCAACACTTATTGCCTGCTGCTTTTTTGCAAGTTCTTCTGCAATTGGGGCTGCCATATGATACTCATCCTACATTACTAAAAATTTGGTTGAAACAACGACTATACATTTTCTGATAGAGATATCAGGAGCTATTGACTGGGATCATTAAAAAATAGAATGCAAGATATTTATTCGTTTGCAACCATTCTAATTTTCAGCATGATCACTCTGACAAGACCTCTGCAAAACATATCCACGAAATGAGATATCGAGTTAGATACTACACCGATAACCATAGTGGATAAGGTTAAGCTCATTTTCCAATATCTTCATTCCAGAGTTCCGGATTTGTACTGATAAATTCGTCCATCATTGATACACATTCGTCAAGATCAAGGTCTATCACTTCAACACCGTGGGATTCCATGAACTCCTTTGCACCCGGAAATGTCCGGGATTCACCAACAATTACCTTTTTTATGCCAAATTGCACCACAGCACCGGCACAAAGATAGCAGGGCATCAAAGTGGAATAAAGAATTGAATCACGGTAGCTCCCAACCCTTCCGGCATCCCTAAGGCATGAGATTTCAGCATGTGCCATTGGGTCATCCTGTTGAACACGCAAATTGTGACCCTTGCCTATAATAAGATCATCCCTTACAAGAACTGAACCAATGGGGATCCCGCCACTGTTAAGTCCCGATCTCGCTTCATCTATTGCTACCTGCATAAATTCATCCATGTTTTTACACCCCGAGAATTTAAATGGAAATATTAATAAGTATAAATATATTAAATATTATAAATGTTTTGAAAAAAAGAATTCATTCAGGGATCCCTAACCTGTAGATCCTGTCATTTTCCCGCACTTTATCCGTGACAGCAATTCCCACGACATCCCCTGAAGATGCGGATAGTACAGAACCTTCATCCGACCTTATTTCAGTGACATCCTGTTCAAAGTATGTGCTTTTGCCTTCGATTATAATGTGATCCCCAACAGCGAGACCAGTTTCGAGAAGCTTTACTTCCGCAGCCCCGCTCTTTCTGTAATAGTTGGTGACCACGCCCACAGCATGTCTTTTAGTAGTTGATATATTCATATCGGATTCGATGGAAATACCATCCGGACCCGGGACCCCGAAGTAGAACCCCGTGGAAAAGCCACGGTTGAAGACAGAGGCCAGCTCTTCTTTCCATGACCTCGCTTTTTCAAGTGTGTACGAACCATCACAATAGGAATCAAGGGCTTCACGATAACAGCGGGATACTGTAGATGTATATCTCGCGTCCTTCAACCTACCTTCGACCTTGAATGCATTCACACCTGCATCGATCAGCTCAGGGATATGTTCTATCATGCAAAGGTCCCTTGCACTTAGCAGATATTTACCTTCAAGGTCGACCTCACTGCCGTCCTCCCCAACAAGTTTCCAGCCCCACCGGCATGGTTGGGAACATTCGCCACAATTACCGGATTTGCCGAGAACGTAAGCGGAAAGGTAGCACCTGCCGGAGATAGCCTGACACATGGCGCCGTGAATGAAAACCTCAAGCTCGACATCGGTGTTACGGCGGATCTCCTTTATGTCATCCATGCTGAGCTCCCTTGCCAGAACGACCCGGGAAGCTCCCAGGGAACCATAGAATTCCACTGTCTGCCAGTTCGAGACATTCGCCTGAGTGGATATGTGAACCCTAAGACCTGCATTTACTGCCTTTGTGATAACCGCCGGATCCCAGGCAATGACAGCATCCACATCCGAGGATGCCACAGAATCAATTACAATATCCAGATCATCAAGGTCATCGGGATAGATCACCGTGTTCAGCGCAAGATAGGCATTGAGGTCATTCTCTTTGATATCCCCTACAAAATCGTTGAGACCATCAAGAGTGATATCACATGCTCTTGCCCTTAGACTGAACCTGTCGATGGAGAAGTAGACCCCGTCTGCATAGTCCCTGCACGCAGCCAGAGCTGCACGATTCTTGACACCCATCATAAGTTCAGGGATCTTTACAGATGATCCAGAGCAGTTCATGGAGTAGCATCGTAAATGATAGTTTAAATCAGTTATTGTTGGAAAAGAAAAAAGAGGGATGCGAGTTAAAGATCGAGAACTTGCTCGATTGGAGCATATATTTCAGTAAGGATATCTTCAGGAGCCACCTCTTGCGGATCGTTCAGATATATTTCCCTCATCGGACCGATAATAGCAAATCCATTCTCGGCCAGCCATGTAAATAGTGCCTGATATGTAGGACCACAGTCCTCATAAGGACCTTTGTGGATGGTCTTCGCCATTTTTCCACCCGGCAGTTCGTAGCACTTGACATTATCAGTATCCTCCATCTTTTCTGATACAGGGATAACGACTTCCAGCTCAGCGTTACCTTCAGAATCAGCCCTCAGTGCATCTTCTTCACTGGTCTCATGCATGACAAAGATCGGTGGACCGGCTATCTCAATATTGTTCCCAACAGCAAACTGGAATATTTCAGGGAACATCGTAGGAAGTAGCTTGTAACTCCCGACCTTTCTTATTCCAATAACGAGTTGTGGTTCAACTTCAACTATACTTATATCGATCATCTCAGTACCCCCATATCATTTCACAATATTACTTGTAGCTAATTTTGTAAATATTGTCCCAATATTGAACATAGCTAGTACTTTTATTTATAAGCATTCCAATTGAACAATGGACATCTTCCCGGAGATCATTCCCCAACAAACGGCCTGGAAACCCTGATAATGATCACTGACACCAGACCCCAGGCAAACGGAAGCCATAAGGGGATGTTAAAGAAAAAGGCAGCTGCGTATGTCCAGACCCCTAGATAAGTACCGATGAACTCTGCACTACATCCAATGATGACACCTGACACAAATACGATATTATCCCCTTTCTCAGACCAGAAATATTCGCGTATGCCATATATAGATAAGATCAGAAAGGTCAGCAGAAGGTTGTTTTCCCAGAATTGTACTGCTACGATCAGTGCAACCGCAAAGATGAACAGGTCCCTGAAGATCGCTTTTTTCATGTAGTTCTCCATGCAGCACTAGAAAACATAATTGTATAAATAAAATTTGGAGTTTATATTGATCAAAGTAAGGGAACAAAGCCAGGATCTTGTTGAGAAGAAAATAAAAAGTTGAAGGTAGGTCAAGCAGACCTAACTACCTCCAAGCATTTTCAGATCACATTGAAATACAAGAGCAGAGCAAGTAATATCAATATAACACCTGTAACGAACCTTATCGCAGAGCGTCTTTTCTCCCTGAATTGCATCACAGTTTCAGGACTCATACCGAACGCCAGAAATACACCAAGTCCTAACACCGGAAGCACGACTCCGAAATTGTATAGGAAAAGATATACAGCCCCTTCCAGCAGATTTGTCCTTGCTATTAACATATCCAGGATAGAAAGATAAACGGCACCTACACAGGGAGCTTTGACCAATGAGAATAAACCACCTGCAAAGAACGATAGAGCAAGGGCATTCTTCCCGTGTATGCTGTCCATAAAGGATATTATTGAACCCGGTGTTTTGAAGGTCGATCTTGAGTGGCGCTTGAGGTGGTATGCGTCATAGATATGCCAGATACCGAGAACCCCTATCAATACCGTCATGAACAATGTTATAGCATCCCTTGATGCAGGGAAGATAGTGACGGCTTTCAGGAAACTGATTCCGAATATCATGTAAGTGGTGAATATACCGGCGCAGAACCCACCGATGACCACCAGCATTTCTTTCTTCCCGCCGTTAGAGGATATCGTGACCGAAGCCAGGAATGCCATCACTGCGAGAAGGCAGGGATTGAAGCCGGCGAGCAGGCCTGTGATCAGTACAATTACCGGTGAGAGTTCAAAGGAAGTAATGCTTCCATCAACATTTTTGGCTAATGGTAAAGTACCATTGGCCGGAATTGCCGGTGCGTTCTCAATAGCTTCTACCAGAAGGCTTTCAAGTAATATATCATCCCCATCGTAATCGGAATAAGCTATAACCGTACTCTTGTTTATTACAATAGCAGGAACAGTGTATACTCCGTATCCTTTCATGATACTGTAGGAGGTCGCTACGTTGTGACTTGTGTAATTGATACCCTCAAGCCTGACGACCACCGAATCTATGACAGGGGACGTTTGCTGGCATTTCAGGCAGCCATCCTCGTAGAAATATTCAACCAGCACTTCGTCTGATCGGGCTGCTGAAGCAGGCATCATGCTTGAAATGACAAGCAGAAGTATCAATAAGGTCAATATCGATTTAGTGGCATACTGTCGTAGCACATGTCTTTTTGTCATATTCACTCTCTGAAACTATCTTTTTTGATATATCCAGCACTTCACCATTATTTGCCAAGACATAACCTTCCACAACATACAGATCGCTTATCTTCTGGCAAGAACAACTGCGCTCCATGATCTCAACTTTCCAAATATCGTATCCCTGCATGGCAGTACCATTTTGGTCGTAAGGTGTTTCCTGGACAAAGGTTGTTCTGATAACCCTCCAATCCGGTTCTTTGAAGTGACGTGCCATATAATCAGATACAACCGGATCATTCATCGTTATTTCTACAGCTTGAGAGCCATTAAGATTAGACCTCAACTGCGGATCGTTCTCCTGCTGAGAGTAATTTGCATAAACAAGACCTACTCCCACAAGACAAAATAAAACCACTACAGCTACTGCTGCTACAACTAAATTTGAACTTTTTATAAGCGTACCCCCTTATTATATACAAATTATAATTGATCTAATATAAGGCTAATTAACTAATTTTTGCATTTCATATATTAGTTACTTAAGAAAGTCAATGCTAAGTTTAATTTTTTGATGAAATATAAAGTTGAGTATAGAGGAAAGAATAGTTCTTGGGTTTAAAGCAAAGGAGTCATCTATCATCTTGTCGGGAAGAAGAAAATGGTTGATCTTGTTAAGCATTTTTATGAGAGGAAAAGAGATGATTCCGATCTAGAGGTTGGAGATGTTGAAAGATTTTTGTTAAGGTCCATTGGCCTACAAAACATGAATAAGATAATTCTACTGTGTAATTGATATAGAATACTATACAAAGATTCAATGAATACCAACTAAAGGAGTGGGGGTTAAAGCATGGGCATGAAAGAATTTGAAGGTATGGTTTTCTGCCAGAGCTGTGGAATGCCTTTGGGGAAAGACGAAGATTTTGGAACTAATGCCGACGGGACAAAAAATGATGAATATTGTCTCTATTGCTACCAGAAGGGGAAGTTCACACAACCTGATATTACCCTGGAAGAAATGATAGAGCAAACTTCAAAAGCAATAGATAAAGAGGGATTTATGCCTCTGGAAGAAGCACAGAAGCTGAGTAAACAGAATATTCCAAAATTAAAGAGATGGAAGTGAATTTTTGAAGTGACGCTGTCAGTGTTACTTTACCGGAAGCAGAATACTAGGTCAGGAAAGCCTTTCAGACTTAATTATCTTATTAAAGAGAGTTGACCTTCGGGCAACCATCTGTGATAGATACATCCAGGGTGAGATGAATCAGGTGAATTTGATAGCTGAACCAAAGCAGGAGAACCAGGACAGAAGAAGACTGCCCTGAATTCACAGGCATTTCCCACTCAATTAAATTATGAATGCAATGCTCATGTTTTTTCGGATTTTCAAACAGGATGAGGAAAGAAGTTGTTCCAGAAAATGCATATTTTTATATAAAGGAGCATAGTACTAACGAAGTCTTCAAAAACGAAAATGAGTGAATCAAATGATAAAAATAAAAGGACATGAAATTGACCCAGTAATTATTAAGAACGCTGGTAATCGTAGAGCTATGCAATTCAAGAACAATATTGTTACGGCTTTGAGAAGGGTCGGTGTTAATGAAAATGATATTGATGTCCCTCTTGAACGTTTAGCGATGAAAAAAACTTATGCTTCTGCAACCTGGTACCAGGATGGACATCGAATGCATTACACCCATGGGCTACAAAATAAATATGTAGAGAATCTTCATATCCTATCCAAGGTGATTGAGATCGAAGCAAATAGGGTAATTTCCGGGGAAAAACCACTGTCCGATTTCATTTTAGAGTTCAAAGAAGATAAAGACGTTCATGACAAGCGCAAAGAGGCACGAGAGTTTTTCGAGTGTGCTCATGATGAGACCGATTTTGAGGTCATTAATAAAAAATACAAGGAAATGGCAAAAGAATTGCACCCGGATAAGCCAACTGGTGACACTGAGAAATTCAAGCAGCTAAATGTCGCTCATAAGATACTGAAGAGAGAATTGACATAAACTCCCTTCATACATCTTACTTTTCATTCCATTCTGATCTGACAGGATCCATTACACATCAACCTTACAAATTCGGACATAATATCATAATTTACCTTTGCACAGGACACGATACTATTATCCCCCATCATCCGCAATTGTGAACTAATTGTATGTCAGCGGGATTAGCTCGTATGCTAATATGGAATAAATTTCATAAAATGATCATTGGTATTAGTTAAATAATTCAATAAATTAAAAAAAAAGATTGGTTGAGAGGTGATCACTCCCAACTAGTTCTTAACAATATGGTTCACCAGAACGATACATATCTACCAGTTCACTGAGTTCTCCAATAGATATTGGTCCCTGGTTACGGTAGTCATCGATTGCCGTACTCAATTCACCGATATCGATCACAGAATCCTTATTTTCATCGTATGGATTGTATGTAACCACAGGGGCTTCGTTAATGGTCAGAATCGTATTTATGACCGAGGCATCTATGGCAACTCCTAATGGATCACTTATGATCACGTTTTTCAGACTGATCTTTGATGTGCTTGTAGCTTGCTCCTTTACACTCATTGTGATGGTTGCAAATGATTCAGGTTCTAAGCCACTTGGAGAACCCAGTATCAAACCGTAAACACCTGAAAGTTTTCCTGCATTGTTGTCTATGTTTCCGGCGTTAAAAAATGTTGAAGCTCCATACTGACTAAAGAATATGCCTTCAGATACACTTTCTACCTGTAATTTTGAGCTGTCAAACTCGATATCTAACTGTAATCCTGCAATTGTAGTATCAGGTGATACAAAGACATCTATTGTGAAGCTTTCACCGGTTTTGGCCATTTGAGTTGATGGTTCAAGTGTTACTTCTGTTGCAGTTGAATTGAAACAACCAAAGACAAGCAGAAGTAAAAAGATCGTAATTATTGTAATGATTTTGATGGGTAAGCCCTCCTTATTATAGAGCTTGTAGACTTATATATATATATAATTATTCAATGACTTATATAATAAAATTGGATTTATTCTGAACAAAATCATTTTTGTACGTCTCAAATCGAGAGCTCCTGAGAAAGTTAAAAGGATCTAATTTATTTAAAATAATCAGAACAAAATTATTGTTTGAGAATTAAACTAAATACCCCGAATTTCTCCAAACAATATGATCATTGAAAGTTTACGGTAAACTTTCTGCTTATTTAGAGGATTCGGTTTTTTTGTGTTACCTATATCCCCAAACTAATTATTTTAAAGCAGATCGATGTAATGCCTGGTATTAGCTCCCATTACATTCATAGCAAAGATCCCATATCCATTATTAGCGAGACCACTATTGCAATTATCGAGAAGGTGATGATAAGCAGGTAGTTCAAACGTTCTTTTGAAACTGAAAGGCTCCATATAATGTATTTCAGACCATCCAGATCCTTTTCTGTAAGGATCTCGCGCTTTTCGATCTTGTCAAGCAGTTCAAGTTCATCCAGAACTTTTGTGCGGCGCTTTGCTATACGATAGCGGTGGGCAAAAAATACCATGTACCCAATAACTCCGAGATAGAATAGTATGCTTGCGAGATGATCATTATAGTAATCAGCTATGATTATGACCCTCAAGGCTATTGCAGAAACAAGACCCACCCAGAAATATAAACTGATGGTCCTGTTGCTATAACCTTTTGGTATCTTTACGCCCGAGAGATTTATTTTACAGCTACCCATGGAAGTAGATATGCAATCATTTCTTATAAAGTTTGTTGATAACTTTATATAGTAAAATAAAGGTAAACGGTTTCCTTTTGCCCGATAAGGGATTTTGGCGAACAATGTGCTATGGACAATAAGCCGTTTGCCCTCAATGTTCATGTGAAGGAGAAGTTGGATAAGACCAAAAAGGAATCAAATGGAAGATAAACTTTTTTAGAACTAAATTAATAAGATAATTGGTTTAGAATATATTAAATAGACTTTTATATAATACCAATCTTATATAAAGAATGTAATAAATGTGGCACTTGTGCCCAGTGGAAAAATATATATGTATTTGTGTATGCCACATAAAATATATATTAAAGCATGCTTCAATAAATGAGAATGATTTGTATTAATATACTTCGGAAAAAGTGGTTTTTTGATGCGTTTTGAGATAAAGGATGGAAAGGACACAAATCTTTTTTTGAAAGATTGCGGCATACCATCAAATTTTTTTGAACAAAGTCCCATAGGAATGGCTTTTGTAAGTCCAAAAGGAAAATGGATCAAAGTTAATCCATTTTTATGTAGCATGCTTGGCTACTCTGAATCAGAGCTACTTCAATTCGATTTTCAAAAGATCACATATCCAGAGGACCTCAAAGAGAATATCACTTATTTAAAAAGGATGCTGGATGGAAATATTGATGTTTATAAAACTGATAAAAGGTATGTCCACAAGGATGGCAGCCTAATATGGATAAAGCTGGTTGTCTATCCTTTCAGAGATCAGAATAATGAAACCCTGTATTTCGTGGCTCAGATGGAAGACATAAATAAACACAAATTAGCCGAAAAGGCGATTGAAGAGTCTGAAAGAAAGTTCAGAGACATATTCAATTATTCCCGTGATGCTATATTCATACATGACATGGATTTCAATATTCTAGAAGTCAATCAAAGAGCATCTTATTATCTGGGCTATAGCAAGGATGAACTGCTTCAGATGTCAATCCCCGATCTAACAGGTGATGATTGTAGATCACGAATTGACCGCATCAGTGAGGATTTGATCGAGGGGAGATATTCGAATTTTGACGCGATCGCCACCAGAAAGGATGGTTCTGAATTCTTATATGAGGCGAGTTTACGCTTAATAGATTATCAGAATAAACCGGCTATTCTGGTAATAGCTCGTGATATCACTGAACGCAAAGAAAATGAAAATTTGTTAAAAGAATCAGAACAAAAGTTCAGGAATTTGTTTGAGAGTGCTAGTGATGGTATATTCATCAATGACTTTGAAGGTAATTTCCTTGAGGTCAACGAGGTAATATGCGAAAAATTGGGTTACACCCGAGAAGAAATGATGAGCCTGAAAGCCCGAGAAATCATCTCCAAAGAGGACATAAGAAAACTTACAGGAAGAATAAATGAACTGACGAGTATAGAACATTCCATATTCGAGATAGTGCATGTTCGAAAGGATGGATCAACTATCCCAACCGAGACCAGCGCAAAGATAATCGAATATTCAGGCAAAAGGGCCATACTCAGTACAGCCCGGGACATTACAGAAAGAAAACGAGCAGAGGAGATGCTCCAGAAAAGTGAAGAGAAATATAGCGCCCTTTTCCATTATAACAGCGCTGTGATGCTAATGATCGAACCGGATACCGGCAACATAGTGGATGCAAATCCTGCTGCATGCTCATACTATGGCTACGACATAAAAGAGCTCAACCATATGAAGATAACCGATATCAACATGTTTTCAAAAAAGCAAGTATTCGAAGAGATGGAAAATGCAAGATCTGAAAAGAGAAAACAATTTTTCTTCACCCACAGGCTTTCCAGCGGGGAAATGCGCAATGTGGAGGTCTACAGCTGCCCAATAATGATCAATGACAAAAAGCTCCTTTACTCGATAATTCACGATATCACAGACCGCAAAAAAGCAGAGGACGAGCTTGTCAATGCTAAAATTGAAGCAGATTCAGCCAATAGGACCAAGAGCGAATTCATCGCAAATATGAGTCATGAGCTAAGGACACCTCTTAATTCGATCATCGGTTTTTCGAAGTTGCTAAATAGCGATCCTTTCGGCAACATGACTGAAAAAGAAATTAAATATTCATACAATATCATGAACGCTGGGAATCACTTAATGGATATTATCAATGACATTCTTGATATTTCAAAGATAGAAAGCGGAAAAATGGAACTTGAATATGAAAAGATAACATCACCGAATTTCTTTTTTGAAGTAGAAGCTATGATAAAACATCTGGCAGATAAAAAGCACATTGAGATCTGTAATCAGGTTAGTTCTAAAAATATCGAAATATCTGCTGACCGGTTAAGATTGAAACAAATATTGTATAATCTGTTAAGCAATTCCTTGAAGTTCACACCTGAACATGGGTGTATATAGATCAATGCGATTGATCATGATAATATGCTGGAGATCTCAGTATCGGATAATGGCATTGGTATTCCCAGAAATAAGCATGAGGAAATATTTGAGACCTTCAAGCAGGCGACCTCTTCAACTACTAAAGAGTATGGAGGGACCGGTCTTGGCCTTGCAATTGTAAAGAAATTTGTTGAAATGCATGGCGGAAATATTAGGGTTAACAGTAAGGAAGGAGTGGGTAGTAAGTTTACTTTTACCATCCCCCTAAATAAGGAGAAAATTGTATATTCCTAAATTATTTTTTAAATCATTTAATTCTGAAAAATAAATAGATTCGTTTTTAATATTATCAAAATTCCTTCCCAAAGAAAAACATATATATTGTGTGTAAAAGAATGTATAAATAGTACAATTGTCTCTGCAGATATTTCAGATCGTACCTTAAAATACTAAAAGTGGTGGTGGTAACCATGATAGAAATTGATGGTATAGAAAGCTATAGTGAAGCAAAGACCTATGCAATGACATACTTGCACAACTGTAGGATCTCAAATGAATACAGGAATCAATTGCTCAATTGGGTAGGCACGTATCTTGATGAGAATATACTTGAGAACATCATTGCTTACAAGAATTCAGAACACTGGGACCAACCCTTCGAATCCATAAAGACCGAGGCTGAAAATGATCTGGAAATTGCAGCTCTCTATGCACATATGAATGAGCACCTGAACATCGACATGATGGTCTTTGAAGGTAATTTGCTGTCCCTTTTCAACATATTGCTTTCCAGAACAATGGAAAAACTGGAGGAAAGGATGGTAACTCACTAAAATAGATGAACGGGGCCTATCAGACCCGTACTCTCTGACTGCTGGAATTCCTCTTATGGTCACCCAGTTCGGAATCAATAAGAAGGGAACCGTTCAGCACCGGACCATCCTTACATACCCTCAGACCTTGAGGGTCCATACAGCAAGCGCCACAGACTCCGATCGCACATTTGAAATACCTGTGCATGCTGAACTCTGAGCGGTCAAGTGCATCATTTTCCTGTAACACTTTCATTACATTGGCCATCATTATCTCAGGCCCGCAAACACAGATCCGGTCATAGACAGAAACATCCATGTCCGCAAGCACTGTGGTAACAAAACCGCATGTGCCGGCAGAGCCGTCATCTGTGGTTATATGAAGTTCCCCTGCTGAAGAGAAACGGTCCTCGAAAACCAGTTCGTAACATTCCCTTGAGCCCAGGATCGTAGTGACCTTTGCACCACATTCAGAAGCATAGTCGGCAAGGGGTCCCAGAGGTGCAGCTCCAACGCCGCCTGCGATTATCAGTATGTGCTCATCTTTCTTTGGTAAAGTGAAACCTTTACCGAAGGGTCCTCTAAGACCGACAGAATCGCCAACCTTCATATCGAAGAGTTTGGAAGTGGCATCTCCCACCTTCTGCACAGTGATCCCATTCAGGTATGAAGAGCCCATTGGTACTTCATCCACACCACGTACCCAGACCATTACGAACTGGCCGGGAAGGGCAGCATCAAAGGAAACATCGAAACGGAACGTCCTAATGGAAGGGGATTCCTCGACTATCTCAACTATCTTTGCATCTACTGGTTTCATTAGATCACCTCGTGGGAAAGACCAATAATGTCCTCGACAGCCGAGTAGCCTTTGTCCTGAAGGAAAAGCTCTATCCCTGATGCGATATCTGAAAAGATATCCACACTCTCATGGACCGCTGAACCTATCTGGACTGCACTTGCGCCTGCCATCATCATTTCCACTGCGTCTTCCCATGTGGAAACACCGCCAACCCCTATAACAGGAATATCGAGTGCTTCATAGAGATCATAGACACATTTTATTGCAACCGGTTTCACAGCCGGGCCGGAAAGCCCTCCAAAGCGATTACCCAGTATAGGATAACCGGAATTGATATCGATAGCCATACCACGAAGGGTATTGATGGCCACCACTGCATCCGCACCACCGTTCTGCGCTGCCTTCCCTATGGCCTTGATATCGGTCACGTTGGGAGTGAGTTTCACCCACACCGGGACGTCCACAGCATCACAAACAGCTGACGTGATCGATTCCACCATGCAGGTATCGGTACCTATGGTAGCACCATACCCTTCCGCATGAGGACAGCTCACATTAAGCTCAAAGGCTGCAGGTTCGGAGGATGCAAGGCCTTCTGCCACCTTAACGAAATCCTCGGCATTGCCACCGAAGATGCTTGCTATCACCGGTACATCAGTACCGGATCTAACTATCTTTATCTCATCATCGAATTCAGTATAGGAAGGGTTTGGAAGGCCCATGGCATTCAAAAAACCACATTCCAGTTCTATCATGCTGGGATTTGGATGACCCGCCTTGGGCTCCGGTCCAATCGATTTGGTCACAACCCCACCTGCACCACATTCTGCAATGCGGAGAAGGGATGCACCGGTAGTTCCCATTATACCGGATGCGAGCATGGTCGGATTCTTGAGATCTATTCCTGTAATAGTTACCATAAGCTTCCACCTCCCATCATCAATTATTCATCTTCGCAGCCGGACATCTCGCAGACCGCTTCCCGCACAAGCTCTTTACCGCCCATCTCAACAAGCATCCTGCCAATACTCAGAGCATGTTCGCGATAGTTCCTTACAGGAATATCGTCATCGATACGGATCTCACGGGTACCATCCACTGCGAGCACTTCCACGAGCACATGGATCTCGTCCCCATCCTCGTTCATCTGTGCAAAGGAACCAATAGGAACGATACAACCGCCTTCAACCTCGGTAATAAGAAGACGCTCCACTTCAGTCTCTATCCTGGAGCGTTCATGGTTCAGAACAGAACATGCCCTTTCGGCCTCATCCTCGGCCCTTGTGACGACCACAATTGTCCCCTGATTCGCAGAAGGACAGAAGCTTGAAGCAGGAAGGCGTTGTACATCCATTTCCCAACCCATACGCTGAAGACCTGCTTCAGCGAGCAATATCCCATCATACTGACCTGCTTCAAGCTTCTGTATGCGTGTATTGATGTTACCCCTAAGGTCCATTACGTTGAGATCAGGGCGATACCTGAGAAGTTGTGCCCTTCTGCGCATGGATGTGGTTCCGATGATAGCACCATCCGGAAGCTCGTCCAGAGTGGAACCGTCTGCAGTTAAAAGCACATCGTATGGAGAATCACGTTTTAGCACCGCAGCAATAGCAAGCTCCGGCGGTCTTACGGTTGGAAGGTCCTTCATGGAATGGACCGCAATG
This sequence comes from Methanococcoides sp. DA23, assembly GCF_057593895.1. Lineage (NCBI taxonomy): Archaea > Methanobacteriati > Methanobacteriota > Methanomicrobia > Methanosarcinales > Methanosarcinaceae > Methanococcoides > Methanococcoides sp. DA23. The sequence continues at coordinate 553,730 of NZ_CM172520.1, read as the reverse complement.
TCCACTTCGCCTTCGATCATCCTGTCATCGAGCTCACGTACGAACACGCCTACTCCGGCAACTTCGTGGAGCGGACGGTCCGTAAACACATCGCCGGATGTTTTTATCACATTCCTTGTGATCTCATGGCCTTTCTCTTCAAGCATACCTGTAACAAGGTCTGCCTGAGCGATCGCCAGAGCACTTCCGCGGGTTCCGAGTATCATCTTAGACATCCCCTTTACTTCAAGTTAGCTGCATAAGCTTCGAGCGTTGTCTCTAGGTCAGCTTCTGTGTGTGCGGTTGACAGGAAGTTCGTCTCGAACTGTGAAGGTGGAAGGAAGACATTGCTGTCAAGCATATCGTGGAAGAACTGAAGGTAACCTTCCTTATCGCATTTCAGTACATCCTGATAATTAAGGGGTTTGTCACCGAAGAACACCTTGAACATGGATGCAATACCACCCACATGATAATCAAGTCCTTTGTCTGTGATTATATCATTAAGACCGGCACGGAACATGTTCCCGGTAGCTTTGAGTTTCTCATGGACCTTCTCTTTTTCCAGCACATCCACAGCTGCAATACCTGCTGCAACGGATGCCGGGCTGCCACTGAACGTACCTGCCTGATAAACTGAACCTGATGGTGAGATCATCTCGAGGATCTCACGTTTACCACCGAAAACGCCTATAGGCAAGCCGCCTCCGACTATCTTTCCAAGGGTGGTCATATCAGGTGTCACACCGAAATATTCCTGTGCTCCGCCCATTGCGAGCCTGAAACCGGTGATGACCTCATCGAATATAAGGACAACATCGTTCTCTTCAGTTACCTTCCTTACTTCCTTGAGATAGTCACCATCTGGAAGTATAGGACCAATATTACCCAATACTGGTTCCATGATAACAGCAGCCATATCGTCCTGGTTCGATTCGATGACCTCTGTCATTGCCTCGATATCATTGTAAGCCACTTGAAGGGTGTTCTTTGTGAAATCTTCCGGTATGCCAAGGGAATCCGGTTTACCGTGTGTCGTTGCACCTGAACCTGCCTTGACCAGGACAGCGTCATGAGCACCATGGAAACCGCCCTCTATCTTAACGAACTTGTTCTTCCTGGTAAAACCACGGGCAGCCCTGAGAGCGCTCATCGTGGCTTCGGTACCTGTGGAAACAAATCTGAGCATATCAATGCTTGGATAAAGGGAAGCTATCTTTTCAGCAAGGGTCACTTCAAGACCTGTTGGAGTTCCGTAAAGCCAGCCTTTATCGAGCTGGTCGATGATGGCCTGTTTGATGACAGGGTTAGCATGTCCCAGAATATTAGGGCCGTATGCCAGACAATAATCAATGTACTCGTTCCCGTCAATATCCTTTATACGGCAACCCTTTGCAGATTCCGTATAGAACGGATATGGTTTGATAGCACGAACCGGACTGCTGACCCCACCTGGAAGGATCGCTCTTGCTTTGTCGAATAGGTCTTTGGACTTGTCTAAAGTAACCATGATAACACCATTTGATATTTAATTGTAAATTTTGTATTTCTCAGAAATATATCGTTTTTGTACCCACAAAGCTCACTTAAGCATACGTGCGAGGTCCTTTGCGAAATAAGTAAGTATCATATCAGCACCGGCACGCTTGATGGACATGAGAGATTCATACATGACCATCTTCTCGTCAAGCCAGCCCTTTTCAGCTGCTGCCTTTAGCATAGAGTATTCCCCACTGACATTGTACGCAGCAGTGGGCATCTTGAACTCATGTTTGATGCGATAGATAATATCAAGATAAGGAAGAGCAGGTTTCACCATAACGATGTCCGCACCTTCCAATATGTCCAGTTCTGCTTCACGGATAGCCTCATTTGAATTTGCAGGGTCCATCTGGTACGTTGAACGGTCACCGAACTGGAAAGCGGAATCCGCAGCCTCTCTGAAAGGGCCGTAGAATGCCGATGTGTATTTTGCAGCATAGGACATGATAGGAGTGTTCTCAAAATGGTTCTCATCGAGAGAATTACGAATAGCACCTATCATACCGTCCATCATGCCCGAGGGTGCAACTATGTCCGCACCGGCCTCAACATGACTTGTGGCGATCTTGCCGAGAATATCAAGGGTAGGGTCATTTAGCACGTCCTCGGTATCCATATCGACAATACCACAGTGACCGTGATCGGTATATTCACACATACAGACATCGGTGATGACCACCATATCCTTACCAAGGTCTTCCTTGATGCTTCGGACAGCTTGTTGTACGATATCATCCTCGCCATAAGAACAGGTTCCGACAGCATCCTTGCTCTTTGGAATGCCAAAAAGTACCAATGCCGGAATACCGAGATCTGCTGCTTCCTTAGCATCATCGACCACTTTGTCCAGCGGCAAGCGCTGTATTCCGGGCATAGATGATATTTCCACGGAAGAATCAGTGGTCTCATCTACGAACATTGGATATATCAGGTCATCTACGCCAAGTGAGGTCTCCCGCACCAGATCGCGTATCTTACCACTTCTTAACCTTCGCATTCTAACCTGTGGGAACATTAGTATCAACTCTTATTTTGTAATTCCATCGTTCTTCTTAATTGGGCGTATATCAAATAAACGAGATACGGAATCAAGGAACTTATCGTCATCATATTCCGCAGCATTGCGTAATTTCTTGGTGGGTTCTGCAAGGATCTTGTTCGTGATCGCATGCGTGAGATCTTCAAGCACCTTGCGTTCAATATCACCCATGGTATGGTAGGCACTCAGTTTATTGATGGCATGCTCCATCTCGTTATGCCTGAGACCGTGGGATTGACTGTACAGATCGGATATGATAGCATCCGCCTTTTGACGTTTGTACTGGGCCTTCAATAGCTTCAATTCATCATCAATGATGACCTCGGCCTTCTTGGCCTCCACCATCCTCATCTGAAGGTTCTTTTCATTAATGACACGTAAACCGTCGATATTACGGAGAATTACATGTGGAATTTTCTCGACTGCAGGATCGATATCTCTCGGACTTGCAATATCTATGAGAAGTAGTTCGTTCTCACGGCCTTCCATGACTTTACCCACGAGATCATCCTTCAATACATAATGAGGAGCAGAAGTAGCACTGATGACCACATCGGCAGCGTGGACGTATTTTTCCAGCTGGTCGAACATGACAGCTTCCCCGCCAAGTTCTTCGGCAAGGTCCCTTGCCTTCTCATAAGTACGATTTGCAAGATAGATAACATGCATATCCCTGTGTGAAAGCGCTCTTGTGACCAAGGTACCCATTTCACCGGTACCGATAACAAGAATGTGCTTGTCATTCAGACCGTGAAGGATATCCTCTGCAAGATCGACCGCTGCCGAAGCAATGGAAACTGCACCTCTATTGATGAATGTCTCTGTACGGACCCTCTTACCCACCTGGATCGCCTTGCTGAATGCAGTACTAAGTACTTTCCCAACGGTTCCGGCCTCCTTGGCCAAAAGGAAAAAGTCCTTGATCTGACCGAGGATCTGGTCTTCCCCGATTATCATGGATTCGAGACCGCAGGCAAGCCTGAGCAGATGTCTTAACGATTCATCATGGTCATAGAACTCCACTATCTTTGCGGAAACTCCCATCTCTTTTGCATAGTGGAAAAGCACACTGCTACCTTTTGAAGATACCACATATATCTCTACACGATTACAGGTCTTGAGGACTGCACACTCATAAACAAGCTCATTTGAGTAAAGCTGGCTCAGGACAAGCTCGATGTCACCGTGCCAGGAATCTTCCATTTCCTCAACAGTAGCCTTTGCGTGTGTAATTACCATACTGGATATTTCTGTCACTCCAAGCCTCCACGAACGGCGTGTGATAAGTGTAACATATCCACATGAATACGAGCATTGGACTTAAACCTAATGTAATATTTCATGATAACATCAACCTTTCTTGTCTATGTGCTCCTGAACTATATTATATGCTACATTATACCCTTTTTCATACGAATCTTCCAGGGCATCCCATATAGTCTTGTCCTCGAGTATCTTCCAGAGAAGGGCTTTACGCTCTTTCTGCAAGTCCACTTTACTTTTGAGCAATGTTCGCATCTCATCCTGCAAGCGTATCATATCCCCATATTGAGGAGTGATGATAGATTCCAGTTTCCGGCGAGTATATTTTGAGACCGCAGGACTTGAACCAAAGGTCGATATGCCTATGGAGAGTCCATCCCGCTGTATAACAGAAGGAATTACGACCTCCCCTGCCATATCAATGCGGTTTACAAGTATCCCACACCCCTGTGCAAGCTCCCTGATCCGATCATTCAATGAAGGAACGTTAGTTGCAGGGATCACAAGAAAGGCATCCTCCATCAGGTCAATTATGGATTCATCGGAAACGGAAGAAAGGTCTGACCCGACCAGTTCAACTGCTGATGAAGAAGCAAGCTCTTCAAGTTCAGGAGAGAAATCAATGCTTATTACAACAGTTTTTGCATATTCTGCAAAGAGGGAGGCTTTTCGCAATCCCACAGAACCTCCACCGAATACCACCACCTTCCGACCTTCCATGTCAATGAAAAGGGGCAGATATTTCCGACCAGGGTCATTCCCTGTCATTTACAGCCTCACGCCAGTCTTTTTGAATTCCCGGACACTGTACAGAAGATTGTAATCGGAGATCCCTGTTGCCAGAGAGATCTCCTTAGCAACATGCTCGCAGTCCTCGCGAGTATATGAATGCACCATTGTGAAGAGATTGTATGGCCAGTCGGGATAACGAGGTCTCTCGTAGCAATGTGTCACTTCAGAAAAACCTGCCATGATTGCACCGACCTCTTCCACAAGCTCATCTGGAACGTTCCAGGTGCACATTGCATTCGCGGTTATGCCAATGGCACGATGTCCTATAGACGCACCGAACCTCCGAATAAAACCGTTCGCCTGAAGATGCTTGATCCTATCGACCACATCTTCTTCGGTCATGCCGAGCTCCTTTGCGACATCAGTAAAGGGAGAATGAGTGAGCGGAATTCCATCTTGGGTCAATTTGAGAAGACGTGTGTCGATCTCATCCATTTGAACATTATCATCTGACATCGAATTTCACCCCGATCTTAAAGAGACGTTTTGTCGGAAGATCGATCAGTGGACAACCGGTCTCGTCCTTGAGGTCGTTTATTATCTGCTCCAGACGTTCACGGTTCGCAGCGGAAACTGTGAACCAGATGTTGTAATCCGCCTGACGCAAATAGTTGTGAGAAACTTCCTGATGCTGATTTATCAGTTCTGCGACCTCATCGATGCGGGATTCCGGCACCTTCATTGCAACAAGTGTACTGATGCCACCTACCTTTTTCGTGTTGATCACCGGACCGATACGCCTTATAGCGCCTTCTTCGTTAAGTCGTCCCATGCGTCCCAGCAAGTCCTCTTCAGAAATTCCAAGCTGCTGGCTTAATTTCTTAAATGGGTGAGGATCAAGAGGAAAATCCAGCTGTATCAGGTTCAGGATCGACTTATCGACCTCATCAAGTTCTATCATATAAATTAACACCATTTTTATTTGCAGTCATCTGGATGCTAGGCAGAGTTCATGCCATCATTAGATTATTAATATTTCCCGTAACCAGAGTTCATCTGGGATTATATATACAGTATGGCTCTTCCGCCATGTAGTCACCAGTGGCTGCATAAGCACGGGCACGGCAGCCCCCACAGACATTATTGTAGCTGCATCTTCCGCATTTACCACCGAGCTTATCATAATCACGAAGATCGTTGAAAAGGACCGAGTCTTCCCAGATCTCCTTGAAGCTCTTTTCCTTCACGTTGCCTGCGACCACGGGCAGGTATCCACAGGGTTGTACATCCCCGGTACTGGAGACGAAGCAGAAGCTTATGCCACCTAGACAGCCCCGTGTCATTGCCTCATAGCCATGTGTCTTAACAGTGACCTCAGTGCCTTCTCTTTTTGCGCGCTGGCGCATTATTCTGAAATAGTGAGGAGCACATGTGGCCTTCAACTGGATCTTGACGTGCTTCTGCTGATCATAGAACCAGTTCAGTACGCGCTCATATTCAACAGGCGGAATCTCTTCGTTCTCGAGTTCCTTACCCCTGCCTGTCGGTACAAGAAGGAAGATATGATGGGCTTCCGCACCGATATTGGTCGCAAGTTCAAGGATCGCAGGGATCTCATCGATGTTCCTTTTCGTTATGGTCGTGTTTATCTGGAAACCAAGCCCGCCCTTTTTCAGATAATCGATACCTCGCATCGTGCTCTCGAATGCACCGGGAACTCCACGGAAATCGTCATGTGTCTGTGCCGTTGAGCCATCGATACTTATACTGACACGCTGCACTCCTGCATCCTTCAGTTTTTTCACAACATCGTCATTAAGAAGGGTACCATTGGTCGCAAGAGCCACACGCAGACCTTTGTCAGTAGCGTATCTTGCGATCTCATAGACATCCTTGCGAACAAGAGGTTCACCTCCGGTCAAAATGAGAATGGGGTCTCCCATCTCTACGATCTCATCGACGAAATGTTTTGCTTCGGCTGTGGAAAGTTCACCTTCGGGTATCTCCGAGGTAGATGAACCTCTGCAATGAACACATGAAAGATTACATCCCCATGTCAGTTCCCAGGCTATAAGTCGTGGAGGTTTTACCATGTGTGATCAAGTACTCCTATTTACTTAATATAATGTAAGCTATTATCAAAGGCAATTCTTTCAATTTACTTAAATAGTATGGAACTATACTACACAGAACCCATATAAATCGTATCGTCAAGATACATAAAATAACAACATATAATGCCCTTTTTGGAGCTAAGGATGATAAGATATGGCAATGGGAGAACAGGCATTTCAGACAGCATTCGCAATTACATGGATAATAATACTTTCCTACATTGTTTATCTGATACGCACACGCTTGCGTCTTGCATCCCTGATCCGAAAGCTTAAAGATTGATGGTGTTTGCAAATGGAAAAAAAACGAAAGGCGATCCTCACCATTTTTGCGATAGTAGCAGTCATGGTGATCGGACTTTGGGGCGTTGATGTCGAACAGGGATATATGATGGTCTCTGACATCACGACCAGCCCACAGGACCATGTGGGGCAGAAGGTCAGTACAATGGGACTTGTCAAGAATGGGACATTGAGCATCTCACCGGAAATGGTCTCGTTCACCCTTACGGATGCTGAAGACGAGGAACAGGAGATAGATATTGAATACACAGCTGACCTTCCTGCAAATCTTGTAGAAGGGAACAGTGTTAGTCTTACAGGGACCATGATATCGGAATCGAAGATAGAGGCAGAACAGATAGTTATCGGCTGCCCTTCAAAGTATTCCGAATGAAACCTGGAACATATCACATTATGAGGACATGCGATGAATATCGAACAATGGGATGAATACCGGCAGATCACCGTTGCCATGAACGAAATGATAAGCGACATGGATGATTCACCCCAGATGAAAAACGTCGTCGGACATATTTGCAGGTCGGGCGGAAAGAAGGTCAGACCTATTATATTATTGCTGGCTTCCCGAATATGCGGAGGAGACTCCGACAATAGCATAAATGCAGCACTTGCGATCGAGCTTATCCACTCCGCTTCCCTTATACACGATGATATCCTGGACGAAGGGGTCATACGAAGAGGGGTAGAGTCTGCACATAAAAAGTTCGGACCAGCGGCTGCCATGCTTGCTGGAGACTATATGATCTCAAAGTCCATTGAGCTTATTTCAATATACAATACACCGGTAGTACGGGAGTTCGGACGTGCAGGAATGGCAATGGCAGAGGGCGAGACCATTGACATAAAAAGCACATCCGAGGATTTTGCAGAGATGAACTATTTCGATTGCATCGACAAGAAGACCGCATCCCTCTTTGCAGCCAGTGCGGCAATGGGTGCATATATAGCAGGTGCTGATGAAAGGACTGCAAGTAAATTGGAGGATTATGGAGAAAAGCTCGGAAGAGCATATCAGATCGTTGACGACATTCTGGAATATACAGAGAATGTCGATGATAAGAGATCGGATAATGAGTCCATATCGATCTTGCAGATATATAGAAGGACCATGCCATATGAGAGCGCTGTAGAAAAGGCGACCTTACTGGCAATGGAGAACGTGAGAATGGCAAAAGACATATTGGAAGAGTTCGAGCCTTCCGATTCAAGAAGCAAGCTCATGGAAGTTACAGATCACATAACAACGGAAATGCTTCCGACATCATTGAAAAACACTATCAGATCCAGGTGAACATTATGCGGGTATATGACAAATCAGTTATCAAAGTAAATGCCAGTACAGAGAATGGAAAGGTCGTTCTCGACACAGAAGGACCACTATCAGCTGTATCAAAGCCTGTGATAAAACGCATTAATAAGATATTCCGGGAAGAAAAACCAATATTGGTGGATGAGGATAATATCATTTTTTCCACATGGGTACCACCGGTCCCAAGTCCCGCATTCAACAGGGTCATAAGTGCACAGATCGGCGCAGTTATGAAAAAGCGTATCCCTGACCAGTTCTCCATAGGGATCACTGACAGATGCCCATACAATTGCATACACTGTGGTGCTGCAGGCATTGTTGCGGATCCAGAATTTTCACTTGAAGAAGTAAACAGGGTAGTAGACGAGGCCATAGACCTTGGAGCATACCTGATCTCTTTCGATGGTGGTGAGACCATGGTTCGAAATGATCTTGTGGACATGGTCGCCAGTGTTGATAAAACAAAGGCTATAGCCACTTGTTTTACATCTGGGTTCAGGCTGACACCTGAAAGGGCAAGGGACCTAAGGAATGCAGGCCTTTATTCAGCCCACATCAGTGTAGATAGTCCGGATGAGAAAGAGCATGACCGCGTAAGAGGTCTTGAAGGGGCATTCAAGAACAGTATGGCAGGGATCAAGAATACGCTGGATGCAGAGATCATGGCAGATATGTTCGTTGTGGTATCACCGGATAATATCGATGATCTTGAGGAGTTCTATACCCTGGCAGATGATCTTGGCATGCAGGAAATGTCCATCTATGAGATCATTGCCGTGGGAAGATGGCTGGACCATGAAGATGAGACCCTAACCAAGAAAGATGTTGTAAGGCTTGAAAGGTTCCAGAAGGACAAGAACAAGGAAACTGACGGCCCCAGGGTCACTGCATTCCCGTATTTTAACGGACCTGAACAGTTCGGTTGCTTTGCAGGCAGGAGATGGATGCATGTTGCTGCGGGCGGAGATGTTATGCCATGCGCTTATACGCCGCTCTCTTTCGGGAACGTTAGAGAAGATGGCCTTGAAGATATATGGAAACGTATGGGCAAGCATGCAGCTTACAAGGGATCTGCAGATTATTGTATGATGCGTAACCCGGAATTCAGAAAGGAGTACATACATACCATACCAAAGGATGCTCAAATTCCTTTAAGAGTTGACCTTCAATACAAAAAATAAGCTCTAAATAGAGCAAAAATAAAGAGAATTAAATATTCCCATACTTTTTTAGCACATATTTGTTCTGGCAAACTGCACATGAGGTTTGCAGATAGTCAGAACTTAAGTATTTTTTGTATAAATTTCAATGATAAATTATTAACATTTCCGCGAACAGAAAAGCATAACCGAATAACTTATATGCAAGTTTGCTATTAGGAGTGTAAATTACGCCAAGTTATCATTTTATAGATGTATCGAGGAGTTACATGGCCAAAGACAAAATCTTATCCGAAATCAAGGAAGCAGAACAAAGTGCGGCCAAAATGGTGGATGAAGGGCTTAAGAACAAGAGCGAGCGCAATATAGCAGCTCGTGCTGAAGCTAGAGAGATCATCAAACAGGCGGAAAATGATGCAGCACAATCTGCCCAGAATGCACTGAAGTCAGCTGAAGAGACTATTAAACACGAATCTGAGGATATTATCTCCAACGGCGTGAACGAAGCTAAGAAGATCAGCGACAAAGCTGAAGGTAACGTTGACAAAGCCGTTGAAAATCTGGTCACAGAGTTTGAGAGGACAATACATGCTTAAGCCAAAACAGATGAGTCGTGCCGTCATTGTAGGACACAAGGACATCATGGAAGCTACAGTGGAAGCAATTCACGGTAGCAACTTGTTCCACCTTGAAGATTACAATGAAGACGGCTCCGGACTTAAGCTTGGCAGACCATTCAAAAATGCAGGCGAAGTTTCTAAGAAACTTATCCAATTAAGATCTATCTCATCCTTCCTTGGTATTAAGAACGGATCAATACCAAAACAGAAGGAAACAACTGTTATCAATGAGCTCGATTCAATGCTGGACCAGCTTGATATCGAGGTTAGTGCTAAAACAGAGAAAAAGTCTGAACTGGATTCACGACTCAAGGAACTTGAAGCACTGAAAAAGGACATTAGTCCATTTTCAGCGATCCCTATAGATATGGAATTATACCATAACTATGAGAGCATTAAGGTCTTTGCAGGAACTGTCAAGGAGAACATTGGTTCTGCTGTCTCACAGGTAACATCGACCTATGAGATGGAATATGACCAAAGTACCGGAACTGTGGTATTATTCGTCAAGAAAGAAGATGAAGCTAATATCTCAGAGATCCTTTCAAATTTCGAGTTCAGAGAAATAAGGATACCAGAGATAAGCGGAACCCCTTCAACCCTGATAGCAGATATCACAAGGGAAGAAGAAGGGATCCAGAAGCAGATCACTTCACTGGAAACGGATATTTCATCTATCAAGGATAAATATTCAGAGTTTATACTTGCCAGTGAGGAATTGCTTACTATCGAATCTGAAAAAGCAGAGGCTCCAGTAAAGATAGCAACATCAGAGCATACATTCATCATTGATGGATGGATACCTGATGATCAATTTGCAACTCTTGAAAGGACAATTGAATCTGCTACAAGCGGAAGGGCTTTTGTTTCAAAACAGAAGATCACAAAAGCTGATACAGATATCATACCTATCGAATATGATAATCCAAAGATCACCCAGCCATTCCAGGAGATCATGGACCTTTATGCACGTCCTAAATACAAGGAGATCGATCCAACTTCTCTGATATTCATATCATTCCCACTTTTCTATGGAATGATCCTTGGAGATATTGGATATGCAGTGATCCTTCTAGCACTTGCATTAGGTATCAAGAAGATGGTCAAGTCAGACGCAGTAAAGCCTTTGATGAATGTACTTATCTATTGTCAGATATCAACATTGATCTTTGGTGTTCTGTATGGTGAGTTCCTTGGGTTCCCACTTGCAAGTTTGACCAGTCATGGTATTACCATCCCTGGATTAATACCGGGATTCGAGACCATTGCTCTCTTCAACTCTCCAGTTGGAGGAGAAGTTATAACATATCCAATACACCGTACTCACATCGTTATGACGATGATCATTGCAACTGCACTTATCGGTGCACTTCATGTCAATTTTGGATATGTGGTCGGATTCATAAACGAAAGGAGAAATCACGGATTCGCTGCAGCTATGTTCGAAAAGGGCAGCTGGCTTGTAGTTGAACTCGGAATAATCCTGGGTGTACTCGGATATGCAAATATCGCACCTACGGAAATAATCGGAATTATAGTGTTCCTTATAGGATTCGTCATGCTCGTTAAAGGAGAAGGCGCAAAAGGAGCTATAGAATTACCTAGCTTATTAAGTAATGCACTTTCCTACACTCGTTTAATAGCGGTAGGATTGTCATCAATCTATATTGCATCAACTGTCAATCTCATAGCTTTTGAGATGATCCTTCCACAGGGTGGGATCGTGGCAGTGATAGGTGCAATAATCGTATTCATATTCGGACATGCATTAAACACAGTCCTGAGTATAATAGCCCCTGGATTGCATTCACTTAGGTTGCAGTATGTAGAGTTTTTCGGAAAATTCTACGAAGGTGGCGGAAGAAAATACAGCCCATTCGGATATATTAGGAAATACACGGAGGAATAAACAAATGGTAGACGCAGCAACAGCAACAGCAGCAGTAACATATATGGACCCAGCAGGATTAAAAGCAATTGGAGCAGGACTCGCAGTAGGACTTACTGGACTTGCATCAGGAATTGCAGAAAGAGATATTGGTTCAGCAGCAATCGGCGCAATGGCAGAGAACGAGAGTCTGTTCGGTAAAGGATTGATCCTTACCGTAATTCCAGAAACAATCGTTATCTTCGGACTTGTTGTCGCACTGCTTATCAGCTGAGTTAATTTAAGAGCAATCATATTGCTCTTAAATTCTTTTAAGGTGTCAGAGCATGGGACTCGAAACAGTTATAAAAGATATCATGGGTGCTGCCCAGACAGAAGTAAGCACGATCAATGCAGATGCTGATGCAGAAGTATCACAGATACTGGATGATGCTAGGCAGACTGCAAAGAAGATCATGGGCGACCGTCTGGCAAAAGCCGAAGATGATATCAAGCGATTACGCCAACAGGAGATCTCCAGCGCAAATCTGGAAGTCAAACGTACAATGCTTAATGCTCGCAAAGAGGTCCTTGACAAAGTATACGATAATGCAATAGAGACTATTGTATCCCTTCCTGAAACAAAGCAGGAAGAGCTGTTAAAAGCGATCATTGATGAAAATGATAGCAACGGCAGTAAAATATACTCTAACAAGGACTCAGAAGAACTTGTCAAAAAGTTGTCTTCCCTTGAATACGCCGGCAATATAGATTGTATTGGCGGAGTGATCATAGAGAACGATGATGGAACAGTTCGTTTAGATTATACATACGATATAATGATGAAGAATGTTAATGAGCAATCATTGAAACAGACATCTGATATCTTGTTCGGGTGATATCCAAATGGGGCTTTTGCAAAAATTCACAAGAAAAAGTAGTCCGAAGCAGAGCGGAAGTGGCTCCAATTACGCTTATGTGACTGCACGCGTTCGCGCGATGAAAAGCAATCTTCTCCCTAGGGAGTCATATCCTCGATTAATGAACATGGGTATCGACGAGATCACCCGTTTTATCGAAGAGTCACAGTATAAGCAGGATGTCGATGAACTGGCAAGAACATATGACGGTGTTGATCTGTTTGAGCACGCATTGAACAGAAATCTTGCGGTCACTTTTACAAAACTGATCAATATCTCCGAAGGAGAGCTGAACTATCTGATCTCTGAATATCTTAGGAAATATGATATATGGAGCATCAAGACCATTCTACGTGGTAAGTATTGTAATGCATCAGTAGAAGAGATCAATGATAGCATAGTTTCCGCCGGACAACTGTCTTATCCATTTTTGTCAAGCCTTTCAGAAAAAGAATCTTATGAAAGCATCATCGATGCTCTCAGTGGAACCGATTATTACCCAACATTAAAAGGATATGATGGGACAAACCTCTCTGAGATCGAAAACCAGCTTGATAAGATGTACTATACCGGACTGTCCAATACAGTAGACAATCCAAAATCCAATGATAGTAAACTGTTCTCAAAGTTCATCCGTACTGAGATCGACATGAAGAACCTGAGTACCCTTTTCAGGTTGAAGAATGCCAATGTGGAAAAGGATGAGATCGCAGACCTGATTCTTGAAGGCGGTCTTCATTTAAGCATTAAAGAGATCGAAAAACTAATACCACTTCCTTTCAGTGAATTTATTCAGTCACTTGAGAAGTATCCTTATTGGGAGGATATATCTGGAATAGTGAAACCTGAAATGGACTCACTGGTGGAACTGGAAACTCAACTCACTAAGTCCAACATCAAATCCGCTTCAAGCTTTTCACATGTGTACCCATTATCCATTGTTCCGATCATGGACTATATACTGAACAAAACGAATGAAGTACACAACTTGCGTATCATTCTGCGCGGAAAAGCAGCAGATCTTGATGAAGAAATAATCAGGAACCAGTTGGTGATCTAATGGAATTAGCAGTAGTAGGTAGCAGCGAGTTTGTAACAGGATTCAGACTAGCTGGTATTAAGAAGATATACGAAGCTAAAAGTGATGAGTTGGAATCTGTTGTCACAAGCGTGCTTAAAGATTCAGATGTAGGTATCTTTGTGATACATGAAGATGACTTTAATAAACTACCGGAAATTTTGAGAGATACTCTTAGTGAGTCTGTTGACCCAACAGTGGTCACTCTCGGAGGAACTGGTGAAAGTTCAAACTTAAGGGAAAAGATAAAACAATCGGTAGGTGTAGATCTGTGGAAGTAAATGGTGAAATTTATCGTGTGGCAGGACCTGTTGTAACGGTTATAGGAATTAAACCGAGAATGTACGACGTGGTCAAAGTAGGTCACGAGGGACTGATGGGAGAAGTCATCAGGATCAAAGGCGAACAGGCTACTGTTCAGGTATACGAGGATACTTCCGGGATCAAACCGGGAGAACCTGTAGTGAACACCGGACTGCCTTTGTCCGTTGAACTTGGACCTGGATTATTAGAAAGTATTTATGATGGTATTCAGAGACCTCTGCCAGTGTTGCAGGAACAGATGGGCAACTTCATCGAGAGAGGAGTTACCGCAAATGGACTGGACCGTGAAAGGGTCTGGGAGTTCAAGCCAACAGCAAGCGAAGGCGATGAGATAAAAGGTGGTAATGTACTCGGTCTGGTCCAGGAGACCGCAAACATCGAGCACAAGATCATGGTCCCACCAACCATCTCTGGTACTATCAAAGAGATAAAAGCAGGTAGTTTCAAGGTCGAAGACACAATCTGTGTGCTCACAGATGGAACTGAGATCGCAATGATGCAGAAGTGGCCAGTACGAGGACCACGCCCTGTAGCAAAGAAACTCATGCCAACCAAGCCTCTTATCACAGGACAGAGGATCCTTGATGGTATGTTCCCTATAGCAAAAGGCGGAACAGCTGCAATCCCAGGTCCATTCGGATCAGGAAAGACAGTTACCCAGCAGCAGCTTGCTAAGTGGAGTGACACTGATATTGTTGTTTACATCGGTTGCGGAGAACGCGGCAATGAAATGGCTGATGTATTGAACGAGTTCCCGGAACTCGAAGATCCAAAGACAGGTCGTCCACTCATGGAGAGGACAGTTCTTATCGCAAATACATCCAACATGCCTGTAGCTGCTCGTGAAGCATCAGTTTACACTGGTATCACAATTGCAGAATATTACAGAGACATGGGATACGATGTATCACTCATGGCAGACTCAAGCTCAAGATGGGCAGAAGCAATGAGAGAAATATCCTCAAGGCTTGAAGAAATGCCTGGAGAAGAAGGTTATCCAGCATACCTCTCTGCAAGACTCTCTGAATTCTATGAGCGTGCAGGAGCAGTTAACTCCCTTGCAGGAGTCGATGGTTCAATTACTGTAATTGGTGCAGTATCACCACCTGGTGGTGACTTCTCAGAGCCTGTTACCCAGAACACACTACGTATCGTAAAGGTATTCTGGGCGCTTGATGCAAAGCTCTCACAGAGAAGACACTTCCCATCCATTAACTGGCTTACAAGTTACAGTCTGTACACAGAGGGACTTGCTGACTGGTATAGCGAGAACGTTGGACCTGACTGGACACAGCTCAGGGACAATGCAATGGACCTTCTCCAGCAGGAATCCGAACTTCAGGAGATCGTGCAGCTCGTAGGTTCCGATGCACTTCCAGAAGATCAGCAGCTTACACTTGAAGTTGCACGTATGGTAAGGGAATATTTCCTCCAGCAGAATGCATTCCACCCTGTTGACACATACTGTCCATTCGACAAGCAGTACAAGCTTCTCAAATCTATCTCAAAATACGGAGAGATGGCAACAGCTGCACTTGAAGCAGGAACTCCAATGAACAAGATCATCACCATCCAGTCAAAGGATGAACTCGCAAAAGTCAAATACGAGGAAGACTTCGATGCAGCACTTGATGCAGTCATGAAGAAGATGGATGAAGAATTTGCACAGATCGGAGGCAACTGAACATGACCAAAGAATACAAAACGATCGTAGAGGTCTCCGGACCACTTATTTTCCTTGAGAAGACCGAACCTGTAGGATATGGTGAGCTTGTCCAGATCAACCTTCCTGATGGAACGACCAAGAGAGGACAGGTACTCGATACCTCTGCAGACATGGTAGTCGTGCAGGTCTTCGAAGGTACAGTAGGACTCAACGAGGAATCCGGTGTAGTATTCAGTGGCGAGACCATCAAACTCCCTGTATCAAAGGATATGCTTGGCAGAATCCTTTCAGGAGCTGGTGAACCACTGGATGGCGGACCAAGGATCATACCTGACAAGAGAGTAGATATCAATGGTGCATCAATGAACCCATATTCCAGGATGCCACCAGAAGATTTCATTCAGACAGGTATCTCCACCATTGACGGTACAAATACCCTTGTAAGAGGACAGAAGCTTCCTATCTTCTCTGGATCAGGTCTTCCACATAACGAGATCGCACTTCAGATCGCAAGGCAGGCTAAAGTTCCTGGCAGCGATGAACCTTTTGCGGTGGTTTTCGCTGCAATGGGTATCACCAATGAAGAAGCACAGTACTTCATGGAAGATTTCGAGAAGACCGGCGCTCTTGAGAGAGCTGTTGTTTTCCTGAACCTTGCAGATGACCCTGCTGTCGAGCGTATCGTTACACCTAGGATGGCTCTTACAGCTGCAGAGTACCTTGCATACGAACATGATATGCACGTACTCGTTATTCTGACAGATATCACAAACTACTGTGAAGCACTACGTCAGATGGGTGCAGCAAGAGAAGAGGTTCCAGGTAGACGTGGTTACCCAGGTTACATGTACACTGACCTTGCATCACTGTATGAAAGGGCAGGAGTTATCAAAGGAATCAAGGGATCTGTTACTCAGTTCTCCATCCTTACAATGCCTGGTGACGATATCACCCACCCTATCCCTGATCTTTCCGGTTACATAACCGAAGGACAGATCGTGGTTTCCCGTGAACTTCACAGGAAGGGTATCTACCCACCGATCAATGTATTGCCATCACTCTCACGTCTTATGAACTCCGGTATCGGAGACGGTAAGACAAGGGACGATCACAAGGCAGTGTCTGACCAGATGTACGCAGCATACGCAGAAGGCCGTGACCTTCGTGGACTTGTTGCTATCGTTGGTAAAGAAGCACTGTCCGAAAGAGACAGGAAGATGTTGGAGTTTGCGGACTTGTTCGAGGACAGATTCGTACGCCAGAGCAGAGACGAGGACCGTACCATCGACGATACATTGAGAGTCGCATGGGAGATCCTTGCAGAGCTGCCTGAAGCACAGCTTACCAGGATCGATAACAAGTACCTTGACAAGTACCACCCTGCTCACCAGAAAAGCGAGTGAATCAGTAGTGAGGGATCACAATGGGCGCAAAAGAAGTAAAACCGACTCGTTCAGAACTCATTGAGCTGAAGAAGAAGATCAAACTTTCAGAAGGCGGTCACAAGCTGCTTAAAATGAAAAGGGATGGTCTTATCCTTGAGTTCTTTGATATTCTTAGCAAAGCAAAGGATGTTCGCTCCGAGTTGGATGCTGCCTATGAAAAGGCCAATGTGAAGATCGGCATCGCAGAATCAGTGGAAGGCAGAATAACTGTTAAATCCACTGCATTTGCAATGAAGGATGCACCACAGATCGAGCTCGAAAGCCACAATATCATGGGCGTAGTAGTGCCGAAGATCGAATCCTCAAGTGTGCGTAAACCCATAAACAAGCGTGGATACGGACTTCTCGGAACAAGCTCCTACATTGATGAAGCTGTCGATTCATATGAAGAGCTGGTTGAAAAGATCATTCTGGCAGCAGAGATCGAAACAACCATGAAGAAGCTTCTCGATGATATCGAAAAGACAAAGAGGCGTGTCAATGCTCTTGAGTTCAAGGTCATACCTGAGCTCACAGAAGCAATGGTATTCATTCGCCTGCGTCTTGAAGAAATGGAAAGAGAAAACACATTCCGCTTGAAGAGAATCAAAGCATAAGGCTTTCTCATGCAACAAAACTCATCTGATCGGCCAAACCTGGCCGACAGAGCTTTTTCTTTATTAACTCAACCTGAAAATCTAGCACGCATATTAAGATGGGCGTGGTTAGTTTCACTTGGTATGTTGATCTTAGGATATCTTATTATTTACTTCAAAATAAAGTCCCACATCAACTTCTTACCATAAGAAGATCTTTCCTGTTTCTCAGCTCTTGTATCGAGCAAATGTATTTCTGACAAGTAAAAACTGAAATTATATCAGTAATACTTAAATAAATATAATACATATAATATATGAAATATAGTAATATATTCGATCGGCGGAGCAAAATATTTTTTAAAATATATATAATATAATCTCCCAATTAATAAATTCATCGAACTCAAAGGTTGATCCACAATGAGTGAACTACCATGGGAAAATAAAAAAGGAAATGTAAATTCCTCTAATGAGCATTCATCTGAGCCTGGCCTACCTTGGGAATCTGAAAGGAAGAAGGATATATCTATTAATGAAAAGGCTGAAGCTGTTCCAGATATTTTTGTAAATGCCGTCACACCCTCTGGAGAAAGAAATGATTCGGATGTAACCGTACATCCGGCATTTTTTCCAAAAATGACATCAACATCCAATGATGAAGCTAAAAATAAAAACGATAATGTTCACATCGATACGGCAGAACAGAATGTATCGAACATAGAGGTCGTTGATGAGATCAAAACCACAGGGGACAAACATGAAAGAGTGGACATTCCCAACAGAATATCAACAACCGAAAACGAAACAAAAAAAGCCCCTTTGCCACTATTCGAACCAGATATACCGGACAATGCTATGGCGCCATTCAATCCCAGCGAACACATCGGGATGGAAAAGCATTCACATATGTCTGAAAAGACAAATCCTTCAAATAACATTACCCATAACAGTTCTTCTTTTGGTGATAGATCCGCTCAAGAAGCATCACACCCGATGCCCGACAAAAAAGAGAAAGGATTCTTATTTTCAATAACAAATACATTGAAAAGGATCACTCAAAAGAGAAAATTGATCGACAGAATGGAAGAACTAAAGCCAGTTACACCTGAAAATGTAAATGGAGAGGAAGCACAATCCCCATTCTCAAAAGAAGATCCTAAATACATAGGTTCTGAGACCAAGATCGATCATCCCATTAATACCACTGGAAATGTTCCTTTGGAAAATATAAGGACAGTAGTGCCAATAGAGAATCCTAATACGAGCACGACCATAGACATAGACATAAATGAAAGCGATCCGGCAATCGATATAATGGAAAGTCCAATCCCTGATGTTTCTTCAGAAGAAATGGAAGAAATGAAAAATGAACTTGCTGATTCAAAGCATTCCCAAGAGAAGATCATTACTAACATCGATGAACTTGCCGGAACTATTGAAGAGCTGAAAAGATCATTAAACATCATCCAAAATGAGAGTGGAGACAGCAATTCCAGTATTAATGTCAAGATAGAGAGATCAACTGATCACATTACCAAGATCGAAGAACGATTGAGTGAACTGGAAGATACTCTGGAAAATATTCACACCGATAATAGCGAACTTAAGACTGGACTTTCTTCCATTGAAGGGAACATTGCTGAACTCACAAGCTCACATACAATAATACTCTCCCAGATACAGAAAATAACAGAATTCGGTAATTCAAGATCTGCAGAAATATTTGCAACGAAAGACCGCATCGACAAAATGGAAGAGTCCCTGACATCACTTACCCAGATACAAAGTGAATCCCAAAAAAGTATACAGGAGTTAAGAAACGTAGCTTCCGACCTTATCAAGGGATTAGAAAAGGCACACAATACAAACAAAGAGTTCAAAACTGATACCGATGAACATAATGAACTTTTAAAAGATCAGCTTGAAGAACTAACTGATTATGTAGAAAATGAACTTAAAGAGATCGGGGCCAGAAGCTACAAAGGCAACGGGGGAAATGTTCAGCTGAACAACATCATTAAAAATTCCACAAATATGAAAATATGTATGGAATGGCTGGAATTCCTTATGGAACTCGTGGGATGTAATCACCTTTCAGACATTCTTTCCTACTATGAAGAGCTGGGATGGATAAACGAAGACATACGCATTGAACTTCTCAGGTATGCGGAAGGGATCGATTACTATATTGAAAAATCCGATTGGAAGCTCGCCCCTGATGACCATGTGAAATCCATATGGTTCATTGAACAGCTTGTAGGTCTTAAAGTAGATAAGAACCGGCTCTCTATTATAGATAAGGACATAAAAAAAGTGATAAAGGGTACTGAGATATATGGTATCTGATCTACCGATCACCGGAGATCGTATTGAACACACAGACCGGATAAATGAAAGACCATTCAAACGATCAAATAATAAACACCTGAAAACAGACAGAGCTCAGATAACTATTGATTATCTGATAGCAATTACCATATTCCTGTTTGCTGTCTTTTTTGTTTTCCAATACACTTCGGGTCTTTTCACTCCCTTCCAATCAGATTCAGATGAGATCACACTCGTAGCAGATCGAGTTGCAACATCGATCACAGAAATAGAATTAGCTTCCGGAGATATCAACACCCCGAATCTTGTAGACCAGAACAATACTGACACATTATTCTACTCTTTAACACATGATTATGAAGATACAGTATCAGATCTGGGGTTAAGAGGAGGGTTCCAAAGCTATGAGCTCAACATAACCATGACTAATAGCACTTCTCTGATGTACATTGCTGGCAAACCATTGCCAACTACTGGAAATATAGGACAGACCAAAAGAGTTGTCCTTCTTGAAGATATCGGATCCAGCAAAAGAGAAAATGCGATCCTATCAGTGCGGGTGTGGTAAGGTGAGACACAGTAAAGGTCCCGATATAAAAGAAGATGAACAAGGCCAAATGCATACCCTTGAAGCTATCATGGCCGCTACCATAATGATCGCAGTACTCGTATTTGCCGTACAGGCAACTGCCCTTACCCCGCTTACATCTTCCACTGCAAATGCTCACATCGAATCACAGATACACACCATCGGACAGGACATGTTAACAGTTCTTGACCACTCCGCTTATGGAATGAATTCAGACCTGAAAGACCAAATAATCGATTGGAATGGTGATGAATACGTTTGGACTGCGACAAATTATCGTTCCAGAACAAATACCAGTGATATTTTGACCGGTCCTTTAACAGAAATGCTCGAATTCGTAGTGATCGAAAATGGAATTGCACACAATATAGAGTTCACTTTCAATACCGAGACCGGATCAAGCCAGACAATGCCTTTCATTTATAATGGTGATCCGTCCGACAATGCAGTGATAATTTCGAGAAAGGTACTGATCTCCAATACAGACATAGAAGATGCTGCCACCTTTGCATCAGATACCGGCATATCTGACATGGACAGTTCAACTGATTACTATAATATAATTGATGTCAAGCTTACCATGTGGCGTATGTGAAAAACGAAACGGGATGAAAAAGATGAAACATTGCGATGAATCCGGACAAATATTGTTACTTGCAGCCTTTGCAATAGGTTTCATGATAGTGATATCAACAGTGATGCTGAACAACATAATATATGCAAGCAACATGGCATCTGAATCAAGCAATGACATAGACCATTTCGAGATAGCGAACATTGCCCAGATCACACAAGAAGCATCAAATGCTGCCTATTATAATGCCACAACTGGCAATCACTTTGATAATGATGTTTATTTCAATTATCTTGAAACGTATAGCCAGGAGATCTCAACTCTTTATGCGTATCGAGGTTTTTCATTTTCCTTTGGAAACAGTACCCTTAATGATGCATACTTTACAAAAAATGGATTGATCACAGGAAGATCGAACTGGACGATCATAGATAGCGTCAACCAGACAAACATATTTACAATAGAGATGGCAGATACAAGCAAACTTTCAAACTCATCGGATCCCTTTGAGATACACGCCATAAACCATTCAGGCGTACCCATATGGAAAATGAAGCTGTACGATGATGGTAGCAATATCAATGTGTCCGTGGACGAGCAGACACACACAATAGGAGCATCCAATAGCAGTATTTACCTCAACATAACTTATAACGATCCGGTATTCAAATTTTCCACATCAACTGCAGGTGAGACCTACAGGATAGATTATTTCAATTCAAGCAATGCCATGGGCCTGTATTCTATCACCGGAACTCTGGCAGATGGACGTGATTTTGCCCGTGAAAGGTATAAAGTGATCAATACAACTATCAGCATCGCATCCAGCAAGAACAGTATCAATGTATCCCTTCCAATTACCGTACCCTGAAGTGTGAAAAATGAAGCAGTTCTATACAGACAATAAAGCAGTATCAACGTCAATTGGATTCATACTTACATTTGTAATTACAATTATAACCTTCATACTTGTAATGCAATCCTCATACGGTCTAATGGACCAGGCAGAGCATACGGTCATGCGCGAAGAATTCGAGATACATGGAAACAATATCGCACTTCAACTTGCAAAGATCGACACAATGGTAGGTTTAGTGAACAACGGCGGTGGTGAGATCATTGATCATCGGACAGAGCTCATGATACCAATAAGGATCGCAAATGAATATTATTATGTTGAATTCTCGAACCAGACCCGTGAGATCATATTCGAGTCCAATCAACGTTCTGAAACAAGAGTACAGGTTGCTTTCGACATTGAAAATACTAACATAATGTCCACAACATTGAGTAGTGCTTCAGGCGACCACTTCCTACTTTACAATAGTACCTCGAATATGATCGAGATATACTGAAGAAAAAAAGGACTTAGACAATGATACCAAAAAGGCTGTCCAATTCAGAAAATGCAGTGTCAGAGGTTATCGACGTAGTGTTCATACTCGGCATAATGTTCCTTGCAATATCCCTGATTGGAATCTCAGGATATCCATTTCTTCAGAACATGCAAGAGAACAGCCACACCGAGAACATAAAACAAAGCTATATCGTTCTTTCAGAGAACATGAACAAAGTTGTTTTTGGCACTGCTCCTTCCCAATCAGTAGAGCTGAAGATGTATGGAGGAGGAATATGGGTCACCGGAGATAGTGTCATCAACATAACCATTCAGACATGGAACTCATCGCTCCTGCCCCCGGTTATCGAATCACAGACATTTAGTCATCAGACAAGGGAAATACAGAATGAGTATGAAGGAACTCTTATTTCCTATGAGAATACGGGAGTCTGGGCTAAATATGAAAATGGAGCAACTGTGATAGTAAAAGAACCAGAATTTGTGTTCTCTGATAACACGCTGTTCATACCTTCCAGTAAGATCTCCGGAGTTGGCGGTCATGCCGGTGAGGGACTTGTGCGTGCCGTTGCAAACGGAGGAGAATCTACAGTATATAAGTACACTAATGTGTCAGTTGTAGATATCACCATAATGAGCCAGTACTACGATGGATGGGAAGAATATCTTGGCGATAGTCTAGGAATGAAAACCATTAGCAGGGATGAGAACAACAATACTGTCCACGTACGAAAGGATGATTATTTGGAGAACATTGATGTCTACGTCCTGTATTCACCCCTAAGTGTAAGAATTGAGTAAGGAGGAGAAAGGATGGAGAAGGACAGGAAAGTATATGATTGCAACTGTGGTGCATCAGCCGTTATTGGAGTACTGCTTATGTTCGCACTAACCATCGTTTCAATAAGTGTAATGCTTCTTTACAGTGTACCCATGATCTCCGACCTACAGGATGATGCACAGGCACAGAAAATAGAACAGGGTTTTACAATTCTGGACTCTCGTACAAGTAAAGTTGCCCTTGGGGAATCACCCCTTCAGACAACATCAGTTTCACTCATAGGTGGAAGTATTAACGTGAACGATGACACCGTGGATGATAAAAGCAACATTAGAATTGTCATTGCCAATCTAACGAACCCCGGCGCTTCAGAGGAGTTCAACTGCTCTTTTGGTACAATAGAATACACAAAAGATAACCAAAGGATAGCATATGAAGGTGGAGGAGTATGGTCTAAACATGAAGGTCGCGGAGGATCAATTATGATCTCACCACCCGAGTTCCATTACAATGGAGAAACACTCACACTTCCAATAATGTCCATCAATGGCAGATCATCATCATCCGGCAACGGTGACACCCGTATTTCAGTTTCATCGGAAAATAAACCTTCCATACTATTTCCTAATACCTCAATATCACCTTCAAGGAAAAATCCCGTTACTTCAGATAAAGTATACATCTACATCAAAAGCCAGTACTATGATGCCTGGGCAGACTATGCTGATACAATGGTCTATACGACTGCAACTCTTGACCATGAGAACACAACTGCGATCGTCGAACTCGATGTAATGCCACCAATGGGAACATCAACACTTACAAACATGATAAAGGTCGGTGCAGTGAACACATCAAACCCATTACCAATATATGATTTTTCTTTTTATCTTGAAGCAGAGGATTCCAATAATAATGGATTAAATCCTGCAAAATATGAGATCAAAGCAACATCCGGTACAAAGACGCTCACATACGACCTTGCAAAAAAAGGTGGTGCAGATCAGCTTGAGGTCCATGTAACCTATAAGGATACAGCAGCTGGAGCTGACTATATTGAAGAATGGGAAGGAGTGACCGTTTACCCGGTAAGCGGTAGTAAAGCAGACCAATATGCTACAGTAGATTATCTGGACCCTACATTCATGATGAGATATGTTCCACCTAACACAAATGCAGATCCGGACTTTTCATGGAATACTTCAGGCCCTATAAGTGAACTTCCTGATGTTGAGATCCATAGTGGTAATGTTTCATTCTCGATGAACGACCTGACACAGCATTATCTGAAACTGCTCACAAAGGATGGAGCGATCATATTCGATATTGATGGTGGGAAGCAAGACCCTGTGGATTATGAAACATCAAAAATAACGATCAATTACGATGGAAGGCCAGGAGCGATCACTTACCTGCACATTACCAGAAATGATATGCATGTTGCAATAACGGATTAAAAGATAGATTATATCGGAAGTCTGATGTGAATATCAGTTCCAACCCCTTCCTCACTTTCCATCCATATCATTCCTTCATGTGCATTAACGGCATGTTTGCAAATATACAGAACGATATCAAAATCACAAACAGATCTTTTTCTTTAGAGACGTGGGGCCGTAATTGCCCATGAAAACAATATGAAAAGGCTAAATAAATTAAAAAAGATGAGGATATGGAGATCCACATCTGTTAAAGATCACTTATTCTCATCATCCTGATCTGATACATCAGTATATTCAGCAGTGTAATCACCATCATTTCCGAGATAGGATATAGCAGCTGCAACTAATGCAAGGGTTATGATCGGAGTGGTCACAAACGTTCCGAGGTAGGTAATTCCACCAATTGTACTGATGATAGCTACGATGATCAGCAATACCAGACTGTCCACAAAATTCTGCTTTGAAATATCTATACTTTCCTTTATTGCATCCATGGCGCCATAATCCTTTATGACAAGAAGAGGAAGGGAATAGATAAGGAGAATTGAAAGAACTATACCCGGAAGGATCAGGAGCATGTAGCCTATACTGATAAGGATAACAGAGACAAGCAAAAGGACCCAGCTTTTCACAAAATAATTGAAACCTTCGAACACATCATTGATCTCGACCTTTTCTCCCCTCAGGCCTTTCACGGCCATATAAGTAAGACCGTATACTAGCGGAGCTATTGTCACAATGAAGATGGAACCGAACACCACGATGATCGTAGCTACAATAAAGGCAGCAACGTTGTCCTTGAAAGCGTTCCATGATCTACGAAATATATCTTCATAATCCAAAATGTCACCTCAAAAATAGATTGGTTGCTACATATATATAATTTTGTCAATGAGGAGACATATACAGGATCATTCCGGCTTCAACAAGGTATATGTGGGGAATGGAATCCCGATACCTGCTTTTTTGAACTCGATGTCTATCAGAGTATTTACTTCGTTGATGACACTGAATTTATCGGAAGGGTATCTTACCCACAGTATTAGAGCAAAATCAAGACTGAAGTCCCCATGATTATCAAAACGAACAGAAGGTTCCGGATCGTCCAGAACGAGATCGATATGATTTCCGATCTTGAGCAGTACCTCCTTTACCTTTGAAACATCAGAACCATATTCGACCCCGATAGTTATTTTCACCATCATCTGTGGCTGGGGAGACGTGTAGTTCACTATCTTGTTGTTGGCAATGATACTATTCGGGATTATGATCATATTGTTGTAGAAATCAAGTATACGGGTACTTCTGATACCTACTTCCTGCACGATACCGATCTGACCATCCCCTATCTCTATACGGTCCCCATTCTTGAACGGCTTGTCATAATAGATGGAAAGCCCACCAAAGAACTGGGATATGGCATCCTTTGCAGCAAAGGCAATGGCAATACCAACGATACCGGCAGATGCAAAGAGAGGACCTACATTAATACCCCATATCCCTTCGAGGATCAAACCTATTCCGACAAGTATGATTATGATATCAGACAGACCTTTCAGCAATGGCAGGAGCTCATCATCCATTTTGGTTTCTGTTTTCTGCACAAGTCCGGGGAAAACGTGGTCAAAAAATATTTTGCTTATATTAACCAATGCAAATAGCCACATCAGGGCCAGCAGTGTCAGCAAGAGATTATTGGTAGCAATAAGGAAATACTCTCCAATACCGACTACGGAAAGGGCAAGAAATATCCCAATAAATATCAGCGTATAGTAGATCGGGCGTTTTACAGCATGGAGAACAAGATCATCGATCTTGAATCTGGTCTTTGCCGTGTAATGCAAAAGCACTTTTTTAAAAACGAGATCCACACCAAAAGCAAGGATGATCGAGGAAATGATTATCAGTGCAGCCACAGCCAGTTTAGATCCCGTTGTATCAAAAAGCGATCCTGCAACCTGCTGGACATACAAGGATATGGTATTATTGATTTGCATAACAATGATACAATTGAAAAGAGAGTATATATTTATATGGATACACCAGCCAAAACAATGTTCAGCATTGCCTTAAGTATTTTTTACGGCCCACCCCATGTTTTGCCGACATGCTCACAAATATATACCATGCCTGTATTTTTTAGGTATGCCTAACAATTACAGGGAGAACTAAACATGTTGCCAAGTTTCATGATAACATTCAGAGAAGGTCTGGAAGCCTTCCTCATCGTAGGGATAATCCTCGCATATCTTATTCAGACGAAAAGAACTGAACTTAATAAATATGTATATAGCGGTACCGGACTTGCTATAATCGGAAGTATTGCAGCAGCCTTCATATTCAGCATTCTGGCCATACAGTTCGAAGGACGCAATGAAGAACTGTTCGAAGGGATAGTAATGCTTGTTGCAGCAGCCATACTGACCTCCATGATAATCTGGATGTCCCGGGAGAACAAGAATATCTCAACTACCATAAAGGAGCAAGCAGAAGGAAAGAAAGCTTACGGGCTTTTTGCACTGGTATTCCTCTCAGTACTGAGAGAAGGTATTGAAACCGTGCTTTTCCTCGGGGCTGCGGCCATGAACACTGAAACGAACGCAGTCCTTTATGGTGGGATCGCAGGTCTTGTGACCTCAATAGTGGTCGCTTATCTGGTATTCAGGTATTCATCGCATACCAGCCTTGATAGCTTCTTCAAGGTCACCAGCATATTCCTCATACTCTTTGCAGCAGGACTTGCAGCCCACGGAGTGCATGAATTGCAGGAGGCAGGTGTAGTACCGATCCTGATCGAGCATGTCTGGGATGTAAACCACATCCTCGATGAGAAGGGAACCCTCGGTTCCATAATGAAATCCCTCCTTGGATACAATGGGAACCCATCGCTCATAGAGGTCCTCACCTATGCAGGATATTACATAGCAGTTGGAATTGGTCTGAAAGTGCCGCGAAAAAGAGGAGCATCCATGATCACAGCTTAAATACAAAAAAAATACTATGCTGCCATTACTCACAATGGCAGCCCCCTTATTTTCAACCCAAAAGCACCCGGTTTACTGTCCATGTGCAGCCATATACAAGTGCCACAGCTAACAGAAGCTCCCACAATAAAGATGCGGGCTTGTGAACCCCCTGAAGTAGCTATATTATATAATCACAGAACTAATAGCTTCATAAGAGGATTGGATAAAATGTACACCGTATATATAAAAGCAGTAAAAGATGAAAATATCTTCACCCCTTGCAATGTAAACGTTGATGCCATCAAATACATCCATTGCATAGAGAACAAAGTGTTCCTGGCTCTAAATCCCGAAGACGTAGGCTCCATGATCTGCATATATGCCGGAGAGCCTATCAACGCAGAAGAACAGATCGATAACATCGTATCCCTTATTGCATCGGCAAAAGCAGAGTCTGAAACATACGATATGCCGATCATACTTGACTTTTCAGAGCAGATCGATCAACCAAAGGCCACCATGATGCGTGGTCCCCGTGTTGTTGCAAAGTGAGATTCTATTTTTAGTTGTGCCAATGGCACAACTCTTTGTTGTTAATGTAAAACTTCATATTTCGTCTGCTTTCCTTGTGCTAGAATTATAGAGAGTTTATTCAATATTTTCGATAATAAATCTCACAGCATCTGCATTATAAAGACTTTGAATACCACTTGGTAATGTGCCATTCTCTTCATACTTAGTTCTATTTTTTTTGTTTGTAAAGTTATAATACGAATATTCAGTATTTTTTTTAATATCATATTCACGTATGAATGAATTAATTTCATGTTGTTTTATATGAGGCTTTGATTTCTTTACAGAACCATAAAGCTCACTATATGATATAGGATACTTATCAATTATGTGTTGAGTTCTAACCACAATTGGCATATCAGTTTGTGTGCTAGAATCAATAAACGTTGTGAAGCCGGCATCCCCTACAAAATTATTGACCGATTTTAATTTGGTTTCAACTTCACAAACAAAATGATACTTACTTTCAGTATCAAGGCTTGATTGTGTATTAGAAACTGATTTAATTAAGTTAGATATTACTTCAGGTGAATCATCTAACTCCACAAGGGAAAATGTCTTGAAATTATAAGCAAATGCAAGTGGAAGAATATAAAAATTATATTCGAGTAAGCTCCTTGAAAACCATTCATTCATTAACATTTGATAATTTTTAAGAGAGGCAGTGCTAAGAGTATAAAGCAAGTATGCCAATTTAGCGTCATTATAAAAATGAATCGCTGTATCCCTTATTTCTATTAAGCTTGTGATATTTGATTCAATTATAGGATCAATATTCAATTGTCTCATCGCTTTATTAATATCAATAGTAAAAGGAATATCATTTCGATTTAGTTTGGGAACACCTTTATTCATAACGTATAAACTTTCAATATTACCTTCTGCATCATCTAATATTTTTGCTTTTAATAATAACTCCCAAGAGTTGATATTCAAAATTGTAAAAATTTCTTCACGATACTTGAAATCTGGTTTATTATAAATTTCAATTGAAGATAGTGCAGCAGATAATGAATTTTCTATAAGATTTTTTGTAATCCCTCCCACTTCTTCTATTTCATCTACTTCCTTTATTTCTTCCATTAACATCACCTACTAAAATAGGTAAAGATATTATCAGCTATAAGTACTTTCTGAAAAAATAAATAAAATGCCCGATTTTATTTTAATGGTATATGTCCATCGTTTTTTAGGAAATATTATAAGCAAAATGATGATTTCAAATAATAACTAAAACTGAGAAGATGATATGGCTAATCAAGATAAATTACATCGACTTTGGGAAGAAACAAACCAACCTACCCAAAATGTTACTTTGAAATATATTGGTAATTTCGCACAAGAAAACAAAAAAAAGCTAAATTATAGAAATGAGGAAAGCAAAGAAATAACGCCAAGTGGGTTAGATTATGCTGTTCTTAAATTCATTTGGTGTTATTGCAATTCAGTAGATTGGAACATTAATGATTTTGAGTGGGCTAAAGATCCACACACAGGTAAATACAATGTTTGGAAAGATTATTCTGATTATAAAGTGAATGTATCCCCTACAAAAATTCGAACATAATCGATATTGATCTTACAAATCTCCATTCAATATCTTAGAAATATTCGGATCATTCCCTACAAGACCCATCAACTTAAGCATAATTTCCTTAGAACCTTTTACCATCAGATTGGTCAAAGACATTGCATATATTCATAAAGTGTCAGTTCAGTATAAGTTCACTATAAGATACATTTATGAATACGATATCAACATAGTTTATGTTAAAATAAGGGGTTATCAATTTGAAATGGAAACATGACAGGGGACTTGAGGTAAGGATGTTGTTGACACTGTTCCTGCTGGCGGCGGTGTACCTAGGATTTCTGGCATTCCTGGTCTATTCGGGTGCGCCTCAGATGTTCATGGTGTTGTTCATAGGCGCTTTCATGGGATTACAATACTATTACTCAGACAAGCTGGTGCTCTGGACCATGCATGCCAAAGTCGTTACTGCGCAGGAGGCTCCTGACCTTCATCAGACCATCACCCGGCTGTGTGCCATAGCGGACCTGCCAATGCCCAGGGTGGCAGTGGTGAACACCTCGATCCCAAATGCCTTTGCAACTGGGCGAGGTCCCAAAAATGCAGTGGTTGCAGTGACCACGGGGCTGATGGACCGGCTTAATCAGGGAGAGCTTGAAGCTGTGCTTGCACACGAGCTGAGCCATGTGAAGAACAGGGATATGGCGATACTGACCATAGCCAGTTTCATATCTACCCTGGCATTCTACATAGTCAGGTACAGTTTCTACTTTGGAGGCATGGGAGGTATGGGTGGCAGGAGAAAAGAAACAGGCGGTATTGTTGCTATCTGGATCGTCTCATTACTTGTATGGATAATAAGTTTCCTGCTGATACGTGCCCTTTCAAGATACAGGGA
Organism: Methanococcoides sp. DA23; assembly: GCF_057593895.1. Classification (NCBI taxonomy): domain Archaea; kingdom Methanobacteriati; phylum Methanobacteriota; class Methanomicrobia; order Methanosarcinales; family Methanosarcinaceae; genus Methanococcoides; species Methanococcoides sp. DA23. The sequence goes on along the minus strand of NZ_CM172520.1, from coordinate 522,752 downwards.
ATTCGCGGCGGACAAGGGTTCTGCTGTCATCACAGGTCAGCCCTCCAATCTGGCATCGGCACTGACGAAGATAAGCGGGATCATGCCTCGCATTCCCAAGGATGACCTGAGGGAGGTGGAGGGCATGAACGCATTTTTCATAATCCCGGCGGTCTCGGGTTCTTTCATGAGCCTGTTATCGACCCATCCTACAACAGAAAAAAGGATCGCAGCACTCGAAAAGATACAAAGGGAGCTTGAACTATAATGGGACTTAAAGGCATGTTCGATTCCCTGCTTGGCAGGAGCAAGTTGCCGGAATCGAATACGGACCGTCTGTTCTCCATCTCAACGGCAGTGGTCACGATGGAGGTGAACCTGAACCTCCATCCATCCGGTCAGGCTGGCATCTGTTTCAAGTCCATGTCCATTGCCCAGTATGAGAACACCAGAATGGAAATAGAGGGGCTGTTAAGTTACAGCACAAAGGAAACAGGGACAAAATATCACATAGAGAAGGACAAGTACAACTTTCTCTGGGTGATACTGGATGATAAGGATTTCGAGGACCTGGTCACGAACATACACATGATCAGCCAGACCCTGATAGAGCAGGGATTCTCAGAACAGATATTGTGTGCTGTTTATCGATTCGAGAGCAAAGGACCAGTCTACTGGATATATAGTTTCAAGCAGGGTAACTACTATCCTTTCGTACCACGGGAGAAACAGGAAAGGGACAATTCCATGGAGTTGCGCCTCAAGTCCCTCATAGAGAATGAGCTGCCAATTGAGAAAAATGTGGAGAAATGGTATCCCCTCTGGGGGATGCCATTCTAAATATCTTGTTTTCAATCTTCCAGCAGACCGCTTCCGGTAAAGATCTCGGTTGCTTCTTCCAGACTAAGGTCCTCAGGCGGGACGATGATGTTGGATTCCACAATACTTGAATCATCAATTGGCTTTCCATTTGACTTGACCACATCAATGAGCTTTAAAAGTTCAGTTCTGTACTCAGCTTCATTTCCCTTGCCTACAAGCTCCACTATCCTGTTATCAATGATGTTGAGCTCATCGAACAGACTTCCAGGGACCTCATACTGCCCTTCACCCATTATCCTGATTATCATTTACCTTCCTCCTGCCTGAGCTTTGCCAGCTCCGTTTCGACATTCGATTCTGCACTGATCTTTGCAAGTTCCCTGTCAATATCATCTCCACTGCTTGTGATGTCATCAAGGGTGCCTGCATCAATGAGCTCGTCAAGGGCAGAGGCGCGTGCCTTCATATCTTCTGTCTTGTTCTCTGCTCTCTCAACGGCAAGACCCACATCCGCCATTTCCTCGCTGATACCAGATACCGATTCACTGATATTTACCTGGGCCTCAGCAGCGGAATATTGTGCCTTGATGGTCTCCTTCTTCGTCCTGAACACCTCTACTTTGGTTGAAAGACGTTTCTCAGCAGCCACAAGTTTATCCTGCTCCTTTTCAAGGTCTGCTATCTGCAGGTCAAGTCCCTGGACCTGGATCTCCAGTGCACCCTTGCGCTCAAGGGCAAGTCTTGCAAGGTCTTCCCTGTCACTCTTGATGGCATCTCTCGCCTGCCCTGAGAGTTTATCAATGCTCTGCATCAGCTTTGAACGTTGCAGTTGAAGTCTTTTCTTTGAGGTTGCCACATCAGCAACCCCTCTTTTTACACCCTGTAACATTTCCAGTTGTTTCTCATAGGAATAATCAAGTGTTTCTCTGGGGTCCTCCATGCGATTGACGATCTTGTTCATCTTCGCTTTGAGGACGGTTTCCATTCTGTTAAATAGACTCATATTTTCCCTCCCACTATTATGTGTTCGTTAGTCCACAGGACTAACTATCATACTGTTATTTGACACGTTTACTATTTCTAATTTTAGCTTCAGTGAATGTTCCGTACAATTTAAAAAAGAAGGTTATAATTCTGTACCGAGAATGAAAAAGTATATTTCACTGACCCTTACCTATATAAATGTACAGAGGATAATTCTTATTGAAATAATAAGGAAGGTGGGATCACATGAAAACATTAGTAACATATATGACACAGACAGGGAACACAAAGAAGATCGCAGAAGCTATTTATGGCGAAATTACCGGTGAGAAGGACATCAAAGACATTAAGGATGTAAGTGATCTTGATGCTTATGATCTTGTATTTGTAGGTTTCCCGGTACTGCAATTCAACATTCCAGAGAATGTTTCAAAATTCGTTTCAAAGAATGTGGCTGGTAAGGACATAGCATTCTTCATGACCCATGGTGTTCCTGAAGGATTTGAAGCCATCAAATCATGGACAGGATCAATAAAGGATATCGCAGCTGATGGCAATTTACTTGGTACATTTGAATGTCAGGGTGAAATTGCACAGCACGTTCTTGATATGCTCGAAAAGTCCGATGACCCCCAGATGAAAGCATTTGCTGCGTTGGGTCCAGCCGCAAAAGGACAGCCAGACGAAGCTCATCTACAGAAGGCAAGGGAATTTGCAAAGGAAATTCAGGCAAAGGCACAGTGACCTTATATCTCTGATGATCTGCAATTCATGCGGATCCAGTAATTAAGAACAGGGGATAGATAAGATGGCAGACCAAAAAAAAGTTCCAGTATTCTGTGAGAAATATTGCCCCATATGCAAAGGAGCACGTTCAGGTAATGGCTTCTTCAAGTCACTGCAGAACATTGAATTGAAGATAGTCGGGAAGAAAGGTTGTATCTGGGGTAAAGCAAGAACCGAATACTACGGTGTCACTCCCGATAAGCCAATTCCAAAGTAAATATTAAAAAATAAAAGGTCATAAAAGCCTTTTATTCTCCCCCTTTTCTACTTTTAATGTGTCTTGAGGCACATACATTACAGTATTCATCATAACCAAAGAGAATTTCTTTATAGATTCCAGAACAAGTCGCATTGAGGATTTTGCCGAAGTCCCATAATAGAGGAAGTGTTCTTAGTTAAAGAGGATATGAATTAAGTATTTCCAGATCATTCAGTATCAATATGACAAAAAGAAAGAAAGATACGAGTGAATACGAATTACCCGATATTCAAAAAAACGCCCTGGATAATTGGATAACTTTAAATATATTTCCACAAAAAATATCAAATGATATTTACACCAGTTATGCACTTAAACTTCTTTTTGAACAAACACCAGATGGCTTCTTCATCACAAATAAGCAGTTTAAAGAAGCGATGGTCAGATGTGATTTCTCACCCGTAAATAAAAATAAATTAAATTGGGATTTTCGAGTTTCTCTAAGATCTCCAGAGTTGAAATGATCAAAATGAGGTTGTGAACCTAACATATATTAAAAAAGCTTATCCAATTTGATCTGATCTGCCGTTTGGGATCTTCTTTTTTGGCTTAGCGCCCCCATATCTCGGATGCTGTCTTGAAGTGCATTTTTGCAACTTCGTGTAATCTCTCCCTGCCATACTTTTCAATGAACTTTGCACCAACCTTCTTGACCTTATCCGATGCACCCTTTGGGAATGTTCCGATATACTTCTCGTTCATTTCCTGCATAGCCTCAAGGAAAGCTGCACGTGCAAGAATTGATGCTGCAGCCACTGCAATTGACTGGTCTTCTGCTCTGGGTATCTGAACAGGCTTCACATCGATGTTCCATTGGCGAAGTTCATCCTCGACCATACTGTCGTGGTATGCGAACTTGTCAATTATGATGCTATCGCCCTGCTGGTACAGGTCTCTGATCGCACTTACATGGTTTACGGTAAGCATAATGTTCAGGTTCTTAACATTTTCATAGTATTCATTGTATGCAACTGGTTCAAGGATCTTCACGGAGAACATATCAGCTGAAATTGAGCTCATTATCTGCTTCGCAATAGAAATGTTCTGATGATCGGTCAACTGTTTGCAATCCCTGACACCGATCCCCTCAAGAATTGATTCAATTTCTGGAGTGGTCTTTACTGCAGCTACCACAAGAGGACCAAAGAAATCACCCTTGCCTGATTCATCAGAGCCAATTACACCATGTCCATTTGTAACAGGCAAGTCCATAGATGATGTTAGCTTTTCTTCGGGAATTGAAATGTTCTTATTTTTAGATGAAGGTATTACACCTTCTATGAGTGCAATACGTATTTCTTCTGCTTCAGGTGATGTGCCTAACTGGGACAGATCAACTTTAATTCCCTTCTTTCCATCGTATATTCTTATTACGCGGGAAAACTGTTTCTTTGATACGCTGAACTGAATACCGAAATTGATTTCCTTTGGTGTATCCACGTCAAACCCTGGAATCAGGATCGATCTTATCTCATTGTACTTGTCAGTTATTTTCATCTGATTCCCCTTATTATTATTTCTTGATCCTAAGTCTGGTATTTTCGTTCGGCTCTTATTCCTTGTTCCCATATCAAATGGATACATAACCTTGTTTACAAATTGTAAATCATCTCATCAATCCCTCTCACCAAATAGATAATATCAATTATCTTATTGTGCCGTCATCAATGAAAATGCTTAACTAATGTTCGCTACAAATACGATTGCTGAAGAACACAGGAACGATGTATGTATGACAGAAGTTACGAAAGTATTGCTGCTTCTCAAGAGCATGGTCTATGAAAGTACCAGCCCCATGGAGTCACTTAGGTTTGCGAATTACTATTGCAATAAAGGTCTTGATGTGGTGGTAATCCTGTTCGGTCCGATGGGAGTCATCCTTGGAAAAGCTGATAAATGCGGATCTCCTATCTACGATGACAAGATAAGAGAATGCATGGAACTGGGTGCACAATTCAAATGCTGCAAACTTGGAGCATCCATTATAGGAATGAAAAGGGAAGAGCTTATCCCTGGTATTGAACTCATCGAGTCGCATGAGATAGCAGAAATGCTTCTGGAATACTGCAGTGAAGGGCAATTGGTCGTTACGCTATAATGTGATCCGTGGTACCCTCAAAACTGAATATTGAATATGGCCGACTTCTTCCTAATGTGTAGTATTATGTGGGACTCCCCATTTTCTGTATGTGTTTCAGGTACCTTATTTCTTTTTCTTACCGTGAGTTTGTCTCCTATGGACACAGACTTCAACAACTACATGAAATCAGCATATTTGACTTGAATCTGCAGAATACATAATTAAAACCGTGGAGGGTTTTCGTCCAGCAAAGTAATCTACAAATTGATTTCCTGAAAATTGAAAATTAAGGAACTCAATCGATTAAAGTGAAATGTAAGAAGATTCTTGATCTGCCTTATGCCGAATAGAAGAAGATCATATTCTCGAAGGATACTCTACATTACATGAAGAAGAATGCAATGAGTGAGAAGCCGTTTACTCTCAATGCTCATGTGAGAGAAAGGTTGGAGATGTGGGAAGGATGCTGAAAGAAAGTAGTGATTAAAAATATACATAAGTTAAAAAAATTAAGTTTGACCTAGTTCACATGATTTTTGTTGTAGTCATATAATGACATTTGCTTTCACCTTCCTTGAACTTGTCAAAGCAGATGAGAACTTTTACAAAAAAGATAAGAAAGCCTCGGGTGGGATTTGAACCCACGACCTCGTCCTTACCAAGGACGCACTATACCCCTAAGCCACCGAGGCATCATTATTAATGGGTACAACTCCCTGATACACAAAATCAAATATGAAGCTTTCGGTTGGGTTTATAAATCCCAGCGTTCGTCCACTGGAAACCTCTCATTTATCCACATCATGGTGCTGTTGTCATGTACTATGTGGTAGGAGCGTGAAAGCACCCTATTGATATCGAAAAGAGGGTCATTTTCTGCAATATTGATATTATCGAAATCCCTGCGGGTCTCAATGCCGCTGTTCCTCAATATCTTGCCAATGGGTATATCTGCGCGCATCAGGTCCTGGCGTATATTATCAGGCATCCTCTCGATGGGTGACAGGGACAATGCCCTCACAAAAGGAGTGTCACCTGCAAGAAGGGTGACCAGACGATAGTTCACGTCTGACCCTTCAGGGACCTTCAACAGAGAGGACATCTCAGCATCCGCTTTAACGATATGCTGCGCTTCAGTGACCACTGAAACGTCCTTACGGGTCATGATCTCCAAAAGGAAGGTCACAGAACCGTCTGTACCGGCACACACCCTAAGGCATGTTGGGATATCAAATGCCTTGAGATCCCTTAAGAATTCCGAATTAACGAATGTCACTACTGATCAATATCCGAACTTATTTTATGACCATCACTTTGAAACTGCTTTCTTTGCCTGGTTACGGCGTTCCTTAGCAGTATATCCGGTCGCGAGCAAAAGGAAGTCCCGGAAACGCTTGTTCGTATCAAGGATAAGCTCATCGTCAACAGAAGAAACATCCATGTCCGTATCCACTACAAGCATCTTGCCATTCATATAAACAGACAGCTCCTTCATAACACCATACGAAATAGAGAGCTTATCGCCATCTCTCTTGATTTCAACTGGGAAACATTTGCCTACCTCTTCATAGATCCGTTCGATGTCCGGAGAAAAACCACGTTTTAACTTATATTCCTGCATTGCAATCTCTTTCGTAAATACATTGAACACGAATAAATATTCCGGTGAGAATCAGCCGAATTTCTTCAAAGTCACCCAAAAGGAACAACCTTTTCCATCAGGATTGTCATCGACACCCACCTGACCCTTATGAAGTTCAGCTATCCTCTTAACAATTGCAAGCCCCAGACCCGCGCCTTTGATATGATCAGAATTAAACCTTGTGAACCTCTCGAACACAAACGGTTTGTCAGCATCAAGAACTCCAATGCCATTGTCCCTGACCATCACTTTCCAATGATCACCAAGGTCCGCTATATCCAGCTCTACCTTAGAGCCTTCCGGACTATATTTTATCGCATTGGAAAGATAGTTGACAAACACCGTATCGACCATCGGATTCGCATAAGCATGGCATTCCCCATTAAATGCTAACGAGACATCTATCGACTTCTTGCTTGAATGCGGCTCAAGGTCCTCGATCACATTCTTCAATATGGAAATAATATCTATCATCTTAAAGTCAATATCTTCGATCGACTCCAGCTTTGCATATTTCGATGAAGATTCAATGAGATCTATCATCTTATTGTTGCTCTTGCGGATCAGCCGTACCGATCTTTCCATCACAGGATCATCCATTCTATTGGACAAGAACTCGGAATAACCCTTAATGATTCCAGCCGGATTCATCAGATCATGACTTAAGATATCAACGAAAACATCCCTGGTATCATGCAGGCACTTCAGCTCCTCATTGGCACGTGACAAATGTTCAATGCGTTTTCTTTCGGACAGATCCCTGGAAGTAATAAGGACTACCGGCTTTTCCTCATAATCAATAAGCCTGCAATTGAGCTCGACAGGAATACATTTTCCATCTCTTGTATTGCAGCAAGACTCTAAAAGAATAGAATGGATATTCTCGGAACTGTTCAGGATATCGATCGTTTCCATAATTGAGACATCGACAAAAATTACAGAGCTGTCCATGCCAAGCAACTCGAAATATGAGTAGCCCAGCTCATCACATGCAGCCTGATTGATCTCCCATATCTTACCAGCAAGATCAAGGATGATCATGGGATCACTTGCTTTTTCGAAAAAGGTCTTGAACTTGAATTCGGTCTTGCTCACATACATAGTGGCCGAAAGAACAAGTCCGTTCAGTTTTTCAGAATTTGCTTGTATCGCTTCGATCGCACGTATTCGTTCTTCATTGACCTCACCATCAAGGAGAAGATCAGTACATTTTTTGATCGAAGCTGAAGGACTCAGCGGATAACACTCTGATCGCTCACAAAGGGAAGTATCAGAAGAGATAGGATCGTGCTTTTCAAAGAACGCTACAGGATCGTTGTATTTCATCTGCCCGGTCATATCATAGAAATAACCCACCCAACCTTCATTATAAATATCAGAGCCAATAGGAGATAATCGGTGTTCTAACCACCTGTGGGTTGCACCTTTTTTTGGGGGGATGTGTAGAAATATCTTTTCACCTTTGCAAAGCTGACCGACAACATTCGAATAACCGGAGCTTTCTCCGGACCCTGAGACCGAGAAAAGTATCTGGCATAGGTCCACCCCAACAACATCTTTCTGCCCACATAGATCATGGATCAAGAAATGATTTGCCCATTTTACCTTCAGATCACCATCTAATATTACCACACCGACCTTCAGGTGGTCCAAAACATCACTGGTCAATAAGCTGTAGATGCATTCTATGTGTTTTAATGCATCGGACTCCACCTTTCGACCTCCCAAATCATAATTAAAGGATATTAGCAAACTGTTTCCTTAAAATAAATAAATGCATCTTAATATTAAAACATGTCCATTTAACTTTAAGTGTCGCCTGTGTGTACAAATTGCAGTATTTCATGCACATGCTTATATATATCCTTAATTTCCATTGGACAAATATGATATTAATAACTACATATAACGCCCCGTAGCACAACATAAATAAATAAGTTATTACATATTATTATATAGAGTAAGGTTATATGATCGGTTCATATCGTACCACCAATCGCCACAACAACTTTTGTCAGTCGTTCAAAACCTTGCTCACTTTTTAATTATATCTTTTAAATATTGAAAAACATTATTACCCATATTGAACTGATTTTGCACAGCCCTTCGGAAACTTGTGCCCGGAACCGATCTTATTTTTCAAGGACAACTTTCCCATTGACACCCATCAGAATAACGCGGGGTACGGCCAAAAGAGCCTTCTTTCCGATCTTTTCCATATCCCCCCATGCAGGGACGGCACTTTCATAGTCTTGAAATGGAAGATCGAAATCGGGGTTGCTAAGGAACTGATAGAACAGTACTTCAGAAGCACCTTCCATATATGGGAACAAAGAAGGTAAAGTAACAAGGTTCACATACCCCGGAATTACGCGTACCCATATACGCAGCCACTTTTTGCGAGCAATTTCAAGAGAGGCCTTTAACAAACCCACATATTTCTTGGTTCTCTCTTCAGACATGCCCGTCAGCTCCATAATAGCCTTCACATCATCAAGAGGTGCTTTTAATTCCAGGACAAAGCCATGTACGTAAGGCAATGCTCCTTCCAGAACCTCAGGTTTCATCCCATTTGATTTTAACAGAACCTCTTTTCCGGCATCATTAAGTGCCTTTATGAGAGGGATAAGCTCTTTTTGCAATGTCGGCTCAGCCCCACCAAGGTGAACGGTCTTAGAAAGGGAATTGTTGGCAATATCTACCACTTCCCCCACAGACATTTCTTTGAAAGGCTGATGGATGTGAACACAATAAGGACATTTCATATTACAGCCAAAAAATTCCACACGCATCATTCCATTAGAATCAGATATATCGACCAAACGCATCTATACCCTCCAGTTACAACATTAACTACCTTGTATAGTAAGTTTTTCAGCAAAGGATATTAACCTATGTAACTACCTCCCCCCAGCCTTTCAAATAGGCATCACAGCGATTACTATTTATGCAGAACATGACATCAATTCATTAAATCCAAGGTGACCACAATGCCAAAAAAACTAACAATTGAAGATCTCGAAAGAAGGAAAGAGAAGATAGAGATAGAAGAAGAACTTGGCGAAAAGCTCGAAGACCTTTATGACATCATAATGCCTCCAGGAACCCCATCATACATAATGTATGACATGATCGAAGAGTTCGAACTGGAACCGGTCACAAGGAAACTTAGTGTCAACATCGTGGAATGTGATGAAAGGGATGTTATAGTCCTCAGAGGAAAACTCGAGGTCGTAAAGGAAGCAGAACAGTATTTCTTCAAAGAGATGGAAGAATATATCAACTCGAACTGAGCTGATAAAGGGAATGACCTGATGGCAGTGCCACAGGGTCATTCAACATCTTCTGCACTCAATTCAATTCCGGTTATAGTATCAGAGTTCAGGTCAAAGACAACTGCTTTTTGCTCACCCGAGTATATATCCACGAGACCGGAATCATTGATGTTTCCAACGACCGCCGCAGTTATACCGACCTCTTCAAAGATACGTATACATTCATCACAGTTCTCCGGTTTTGTACTGATAACATAGCCAGTAGCAGGGTAGATCTTAAGCCATTGTTCAAGCTCAAGCCCTTCAGGGATAGGGATCTTATCGACATCCACGGATGCACCGACTTTGCTTGTCTCACATAACATACCCAGAGTACCGATGGTACCGGGATTGCTGATATCCTTTCCTGCGATCGCCAGTTTCCTTTCAGCAATTGTCTGCATTACAAGGAAGCGGTCACGAACTGTCTGAGAATCCTTGAAAGATGTGGTATCCCAGCTGTAAGGGGAATTTTTCCCGACCCGACCATCCATATCATAGGCAACTATTATCGAATCCCCGGGTTTTGCCATATCACTTCTGATGATACAGTCCTTTTTGGCAACCCCGATTATTGCGACCCCAAGGGAATTGTAAGGGGTATCAGGGTGAATGTGGCCACCAACCATGGGAACGCCGAACTTCTTCACGCCGTCCTTTATGCCCCGCATCATCTCTTTGCAGGCCTCGGTGTCACAGGAAGACATGACATTGACCATTGCAACTGGCCTTCCACCCATTGCGGAGATATCATTTACATTGACTACCACAGAAGTGTACCCTGTCCACCATTGGCTTTCCATTGCGATCTTGCCCCAGATAGCATCAGCAGCGAACAGGATCACCTCATCGCCACCAGTATCCATCACCGCAGCATCATCACCAAAATCAACGATGGTCTCGCCGTATTCACTGCGGACATCCTCGAACATATTCACGATATCAGCAATGGGCTTTTTACGGGTCACACCTTCAAAATTCCGAAGGTTCACAGCTAATTGTTCAATATCCAATCGGATCCACCCTTTAATGTCCTTAAAAAAGAATGAAAGATCATTCGCTGTGATCTTTCTTTTCGATCGACTCCATCTTGATGACGTTCCTGCGCTCTTCACTCATCTGTGAAAGGTCCTTACCGATAAGACCGTAAGCATCAGACCTGCATTGGCGACAGTGCCTCATCTGCTGCACGTAAGGTTCACAGGAATCCTGTACCTCTTTACGTACTTCATTGGATGGAGGTTCCATGTCCGCGAACTTTGCCTGACATATAAGAGGCATGATGTTCATGATGAAAACACCCATTTCGCGTATCTTCCTTGCAACCTCTACAATATGGTCTTTATTGATATCAGGGATAAGAACGGTGTTCACCTTTACGACCATCCCAGCTTCAACAGCTTTTTTTATTCCTTCAAGCTGGTTGGCAATGAGGATCTCTGCAGCTTCAATACCTGTGTATGATTTGCCTTTGTAAGATATATGGTCAACTATCTGTGCCTGGATCTTAGGATCGATTGCATTGAGGGTCACAGTAAGTGTACTGACCCCTACCCTGAGAAGCTCATCCATTTTCTCCGGCAGAGCAAGACCATTGGTACTAAGACAAAGAGTTACTTCAGGGAACTCGTTCTTGATAAGTTCGAGGGTCTCAAAGGTCTCATCGTTAGCCAGCGGGTCACCAGGACCTGCCACAGCTACCACCTTAATGAAAGGATGTTCCTTGAGGACCTGTCGTGTCTTTTCAAGGGCTTCCTGTGGAGTTAATACTTCACTTGTCACACCTGGACGGCTTTCGTTCACACAATCGAACTTACGGTCACAATAGTTGCACTGTATATTGCATCTTGGAGCAACAGGCAAGTGTATTCGGCCATACTTATGCTGTGCGTTCTTATCATAACATGGATGTTCTGAGATCTTACGCAGAATCTCACGGTCCACATCATTTACATCATGACATTCTTCAGTGATTTTATCAGTATCAGGCAAAATATGTCCTCCGGCAGTAATAAAGCATCTGAACTTAAATTAAGACCCTTAAAGATATAGATATAGGTTTTGGAATGTATCAGTCAAAACCGTTCAATTCGCACCATTTTCCATGACCTTCCCATACCTTCACAGATACTGGAAGCCCGAGCTTCTCAAAAAGCTGACCATGCATGTGTTCACAGATATTTTCGGCACTTGGGAAAGGAAGAACGTCATTCAAGAGCTTATGATCATACGTTTTGAGGATCTCCTTTACGATCTTCTTGATAATGTAAAAGTCCATGACCATTCCATTCTCTTGTTTTTCGCCTTCCAGAACTATCTCTATCTTATACGTATGGCCGTGGACTATACCACAGGTCTCGTGTTCCGGCAAATAGTGCGCACTGTCAATGTATTCTATTATTCCAAGTCTCATTTTTGTCATTATAAGCAACCCCACATTTTGTGTGTCTGAGGAATTATTAATGTATCCACTGAATCAAGCAGGTCATTTTGCAATTGAAGCAAAAATCCAATGTCCGATGAAAAATGTTTTTGTGTAACCGGTTGAAGCACAACACAGGAAACATAGTCGTATATAGCATCCACCATGCCGAATACATCATCCGGGACGGTATCCTTCGTGACCACCAGTTTACAGAAACATTCCCTGTCCTTTGTCTGTCTGAGTGTCCTGAAACATTCGATGGTCTGTTCAAGATGTGCCACAAGGTCATCGCCTTCGAACTCATCTATGAGCTTTATGTCCCCTGAAACGTAAGAGACCTTATCTTTGATCTTTTCCGCCATATGAGGCAATGTCATGTTCGATTCCAGATACAATGGATGAGGTATATCCATCTCGGAAATGAAATCCGCATGTAGAAGAGGTTCACCACCGGTCAGGGAAACTGAATGGATATTGCCATAGTTGCTAAGGAGCTCACTGACCTGAGAGGTCACAAGAGGATTCGGGATGTTCTCAAAGCTGTTCGAACCCGGTACTCTTTCAAACATGCAGACACTGGGATCTGCCGGTTCGGTATCGCAATAGGAACAGTTCAAATTGCATCCGATGAAACGCACGAACGCCTGCCTCGCACCAACATGAGGACCTTCTCCCTGAACGGAACAGAATATCTCACTTATGGGAGCTTCCATCAGATCACATCCAGAGGACGTGATTTTCGCAGATCTTTTTCAATATCATGGATCTCAGCAACATATCGATCGCCAATGTCGGTGAGTAAGCTTACTGTCTTGCCCTCATCGATCCCGACATCATTGAGGTTCCCATAGAAATCGTGGTAGACATTGATACCAAAATGGATCTTCTGGGATACTGCCGAAGTGCTGGCTATAGAGATAGTCAGTTTTTTGCCATTTACAAAAAGGTCATCTCCCTGACGGGTGGTAACGACGCCATTAGCAGAGAGAGATTCTGCAACAATGGAAGTAAAGAGCCGCTGTCTTGCGTATACCAATTTAAGGTCAGTGGAATCGAAGTGCTCTATTAAGAAATGCAGCATATCCGTGGAATAGATGGAATCGCCCATCCTTTTGTCCTCAAGGTCTATCATATGTTCTATCTTGACATCGCATCCACCCCGGAAGGCAACGATGGAATCATACTGAACGCCTTTCAGATTATACGCCCAGAGAGAAGATATCTGGCTGCCATCATAATGTACTTTTTCATCTAGAACGATACATTCCATTACAAACACCTTATCATTTTAAGTCAGCTCGTTTTTTAGTAAGAGGGTCTTCAAACTCGGAGGCCAGGAAGGCACGCTTCCTCCTCATACAACTTTCACACACCCCACAAGGCTCATCATCCCCGTGGTAGCAGCTCCAGCTCCATTCCAGAGGTGCACCCAATTCCATTGCTTTGCGCACGATTGTAACCTTATCCATATCGATCAGTGGAGCAAGTACTTTTACACCGTTAGCGGTCGAATAGGAAAAACATTCATCCACTGCGTTCACGAACTCTTTGGAATTATCTGGAAATGTTCTTGCCTCTTCCCCGTTGAAGCCTGCGATGACATATTCACATCCGTAGCTTTCAGCAAAGCTTGCTGCGATATTAATGAAAACACCATTCCTATTGGGCACCCACACGTTCTTTGCAGAGTCCACAGTGGTTTTAGAAGTGTCATCTACAATGTCTTCGATCGAAAGTTCCGGAACATCCAGGTCCTTGTTCACAAGAGAAGTATTCGTTATGGAACCAAGCCATTTCAACGGAATTATCCTATGCTCGATACCATAGTGTTCACAGACAGCTCTGGAATTCTCGATCTCCTTTTCAACAGAGCGTTGACCATAATCGAATGTCAGCGCCATCACCACTTCATGGCCCTGTAATGCAATTGCAAGAGCAGCTACTGAATCAAGACCACTGCTCAGTAATAGAATTGACCTCATGGTAAAACTCCAAATTATATATTATTTAGATATTACCTTAGTAATACCCCAGTATTATTTAAAGTTGCCGAGAACAAGAAACATTAGCGAACATATTCATGAAAACGTGACCAATTGACATTTTTTAAAAGAAGAGAAGAGATCACGATACCTATTTTTAAGTATTTAAGAAATGAATTCGAACGAAAAAGAAGAGATAAGGATCAGTATGCCATTCTGACTGGCTCGATCCTTGACTGATCCACCATTGCGGATTCAAGACAGCGTATCGTACAATACTGCTCCTTCATGCGAGTATCATAAACGAGCATCTCGCACCCACAGTTCTTACATTTTACTTTTACAAGCTCCATATCAAATCACCTTCATTTTCTTCTTTGCAAAAGGAACATCAGACCCAACACAATAAGTACAGGAAGTGCGATCGTTGGGAATTCAGGGATCTCTTCCGGAGAATCTGCTACCACCGTGCCAAACTTGACATCATTACCATTGGAATTGGTAGCTGTCAATGACACATCGTAAGTGCCTGGAGTATTGTACACATAGACGAACTCCGATGCACTGGAATCCTCAACCCCATCGCCATCCACATCCCAGGAAATGCTGGTAGCATTTTGGGACAGATCAGTGAACATGACACTGAATGGAGGAGACCCAACGCTCACATTGGAAACAAAGTCAGCCACAGGCAGGATCGTTGCAGTATCCGGACCCAATGGACTTACAGTTTCTGGAGAAACATAGTCCCCATTTGACACCCTGATCCCAGGAACTACATCGTCATTTGATGTATTTTCATCAGACAACTCGGTGAAATTACTTTCATGGCTGTCTTGCACGTACAACTCTGTGAGATTACTTTCGTGGCTGTCGTCACCCGTATTCTTAGGAAGCTCAGGAGGAGCATCTGTGATAATAGTGAGACCACTCAAAAGCAAAGATATAAACAATAGGAAAACTACAGGTTTTATAACTGAATTCATATATACCACCCCGCACAATTTTTAGTTATTACCTAATTAAGACTATGTCAATAAATAATATATAAATATATCTATACTAAATAATATAATAATTATGAGTATTATATCATATGGGATTTTTTCTCAAAAAAGGAAGCACATAGCACAAAAAGTGCTTTTCACCAAGAAAATTTCACTAGATCAATAATTTGCCATGAATTATGAAATGATATTGCTTGATGAATGTAATAGACTTTAGAACATTGAAAGAGATCTCCCCAATCCCCTTTCCTTTGCAATATCATAAACGATGGTTGCGGTGGCAATATCCTGAATTGCAAGCCCTGTGGAATCAAAAACAGTGATTTCCGACTCGTTCGCCCTGCCAACTTTGATACCGGCGATCACTTCCCCAATTTCAGCCCAGATGTCATCGGAGGTTATGACCCCATCTGACAAAGGAACATTAACTTCTCCTGAATGTGATGCCTGAACAATGTCATCCACGACCACCTTTGCACGTGTCAGAAGCATCGGATCAAGTTCTTCCTTACCAGCAGCATCCGCACCTATGGCATTGATATGAGTGCCAGGTTTGATCCATTCGGACCTGACGACCGGTTCCCTGACAGGGGTCACCGTGACAAGGACATCACAATCACAGACATCCTCCACAGAAGATGCCACAATTATTTCAGCACCTGTTTTTTGCATCATATCCCCTCTGAAACCTTCAGCCCGATCCATGCTTATATCATAGACCTTGACCTGATGAATATCAAAGACAAACGACAATGCCAGCAACTGTGTCTTTGCCTGATTTCCGGCACCAACGATACCTACAACATGTGAATCCTTGCGCGCAAGATATTTTGCAGCGACCCCACCAGCAGCACCGGTACGCAGATCAGTAAGATAAGTACCATCCATCACCGCAAGAGGCTGACCGGTCTCTGTGGAGTTCAGGACGACCAGAGCCATCACCGAAGGCAGACCTTTGGCACGATTATCCGGGTGAACATTGACTATCTTCACACCCGTGACATCCTGCTCCTCAAGATAGGCAGGCATGGTCCGAAGGTCACCGTTGTGTTTATCAAAGTACAGATAGGATTTCGGAGGCATTTGAACTTTCTTTTTACCATGTTGTTCAAATGCCTTTTCAACAGCTTCCATTACCGCAGAAAGCTCAAGAATAGATCTTACGTCATTCTGATCCAGCCATAGAATATCCATGTTATATAACCCCAATAATAAAATGATGGTGAAAGCTATAAACTTACTGGAGAATTTTTATATCTCAGTCTTAACTGTAATATGCATTACGGATGCATTTATAAGATGAGATATATATTTCCAGTTTTTTTGAATGTGATAAGCCATAAATAGAATTTCCAACATAGTTAATTTATCCGACTAAATATCGGAGAGTGGTGTGGTTGATTACGGCATTAAGCAATTAAGAGAAGAATTGAAACACGTTTTGGTAGAGATTCTACTCTCGAGAGTGGCAATACTCCCCGTAGCCAACAGGCTCTTTCCCGGAGGCAATGCTATGAGTAAGTTATTATCTTTCTTGCATGACATAAGATACGTCCTTTTGTTCTACATAGTCGGGGATCTCCTGACCACATACATAGGAATAAACGGAGGATATGGATTCGAATCGAATCCATTCCTTCCATCCTTTGGTCTGACCTTTCTATTAAAGCTCTTATACATATGCCTGCTAGGTATCCTCTACATCCGAACGCTTGAAAGACCGATCTTATGGAATTTCACAAGACACACAATAGTATTGATCGGAATATTTGCCACAGTGAACAATCTGATAGTCATATATTATGGGTATTCCCCCATTCAGCTGGTCATCTAATGGCAAAAAACAAGTATCGAATTCACCAGAAGGGGAATACTTTGCATTGGGTATCCCTGACCTGAACCTTTACTACACTCCCTTTAACTACTTCCTTGAGAATAGCTAATGGAGAACTTTACACAAAGAGCGAAAGCTTTGCGATATATTGATGTACTCATAAAAGAGATTCATTCCAATGAAGCATATTGGAATCATCATCACGGACCAGAGCGATCCAACGGCTCAGGCATTTCAAAAGGCTTGCGAGTCGAACGACATAAGACCCCACATGATCGACCTTAGGAAAAGGAACGTCACGGTTGGAGAAAGGCTAAGCTCGCAGATTACAGATATTGACCTTCAACAACTGGATGCGATAATAGTAAGGGATGTCGGGGCAGGGGCCTTTGATGGGGTTTCGTTCCGTTTCGATGTACTAAGGCAGCTGGAACAGGAAGGTGTGTTGATAGTGAATTCCCCGGAATCGATACAGAGCGCTGCCAACAAGTATTATGCATCCAGCCTCATGGCAAAGGCAGGGCTGCCCATCCCCAGAACAATGGTATTTCAGGATACATTAGAGGCATTAAATGTCCTTGACACGCTGGAAGATGCGGTGATCAAGCCTATTTTCGGATATAAGGGAAGGGACATCATTCGAATAAAGGATGGTGCGATCATCAACAATGATGGAACGATGAATGACTCCGACATGGAAGGGACGATCGATGCTATCCTTGAACAGAGAGGGATGCTCCACATACAGGAATATATTGTCAATCCGGGAAGGGACATACGTGCCTTCGTGGTCAATGGAAAAGTGATAGCAGCAATATACAGGACTGCACCGGAAGGTTCATGGATAAATAATCTGAGCCAGGGTGGCAGCGAGTCCCGCTGCGAACTGTCCTCTTATCAGAAGGAGCTTTGCATAAAGGCTTCAAGAGCAGTAGGCACACACTTTGCAGGGGTCGATCTGATAGAGGATATGAATGCAAACGATGACAGTGACAAAAGCCTGATACTGGAGATCAATGCCACGCCTTCTGTGGCAGGCATTTATAAAGCATGGGGAATTAATGCTGCAGAATATATAGTCAGCGATATCAGCAGCGAGTTATAATAATGGAGATACCATATTCGTTGTTAACCGGAGAACTTTTAGATGGCAGAATATAAGCAGTGTATCATTATCAGGGATGACCTGAAACTTTCAAAGGGAAAGCTTGCAGTACAGGTAGCTCATGCTGCTGTATCTGCTGCAGAGTGGGCAAGCCGATCAGACCTTGAGAACTGGAAAGAAGGCGGACAAAAGAAAGTGGTCTTGCGTGTGGAGAAACTTCAGGACCTTTTCGAACTTAAAGAAAAGGCAAGAAGGGAAGGATTATCTACCGCACTGATAACGGATGCCGGGCTTACGGAAATAGCTCCCGGAACGGTTACCGTTTTGGGCATAGGTCCTGCCAGAGCAGACTACATCGACAAGGTCACAGGCAACCTTAAACTGGTTTAAGAAAGAGGCTATAGAATGGTAGATGTTAGGTCATTGCTGACAGCATTTGCTACTTTAATGGTAGTTGTAACTGTTGCATTGTTCCTCACATTCACTTCCACCGTGGATATCGCAGATGTAAAGGACCTGTCGATCAACAGTTTATTTTCAGGAAATAGCAAGGACATTCTGGAGAAAGGTGAACTGACCACCCCAACAGTGAATGGTGAAGTTAGTACACCAATAGAGAATAAACCACGTGCCAGCTCAACATTTTCACCGGGTTACGTAATATCTACATCTTATCAGCACAATGGACTGTACAGGGGAAGTACAGGGGTGATGGACATCACGGTCGAGAATGCCGGAGAAACGACCCTTTTCATATACGAATACGGAATAGAACCCTACGGCGGAAGTTTCAGGAGCTATTCCACAGGTTACACCATCGAACCGGGAGATGAAGAACACATAGGGTTCATTTGCATAGATGTCCCAACAAATACAGACACCGTTGAGATGAAGATCGGACTGGGAATTCTTGCCAAAGGAAGCTCAGGTACATGGTACGATTACGGAACTGAGTTCTTCGAAGAGATAGAGATAGATACTGAACCCATCCCAACAACTACCGATATAGAATACTTTTACAATACAGAACCATTCTTTACGGCCACCAATGACAAGATCGATCCACGCAACGAGGACGTTCGGGCACTTGCTGCATCTGCCATTGCCATGTATCCGGGAGAATATAATGTATACCAGCTCTGTGCTTTGTTCGATCATGTAAAGAACGATATCAAATACATGAGCGACCCAAGGGGAAATGATTACTGGGCAACTCCAAATGAGACCCTTAAAGTCAAGGCCGGTGACTGTGATGATTCAGCGATCCTGCTTTCATCCCTTATCGAAGCCATTGGAGGTACGAGCCGGTTATATATCACCGACACCCATGTCTTTGCTACTGCATATATAGGGAAAGGTGAAGAAGCCTCAAAGATAACCGATGCTGTGAAAGATAAGTATGGTTGTGTACCCGTATATTATGCCACCGACGAATATGGTTCCTGGCTTATAATGGATACCACATCAGGACTTTATGCAGGCGGTCTTTCTGCAGATGCCACACCTTCCGCAGATGGCTGGAAGTTCACCGATACTGAAGAAGTAATTATCATCGACATAGTCCCAAAATGAAGGAGACACACATGAATAACGTTCCAAATGTAGAAAAACAGATAGGAATTGACCTATACACAACTAAAACCCCAGGCATTGGAGGTAAACTGCGCCAACAGACCGAGGACTTCGGAGTAATAGAGATCACGAACAGGGAAGAGGGTTCCGAAGGAAAATATCTGATAGTAGAACTTACAAAGAAGAACTGGGAAACCCATCACCTTATCAGGGACCTGACACGAATATTAAGGATCAGCCAGAAACGCATTGGGTTTGCAGGTACCAAGGATAAGAGAGCTGTGACAACACAGAAGATCAGTATCTATGATGTGGACGAGGAAGCTGTGCAAAATGTCCATCTCAAAGACACGGAATTGAAGATACTGGGCCGCTCGAATAAGAGTCTGGAACTTGGAGATCTCACCGGAAATGAATTCATCATCACGGTAAGAGATATCGACATCGATGAGAAGGAGCTTGAGAGCAGACTTTCCCAGACCACTGCATCCATCAAGGAGCAAGGCGGCGTGCCTAATTTTTTCGGGATACAGAGGTTTGGAGCATTAAGACCCATCACGCATGTGGTCGGCGAATCAATTGTAAGGAATGATATCGAAAAAGCAGCACTTCAATATATCGCAGCATCATATCCCGATGAACCCGAAGATACACAGGAAGTACGCAACCGCGTGTTCGAAACAAGGGACTACATAGAGGGACTGAAAGAATATCCTCTGCAATTAAGGTATGAACGTGCCATGATGCACCACCTTGTGTCCAGCCCTGAAGACTATGCAGGTTCTTTTGAGACACTGCCGGCAAACATCAGGAAGATGTTCGTCCATGCTTACCAGTCGTACATATACAATACTATAATATGTGCCAGGATAAAGAAAGGATTGCCTTTGAACCGTGCTGTGGTGGGAGATATTGTCTGTTTTAAGAACAAGGCAGGACTGCCTGACAATTCCCGTAATGAAAGGGTCACAGAAGACAATATCGATGGCATGAACAATCTTGTCAGAAGGAACAGGGCCTTTGTGACAGCACCTCTTGTAGGACATAGCAGCGAACTTGCATCCGGAATTCCGGGAGAGATAGAGAGGGAAGTCATTGAGGAGCTGAACGTGCCCATCGAAGGCTTCAAAGTACCTGCCATGGAAGAGCTGAGATCAAAGGGATTGAGGCGAGAGATATTGCTATCAGCTGATCCGAAATACATGATCGGAGAGGATGAGCTCAACGAAGGGAAATACAAGGTAACGCTTGATTTCAGTCTTCCAAAGGGTAGTTACGCCACGACCATACTGAGAGAATATATGAAGGTCGAGCCTTTGAAGATGAGCTGATCCTCGAGCCTATAATATCAAGAGCATTTAAAGAAGACAAAAATCCAGACAGAAATAGAATTGTATCACATCAGAATGTGTTACGAATAAAAATATGAAAGGAAGAAAGATCGTTACTGATCTTTCTTTTCTTTGCTCTTTTTAAGCATTGCATCCATAAAGGCCTTGAATGGTGGAGAAGGTCTGCCAGGCCGGGATTTGAACTCCGGGTGGAATTGGGATGCGAAGTAGAAATCATTTGAAGGAACTTCTGCAATTTCCATCCTGTTCTTGTTCTTTCCGGAAAAGATCATTCCAGATTCTTCGATCCGGTCCACATAGTTAGGGTTCACTTCATACCTATGCCTATGGCGCTCGGTAATGAGCGATTCACCGTATATGGATTCAGCAAGGGAACCCTCCTTAAGAGTGGCCTCATAGTCACCAAGACGCATGGTAGCTCCCATGTCCACCACATCCTCCTGTTCAGGCAACAGATCGATCACAGGATAAGGAGTGTTCTCATCGAACTCACTGCTGTTCGCGCCTTCGAGTCCAGTGACATTCCTTGCATACTCTATGACAGCAAGCTGCATACCCAGACAAAGTCCAAGATACGGGATGTTGTTCTCACGGGCATACTTGATCGCGAGCATCTTTCCTTCGGTCCCACGCTCACCAAATCCTCCGGGAACCAGAATTCCGTCAAATCCACTCAGTTTTTCGACCTCACTTGGATCTTCATCGAATTCTTCAGCATCGAACCAGGTTATATCGAAATTACAACCGGTTTCAATAGCTCCGTGTTTGAGGGACTCTACAATACTGATATATGAATCCTCGAGGTGCGTGTATTTACCGACAATTGCCACATTCACTTTGCCCGTGCAATTGTTCATCCTCACTACCATCTCTTTCCAGCTGGGATCCTCTACCTCAAGTTTGGATTCAAGGAGGAGCTTCTTTAAGAGGAAATTGCTCATACCCTCATTTTCAAGCTGGAGTGGTACTTCGTAAATGTCTGCGGAATCGTGTGCACTGATGACAGCCTCCACAGGCACGTCACAGAAAAGAGCGATCTTGGATCGGGTACTTTCCATAAGTGCTTTTTTGCATCTTGCAACAATTACATGCGGGGTCAGACCCAGTTCCCTCAGTTCTTTAACAGAATGCTGTGTTGGCTTTGTTTTTTGATCCCCCTGGGAGTCAATGGGCACCAGTGTCACATGAAGGAATGCAATATTCTCAGGGTCTTCCTCTCTGTACATCTGCCTTACAGCTTCAAGGAAAGGCATACTTTCAATATCACCGACAGTTCCACCTACTTCAATTAGACAGACATCGGCACCACTTTTAGCAGCGATCCTCCTAATACGACCCTTGATCTCGTTCGTTATATGAGGGATGATCTGTACGGTCTTACCCAGGTATTCGCCTTTTCGTTCCTTGTCAATGACCGTCTGGTAGATCTTTCCAGTAGTTAGGTTGTGGTCCCTTGTGAGTTCAGTATCAAGGAACCTTTCATAATTACCCAGATCAAGATCGACCTCGCCCCCATCTTTAAGGACATAGACCTCACCGTGCTGGTAAGGACTCATTGTGCCTGCATCAATATTGATGTAAGGATCGATCTTTATTGCTGTTACCTTATAACCTTTGTTTTTCAGATTCCTGCCGACTGAAGCCGTTGTGATCCCTTTTCCAAGACCACTCATGACACCGCCGGTAACTATGATATATTTCATATGGACTCAACTACCTCAATTACTTTTTCAACGTTGAAAGTTTGATGAACAGATATGCCATCAGTGAAGTGAACAATATAGATAATGCTACGGCGGGATAAAAGCCGATATCAATGCTGTAACTCGTATCGCCTGAAGGTAATGAACGTATCAACATGTAGATAAGAGCTACGATAACGATGGATGACAATAGAACGATGATATGTTTTATATTAATTGACTGGTCAAGAGATGAAAGGAGCGTTGAAAACCTCTCTGAGAGCTGCATATTGAGATCGTTCTTCCTTTGAACAGGAATTGACTTCGAGGGTAACGAGAGACTTTCATCGATGTCAATTGGAGCAAGACCATCATCATACCCTGAACCCCCGATCATCACAGAAAAACTTTCGGTCTTTGAACCATAGCCAACAGTGACAGACACTTCACCTTTGTTCACCAGGCGACCATCAAAAGGTATCCTTGCAATGACCGGAACGTATTCTTCGTGTGAAACATAAGGGTTGTCTTCAAGAAATGTCAGGTTGTCATAGAGATCGTCACTTGCAGACAGATGAACATGCGTTGGAGAGCCATAGTTGATTATCACTATCTCAAAACTTTGTTCACCACCGGGAGACAGGGGTATATCCAATATATCTGTTTCAAATTCAATGGAATTAACACCAAGACGGTTAATGTGTACCTGCTGCAAGAATTCAACCTCAGTTTATATTATTCCCGCAATTCTGGAGGGAGCATGTTAGGAATGCCATCCGTGATCGGGTAATATTCATTACATTTTGAACAATAAAGAGTTCCTGAAATGATCTCTTTCTCATCTTCTTTGGTAATATTCAGAACAAGGTCACCTTTGCATATAGGGCACGCCAGAATATCCATGAGATCTTTCTTCATTTAATTTCACCAGACGAAAAAGCATTGCAATTCATATCAAGGTTTTGGTTTTAGATGGCAATTAGTATAACGCATTGTAGATAAACTTAATTTACATCTTCTATAATCATACATATATGTTCGATCTGTTCATCAGAGTTCTTGATTTTGCATTCCCAGTCATAATTACAATTTTCATAGGCCTTTTTGGGACAGGTGTTCTAATTGAGATGGGAATCATGCAAAAGCTTTCCCGGTTCACAGAACCCATTTTCAAACATACCCATCTTCCACAGGCATGTGCATCCGCATTCATGGTATCCCTCGGGTCCACAGTGGCTGCGAATAGCATGGTAGTGAAAGTAAAGGATGAGGGGTTTATTGATGATCGCGAAACTATGTTATGTGCGATTTTGAACAGTACGCCGGCTTATATAAGAGAGATATTGACCTACCAGATCCCGATAGTCCTTCCTGCGCTTGGCCCTATTGTGGGTGGATTCTACGTGATGGTATTCATCATCAGTGCGGTAGTGAAAGTTAGTGTTGTCATAGTTCTGAGCAGGCTCTGGTTCAAGGAACATAACGGTAAATTACCAGAACCCGAAAAGATAGAAAGACCAAAAGTTAAAGATGCTATTCGAAAAGCATTCAATAGACAAAAGAGGCTTTTTACAAAGATAGCCATCATTTACATTACGATGACCACGCTCGTCTTTTCTTTGAGGGACAGGGGTGCCTTCGAGATGTTCAATGTGCTGCCACTGGCAGACATATTTGGGATCCCGTCCGACAGCATAATTCCCCTTACGACCTATGTAGCAAGCCCTATCATTGGAATATCATTGCTGGGACCGATGATAAGTGACGGTGGGATAACATATCTTCAGGCAATGATAGTGCTCATGCTTGGAAGTATGTTCATGCTACCCATATTCAGCATCAGATCGATCCTTCCACGTTATGTGTCCATATTCGGACCCAAGGTAGGTTTAAGGATAGTAGCGTTCTCCACAGGATTGAGCATGTCGATAAGGCTCATCATATTGATAATACTGCTATCAATAGCAAAAATGCAATGACATTAAAAAAAGAAAAAAAGGAAAGGTCAGTATTAGTACTGACCTTCAGTGATGTTCACCACACAGTTCATCCTTTTTCTCAAAGGACTCACTGGATTCTTCAAGGCATTTCAGGCATATCTTTCTGGTTTTTACAATAGACCCTTTTGAAAATGAGGGGACGTTTACCCCTACATCTTGCAACTGGGCTTTTGTACCACAAAGATCACATTTACCAAATGTGCCTGCAGCCACTTTTTCACTAGATTCGTCATAGGCCTTTTTAGCAGCAGCCAGACAGCCGCCACAAAGACCTTTCCATATACCTTCAGGGTAAGAGTGCTCGAACCTTGGTGAGAATACCCTTACAGGACATACGGTTGGAATCGATACTCCGCAAAGATCACAATCTGCCATATCTTATTCCTCCATTAGATCAATACACTTGCGGCTTCCATTGCCATGCTTACGAAAGGCTCTGGCCAGATACCTATTACCAATACACCTGCAACTGCAAGAAGCAGTGCAACGACGTATGGAAGTGGTTCTGAGACCCTATCTCCATCAGTTGGTTTTGCATACATGTACCTGACAACCCTTGCATAGTAGTACAGTGAAAGTGCGCTGTTAAGAATAGCGATCACTGCGAGCCATACAAGACCTGACTGGATGGTTGATGAGAACAAGATGAACTTGCTCATGTAACCTGCTGTTGGTGGGATACCGGACAGTGCGAATACGAACACGGTCATACTGAGAGCAGTTATTGGCATTCTCCTGCCAAGACCCTTGAAGTTGTCAAGATGGTCAGCATTTAGAATGTCCTTGTTCTCTGATGTTACCATGTAGACCACAGCTGCTGTTGCAATGAAAGCTCCTGCTTTCATGAAACCGTGTGACAATGCATAGAGGATACCACCAGTGAGTGCCATAGGGGTCATGACCACAAATGCCATCGTGATGTATCCTGCCTGTGCAAGAGACGAGTAAGCAAGCATGCGTTTTACACTTGTCTGGGACAGAGCAACGATGTTACCATAGGTCATTGTCAGGACTGCGAGGATAGCAAAAGCGATCTGCCAGTCTGCCTGAAGGGCAATGAGAGCTCCTATGAAAACCTTGAAAGCTGCGATGATACCCATCTTCTTGGAACCTGCTGCCAGAAGCGCAGACACAAGGGAAGGTGCTCCCTGATAGGTGTCAGGTGCCCACATGTGGAATGGCACAAGAGCTATCTTGAAACCGAATCCTGCGATCAGCAGTACAAGGGAAAGAATGCCCATTGGACTGTTAAGCAGAAGACCGATGTTCTGAGCAATTCCCTCAATGTTGGTAGTGCCTGTTGCACCATAGACATATCCGATACCGAGCAGCAACAGAGCTGCTGAAAGGGAACCTATGATGAAGTACTTCATTGAAGCTTCAATGGAAGCAGGGTTCTTTTTCTCGAAGCCTGCAAGACCATAGGTTGCAAGACTTGCTAGTTCGAATGCAACGAACAGGACCATAAGGTCATTCGCAGATGCTACCATCATCATACCGATGGTCGCGAAGAGCACCAGTACATAGTATTCATCTGCATGGTCGTTGCCATTAGTGTATTTTACGGATGCAATACAAACAAGGGTCGTAACTGTAAGGAACACTATCTTAAAGAACTGAGATAGTGCATCGATGCTCAGTGAGTTCGAGAACATCACTGCAGTGGTACCAAAGCTGCTGATGGTCAGCAGCATGGCAACGAGACAACCAAGTGTTGCTATGTATCCGAGTATTTTCTTAGACTGGGCTGACAGGAAAAGACCTGCCAAAAGCACGATCAAACCTGTTACCAGGATTGTGATCTCAGGTGCAAGTAACATTAGATCCACCATTGCTTAGACCCCCATTACAGCCATCAGGCTGACAATATGTTCTGAATTCGTTATCATCATATCCAGCACCGGACTTGGGTTCAATCCGAAGTACAGTACAAGAAGGGCAATGATCCCCATGGAGAACGTCTGGAAGGACGAAATATCCACGATATCACCAAGCTTTTCATTGAAAGGACCAAACATCGCCCTTTGCAATGCCCATAGGTGATATGCTGCTGTGATCACAATAGCCAGCAGAGCGACTATCACGTAGACAGGTACGTTAATGAAACTGAATGTCAACACAAGGAACTCTGCGATGAAACCGGTAAGTCCCGGCAATCCAAGTGAAGCCATGAAACCGAGTACCATGATCACTGTGAGCTTAGGCATCTTCTGTGCAAGCCCACCAAGGTTATTGATGATACTTGTACCAGTTTTGGTCTGTATCACACCACATGACATGAACATAATGCTCATGATCAAACCGTGTGAGAACTGCTGGAACATTGCACCGGATATTGAAAGGCTCACAAGACCTGCACAACCAAGGGTTACGTATCCCATGTGGCTGATACTGGAATATGCGATCATTCTCTTAAGGTCCTTCTGTGCGAGTGCAAGGAATGCACCATAAATAATGCTTATTGCACCAAGAGCTCCCATGATAGTTATCATAAGGCTTGGGGTTGCTGTGAAAGGCAACATTGGAAGCATTACCCTGAACAGACCATATCCACCGATCTTGAGCAATATAAAGAGCACACTGCCTGCGGTAGGTGCTTCGGAATATGCATCAGGTAACCAGGAATGGAATGGTACTACAGGTGTCTTCACAATGAAACCGAACAATAATGCAAGGAATATTGCATCACGGGCAAATCCGGATTCGAAGAACTGGAACTGACCTATCAGGTAAGCCATGTCCATATTTGGAGTTCCGTTAAGAGACCATGCATTGAAGTATAGTCCAAAGATACCCAAAAGCATCACAAGGGATGCTACGTGAGTGTAGATGAAGAACTTGATAGCTGCATGTTTCTTGTTAGCTCCTCCCCATATATTGACCATGAAGAACAATGGTACGAGGGTAAGCTCCCAGAATATATAGAACAGGAAGAAGTCCAGTGATACGAAAACACCGATGACTGCACCCTGCATTGCAAGAATGAGAGCATAGAACCTGTTAGGTGTTGCTCTTTCATCATTCCAGGTGTATATGATCAATAGTGGAATGACTATTGCATTGAGCAATATAAGAGGCATGGAAACACCATCAACACCGAGGTGATAGGTAACACCCAATGAAGGGATCCAGTTAGCCGCTTCTTCGAACTGCATTGCTGCAGATGTACTATCGAATGAGAAGTACATGTACATTGTCAGGACCAGGGTGATAAGAGTACCCACTAATGCGGATATCCTTGCCTGCTCCTTTGTTTTTGTAAAGAATGTTACGGCTGAGAACAAAATTGGTATCAGCACGATCAAAGATAATATTGGTAACATTAGAAGACCTCCATGATCAGCTTGACCAATATTACCAGTAGTCCGACTCCTGCAACAACTGCTGCTGCGTAATCCTGTATAACTCCGGTCTGGAATTTCCTGAGAGAGTCTCCTGCCTCAATAAGGAAGGTACTGGTTCCGTTGACAAGCCAATCCAGCATCTTGTCTGAATAGAAGCTTGCGAGTGCAAGACCTTCATAGATGATCTTTACGGAAAAGATCTCGACAAATATCTGATGCTGGTAATATCTGTTATAGAGCAACTTGTAAACAGGATTTTCACTTGATACGATCCTGCTCATGTCAACGATCCTCTTGTTGTAGATCAGATAAGCGATCACAAGACCTGCAACTGCCACTATGAGAGGCATCCAGAGGACAAGAAGTGGTTCATGCCCGTGGTGTGCAAGGTGATAGCCACCGAGTTCTGCAAGAGCTTCGATATCCATGTGCACAAAGTTCTCTTCGATGAAATGATAGAACGACGTTCTTGTAAGAGCACCGAAGATCACTGCGAATACTCCAAGTATCGCCAATGGAATTGTCATTGATGATGGGGACTCGTGTCCACCATAGTCGCTCCTTGGTTTTCCTGTAAAGGTCATGAAGATCAACCTGAAGATATACAGGGATGTAAGGAACGCTGCTGTGATAGCGAACAGGTATGGTATCCAGTTACCGGACTCTGTAGCGAACAGGTATGCGCCTTCGATTATCGGATCCTTACTGAGGAAACCACTGAAACCAATGCTTGTACCAGGAATACCAAACCCTGCTAATGCAAGTGCTGCTGCGGTCATTGTAGCGAATGTTATAGGCATTACTTTACCTACACCGCCGAGCTGCCTCATGTCATGTGTACCTACAGCATGGATAACACTTCCTGCACAGAGGAAGAGCAATGCCTTGAAGAATGCATGGTTGATGAGGTGGAACATTGAAATTCCAACAGCTTCTGCACCAAGAACTGCGCCAAGACCAAGACCAAGCACCATGTAACCAAGCTGGCTGATGGTCGAGAAAGCAAGGACTCTCTTAAGATCGTTCATCACGATACCCATTGTTGCTGCGAACAGTGCAGTGAAAGCACCGAGCATTGCAACGACGATCAAGGTGTTAGGTGCTGCAAGGAACATTGGGAATGTACGTGCTACAAGATAGACACCGGCTGTAACCATTGTTGCTGCGTGGATAAGTGCTGAAACGGTAGTTGGACCTTCCATTGCATCAGGAAGCCACACATGTAGTGGGAACTGACCTGACTTACCAACCGCACCACCGAAGAACAACAGTGTTACAATGGTCAAATGACTTACTTCCATACCAAGGATCGTTGAGTTGATCGCAACGAGGTCAGGTATGAACTTGAATATCTCTTCGAACTGAAGGAGATAGACGCCTTCTGGAAGCTTGCCTTCTAGTATTGCGAATATGTCTGCGAAAAGCAGAACGATACCTGCAAGGAACATGACATCTCCGATCCTGGTGGTCAGGAACGCCTTCTTTGCTGCTGAAGCAGCTCCAGGCTTGTGGAACCAGAATCCTATGAGCAGGTATGAGCTAAGACCGACAAGTTCCCAGCAAACGAACAGCTGAAGAATGTTGTCTGAAAGGATCAGACCAAGCATAGCTGCTGTGAAAAGCGCAGTCTCTGCAAAGTAACGTGGCTTTGCAGGGTCATGTGACATGTAACCCACAGCATAGATGTGGATAAGCAAGCTCACAAAAGTGACCATTGTAAGCATTACCGCGGCAAGCGGATCGATCAATATTCCGAGATTGAGTATTGCAAACCAGTGAACAGATTGTGTTACAACATGTTCAGGGTTAGCTAACAGACCTAATGTGATAGCAAGAGAGATCACAAAGGATATAGCTATTGCAATGATCGGAATAATTGCACCGCCGGATGGTAACTTCTTCCCAAGGAAGAAAGTCAGCACAAAGGCGAGTGCAGGGAGTAGTGGTATTAAAAATGCAAGATTTTCCATTGCCATTTTTACCACCTCAATATGTTAAGTTTGTCAACATCTATCATATCTTGCATCCTGTAAATTGACATGAGTATTGCAAATCCGATAGCAGCCTCTGCTGCAGCGAGTGCAATGGAGAACAGAGCAAATACCTGTCCTGTCATGTCATCGTTATAACTTGAGAAGGCAACAAGATTGATGTTTGCGGAGTTTAACATAAGTTCCACGCACATCAGCATCCTGATACCGTTCTTATGAGTCATCAAACCATAGAGTCCTATGGAGAACACGATAGCTGAAAGAGCCAGATACCAGTTTAGTGGGATCATCAGTTATCATCTCCTTTTGCCATGTAGATCGCACCTATCAATGCAGAGAGCAATACTACAGAAAGTATCTCAAATGGAACTACAAAGTCTGTGAATATCAATACACCCAGTGCTTTGATGTTACTTTGGTCAGCTAAATTCTGTGGAAGCTCTGCCACCGTTGTCCATCCAGTACCATATAATGATACAAGGATCACTGCAAGGAACAAAAACGCAATGGTTAGCCTGAACATTGTGTCAAGGACCCCTCTCAAAGAAGGTGCCTCTATGTCCAGCAACTTTACGATCTGCCTCTTTGGATGGAACTGGTGAATGAATGAATCCAAAATTGTTGGACGATCATTAGTCATTGTTCTCACGCCCCATTGTTTTCTTAGTCAGCATCACTGCGAACAGTATCAGAACTCCAATTGCTCCTACATACACAAGGATCTGGACAACACCCAAAAACTGTGCATTCAGCATTATGTAAACAGCGGCTACTGTGAACATAGAGATGATCAGTGCAAGTGCTGCACGGACTATATCCCTTGTTAATACTGAAAGGATCGCAAATGAGATCAGTACAAGAGCAACGATCAGGAAGATGATGCCTTCGATTATACCTACCATTTCACTCACCATTCTCCCCTACCGGAGTTTCACGTGCTAACATGTCCGGAGTGTACAATAATTCTTCATGAGTCAATCTTATCACACCGGTTGTGTAGACCTTTGTACTTGAAAGCGCATCCTTTGGACACTGATCGATACAAAGACCACAGAATAGACAATGCCCAATGTCGATAGCAGGGAACCATCTTGTTTTGTCACTGTCTTTGCTTACCCTTGCCCTTACGATCTTGATCGCACTGTTGGGGCAGGTGTTTGCGCAAATACCACAGCCTATACATTTACTTTTATCAAGTTTTTGAAGCCCTCTGAACCTGTCAGGTAATTCGGTGGGCACCTCAGGATACCTTCTGGTAATAGGGGGCTTGTAGATATTCTTAACAGCTCTAGCAATATTTTTCAATACCATGGTATCACATTCCCAGGTAAATACCCAGCATTATTGCCCATCCAAGGTTCAATAATGAAAGTGGGAGAAGTCTTTTCCAGCTCAGGTCAACAACCTGATCGATCCTGAACCTTGGAACAGCCCATCTAAGCATGATGATGGTCAGTATAACAAGAGCGACCTTCAACAGATAGAATAATGTTGGAAGGAAGATTCCAAGTATCGTGACATTTGTCAGGAATGAAGGGAGGTTCCAGCCACCGAGGAACAAGAGTACAACAAGCATTGAACCAAGAATAAGGTGGATATATTCAGCAAAGAAACCAAGACCGAATCTCATACCTGTGTATTCTGTGATCCATCCTGCGACCAGTTCTTCTTCAGATTCGTTCTGATCGAACGGAAGACGACCCATATCGGCCATCAATGCGATAAAGAACACGATGAATCCGAGAGGCTGAAGGAATATGAACCAGATAGGACTCTGTGCCTGTGCTATCTCAACAATGTTCAATGAACCTACCATTACAGCAACACTTACTATAGTGATACCGAGTGGAACTTCATATCCGATCATTCTTGCAAAGTTCCTGAAAGCACCAAGAAGTGAATACTTGTTGTTGGAACTGTATGCATACATGAAAGCACCGATAATAGAGATCGAAGACACTGCTTCAATATAAAGAATACTTATGTCCATCTCAGTACCAACGATAGGGTACTCGACACCGTTAACAAAAACTGCACCGAATGGAATTGCCACAAGCATCAGGAACACTGAACCCATGAGCACGATAGGTGCTGATACGAACAGTAAACGGTCTGCCTTTGATGGAATAAGATCTTCTTTGGTCATCAACTTGATAGCATCGGCCACAAGCTGGAACAGACCAAAAGGACCTACATATTTAGGACCAAGCCTGAACTGAATATCGCCTGATAGTTTACGTTCGAACCAGACAACTACCATTGCACCGCCGAAAACTACACCGATCAGACAAAGACCGATCAGAGTACGGACCCAGGGATTGAAAAGAATATCTATTACTTCTGAAGACATCATGATCACCTGTCCGCCTCACTCGTACATCCGTCCATACTACCTGCAATTGCAGCCACATCGGCAATAGTAGTGCCTTTTATCAGTGGAGGCAATGCCTGCATTGTTGGATATACCGGTCCCCTTATCTTTACACGATATGGTTTGTCAGAACCATCTGATACCATATAGAATCCCATTTCTCCACGTGGATCTTCTACCCTGTGGAAAACGTCTCCTTCAGGAACTCTCATCACAGGTGTTCTTACACCGTATAATGAATCCTCATAGAAGAGAGGGCCGCTTGGCATCTGGTCAAGACATTGTTCGATTATGTACATTGCCTCTAGCATTTCTTCGAGCCTTACATTGATACGGGCTGCGATGTCACCGTCAGTAGCTGTACATACTTTGAAATCAAGGTCCTTGTAAACAAGATAAGGTTCATCTTTCCTTATATCGAAAGGAACACCTGTTGCACGAAGTGCTGGTCCTGATACCCCAAGATCTCTTGCGGTCTTTGAATCAAGAACACCAACACCGAAACAACGTAACTTGTAGATCTCATCATGGTTGAACAACCTTTCATAATCGGCTATCTGTTCCCTGAGACTTGCAAATACTACAGCAGATTTTTCCTTGAATCCTTCAGGAAGATCGTCACGCACACCGCCAAACCTGAGGAATGTGTGTGTGATACGTGCTCCTGTCACCATGTCCATCAAAGAGAGAATATCTTCCCTTTCCTTGATAGTATACATGAACATTGATACGAAACCAATGAACTCACCGAACTCACCCATTCCAAGAAGGTGGCTCTGTAATCTTGACAGTTCTTCAACAATAACCCTGATATACTGGGATTTTTCAGGAACTTCAATATCTGCAAGTTTTTCAACAGCACCGACATAAGCTTCTTCGTTTGTCATTGCTGTAAGATAACAGATCCTGTCAACGATAGGTATGCCTTGAAGGTACGTTTTGTTTTCTAAGATCTTTTCAATGCCCTTGTGAATAAATCCCAACTCGATATTACCATCGACCACGGTCTCACCTTTAAGTTTAAGGTTTAACCTGAATGGTCCTGGTTGCATCGGATGTTGAGGTCCAAGGTGAACGATCATTTCTGATGGGCCAACTGTTTCATCCATATTTATACCCTCACACCAAATTTCTGGCAGTTCTGTTCGGGAAACCTTCGTAATCCTTTCTCAAAGGCCAATCTCCCATCAATTCATCTGGAAGGACCAGAGGTTTGAGGTTGGGGTGATTGTTAAATTTAACACCGAACAGTTCGTATGTTTCTCTTTCATACCAATTTGCATTCCAATAAACAGGAACAATAGACTCGATCTCAGGAGCATCACGAGGAAGCTTAACTTTGATGGTCATTAGAACAGAATGGTCATATGAACCAATATGATAGACAACCACGATCTCGTTCCTTTTAGGATAATCTACAGCAGTCTCGCTTGAGAGATGGTCAAATAAAAGTTCATCTTTCATGTACTGGCAGACTTCCACGATCTTTTCCGGTTCCAGGTAAGCAGAGACCCTGATATCAGAATCTACTTTTGCATCCACGAGGGAATCCTGGAACTTATTAACCAATGAATCAATAATGGTTTTTGCATCCATGCGATCACCTCAATAATCTGTCCCATGGTCCTTCTTGGCCATGATCTTCTTCTGAAGCTCAATGAATCCCTGAAGCAGGGCTTCCGGCCTTGGTGGACATCCTGGAATAAAAACATCTATAGGGAACATTTTATCGATGTTCTGCACTGTGCTGTAAGATTCATAGA
This sequence comes from Methanococcoides sp. DA23, assembly GCF_057593895.1. NCBI lineage: Archaea > Methanobacteriati > Methanobacteriota > Methanomicrobia > Methanosarcinales > Methanosarcinaceae > Methanococcoides > Methanococcoides sp. DA23. The sequence goes on along the minus strand of NZ_CM172520.1, from coordinate 488,458 downwards.
AAGGACCACCACTAATGGAGCAGTCACCCATGCAAATCACCCACTTTGGCGCAGCCATCTGTTCCCAGAGCTTATTAAGTGCAGGAAGGTATTTCCTTGTCACATATCCACTAATGATCATGACATCTGCAGCCCTTGGGGAATTACGTGGGATGATACCGAACCTGTCAGTATCATAGTGTGCACAACCTGTAGCGATCATTTCCACACCACAGCAACCCATTGGCTGAGTCAGGAACCACAAAGAGTTCTTCCTACCCCAGTTAATTACGTCCTGAGCTTTTGTCTTTTTCAAGAAGTCAGTGATAGCCATGGAAGTGGTGGTAATAACACCGGGTATCTCTTCCACGTACTCCTCCTGATTCTCTACTGTTTCGTTATCGTTTAATTCATCCATTTAAGAGCACCCTTCTTCCATAAGTATGCATATCCGAACAACAGAACAAAAATGAAGATCAGCATCTCAACGATCGCTGTTACCATATCGACAGAGTTACCCTGATAGATCATTGCCCATGGGTACAGGAAAAGAACTTCGATATCGAACAAAACAAATGCTATCGCATAAAGATAATACTCAACATTAAACTGTATTCGTGCATCTCCTAACGGATCTGAACCACATTCATAGGTCGTGTATTTGTTAGGTGATTTGCTTCTGGGGCTTACCAACTTAACCATAGCCATCGTTGCCGGAGGCATCAGAAGCGAAACAACAAGAAACACAGCAACCGGAATGTAACTATTGATAATACTGCTACTATCGATTATTACTGACATGATGAATCACCTGAAGATTAATAATCGTAGATATAGTATTCTCTATATAACTATTTCCAAAAAACACACATTCATAACAAAAGAGGACTAAATATCAACAGACAAAAAATACAATAGGTGTACGGAATTTCGTGTAGAATATATGACAAAAATGCACAGTTAGAATTTTTATAAGGGGTGAAATTACGAATAGGTAAAATTTAAAAAAGTCAAAGAAAGCAGGATGTACCTGCTTTACAAATATCAGATCAGCTTTGGGGAGTAATACTTCTTGACCATTTCGCCACAATTGGAACAAGTTATCACAAGCCACTCGCCCACTTCTTCAGTTTCATACTTATCAAAGATAGAGGAGCTACAGCTCGGACAAGTGTAATATTCCTTGAAATAATAATGGTAGAACTGTGGCGTCTTCTCAAGCCAATCAAGCACCTCATGCATTCGTTCAAAGTAACGCTGCTTTGAAGGCGTCTTACTCTCATGAAGAGCATCATCTGCGCGTTCAGAAGCATCTACAGTATACTTGTGTGATTTAGAGCTTATCTTCTTGTAATCACTCACATATCGAGTAGTGCTATCAAGATAATGCAGATAACCTTCATGCGCCTTCGGTTTTGTAGCATCACTCACCGTTTTCATGAAATACTCGCCCATTACATCTTCCATGATATCGGCACATGCAGTACAGATATTATAGCCCTCATATTGCTTGAAATCCTGATCATCCCCACAGATCACGCATTTTTCCATTTAAAAGCCCCCTTTGGATCAGTTCATTTTACAAGCACAGGTTTCATAGCTTCCCTTGTGAACATGATAGGGAAGACATTCAGTACACCAAGCAGGTCCCCTGCCCTGACCTTTCCGGTCTCCTGTCCGAATACATAAGCATAATTGATGGTACGCGGACTTTCAACGAGACAATTCCCTTCCTTTGAAGAGACCTTCAGAACGGAAGCAATTGCATGATAAGTGAACGCACATGGAATTGCAAGTGTGTCAGCATCCAATGTGACTTCCTTAATTGCGATCTTCTTATATTCGCCAGCACGAAGTTCCAGATCCTCATCAGATATTACCATCTTCCACTTTGCGCGGGTAGCGATAGTAAATTCATAAGGAGCAGCCTTGAACTTCTTCGAAACCATTTCACCGTCTTTACGAGCTACTACTTGGATATTTTCCGTGGACATGTATATCACCAAAGTATAATCTGACATATTACTATAAAAGGATTGTCATTATTGATAATGATAATTAGAGTACATTGCTAAATACAAAACATACCAACAAAAAAACTATACGACCACACATGATAGTACAATAAAGATAGGACGCATCAGTATTAATACATTGCTTATGTTAAAGGACACACATAAGACAACATCAAAATATTGTATCACACTTCCGTAAATTAGAACAAAATACTTTTACTATTAAGGAACTAAAAGAACTCCAACTCGAGGAAGATTCATGAAGATCAACGACAACTGTGTTGGATGCGGCCAATGTACAGCATTTTGCAAAATAGATGCGATCATCGTAAAAAGTAAGGCACACATCACCGATGCATGTGTAAATTGTGGCGTATGTGCAGCATATTGCCCCATGAAAGCGATTGAGGCAGATGAATGAAAGCGATCGTTATCGGAGCAGGACTGGGAGGTTTGCTCAGCGCAGCCAAGCTATCCGGAACGGGCTATGAAGTGGAAGTGTTCGAACGCCTCGCAATGATAGGAGGAAGGTTCACGAACTTCAACATCAACGGTTACCAATTGACAACCGGTGCCCTTCACATGCTGCCCCATGGACCAACCGGGCCACTGGCACAGTTGATCAAAGAGGTAGATGCCGATGTCATCATTGAAAGACAGGATGACACCGCATTCCTGAGAATACATGAAGACCTTGAGAAGGGAATATACAAGGACGTCCCATTTGGGAAGTTCGGTTCGACCTTTTCAACATGGAATCGCATAAAACTTGCATTATTATTAATTTCGACCAGAAAATGGTCACCTAAGAACTGCTCTTTTGGAGAATGGATAACAAAGAACCTCAACATGCCCATTGCTCATCAGATGGCAGACTCATTCTGTGGTTGGGCCCTGAGCCTGAAAGCAGAAGATACCCCCGTGGAAGAGGCCTTTGAGATATTCGAGAACCTCTATAGGCACGGAGGACCGGGAGTTCCTATTGGCGGCTGTAAAGCAGTCACAGATGCGCTCGCAGACGTTGTAAGGAAGAACGGTGGAAGCATCGACACAAAGACAGAGGTCACAGAGATATTGGTGGAAGACGGTAAAGCCGTTGGCGTGCTGATCGATGGACAAAGGCATATGGCAGACATCGTCATCAGCAATATTGGACATCCATTTACAAATGACCTCTGTAAGGATGCACCCACTACACCCCAATATGAACAATATCTTGACAAGATAAGAAAGATAAAGCCCTCCGCCGGAGTGAAGATCTGTCTTGCTGCCAATGAACCGCTCATAGGCCATGGAGGAGTGCTTTTCACGCCATCGGCAAAAAGGGTCAATGGAATCAATGAGGTCACTAACATCGACCCAAACCTCGCACCCCCGGGAAAACATCTGGTCATGGCACACCAGACGGTCCAATGGGACAGGATACCTTACCTTGAAGAAGAGATCGACATGGGGATAGCGGACCTCGAAAGGATATTCCCGAACAAGGACTACGAGATCATTCTTGCACAATCATATTACGGAGGCTGGCCAGTCAACAGGTCATCATCAGGAACCGATATTGGCAATACGACCCCAATAGAAGGACTGTATGTGGTCGGAGATGGTGCAAAGGGCAAAGGTGGGATCGAGGTAGAAGGGGTCGCCCTTGGCGTCAAGAATACAATGAACATCATTTTAGGCGAAGGAAATTGATCATTTCGCCAATTCCTTTTTTATTTTTCTTTTCAGAAATTTTCAAGAATATTATTTATTACATAACAAAAACCCATCAGTTTAAACCTTCAATTAAGCTTATGTACTAAATCCTTCATTCATTGACCAATTATGCCCGAATTTGTGACATTCTCGCGCAATGTTTTCATTCCTGTTACCAATATTTGCAGGAACCGTTGCGGCTACTGCACCTTTAGGCGCGATGCCGGACATCCTGAAGCCCGCCTAATGAACATGTCGGAGATCAGGCCGATCCTTGAAAAAGGAGAAAAGGCAGGATGTACTGAAGCCCTTTTTGTTTTTGGAGAATACGCTGAAGAAGTTCCGGAATATTTAACGGAGCTTGAAAAGCTTGGATATTCCAGTACTGTTGAGTATGTTGCCGATCTTTGCAAACTTGCCATCGAAATAGGACTTCTGCCGCATACCAATGCCGGTATCCTGACCCGGCAAGAGCTCGAGATATTAAAGCCTTTGAACATAAGCATGGGCCTTATGCTGGAAACCACCGCAGAACTGAAAGCACATTTCGAATCCCCTGGAAAAGCGCCATCTAAGCGCATAGAGATGATAAGGACCGCCGGAAAGTTACAGATACCATTCACCACAGGCATACTGGTGGGCATCGGGGAAACAAAGGCTGACCGCAAACGTTCACTCAATGTCATTGCGGACATCCACAGGGAATTCGGACACATACAGGAAGTCATCATACAGAACTTCATGCCAAAACCTGACACCCCAATGGCAGACCATGCCCCACCATCAAAGGAAGAAATGATAGAAACCGTTTCCATTGCAAGGGAAATACTACCGGATGATGTTGCAGTCCAGGTCGCACCAAACCTTATCGATCCATATATATTGATAAAAGCAGGCGCATCTGACCTTGGAGGAGTATCCCCCACAACCATTGACTGGATAAATCCGGAAGCTGAGTGGCCGGATGTCATCGAGCTTCAAAGGATGACAAAAGAAATAGAACTCAGAGAAAGATTGCCCATATACCCCCAGCACATAAAGAAAGGATGGTACAGCAGCAACCTTTCCGACCTGTTAGGGACACTTACTGATAAAAACGGATTTAAGAGGAAACAGCAATGATCCCCGAGGATATCTTAGAGAGAGCATATCAGGGTACTACTACCAAAGAAGACGCTCTTAACCTATTGAAAATAAAACCCTTTGAACTGTTCGCACTTGCAGACCAGATCAGAGATGAAACCGTTGGAGATGACGTTACGTACATCATCAACCGCAACATCAATTTCACAGACATATGCGTCGGAACATGTGGTTTCTGTGCATTCAAAGATAAAAAACGATATCTGCTTTCCATTGACCAGATAAAGGAAAAGATAAAGGAAGCCCATGTTTCCGGTGCGACCGAAGTCTGTATCCAGGGTGGATTGTTACCTAATGCAGATATAGACCTCTACATAGATATTCTCAGAGCGGTAAAGTCCGAATATCCACACCTCCACACCCACTGCTTCTCCCCAATGGAGATCAATCATGCTGCAAGGGCCAGTGGTCTTTCAGTGGAGGAAACACTGAAAAAGCTCAAGGATAACGGATTGAACACAATGCCCGGAACCGCTGCAGAAATCCTTGTGGACAAAGTAAGAAAGATAATCTGCCCGGACAAGTTAACAAGGCAGGAATGGGTAGACACTGTGACCCTTGCCCACAACATAGGAATTCAGACCACTGCAACAATGATGTATGGACATGTGGATACGTGGGAGGATAGGATCGATCACATCCTCACCATCAGGGAAATACAAAAAGAGACAGGCGGCTTCTCCGAGTTCGTACCTCTATCTTTCATGCCTTACAATAACCCCATAGGCGAGAAAATGCTGGAAGAAGGACGATTCATGAACACCGGTATAGACGACCTCAAGGTCTATGCCATTGCACGCATATTGCTCAATACACACATCGACAACATACAGACAAGCTGGGTAAAACTTGGAAAGAAGCTTGCACAAATGGCCCTGTCCTGTGGTGCGAACGACATGGGAGGAACGCTCATGGAAGAAAGTATTTCACGATCAGCAGGAGCATCCAGCGGGGAAGTCATCTCAGTAGAAGAACTGGAATGGATCATAAAAGCCACCGAAAGGACACCAGTCCAGAGAGACACACTTTACAGGAGCATATGATAATGACCATTCCTGAAGATATCATTGAACGGGCCAGCAAGGGAACCGCTACAAAGGAAGATGCAATTGCACTCCTGGATGTAAATCCCTTCGAACTTTACACACTAGCAGACAACCTGCGTAAGGAAGCTGTTGGAGATACAGTGACCTATGTCACCAACAGAAACATCTACATCACCAACATGTGCAAGGGACACTGCGGATTCTGTGGTTTCAGGGAAGAAAAAGGGTACATACTGACCATTGAAGAGATACTTGAGCAGGTCGACCAGGCAGAAAAGGCCGGTGCCGTGGAGATCTGCATCCAGGGAGGTTATCTTCCACAGCTGGACCTTAAATTCTATAATGACATTGTGAAGAGCATACACATCAACTACCCGAATATGACCATACATGGATTCTCCCCCATGGAGATCCACTATGCTTCATCCCTATCAAAAACACCCATCGAGGATGCCTTAACCGAACTGAAAATGAACGGGCTGGGCACGCTTACCGGGACATCCGCAGAGATACTTGTGGACCGTGTACGAAAGATCATCTGTGAGGATAAGATAACAACGGACCAGTGGATAGAGACCATCAAAGCGTCCCACAGAGTAGGTCTGCGCACAAATGCCACCATAATGTACGGTCACGTGGAGACCTGGGAAGAAAGGTTCGACCACATACTGACAATACGTAGCATTCAGGAAGAGACAGGTGCATTCACCGAACTGATAACCATGCCCTTCATGCCCTACAACAATAGAGTTGGAGAGGAGATGCTACGTTCAGGGAAGTTCATGACAACCGGAATGGAAGACCTCAAGCTGATAGCCATTTCAAGGATACTGCTCAACAAGCATGTGGATAACCTTCAGGCATGCTGGGTCAAGCTTGGAAAGAAGCTTGCACATGTAGCCTTGTCCTGTGGTGCGAACGATATGGGCGGCACGCTCATGGAAGACCAGATCACCCTAGCCTCAGGAGGAGCGAACGGGGAATATCTATCACCGGAAGAGCTTGAATGGATCATCACAAGTGCAGGCCGCAAACCGATGCGAAGGAATGCATTATATGAGGAAATATAATATGAGAGCTGTCATTCCTTATAAGAACGAGAATGCAAAATCAAGATTATCCCCCGTCCTCTCAAAGGAAGAGAGGGAAGAGTTCGTAGAGCTTATGCTAAAAGATGTCATTAAAGCACTTAATGATGCAGGAATAGCAACCATAGACATCCTCACCACATCAAAGAAAGGAATTCCCAAAGAGTTCAAGGGAGAACTCATTATCACGGAACCCGGACTGAACAGGTCTATAAATGAATACTTGCAAAATGCCAGCGAACCCGTATTGATAATCATGGCTGACCTGCCCCTTGTGACAGGGGACCATATCAGAAGGATAACATCAGTTTCAGAGGATGTGGTCATCGTTCCGGGAAAAGGCGGAGGAACTAACATCCTTTTCATACGCCATCCGAACGAGTTCACTGTAAAATATCACGATTGCAGTTTCACAAGCCATTGTGAGATCACTGAAGATCTCGACAAGAGCATGCACATATTCGACTCATTCCTTGCAAGTACCGATATCGATGAACCCCACGATATTGTCGAGCTCATGCTTCACGGAAAAGGAAAGGCAAAGGAATACGCAGAGAAACGGTTCGGTTCTGAGACAGGAAAAGGAAGAGTGAAGATCTCACCCTTATCAAAGCTTTCCAGTTTCATCTGAGATCCACTGCAAATACTCCTCATCCCCGGAGATATCCCAGCAGACGATACATGGAAGCTCATAGCTATGTAGCAACCTTACCGTTTCTTTTAGTTCATCAAATCTTTCAGAGATGGTTTTTAGCACGACTGCAACTTCCTGACCTTCAACGACCTTCCCACCCCATCGGTAGACAGAATCGATGCGATGAAAGTTAGCACATGCTGCAAGATTCCTTGACACCAGTTCTTTTCCCAACATTCGAGCTTCATCCATACTTCCCGCAGTAACGTAGACCATGATATGTTGCATATAAAGAAGGACTGTTGTCAGAACATATAAAATGTCGTTAAGTCCATCATAAGAAAATAGTATAAGCTGTTTTGTACGGCACTATTAGCAATATTCTCCGCAATATTGCCAAAAGCCACATACAATATGAACAAAATATATATTCTGAAATAACTGATATTAGTATTATTGTCCTAAAAGAGAAAACTTGTCCACTATTTTTAGCGTCTTATAAGTACTAGCATATAAATGTCACCATTATGAAAAATGGATGCCACGAAACATATATTATAATGGAAGTAATAATGATAGCAACACATCTGAACTATTCGGTGATAATCAATGAGCATCAGTGTAAATAAATATATATGTGGATACTGCGGTGCATGTGTAGGGGTATGTCCAACGGGAGCTCTGGAACTTGTCGAGACATGGATAGAAGTAGACAATAAATGTACTGGATGTGGCATCTGTCAGAAGATATGCCCGCTCGGAGCCATCGAGGTGAACAGATGAAAGACCACTACGATGTCATCGTCGTTGGCGCAGGCCCGGGAGGATCCATTGCTGCAAAAACCGCAGCAAAGGAAGGGCTCGACGTATTGATGATAGAAAAAAGACAGGAGATCGGCGATCCAGTCAGATGCGCTGAAGGCGTAGGTAAATTTCATTTAAAACAACATATTGAACCAGATCCACGATGGATATGTGCAGACGTAAAAGGATCATGTATCATATCACCGGACGGAACAAAGGTCGAAATGGCAGAGGAGATGTCCGGCGGGGAAGTGGGTTATGTACTCGAAAGGAAGATCTTTGACAGAGCACTTGCTAACGAAAGTGCATTGGCTGGCGCTGAAATTATGGTCAAGACAAGAGCAACGGACCTGATCATCGAAAATGATACTGTCTGCGGAATAAAGCTAATGCATTTGGGAAAAATGCATGAAGTGCGGTCAAAGATAGTTATTGGCGCAGACGGAATGGAATCAAAGGTCGGACGTTGGGCAGGTATTGATACATCAGTAAAACCATCCGACATGGAAACCTGTGCTCAGTATCTTGTGAGCAATGCCAACATTGACCAGGAATTCTGCTATTTCTATCTCGGAAATGAGATAGCACCTGCCGGTTATGTATGGATGTTCCCCAAAGGCGGCAACAAAGCAAATGTCGGAATAGGCATACTAGGTAGCAAATCCGGAAAGGACAGGGCCATAGACCTCCTCAATGACTTTATGGAAAAGAACATGCCTGATGCTAAGATAATCGAGATGGTCATCGGAGGCGTACCTGTTTGCGGAACCATCGATAGAACGATAGCCAATGGACTTATGCTTGTAGGAGATGCTGCACGCCAGTCAGACCCGATAACAGGTGGCGGGATCATCAATGCCATGGATGCAGGCAAGATGGCCGGAGAGATAGCTGCCAAAGCGATCAGAAATGGAGATTGTTCCACAGATACACTTCAGGAATATGAAGAACTCTGGAGAAAAACGATCGGAAAAGAGATAGACAATAGCCTCATTGTCAAAGAGACTTTTGTCAAATTCACTGACGAAGACCTTAATTCCCTTGCATACTCCCTTAAAGATATCAATTTCACAAGCATGAGCCTTCTGGACCTTTTGAAGGCCTTGTTCAAGGCAAATAAGAAGCTTCTCTGGGACCTCAGAGGAATATTCAAAGATTTCATAAAGAACGACATTGATTTCAAGTACAAAGCAGAATAAAGCATCTTTTCGCTTCATCCAAGGATGAAGCAATCTCTTTTTCACCGTTTCCAGAACTCAGGCGTCAGCATCACTATAACAGTGAATACTTCCAACCTTCCGACCCACATATTGGCAATAAGGACAAGTTTACCTATCGCAGGAACCGTGCTGAAGTTTGCCATTGGCCCTACCAGATTGAAACCCGGACCAATATTACCCAATGTTGCAATAGACGCAGTTATGGAACTTGTAAGGTCCATGCCAAGAATTGCAAGAATTGTAGAACTGAGTAAAAAGATAATTAAATAGATGACAACAAAGGAAATTATCGCATGCATAATGTCCCCAGGCACACTTTTTCCATTGAACTTAACAGGTCTTATAGCCTTAGGATGAATTGCCTTAAAAAGTTCACGGCGGGCATATTTCAGTAATATCAGAACCCTGACGACCTTAATTCCCCCCGCAGTCGAACCGGCACATCCACCGATGAACATTATAGCCAGCAATATGACCTTTCCTGAATCAGACCATAGATTAAAATCAGCAGTTGCATACCCGGTCGTGGTCAGAATGGACAGCACCTGAAATACCGCATACCTGAACGCTGTGGGTATCGTATCATAATTATCCCTCAGAAGGATGCCAGTCAAAAGGATGGTTGCAATAGCCACGATCACAAAATAGAACTTGAATTCGTTGTCTTTTAGGAGACTTTTTTTGTCAGAATATAGGGTCTTGTAATGCAAAGCAAAGTTTGCACCTGCTATGAACATGAACAATGTGATTATACCTTCTATCAAAGGACTGTCAAAAGCAGCAACACTATCAGCATATGTAGAAAAACCACCACACGCCATTGTGGTGAACGTATGTGTGCAAGCATCATAGAATGACATCCCTGCTGCAAGCAACAGTATAAGTTCAAGTACAGATATCGAGACATAGACCGCCCACAATATCTTTGCGGTCTCCCTTATCCTCGGCTTGAGCTGATCTTCTTTTGGACCAGGGGCTTCTGCGCGGAACATCTGTCGGCCAGCAACACCTAATTTCGGAAGAATGGCAATGAACAACATAATGATACCCATCCCACCTATCCACTGCGTCATACTTCTCCAGAACAACAGGCTTCTCGAATGGCTTTCGATATCCACGAAGACCGTTGCCCCAGTGGTTGTGAAGCCAGACATGGATTCGAACAGGGCATTAAGAGGAGTTACCCCATCGAACATGTAAGGTATGGAACCAAATAAAGCAGCTGCAAACCATCCAAATGCAACTATGGCAAAACCTTCTCTTTTTTCCCATTCATCCTCACCGGTGGATAGGAACCTAAAAGAAAGCATAGAACCAACAACTGTCGTCACTGCGAATGATACTGCAAAAGGATAGGGCGACTCGCCGTAATATAATGCCACTACCAGAGGTATCAGCATCAAGGGACCAAGAAAACAAAGAAGAGAACCTAATACGTTAAATACTACTCTATAGTTTATCAAAATATAGACCTTCCGATTTTACTTGAACAAACGTTCAACTTTTTGATGTACAGAAGGTAATAAGAAGACAAGGACACGGTCCCCTTCTTTAATGATATAATTACCACGGGGAACGAATGTATCCCCTTTATGCACCACCATACATACCAGAGCACCTTCAGGGAACTGTACGTTCTTCAAAGGTTTACCGGTTACCTTGGAGGTACTGGATGCAATATACTCTATGATCTCGGCCTTTTCACCTTCGATCATTGTCAATGCTTCAATACCAGTACCCATCGTCAATTTTAGAACTTCATTGATAGTAGCTTCCCTTGGACTTACCGCACGGTCCACGCCCACCAGTTCGAACAATGGCACATAATCAAGATGGTCGGCCCTTACAACAACCTTCTTTGCACCAAGTTGCTTGGACAGAAGAGCGCATAACAGATTTTTCTCATCACTGTCAGTAACGGAGATCACAACATCCATATCCTGAACACCCTCTTCTTTTAGAAGATGTATGTCGGTCCCATTTCCTTTCAGTACAAGAACTTTTGGAAGAAGATCTGCAATAGCTTCACATCTATCCAGATTCTTTTCAATTATCTTGATACTCGTGTTGCTTTTTTCCAGAAGCTTTGCAAGATAGAAACCAACGGTCCCACCACCAATAATAAGAACTCGCTTCACACTGTCCGCATGTCCGGCAAAGAGGTTACCAATGTCCATCATTGCATCGGATTTGCCGATTACAACAACATGGTCACCTTTGTGAATGACATCGTCACCATGTGGAATGATAATATTTGATTCTCTATAGAGTGCACTCACGATACAACATTCAGAAAGATCAAGGTCTTTCATTTTTTTGTCAACAAGATCGCTTTCATCCGATACAACGAATTCCATCATCTTGACCTTTCCATCTGCAAACACCTCAGCATCTATTGCAGAAGGCATAGAAAGGATCTCAGCGACCTCAGAAGCCAAAGCAAGCTCAGGACAGATCATGACATCGATACCTACCTGAGTGCGCGTTGCAACTGGCCTATCGATATAATCAGGATTCGTTACCCTCGCCATTGTCTTGAGCTGTTTGTGTAAAGGAGATATCAGCTTGGCAGTCGTACAGGTAACAATGTTCAGTTCATCTGAACCCGTTACGGCAACAAGGAGATCAGCATCGTTAATCAAATGTTCAAGAATAGAAACATTCGCACCATTACCCTGGATCACCTGTACATCCAGTTCATCAGCTCTCGCACATGCATCCTCATCAATATCAATGACAACAACATCATTGTTCAGATAGAGAGAACTTGCAATATGAAATCCTACTTCTCCAGCACCTACGATAATGATCTTCATAAATCACACAGCCCTGTGAAAATAATTGAAATTATAAAGAATGGTTAATGAAACATATCTGTGTTAAAGGTTACTACAAAAATAAAAGAGTGAAAAAGAAAAATATTTAGGCACATGCCTTAATCGACAGTGCCAGATGAATTATCAGAGATGGAACTCTCAAATGCATCCTTAACCTTATCAAAGAAACCTTTTCCTTTAGAACCCTTATGATCACCGTTACTGATCCTCTCGAATTCTTCAAGTAGCTCTTTTTGTTTACCTGTAAGGTTCGTAGGTGTTTCAACGGTGACCCTGACAAGCTGGTCACCCTGACCATGCCCGTGAAGATGAGGCATGCCTTTACCCTTCAGGCGTAATATTGAATGCGTCTGAGTGCCAGCTTTGATCTTCATCTTCACTTTTCCGTGAAGGGTCGGCACATTTATCTCAGTGCCCAGGGCTGCCTGTGAGAATGATATTGGGATTCCATAGACAATATCATCCCCAACACGCTCGAACTTATCGTGTTGCTTGACATGGATGACAATATAGAGATCACCTGGTGGTGCACCGGGGCTGCCAGCTTCACCTTCTCCAGACATCTTCAGGCGCAGACCTGTATCAGCACCCTTTGGAATTGAGACACCCATCTTGCGCACTTTCTTTTGCTTGCCTGAACCTCTACAGACAGGACAGGGAGATTCAATGACCTGACCTTTTCCATGACAAACATCACAAGTGGTTGTGGTCATGAAGTTGCCAAGCGGTGTTCTTCTTGCATGGGTTACCTGGCCACTGCCACGGCATGTGGCACATGTTTTAGGACTCGTGCCTTCCTTTGCACCGGTGCCCCCACATGTTTCACAATTCTCTGCGCGTGGGACATTTATCTGTACCTTTTCCCCGAAAGCAGCCTGTTCCAGTGTTACGCCAAGGTCATACCTCAGGTCCGAGCCCCTTGTAGGCCCCTGCCTGCGGCGTCCTCCGCCACCAAAACCGCCGAAGCCGCCACCGCCTCCGAAGATACTGCCAAAGATATCGCCGAGGTCACCAAAATCACCAAAATCAGTATTTCTAAAGATGTCTTCAGTACTGTATCGACCATCGATACCCGCATGTCCGAAACGATCATACTGCGCTTTCTTCTCAGCATCTGAAAGGACGGCATAAGCTTCGGAGATCTCTTTGAACTTCTCTTCAGCATCCGCTTCTTTGTTCTTGTCAGGATGAAATTTCATTGCAAGTTTGCGGTAAGCTTTTTTCAACTCAGTATCAGATGCATCTTTCGATACACCAAGTATTTCATAATAATCTCGCGTGGTCGACATTAGAACTCCTTTAAAGGTAAATAAAAGTGCAGATGGAAATCATCTGCACATATTGCCCTCAGGTATTTATTTGTCTTCGTCAACGACTTCATAGTCCGCATCAACGACATTATCATCTGATGCAGAACCAGCTGATGAAGGACCACTTGCATCTTCAGAAGCTTCAGCACCAGCACCAGCCTCTTTCTGAGCTTTCTCGTACATTGCAGCGGAAACCTTATAGACAGCTTCCTGAAGTGCTTCGGTCTTGCTCTTGATAGCCTCGAGGTCTTCCCCTTCAAGGGCAGTTTTCAGCTCAGCTACCGCAGCTTCGATCTGCTCTTTCTGCTCATCGGTTGCAACGTCCCCAGCTTCCTTAACAGTCTTTTCAGCAGCATTGACAAGAGAATCAGCATTGTTCCTGATCTCGACCTCTTCCTTGCGTGCCTTATCTTCCTCAGCGTGCAGTTCTGCGTCCTTGATCATCTGGTCGATCTCCTCATCGGACAATCCACCTGGCTTCTGTATGGAGATGGACTGTTCCTTGCCGGTACCGAGGTCCTTTGCATTGACATGAAGGATACCATTGGAATCGATATCGAATGTTACTTCGATCTGTGGCATTCCCCTTGGAGCAGGTGGTATGCCATCAAGCACAAAGCGACCGAGGGTCTTGTTCGCAGATGCGACACCACGCTCACCCTGCAGGATATGGATCTCCACAGATGGCTGGCTATCTGCCGCAGTTGAGAATATCTGGCTCTTCTTAACAGGAATAGTGGTATTCCTCTCGATAAGTGGTGTTGCAACCCCTCCAAGGGTTTCTATACCCATTGTCAATGGTGTGACATCGAGAAGGAGAACATCGTGGACCTCTCCAGAGAGTACGCCTGCCTGAATAGCTGCACCTACTGCAACTGCCTCATCAGGATTGATGTTCTTGTACGGGTCCTTTCCAATGAAGTTCTTGACAAGATCATATACTGCAGGGATCCTTGTGGAACCGCCGATCAGAAGTACACGGTCAATGTCCTTTGTGGTCAATTTCGCATCACTAAGAGCCATCTTCATTGATTCGAGGGTCTTACCAACAAGGTCTTCGGTCATCTTCTCGAACTGAGCCCTTGTGATGTCAATATCGATATGTTTTGGCTGACCATTGGAATCTGCGGTAATGAACGGAAGGTTCACGTTTGTAGAAGCAACACCGGAAAGTTCGATCTTTGCCTTCTCTGCAGCATCACTGAGACGCTGGAGAGCAGCCTTGTCATTTGACAGATCTATACCTTCAGCCTTCTTGAATTCCTCAACAAGGAACTCTGAGATCCTCTGATCGAAATCATCTCCACCAAGGTGAGTATCACCGCTTGTGGAAAGTACTTCGAATATGCCATCGCCCAATTCAAGGATGGATACATCGAAGGTACCTCCCCCGAGATCGTAAACGAGGATCTTGTGATCGCCTTCCTCTTTGTCGAGACCATATGCAAGAGATGCTGCAGTAGGCTCATTGATGATCCTTAGGACCTCAAGACCTGCGATCTGTCCTGCATCTTTGGTAGCCTGCCTCTGAGAATCATTGAAATATGCAGGCACAGTGATAACTGTCTGAGTGATGGTCTCACCGAGGTAAGCCTCAGCGTCTTCCTTGAGCTTCCTCAGGATCATAGCGGAAACTTCCTGCGGAGTGTAATCCTTACCGTTGAGATTGACATTATAGTCACCTTCACCGATATGACGTTTGATAGAACTTACACTGTTCCCAGGGTTAGCTATCATCTGTCTTTTTGCTACCTGACCTACAAGCTTGTCTCCCTTCTTTGAAAAACCAACCACTGATGGAGTTGTCCTTCCACCTTCAGCATTTGGAATTACAGTAGGTTTACCACCTTCGATCACAGCCATACATGAATTAGTAGTTCCAAGGTCAATACCTAATATCTTTCCCATAATAATACCTCACTTATATTTGATTAAAATCAGATTAACGGTAGTATAGTTAGTTCTTTCGTAAACGATACGAAACGTTCATTCCTCATCCGGATTCTGTGCAACTGTGACCATCGCATGACGGATGACCTTTGAGTTTAGCTCATAACCAGCTTTGCAGACATCAACAACATGGTTGTCAGCATGCTCAGTGGTCTGCACATGCATCATAGCCTCATGAAGATGGGGATCAAATTCCTTGCCCTCACAATCTATCATCTTAAGACCTTCTTTTTCGAGGATAGATGTGAATTGCTTGAACACCATTTCAACGCCATCTATAATGGACTTCACATCATCTGCCTTTTTAGCAGATTCGAGAGCACGCTCAAAGTTGTCACGTACCTCAAGCAACTCCACCATTATTTTTTCAAGAGCAAATTTTCGAAATTCTTCTTTTTCCCGCAGGCTTCGATTTCTGAAATTCTCAAATTCTGCCCTCTGGCGCATTATTTGTTCATTTAGTTCAGCGATCTGAGAATCACAGGAAGTTTGCAGGTCCTCTGTGCTTTCAGGAGCATTTTCCTTTGAGCATTCTGTGTTCTCATCTGCACAGCAAGTACAAGGATCGGACTTCTTCTCAGATTTAGATTTCTTTCCAAATTTACCTGTCATTTCTCACGACTCCGCCATAATTTGTGAGCGGTATAATTAACAACGTGGGATTGTTTGATGTTCTATAAATAAGTTGCGGTTAGAAAGAATGCATGACACTAAATAAGTTAGACAAAAAAACAAGCACCGAAGAGGCTCTGATCAGATATGATCAGGCATAATCGGTTTGCATCTTATAAGATAATAATTTGACAAGCAACATACTGGCGATCATACACAACGCAAGTGCGGAGACCATCTTATCCCAACCCAGTGCCTCAAGCCCACCAGTTCGCACAAGTTCAACGCCTCCAAAGAATGAAAAAATGGAGATCGTAGCTGCAAATGAGACCACACACCCGCCAATAAGTGCACCGACCTGATCGGCACCCCTCATTTCAAAGAAGACAGAACCTACAATGAACAATACAGCAAAGATCAGTAATATCATTGAAGATGGCATAGGACTCTTACCGGTCGCGAAAATGTTCATTACACCCAAGGCCATGCCTATCATGAATAAAGACAATGTGCCTGAAACTGCTAGTGCTTGTACAAAAGGATTATCTGAAATATCTACATCCATCCTTTACATCCCTCGTTCAGTGATTGTATTGCTGCTATATATATTAATTGTTAAGAATATTGCCTTAAAAGGATCGAATATGGAATAAAATCACAGTAAATAACAAATAAGATGATATAATCTCAGCTTATATGAAAATACTCCTTTCTGAATATGCTGTCAGCACAGGGATGAGCGGCACCTACCTCCTGGAAGGAAGAGCAATGCTATCCACCCTGGCATCCAGCTTTTCGCGTCTCGGGCATGAAGTTATATACACAACGTCCGATACGACCATTGAATATGGAAAACCAGTAGGATCATCCGAAGAAGATATCGAATCAACGATAAGGAAATACGCCAAAGAATGTGATGCCGGACTAGTGATAGCCCCCGAAGAGGTCCTTCCGGGACTTACAGCAATAATTGAAGATAATACACTGAACCTTGGTTGTTCCCCGGATGCAGTATCCATCTGCTCAGATAAACTTGAGTGTACCAGAATGCTCGAAAATGCAGGGCTTGCAGTCCCCAGAACATATGCATCCGGACAAAGGATACCAATGGAAGGATGCTGGGTAACAAAGCCCAGATATGGTTGTGCCTCTGAAGATACTTTTGTTTGCCACCGACCAGATATTAAAAGCAGCCATATTGCGACCGAATTTATCAAAGGCGAACATCTAAGTGTTAGCCTGATCTGCGGAAAAGAACAGCTCCCCCTCACAGTGAACGCACAGAGAATGGAGATAGACCCCACAAAGGATGCTTCCAAAATAGACTATTGCGGCTGTACAACCCCATACATAACAGGTAGGGAACAAGAGCTATATGATGTAGCAATGAAAGCTACAAGAGCATTAGGCTGCAATGGATACATAGGCGTGGACATAATACTTGGGGACAGACCATACATAATAGATGTCAATCCAAGACCTACAACATCCCTTGTGGGCATTACAAAGATAATGGACAAAGAGATAGCAGAACTTCTCCTCAAGAACGGCATGGGAGAAACACTGCCAGAAATAAAGATAAACGGAGAATATTCATTCACCAAAGAGGAACTGAGATGAGATATATAGGAATAGACATCGGCGGAGCAAACACCAAAGTTGCATCAAGTGATGGCGAGATCACAGAATTGCTCTACATTCCACTCTGGAAAGACACAACCCTCCCATCTGCGCTTAAGGAACTGGCAGATCGACTTCGACCCGACGGATTGGCCGTTGTCATGACAGGAGAGCTGGCAGACTGTTTTGTCGACAAGGAGGAAGGTATCAATTTCATAATGGACGCAGTGAACAACGCCTTCGACTGTGAAGTGAGATACGTCAACAATACCGGCCATTTTCAGGAAAGTACACAAAGCAGCAGAGAACTTGCCGCTGCAAACTGGGCTGCATCTGCCCGCCTGATAGGAGAAGAGGTAGGAGATTGCATTTTTGTGGACGTGGGCAGCACCACCAGTGATGTTATACCCATCAAGAACGGAAAACATGTTGCAGGACACACTGATTTTTCAAGATTGCTCAGAGATGAACTGTTCTATGCAGGCACATTGCGCACTAACCTTGCAGCATTGCTTGAAACCGTGGAACTTGATGTGGGCACATGCAGAGTATCATCTGAGCTCTTTGCAAATACCGCAGATGCATATATGCTTCTTGGAGATATCGATAAAGGGCTCTATACATGCGAGACGGCAGACGGTGCAGGCAAGAACATGATCGACTGCATGAGAAGACTTGCGCGTGTGGTCTGTGCAGACCTTACCGAAATATCAGAAGATGATATATACAGACTAGCAAAGAACGTTAAGGAAAGACAGATAGAACTGCTATGCAATTCAATATCCACAGTTGCGCAAAAGAATGACCTTGATATCATAGTATCGGCAGGTTTGGGAGAGTTCATGATAGAAGAGGCTGCAAAAAGGCTTGGATATGACTGTTTCTCAACTGCGGACAAATGGGGCAAGGATATATCAAAGGTATTTCCCGCATATGCTGCGGCCAGATCGATGGATAAGGAAAAGAACGAATGATAATGGAAATTGCTCATGAAGGTCGTCCTTAAACTTGGAGGAAGTCTGATAGACAGCTCAGCAGAGCTCATAAAAGCTATATATGACAACTTTGCTGGAACCGAAGGAGACATGCAAGTGATCATCGTACCCGGCGGTGGCATCTTTGCAGATAATATACGCAGGATATCCGAAGAGTATTCAATAACGGAAAAAGCATCTCACTGGATGGCCATAGCAGCAATGGAACAATATGCACATCTCCTCGAAGATATGACAGGGATACCAACCATCGAGGATACCAAAAATGTCAAAGAGAAGGTATCAATTCTGCTCCCATACAGGCTTTTGAAAGATACGGATGAACTACCCCATTCCTGGGATGTTACCTCAGACACCATTGCCGCATGGGTGGCGCAAAGGATGGATGCAAGACTTGTCAAAGCCACCGATGTCGATGGGATCTTCAATGATGGGAAAATGATAGAGGAGATGACCTTAAGAGAACTTGAGCAAATGGGAGAAACATGTGCCGACCGGATGTTGTCGACCATGCTGATAAAGCACGGCATGGACTGCATGATCGTAAATGGAGATCATCCGGAGAGAGTGGTTGCAGCCATTGAAGGGAAAAAGGTCATAGGAACTTACATCAAGGGGAATATTTAAATTATATACCACGTATGTACAGAAACCGTTAATAGCTTACAGCGACACAAAACGTTTCGTTCCAGCATCATACAATTTACTAAATTAAAAAGGAGATTTATAATATGGCAAAAGTTGAACAATGCACATCATGCGGAATTCACCTTGTTGAGAAAGGGTTCACAAGACTCCCTTGCCCAACATGCGAAACCGAACTTGGAAGATGTACCAAGTGCAGACAACAGAGCAACCCTTACACATGTCCAAAATGCGGATTTGTAGGACCCTGAGGAATCATAATGGGTGAAGTAGCAGCAACAATGAAGATCATGCCAGAAGGTGTAGATACCGACCTGGATGACCTTAAGATCAGGCTTGAAGCAGCATTACCAGAAGGCGCATCTGTATTCGGCTCAGAGATAGAACCTGTAGCATTTGGTTTGAAAGCACTCAAAATAGTAGTTCTTGTTGGCGACCTCGAAGGCGGCACAGAGCCAGTAGAAGAAGCTTTTGCAGCAGTTCCTGGTGTAGAGAGCGTACAGGTCACCGAATTAGGAAGACCTGTTTAATTCTAAATTTTTTATTTTTTTATTTCTCTTTTTATTATTTATCCATAGGGCTCGTAGATCAGGGGGAGATCGTTACGTTCGCAACGTAAAGGCCACGGGTTCAGATCCCGTCGAGTCCATTAGAGAGATCATTAAAATAAAATAATAAACTTAATGAAAAAAGAGTAATAAGAGGATTATTAATCCCCCATACGGATCACTTTTGCGTTGGATACTGATTCATTTACAAGAGCTTCAATATCCACTTTTTCTTCTTCTTTGACAATGGAACTAAATACTGCTTTCACTTCTGGATGAACAGGAACAGCACCACAGCCTGAAGTTGGCATTATCGAAATATCATAGGAACCGATACGTTTGGCAATATCGATTATTTCGGTTTTGTCAAGACCTATGAGAGGATGATAAAGCGGGATTCCCAGACCATATACCTCGGCATGCATATTGGCAGCTGTCTGTGAGGCCACCTGACCGATGGATGAACCTGTGATGATACCATCAGCATTCTCTTTTTTCATGATCTCATATGCCATGCGATACATTGTACGCTTACAGAGAAGACAGGTATTCTTCACAATACACTTCTTCATGAACTCGTCAAGGTTCTTTCCATGAGGAACCTCATACATCTTCATAGGATCTGCAGGAGACCATTTTTGAAGCAGTTCAACAGCCTTGATCGCACGTTCAAGTGCTCTCTCATCAGAAAAAGGAATGTTGTTCGCATAGACAGGTATGACCTTCACACCACGCTTCATCATAAGCCATGCTGCAACCGGAGAATCGATACCCCCCGACATTAGAACGACCATAGTACCCTGACTACCGAGTGGAAGACCGCCCACGCCTTTGACAATATCTGTGAAAACATAGGCCTTGTTCTGCCTCATTTCAACAGAAATAGCATGATCAGGATTTGAAAGGTCCACCTTAGGGGACCTCCCAATGGATTCAAGCCTTGTCCAGACAGCATCCCCGCATAATCTGCCAATGTCCGTGGAAGAGGGACCCTCTTTACCCACACGGCGTGCACGAATTCCGAAGGACTCGCCCTCATTTATGATATCGGCACCAATATCGGCACAAAGCTTTGCAGCTTCATCAACATCAGCATCTATGATCTTAGCTGCAGATGTGGAAACAACACCAAAGACATCCGCGGCTGCTATTGCAGCTTCCGGGTCATCGGAAGTGATGAAGATACGACCCCATTCACGATGAACTCTGGAAAACGATACGTTTTTCTGCCTCAACATAGCTTCAAGGTTCCGTACAAGGATCCTTTCATAGAGATTCCTGACACCCGGACTCTTGAGTGCTAGTTCTCCATACCTTACAATAACCACATCGAACATGGAGCATAGTAATCATACATCGGTTTTAAGCTATTTGGTAGAGGCAAATGATAGCAAATTTCAAAATTAAAAGCGATTTGTCCGAAAAATAGATTTGTCCGAATATTCATATTTTTGACCGATCAAATATCCTATTTTTCGGACAAATCGAACAAAAAGGAAAACTATATATATGGATGAATCCCCTATGTAGGGTTATCCATAAGGAAAAAAGACAATATTGGAAAACAATATTGTAAGACATATAAAAGAAAAGAGTGAGGTTGAGGAGTGGGATTTCCAATACACTTTTTTACGCCATATAAAAACGCAATATTACTTACATATCATTAATCCGTGGGGGAATACAATGAAAACATTAGACGAATGTCCAAAGTGCAACTCAGAGCTTGATCTAGAAAATAACAGCTTGCAGGTATGCAAGGTGTGTAAATACTGGACAAAAGCAGGAACTGCAAGACTTGACTCGATCACAATAATGGGATAAGGCGATCTTATGACAGGTTCACTAAAATGCAATCGTTGCGAGATAGATCTCAGGCGTATGAAGATGGGAGGCAATCTCATGCACTACTGCAGAAAATGTGGCAGTACGACGTCAATAGACACAAGTTATGAAAGTGTCACAAGATCGGACTAAACATAGTGATCAGATATCGATCTGGTCACCAGTTACTATTTTTCTTAATTTCATAACATAATTGTAAAGGCTTTCGACATCCTTGATCTCTTTTTTAACCAGCGAACTTAGCTTATCACGTAGCTGCATATCAACATCTGAACCGAGATATACCAGGTCCTCAGAAAGCTTCGCAGCAAGGATGTTACCTCTCCGATCCCAATCAGTAAGAACGATAACTCGTTTATTCTTACCTGCAACCCTTCCTGAGATCTCGGCCAGAGGAGACTGAGTTACGAGTTCAATAGGACCATTGATGCCAAGTTTCCTCAATGAGACGATGTCACGCTTTCCTTCAGCCAGAATGATATCCCCATTATCGGAACATTCCACCAGCTCAGCAAGTATGACCTCGATAGATTCGAGCCTCCACTGATAATCAGAAAAAGGAGCTTTCAAATGACCCTTAATTGTAGTGGACCTATTGCCAGGATGATACTGTGACATTAATATAGAATATCACACACAACCCTAAATAATCATCCCAAACTGACATAATTTCTTTCCCATAGAACGATAGCATTATATAGAGAGATCCATGAAACTTATAATGGATGGGACAATTGATCGTACCATCAGGAGTGGTAGAAATGAGTTGCATATTTTGTGGGAAAAAATGCCTGGAAGCAGGTGTTGAAGGAGACTATGGCGACGACATGCCCGAAGGCAGAATAATAGGTCGCAGCCATGTTTGCATGGATTGTATCATAGAACTGAAAGAGGTCCTGGGATTAGAGGATATTGAAAAAAAGGTTGCTGAAACGGAATATGAGATGTTCGAAGAGAGCGAAGACTAAATTTTGAACATATCCTTTTGAAAAAATAAAGATCGCTGACAATGGAGACCATAGGTCAACCGATCATCTTTTGATAATAAAGTCTGTGAAAGTATCAGAGAGAGCTATCCAGCTAACTTCAATACTTTCAACATTTGATAGCTCAGGACCAATATGTAGATGGTCCAACAGTTCTGAAATGTCGGACCTTTTCCCCTGAGCAACCACTTTGACACGACCATCCGGGAGATTCTGGGCATATCCGATCAGACCTAAACTGATAGCGGTCTTCTGGGTAAATCCCCTGAAATATACCCCCTGGACCCTGCCGGAGACATATATCTCCGCACAGGACACATCATCTGTCGCAGTCATAGATCCAACACCTGAAAGACCATTAAATGAACTTTGGCCTCATGGAAAGCAGTTTTGCAAGAGGAAGACTG
Organism: Methanococcoides sp. DA23; assembly: GCF_057593895.1. Classification (NCBI taxonomy): domain Archaea; kingdom Methanobacteriati; phylum Methanobacteriota; class Methanomicrobia; order Methanosarcinales; family Methanosarcinaceae; genus Methanococcoides; species Methanococcoides sp. DA23. Next base: position 465,076 of record NZ_CM172520.1, on the reverse strand, counting down.
CGATATGGCATATCACCGATCTCATTGAATACGCGTTCACTCAACTCCTCAGCAGTCATTTCCACCTTCATCGGCTTCTTTGGCTCAGATTCTGCACGTATCGTCACAGTGACCTTGCCGCTCTCGAGCTCACTGTCACCGATCACTGCCACATAAGGGATCCACTCACGGCCTGCATCACGTATCTTCTTACCAACGGTCTCTTCCCGGTCATCGATGTCCGCACGGCACAAGAGGGAATCAGCGACCTCCTGAGCGAAATCCATATGCCTTTCTGCAATTGGAATAACACGCACCTGAGTAGGTGAAAGCCAGACAGGAAGATTTGGAACCTTGCCCCCTTCTGCATCCATTGCCGCCTTTTCAAGAAGGGCATAGATACACCTTTCGATCGCACCGCTTGGAGAACAATGCAATACAGTAGGACGGTTTATCTCACCATTGGCATCAATATAATTGATATCATAGCGTTCTGCGTTCTCCACGTCTATCTGCACAGTGGAAAGTGCACTCGCTTTTGCTGTCGCGTCGACAAAATTGAACTCGAACTTAAGTACGAAATAGAAGAAACGAGTATCCCACATCTCCACAAGAACAGGTTTATCGACCTTCTTTGCAAGCTCGGTTATGAACTCCCTGTTATCATCGTAGAACTCACGGGTAAAACGAATAGCAACCTCAAAGTCACTCACATCTATACCGATCTTACGAAGGAGATCAATACACATGCTATATTGTTCGCCGAACTGGGAGATAGCAGCATCCATGTCAGGACAGAGGGTATGCATATCAGGCATTGTGAACGCACGGAGTCTGCGAAGACCTACAAGTTCGCCACGCTGTTCCTTCCTGAAGCTGTACCTTGTCATCTCTATCATCTTAAGAGGGAGATTCTTGTAAGAGATCGTCATGTCATGGTTCATGAGGAACTGCCCGAAACATGCAGCAAATCTCAGGAACATACTACGTTTGTCAGACTCGATGGAGTACTGACGTGCCGGGAACCTGTCAAGATACTTTTTCAAGGTAGGATGATTCATATCATACATCAATGGGGTCTCGACCTCCATTGCCCCGATCTTTGATGACTCCTCAAGAACGAAGTTCTCGATCAGTGATTTCATCAGCCTGCCTTTTGGATAATAGCGCATGTTGCCGGAATCAGACCCGGGTTCATAATCCGCGATCTCGAGGCGGCGCATGAGCTCAACATGAGGAGGAGCTTTCTCAATGTTCCTGTTCTTGGATATCTCATAGTTCACGAACTTCTGAAGATTATCATGTCCTGTAAGATCAAAGGTTTCTGCATCGTGAAGCTCACCATCAGGTGTCAGAATACGCCAGTAGGACTTTGCAGAATCTTCTGCTTTAAGAGCTTCAGAAACAACCTCTTTCTTTTCAGCACCTATAGAGACGACCTTTCCACAAGGTTCAGCACCTTCCGGCCTGATAGTACGTGATAGTTCAGAAAGCGGATGTCCCTTACAACTGATACTGAATGCCTTGTACCAGCCAAATGGAGCCCTCATGACATTGTACTTGCCTTCAAGTGCATTTTCAATACTTTTTAGGACTGAAACAGCTGCTTTCGGAGATGAAAGGTCGGAGCTTAAATGTGCATAAGGGTAAAGCATTATGTTCTCTGCCTTGACCTGACCTGCAACATTCTCTATCTCAGAGACTGCACGATCAATTATCTCCTGTGGGTTTGCTTCATCGAAGCTCTCAACGGCCATGAATGCCGTAAGTGCGTCCTCAAGACGACCCTGCTTAAAGGACTCTTCGATATCTTCCGCTACAGGAGTGCTCTTTTTTACTTCGTATTCGATATAATCGGAATGGATGAGTAATAATTGCATGATTTCACCGCTTGATGGTCCTGTGAACAGAACAACCTCTACAATATTGAAGATAGATCAGATCTGAGTATCCCCGGTAAAGATCGTAAAGACAGGATGATTACTTGATGTCTTGCGACATGTTATACATACATTCTTTAAATATCCTTTGTGATGAGAAGGCAATGGAATTTAGAAGAACAGAACCATTCATCAATTAAAGGTCATAAACCATCCTTTTGCATCGGACCTGAATGAGAATAACATTGGGAGAAGCCCTATTTAGACAGGTCCTGAAAAACATAGATGAAAATGGTCATTCGTCTGAGGAAGTCTCAGGCGGAACATACTCCAGATTCTCCACATAAACACGGTAAGCTGATACCAGAGTACCAAGGAGTATGGGTGCTGCAAAGAAACCCGCGATACCCCCAACAAATGCACCACCGAGGAAGGCCAGCATTATCAGGAAAGGATGAATGTGTGACTTGATGCTTGCAAGATAGGGACGCAGGAAGAATTCGGGCGGAGCATAGATAATTATCGATGATACAACAAAGAAGATCAGCGCACTTTCAAATCCCAAATTGAAATAACGTATGATCGTAAGCACTACCAGGACCATATACCCTGCAAACATTGGAATGGCCGATGCTATGAATATGAGAGTCGCCAATGCAAGTACATGCGAAAGACCGAAGGCATAGAACACTATGACCGAAAGAGTGCTCACCGAGAGCGCTGCATAAGCATTCCCTATGAAAACCCCACTAAGGATAACATCCATGTGCTGGACATATCTTTTGACCAGATGCTGATTACGTTTTGGAATTATTCTAAGGACAGCACGATAAAGTCCATCCCCGTCCGCAAGAAGGAAATAACAAACTAGAACAGCAACTAACAGGTTGATCATGAACATTGCAATACCGCGGGCATAGGATACGAAGACCAGATTACCAAGAAGAGGAAGAATGGAGAGAGAGGAATCCCATATTGTCTGCTGAATGTTCTCGTAATAAGCATCTGGAATATTTAGATTGCGAACAAAATCTAATAGAGACTCAATGACTGCACCCTGATTCTCAGTTATCCATATCAACTGATTGGCGATCTCGATTATGCCCATTCCAAGTATCATCACAATAGGGATCACAATGAACATCGTAGCCACCAGAGCACCCAGATGACGTTTCATTTTTATAAAATTGTAGATCGGGCGGGCAATATATGCGAATACAAGTCCCAGCATGATACCATCAGCAATGGGTAGGAGAATGATGATGAATAGTGAAAAAAGTAGAACTAAAGCTACACTAAGGAACATCTTCCATTTGGAACTAATTTGAGGGAACAACTCGCCCGATATATCTGTGACCATTGGATACACGCAAAATATTTCTGAATAATATTAATCAGTATATAATATAACAGCTACACCCTATTAAAGGTTCACTCAAAAAAAGATGTTCACTTCCTGCCATTCAACATGGCAGAAAGGATCTTGTCCGAATATTTCAGCACCACACATCCATCAGTGCATTTTCCACAGCGTATACACGAATCATTTATGTATATCCTGCCTTTTTCCGAACCCAGTTCTATGGCATTTACAGGACAGACCTTCAAACATATCCCGCATTCAGTGCACTTACTTGCACGCAAAAGTTGTTTGGCTGTCGCTTCGAGGCAGGAATGTGCATCCTCTTTGGAGTTCGCTGTGACCTTCAAACTGCCTGATGAAAAGAATTTCACAGTTCCGGAATCCATTTTAAGGAGGACCATTCCGAGTTCTTCAGAAAAGACAGTTGAGCCCAGCATGTTCAGAATCGCAGAAGCTTCACTGACAAGCACACCTTTGACACTTGCCTCCACAGTAAAGCCACCTTCCCTGCATGGTGAAAAGCCAGATGTCAACGTAATATTGAAATCGTCACTTACAATGGAAGGTTCGGTATCAATACCAAGTTCTCTTGCGAGCTTTAGCATTTTAGGAGGAAGTTCCTTCCACCGCCACATGCCGTGCCGCACATATTCATCAGATAGACCTTTGGACTTTGCCCATTTCAAAAGGAAACTGTTCCACCTGTCATAGATAGCAGGATGGAGGTCTTTCAGCCTTTCATACTCAGCAGACAGTTCCGCAGGGCAGAGGTAGCATCCCACACGTTCAAAACCAACATCATAGAGAGGATTATAATCGAGCTTCCTCCAATGGATATAAAGCCATACCTCAATGGCGCGCCAATCACGGATAGGGAAGATGTTCAACTGGTTCGGAACAAAGGGGTTCTTTTCACTGGCAGAGATGTTCGACCTGGAAAAGGATTCAAATTTACGCTTCCCATCGATGGTCAGACATACACCCTTATCCTCACTGCATTGATCAATGATAGCACCCGCAGGCCCAAGCTTACAGACCTTGCAGCACCAGCGGAAATCCTTTGCAGGAGGACCGAAGCTCTCAAGATTCTCCCAAAAGGCATCCTCGGCCTTTGATTCAATAAGTTCGATGCCCCTTTTTTCGCAATGGGAATGAACGAATTCCACGGTTTCCGGGAATTCTATACCAGTATTAAGGAAAAATGCCCTTACATCCCTGCCCTTAAGGGCACTTAGAGTAAGATCAAGAACAACAAGACTATCCTTCCCACCACTGAATGAGACATGCACCGGAAGTTTGCGGTGCTCTTTCTGGCTCGCAATTCCTTTGATGGTATTCATTGCATTCTTACCAATTTTACGCAAGTGAGGAAGATTAGCCGTAATGGCATCTTCGAGGGTTGCTACCCTGGAGCTTAACTTAAGGTCACTACTGGAGATCTTCCGGACCCTTAACACAGGACCATCTGCAGTTGCCATATTATCACTATCTACAAGTGAGATACCAGCTCCAACGAGATTACCGGACACAACTATCACAGGATCCCCTGCTTTTATATCATCGGTGAAACTTTCGATCAATTCAGAACTGACCTTTTTTCCATTCAGATGCATCTTGGTCTTTTTCAGAGTAACTTTCCTGCTTTTTACCAGACCATGGAATACTTGCGCCCCTGCTTCAGATATCTCGAAGCGGTGTTCCATCAGGTACATATCAAAAAGAAGAGTACCGATGTTCAGACCGTCCACTATGACCTGAGCAGTCTTATCCTCCCCGGAGATCTTGTTCAACAGAACCAGCCTTTCACCCAGAGGATCACAGCCAAATTCAGAAAGCAAAAGCTTGCCCAGGAGTTCACGTTCGTATGGGGAACAGAACCTTATGTCGCCAGGCCCGGATAACTTAATATCAAAGATCTCACCGTCGCAGACACCACACTTCTTATCAAGAAGAGGAACATTGCAATCCTTACACCAGTATATATGAGATGGCTCGTTAGATACTGGATTCCTTGAATGCTTCTTTTTGTCAACTACACCTTTTCTTGAAGGCATCTTATGAATTCGGGCATCGCTCTTTTTCAAATGCATTGAATTCAAGAATAGAACAGGGAGTTATTAAATACTTCCATATGGTCAGAGGCAAAAAACAAAAAAAATAGAGGGCAGATCAATATATCTGCCATTTATAGAACTTATTTTGAAAGGTATTTGTTGATGGTATCAGCAGCCAGCTTACCTGCACCCATTGCACTGATAACGGTTGCTGCACCGGTCACAGCATCCCCGCCTGCACAAACGCCTTCGATGGAGGACATACCTGACTCATCCACGACAATTGTGCCCCACGGAGTAACCTCGAGACCTTTGGAACCATCGAAGATGATAGGGTTCGGTGAAGTGCCTATGGCCATTATGACAATATCAGCATCGACTATGTGCTCGGAACCTTCTACTACCTCAGGCCGCCTGCGACCTGACTCATCAGGTTCGCCAAGCTCCATCCTGACACATTCGACACCATTGACAGACATGTTCTCGCCTTCGATGATACGCACAGGATTTGTCAATAAACGGAACACGATACCTTCTTCCTTTGCATGCTCGATCTCCTCGCGCCTTGCAGGAAGTTCCTCATCGCTGCGTCTGTATACAATGCTTACCTCATCTGCACCAAGTCTCAAAGCACTGCGTGCAGCATCCATTGCCACATTACCGCCACCTACAACAATAACATTGCTGCCTCGCTTTATTGGTGTGTCGAAACTATTATTGTATGCCTTCATCAGGTTCACACGGGTAAGGAACTCATTGGCGGAATAGACACCATTGAGGTTCTCGCCCTCGATACCCATGAACTTTGGCAGACCTGCGCCGGTTCCAAGGAAGACCGCATCGAATCTGTCAGTGAGCTGGTCAAGGGTCAGTATGCGACCGATAACGTAATCCATTTTGATATCAGCACCGAGCTTACGGATATAATCCACCTCTTCCTTTACAATGGCCTTTGGAAGCCTGAACTCAGGAATACCATATATCAGCACACCGCCTGCCTCATGCAGAGCTTCGAACACTGTGACTGAATGACCGGCCTTTGCAAGGTCGGAAGCTGCTGTCAGACCTGCAGGCCCTGAACCGACTATTGCTACGGCCTTACCAGTGGATGGTGCTACAACAGGGTCCTTTACGCCAACTTCCCGTTCACGGTCCGCACAGATCCTTTCGAGGCGACCAATAGCAATTGGCTCGCTCTTCTTGCCGAGGATACAGAGTTTCTCACACTGCTCTTCCTGCGGGCATACACGTCCGCATACAGCAGGGAGAGTATTAGTGGCCTTTATGATAGTGATAGCTTCCTGGAAGTCGCCTTCCTTGATCTTTGAGATAAAGCCTGGAATATCAATGTTAACAGGACAGCCTTCCACACATTTAGGGTTCTTACACTCGAGACAGCGTTCTGCTTCAAGTATAGCCTGCTCCTCAGTGTATCCTAAAGCGACCTCATCGAAGTTAGTGACACGCTCTTCAGGAGCTTGCTGCGGCATTTTAGGTCTTATTGACATTTGCAATCATCTCCGCAGCCTTTCTGGGACTTTGTGATAGCATCAGCTTCTTCTTTACGATAGAAGGACAGACGGCTCATCAACAGATTGAAGTCCACATCCTTTGCGTTGAACTCAGGGCCGTCCACACAAGCGAATTTGACCTCACCGCCAACATTGACACGGCAGCCACCGCACATGCCGGTACCATCGACCATTATTGGATTGAGGCTAACGAGAGTCTCAACATCATATGAGGCGGTAACACCTGCAACTGCGCGCATCATGATAGGAGGACCGATAGCTACTATCCTGTCGATATGTTCCTCACCATCAAGAAGCTGCTTGACAAGATCGGTCACGAACCCATGGTGGCCCTTTGAACCATCATCTGTGGCCACAAGGACCTCATCACTGGCAGCGATCATCTCATCTTCAAGTATGAGCATGTCCTTATTGCGTGCCCCAATGATGGAAATTACCTTGTTTCCAGCTGCACGATATTCTTTTGCCTGAGGATAGATAGGAGCGATACCAACACCCCCGCCAACAAGCACAACAGTACCGAGCTTTTCGATCTCGGACTCTTTGCCAAGAGGCCCTACAAAATCAAGAAGTTCCTCGCCGGCGCTCATCTTTGCGAGCTGTTTTGTCGTTTTTCCCATTTCCTGGAAGATAATGGTGACAGACCCTTCATCTGCGTTGTAGTCTGCAATTGTAAGAGGGATCCTCTCACCAGCTTCATCGATGCGAAGAATAATGAACTGACCTGCCTTTGCGGCCGCAGCCACATCGGGAGCCTGGATGTTCATCAGGTGCACATCCGGCACCAACTGACGTTTCTCTATTATTTTGTATGCCATGTGATCACTTTCATGCCTAGAGTCGGAAGTAAGTGTACTTTATAATATTATAATAATGTTTCTCGAAAACTGCCCATATTATATAAAAGTATCCTATAAACCAGAAAAACAAACCAGTAAGAAGTTCTAAGGTCTTGAACAAAAAAAAACAATGAGATAAATGTTAACTCAAAATTTACAAAAAAAGGATGGGGTCTACCGGCATTTTCAGCCGGTAAAATTGTACGCCCGAACCGGGATTCGAACCCGAGTCGGAGCCTCGACAGGGCTCCATGATAGGCCTCTACACTATTCGGACATTGCGTTTGATTGTTTGCTGTGTGAGCACACCCTTAATGCACTTCTTGGTATATATACCTTCCGCGAATTTAGGATGTTAAGTCCCGCCTCCCAGACTCGAACCGGGGACATCGCGGTGCCTGCGCGGTATGTGCGACAAGTCGCATATTCCATACTACAGCCGCGCACTCTACCACTGAGTTAAGGCGGGTCATACTGAGATCAGCATCATCCCATCCCACTAGTGTGAGATACAACCCCTCCATTACCACAATCATATTTAATCTTTTCGTCATATTGCCCATGGAAGAGAAAATATGGACATAATGACCCTCGAAATCGACAAAGAACAGATGGAATTACGGAAATTACGGGTGAAGTTGTGAAAGAAGAACAGATAGAATAGTAAAAAAATAACAAAAAGGACGGAACAAAAGAAAAAATGGGGCAGCTTGGATCGAAGATCGATCTTGCTGAGACCCACAATATCCAATATATACAGATATATCGGGATCAGAAAGTGTCAAGTTCGCCTTTGACCACCATATCAGTGATCTTGGTGATGTTCTCAAGCCAGTCGTCAATGACAACTTCCGCTTCAGACCTGATGGCAGCAAAGTTCGCACCATCTTCAGGGATGACCTGTGCACTTGCCACAAGAGGCTGATCGATAGGCATTCCGATCTGGGAGAGAAGCTTGATATGGACATCGCTCACTTCATCGACAGCACTGACAACATCCCTTGCCATCTGTGTAGAGAGCAGGTTGTAGATCTTACCAATGTGGTTGATAGGGTTCTTTCCGCTTGTTGCTTCCATGCTCATTGGCCTGCTTGGAGTTATAAGACCGTTGCTTCTGTTCCCACGACCTACTGAACCATCATCACCCATTTCAGCAGATGTACCTGTAACGGTAAGGAAAACGCAGTCACAGCCACCATCTACCTTATCAGCAGCATTGATGTGAGCTGAAACTGTCCTGTCGGTGTACTTGGTAGCAAGATCAAGGACGTATTCGGTCATCTCTTCCTTTGCATTTATGTAGTGGTCCATGTCATCGATGTGCCTGCCGACCATACCACAGCATATAGTAAGAGAGATATCATCGTTCTCCCTGAGACCCATGACCTTTATATCTTCCCCGATTCCAGGGATCTTCTTTTTCTTAAGGTCTGTCAAAAGCTGTCTCTCAGTGTTGTAGACGACCTGTTCAAGTTCAGAGAAAGGAGCATGGCCTACACCAAATGAGGTGTCGTTTGCCATTGGAATATGATCCCTGGTGAAAACATCCCTGAGATCAGAAGAACCTGTACCAAGCTTACAGTCAATGATCATATCACGCTCAAGGTCCATAGCTGGAATTGTATTACGGACATATTCACGTGCAGCCTGGAGGGCAACTGCCTCTGCAGGGATTTCCATACCATCGAATTCCATGGTAGCCCTTCCCACAAGAAGAGTGTAAATAGGCTTGAGGACCTCACCGCCTCCGAATTCAGGCCGGGACCTTCCTGCAACGATCTGAGTCTCATCTGTGTTGTGGTGAAGAATAGCTCCACACTTGTCAATGTATTCTTTACAAAGAGCACGGCTCACAGCTTCTGCGAGACCATCACTGATACTGTCCGGATGACCTATACCTTTCCTTTCAACAAGCTCGGTCTCCTGTTTTTCGATAGGAGTCTCATGGAGATGTTCCACTTTGATATTTCGGATCATATTTAGCCTCATTTGATAAGTTCGATAAATCAGATAGAAATGTGAAGATCACATGTCGGTTGGATTCAATCTATAAGATGAACAATTTATATATAATCATTACTACCCATGTGCACATTCATAACCTTCAGTAATAAGAGAAGATGATGAAAAAGGATGGAAATGGTTGCCAACATTCTCAATGCTACCATGCAATACTTATAAAGGATAAATGTGTTTCAAGACATAGACCCAAGAACAGTTCTATAATAGATAGAACAAAATACAACTAAACCCGTTCTGTGAGAAGGACTTCATATGATACGTATTGCAATACCTAACAAAGGAAGATTACACGAGCCCACCATACAGATGTTCAAGGAAGCAGGACTTCCCGTACTTGGTGGTTCCAACAGAAAGCTGTTTGCAAAAACAAATGATCCGGAGATCACATTCCTGTTCGCAAGAGCAGCAGACATTCCAGAATATGTCCAGGATGGGGCGGCTGATGTCGGTATCACCGGACTGGACCTTATCTCTGAGACCGAATCAGATGTAGAGATGCTCCTGGACCTCAAATATGGAGGAGCAGACCTTGTACTTGCAGTACCTGAAGAATCGGATATCTCATCGGCAAATGACCTTGAGGGAATGCGTGTGGCAACTGAATTCCCCGCCATCACTGCAAGATATTTCAAGAACCTCGGGATAAACATTGATGTGGTAAAGGTCAGCGGTGCATGTGAAATGACACCACATGTTGGCATTGCAGATGCCATTGTGGACATCTCCAGTTCAGGAACGACACTTGTGATGAACCATCTCAAGGTGATCGAAAAAGTGTTCTCATCATCCATATATCTCATTGCAAATCACGAAACGGCAAAAACGGAAGAAAAGATAGAACACATCAAAACAGCCCTTGAGAGCGTGATGCATGCAAAAGCAAAGCGATACTTGATGATGAACGCCCCGACTGCAGTGCTCGATGATGTAAAAGAAGTACTCCCAGGACTTGCCGGACCAACTATAATGAAGGTCGAATCCAAGGAAGATATAGTGGCAGTACATGCTGTCGTGGACGCAGACATCATCTTCGCCACCATTACAAAACTTAAGGCCGCAGGTGCTTTTGACATACTTGTAATGCCCATCGAGAGAATGATACCCTAAAGGTGACAAGATGAGCTTTGAAGTGATACCAGCAGTCGATATGAAAGGCGGCAAATGTGTGCAGCTCGTTCAGGGAGTCCCCGGAAGCGAGATGATATCCCTCGATGACCCCGTTAAGGTCGCCCTTGACTGGGTCTCCCAGGGTGCAAAGACACTACATCTTATCGATCTTGATGGTGCAATAGAAGGGAAAAGAACGAATGCACCCATTATAAAAAAGATAGTAGAGAAATGCAAACCACAGGGGATATACATCCAGGTGGGAGGAGGAATACGTTCCTTCGAGGATGCTGCAACATTACTTGATATTGGTATTGACAAGGTAATTCTTAGTACAGCTGCATTAAAGGATCCCGAACTTATCAAAAGGCTCTCCGATGAATTTGGAAGTGAACATATAAATGTGGCACTCGATTCAAAGAACGGAAAGATATCCATCGAAGGTTGGACAAAGGAATCAGAACATACAGCAGTGGAAATGGGAAGCCAGTTCGAAGAGAAGGGTGCTGGAAGCATCCTGTTCACGAACATTGACTCCGAAGGGCTGTTAAATGGAGTGGACCCAAAACCCACTGAAGAGCTTGTCAATGCTGTCACCATACCCGTGATCGCATCCGGCGGTGTGACCACCCTTGAAGATATTATCACACTGAAGAACACCGGTGCAGCAGGTGTTGTTGTGGGAAGCGCACTATACAAGAAAAAGTTCACATTGACAGAAGCAATAGATATCATCAGTGATGAAAATTGATCATCGAAACCGGCAGAGGAACAGCATGAGAAACGCAAAGATCGCACGCAAGACAAAAGAGACGGATATCCGGATGGAACTCGAGCTGGATGGCAAAGGTTCATCGAACATTGATACAGGCATCGGTTTTTTCGACCACATGCTTACCGCTTTTGCAAGACACGGAAATTTTGATCTGACCATCGAAGCCACCGGAGACCTTATCGTTGATGAACATCACCTGATAGAGGACACTGCAATAGTTCTTGGCCAGGCGCTCTCTGAAGCTCTCGGGGATAAGAACGGGATCGCCAGGTTCGGAGATGCACGCATCCCAATGGATGAGGCCCTTGCAGACGTTGTTCTCGACCTGGGAGGAAGGACCTACCTCGTGATGGATGCTGAGTTCGAATCCCCAAGGGTCGGTGAGATGAACACTCAACTTGTGAGACACTTCTTTGAATCCCTCACAGACAATTCAAAGATGAACCTGCACATAGCTGTCAAAGGTTACAATGACCACCACAAGATAGAGGCCCTTTTCAAGGCCTTTGCGTACGCCCTTCGCCGTGCTGTTAAGATCGAAGGCGAAGGTATCAAGAGCACGAAAGGTGTGCTTTAAAGCAACCTAACAAAACGGAAAAGCCGTATTATTACGGCTTACTTGAACTTTTTTTGCAATCTTTTATAGAAGTCCTGCTCCTGCCCATTTGACTTTCTTGACAAACGCTCTACTATGAGCTCAGGAGTGCTCTTTGCAACATAATTGTACCTTGGAGTCCTTTCAACCACAAGGTTCAGGTCCTTATCAAGCCCGCTTGCCTCAATGCCATCAACGCGTACATTGCATTCAGTGTTCTCAAGAATAAGTTCCGATAAATGGGACACAAAGATCGACATGCCGTCACCATTCTCAGAAAGCACCTCCAGTATTCCCGAGATTATCTTTGCAGAAGCTCCCGGCTCAGTAATGGATTCCAGTTCATCTGCCAGAACAAGCTTTGGAGAATCGTTTGCGACAACAGAGAAATCAATAAGCGTGGTCTCGAAAGCCCCTGCATCCAGAGTACCTTTGGATTTTCCAAAGTGATAGAACTCTTCCGTAAGACCGATCTCCATGTTCATTGCAGGAGTCGGGAAACCCATATGGGCAAGGATGACACACTGTGCCACCAATTCAAGCAGAGAGGTCTTTCCTCCTGAATTGACACCACTCAAAAGGACAACGCGGCTGCCATTCCCATCAGGGTCAGAGGAGGTATTGCCTACCGAATAATCGATGGGCACGACCGAACCATGGCGCGTCCTTATGAAAAGGTTCGATGCCGACTCAAGTGCAAGACCTGTTCCTTCAATGAACTCAGGAAGATGGAGGTCGAACTCCTTTGCAAAGCAACCTATCGAAAAGCCCACATCAAAATCAAGGGCCTTGTGAACCATTCTTTGTGCAACATCATGGAACTCTGAGAGCGTCTTCGCAATATTGCATTTGTGCCGAACCTTCAGTTTTTCCACTTGATTTGCGATCTGCTGCTTAAAGGAATACAGGCATTCAGGTTTCACTTCAAGGGGATGAGTGATCTCGTCCGAGAAAAAGGAATCAAGGGACAAGAGTTCATTCCTTTCAAGCTCCAGGTCCGCCACGATCTTCTCTTTTGCGGCCTTGACAACAGAACTGTAAGAATGGAACAGCTCTTTTTCGAGCAGGTCCTTGATCTCCATTTTCCCGTTCATCACCTTAAGCATATCCTGACCGCTAAGCGTGAGTTTGCTCTCCTCCAGACAGGAATTAAGAGTAACGTTAGCGGCATTGATGGCTTCTGAAACACAATTATCGACATTCCTGGAGATCATCATAAGACGATCGATACTGTTATCAGAACCCTCCCTGACATCCCCATCCTCATCTATAAGAGAAAGGGTCTGTTTTAATCTTTCAATATCATCGTCTGCAATATCTTCAAGGGAAGATATACCTGAACAGCGTAATATCTCGACCATCTTGATACAGCATTCGAGTGTGTTAAGGTTCCTCGCAAAGAAGTAGATCTCCTTCTCCGGCACTATCTGCCACATATTTGCTTTGCGAATATCAGGAATGAACTCAGGATCAACATCTTCAGGAAGGTCAAAGGACATGCACTTGTCATCGGCAGCAACAACATGCGAATAACCCCTGGCAGTATCAACGAACTCCCCCGCACCCTTCACGAACTGTACATCCAGAAGATCACCGAACATCTGCCGTGCAACCTCATACTGCTTGCTATCAGCGGTCAGAATTGCCCTGGACCTAACTTTAGGAGGATTGCATTTTACATCTAAGGCCTTTACGTTTGACAGAAGTGAGATAAGTTCTTCATTGTCCCCCAATACGCAAGCAGTCCTCATATACCCGGCAACATCCTCCCGAATATCCTCTATGAGTGCCTTTTTACTTGCAGGATAAGGGATATAGACATGAAGCTTATCCTTTGCATATCTGGTATGTGCGAACTGCTTGATGATATCCAGAAGCCTCTCATAGATATCCGAAGCTTCCTTTGTCTTAAGGAAATCTTCCATAGCAACGCCTTCGAACTGTGCACGCACTTCGTGCACCAGAGAAATAGCATACCTTTGCCCTACCCCTTCAACTTCGGAAATGCTTGCGATATCACCACTTAAAATAGCATCCATTGCCCTATCCTCCCCACCAAAATGCTCCTGAAAGCGTTTCGCCATTTTCTCACCAATACGCGGAATATCCTGTAACCCATTCATATTATCACCCATCTTCATGCAAAACTATCAAGGGTACAGCCGGCAATGCCCCTTTCAACCTTATAACGATCTCTTTTTGCCATCTTGCTCATTGAAGCAGAGCTCTTAGGCTGCATTTTCTTTGCAAGCCCATGATTTCTCCTTGAATCTATCATCTGGGAATTATAGTAGAGGTCCCAGAGCTCATCCACATCATCAGACCCTGATGTTGACCGAAGGCTTTCCACAAAGGATGCAGTGATCTTTGCAAACCTATCAAGTCCAATAAGATTGCCATTGCCCACCCACGCAGAATCATCTTTGATAACTGCCACGGGAACATCTGGATTCTTCCTGACAAGCCACCTGCAGAACATATCCGCGATATCGTGAGGAGTATCAATGACAACAGATAATATGCCGCCTTTAAGTTCCGGTCGTGCGAACATACACAACCTCTCATATGCCTTGCCCACCTCACGCATATAATTATAGTAGCGTTTTGCGATCTTGCCCTTCCCTGAATAAAGCCCATCAGTATCACCATTACAGGAAACCAGCAACCTCACAAGCCCGGCAGGATCACAATCCTTGTGCCTTAGAAGAAGATCTACATATCGCAGAGGATCGGGGTCGAACCTTGCCAGGCGAGGTTTCCTTTTTCCGAAGATCTCCCTGGATAAGAACTCTGACCCATAGGAAGGATCAAAGCCCACCATATTGATCTCACCCTCGATACCTGAAAGATCGAGTTTCCTCTTAAGCTCCCCCACATCGTTAGCAAATATCAGTTCAGAACCAGGATCATCTCTGAAAGCCAAACAAGCAAGCAACACTCCCTCCACACTGGACCTAAAAGCTATTATCATGAGCAGGCACCCATAAAAGAGGAAAGGTTCATCTGTCTCGAACCATTTATCGAAATGTAAGGTCTTGCACGGGAAACTACGACACCCACACGGGAAAGTTCCTGCTCGGAAACTATCGGACGGGCATGCAAGATCCGGTTGGCACTTATCGGCCCTATCCCGGGAACCAGAAGCAGATCGGACATTTCAGCGGAATTGATATCCACCGGAAAACGATCAGGCTGTGAGCGTGCAAGCACTTCCTTTGGGTCAGCATTTGAGAGATACCCATACTCATCGTAGATCTCATCAAAGTCGCTTGACCTGAGACCATAGTCCTTTAAAAGAAAGGACATCTGATACAACCTCTGCTCACGCCATTTAGGTGAAGGCGAGCCATTCTCTAGCGGAGTATCAGGCACAGGGTCAAAGCTCATAAAATAAGGTCTTCGCAATGCATACTTGTCCATGAACTTGTGAACCGTCTTCACGACCTCTTTGTCAGACTCAGGGACCGCACCCACCACGAATTGAGTGTCATTTGCACCAACAAGTTTTCCCATGCCGGAATATTCACTTCTTTTCTTCTCAATGAGGTCCCTTGTCCATTTCAGTCTCTGCAGAACATCGTTCTTATAATCGAAGTTCGGACATATCTCAGAATAATTAACAGAATTAGTGGTCTCAGCATTAACACCGAACTTATCAGCATGGTCTGCGATCTGCTCAAGCAGATATTTCGGAGTGCCGGGCATCACACGAATATTGATGTAACCTTTAAAACCCTGACCTCGCAACAGCTCCACCACCTCTAATTGCTTCTGCGAAGTATGCTCCGCATCCCCCATGATGCCGGAAGACAGGAACAGACCCTCGATGGCATTCCTTCTGTAAAATGACCAGGTGATCTTTGCAATTTCCTCAGGTTCAAGGGATGCTCTTTTGGTCTCACGCTCACAGCGATTCGGACAATAAGCACACTCCCCTGCACAGGAATTGGATAACAGTGTCTTATAGAGCTGTATGCACCTTCCATCAGGACCAAAAGCATGACAGACAGCACTCTGATTGCAACTGTCATATTTAGTACCCGCAGAGAGGATCTGCATTCTCTCAGATAAGGTCAGATGATGTTCGTTCTGTCTATAAGCACTCATTGGATGATAATTGGCACTTAATTATATAACCGACAGCCAAGCGAGGTGAAAGTGTTATTTAAATGAATGTCAACAAATCGTATAAAATAGAACAGTGCGAAATAATGTAATAATAGGCAGGAACAATGCAAAAAAGAAGAAAAATTGATAACGTTCAAAGATCATTTCTTGACATGAATATCAAGCTTGAGCTTAGTGACCGGTTCAAGTTTCTTCCATTCGATAGTTGTGTCCTCATCAAGCACACAGTTCTGAACTGATTTCTCAGAGAAGTCACCATTTATCTCATAAACATAAAGACCTTCTTCCCCATCTGTAGAGATAATAACTTCCCTATCGCCTTTCTTCTTCACCTTTATTGCAGCTACACCACGCAGCGCATCCAGAAGAGTAGTACCTTTTTCCACCTCAATGGACTTTGTCGGTGCAAAAGAGTTCATAGCAATATAGATATTATCCTTATTTGGTTTCAGCACATGAGTCTTCCCAAATATCCTGCGTTCAACAAGATCTGCAGCTTCCAATATCTTAACATGCTTCGCAGCAACCGGAACAGAGATCCCTAACGTCCTTGCCAACTCGGAGATGTGCATCTCCTCCCCACTAAGTAGCTCAAGCATTTTGATACGAGTATCACTCCCCAGTGCGCTAAAGACTTTGTTTTCCAATTGGCTCATACATGTAAATGGAAATATGACATATATAAGAATATCAGTCCCATTTTTAAGTACATACACAAAAAAATATTGGATTTAACTGTTCAAAAGTTCAACCCATCTCAAAAACGTAGCTGCCATGACCGTGTCCCCCAACCCGACAGTGGAGATAGGATCATCGCATATCAAAGTTGGCAGGATACAAACATTAAGGCCATCATATTTTCCACACGCCTCCGCACCTGACCCTATACAAGAGTTCACATGAGCACCAATAAGCGCTTGCACCCTCTCAACCTGCTCCACACCATATTCACTTCTGGAAAACTCACTTACGGAATCCTTAAGATCGGACCTAACCGGAAGTTTACCGGTAGCTGCAAAAAATGCAGCACACATGATCCCAAATTCCAGACTGTCCATCTCATGATGAAATGAAGATACTCCATCCCTAAAGACCGATACAATGAGATCACGCGTATGGACAACCATTTTCTTCAGGCCGGTTGCGCGAATACATTTCACACATGCTTCAACAATAATACTGGAATTGAGCTCCTGAAATCGATCTTCTGGAATACCATGGATCTCAAATAGCATACCTATTTCATCCTCGTTCATCCCAATACTGTCCACAACGCCCGAAAGTTCCGTAAATATGAAAACTGCCAGCTCAGAGATAGAAAAATGTCCAAGCTCGGCATGGACCAGCAGGTCCGGATTCAGTTGTTTCCAGCCCCTCATCAAAGACCGAGACTTATCAAACTTATCAACAGGACCAGAGCCATCAGGATAGACAGAACGAAGCTGATTAAAACCTGAGACCATCGCACCATTCGCAACTTTCACATATTCACGACTGTATTTTTCAAAAGCAGGAGATATATAGAGTTCAGTGTTCACATTATCATAAGTAGCAATGAACCTGTTCTCTCTCGGAACAGTGATATTCTTTCCGAAAAGCTCAAAAATAAGCCCTCTCTTAAAATCAAAGACAAAGTGGACGATCTTTTCCTTAGCACCTTTAACGGTACTTTTTATACCAACATCACTTTCTTCCGGAAAGACCACGCGCTTCCCCGACATCAACGGACGTATCGAACCAATATCTCCCACCGGATTAACGACAACCTCTTCTGCACCCATCTCGGACATAACGTTTGCCATGATAGCCATATTACCCCCAAGCCGTATCACCGCCCGCTCATAAAAATGCTCCATGAGAAAACTAAAAACTGACACATCCTGAATGAACCATTCCGCACCATTCCCTTCCTGCATACAGCCAACAAGACCTGCGAGAAGATCCGAGATCGAATTGATATCACCCGAAGATTTCTGAAGACTTTCGAATAGAACAGTGGGGTCCACTGATGCCAGCAATTCAGCGATATCTTCCCTGGTAATGGAATAGACAGCATCCAGGTTCATGTTGTAGCCGCAAAGGAACTTCATGCACCACCTCACTTAAGCTTTGAAAGAAATGCCACAAACGCAGTAGCTGATATCGCATCCCCTATTCCAACTGTGCCAACCGGTTCGCTTACGACCTTTGTAGGAATGACAAGCGCATCATAATATGGAGTGTAAATACATCCGTTCTCGAAGTCTTCCATGCTTGACATTCCACTTCTGACAAGGTGTTTCTCAAGCTTTAAAAGTTCCTTGTGACCTTCATCGGAAATGGGAACATTAAGACCTGCCTCCGTACTTTCAAGAGAGATTATCTCACCGAAAGATGCCTTTGCAGCTGCAACCGTTGATCCAAAAAGCAGGGCTGCTCGGTGTTCTTCAACAGATACAGGGCAGTCCTTCGATACAAGACATATGTAAAATCCAAGGGAATGGATGTGCACCCTTTCAAGTTCAAGCTCCCTCAAAAGTTTCACCGCACCTTCATAAAGTGAAATGATAGCATTCTCGCCCTTATTGATGACAGAATATGCAAGTTCCTCATAACCAAGAACGTTCAGGGCATTTGCAACCTCAACTGTATCAAGACCAAGGGAATGCACATGTTTCCGGACTATATGTTTGAGTATGGCCTTCCTGATGACCTTGTTCTGTATTGAAGTGAATTCCACATGTATACGTATGTCAGGATTCCCTTCCTTGAGCTCTTCGATGACATTTACAGCCTTCTCGACATAATCCATGTAAGTGGAACCGTCGTCATATTCTTCCCTTATCATCTGGTAACCTGCAAGTATAGCACCGTCAATATCCGCCTGCAACTGAGGTATCCTCTCGTAAAGCTCAGGATCCATCTCGATGCGGATCCACTTTGGTCGGGAAGAGATGATCAAACGATTATCCCTTGGGATCACGAAATGCTCTCCCGCAAACTTCACCTCCATTCCCTTTGAGAATTCCAGTATCCAGTTGACCTTTGGACTGTTATCAGGATCAAATGCCTCTTTAGGATGCTTGAGAACAAGCTTCCCGTCCTCCACCACAGGGAACAGCAGATTATCGGAATCAACAAAATACTCTGCCTGCTCCTCAGAAAGCCATGGTACATAGGTAATGACCTTTTCAATTCCCATGGATGCAAGAAGATTGGAGATAATTCCTGCCTGACCACCCATTCGTGCAGAATCAAAAACCAAATGATCAGTAAGCCAGTCATGGATGTCAGTCGTATTCGTCGGCACCTCTGCAGCCTTTCCATCACGCATAGCGATGATAAGTCTTGCAACAAGGTCAGAAGGAGAATCTACCTGGCGTGGATACTCAAAAACCTTCTCCCTAACCTCTGATATATCCACATTCATCAGCAGATGTTTAATATCCTCCGCACCTAAGTGCTTGATGGCATCGATATTACTGTTATAGGCAACAAATATTCCCCTGACATTTCCAATAGATGAAAGAATGTCCTCATAGGACTTACGATAAACAGATTCCCACTCCCCAATATCCATAAGATCACCTTCGATAAAAAACCGTCAAACCAGTCGTATCATGTAGTATATTCAGCATTGATCCTTACATAATCATACGTAAGATCACAACCCCATGCCTTCGCATTTGCACTGCCAAGGGCAAGGCCCACCATGATAATGACTTCCGAACTTCCCATTATAGATTCCAGCTTCTGCAGGTGTTCTTTATCTTCAGATAGGATCTTTCCCCCATCCACGAGATAAACGGTATCCGCACCATTGGAAAAAGCAAGAGATAACCTATCCTGATCCAGTTCAGCACCGGAATAGCCTGCCGCTGCGACCACTCTGCCCCAATTCGGATCCTTGCCGAAAATAGCAGATTTCACAAGCGGAGAACGTACGATGGCCTTTGCCACAAGGCGAGCATCCTCTTCGGAAACTGCACCGTTCACCTGTGCTTCGATAAGCCGGGTAGCACCTTCGCCGTCCTTTGCGATCTGTTTTGCAAGGTCCATGAGAACATGCTCAAGTCCTTCCTTAAATTCATTGATATCAGGAGAGAGACCTGTAGCTCCCGTAGCTGTCAGAAGCACCATATCATTGGTACTTGTGTCCCCGTCCACTACGACCATATTGAAGCTTCTGTCAACTGCCTCCTTGAGACATTCATCAAGCACATCCGATGAAAGGGCCGCATCGGTATAAACAAAACCAAGCATAGTTCCCATGTTAGGCTCGATCATGCCGGAACCCTTTGCGATCCCACCTATGCAGACACCACAATCAAGCTCTATCGCAGTCATCTTTGGGAACGTGTCAGTGGTCATTATAGCCCTTGCTGCCTGGCTGTTACCCTTAGGTGATGATACAAGACCGCTCATCACTTCATCGACATTATCACGTATCCAGTCAATATCGAGCTTCCTACCAATAACGCCGGTAGATGCCACTGCGACAAGGTCACTATCGACACCCAGTCTTTCAGAAAGGATAGAGGCCATTTCCCTTGCATCGGCGAGACCTTGTTCACCTGTAAAAGCATTGGCATTGCCACTATTTGCTATCACCGCTGCCAGTCTGCCGTTCTTACCAAGGGCTTCCCTTGTAACGATCAGGGGAGCAGCTATGACCTTGTTCCGCGTAAAAACACCCGCAGCATTCCCTTCAGCCACGATGATCGCAAGACCCATCTTTCCCGGCTTGATACCGAAGGCACGAACTCCTTTTACTGAACATAGACCGCTATCTTTCGCTTTCATAGCATCACTTTAAATACCTGCAAGACCGCGAATGATATCGCCGCGGGTTATAAGACCTACAAGTTCACCATTATCGACAACAGGAAGTCTGTTAATTTTGTGGCGGCTCATTGATCTGGAAGCATCCTCCACAGAACTTTCCGGACCTACCGTGAACACATCTTTTTCCATTATGTCGCTGACAGGTTTTGAACCAACATCAGAAAGCATCTTCTTGGTGTCTTCCCAGCTAATGAGCTCACGTATGGGTATCTCAATTATCTCGAAAGGACTTGGAAGCCAAAGCCCGCCATGTTCAGGGATGTTCAGCAATTTCAACAGGTCAACTTCGGAAACGATCCCTACGATCTTACCCTCATCAACAACAGGAACACCGCTAATGTTCTCTTTCTTCAACAACTGTGCAGTACTGCTAATAGTATCCTGCGGACTGCATACAATGACATTACTGCTCATAATATCTTTTACATTCATGATCATATCTCCTATCGTTATTTATGGGGATGTCGCTGCAATGCGAAGACCGGTGGTCTCATCAAAACCGCACATAAGGTTCATGTTCTGGATCGCCTGACCTGAAGCACCCTTTACCAGATTATCAATTGCTGAAACAACAACGATACGGCCGGTGTTGGCATCTACCTCAAAACCAATATCACAGAAGTTCGAGCCCTTTACAGCGCTAAGGGAAGGAATATCATCAACGACCCTTACAAAGGGCTTGTCCTTGTAGAATTCGTTATAAAGCTCACGTACATCCTCCAAAGACATCTTCTCCTTTGTGAAAAGATGTGCAGTGGTAAGGATACCGCGAATTGAAGGAACAACGTGCGGCGTGAAGTTCACATCATTAAAACCATTGTCTAACCGATTCAGTTCCTGAAGGATCTCTTCCCGATGCCTGTGAGTGGTCAGTTTATATGCCTGGACATTTTCTGCCATGTTAGGATAATGGGACGCCAGCGTAGGATTTATCCCTGCCCCGGAAATTCCGGATTTGGAATCGAATATGGCCATCTTGAGAAGTTTTGCAGCCGCAAGAGGAGCAGCTGACAGAGTTGCTCCTGTGGGATAACATCCCGGATTTGCAACGAAGGACTCATCCTTAACTTCAGGATGGAGTTCCACAAGACCGAAAACAGCATTCCTTGGATCAGCATGTTCCATGTTGTAGACCTGTTCGAAGACACTTGTCTTCAAGCGATAATCGGCACTAAGATCTATAACTTTAGTATCATCATCAATAAGCTCGGGAACTATGTTCATTGCGGTCCCATGGGGTACAGCTACGAAGACAACATCACATCTGCCCCTGATATCTTCAGGAGAAAGGTCCTCAAATTCAATATCCACCAGTCCGCGTAGATGTTTGTGAGTGTCACTTACCGCTTCACCTGACAAACGGCGTGACGTAGCCGTTTCAATATTGACATACGGATGGTTCAAAAGCAGACGCATCAGTTCACCGCCGGTATAACCGGAAGCGCCGACAATTCCTGCATTTATCATATCGGTCATGATGTTATGTATATTTCCAATACTAATTAAGGTTGTTATTTTCTAAATGAGAATAATTATCAACATTGACCAACATTACATCGAGGGCACTATTAGACTGAAGGAGATAAAATGAATATTACCAGAAAGATATATTTGGCAGCACCACTTTTTTCAGAAGCTGAACAGGATTTTAACAGGAAACTGGAAACTGCACTAAAAGGTCTCGGATTCGATGTCTTTGTGCCACAGGAAGATTCCAACGATACAGAAGCAGCAAGGGAAGAAATGGACTCCAACAAGATATTCCAGTTGAACCTTGATGCAATTGACAATTGCGATATAGTGGTAGCGGTCCTCGATGGTGGCAGTGATATCGATTCAGGTACAGCATGGGAGATAGGGTACGCATATTCAAAGAAGAAGACTATCATCGGCCTGAAAACCGATTTCAGGACACTGGGACCTGAAGGGCTTGTAAATCTCATGATCGGAGAATCCGCAAATGAGCTAGAGACGAATGTATCCGACCTTCTGGAAACCATGAAGAAATATAGATGAAAGCATTTCTTTCATCTACTCTATTTTCATTTACAACAGGAATTGAACTTCTCTTCCTCGATATCCCCACGGGACTCGACCTCTTTGAATATCTGTCCTTCGAACCAGTACATCTGTGCCCCGGAAAGCCATGCATCCTGTGGCAAGCCTGCCTTTAAACAGGTATGGTTTAAAAAGTCGATAGCATCAAAATCATTCTCCGGCGCGACCTGCGGAAGCAACAGACCCTGATACATCCCCATTTTCGCGATCAGACCATGACGACCGATTTCGATGACCTCAGGCAACTTCTCCGGAAGAACATCGATGAGTTCCGGTTGTGTCAGGACCGTGACCTCTACGATAATATCAGACATCTCGGAAATATCAACCATTGGAAAACGAGGGTCCCTTGTGGCCGCCGAGATCGCAGAATCTACAATAGCACTTCCCAAAACCGAATCCGCATAAGGATGACCGATGCACCCTCGCAGATCTCCTTTCTTCGTCAGCGTCACGAAAACACCACGTGATTCACCAAAAACCTCCGGCAGATCGATGACCTCTGACAACTCTCCATCTTTCAGAAATGACTCAATGGTATCCCTTGCAAGCCTTACGGCCTGTTCCCCTTCAGAAGCACTTAGCATATTAACCCCCACACAGATTTTATTCAAATTCCCTATATCTTTTTGCAGCAACCTTCAATGCCTCGATGCCAGGCAAAAGGTCCCCGGCAAGAAAATCAATACATGCCCCGCCGCCTGTGCTTATGTGTGAGAACATCTTCTCATACCCCATATTACGCACCTCGGCAGTAATGTGGCCACCGCCAGCAATTGAATAACCGGCTTGTGTTGCTGCCTTGATGATCTCAGAAGTACCTATCTCAAAGCCCTCTATCTCAGAAACGCCCGCAGGACCATTTAGAACAACGGTCTTCGCATTTTCGATCTCGCTTGAATAGGCCACAATGGTCTCAAGACCAATATCGTTTATTGGAAGGTTCGTCGAAGCCACATCATCGATATTTGCCTCGATACGTTCTCCATTATCATTAAGAGCAACATCCCTTGGAAAAACGAGCTTACCATCGAACTTTTCAAGTATATTTTTCGCCTTATCGATTTGGTCGAGATATCCCTGGGATTCGATGAACTTCATATTAGGTTCACCAATATCGACACCTGATGCAGCAAGCACTACATTTGCAACAACGCCTGTGACCAGCACCCTGTCGGCACCACCACTTGAAAGGACATGCTCAGCCACCTTGAGGGAATCATCGACCTTCGCACCGCCGAGAACAAATATGCACGGAGATTCAGAACCTTTAAGGCTCACATCCAGAGAAGTTATTTCCCTCTCCAAGAGACGGCCTGCCCCGGAAGGAAGAATTCCGGTAAAACCTGTGATCGAAAGCTGGGAGCGGTGGGATACCGCAAATGCATCGTTCAGGAAAATATCGAACAGAGGAGCAAGTTTTCGCACCATGTGGGTTCCCTGATGTTCATCAACAGGTCTTTTCAGGGTTTCCTCGGAATAGAAACGCACATTCTCAAGAAGGATAACATCCCCCTTTTCCATGGAAGCTATGTGCTCTCTGGCATGGGTACCAAAAATATCATCGACATAGGTAACCTTCCGACCCAGTGAACTGGACATCACATCAGCATGTAGTTGCATAGTAGTGAAATCGTTCTTTCCTGGTCGGCTCTGGTGAGCTAACAGCACTACCTTCGCATCCTCCAGGTCCCTAAGGGTCGGTATATGGCTTTTGATCCTCATATCATCAAGTATGCCACCGCCGGGGCTCATTGGAGAGTTCAGGTCCACCCTCACAAGAATTGTTCTATTCCCTATATCAAAATCGTCTATCGTGAGAAAATCTTTAGCAGTCAAGGTATTCATCACCGGTATTACTGATAATATAATCCTGATAATTTGAATTTGCAATTGAAATGAATGAGATGCACGACACTATAAACCAATCCATATTTATGTATATCCATCTGGGACCGTAATGGATGTTTTCAAATATATTAAAATGAAGAAGATCAAAGGCCGATCATTGACATCAGCTCTTTGACATCCACATTGTTATTGATAAGCTCTACCATGCGACCTAGCTTATGTTCACGCCTGAACCTTGCACGCCCTATTAGCCGCTCCATCCTTTCAATGGTCGACATCGTATCCCCTCGAACAAGGATCACAGGTATCTTTGCCTCATCCGCACTACCAAGCACAGCCGCACTTGGCTGAAGATTACCGGTCAGGACAAGACATTTCACGCGTGCCTCGATCGCAGCCATCTGAATATCAGACCGATCTCCCCCCGTGATCACAACAGAATTAGGAGTACGCCTAAAATACTTGATGGCGGAATTCACTTCCATTGCCCCCACAAGATAGTGATCCACAAGCACCTCGAGATTCTCAGAACCTGCGAGGACCTCTGCATGAAGGTCTTCAACTATCTCAGAGATAGGGACCGAACGAAGGGTAGTGTCCTTTGGAAGCACACCAATTACCTTGACCCCTTTATTTTCAAGGAAAGGTACCACCAGATCACGAACATGCTCAAGCTGGCCTTCATCCACTTCATTGAGAATGACACCTGCGAACATATCCGGGTCGTGTATCAGTTCAATATCAGAAAGGATGCGATCCACCGCATGTATGGATTCATATCGGGCGACCAGAAGGATCTTGGTCCCGATAATAGAAGCAACCTGCGGGTCGGACAGACCGTATATTGCCCCGCCACCGATGCCACCGGTACCTTCGATGAGAACGACATCCTTGTCCCTGGTGATCTCACCATAGGCGTCAATGATCGTCTTATCAAGATGCTTTTCGACACCTGCAAGTGCATCTTCCACAAGGTTGTCAGTAAGAAGGATAGGAGTGATGTTCTTAATATCATCTTTCAGGTCGAAGATCATACGCGCCTGTTCCGAATCCTCATCCGAGAGCACACCATTTACATCCACCAGCATATTACCCACCGGCTTCATGTAACCGACAGAGTATCCCTTGTCCTTAAGTATAATACCAATACCTGCACACAGGGAACTTTTTCCGGAATATTTCTCAGAAGAACTTATCAATATTGAAGCCACACTGCCCAACCTCCATTTCTTTTAATTTGAATAATGTCAGCATATTCATTCGCCTCCAAGTGTCAACCTTATGTCCATGGCAACACATCCCTGACCTTCAGGCAACACCATCAGAGGATTTATCTCAAATTCAAGTATATCAGGAAAATCCGTTACAAGCTGTGACACCCTGCAAAGAGTATCAACGATCGATGCGATATCAGAAGGACTTTCGCCCCTTACCCCTGTCAATATTGGATATGTTTTAATTGAAGATACCATCTTTTTGAGCACATCCACCCCAACAGGAGCAACGCTGAATGACACATCCTTAAGCACTTCCACGTATGTTCCGCCAAGACCGAACATAAGTAGTGGACCGAATTGCACATCCCTGTTCATACCAATGATGACCTCCTTACCACCAGTGATCATTTTCTGGACCTGTACACCGGAAACAACTGCGTGTGGCATGTAACGTCTCACATCCGACATCATCGTGAGGTATGCTCGCTCGACATCATCCGCATTCTCAAGCCCGATGCGAACACCCCCCACATCTGTCTTGTGTGAGATATCAGCAGAAAGTACTTTCATCACAACGGGATAGCCCATGCTCTCACATGCATCCAACGCTCCTTGCAATGTCTTCACATTGAGGGTTTCCACCACAGGTATGCCATAGGCCCTGAGAATATCAAAGGATTCGAGTCCGAGAGTACGTCTTCCATTTGAGATCGCATCGTTTAGCAGAGAAGATACGAATTCCTTATCGACATCGAAATTCTCAGGCAGAACAAATTCATGTTCCCTCATGATACCATAGTCACATAGAGCTGCCATGCTGACAACTGCTCTTTCAGGGAAAGGATAATTCGGAATATGATGATTGTTCAGGATAGCTTCACCCTCTTCGATCCGCGTACCGCCTACAAAACTGCACAAGATCGGCTTTTTCGTATTAGCACACTTCTCGGCAACCACTTCCGCAATGCTCTTAATTTCCGTCATTGCCTGCGGAGAAGTTAGAAGGATGACACCATCCACGTTCGGATCATCAAGGATCGTTTCAATTGCGAACCCGTAGATATCAGGACGAGCATCCCCCAAAACATCTACCGGATTATAAAGGCTGGCTGCAGGAGGAAGTTTACCCCGCAACTTAGCGATAGTGTCCTCATTAAATGATGAAAGGGAAAGCCCCGCGAACTGACAAGCATCTGCCGTCAGAATACCAAGCCCACCAGCATTTGTGATAATGGCAATGTTGCGCCCATCAGGTATTGGCTGGCTGGAAAAGGCACGTATGTGGTCCATTAGCTGTTCAACGGAATCGGCCCTGATAACATTGCTTTGGGAAAATGCAGCATTGTAAGCTTCATCTGAACCTGCGAGCGTACCGGTGTGAGAGGAAACCGCCCTTGAACCAACTGCGGTCCTGCCTGATTTTATTACAATGATAGGTTTCTTCCGCGAAACCTCGCGTGCGATCTCCATGAACTTCGGCCCATCCTTCACACCCTCAAGATAAGCAGCTATTACAGCAGTGTTTTCATCATCCTCCATTTCAAGCAGAAAATCGTTCTCGGACAGATCTGCCTTATTCCCAAGACTGATGAACTTCGAGAAACCCACCCCTCTTGCATCCGCCCAATCGAGGGTTGAAGTGCATATTGCACCTGACTGGGACATCATTGCGATGTTGCCCTTCTTGGCCATGGAGGCAGCAAAGGAAGCGTTCAGACCGGATGCCGTATCAATGATACCCAGACAGTTCGGCCCCACCATACGCATTCCGTGTCCTTTTACGATCTCAGCACACCTGCGTTCAAGCTTCGAGCCTTCGATACCTGCCTCCTTGAAACCTGCGGAAATAACAACTACGTTCTTTACTCCTGCCAGACCGCATTTATCAAGTGCATCAGGGACAAGCACAGCAGGAACAACAACGACTGCAAGCTCTGCTCCCCCGGGTACGTCCAGAATGGTTGGATAGCAGGGCAGACCGAGGATCTCATCGGCTTTGGGATTGATAGGGATTATCCTGCCACTGTAGCTTTCAAGCAGATTGTCAAGCACCGCCCGCCCCACTTTCCCCTCAGTTCGGGAGGCACCGATGACAGCCACAGAAGCCGGATCGAATAATTTTTCAAGCATTTTGGCACCTGTGAATTTCTAGATAATGTAAGCGATATAATGCCAGACCAGTATTTAATTGCTAATTAACTAACTAAATAATATTGAAAATACTGATAGATAATGTTTTTCTAAGAAAGAGCATTTATCGCATCAGTTAGAAAACTTTAGGCCAATGTTTCATAATGAAGCTGAACCATTCCTTTTTCATACTGTTTTACATCAAGTAGCTTCAGTTCGGTCTTATGTGCATATTCACGGAACAATGGAATCCCCTCGCCTAAAAGAATGGGCATTACCCCAATGATGATCTCATCGATGAGCTTGGAATCGAGAAACTCCCGGACAACTTCTCCGCCGCCCAGAATCCAGATGTCCTTTTCGGTTTCAGAGGATAGTTGTTCCACAAGCCCTTTAACAGAAATACTAGTAAATTTCACAAGGTCAGTATCCTCGAACTTATTGCTGTGAGTAAGAACATATGTTCGTGCGAACTTGTATGGCCATTCGATACCAAATGAGAGGATCATTTCATAGGACTTCCTACCCATCACAACAGCACCAATGTCCTCTATGAATCGGTCATAGAAATCATATCCGGGAATGTCGATAAGCCAATCCACGCTTCCTGACTTTGTTGCAATATATCCATCCAGGCTCATGGCAATGTATAGAATTTTCTTTTGAGACATTGGGTCAACTCCCATAACTTGTAAGGATAAATTATCTTCTCATTTAAATGTTAGGAACTTAAACAGTTCCTGAACTAACAAGACATGAAAATGAAAATGGGGTTCTCAAGCAATACAAAGTAGTGACAATGTTTTGCTGTATACTTTTTTGAGATATCCTTTTAGGGAAGACCATATGAAACACAAAGAATTGCAGAAACCGGAATAATATGTGTCGCCCCATGCTTTTCATCTTCCAATATAACATAATCTTCGTCTGCCCGAATTCTGCCTTTTCTAACTGCCCCCGTTAATAGGGTGACTTCTACAAACATTTCAAGATCAGATATATTATCAAGTTCTTCAATTATTGTCCATTTTGCACACATTCCCGATCATCCCCCAGCTTATATTATTCAGTTTTAGTACAGAACTATTGAGATCTTTTAAACTAATAGATTATTTGAATTATTCCTTTTTATATCTGCCCTATTATAAGCTTATTCGAATATAAGACATGTCAATGGGAAAACATATGCAATAATAGGCATAGTAGTGCTGTAGCCTTACAATTTTTTTACAGGCAAGTGAATATACTTTATCAGATTTTGGACATTATACCTATTTACACCGATCATTTTCATCTCAAAAACAACTGTTCTGTTTTTGTTGAATGACATATCCATAAAATTAATATAACGTTGAATTCTTTTAACTGTCAATCATATTGAATATATTTGACAATGGTAACTAGATTAATTGGAAGTGATGCGATTAATAAAATAAGATCAGAATGGACAGTCTCCGGACTTATTATATTCTTTACCATACTTGTTTTTACATTCTATGTGGGACAGCTATTGTGGGGAATAATTGCAATAGCGATTCTTTTCTGGATATTCATGTTATGTGACTGCCTCCAAAGGAACACAGAGGATTTTCCCCACAAAAGAGAGCATGAGAAATTGATCTGGTCGGTTGTGCTAATAGTCCTGAATTTCATAGGTGCAATTATGTATTATTTTCTGGTCAGAATGCAGAATAACCAGGAGAAAATAACATGAACAAAAAAACTGAAACAATATTTGGAATCGCCGGTGGCTCTATTGGAGTCATCATAGCAGCTGTCATATTTTATGTAGCCATAATCAATATCTGGCCAGGTGGAGGAACCATGATGTATGGCACTTCCGAAGTTTTCGGAATTTCGGATCCTTTCGTAGTAATGATGGGATTTGGCACAGTGACACTAATATTGGGATCGATGGGAATTGCCGGAGGAATTGTTGCTAAAACGGACAAGAAGAAAGGTGGGAAATTAATGTTAGCATCCGGCATACTTGGAATTGCTTTATTCTTCTGGATGTGGATCCTCCCGGGGCTATTACTTACGATTGGCGGAATAATAGCAATTCGAACCGGTGAATAAATGGTGTGAGAAATAACTAATGGAATCAAATCAAATGCACAGCAGTCCCTTTACGCGAGTTTTACATGAAAGTTTCCGAAAAATAGCCCTATTCCTATTTGCGCTTCTATGCCTGACAATAATATCAGGCGTTCTGATGTACTTTATCGAAGGGAGAACTGGCGGGTTTGCCAGCATACCAAATAGTATCTACTGGGCCATTACAACTCTTACAGCTACAGGATTTGGGGATATAGTTCCGCAAACAGGCATTGGAAGAGCAGTCCATTCGATCATTGCACTACTCGGATCAAGTATCATAATCGTACCGATCGTCATTGTAATTGCCGAAATTTACAACTCACTCTATAAAGCGATCTCAGGGGGAGCCGAAGAAAAATGAATCGAGACAAATACACTTCCGAACAAAAGGTATTCGAATCGCAAGCCCTAACAGATTCACGAATATGTCAGAAGGCGACCACATTTTTCGGCATATATTTTTTGATCGTGTTTGGTGGCATCGATGGAAAATATGAGAGTATCTTTTCCGCTGATCTCAATGGTAAAGCTGTGATCGTTGTTTATCCCGGAATATGTACTATTTCTAAAAATGATCAACTCCAGATCTCTGGAGAATGGCACAGTGGAAAGAAGATAGGAGTGGATGATCGTTATATTAAGGCCAGTCGGATAGAAAACATGAGTTTAGGAATTGTTTTTGTTGCAAATAAATCCATAATTTAAGATGCGACCAAGGATACACATAATCTTTGTAAAAATAGCTTGATCACATGATCAAAACCCAAAAGCTAATAATCCTACATTGCCTATGCAAATCAGTGATCATATGAAGATACTTGGAATATCAGGAAGTCCCAAACAAGAAGGTAACAATGAGACCATCATAAGAAACGTACTGGAAGTCGCAAAAAGCAAGGGTTTTGAGACTGACAGCATCATGATCTCACAGAAGAAAATAGCCCCATGTATTGCATGCGGAACGTGTGGACGCGGTGAGAAATGTCCAATCAATGATGATATGCAGGAAGTATATGGCAAACTTGCAGAAGCTGATGCAATAGTGATATCAACTCCGGTGTATTTCGGTGGCATGACAGCCCAGCTCAAGGCACTGTTCGACAGAAGTGTATTGCTCAGGCGTCAGGGTTTCCAGCTTCGTGGAAAGTTCGGTGCGGTAATGGCAGTAGGTGGCTCCAGAAATGGCGGTCAGGAAAAGACCATCCAGAACGTTCATGATTGCATGATGGTGCACGGAATGTTACCGGTAGGCGATGGGGCACACTTTGGAGGAATTGCATTAAAGCCTGTGGATGATGACGAGATCGGCATGAAGACCGTTATCGACACCATTGAGAACCTTTGTGCCACACTCAAAAAAGAATGATATATTAATTATTTATTAAATATAAGCATGCAGAGGATGTGCAATATTGCACATCCTTTGCGCCCCATGGAATTAATATCGAATATCACAGCTATCATGTGAAATTCGTGGACCATCATGTTCTCGAGATCGGACATCACTAAATTAATGCAACGCTGGCCTCACTTTGAAGATGGGGTCACCAATGATATTGCAATACTGATAGGAATATTCACAGGACTGACGATCGTAGCATACAACATTTGCCTGAAATATGCAGAAGAGATGTTCTGGAGCAATAGTGAGATCACGAGTAGCTATTTTGTGATACTCATCCCTGCAATTGGCGGATTATTGGTGGGCATCATAGTATTCCTTACCGGAGATATGCGTCGCTGCAATGTAGCGGAGGTCATTGAAGGAACTGCCTTGCACGGAGGGCGTATAAGGGTAAAGGATGCATTTCGGGAAGTTGCCTTATCAATAATATCCATTGCCACCGGAGGTTCCGTAGGAAAAGAAGCTCCCGGCATCCTTGCAGGTTCAGGTATCGGCTCGATATTCGCAAAGGCCCTGAAAGCACCTGACCATCGTTACAGGACATTGATAGGATGCGGAGCTGCCGGAGGAATCGCTGCTGCTTTCAATGCACCCCTTGCAGGTGTGGTCTTTGTTGTAGAGGTGGTATTGGGAGAGCTTGAAACAAGGACATTCATACCCATTGTCATATCAGCCGTATTCGCCACACTTGTAGCAAATCTGATCTTCGAGGTCAAGCCGATACAGATATCATACTACGGCCTTGTGGACCCCATAGGCGAATCTATCCTTTATCTTATACTTGGAACTCTTTGTGGCCTAACATCCGTATTATTGATACGTACCCTTTTCACAGTACATGACGGCTTTAGCAAACTTCCCGTCCACAGCGCATTCAAGCCTGCCATTGGCGGCCTTTTGGTAGGTTTTATGGGATATTTTTACCCCCAGATACGCGGAATAGGTTATGACGTCATAGCAGATGTACTTGCAAACAGCTTCACCATTCAGTTGCTTCTGGTATTATTCGTCCTTAAAATACTCGCATTCTCATTTACCATCGGTTCCGGTGGTGCCGGTGGTTCCATCGTACCATCGATGTTCGCAGGGGCCATGCTCGGCGGGGCTTACGGAACGGTAGTACACAGCATCTTCCCCACAAGCACCGCCGCTGCAGGCGCTTATGCACTTGTGGGGATGGGGGCGACACTTGCAGGAACAGCAAGAGCTCCCCTTACTGCCGTACTGATCCTCTTTGAACTTACACGGGACTACAACATAATATTACCGTTAATGTTGGCATGTGTGGTCAGCAACTCCATTTCGAACAGTCTTCACGAAGAATCGATGTTCACAGAAGTGCTCAAACGAAGAGGTTTCACGATACGCAGAGGAAAAGAGGTCAACATAATGGAAGCAATGTTCGTCAGGGATTACATGAGAACAAATGTCCATACGATATCAGATGAAGATACCGCGAAGGACCTCCTCGACCTTATGCAGTCAAGCCGGCACGCAGGATTCCCTGTCCTTGATGGCGATAAAAGGTTATGCGGAATAGTGACCCTCGAGGATATGAGAGAAAAGGTAAATTATGGAGAGCTTGACACCAGAATAAGTCAAATTGCAACCCATGATGTCATCTCAGCCTACCCTGACGAAACGCTGGACGTTGTACTGAAAAGATTTGCAATGAGGGACGTTGGAAGACTGCCCGTGGTCTCAAGAGATGATGACAAAACCCTTCTTGGCATCATCACAAGAAGTGATATCGTCAAATCCTACAACAAGGAAATAGTCACTCGTGTTCAGGAAAAAGAGATAAGGAAATGAGATCAGTCCAGAACACGCCCGAGGAAATATCCGGCGGTTGTGTCATATATCTCAACATTGCAGGAGGTTCCCGGAGAAACAGAACCTTCTGGAAGAACGACCGGTTTGTAGGATGTAGTGCGTGCCATAACCCCTTTGACCTTTGCATCCATTGAAATGAAAACCTTCCCCTTCCAGCCGATCATTTTTTTCTTTGAATCCAACTTAATGGAATCACAAAGTCTGTGAAGCTTATTCGAGCGCTCGACAACGATACGGGTATCAAGATTTCTATATTCAAGTGCTTTTGTAAGGGGTCGTGGAGTATAACGGGAGATGTTCACCTTGTCAGGCTTCATTGTCTTTACCCATTCAAGTGTCATGTTGAAATCTTCATCGGATTCACTGGGGAATCCTACGATTATATCAGTGAAAAGGGTGAGATCCGGAAAAGCATCCCTTAAGCGGGAAATTATGCCGTTGGTCTCTTCTATGGAATGATAACGGTTCATCTTCCTGAGGACATTGTCGGATGCGGACTGTATAGGGAGATGCACGATCTTGTATATCTTATCGGACCTGAAAACCTCGATGAGGTCCTCCAGGATAGGAGTTACCGAGAACGGGTTCATCATACCGACCCTTACCTTGAAATCTCCCGGGATAGCCACGATACGCCTTAAGAGCTCCGGAAGCAACACATCCCTGTCAGTGCCATACTGCCCATTATCCTGTGAGGTCAGCCATATCTCACGGCATCCCTCATCCACTGCCATGCGAACATCCTCAACGATGGATTCAGCATCGAAAGAGCGTAATTTGCCCCGGGCTATCGTAACTATGCAATAGGCACAGCTATAATCGCATCCCTGAGATATCTGGCAGATGTGTATGTTCGGATTAAAACGTGAATGAGCGGTCTTGAGAAATCCTTCCGGCTCGGAGGTTATCAGTTCCACCCTTTCGCGTGAACCGCCGTTACGGGAGTTCTCGATAGATCTCAGGGTCTGCCCTATCTTTGAAATGGAGTTCACACCAAGTATATGAGCATCGGGATTCCTCTCAAGTATAGTTTCGAGCTGTACCTGGGGCATGCAGCCGGTGACGACCACATCTATACCCTTATGCCCCAGGTCCTCGATCTTGTGAAGGATCTTCTGCTCAGTGGTATACTTAACAGTGCATGTGTTAATGACCACTACTTCGGCATCCTTCTCATCCACAAGCTCATACCCAAGATCTTTGACCGATGCGATCATGATCTCGGATGAAGCCTGATTTGCCGAACATCCATAGGTTGTGATGTGTGCTTTCATGTCAAGGAGCAATTACAGACGCAGAGGTGTCTGTTCTTTGTCACCGATATAGATGGAATCGGTCAGTTTTACAACACCGGAACTGCCCATGCAAATACTGTGTACCCTGGCATCCCCGCCACCGAAAAGGTTCACCTGGTTCAGGAACTGACCACTTGTGACCCCGGATGCTGCAAATATGAAATCTGTACCAGGAACGAGTTTGTCAGTATCAAGAATATCATTGATGTTATCTTCTGTGATACCCATTGTAGCAAGACGAGGCATCTTCTCTACTTTCTCTGCTGCGATATCTTCTTCAGATCCACCGTTGGCTACTGTCGGAAGGACGAGCCTTGCAAGGACCTTGCCGCCAAGGATCTTGATCGCAGCTGCGGTCAGCACAGCCTCACCAGAACCGCCTGAACCCATTACGACGTGGATACCTGAACCACGTATGGCTGTGGAAACACCTGGCATGAGGTCACCGTCAGAAACAAGGTTCACACGTGCACCTGTGGCACGGATCTCCTCGATCATGCTCTTGTGCCTGTCCCTTTCGAGGATGACAACTACGATCTCTCCGATATCCCTTTCAAGTGCCTTTGCAACGATCTCGAGGTTCTTTACGATAGGTGCATCAAGGTCTATCTTTTCATCAGGATGTTCCTTTTCATACCTAACCACATCAGGACCCACAACGATCTTGTCCATATAAACATCAGGACCATGGAACAATCCACCAGGCTCTGCCATTGCCATAACGGAGATGGAACCAGGTATACCGTCTGCGGTCAGGTTTGTCCCTTCAAGGGGATCGACCGCAATATCCACTACGATGTCACCTTTGCCTGTACCGACTTCCTCACCGATGAATAGCATGGGAGCTTCATCACGCTCACCTTCACCGATCTTGATAACACCTTTGAAATCAAGGGTGTTCATCATCCTACGCATGGCCTCTACGGAAACCTGATCTGCGTAGTTCTTGTCGCCTTTGCCCATCTGATATGATGCAGCAATGGCTGCAGCTTCTGTTACGTGGATAAGGCTTGGAAGTAATGCACATTCGATAGGACCTGCGCATTTTATCATGTTCTCTACTGTCTTTGGGTGAGGCAAAATATCATCTCCGATAAACGTATGTAGCTGACTAATGTTTCAAAACTATTAATGTTTTTCATTAAATTTTCATCAAGAACGAACATTGGTACAAATAAGGGTCGAAATAGACTTATTTAAGAACATCCACAAGAGCGACCCTCTCCAGGACCAGTTCAGGTATCCGGCCCTCTCCCACAGCTTCGATCTCAGCGTCAGTTATGGAGAATTGGGAAATGAGCTTCTCGTTCTTGGACACTGAATGTTCGAGCACATCCGAGGGCTCGACCAGTGAAAAGACCTTCTTAGCGGCTTCGCCTACTTTCTCAGGATCCCCCATTATGATGAACACTACGTCCAGCCTGCCCTCGGAAAGCCCAATGGAAAAAGCCTCTCCGATCTGCCTTTTGCCGGAAGCATAGCGCATCATCTCCACCCCGAGGTCCTTTGCAATATTAGTACCATTTTCCATTGCTTTCATTGCCTTTGAGATAGCATGGTCGATATGGGCTTTTCCAGCGATCTTGCCGGCATCCATTCCCTGTATTATCACATCGTGTTCGGATGCTATTGAAGAAAGACCTTTCAGGAACTTTTGCAGTTCATCTATGACCAAAGAGCCTTCTATAAGCTGGATATACATGATATGAGGATTGGATTTCCCTTCAATAAGTATGACGGTCAGCATATAAAGAAAACAATATATACTCAAAGGAAAGCGTTCTTTCCGCTTCTTTTATTTAGTTTGTCATTAATTAAACGGAATATAACTTATGACTGATTATATCAGAACTAGAGCTATTATCATATCTCCAATTTTCCATAGCAAAAGTCGCGGATACTAAGATCGAAGCTATGCATGATGTGTTCTCGAAATAAGATAAGAACTTGTTGGAACGGTGTTATTTATGCAACAGGATTATAATTCAAGCAATATTGAACAGAAATGGCAACAAAAATGGAATGAGAGCAAGGTCTTTGAAGCTGAAGCCGATGACCGCGACAAGTATTTCATAACTATACCATACCCTTACCTGAACGGAAATCTCCATGCCGGGCATACAAGGACATTCACCATCGGTGATGTCGTTGCAAGGTACAAGAGAATGCTGGGCAACAATGTCCTCTACCCAATGGGATTCCATGTGACCGGAACACCGATAGTGGGACTTGCAGAGCTCATTCAGAATCGTGACCCTGAGACAATGAAGGTGTATTCCCAGTTCCACGGCATACCAATGGAAACGCTCAAGGGAATGGACACTCCTGAAAAGATAGTTGATTATTTCAGTGTGGAAGCTGAAAGGTCCATGCGATCCATAGGATATTCCATCGACTGGAGACGCAAGTTCACTACCACCGATCCAAATTATAAGAAGTTCATCGAATGGCAGTTCAATCTGCTTTATGAAAAGGACCTCATCGTCAAGGGCTCCCATCCTGTCAAATGGTGCCCCAATGACGATAATCCAGTGGAAGACCATGATATCCTCCACGGAGAAGAAGCTACGATCATCGATTATACTCTTGTCAAGTTCAAGTATGATGGCATGATCATCCCATGTGCCACATTAAGACCTGAAACGGTCTTCGGTGTGACAAATCTGTGGATCAATCCTGATCTGGAACATGTTAAGATAAAAGTGACCTTTGAAGGCAATGAAGAGGTCTGGGTAGTAAGCAAGGAAGCATATCGTAAACTTACCTTCACGGACAGAGAGGTAGAGTTCATCGAGGATATCGATGCCAGGTCATTGATAGGTATCAAGGTCATGAACCCTCTGAACGATGCACAGGTCATTACCTTGCCGGCGTCCTTTGTCAAGGGAGAGAACGGAAGTGGTATCGTAATGAGCGTGCCTTCGCATGCACCATACGATTATCTTGCTTTGAGAGACCTCTATGACAAGGACCTGAGTGAATATGGGATCACTGAAGACCTGAGGGAACTCAAGTTCATTTCACTGATCAAAGTGAAAGAGTTCGGAGAATTCCCAGCAATAGAGGCTGTGGAACAGTTCGAGGTAAAGGACCAGGACGATCCCAGGGCAGAAGAGGCGACAAAGATCGTATATCGCCGCGAGTTCCATGGCGGTGTGCTCAAGGAAAATACGGGCAAGTATTCCGGAATGGCTGTTTCCAAGATCAAGGATGTCCTTACCAGGGACCTGATCGAGAGCGGTATCGGCGAAGTGTTCTACGAGTTCAGTGAACCTGTCGTCTGCCGTTGCGGCACACCATGTGTTGTAAATATGGTAAAGGGACAGTGGTTCCTCAACTATTCGAACCCTGAATGGAAGGACAAGGTCTACCGCTGTATCGAGAACATGGACATCATCCCTGAAGACCTCAGGGTAGAGTTCAACAATAAGGTTGACTGGCTCAAGGATAAGGCATGTGCGAGGAAGAAAGGTCTTGGAACACTTCTGCCCTTTGATAACCAGTGGCTTATTGAGTCCCTCGGGGATTCCACGATATACATGTCATATTATGTAGTTGCCAAGTTCATTGCAGCGGGAATTGAGACCGAGCAGCTCGTACCGGAACTGTTCGACCATGTGCTCCTTAAAAAAGGTTCATTGGAGAATGCTGCTGAAAAGAGCGGAATCGATGCAGATATTATCGAACAGATAAGTAGCGATTTCGATTACTGGTACCCTGTGGACCTGAGGTCTTCAGGAAAGGACCTGATACCGAACCACCTTTTGTTCTTCCTGTTCCACCACGTAGCTATCTTCGATGAGGATAAATGGCCACGTGCAATAGCCATCAATGGTTTTGTGTCACTCGAAGGAAAGAAGATGAGCAAGTCAAAGGGTCCCCTTCTTACACTAAATGATGCCATCACAAATTATGGTGCGGACATTTCCAGGATGTACATCCTTTCCAG
Source organism: Methanococcoides sp. DA23 (assembly GCF_057593895.1). Classification (NCBI taxonomy): domain Archaea; kingdom Methanobacteriati; phylum Methanobacteriota; class Methanomicrobia; order Methanosarcinales; family Methanosarcinaceae; genus Methanococcoides; species Methanococcoides sp. DA23. The sequence continues at coordinate 426,140 of NZ_CM172520.1, read as the reverse complement.
TGCAGAACAGATGCAGGATGCAGACTGGAAGAACTCCGGAATCGAAACTGCCAGAAAGCAGATAGAAAGGTTCTATAATTTCTCAAAGGATATTATCGGATCCGGCATCCCAACCTGTAATATGGAGAACCTGAAAGGTATCGACAGATGGATGCTCAGCAGATTGCAGCAGCGCATACTTGAAACGAATGAAGCGCTTGATACGATCAGGACACGAAATGCATTGCAGAATGCATACTTCCTGCTGTTCAATGATATAAGATGGTATCAGAAACGTGGCGGAAGCGCTCTTCTTTGTGAGGTACTGGATGTATGGATAAGACTTATGGCACCATTCACACCACATATATGTGAAGAGATATGGGAGGCAATAGGCCATACAGACAATGATCTAATTTCATTGGCAGACTATCCGCAATATGATGAAAGTCTTGTGGACACACAGGCTGAATTTACAGAAGAGCTTATCAGCAGTACCCTTTCAGATGTTGATGAGATCATAAGGGTCACGAAGCTCACACCAAAGAAGGCAATATTGTACACTTCACCTGAATGGAAGATGGAGACGTTCAAGAAGGCCCTTTCAATGCAAAAGGAAGGAAACCTGAACCCCGGTGTACTCATAAAGGACCTCATGAGCGATCCGGACATGAGGCGCCATGGGAAAGAAGTACCTAAGTTCGCGCAGAAGGTCGTTTCGGACATAACGGCCATGAACGAAGAAAAGTTCGATACACTCTCGAACTTCGATCTTGATGAGAAGGTCGCACTTGAGGAAAATATGGAATTCTTCAAGAACGAGCTTGGATGCCCTGTTGAGATATATTCAGCAGATAATGCGGAGTATGACCCCGAAAATAAGGCAAGGTTCGCATATCCGCTCAGGCCGGCCATCTATCTTGAATGATGTGGAGGGGATCTACCCTTCACCACCTTTTTTTATGACCTTAGCCTTAGATCAGAGTTACCTGTTTTGTCTTTGGCACAAGACCACTAAGGTCGGACATCTCTTTGACCAAAGCAATGAGAACAGTGTTTGCAATCTTCAGTATCTCGCTTGATGTGGGATCCACTGCGATATTATATGCAGGGTCCGAATCAGGAATTTCGATACGATTGATGGACCTTCTCAAATCTTTCAGGTCCTTGCCCGCCAGATCCTCCACCTTAATGAGAGAACGGCGATAGTTCCTGATGTGGGATTCATTTATACCCATTAATTTCAGTTCTTCTTTAAAAACAGGTCTTTCAAAGATGGAAGTGGCAATATGAACGGCTACAGGAAAACGAATATCCTTATCAAGGGATTGAAAATGTTTAGCCATTACAGAATACAGTTCACTTTCGGATGCACCACCACTCTCCACACACACATATATCTTGGAGGGAGGGATCTCAACTTCCTTTAATTTATCCATATCACGCAATGCGCGAAGATAACCTGTGATAATAAGACGGTGCTCGTCAAGACCTTCTGCTTTGAGCTCCCTGCTTATGCCGCTTATGGATAATTGCTTTTTATCAAGTACCTTATAAATTTTTTTGTATAGATATTCAGCCATGCTTCCTAACCAATATTGATAACAAACTTGGATAAATGTATCGGTCAATCAGAGATAATGTTGCATATCATAAAAAAGAAGAGCATAAGACACTAAAATATGCACAATTAGTCATAACCCCACAACACCTTTATTTAGTAAAAGTTGCATATGTAAGTAAGCGTAGTGAATGAAAAAGTGGATTTTACCCGAAAGGATCTGCGAAACCCCCCAAACTTACCTTATAAGAGGTTTATAATAATGCCGAAAAGGACTCGAATTATAAATGACCCCTCAGAACTGGTTCCCCTGCTCCAGACTTTTCAGTCAAAAGAACATAAACAGGTGTTCAATCTCCTTTTAGAAGAATGGTTGACAAAAGGAGACATAGAAGAAAAAATGGGATTTGATGCAACAGAAAGCATCAGCATACTGAAAAAATGTGGACTTCTTGAAAGTCAGTGGCACATGCCGGAACCCGGTAAAATGCCCGAAAAGGAATATCATTCATCTTATTCTAAAGTTCAATCGAACTTCCAGTGTTCTTTTGAAGACCTGAGCGATATAATAATACTTACTTTCAATAAATATGAAGAGATAAGTGATCTCATAACCGAACTTGAAGAACTGGTAGAGAAAGGAAATCATTCCATGAGCAGTCTGACGCGTGCCATGAACAAAAATCCATTATATATTCGCTCTCTGGCCAGAAGATCATCAAAGCTTTCTGTCATGGGACAAAGGCTCAAGATGAATGAGGAAAATGAATGATAGATATTCTTCAAAGTAAAAGTGGTATCACCAAATTTCAGATACTTACAGAAGTTGCTGCACATCAGCCAAATGTTCGCCAGAAGGAGATAGCTGAAAAGATCGGTGTTACTCCCCAGGCAGTTTCTGAATATATAAAAGAACTTACCGCTGAAGGTTTTATCTTTTCTGATGGCCGCGTACGTTACAGGATCACTAAAAAAGGTGTTGAATGGGTCCTTGAAGGCGCAGCGGACATGAAACGTTATGCTAATTTTGTCATGAGCGATATCATCAGTCATGTTTCCACATGGACAGCCATTGCAGATGAAGATCTTGAAAAAGGGGATGACGTATATCTTCAGATGCGAAAGGGTTTACTTTACGTCAGCAAAACGAATATAACGAGTGCAACCGGCATAACCATATCTTCTGTTGAAAAAGGGGATGATGTTGGAGTTACGAACCTTTTGGGAATGATCGAACTTGAAACGGCAAGCATCACCGTATGCAAGATACCACGAAGTGAACGTGGCGGATCAAGAAATGTAGATCTTGAAAGACTGGAAAAACTTGCCAGTTCAAAATCATTTATTGCAGTCATTGGTGTCGAATCCCTTGTGGCATTGAAAAAGATAAACAAGGAACCCGATGTGATGTATGGGGCCAAAGAATCAATTGTGGAAGCTGCATTTCACGGATTATCATCCCTGGTACTTGCAATCGATGAAGAAGTACCCCAGATCATGAGCAGGCTGGAAATTGAAAATCTGGAATATGAGCTTGTAGACCTCACTGTTCAGTGAGGAAAAGCTGATATTTATGAAGGAATAAATATGAAAATACTTGCTATTTCTGACACACATCTTAAGGGAGGAGACATACCCCCCACTTACAGAAAATTAGTCGATGACTGCGACATGATTGTCCATGCTGGCGATTTCACATCAACCGAATGCTATAATGCATTTGCAGCCACAGGCAAACTTAAGGCAGTATGTGGTAATTCAGATGATCCCGAATTAAAAAGAATATTGCCCGAAAGACTTGTTTTTGAAACCGAGGGAATTAAGATAGGGATAGTACATGAAGGCTCACTATCCATCATGGATACGATCGCTTTGCGCTACCTGGCCCTTGAGATGGGGGTTGATGTCCTTATATTCGGACACATTCACAGACCACTGATAGAAAAAAGTGATGTCATACTGATATGCCCGGGGTCACCTACAAAGCCACGTCAATCGGACCCATCTGTGGTATTGATAGAGATCAATGATGGTAAAATATTGCCAAGGATAGTTGAGGTAGAAGGAAAAACATGCGGTTCCATCGATTTTTCACGGGATCTGGAGAACAATAGATAAGATCTATATTGACCAGGCTTTATTCTTCCTTACATTTTATATTTTTTATTTTGAACATTACATCAATGTTATGAAGAACTAAGCGCCTTTATCGCTAAATTTCAGGACCTAATGAATATCTACAGAATTATACCTAATAAGTATCAAAAATAGGAGAACTGCACAAAATGTGCAGTTGTTGAAATATCAGAGATCTTCTTTCAATGATCTCAAAGCTTCCCTGACCATCGATGAATAATGATCTTTATCAGTATTGTAGTGCTCTTTTGCTTTGACAACATTGGAATCCATACTATCAAGGTCCTTTATACGCTCAAGAGTTCGCCTTGCAGTATCCGCAACCCAAAGATCACGTGTTGTAACATCCACAATTGAGATAGATTCCGGCCTTACTGATGTAAAGACCGTACCCTCAGCATTTGTATAAGTGCTTGGCTTACCTACGATCGCTACAAAAGCAGGAGTTTCACATTCTGCAAGAGCCTGAGCAGCTTCCGGTTGATACTGACCTGCATAGATCATGAAAGAACCGGTTGGATCGGACACTCGACCTCTCCAATACTCGGAATCCGTACCAATGTCCTCTTTTTCTATGAGAGTACCCACAATGAAAAGGCGATTTACCTTTGCACCGGTAGGTGTCAACAGATATTGTGGTGAGTACTGATCATCCCCATCCTTGAATGTGAGATCGGATTCCCTGAATTCCTGTGCAAAAACGCGCCTTGAAACTTCCCTAACATATCCAGCCATTTAGATCATCTCCGCATCTGCGATCAGTTCATCAAGCATTTCCATATCCATCCCATCCTGCAGTTCAATTGAATCCACAAGAATATATCGATCGACCTTAGAGCCAGTCACAATGAAATAATTCCCAACTAATTTTAGCCTCATCTGATCAAGGACAACACCCTGATCAAGTGCATCAGCAGCCATGGAGATCGCATCATCCAGAGTAATACCACTTATCTGTTCAGCGAGCTCTCTTTTAAGGATAGATTCCTGTGCAGTGTTACCATCATCAAGAACTGCCTTGATACGTAGATCATAAGTACCATCTACTTTTCCATGCTCCATACAGGCACCTTTCGTCAGTGCCCTTTTACACTCAGGACAACGTTTTATCAACCCTGAACCTGACTGTACGTCCACCATTGCACCAGCAAATGTTATGGAAGAAGAAGCGATCTCAATTTCCTCATCAAGCTCTTCTATGGAACTGTTCTTGTTGAGAGTTACCGAAAACTTGTCATTCCATTCCTGTGCAACGACATTATTAAAAAGATAACTGCTACCCTCTGTGAGATCAGGCAGATCTGCACTTGTCCATTTGATGAATTTGATAGTACCGGTGCTGTCTCCGACCAATCCTACCTGAGATATAGATTCGTGGGAATTGTCCCATAACTGAGACACCTTTGCCCTAATAGATACCCATTTTCCATCTTCTGCAATATCAGCAACATTTACCACTGGCGCAGGCTGCCCGTCTCCGGCCCCACCCATCGGAGATGAAATTACTTCAATGTCCTCATCCAGTTCTTCTACTAAGGTATTCTTATTAAGAGTTACTTCGAACCTTCCATTCCACTCATTGCTAACAACGTTCTTGAAATAGTAGCTTTTCCCCTCTTCAACATCAGGGAGAGTATCACGTGACCATTTGATGAACTTTATTGTAGCGGTTTCATCGCCTATGATCCCTACCTGTGAAACAGATTCATGGGAACTGTCCCATAATTGTAAGACCTTTGCCTTGATGTTCACCCATTTTCCGCCCTCATCGATCCCATTGAGCTTAACATCGGGTGTTGACCTCGAATCAGGTGTTGATGACTGAACACCAAAAAAAGCATTTCTGTCGAGATCATGTTCTTTTAAGAAATATGTAATAACACTTCTGCGAGCTTCATCAAGAGGAACTTTGAATTTCGTCACAAGCTTATCAAGACGCTCTACAATTTCCTCAAGGGGTATATCTGCACCAAGTTCTAAAAATTTTGCTTTTATGCTCTCTGCTGTTTTATCCATATTATTTCCTCAAGCCTCTTGTTTGTTCCTGATAGAGAGGCAAACTAACTACATCCCTTGAGTATAAATAAGTAAAGGAAGCGGAGTGAAAGTAATAGCAGAGCTGAGATTACCTTCCTAAAAGATCCGCAACCACCTTTGCAGCATCCCCTTCACCAATGACGGTTACCATATCATCGAATTCGAGCACAAGATTCCCGTTTGCGATGAACGATTGATCGCCCCTTCTCACCATTAGCAGAAGACTAGACTCAGGAAGAGACAACTCTTTTATGGCTTTTCCTGCAACCTTTGGATTTGTGACCTTGATCTCGAGTATATCCCCGCCTTCACCTACTTCGCACATGGAGAACATGTGAGGCCTTCCAACCATATTATCGAGGAAAAGGGCAGTACTCATTGCAGGGCTCATTGCACGTATATCAAGGTCCCAGAAAGCATGCAGGTTTTCCATATTGTTCACCCTTGCAATGATCTGATCTTGTTTGAAACCGAACTTCGTCTTTGCGATCTGGCATACCAGAAGATTAGTATTATCCTGATCGGTACTTGCAACGACATATTTTACATTCTCAATACCGGCCTTTTTGAGCACGTTCACATCTTCCGCATCACCGTGTATGACACGAATTCCAGATTTCATAAGGCGTTGGCAATGTTCCTCGGATGATTCAACGACAACTACATTTTCGCCTCTTTTCTCAAATCTCTCCGAAAGTATTCTGCCGACTTCTCCTCCACCTACTACAAGGATCTCCATGGGTATCACTCCTAAAAACTTAGCAACATATTTTGACAGTAGACCTGTCATTAATACAGTAATGATAACAGTTAAAAATACCAGGCCTACAAGTTCTTGCCCGCCTTCAATATTTAAACTATTCAGTTTTATCGCAAAGTAGGTTGCAATGGATGCGGGTACAACACCCCGAGGACCAACAAATGAGATGAACAGTTTTTCATTTGTCCTGAAAGTAGTCTTTGCAGTACTAGCGAAAACGGAAAGTGGCCTGACAAAGAATACCAACAGTAATACAACAATGATCCCGGCAAGACCTATTCTGAAGATGTCCTCGAACTTCAGCATTGCAGCAAGGAGAATGAATATCAAAGATAGCATCATTAGCACAAGATCAGATTTGAATTCCTTCAGTGCGGTCTTGTAACGAATATTAGAAGTACCTACAATAATACCGAACAGAGCTACTGCAAGGATGCCTGATTCTGCGCCTAATGACTCGGATATTACAAAAGTTGCTATTACGGACGTAAATGTAACAAAACGGACCACTTGCTCGGAAAGTACAGAACTTGATAAAAAACGAGTAAGCAGAAGACCACTTGCAATACCCATAGTAAGACCTATCATCGTTCTGTATACTATAAAGCTCACAGCTTCAAATCCTGAAAGCTGGGAAATAATAACCTCGAACACAAGTGCAGCCAGAATTACACACGCTGCATCATTAAGCACCCCTTCAAGCTCGAGGGTTTTGCTGACCCTATGGTTTACTCGCACCTGCCTCACAACAGGAGTTATCACAGTTGGTCCCGTCGCAGTGACCAAGGCACCGAATACCGCAGATATCTCCAGTGAAAGACCGACTATATAGTGGGTGAAAAGTGTTGCGAAGATGAATGTGATGATCACGCCCACCGTAATAAGACTAAGCACACCCTGCTGGATAGACCTTATAGACTTAAGATCAATATGGAGACCACCATCGAATACGATCACTGCAACACACAAGGAAACTATTGCAGTAAGGCCTTCTCCAAGAAGAAAAGGGTCCAGAAGTCCAAGTACCTCAGGTCCTGCAATGATACCTTCTGCAAGCAGAAAAATAAGGACGGGCATTTTGAATAGCCTGCTTAGGCTTTGTGCCACAAGGCTCATGATCAATACCGCGAGTGCGACCTGCAACAGATATATGGATTCCACTTTAAAACTCCAGAAAGCATATTAGGCATCTAACTGATTAATGTTAATAGTGATAATGCAATTAAAATATAAATCTGTTTCCAAAAACGACTAATATAATGGCGTTGAAACCAAATAATTTTGAAAAAACACTGCAAAAAAGAAAAGGTAAAAAGAAGAAAGGGTAAAACCCCATCTACTTTTATTGAAATTATGCGATTGTGTTCCTGAAGGTGTCACAGCAGTTGATGTCGATGCCGAGGAGTTTCTCGATGTTCATCTTAGCTGCAATACCCTTTGCGCAACCTGGAACAGAGGTGATTACACCGATGTCGAGGTCTTCTCTGATCTCTCTCATGACGTACTCGTCGGAAAGGTCTGCATTTTCGACACCGAGCTTCTTTGCTACGAAGTCCTTTGCTTCTCCGATCCTCATGTTCTTTGAGAACTGCATCCTTGCAACAAGGTCACCAGCTGCTCTCATACCGGTCATACCGGAAGCCATGATGTGTGCGATTGGCATACCGAGTGGGTCGCCAACACCGATCTATATTCCATCTACGCCGCCGATCTCAACAATTGCCTTGCTTGCCCTTGTTACTGCATCTATTGGAGGGGTCTCAAGCATTGGGATACCGCCGACACCCATACCCATATCTGCGTGACATGGGATGCTTGCTGCTTCGACAGCTGCTTTTGTGAATGTTACTGAGCGACCCATGTTCCATGCGGAGGTCTTGCTGGTGTTTGTGTTACATACAGGACCGAAGGTGTTAGCTCCTGCCTTCTCAGCAAGTAATACCTGCTCGTGTGGCCAGAGACCTGCAAGTCTGGTACCATCGTACTCAAGGTCACCGTGCATACCGAGAACGAGTTCTCCTGCCATACCTGCGTTGATGTACATGTTAGGGAACTCTTTTCGGAGTGCCTCGATAGCATTAAGTGATGCGTACATGTCACCGTCGCCAGCTGCACCGATGGTATCGAAGTTGACACCGTCAGAGCCGACTGCCTGGAGTTTCTGCATGATCCAGACCATGTCACGGATTCCGTGGTCACCAGCTTTCTGGATAGATTCCTGAGCTTCAGAGATCTTGAAAGCTTTCATAAGGTCGCCTGGGTTCTCGAAAGGACCATCAGGAGTGTAGTACAGACCCATGTTTGGCATTGCACCGTAGAGCATAGGAATAACCATGTTCTGCTGGCAAACTTCCATTGTCTGCTGTTCCTGGGAGATAACTGGCTTGACTGGCTTGAAGCTGTAGTCGATGTGACCGAGCTCCATTGTGTCTGCGCCAAATGCACGCTCGTGGATCATTGAACCAACGAGTCTGCTTGCAGGGATACCTACACCACTGTTACCCTGGTCACCATCGATCCTGATAGCACCGATGTCGTGTGTTACTGGAACTTCAAGTCCAGGCTCTACACCGACGATCCTGCCAGGAGCAGTGATGATGTCAAGCATATGGTCCATTTCATCTTCGGAAAGTGCTGGGATGTTACCAAGGTCTGCTGCGTCAGCACAACCTGCTTCGATATCAGCCAGTATGTCTTCCTTGGTCATGAAGATCTTCTGACCGTCACCCATTCTTAAGAAATATTCTGTTGCCATGTTTACACCTTAGAATTATAAGAGAAGCTCTTTTGCCTTTGCGACAGCTTCACTTGCATTTTCTGCATAGCAGTCTGCGCCACATTTCTTTGCCCATGCGTCTGTTGCTGGTGCGCCACCGACCATGACCTTTATGTTGTCCCTCATGCCGTTCTCTTTGAGAAGCTCGATGACTTCTTTCTGGCCCTGAAGGGTTGTTGTCATAAGTGCGGAAAGACCGACCATGTCAGCGTTGGTTTCCTTGATCTTGTCAATGAAGTTCTGTACAGGAACATCCCTGCCAATATCGTGGACTTCAAAGCCTGCTGCCTGAAGCATTGTTGATACGATCGCCTTACCGATGTCGTGAACGTCACCCTCGACGGTACCGTTTACGATTACACCGAGCTTTTGGGATGCGCCTTCGCCGCTGGCTACAAGCTCGTCCTGGAGCAGTTCGATACCAGCAGTCATTGCGTCTGCTGCCATCATGATGTGTGGAAGGAAAAGCTTTCCTCTCTCGAAGAGTACACCGACTTCGTTCATACCTGCTGCGAGACCTTTGTCGATAAGTTCTACTGCTGGAGCCTGGCCCTTTGCCTTCTCTACTGCAGCTACTACATCATCTTTCTTGCAAGTTACTACCGCATCGGATAGTGTTTTGAATATTTCTTCGTTTGTCGTTTTAAAACCTCCTTTGAAAACAATTCTATGACAATCCCAAAGGGACTTATAGAAAATTGAAAGTGTAGTTGGGGCGGATACGCTGAGGCATATACCCCATCGTTTACCCAAAAGTCCAACTACACATATATATTTTGTGTTTCGAGTCCTTAGAATTGGGACACGAATGTCCTTGCCTGCCACAGTGCAATCAATGCAATGATAATGACTGCAACCATCCAAGTGTATTCTGCTGCTGGTACAGGGGCGGTGGTCATATCAAAACCAGGACCATAGTAAGCAACTGTTAGATCGTTCATTACTCCCATATCAAAACCTCCTTATACATACTCCAGACATGCATCTGATGCACGAGTCTTTCCGAAATCTGTGATGACATATTTGTGTAAAAGGAAACCTTTCTTATACACACCATCTTCATCTACTTTAGATTCCACAGTCTTGAGCATACCACCTGAAGCCAGCTCAAGGATATCGAAATTAAGTGAGTCTCTGCCGAAATTGTTGTTCATGTTGTATTCTTTCTGCATCTGTACAACGATCTCGTTGTTCCAGTGTTCTTTCTCATCAGAGAATAGCTCAAGCAACCTGAATTTTATTGGGCGTAGTCCAGCCATATTATTCACCTCTCAAAGATTCCATTTCACCTGTTTCTTCGGAGATCATTACAAAGCTACCGAGGACACAAAGTGCACCACCGATAAGTACTGTCCATGCTGGCACCTGTGCCATGAATAGATACATGAAGATCACAGCACAAAGACCGTAAAGGTTTCCGATACCCTGTCCTCTTCCAACACCGATAAGTGGGAAGGATTTATACCAGCAGACATAGCAGAAACCAAATGTGATACCTGCGAATCCAAGTACTAGGAGTGCCAGTGGGGTGAATGCCTGAAGTGCATACTCGAGGATTGGATAACCAGCAATTGCAGCAATAGGTATAAGAATTACCCAGTACAGGAGGTTCTCACCAAGGAATCTGATTGTAATTCCTACATCAGGTTCTGCGATGTCGAGACCCTTTCCAGCAATAGCGCCTTCAATACCCCATCCGAGTGCTGCCATCAGTCCACCAATATATCCGAGGTAGCTGAGATTTCCAGCTGATATCTCAGCGATTGCTCCACCGACGAAGATGGTCAGACCACCAACGATGATTACAAGGATACCCATCCAGGCTCTCTTGGAGATCTGTTCACCATACCATTGTCTTGCAAGGATGGAACCGATCACAGGGTATGTCAAAGCAGCAACTGCTGCGAATCCTGCACCGATAAATCCTATAGCGATAAATGAACCAAGAATTGCAATTGGTCCACCAAAGATAGACGCAAGGAAGAACCATTTACTGCATGGATGGAATTCCTTTAACGTTCTCTTCATCTCACCGAACTTACCAAGATATCCATTCCATATAAGAAGTGCAACAATAACAGTTAACGCATTGAACGCAGATATCAAAAGAGCGACAACAACGGTTGCCATTGAACCACCGTGTGTTGCATCAATATCTACCCACATTGCATCAAATGGAGGTACTGCCCAGATAATTGTACCAGGAATATACCATATACCCCATAAGATTGCACAGAACAAAGCCCACATGTAACCCTTGTTCATTTTACGTTTATTTTCCAATTTCTTCAATTCTCTTATATCCAAAAGGACTCCTCCTCCAACTCTATTATAAGAATAATAATAAATACAAATATATAATAATTAATAATGAATTCTAAAGAAAAGAAAAAGGGGTCCGAGCGAACCCCTCATCTTCCCATAGAGTAGATTTACTCAGCTGCTGCTTTACATTTGACGACTGCGTCAGTTGCGTTCTCAGCATAGATGTCTGAGCCGATCTTGTCTGCCCAGTCCTGTGTGACAGGTGCGCCACCGACCATGGTCAGGACAGTGTCACGGATTCCAGCTTCCTTAAGCTGTTCTTCGATCTGCATCTGAAGGACCATTGTTGTGGTCATGAGTGCGGAAGAACCAACTACAAGTGGCTTGTGTTCCTTGACTGCCTCTACGTATGTCTCGATTGCAACGTCCCTGCCGAGGTCAACTACCTTGAATCCAGCGATCTTGAGCATTGTTAAAACAATGTCCTTACCGATGGAGTGGATGTCACCTGCGATGGTACCGATTACGATGGTTCCTTTAGATGCTGCTGCGCCACCCTGTGCTTCAAGAGCAGGGGTGAGGATTGCAACACCAGCGCTCATTGCTTCAGATGCTGCAATGACGTGAGGAAGGAAGAGAGTACCAGCTTCGAACTGGTCGCCTACTTCGTTCATACCTGCGGTAAGACCATCCTCAATAAGGGAGACGATATCGACCTTTGCATCGAGTGCTTCTTCACAAATCTCTTCAACAAGCTCGTCATCGAAATCCATGACTGCAGCTTTTGCTTTCGCATTAATTTCATCCTGTGTAACCATTTTTAAAACTCCTTTATTTTATGTAATAATTATATTCCAATTTACATACCTGCTCTGAACGCAGCATCTGCCTTGTCCATTACAGCCTTCATGTCTGCGAGAAGATCGTTGTCGATTGCCTTGACTTCATGGTTCTTCATGATGTCGAGGTACTTCTCGTGTGCAACGGTTGCGATGTCCTTGGAACCTGCTGCTTCCCAGTCCCCGAACATGTCCCTGTCAAAAATCTCAGGAGCAGAAACGAGACCGATGTTGTTCCTGGTTTCCTTGTGTGCAAGGAAATTGTTACCGATTCCTACCTTCTGGATGGATGCTACAGCGAGTGTCTCGTCTGATACTGGAACACCTTTCATTGCGGACTTTGTCATCTTGATGATGTCGCTGTCAATAACCAACTGCTCCATGGAGAGGGTCATACCGAGCTCGAGCATACCTGCACCGTAGATGGTGTTACATCCTGCGAATGCTGGAAGGAGGGTGGTCATTGTCTTTTCGTGGCCTGCCTGCTGGTCTGGGACCTTTGCATCTGCCTAAGTACCTGCAACCCAGGTTGGAAGACCATAGAACTGACCGAGCTTACCTACTGCAGCACTGATGATACCAAGTTCTGGTGCACCGACTGGAGCTGTTCCTTTCTTCAGATCGAAGGTTGTGGTTGAGCTACCGTAGTATACTGCTGCGCCTGGCTGGACGAGCTGTGCGAGTACGATACCTGCAAGGATCTCTGCGTTGTGTGTAACGAGTGTACCTGCCCTGAATACTGGGGAGGATCCACCGGACATTGCCATACTGAGAACGTTTACTGGCATACCGAAGCGTGCACCTTTGATGATGACCTGGCATGCGTTGTCACTGAGCTCGAGTGGGCTGGTTGGGCACAGAAGCATGGAGAAGATAGGTTTCTTGCGTGCTTCCTCGGAGTCGCCACCGTAGTATGCGTCAACAATACCTTTGTAGTACTCTACGTTCTCACCGACAGGGTCGATGTGGTGGTAGTGTTTTGAGGTGCTTGCTATAGGTGTGAATGTCTCGTGGACATCCTGTGCTCCCTTACCTGCCCAGTCCCTTGCGGAAACGGAGAGTGTGAAGTAGCTGATCTCATCGAGGTAGTCAACGAGCTTTGCGGAATCTGCAATGTCCTGCTCAACGGAGTCGACTGTCTCGTACTTGCCAGGTGCTACATAGTTGCACATCTTGACACCGGTACCGAAGTTAACCCAGTGGACCTTACCCTTGTGCTCCATTGCAACATTGTTCTTCTTGTCGCGACCGTGGAGGATAAACCTTGATGGTGCGTCCATAAGTGCTCTGTTTACAAGGTACTCAGGGATCTTTACTACCTGGGTCTTCTCGTCGACTTCACAACCAGCTTCCTTGAAGATAGCCCTTGCTTCTGCGTCAGATACCTGGACACCAGGGTTAAGGAATACTTCCATTGAAGCGTAGTGGATAGCTCTGAGGTCATCCTCGGAGAACAACTCTAACTGTACACCTGAAAGTGGTGATCTAGCTGGATAGAATGTTTCTGCAACTGCCATTTTCTTTACAACTCCTTTATTTGTCTTTTTTAGTAAGATCGGATCGATCCTGGAACGAACGTCCCCGATCATAATATCGGCAAGTCTTTTTTATTCGGACAAGATCACAAAGATCACAGCACCCATAAGGGTGTCCGAATGTGGCGGAAATGCCAACATTATATTGCTTCGATATGAAACCCCGCAAGACAGATCAATGACCTGTTACGAACAGCGTTTCATATAGCGCCTTGCAACATCTGATGAAAAACATCACTAACATGCCAAGATCCGCATGGAACCTATTAGCAATTGTTAACTTTATCATCCACCATCAGTTTTCAGACGTAACTCCGCTTTTTACTGTAATACCTGCTTTTCAATACTCGCTTATATATTTATTGGTTAGCAACTGCAAAAATATATATGACAAATTACCCTTAAACGGACAATTTCTAAATAATTACAACTTCAATATTTTTAGAATATAGCCTAAATCAAGCATATTTGCTCAGGCACTAAAAGAAGTGCCAGTCGTGGTTTTCTGGAAAAAAACAACATCAATAGAAGCTAAAAAGATAAAATACAAGAATCGTGACAAAATAACACAAGAAAAATTGCCCCTATTTGTTGTATCTACACATGTGCTAATCCACAGGTACGCACACTTTACAATATTAATCATAATATATCAAAATATGTTTTAAATGAGGTGTTGTTTAAAAGCAAAACACCGAATGACAGAAGATTTAAATACAAAGAAGAGATGCTGCCGCAACTACATATTAAAAAAAATAAAAAAAGAATTGAATACGCATCTAGAAGCGTATTCAATGTTTGACAGTGATATCCTTATAGTGAATTGCATCTACCGGACAAACGGCCACACACCTTCTACAACTGGTGCCAAGACATCTTTCACTATTATAATTTGCATAGAGCTCGCCATCGCGCTCAATTATCTCAATAGCATCCTCAGGACATTCGACCTCACATTGACTGCAGCGGATACAATCAGGAGCATGTTCTTCGATGATTATACCAAGTTCTCCGACTATCTGAAGCCCGCCTACGCCAACCTCATCGATATCCTTTGCAACCCTCTTCTCTATACGCGGATTTATGAAAGTTTCCGGCAGAGGAGGTAACTTGTACATTTCAAGCATCTGGTTGTACATCTCAATAGGCATACCCTGGGTCCAGTAAGAAAGCTCACACACATAGATATTAGAGAAAACCGTACTTGTTGCCATCATCAAGTGGTCCGCGGTGATCTTATGGGCCATCTCAATAACCTCATCGAGCTTGGACTCATCAAGAACAAGGTCCCTTGCAAGTGCAACTGAAGTGTTCCCGAATTGTACTATATTATGTGCAAAATTAGGACAGGAACCCAATTTTCTCGCCTTGTCCGCATCGACATAAGCACCCGTTGCGCCGGCCATATACATATTATCAAGGTCACTATAAGCAGTACCTGATTCGATCATAAGGGTAAGTTGTGCAGCCCTTATAGCACCAATAGCTTTACCTGCCTCTTCAATATCCTTTTCAAATATCTCGATATCCTTATCAAGGAAAAGCTTACCATTGGGAAGCTTAGGTATTTTCTTCATAATACCACATTCCAGTGCAAGGGCCAGAGCAGAAATTACACCAGTACCCGTCACACCTTTTGCAACAACATCAGAAGACTCTTTGATCTCCCCTGTAACAGGATCTATCAAATGCCCCTTGCGCTCGGTCATGGACTCATCGAGAATAGTGACCCTCCACAGCCCATCCTCGACATTTACATCTGATATAGCACCCGGACTTGCCAGCATTCCACATTTGATACCCTGCCCTTCAATGGCAGGACCCGCTGCCGCACTACCAGTTATGATCTTATTACCCACCTTGATGGCCATCTCTGCATTGGTACCATAATCAGTTACCATCGAAGGAGTCTCCTTGTCCATAAAGTCGGTCTTGATCATCATAGCAAGAGCATCTGCACCGATCTCATGTTTTATCGCAGGAGGAACTATAATGGTACAGTTTGGAAGGTCCATTACACCTTCGAACAGTTCGTTTGCAGGGAAGACCCTTGCATCCCTGACCACATTCTCAACACCCAACTTTTTCTGCTTGTTCTCACCTGCATAAGCAAGGTCTCTTATCTCTATGTTCTGGAAAAGGGAGAGCTGTATAGGATTTCCACAAACAGCAATTCTTTTAATGAGAGAAGGATCAACACCGAACTCATCAAATATCCTTTTGACAGTATCCAACATTATCTCATTGGCCACATCTGCTCCGATCTGAATAGCGAAATCCAGATGATCCATGACATTTCCACCAGGTAGCGGATGTTTCATGGTAATAGCCGTCTTTAGAACCTTTTTAGATTCCAGATCGATCAACTGGGCACGAAACCCACTTGTTCCCAAATCCAATGCAATACCATACATTTTGATTACCTCTGATATAATAATACTTTCAGTTCAATATAATAATAATGCATTAAAACAAAAGATTCAATGCTATATAAGGGCTTTGTATAAACCATACAAAACCGGTCGTACGATACCTTAAGCAACAAAAAAAAGAAATAAAAAAGAGAAAGTGATTAAATGACTTTCAGTCACACTGACAACATTCAAAATTGAATCCAAGAAGGAATGAACCAGTGCCATGTTCGCTTTCAAGACCCATGCGTTCCTTCAGATACTCATCAGTAGGAGGAGAAGGAGAAGCAAGTATTGCATTACAGACATGGGATAAACATTCGACCTCATCACATGGTTTTGGTGGCATAACGACCACAAGGGGATCCGATTTAGAATTGAGTGCTGTCAGGAAACCTTTATCGTATACCACAATATTGCCGATTACAAGAGACTCAGCGTCCTTTTCAAAGGACTGTAATTTCTCAGGATCATTAATATCTTCGCCAACCACCTTATCCTCATGCATAAGAAGAACATTAGGCCCACAAGGCCATTTATATTCCATTGTGGTCTGGAAAGGAATAATAACATCACTCTGCAGGACGGCCTTCACTCCTTTGTTGTCACCCCTGCCAAGTCCCATAAGAGTCATTTGATCTGCTTTTTCCTCCAGTTTTGCTATGACCTTTCTGTCCTCATCATTAAGAACAAGTGTTTTGCCAACTCCGGTCATGCACTCCAATCCTTCCCTTACCATCTTGATGATCTCATCTTTTTCCATGCCAATCCCTTCCCTGCCTGCAATATCAAATAATTGTGATAACAAATGTATTTTGAGAAACACAAACGCTTTGAATCTATTTTTGTATTTTTATTTAAGCATATTGAACAATCACTAGGGATATTTAACCTTTTGGTAATGAAAATAACTGCTGAAACAAATATAGAAAAATACAGGATCTGGATCAGGTACTGAACATAATGGTTTTGTGACATCCTTACAAAACCTTATATAGAAAGTTCAAGATACATTTAATTGAACATATCAACAAATGAAATTTGTCAAAGCACATATTTTATTAAACCTACCAAGAGGGATACCATGACAGATATCACTGTAAACTCAAATATATGTGGATTCACCCACAAGATCCATGGAACAAAGGACGGTAAGAATGTTACGATCAAAATTGAGACAGATTGTCCAAAAGTAAAGAACATTTCCGATCTTGAAGTTTCAATGATGCAAATGTTTGGTATTAAAGATAATTATGTCATCGGTAAAGCACAGGAAGGAAACTGTTGTGCCACCTGCATAGTACCGAGTGGAATACTTCATGCATGTAACCTTGAACTCGAACTAATATCACAAAGCCTTGCAAAAAAGGTCAAAGATATAAATATCGAATTTAAGTGAATCGATACATATCAAAAAAGTGATACATTAAAGATAGTACACTTGATATAATAATATCAGACCATCAATACAATATGTCAGAATGATACCTTATGATATGAGCTTTAAGATACCTGCCTTTGGCTCATAGCATTGCCCTTTTGCAAGTAATGACCTTACTGCTGAATCCACTGTTCTTTCATTAAGCTGTCTGGAAACTGCAACCGATAGAAGTTTGGCATAATCAACACCTCTACCATTATCAAGTTCGTTCATCAGTTCCAGAACGAGGGTGTCAATATCCTTTTCATCAGATGTGTCAGAAAGCAGATCAAGGGAAACTATACATTTCTTTACGACTGATCTAATTTCATTAAGATAACTTTCATCAACGCCATAGTGGCGGATAGCCATTCCAATTCCCTCTGAAAGCACAGGAGCTATTCCAAGACCCCCCATACATTCATCCATGGAGTCAATATTGCCACATGCCAGCAATATCTTAGAAAATGCATCCAGCCTGTCAAGCGTCAATTCTGCAGTATCCAATATCCACCTGTTGCGCGCATCCTCATCTGCAATATTGATCTCCTCAGGTCTCAGAGATATGACCACAGGACCATCATCCGGCTTATAGGACCGGACCTTGCCAACAATAGAGACGTACTCAGGAGGCTCCACAGATGAAAGGAATATCGCTGCATCGGACTGATACTGTCCTGCATATACAGTAAAGGCCCCGGAAGGATCAACAACGCGAGCCTTCCAGGTATCAATATCAGAGCCAACATATTCAACCTCGGTCAGAACCCCTGTGATAAAAACGCGGTTGACCATTACACCACCCGGAGTCAACAGATAATTTGGCGTGTGCCCATCAGAGGATATCGCCTCATCCACAGTGGAATGGATCGTAGAACTGGAGTCATTAAGCTCTTTTGCAAACATCCTATATGCTATTTCACGATCTACCATACTATCACTCCACCCCATCCAACCTTTTAAGAAGAAGAGGTACCCTTTTTTCAATATCAGACTCCGGCACCCATACGGCCTTTGTCACAAAAGTGACCCCGAACTCGATTCGAGATGTATTCCCACGAACTCCGAGATAACGCCCTGTAAGAACACGTTTCATATCCTCAAATATCGCATTCATTGACATGGTCTTACCCAGAAGAGAGAAGGATTCATGAAGAGATTTCCCATAAACGACCTCCGAGAGTTCCCTGTTCAGCATCACGAGGACAGAACCTGTCCCGTCATCGAGGATCAGTTTGATCCTCATATCCTGCAAGCCATCAACAGCCCCATGGGAACGGCAAACGTTCTTTATGACCACCCGATTACAGACTGGACAGCGTGTGATCAGACCTGAACCCGGCCTGACAGAAACAATATTGCCCTCTACAGCAACATCGAACATACCTTCAGCCTGCAAGACATTAGAGATGGGTACTGGTTCAGGAGGTTTGTTCAATGCCAACGGATCGAACGATAGATCTTCATCAGCACCAACCGATTCAACTGGAGTGGAACTATCAAGATGTATCGATGGCACCCCACGATACATACGCACAGATGCATCTTTAAATCGGATCATCGAACCGATATCCATACCTTCCAGAGGAGACCACGAGACAAAAGGCAACCTACCGGTCTCATCCGCCAGAACACCTTCAATGATTGTAAGATATTCACCCTTGACCTCCACGTTCCGATGATACAGGTCAATGATCGCAGCCACCGAACTAATAAAAAGATCAGAAGGACCCACATCGATGAGCTTCTTTACAGGGGTAACAGACAATTCAGAAATATCCGGAAGGGAACTATCATCCAGCAATATGACCTCGGAATAAGCACTGATACTTACTTCCGCACGATTATGCCAGTTCTTGACACTTGCATTACTTATCCTCACCGCATCCCCGGCATTCAATGATAGTTGTTTCCATGATGTGAAGGGACTTAATCCAGACCGGTCCGCAAGAACACCGGAGAATATGGTAGTTCTTTTACCTTTCAGATCAACGGCCTTTTCACCGATATTAAGGATGCGGGCCTCCAGAGAAACTCCTTTGTCACCTATAGAAAGGTCTTTGATATCAGTCGTAACAGGATCTAATGAACGGAATTTTTTCAGTATCGTACGTTTTGCTTCACTGATCGGAACACGATACTTGATCAGCAAATTAAATTCATCTTCGACCCTGGACCTATCGATATTAGCAAGCGCCTTTGTTAGTTCCTCAATATGAGGCGCATATTTCTCATCCATAATATTCTCCCTTTTTAGTGAGACAGTACACATAATCTAAGCATTTCTTCCATAAATAAGATACACCCACAGATATTATGACCCCGAATATTAGAAAGAACAGGCATAAGTAGCTTTTTTCATAATACAAACTTATATATATATAATTATTCAAGTCAAGAGCATATATTCAATTAAAAAGAGATAAGAAAGAAATAAGGGGATTAAAGAATGACAATACTACCATTGGCTTCCGTAGAAAGATTGATACGCAGTGCAGATGCAGAAAGAGTTAGTGAACCTGCAGCAACCGCCCTTTTGGAAATAATAGAAGCATACGGGATCAAAATCTCAAAGGAAGCAATAATATACGCCAATCATGCAGGAAGAAAAACAGTAAAAGAGGAAGATATAAAACTGGCCTACGAAATGCTTACAAAGCCACGCGATTAAACCTTCCCCTATATTTTAATTCAATATCTCAAGGGCACCCATACCGGCCAGAGTTACAAGGGTCACAACAATACCTGCGATCAACAGTCCTGCAAATATGGACAATAAAGCTTCTCTGAACTTGATCCCAAATACGAAAGCTGCTGCACAGCCGGTCCAGGCACCTGTGACAGGCAAAGGGATGGCAACGAACAACGTCAGAGCAAGTGGCCCATACTTTTCCATACGCTCAGAATGCTTTTGACGTGTCCTTGTGAAAAGCCATGTGAAGAACACATCCCCTACTTTGAACCGTCTCAAAAAGGTCGAAACGGGTTCCAGGAAAAGTAAAAGCGGGATCACAGGGATGAGATTTCCCAACACCGCTAAAAAGTAGGCTTCTATCGGACCTATCCCATAGACACCAATGGCTATCGGAATTGAACCACGTAGCTCAGAAATGGGCAGAGCACTCAGGATGATGGTTGCAAACCAGGAAGGGATGCTTACAAAAAGCTCAAGTAACTGCTCCTCGAAAGGCATTCCTTATTGCTCCTCCGCCAGTGCGAAATGAGCCAGTAGAGCATCGAGCTGTATCCTTTCATTGGCACCTTCGGTGAGCCTGAAATCGACCTCACCTATCATATCCATCAAGGCCACCAGTTTCTTACCGGAAACATCCATATCAAAGATGGCACGATATATCTGACCTACAACATCTTCCCCTGAAAGACCTTTTTCGAGCATTAGAGAATCAAGTTTTTTGCGTGCAGATATGAAGTTTCCTGAAAGAGCTGTTTTCAAAAGTTCGGTTATCTCTTCCGGATGAGCGGTAGCAGTTATTCTGTATATCGCATCTTTATGGATGGTAGTATCGAACAATGCTGCAGCCTGAAGTGCATTTATTGCTTTCCTCATATCACCCTGTGCAACATACTTCAAAGCATCCATCCCATCATCGGCGATGGTAAGGCCCTCTTTTTCAGCCACATGGCGACACCTCTCACCAACAGAATCGTCTGCAAGGTGACGGAACCTGTAAACCGCACATCTTGACTGAATTGGTTCGATTATCTTTGAAGAGTAATTGCATGAGAGGATGAAACGACAGTTACTGGTATATTTTTCCATCGTACGGCGCAGAGCTGACTGTGCATCAGAGGTCAATGCGTCGGCTTCATCAAGGAAGATTATCTTGAAATTCGCACCACCAATAGGAGAGGTTTTGGCAAAGTTCTTTATCTTGGTCCTGACCACATCGATACCACGCTCATCCGATGCATTAAGCTCAGTGAAGTTCTCACGCCAGTCATCTTTAAAAAGTTCCCTTGCAATTGAGACTGCAGTGGCGGTCTTGCCTACTCCCGGAGGACCTGAGAACAATAAGTGAGGAAGATTTCCAGACCTTACATAGGATATCAGCCTTTCAGTTGTCTCTTTTTGACCTACGACATCTTCAAGCTTAAAAGGCCTGTATTTTTCGATCCATATCTCTTCTTTTATTTAGAACCCTCCATTCAATTGCGAATTGGATTAACGATGCAGGAATAAGGTTGATAATACTTTTTAATCTTTCGTGAGAAAGACCATAGTTCGTAAAAAATAAACAAAGGTCATGTGCAAAGTGCACATGAAAATTGGAATTGAGACCGGAAAGATCCGGACTCACTGATAAACATAGTTGTATGCGATCCTTCCAATGACAGGTACTTTGAGCCTTGAACCCCTCCATGCCATGAACATGAACAATGCCCAAAGGAAAAGGGAAAAGAAACCTGCAAAATCTGCAAGTAACCAGCCAACGTATGGAACCCATGCAATGAGGAAGACGATAGCAGTAAGGATCATGAAGACCATTGCTGACTGAATTGCATGGAAACGAACGAACTTATTCTCCTTTTCAACGAAAAGGAACAAAACGCCGGTCATCCAGAATCCAAGATAGCACAATACTGCCACAATGTTCTCGTTGAGCCCTATAGAAGTCTTATATGTCATTCAACTCACTCCTTATCTCATTTCAATACATTTCTGCGGACATTTCTCAACACAGATCCCACAAGCAGTACATTTATCCTGATCCACTTCTGCAAGGAATTTCGTGACCTTGATAGCATCTTCAGGACAGTTCTTCTCACAGATCTTACAACCAATACATCCAACTTCACAGACAGCCTTTACGACCTTACCTTTGTCACATGAATTACACTGGACATGAACTTGCTCAGAGTCCTTTGCGAACATCAGTATATCGTTGGGACATGCTGAGAGACAAAGACCACAGCTTGTACAGAGGTTCTTGTTCACAACTGGAAGGCGGTTCTCGTCAATGGAAATAGCACCGAATGGACACGCACGAACACAGGTACCACGGCCCATACATCCGTAATTACAGCCTTTTTCACCATCTGAAAGCATGATAACAGCAGTACAATCTTCAATACCGACATAATCGAACCTGTCGACACAGCGGATACCACCACCACATCTGACATATGGGAACTCCTTCTCGGATTCCGAGACTTCCTTACCAATGATAACACCGATCTCCTTGGTAGTCTCAAAACCTCCAACAGGACACCCATCAAGAGGTGCATCCTCAGCAACTACCTTCTCTGCAAAATCCGCACATCCTGCATAACCACAAGCACCACAATTTGCACCTGGCAGTATCTCAACAACCTCCTCCACAAGAGGATTCGTCTCGACCTTGAACAGCTTTGATGCCGCGATCAGCATGATACCTATAACAAGACCAAGACCACCAAGGGTGGCCATTGCCTGAATTACCAATATAGTCAGACTCATAAGGGGATCACTCCAAAGTAGTTAACAAATGCCATGGACAGCATTGTCGCAATAAGGAACGCATGGGGCAAACCACGCATTGATGAAGGAACGTTCACAAGGGTAGTCCTTTCCCTGATACCGGACATCATCAACATTACCAGAGCATAACCAATACCTGCGGAAACACCGAAAACGACACTCTGTATGAAAGAGTATTCATTCAGAACATTGAGCAATACTACACCGAGAACTGCACAATTTGTCGTAATAAGAGGCAGGAAGATACCAAGTGAACGATAGAGTGATGGCACATTCTTCCTTACAACGAACTCTACAAGCTGTACAAGTGCTGCGATTACCACAATGAAGCTAATAAGATCAAGGAACTCTAGCTTTAGCGGAACAAGCACAAAGTTATAGATCAGGAAGGACACAGTGGCCGCCAGCGTCATTACGAAAATGACAGCTCCGGACATTCCCGCAGCACTCTTTGTATCCTTGGTCACACCTACAAAGGAACACAGACCAAGGAACTGTATGATAAGGAAGTTCTTGATGAACACACCATCCATGAATATCTGGAAAAGACTTACATCAGCAGCCATATTAGCCACCTCTTGCAAGCTTCTTTGCTCTTATGTGATTTACTATTGCCATGAGAATACCTATTGTCAAAAATGCACCCGGTGACAGTATCATGAAGGTTATAGGATTGATAGGAATGCTTACAAGCTGAGTTCCAAAGATCGCGAGACCGCCGGTTCCGAGAAGCTCCCTTATCCCACCGATAAGTACCAGCACAAGAAGGAAACCTGCTGAACTTCCCAGCGCATCGATCAATGAGTAGAACATATTGTTCTTATTGGCATAAGCTTCCGCACGACCGATGATGATACAGTTCACGACTATCAGAGGAATGAACACACCTAATGCCGCAAACATCGACGGGAAATAAGCTTCCATGACCATATCTACAATGGAAACGAATGTTGCTATTATCAAAATGAATATCGGCAATCGTACAGAAGCAGGAATCTGCTTTCTCAGACCTGAGACCAAAAGATTGGAACAGATCAGAACAAATGCTGTCCCTGCGGACATACCGATCGCATTGTCAATGGACGTGGTAACTGCCAGTGTAGGACAGAGACCCAATACCAGACCAAATACAGGATTATCTTTTGTAATTCCACGAATAAATTCACTTAAGGGATCCATATATACACCTCCTTTTAGGCCTCTGCCACTTTAATGTCTTCAACCTGTCCATTCAGGGCATCTACTACTGCCTGCGAGGATATCGAAGCACCTGTGATAGCGTCAATAGCACCACCTGACTTTGAAAGGCTGAGATCTGCAACCTTCACATTGTTAAACTGGCTCTTGAAAGATTCTTCAGTGATCTTAGAACCAAGTCCAGGGGTCTCAGTGTGGGACATGATGCCTATACCGGTGATTGTGTTGAACGAGGAATCAACACCGCCTGCCACTTCGATCAGTCCCTGAGATCCCACTTGTTTTCTGAAGAAAGCATATCCCACGAGATTACCGGAACTATCCTTTGCACGATAATAGAGGATCTCCTTGTCCCCTTCATCATTTATGACAGTGTCACCATAGACCGGCTCGAACTCTGCTGCTGAGGGCATGATCTCCGCAAGAGTAGCGGTCCTTGCTTCTGCATAGTTCTTCTTCAATTGTTCATTCGTAGGCACAAAGGTCACAGCCAGAAGGGCTGAAGCAATGACCGAGATCAATACCAGTTTACCTATAATTATTACAATATCTTTGTTGGAATCAGTCATCTAAGAACACCTCCAGACGGTCCTTGAAAGGTATCTTTGAAACAATACTCCTATACTTACGCTGTAAGAATGTCTCAGTACCATATGATGCCGGAAGGGTACTGTTATCGATAAGTGAAGCAACACAGTTTGCAAGGAACAGACCATAGAAGGTCCCATCCACATAGTTTGCAAAATGTCCATATACAACTACAAGAACACCACAAATGATACCATAGATCACACGACCGTTCTTTGTGGTGGGTGAAGTTGAAGTGTCGGTCGCTATGAAAAGAACACCAAACACCACAACCCCAAGAACAACATAGGACAGACTGTCACCCAGTAAGAATGCAAGCAGTACCGTTGTCACAAAGAAAGCCACAGGAATTCTCCATTCTATATACCTGCGGAAGATAAGGACCACACCTGCCAGTAAAATGAAGAACGGTGACACTCCAGCCATTACCCCTGCTCCACTCTCAAGGACCAGCTCAAATAAGGCACTTGTCTGAGGATAGGAGGCAGGAGCCATTATTGAACCCCATGCCAACGACAGGAAAAGCCATGCTGCGAGGACCGGATTGAAAACATAGGAACCAATGCCCCCAAAAGCATGCTTGCCAATACCAACAGCAAAGACAGTTCCGATCATAGGGATCCAGAGGGGAACTTCCGGCGGAATTATCATAGCAACCATCAGACCGATCAACACTGCATGCCCATCGGCGATAGTCATCTTCTGACCAAATGCTTTCTGTATAGCTGCTTCGGTCGCTACCGCTGCAAAGATACTTGCAGCAACCAGCCCTATGGCAGGAAGACCGAACAAATATACGGACAAAAGGACCACAGGCATAAGAGCAAGGACCTTTGCCCACATTATCTTCTTAAAAGTGATATTCTCTTTCTTATGAGGTGGAGCTGAGATAGTAAAGGTCATATTAGTTACCTCCGCTACAGCCGCAGCCTAATTTCAGATTCGCAGGAGATTCCTTTTCAGGCAGGTCTTCGTATGCCTTTTCAATGGAATTCTTTGCATATCTGATAAGCTGTAACAAATGTATCTTGGAAGGACAGACAGCTGAGCATCTGCCACATTCCACACAATTCAAAATATTCATCTGTCGACATTCATCGAAACGACCCTGGTCTGCAAAAGCAGTGATTCTGCTTGGAATAAGGTCCACAGGACAAACGTCCGCACATCTTGCACAGTGAGTGCAGTCAATTGACACGTCCCTTATGACCTCATCCGCGGACAGGACCGTAATGGAGGTTGTCATCTTGGTGACCGGGACATCGTCGGTGTACTGCGCCACGCCTGTGACCGCACCATTTGCAATGAGCTTGCCCGTTTCACCCATGTAGCCACCACATGCATCGATGACATCCTTGAAAGGAGTACCGATCTTGACCAGGATCTTCTTTGGACTATTGACCTTGCCGGAAACGGAAACTACTGTTTCCATGTACGGTCTGCCTTCGTGCACTGCATCATACAATGCTTTTGCAGACTTCACACCACAGATAGCAACACCTACATCCGTAGGATCACAGCAGATGGAGACCCTCCTTCCGGTCAGATTATAGGTCAAAAGGTCAAGGATCTTCTGACCATAGATGCGTTCCTGGGAAACCACTATGATATCAGAATCCATGTCCTTGAAGTAATAGCTGAGTTTGCGCTTACCCATCAAAGGAGCAACTGTCAACAACTTGCCATCGACCCTCAGGTGGTCAAAAGCACTAATTGACTCAAGGTCATCATTTCTTAGCACTACCGCGCCTTTTGAAGCCCCTGCGGCCTTCATCAGTAACTTCAAAGCATCGATCATCTGCGAAGCATACTGTGCAGAGGTATCATAATGTCCACCGATCCATTCCGAAGAAGTTGCGTTTATCAGAACTGTATCGATCTGCTTACCTTCCGGCCTCAGGACCTTATGTGTGGGAGTACCGTAGTGTTCTACGATACCAGCATCCTTGATCACATCCACGAGCTTTGATGCAGAAACATCCTTTACAGGTGTAAAGTCAACACATTCGACAGCTTCAGAAGGCTGTATGATAACACTGTTCACTTTAGTTCCATTCGGATTAGCAGCCTCTTCGATAGAGATAACCTCTCCGCAAACACTTGAATGGATGGAAGCTGAATCATAACAGTCACACTCCCCGATCTTCTGTCCCATTGACACCATATCCCCTTTGCTAACAAGAGGTGTACAAAGACACCCATCATGCTGTTTCAAGGGAATTATGATCTTTTCAGGGATCTTTTCCATAACATATACATTCGTCACGACAATCAACTCCTTAGAAAGCAGGCTCCCTTTCAACCTCAGGAGGCTTTGCTCCAGGAATGGTCACGCCAATATCCTTTAATGTGAAATCAGTTGGCGGGTCGGTCTCTGCAGGATCCGAAATGAACCCAATGGACTCCCAATCGATAGCATCTGCAGTTGAACCATGACAATCAGCACAAGCAAGAGGATCTGCCAGACCTACTTCCGAACTTGCGATATTATGACTCAGTTTGTAGTAAAGCTCAACTGTTCTAAGAACTGCATTCGGATAATCTGCAGTATCATCGACATCACCATCAAAGCTTCTCATCTCATCGGCGGTTACAATACCATCACCATTGGAATCTGCAGCCTTAACATCTGACACAGGTATAGCATCACCGAGTTCCATGCTGGTATTTGGTGAACTGACGATCTCATTGTTAATTCCAGCGTCCCACCAGATACCCGTCACAACATTGAACGGTTCAAGAAGAACACCAGCTTCGCCCCTGCCATCAATTGCAGGCAACTCATGCTCTTCAACTCCATTGGACCATGCAAGGACCGGTTCGAAGCTATCATCCTTGTAGGAATCAACCCTTTCCCCGTTCGACCAATCAAATGAAGCAAGTGGGATCACACCACCAAGATCTCCACCCGGAAGGGCTGGAATATGACAGGACTCGCATGCCACGGTCTCGTGTGCATCGACTATCGGTCCATGTGAGATACCTTCATGGCAACCAGGATCATCGCAGCTCTTCGTTTCTGCCTCTACCTCATGTATATTTTCAAGGTCCTGCTTAACGAACATACTGGACTGAGATATCTCGTGACATTCCACGCAATTGACATCTGCATGTGCATCGAATTTGTGGTAATCCTCTGATGCCCATGTAACAGCAGTGGTCTCCACATTTGTAACATGACAATTATCAGAACAGGATTCCTTGACAGGTGCACCATTAACAGAGTCGTGGAACAATAACAACAATGGGAGTGGGGTCACAGCATTTCCTACATAAGTGATCTTGCGGATAGTATCCTGTTGCACCTTAACATTTGCAGCTTCCATTGCTGCAGCATTCGCGTTTTCAAAATCGCCTGCAGCAAACAACTCAGCACGAGCATCAAAATCATATTCTCCATACTGCTCATGACAGATCATACAATCTGCATCCACACCATACTCATCAAGCTCTCCGCCGCCGGGATGATAAGCACCAAACTTCTTCACCCATTCATCTTCACCTTCGACCTCGATATCAAAATTGGTCAGTGGGTCCCATTCCCCAATATCCATCTGGATATGGGTATTGGTAGCCACATGGTCAGGTGCTGTAAAGTGACAACCACCACAGCTTGCATCTGACCATTCTCCCTCGGTCATATAGTGAGTAGCAATAGCTTCATTGCCACTATATCCCATGCCGGCAAAAACGCCTGCAAAAGCAAAGATGAAAATAGCAGCTCCTAATAGAATTATCTCTAACCTTGCCATAAAAACCCCTCATTTATCCTGCGCCACATCCTCCAACTCTTTGAGCACGACCTCAATGATGGTCGATAAGTGCTGTTTCTCCAGGACGTTCATGTCATCGGAAACATACTTGTGCAGCTCAAAGGTTTTGGGAATCTCACGTACATTAAAATCGAAAATTTTGTCTAAAAGTCCTTTCTTTGGAGTTATACCCAAAAAGTTAACATCCAGGCGATTTCCAACCTTATGTGCCTTCACTTCGATCTTGTCCAATAAAGAACCGGATTTGACATAGATCATCTTATGATCAGCACCAAAGTTCTTCTCAATCCCTTTCCAGCCATACTCTTCAATGATCTGATGGATAGCAACTGCAAGGTATTTGTCCTTCCCAACAATACCTCCCGAAGCCATTCCTGCATTAGAATCACTCATACTGACACTTCCTAAATGAATAATAATTAACATCTGACGAATTAATATAATTGCCAGAATCACTGATTGCCAATATTTATATGTTTCGAAATAAGCTTAATATCAAGCACATCTATCCCTACGCCATGGACATGAAAACGGCTTTATTGTTTGTATTAATCGTTATAGTTTCAATATCCCTTCCACACCTATATAACAATCAAGAGACTGATTTGTTACAAAATACCCCGAACTTTTACACCGACAGTCGCAGCATAATGGACACCACGGTTACAGTTGCAATCTATGATTCTGACGCAGAACATGCGGTACAAACTGTGGAGAAAGCTTTTGGAAGAGCCACCCGAACCGACGAAATAATGAGCAGCTATAAGAATGACAGCCAGCTCAGCCTACTAAATGAGAACAACAGGCTTGAAGACGCTTCAGAAGAACTATTGTTCGTAATTGACCGTTCCATATATTACTCCAGCATAAGCGACGGTGCATTTGACATAACAATAAAACCGATACTTGACCTGTGGTCAGGCAAGTTCAGCCCAGGTGGAACTTACCAGCCCCCAACCCAGGAAGAGATAGACACCACCCTGGAACTCGTTGACTACAAAAATATAGTCATTGAAGGAAATACCATCTCCACAGAACCCGGAATGAAGATCGTTCTTGGAGGCATAGCAAAAGGGTATGCTGTTGACCAGGCAATAGGATCCCTTATCGATGACGGAATAGAAAGCTGCTTTGTGGATGCCGGCGGAGACGGACGTTATATCGGCAAAAAACCAGATGGGAGCAGCTGGACCGTAGGTTTACAGAACCCTGACAAACAAGGCGAGTTCATAACTGTCATGCAACTGGAGAACATGGCCGTTGCCACAAGTGGGAACTATGAACGATATTTCAGTGATGCTGCAAAGGTATCCCATATATCCGACCCAAGAACAGGACATTCATCCCAGGGACTCATAAGTGCAACAGTCATCGCAGAGACCACAATGGATGCAGATGCCCTTGCAACCACAGTGTTCGTACTTGGCGAAAAGGAAGGACTGGAACTTATTGAAAGCCTCGAAGGTATCGAATGCCTGATCATCACAGCAGATAAAAGGATACTTAGGTCCAGTGGATTCGCAACATACGAAGATACAGAGATCTGACATGGAAAGGGTATGAGACACCATACCCCAATTCTTTTATTATGTAGCTTATTTTCGTCCTAACAAGGCCTCATGCATGGTCTCATAAACAGGACCATAGGGAGTAAGAGTACTTTTCATCAAAAGGACCTTATCGACCCTTATTTCACCAAGGTCCACATCTTTAAGCTTTTCAAGTACAGCCAAGAACCCCTCCATCTGATCCTTAGGCATGAATTTGATACGTCCCAGAGTTGCATGGGCAGTAAATTCCCTTTTATCTTTGTCGAGATCGAAACTTGAAAGACTGGCTTCCACATCCTCATGGAGTTGCTTGAAATTTCCTTCAGCCCCAAGCCAGACGACCCTGGGAGAGCGGAGGTTGGGAAAAACACCAACCCCTTTGATGTTAGCATTAAATGGCATGCATTCAATGCCATCCAATGAAGATGCGATCTCCGACACCATATCATCTGAAACCTCACCAAGGAACTTCAGCGTAATATGTATTAGTTCAGGAGAAACAAGCTTTAGCTTAAACCCCTCAAATGAAGAAAGAATATCAATAAGTTCCCCACGTACAGAAGACGGAAGGTCCACCGCAACAAATAGTCTTGACATAATTAAGAATAGAACACATCTTTCTGTTAAATATTACTGTCAAACTAATTTAAGTAATTGTTTTGACTATAATATATATATATATCAGGAATGTACATAATAAATAACACACAATGATTTCGTAATTCAGAGGAATGATATGACTAATATGGACACAACAGGAATTCTAGCAAAACATGCTATCAAGATCGCAGAAGAACTCTGCTCCCCTGCCATAATAGTATCTGGAGATTTCGACCTTGCGGGCATTGAGACCAATATCCCCATATATTATGTACCCCGCCGACAAAAGAGTATCATCGATAACCTCATATCCGACAGTCTGGAAGACGAAAAACGACTGAAGAACATCCTGGAACCAATGGCAAGAGAAGCCAGCGGCAATACCCAACATATCGAACAGGCTGCTGCCATCGAACATATCATAGGTGAACTTCGAACGGGAACTATCGTAGGTATCATACAGACCAGAGAGTCAGGTGCCATCGTAACCCACGAGGTATCACAAAGCCCGCTCATTAGAACCCTCCAGGAATGTGAAGAAAGGGTAGATCCCGAGGTCATGCGTGTAGCTTTGGCAATTGCATTTGACATTGCAGCCTCTGGAAGAGAGGGCCATAAGATAGGAACGGCATTCATACTGGGGGATACCGAAGAAGTATTGCAGCGTTCCCACCAGATGATACTCAACCCTTACGCAGGCCACAAGGACGAACATCGCAACATACTGGACAAGAAGAACTGGGAATCAGTAAAGGAATTCGCACTTCTTGATGGTGTGTTCGTCATTTCAGAAGATGGTATCGTCCAGGCTGCCGGCAGATACCTTGATGTAGATGCGAAGGAAATAGACATCGAACAAGGTTTGGGAGGACGACATGTCTCGGCTGCAGCCATTACAAGAGACACCTTCGCAATAGCAGTAACGATATCAGAATCCGGTGGAACCGTACGCATATATATGGACGGAAAGGAACTGCTCTGCCTTGATTATATGGAAAGACCATCCTTACAAAAATAAATGTGCGATGCTTGCGAAAAACTCATACCTTAAATCGCAAGATCGCTGCAATTCCACCAAGTGAATGCAATCTTTGACCGGGTTCGAAATCTGTGCTGAAAACTACCATGTTTCCCTGCGAACGTTCGACTTGCTGTATCAGACCGTCAATGTTGCCAGATTCCCTTTCAAGACGAAGCAGCTCATCCGCAACCAGAAGGGTTTCCACAGCACCGAAATCGATCGCTTGCTTCACCTCATCCATACCATAAGCGACCTTGCCGTCAAGTGCTATCTCTTTTAAGAGACTGTCCATGAGAGAGGATTCCCTTGCGATCCTTGACTCTTCCATGATACGATCAACCGCACCCCTTCGAAGGACTTCCTGGAAACCGGACATGCCTATGGAGGAAGTATCCTCAACAAGGATACCTGCCACAAGATCGGAGTTCTTAGAAGATGCATACTTCATGAAATCATCTTTAGTAAAACCAGGACCTGAAACCACTACCGACTCGGACCCGGTCATTGCATGGGTCAGCTGGTCGAGAATAGTACTGAAGAACACCTCTCGAAGCGTACCTTCCCCTTTACCGGAAGACTGAGTTATATGAGAGTACATCTCAATCCCATAATGGCGTACAAAACCAATGTCTGCATCCCCTTCTTCGATTGCCACGAGAATGACCTTGGGCCTTTTGGAAGATGCCTCCGCCTCATTAACACGTTCCAACTGGTCCTTTTTCCAGTATTTTGTGATGGAAAGGTTCGTACCATCTTCGATGTTCAACGTATGATAAAAACCCGCATCCATACCATGTTCAATAAGACCATGCACCCGCAGACGGTTAGAGAACTTATGGAACTCAACATCCTCGACCCTCACACCAAGACGTACGGTCTTCTTCTCGGCCTTTTCAGGTCTGAGCTTATCGGCTGCAGTATCCGCTTTCCTTTTAGTGAGAGAAAAGACCAGGTCACCCTTTTCGATGATATATTTCAGGTGCCACAGATCATCAAGCGTTTCCGGGGTAAGGGAGATCTCCCCTTCCCTGTTGTGTTTCAGGTCTCTTTTTGTTACCCTCATGATAATACCCAATATTGTTTCGGGACAATATATCCATAACGGAAAACCGTTATTTCCTTATGTCCGATTCACCCGGAGGAAGCATTCTTGCAATTCTGTCAGGGGATGCGATCTGTTTGACAAAGGAAGGGTCCTTCAGCTCATCCACATACATACGATATAACTTCTTAGAGATATCGTTCTGATTGAACTTGCCGGGCATGACCTCTATCACATATTTCCCATTGCTCTGTACCGCAGACAAAGGTCCACCGATCACACGCGTCTCTGCACCCAGGTCAAGACCTATGGCAACACCAACAGGAACATCCTTGTAATAGTTACGTTCACCCCGAATGATGAAAGAACCTTTCTTAAGATACTCACCGGATTCAGGTGTCTTTGATACCTGTTCAGGCTTTATCCAGTAACAATCACCACTGAACTGCCCGGATTTCCAGACACTTGAATAGGATACGACGAACCTTGCCGCTTCTTCAAGTGTGGTTTCAGGTACTTCCTTGCCTTCGGTCTTAATGACAGTTATCGGAGCTCCGGGAACCTGAGTATGGAAAACGATATCGCGTTTTTCCATATACTTCTTCACGATCTCCTCGTTCGTGTCAGAATCCCTTCCACCGATAACAAGGAAACCATCGGATGAGAAGAACCACCTGAACCGGTCATACCAGTGCTTTTTGAAGACAGCTTTTCGCCTTTTAGAAACTTTCTGTTCCCGCTTCTGCATTGCTCTTTTCGTATCTTCGATAGCGATCAAGGCCCCATCCTTTTTCTTGCTGATCTTCTTGGCCTTGTCATAATACATCTGAGCATTTTGAGGAATGGTCTTACGAATATTGATATTCGCATTTACGACATCGAGATCGATGACAACGTTCCCTTCAGCTGAATCGATGCTTACTATGGACTTCGCTGCAGGAATAGTATCTTTTGCTTTCTTGAGCGTATCCCAGATATCCTTCCAGGAATAACCCTTACCCCGGGCAGCTTCGAGAACAGAGAGAACATCTTCTACGGTCTGATAATTTCCATAGATGCTTTCGGCGATAAGTGTGTACTTTTCCGCATCCTTTTCAAATTTCAGAATGGCTTCCTGCTGTTTCCTCAGACGTCTCTCAAATACGTCCTCTTTTTCCTTCTTCTTAGAAACTACCTGTTCGATGACCTCTTCGGATGCCTTTTTGCCAAAGAACTCATCCAGAGCCTTGTTGAAAGAAGGATAGAATTCCTTTTCAGCATCGGAATATTGCATAAGCTCCAGAGGAAGTACATCCACTGCCTGCAACTCATCCTTCACAGTCTTTTTTATTATGCAGGGTCTTAGTTCATGGTTGACTATCGGAGCAAAAACGTCTGTAACAGCTTTGCTGAGTGCAGCCACTTCCTCAGGACTTGCATCCTTTGCAGAGGTATTCTTATCCAAACCTGCCCTTAGACAGACCTCTTCTGCAAGGACCCCCCCGAGATTATAACTTGTCGCGATGGTCCTGACAACATTTGAATCAGAAGATATGAAGCGCTCGGACATCACATTAGCATCGACATCAAGAGGACTTAGTTGCGCTTCAGGATATTCATATATCTCACCACTGCGAACACGCCTGCCCCTGAAGGTAACGGGTTTCATGGGCAGGATGATCTTTCGGTCACTGTTCAAAAGGACAATGTTACCACGTGAGAACAGTTCACAGACAAGGATGGTCTCAATACCCCCACGTATAACCCCGATCTCGATTATTCTGTCAAAATCATATTGCTTAATAGAAGTTATCCTTCCACCGAGGATATGTTTTCTAAGTAGCATTGGAAAAGCCTGCGGGGTTTTGGGGCTTTCACGCACATAATTGCTCATGTGTGCCCTTTTGCCTGCCTCTATCACCAGATTGTCCCGACCTTTTCCAAATATAAAGAGATTTATCCTGATCTCATCCGGTGCCGGCTGATATATCTTCCCGATCTTGGAATCGATAAGGGAACCTTCCCCCTCGCCAAGTTCAGATACAAGAGCAGCTACATCTGCACTCGTCATCTCCTGTTTCATAGAGGCTTATACCTTCCGACCGGACTTAAGGTTTATCCACCTGAGATGATCTGAAATTATCGGAGATCGTCCAGATTAAGCAATAAAGAAATAGTATTAATGCATCAATTGGTTGAAACCAACGATCACCGAATTATTGGAAAATGATACATGGACCTCAAAACCAAACATTACCTCAAATCGAAATTCCAGGAATATTACAGGACTGCTGAGATCCACCTACCTGCAAGGCTGCCAGAAAGAGAATGGGGAGTTATCTCTTTTGACGAGATGCCCGAAACCGTAATGAGAAGGCACAAGGCATTTGGATCTGCAGGCGAGGTTGAGGACTATCTTACCGGAATGGCACCTGCCCATGTATATTATTCCGTTGCCTATTACACGTATCCGAACGCTCCGACCATGAAAGAAAAGCAATGGCTTGCAGCAGACCTCATATTCGACCTTGATGCAGACCATATCCCGGGAGCACCCAATTCATATTCTGATATGCTCGAACATGTCAAAAAAGAAACATTGAAGCTCTATGATCTCCTGACAGACGATTTCGGGTTCAAGGAAGAGGACATCGGTGCGGTCTTTTCAGGAGGAAGAGGATATCACTTCCACATAAGCGATCCGCGTGTGCTCTCCCTTGAAAGTGCAGAAAGAAGGGAGATAGTGGATTATATCAGCGGAAGAGGACTGAACCTTGATAAGATCTTTGTGAAAAAAGGTATTAGTGGAGATGCTGGGAGTGAGAAGGCCACAATGAACGTATTTCCTTCCGAAGATGACGGAGGTTGGGGAGGAAGGATAAACCGTCACATGGTAGCATACCTGAGAGAACTGGCAGCAAAAGAGGATGCTGAAAAACTTTTCACCGGATTTAAGGGGATCGGGAAGAAAACATCAAAGCAGATAGTTGAGATCCTGAGGGACGAGGCTCAGGTAGATCTGCTCAAAAAAGGAAATATGGAATCTTTGTCGCGTGTGAACAAGGATATTATACAGACCCTTGCCGAGCGATCGGTCACAGAGCTTTCTGCAAGTGTGGATGAGCCGGTCACAGGAGATATAAAGCGCCTGATCCGCCTTCCGGGATCGCTGCACGGGAAGTCGGGGATGTGCGTCACATCGTTGTCAATCGCACAGCTTGAGGAGTTCGACCCATTGAACGATGCCGTTGTGTTTTCGGACAAGCCGGTAAAATTAAAAGTGATAAGACCTTTTGCCGTACAGATGAAAGGTGAGGACCTCTATGTTGAAGAAGGTGTGCAGGAACTACCGGAATATGCAGCAATCTACCTAATGTGCAGAGGTGCAGCAGAATATGGACCGTAATGAGCTTAAGAGCATACTCCGTGAAGAGAACAGTTCCGCATTAAGAGGATTACCCCATGGGTTCTATGGCCTTGTGGACAAGTATATCCATGAACTGGAAGGAGAGATAAGGCAGATCAGTAACCAGCGATCTCCCGAATCGAAGATCCTTGAAGATGAGCTTCAAAGTGCTATCAACGATGTGGAGACCATATTCATCAGGCGTATACGCAAAATAACATCGAGGGCGACTTCGAATGCGTTCTCCAGCAGTTCACCAAAGCAGGACCTTGACAAGCTCCTTCCTGAGGAGCAGAAGGTCTATGAAGCAACCCTTTTTGCGATACAGGTCGCAAGAGGAGAATTACTGGAACCCATACTGGACCCCACAGCAAGTTACAATGCAGAGAAGGCCGAACCAGTACAAACAAGGGTAACGCAAGAGAGCAATGTTGCTACAGATGATGTCAAAGAGAGACAAAAAGTAGCAGTCGCAGAAATTCCTGCTGGTATTGAAGACAATGGAAAGTCAGAGATAGCCAAAAGGAATATAAATGAAGAATACTTTGTTGTCCGAATATTGAAAGACCTACCGACATTCAATGCCGTAGATAAACGAAATTATACTACTCATGCAGAAGATGTTGTTGTTTTACCTGCAATGAACGCAAACGTTCTGGTAAAACGAGGCGCAGCTCATCTCATTACAAAGATAATAAATTCAAATTGATAGAAGGTGTAAATAATGAAAATTCCAAAGAGGTTCAGAACTTATTGCCCATCCTGCAAAACTCACACTGAACACATTGCAGAAAGAGTGAAGAAAGGCAAAGCATCAGCAATGACACATATTGCAAGGCAGAAAAAGAGACAGAGCGGTATCGGAAACAGTGGAAAGTTCTCAAAGGTTCCTGGAGGAGACAAACCAACCAAGAGAGTACAGCTCAAATACCGCTGCACAACTTGCAACAAGTCACACCAGAGGCCATGCTTCAGAGCAAAGAAATTCGAGTTTAAGGAATGATAATAATGACACAACCAAAAAGCAGATTTTTACGCGTAAAATGTAACGACTGCTCCAATGAGCAAGTTATCTTCGGTAGTGCAAGCCGCAAGGTCACATGCCTCGTATGCGGAAGAACACTTGCAGAATCCACCGGCGGAAAGTCAACAATTACAACACATATTCTGGAAGTCCTTGAATAAAGTGGTGTAGAATGGATAATAATAATTGGCCAGAAAGCGGCGACTTTGTAGTTTGTACTGTAAAGAACGTAGTCGACTTTGGGGCCTATACCACTCTTGAAGAATATGGAGGCAAGGAAGGATTCATCCATATCTCCGAGGTCAAAGCCGGCTGGGTAAAATATGTTCGTGACTACGTCAGGGAAGGACAAAAGATCGTCTGCAAAGTACTGAACGTAGATCCAAACCGACGTCACATCGATCTTTCATTGAAAGATGTGAACGAACACCAGAAGCGTGCAAAGATACAGGACTGGAAGAACGAGCAGAAAGCTACAAAATGGCTTCAGTTCGTAGCAGAGGACATGGGCACCAGTCAGGAAGAGATGGAAGGAGTAACGAAGACTCTGTCTGATGAATTCGGAAGTTGCTACATAGCTTTTGAAGAAGCTACCATCAATGGCGAAGAGGCTTTCGAAGGCATTGCTATCAGCAAGGAACTTGCTGAAAAGATAGTCAGTATCGCTCAAGAGAATATTAAACTTCCATTCGTAGATATCGCAGGATATGTGGACCTTACAAGCAACCTTCCTGATGGGATCGAGCTAATAAAGAAAGCATTGAAAGCAGCAGCAAACGTCAAAATGGACGATGTAAGGATAGATGTCACTTACACCGGTGCACCAAGATATAGGATCAAGGTAATCGCACCAGAGTACAAGACCGCTGAAGCTGCTCTGAAGAAGGCTTCTGAAAAAGCTATCGAAACCATTGAGAAGAAGGGCGGAAAAGGTATTTTCCACAGACATATAGAAACAGCAAAGGCGTGATTTTCATTGGGAAATAAGCTTCGAAGATGCCCCCAATGCAATATTTATACGCTGAAAGATAACTGCCCGGAATGTGGTGAGAGCTCAGGCAATCCCCTTCCGGCACGATTTTCTCCACTTGATCCTTATGGGAAATATAGACGAATCTCTAAAAGAAAGGAGATGGAACATGCGTGAAACAACCGTAATTCGCCTTAAGGAAGATATCCGACTGGAGAATGCCACACTTCTTGTAGGTCTCCCCGGAGTCGGGCATGTAGGTAAACTTGTTGTTGACCACCTTATTGAAAAGCTCGATGCTGAAAAGATATTTGAGATATATTCACCCCATTTTCCACCACAGGTAATGGTGAACGAAGAGAGTACTGTCAAACTCGTCAATAACGAGATATACGTTTGCAAAGCTAACGGAAATGACATAGTACTTCTTGCAGGCGATCATCAAAGCACTAGCACAGAAGGACATTACGAGCTAGGTACAATTTACATTGACATTGCTGAAGAACTCGGAGTGAAAAGGATATTCACCCTTGGCGGCTACCCCACAGGTCAATTGACACATACTGATGAGGTAATGGGCGCTTCTAATGATCTTGATATGGTGACAGAGCTCAAAGAGTATGAGGTCACATTCAAACCAAACGAACCCGGAGGGGGCATCGTTGGTGCTTCCGGACTTTTGCTCGGACTTAGCATGTTCAAGAACATCAAGGCAGCATGCTTGATGGGACTTACTTCAGGATACCTTGTCGATCCTAAGAGTGCACAGGCACTCCTCGCATTACTTAGCAAGATACTGAGCATCGAAGTAGATGTAAGTGAACTCGAAGAAAGAGCTAAGGACATGGAGAAGATCGTTGCGAACCTGATGGAAGCAAAGCAACAGCAACAGCAGCAACAACCGGAAATGTTGAGAGACACTGCCTCAGATGAAGATCTAAGATACATCGGGTAAGATGATCTAATGCAGATCAATGCTGATCTCCACATTCATTCAAAATATTCCATGGCATGCTCCAAGAATATGGAGCTGTCAACAATTTCTATTGAAGCAAGGAAAAAAGGAATTGACCTTGTTGCCACCGGAGACTGCATACATCCAAAATGGCTTGAAGAGATCAAAGGAGCCGCTACTGACAATGAGACCATTTCTATCAATGATACTCATTTCATCCCCACCACAGAGATCGAGGATAAGGACCGGGTACACCACCTTTTGATATTGCCATCTATATCCAAGGCCGAAGAGCTGGCAGAGGCCATGTCGAAATATGGAAACCTCGCCGTTGATGGCCGTCCCACAGTACGCCTTAACGGCTGCGAGATAGCACAGATGGCAAAGGACGTAGGTGCCCTTATTGGCCCCTGCCATGCGTTCACACCCTGGACGGCCCTTTATGCATATCACGATTCCCTTGAGAGCTGCTATGGCGAAATGACGGACTACATTTCGTTCCTGGAACTCGGATTGAGTGCAGACAGCGATTATGCGGACCGTATAAGCGAGCTGCACAGACTCACCTTCCTCACGAACTCCGATGCACATTCCCCCTGGTCCAACAAGCTCGCACGCGAATTCACAAGATTCGAGGTCCCGAGCATCGACTTCGAAGGACTTGAAAAGGCAATACTACGCAAGGAAGGCTACAAACCGACCCTGAACGTAGGATTCTTCCCGGGAGAAGGCAAATATAACGAATCCGCGTGCATCAAATGCTACACCCACTATACCCATGATGAATGCATAAGGCAGAACTGGAGATGTCCCGAATGCAGAGGGCAGATCAAGAAGGGAGTTCAGGACAGGGTGAACGAACTTGCAGACCTTGACCAGCCACAACACCCCGACCACCGCCCCGATTACATACACCTTGCCCCCCTTGCCGAGATAATAATGATGGCACTCGGCCATGCCAGCATCACCACAAAAGGTGTGACTTCCGCATGGACAGCCCTTATAGAAAGATTCGGTAACGAGGTCGCAGTCCTGCTTGATAGCAAAACCGAGCAGCTTGACATGGTAGACCAAAGAATAGTCGATGCCATAATGGCATTCAGGAACGGTGAAGTGATAATTCATCCTGGTGGCGGCGGAGAATACGGCCACATAGAACTACCAGATTCAAAGGACGAGGGAACGGAAACCCAACAACAAAATAAAACAAAAGCCCAGAGTTCCCTTTTCGATTTCTGATAGCTTTTACGACACTTATATATCCAATTAACA
Source organism: Methanococcoides sp. DA23 (assembly GCF_057593895.1). Classification (NCBI taxonomy): domain Archaea; kingdom Methanobacteriati; phylum Methanobacteriota; class Methanomicrobia; order Methanosarcinales; family Methanosarcinaceae; genus Methanococcoides; species Methanococcoides sp. DA23. The sequence continues at coordinate 385,565 of NZ_CM172520.1, read as the reverse complement.
CTATCAAACAGAACAGTGCCGAGGTGGCAGAGCGGACTAATCCAACGGTGTATTAATGCCGCGGAGTCTAAACGCGGCAGGCTCGAGACCTGTTTCTCCTAACGGAGTGCTTGGGTTCGAATCCCAACCTCGGCGTGCTATTTTAAGTATGGATATGATCACTTTCATTTTTCTTGAGTTCAGAAGAGAAGAAACGACGTTTTTTGAATTCAGTATTTAAACTGATTTTGACCAATTAAAAGGAATGTTAAGAGCTTGATGAATCTGCAGGCCACACAAATTATTGTTCAATATCGGAGTAAATTTTGATAAATTCGGCCATTAGTGTTACGATAATGGAAGAATAATACAACCACAAAAAGATCGCGAGAAAAGCACCAATTTTCGTATAAACGGTTGTGAAATTACTATATGAAATATATAAGCTAAAAAGATGTTTGCCAAGTGTAATGAAAAGAACAGTCAGAAATGAACCTATGACAATATACTTAATTCCGACCTTCTTATCAGGGAGGGTCATATAAAGATAAATAAAAAGGAATATGAGTACGAAGAAGGTTGCGATAGAGGAAATATATTGCATTAACTCCAAAGGCAACGGATGAATGATAGTGAGAACGTTTGAGATCACTACCAAGAATATCTCTGCAAGAATGCTTATTATCAGCAACAGGCTAAAGATAAAAACTGCGACAAATGAAGAAATACGTTTCTTGAACAATCTTTGAACCCGTCCTTTTTTAGAATCCAAGACTCCCCACATATGATCGATCGTTTTCTGGAACTGCAAGAAGATGTTGCCAGCACTCCAAAGGAAAAGTAAAGAACTGGTTATCAATCCGAAGGTAAGGGAACTTGTTTCCGGTAATTGATGGAAGAGCAGGTTTAATGAACTTATGATCTCTTCATCTGCAAAAGGTGAAACGTAATCGATAATTGTTGCCTGGAGCTGTTCAACTTTCAGGAACATTCCCCCCAGAGATAATGAAAATAAGAGTAGGGAAGGAAGACTGAGTATTAAATAGAATGAGAGAGCTGCACTGAAAGATGTCCCATCATCAGCGTTCCACCTTTTAATGGTTTGTACAGCCACATCCCTTGGTTTTCCCATAGAAAGTAATGAACTTATACCTACAATTAGTTTCTGATAACGTTCATTTTCAGGGTTAAAAAAGAAGAAACAATGTTTTTGCTTATTTTTGCCCCACAACCTTTCTGGACGAAAAGTATTTAAGCCAAACCGCACAAGAATTTAATGGGAGTAACACATCAGCGTTTTGCCGATGTGTAAAACATTGTAAATAGATCGTTTTACTGAAAAGGGGGAGAATATGCCAAAATTTGAAGTATATACTGACAAGAGTGGAAAATACAGGTTCAGGCTCAAAGCAAAGAATGGAGAGATCGTAGCAACAGGTCAGGGCTATGCGACCAAAGCGGGCTGCATGAATGGCATAAAGTCTGTCAAGAACAATGCCATTGATGCCGAGATAGTTGAGATCGAGACACCTTCTGAGGAAGAATAAGTTTTCATTCCGGATATCCGGAATGGATTATTTTACATCTATAAAATTTTTAACACTTTTTTATATTTTTGGATAGCACAGCCTGCATCCGCGAAAGTTCTTTTTCCTGAACTCACGGCAAGTATTACAATAAGCTCGGCAGCAATCGATCTCAATTATAGACATTGTTCCACTGATTAATTTTAGACCATATGCTGCAAATAGCTTTTGAGTTTACACAATTTGAAATTTTGAACTGAGAAACATAGAGAATCAAGAATAAAAAAGGAAGACAAAATTATCAAGATCCTGATTCTTGAATTTGTCCCCTAAAGTAAGATCCGATCACAATGATGCATTAAGTGCAGTCCGTATCCTGCACATCCGCACCGGCATTGAACCTGAAAATTATCCCGCTGTGGATCATAAAATAGACATCTTTTTGTGGATCATGTATAACCCTTGCATCCATGTCTACAGCAGCATCCACAAGGTCCTGAAGAGAGGATAAGCCCACCTCCATCAATGAACCTACCTCAACAGGAAGACTGCCTTTGCTGATGAAATCTTTGAACTTGGCATGTTCGCTTTCCACCTCCAACTGTCTGATATGTGAAAGAGGAACTTCATCCTGTTTCCTGATCAGACCAAATAACAAGATAAGAACAATGCTTGAAAAGAATGAAAGAATTGGGAGCACCAGCACTGAGATAGATGGTACATTTTTCACCTTTAGAGTCTCATAGTTATCAACAGTATTCCTAAAATCAAGATCCAGAGGAATCTGGTAGAATGAAGAACTGATAATAAGAGGCATGCTAAATTCTTCTACACCTTCGACATTCTTGCCGTTCACATTGCCATTATATGCTACATATGTGACAACTTCGACCTTTGCGCCCTGAGAGTAGCCGATCTCACTCTGCACATCCTTGATCTTTGATTGAATTTCAGGAACGTTCAAAGAGAAGTTATATGAGAACTCACCATTATCCCCGATCTTGAGCGGACCAGTGGCAACAGGATACTTCTTCTGCCAGAATACTTTGTCTTTCCCACCCACATTGCCAGTGGTGGTGGCAACTACGAATGTATCACAATCCACATCGATCTGTACAAAGTCCATAGAATCGATTGAGTATGTGAAAAAAACGTCCATGGTCGGAGATACGCTGAAGAAGTATGCCGGCTGGCCGGAATCCAGGATCTTACCCCGGGCATATATGGGATTTGAGAGAGTAACAGGTGCAGTAAAATCATAATTGGCTGAATGAGCATATGATGAAGCTATGACCCGCTCGTCATGGTATTGATTATTTTCACTATATTCCATACAGATCCAAGATACCGATAGAATAAGCAATACCCCAAGTACTACAGATATGATCCTGGTGTTCTGTAAAACCTGATTCCTGAGTTTAAGATATATTACATTCAGTTCGATCCCTCAAATATACCGTTTTGCAATCACACATAATAGTTTTGATAATACATATGAATTTATTGATTCTGCATGGCTGCCATATGAAATAAATTATCACATTAAATGAAATCTTCTCAAGCTTCGGGACACACGACGGAGCATCAAATTGATCCTAATTCCCTTTGTTTTTGTTCTCCTGAACCATAAAGGTGTGGAAAGGACGATAGCAAGAGATGAATAGAGAACTATAATAAAGAATGCAGGAAGATATGGATCAATCTGAGCCAGTAAAATGATCCATAGTACCGGCACTATATACGGTACCGAGGTCACGCCCACACCCATCGGATCAGATGAAGTCGTTACAACTGATTCATTCATTCGGGGAATCACTGAATACCACGGTTCGATAGCAAGTCTTTGAGTAGTATCATCAGGCGTTATCACTGAAACAGATGAAAGATAACCATTATTTTTGAAAACGTATTCTTCTTCAAGAGTAGTGTAACCATTCCCACCCAGGTTTGGAGCAACAAGTATCATCAAAAGCAGCATGGAACTCAATGCAACTCCTCCAAGTACCCTGCCATGTACGACATTAGGCATCACTCTCCTACTTTTCCTTTTTTCCCTTTCCATCTTACGGGCACTGACAGGATTACTGGCCTGGATTATCTTTTTCACCTCATCGAGGATCAAAACGGAAGCTGGCAGTATGATCGTTACTAAAAACAACAATGAGTTCTTGCTCGCAGCAGGAAGGTAACCTGCAAAGGGTATGACAAAGACCATCTTGCCCACAAGTTTGGACGCCGGGACCAGATAATCATCCTGTTCCTCGTTGGCATCACCCTTTGTCTGGAAGACACGCTCATCACCTTCCTCCATGGACATCACCCTGTGAGTTATCATTATGTTGGGGTCACCACCAGGATCCAGGAAACAGATCACATCGCCCAACTCGACCCCATCAGCTTCTGCAGAATTTACGACCACCATGTCGCCAACCCTCATCACAGGGTGCATGCTCCCACTTAACACAATGAGAAGCTGGGAAGAGCCTGTGATGATGGGAAGTATGAAGTTAGCCCCCACTAACAGAGCAAATATAAAAGCTACTGCCAGCAGGACGTTCTTCCTCATTTCACCACGTCAAAATATACATATTTCCTCGAACTGTCTTTCATGATAAAATCGATCATGAAAGGACCTTCGACATTCCCATCAAAATTTAGCATAACTTTTGAAGAGGAATTTTCATCAAGAGTGAAATCATCACAGTTGACCAAACTACCCGAGGGATCACTGCCAATGAATATAGAATCACCGTTTACTTTGATCAGAACAATATTGTTTACATCAACCATCGAGATATTCCATCCGACTTGTATCTTATCAATAGTTATTCCCTTGTATCCGTTATTCTCAATAGACATCCCATAGAGCTTCGACTGATCACCACTACCCGTAAGATGGACCTTTGAAACATCAACCTCAAGATAATCAGCCTGAGAGTACCACGTGCCCATCGTGACGATGTTGTCTGCACTGCATTCTACGTCGCTGAAATAGGAATAGGTACCACTAATTGAAGAGATGCTCATAAGCAACATCCCAAAAAGAACAAGTTTTACAAAAACGTTTATCTTAAACCCTCCTATATCCAATGATATTGTGTACTTCCTGCAAGATCATAGTTAAGGCAGGCAGGATTACAAGTACAATTAATCCAGTCCCAGTACTTGCAAAATGAACCAGCGCACCTATAAAAGGAATTTTGAAGAGTAATTTGCCAATCACATCCTCTTGTGCAACTCTGTAACTATCAGCTTCCCCATAAGCATCACCTTTAGTCCTAAAACCATCATCATTAACACCAACCATCCTATGAGTGACTATAACAGGTTTTTCAAAATATTCAAGCTTTTGATAATATGAAATAACATCTCCAACTTTAAGTTGATGTATATCGGCTTCTTTGACCACAATTATATCGTTTTCTGTTATTGTAGGCTCCATGCTGGCACCAGTGACAATCATAAAATGAAGGGGACCTACTGATAAAAAAGTACAAACTATAGGAGAAATAATTATGAAAAACAATATTGTGAATATAATATTATAAAGATTCATATGACAATCAGTTATTTTCGTTTTATAAATATAAGTGGGGCTAGACCCCCACATTTTAGATTGATATTTAGTTATCCATGTCCTGTTCAAGCTTCACTGTTATGTCAAAAACAGCGCTGTCACTCTGAATCACATTGCCCACATTTTCATCAACTGAGTAGCTCAATTTGAAGTTTCTTGTTTCGGGGCCTTCAAGCAAACCAAGGTTTATCCAACCTTCATTCCTAAGTTCTCTAAGTGTGCCACTGAAAACTGATTCCTCTGAACCGTCTTCTAGTTGTTCTACTATGACAACATCTAATTTTTTGCTCAATTCGCCATCATAAGTTCCAGCAGTTTCATCAACAGCAGCTTCTGGTGCGTTTTGATTATTTTCATTGTCAACAAGGTTTACTACTCTTAATGAAAGAATACCATTAATATTACCTTCATTAGTAATAGGAACCTCAGCTGAACAATAGTCCCCTGGGTATGTTGGGTTTACTACAAAATGACCAACTGCTTCTGCTTCAACATTATCTATGAGAAGGTTCATTGTCCCAGCAGTGAATGTGTTACCTGTACTTGTCTCTACGTCACTGAATGCTGCCCATGTGCCTGCACCAGCGGATGCTGCCACCACGCCAATTAAAAGAAGACTTAAAAATATGCTTTTGTTTACCATTTCGTATCACCTATATTATTTATAGATCAGAAACTTCAGGCAATATCCTGCAATGTTTCCGGTCGGATCGAACAGATGAGTCACCGGGAAGCCCCGTTACTTCATCGGTCTATCGACGACACCACAAGGGATTTTTTTGATATAGTTATTGGCGGATTACCGGGCATAATTTGCTGATAATGAGACATTACCAGTATCAATAGGCTTTGTTAATTAAAGAGTTAGTAATAGTTCGTTAACAGGATTAACGTGTGGATACCTCTCATATCCTGATCTTTTTCATGTGGGCAAGGTGGACAACCGATGAGATGAGGAATAACATATCCACGAAGAATAGCCACTGAATCGAAGAGAACCAGTCAAAGAATCCTAAAAATACAAGTAGGCTGCCAAACAGCACCACAATGCTCAGGCCCACGTAATAATGGCTCCAGGGGATGTTACCCTTTTCAACGGTCTCCAGATAAACACTAAAATTATTGGCTCTGTGTGTGAGTTCGACCCTGTCTGCCTCCCGGTCATATTTCACGATACCCATCGCCTCCATCTTTGGCAGATGGGTCTGGAGCAGGGAGACGTATATGCTCTTTCTCACTTTACTTGCAGGAGCAGTGGTTCCTGATTCCATCCGGGCTATCTCTTCTGAGATGGAGCGAAGGCTACTGCCACCATTGGTATTAAGGATCTCCAGAAAACACCTTCTGCGATCGTTCTGCAGCACGGAGAAGATGTCGCCCTTTGACAACTGTCCGCAATTATCACCACTGAGATTTAAGTCACCTTTGTATAAGCCCATGTACCACATCACCTTCCAATAATTCCAATCTAATAAAACGGATTTTGATGGATTGTGGAGCAAGCAGACGGCATCTAAAGTATCCACTAACACAAGCAAAAGTAAAGCACACCATACCGCAGATCCACATTAATTCATAGAGGAACTTCAAAATGAGATCCTTGTTGAATTCTGACTCAAACGGTTTTCAAATCGCTATCCACCACAATCTGATTATTACGAGTTAATTTTAGAATAAAATGAGATAGGTAATATATAAATTAGAGGTTTGTTTATGCTGTTAACGATTGTTAACCCATAAAAGAATTGAGACATATGAATAAAATTATATGCATGTCGAAATTTGGCTAGGAAAGAACAGAGACAAAGTAAAAATTTGAAGTTCAAGGTAGTGATACTTTTGTTTATTTGAGGAATTCCACAGACACAAAAAACCATAGATCTAAATCTAAATTATTTAATAATCATATATCAGCTATCCAAATCTCTTATATCCTCAAAGGATATTCCCGCCCTAAAACGAGGGATGAAAAATGAAAGGATGGATCTTATACAAGCATTCCGAGCTGGAATTGAAGCCGGAAACCTATGAAATAAACCAACTTCTTGAAGTTGCTGAAAAGAACAACATCGAGATGAAGGTATTAACACCCGAACAATTCGAGCTCATAGTCACAAGGGATGACCGAAAGAGCATCCTTTTGGATGGAGAGACAGTATCCCTTCCGGATTTCCTGTTGCCCAGAATGGGAGCGGAAACCTCATACTACGCACTGGCGATCATAAGACATCTGGAAAGTCTTGGAGTCCACACATTCAACTCGTCCCAGAGCATTGAAACCGTTAAGGACAAGCTTTATTCCCACCAGATACTCGCCAAAGCGGACATCGCGTTCCCGAAGACAATGCTCGCGAAACATCCTCTCAATGTCAACCTTGTTGAAGACCAATTTGGCTTTCCCTTGGTCGTAAAAGCCCTATCAGGTTCAATGGGAAGCGGAGTGTTCCTCTCAGGAAGCAGATCCAACTTCATTGACCTCATGGAACTGATACGTTCAACAAAGAGCAACGTCAATTTCATCCTGCAGGAATTCGTAAGTACCAGTATGGGAAGGGATCTTCGAGTCATTATCATTGGAGGACGTGCCGTAGCCTGCATGGAAAGGGTTGCAAAGGAAGGGGATTTCAAAGCTAATTTCTCAAGAGGGGGGATGGTAAGGTCCTTTGAAATGACACCTGAGATAGAATGGCTGGCTACTGAAACTGCAAATGTTTTCGGTCTTGAAATTGCAGGAATAGACCTGCTCTTCGACGGGGAACACTTCAAGGTATGTGAAGCGAATTCCTCCCCCGGATTCGAAGGCGTGGAAAGCTGTTGTGGCATAGACATCGCACAGGAAATGTACAACTTCATAAGAGTACGTCTTGGAATATTCCCGGAAGAGGAAGTGAATGAAGAAAATATGAATTAAAAGAGGTTCTCAAGAACCTCATTCCATCACATTGTCAACGGTGAACTCAAACGTATCAGTGACACCATTCACATTTACAGTATAAACGCCCTTTTCGAGCCCATAAACATCCAGAGGAATGTTCACTTCAAAAGGAACAAGTGCCTGAGTACATACCAGGTCCTTTGGTCTTTTGGCCTTCAAGGCAATATCAAAACCATTTCCAGTATTAATGATCTCAATGTTCCCCTCATCGATGAAAGTGCAACCATCGGGCAGATTCCCGATTGCGGTCACACTGATCTGAAGAGGGAATGATTCCATGACCATTATCTGAACATCATCCACAACAGCATCACCGACGACATATTCCACATCATTGTCATCGGATGCAAGCGTATCATCCAGAACGACTATACCCATACTGAAAGTATCCTCATCACCGGTCACGTTCTCCCAGGATCTCTTGTAAATAGCATTTATCTGATAATTTCCCTCAGATACAGCTTTGAGGGTCCATTCGTGCACACCGCCAGCACCCGGCATTGGCTCATCCGGACCTACGAACTCATCTTTTACCAGCACAATGCCTTCGGGGAGAGAAAGATCCCACGAAAAACCTGTTGAGGGATTCTCATTGAGCTTCAGAACTATACTGTCACCCATAATGAGAGAGATCTCAGTACTGTTCGCTTCTTCAGAAAAGACAGTTCCTGAAGCCACCGTATTATCGACATCTGGAGTTTCATCGATAGTGCCTGTATCCGTGCAGCCCATGGAAAATGCTGCCACCGTGACTGCAACGATTGTTAACAGTACGAGAATTCCCATTCCTGTATATCTTGTCATTGTAATATATCTCCTATATAGCAGAAATGATCCGTTCATATATATCCATATCTTAAACTACGAATTCGTTTAAAGCTATCCGACATTGATTATCCTGCAAAAGAATATAATAACCCAGGTATAAATGAGGTGATGATAATTTGCAGTTTATTGTGATCAAAACCACCTGCCCACATATGCAGCCACCACTTTGCCCATCCCAAAATTGTATAAAATGCTACATGGATACTTTATAAATACGATTAAGAGCACCTTTTTATTGAGTACGAAGAGGAAACGCCATGAAGTGTAGAAGGACCATACCTATCATATATTTACTAACAATATTTTTGGCATTGACAACCGCAGGTGCATCGGCTGCGGAGAGTGGTATAGTCATTCAGGAGATATACAGCGACATTGAGTCCTGTGATATAACAATAGCTTCTTCAAGAACGGTGGAAGATCATACACTGGAGGTACAGCTTTTACAGAAAGGCATAGCCATTGACAAGGCAACGATACCCATTGACAGGATCGAAGCGAACTCAAACATAATTAAATTCGTCCAATGGCATACCACTAGCACCCCTGACGGAGCATATCAGATAGATGCACAGATATTCAATGGAAAAGAAGAGGTATGCTCCACAGAATATGAGTTCATTCACGGTAGACAGATCATCCCGGATGTCATCTTTGAAGGCATGATCTCCAATTCCGAAGGTGTCAGCGCAGTGATCAAACCAACTGACGCAAGTCTGGTCGATATTGAATACATGCTAGTGGAAGGAAATGATATAATATATCTTACAAAGGACGAAAAGGTATCGATCCATACAAATCCATTAACAGTGAACAAAGGGTGGAACACCCTTCTGGCAAATAACAAAGAATATACAGGGCGTGTGAAAGTACGCATATCGGACCCGGTATCGATCATTGTGGCCACAGACACGTTCACATCAATGGATGATGCAGAGATCACTGACATATATAAGGATGAGATCGGTGCCAGTGCCACAATTGCCGGAAATTCACAAGTGCCTTTTGATGGATATGTTCGTTTCACAGTTTACAATGAGAACAGCGACGAGATCAGGGAGTCTGCGATCATGAGATCACCCATCCTCCTAACTGAAGATGACGAGACCGTAGAGACCATCTGGAAGAAACGCCTTACTGAAGGCAGGTACAAACTGGTAATAGAGATCATCGGAAACGATGGAGATGTCCTTGACATACAGGAAACAGTGATCGATGTCGAGAAAGTAACGGTATTTTCCAATGATATACCGGAAGGAACAAATGATGAGAACAGCACGCCATCATTCTTGATCGCGACCGCTTTGACAGCGATCGCTGCAGGAGCCATAGTGCTCCGCAGAAGACACTCTTGAAAAAGTGGTCATATGAGATATGAAGTATTCATTGCACTGAGACATTTAAAGAGCAGAAGGAGGCAATCCCTAATATCCATCAGTGCAATTGGGATCGCGGTAATGATACTGGTGGTCTCAAATGCCTTCATAGCAGGTTTCACAGAAGAGATATATGAGGTCACTGTTGAAAAACTCCCACATGTAGTCGTTTCACCTGATGAAGGAGAAGACTACATCCATTTTTATAATAGCATCTTACAAGAGATCGAGGATATCGAAGGGGTGAAAGCTGCATCCCCTTTGCTGCAAGGAGAAGCCTCATTTCGATACAAGGATAAAACACTTAATGGAATTATAATGGGAGTATATCCTGAAAAGGAAGAGAGGGTATCCCGCATATCACAAGATATGGTCGAAGGAAATTTCTATAACCTTGAACATACCAAGAACACGATCATATTAGGAGATGGTCTTGCCGAAGATCTGGAAGTAAGGGTTGGTGATGACATATCCGTCTCTTTTCCAACTGCAACCTCAACGTCATTTGAGGTCATAGGGATATTTGATACCGGCAGTCCTGCAGATGACCTGATCACATACACATCCATCAGGACCGCACAGCAGTTTTACGACTCAGGAGATGCCATCAATCTGATAAATATAAGGGCATCTGACTACAATAAGGACCAGGAGATCGCAGGTAAGATCAAGGACATGGGGTATGATGCACAGGGGTGGACCCAGACAAACCCGGAAATACTACAGACCATAGCCATTGAAACAACAGCCAATAACATAATGCTGGGACTCATCCTTCTGATAGCTTCTTTTGGCGTTGTAAGCACATTGAACATGACCGTTATGGAAAAGGTAGGGGAAATAGGCATACTTATGGCAATGGGTACACCGGCATCCACCATACGCAGGATATTCATCCTTGAAAGTGGGATACTGGGATTAATAGGGGCGATCATCGGATCAGTATCGGGAATAATAATAGCCCTGATGATAGGAAGCTATAGCGTCCCTGCGGATTTCTATGGAATAGAGAGGATACCAGTGATAATCAACAGTATGGATATCTTTATAACTGTTGCAGGAGTTTTTTTACTTAACCTGATCGCAGGAGTCTACCCTGCTCAGCGTGCAGCAGGATTAGATCCTGTTGAAGCGATCTCATCAAATTGAGAATAAAGTTATTGTTGAGCAAAATGGGCCTAGCACTTATTTAATAAGTTTATAATTTTACTAAAAAATTAGTAAAATTCCGGGTTTTAAGGCGCAACGTGTATATACAAGTAAGGAGTTCTTGCAATTAGATGAGCGGGTAACTAATTCTTTTCAAGTACCCCCCACTCCCCAACCCGCTCATATCACTTCATCCAACAAACATCTTATTGATGCTTTTTTTTACAATTGCTAAATTGAAAATAACATATTTTCAACTTACATGTTCGCAAAAATGAAGAGAACCTCTTCAAGAAGATCTTGGACACATATTAAAGGGAAACAATTACACCCATGCAGGCAATAGGATTGCTCGAGTCCATCAGAACCCACCATTGCCATCAAGCGAATCAAGCACCAGCGGACATATCGAAGTATCTTCAATACATTCCTTTTCGATGGTCAGCACTTCCGAAACAACGTATATTTTATCCAAAGATCCAGGAAATGGATAGGAACAGAAGGGAGGTTGACCATGATACTGACAGGATCATCAGACATTGGAAGCAAATTTGCATACACCCGATATACAGAAAGCAGTTCTTGTATAGAACCTGACTGAGACATGTCCTGCCCAACGTGCAATAAAATTATATCAGGTCGAATCAATTTCATCAAATCGAGAACAAAATTGGTGTTAAGCAAAATAGAGGCTCGACTTATCGACTAAATTTATTACTTTACTGAAAATTTCAGTAAATTTCCGGGTTTTAAGGCGCAATGTGTATATACAAGTAAGGAGTTCTTGCAATTAGATGAGCGGGTAACTAATTCTTTTCAAGTACCCCCACTCCCCAACCCGCTCATACCACCTTCATTCAACAGACAGCTTATTGATGCTTTTTTAACGATCGTTTAAATTGAAAATAACATATTTTCAACTTACATTTTCGCAAAAATGGAGAGGATCTCTTTTGACAGATCTGTACTTATTTCAGGAGACTTCATAAGCGTATTTGTAAAAACGACATCTACACCCATATTTTGAAATTGTTCAGTGGAAGCAGTATCACGATCATCGAGTACAAGGACATCAAGAAATTCACTATAACAGTCGGCAATACCTCTTGAGGATACATCAAACCCACGAGCACCCATGAGCTTGCCCGCCGGGCCGCTGACTGCTTCATTCCCAATGATAGGACTTACAGCAACCACTTTTTTCTTACGGAGTATCCTGGACATACCAGGAAGGGAAATGATCGGACCTATGCTTGTAATAGGGTTGCTTGGGCCTATGAGAACCTCATCGTCATTCTCAAGCGCTTCAAGCACCATCGGACATATGGAAGCATCTTCAATGCCTTCCTGTTCCACGGACAGAACTTCCGGTTCACCGTGCTGTTTTACCCAAAAATCCTGGAAATGGATACTACCAGAAGAAGTCTCGACCATTGTACGGACAGGATCGTCAGACATTGGAAGCACATTTACATTTATCCCATATACAGAAAGCAGTTCTTGTATAGAACCAGACAGGGACATTCCCCGCCTCAATAGATCCGATCTCATGACATGAGTAGCACGATCAAGATCACCTATCATCATACCTTCATCATGACCAAGCTCTTTCATAGCCTCATGGGTTTGGAAAGTATCATCTTTAACGCCCCACCATTTATCCCGATCGATCCGGCCAGACAGGAGATAGAGTATGGTATCGATATCAGGAGTGATCAGGTTTCCCGACACCCATACATCTTCAGCAGTGTTCACAACAACGGTCAATTCATCTTCCGGAACAATGTGCCTTAGACCATCGAGCAACTTAGGAGTACCGGTTCCACCTGAAAATATGATCATATGATATAACCTCAGTATTATGCATTAACGGAACATGATTATATAATGAGGTCTATTTAAAGGGTATGAAGGTTATCCGGGATCCGGTACACGGCTATATAGAACTGGACGAACTTATCTTACCGCTGATAGACACTCCGCAAGTGCAGCGTCTGAGAAGAATAAAGCAGCTAGGACTCTCGAATCTAGTGTACCCTGGAGCGAACCATACTCGTTTTGAACATTCCCTTGGAGTCATGCACCTTGCCACCATGTTGACCTCACAGATCGATTCCATTGAAAATGAAGAAAAGGAGGAGCTTCGTGCAGCAGCATTCCTTCACGACATCGGGCATGGACCCCTTTCCCACGTAACTGAGAGCCTGATCAAACAATATACCAGAGAACGACATGAAGATGTCAAACCGATCCTCAGGAAAGGAGAGATAGCCGAGATATTACAGGATAACGGCTTAGATCCAATGACCATCGCAGCCCACATAAAAGGCGAGACCGACCTTGGGAAGATAGTCAATAGTGAGATAGATGTTGACCGCATGGACTACCTTGTAAGAGATGCACATTATACCGGCGTGGCCTTCGGGCTTGTGGACTATGTTCGCCTCATACATGAGATGAAGTTCTACGAGAACAAACTTGTTGTCAACGCAGGCGGCCTGAAAGCTGCTGAATCCCTTTTAGTATCACGATTTCTGATGCACCCCAGTGTCTATTACCATCACGTATCAAGAATAGCTGAAACGATGTTCACAAGAGCAGTGAAGCACCTCATAGACAAAGGCAGTATTGATCCTTTCAAATTAAGAATGATGGAAGATGACACCCTATTTGAATTGATGAGAGCAGATGACGATTACGCAGGAGAGATAGCCAAAAGGCTTGACGAGAGAAGGCTCTACAAACGTGCCCTGCACGTAGGCCACGAAGTAGTAGGAGAAGGAGTAATGCGTTATCGTGGAAAGGTGGAAAGGGCCGAGGACGAGATAGCGGACATGGTAGGCATAGATAGTCGTGAGATACTGATAGATATTCCGAAAAAACCAGAAATTGCAGAAATGAAAGCATTGATCAAGATGAACGGAAAGATGGTGCGTCTTGATGAAGCATCCAACATCGTTGCAACCCTTGAAAAAGCACATTTTGACAATTGGAAGATGGGAGTTTACACTTTAAAGGAGCACAGAGAGGCTGTGGGTAAAGCAGCCCGCGAGTTCTTCGGTGCTAAAAAAGAAACCACACAATATCGTTTTAGTGACATTGAGGGATGAATTTGCCAATAATAACAAAACTAACAAGTCGGGGAGAACTTGTACTGGAACATAGGAATCTCGGAGATGACATCATAGTGACACTCACAGGAGGAGATGGACATGTGGGCGCAGTTGCTGTTGGGTACTATGACAATACACACGGACATGCATCCTCTTCAGTCATCACATTGCCCTCCCACAGAGATGATGCCATTGCACTTGATGCAGCAAGGAAGATAACTTCTGCCACCCATAACACGACAATCCTCACTGCAGGCATACATTTTCCGGACATAACCGATAAGGAGATAAGTGAAGTGCTTTCAAAGGCAGAGGAGCTTATTGATGACCTTATAACATCACTGAAGGAGATATAAAAATGGAGATAGTTATCGGCATAAGTGGAGCATCCGGTGCACAGTATGGCATTCGTCTTCTGGAAGTCCTTTCTGAAATGGATATCGATACCCACCTGGTCCTCACAGAAGCAGCAAAGAAGATACTCGGAGTGGAAACCGACTATACCCCGGAAGATATCGAGGGCATGGCCACCGCAGTTTACGATGAGAAGGATTTTACAGCACCCATAGCAAGCGGATCCCACCCTTTCGAAGGGATGATAATTGCTCCCTGCAGCATGAAAACACTGGCATCCGTGGCAAATGGGACATCTGATAACCTGATAGCACGTACTGCAGATGTTTGCCTTAAAGAAAGGCGTAAACTGATACTGATGACACGTGAAACCCCCCTTAGCGGGATACATATAGAGAACATGCTAAGAGCACACAATGCAGGTGCTATTTTGTTACCTGCGTGCCCGGGATTCTACAACAGACCAACCACAATGGAAGAACTTATCGATTTCATGGCAGGCAGAGCACTTGATCTGATGAAGATAGATAACAGCATATATCGTCGCTGGAAATGAAAAACTGGCTGCATAAACATGTTTACCATCCAACTTTCATAAGATCTGATGCCAAAAACAGGAATTGAATAGATAAGTATATCTACCATAACTGCTATTTAGGAAATCGTGTCATGAAAGACGCTGCATGCGAGGTTCTTTGCATGTGATTCACACGATGGGATAGTAGGGTAGCCTGGTCATCCTCGAGCGTTTGGGACGCTTGGACTGCGGTTCAAATCCGCGCTATCCCACCAGAATCTTTTTTGAGATTAAGTTTACAATTTTGCACATATAATTTATCTATAGCTATAATTTATCCACAATAGCATACATGCTTATTTTGCATTTACACTAAGACCTCAGTACGAGCTACAGCGTCATTAAAACCTCATTTTAGCCACATTACCATACGATCAACCCATGCACCATTAAGATCACATGGGACCCCCAAAAATTCACACATTTGAATTTTATGAGCATTAGAGGTCCAGCAGAAAATATTGGATAGTTTTATTAAATATGCAGTACACACAAATTGCCATGGCCAGCGTAAAAATAAAACTGTTCGCAAATCTCAGGGAGGCTGCAGGAGTTTCCGAAATTGAGCTTAAGGGAGAAAACATTCAGGAAATACTTGAGTCCCTTCTGAACAAATATCCACAAATGCAGGACCTTATTTTTAACGACGTCGGTGATAAAAAGGAGCTTCGTACCTATATCAATGTCCTGGTCAACGGTAACAATATACAGCACCTGGAAGGATCGAACACTGTTTTGAACGAGGACGATGAGGTCGCCATATTCCCACCGGTATCCGGCGGTTAAGGCCATTTACCGATGAGCAGAGCAGAACGTCCTCCATTAATGAGATCATCCAACCAGCTCATTGAGCTATCGGGAATTGCCACAGGAGGGTTTTTGGGTGCCATCTCAAGGTATCTTATAACCTCTACCACAGCATCACCAACAGGAACGCTTGCCGTTAATGTATTGGGGAGTCTGTTCTTAGGAATGCTGATGTACGACAACGAATACATCGGATATGTTGACCAAAGAACACGTTTGATCATTGGCACAGGTTTTTTAGGTTCGTTCACCACATTCTCCACTTTTGCAGTGCAGACATATTCCCTCGGAGGAACTCCTGCAATAGCGAATATATTAGCTAACATGATCCTGACCATTCTTGCAGTGTTTGCAGGCAGAGGCATTATCATACACATCTCAAGGAGGAGCTAAGATGACAGGAGGACTTGAAGATATCCTGCTGGTAGGGCTTGGAGGGGCCATAGGAGCTCCTTTGAGGTACATAGTATCCGGCATAGTGCCAAAGACCAGGAACATCCCCACAGGAACACTGCTTGTCAACGTCATTGGAAGCATAATACTCTCGACCCTTACATTTGCATCATCACAAAATATTAGCCTGCACCTTGTAAATATAGGAGTGCTTGGTTCATTCACCACATATTCTACGTTTGCATACGAAACTTCCAGAATGCTTGAAGAAGGAAGAACAACAGATCCGATATTAAATATAATCTTGAATATATCCCTGTGCATCTCAGGAGTGTTGCTGGGACATCAGTTAGCAAGTTTAATCTAATTTGAGAGAAAATTAGATAGCATGGCATCAAAAAATCTCAAGATATACCTTAATGAGAACAGCAAATTCGAGGGAAAGGTTGCACATGAGGTCATATTGGAACTGCTCAGGGGAGCTGGCATAGCAGGAGCAACAGTGCTTCATGGCATCGAAGGATATGGCGTGCATAACAAGATACACACTGCAAGCATACTTAGGCTTGGAACCCAGCTCCCACTAATAATAGAAGCCGTTGATTCAGAAGAGAAGATCAGGGAGATACTCCCAAACATAAGGAAAATGGTTCCTGAAGGACTTGTCACGCTTCAGGAAGTTGAGGTAATCCATTGAATATCAGCGGTAAAGTACCACTGAAGTTCCCCTTACATCAATGAGTGTTGCCTTTGTGGCCTCAACGAGGGTTTCAGCAATCGCATCGATCCCACCTTCATAAGAGGCACTTTTAAGAACTTTCACCTTTACGAGATGCCTTTCCTTGATATGTTTTTTCAATTCCACGATAAGCTGGTCAGTGACACCGCTTTTGCCAACATTGATGATCGGTTTGACATGAGTGGCTTCAGACCTAAGTTTGTATAGTTTTTCTTTATCCATAATGAACCTACAGAAAATTTATTTGAGTTATAGCTTTCGGCAGTACATGAGAACAGTACTTTGAAAGACAGATATTTTCAAGGAAACTGTCATTCAGTAGAGAGAATGTTAACATCAGTACCGTCTATCTCAAAATCGTACCATTTGGTTGGTTTTTGAGTGATACCCAATACCCTTATAGCATACCCTGAATCAGTTTCTTTTATCTCTATCATGCCATCGAACAGTTGTTTCAGAGTAGCCACCGTCTGAGGATCGTGCATCTCATCCTCGACCACAAAGATACCAAATGCTTTTGCGGCTTTGACACGTCCTGTATAAACATGCAAGAATCTGAAAACTGTTTGCAGATTGGAATACATCAAAATAGTAGATAATGAATTGATACATAGCCTCAGGCCAATGGACTTCTTCTGCACAAGGAAGTCCTCAAGATACTGACCCATCCTCACACCGATGCCAGTAAGATCCACCGGACTTGCCGCCCTCTTGATCATGTCCAGATCCTGCGTAGGAATACCAAGTGTTTTGGTAACACAGTCCACAATACCTATATTGGCATTCTCGACATCAAGATCATTAAGAGAGAACCATTCGAGGACGCGCTCTCCGGTCTCACGAGTAGAAACGATAATAGAAGCTTCGTTGTTCTTCAGGCCAGTATGAACGATCTTATTGAGAAGATCATCCTTTCCACACATAGGAGGACCTATCAACATAAGGTTAGTACCCTCCCTAATCCCTCCGATCAGGTCATCAAGTTCCTTTATACCTAATAAATACTCGACCATGTGTATATTCCTATGATGAATTCATCCCTGTCAACAATATGCGCAAACTCTGCACACGGATAGCATGTGCATTTTATTACAACTATTTAACAATGGCGTTGAGATAATAGATGTTTGCTTATGCGTACAAGCAGTACATGATAAAGAGAGATCATGTTCTTTCGCTTGCGACTACAAATGTATTGCAGTCATGACACTACCTAATAGTAGCATACCATTCTTTAGAGACCATACTATATAGACCCTATTATATAGACATGTTTTATAAATTCCTTATCTAATGTGTTTAACGATATGACCTGCCTCAGGGAGAATTATCTCAGATAGTGCCAGCTCAACAGCACTGGGCGACCCTGGCAAGCAAAAGACAGCAGAACCGCCAATAGTGCCTGCAACCGCACGCGTCAGTATGACAGCCGATCCGATCTGTTCAATGCTTTTGTATCTGAAGAGTTCACCAAAACCGGGCATTTGCCTGTCGAACATGGGCACTACGGACTCAATGGTCACATCGGAAAGAGTTAGACCAGTCCCGCCAGTAGTAATTACAAGATCTGCACCTTTTAATATCGCTTCAGTGACAGCTTCTTTTATGGCAGCTATTTCATCTGAAACAAGACAATAATAAACTAAATGATGCCCATTTGCTTCGACCAGGTCCATCATTATTTTGCCGGAAATATCATCAGCACCCACAGGAGATGTGCCTGAACCATACTTTTCATACCTTGAGGTCGAAATGGAGATGATAGCAAATTTAAAGGTTTTAGCTGCACCTTCCTTGTGTTGACTGGAGACAGTGTTCATAATTAAAGTAGGTATAATTAGATATATATGGATTTCCAGGAACGTTATTCCATATATAAATAGAACCGGTCGTTTCAAAAGCTAATTATACTTGATACGCCATAATGAAAAATTCATCAAAAACAATAGATTATGATTCTATTGATAAGACTTATAAACCCCTAAGTAGTAGGGGGATGCACCATTGACACATTAACAATTTAAAGAATTTCAAGACGCACTAGTCCAGGTCAGGACAACCTACCTGAAAAAGATAAGAATTTGACAGTGCGTTCTTAGATCATAATAATATATTTCAAGGAGGCTTAAACTCATGGTAAGAAAACCAGCAAGTATGTATAGAAATGTGAAATCACGCTCATTCACCAGAAGGAAATATATGGGCGGTGTACCAGGCAGTCAGGTCATTCACTACGATATGGGAAACAAGACCGCTGAATTCCCAATAAAGATAACACTTCTAGCAGATGAAAGATGTCAGATCAGACACACAGCTCTTGAAGCTGCACGTATCACTGCTAACAGAAAAATGACATCAGCAGCAGGCCGTGCTGGCTTCCACATGAAGCTCAGGGTCTACCCGCACGAGGTCCTCAGAGAGAACAAGCAGGCAACCGGCGCAGGAGCAGACCGTGTATCAAGTGGAATGAGAGCTGCATACGGTAAGAACGTCAGTACTGCTGCGAGGGTATCCGCAAGACAAAAGATCTTTACGATCTCAGTCAACAAAGAGCACTTCATCGTTGCAAAAGATGCTCTGAGAAGGGCTGGCCAGAAATTACCAACTCCTGTCACGATCATAGTAGATCAGGGCCAGGAACTGGTAAGATAATTAATTTCAATAACAAGAGGGTATCAAAATGGATGATTACGAAACGATGTTGAATAGGGCTATTGAAAATCTCCCTGATGTGGAAACTACGGACGTTCGTTTCGTAATTCCAGAACCCAGGATATTCATAGAGGGTAAGACCACAGTTCTGGATAACTTTGGGAACATCGCAGATGTTCTGAACCGTGACCCAGACCACCTTATGAAATACCTTACAAGGGAAATGGGCACAGCAGGTAAGATCGAAGGAAAACGTGTGATCTTCCAGGGAAAGTTCCCCAAGGAGAACATAAAGTCGAACATCGATGCATATGTGGAAGAGTACGTAATGTGCTCCGAATGTAACCGTCCTGATACCCAGCTTGTCAAATCCGACAGAATTATTATTTTAAAGTGTGCTGCTTGTGGAGCACATCGCCCTGTCAAGAAGAGGCGAACTACGATTGCCACACCACGTGACGCAGTTGAAGAAGGCGAGGAATATGAGGTAAGGATAGATGCTGTCGGTTCAAAGGGCGATGGTATTGCTAAACTTGCTAAATTTACCATATTCGTACCTGGCGCCACAAAAGGTGATGTCCTGAAGATCAAGATCAAGAGGATCAGTGGGAACCTCGCATTTGCAGAACGCGTTTAAACGCGTTCACCCACATCATCATTGAACTATTCCCTTGAAAACGATTATGTCCAATTGGACCATATCCAATAACAGATAATAAAAACGCTAATCGATTGCAAGAGGGTTTAGATGTATCGAGGTTCGACTTCAATACCACAGTTCCATGAACTTATTGGTAACGAAGCTCTCGACAATGATGTAATTCTCCTTACGGGAGAACTTGAAAGTGGACCTGCCACTTTCGAGATTCAATTTTTATACGAAGGCGTGATCGGAAATGGAGAGCTAAAGGCTTACATGACCATGGAAGATAGAATCGCGCATCGTTTTCAGCCCAGATGAGCAGACTCCCGGAGAGGATGCAACAAACCTATAAGATGATAATACGAGGACTCTAAAATGGGAAATGTGGACGAAAATACGGATGCACCCCAGGATAAAGAAGAGATAACAGTACTCTCCATCCCGGGACTTACCATCGATCTGAAACATCAGAACGGATTTTTACAACTTGAAGCGAAAGGACATTTACGCGGCATTTGTTCCCCTTTCCTTAAAAAAATGAACGCAACCCTTGAAGCTGAAAAACCGGCACTTGTAGAGAAGGACAGGGTAATTGCCTCCACATGGCTGCCCCCGATCCCCAGTAATGTGTTCAAACGTCTGCTATTCGCAGAGACCCAGATAGCTCTTGGGAAATACGTTCCTGAGACCGTTTCTTTTGAGATAACAAGGAACTGCAACTGCAAATGTGACCATTGTGTCATAAGCGGAGGAGAAGGCGACCTCGATACCGCCACCATCAAAAAGGCCATTGATGAAGCCCTCGATATGGGCGCAGTAGTCATCACTTTCACAGAAGGGGACCCGCTTCTTCGCGAGGATATATTCGAACTTATCGAATATGTGGACAAGGACAAAGCAATAGTCAACATCTACACCCCTGGCACTGAAATGACGCCGGAGGTTGCACAGAAACTAAAGGACATAGGACTTCACAACCTTCTGGTCAGCATATACTCCACCGTACCGGAAGAACACGATCAGGTAAGAAAACTTGAAGGTGCTTTTGAAAAAGCGACCGGGGCAATAAAATACGGATTGGATGCCGGACTTCTTGTTACAATGTGCACCCATGTATCCCCCAAGAACATGGAAAAGCTGGAATCTATGTACCTGCTCGCAAAGGACATGGGAGTACACGAGTTCTCCCTCTGGGAATCAGTTCCCAAAAGACCCGAGGACCCCATCATCACAGATGAGGACAGGGATCGCATAATGGAAATGTACCACAGGATCAATGCCTCCAAGGACGGACCCCGAATATTTGCGAATACCTATTTCGAAGGCGAAATGCTTGGCTGCATGGCAGGTCAACGCTGGTTACACGTGTGCGTGGAAGGTTCTGTTAAACCATGCCCATACATCCCGTTCAGCTTTGGCAATATACAGACCGACTCGCTAAGATCCATATGGAGTAAGGTACGCAAGGTCAGTGATTTCAAGGGAGAGAGACACTCCTGCCTTATGCAGGAGAAGGAATACCTGGAACTTGTATCAAAGATCCCTGAGGACGCCAGCAAACCTTATGATTTCAAGCTCATCCGGTAATGAATATATACGTTCGAATTCAAGAATACTGATATTATAAGCGGCAAAAAATTTACAGAGGCAGCACATGAATATGAAACTTGACCCATGGGGATCAGTGAACATCGATGATTACTCCAAACTATTCGATGAATTCGGCATAATGCCCTTTGAGGACATCTGCTCAGAACTCCCCGACCCCCACCGATACATGCGCAGAAAAATGATCTTCGGCCACCGAAGTTATGATCTGATCACAGATGCAATGAAGAACAAAGAGCCTTTCTCGGTCATGAGCGGTTTCATGCCGACAGGCGGAGGACATCTCGGACATAAGATGGTCATGGAAGAGATAATCTGGCATCAGAAGATGGGCGGAGATGCATTTGTAGGCATTGCTGACAGAGAAGCATATTCAGTAAGAGGCATCTCATGGGAAAAGTGTCGCCAGATCGGCATAGAAGATTACATTGTAAGCCTGATCGCCCTGGGATTCGAGCCGGACGGACATATCTACTTCCAGTCCGGATCCGAAAATGTGAAGGACCTTGCATTCGAGCTCAGTGCCAAGGCGAACTTCTCGGAACTCAGTGCCATCTATGGATTCAGTGGAGAGACCAATGTGGCCCACATGGTAAGTGCGATCTCCCAGAGTGCTGATATCCTCCAGCCGCAGCTTTCCGAATTTGGCGGACCCAAACCTACAGTAATTCCAGTTGGAGCCGACCAGGACCCGCATATGCGCCTCACCCGCGGACTTGCACATAAAATGAACATGTTCAGGATAGAAGGACGCGAGGACAAGGACAATAACAAGTTCTTCAGTGTACGTAGCAAAGCCGCACCTGAAGGTTCCCTTGCGGAGATAGCAGAACGTCTGCCCTGGGACACCAAGCTTTTCGAAGGACACATCGATGTCTACGGAGCAGATGACTATGGTAAGCTCCTTGAGACGGTAAGAGAGGTCGAGATCGAGAACGGAGGTTATGCTTTTGTACCACCATCCTCCACCTACCACAGGTTCATGTCAGGCTTGCAGGGCGGTAAAATGTCCAGCAGTGTTCCGGAAAGCCTCATCTCACTAAAAGAAGACCCAAAGCTGGCTGCAAAGAAGGTAAAACGTGCCAAGACCGGTGGAAGGGTGAGCCTGGAAGAGCAGAAAAAGCTCGGCGGTGAAGCGGACAAATGCTCAGTTTACGAACTATTGATGTTCCACCTTGTGGAAGATGATAACGAGCTGGCAGAGATATACGATGAATGTGTCTGTGGCAAGCGCATGTGTGGCACATGTAAAGCCCTTGCATCAGAGCTTATGGAAGAATTCCTGACAGACCATCAGGAAAAACGTGAGCTTGCAAAAGACAGGCTGGACGATTACGGATTATAAAGAAAGGACATGATCCCTATGACCGATTATAACCTTACAACCAATGACAAGAATGTGCTTATCGCAATGGATGAACTCTCATCCACTACTCCGGAAGAGCTTGCAGAAAAAACATCCATGAAAGTGGAAACTGCCATGCAATCCGCATTTTCGCTCTCAGAGAACGGACTGACAGAAGTGACCGATGTTGTCACCGAGCTATATTCACTCACCTCCGAAGGCCGTACCTATGCAGAAGAAGGACTGCCTGAAAGACAGATAATGAACTGTCTTTCTGAGCCGACATCCATGGATGCACTTAAGGAAAAGCTATCTCCAAAGATGGTGGGCATCGCAACGGGCTGGCTTCGCAGGAAGAATTGGGCGAACATCGAGGGCGGAATGGTGGTACCTACCGGAAATTCCGATATTGGCGAAGATGAGAAGGCCATTGCAAACTTCAAGGAAGAGAAACAGACCCTCGAAGAGATAGGCACGGACCAGAACACCATAAAGGACCTCGTTAAACGAAAGCTGGTATCAAAGACCGAAG
Organism: Methanococcoides sp. DA23; assembly: GCF_057593895.1. Classification (NCBI taxonomy): domain Archaea; kingdom Methanobacteriati; phylum Methanobacteriota; class Methanomicrobia; order Methanosarcinales; family Methanosarcinaceae; genus Methanococcoides; species Methanococcoides sp. DA23. Next base: position 361,432 of record NZ_CM172520.1, on the reverse strand, counting down.
ACAAGGCCCGCACAGTGTCCATCACCGAAGAGGGTCACCAGCTGGTCAAAGCCGGTATCACCATTGAAGAAGAGATCACACAGATAACATCCCAATTATTGAAGAGCGGGGACTGGAAAGGAAAGAAGTTCAGACCTTACAACATACAGACCCCGCCAAAACCGGAATACGGTGCGAAGATCCACCCGTACCAGCGTCTTATCGACCAGATGCGCCAGATCTTCCTGGAAATGGGATTCACAGAGATAAAGGGCGATGTCGTACAAAGTTCATTCTGGAATTTCGATGCATTGTTCCAGCCACAGGACCATCCTGCCCGTGAAATGCAGGATACGTTCCACCTGGACACAACTTCAGACCTTCCGGAAGAATATACAGATGGTATACGCGACATGCATGAGCATGGAGGAGACCTGCAATCTACCGGATGGGGCGGGAAATGGAGCGATGACATCGCAAAACGCGATGTTCTGAGGACACACACGACCGCTGTAACCATCAAGTACCTTACAGACAATCCAAACCCGCCTGTAAAGGCGTTCTGTATCGACAGGGCATACCGCCGTGAGACCATCGACCCGACACACACCCCTGAGTTCGAGCAGCTCGAAGGAGTCATAATGGACGAGAACATGTCCTTTGCAAACCTTCTTGGATGTCTTGAAGAATTCTATCACAGGATGGGATTCGAGGATGTAAGGTTCAGACCCGGATACTTCCCATACACCGAACCCAGTGTCGAACCTGAAGTATACATCGAAGGACTTGGCTGGGTAGAACTTGGAGGAGCCGGAGTGTTCCGTAAGGAAGTTACCGAACCCCTGGGCATCAAACAGCCAGTACTGGCATGGGGTCTTGGCGTAAGCCGCGTGGCAATGTTAAAACTGGGACTTAAAGACCTGCGTGAGCTCTACCAGGCTGACATCGACTGGTTACGCAAAAGTCAGGTATGCCAGTTAAAGGACTGATAAGATAAGCGGGCATTCCCGCTTAACTTCTATTTCTTATTTTCATCAATACCTTTGCAAAAAGGGAGCGCTTCATTTCAACTGCACCTGAAGGACACAGCTCACGGCAACAATAGCATAGGATACACTTTTTCTTATTTATGCGCAACTCACCGTTTTCCTGCTCGATAGCTTTCGCAGAGCAGTTCAGAACACAAGCCCCGCAAAGGGTACATGAAAAAGGATCGATGAACGGTCTTATGGTGAACAGATTTCCAAAACGGCTCACAATGAAAGAAGGCATACTTCCAACAAGTGTCACCCCGGGCATTGCAAACTCGATCCTCGCCTCTTCAAGGGGCAAACCCACTACCTCAGGTTCATTATGACCGAATCCTCTATTGAGGGCAGCAACATTCGTAGGAACGGTCAGAGGGTCAAGACCGATCACCTTCGAAGCCACAATATCAAGGGAAACAGGATCGAAACTTGCCATCACAAGCTGAGAGTTCACAGGATGACCAAGCGCAGGACCGTTGCCTTCCATCCCAACAATCCCATCCATCACAGCAAGATGAGGCACCTTCACAGAATAGATATCCAAAAGAGCATCAGCGAACATGTCCAATTTCCCAAGCACATGTGCCTGTTTCCTGAACTTCAACGGAAGCGCCCCGAACATATTTTTCACAGCACCGGTGTACTTCGTCAGTTCATGGGTCTTGAGCTTGGGAAGAGAGATGACCACATCTGCATCCAGGACCGGTTTTGCATAATATATCTGTGAAAGCTGTACATAGTTCCCAACATCCACAGGAACATAACCTGAGATCTCAAAGCTCAAGACCTCTGCACCACCCCTTTGTGCAGCTTCCCTTATACCAGATATATCAAGAGCTTCATCAGTAACACCCGGATGACTTATACCGGCACCATCTCCCACAATAGGGACACCTCCTGCCTCAAGGACAAGTTCACACATAGCCTCGACAATGGCCGGATGTGTGGTCACAGCTTTCTCAGGAGGAACAGCTGCAAGTATATTTGGTTTTAGAAGGACCTTCGCCCCCGGAAAGACAATACTTTCCAGGCCACCTATGAGACCGATGGCCTCTCTGACCGCAGCCTTTGCATCCGAATAATCAGTACACTTTACAATGGATACCCGAGGTACAGATCCCATTTTTCAATATCCCCTGTTCCGTTTATCGTCCAGTTTCCTTCTGGTATTGACTATACCCATAATGTAAGCCGGAATGATACCCATGGCAGTACACGTCTCAAGGGAGATACCGTCACAGGTAATGTCAAGATGATGGTCCGTGAGGGAATACAGTTTCTTTGGAAGGCCTTTCCTGCCAAGACCAATGAGCAGAAGATAGGAACGGTTGCGCATCATACCTTCCGCGATATCTTCCGGCGTGACGGTGAACTTTTCCTCAGGCATGGAGGTGGTTACCACAGCAGTTCCGAACTGGGACTGGAAGCCTTTTTTTGGGAGATCGAAAATGAACAGACGGTTATTCTCATGCAATGCCTTTAGATATTTACCAGACCCGCCAATGGTGGTCTTGTCCATGACATATTCCACGAGTTCCTCAGGAGTCATCTTAAAGGGAAAATCAAAAAGACAGAGGGTCAGACCGTAAGCATAACAGATAGGCGCAGCCCTTGCGATCGCACGATAATGAGCATCAAGCACCTTTATTTTGTCATAAGTATTTATAAGACCAAGTGTTAACACGATTTAAACCTCTTTCAGTACCATACATAGAACATATTGTTTACAGTTGTCGTATCTGTCACATTCACGACAATCCTGCCATAAGCTCGCTTTTTCAGACATGGGAAGTTCCACAAAGCCCATTTTTCTGAAAAAGACAGGAGATGTGGTCCTTACATAAAGACGGTCATGAGAAACAGCCTCAATGAGCCTGGAGATCATTTTTGACCCTATCCCCAGTCCACGGTAGGTAGGATGGACTGCAATGGAATGGACTTCACAACATTCCTTTTCCGAAACTGCTGCCACTCCAACGATCTTGCCGTCCATTTCAGCAATTATGAAATCCTCCATGGGAACATCATCAATATCAAGGAAATATGTTCCCATGATACCTTCGACGGCTCCACTGTCAGATTCTTCCGCACCCCTTATCGACACATCGACATTTTCATTCATTTTCAGAGAACCTCATCCATGCTGCCACTCCTGAAACCCTCCAGATCAAGCGTCACATAGGGATAGCCCATTTCTTTCAAGCAGCTAAGGATCTGTATTCTATTTTCAATGATAATAGGAATATCTACGGGCTGTACCTCGATACGGGCAATATCGTCGTGCACCCTCACCCTCACAGAAAATATCCCCAATGAGTGAATGAGATCTTCCGCAGTTTCAATTTTTCCAAGGAGATCAGAGGTCACTTCAGTGCCATAGGGAAGTCTTGAGAGAAGACAGGAATTTGATGGTCTGTTAGCAACATCAAGTCCGAGATAGGATGCAATCTGGCGAACTTCTTCTTTACTCACATCGAACTCCACATAAGGGGTGAAGATCGAAGAGCCGGCTTCCTTCAGGGCTTCCAGCCCGGGTCGGCGACCGGTTATTTCGGAAGCATTTGTCCCTTCCATGATCACGTTCAAACCTTCCTCTGAAGCTATGCCGCTTAACCTTTTTACAAAGTGTTTCTTGCAATAATAGCATCTCTGAGGGTCGTTCATTCTTATACGCTCATCGGAGAGAATGTCATGGTCAAGGACAATGTGTCTTATCCCAATAAGTTCTGCTGTTCTTTTTGCATATTCAAGTTCACTTTGTGGCATTACAGGTGAATAAAGAGTGACCGCAAGAGCATTGTCCCCCAATGCATCAAAGGCCAGAGCAGCAAGTGTTGAGCTATCCACGCCTCCTGAGAAAGCAACAAGCACCTTTTCTTTCTTGGATATGGCCTCTTTTATAAGATCAATTTTATCAGAAAGTTTCAATTCTATTGAGGGGTCCACGCTAAATCCAAAGTACCGAAAAGATAAATAAGTAATGTATGAGGAAAAACAGGTTAGAACAGATTATTTTTATATTATCTATTTGCATCGATAAAATATATATCTTATTATGATGATAATGGTTATATTGCTTAGTGGACAAATTAGTGCATTACAATAAGAGAGAAGGGTGAAAAAGTGGATAATGAATGGGAGATAGACCTGAAATTACCGGATATATCTGCAATGGCCACACTGCTGGCAACTGCAACATGTTCTGCCATAATGGGAGCTGCCGAGATCGCTTACACGATGTTGTGGATCACAGCTGCGTATGAACGCCATGGGAAGGACTTCTTTATCGACCTTATCAATGCAAAGGCACTTACATGGACCGCAGAATTCGTTATTGTCGCGGGATCATTGATGTTGCTTTCTTCAATGATGTTCCTGATAACAATGTTCTACTCACTGATACAACTGAATGCTGTGAGGGATCCGAGCAAGAAGATCAGGATGAACGTAATATTCCTGCTTTTCATAATCGCAATGATATTGCTGTTCATAGCACTCATTTCAGCATTGATCCTGAGATATATATGATCGGAAAGACATACAAATAATCCAACAGAGGGGATATCATGAGCTTTACCAATATTGCAGGCACCATAAGAGAAGTGCCAAAACCGGTCGAAAAGAAGAGAACGACCTTTGATGAGATCCAAAAAACGGCTACCAAGACGAAAAGGGTAATGTACCCTATTTCCGGGATCGTAGGACAGGAAATGATGCTCCGGGCATTGATACTGAATGCCATCAATCCATCCATCGGAGGAGTTCTGGTACGAGGCCAGAAAGGGACAGCCAAATCAACCGCAGTGAGAGGATTAGCAGAGATCTTGCCGGAGATCGAAGTGATCAGCGGATGCAAATATAACTGTGACCCCCTAGACACAGACACGTTCTGCTGGGAATGTGTGGACAAACAGAGAAAGGGTCAGATAAAGGTGGAAAAGGTACCCATGAAGGTCGTCGACCTTCCAGTTGGAGCCACCGAGGACAGGGTCGTTGGAAGTCTTGATATTGAGAAGGCTGTGAAGGAAGGAACACAGGCCTTTGAACCGGGCATCCTTGCAAATGCGAACCGAAATATCCTTTATGTGGATGAGATCAACCTGCTGGATGATTTTGTAGTGGATGCATTGCTCGATGCTGCTGCAATGAACGTGAATACGGTGGAAAGAGAAGGAATAAGTGTCAGTCATCCTGCCAATTTCATAATCGTGGGAAGCATGAACCCGGAGGAGGGAGAGCTTCGACCCCAGCTTCTTGACAGGATAGCCCTTCAGGTGGAAGTTGAGGGAATTACCGATATTGAGCAAAGGGTAGAGATCATTGAGAGAAGGAACCAGTTCAACAAGGACCCGCAGGAGTTCAGAAGGGAATTCGAATCCGAACAGGAGAAATTGCGTGCCAAGATAATCAAGGCAAAGCAGGCAATAGGTAGGATATCCGCAACAAGGGACAATCTGCGAACAATTGCGAAGATATGTGTCGCTTTCAATGTTGATGGTCACAGGGCCGATATTATGATAGAGCGTACTGCACGAACAAATGCAGCCTATGAAGGCAGAGAGAGGATCACCAACGAGGATATCATAGAGGCCGCAGAGATGGTACTGCCTCACAGAATGAGAAAGAAACCATTCGAGGAAGAGGAGTTCAGTGCAGAACAACTTCGGGCCGTGGTTAACGGGTCTGTATAAGACAGGTATATCGAATGAAGGATCAAGTTACCGCATCGCGTTTGAGGAAAAGCCTTGACAGGGACTATGATGTCGGAGTATTCAATCCGGGCAGACCGGTAATGAGCGTTCGGCTGCCCCTTACAGAGCTATCTCAGATAAGTGGGGCTGATACAGAAGCAGTTCACAAGAAGCTCATTTCAGGAACATTGCCCATACAGCCGGAAGATGTGAAAGAGATATTCATAATCGCTGATAACGACCATGTGATAGTTGATCCGAAGGATTTTTTCGATTCTTTTAAGAAAGAGCCAGAGGTAGAGACCGTTATTGAGAAAGAACAGGAATTTACCAGGAATGATGACCATGCCATCATGAGGATAACTGTCCCTGAGAAAGCGGTCGAGGAAGAAGGCAAAGAGATCTTTGAAAAGGCAATTGATGGGGTAGAGGTCCACCTTGTTCCGAGGGAATATGAACCGACCATCGAAACGGGTCCAAAAAGGATAAAGAAAGAAAGTCCTGTACTTATCAAGAAAGCCAAGCAGACCTTGGTAGCAGATATACCCAGACCAAGGGAAGAGATCCCAGAGAAAAATCCAGAGGAAAGGCATACTTCGGAAGTATCGGAAATAGAAGTAACGGAACCAGAAGAGGAAGTATATATCCATCCAAAGGTCGAAGAGCCTGTCCCGATTTCTGAGACACGGGAAGATACTGCCGAAAGGAATGAAAATGAACCGAATTGTGCTTCTGACGATATACCAAAGCCCGAAAAAGAAGATCCTTTCGAAGATGAGAAAGCAGTGAGCAAGATACTTACGGATTTTGCGAAGAACAAGCAGAAGAAGAAAGTAGTTTCCGGAAGATTGAAATCCGGGAGACGGGCAGAGGTTCTCACCAAGGGTAAGCGAGGGCGGTATGTCAGGTACAAGATGCCCGGAGATAAGGTAACGGATATCGCCATTGCGCCTACTGTGCGTGCAGCGGCACATCATGCCAAGGACGGGAAGATAAGCATTAAAAAGAGCGATATCAGGGAAAAGATAAGGCGGCGAAGGATATCCACACTGATAAATATCGTTTTTGATACTTCTGATTCCATGGACGAAAAGGAGAAGATCAAGATAACCACAGATGTTGTGCTCGCCCTTCTCAAGGATGCGTATCAGAGAAGGGACAGGGTATCCCTTGTGACATATAGCGGAAGGTCGGCAGAACTCGTGCTGCCGTTCACTTCGTCAGTGGAATCTGCAAAGAGATATCTTGAGAAGGTGCCTTTCGGAGGGACCACGCCAATGGTCTCAGGCATACTCACTGGTGTCGAGACCATCCTTCAGGAATTGAAGCGTGAACCTTCAGCTGTGCCTATTATGATACTTGTGACCGATGGTACTGCCAACGTCCCATTGCATCGGGGAGGGAGCATAGAAAGGGAGCTGCTACAGGTCTGCAAGGGTGTTAATGATTACAGGATAAACATGCTTGTTGTCGATATCAGTAGAGATGGAAGTGAGCTTGCGGAAAAGCTGGCAGATGTTGCCTGCGGAAAATACTACCATCCAGTACTTTTAAGTAAAGAAACACTTTATTCTGCTATAAAAGGAGAGCGTGACGATCTGACAGATATTGCATCTTCTGCCTCTAATCTTCGATGAGGCGGGGTCGTTACCCCCGGGACTGCGAACGCGGTCATTTTTTAAACATAAAAGGCAGGATAACATGTTAGAAGTTCTTCAGGAATCACTCCGTAAGGCACCCATTGTGGTAAGAGGCGAATATCCGTATTTCATACACCCGATCTCAGATGGAGTCCCATCCCTTGAGCCGGAACTGCTGGATGAGATCACAGACCATATGATAGATATTGCAGGAACCGATTACGACAGGATAGTATCCATCGAAGCAATGGGAATCCCACTGGCAACAGCACTTTCAATGAAAACAGGAAAGCCTATGTCCATCGTCAGGAAGAGGGAATACGGACTTGAGGGCGAGGTAGTCCTATCACAGAGCACGGGTTATTCAAAGGGCGAGCTTTACATCAACGGAGTGAACAAGGGCGAGAATGTCCTTGTTGTGGACGATGTTATCAGTACCGGTGGCACATTGAAAGCCCTTCTTCCGGCACTTGAGAAGATGGGTGCGAACATCTGTAATGTTATAGTGGTCATCAGCAGAGGCGATGGTGCTGCACAGATGAGCGATATGGGCTATAATGTCAATACCCTTGTGAAGATAGATGTAGATATGAACGGAGTATCTATTCTGGAGGTGGCCGGTGAGCAGCAGTGAGCCTTTCGATTTTCAGATAGACCATATCATTGAGATGATAAAGGAAGTGCAACCTGAGATAATCGGGCTGCAATTTCCAGAGGGGTTCAAGAGACGTGCCCCTGCCATTGCTTCAGAGATAAGTGAAGCCACAGGTGTGGAGATAATCATTTCTGCAAATCCTTGTTATGGTGCCTGTGACCTCGACATACCCATCCTTGAGAACGTTGACCTGCTCTTCCATTTCGGACATGCTCAACTTGATGATAACAGGTATAGCGACAAGGTCATTTTTATAGAGACACGCTCCGATGCGGACGTCAAGGATGTTGTTGTCAAGGCCCTGGAAAAGCTCCAGGGGAAGAAAGTGGGACTTCTGACCACTGTACAGCATGTCCATAAGTTGCCGGAGGTTCGTGAGATCCTTGAGGCCAACGGCAAGGTTGTGGCCATAGGAAGAGGCGACAGTAAGATAGCATACGCAGGGCAGGTACTGGGATGCAATTTCTCGGCTGCCGACGACCTGGACTGTGAGGAGTTCCTGTATATTGGCAGTGGAGGGTTCCACCCGCTTGGGGTTTCGCTTGCAACAGGAAAGAGGGTCCTTATTGCAGACCCCTTCTCGAAGGAGGTGAGGGAGGTTGACCCGTCACTCATAATGCGTCAGCGTAGTGCGGCCATTGCAAAGTCACTGGACGCTGAGTCTTTCGGCATCATCGTTTCCAGCAAGCCAGGGCAGTACAGGATGGAACTTGCCAGGGAACTTAAAGAGCTTGCCGAGGAGAAGGGAAAGACCGCTTATATATTGATACTTGACCTTATCACCCCTGACCAGATGCTGCAGTTCAAAGTGGATGCTTTTGTGAGCACTGCATGTCCGCGGCTTGCTGTGGACGAGGTGGGAAGGTTCTCCGCACCCATGCTCACCCCGCAGGAATTCGAGATAGTTCTCGGTAAACGTGAGTGGGAAGACATGGTCTTTGATGAGATAAGGGGAGACTGACCGATCATGAAGCAACGCAAGCTCGAGATCCTCCTCGAAAAGATAAGGGGGTTCGAGAATCCTGATGTTACCCTGGAACAGTATCCTACCCCGGCCTTGCTTGCGGCGGAGATGCTTCATTTTGCGTTCATGAAGGGAGATCTTGAGGGTACGGTCTATGACCTGGGGTGCGGCACAGGGATGCTTGCCATCGGTGCAGCCGTCCTTGGTGCTGAGAGGGTCGTGGGATTCGATTCAGACCCGGGAGCACTGGAGATAGCTCGGGAGAATGCTGAGCTGATCGGTGTCGATGTGGAATTCGAGTGTAAGGATGTAAGACAGGTCAGAGGGCATGCAGATACCGTGGTCATGAACCCGCCCTTTGGTGCACAGGTAAAGGGAAGTGATAGGCCTTTCCTGAAAACCGCATTGAGAGTGGCGGATGTGACATATTCCATACATAATAGTGGAAGTCTGGCGTTCGTGAAGAAGTTCATTCAACCTGCGGTTATTACGGAATGGTACAATACTGGATTTCCGATAAAACGAACATTTAAATTCCATAAAAAAGATGTAGAAAGAATTGAGGTTGAAATTTACAGGATCATTACAGATAATTGCCAGAACGATCAAAAATAATTGCTGGCGTATTTAAATTGATATGAGGGATTCCTATTAGAATAAGAAACCGCAAGAAAACGACCAGAAGGAGTATGAAGTCCCTGGGTGAGAAGCCAGAGGTCGAAGAGGAAGTATTAGATACTGCCAGTAAAAAGGTAAAAGTGGCAGAAAAGAAAGTAGAGAAGAGGAAAACCGAGACCCCTAAGACTAATACGGAAGATGATCACGTGGAAGAGGAACAACATGGAGATAAGGTCCTGGTAATGCCCGGTGACATCATCGGCACTACCGAGGAATTTGAAGCAGGGGATAACACTTACACCGTTAGAGGTGACATTCTTTCACTTGCGACCGGATTCGTAATGGTGAACAAGAAGCGCAGGACCATATCTGTGAAACCGACCACGAGCACACCACCAACTATCAAGAAGGGTGACATACTCATAGGAACGGTTGTCAATGTGCGTGATTCCATGGCACTTGTGCAGATAGAGGGGATCAAGGGTGTCGTTGACCGTCAGTTCATCAAGCCCGGAGTCGCTGCCATCCATGTTTCCAATGTGAAGGAATCATACGTCAAGGAGATGTCAAAGGAGTTCGCTGTAGCTGATGTTGTTAAGGCGAAGGTCATCAACCTCGAGAATATGAGAATGACCACTTCCGGAAAGGAACTTGGTGTGATGGTCGCAACATGTGCCAACTGTGGAAGTACGTTGAAAAAGGATGATGAAGTATTGAAGTGTCCTGAATGTGGACGTACAGAGTCACGCAAGATATCTTCCGATTACGGAACCGGTATTATTTAAGTTCAACAACAAGGAGATTATAATATGGAACTTAAGATCTTAGAAAAATCTGATGATGAGATGAAAATGGAGATAGCTGGAGAGAGTCATACGCTCTTGAACATGCTCAAGATCATCCTTATTGAAGATGAACGCGTCCATACCGCGTCATATGATATGAAACACATAAACGTCAGTGAGCCTATTCTTTTCCTTAAGACAGAGAATGCTGACCCAATAGATGTTGTGAAGGATGCAGTGGCTAAACTGATCACAGATTGTGATGAGTTCACCACCGTTTTCAATAAAGCTGTGGAATGATATTTCCACACCTTTTTTATTATTTTGACCCATTAGTTGCCACTTTAGAACGAGAAGTGACCAAACAGAAGTGAGTATATGACACTTGATGATGCTGCATTGAAGAATTTCGGATTCATTGAACGCCCTACTAAGAATATGATCAATATCGATCCCCTGCAGACCGGAGGGATATTGACAGAGGATGCCAGACGTGCTCTGGTGGAATGGGGAGACGGATATTCCATATGCGATAACTGCGGAGGCGTTCTGGACCTTATCAAGAAGCCCCCTGTACAGGAGTTCGTCCACGAGGCCCTCCCGGAGTTCCTGGGAGTGGATCAGGCACGTATAACCCACGGTGCGCGTGAATCGAAGTTCGCTGTGATGCATGCCATTGCCCAGGAAGGCGACACTGTCATCCTTGACGGCCTTGCCCATTATTCCTCTGTTGTGGCAGCTCAACGCGCACGCCTGGAGATAAGAAAGGTCCCCAGTTCGGAGCGCCCGGACTATTATATCGATCCTGAAGGCTACGGAACCGCCATCGAGGAGACCATAAGCGAGACCGGAAAGGCCCCTGCGCTTGCCCTGCTGACCTACCCTGACGGCAACTACGGCAATCTTGCCGATGCCAAGAAGATAGCTTCCGTCTGCCATGAGTACGATGTCCCACTGCTCCTGAACTGTGCGTATTCCGTTGGCAGGATGCCAGTGGATGCAAAGGAGCTGGGCGTGGATTTCATTGCCGGGAGCGGTCACAAGTCCATGGCGAGCTGCGGACCCATAGGCGTGCTTGGCGTGAATGACGCTAATGGCGACTATTCCGATATCATATTCCGAAAGTCCCCGACCAACAAGAACAAGGAAATAGAGCTTCTCGGCTGTACTGCCCGCAGTGCGACCCTGATGACCATGATAGCCTCGTTCCCCGAAGTAGTGAAACGCACCCGGAACTGGGAAAACGAAGTTGCCGATGCGCGATGGTTCTCCGAAAAGCTGGAAGCCCTGGGACTCATACAGATGGGACAAAGACCCCACAACCACGACCTGATGTTCTTCGAAGCCCCCAACCTCTACGAGATCTCCACAAAGGTCAAGAAGGGCAGGTACTTCCTCTACAAAGAGCTCAAGAGCCGGAACATACACGGCATCAAAGCCGGCCTCACCAAGTTCTTCAAGCTCAGCACCTTCGAAGTCGGCAGAGAGAACCTCTCCTACATAGCAGATTCCTTCGACGAGATCATTAAGAAGTACGAGTGATGGTCTTTCATTTCCTTTCTTTTTTCGATCCATCCCACCAGTACCAACGCTGTTCAAATCGATTACAGAAGACCAAAACAGCTATAATATAAAACGGATAAAAGGATATAGAGAAGTTGTGCGACTGTGGTTTAGTGGTATGACCTGAGCTTCCCAAGCTTAGAACCCGGGTTCGAATCCCGGCAGCCGCATCTTTTATAATATTGATTATGTCGTTGATCTTGTAAGTAACTACCAAGATCGTCACTTTAAAACTCTCAAAAAATCATCCAGCGAAACATTCGATTGTTTGAGAATACTCTTAAGAGTTCCTTTTTTGACAGGATCATGTAAAGGAACTGTTACCGTATCACTTTCACGTTGCAAAAAGACATGGCTCCCTTTTTGCCTGACGACTACAAATCCAAGTTTTACCAGAGTCTTTATAACTTTCTGCCCGGAAATTATCGGTAATTCAGGCACTTGCAACATCCACCTTTGCAACTTCCCCGAGAATTCTGGCCTGCTCCTGAGTAACCTCAAGCACAAGTTCAATAGCTTCCTTGATGTTCTCAAGTGCTTCTTCTCTAGTGTCACCCTCACTGATAGCTGCCGGAAGTTCCAGACAACGTGCAGTAAATCCACCTTCTTCTGCTGCCTCAAGAGCTATTGTGTATTTCATAATTATCCATCGTTGTTTCTGGTATATTAAAGTTAATCCAAACAGCATCTCTTTGTGAAACCTGTCAACCGGAGTATTGATACTATCTATTCCAAACCGATAACTCTTTTGAGGGAGGCTTCAAATTAGCTTTTCGCTTTAAGCTAAAACGGCTAAATAGTCCATTCTTTATAAATTTTGAATTTTCCCGGAGTTCGAATTCAACCCTCGCACAGAATGTCGGGGATATAGTTAACGTGAAAAAATCGAACTTTAACAATTAGAGTAGTAAGTCGAAGTGAGTTTGCATATACTTTTTAAAAAAATAGTGCTGAAACAGACTAAAAATAAGCTCTATAAATTAACAGATAAATTACTAATAGTATACTATACGGCTGTGTAATTGTAAATATTTTACTGTAAAAGGTTGGAATTTATATAAATTAAGAGTATACTTATTTAAGTATGTTTGATTTCTGAGATTTATTTTTAAATTTGAGGAGAAGTGGATGTTGTTAAGTTTTTGCTATATAATATATACGATATATTTCAATAAAAGGAGCGGGATAATATGGCAAATAGTTATAAAGATTTAAATAAAGCAAAGGCTAATAAAAAAGATGAATTTTACACGAAGTTAACTGATATTGAGTTAGAAATGAATCATTACAAGGATAATTTCAAAGGGAAAATAGTATTTTGTAACTGTGATGACCCGTATGAAAGTAATTTTTTTAAGTATTTCTCAATGAATTTCAACTATTTAGGATTGAAAAAGTTAATCGCTACTTGTTATGGGACTTCTCCTATTGTTTATACACAATTAAGCCCTTTCGATGAAGAAGGAGATGCATATGCAGTATCGGACGGTAAAAAGGCATATAAAATTGAGATAACTGAAGTAGAAGATTTTAATGGTGATGGTGCCATTGATTTGTTAGATGTAGAACAATTGATTAGAAGCGACAAAAATGTTTTAACAATACTAACTGAGGATGGTGATTTTAGAAGTGAGGAATGTGCAGAACTATTAAAAGAGTGTGACATTGTAGTTACTAATCCGCCTTTTAGTTTGTTTCGTCCATTCATTGTAGCTTTAACAGAAGCTGAAAAAGATTTCATCATCATAGGAAATACCAACTCTCTTACATATAAAGAATTATTTCCATTAATACGGGAAGACAATGCAAGAACTGGATATACTAATTTTAATAAAGGTATGTTTTTTGAAATCCCAGATAATTATGAAAAATATCATCACATTGAAAACGGTAAAAAAATTGCAAGAGTAGCTTCTTCGTGTTGGATTACAACCTTTCCAGTAGACAAGCACAAAGAATTTGTAACTCTATATAAGAGGTATTCACCTGATGATTATATAAAATATGATAATTATGATGCGATTGATATTAATACGTACACAGATATTCCTTGTGATTACGATGGAATTATGGGAGTACCAATAACATTTTTAGATAAATTGAATCCCGAACAATTTGAACTGTTGGGTGTGGGTTCGGGGAATTTCGCCAAAGAGTTAGGAATTACAAAGAACTACAGAGGGCGTACAGATTTAGCCTATACCATCGATGGGAAAAAGAAGTGTCCTTATGGAAGGATTTTAATCCGAAAAAAAATCTCTAAAGGAGGGGGAAAATGAAAATAGACTTACAGGAAATATCGATCCGTGATATAGCGGAAAAATATATAGATAATGCTGAAGAGGGTGTAGTTGGTTATAATGGATGTTTAAATATTCGTCCAAAGTATCAGCGTGAGTTTGTGTATGATGAAGGAAAACGTAATGCTGTAATTGAGACTATACGCAAAGGCTTTCCTCTTAATGTTATGTATTGGGTAAAGAATGATGATGGCTCATTTGAAGTACTTGATGGCCAACAACGAACAATTAGCTTTTGCCAGTATGTGGATAATGGGTTTTCTGTTCATATGGGTGATTATCCAAAGTCTTTTGCTAACTTAAAGGATGATGAAAAAGAGCAAATTCTCAGCTATAAGGTAATGGTTTATTTCTGTGAAGGTACAGATACAGAAAAATTAGCATGGTTTAGAATTATCAACATTGCTGGAGAACGACTTACCGATCAAGAATTACGTAATGCAACATATACAGGCCCTTGGCTCACAAATGCAAAGTCGATTTTTAGTAAATCAAATTGTGCTGCACACCTCTTATCAAAAAATTATGTTGGTGGTTCTCCTATACGTCAAGATATTTTGCAAACTGCACTTGACTGGATGAATAAGGGTGAAATAGAGGAGTACATGTCACTTCATCAACATGATCCCAATGCAAATGAATTATGGACTTATTTTAGAAATGTTATTGAATGGGTTAAACTCAATTTCCCCGAATATCGAAAAGAAATGAAGAAGGTACAATGGGGAAGTTTATATGACGAATTTAAAGATAAGTTGTATGATACATTGGATTTAGAAGAACAAATTAAAAAACTTATGATAGATGATGATGTTACTAATAAAAAAGGAATCTATATGTACGTTTTGACCAAAAAAGAGAAGCACTTAAATCTTCGTGCTTTTTCAGAAAGTCAAAAGAGTTCTGCATATGAAAGACAAAAGGGCATTTGTACTGATTGTCATAAACATTTTGAAATAACTGAAATGGAAGGTGACCATATTACGCCTTGGCATGCAGGTGGTAAAACAAATTCAAATAATTGTCAAATGCTTTGCAAAGAATGTAATAGAAGGAAATCAGGAAAGTAAACATTTGAAGATTGTGATACGGCTTTAAATAAAAGAAACAATTGGAAGTAGACAGTGTTTATTGAGTAAAATAGGATATATTAATTATAGTATGTGTTGCTAAGGCAATCTCTACTTTTTTTATTGTTATATTATTATGGAGGAACTGCTTAAATAAGATTATGTAGCACATATTATACCAAGGTAGTACCCAGCCGTCTAATCTCTCCCTAACATGAGCATTCAATATAAACGGTTTATCATTCATAGCGTTCTGCTTCATATAATGCAAAGTACCTTTAGAGAAACCCATCTTCTTCCATTCAGTATAGGACATATCACTGATCTTCTTCCTCAATAGCTCAGAATCATCTCTTTTCCCAAGCCTTCTATTAATTCTACTAATTATACTATCTACACCGGATGAATTGGAAATACAAATACAATCATCAATATCTTCAAAAAATGAATAATAAAGGGATTACTCATCTGACCCGGATGGATAAATCCAGAATCTAAAGATCTCTACTACCTAAACAACAAATATTATATAATTATTAAACCAATTTTACTGCATGGGGGAAATTGCAACTAAAGAATTAGCTGAGAGCTTGCATAAGTATAAGGTTATTGACATAAGGCCTATTGATGCTTATAATGGTTGGAAGGAAGGTGGGGAGGCAAGAGGTGGGCACATAAAGGGTGCAAAGACTCTGCCGTATAAATGGTTACACTATATTGACTGGATAGAGATCGTCAGGAATAAAGGGATCCTGCCGGAGGATTCTCTGGTCATTTATGGGTATGACGTGGATAGAACGGAAGAGGTGGCAAGGCAATTTGGAAAGGCCGGTTATCCTGATGTAACTGTTTACAACTCTTTTCTTGAATGGGCGGAGAAAGATCTGCCTATGGAGCATCTTGAAAGATATAGTCAACTGGTCTCAGCAGATTGGCTTGATCGATTGATCACTACGAATGAAGCTCCGGAATATGACAATGATAAGTTCGTGTTGTGTCATTCCCACTACAGGAACCCTGCCGATTATGAGAAGGGGCATATCCCGGGAGCAATATCCATTGACACAACCTCCCTTGAATATGAGGATAACTGGAATCGCCGCTCTCCTGAAGAACTAAAGGAGGTCCTGGAAAATGCAGGTATAACACATGATACCACGGTCATTCTCTATGGAAGGTTCTCCTCACCAAGTTATGATGATCCGTTCCCGGGAAGCAGCGCAGGGCATCTGGGTGCAATGAGATGCGCATTCATCATGCTCTATGCAGGGGTAAAAGATGTTCGCATACTCAATGGTGGCATTCAGTCCTGGCTTGATTCAGGCTATGACATCACCAGGGAGCCTGCTGAAAATAATAAGGTATCCTTTGGGGTCGACATTCCTCAAAGACCGGAGATCGTGGTCGATCTGGAAGAAGCGAAGGAGATCCTTGCATCTCCTGACAAGAACCTGGTGTGCATCAGAAGCTGGAGAGAATACATCGGGGAAATAAGTGGTTATCACTATATCGAGGAGAAGGGAAGGATACCGGGAGCAGTGTTCGGGGATTGCGGAACAGATGCCTACCACATGGAGAACTACAGGAACCTGGACCATACCATGAGCGAAGCTCAGGAAGTTGCAGAGATCTGGGAGAAGATCGGGATAGTTCCCGAAAAGCGCAACGCCTTCTACTGCGGAACAGGGTGGAGGGGGAGTGAGGCCTTCTTCAACGCCTGGCTCATGGGCTGGGACAACGCAGCGGTCTATGACGGGGGATGGCTTGAATGGAGCAATAACAAGCTTCCTTCGGAAAAGGGAGTGCCTGAACAATGATCATAGAAGATTTCATGCCCGAGATCGGAGAAAGTTCGATTCGGGATGAACTGCTGGCATGCCTGAGATCCGATCCTAAAACCCTTCCCAGCATGTTCTTCTACGACAGTCATGGGTCAGAATTGTTCGAGGAGATCACCAGATTAGAAGAATATTATCCCCCAAAGATCGAGATCCCATTGCTCAGATCAACTGCTCAGAAGCTGAAACAGGAGATAGAGGACAATGACCTCGTAGAGCTTGGAAGCGGGGACTGTTCGAAGATCTCAGTGTTCCTCGACGAAGTGCCAAAAGAGGTCCGCCAGACAATAGTCTATTATCCGGTCGACGTCTGCAAAGATGCTATAGAGAGATCCGCTTGTGATCTTCAGAATCGATATCCTGAAATGAAGGTCCATGGGATCACTGCTGACTTCCTCGAACATATCGAAAAGATCCAGGGAAAAAGAAAAAGGCTATTCTGTTTCTTCGGGAGCACAATAGGCAATCTCACTAAAGCAAGATCAATTGAATTCATGACCGAACTCGGCAGAGCCATGAACAAGAACGACAGACTTCTCCTTGGAATGGACATGGTAAAGGATATTGATATCATCGAAAGAGCCTACAACGACAGCCAGGGGATCACTGCAGAATTCAATAAGAACATACTGAAGGTTGCAAATGAGCATCTTGAGACAAATTTCGATCCAGAGGAATTCGAGCATCTTGCATTCTTCAATAGAGAACACTCCCGGATCGAGATGCACCTGAAAGCAAAAAAAGATATGGAAGTAACAAGCCCCATACTGAATGAGAAAATTATCTTCAAAAAGGGAGAGACGATACACACCGAAAACTCCCATAAATATACTGTTGATAGCATCAAAAGGATGGCAGGTGCTGCAGGGCTTTCCGTAGAGAACATCTTTAGCGATGATAAAAAATGGTTCTCTCTTGTTGAGATGGTGAAACGATGACAGATCTTGCAAAGGATTTCCCCATACTTGCACAAAAGGTGTACGGGAAAAGACTGGTCTATCTTGATAACGCAGCAACGACCCAAAAGCCGGACACTGTGATCGATACTATATCTGATTTCTATAGGACAGATAACAGTAATATCCACAGGGGAGTGCATTACCTGAGCGAGGTCTCAAGTGAAAGGTATGAACAAGCCAGAAAAAAGGTAAGCGACTTCATAGGTGCCCGTAACTCAAGTGAAGTGACATTCACTTCCGGAACGACCGGTTCCATCAATCAGGTCGCACGCTCGCTTGCACCTATATTGAGGGGGAACGAAGTTCTGGTGACCGGTATGGAACACCACTCTAATATCGTGCCATGGCAGATAGCAGGGGCAAAGGTAAGGTCAATTCCCATGGATGAGGATTGCGATCTGCTGATAGACTCAATGGAGATCACGAACAAGACTAAATTGATAGCCATAGCTCATGCCTCAAATGTTCTTGGTTGTGTAAATGAGATCAAAGAGATCACTGAAATTGCAAAGGATCACGATATCCCGGTCCTGGTGGATGCAGCCCAGTCAATACAGCATTTGCCCCTTGATGTAAAGGACATAGGTTGCGATTTTTTAGCATTCTCAGGCCATAAGATGTATGCATCGACAGGGGTTGGAGTGCTTTATACGAGCGATCGCTTCAGTGATATCATGCCGGCAATAGGCGGAGGGGGTATGATCGATAGAGTAAGTCTTGAAAAAACGACTTATCTGGAACCTCCTTTAAGATTTGAAGCAGGCACACCGGATATTGCAGGAGCAATAAGTATTGGTGCAGCAATTGATCACATGCAGAAAATAGGCATGGATAAAATAAAAAAGCATGAACATGAGGTATATTCCTACGCGAGGGACAAACTGCTGGAAATGGATAATGTGACGGTTTATGGAAATACCAAGGAGATGTGCGGAGCTGTCTCATTTAATCTGGATAACATTCACCATTATGATGTAGGATTGATATTGGACAAGATGGGAGTTGCTGTCAGGACCGGACATCATTGCGCCCAGCCATTGATGAGATCCCTCGGGATAGAAGGCACAGTTAGAGCAAGTTTTGCATTGTACAATACAAAAGAAGATGTGGACATGCTGGTCGAAGGGATAGAAAAAGTAGAGATGATGTACAAGTGAACGACGCTATTCAGGATGAGATCATAGAAGAATTTGATGGCCTCGAGTGGTTTGACAAATATTCCCTCCTCATCTCTTTCGGTAAAAAGCTCAAACCCATGGAGGAGGAGTTTAAGACCGAAGACAATTCGATCAGCGGATGCCAGTCCAAAGTTTGGATCAGAAGTTATACTGAAGCTGGCAAATTGAGCTTTGATCTCGATAGTGATGCCATGATAACTAAAGGGATCATTGCCCTTGTGGCCAAGGTAGTGAACGATCGGTATCCCCAGGAGATCTTAGATGCTGACCTGTATTTCATTGAAAAGATAGGATTGAAGTCAAACCTCTCGCCTGCAAGATCGAATGGACTGGAGTCGATCATCAATAGGATAAAGGAGGTAGCTGCAAACGAGGTGAATTTGAATGGTTTAAAGGATTAAGAAGGACACCTCATGGACATTGTCCACGAGGATACCCAACATAAAAGGGATTACTCATATGATCCCGAAACGCCTTCAACTACACCTGCAGGAGACTTGAAAACACCGACTTTAAGTTAAAAATCCTTTCCAAAAGGAGAGTTCAATCAATAATATTCAATATTTTTTTGGTCAACTCCGAACTTTGTTCCGTACATTCGAGGGCTGATCCATCAACGCATTCCTTATATGCAAATTCTGAAAGTTCGTAGAGCACCCTGTTCAAGTTCCTACCTTTACCTGTCAGATGGTATTCTATAGACAAGGGTGTCTTGGAAACGATCACTTTTTCTATCAGCTCGTCCTGTTCTAACTGACGTAATTTATCGGATAGGACCTTACTGCTGAGTTTGGGATTGCTTTTTAAGAATTCATTAAATTGTTTCTTGCCACAGAACAGGTCCCTGATAATATTAAGGGTCCACTTTTTGCTTATTAATCTGATTGCTTTGTCTATAGGGCTGAATTTCAATTCTCCCATGATCTCTCACCTGATTACCAATTGGTTAGGTTAAGTACTTAAATAACTTTTTGTAATTAAGGAGTGCAATTATGGCTTTGCAGATAGCCCTTATGATCTGGCTAAAAGCTGAGATATTATTTCAGAACCTTAATTGCAGGATACAGATCAGGGCATTTCTACAAAGTCCAAATGGAGATATAATCATGGCAAAAATTACAACAAGTCTTATTGGCGAAGCATTGGTAGGAGAAGGAGATGAGATCGCTCATATCGATATTGTAATCGGTACAAAGGGAAGTCCAGTCGAGACAGCATTCATGAACGCACTTTCATCACCAAGCCAGGGACATACCCCATTGCTTGCAGTGCTTGAACCAAATGTAATACCAAAACCTGCAACCCTTTTAGTGAACAAGGTAACTATCAAAAATGCAAACCAGGCTGTCCTTATGTTCGGACCTGCTCAGGCATCCGTTGCAAAGGCTGTAATGGACAGTGTTGCAGAAGGCGTGATCCCAAAGGAAGAAGCAGAGAATTTACTGATAATCGTTTCAGTGTTCATCCAGTGGAATGCAATAGACAAAGAAAAGATCTACGAGTACAACTACGAAGCAACAAAGCTTGCATTAAAGCGTGCTGTCGAAGGAACACCTACCGTAGATGAAGCAATTGCAAAGAAGGACTGTGCAGAACACCCATTCGCTTAAATGAAGACTTCCTGCGAGTAAGATCGCAGGACAGCCTTACTTTTATTTTTAAAAATTAATTCAGTTAAGGGATCGCTCTTCTGGCGGTCGGATACGCTGGCCCGCAGCTTTTAAAATTCTCATTATATTGGTGGAAAAAGAATTCAACATCCCACCAGCACACCCTCAGATAATCTTATACACTCAGAGGTCCTATCTTTTAATATGCCATATCCAGTTGAGCATGTTATATTCTTCGTGTTCTGCATCTGTGCAATAGCAGTCTATACAACCCTGCTAACGCTCCTTCGCAGAGATATTTCATCCAGGAATATCATGCATCTCCTGTTGCTACTGTTTGTAGGAGCATTCTTTGCATTGTACCCGGACATAATGGCCGTTTATAATATCCTTGTAAATGGTACCATAGAACATTGCGAGATCGGAACGATACCAACGCATTCACTGCTGTTCAGTTCTTCTGCGATCCTATTTGGAACAATTATTGGATATGTGGCATATAGGGAATTTGGCAGGGCTGTATATATGGGGCTTTTTGCCGAGGCTGCATCCCTTTCACATCTATTGCTGGATGACCTTGAAGGAGCCGACATACAGTATTTTTATCCAATATACAATAGAACGATCAGCGTGTTCGAGTATATGGATAACGGGTTAGCAAGTGCTGGCCTCATTCCTTATCTGCTGACATCCTATGCATATATCATCTTGATCTTCACTGTGATGATGTTGGCATTGTTTGCGTTGGATCACCTTGGTTTTGATTTCAGATACAGGTCCAAAAAGTGATCTCATCGTATAAGAGATATACAAAGGACTGTCAGAGCTATGCGGAACTAGCAACAACGCATTATTACTTTTAGTAATAATTGACGACATTGTTATATACTATTGTGAATAACTTATGGTTACAGGTGATAATACAATGAGTCGTGTAATTGGTCTAAATGTCCCTTCATTTACGGCTGTCGCAAGAAGGTTTGCAGACAGGATCTTTAATGCTATTTTTGTTAGTGGAGAACATTCCATGTCCATGGGTCTCTACAGTTGCCCGGGCAGTTCCTGCAGATCTTCAGTTGCAGAGAACATAGTCGATACAAATTAAAACATTCCTTCGATCCCATCAAAAAATAATGCAGTTAAGGGATCACTCATCTGATCCCGAACCTTTTTTAACTGAAACCTTAGGGAACTTGAAACTACCGCCTTCGTGCTCAGGTGAATACTTTATCGCCATCAAACGCACAATACCAAGTACAAGGATGAGTGACGAAAGAGCAAATATAAAATCGGATGTGAACTCTTTGGCATACATTCCCACAGCGATCTCGCGCATGACTATCAGTATGGTAGCATCGGTGACATAGGTCAGTTTGATCCTCTCATGTTCATGGTAATCGACAAAAGTGTTGAACAGGTCAATCAGTATGAAAATAGTGAGAACACTTGAGACCATATGATTAAAGCCTACATCCAGTGAAGTGAAGAGCGTTAACCTCAGATCGAATACGGTTTTAAGCATCCCTACGACCAGGGTCAACAAAAGTACGTAGAGGAATAACGTTGTGATCGAATCGATTATTTTTCTGAATATTTTATTATTGTCTATCATAATACTACCCTGAAGAAGGAGAAGGACCTTCTCTGAACCCTATATCAATTTCCAAATAAACAGAGTAGTATATAGGATTTATCAGCATAGAATATAGATTAAGAAATACAGTATATAGAATATATATGGAAAGGTGGGAAATATCCTTAAAAAGGGAGTCATAAATAATATCGTATATAATTGATAACAGGAATAAAAAAGAGGGCAGATCATGACCAATGTTACACAATTCACACCGGAACACTATGAGAAGAACATACACCGGACAATACCCCATTATTCCAGCTTCCAAAAGGAGATCATCGATCTCATCAGAACAACAAAACCTGATTGTGAGGTATGGCTTGACACCGGGTGTGGAACAGGGTCATTAATTGAGCTCGCAAATCAGACATTTGATGAGTGCAACTTTTACCTGAACGACCCTTCCGAAGAAATGCTGTCATATGCAAGGACCAGACTCGGGAAATATCCTACTGAAAGGTTCAATTTTACAAATTATACCACCGCAGACCTGCCACTATCCGAAGTCCCAAAATGCGATGTTGTCACAGCGATACAGTCCCATCACTACCTGAACAGGGAAGAAAGGGTAAACACCACAGCGAAATGCTACGGAATGCTGAAAAAGGGTGGTATTTTTGTAACGTTCGAGAATACTGCACCTGCGACAGAAAAGGGGATAGAGATCGTCATGGACCGATTGAGAAGGTTCCAGCTTGAATGTGGAAAGGAAAGTGTTGCTGTGGAAGATAATCTGAAACGATACGGAACCGCTTATTTCCCGATAACGATCGCCGAACATATTGAAATGCTAAAAGAGACCGGATTCACCACATGTGAGCTTTTCTGGACATCATACATGCAGGCAGGTTTCTATGCCATCAAATAACACAGAGCAATGAAACAAATATACCCCAGCCTCACAGCCATTGCTCATATTTTCACTATTTTCGCCCTGTCCTTTGTCAGATTGGTGAGCTTGTCTGCAAAACCATCTTCCTCACCCTTTCTCACCTTAACGGACAGTTCGACCACATCACTATAATCCTCCCCGGTGACCTGTCCATATTCCTCGGCCAGCCTTTTGACAGACTGCATATCAGAATAATCAAGGCGGACCACCAGGTCCACCATCTCATGGACCTCAACTATCCCCGCTTCCTCGATCGCAGCGACTGCTGTTTCCCTGTAGGCCCTTGAAAGCCCGCCAAACCCCAGTTTGATACCCCCAAAATAACGGGTGATCACGACCACAGTATTGCTCAACCCCTTAAGCTCCAGCACCTTGAAAACAGGTTTTCCCGAGCTTCCGGCAGGTTCTCCGTCATCATCATACTTCGCCACCAGAGCAGTTTCATTCTTTATAAGGTATGCCGAAACATTGTGATTGGCATCACTGTACTGTTCCTTGAGCTGATCGATAAAGGTCCTTGCCTCAGCCTCACTATCGATGGACCTCACATGACCTATGAAAGTAGAGTTTTTGAACTCTTTTCGGACAACTGCAAAGGAACCTACTGTTTTATACAATTCAACACCATCGCAAATAATGAATAGTAACAACATCAACCATTTAGAAAGACAGGATACATACAGATAGAGAACTATAACCAAGAATTAATTGATCATACATAAAATAGAGGGATTAGATGTTATATCGTAAATTTGGCAATACAGAGGAAAAGGTCTCTATACTTGGATTTGGTTGCATGAGATTTCCCGTCATCGATGGAAAAGAAGATCAGATCGATGAGGAAGAAGCGACCCGAATGATCGAATTTGCTATTGAAAAGGGGGTCAATTACTTTGATACCGCTTACCCATATCATGCGGGAATGAGCGAACCCTTTGTTGGAAAGGTACTTGCGAACGGTCATCGGGACAAGGTGCTCCTTGCCACAAAGCTTCCGTTATGGCTTGTCCAGACAAGAGAGGATATGGACAGATTCCTTGAAGAACAGTTGGAGCGCCTTCAGACAGACCATATTGATTATTACCTCATGCATGGATTCACGAGGGGATACTGGAACAAAATGAGAGAGCTTGGCATGTTCGAATTCATCGAGAATGCCATTTCCAGTGGAAAGATCAAATATATCGGATTCTCGTTCCACGACGACATAACGGTGTTCAAAGAGATCATAGATGGCTACGACTGGGATTTCTGCATGATACAGTATAATTTCATGGATGAGGACTACCAGGCAGGAAAGCAGGGACTTCAATATGCCAAACAAAAAGGCATAGATGTAGCCATAATGGAACCCCTACGAGGAGGAAATCTCGTACAGGTGCCTGAAACAGTACAGCGCATCTGGGATAGTGCCGAGATAGAACGGACACCTGCAAACTGGTGTTTCCAGTATTTGTGGGACCAGCCGGAAATAAGCATAGTTCTTAGCGGAATGAGCACTTTTGAGCAGGTGGAGCAGAATATAGAATATGCTGAGAAAGGAGAGGCAAATTCGCTTACAGATGATGACAAAGAAGTTCTCCAAAGGGTACGCAAGTTCTACAATGAGAAAATGGAAGCCAATTGTACTAACTGCAAATATTGTATGCCATGCCCATCAGGTGTGAATATCCCAGCTGCATTTACCTACCTTAACAGTGCCTCAATGTATGGCAATGTTGAGAAAGCGAGTTACCAGTACGGTCTGTTCGTACCACCTGAAGAAGCAGCCTCAAGGTGCACGGAATGTGGGCTGTGCGAAGAACATTGTCCACAGCATATTCGGATACGTGAGATGCTAAAAAGGGTCGTGGAAGTTCTGGAGGAAAACAATTGATAGAACACTTCATATATAATTGGAGTGAACTGTATATACACACTTGAAAATTAATATTGTTAATTGAGAAGTTCACCGAAAGGTAGGCAACAGCAATGACAGAAAACGATCGTTTTGTCTCTATTGAAGATCTAGTGAACAAAGGGGAAGAGAAATACAAGTTCCTCATAGAGAATACAAGTGATATACTCTACATAGTGAATTCAGAAGGAATTGTACTCTATATCAGCCCACAGATGAATCACTATGGACTCGATCCTGAAGACATACATAACAATTATTTTGATGAGCACATATATCCAGGCGATCGTGAAAGGCTCATTGATGAGTTCCATAAGATGATGGAAGATCGTAGAGCTTTTAATACAACGTTCAGATTGGTCGATAGCGAAGGAAATCCACATTGGATGGAAAACCTGCCACATTTCCAGAGCAATGAAGATGGAAGCTCAGCAGGTATCATTGGAGTTCTCAGGGATATAAACGAACATAAGCTCACGGAAGAGGATCTGCGGACATATCGCAAACACCTTGAAAAGCTTGTTGATGAAAGGACCGCTGAACTGACAAAGGCCAACGAGGACCTAAAGAAGGAAATCGAGGAACGAAAGGAAATTGAAGCTTCCCTGAAAGAAGAGAAGGCCCGTTCAGAAAGTATATTGCGTGTAGCTCCGATCGGAATTGGAAAAGTTATTGGTCGGAAGATATTGGAAATTAACGATGAAGTTTGTCGTATGACAGGGTATCAAAGGTCAGAAATGATAGGGCAGGATACCCGGAGATTCTACCTTTCCAATGAAGATTACAAAAAGGCCGGGAATGAGATATACCCCGATCTAACTGAAAAACGAATAGCTACTGTAGAGTACCCTTTCAAAAGGAAGAACGGAGAGATAACATATATACTGCTTAATTTTGCTCTTGCAGACCCTGACGATGCTTCAAAAGGGTATATTTTCACAATGCAGGATATCACTGAGAAAAAGCTTGCTGAAAGGACCATTCGAGAAAAGGAAGCAAAGAACAGAAGTATATTCCTTGCCACACCGATCGGGATCGGTGTTGTCTGGAATAGGGTATTCGAAGATGTGAATCAGGGATTCTGTGACATTGTAGGTTACTCAAGGGAAGAGCTCATCGGAAGGAACGTAATGATATGTTACGATTCCGAAGAGGAATATAATAAAGTTGGTACTAAGCTCATTAAGCTTATAAAAGACAGAACAACGGTAACTGTCGAAGCAAAGCTCAGAAAAAAGGAAGGAAAGACCATTGACGTGTTACTAACAGGAGCTCTGATAGATTCCAACAATCCCGAAGTAGGAATGACCTTTACCGCACAGGACATCACCGAAAAGAAAAGGACAGCACTGGAAAAAGAGAAGAAAGAGCAGCATATTCGGAGTATATTCCAGGCAACACCAACAGGAATAGGGATCACATGGGCACGCAAGCTCCTCGATGTCAATGATAAACTGTACAAGATGTTCGGATATACAAAGGATGAACTTATCGGACAGGATACTGAGATGCTCTATCCAAGTCATGAAGAATACGAACGTGTTGGCAAAGAACTGAAGAGAATTATCGATAGCAAGAAACCAGGTTTAATAGAATCACAATGGGTTTGCAAAAACGGGGATATCAGAGATATCTATATGACATTTGCACTTATCGATATTAATGAACCTTCAGCAGGGGTCACTTTTACAGTGCAGGATTTTACAGAGAAAAAAATTGCCGAAGAAGACCTGTACAGACTTAACCAATTCCAGCAGACCATCATTGAAAGTGCAGATGTATGGATAAATGTCCTCAACAAAGATGCAGAGGTAATTGTATGGAACAATGCTGCAGAGGCCATAAGTGGATATTCCAGAGAAGAAGTACTTGGGACCACTAAAATATGGGATCTCCTATATCCCGATAAAAAATATAGAGATGAGATATTCGCCACCGCCAATGCTATCATAAACGAAGGAAAGAAGGTATCAGGATTTGAAACCGCGATCGTAAGAAAGGATGGAAAAGAGCGTATAATATCATGGAATTCAAGGGACCTTCTTGATGAGAGTGGGGAGACCATAGGCTCAATTGCAATTGGAAATGACATCACCAGGCAAAAAGAAGCCGAGAAGATGAAAAAACAACAGGTTCATTTCATGCAGGAACTTATCGATGCCATTCCAGTGCCAATATTCTATAAAGACAAGGACGGGATCTACCTTGGATGCAACAATACCTTTGCAGAATTTACAGGCATACCAAAAGAGGACATGGTCGGAAAAGGTGTTTATGACCTGTACGAGCAAGATATCGCAGAGAAGTACAATAAGATGAATACGGAGCTTATTGAAAAGGGGGGTACTCAGACATATGAGTACTTCTTACCATCAGTTTCCGGGAAAAAACGTGCAGTTATTTTTAACAATTCGGTATTCACAGATATGGATGGTAACGTTGCAGGACAAATAGGTGCAGTATTCGATATAACAGAACGTAAAGAGGCAGATGAAGCCCAAAGAAAGCACTCCCATTTCATGCAGGAACTCCTTGAAGCGATCCCTGCACCTGTGTACTATAAAGATAGATATGGAAACTATCTTGGATGCAACAGGGCCTTTGAGACCTTTTCCGGATCAAAATGTGAGGATATGATCGGAAAGGACGCATATAAGATCTATGATGAGAAGCAGGCTGAAGAATACCATCATATGGACCAGGAACTTGTGAAGGACGGAGGTACACAGATATACGAATCTGATGCCGTTTACATAGGAGATAATACAGAGCGTAATGTCCTTTTCAATAAGTCCGTTTTCACTGACATGAATGGAGAAACAGCAGGACTCATAGGAGTTATCCTTGACATAACTCAGCGCGTGAGATCTGAAAACGAACTGAAAAAACAGCTTCATTTCCTTCAGGAACTGATGGACGCTACACCTGCACCGATGTTCTATAAAGACAAAAAAGGACTATACATCGGATGTAACAAAGCTTTCGAGGATATGACAGCTCACAAGAAAGATGAGATCATTGGAAAAACTGTATATGAGTTTTGTCAAAATGATCTTGCTCATAAATATCACGAAATGGATATGGACCTCATGACCAGTGGAGGGATCCAGATATATGAAAGTCAGATCGAAAACCCAGTTACAAAGAGCATGCAGGATGTGATATTCCACAAATCTGTCTTCACGGATATGAATGGAGAAACAGTAGGACTTATTGGATCCATCCTTGATATCACAGAACGCGTCAAGTCCGAAAAACTGCTTAAAAAATACTCTGAAGAACTTGAGCATTCAAATGAACTCAAGGATATCTTTACAGACATCATGCGACATGACCTTTTGAACCACGCAACTGTGATAAGTGGATATACATACATGATGCTTTCTTCAGAAGATGATGAAACGAAGCTGAAAAGATTGGAAAAGATCGATATCAGTACCAAGAACCTTATTGAACTCATTGAAAGTGCAGCTGCTTTTGCCAAACTGGAATCTACCGATGATCTGGAGTTTGAAGCCATTGATGTTGGTAATATGATAAATGGCATTATAGCCAACTTTGAGTATCAGGCAGAACAAAAAGGTGTGGATATCAGGATAGAATCGGAAGGGGCATGCACCGTACTTGCAAATCCGATGATAGAGGAAGTTTTCGTCAATTTCATATCAAATTCATTGAAATACGGACCTGACAAAGGGGACATAGTGGTCCATATCGAAGATGCGGATGATAATTGTAAGATCTCGGTCACTGATTCAGGTGAAGGTATTTCAGACGAAGACAAGCCATTGGTATTCGAGCGTTTCAAACGTGTGGGAAACAAGAGTATAAAGGGAAGCGGACTTGGACTTGCCATCGTAAAGAGGATAGTTGACCTCCATAAAGGAAAGGTTGGTGTGGAAGATAATCCGGAAGGAAAAGGTAGTATGTTCTGGGTCACATTTAAAAAAGCATAAATAATTATTAGGACATAGTAAAGATATAGAAAATTGGGAGGAATCAAATGGAAGAATTCACAAAAGAAGAACTTGCAAAATACAACGGCAAGGATGGAGAAAAATGCTATATTGCATATAAGGGGAAGGTCTATGATGTAACCGAGAGCATGCTCTGGGAGGATGGCGACCATCAGGGAATGCATGACGCAGGGATCGACCTTACCGTGGATCAGGAAGATGCGCCCCATGATGACGATGTACTGGAAGATTTCACAGTCGTGGGAACTTTAAAAGATTGAAACCTTCTCTTTTCTGAGGCTTTGATAGCCTCATTTTATTTTGTTCTGGGTAATAGACTCAAGAGAGTGCAGCATTTCTTTGAACGGTTGTGTCCGAAATGTACATTACCGGCCACAATAGATTCACAATAAGGCAAATTTTGCCCTTTTAATGAAAAGATATATAAACATATTTTCCGACTTGCAACCATGAACAAGTATATTGTGAAATGCCCCGGGTGCGGGGAGGTTCGTGACCCATACGCATTACACTGTCCTGATGATGATGCTCTACCACGTACCGAATACTTCAAAAAGCAGATCGAACCAACCGATATGCCTGGAATATGGAGATATTACGACTGGCTGCCTGTGAACGGCATAATCGAGAAAGGGTCCGGCAGACCTGTGACCTATAAAAGCGAAGGGTTTGCAAAGGAACTGGGATTGACCAACCTGAACATAACTTTCAATGGATACTGGCCTGAAAAGGAGGGTGCCATAAGAACATGCAGTTTTAAAGACCTGGAATCGTTCCCGACCATGCAGCGCCTCATTGAACACAATGAGAAGAGGGTGCTCGTTGTAGCATCCGCCGGCAATACTGCAAGGGCATTTGCCCATGTGGCATCAATAACAGGATATCCGTTATTGCTAATAGTTCCAAAGAACAGCACGCATAGGCTCTGGACAACTGAAGAGGACACATCTTCGGTCTGTACTGTAACTGTAGATGGTGATTACTACCAGGCCATTGCAATGGCGGAAAAGATAGCATCAAGGGATGGTTTTGTCAGTGAAGGCGGAGCACGCAACGTTGCCAGACGCGATGGTATGGGAACCGTGATGCTTGATGCGGTCCTCACGACAAAGAGCCTCCCACAGCATTATTTCCAGGCTGTGGGAAGCGGTACTGGCGGAATATCCGCATGGGAAGCATCCATGAGGCTCATAGAGGATGGTCGTTTCGGGAATAATATGCCACGTCTTCATCTTGCACAAAACCTGCCATGTGCACCGCTTTATTCAACCTGGACCGGGGAAAATATCAATGGGAACTGCCCGGAAGAGATGTACGATGATGTGCTGTTCAACAGAAAACCACCATACGGAGCAATCGGTGGTGTGAAGGATGCCCTTGATGACACAAATGGGATCATCTATGGAATAACGAACAAAGAAGCTGACGAGGCAAGAAAGCTCTTTGAAGAGAACGAAGGCATTGACATGTTACCTGCTCCTGCAATTGCCTGTGCAGCTATAATGAAGGCCTTGGAAAAGGGCGAGATAAAGGCTGATGAAAGCATTGTTCTGAACATTACCGGAGGGGGTCAGAAACGCCTGGAAGAGGAATTAACAACCCGGCAGTTGAGTGTTGATCTTGCAGTGTCCCCTGATGATGTGGATGCAGAGAACAAGATATTGGAGAAGGTCACTGAACTTTTAAAGAACAGAGGATGTTGAATGAACAATACCATCGATCTTAAGGTATGGTGATACAAATGGATGCCAGTGTAGCAGTATTTAACGGTATAAAGATGACAGGCGTGGACTTCGTGGTGAGTGTACCCTGTATTAACCTGAAAGAAATATTCCCCATGATCGATGACGATCCTACAATGCTACATATTCCAGTCACCCGCGAAGAGGAAGGTGTGGGCATCTGTGCCGGAGCTTACATGGGAGGAAGGATACCTGCAATGTTAATGCAAAATTCGGGCCTCGGGAACTCGATCAATGCTTTGGCATCATTGAACAACCTTTTTCATATCCCGCTACTCCTTATAATGAGCCACCGTGGTTGTGAGGGAGAGACCATTTGTGCACAGTACCCAATGGGACAAATGACACCTTCGTTACTTGATACCCTTGACATACCATACATCGTTCCCACCATCGATACTGTGGAAGACGCAATACACTATGCGTGGAGAATAGCCATTGAAAAAAAGAGACCTGTGGCAGTTCTTCTTGAGATCGGGTTCTGGGAGGCAGAATGAGACGTTTCGATGCCATTAAAGCGATAGTCCAAAAGGCAGAAGATAAGGATTCGCTCCTCATCTGCAATATTGGATACCCTTCCCGCGAACTACATGATCTGAAAGACAGAAGTGCGAACTTCTACATGCTGGGCTCAATGGGACTTTCATCATCCATCGGCCTTGGAGTTGCGCTTTCGGTTCCCGACAGACATGTCATAGCAATAGACGGGGACGGTTCGGTCCTTATGAACATGGGAAGTCTTGCCACCATTGCACATCAACAACCGGAAAATTACCTTTTGATAATAATAGATAATGGAGCCTACGGTTCTACCGGAGACCAGCTCACAGCCACAGCTCTTGGTACCGATCTTGCACTCGTTGCAAAAGGAGCTGGCATCGATGAAGTTCATAATACGTTCAGCGAAGAGGAATTCAGGGATAAACTAAAAAATGTTGACAGGGGAGTAATTGTGGTGCACGTTGATGCAGGAAATTCGAAAGTTCCCGTGATACACCTGACCCCTGAAGAAATAATCGAGAGGTTCATGTCCGAATGCGCTCGACCATCGATGTCATCCTGAAAGAACCATCAAGTATCTGTTCTTTTAACTTTTCGGATAATTCCAGAGCCCTTTTCTTATCAGACTGACGCAGGACGATAGGAACATTTGTGGACTCGCCACCAAGCTCAAAATTGATGGAGCCAAGATCCGCAGTGTAAACATCGGTCACACACAGAGTGGAACAAAGACCGCAATTGAAGCATGTGTACCTGTCAAGTTTTACCTCACCGTCCTCAAAGCTGATAGAAGCCATGGGACACATCTCCGCAGGTTCGCACAAAGTACAGCCAATGCATTCATCCGGGCTGAAGTCTATCATCAGGTCAGTTCCTTCCCATACATCGCCATAGTCAGAATAACCAACACATGCCCTTTTATCAACGGCCATTACCGACATCTTAAGCTGCCGGTCACGTTCCTTTATCGACTCGAGCACTGAATCACTTGTCACAGGAACAGGAACAGCCCAGGAAACGATACATTCCGGACCTGCTGACGTGAAGAAGCCGCCCATGTATTCAGGTTTCATCCCATGCATATCCGCAAAGGCCGTAAGGTTGGGTTTTTCCGCACTGCTGCGGGTCCCGGAGCCCATAATGAAACCTTCGGAGCCGTTCATAAGCATACGCGTTCCAATTCCAATGGATTCCAAAAGAGGATCGTTCTTGACCGGATTGATCTGGCCGCAACCGGAAATAGTAGCCTCTGTGAGCCTTGGGCCAAACTCCATGGCATGGAATATGCTGGCTGCCGGCTCGTCCGAAGTGTTCACGAATGCGGAATAGTTCTTGAAAGCATGCCTTGTACCGTAAAGCATAGCATACGGCATATCATCAAGGGTTACCTGTGTCTTGAACGATTCACCTTTATCAGTAACTACTTTGACCTCCACAGACATTCTTTCTGCAAGGTCACGGAAAAGATGACCTGCACCATAACGGGAGTCATCCACACTATGGTCTGTACCGAAAAGCATAAGGTCAAGGATACCCAGCCTTTCGTTCGGACAGGGGCCAACGTGTGCAGGCACACCATTCATATAGACTTCTTTTGCACGTAAGAAACTGTGTGAAGACTCCACAGGAAATGACAGGATCGCGTATGTGCCACTCATTATGGCACGCGTGGCTGCTGTCACGACATCCACATCTTCAGCTCTTATATCTTCCCCACTATCCACAAGGTCGCAGACCTGTTGAGCAGTAAGCACAACTGCATCTCCTTTTTCGATCTTGCGATTTATCTGTTCAATGCTTTGTTCCATGAGATCACCTGGTCATTCTGTTAAATATCCCCACCTACAAAGAGAGGTGTTACCTTTGATATCATTTCTGGTGAGCCCATGAGTACAAGCACATCGCCTGATCTCAGAACGAGATCCGCATCAGGATTCGCCATGATATCCGAACCCCTCCTGATAGCAAGCAATGTGACACTGTACTTTTTCCTGAGATCGAGCTGTAATAGGTTCTTGCCGACTGCAAAGGAGGATGCCCGTACTCTCAGATTGGTAATATCCATTTCCGGCAGGTCTATCTCCATGTCATAGATGCTCATGGCACCTGACAGTGTCCTGAACATCTCATACCCATCTGAGCGGATCTCCGAGATGAACTTCTCGATCTCGTCCTTGGGAACGAGGTAGCGCTTCATCAGACGCACGAATATTTCTATCGAGGTCTCGAATTCCTCAGGTATTACCTCGTTGGCACCCAGCTCATAGAGCGGCTCCATTTCCTGAAGATATTGAGTACGTGCGATAATATGGATATTGGGATTCAGCTTACGTGCCAATGAAATGGCCCTTCTTGTACCTGCAGGATCAGAGATACAAACTACCATTACCCTCGCGTCCTTGATATCCGCATGTTCCAGAACACCCTGCTGGGAAGAGTCACCATAATAGATGAGCTCGCCCTTTAGTTGCTCCTTCCTGACGGTCTCAGGGTTCGTGTCAAGGATAAGATAAGGAATGCCTGCAACCGTTGCAGCTTTTGCAACTGTCCTGCCATTAAAACCAAATCCTGCAATGATAAGATGGTCTTCCAGATGACCCTCCTTGTCAAGTACCGGCATCATTTTACGGGAGTGAAAGCCACATTTCATTTTTGAAGGGATGGGAAGGTTAACAACTTTGTCCGCGACTTTCGGGGACAGGGACATCACAGATGATGTGACTGCCATAGTAAGAATAGAGACCACAAGGAAAAGCTGATAGACATCATTGGTGAGCAGACCATACTCCACACCGAAAGTGGAGAGAACGAAGGAGAACTCACCTACCTGTGCAAGACCAAGTCCTGCCATTACAGCCGTATGCAAAGGGAAACCGAGCAGATACGAAGACATTCCTGCAATTACCGATTTGAGCATTAATACACAGACTGCGACAAGTATGAACAGAACAGGATCATTCAGGAAATAGCCAAGGTCAAGCAGCATTCCTATGGATATGAAAAAGAAGCTCATGAAAATATCACGGAACGGGATGAGGTTACTCAGTGCCTGATGACTATATTCGGATTCGGAGATGATAAGCCCTGCAAGGAATGCCCCCAGAGCTAGGGACAGACCCAGACTCGATGTTAGCCATGCGACAGAAAGACAAATGACGATTATACTGAGAAAGAACAGTTCAGGATCCCTTGTCTTTGTTATCTGGAAAAGTACTTGTGGAACGATCCATTTTGCACTTGCAAAAACAAGAATTATCAAACCAAGTCCTTTTGCGATGATAGGAATAAAAGCAGCATCCGACATGGAGCCAGCACCTGCAAGGAATGGAGTCAGAAGTATCATTGGTACGACAATGACATCCTGATACAATAGAACTGCAAGTGAAAAGCGACCGTGAGGTGCCTGAAGTTCCCCGCGTTTCTGCAACAGTTTGAGCACTATGGCAGTACTGCTCAGAGAGAAAAGAAAGCCAATGAAGATCGATTCGCCTATCCCGTAACCCAGGTAGTTGGCAATGAAAAAGACAGCAATAATTGTTAGAAGGACCTGAATAGAGCCTCCGAATACAACCGCTCTTTTGATCTTCCAGAGATCTTTAATTGACAGCTCCACACCTATAGTGAACAAAAGAAGGACGATGCCCATCTCTGCAAGCACTTCCACCTCTTCGACGGCATCAATAAAGCCATAGCCATGGGGACCTACGAGTATTCCGGTCATAAGAAAACCGACAATAATGGGGATGTGAAGGCGATGACATAAGTAAAGGATAACTATGGATAGACCAAATATTATGGTAAGATCGTTTATTATCAAAGATATCAACTCGTATTTCCCTTTTTTATATAATATAAACTATAAGAATTCTCTAGAGCAAAATCATAAAGAGAAAGCAAAGAAATGAAAGATCGTACCGGTACAAAAGTACCGGGAGTTCAGATCAAATATTGTCCACACTGAGAAGGCTTGCGAGTTCCAGACCTTCGCTACCAAGCTCCGAAAGCTGGTCGAACAGATCGGTCTTGCTCACATATTTTTCAGTGCGAGTACCATCGTTCTCCTCGATCTTTATAGTGATCTCATCCTTAGAATAACCCCTTTCAAGACACTCGTTTATAAGTTCTGTGAACTGCTCGGCGATAAGTTTCAAGCAATCGAATATCTGATTGTTCATGATAGCATCATCGCCATCAAGCACTAATTTGACAAGAGTGTTTTTTTGGATGCTGGAACTAATGTGTTCTTTAAATGCATCGAGCAAAGCTAGCACATGTTCCGATTTCAGGGACTGCATTAAAGTAGGGTCTGCAGTCACCTCGTTCCCATCGTAATGTAATATAAATGAGTGGCCATCCATTTCAACCTTGAAACGTTTGGTGGCTTTCTTATTCTCAAAACTGGCAACAGCCCGACCATCATCAAATTCCAGGGATGTTAACATGAAATCGGATACTTCTTCCAGTTTGACCTTTTCTTCTTTGTAAAATATGCCAGACTTTATCCACGTAGGCAGGAAAAGAGTGCCATATACACCCCTTATGGTTAGCAGGTCATCCTTGAAAGTGAGTTCAGACTCGTATTCCATTCCTGCGACCGTTGATGAAAGTTTCCCACTAAGAGCACCCCTGTTCATTGAAGCGAAGAACCTGTCTGTCGTCCCATAGATGCCACCTTCAAAAAGAGAATTGAGACTCGACAGTATCTGTCTGCTTGCACCCAGATTCCCATCTTCGATGCTATTATTGATGCTCTCGATCTCAAATTGCATTGTCTTTGTACTTCTATTGAAAGAAGCATCACACTGATCAAAAACAGAATTCCTGTAATCAAGGATCTCTTGCATATCAGAATCTTTTGTCAGACCGTTTATGAATTCAAGAACCTTACTATTAATAGACTCGAGCTCATCGACCCCTTTTTCCAGAGAGATACGCCTTCTGTAGAGATCGTCGTTCTTTTCAATGGAAGCGTTCTCTATCGGAAGGACCTTTCTTGATGTATCAACGAAATTCTGAATATCCTTGATAATATCTCTTTGAAGAGGGAGGTCGGTAGAGTCCTGAAACGTGTATTTCATATTACTCCCCATCTTAACATATGTTCATTGAATTAATTGTTAGAGTGCAAGCATTAAATAGGTTGTGTAGGCAGAAACGAATTTCTGCCAAAATATAATCAGTCAAGAACTGCACGAACCGGTTCGAGTATCTCATTGAGGTATTTAGCCGCACCGTTCTTCAGGTCCATTGGGTGAAGACTGCCGTCTGCAAACACTTTTTCAAGCTCAGCATAACTCTTGCAGACAAGGTTACCGCCGAACTTTTCCGGTCTTTCGAAGACCATCTCATCATAGCGTGGGCTTATGTGGTACTTGAACAACTCAAGGACCGGATTGTTCTCAATATCCTCTGCGGGACAGAATGCTTTCTTGAACTTCTTTTTGAGAGCTGCTTCATCATCGTCAACAGAGATGTAGTTCTCATTTGAAGAGGACATCTTCGTACCGTCCAGTCCGAGAAGGATAGGTGTGTGGATACAAAGAGGTGCCTTAAAGCCAAGTCCAGGAAGACCTTCTCTTGCAAGCATGTGAATCTTCCTCTGGTCAATGCCACCAACTGCAACATCGACACCAAGAAGAGCAATATCCACTGCCTGCATGATCGGATAGACCATCTGGGACACCTTTGGGTCTTCCATCTTCCTACCCACCTCGTCCATGCTTCTCTTTGCCCTGTTGAGTGAAGTGGCCTGGGTAAGTTTGAGAACATTCAGCATGTATTCAGGAGATAACTGGAAATCAGAGCCATAGACGAATTTCGTCTTCTCCGGATCAAGGCCAAGTGCAAGGAAACATTCCTTGTTGTAATCAGCGGTCTTGCGTACTTCTTCCATTGTCCCTTTTTGATTAAGGTAAGCATGAACATCCGCAAGAAGGACCGTGATCTCGAATCCGGCTTTCTGGAGGTCGAGTAATTTGTTAACAGTAAGAACGTGACCCATGTGGATCTTTCCGCTTGGTTCATAGCCGGTATATGCTGAAGGATGTTCCTTTGTCCCCAACAATTTAGTAAGTTCCTCTTCCGTAACTATTTCCTGCACGTTCCTTTTTATAAGATCCATCTTTTCCATGAATTCACCGCTCTAAATAATCCGTAATATTAGGATTTTTATGAATAATAAAACATTAAAGTTAAGCTATCCCAATATAGGTTACGATACATCAATAACCTATAAGATGTTTTTTCAAAAGGTCAGTACCTTCTTCAGAAGAGAATTGTGGCACTTCCCAGTCCTGGACCACTTTTTTCCTTGTACTTGATCTCATTTCCTTGCGTACAGGGTCAAATCCGGCTACATCGTAATCGTCCTTATAAACGAGAACCCCTCTGCGTTGCCACGTGGGAACCTTATCGAGATTTATGCCGCGCTGGAAGAGCAATTCATGTATGGCCTGTGCCTTCTTGCCCTTAATGGCCGAGGCCGCATCCTTTTTACTCATACCTTCCGAGAGCAAAGTGTAATAACCGTATGAACTGACACAGTTCCTCCACGCCTCGCTCTGCCTCCAGATAAGATATTCAGCAACATACTCCTTGGTTACCGGAACTATCCTCGAATCGAAGGATACAGGTTCATCAAGGCCCATCCTGATGGTAAAAGCACTGCTAAGATAGCTGGATATGACAGAATCCAGTTTCTCGACCCGCCCTTCAAAAGGCAGATCAAAGAAGAGGATACTTGCCTCATCAGAAAATGTGTACGCCAACGCTGCATTAATTCCACTTTTTTTGAAAAAAAGCTCAAGCGAATCTGCCATTGCAGATGCGAACTTTTCATCATACGGCTTTTCACATCCAAGCCGGGAAAGTGTATTTTTAAATGTTCTGCCATCTACACGTACGATCACAGGCGGAATGCAGCGAAGATCGGAATAGATCTCCCGTTTTTTCATAATAACATCAATCGTCTTTTGCTTCCTCTTTTACAGGCTTCTTGAACCTGCTGACGACATCACGGATAATGACGATGTCCCCGGTTGTGACCACCCAGCGGTACGGAAGGATAACGCCTCTTGTCTGGACATCAAAAATATCACGATTGATGTCTGAAAGAGCAAGCCCCGAAACAATTCTTTCATCTACATCGAAGACGAGGTCGTTCACTTTACCCACATATGTACCCTGGTTCGTATACACATTTAATCCAAACAGTGAAGTTATATCTGCGCGCATGATAGTCCCTGTTGTATTCTTAATAATAAATATAAGTTATATGTTGATTCTATATATAAAATGTGTATTCTTAATGTTAAATCCTTCTAAAGAAATGGCAACTCATCATCATTAAATAGAAGTATAGCTGAAAGTCCAGTGGAGCAAACAAAATGCTTACAAGTACTTACACACACATCCCCGGAATTGGAAAAACTATTGAAAAACGAATATGGGAGAGTGGATATTGCACATGGGACGAGTACCTTGAGCATCAGGATGAAATATCCATCCCAGCCACCAGGAAAGAAAAGATAGCAAATGGCATAGCCGAATCTAAAGAACACCTGGAACAAAAGGATTTCGAATATTTCGCCAACTGCCTCCCAAGTGCAGAACAATGGAGGGCATTCGAGCACTTCTCCGATTCGGTCGCCTATGTGGATATAGAGACAACCGGACTGTCACCTTCAAGTTCCTACATCACAGTGATAGGAATATACGATGGCAAGGATGCGAAAACATACGTCAAAGGTATAGACCTTGAAGAAGTCGTGGAAGAGTTACAGAAATACGAACTGCTCGTATCGTTCAATGGTGCCCGTTTTGACCTGCCCTTCATACAAAAGGAATTCCCACAGATAGAGTTCAACCAGCTTCACATAGACCTGATGTACCCCCTAAGGCGTATCGGCCTTTCCGGCGGCCTCAAGGCAATTGAGAAGAAACTGGAGATAAACCGAACCGATGAGACCGTAGGGATCACCGGATTCGATGCTGTGAGGCTCTGGCACGAATATGAACGCGGTAATGAAGCATCCCTGGAGCTGTTGCTGGAATATAACAGGGAAGATATCGTCAACCTCAAGACAATAATTGAAAGAACGTATCCTCAGTTCGTTGAGAGGACATTCCAGAAGACCCTCGGGAAATGACAGCAAAGGTGCAGCCCTTCCTGCTGTGACCGGAGGGAACAGCAAAAATGAGACCGGACATATCCAACATCCCTGACCTGCCGGGCGTCTATCTTATGAAGGACGTATCCGACAACATCATCTACATCGGAAAGGCGAAGTCCCTTAAGAAAAGGGTCAGCCAGTACTTCCAGTCCAGCAAGAGCCATTCCTCCAAGACAATAGCAATGGTCAGGAAGATCGCGGATATCGACTACATTGTCACGGAATCTGAGGTCGCTGCACTGATACTCGAAGCGAATCTGATAAAGAAGAACAGACCGCACTACAACATCGCCCTGAAGGATGACAAGCGTTATCCTTACGTGAAGGTCACTGTCAATACTAAATTCCCTAAGATATTCATGACGCGCCGCAGGCTTATGGACGGCGCCCTCTATTTTGGCCCCTATACGAACGTTAAACCTGTCAAACAGACCCTTGAGATGATCTCACAGATATTCAGGATAAAGAGGTGCAACCGTAGAATAGACGGCAAAGGAAAAAGGCCCTGCCTGAACTATCATATCGACCGCTGTTATGCTCCATGCAATGGCTCGATCTCCCCTGAAGAATACCGCAATAATGTGATGGAAGCTGTGAAGTTCTTTAAGGGTGAGACATCCGGCATAATAAAGGAGCTTCAGGAAAAGATGAACGCTCACGCCTTGGCACAGGAATATGAGAGTGCTGCTGTCATACGCGACCAGATAGATGCTCTGAAAAGCCTTTCCCAGCAGCAGACTGCCACTGCGGGAAATGACGACAGCGACATAATTGCAACTGCCTCTGACGATGAGACCGTTTTCGTACAGATCTTCTACATCAGGGATGGTAACATGGTCGGTAAAGCCGATCTGTCGCTTTCCAGAGGAGATGCCACCGGCAATATAGCCCGTGTCACAGAGGAATTCATAAAGCAATACTATCAGGATGCTCCCGTGCCACCTGAGATACTTGTGCAAAATCCGATACCTGAAAAGGAACTCGTTATCAAATGGCTTTCTGAAAAAGCAGGGAGAAGTGTGCAGATACAGGTACCTCAAAGGGGCAACAAGAAAAGATTGATGGAAATGGCCGAGCAAAATGCCCAAATGACCCTGGAGCAGTCACACCTTAAGCAAAGTGATAAGGAACAGGCACTCAAGGCACTGTTAGAGCTCAGGAATGCACTGTCACTGTCCACATTGCCTGCACACATCGAAGGTTTTGATATTTCCAACATATCGGGCACTGATGCCGTGGGTTCAATGGTGGTCTTTGAGAACGGCATACCTGCAAATAGCAAATACAGGCATTTCAACATAAAGACGGTGAAGGGAATAGATGATTTTGCCATGATGGCAGAGGTTGTAAAACGCAGATATACCCGACAGAAAGCCGAGAAAGACAAACTTCCGGACCTCATCCTCATAGACGGAGGTCCCGGACAGGTCGGTGCCGCAATGGGTTCTTTAAAAGAACTGCAACTCGACATCCCGCTTGTGGGACTTGCGAAAAGATTCGAGCATATCATCGTGCCCAGGGAAGGCACCGATGAGGTTGTGATACTGCCCCACACATCCGAAGCGCTCAAGATGCTCATGCGTGTAAGGGATGAGAGCCACAGGTTCGCCGTATCATCCCACAGAAGAAGACGCAATGCAAGGCTCTCCCACTCAGAACTGGACACCATACCAGGTATCGGAGCCTCAAGAAAGAAGGCATTGCTGAACCATTTCAGTTCTATTGAGCAGATACGCCATGCAACCGTCGAGGAGCTTACCGTAGTGGATGGTATCAGTAAAGGCCTTGCCGAAAAGATCGTTGCTCATTTTAATAAAGAGAGAGTTGAAAACCAGTCTGCTTGATCTTTTTTACTGCAATATACGACACTTCATCGCAAACAAGTACCGTTCATTAGAGATATTGGTGCATCAATTTACACATATCATTTGTACCACAATTTTAAAATAATGCAGAAACTGGCATCCCTTTGTAAAAAAAGTGAGAGAACGGTATTCTGATATGAAGATTTGATAAGGAAAATACCATAATTAAGATTAAGGAACACAACGTTCAAAGAACAAACTCATGATAAAGAGCAGTTGAGGACCTTTAAAATGATAGACGAAATGATAAGGGAAACGGAAAAAGAGCTCAAAGCGTTGAAAAAATATCCCGATGCAAAGCTTATTGAGATAATAAAAGAGGTCGGGTTCGAGTGCGATCTGTGCGGAATGTGCTGCACAAGACAGTTCAACGACCATGTGTTCCTGCTGGAAAAAGATGTAGAAGCGA
Organism: Methanococcoides sp. DA23; assembly: GCF_057593895.1. Lineage (NCBI taxonomy): Archaea > Methanobacteriati > Methanobacteriota > Methanomicrobia > Methanosarcinales > Methanosarcinaceae > Methanococcoides > Methanococcoides sp. DA23. Next base: position 319,464 of record NZ_CM172520.1, on the reverse strand, counting down.
TGAAACAGATAGACGGGTCCCTTATCACCCCTGCACCATACTATGAGTTCTGTGATCAGAAAGGAAATTTTTACGTTTCCGGATACTCACTGAGAACAAAAGAGGATGGAAGTTGCGTTCTTCTCGAGAACAATAGGTGCACCATCTATGATAAGAGACCTACCATATGCAGCCTTTATCCGTACATGCTCCACCGGGAGACAGATGAAGAAGGAAACCTTGACTGGCGACAGATCTCCGGTCTGGACCAGCATGGATGTTATCATAGTGAGATCACGGATGAGGATGCGAAAGAGATAGCATCCGATATTAAAGGATACGAAGAAGCATACCTTGAGCAGCAGATAGCTTTCTTTAAAAAAGTAAAGGAACATTTCAAAGAGAATTGCTTAAAGCATGTAAAATCTGTCTATGATCGCCAGATGCGAGCCTTTGAAAAGGGAAAAGAGATAATCGTTTACGTGTTCCACAACAACGGATTGGAGCTTTGCCGAATCTCAAAAGGGGAATGATATCACTCATTCCAGCTACCGTTGAGCTTACCATCTTTTGCCATCTTACCCAGCACCCGATTAACAGTATCGCTAACATGTGAAGGAACGATGTTCTCGTAGGGTGTTGAAGGTAAAGGAGAAAGGTAATGCGCTCGCACTTTTCCACCTTTTTTGCTTATCCATTTTATCTGGTCAAGTGTGCTTTGCTGGTCTTCTTCGGTCTCATTGGGAAAACCGAAGATGAAGTCCACTACCGGTATGATATCATGCTCAAAACTCCGTTCAACCGCGATATTGACATCCTCGGAGGTGTGTCCCCTCAACATCTCTTTCAACATACTGTCACTTCCGGATTGGGCACCCAGACTTATCGTTCTGTTACTGCAGTACTTATCGATAAGGTCCAGCCCTTCATGTGTGACGAATTCAGGACGTATTTCGGAAGGAAAAGTTCCAAAGAAGATGTTCTTGCTCTCCATGGAGCTCAGCTTCGAGAGCAGTGCTTCCACCCTGTCGAAACGTGGCTGGATACCATTGCCGCCATAGGCAAATGCGTTTGAGGAAGTAAATCGCAGGTCGTTGTAATGTTTGGCGAAACTGACAATGGAATCGATGCTTCGATGTCTCATCTCGTGTCCGAAAAGCCGGGGTGTCTGACAGTATTTGCAATTCCAGGGACATCCCCTGCTTATCTCTAGGGGTGAGCGAATACCTTTCGGGTCGAAGCATGGATAATTGTCGAGGTCCACATGCTCACGCTTTCCCGTAAGCACGACCTCACCATTGTATTTGTATCCTATCCCCCTGACCTTTGAGACATCCCCCCCTTCAAGGAGCATATTTACAAGATGCGGAAGGGTCTCTTCACCTTCCCCTATAACGACAAGATCGAAGTGCTCCAGAGTGTCCTCAACAGAACCTGAAGGATGCGGACCACCTGCTATACAGATAGTACCGGATGGTCGGGAATCCACCTCTGCGTACACATTCTCTTTTTGTTTTGTGGCAAAGCTATAGATCATGATGCCCTCATGCATCTCTTTTACAAGTTTGCCTTCGGGAATAAGGGGGAGAAGAGCTGCAAGGCTGCAAGTGTTCTTCTGCATCAACCTGAAACATACATCCATCTTTGTTAACCTCAAGTAATTACCAGTGTAAAAGGCACCAGAGTAAAACACAGCAGACCAAGTATGAAAGTCCCGATCCCCAATGCCATTCTCCTGTTGTCAAGCCTAATATCATCATTTAAGGTCCTTGGATGGCCTGCCAGTGCAAAGATCAGAAGGAAAATGGACCAGAACATCCATATCCCGCCATTTTGCTGAAGCACGAAAATGACATAAAGTCCGAGACTTCCCAAAATGAAGGGCATTGCCATGGAAACATGCTTTGCACGTTCCCCGAGCATTGCACGGACTATATGACCACCATCGAGCTGACCCGAAGGTAGCAGGTTCAACACGGTCACCAGCATACCGACCCAGCCTGCAAATGCCACAGGATGCATAGTCTCGACAGTATTGCCGGATATCGTATCTATAGCCTGGAACAGAAGGGGGACCTGTATATCGAGCACCATATTACCGGGTGTTACTACGTACTCCACAGGCGGTAATGACAACCCGATGAAGGTCACTATAACAGAGGCCACAAGACCCACGAGTGGGCCTGCAACGGCCACATCGAACAATGCTTTCCTGTCAGGTATGATACCCCTGTGTTTGATAACAGCACCCATTGTGCCAATTATAGTAGGAAAAGGAATGAAATATGGCAATGAGGTCCGCATGCCGTGCATCTTCGCGGCCATGTAATGACCCATTTCATGGGAACCGAGAACGAACATTATGGCAAGCGTAAAGGGAAGTCCTTTGGTGAACTGAGAGGGATCGGTGAAGATATCCACCCCGAACATCGTAGCACCTGCGAACATCGTGGTGAATACCGTTGCTACGGCGAGCAGGACATTGATCCATATACGCTCAGGGACCTCTCGTATAGGAGAGACGACCAATACAACTTCCCCGAGTTCCTTGTTAAAGGATAGCTTATAGCCCTTGGCTGTTAACTTCGGCCAGAGATGTTGATATACAATCTTGGGTTCGATCTGGGGAACACCGTAAAAATGAATCTCACTATCGACATAGTCCACTTCATAGGCTTTGAAGAATGGGTGAATGTCATCATAGAGGTCCATGACCATGGCCTCTATTTCTGCATCCTCTGGATCTTTATTTCTTGAAGACATTACCTTTATTGTTCCCCACGTCTGAATTTATCTGTCCATCAATTCAACGAAACCGCCGGTACTATCGACCTTCACACGATCACCGTTCTTAAAAATGGTGAAAGGGTCCTTATCGAGCCTGTCCACGAGAGGGATATCGGAGATGATAGCTCCCACTGCCACTATCGGTTCAGAGTCGATGTTTATCATTGCAGCAGGGGATACGTTGTTCTTTTTCAACTGGTAGATCACATAAGAACCCACGGTAGAACCTTTTCCATGCGGGAAAACAAGTATCCTGTCCTTGATACATTCTCCGTAGATAGCATGACCGGGGTCAACAACTACTCCTGTTTTCGGGTCAACGTTACCTAAGAAGGAGAGGGCATCCTCTGACAGAAGTACCTCACCTTCCGCAACTCCCCTTGCAATGGTCCTGCATTCGATCTTAATTGTCACCACCTGCCTTTTTGATACATGTTTCCAGACTTCCGATCTTTGCAGGGACCTTGCACATTCCCGGAACGTATGCAAGTGCTTTGCCTGAATTGACCATCATGCAATTGTGACCTTCCGTTGCAGGGGAGACGACCATACAGGTATCACACAGAACCTTTGAGCCACTCTCTTCTATCCTTTTCACAACATCGGGATATCTTTGGGCAACCTCTCTTGAAGTACATACCCAGAGTTCCTTTTCTATCTTTTTGCCTTCCAGCAGATCGGCGATCCTGTTCAATTCCTCAGGAGAACAGTGTGGGCAGCCGATCGCTACGATGTCGCATTCCAGGTCATCCTCATTGCCAATGATGGTACCATAGACCTCATCGAGCTGATCCCTCTGAATGGTGATGGTCTCATCGGGCCTATCAAAACGGACCTGCTTTGCCTCAGGTGTGACACCCTCCACATGATACAATGCAACTGCTCCGGAGGCCGCCATTGCAGCACCCAACCCTTTAAGTTCATCTGAGGTGGGTGTGGAGGCCAGATGGAACATAGGTACACGATTACCGATCTCCTTGCCTGCAATATAACCAAGGGCACCATAATCAGAACCAGAGAGCTCATGGTCCACGACCACGGAGACCGTAGGAACACGGTTCTCATCAAGATGGTAACCGTAGTTCGCGGTCTTCCCGACCAGTGCAGCAGATAATGCGGACGGACCGCCTTCACGATTGGTGCGTGCACCTATCACCGAATTCGCATAGGAGACGGCCGAAGACTCGCTCCATGCAAGATGGTCGCCACAGGTCGCCGAGAAACCTTCGAGATAGTAGGGAGTACAGGTGCACTTTGAACGTATCCCGAGCTTTTCATAAGCAGCTATGATCTCCAGCTGTTTTTCCGCAAATTCCGGCTCGATGCCCATCTCTTCCCACCGGACCATGTCCATGCCTGCGGGATTCAATATTGAAGGGACCTTTACCGTCCCTTCGAGATCGGATATCCATTCAAGGCCGGCATCCCCTATCGTCTTGTAGGACACGCCTGCTATCTGGGCGCTCTTGACAGGGATCAGACCATCGGCACCATAGATATCTCCAAGTGCAACAAGGATCTCCATGGCCTTGCGCAGGGTCTCACCCTGTTCGCCGTCAAGTATATTCTCTTCTTCTGCTGTCAGATACATTATAATTTCCTATAGTTATCATTCGGGCATCTTTGCGCGCTCGAATATCTCTTTTTCTGCAAGGACCTTTGTGGCATCTATGCCCATCTTGGTGGTGGTCCCATCGGGAGAGCCTCTCGGATCGAGAGAACTTCCACGCACGTTCGGGATTATCATGACATCGAGGTCAGCTTTCACCCTTGTTGCAATGGCAAATTCCACATCCATCATATTGAAGATATCGATATCCTCGTCCACTATAACGACATGCTTAAGGCTGGTATGGGCTGCAAATGCCGCCATGATGGCGTTCTTGGCATCGCCTTCGGTCTGTTTCTCGATCTGGACGACCGCATGGAGATAACAGCAGCCGCCTTCCGTCAACACTACGTTCTTTACGGTCGTGACCTCTGCCACTGCATTGTATATCTTTGGCTCGTAAGGCACGCCCATCATGAGAAGATGCTCTGCACCTGCTGGAAGAATGCCGTGATAGATAGGGTCCTTCCTGTGCATTATCTTTGTAATTGTGATCACCGGTTCCTTGCGTACAAGGTCATAGGTGCCTGTGATATCAACGAAAGGTCCTTCATCCACCCTTTCGGTGGGGTCTACATAACCTTCGAGGATTATCTCAGCATGTGGCACCTTCACACCGTTCTCACATTCGAACAGTTCCACAGGAGCACCCCTAAGAGCTGCTGCATACTCGAATTCCTTTCCTGCCGGAACACGGGTGGTGGAAGCGAAGGTTATCGCCGGGTCAGCACCCAGCACGATGGCTACCGGTAAAGGCTCGTTGTTCTCAGCTGCCTTTTTGTGGAGTACATAGGAGTGGCGTGGAGGAACGAGGCGTGCTGCCAGCTTGTTCTTACCCACGACCATAAGTCTGTGGATGGAGGCGTTCATCATCCCGCCATATTCGGAAACGACGACTCCAGCTGTGATATAAGGACCACCGTCCTTCTCAAAGTGTGTCATCAGAGGAAGCTTTGAAAGGTCCACATCATTCTCAATGACCTCCATGGTAGCAGAGGTATCTACTATCTTTACTTCCCCATCCGGCCTTATATCTGAAAGCCTCTGTATAATACCGTCCTTTGGGACACCGAACATATCGGCAAGCTCATCCCTTGAACCCAACAGGTTCATGATGGCCTTTTGTCCGTCAATATCGTGGAACAGTATGGGAGCATTGCTCTTCTTTGCAAGTCTTGGTGCTTCGAATACTTTCGAAACCGGCTCTGTGACCTCAACTAACCTGCCACTGGTTCGTAAATGGTCGATAAAATCTCTGAAGCTCATTGTATCGATGTATAAGAAAATGTCTCATGATAAATACATTGTCGTACTTTTCACTTTTCTTGTCCGGCAGATGTTATGGAACACAAAAAAGAAAATGTTGGCAAGGAAGGAAGAAAATGTTGTCAAAGGAAGGAGGTTGACCCAATTAAACATCACAATTTTTGGGAAATCAAGATGTAAAGGAGTTGTAATGGGTTTTTTGTGCGACAACATCTTCGAAGCAATTGTTAGAATTGCCTTATCCCATAAATAGTATCGTTTTTAGATAATGCATGTTATCTTAAATGATAACTGTTTGCAATGTACTTATACCACTCAATAGTCCAGAGACTCATTGATCCTGTGAAGAGTATCTGCCACAAGCATTTGCACATCTGTCATATGGTCATCGGAGATCTCGCCGCTCTCGGTCTCTATGAGAAGCTTCAGGTCGGATACGATCTTGTGTATTATCTGTATCATCTCCTCCTGTCCGATGAGCCCGGCATAGTAGGCATAAAAGAAAGTTGTACCGCTTCTCTCGATCTTGTGCTTGAAAGCAGCATGTGCATTGGACACTTCCTGCCTCGTATATGGCTCATCGACAAAAGGAACAAGCTCAGGCAGGTTCTCCCCTATCCAGGTCATCTCGGAACGGTTCGAGAGATTCTTGAAATCAGCACACAAACGTGCAATTACCCATTCACGTGCAGTAAGATGAGTGGTCTTCTTCAGAAAACGTGTGACATCAGAGTAACTTTTGTTCTCCAATTTAGTGAATTTCTCATATTTGTTCAAAATATTCCCTCGAAATACCTATGTTCAGAAATGTATTGCAACCAGATAAATACTTTCCTGCACAGATATATTGTATCTCACATATAAGAACAAAATATCAAACTTGATCCATTCACTTCCTACAAATCATTCATCCTTAAACAGTTCTTTTCGAATAGAGGTTGAAGAAGTGCCATTATCAAGGTAATCAGCAAGAGGAACTACCTCACAAAGCTCTAATATCTCAGGCTCAAGTTCGAGTTCAACCCCTTTTCTCTGGAATACAAGGAAATGAGTTTTCCTTTTCCTGAAATTTTCCAGCATTTCCCTCATATCTTCAGCATTGCGATAGTATCGGGTTTTGAACAAACGGTTCGCAGTATCTGCCCCGATAATGAAAGTGGCATTCTCGAAAAGGTTGACTTTCTGAACGAATAGGGGAGCCACAGTCAGGAGAATACCACCAAAAAAGGCCTCATCCCTGTACTTACTGAGAGAATCCAGCCTCTCCTGAAGCGATATGAGGTCTATGGGCGGCTTGTCCACGTTTGTGAGAGATATCTCAAAGTGAACCTTCTTCCCCAATTTATCAAAAGACTGCTCAGCCATTTGAATATGATTCTTATGGCAGGGATCGAAAGAACCTGAGAATATAACTTCCGGCTTTTCAGTAACATCTTCACTGCCCAGGTCGAATTGAACAACATCGGACACAAGGTTCAGGCTGTTCATTATATTATTAGGAAGGGTAAGCATCTGAGCCACTTCTTCAGAAGCGGTTGCTTCCCTTTCCTCAACGACCTCATCCTCATGTAAGAGATCTTCAAGAAGCATATTCCCGGCCCAACCGCACTCTTTTGCAATGGAATCGACTATGGCACAGGTTGCAAGGAACTCTTCTTCTTCCCTTGACCGCTCTTTTTTGAGTATGAGTGTCCTCACGAAGGTCTTATCGAAGGACTGTATAGCAACGAAGATCTTATGTTCGCGCCCTTCACGCTCAACATCACCCACAGAAAGTTTACATGAAGCAGCCACACCCATCAAAACTTTGTCTTTCACCAAGTCGCCATTGGCTGTAAGAGATAAAGCACGGCGGTATGCAGCCATGGCCATGGACCTTACAGTTACAGCTGAAGCATATTTCACGGGTTTTTTACCTATCAGTTCATCGAGGGCTTTAGAGCTATATGGTACGAGAGCTTCAAGAACCGTAGCAGAACCGCCCCCATACCTCAACAATTGGTCAATGGCCCCGGCACCGCCTCCTGTTACTGCAAGAACGAGCTGACAGGGGTGCTCGTGTATATGCATGATAATATCACGCAAACTGTCCACCTCCTTTGAACAGGGGTCGTTCATATCCTATTTTCATAGGACAGAGGTCTGTATGGAACATAAGATAAAGTTATTGATGATCGGGGAGAAGGTCTGATCATCCACCATATACATGAATCGGTGGGTATCGCCACTGGGCTTTAAATTCAAGCCTTGAATCATGCAGGCCTTGGTAACTGACAATGTAAGGGTACCTTAAGGTGTCCTTTTTATTGATCGAATCCATGAGGAGTACCATGGAAAAAAATAATATATATAACCAAATACCAGTCGATCTAACCCATGAAGTGTTCGAGCCTTTGGTAGATCAAAGTGGGGTATTGATCGAGCGTATCGTTTCAAAGAAACATGTGACCCCAGAGGGACAGTGGTACGATCAAGATCGCAGTGAATGGGTCATGGTGTTGCAGGGGGAGGCGAAGTTGATGTTTGAAGATTCGGAGGTAGTGCACCTCGGTCCTGGCGATCATATTAACATTCCTGCCCACTGCAAACACAGGGTCATCTGGACCAGTGACACGACAGAGACCCTCTGGTTGGCGGTACATTATTGAGCTAAATTAGTTATCATTCTCATTCGATCCTTACGAATATGCTCTCCGCGATCTCCTTATCGACTGCATACCTCGTATGGTTCAGGTCGAAAACATACGAAGGATATGACTGGACAAGGTTCACAGGAATACCCGGCAGTACGCCCATTGCCAGCATCTTCTGCATCTTTTCCTCTTCCTTCATATTGAAATATGCGATCTTGCCCCTCTGCCCTTTCTTCAGCAATGAAAGGGGGGTAACGACCTGCTCCAGCTCATCCCTGGCTTTCTTGCAACAATCCCCTTCAGGTATGGGTTTGCCATGAGGACAGGTACTCGGATGCCCTAAAAGGGTGCATACATTATCATCAATGCCCCTATGGAGTATGTGTTCAAACTCACATGCAGAACTATGCACGTACTTGTCCTTTGTGTTCAGCACATCCACCAGAAGTCTCTCGGCAAGACGATGTCTCCTGACAACCAATCTGCCATTTTCGGCACCTTCTTTCGTAAGGCTTGTATTTGCATCGGAAATGATGATATTGCCGATCTCAAGCAGTTCCTGTATCTGTGGAGATGATTCGTTCAGCCCGAGGGACCCCAGACTCACATGAACCATATTATTTTCATTTGTGCAGATCCACATCCTTTCCAGGACTTCCTCTGCATCTTCACTTATTTTCATTTGAACAGCCCCCTTACGAATTTTTCCAGTTTGGTCTCCGGTGGTATCTCATACCCGCATTTCGGGCAGCGTTGCAGATTACATGAACTGAACCTGCCACAGCTTGTACATTTCGACCTGTCGGGCTCATCGAACTCAAAGCTACAGAGGGGGCACTTCATAGAACCACCCCGAATGTAGTTAGAACATAGTTCACGACAAAGCCTACTGCAAACGCACTTGGGAAGATGAATGCAGCCATTCCGAGAGCTATCTTGATACCTCTTTCTTTCACAGTGACCATGAACTGTGCTATACATGGCATGAACAATGTCAATGTGATGGCAGCAACAACGATGTTAATATCACTCAGCAGCCCTGCGTTATACATATCGAACAGTCCGGCAGCACCGAAATCTCTCCTGAAGAAGCCGAACAGGAACATTACCCCTGCTTCTGCAGGAAGGCCGATCCACTGTGACGGATAACTGAAGAGTTGGACCGCCAGCTCGAACATACCGGTAAGCCTTCCTATCCATATGAGCACACTTGCCACAACGAACAGAGGCAATACCTCAAGGAAATACCATTGCATCCTCGAATATGTCTTTATGAGCACATTTGACAGCTTTGGAAGTCTCAGGGGTGGCATCTCCATGAAGAAACTGGGACTTGCACCTGGCAGGACCTTTGATGAAAGATATCCCACCACCAGCAGCTCCAGACAGATCACAACCGCCCATATGAACAGTGCCTTACCACTGAACGACAGTATACCCAGGATAACACCAAGCTGTGCGGAACAGGGTATTGCCAGGGACAACAACATGCTCGTGATGATCCTTTCCCGTTTTGTCTCGAGAGTACGGGTAACCATGGTAGCCATGGTGGAACAGCCGAAACCCAGTACCATTGGAATTACAGCCCTGCCACTCATGCCCATCTTCTTGAAAGCACGGTCTATGAGCATTGCAAGACGTGGAAGATATCCCGTATCCTCGATGATGGAGAACACAATGAAGAATGCACCAACAAGCGGCATGATAAGTGCTATTGAATAAGTCACAGCCTGTGTGAATATCCCATATTCGCCTACGAAAAGGTCCTGTATGACCGGATATGGCACAGCAGCATTGAAACTCTCGATGATCCAGGGATTTATCATTTTCCCGAACAGGGTACTTTCAAGATAATCCACAACCGTTCCTGCCGCAAAACCGCCTACGAATTTGTACAACCCGAAATAAAGCACCAGAAGCAGTATTGGAATTCCGGTTACAGGGTGAATGAGAAGGCCATCGATGCGTTCCCTTAGTGATGATCGGGAACTCTTTTCAACATCTTCTGTAAGTGTATCATCCCTTTTTCCTGTTGTCATGACATTCTCAACAATATCATTTACGAATGCCTGTCTTTCTATGGTCAGGACATAATTAAGAGGTTTATTGTACTCTTTTTCAGTTCCATCTATTATCTTCTTGATAGCATCGACATCTTCGCCTTTCTGAGAGACGGCATCAAATGCCACCCTGTCGTTCTGAAGCAGCAATTGAGCAAGCATCTTTTTCGATATGCCGTATTCAGCCTCTATCAGTGAGGATATACTTTCGATCGCATAGTCAAGTCCCCTGCTATACACTACCTTGCTATCGACATGCTGGAAATTGTAGTTAGATATCACTTCTTCGAGCCTTTCCAGCCCTTCCCCTTTTATTGAGGTCGTGCAGATGACCGGAACACCCAGTTCCTGCTCAAGCCGGGAAGCATTGATCTCAATGTCTCGCTCGGTCGCTTCATCCATCATGTTCAATACAAGTATAAGGGGAACTTCCGCTTCGATAAGCTGAAGCGTAAGGGGGAGCATACGCTGGATGTTCTTCGCATCCACCACATGCACATAGACAAAAGGATCGTTGTCGAACAGATAGCTCTGTGATACACGCTCCTCCTCAGTGATAGGTAGTAATGAGTACATCCCCGGCGTATCTATTATCTCGTATTCCTTCCCTCCGATCCGTCCATTTCCCTTACTTATCGACACAGTGGTTCCCGGATAATTGGAAACTATCGCATAACTGTCCGAAAAGTGATTGAAGATGACACTCTTACCCACATTCGGATTCCCCACAAGGATTATCCGTTCAAGGTCGCTTCGGGTCTCATCTTCCTGACCGCAGCAGCGTTTCTTTTTTAGTATAGATAACATTTGTACACGAGCCTCCAAAATTTAGGCTATCCTAATATATTGGTGACTAGTTAACCATAGTATATAAATTTTGGCATACCTAACATATTAAGCATGGTTTAAATTTGAGAAACCGAATAGAAATGGAACCAATTAAGCCCAAGAACAAAAAAGGATATGCACTGCCATCTTAACAGGCAGGATGGCTCAAGATCGATCCTTGCACCCTTTTTTGATATCTTTGCCAAAGGAGGAGGACATGTTGTTTTTCTTCCTACAATTGGCAATCTCGCCTTTTTCACAGAATTCCTTAAAATTGAGGAAGAACTTTGGCATTTCCTCCCTGCAGTTCACAAACTCGCTGAACTTTGTGAGCTTTTCAAGGGTCTCAGGGGTTATGACATGCTCCATCTTGCAGGCATCATCGTCTGCGGTAACTTCATCCACACCAAGGAGGACGAGGAACTCATGCAATACACTGAACTTTTCCTTCGTGCTTCTCGCAAGCTTTCTTCCTTCAGCGGTGAGAGTGACACCGCCATACTTCTCGTAATTGATGAATCCTTCCCTTGTCAGTTTTTTGAACATTCCCGTGACACTGGACGGACTTACATCAAGGAATCGTGCGATATCTTTTACCTGAGAATAGCCCTTTTTCTCAATAATGGTATCAATAGCCTTAAGGTAGTCTTCAGTTCTCTCCGTAGTCAAGCATATCCAACCTTTTTAGGTACATCAAATATAATGAAGATACAATGTTTGTTATTTAAATAGATTATGTAAGAAAAAATAGAGGACGAAATGAATATCAGTCCAATTTACGCATGACTATGGAACCATCCCTCATTGTTACCTTGACATATTGTTCTTTCTCTTCACCGGCCTCATATTTGTTATACAGCATGGACTCCACCCTCCCTGCACCGGTCAACTTTCGAACAATGGAGATGTCCTGACCCCCCACCCGCACTTTTTCGGCAGGAGGAGCAGGTGTCACTTTCTTCTTTGAATAGATCGCACCACCGAGCATACCGGCTCCGACATACCCCTTAGCATCATTGAAAATGAGAGTTCCGGCTTTCATATAAGCACCGGAGAATTCCCCCACAGTACCTTCTATCACAACAGAACCACCATTCAGATGAGCACCAGTGTTGAGACCGGCATTCCCCTGCACACTGACAGTACCCCTTTCCATGAGAAGCCCTGTTCCGTTGTAAACATCGCCTTTTACAATAATTTCTGCATCGCAATCACATCTCGAGGCAAGTGTTCCCCGCAAAATACCATCATCGAGGATAAGTTTCCCATTTACCGCATCGAACTCGTTCCTGCAAAGTTTGTTGCCGCCACTGCCACACAGAAGTTCAGTGATGGAAATGAACTTACGGTATACCTCAACATCGGACACTACCTCGATGATGTTCCCAAAGGGCTGCTCAATATCGCCTGTAATGTAAAGCGAGCCTGCGGACATCCCCATCCCTGCTTCCGGCCCCACATCCCCTTCAACGAAGATGTTACCGGCAGCTTCGGTCTTGCCGCTACCTCCGAAATGGGCAAGGTCAGCTCCAAGAGAGTAGGCTAAACGATTTCCAACACTCCCTTTGATGTGGACATCATTTCCTTTCTTAAGCTCGTCCACAAGTTGCTGATAGGTATATTCCGTACCATTCTGACCAGGTATGACCGCCGAGGGTTCCAGCTCATTCTCATACCAGTAGAAATTGAACGTATAATCGCATACGTTATCCGGTACAGACGTCAGTTCAAGTTCCATTTACAGCTCTCACCCATGGATAAGTTGAGGCAGACAGCGTGTGCAGACCCAAATACTTTCCATCTTGTGCCTCATAGGCAGGAGGTACCTTTCATTTTCTCCGGCACCGCAACTGAAACAAGAGATGGATATATCCGTTTTCTTTGGCTGAGCCTCTGCCTTTTCAACATTGAACTCCACTGTCTGCCTTTCCTCTATTGTGATAGCACCCTCAGGACAGACACCTATACAGAATCCCATACCATCACAAAGATCTTCAGAAACGACCTTTGCCTTTCCGTCAATTATCTGTATAGCGCCTTCGGCACAGGGTGAAACACATTGTCCGCAGCCAGTACATTTATCTTCATCTATCTTAACGATCATTCTTTTAACCATTCTCTATATCTCCTTTAGTGATGTGTTCCTTCAACAATTTCGATACCTGCATCAGTGATGGTCTTCTTGATAGAATCAATGTGCGGGCATTCTGGATAGTTCTTCATGATCATGCATGAGCTAAGGTGGATAACGTCGATATCGTGTTTTTTCAGGGAACGCACCAGTCGGAAGACCCTTCTTCCTGAACAGCCACCGCATGTGAAGAATGCGATCATCTCAGTATTATCATCGTAGTCTGCAAACTTTACTTTCCTGGCATTGAACGCCTTTAAGCACCCAACTCCGGGACATGCTTCAGAAACAGTATCGCATCGTAGTACTGCTATCTTTTTGGGTATTTCTTCAGTAATGATATCACCTTATTTTCAAGTGCATTCTTCACTCCTTTTTGAAACCCGAAGCTTCTTCCACACTTCCCCTTATGATGTACCCGGCTTCATGCAATATCGTATCTTTCAGTTGGGTATCCTTGTCCATACTGGCAGTACATGGGTACGCATGATGTGCGCTGGAAACGATCTCTTTATAATCGTCTATGTCTGTCCACCTTAGTTTTTTTGCAACATACCATGTGGAACCACAGGGTGCATCCCTGAGCACCTGCACATGAGAGAATATCCTCCGATCAGGATCGATCTCGATCTTCAGCAGGGGTCTCCCAAATCCCATATCAACGAATTCATCGATAAGGGGCTTGCCTGTTTTTGTCAGTGAACAGAAAGGTTTGGGGAACTCACAGTCTATTCCAGCGGATTCCAGCTTTTCTTTGACCTGCTGCACGAGTCCTGCAGGTGCAAGTTTTGGCACTTCCACAGGTGCTATAACTGCCTTTGCCTTAGCATTGGCTGCTATTTCAGGAAGCACCGAAAAGATGTCGGGATGCAGGTCCATGGCTATGAGGAGATCACATTCACCCACATTTTTCGGGATGTGATCGGAAGGATCATCTATGAACTCAGGAAGATCATCAGGGAACTCATAGATATCAACAATACTATCAGCATGGGATCTTTTCATTTCACGGCAATGGTCACACAGATCCCCGCACGAGGTACAGAAAGTGCTTGAGTTGACGATATTGCCTATGACCTTTTTTCCGAACTCACCATTATAATAGAAACTTATCCTCATTATTAACCCCCTTAAGCCATCAGGAATTGGGTTGCTCTAAAAACGATATGAAATGGAAGAAGAAAAAAGGGCTTTTGGAAGCCCTCAATTTATGAAAGGTCCTAACAACTTAAAGCCCGACTTCCTTCTTGAAGGTGTCAAGTCCGATCTCTTCAATGACCTTTCCAATACGCTGTTTCTTTGCATGTGACTTATAGAATGAAATGATGGTGTCAACGAGTGAAAGAACCTCGTCCTCATCAAGTTCTTCAGCGATAGTATCTGCAAGGCGTGGTCTAAGACCTGCACTTCCTCCGACCATTACAGTGAATCCCTTAGGAGTACCCATTATCCCAATATCTTTAACGGCATTCTCTGCACATGAGTTCATGCAACCGGACACACCGATCTTGAGCTTTGATGGAAGCTCCATCCCATGGTATTTCTCATCGAGTTTGATCCCAAGCCCGACAGAGTCCTGCTGTCCCCTCTTACAGAATGTGGTTCCCGGACAGATCTTAACACTTCTTACACAAAGCCCTATTGCTGCTCCTGGTTTAATCCCAAGGTCATTCCAGGCATTGTCCAGGTCATCTTCCTTGAGTCCAACGATGGCAAGTCTCTGTGCTGATGTGACCTTAATTGCAGCAGCTCCGTATTTTTCAGAAACATCTGCGATCTTCCTGAGAAGATCAGGCGTTGCAATACCACCAGTAATATGTGGTGCAATAGCGAATGTTTCCTTGTCTCTCTGAACAATAGCTCCCTTTTCAAGTATATCTTTTGACATTTTTTGATCACTCCAATGATATCTTTTTGTTATCAAGTATATTTGAGATACTTCTATATATAATGGCAGTTTCTTGATGGATACTATGAAGGACTGTACCATCTACAAAACGATCGATATCATTGGCAAGAGGTGGACTTTGTGCATACTTCTTGAGCTGTACAAAGGGAATAACAGTGAAAAACGATTCAACGAACTTAAGAAAAGAGTTGCAGGCATTACCCCGAAGACCCTTTCCACAAGGCTGAAGGAACTTGAGGAAGACGGCCTTGTTAAAAGGACTCTTGATGAGAACACTGACCCCATGGTATACACTTACTCCCTATCAGAAAGTGGAGCAGAGTTCATGGAGATCATCCAGTCCATCAAAAAATGGGGTCTTGAATGGAAATTCGAGAATAAAGCATGCGGGCTTTCAAAATGCAAGAACTGTAAGTTATGAACGTATCTATATCAAAGGGCTCCGCAACCACAACCTCGGCTCAGAAGAACGGACATACGTGCTTTGAACTCAGCAAGGTCCCTGCATTTAATTATCTTCATTTTTTGCCCTCCAGGGATAGTTGAATTAAAAAAAGGGCAGGGATCACATCCTGCCAATAATATCAAATATGGGTATCAAGGGCCTGATGACATCCTCGCATTCAGCGTTTTCCACGCACAGTTTCCTAAGACCGTTACATTTATTGATCAATTTACGGACATCATTTGTAGCGACATCATTTATCTGATCTGCCATATCGAGGATGTCCTTGAAGTCCCCATCTCTTTCGGACAGGTTCGCTTTGAACGTATTAATTTCATCTTCAAGTACCGGTTGAACGGCAGCTCTGAAAACCCTCAGGCAATTATCTGTGAAACCACATTCTACTTCCCTATTCATATCACATTCATCATCTATGATCTCCATAGCTGACACTTTTGCGAACAGGTGTGAAAGAATGGTCCTCTGTTCTGTCAGATACTTTATGAATGTGAACTTCAGCTTATGGCTGTTTGACGTCTTTGGTTTTAACTCAAGGGTGACATAAGGAAGAGCTGAGCGGTATGCAGCAGTGAATTCATCCACTTTCTGAGGATAAAATCTCTGTAACAGGTCAAGAACTTCTTCAGACCATTTCTGATATTCCACAGAAAAGATTTCTTGTGACTCTTTAGCTTCGCCCACAGGTGGGAGTATTCTGTATTTCCCTTCCGCCTCATTCTCGTTCTTTTCAAATTCGAGGAATGGATACATTTTAGCAGGAAGATCTTCGATCTCATTGAGCACAATACTTGCTAGCCTTACACGATTGAACGTCTTTCGATCCATGTTACACCTTATATTTAGCTACGTAGTAATATAAAAAAAGGAACAATACCAGGGCAAATTTTCAATAAAGGATATGAATACCCAAGAACTTGAAAATATCCTTGTATTGCCCCACTTTATTCTTCAAGAAGAAAGAATGGATACTATCTGTATCACTCTTCTTCTACTGTTAATTTGGTCATGATGTCGTTCTGCTTGATAGCATTGACAACATCCATACCTTCGATGACCTTTCCAAAGACAGTGTGTACACCATCAAGGTGTGGCTGAGGAGAGTGAGTGATGAAGAACTGACTTCCGCCAGTGTTCTTTCCAGCATGCGCCATTGAAAGAGCGCCCTTTGTATGCCTCTTTGGATTTATCTCACATTTGATAGAGTAGCCTGGTCCACCGGTACCATTACCTTTTGGACATCCTGCCTGGATCATGAAGTTAGAGATCACCCTGTGGAAAGTAAGGCCGTTGTAAAAGCCCTGCTTAATAAGCTTCTCAAAGTTA
This sequence comes from Methanococcoides sp. DA23, assembly GCF_057593895.1. NCBI lineage: Archaea > Methanobacteriati > Methanobacteriota > Methanomicrobia > Methanosarcinales > Methanosarcinaceae > Methanococcoides > Methanococcoides sp. DA23. The sequence goes on along the minus strand of NZ_CM172520.1, from coordinate 302,473 downwards.
GCAACTGTTTTAGGTGCATCCTTTTCAAAAAGTTCGAGTACTATGGTTCCTTTATTTGTCTCAATTATTGCTTTTTTCATTATTGGTCTCCCTTCGGAATTATGGCAATCCATAATTTAAGGGTTTCCGTGTTACTTATTGAAAAAATAAAAACGGACCATGTTGCTCAATTTCATGGCTTGTCTGTAATTTTCAGGTCATGTGTCTTGATTTTCATATGGATAGTAGAATTCGTGTCGATGATATTCATTTTGACAAACTGTGGTGTTGAATTTAGGGAAACGTTCATTGTTACAGTAATTGCACCATTTCCGGTTTCATTCAATGTTACGATCTCGCTTTTCATCTTCTCAAAGAATGAGATCCAGATATCTTTTGTTTCAGGATACAGGTTTTTGACAATTGTCACAGCCTCCGTATCCCCCTCCACAATAGTCTCCGTGTCGGCAGTTATGTACATCTTTTCGAGATCGTTTCCAACTTTCTGGCAATCCCCTTCAAGCACAACCCCCCAAATTTCCAATTCAAGACTTCCGTTCGTTCCTGACACGGAAATTGGCGGTTGGATCTTAAAAACCGCACCATCGTCCTGTTTGAGGATAACAGCACCATTCTCATAGATGTAGCTTTGATCCACCATAAAATTGTAGTCCGAATGTATCTTGAAAGTACCTCCACCAATACGGGAATCATCAAAAATATATGAATTATCTGTTTCCGAGTATGTGAGATTTGTAACACCACCGCTTGTAACATATTCGAATGCCTCCGATGAGTCTGCAACGTGATTGTAGTTCACATAATCAAAGATGTATGCCCCACCGATGCTCATGTAATGCTGAACAAGATCAAACAAAGGTGCAGAATCTCCCTTATTGTATGTAGTCCCATTTATTGTCACTGAATCATCACTCTTCAATTCAAGAGATGTAGCATTTGTAAGAAGATCGAGATAAACGTAGTCATCATCATGAACGTACAGCTTCGGATCTGGAGTGGGGGCGATTTGATAAACCCTTATGCCCTTGTTTTCCCATACCTCAGCAGGAGATCCATACCGAATATTAATTGCAAGGTCTTTCTGAGAAGATTCCCCTGCATAGAAATGGATCCATCTGTCATGGGTCGTTGTCCTGAGCTGGACATCAAAAGGGTCATCCAGTCCTGCATTACTGGTCGTCGACGTTTCTTTTTGCAAGAACTCGAATTTAAATGATGTGATAGGATTTGACGTATCCGCCATATCATTCACAACCATCCCAAATTGATACGGATCATCCGCTCCCGCAATATTCGAAACATGTGTAGAAATTATAAGATCCCCTTCAGTTTCGTTCAGTTCCAAATAGCCAATTGATCGGGAATTAGCAATAAGAGGCACATCTTCGGTTCCAAGATCAATGATCAGTGATCTTGGGAGAGAATCGGTCAATTCGCTCTGGAGTTTTAGATTCCTGAAGTTGTCTGACATCTGTTTACTATGTTCAGCTTCTGCATCGCCTTCATAGATAGGGACCCAAGTAGAAGTTACTACCGATAAAAAAGTGACCATTATTGCCAGCAGAAGTACAGCACCAACAACAACAGATACCGCATTATCATCCTTTAAAAATAGCTTCATATTAACAACTCCTGTGATGGGAGATGAACTATTTTCAAGCCAGTATTGTTCGTGTCAAGGATGATCAGCGTCCCGATATTCCATTCATTTGTTTCATTGATAGGTGAAGATGAATTGATAGAAACTTCCTGATCCCCCCCTATGAACTTCATGTCCTTTACTTTAATGGGTTCTCCCCCCATATGGTAAATATCAATGGTCGAACCGTTTAGGCGGACCGCAATATCTGTGTGCGGGACATCTGGTGGCGGACTCAAGCTGAAAATAGCAGAAGCTAGTATTGCGCTCATGATCACTGTTATTGCCACCATCATGATAGTTCCAACAACATCTGAAACAGCACGTAGATCGCTACAAATTGAGTTCTTTGAATAGTGGCTATCGGTCTTTTCCCACTTTATTTGCCTGAGCATGATACAACCTAAGGATTTTCAAAACACACTAATTTAAAATTAATATATTTTATTTTATAAATAGGTATACATATTTGTAAAATGGTATATTTGGCATATTTTTTTCGAAATATATCGGCAAGTACTTACATAGTGTATTTTATATAATGATGTGTAAATATATGGTGATAAGAATGGATGATCGCGGTCAAATTGCTCTTGATTTCCTCATTGGAATGGCTCTATTTTTAATTGCATTTACTTTTACGATGCAGTTTGTACCGGGTTTGTTCGTATCTGATTCTACCGATGAGACTGGCATTGCTTTTACTGCATATCGCACTGCTACGGTCCTCAGTGAAGATCCAGGCTGGTGGGAGAACAGCACCATAAGAGGCACGGATTGGGAAGATCATGTGTCCAACGCAACAAGAATAGGGCTTGCAGTAGATACTATTCCGGAAACCCGACTAACGGATACAATAAATCTTCTGAGCATGGATAAATCATTGCAGTTCATGCAAATGGATGAAGACACCGTGGTAACGAAATTAGGTCTTTATGATAATATCAATGGACTACATATCAGATACGGCTACAACATCTCCCTCAATCAGAACGGAAACCCTATTTTACTGAACGATACTTTGTTTGTCAGGGGAGAGATAAATACGGATTCTGTGGATGTATTCAAAATAGAGCGTCTTGCATTAGTGGAAACGGGTACATTTGTCGAGTATGATGCCCATTCAATTTATTCCAATGGAACTTCGGACACTACAAGAATATCTATAAGCGAGTCACAAAAAGGCAAGATGGTAATTGACATAAACAACTTTACGACAACTTCGCCAAATTCGAGCTTCGTAAATATATCCATGGACGGAACGCTATTGAACGGATCAACTGATTATGTTGTTTATCTTAAAAATAGTAGCAATGGGTTTGGACCCTATTCACCCCCCATTATGAGCGATAATACGCTTCGTCTGGAAATTTATCCAATGACTTTTGAAAATTCGAGCCTTGTAGACATCGAGTTCGATAATGTTACCTTTGTATCAGGATCAGCAGTGGAATACACAGACAGCAAAGAACCGTTCTATGAACTGGCACAAATGATGGTGAAGGTCTGGAAATGAACGATAAAGCACAACTATACACTCTTGAAGGTCTTATTGCAGCAGTCCTGGTCACTATAACATTACTGGCTGTTGCACAAAGTTCAGTGGTGATCACTCCTCAAACGGATAATTTCCTTGAAGTGCAGATGAAGCAGAAAATAAATGATGCACTTGTGATACTCGATGTAACCCCTGATAATACAATTGAGAATAACCTGACGGAATGCGTTGCCAGCTGGAACACGAGCACAGAAGCATCTTACGGAAAAGATCAACTTGGGACACTTGATAACCAGTTAGCAATAATGTTACCGAACCTCATGTATAATGTTGAATTTGCTTATGTGGAAAATAACAGTGTAGTAGTGAAAAAAACTGTATTCAATGGCGCCCCCACAGAGAATTCGATCACTGCGAACCGACTTGTGACGTTGAGCAATTCAACTGTGAACTCTTATGGCGGAACATGGGTGGTAGCCGACGATGAACTCAAAGTAGTGGAAGTGAGGTTAACTGCATGGCACGTATAATTAAAAATGAACAGGGGCAGTGGATCATGCTCTCAGGTCTTGTGATGGCTATCGCCCTGGTCTTCCTTGTAACCCTCATGAACAATGCGGCAGTTACTGGTTACCATTCATCCAGTAATGTATTGGAATTTCCAAAGGATGATATAAGGGATCTTGTATCCCAGTCAAGAGAGGCTACATCTCAGGCAGTTCATATTGCACATCAGATGAACCAGTCATCCAGTCAGACCATTCCAGAGATCACCACTTCTATTATTGAAGATTTTAGCCGCCAGACAAGTTTGCTGTATGCATCACACGGCCAAACGGTTGCTATAAGTGTATCGAACATCACAACGAACAATTCAACATCAGCTTTTGGAGATATGGTCTGGTTGAACATCAGCTACAATGATGGTAATACATTCTATTCTTCAGAACCAGAGATAGTGGAGATCAGAGTATGAGATTATTTTTCAAAAATGAAAAAGGAGTATCTTCTACAACCGGTTATCTGTTGTATTCGACTATATTCATAATGTTCTTCGCAGCCATCTATTTGAGTGTGAACGGTGTTTTGCTGGAAAGACAAAGTGATATTGTAGTCGAAGAGGGATTCAGTGACATAGGGAATATGCTGAGCACCACCCTCACCGATATGTACCTTATCGCACCGGAAAATGGCAGGATCGATACAAAGTACATGATACCAACGACCATTGGAAATGAATATTATACAATAAATGCGGACGTGGCCACCACGGACCAGATAATAGAAGTGGAATCCCAATCGTCTCAAAGGAAAGTAGATGTAACGATCAGCGGGATCGCGAGTACTGTCCCGATCAACGGAACTGCCATGAGTGGTGAAATGGAGCATAGGATCAGTTATGACTCAAGAAGACAATGATAGAGGAGATAAAGCCGTATCTGAAACAGTAGGATTCATTCTTCTGTTCGGCGTAGTTGTAATAGGAATGAGCTTCATTTATGTAGCGGGCTATCCCATATTAGAATCGAACATGGACTCAAGCATCTTCCAAGGAGCCGAACAAAGTTTCATTGTCATTCAAAGTGACATGAAAATGGTCTCTTTTGACCAGACCCCTGTTAAGAACATGAAACTCAAGCTTCATTCAGCAGGAATGTGGATCGATGGTACACCCACCATGGAAATATCTTACAATGGGACGAGTACAAATTATCCCATAGGAAAGATCGAATACGTGAAGGGGGAACGGTCTTTAGCTTATGAGAACGGTGCTGTAATGGCCCAATATGATACCGGGTCGAAGATCATGCTTTCTGACCCCCGGATCTACTCAACGGTTATTGGAGGCGATGACATAACCACCATTGGTCTCGTGCAGGTCAATGGTAATGGCGGTTCATCGGGAAATTCTGTAATTACTTTGAAGATGGAACACAATGACACAGTTCTGACAAGAACAGATGTGCCTGTTGATGTAACTCTGGAAATGAACAGTGATTATGCATATGTATGGAGAGATCACTTTGAAGACATAGGGTTTACAACAGATCCCGTAAATACTAATACCACCCATCTTGAAGCATACAAGAACGATACATTCCTGATAATAGGCCACAATATAGTCGACACCATAATCACTTGAATATGAGTGTCACCGGAATAAATAACAGAAGTGATGTGGTAATTTAAAGCCACATCCTCATCCTTTTTTAGAATTGCCATCGATCATTGAACGATATTCCTTTGAATGAGATATCTGCCAACATGATTATGGTCTGAACCATTCGTATTATCAAAAAAAAAAGTAATAACGTTTTCATGAAAGCGTTATTACCCCTTTTGGTCTTATGTACACCGTAGTATCATCAGAGACTGAATTGTTCCCATTGCTTCCTATGGCTTTGATGTTTGCAGTGCCTGCCATCATGCTCATCAGGTTTATTTGGTCAGACCCACTGACAGTTATGTTCATTGGATTTTCAGTTCCATTGAACATGCCAATGCTTGAATATATCTGCATGTTGGCAATGGCCGGGTTCCCATCAGAATAAAAAGCTTTCAGGTCCAGTATCGCATCTTCCCCAATAAGCACAGTTGGAGATTCCGGGGCAATCGAGATATCCCCAAGAGAGACATAATCCACCTCTGCACCAAAACCACCAATGCTGGTTTCGCCTGGTAGTGAGATATCGATGTCAACATATGTACCATTTATATCCGCGAAATTCAATGTCGATGTGGGCAATATGATCGGAATTGAACCTGCACCCTCCACTTTAAGTTGATAGAATACGCTCCATAGATCACCTGGCTCCATATTCGGGAGGCTCCAATTGATCATATCTCGATCTCCGGCACGGGTAAATTCCGGTTCAGCAGTTCCTGTACCGGGATACGTTGGAAGGACGAAACTCGTCAGGTTCCCTTCGGTGGAATTGCTGCTGTTTGCAATATATGTTGCCTTTGCAACTGATAGTTCTGAGATATAATTATGTGGAATATGGATCGAAAGAGACGGACCCTCCACGGTGAATGATATTATCTCAGAAGCAATTCCTTCAAATATTGATTCCAGAACCGTGGAATTCGGAGCAAAGTAGTACTCCCCCCCGGTCATGGATGCTATCTCCATCAAGACAGGATCAATTTCCGATTCATTCTTACCAAGTCCAACCGTATAAATTGTAGTGTTCTTCTCCTTTGCACGCTGTGCCTGTTCCAGTAAAGAGCGAGAACCGGCATTGTCTATACCATCGGTCATCAGTATTATTGTGCTGTTCTCTTCAATGTCCTCAAGTTCATTATTAGCCTCATAAAGACCTTCATCGATCGCAGTAAGACCTTCGCATTCCATACCATTGACGGCAGTACGAAGGTGGGAAACGGTATCGTTCTTAAGACTTGAAGCAACCCAGGCAGACCAGAGATTCCAGTAAATTTGTGGGCTTAACGTTTCCGGATAAGCATTATTAAATGCAATATCAAAATTCTCATAATCTGAGCTGGATTTATCGTTGACTTCAAATGGCACTTCCCATGAACTACCATCCCATTTATGGATATTAATATCAGGATTATATTCCCCCCCATCATCTGATGTCACGAGGAAGGTCGAGTTTGAGTTAGGATAGGATTCCAGCTTAACCCATTTGACAGTATAATCAATATCCTGTGCTCCTAATTCTGAATCCCATGAATTACCATCCCATATCCTGTACTTGGGAGTGGAGGAGTTGTCACCCCAGACGATCATACCCTTCTCACTCTGGTCTTCAAATGCTACATCAAATGCACGCGTGTTATTTACACCGCAATCATTTTCCACTTGCAACCATGAACTAGAACTCGAATTCGAAGCCCATGAACTTCCATTCCAAGTGTTTACGAAAATATCCTCTCCATTATCCTCCATGCCCAAAATAATATTGTCTGAATTTGGATCGGCTGCCATTTTAATCCAGTGTACACGGTCAGAATCACCAGAATCGAAATATATATCTGTTTCTGAACTCCATGAAGAGCCATTCCAGGTTCGGGAATGAATATAGCCGCTTGTATCCGACCAGGCAACGATAGCTTCCCCACTTTGCTGTTCGTACATGACATCAAAACACTGGTAATCCCTATCGAGTGCAATGTCCGTTATAGTGACTGAATCATTCCATGAATTACCATCCCATACCTGTGCGCGTATATCGTACTGATCATCGAGGGTCACAAGTACGATCTCATCTGAATCTGGATCTGCCTCCATGACCACCCAACATACATTTCCATCACCTGTATACCCATTAATGGGTTGTTCTGAAGACCAGTTGTTCCCATCCCAAACAACATAGTTAGGGACATCGTCTGAGTCTTTATAGACCACTATGGCCTCGGAAGATTGTTGCTCGTATGCAATATCAAATCCCCTTCTTGTCTCAATATCAAGAGTTGTGGAAAATTCATGAACTGGCCTCCAGCTTCCATCATATACCTGGAAGTTAGCATCACGTTGATCATCCACCGTACCCAGTATCAGTTCACCATATGAGGGTGAAGATTCCATTGCAAGGTAAGTGATATCTCCTTCAATGTAATTGGCAGAGTCTTCCAATGACCATGTGTCCCCATTCCATGTACGATATAGGGGAGTTGCGGAGTTGTCAATTCCATAATACACTGCGATAGCATCTTCTATTTGAGTTTCAATAGCACTCACATTTACCGTAAATGCCGAGTCATTGATCTCACCGGATGTTTTTTCGACAACGAGCTTATAATCAGTATTCGCCTCAAGGACTGAGGATATATTTATGGGAGAAGTGCCCCCTTGAGTGGAATTCAGCACATCTATACCCTCATAGAGCTTCAGGTCCATCACGGAAGCATCGTCCCAGGTGAGATCGAACGTATAGGTAGCCCTTTCCCCAACAGTGAAATATCCAACCCACTGGCTTCCATTACGCACGTAGGAAGACTGGTTAGTAGTTAAATTAAGGGAATCCTCACTATAGAGAACAAGTCCTGCTTTGTCCCCTTTGCCATCATCAAAATTTGTAAGGAAAGCAGATGAAGCTATCTTTGTCGCACTCTTTTTGTCAATATAGGAACTCAGATCAAAAGTCGTTGGTGAAGAAGATAGAACCCCGACAGTCCAGTTCCCGGTCTCAACGACCTCGGAGTCATTATCAGGATAGACATACGACAAAGGCATCAACCATATATATTCAGACATTTCACCATTTGTGGAATTTGGGTAATAACCAGTTGTGTCCATCCATTTGCCATAGGCATGTCCTGAAGGGCTCACAAGGTAAAGAGAAAGGTCCTGTGAAGTGTTGGTCCAATCAAGCTTGACCTTCAGATCATTCACATTCTCATTGACAGGAAATGTTTCTTCATAGTAGTTACAATAGGTACTAGTATTGAAAATAGATGGAGTTGTACTTAGTGAGAATTCATCGGGAGATACTGCAATAGGTACTCCATTAGCTGTGAGTCTTACATTTCGGATTGCATTATCCCCATCATTGTCATCTGGAGCCGTAAAATTAATCGTATTAGAACCACTTGATATCATGGAAGTTATATCAAAACTCAAAGTCTCCCAGCTCTTGTTCTCGGTACTATCGAGGGGGATCACCACATTGTTAATTTGGAGCTTGCACTTTGGAATATCCAGATCCCATGCATCAAAGGTCAACCAGTACGGACCGCTTATATCCTGCAGGGAAGTCGTTACACCCTTTGCCTCATACCTATAAGGGGTGAAGCCATCCTCGCCATATACGATTGAAGTTACATCATAATCTGAGAGGTCCTGTGCAATTGTGTGGTAGATCTGTTCAAGTTCGGCACCCGTAGGTGCATTATAGTAAGTACCGCCTGTTTCACGGGCAATACATTTCAGAACGGGCTCATCAAGACTATTCCCCAGGCCGATGGTATAAATGGTGATGCCATTGGAATTTGCAACATCTATTGCGGCAATCCCATCCTGGTCAGCACCTTCATTGCTCTTACCATCCGTCAGCACAATAACTACTTTATTTGCAGAAGAACGCCCCTCAGACATCAAGATATCATTTGCATGTGCAAGAGCATCTCCCATTGCCGTCATCCCATCTGCAATGTTATCATCAATGACTGATTCTATCAGGTATTTGTTGTCAGATGAATTTAACAGGGTCAGATTCAGGTCCACTGTACTGTCGTCTGAAAAAGAAACAACACCTACCTGACTGTTGGATACAAGATAAGAAGTGAATTGTTTTGCAGCGTTTAAGGCATCGGTAAGTGAATCCCTCATACTACCCGAACGATCGATGACAAGAACAACGTCTATTGGAGCGCCTGCATATGAATCCGGGTCCATACTGCCGGACCTGTCCAGCACAAGCACTGCGGTTCCGGCATCTCTTACAAACGGAATATTACCTTCTACTGAGACCACAGTGGTAACATTTACAACGCCCCCGGTGATCACATAACTGGGTTCTGCAGTAGTATAGGATGTTACGAAGGGAGAGCTGGTAACTTCAACATATGAAGTTGCATTGATGGAACCGTTCGATACAATTATGCTGCAATTCCCATCAAGATCGCCACTGACAAAGTTTACATTGATCTCCCCGAATGAGTCCGTAGTTGCATTTAAGGTAGCACCCGATTGATTTCCTATATAGATCGTTCCAAGAGATGTATTGGTGTTGTTCAATTGAACGTTAACATTTGGAATTACATGGCCCCAAATATCACGTGCTGCTATGACAATACTTGCGTTCTTGTTTCCGGTCTGGTTTTGGGTCAGCACTGTTGAAGGATAAGTGTACGTCTTAAAATGCGACAGTTCTCCATGGGTGAAACTCAGTTCTGCTGTTGAATTAATGTTAGTAGTACCTGATTCGTTCTCGTAAGTGGCCGTAATAGAAATGTTTTCAACATAAGGCGTAGGACCTATTTTTGTGGTCGCTATGCCGAATTTATTCAGCGGGATACGGGTCGAGCCTGAACTCGGGCCTGTAAAATAGATCAGGTCCTTTATGGGACCTACTCCAGGTAATATCGGATTCAGGGACTGGTCCACAGGTTGGGCTCCAAGTCTGTAATAATCTTCATAGTTAGCATAACAACTGGACGGGGTAGTTGAGAATAATATTGATTGCGCCTGGTCCGCCAGACCATTCACTTCAAAAGCGAGATAAAGTCCGGTTCCAAAGACAGAAACGTTCACGGTATTTGCACCTGCGCGTCTATCCGTCCTGAAAATCGTAGATGCAAGACCATTCAGATCTGTGATGTTGGAAGCAGGAGATACTTCCACAGAATTGTAGGCATTCGGACTATTATAAGAGGTACTTTCCGGGGGCGTAGCCGTAAAATTAACTATCCACCCATTTACCGGATTGGAGTAAAAATCATAAACCCTTGCCAGTATAGCAGAGGTGGTATTTACGACCTGTTCGTCATCATACGTTATGCTGAGACGGTATGGGTCCCCAGTGGAATATTCCAGAACCGTGGAGTTCAAGACCGCGTCTGAAGAAACATTGAAAATGATACTGCCAGGATATTCAGAATAAACATCCATCCTTGCAAAAGCTTCGCCTGTGGGCGTATTGCTGATGAGGACCTCGGCATTGCTTATGTTGATAGATAATTGGTTACCCGGGGATGTGGAAAAGATTGTGCTTGGTTCCCTGGGGTTGCCTTCTACATCCAGGATCGTCATATTCACAGAAATATCAGCTGTGGTGTTCGTATTTCCGAATATGTCATAGGCTGTAAGATCAATGATAGAGCTCTCGCCAACGGTCAATGATGAAGCTGATACATTCAGATCGATCGATGAGATCGATGCCGGTAGATACGTCACATTGGCTTCAGAAATCGTACCCATATGATCTGCGGAAAGATTTGAGAGACCGGATCGTGTGGAATTAAGCCAGACAAATGCAACCCCCGTGGCATTAGTTGTTGCATTTGATCCGGAAAGGGTTCCCATGTCTGCACTGAAATTAACCAGTTCGCCTGACAGGGGGGTCATATTGTTTGTAAGAGTTGCCGAAACAAGGACATACTCCCCTACCTGTGCCGAAGTATCACTGGCTGAAAGCTCCAGTGTTACGGCCATTGCAGGAGTTGTGAATAAAAATAATAGAAATAGAATACTCGCTAACTTTGCTGATGTTCTCATGATCTACCCCAAATTGTGTACCACCATTAACATGTATGTTAAAAGTATATAAAAATGATGAATAATAATAAATGAATTTTAAACAACTGCAACGCAGGCAGATCAAACGTTGCAAATCTTTGACCATTTATGTGCGTGATCCCATTATTTTGCGGTTTTATTTATATAATAGCTCAATAATTGGAAAAACTTAATACAGATGCCGTATTCAATATAGATGTTTACCAAAATCATTTTATATGTGTAGGGGTTGTTAAAATGGGTGTTACTAAAATGATTAATTCAATTCTTGAAATGATAAAGAATGTTCCAGAGGGACAGGAACTGTCAGGTTATATCTATTTGCTTGACGGTGCATCATCCTCTATCATTTGGTATGATAACATTACAGATTGCAGCCAAGTGGAAGAAGACGATGTTACTTGGTTGACCTTCAAATATGAAAATCCTGACTATGGATCATCGATCCTTGTAGTTCAGAAGGCGAATGTATCAAAACTTGACCTTTCGTACGTAACAAAGACACCATACTGATTTTAGTATGGGACAAAAGATAATTGGAAATATTTATTACACCATTCTACACCAGAATGGTGAATAATATCTTATTTTTATGATATTTGGACAGGGCATTACTAGCTGTTGCTGTGTCTACTAACTGTTGCTCCATCCTACTAGCTGTTGCTCCATCCTACTGGCTGTTGCTCCATCCTACTGGCTGTTACTCCATCCTGCTGGCTTTGCTCCATCCTACTGGCTGATACTCAATCCATAGCTGATACTCAATCCCAATAGCTGCGACTATGTATAGCCATATCAGAAATAAGGAGAATTAATTCTAAAAATAATATGAAAAAAGAATTCAAAAAAAGAAGTTAAAAGTAATGCCAATGGCATTACTTTGCAAGATCGTAGTTCTGGTTGACGATCTTCACAGCACAGAAGTCACCGCACATTGTGCATGCATCTTCATCTGCTGAAGCTCTCTCGGTTCTGACCTTTCTTGCAAGTTCTGGGTCGAGTGAAAGATCGAACATCTTCTTCCAGTCAAGGTCTCTGCGTGCCCTAGCCATTGCAAGGTCCTGATCCCTCTTTCCGAGCTTGACCATGTCACCAACGTGTGCTGCGATCTTGGATGTCTGGACACCCTCGATTACATCATCGATGTTTGGAAGTGCAAGGTGCTCTGCAGGGGTTACGTAGCAGAGGAAGTCACAGCCGTGTGATGCGGATGTTGCTGCACCGATAGCTGTTACGATGTGGTCTCTTCCTGGGGAGACATCTGTTACAAGTGGACCGAGCATGTAGAAAGGCTTGTGGTCGCTCATGGACTTCATGAGTTTAACGTTCATCTCCACTTCATCGAGTGGTACGTGACCTGGACCTTCTACAATCACCTGAAGATCATACTTGTCGTGTGCTTTCTGTGCGCACTCTGCATTGATGATGAGTTCCTGGATCTGTGCTCTGTCAGTAGCATCGTGGACTGCACCTGCGCGCATTCCATTACCTGTGGAGAGAACAACTTCGTGTTCCTTAAGGATCTCACAAAGGTAGTCGAAGTCAGCGTAAAGTGGGTTTTCCTTCTCGTTGTGGAGCATCCATGTTGTCATGAAAGCGCCGCCACGTGAACAGATACCACCATAGCGACCATGTGCTTTGAGTCTGTCGAGAACAATGTTGTTGATACCGGTGTGGATAGCCATGAAGTTGGTACCCAGCTTTGCCTGTGATTCAGTTGCGTTCCAGAGATCGTCCTCTGTCATGTGGATGATTGAACCGTCTCTCTTTGCAGCGCCAATGAAAGCCTGGTAGAGTGGAACTGATCCTACAGAAAGGTCGATTGCGTCACATACTTTCTTTCTGATGCCAAGGAAATCTCCACCTGTTCCAAGCTCCATAAGTGTGTCAGCGCCTGCAGCTTGTGCAGCTTTTGCTTTTGCGACTTCCATGTCCTCATCGACAATATCTGAGGAAGCACCGATTGATGCATTTACTTTTGTTCTCAGACCTTCACCAATACCACAGAGTGTGACATCCCTGTATGGAGAGGTTGGGATTACGATCCTACCTGCAGCGATTCCACGCATAATGTATTCAGGATCTAAACCTTCATTCTTTGCGACTTCTTTCATTACGTCCGTAATTTTACCAGCTTTGGCCTCAGTTACAATTGACATGATTAAACCTCGTGATTAGTTATCCCAAAAAAGAAGGTATTTTATTTAAGTATTGTCACAAAATGAACTTGAGAGCCAATCAAGTAAAGTTGAATATATAATGATCGATCTCAATTATACTAAGGCACCCAGGTCCAAAAATAAAAGGATTCCAAAAATAAAAGTGTCTTTACATACCGTTTGAAGTAGAAGACAATGACCACGGCAATATTATTACAAATCCATAAAACCCAAAAACTCAAGTTTTGTTGAATATTTATAAAGAAAGATTACTTGAGTTTGGTAAAATTTTCATATAGATAACATCATTGGAGATTATAGCACATAAGACCGAACATTGCCAAAGCATGATAGAGATAATAGAAGAAGAACAAAAAAACAATAGAGGTATGATCAAAGGATAATAGACCATTATATTATAGTAACGTGAAAAATAAGTGAATCGGTTTCACTCATCTCTTTTTCTGAGCATACGCATTGTTTCCCTGTGGAGAGAGACCATAAGATCGCTCAACATTCCGAAAATGAACATCTGAATTCCAGTAAGGATAAGCAATGCCGTCAAAATGGTCATTGGAATGCGAGTTACCCCGTTCATCCACTCGTTTATCACATACAGACCAACAGCAATACCCGAAAGTGTTAATCCGGTACCTAATAATCCAAAGTAGAACATCGGATTGTGCAATCTTGCCATCCTGATTATGGTCTTACCGATCTTCAACCCATCCCTTAACGGATTGAGCTTTGTATCCGCCGAGGAATGCCTTGCAACATAAGTGATGGGAACAACCTCGACCCTCATCTCGTGCTTAACACACTCCACCGTTATCTCGGTCTCGATCTCAAAACCCATTTCGTTCAGAGAAAGATTCTTTATCACATGGCGTGTGAACCCGCGATATCCTGTCAGTATATCCTCCAGCCAGATACCGTACGCAAACCCGAAAAGCTTGTTGAGTACCCGATTCCCTGCCAGATTCAATCTTGTAAAAGCACCGGATTCAAAATTGGCCATCCTGTTCCCGAGGGTCTGGTCAGCGCGGCCATCGAGTATAGGCTGGAGCACAGCATGAACATCACTGGCAAGATAAGTACCGTCACCATCTATCATGATGGTGTAAGGCTCTTCGATCAGCTGGAATGCTTCCTGAACAGCCTGCCCTTTACCCTTACCTTCCTGAACTATCACCTTTGCACCGTTCTCTTCAGCAAGCTGTCGAGTATTATCGGAACTATGGCCATCTATAACAAGAATGTTCTCAAACCCTTCGGATCGGAAATCCTTGATAAGCTGTACAATGGTAGCTTCCTCATTCAATGTGGGAATGAGGATACAAACATCGTTTTTGTCCAGTGAGGTTGGAATATTCATTTACAGAAGTCCCATGTTGTCAAGCTGCTGCCTTACAACTTCAACTCCTTGCTCACAGTTCTCAGGTGATTTTCCACCTGTGACCACAAGTTTGCCGGAGCTGAAAATGAGTACTACTACTTTTGGATCATCGATCCTGTAAACGAGGCCTGGGAACTGCTCAGGCTCATACTCGATATTCTCAAGACCAAGTCCTATAGCAATTGCATTGAGATTGAGGACAGCCTTAAGGTCCGCGGAAGCAACAATGTTCTGTACAGTGATCTCCGGGTCTGCAAGGGTCTCTATTCCAATACCGTTGAGCTTCTTTGCCATATCACCAATGACAGTGTGCACATCAGCAACGTTCTTAGCACCGGTACATACGACCTTACCGGATGTGAATACAAGGAATGCGGCCTTTGGATCAGTAACACGATAGACAAGCCCCGGGAATTTCTGCTTGTTATATTCTGCACCCTCGAATTCCGCTTCGATCTTTATGAGGTCGAACTCTTCAGCAAGTTTAGTTGACGCGACCACATTTTCTATTTTGATATTATATTCCGTCATATTCTTTGACCTTCAATATTATAAGGATAGGTATATTCGCAAATACAGTATATATACTTATACCCTTTCCTTTATATATGCATTTAAAAACTATATCAATGAAAAGTCAGTCTTCGAGCTTCTTCAATCCATCGATGATAGCATCGTATTTTTTGCACACCCTCTCAATGAGATCACCCTCGATAGATGAATGGGTAGGGACCAGGATCTCAGCCCCTTCGGTAACGTCCATGCCCTCACTTGATGTACCATAGTCAGGTGCTATGACCACCCCGTCTGTTGAGATACCAAGGCGCAGATCACTAACTATCCGTGCGATCATGTCTGTTGCCGGCCTGACCTTCTTACTGATAACAAGTGCTTTTGACACATACCTCTCCCTCATTTCCGTAATGAGTTCGATGCTCTCTTTCACCCTTTCCGGATCAGCCACGTTCTCAAGTAACTTTATAGCATCGAGGAGATCCTCAAAGGTGGTAGACCGCACCTCGATTATCTCACCGTCATAATTATTTGTTACATTCTCAGCGTAACCTTTTGTTATTACGAGCTTATAAACATCAGCAAGCTCATCCAGTTCTTCTTCAGTAGGATCATAGGCATTGATCGTCCTGTAGTCCTTTATACCACAAAGGTCCACAAGGGACCTGTACATCGGAGTAAAACCAATGAACTTACGTCCAAGCCACCTATCAAGACCTTCCTTACCGCTTTGCTGGCGTGAGAGTTCAACGATCTTTTTCTTGATAGATTCCGGTTCGTTCCTATCAAGACCGAAATAATCCGCAAATAGCGGAGTAGTTTGAAGAAGTTTGGTCCTCCCGTGAGGAACTGCCTCAATGAAACCCCTGTCCTTAAGTTCCCGAATATGATCATAAACAGAATTGCCCCTCATATCGACTAGTTCAGACTGGACAACGGGTTGATGATAAGCAACCATGGAAAGCGTACGAAGTATCGGCGCTTTCAATTCCTTTGGTGCGATGGGACTTATAAGATCAGTATATTTTGGTTTGACCTGCATGACATAACGTCCGCCAAGGTCTATGATCTCCATTCCGGACTCGCGTGTCGAGTATTCTTCCATCAGTGACTGGATCACAGGTGCGACATTCTTTGCTGACCTATTGATGACCTTGGCAAGCGTCTGTGTATCAACAGCTTCCCCTGCCGCAAAAAGTACGGCTTCTATGATCTCTCTATCGCTCATTTATTCCTCTTCAAATAATTCAATGACAGATGGGGGATGCACAAATAGTTCCCCGAAAAGTTCTTCCTGTGCCAACAATACCTTTTTCTCAGTAGCAAGGAACAGCAGTGAGATATACGTCATCAATCTTTCCGAGCGGCTTCCGGACCAGTCTACAAGGTCTGAGAACATAACTTCATCCCTTGTTTGGAACAACTCATCCAGGTAAGTAGAAAGAGTATCCACCCTACCGCGTATATCCTCCTCATGCGCTATCCCGAGCACATCATCTGTAGTGACCCTGTCAAGCACTTCAATGCGACGGCGCAGGCGACGGTCCTTCCTTCTGGTCTCGACCTTTTCCGCCTTCTTAAGTTCAGTAATAAGCTCTTGGAGGGTGACCGGACGGGTTGCAGTACGGCGTATCGGAAGCTTTGGCACCGGATACTCCTCGATGTCATAAAAATCCATGTCATCGTCCAGGAGATCATCATCCAGTACCTCTTCTTCCTGAACGATACCTGTTGATTTCATCCTGAGAAGAATAGATGCATATAGAAGGGTCCTTCCCGATATCCTCAGGTCCATTATCTTAAGATCTTCTATATATGCCAGAAACTTATCCGTAACTTCGACAATATCAATATCCCAGGGATTGATATCCCCGTTCTTCGCAAGGGTGACGAATATCTCCACAGGTTCACAGAGAACATCATCGGATATCTCTATCTGAGATTCATCGACACCAAGGGAGCGAAGGGTCTCCAGGAACTCAGGGTCAATGGAACTACTGGATATACTGACGATCTCATCGATGCCAGCGCCTACTTCATCCATGATTGCATCGATCCCTTCAGGCTCCTCTGGAATATCGTTCAACGTAATTTCACACCCGTAATGCTCGTGATATTGTTCTCCTGCATAGCCACACCGATAGTACGCTCAGCCGCCTCTATCATCGGCTTACGCAGGGACACGACGATAAACTGTGCCTTACCCTTTGCCGTTTTAACACGCTGCGCCACACGGTCGGCGTTCGCACCATCAAGGAACATATCAATCTCATCGAACGCATAGAAAGGTGCAGGGCGATACTGCTGGATAGCAAAGACAAATGCCAGTGCAGTAAGACTCTTCTCCCCCCCGGACATCGCTTCCAGACGCTGCAGGGTCTTCTCCTTTGGCTGTGCCCGCAGGGTCAGTCCGCCATTGAACGGTTCTTCGTTATCATCGAGTACAAGTTCCCCGGTACCATCAGAAAGTTCATGGAAGATCTCCTTGAAAGGCTCGTTGATACCATGGAAAGTTTCCATGAAAGCATCTTTCTTGAGAGTCTCATACTGATCGATACGAGAAAGGATCTGCTCCCGCTCGTTAAAGAGAATGGCCCTTCGGGTCTTAAGGTCCACGACCCTTCCATCGACCTCATCATATTCATCGATGGCTCTCATGTTAACAGGCTCAAGACGCTCCATTGCCTTCTCGATGGAAGCTATCCTTGTGCTAACTGTCTCATAATTAGGAACATCCTCGACCTCTTCGATGCCACGCCTCACAAGTTCTTCCTTCAGGTCCTTTGTCTGGTCCACAAGAGCATTGCGGGTAGCTTCCAGCACCATCATAGCCTTGTCCGCATCATCGAGTTTTGATCTAACGGAAGCAAAGTCCTTCTCGGCCAGATTGTATTCGGTCTGCTTAAGAGCACGTTTCTGCTGCATATCCCTGAGCTCTTCGGTCAGTTCCATCTCACGCTTCTGCTTTTCCTCGAGATTGGACTCAAGTTCAGCTATCTTAGCCTTGAACTCAGCAACACGTTCCCGATGCGTGGATTTCTTCTCTTCCATCTCCTTTATGAGCTGACGATCATCTTCTATCTTCTTGGAAGCATATTCATGATCCAGGTTCAAAGCATTGATATCCGCCTCTATATCGCGTATACGTCCGTCCAGCCTGCGCAATTCCTCGTCGATACGATCAGCCTGTTTATTAAGCTCAGGAACTTCAGAATCAGACAGTTTCTCATCAAGGACAGCGATCTCAGCTTCAAGTTCTTTGGAACGCTCATCCACTTCTGCCTTCCTTGAAGCGACCTGTTCCATCTCTTCACGAAGCTTGGTCCTCTCACCCTCGATCTGCCCAAGTTCGGCGTTCTTAGCTTCAATGAGCTGCGTAAGACGTTCAGCCCTGCCACCGATCTCTTCAAAGATCATTTCCTTCTTAGAGATATCTTTTTCAAATTCGTGGATCTCACGTTTGATATCAGCAATATGCCCCTCGACAGCGTCCAGCTTCTTGATCGCCGTATTGCGCCTGGATTCAAATTCGGTAAGCTGCTCTGCTATCTTGAACAATTTATCCTTCTCGGCAGCCGCAAATGAGAGTCCGGAATTTCGGGCCGCTGACCCACCGGTCATAGCACCGCTTTTCTCAATGACCTCCCCTTCGAGGGTGACCATACGAAGGCCGCCAATGAGACGACGTGCGTTCTCGAGAGTATCCACGATAAGGGTATCTCTGAAAACATACCAGAATGCAGCTTCGAACTTATACTCAAAATCGATAAGATCGATAGCATAGCCTACCACACCCTTCCTGTCAGAAAGGTCCTTGTACGGCCTCCTCGATTCCATCTTGCTCAACGGAAGGAAGGTCGCACGTCCCCCACGCTGCTGTTTCAGGAACTGGATAGCCCTTGATGCATCCTCATCGGTCTCAACGACCACTGCCTGCATACGTCCCCCGGCAGCAACACTGAGAGCATTTGCATATTTCTGATCGACACTTCCAAGTTCTGCTATTGTCCCGTATATTCCGGGAAGACCATGATGCTTCTTCTCGGCAATGATCATGTCAACGGCTCTTGAATAATTACTGGTGTCCTCCGCAGCACGTACGCGCGCCTCAAGCAACGCATAGTCCTGCTGGTGTTTGCGTAATGTTACATCAAGATCAGTAACAACGCTCTTTATCTGGAAACGGTTACTTTCAAGATCATCAAGATCGCGCGTATGTGCATTGATCTGTTCCGTGAGCTTCTCTATATCATACTGTGCAGACTTCGTATCACTGTCCGAGGACTCGGATTTGCCCTTGGCATCAGTTATCTCGTTCTCGATATCCCTTACCTCAGCAGACTTCCTCCTCAACGAATCCAGCAAACGGTCTTCCTGACGCATAAGTTCGCTTTTATCGTTCTTCACGGTCTCAAGTTCGGACTTGAACACGGAAAGCTCATCACGCGTCTGTGCGAACTTCTCATCCACATCAGATATCCTGCTTTGCAGGATCATTCTCTCGGTCTTCCTTTCAGAGATCTCGGAGAGAATACTGTCCTTACGAAGCGACTCCTCGGACAGCTTTGAATCAACATCGTTTATCTTGTTCTTAGTCCCCTCGATATCAAGGAACGCCTTCTTGCGTCTGGAATCAATATCCTCGATCTCATTGTCTGCAAGCTCGATACTATTGACACATCGGGAAACTTCACCCTTTATCTCCTCTATGTCCCTTTTTACCTGTATCTGCTCGTCCTCACCCATCCTCTGGATCTCGGATGTGAGCTCAGTGAGCTCCTTCTCGATCCCTGCAAGCTTCCCCTTCCTCTCCTCGATGGACAATTGCAGCTTTTCCTGCACTTCTTTCTTGGAAGAGATATCCTTGTCGACATTCTCAAGTTCAACTTTTGCATCCTTGAGCTTGGAAAGAAGTACGAAACCCTCGAACTTCATCTTCTCCTGCTTGAGCGCCTGATACTTGACCGCCTGATCGCGTTCTACCTTGAGCTTTTCGAGCTGTTTTTCCACTTCCTCGATCAGTATATCCGCCCTTTCAACGCGTTCCCTTACGATCTCAAGTTCATTGAGCGCCCTGTCCCTCTTGTTATCGAACTCAGCAACACCGGCTATCTCATCGATGATCTTACGCCTCTCGTTCGGGGTCATTGTAATGATTCGGGTAACATCTCCCTGCATGACAACATTGTAGCCTTCCGGAGTCACTCTTGCCTTTGAAAGATAATTATGGACCTCAGTGAGGCTCACAGCCTTGCCGTTAAAATAGAAGTAGCTATAATAACCATTATCAGTCTCCCTGATCTTTCGACTTATGGCAACCTCATCGGCATCCACCGGCATCTCACGGTCAGTATTATCGAATTTAATAGTGACCTGTGCAAAATCAGGCCTTTTTGCCTTGTCACCATTGTATATCAGATCAGTAAGTTTTTCAGCCCTTAATGTTCGTGAGTTCGAAAGACCAAGAACGAAAAGGATACCATCGATGATATTTGATTTGCCGCTTCCGTTCGGACCGGAAATGGTAGTAAAATCATCAAAGAAGGGTATCTTAACTTTTTTGCCAAAAGATTTGAAATTTATAAATTCAAGTTCCTTAATATACACAACATTCCTCGGTAATGGATTATAAAGATCTTCTGCGAGTCGTTGTGATCACCGTATCTTCATCATCACGGTCTTCCACAGTCTCAAGTTCGGTCTCAGAACGCCTGCGCAATGATTCCCCTTCTTCAGCGACAATATATTCACAGTCATCGTTCTTTGGGGAGGGAGGAGCACTTCTTTCAAATGGGGACCTCATATCACTTGCAACAATGTATTCGGAAGGAATACTATCCTGCTGACTCTGCACTGGCTCTTCTGCCTTAATTTCACGGATTTTCATATTGATTTCGTTGGAATTAATAAGGTTGCCCCAGTTCGAACCTGAAGAGGTCTTTGGCACGGTCGGTCTTTCTTCCTGAGCCTTTAGATCAGGAACTGGTACCTCAGTTGCGGGCCTTGGAACTGACCTCTGACCAAAAAGAGAGTCGGTAAGACGAACTTTGGTTTCAGGAACCGCTTCCACAGGTTTTTGTGCCGAAACATCAAAAGCCATATCAGTTATGGACTTTGCAAATCCTGTATCTGATCTTGGAGGATCTTTCCTAAGGGACCTCAACTGGGATTTCTGGTCGAGAAGTTCATCCATCATTCCACTCATATTACTTGAAAGTTCCTTCACGTCCTGCTCGATCTTGTTGAGCCTATTGTTGATATCAAGGTCGTTCTTTAGGTCATTACGAAGTTCCCTCATGATAGAATCACGAAGAGTTGTGCTCATAATCTCCATATCGCCTTCCTTTTCAACTAGCTTCCGCTCAAGCCTCTCTATTACAAAGTCTCTGTTCTCGGCGCTCATTGGATCCCTCGCAAAACGTTCATCCCTCTAAGGTCAAACCATTATCCTGGCTTTAATAGGCTAAAAACTATAATATATCTTATGGTTGCATCCCTTTCGAAAAATATCATTTACCGGATATTGAAGAGCTATTTGTGATAGGATCTTTCTCAACGACAAAAACGTGGTCTGCTGAATCTATCAATGATTCATCGTGGGACACTATCAATATCTGACCAACCCCGATATTCCTCATCATATCGATAAGTTTGATCAACTGATGGACATGACCACGGTCAAGGAAAACAGTAGGTTCATCAAGGATCAGTGGCGGCAGCTCTGTAGTGCCCGTACTTCCCGGCGCGTGTGCCAGTAAACGGTATATAGCACATCGGAGGACAAGATTGAATATTGCCCTCTCCCCTCCGCTCAACAACTTAGGTTCAAGAGGCGTGCCGTCCTTCTCGTATATAGTCAGATTGTATTCCGGATCAAGGCTGATATGAGAATAGGCATTGTTGGTGTACATAAAAGAGAAGATCTCGTTCAGTAACCTGTCAAGAGCATCAATGTTCTTTGCACGAAGCTCCACACGAAGACGCAGATACATCGTTTCAAGCTCCTCTGCATCCCGATAGACTGCTGCAAGGAAATCCTTCTTGTTCACCAACATCTTCTGCTTATTCTTAAGCTCGTTCAGCCGCCGGATATCCCCTTCCACCCGCCCGATCTCCTTGTGGAGTTCACCCTTACGCCTATCCCGCACATCCATCTCAGAAACGATCCCATTATATGCACTTTCATACTGAGATCTATCTGCCTGGAGCTTCTTCAGATCAACATCCCCCAATGCCTCATCGAGTTTAAGGATGCGTTGCCTACGTTCATTTATCTGCGACTCGAACAGTTCTATCTTTTCCAGTCCGTTTTTCACCCCATCATGAAGACGGTTGATGTTAGTTTGTATATCCCTGACCTTCAGAAGATTGGAACGTATCTGCCTTGCAGCATCCAGTTTATGCAACAACTTCCCATGTAGTTCCTTTGCAGCAGCTTCCTCACTTTTAAGAGACTCAGCCCCACTTTTCAGCTCAGCTATCGAACGCTTGCATTCATCCATCTGTTTTTCAAGATCGAGTACCTTGTCAGCCTCTTCCTTAATGGAACTTAGATGCTCCCCTATGCCCTTCTCAATGGAAGTGATATCGTTCTTCTTAAGCAACAACTGTTTTTCACTCTCAGCTATCGATTTTATGATATCCCGCACAGTCCTTACACGTTCCACTTTTACCCTGATCTCTTCCTGGTCCGCCCTTATCAGTTCCAGCTCATGGACAAGCTCGGTTTTCTTTTCCTCATCCCCAGCGGTCTCTTCGCATACTTTTGAACCCTGAAGGTCCTGCCCGCATGTAGGACAAAGACCCTTGCTAAGAAGGTCTTTGCTCTTCTGTATCTTTTTCTCAAGTTCCGCAACCTTGACAGATATTTCTTTTTCTTTACCATGAAGCTGTGTCTGTTTAAGGTTCAAAAGTTCAGAAATATCATCAATACCATCCAGCTTATTTTCCGCAAAGCCAAGCTCTTTTGCATCAACGTACCTATTTTGGATGATCGACCCGATCCGCTCGACCTCTTCCAGGCACTTTTGAACATCCTTTCTGGCAGATTCCACCTTATCTTCCCGGGTTCGTATGCTACCAACCGAATTTTTCAGTTGTTTGTTCAGATTCAGGAGGAAATTGTTTTGTGCCGCCTCATTGTTCAATGAAAGTTCTCTTTGTTTGACAACAACGCCAAGCCCATCTCGTGCGGAAACTTCCTGCTTTTCAAGATCAGTAACAAATCCCTCGATATCAGTACCATCTACGACCCCTAGAATTTCGAAAAGGGAGGCATTGGAACTATTAAGGGCCAAAATATCATTGTTCCCGGAATCCACCTGCCCCCTGGACCTTTCGATATTGGCATGCTCCTTTGAGATATTGGCCTTAAAGTCCTTGATCTCAGCATCTGCATTTTTCTTCTGTTCCAAGGTATCAGAATACTTCCCTATCCGGTCACCAATGGATTCGATCAGCTCTTTTGCGCGTTCTTTTTTTGACCCAAGCTCTGCAACCGCTTTTTCGATCCCGGTCACTTCGGTCCTGAGGCCGTTGAGGACCTGATAAGGTTTTGAATCTTCAAGAACCTCAATATCAGCAATATTATCCTTAAGGCGCGCATCAGCCTCCCTCTGGTGTCTTCCAACACCGACCCTTGCACTGCTTGCGCGCTCCCTGTATTCTTCGAGTTTGCCTATCTGAAGAAGGTCATCGATCATACGCTGCCTGTCCTTTGTCTTGGCATTGATAAGTACATCTATTTCACCCTGCCTGATGTACACACAGTTGGTGTAGGCCTCCTCATCCATTTTCAGAAGTGCCTTTACGGCCTCATACGTCTGATTTGCCTGGTCCACCATCACCTCATCATTGACCTTGAAAACAGACCTGTTGTTCGATGCCTTCCCGGACCTTGCATCTACCTTGTACCCCTGCTCGATACTGTAATCATTCCCCTGATCCTCAAAATCCACAACTATCGATGCTTTTGTAGCCCCTTTTCGAACAATGTCCGAAATAACGAAATCCTTTGAAAGAGCACGACTTCCGAAAAGCCCGGTAAAGCAGGCTTCCAGCAAACTGGATTTACCACTGCCGTTCACACCGGAGACAACAGTAACACCATCATCGAAGGTGATATCAAGTTCACTGTAGCTCCTGATATTCTCAACCCGTACTCTTTTAAGCTTCATAGATAATCCCCCAGATTGTACTGACGTGGTTTTGCATGCACATCCCCCTTATCCACGGGCTTCTTTTCAGGGTCTTCCGGGGCTTCATCATCAGAGTCTTTCGCCTTTTCGCCATCACAAGAAATTTCAATCGTGCTTTCTCCGATCATATCGGTATCTTGAACTTCCGAGATATGTTCGGAGATATTATCGGAGACATATCTTTCAGCCGGTTCAGCTATTGTTTCGCCATCGCGAGTTTCTTTATCCACATCGATTTCGGCCTTTCCGTAATCAACCACTGCCTGAGAGCTGCCCTGAAGAGCGACATTCAAAACAGGAACTGAAAAATCGATGGTAGATAGCAAAACACCTATTTTGGACTCCGTTTCAAGATCCACCTTTGTCTTCGGAACTGAACTGTCCCTTACCACCTCATCGATGAGGATACCGCCACTGGTAAGCGTCATGTTCTTTATTTCCCTTTTGACAGCTTCGTCAGGGTCCGAGAAAGAGACTTCGACATCCATTTCTTCCGAGACTCCCTCGCCATGCCGCATATCCCGTATGCGCGTCACAAGGGCTTCCTGTTTTGCAAGGAGGTCCTCTATCTCATTATAAGAGATGGATACATCGGAATTACCTGAGATATCCAGGAAGACTACCTTTCCGGCAACATCGTAGCCTTTGATAGTATTGATGATCAGTTCGTAAGCAGCATCTTTTTCCCTGAGCTCCACAGGAATGAAAAGAAAGTCCCTTGTGACTATATTACGCCGGCTTATATCGAGACCATCGTCGTTGATAGTAATGATGTTATAGGTTCGGGGCTCGCTCTCTGAGGCACTGTTGCGTTCAGTGCTTCCACAATAGGTAGCCCATGTGCTGCCAACCTTTGTTTTTTCATGCTTATGGTAATCGCCCAGAAGTATGGCGTGAAGATCAAATGGGAGGGAGCTTATCACATCCTCACAATCCCATTCCCCAAATGGGAACGGCGCCATTAGCTGATGCATGACGAGAAGATTCCATTCCCCGCAATCCTCAGCAGTGAAATCGGAATAATCATAAAGGGGTATCTTAGATCGTGGAACATTATCGATACCGTAAATAGCAACACCGTCCATCAGAAATGGCTTAGTGCCAAGTCTTGATGCAATTTCCATGCTCTCGAAAAGGTCCAGCCATTGGGTGTGCTGTTTGCTCTCGTGATTACCTACGATGGAGAGAAAAGGGATTTTCTGTTGTTTTAATTTGGAAAGGATCCTGATAGTATCAAGAATATCCTCCAGTGTCGGGTTCCTTGAATCGAAAAGATCGCCTGCATGGACAACAGCATCCACTTTCATATCAATGGCATCATCGATCACACTGGAAAAGGCATCGATGAAATCCTGCCTGCGTACCTCACTATGATATTGACGATAACCAATATGAGTGTCACCAGTGTGCAGTATTCTGATCTCCCTCTCCATGCCCCATTGTATGTTCTTTTGTATCTTAAGGTTGCTGTTTTAGTGGCATTGCGCCCCTTTGATTATTATTAATTATGAGTTAAATTTAAAATGTATTATACACCTATTAAACAATAGAAAGCGGGGAATGTGGCCTTTGAACAGCTTTTGGCTGGCTGCAGCTTTTACTTGAAAAGGTGATATAATGGGAGATAAGGTAGAATTTGGGGGAGTGGAAATGCAGCCTGACACAGGGATATTGCATGAGATGAATGTGGGAAATGTGACTGCGGTACAGCTCTTGACTGGCCACAGCTGTTACTTGAAAGGTGATATAATGGGATATACTATTGAATTCGGGGGAGTGGAAAGACAGCCTAACATACGGATGTTACATGATATGAAAGAGGTCGTTTATGACCACGAATGGTTCAGATCAGTGGATGATATGGAACTATACTATATGTTCAGGCATCTTTCATTGTCTGAGGAAGACTTGAAAACAATAAACAAGGCCCATCTTCGTTATGATATTACAGTGATCCCACCGAATATGCTCGGATGTGAGTTCGTCAAGACCGCTGGCCATTATCATCCAAATGTACCGGGACAGGAGATATCCTACCCTGAGGTATACCAGGTGCTTGAAGGCGAAGCGACATACATTCTGCAAAAACATGTGGGAGATGACGTTGTGGATAAGGTAGTCATCAAAGCAAAAAAAGGCGACATTGCACTCATCCCCCCTGATTATGGGCATGTGACGGTAAACGCTTCCAACGAGATCCTTAAAATGGCAAACTGGGTCTGTTGTGATTTTGCCTCCAGTTATGCACCTTTCAGAGATATGGAAGGAGGGGCCTATTATCTGTTAGAGTCCGGATTCGTGAAGAACCACCGTTATGAGAACCTTCCAGAAATAAGGTACATAACTCCCACAGACATCCCTGAGTTTGGCCTTTTCTGTGGCAGGGACATGTACGAACTTGTGAATGATACTGAAAAACTTGAATTCCTTAAAAGTCCACAGAATTTCACAGGTATTTTTGAAAGTATTATCAATGTCTGATAATACAACTTTCTTTTTTTCATTGTAGCCCAGACACAAAACTCTAATACAGTAATTTCCTTACTTTAGAGAAACGAGAGCTACCTATGATCAAACAACCCAATCGCGTACAATTCACATCCTCCCGCATTGAAGACCTTATGTACAGGACAACTTTTGATCCGGTAAATATGACTGGCGAACTGATAGTGAACCTGTCCCTTGTAAAGGAAGAAGATCTCGAA
This sequence comes from Methanococcoides sp. DA23, assembly GCF_057593895.1. NCBI lineage: Archaea > Methanobacteriati > Methanobacteriota > Methanomicrobia > Methanosarcinales > Methanosarcinaceae > Methanococcoides > Methanococcoides sp. DA23. The sequence goes on along the minus strand of NZ_CM172520.1, from coordinate 275,163 downwards.
GCCGTTCTGGAAGTATATAACCTAGTCATCAGAAGCGGATTATCGGTCAGCCCTTTCTTGAAGATAATAAAAAGCGGAGAGACCATCGGTGATCTGAAGATAGCACAAGGGGATGTTGGGATTGCCACTGTGTGCAGCATAACCATCGACGGAGTCCTTTTGAAGGGCGGTGTTATGATAAACCCTCGCTTTGGAGGAGTAGTACAGATAAAGAACGGGCAACCAGTTCGTTTTACTGATGTGGTCACTTACGCAAGTACCACCATTGACCCCCTTGAGGTCCTCATGTCCCAGGACATAACATCGGTCACAAAGATGCTGAGAACAGGTTCCGGCAAGATCCTTGCAAATCTCAGGGAAGCTCCCCTGGTGGCAAGGGATGATATCGACCATATCCTTTCAGACCTGATGGAAGCTGGCCTTAGCGGAATAATGGAAGTGGGAGAGCCAAACACTCGTGTGCTGGACGTTCCTGTTGAACGTGACCATTTAGGCGTTGTTGTTATTGGAGGTACCAACCCCATGGCAATGGCAAAGGAACAGGGCTTTGAGGTCCGCACCAGTGCAATGTCAGCGCTAATTGGCATTGACAGTATGAAGCACATCGAGGACCTTATCTAAACCTTATCTTTTTAGCTGCTTGCCAATAACGGCATCAAGCTTCTTTATAAACTCTTCTTTTGCACTTTCAGGGATAGTAGCTCCGGCTGCAATGTCATGCCCGCCCCCTGCACCATTGACTTCTGCAGCGGTCATTGACATGGCCTCTGACAGATTGAGCCCTTTGCGTATGAGGTCCTGCGTACCGCGTGCCGACACTTTCACACCATCCTTCGCGTCTGCGAATGCGATTATGGGCAGATCCCGATTACCGATAACAGATGTGCTCATGCCTGCAATAATACCCACGATGGTCTCAAGTATGCTCGAACCAGCATCAAAATACTGAAGATTGTCGAGCTGGGTCACACCCTGCTCTTTGACGAACATCAGTCCATTGACAAGGTTCTGCCTGTGCTCGCTCAGAAGTTTCTTTGCAGATTCATATGCTTCACCCCTGTCACCCATACACACTGCCAATCCGATATCAGCGTGACCATATCGTGCAGTTGCATTCAGCAAGGTGGAATATTCGGAAGCATCCCTCATCTCAGTACCTTCCTTTTCATTGGTGAGCAGATACACTTCCCCGATCAGGCGCTCGATCTTGTAGGAAGGAAGACCCGCACGCAGGCAGTACTGGACAAGGGCTGATACGATCTTCTGTTTATCCATCTGCTCAATGTCGATCCAGCGTCTCCAGCGTTCGTCCCCGCCAAATTGTATCCCAAGGTCATGAAGGAATCCTATACAGGCATCTTCATTGCCGGTGAGTCCGGGCAGATATGGGTCTGATGCGAACTGGAGCAGTTTGAAGACCGGACGGGTCTGTTTCCCAAAAAGCATTATATCCTTTTCAAAACTGAGAACACCAGCCTGGGCACCCTCTTCGAGAATATATCGGTTCAGACCAGTAAGATGGCCTTTTTTAAGGTGCTGAAGGTCCCCTACTGCGCCCACAATGGCAAGGTCTGCAAGATCTTTATTGTCCCCGAGGGCATTTGCTAAGATATAGGTCATTCCAGAACCGCTAAGCTCGTATGAGCCATTGAAGCCATAAAGATGAGGATTCAGATGATGTTCCATTTCACCCCTTGGCTGGTGGTGATCAGCGATAACCGCATTTATTCCGTGAGAATTGAGAGAGTCGATCATCCCGCTTCCAAGGTCAGTAAAAATGACAAGTTCCGGATTCAGATTCGCTATTGATTCGATCTCCACCTCATCGAGCTGTTTTACAAAATGGATGGAATGTTCGATCCCTGCCCTCTCCAGTGCTTTACAGATTATCCCGGCGGAGGTCAGACCGTCCGCATCGATGTGTGAGACCACATATACAGAACCCTGGTCTTTAATTATGGATGAACATTCCATAGCTTTTGACCTGATCTCCTGAATTCTTTCCAACATTTATAGATCACCTTGCATAATTACTCAAGAATTCTTTCGCCGCCTCTCCATTTAGCGGGCTCGATAAGATAATGTCCTTTCTTCCTTTCCATTTCAGGATAGGTCTGTATCTCTTCTACCGTGTATTTCAAAGATGTTTCATCGTGGTATCGTTCCCTCAGTTCATCCCACGGAATAATATGTGCTTTTCTGGACTTTCCGACACCCATCCTTAATTCGACCGCCAGATAGCCTGTACGCCCTGACCTTCTCAGAAAGTCAGATATGCGGTCTATCTGGTGAGCACCCTTTTTATCAACTGTGAAATGCTGGGTAAAATAAAGTGCGTTTGCACCCTTTTCCACCGAAATGCTCTTGCATTCTATACCCAGGTAGTAATCCGGGTTAAGGGAATCCACCAGCACATCCAGGAACTGCGGTGTGAATCGGTGCTGTTTGAGCCTATGTGCGATCCCCCTTACATCAGTATCTTCAAAAAAAGCATTGAAAGATAGTACAAGTTCCCTTTCGAATTCTGTCATGTGTTTACCATATGAAATTTGTGATTAGATATTGTTGTCCTCTCATATATTCCTTCTTCCACCGGCGTTACATTGATGTATCAGGCTTATAATGTAAGTACAATGAACAAAAAAACAATGGAAATCTTGCTGGCTATTGGTTCGGTCGTTGTATTCGTAGTGCTTCTCATAATGGTCCACGCAACGGGCATGGAGCCACAAGGATATGGTTTTTTAGGAGCTTTAGCGCTGTTCGTACTGACAGTATCCCTTGCAGGCATTAAATTGACAAATATAGAGTAAGACATTTCAAAATAGCTGATCACACATTTGCTTCAATAGTAGCTATCTTAACTATTGAATATGGACCAGGTCCCATTTTAGATATAATAAAAACACTTGACATCAATTAGAGGTCATGTGGACTGGTAGTTCAGAGATCTTGTGAATGAACAGTAAAAATAATAATGTGAAAAGTGTGGGGAGAGGTCGGTATAAATACCGACCTTCTTCTTGGGGGTTTCGTTTTTTTCGTTTTTCAAGTGCAGTAAATTACTGCTTCATCAGGAATTCAATGAAATCAGGGCTAAGCCTGGTTTCTCTGACCATCTTCTCATTGATCTCTTCTTCAGAGATACCATCGTCGCGGTACTCCTTTATTCGATCATAGACGCCCTGAGAGACTTCGGAATATTCGTTGATATCCTTTCTGTGGCCCCATACATCGCCTTCGAGAAGATTTATGCCCTGCATTTCAAGATACATCTTTGCAGACTTGGATATGGTCTTCTTGTATGAACTTGGAATGTGAAGTGCTTTGACACTTGGACATTTTTTAACAAGCTCGAAAATATCTGTGTTTGACGGCCTGAATGCAAGGTGTACGATCTCTTCGTTTTCGCTTAACGTCTTAATCTCTTCTTTTGAACTTACGACTCTAATCTTCATTATTTGACCCTTCCTGTTTTTCGATTGTGCCGTTATTATTTTGAGTGTTACGTAAAAATCTGAATATACAACACATCTATTTGTATATACACAACCTCTTCTATATAAATATTATCAGTGTTATTTGTAAAAAATTACCATATCGAAATAAGATATATATTTTAGGGAATTCGGCAGTTTTAAGATATATTGTACCATTAATGTCAGCATAAGTTCAGAAGATGCATATTTGACAGAACGTTTCAGGAGACCAGACCATGAAAAGCACAACAATTGGTAATGTATCAATAGAATGGCTAGGCCATGCCGGATTCATATTGCGCGGGCAGAAAACAGTGATATACATTGACCCATATGCAGTTCCAGATGAGATAGTTCCTGAAGATGAAGCTGACATCATACTTTTGACGCACGAGCATTTCGACCATTGCGACCCAGGTTCCATACGGGCGGTCCGCGGAAGCATGACAACGACCCTGATACCGGAAAAGATGTCACTAGAGTTCAAAGGCGATGCACGCAGGATCATTGAAGGAGATGAACTCTCAGGAAATCTGGCAATAAAGGGAGTAAATATAGAGGTCGTGCCTTCCTACAATCTGAATAAGCCTAACCATCCCCGAGGGGAAGGCGTAGGCTATATAGTTGAACTTGAAGGCATAAGGATATATCATGCCGGAGATTCGGACCTGATCCCCGAAATGGCCGAGATACATGCAGATGTTGTGCTTCTGCCAATAAGTGCGGATTTCACAATGAGTGAGGAAGAAGCAGCAGATGCGGCCATAGCCATAGGCCCAAAGGTTGCAATTCCCATGCATTATGGCCTTGTCGAAGGTACTGATGCAGACCCACAGAAGTTCAAAGAGCTCATCAATGCAAAGGATCCTAACATCGAAGTTATAATTCTTTAAAATGATGATGTGTATACACAATAGGTAATATGTACATGTCCCGAATGAAAAAGAAGCAAAAGAATATTATTAAAGATGTGGCAACTGAGAGGATCGAACGCCTTTTCAAACTGGCAGCCGAGGAATACAGCTCCAACCCCGAAAGAAGCGACAGATATGTACAACTGGCAAGACGTATCGGCATGAAATACAGGTTACGATTCCCAGCTTCCCTGAAACGTAAGATGTGCAGGGAGTGTAGCTCATACCTTGTCCCCGGAAGCAGCTCAAGAGTGAGGCTTCATGGAAGGTACATGACCATAACATGCCTTAAGTGCGGGCGAGAAGTGAGGATACCATACCATTTGAAAGAATAAAACGCTCAGATCCCGGCGACCAGATTCAGCAGTTTTACAATAAGATATACTCCAACGAGCATCCCAATTCCCATTATTGCGAAAATAAGGATGTTCCTGAGTACCTCGTTCTTTTCAGAACCTGCACGTATTCCGAATGCACCACAGGTGCCACCTGAACAACCGCCACAACCATCAGACTTACTGCCCTTTTTTTTCACAGGCACTTCATTGAGTACAGGGATTATCAGTTTACCATCGACCATTATCTTAACCTGCCATTCCTCTTTGACCATCGTTAGAAAAGATATAGTTAACAAAGAGGATAAAAGAACGACGAGAGGGGGATTCGAACCCCCGAGGTGCCGGGCACCACAGGATTAGCAATCCTGCGCCATACCGGGCTTGGCTATCTCGTCATTAAGAGTTATTTTCACGCCAATGCGATTCCATAAAGGCAATAGCCTTATTTAACGCTTTTCGTTAGAAGTATAAAGTGGCGGGCATACCGCGAGTTGCTGTAAATCACAGACCCAAATGATCTGTGACCTCTCCTCCACCCCGCAGCCCTCCAAGCGACAAATGTCAATGGTAGGTCTGCTCCCTTCCGGGCCTCGACTGGTTCCCACTGCAAAGATAGGCGAACCAATTCTCCAATTGGTCCTCCTACCAACATCATCCAAGCAGGACGGGGCTTCTACGTTGAGATCACAGGTTTGGATATGATCAAAACAACTTCTTTTGGCTTCGTCCCCCGCATATCGGCGATTTCGGGTTACAGGTAACGCCGGCCTACCCAGACTAGCCCGCCACGCATACATATGCTTTACAGGTAATAAAAGTATTCCTACCACGCCGTTGCAACAATGGAAGAACAACTGTACGAATATAGTTATACGATGTAGTAGTAAACTGTATATGGTGAGAAAATGGAAGAACTAATGGGTTTTGTTACCGGAAACAAGAACAGACAGAAATTATTGGCCTTACTCGAATCCAGGGGAGAGCTGGAAGGAGCACGCATCGCTAAGAACATGCATATTGCAAAAATATCTGCTGATAAGATACTCGAGGAACTTGCCGCAAAGGAGCTTATCGTTGAGGAAAGTGGAGTTTACAAACTCACAGAACTTGGCACAACGGTCGCAAGGACCGTACTATCAATATAAAAATAAAAGTAGTATTATGCTACTTTTATACCTTTTTTACAGATTTGCCGTTCAAGGCAACACATCACACTGAAGCTTGATGCCAGTGTCAGAGATCGTATATTCCCGCATGATCAGACCATGGCGAGAACCTTTGGATTTCAGTATCCTCAAATACCTTTTGAACTCATTGGAGCAGAGTATCTGTGTAAGCGTTATCACAGTGTCCATGATAAATGATGCTTCATTGCTCATGATCCTGTCCGTCTGCGGTTCCAGTTCTGTTGTAAAAACAGAGGTTACGCCCATGCTGTTGAGATAATTTGTAAGGCTAAGCAAGTATCCACGAAGTTTGATATCATCGGGGAATGTGATCTCCAGATTGACAAGGCCGTCCAGAACGATACGTGTAATACCAAGTTCATCTATGAGCTCCTTTAGCCTTATTGCATGTTCCGCAGGATGGATCTCCTCAGGATTGGAATGAATGAAACGTAATTGCCCGGAATCCACATACTTTTGCATATCCCAATTGAACTTTGCCGCTTCCCTGATGATCTGTTCCGGCCTTTCACCATAGGATACTATCACCCCATTTTCACCATTAACGAGACCTTCCATCATGAAACTCCATGCGAAGATCGACTTGCCCGAGCCAGGCTCACCTGCAACGAGCATACTGCTCCCTGCAATTATACCTCCATAGAGCATAAGATCGAGATTTTCCACCCCAGACCTTATCTTTGTTTCAGCTGGACCATCAACTTTAGAACTTACCAGGCGGGGATAGACGACGAAGCCTTCAGAACTTACATCATAACTGTAATCCCTGGCAGTGCTTATCCCCCTCTTCTGGAGATCCAGCCCCAGCATCTTAAGAACTCTCATCTTATGTGCAGTATGATAACCGGAATTCTCCTTTGACAGGTAAATGATACCATCAGTAAGATGACTTACCACAGACCCATGTATCTGCTCCTCCAGAAGTTCACCTGTCAGCATCACAAGAGCATTCGATTCCTTGAGCATGGAGTCAAGCGTATAGAAAAAACGCCTTCTTTCCTGTTCAACAAAGCCAAATCCCATAGGAGTTATAGGATCAATGACGATGCGGCCAGGATTTTCTGAGGCTATAACATTTCCCATTTCGATCAACGTGCTCAGCGGGTCCTTTTCAGCAGCCTGCCTGCTCAAAGGATGGATACTGACATTCTCGAAAAGGAACGGGAAAACAGACTGCAATTTCTCGAATTTTTCAGATGTCTCTGTTGTAAGCGGTATGTACAGCACTTTCTCCCCGTTCTTTGCGGCATTTGAAAGCATCTGAAGTGCCATTGTGGTCTTACCGACCCCGGCTGTACCGGCAACAAGGATAGTCGAGGGAGTTCTAAAACCACCAAGAATCTCATCAAGTCCCTCAATACAACACGGCAAATTCTGAAGTTCGGACATTATAATTTTGTATATGCATAAGCATTACTTATACTTTCTCGAGTTCAGCACTTACCCGTGCTACCACCAATACTGCCAGTAACACGATATATTGCAATATCTTCTCACTTATCGGACCCATCGAATGGTCCTGTTACAAGCTTTCCGCTCCTTTCCATCAGAACCTCGACCTTCTTTTCGGAATCCTCGATCTTCTGGTTACAAAGCAGTGCCAGTTTCATACCTTTCTCGAAGGTCTCAATACTTTCATCAAGTGTAAGCTGCCCTCTTTCAAGCAGATCCACGAGATGTTCTAGCTCCTCCAGAGATGCTTCGAAAGTCTGTTCTTTTTCTGTCCCCTCTTTCTCGGATTTGGCCTTCTTTGTAGTTCCCATATTATCACCCTTCGTAATGCAGGTATTTCTTCCTGTCATGGATTATATTTTCAACCTTACACTCAAATATGCCGTCATTGACAATAACATCCAATTGCGCGTTCTCCTTCAGCTCGCTGACACTTGAGATGGATACCTTCTCTTCAGGGTCTAAAGCTATACTATACCCCCTTAGCATCGTGTTCAGGGGACTTACAGCATTGAGCCTGGACGAATGGAATTTAAGTTCCAGCGCTTTATTCTCTATTGTCTTTCCCATGGAAGAGGTCAGTTTCATAGTAAGCTCATCCAGATACTGCGAATCCTGCATCAGCATATCCATTATATGCTGTGGCTCCAGTTTCTTCCGGGCATACTCCAGCCGACCCTTCCCTTCTGAAATAACGTGCCCCACCTTATTCTCCAATCGGGAGGACAATGTTGCAAGATGCCTTTTTACCTCATTCTGGTCCGGTACCACAAGTTCTGCCGCAGCAGAGGGGGTCGGAGCACGCAGGTCAGCAGTAAAATCAGCAATTGTAAAATCCGTTTCATGCCCAACAGCGGAAACTATCGGTTTTTTGGAATCGAAGATAGCCCTTGCGACCACCTCTTCATTGAAGGACCACAGGTCCTCAAGGGAACCACCGCCCCTTCCCAAAATGATAACATCGACATCCGTCTGGTTGAGCAGTTCAATTGACCTGACAATACTTTCCGCAGATCTCTCACCCTGAACGAGGGTAGGACTTAATAGGACATTGACCGGATACCTGCGGCCGATAACATTCAGAATATCATGTATCGCAGCTCCCGTAGGAGAAGTTACAACTCCGACCCTCAGAGGATATTCAGGGATCGGCATCTTGTGAACATCACTGAAGAGACCTTCTTTCTCAAGCTTGTTCTTAAGCTGCTCATAGGCCTTGTATAGCTCGCCCACACCATCAGGACGAATGTCCTGAACATAGAGTTGATACTGCCCGCGTACCACATACACATCCACTGAACCGAATACCAGAACCTTCATGGATGATTCCAGCTCGAACCGGAGATTCCTATTCACAGACTTGAAGCTGACACAACTTATCTGACTTTTTCCATCCTTGACAGTAAAATAATAATGACCTGAACTGTGCTTTGTAAGATTGGAGATCTCCCCCTGCACCCAGATCTGATTAAGTTTAGGATTGTTCGACAGAGTGTTCTTGATGAGATTGTTCAGTTCTGTGACAGTATATGCGGGCATTGTTCAAGCCTCCATCATGAAGTACGATTAGGTCTTTTTCCTATTAGTATATAGAGCGAGTGGGTTGAAAGTAATTTAAGTATGGATATGTAAGTAAATAGGACCAATAAAGAGATAAGTGAGACATGGGTCAAATAAATAAGAAGAAGAAATATCAGACAACTGTCCGATATTATCAACTCATGCCCTTTTTTGCTTTTTTCCCAGCTAGCTTATCGAGGAGTTCAATGTCGACCTCATTAGACACATTGAGAGTTCCAGAATCAACTGCGCTCATGAAGAACTTATTTCCAACAGGCGTCCGGATGATAAGTGTCGTCCTTCCCTTTGGACTTCCCATAGAACCTGCAGAAATATCAGCGTAAGTACTAGTAAGGTCAGTACATATCCCGCACCCCGGACGAATACAATCATCCAGTTCAGAAAGAGGTATGATATGGATATCGCCATCTTCGGTCGTTATCTCCAGTTTTCCAGGAACATCCAGACGTTTGATATCCCATGGATCGAGATCCAGGTCCTCCCTGAACTTTCCTTCGACCATTTTTTCGTAGTCGAATGTTTCAGTACAGAACAAGCCCATTATAAGGCGGATAGAATCCCTGAACGGCCTAATCAGATCATGCTCACTGTTTCGCATCTTATTTACAGCCTCGACCACACAGGGAACTCCCACTACCGCCACATTACGAAATTTCTTCATGATGACAGCTTCTTTCAATGCCCAAAGAAGTGGAACCCACCAGTTATAGCGACTGCCTGCTTGACGGACAAGCACTTCCTTTGAAGTTATCACAGTTGACCTTGGTTTAAGTGACCAGGGATCTTCAGATACAGTTATGACCGCATCCACAAGCCCCTCCTCAAGGGCATTTGCAAGAATAGCAGAGACCGCACCGCCACTCTGCCTCCTCTCAACTTCGAAATTAGCAGAAGCGTCCACAATATCGATATAGTTCCCGAGACCGCCGACCTTTAGGTCACCTTTCCTGGGACATACCTCATAACACGCACCACATTGTACACCATCAGTTGCTGATTTGCAATAGCCATCATTCAATGGGTGTGTTGAATTGACCCCAGTCTCGAAAAATAAAGAATCTGCCGGACAAACAGCAACACACGCACCACAACACGCACATTTACCAGAATCCCACACCTCATCTTTGAGATATGTGTAATTTTTGTCATACATATTATCACTCCCAGGTGTATTTGTCTGCGAAAGGTCGGCTGCTTGCCGGAACGATGCAGGCGTAATTATCATCAAGTAGCTCTTCGGGATCAATATCGAAGTATTTACAGAATTCTTCCACATACGGCCTGATAATTTCCAGCTCAGCTTCACCAAATCCTGTTTTCATTGCACCGATACCGAGAAGCTCATCTTTTACATCCCCGCGGATAATGATCATACCGCCGTGAATACCACTTCCTATCCCCCTGTCGATCATGGCTTTATCATGCCCCAGACCAAGGACAAGGATAAGACCTCCTGCCATATATTCACCAAGGAATGCATGTGAAATACCGCCGACAACAAGTACAGGACGAGAGTTTTCAGCATATTGTTTCATGTGTATGCCGCCACGATAGCCAATGTCCCCTTTTACAAATACTTTCCCACCACGCATGCTGTGAGCAACGGCATCCCCTGCACAACCATGGACTACAATGGTTCCTGCATCCATGGTATTACCGGGTGCATGGTCACAATTTCCGTGAACGATACAAGTAGGGCCGCTCATGAACATACCGAGGTCCCCACCTACGGCACCGTTTATCTCTATTGTTACATCACTTTTTAGTCCATCAGCAATGAAACGCTGACCTACAACGTTATCTATAACGATCTCATTAGCACCGTTCTTGACAGCATCCCTTATTTTTTTATTCAAGGGCGTGTAATGCATACCTTTTGCATCTATTACGATCATATTCATATTTCAGGCCCCTACCGGTTTGACATTCAATACGTCCAGTGTCCCTTCATCCAGCATATATCCACGCAGACGACTCCTGTTGCTCCTCAGACTTTCGATGCTGTTGATCCCCGCAGCACCCATCAATTCACTAAGTTCAAGTGTCCATGAACGGATGAGATTGGCAACGTGTTCAGACTCAACTTCAGGATCAAGCCTGTTCACGAGGTTTTCCTGTTGAGTTGCGATACCCCAAGGACACATGCCCCTGTAACAGTTCCCACAAACACGACATCCCATTGCAATAAGCGAAGCAGTTCCAATATAAACAGCATCTGCCCCAAGAGCTATTGTTTTTGCAACATCGGCACTGTTCCTTATTCCTCCACTTGCAATGACCGAGATCTTGCCCCTGATGCCCTGATCATTGAGCTTCTGGTCAACACTCGCAACAGCTGCTTCTATGGGGATACCCACGTTGTCCCTGAAAACTTTTGGAGTTGCACCACTGCCTCCACGGAAACCATCAATTACGACAGCATCCGCCGATGAACGTGCAATACCTGCTGCTATCGCTGCAACATTATGAACTGCCGCTATCTTTACGAATACAGGTTTTTTCCATTCAGTCGCCTCCTTTAAGCTCCTGACAAGTTGTGCAAGATCTTCTATGCTGTAAATATCGTGATGTGGTGCCGGGCTGATGGCATCACTACCCAGTGGGATCATGCGGGTGCACGATATATCCTTACATACTTTTTCACCTGGCAGATGACCGCCAATCCCTGGTTTTGCACCCTGCCCGATCTTAATCTCTATCGCAGCACCCCTTTCAAGGTAGTTTATATCAACTCCGAAACGGCCGGATGCCACCTGAACGATCATGTTATCCTGATACGGATAGATCTTCTCATGCAACCCACCCTCCCCGGTTCCCATGAAAGTACCGGTTTTAGCTACTGCTTTTGCAAGGCTTAATTGTGCGTTCAAGCTAATGGCACCATAGCTCATGTGCCCTATCATGATCGGCGTGTCAAGTTTGAGATTGGGGGTCAGTTCAGTTAGAAGTTCCACATCCCCATTATCTTTTTTCTCGATCTCGAGCATAGATGGTTTCTTCCCGAGATATGTTCGAAGTTCCATTGGTTCGCGTAACGGGTCAATGCTCGGGTTAGTCACCTGACATGCATCAAGTACAAGGCTGTCAAAGATCACAGGATACGGTTTAGCATTCCCCATACCAGCAAGGATTATCTTTCCGCTTCTTGCTTGATTTATGATATCCTCCCTTGCTTCGGCGGTCCATAAGGGATGGCTACGATAATCCACAGGATGTTCTTTTAGAGAGATGGCATCCCTGGGACACATGGAAATACAGTAATGACAAGCAGTACATTTTCGGGAATCGATAATGATCCGGTCATCTTCTTTGTGAAAGACACCGTATGAACAGTTCTTGATACAACGCATACAATGCATACACTGTTCACGGTCGATACTGACCTTGTATTTCAAAGGAACGCTTCCAAGGCTCATGCGATCACCCTTCCAATGACCGGTTCGCCAGCTCTTGGCATGTGAATGTTCTGTACTTCAGGGTCCATTACGCGAATTGCCGCCTCTTCGCTTGAAATGTATAATCTATCCCCGCTCTCCCCTACGACCAGTGGTCTGAGCTTGATCCTGTCAGTGAATCCGACAATTCCTTCATGAGTAGCTACGACTATGGCAAATGGACCGTTCATAAGGGCAGGACCATAGGTAAGACGTATTGCAAGATTTAGTTCACGCTCTTTTTCCGGCATGTTGTCGATCTCATCCCAGAATGAGGGAGCAAGTGCTTTTACGATAATGTCCTCAGGCAATCCGTGTCTTCTTCCGAGAAGGTCGAAAAGGTAAGCTACGACTTCAGTGTCTGTGAACATACTACAGGTGTAGCCATGACTTTCTACATACCTGCGGTTAGTTCCGTATGATGTGATCTCACCGTTGTGAACAACTGCCCAGTCAAGAAGATTGAATGGATGCGCTCCACCCCACCATCCCGGAGTGTTGGTAGGATAGCGATTATGTGCTAACCAGATGTAACCTTCATAATCTTCGATACGATAGAAGTTGGCGACATCTTCCGGCCAGCCAGCTGCTTTGAATACTCCCATATTCTTTCCAGAGGAGAATATCAATGCCCCTTTGATGTTAGAGTTCGTTTCCATTACGATATATTTCATAATATCGTCTTCGGGGCTTGATGTGCCTGTTATCAGGTCACCATAAGGCTTGAAGAAATACCTCCACGGAATTTGGCTTTTTTTGAGTCCATCCTGCTCGTATGTAGGTATTGCTTCCTGGTGTACGATACGACCCCATTTTTGCAGCATTTCGTCAACTTTTGATTTTGGTTCAAGGAGATTGTTGAAGAATACGTGGATAGCATAGCAGTCCTCAAAATCAGGATATATGCCATATGCTGCATAGCCAGCTCCTTCCCCACTCCCCCTTTCGTTCATAAGACTTAATGCATCCCGAATACTGGAACCATTCATAAGGTCCCTGTTTCTATCGATCACACCTATTATTCCACACATTTGGATCACCGTTCATCAAGGTATTCTATTTGTTAGTATATCGTAAAGTGGTAATGAGTGAGGACCAAGGCCCTCACAATATGCTAAGGTACGTATCAAGTTCCCATTGATGTACCCGTGCCTTGTAATCATTCCATTCTGCATTCTTTGCAGCAAGGTAGTTTTCGAATACGTGATCTCCCAGAGCATCCCTGACAAAATCACTTTTCTTCATCTCATCTATTGCTTCTTTCAGATCACCGGGAAGAGAAAGGATACCCATATCTTCACGTTCATTTTCTGTCAGTTCGAAAATGTTCATTTTGAGCGACTCACCCGGATCGGTCCTTTTCCTTATCCCATCAAGTCCTGCTTCTAACATCACTGCAAATGCAAGGTAGGGATTACATGAGGGATCCGGACAACGTAGCTCTACACGTGTGCCTTTACCCCTCACAGCAGGAATACGGATAAGAGAGCTTCTGTTGCTTGCAGACCAGGTTATATAGGTAGGTGCTTCATATCCTGGCACAAGCCGCTTGTATGAATTAACCACAGGATTTGTGATAGCTGCAAACTCACGGATGTGAGCCAGCAAACCTCCCATGTAATAATGTGCATTGTCTGAAAGTCCATCTTCAGAATTGGGGTCATGAAAAGCGTTGTTCCCATCATCGGTCATAAGGGACTGGTTTGCATGCATTCCTGAACCATTCTCACCATAGAGCGGTTTGGGCATGAATGTTGCATAATAGCCTTTGTGATATGCAATGGATTTGACAACATACTTGAAAGTTACAACATTGTCTGCTGTTTTCAGTACGTCTCCGAACCTGAAGTCGATCTCGTGTTGTGATGGTGCAACTTCGTGATGTGAAGCTTCTATTTTGAAGCCCATGAGTTCAAGAGCATAGTCTATATCTCTGCGAACATCCTGTGCTCTGTCAAGGGGTGCAAAATCAAAGTAGCCGCCATTGTCGGTAAGTTCGGTAGTGGGATTTCCGTGCTCGTCCAATTTGAAGAGGAAAAATTCCAGTTCAGGACCAACGTTCATGGTGAAACCCATGTCATGTGCTTTTTGCATTGATCTTTTGAGGATGAACCTTGGATCACCTTCAAAGGGAGTGCCATCTGGAAGTTTTACATCACCGATTATACGTGCTACTGCGCCTTCGGATGGTCTCCACGGAAGTATGTTGAAGGTCGTTGGATCGGGCACTAACATCATATCAGATTCTTCGATACGCGTGAAGCCTTCGATAGAGGAACCATCAAACATCACCCCATCTTTGAACGCATCTTCGAGATCTTCTGAGGGGATCGCCCAACTTTTGATAATTCCCAACGTGTCCGTGAACTGCGTCCTGACAAATTTCACATCACATTCAGTAACTGATTCCAGTACTTGTTCCTTGGTCTCCATTTTATTAACAGCTCTAGCCATATCTACACTTCCTTTGAGGGATACAGAAACCTTTTTCCGTATTATATTATTTAAATTTTTCTATTCGAACGCAATAAATGCTTCTTTTGTAGATGAGATAAAGACAGATCTAATGAGAGATAGTATCCATGAACAAAATTCCCCCTTGTTCCGCTTTGTGATTCTATCGACAAACATGAACTGATAGAATTATCACTCCTTAGTAAGATTATGACTGTAACTTAATATAAATTATTCTCAGATAATCTTATAAGAACAGAAGATCAGCTTGTAAAATGCAACGACATCTTTTATTAGGTATGAAAGGATAAATCATTTCAATGTCTGCTACAAATGGATCAACTTTTCTATCCAGACTGGATAAAACGGGAAATGATATTCTCAAATGCATGCATTGTGGCGTTTGTACCGGCAGTTGTCCGTCAGGAAGGCATACGAGCCTGAATGTAAGGAATTTGCTCAGGAAGGCCCGCAAAGGCGAATCTGTGCTTTCTGATGATACCCTTTGGACGTGTACAACATGTTACAATTGTCAGGAACGTTGCCCCAGGGGAATAGATATTGTTGATGCTATTTTTGAGATACGTGCGATAGCAGTACATGAAGGGATCATCCTTCCGGAACATCGCACCGTGGGTAAATTGCTGGTCGAGCATGGACATGCAGTGCCCATAAATGCTGAGAACGAAGCGAAGAGAGAAGCACTTGGGATGGATGCTTTGCCACCTACAGTACACAGTTTCCCGGATGCATTGAGTGAAGTTAAGAAGTTGCTTGCCAACTGTAAATTCGATGAGTTGATGTCAAATGAGTGAATCTGAAAGGAAGGAACACGAAATGAACAAATTGTCGCTGTTCCTCGGCTGTGTGATCCCTAATCGCTACCCAGGTATTGAAAAAAGCACAAAGCTATGCCTTGAGAAATTGGATATCGATTGTGTAGATCTTGAAGGAGCTTCGTGTTGTCCGGCACCAGGGATCCTTCGGTCATTCGATAAGACCACATGGCTTGCCCTATCCAGCAGGAACATCTCATTGACAGAAGATCTTGGACGGGACCTGCTCACTATTTGCAATGGATGTTATGGGTCCCTTGCCGATGCAAATCATGAATTGAAAGCCGACGAGGGCCTTAAGGAAAGTGTTAATTCCCATCTTGCAGCCATAGATAGGGAATTTAAAGGTACACAGGACATTCGCCATATTACGGAGTTCTTGTATCAGGAAATAGAGCCCGAGAATATACGTGAGCTTGTCACACAACCCCTGGAGATCAGGGTTGCAGTGCATTATGGCTGCCACCTGCTGAAGCCGTCAAAGGGGCGGGTAGGCATGAGTGTGGAAAGGCCTTCTTTCTTTGATGAACTTGTTGAAGCCACAGGTGCAGTGAGCGTGGATTATACTGATAAGATGGAATGTTGTGGTGCAGGCGGAGGGGTCAGGTCTGCTTTGAGTGATGAGGCCCTTGCCCTCACAGAGCATAAATTGTCAATGATAGAAGCAGCAGGGGTCGATTGTATTGTCAATGCATGCCCGTTCTGCCATATGCAACTTGATGTGGGACAGACCGACCTTAATGAAAGAGATGGTACCTCCCACAACCTTCCTGTGCTCCACTACACGCAGCTTCTGGGATTGGCTCTTGGTTTTTCAGTGGAGGAATTGGGTATCGACCTTAATGCCGTTGTAAATACTGATTTCTTTGAAAAGATATTGTCAGATTCCTGATCTTTAAGAAAAGAAAAAGTGGTGGCCTGAATAGGCCACATTTCTTTCAATATTTTTCAATAGCTATACTCTTCTGTGTATGTGATGGTAGCACTACTGTCCGCCGGGACTGTCAACTGGAATTCAATAGTATTCGAATCTTTCTTTGTGTAAGGATGTGAATTGGATATCATTTCCCAATCTCCATTCAGGTGTTCTACCACTGTGATCGTGGCATCCTCTGACTTGTGGTTACGCAACTCTATTATGTTGCTTACACGGTACATGCGGTCTGATATCTTCTTGTACTCGCTCCTTTTTCTTTCTCCGACTATGTCAAAGGCATATCCTACTGATATGCTCACTTTTTCATCAGCAGGCGTGTGGTCGATGGAATCTTCTCCAAGGAACTGGAGGTGGTTCTCAGAATCTGCTTTGTAAACCCTGGCAATACCTTTTGGCAGTGGCATCCCAAGGCCGCTGGCTGCAGAATTGTTCATTACAAGGGTGACCCTGACCTTATCTTCCCGAATGCCGTCATACAGATACTGTTTGTTGACCGGTATATTGTTCGCGGAAAGAAGTGAGATCTGTTTTATTTCGTTGTCGTTCAGGTTAGTGACCCGATCCAGACTATACATGTGGTACTCGAAGAGCGATTCTTCTTCGAACTGCTGCCCCTCTGCGTCCATTGCCGCCATAGCGTAATAGAATCCACTGGATGTTGGTATTTCTTCAGCCAGTTCCCTGTTAATGTCTCCTGCAATAAGCTTGAGCTTTGCATCATTGAAGTTTGCCCCTGCCTTGTTATCGATGGTCACCCAGCCATCAATGTCGACCATATTGTCATCCGGATTGCTTTTTATGATATAGTTTGCTTTCCAGCTCATTCCACCGGTCAGGTAGGATGTTGATATATCACGCTTTCCGGAAACAGGGGAGTAGACCTGCCACACCAGTGTGGGCTTGGTTAACAGTCCTGCAATGTCGGGATACTCTATCTTTGCAACCTCTGAAAGTGTAACAACTCCATTATCTGTTTTAAGTATCAGACCATCCCCGTGGCTCAGCAAAATGCCTTGATATTCATTTCCTTCGGGATCGGTGACGGAGATATCTCGGTCGATGTATTTGTCAAGCAGTTTGCTGTTGCTGACGAGGTCATACTCATAATTCTGCTCTACTACAAATACATCCAGATTTTCCGGGTCTTCGAATATTACTGATGTAGGGTCGATTTGAGATGCTACATCGCTGTATTGCACATGATTGTATCCGTTCTTGAGGGTGATACCCCTTTTTTCCTTGACAAGTGCAAGGTCCTGGTCATAGACTGTGACCTCTGTACTGCCGATCATCGGGCTTGCTGATGCAAGTTCGAACAGAAGGTCAGAGGGATGGGTCTTTGTTACGACCGATGTGTGGGATATGGTCTGTGTGTCCTCATTTTCAATGGCATTTGGTGCCAACGCTATCATGCCTGCAATGAATATGGTGGCAAAGACAATAATTAGAAATTTATTTCGATTCATAAGGCGTAATTAAGCCACACAGTACAAATAAATATGTTGGCACGGAATTATTTTTATAAAGAGCGCCCGTTATTTATCATAGAAATTACTTTTGGAGCTTTAATATATCAGGATACAGAGGAATGCTGACCATTGCGTTCCTGTTCAGATTCTGTTTCTTCTGCCATGTCAATTATCTCCCGAATAACAATAGGCCAAGTAACAGTATAATTGCAAGACCTATTATGATGGCAAAAATGAGAGTAGGTAAATTTTTTTGATCCATAGGTGTAATAGTACTAAACAGTATAAATAAAATAGAATCCCCCGTACTATTTTTCTAAAGAAAATCATTTATGCAGGAATAATTACTTTTGGAGTTTTACAACCCTTATGAACTAGAAGAGGAAATAAAATACAGATCAAGAGGTTAGAAATAAGTTAATAAAAAAAAAAGAAAATGAAAAGCTGGTTGTTTAGACCAGCTTGTTGATTGGGTGGTTCTCATCCATGATCTCAAGACCGAGTTCTTTTGCGGTCTCTGCAAGGATGATATCTACCATTGCGGTTGCAGGATAGACTGTGTCGGTGTTCTCGATAGGACCGAACAGCTGGAAGTTAGAACCGAGTGTCTGTGGGACAAGGTTCGTTCCGATATCTGCTGGCATGTAAACTGCCTTACGCTCCTCTTTTGTTCCGAACTGCTTCTTGTAGTCCTTCATCCAGTCCCATGCGGAAGCAAGGTTGTGGTATCCGCCACCTACAGGGAGACCGAAGTGACCCTTTACAGCGATTACTGCTCTCATGGATGCACCAGCACCAGCTCCGAGTGGAGTTGCAGCTACATCGATGAGTGGTTTTGTGATCCCACAGTCCTTTGCGATGTCGAGCATACCCATGGTCTGACCTGGACCGCCGGTCTCAAGAACCTCAAGCTTTCCTTTTACAGTTGGGTCTGTTGCGTTGAACGCAAGGACGATGGAAGCATCGATGTCACTCTTTCTGATAGCTTCGACCTCATCGTCGTGGATACTACCGTTGATGGAGTTGTAGATAGCCCTGTCAGCTACACCGATCTCTGTAACGTATTCTGCTGCTGCAGCACGTACTTCGCCTGCGGATGAGTCGATAAGGAAAGGTGTCTTGTCATCTTCTGCAACGAACCAATCGATGTACTTCTTGATAGCCTGTGGTGTTTCACCGACGATCTGGTTAACACATGGGTTACCTGTTACATCGGTCATCTCAAGCATGTGGTTCCAGAGATTGTCTGCTGCTGTCTTGTCGAAAACTCCCTCATCTTCGTCGGTCACGATCTTATGTCTGTTGTAGAACATTGAACCGATGAGAATTGTTGGGTACTGCCCTGGCTGACCGCCGAACTTTACGCCACCAACCTCGAATACTTCCTGTTTCTTGTCAAATTTAAACATGTTATTACCTCTTATCAGATGAGTATCGGAGAGAGTGAAATGTAGATCAAGAATATCAATATACCAGCTACTGCTCCGTACATTATGCCTATATCCCTACCTAATTTCTTTCCGATCCTCTGTGCGATCTCACTGTTTACGAATTCGATCTTCTCGTCGATCAAATTGAGCTTCTCAAGAACCTCATTGAAATCTGCAGGGTCTGTTACAACACTTGGTGTTGTGTTCTTTGCGTCGCTCATATTACACCACCTACCTGCCAGATGATCAATGGGAGTATAAGTACCATCAGAACTGCGAATCCAAACCCGACAATGAAGCCGGTTGCAGCTGTGGCATTAACTCCGGAGTCGAGCTTCTGGTTCCTTGCGATAAGCTGAGCCCTGTATCGAATTCTATCGACAACGTTATCAATGGCACCCATCTGTGGGCTGATTACCATTGGGACTCCCTGTCCGGATTCTATTTCTTCTGCCATGTCAATTACCTCCCGAATAACAATAGGCCAAGTAGTGACAGCGTAATTGCAAGACCGATCATGATACCTTCGACCTTACCTGCGTGTACGCCTGCGTGGTACTTGTTCCAGTTACCGGCAACGACCATTTCTCTGTCAATATCAAGGATCCTGTTCCTGATAGTTGCGATCTCAGCTGCCATTGGCTTAAGTCCGCCAGCCTCTTCCTCGCCTTCTCCGCCAGCTTCGCCGACTTCGACGACCATAGGATCAACATCAAGTGCTCCAGGGTCTTTTGCCACACATTCTTTGATCTTTGCAACGATCTGTCCCATATCTTCGGTACCGATCATGTCGATCATCTCTACCTGCTGCTGAAGTCTTTCGACTGCTGCATCAGTGAGGTTCTCAACATAAGGAATAGCACCTGTCGCACCCACAATACGGTTATCACTTACACCGTTCTTGTGGACCATCATGAACGCTTCACCGGTAATGTGTCCTTTGACTTCGGAACCGGTAATGATCACGAATCTGATGTTAGGGTTTCCAATGATCTGTGCAACGACCTTCTCAAGACCAAGGTTCTCTGTTTTACATGGACCTGTAATTGCAGCCCCTGCTTCAAGTTGTGGGCCGCCTGGAATGTGTGATCCACAGGTGATAACAGCAACGCAGTTCTTTACGTCCCCTACCTCGTATTCACCTTTTAGGGTTGGCCAGTCTACTGCTGGTTCTCTCTTATCTACCATATTATAGACCTCCGATCAAACTGAGGATGTATAGTGTCAATGCTATCATACCTGAGAAGACAAGACCGACTACAACACCATAGAAAGTGTTACCGAAGAAACCTGCTTTTAATGCTGTATCTTCCCTTCCGGGGAAGGCGTTCAAAAGCTTCCTGTCAGGTGAGAGTGAATTGACCAGATCGTCAGCGATCTTATCAAGTTCATTGACCTGTTCCATGACAGGGTCCATTGAGTAACAGATGATGTCCTCACGTTCTGCTGCCAGAACTGATGTAAGTGGGTCCAATACAAGATGTGCTTCTGGTGCTACGTGTACCATGCTCATTCCAATTCCTCCTCAGTAGGCAGAAGACCGGTTCCAAGAACCTTATATGCGTCTCTGTTAACGAGTTTGACATACTTACTGAATGCAACGTACCATATGACAACACCGATCAATATAGATGGAACAGCGGATGCGCCATCTGCGACGGTTGCTACGATACCTGCAATTACCATTGCGATCGCACCTTTCTCAACAGCGGTCATCAATGTCCTGTCCTGAGTTTCATCAGGACCAAGGTTCGCATTGAATGGATGGAGAATTGCCATACCACCAGCGATGAATATCACTGCGATATATCCGGTTGCTACAACTGTTTCCAGTACTGCATCGAACATGAAGGTACCTGTCATTGCGACACTAAGGCCGATGATGGTAAGCGTACCTGCAGCAGCGATCTCTGTCATGGACTGTTCCATAATAGGAATGCCCATTCCAAGGACCTTGTTAGCGAGTACACCAATGATAAGTCCGATAATTGCTGCTGTAATAACTGCTACGATAGGTCCGGCAATGCCGCCTACTGCAAGTCCGAACATGGATGCAACAACACCCATACCAAGTGCCATCATACCAATGGATGGTACACCGGTACCAAGACCGTAACTTGCCACACGCCTGACAGCTGAACTACCCCAAACGATAGCACAGATAGCGCCAAGCGCACCAAGGAATGCGAATGCGGGTGATGCAATGGAAAGGAAATGACCTGCGTATGCTCCTCCGAGACCTCCGAGAGCTCCCAGAGCGATCAACTGATTCTGTGGAATGCCACCTGTGGCTTCTCCACCAGCTCCTCCTGCGGACATATTAGAGACCTCCGATAGTGATTATACCAACGAAAGCACACATCAATGTTGCCACAAAGGATGCAAGAACTGCCTTTGGCCATTTCTTGAACTTAGGGTCGTGGAAACCTTCGATGGTTCCTCCAATGTTGTATGAAGGAATAACAGCGTTCACGAAAAAGATACCTACAGCGAAAATACTTGCAAGTGCTACAAGGTCACTCTGGCTGAGACCAGTGCTGGTGCTCATGAGTGAGTAGTAGATAATTGCACCGCCAAGCCCACCAAGAGCTCCGCCGATAACACCACTTACGTATGAGACGGTTGGAAGTCCGTGTCCCTCAGTACCCTGTGAAACGTAGATGTCCTGCCTGTCCTTTGTGATAGGGTCATAGTCCACTTTTGCGGATGCTGGTGGTACACCAACACCATATACGTAAACCCATGTACCCACGATCATTGTAACAGCGATCATGATCATTGCACCGACTGCACCGGATGCAATAACAAGTGCGAAACTGTCAGATACTGCCATAACGGCCCCAGCGGTCACAAGCCCTGTAAGACCTGCTCCAGCAGCCAGTTGTACAGTACCGGTACCAATACCGGTTGCCTGTGCCATAGCTGCAGGTGCTCCACCTACAGGCACGAAGTGAACACTCCATGAAATAAGCATACCGCCAATGGTCACCATTGCGATGTATAAAATGTTCTCTGCGATAATTCCTGCTACATCTATCATGCAGCGACCTCCTCTTCTTCCTTGTAAGGACCAAATGCCTTACGTGCTGCTACTTCGATCTTTCTGTTCCAGATGATCATAAGTAACACCAAAATTGCACCTGCTGCAACTGAAAGCCATCCCATTGTGAGACTGAGAGCAGGGTTAAAAACAGCTGTTACCCAACCGCTTAAGAAAACGGTCATACCGAATGCAAGACCGGTTACTGGGCCACCGAACTTTGCACAGAACCATGAATTGTCGATACCATTACGAAGACCAGATTCTGCTTTCCTTACGATGTTACCGGAATTTGCAGCATTAAGGCCTGATCCGAACTCAACGTTCTGGAATTCACGCTCTGCACCATAGTGAACATCACCAGTGGATGAACCGATAGCTCCGACAGTGATTCCCCAAATGAACGCAAGAAGCGCAAGTGGGAAAGGATGTGCAAGAACGGCCACCATAATGTATGCTACAACAAGGATACAGAATGTTGTAATGAATGCATATCCCATCATCACTGGCGTATGTGATCTGAGAATATCAAGGTAGATTGGTTGTCTGAAACGTTTTTGACTTGCGGTACGGCCCATGTAAGCCGTAATACAATATGTTCCGTGTACTGCTGTAGCAACAAGTGCACCGACAGCGATAGCAAAGATCACAGACAGACTTGCGGTCATCAATACAGATGCCACGGTTCCGCCAATAGCACAGATCAATGCATTCGATGGTGGTTCACCAGAAATTGCTTTGTTGTAGATCCTATGTGGATACATCATCTGGGGTGCTAGCTGTACTTGTGAATTTGGGTTACTCTGAGATCCGACATCAGATTCGAGATCCTCAGTTGTGCCAGCAATAGTTGCGGCAGCGCCCATAAGTGCTAGAACACCCATGCCCATGAGTGGTTCCATTTATTTTCCTCCTTCGTAGTTCTAAATCAATAATATAAGTGCGAATAATATACACTATCTTCGATATTTTAGCCACATATTACGTAAATATGGCATAGACTAACGTAAGATGGACAGCATTAACCAAAATCATTCATAAACCTTTCGGAACTATTCTGTAAAAAAAAGGGTTCTGAGAGAATTATTATCATTCTCGCCTGTCGAACCTCAAAATATAAATATCAGGACGTGGCTGTTTGCCGCTTCCCCTGCCAAAATCCATGTAACAATTGCTGCAAAGCATACGTGCATTTACCGATGCTATCTCAGCAGTTCCAGGGATAAGGCGAACAAAAAGGAAAGAAGGATCGATCTCAAGGGATGTGACCGTTTCAGTAAGGTATTTGAGGATATGCTCTTCGAAGATCTCCAGATCATCCAATTGGAGCCCACGCGTATTTATTGTAACACCGCTGCAGCCACAGGGAAGGGCAAAAACATCCATTTCGATCAAGAAGACAGGTATACCCAGAAGTTCCCGAAGTTTGTTCTCCAATGCTCCACGTGCTTTCAGCATATCTTGTGTAATAGTCATGTTCTATCTCCTGATGGTCCCAATGGTATCGTACAACATTCTTCACCATCGTTGGAATATACCTGAATTACCTTCTCAGCAAGGCGCTTACAATAGCCGCATTTGTGACAGACCTTGTCGCATCTTTTCCATTGCTCGATTGCCCCTCTCAGCTCACTGTTCGGGATAAAGAAATTATCTTTCAGGTCCTTTACGCTATCCAACAGGTCCAGGAGGTTCCCGTCATAGCTCTCGTTAGCGTAAGCATCCACAGCATTGAGGATCCAGTTGACGAACTGTGTCCTGCCACCGATCTTGAATGTGTCCGTGATATGCCCATATTCCTTGAGGTCCTCCGGCCTTATCCAGGGGGATTTTATGAGCTGTTGCGGATCATTGATCCTCAAGGACAGGCACTTGAAGTAGTAATAATCATCAAGCACATTCGGCTTTGGACCCGGACCATTGGCGTGTGAGAAGAAATTGAAGTGCGCATACCTGAAGGGGCACTGGTACAAACAGGCCTCATTTACGAGCAGCTTCAGACCGCATGATACCGCATCCCTTATGGCTTCCAGTTTATCGAACTGCCTGTTCACCGCAGGATCGATGACTATGGTACTTGCTCCAAGCTGTTCATAGAACTCGGCCTTCTGCGGGGAGTCCACGAAAGAGAGTACCGAGACCACCACATCCATATCATAGTCCTTTGCAAGCATCTCCACAAGGAAGGGATCTGCAACAGTGATCGAATCTATCCCGATTCCGTTCAACTTATCGAAATACCAATCGATGGTACGGTAACCTTCCGGCGTAAGTTGCTGTCCACCCATGCAGGAACTGTTAAGGACTATCTCCATCTTCACGCCCCTATCATGCGCATAATCAGTCTGTATAGCGATCTCCTCAAGCTTCGGCGCACTCAGGTTGGTCCTGCCAGTGCCAATATAATCGGGAGACCCTGCCATATAGACAGCATAGATGTCATCGGATCCTGAAAGCAGGTCTTCAAGTCCTTCAAGATGACCTACATGGGGTACATACAGCTTCATTGAAACATCTAATCAGGTAAATTTAGATAAGGATTTTGGTTTGTCACCCCGGACCAAAATAGTTATTAGAGGCTATTTTCGTTCTAATCAATATGATCATAGGTGCATCTTCCTTTGCAGGCGGTCTTAAAGAGCTGGACCAACATGTTCGGTCCGTGGAACTCTATATGCCAAAACTTGGAGTGTATGAAGGAAATACCCTTCAGAAGGACAGACTGGAAAATATCCTCGATGAACTCTCCACATGCGATCTTGATACATCCATGCATGCACATTATTTTGCAGACGTTCCAACATATCCAAAGCCCCTTGTGATCGATACTGCGTCTATGAAAGCCATAGACTTCAAACTCATGGAAGAATGCATAGCCCTTGCAGGGAAGCTCGAAACAAGAGCAGTCGTCCTCCATCCCGGCAGGGTTGGTGAGGACAGACAGAGTTCCCTTGGCAGGATGACAGCCAATCTTAAAAGACTTGCAGCCTTTGCATCAGAGAACAATGTCATGCTGGGACTCGAGAACAAAGAGGCGACCGACCCCGGCAATCTCTGCTGTGAAGCCGGGGAACTGCTCAGAGTGGTCAATGAAGTGGATTCTTCGAACCTTGGAGTGACATTTGACATAGGGCATGCGAACCTGACCTGCGGTGGAGATCACGATAAAATGAAAGAGTTCATCAGGACCGTGTCAAAGGAAGTGGTACATGTGCATCTGCATGACAATTACGGAACATGGACCCCCAATTACGATGGAGATGAGCACATGGCACCCGGAACCGGCACTATCGATTATTCAGTGCTTAACTCACTAAAGGGTTACAAAGGGATCTTCAATCTGGAGGTGTTTTCCATGGAAGATGTCCTCGCAGGAAAAGAGATGATCGGAAAAGACATTAGTCTTTGAACAACATTTCTTCTTATAAACGGAATTCCGGAGGAACGACCAGAACGAGTATTGGTGACATCTGAAGGACCTTCTGTGTCACAGAACCCATTATCTGTTTTATTCCAGTGTGTCCACGGGTACCTATGACTATCCTGTCAACATTGTGCTTTTTTGCAGTCTTTACTATCATTTCTGCAGCATGCCCATCAACGATCTCCGAGATGATGTTCTGCTCATTACACCCTCTTTTGAGAAGCTCTTCCCTTACGCTATTGATCACATGCTCGGCGCCGGTCTCGCGCCAGGTCTTCCTACCAAGCCCCTTGTCTTCGACCACATGAACGATTATGACCTCAGAATCGTGTTTGCTTGCGATCTGACCTGCAACCATTGCAGCGTTTTCCGAATATCCTGACCCGTCAGTGGGAAGTAATATTTTCATATAATTTTTGGTTACTTTTTAAGTGTATTAAAGTTATTGGAGATCGACCTTTAGCATATCCATTCTATATTTTTTAAAGAATGGATCAAAAACAAAAAAGATCAATACAAATGTAAAGCAAAAATAAAACATCATGATAAAAATAGAGGAAAGAGGAGACTTTATCCCCTCTGAACTGTTTCGAGATGAGCTGCCACAATATCATCCAGACCCATTACAACATTTCCATTAGAGATGGTATAAGGAATGTTCTCTTTCGGATATTCCACACATGACCCCTGTATCCCTTCTCCGTTATTAGCATCAAAGGTAGTTCTGCATGAATCACAGACAAGCACCTCTTTGTCAAGGGAAAAACCAATTGACCCACATGGCGGACAGACGTTCGATCGGACAATTATGTCATCACCAAGCTTATAGGCCATAACTGCGATCTCGCCTGTTTCGGTACCCACCTTGAAATGAGTGTTCACGTTCTCCTCGATCGCCTGAACAGGGATCGTAACGATGTTGCCCGATACTTCCGGATCCAGCCACGTTGCTGCAATAAGATCAACGGCAACTCCTGCAACAGGTTCAACAGCAGCTTCTGCCTGGGCATCATTTTCAAGACATCCGGGTACGAACGCAAGCGCGATCATTATTAACAGTAGGGATCCTATCAATTTTAAATTCATTTTATATCATTCCTTTATTTTTCCATCTTGTAAGTTGATGATCCTGTCCGACATTCTGGCAAGATCGTGATTGTGTGTTATCATGACCACTGTCATGTCGTCCTTCAGGGAATTGAGAAGGGAGATTATCCTCTCCCCTGTTTCCTTATCCAGTGCTCCTGTGGGTTCATCCGCAAGCAGTATCTTTGGACTCATGACCAAGGCCCTTGCGATGGCGACCCTTTGTTGTTCCCCTCCACTGAGCTCAGACGGTTTATGGTCCAAACGATGGGAAAGCTCCACCCTTTCAAGGGCATCAAGGGCAGCACTATGACCCTTATCTCCTGCAAAGACAAGAGGCAAGGCAACATTCTCGTATGCGGTGAGAGAGGGAATAAGATGGAATTGCTGGAAAACAAAACCCACCGTCCTCCGCCTATAATCGACCATCTCTTTCCGGGATATCGTAGTTATGTCATCCCCGTCTATGAGAATGGATCCTCCTGTGGGTCTGTCCAGCATGCCGATCAGGTTCATCAGGGTGGTCTTGCCTGACCCGGATTGCCCCATGATGGACACAAATTCCCCATTTTCAATGTCCATATCGATGCCATGCAGTACTTCGACATCATTAGGACCTATTTTGTAGCTCTTTTTCAATCCTTTTGCATGGATCAGTCCGTTAGACACTCCTTAACACCTCCGCAGGGTCGATATTCAATGCCCGCTTTGCCGGGATTATGGATGCGACAATTCCCACCAGCACAGCCATAACGGAGACCAGAGGCAGGAGCTCCCACATCGGGAAAGGTTCAGCAAAGCCCAGTACAGGGGCAATTATGTAGGATAGCAAAGTTCCGGTCCCAAAGCCAATACTGCCCCCGATGGTTCCTATCAATGCCCCTTCCAGGAACAACATCGATATGATCTGATGATCGCTTGCGCCAATCGCACGCATGATACCGATCTCCCTTATCTTTTCGTTCACAGATGCAAGCATGGTAGATGCAACGGTAAGGGTACTCACAAGCAGGGTTATGATAGAGATCGCCATTGCAGACGTTTGAGTATGCTTGATCATGGCCATCTCACTCTGAACGATCTGGCTCATTGCCCTGGCCTCCACATCCGGCAGAGCGCCTTCGATCTGGAGGCTCATTTCGGATACCGGACAGTCGTTACAAAGGGCACGGACATCAATGCTGCTGACCTTTCCCTCTTTATCAAGAAGGGTCTGAGAGACAGAGAGGGGCATTATTATGTAGCCATCTTCCTCCCCACCCGTGCTCTCAACAATACCCACCACTTCAAATTCCATGTCAACGCCATTCCCTTCAAGGGTAATGGTGGAGCCAGTATCCAGACCCAGTGGTTTTGCTATGTCCGAGCCAAGCATTACTTCCGTTCCATTGGGATCGGATAGCCATTCCCCATTTACTTTCCACCAAGATCTGAGATTTTGTTCCTGTTCCACATCAACCCCCATCACTATGACATTTTCGTGTCCAAGTCCTGCAACACCATACAAACGAGGTGCCACCACCCCCAGATTCGCACTGTTCTTGATATCGTACATTCTGGGAATATCAGCCTCCAATATGTAGTTATCACCAGTGGATATCGACCCGAGAGATGTCGAACCTGCTATCAAGGGTATCGAATTTGTCTGCGGCCTTACGATGATATTAGCACCGAAATTGTTCGATTCTTCGTAAAGACTTTCAGTCGCAGCCGAAAACGTTGTAACGACCGCAACCATGGCGGATGCTGCAACAATGATCCCCAGGACTGCGATCGCAAGTTTAGTTCTCCTCCGGAAAACGTCTTTTAACACAACAGAATATAAGCGCATAAAATTATATTGAGAAGATAGCTACATCAATGCAAGTTACGCGGTAAATATGGCCCCTAAGCAAATTCCCCCATTTTAGAGGAACTAATGGACCATGACGATCTTTCTGGAATGAACAAATTCAACAGCATTGCAGCTTCCACCCCCTGTCAGAAATGAATGGCGAGATGAATATACCACATTTACTTTATAAATAATATTATTACAAAAAATAATGCTTTTACTATTAAATATTTATTTAAAGTAGAAGAAGTATGACCATCTGCAAATGATCAGTTCCCTAAAAGAAGGAACGTCTGGCAGGTGGTGCTATGAAAAACGATGCCTTTTCACTACAAAAGAATGCACAGAGCCTAAGAACGAAGTTAGCTGCATGCACCCATGGTGCGCTCATTAAAAGGCCAATAGCATTCATACGCAATAATGATGCATACATACCGTTCTCTGTCATCGGTATCTTTGTGATCCTGGGTGCAGTGTTCGCATCTGCATATTTTTTACAGACGGACTATGAGATCGCACAAACAATATACACCACCGAAAGGACGGACCCTGAAACAGCAGCCCTAGGTTTTGCGTCTGCCGACCTTTCAAGGTGCCTTAATTATGCAGGCATGGAAGCTCTTCAATGGAAAGGGGAACATCCCATAATACAGCCCTTAAGCGCGTCTGCCAGATCGTCCTCGGAAGATGACTTCATACTGACCGCTGTGACCCATGACCTCGAAGCAGGAGATACATTGAAGGTGAGGATAGAACTGCCCTCTGATGTCTGGCAAAGCATATCTTCCATATGGAAGGACCAGAGCATAGTTCTCAAAGTGAAAGATAGCAACGGGAAGATCGTATGGGAAGTGAACCATGGTGAAGCTGTCAGTTTCTGGAGAAAGGTGTCCTTCGAAGAACTTATCCCATTACCAAAGGATATCGATCCCGGATATGGAACTATCGAACTGGAATGCGGGACCAATGTAAAAGCAACCGACTGGTTCAGCATAGCAATGGACCCTGTCAAGGATATCACTGCGAAGCGTTTCAATGAACTGATAAACGGTAACTATCAGAATGAAACATATGTGTATGGCAGATATGCCATCAACATCGAGCCCGACATCAAACCCCATCAGATAATTATAGAGGGCATCAATGGCACCCTTGACAGACAGATCGAACATGTTAATACTACCTATATTATCTACCACACTTTCTCAATCAAGGATCTGAACTACACATTCATCGACCTTGAGAACGGTGAAAGCGTCAGACGCACCATGGACGTTTCCACCCTGGTGACATCCAGGGAGCCACTGCTCGAGGAGTTGACGAATGAGTACGAACGTTCCCTTAACAGTGCCGTGGCATCGAACATCGTTCTGGGAACAATGAACATCCGCTCTTTTACCTACGGCCCCTGGCAGCATTATGCGAACGGACCACTGAACATAATCACCGACCCATCCCTTGCTTCCGCAGTGAACCTGGGCACAGTATATACCCAAAAACGTACTTTCGATTCAGTGGACCCAATGGAGCTTATGTACACCACCTACTATTCCGAGAAGGTCTTCCAGGAAGATCTACACGGGACCGCCAGTGGCTATGGAATGAACGGCTCTTCGAACCTGACAGATATATCGGAAGAACTTGCAAGCAGCGGTTCGTTCAGTGCTGATATTAAAAAGGAGGTCAGTAATTCCATGGATGATGACGGCACAAGTTTCGAACAGGTCGAAGAAAGGTCCCAGATAACCGTTTCTGCCACAGACTACATCCCGAGTGTAATTGATGGATGGGCATTCGATGACCATGCCTGGCAGGGAAAGGACAACGACCTTATACACAATGTGGCCCGGGAGATCTATTCTGCAGATGTACAGGCGCAGGTGGAGAGAGATGGATTCAATGGAACAGAAGCCATTGAAACAACAACATCCATCGAGATAACAAATTCCTCCCAGGGAATACAAACTATCGAGTGGGATGTTGCATACGACAATACGGGCACACATGCTGGAGCATTATATCCTTCCTACCCCTGGAAACATAGCATGAATGTCACCCACAGAGAAACCCTTACACCATCCATTGTTCCCCCAAAGGGGACCCTGCAAAGCTGGGAACTTACATCGTCCGGCATTTCGCTGGAATCGAATGTTGTGGAGGTCACAATAGTCCCTGCATCCAGGCACAGCGGGAATGATGAGCTTACCAACATGATGTATGAAGACGGATACCGCATGCATGAGAACCATTCATTTGACTGGACAATAGATTATGATGTAAAATATAGTATAAGGTCAGACTGGAAGATCGACTACACTTATTCCTACAGATATAAATGGAAAAAGTTCATAGGCTGGGGACATAACAACGCTGGGAAGTACAAGAAATATAAGACGGTCTATTCCACAGGAACCGGCTCAGCCACAGACCATGTGACGACAATAGTCACCAATTCCACCAAGCATACTGAGACCGAGACCGAGAACTTAAGCATCGTCTATCATAAACGCCCCCCGGCCGGCACCTACTCCGGCCTTGACAGATATTCCGACCCCATAGAAAGGGAGTATCGCATCACCACCATAGAAATGGATGGAAAGCAATTGGAGGACAAGGCTTGCAGCGATGCAGCGGACAAATATGCTGAGCAGTATGTGGATATCTACGAGATAGAGAGTAATTATGAGATTTTCACTGACGGCCACCATTTACCGCAATATACAATTGAGTGTGAGGTTCCCGAATGGATACACAGGAAGATGGCAGATGAAGTGCTGGAAATGTTCAGCTCGGTGGAAGCCGACAATCCCGCTGTGACGGTATCCCTGATGGATAACCTTGGCGAGGACCCCACCCAATTGAGATATGAAGCTGCCAAGGAGCTGGCCAAGGACCTTGAAGATGACACTGACCTATATGTGGACAAAAACTCCCACCTAACAGATGGAAAAATGCTTGCCAACAGCGATGCTGCACGCTACATTGCCAAGAACGAGGCATACCTGAAGCTGGAGAAGGAGATAAGGTCACAGAACAGGAAGTTGAACGCTGACCTTAATGGATACATACTGGAGAAATTGCAGAAAGCAGGTGCAGATATCCCGGGACTTGACGGGAATCTGCTAAGCAGTGTGACAGGTGGTTCGTTCTCCCTTTTCAACAACCCTGCCATATCCAGGGCCGGAGATGCCCTTGCCAACGACATGGGGATCATTGATACCATGACCATCACCTGCATGCCTGAAAGCAAGTACAGCTGGACCGAAGGAATGACGCTGGTAGTGGACCAGAAACCCAATTATCTTTACCATGACCCTGATTTTGATCTCAGCATCGGATATGAGCTTAAGGACCCGAAAGGAGCTACCATCTATCCCCTAGGAGTGAGGAACACCTGTGTCTTCTCCACCGGTATCGCAGACGATATTGCAGGGCTGCTCGAAGATGCCAGCAGCCCCGCCAAAGAGGCCACCTCACAGATTGTCAGCAAAAGCATTGCAGACCTTAATTCAGAAGTGAGGTCCCTTGAACAGAACCTCAGTGAGCAAGCCCTGACCCTTGATACGACCACCCTGGATACGCATGTGAACGGCCTTACACGCACATACAGCACAGAGATGAGGTACAGGATACCTGAAAAGATAGCGCAACAGGTGAACGATGATCCTGTGGTCAGTGCATGGATAGACAGCGGTTCAGTTGTGGCGATCACAAAGAATTACCTTGACGGACTGTCGAACCGTGAGATAATCAATGCATCTGCCAAGGGCAGCCTGCCCCTGGAAATGAGTGAAAGGTTGAAGGCTCAGGTAAGAAGGGACAATCCCCCTCTGACAGGCGATGAGATGGAAGCGGTGCTGAACCGCCTTGATACCGATGTGAGAATAGGGACCGCCGAAGGCGTAAGTGTTGTGATAGTGGATAATTCTGCAATGATCGATGCATCCTTTTCAGCGGTCAATGATGAACTACAGGGTTTGGTCGATGCTTCGTATGCACAGATTAACGAAGCAGCGGCGGAAAAAGTGGCTAAAAGACTGGAGAAAACAATGGAAGCGGTGCCAATGGGGCTGCCGGTGTTGCCGCCTAATTGGGTGTTTACTGTGAATGTGTGGACCTATGAAGTGGTGGGGAAATATGAGTACTTTAAGGTTACAGATGGGGATAATGAGGTCATTTTGAATATGGATGATGGGCACGAAGGACAGGTCTATGTGAGGGAAGATGTACCTATTTATCATCCATTTAAAGTAGAACATAATGGAAAACCAATTACTCTTGGTAAAAATAATCGAATTATTTTTGAATTTGAGGGATATGCAGCAACTATTGTAGGAACCGGACCAAAAGGAGTCGGAGATAAGATGGGAGCAAGAACTGAAAAATCCATAGGATATGATAATCTTTTAGATGAATACGAGGCTAAAATATGAAAATAAGAGGTATAATAATTGTTGCTTTTTTGTTGTTATTACCAACTGTTGTGACAGCATATGAATATCCATATGGAGAAGTGTACACTTATGAAGTATATTACAACGGAGAAATGCAGGGAGTGGATGCAGCTAAACCTGTTTTGAAAATTGGAGAACCATTTACAGTTGCTATTGAATTTACTGTTTATCAAGATAGTTTTGTGTATGTAGAACTAACAGAATTGGGAAATGATAACTTTGAAATTATCGAAGGTCCTACATCTCAATTGGGAACATACAATGAAGGAGACTTCTGCAAAAATAATTCTACATTAAGTTATGAATGGAAAGTTAAACCTACTGATAATTGGGCAGGCGGATCCATACCTTTAGATATTTACTATTCAATCATAGAACCATATAATACGGAACCTCTTGTAAATGCTGGTTTTACTGCCCTCTACCCATACATCTCCACCGAATACTACGAAGGCAGACCAACCCCCGAAGAACCGACAGAAACTGAGAATAAACAAACTCCGGCATTCACCCTCCCCTCAGCACTGCTCGCAATAGCATTACTAGCAACATACAACAGATACAGGAAATAATCCATTTCCGGCAGAATATTATAAATAAGTGGAACTGAACTATTATAAGGAGTCAAAATATGGATTGTCTGTTCTGCAATATAATAAAGGGAGATATCCCATCCCACAAGATCTATGAAGACGAGGAGACCTATGCTTTCCTTGACATAAACCCCTGTTCCAGAGGGCATACCGTGGTTGTCCCAAAAAAACACTACGACAGCTTTACCGATATGCCAACGGAAGATGCAGGTTCCCTTTTCGCCACCGTGAAAATGCTAACCGGGATGTTAGAGGATGCCATGTCAGCAGACGGCTCGAACGTCGGTCTCAATAACAAAGCTGCTGCCGGTCAGGTAGTGCCGCATGTGCATGTTCACATCATTCCGAGAATGGATGGGGATAATGGCGGTTCAATGCATTCGATAGTATCTGTCAGCGGTGCAGGGAACGATCTGGAAGAGCTGGCTGAGATGTTGAGGGTTGATTGAGGGTAATCCTCATTTTTTTGCATATCGGAAGATTATTTTGTTAATTCAAAGAGGATTATTTTCCTGCGGTCCTTTATTCTATCAGATCCATCCCTTATTTGATGAAACCTATAATTCAATTCCCCAGAATATTTTACAGAACCATTTCTTAATTGTTGAAACAAATGCAATGATTGGCCATTGTAGTACAAACCACCAAAAGGAATGAAATGTAGAACATGAAAAAAGAATACATTCGTGACGGCCGAGCCCCAATACCCAAGTCAGAGGTCACCTCCAGGGTAATGAGTGCGAATGTCGGCAAGAACACTAAGCCTGAGCTCATACTTCGAAAGGCATTAAGAGATATCGGCATCCCCGGTTACCGCATACATTGGAAAAGAGCAGTTGGCCATCCAGATATAGCCTATCCTGGTAGAAAGATAGCCATATTCGTCAACGGTTGCTACTGGCACAGATGCCCTTACTGCAACCTCCCCCTCCCGAAGTCCAACACCGAGTTCTGGGCAAACAAGTTCAAGAAGAATATTGAAAGGGATGCAGAGAAAAAACGTAAACTTGAAGAGGATGGATGGACCGTGCTAGTGTTCTGGGAATGTCAAATAAAGAAGGATGTCCTTGCTTGTGCCAAAAAGGTAAAAGAAGTGTAGGAAGGGAAATCTCATTAATCAATCTATTTTTGAAGAACATATTTAGAATCTTTATAGATTTTTCTAATGAAATCATCTTAAAAAAGTTCTAAATAATATGAGTAATAAAGTTTTAGAAGGTTCTAATGAAGATAAGACTTAACCAGACCTTTTGGATACCTAACCCTGAAATCAGGAAAAATAATGGACTCGACATAAAGTCCCCCGAAGGGTAGGAGAATTATTTGAAACTAACTAAAGGGAATTCTGAAAAACATATCGACATCAATAAAGGAATTTCATTTACCAAGACAACTAAAGGAACTATAAGAAGGGGAGTCATCATATTCCACACCAACCCATTCAAAAAAGACAAAACTGATACTCCCTGGGTTGACATCGTCAATCAGGCAGAGGGATGGGTAATATACAATGGTGATAATAAAAGCTTTTTGAAAAAGGCAGGAGAATCAAGTGGGAATAGAACAGTTGAGGAAGCCTTTGAATTGTATGGTTCACAGAATAGAGAAAAAAGACTCCTTGCGCCACCCATATTAATCTTCTCACAAGAGAAAATCAGTGGGAAAATAAAAGGATATAGATCCTTCATAGGGTATGGACTCGTAACAGACATAGACATCAGAACACAATACGAAAAGAAGACTAACAATGTCTTCACAAATTATGTGTTCAAGGTCGTTCTTTTCAACTTAGACAAAGAAAATGCCACCTTTGATTGGGAATGGATAGACAAGAGAAGGGACTCACTTGTAAGTGATGAGGATGCTTTAAAATATGCACCATCCGCCTGGATCGATTGGGTCGAAAGAGGTGAAACAGCTCTCGATGACTCAAGGCTGAAGATACATTGCTACAAGATTAAAAAAAAAGCAGAGCAAATCAATCTGACTAAAGCAGAACAGGTGACATTGGAAAAGGTATATTCTCACTATAAGGACAAAAAACACTATTTTGAAAGCCTAGCTTCTTTGGTAGCAAAAAGAATCCTTGGAGATGAGTATTCCAGAGGTTGGATCACCAAACGGTCTGGTGACGGAGGCATCGATTTTGTAGGCAGGCTTGATATAGGCAAGTTTGATTTTGGCACATCTCTCGTTGTTCTCGGACAAGCCAAATGTACAGAATCAGGAATAAGTGGCAGTGATCTCGCAAGGGTCGCAGCCAGGCTGCAAAGAGGATGGCTTGGAGTATATGTGACAACGCACTATTTCACAGAAGCCGCACAGAAGGAACTGCATGAAGATAAGTATCCAATAGTACTTGTCAACGGAAAGGCATTGGCTCAACAACTTGTGCTAATGGCCAATGAAGAGAACAAGGCCATTGAAGAGATATTTGATAGAGAGGATGAATGGTTCGAAGAGAACCTGAGTCCAAAAGACCCCTCAAAGATACTTGATTAATATGGATGAAAGCAATTTCGAATACGACATCAAATTAGAGAAAGAGGTTTCAAAGTTCTTAGAAATATACTTCTATAGAACAAAACTAGTCCGTGATTTCTAGAGATATGAATCAAAAGACGAACAAGATAGAAATGGAATGTTAGATTTTCCATTGGAAATCTAAAATGTCTCATTGTTGATGAAAAGGCACAAACCGATTATGTTAACGAAGATTTACCTACAAATGCTTTTGAAGTTGAAAGCATTGGAAAATATGGGAATCTAAAAACCGGGTGGCTTATCGATAAGAACAAAGAGACACAATACTATCTAATCATATGGATTTGGGGCAATAAAACTGAAGATTTCAAATGTGAAGATATAGCAAAGCTTGAATGCATCCTTGTTAAAAGAGATAAAGTAAAGGAATTTATAACCTCAAGGGGAATAATTCTAGACTTAATTCCAGAAATCTGCCAATATATACGTGAAAATTATAGAGACCATGATGACGAAATTGTGAGGCAAAATGAATTCAATTATTGACAATGTTACTTCACATACAGTCTTCAAAAAAAAGAAAAACCAATAAACATCGTCGTTAGAAAATATATCTTAAAAAAATTGGCTGATAGACGCCTTACCTTAGAAAAAAAGGGTAATGTCGTTAAAACAATCTTCACGACATGACCTTTACTTCAACTGTTTCACAAAATGATCACATGCATACAAGCCTGCTACTATCCTCACAGGAACCTTGTCCCTTTTAATAGCTATCTTGCGACCAGAGTTGTCTACCATTATATCATCTTCTGGGAAATGTCTATCGATAACTTCCTTCATCACATCCAAAGCCCTCTCAGGCGTGATATGTTCGGTGGTACAACTGCAAACATATGAGTTTTGGAGATCAACATGAGTCATATCGATAGTATTGAATGTACTATGAACATCTTCCTTGAAAGCTTCGAACCCTTCTATATCCTTAGCGATATCATCTACCTTGCATTCATCAGGCTTGCACATCAAGGCATTTTTCCCACTTCCCTGATGCAGCACACATGACCATTTGACCATTCCATTTTCGAAATCCGATGCATTGCTGTTGAGCTCAACCCTGAACCCCCTGATCTTGATATAAGGGATATGTGTAGCAAACTTGGCCTCTGCTTTCTTGGCTTTCTGCTCCTTCAATTCGTTCTTGGTACCTGTGAGATCTACAGAAGGTTTAGTGGCTGGTAAAGGTATGAACTCAATAGGAGGTTCAATTTTCTCTTTTTCAAGTATTGCTTTAGCTAGAGCAGATGAAAGTTTAGCACATACTGCATTACCCACTAAACGATATTTAGAAGATTCATTGTTTGCTTGGAACTGGTACGTGATCGGGAATGACATAAAAGAAGCAATCTCCCTTATCGTTGGGAGCCTGTAGCCCATATGCTTTCCGTCCTTGTCTAGAGCTTCAAATATCATAGATTCGCGTGTGGAGGCAGACCTAGTGGCCATAACTGTCCTACTTGGCCTATCCAGATTTTCAGGGAATGACATCTTACCCATGAATCCATGATCTTCTTTCAATCTCTTAGCCCTCTTCCATTCAAAATCTGCTACACGGCTATCATAGAAATGGTCAGTAAGATCATCTGCATTTATCGAGAATCCATAGTTAGGGTCCGTTATAGTACCATTTCTGTTGTTCTCGAATGGGTTTCTAAGTGATTCCAAGACATTCTCAATTTTCAACCAACCATCGGGCCCATCACATGTTGTTTTTGGCATCGGGAAATCACCACACATGAACCTCTTCCTGGTCTGAGGTGCACCATAGTCAGCTGCATTGAAGACATGCCTCTCCTTCATAGTAAGGTTAGGACCCTCCCCAGGAAGGCCTAGCTCCTCCCAAGTGTACTCCTCTTTGATGTAGTTGCCAGCGTTTGGTACATTCTCAAGGATCCAGTATTTGAGCACACCTTTGCTTTTCTTCCATGCAATGATACGAAGATAAGCCTCAATAAGTTGAATACCAAGGGTTTTGTCTGCCTTCCCAGCACGATTTGAGCCAGAAAATGACACACAGGGCGGACTACCTATTAACACATCCACATCAGGAACGTATTTGTCTATCTTCTCTGGCGTATCCAGTTCAAGGATGTCCAACTTGGTAGTCTTGCAATCTGGATGGTTGAGATGATGTGTATCTATTGCAGGCTGCCAATGATCAAGTGCGAACACCAGGTCGAAATCGTTCTGGCGGAAACCTTCTGAAAAACCTCCACCACCGCAGAAAAAGTCTGCTACCTTTAGTCTCCTTACGGGCATATTTCTAACAGAGGTCATTAACCTTAATATATCTTGTGATCGGAAGAAAATTAATGATGATATAAAAACTTCATTTTTTATTTACCGCATAATGATACACACGTCTATTTTTCGATCTGCTCCTTTAGATAACCAGAGTTGAGCCAGAAACTTTTCTTGACTAAATGTATCCCAGCAGGAGTTTCACATGTATCCTCTGCATTACGGGCATGGGGCCTAACATGACACACTCTGCCCTCAGCCTTCTTTGGAAGATCATGGGACCTTCCAACCTTAATCCTTTTCACGGTCTCTTGCCAGACCTTCTCCACCTCTTTTAGGTCCTCATATGGAATATTCCAGAACATTCCCTTCTTGAAGCTGAGAACATCATCCTCATCATACTGGAAGACCATAAAGAAGAACTTTTTATCCAATGTTTCTAGCAGAATAGAGTCATCCCAATTCTCTCCCACAAGTTCCTTGTACTTGAAGTAAGGGAAGGACATATCCTCTTTTGGAGTACCATTTTTCTTGAGCCTTATCGTCTTGACAGTGATATCACCTTTCTCGAACTCCTCGATCTTGTTCTTCTTCACACCGAGCATCCTTGCCGCCAAATCCGCATAATAGTTCTTTGCATCTGGATTCAAACCTTCGCCAACAGCATCATGTATCTCTGTGACGGTTTTTCCGGAATGGTCGATCAATCTATCCAGAATTATATCCTCAAATGTCTTATTGTTTGCAAACTCATCTATTGATTTAATTGCGGGTTCAGTCTCACTACTTGCTGATATTATATGGTTGACATAGCTCTGCTTAAGGCTGAATGCTCTTTGTTTGGCTAGAATATCTGAGAATGGCTGTTCTCTCAGGCTCTTGCTATTAACGCCTTTAGTACAAGCTCCCAAATATATGGTGTCACCTTCTGAAAGTTCGTGTGCCTTCCCAGCCCTTATCTTGCTGATGATAAGTTCCCAGTCATCCCTTATCATTTCAAAGTCCTTTTCGCCATAGTCCCACAAGGTGACGAGCTTTATCACATAGTCAAGACGGCTGACATTCATTTCATAGAGATAGAATATCAGCAGAAGTAGTGAGCTTTTATAGAGGAAAGAGCTTGTTCCCCACTCTTCATCAACTACATCCATGTAGTTTATCATGCTCAGTACAATTCGTTCTTTTGCTCTAACCTTACCACTCTTTAGCTTCTTCATGGGGCTGACCTTAAGCTCAACACCTGCTTCTTTGAAATCAGCGTCCTTACTTGAGTTAGGTTCATAATAAAAATAATTGCTTTCAAGATATTGTCCCAAATGCCCTTTGTTCCGGCCGCAACCTTCAATCCCTTTTTCAGCACACTCGACTTCAATATCACTGAACTTTTTTCCCACCAGTAGTTTAGCGTATCTCAGGATATCTACTGGATCAGTTATATCGTATGGTAATTCGAGCTCTGATTGATTCATCAGATTACATATTGTGGAATCTATATAAATATTGTTTGCATGTTGAGTCCGATTGAGGGGAGGAATTTAATCAAGAAGTGCTTCTGGGTCAATGCAGGTTTCCGAAGGAGCGAATCGAAAAACATCTTTGTTGCATTACATTCCAGATCAATCTCGACAAGTTGAATGCTCATGCGAAGTAGATGGTAGAGAGTTGGCATGCAATCTAAGAGTAACTTCAATTGATTCTGATAGTTTGATTAGATTCCATAGCATTTTATTCATTGCCAAAATTACTGATGAGTGCGAAAATTATTTAGCATATATACTATATTAATTATTAAAGCCGTTGAATTTTATACTTGTCAGACACATTTTATTTAAAGAAATGAAATTTATGTAGGAATTTATATGACAAAAAAAGATAATCTAAAAAACTGGATAATCGAAGCATTAAAAAATCATGACGGCACAGCATCTATAGTAGAGATATGTAAATTTGTCTGGGATAATTATGAAGTTGATTTAAGAGATTCCGGTGATCTTTTTTATACTTGGCAATATGATATAAGGTGGCAAGCTACGAATTTGCGAAAATCTGGAGTTTTGCTTTCAGCTGAAGTTAGCCCTCAAGGAATATGGGAATTGGCTTGATTTTTGGAAATTTTGTATTATATATAGCAAAATGTCAGGACTGATAACCCGTTTACTCTCAATGCTTATGTGAGAGAGATTAGAGACTTGGGGACTTTGTTGATAGTGAGCATATAACAAAGAATTAAAAGGATAGAAATAAGTTTTAAATTATTCATTAGGAATATAAGCTCAGGTTTATTAGATTTTAAGCAAGAAGCTGAGCCTACCTGAAGAATGATTTAATTCACCTTTTCACAACTAATATCCTAACACTTTCTTCTTCATGGGAAAATTGTGATATATTCTCTTTCAAATCTGTATCCCAATTGTCAGATTTAAATTGTGCTGATAATTTGGCAGTACTAAGAGCTGACACATCAAGCCATTTATCATTTTCTTTGAGAATCTCCTCTAAATCCTTTCTGAGAGGATTTTTCGCAAGAGGGAATTTTATTGAGTTAGTAATCTTGACTTCCAAAGCTGAATCATTTCCAATAAGCTTTTCACTATTGTTAAGCTTGCTTAATTTGATAACTTCAACTTTCAGTTCCTCAATATCTTCCTCAATTTCTTTTTTCATGTATACAAGTCTTGCATACTTATCAATGATTTCTTCACTTAAAAGATTAGTATCTGATGAATTATTTTCTTGATCGTCTAGTACCAATGAATATTCAACACTTTCATTTAAATTAATCATTAATTTAGCTCCTTTCAAAAGTAGATTACAGAACAAATTATTTAAAAGTAAGGCATTTAAGGTAAAAGTAATATTTATTATGATGTTTTATACACTTCAAATCACATTCTTCTCATCCCAATACAAAATAATTATCATAATTTCCTTACTTTTTTTATCATACTGATTATTAACTGCGATAGTCTCCGCCTTATTCATACGTTCCAGACATCGACTCGCAATAATCATTTCCTGCTCCAGATTCAACAAAAACCCACAGTTAGCGGTTGAGAACTCGTTCATTGATTACAATACTGGGGAAGAGTACAATGACTTTTCTCAACTGACATCCATCAAGAAAATCATCTGCAATGGAAAGAAGGCAGAGAAATACATTAAGCACTGTAATATACCAACCAGTGTTCAGTTTTTGTCAGTTCATTCATCAAGTCCGATGAACACAGCAGAAATTCCTGAAAAAATATCAAAGTGGAAAGAAGCAATATATCTTCAGTTCTGAAACTTCCCTTTTTGATTTCAAGGATAGAGAGTAAAAGTC
The DNA here is from genome assembly GCF_057593895.1 of Methanococcoides sp. DA23. NCBI lineage: Archaea > Methanobacteriati > Methanobacteriota > Methanomicrobia > Methanosarcinales > Methanosarcinaceae > Methanococcoides > Methanococcoides sp. DA23. The sequence goes on along the minus strand of NZ_CM172520.1, from coordinate 233,114 downwards.
TTTGTTGCAAAGTTTAAAAGTCTGCCTTTGTTAATTACTATATTTATAGGACCTTCCCCCTTGTTCTTTTTTGAATAGTAGAAATGAAAATCTCCATTTAATCCAATATCTGGGAACTCTTCAAGTTCGTGCCTACCATCCCTACCACTTTTTCTTATCCTTTTATTTATTTCAAGAGCATCAGCAGGATAGAGATTATTTAAAGCCAAAAAAGAAAGTAGCCTTTGTCTTTCTATAAAATAACCTTCGAACTTTAGAATATCATCGACCTTAAAATCTTTTTTTACATTTGCCCACAGCCAGGATACCAAATAGTATTCGGTTTCCTTAGAAGTATCATAAAGCCAACCTGGAATTTCTTTTCCATCTTTACAGAAACTTAGCTCAAAAGCGAATGTTGGCAATGACCTTTCGGAAACATCTGTCTTTACATAGTCATGAGCACATTTAATATCCACCTTCTTGTCCTTTTGATCATCGAAACTGAGAATGCAGTCCTTACCTTTCAATTGGTCTTCTTTATTTTCAAACCATTTTGGTTGTTCGCTACATATTTCAGGATAAAGTCGTGCTTTCAAAAACTCAGTAATAATTCTTTCAGATTTCATATCATAGGTTCTATTTGACATTATGTCCATATGATTATATTTATCATGTTAACATATAATGTTTTTGGACTTTGGCAATATTTTGTGACTATGTGGAGATCAGATAAAAAAGTGAAACTCAAATGTTAATACATAACCTTGACAAGTATGTTAAGATTGTATTTTTGATTAATTAGAGGATTTCTACAAAGCTCTTTTTTGATGTAAAAATTGCAGTTTTGTCCAAACGAATTATCCATGAAAAAGATGAATAAATGCATCCAATTTAAACCATGTTTTTGACAAAGTGCCAATTAACACATGATTTATCCCAGTCTGTTGATCCTGAAAAAATGGAAGCATGTGGATTAGAGATAATAATCGGGTTATAATCAGGCATATCAATTTGCAATCTGTCTACAAGATACAAATAATATCTACTTTTAAAACGTTTGGCCGTTTCAAACTCGTTTCTTGTCAAAAAAAAGTTTTGTCCATTGATATACGATTTGACTTCAATATACCTGTCATGGATTAAAGATGAATCTTGGTTATATGATAGAATATCAAATCCTGCGGTAGTATCTATGTCAGAAATTCTTTTAATTGAATCAGCCTTTTTTGCAATTCTCTTTTGTTCATATGACACTACAAATTCTTCTGCAATAAGACCATTTTCTTCTTTCCTTCTCAAATCTTCTTTCAATTCTTCAATCGTTTTTTTCCGTACAATTTCTGTAATCAGTTCATGTGTCAGATTAAAAAGTTCATCATCAATCAAAAAGATTGATTCATCAATATTGCCAGCATGGAAATAACCAAGGTCCTTGAGCAAATTTCTGAGCCCTGAATATTTAAAAGCGATTGAACTCTTGTTTATTACATATTTTCCGAGGTCAGTATCATATTTCACTTTTTCTTTCAATAGAAAATCCGAGTATTCTTCATTGTTAGCCAAAGTCTTGAATATTGCAACAATAAGGTCCTGTTTTTTATTTGTAGAACTTCGAAATATTTTCCCTTTTTCTTGTAGATGTAATGTGTCGCCTTGTCTATCGATGAATCTTATTCCGATAAGTAGTGCGAGTATACCTGAAGTAGGAATACGAAAGAAATTTATGTTATTTAGGCAATGTTTTTCAATATCAGACTGCTTAGTTCCCTCTTCAGTAATCCTCTGGACAACATATTCAATCTCATCAAATGATCCGAGATCGTCATTTTTCGTTATTTCGTTCGACATAGTCTTTAATCAATTCTTTAATGTCATCGTTAGCAAGCTCATCATTCAGTACATTGAAGAATAAGGGTATTTCCTGGCTTTCTATTGACTCGTTCATCCGTCTTTCCTTAAATATCAATCTGGCATGAATAGTTTCATCTATTGATTGCTCGCTAGTAAGATAGTAATAATTTGTTTCATCTTTTGGCTTCAACCCATACCGGTGGATACGATCCTTTGATTGTATGAACTGACCCGCATTGAAATTCCTTTCAAGATATATGGCGTTATGACATGCCTTATGCAAAGAGATACTTTCTGAAACCGAGAACGGGTTTGCTAATAGAACCTTGAATGAGCTATCTGAATCATGGAACTCATTTATTATTGATTCTCTGGTATCTGCATTTCTATCATTTTCATCATTATCAACAGGAACTTCCCCATATATCGCTTTAGAGGATATTCCAATTTCATCAAGATATGACATGAGGTCAAGAATGTTCTGAACAAAAATAGTCCAAATAATCACTTTATTTCCATCTTCAATTATTGGTCTTATAAGATTCTCTATTGCAACGAATTTTGCTGGTTTTTCCAAATGATCATAATTTGAAATCTTTAACAAAAATTCAGAATCATCAATCATAAGACCATCAGAAAGTCCTTGTTCTCTATAATACTCCTCAAGCGGTCTCTTGAGTAAAGCAGGGTTGGTTGCTGCCTGCATTAAGCGAATAAGCTTAGCTCTGGTAACATTATTCTGAAAAGATAGTGATTGCGTATCCCCTTGAAGAGATGCAATGTACTTCTTCTCTACGAATTCATATATCTCTCTCTGGATAGGTCCCATTTTTACACTAATTGGTTCGTTTTCTATAGGATTAGGAATTCCTAAATCGGCCTTTTTTATTCTTATATAAAAAGGAGAAATATTGTTTATCAATGAGGGAATCCTCTTGTCAGAAATATTAGAAGACATTTTCTTGAGCTGACTCATATTATATCCAATTATATCATTGGTCGGCCAGATGAACTTAAACAGATTATGTAAATCCTGGAACCCATTTGGTAAAGGAGTACCAGTAAGAACAACTCGTGAGCGACAATACCTTGAAAGTGTAAGAGCTGATTGAGCAATTTTACCCCCATCTACATTTTTGATCTTGTGTGCCTCATCAAGAACTACCATAACCCTATTCATTCGAAGGAAAGCAGCAACATCATCAACAAGATTCATTAATCCTTGATATCCAATCAAAGTTAGTTCCGAAGTTTCCTTTGAATATAGATAACTCATTTTCTCTTCTTTGCCCAATGTACCCAATAACCTTTTCGAATATGGTTTTCTGCCGAAGCATTCTTCAAATTCGTTTTCCCAGGGACCAAAGGAACTAAGTGGGCCAACAACAAGTATCTTGTCAACCTTTTTAGGGTCGTCATCAGGAAGGTTCTTTAGGTAAGTGTATGCTCCATAAACGATACTTGTTTTACCGGCTCCAGGAACAGAAAAGTTACATGCGTTCTGTGAAAATGCCAAGTGATATGCAGACAATAGTTGTAGAGGATACAAAGTTCTTTCTGGTAGGTACGTGCTCAAAGAATCTGAGAATTTTTTGAAATCGTCTCGATCACATATATTCTCTTTGATTTCTTCAGCTTTCTTTGAAAAAATTGTGAAATTTTCTTCTTCACGATAATACTCTTCCATTACATGTTGCATTTTTTGAGTATGGTCTTCTGAGAGCCCATACCTACTCAAAAGCTTATGAATCTTCTTCAAGACAATTTCTTTATCATCTAGCTTAAATGGAACTCTAATTGTGTTCCCATCTTTTACTGAGGCATGAAGAAAATTAAGAAGGAATGATTTTACTGAGGCATCAGACAATGCATCTTCAACATCACCTGACAGAACATAATCACCATTCTCTTCATCCAAATCCAAGGTTATTTTTGGCATCGTAATCAGCACTTATAATCATTAATTGCTTCAATGTATTCAGAGGAATATTTGTTGATTTCTTGAAGGATAATAACAAGCTCTTCGTTTGTGAAGAATTCTTCTGTTTCCATGCTCACGGATTTTAATGCATTAAGTGCTCTTTTAGAAAGTTCTAATGGTTTGTTTGCATCGTTCAAATCCCGGAGTTTGCTTTCTACATTGTCTAAATTATCTTTAAGAACTTTTTCTGCTTCCTTTTTCCAGTCTCTATCTCTTGCATGGAGAATCTTAGATAAATCTTCATCAGGATTTTCATCTCTATATTCTTGTACTGGTTTTTCAGGGATTTTTCTGACCGAGTTCTTGTGATTTTCTAAGAACGAACTCCATAATTCTTTTGATTTGCAGAAAATGCTTCCTTTTTTACTAGGTTGTGCTATGATTCTAAAATCTTTACCTTCATGCCTCGCGCGGATGTAATCAAAACACAAAAGTGTCAGTTCATTTAAATCCATCTCATCATAATCCCAATCAACCATCTGTGAACCGCTTCCTTCATACCTTTTCAAGTATCTGCTGAGATCAACGAAGGGTCCTTCAGTCTTATCGAGACGAGTATAAATGCCATCGTAGTTGAGATATGTCAAGTATTGCTCCATGAGATTCATTGTTCCAATCCACTTTTTGATTTGACTCTCATCTTCAAGCATCATATTTGCTATATCTGAGGGTGAAAAACCATATCCAAGCAAATCTTTGATTTTCAGATATTTCTCAATAGGATTATAGTCAAGTTTCTCGTCTTCACCCATCTGATAAGTGGTCTCTAATCTTTGGATTTCTTTCGGATCCGCATCTTCTGGTAATATTACTGATATGAAATATCTGCAATTTTCAACATCATTTCCTTTCTTTCGCCAGTTTTCTCTTTCTGCATAAATTTTATTGAGAAGCATTGATCTTCTATTACCATCAATAATTATCCCATCTGCTGTCACAATACCATAGTTCTTCTGTCCATTCTCAACAAGATTTTGTTCTGTCATCTTGTTTCTGTCTTTCTTTGAATCCCAGAGGAACTTCTCAACAATTTTCTTATGGACTGAGTCTTCTGCATTTATTTTGTAGTATTGCTTTTCAAAGCTCTTCACAGAACTACCAATCCTACCATTATACTTATTGTAGATTAGATAGTCTAGAGGTATCTTGTAAGCATTGAATTCCTTCATTTCCCCTTTGTACCTCATGCGGATTCCCGTCATGTACGGGCCTTGTCCCTTCATTTCGTCCAATTTTTCAATTCTGAGTGATTTGTCCATCTTTTACGACCTTCTTTGATATTTGAATACGACAGATGTGTTGCTATTTTCAATTAGCTGAATGACGTTGATATTTGAAATATTATATATAGCAAATTTAATTAAAGATACAATTCAATGAAATTATTTATGATTATCTTGAAATTAGCAATTACATTTTTAAATAATACATATAGATTCTATAAAAATTACATAATCGTATATAAATATTTTTATTTTAAATTGTTTGATTTATTCCAAAACAATTCAATCATATCATTCCCGCATAGCATAAACTCAAAATCGATTAAAAAATATAAAAATTAAAGATAAGGGTAGCTCCCACTCACGTGTTATTCTTGAAAGCTGCAGACTGAGCATTATATGAAACATATCAAATATTGAGCCTTAACAAAAAAAAGGAGAATCAGAGATGGAAACGCGTAAGGCTAGTCACATCTCTTATCAAAGGCCATACCACTTTTGGATTGTAAAGGTCTTTTAAAAAATCAATTATAAATGACCTGTTAGTTTTCTCGGAAAAATTATTGAAAAATAAGATTGCTATGAAATAATGAAATAGTCCCGCCCAGCTTATTAACAAAACAATATAGTCCTAAAATTGTCCATTTAATATGATTATGTACTCGTTCGCATTCACTCCCATGTGAATGATCTTCATCGAATCTATCGTGTTCAATGTTCTTGTTTCGCAGGTGCGTACCTGCTTGTTTTTCAGTATCTAATACCATTGATGTTTTCAAGAAGTTCCTTCAGAGGACCCTGCAACCACCACTTGTCCCAAAGAAACTCCTCCATCGCCACAGGGAATTTTCTTATGTGTAATAAATTCAAACCCGGCATCCTTAACGACTTCACTTATCCGGGCTGTTATGTGTTCGTTGTATGCAACTCCGCCACTGAGTCCTATAACATCAATGTTCCTTTTTTTAGCAGATGAGATGGCAAGTTCTGCAACCCCGACTGCAAGTGCATCTTCTATGGAATATGCCAGATCACAAACTGCGTATGTATCGATCCTTTCGTATAGATCGTATAACAAACTGGTAGTATCAAGCACGCCTCGTTTGCACCTAACAGGCAGATCCACGATATGTAAACTCTTTTTTGCAACTGATTCCAGCTTCATTGCAGGCTCACCCTGGTAACTGCGATAATGGGAGACACCAAGAAGTGCTGCTGCACTATCAAGTACCCGCGCGGCACTACTCGTCCTAACCAGGTTTACACCTTTTTCCAACTGGGCCAGTACAATGTTACGTTCTGATCCCCCATGCTTAAAATAAAGAGGTAGGTCCCTCAATTCTTTCGGCTCAAGAACATCATGCAGCATTCCCAGAAGCATACGCGAAGGATATGTTGCAGCCATATCCCCACCAGGCATTGGCTGCTCCATAAGATGGGCAGTTCTCTCATAACCAGAATAAGTGGCTTCAAGGACCTCTCCACCCCATATTGTTCCATTTTCCCCGTAACCTGCACCGTCAAGAGCAATTCCAATGATCCTCGAATCGACAGGCAAAAGGTTATCCACCATTAGCGACACGATATGTGCATGATGATGTTGCACGAAAACCGTGTGATCTCCACCTTTTTCCTGTGCGAACCGTGTGGTATTGAATTCCGGATGTAGATCACAACCCCATAACACAGGCTCGATCTTCGTCAATTGTCCTAAGTTCAAAACAACCTGCTTATGATACTGATCAGTCTCAAAGTGCCTTGTGTTCCCAATATATTGGGAAATATATGCATTGTTCTTCTTTGCCAGGGTAACAGTATTATTTAGTTCGGGACCCACACCTATCGCCGGCTCTATTGGGAACGGAAGTTCTATCCTCTCAGGTACAAAACCACGCGATCGTCTTATAAAGGCCATTCTACCATTAACGGACCTGATCACCGTATCATCTGTCCTGTTCCTGATAACATAGTCATGAAGAAGATAATTATCTGCTATCCTATCGAGATGGGACAATGCCTCCCCATTATCGGTCACCATTGGAAGACCTGGAAGATTTGCAGATGTCATCACGTAAACATCCGTATCACTATTATCGAACAGAAGGTTATGTGTGCCTGAGTAAGGTAGCATCACACCTATATTATGCAGATCGGGAGTAATGTGACTCGATATTGAAAGATCATCCCTTTTATCCAGGACAACTATCGGACGCTGCCTGCTGAGCAACAGGGAACTCTCGTCTGTATCGATACTGGCAAAAGAACATGCCGTTTCAATATCTTTTGCCATCACTGCAAAAGGCTGTGCAGGACGATCAAGAGAATTCCTGAGCTTCAGGACCGCACTGTCTGAAGTAGCATCACATACAAGATGGAATCCACCATATCCTTTGACTGCAACGATCGATCCATCATCTATGAGTTCAGCACATTTGATGATAGCATCATGTCCGGAAGCAAGGACATCACCGCTTCCATTAGTAAATGAAAGGACAGGACCACAATCTGGACAACACGTGGCCTGTGCATGAAATCGTCTGTCAGAAGGCAGCTTGTAGTCAAGACCGCATTCCTGGCACAGTGGGAATTCAAGCATACTGGTATTTTCCCTATCAAAAGGAAGAGAACTTACCAGAGAATATCTCGGACCACAGTTCGTACAGGATGTAAAAGGGTAATGATAGTGCCTGTCTTTGCTATTATACATGTCCTGCAGGCAATCGGAACAGATCGCAGTGTCAGGCGGGATGATGGAGTTGGCATTTTCATCCTGTTCACTGTTAAGTATAGAGAAGTCAGAAAAACCTGATACAGGAAAGACCTTCGTTCTTATTTGGTCGATCAGTGATAGTGTTGGCATCTTAGAATAAAGGTCGTGGAGGAAACGTTCAATATCCTTTTTATCTCCTTCGGCAACTATCTCTACTTCATTACCTGCATTTTTCACATAACCGCAGAGTCCGTTCTCTATTGCGACATTATATACGAATGGACGAAAGCCAACACCCTGAACTACCCCGCTAACATTGATCTTTCTGCATTGAATTTGCATCTTTAATGTACCTGGTCCAAAATAATATGAATAGATCCCTTGGAAAATACACTCAGTTTTTTAGCCTTAAGATGTCCCTACCATTTCCTCAATAATATACGGGATCACCCGCTCCACTGCATCAAGAACCTCCAGACTAAGACCCATTGATGGCTCTTCCTTTATCTCGCCGATCTCGATCCCAAAAACGATGATCTCAGGAAGGTCCTGAACATGTTTACCAATGGACAGGATATCAGATATACTGATATCATGAGCAGAAAAAATTCCAATGTGTTCATAGCCTTTATTCAAAAGTTCCTCAAGTTCAAAACGAAGAATTGAACCTCTTTTCGTATTTCCACTGCCAACCATTGAATCAACAATAATTACCTTATCAGCACCTTCCAGCAGGTTCAGGATATCTAGGCCACATACACCGGCATCCAGTATATCAATATCCTCCGGAATACCGGACTCCATTTTTTCGAGAGCCTCGACAACCCGAACTCCAACACCATCGTCCCCCATTAGAATATTCCCACATCCGATTATGCGAACAGATGGATCAAATTCAGACATTTCGGCCTCCGGCATATATTGATCATATGATTAAATATAATATTCTCACAACAGTCTGAATGTACCCGGAGGGTTCTTCCCAGTTAGATCTATGGTGTGGACAGCGCATGTGATACAGGGATCATAAGACCTTCCCACATGCAATATACCGGTCGGATTACTGAAGTCAACTCCCAGCCAGTTATCAACTGCAGAGATCCTGCACCCTACCAGTGCCTGTTCAAGGGGACCGGGTACTCCTTCACTGTCCCGAGGGCTCAGATTCCAGGTACTTGGTGTAACTATCTGGTAATTGGCAACCTTTGAATCGCTGTCTGTTATGAGCCAATGTCCCAGTGCACCCCGGGGAGCTTCACAAAGACCCATTCCCCTGGAATCACTGGACGTTGACATATCAATATCCACCCGGAATCTTCCATTCGGATCAAGGTCTGTTGATATCCATTTGATCATTTCATTGGTAATAATGAACAATTCCTGCATGCGTGCTATCATTCTGGTAAAGCTGTTGAAAGGAGAATATCCATTTTCCCGGAACATTTGTACAAGACCCGTGACAAGTGGCTCTTTCATGATGAGCAGGCGGGATAACGGGCCTACCTCGCAGGGGATGCCGTCATAACGCGGAGCTTTGGCCCAGGTATATTTCTCCTCTGAGAAATTCTGATAATTGATCCGATCAGGATCTGTGAAAGGTTCGGTAGTCCCCTCATACGGATGCTTGTAACCGTCATAATCGTCATAGAAGGCATGTTTTACGCTTTCTGTGACCTTATTTGAATCAAATTTATGGAACTCTAAAGAGCTGGTCATAAAACCGGAAGTCTGGAAGCGATCGCCGGAAGGACTTGTCGGGTCATAGCCCTCATGGTCCACATCATAGAATCCGCCATATGAAAGAAAGCTTACTTTTGAAAGGTCACTATAACCACCCATTTTATCGTGCTTGAAACTGATCGGAAGTCCCAGCGATCTTTCACCTATAAGTTCCGAACCGAATGCTGAATAGAGCTCTACATCCCCCCAGCCATTTGAGCGCGAAAGATCATTCGTCTGAAGTGAGTTTTCAATCAGGTCATTAAGGTGTTCAATAAGGAAATCAACAGCTTTCTTTGGGGAAGACGCTTTATAAGTGTTCTCAACCCAGTCCTCAAAGGGCATCCTTATTGCATTGGTGTTTAAGAAATCGATCACCTCTGACATGATCGATGACAGAGCCTGAATGTCCGAAGCTGTTGGATCGTTTGTAACTCCTCCGGGATACATAACGGTCTGATGGGGCATTTTACCACCGATCACAGCACCGGCATCGTGTAATCTTTTCTTCATCGGTATAACACCAACATAGGAACTCCCCGGAGGAATGGCTTTTCCACCGATCTTATAGCTGATCGGGGCAAATCGTCCCAGCAATTCTTTCCATACCGAACCTCCCAGGTCACCAAAAGTGGACAGCACATCCCCATAAGCGGGATTTGCAAGGTCCGGACCCCATAGGATATAGAAATGAAGTAAATGGTTTGAGATCGTGTTCAGGCCCTGATTGATGTTCCTTGCAACAAGTGCATCCTTTGGAACAGACTGGGCAACACCAAATAGCTCATCAAGTGCATTAACTGCAGATATCGAGTGTGCAACCGGGCATACACCACAGATCCGCTGGGAAAGGAGAATTGAATCCCGAGGGTCCTGACCACGATATATACGCTCAAAACCCCTGAATATCATGTTGGAACTTCTGGCCTCCTTAATGATTCCGTTCTCATCGACCTCAGTATCCAGCCTTAAGGGCCCTACGACCCTTGTAAGGGGGTCAACTGTTACGCGAACCATTATTGATCAGCCTCTTTCTTTTTTTTACTTTTCTTACTTGAATACAGAGGTCTTGCATTATCAGGGAAATCCGGCTCCACGCATGCAATACATGGAGACCCCACCTGAACACAGTAACTGTGCCCATCATTCCATTTACGCAGTGCGCAGTCAGCATGTGCAAGGAAGGCCTGACATCCCATTTTCAACAGGCATTTTTCCCCACCCACACAACGATCGAATTCCTTGTTTTTGAAGAATTCCTTACGTGGACAGTCCTTATGGACGTTATGATCCGGTGGGAAGAACACCTTTGGCCTGCCAAATTCATCCAGCACCTCAGGCAGGTCATCGGGTATCTTGATATTCCCGGATATAATTGCACTTAAAGTAAAGATTATCCAGTCAGGATGAGGAGGGCACCCAGGAATATTGATCACAGGTTTATCTATTCCAAGAGCCTTCAACATCCCTTTTGATGGGTCCTTCTTCGTGAAAGCGACACCCCTGTAGTCCAGAATATCAACTATGTCGCTACTGGCTGTATTAATACCTCCATATGCAGCACAGGTACCCACAGCTATTATAAGGTCAGCATTCTGGGCTGCCTTTTTGAACATTTCCTTGCTGCTACGGTTTCCGGACATGAAATATTTTCCTGAACCTTCCGGACCATTTGCGATCGCACCTTCTACCATCAGAATATAGTTTCCTCTTTCACTGATCTCATCGAGCAGGATCTCTGAATTAAGTTCTGACGTATTGGCAGGCTCACCATCCACAAACAGCCCCTGATGTGCAAGGAATGCTTCATGCCGTTCCAGATATATGTTGAGTATCTCAAATGCCTTTAGTAGATCTGGATTGGCAGCATCCAATAGAGACTCAGAACAGCCAGTACATTGGGCTCCCTGTATCCATAGAACATGGGTCTCAGGAAAGTCAGTATCCCCCAGAGTATCGTTCTTATAGTTCTCCAGAAGCTTGAAACTTCCGCCCGACCCCCTTGCCTTAAGGAACTTGTGCCAGTCCATCCTTAAGAAATCCAGATCATTGACACTAACATCTGAATTTGTATTTCCCTCACTCAAGTGACCACCTCAGTATGAATGATTTTTAACATCGATCCTGATAGTCTCCCACTAAAATTGATCGAGATCCCCCATCTCACTATAGTAGTTATTTTACTTCCAGATATAAATATCAATCTACATGATTGGTAGCAGGCAATACATATTAAATATAAAAGATCCCTTTTTTATAGTATGTGCATAGCCATTCCGGGGAAAATAACTTCGATCCTGAATGAAAATACGGCTACTGTGGATATCGGGGGTATAAAGAGAAAGGTGAACCTTGATCTTATAGGGGGAGCTGATAGTTCGCTCATAGGCAAGCATGCACTTGTTCATGTCGGGTATGCCATCTCATTGATCTCTGATGAAGAAAGCGAAGAAATTCTCAAATTATTAAGAGATCTGATGGACCCCAGTTGATATGATGCAAAATATTGAACAAAAGCTTATATCAAGAATCAATGAACATGCCACACCTCTTCGAATAATGCATGTGTGTGGCACCCATGAAAGGACCATATCAAAATACGCGATTCGCGATATAATCTCTGAAGACGTTCAGTTGTTAAGCGGTCCGGGATGCCCGGTTTGTGTAACCCCATCAGAGGACATAGACTTTGCAATTGCCCTGGCAAGGTCCGGAAAGGTGATCACTTCCTTTGGAGATATGATGAGAGTCCCGGGCACCCTGGGAAGTTTATTCGATGCCAGATCGGATGGATGTGATATTCGTATGGTCTACAGTATCGATGATGCCATAAAGATCGCAAAAGATAACCCTGCCCTTGACATTGTATTTTTTGGAATTGGGTTTGAAACTACTGCACCATCCAATGCTGCTGCAATATTAAGAGGACTACCTGAGAACTTCAGTATTATCACATCCCATAAACTTATGCCTCCGGCAATGGAGATCCTCACACAGGATACGAACGTAGACGGATTCCTGGCACCAGGACATGTGTCAACGATCATTGGTACAGATCCATATGATCCCATCTCAGAAAAGGGATTTCCAATTGTTGTAACTGGGTTTGAAGTTCTCGATGTTCTACTCGGCATAGCCATGGTCCAGGACCAGATCAGAACCGGCAGGTCTTGTGTGGAAAATGCATATCCACGCTGTGTGAACGTTGAGGGAAATCTCAAAGCCCGGGAAATCATGTATCACGTCTTTAAGAGGACCGATAGTAACTGGCGAGGAATTGGCATGATCGAAAATTCCGGCCTTGCTCTGAAAAAAGAGTTTGAGCAATTCGATGCTGTAAATGTTCATGCTGACATCTATGACAAGACCTCTCATGAGAAAAGAGCTTACGAGATCGATGATCATGAAAATGATCTTTATGAAGGCTGTATCTGTGCTGAAATATTAACAGCACGTGCGCAACCTTCCCAATGTCCGCTCTTTGGCAGAAGATGTTCTCCTGAAGATCCGGTCGGAGCCTGCATGGTAAGCCTGGAAGGCACATGCTATAACTGGTACAAATATACACGTAACAAAGGAATATAAGATGCATGAATATTCACTGGCTTGTGAGATATTTGAGACTGTAATTGCAACAGCACATAATAATAAAGCATTGGCAGTAAATTCCATAGAACTGGAAATAGGCAGACTTACACATGTGAACGCGGACCAGTTATTGTTCTGCCTTGAGGTTCTATCCCGGGATAGTATTGCCAAAGGTGCAAAGATCGATGTGAATTTCGTATCACCATGTGGAGAGTGTGAATGCGGATACCGGGGAGATGCCGGAGTTTCAGATAACGTTCGTTGTGATGATCAGCCACCCCTTTATGAATATGCAGGACAGACCTGCCCTGCATGTGGCAAGTTGCTTCAGCTGGTAGGTGGAAATGATCTCATTGTTCAGACGATAGATATCGAGATATGAAATTAGAAAGGGGTATTATCAATGCTGATGCACGTAGTAAATATCAACAAAGATGTCCTGAAAGCCAATAATGAACTTGCATATAGCAACAGGAAACTTTTAGTTAAAAACAAAATATTTGCCATGAACATCATGGGAGCCATAGGTTCAGGCAAGACAACACTCATTGAAGAGGCTATAAATTCACTCAAAGAGCGTTACAGAATAGCGGTCATTGCAGGTGATGTGGTAGCACAGATGGATGCATCCCGTTTTGAAAAACTTGGTGTGAGAACTGTAGCTGCAAACACCGGACGGGAATGTCATCTGGATGCAAAACTTGTCGAAAGATCATTAGCAAATATAGATCTTGAAGATATTGATATTCTGTTCATTGAAAACGTAGGGAATCTCATCTGCCCTGTGGACTATAAACTTGGTGAACACGTCCGTGTGGTGGTCGTAAGTGTAAGTGAGGGAGATGATACTGTTTTGAAGCATCCGATGATATTCAGGACCTCTGACCTTGCCATCGTGAACAAAGTGGACATCAGTGAAGCTGTATCTGCTGATCCTTCAAAAATGAAAGCTGACATTGAGCAGTTAAATCCATCAATACCCATACTGCTAACCTCTAGAAATGACAGGATAAGCATTGACAGATGGATAGAGTACATCGAATCATATCTTAAATAAATATGTTCTTGTTTCTGATAGTGAGGACCATGTCAAAAGATAAAATCATAAGGATGGAACACGGAGCAGGCGGAGAGGCAATGCAAACACTGATACGTGACGTGATCCTCAACAACATAACTAACAGATCAGCGGGACTTGTAGGGCTTGACGATCTCGATGATGGTGCAACGATAAACATCGCAAGTAACATTCATGATAGTAAGAGATCTGATGAGATCGTGATAACCACAGACAGTCACGTGATAAAACCACCTTTCTTTCCAGATTCCAACATTGGTAGGCTTGCTGTTTCAGGCACTGTTAATGATCTTGCAGTAATGGGAGCTGCACCTCTTGCCCTTACATGTGCAATGGTCGTGCCGGAGGGATTTGAGCTTGATTCTTTTGAGAAAATAATCAGATCCATGAACGCAGCTGCAGAAGAGGTGGGCGTTCCTATCATAGCAGGTGATACAAAAACGGTAGATAGAAACGGACTTGATTCCATTATTATCAATACTACAGGTATCGGGATCGCGGATGAAGTTATAAGGGACTGTGGTTTATGCGCTGGTGACAGAATAATCCTTACAGGCACCATAGGTGACCACGGAATATCACTTCTGGCCCATAGGGAAGGATTCGATCTTAGCACTGATCTGGTATCTGATGTAGCTCCCTTATGGAATATGATAAGGTCAGTTATTCCAATACGAACTATCGAAGGCAAGCCTGCAGTATCAGCCATGAAGGATCCGACACGTGGCGGACTTGCCGGTGCACTGAACGAAATGGCTCAAAAAAGTGGAACAGGAATTATTATTGACCAAAAGGACCTGCCTATAAAAGGATCAGTATTATCTGCCTGTGAAATGCTTGGCATCGACCCTCTTGAAGTAGCAAATGAAGGTAAAGCGATCATTTGTGTAAAGGCTGAAAATGCAGAAGAAGTGCTATCAATAATTCGTAAGCATGAGTATGGTAAAGATGCTGCGATCATAGGAGAGGCAACAGATTCGAATTCAGGTAAAGTCCTGATGAGAACAACAATTGGAAGTATGAGGTATGTGGATACACCCACAGGTGATCTGATACCAAGGATCTGCTGAAACATGAATTTAATTCTACTTCCTTTTTTGAAATATTTTCAAGTTCTTTAATTACAACACTACCAGAATTGTAAGCAGTGTTGGTTCGAAATATCATCAAGTGTGCACTAAAAAAGAGGACTGCCAACAGAAATATAGTAGTCCCGCCCGGATTCGAACCGGGGTCTCAAGCTCCAAAGGCTTGAAAGATTGACCGCTACTCAACGGGACTTCACACCTTGCATAGACATAATAATACTTATTTGTTATGCAAAAAAGGTTTATTTCTGGATGATGAGGGTCAGAAGATCCCCATCTTCAAGATAATGGTCAAGGCCGGCACGCTGACCGGGGTGTTTGGCTGAAGTACCCCATACCTGGGAATACCTGAACTTATCCCTGAAATCGCGGTGCAGACGTTCACAGATATCACCAACGGTAACGCCGTCCGTCACGATCAGAGGCTCATCCATGTCAGCAAGGCCGCCTTGAGGTTTCAGATATACCCTGATGAAATCCAGGGAATCATATATCAGGTCCTTCACAGCTTCGAGGTTCTTCTCCTCATTAGCGGAAATGAACGTTGCGCCAGGGAACATTTCCTCCATCTTACCGAGGATCTCCTCATTGGCAAGATCTACCTTGTTCACGACAATTACTGAAGGAACGTATACCCTGTTACCCATGATAACATCGATAAGCTCGTCCACATTGATGTTATCCCTTATCAGGACATGCGCATTATGGATCTTATATTCACCAAGTACTGCCTTGATAAGATCATCAGTGAGCTCCAGCTCCAGCGTGGTACTTATGGTGACCCCGCCACGGTCCTTCCTCTTGATAACGACATCAGGAGGAGTAGTGTTCAACCTTATCCCTGCATCATAAAGCTCCTGTATGAGCACTTTATAATGCTCGGGCTGGAAAACATCCAGCAGGAACAGGACCAGATTGGAATTACGCACAACAGCTATGACCTCTCTCCCACGGCCACGACCACTTGCCGCACCCCTCACCAGACCAGGCACATCAAGCACCTGAATGGTCGCGTCCTTATAGTCCAGCACACCGGGAATGACATCAAGGGTGGTAAACTCATAGGCACCTACTTCTGAATTAGCGCCTGTGATCTTGTTCAGTAACGTGGACTTACCTACAGAAGGGAAACCCACAAGAGCAACAGTGGCATCACCGGACTTCTTCACAGAATAACCTTCACCACCGGATTTGGTAGAAGCCTTCTTCACAACCTCTTCCCTTAAACGTGCGAGTTTAGCTTTCAATCTACCTATGTGATGTGAAGTAGCCTTATTGTAAGACGTCTTACGTATCTCGTCCTCAACTGCCTGAATATCTTCCTGTATGCCCATCTGTTCCCTACCACAACTTCAATATAAAAAAGAGTTTCCTTAGGAGAGCCTCATTTGAACGCACCGTCAAAAAGAGTTAGCTCAACTTCCATCCCTTTTTTGACCAGAGGAACATCCGCCGGGATCTCAATGAAACCATCCGCATACGCAAGGGTAGTGATGGCCGCCGAGGACCTGCTGGCCGAGAACACCTCTCCGCCCTCCAGCCTGACCGCCAGCAGCTCATGCCGGTTGCCGGATATTACATCCTCACCAAGGACCGCATTAATGGTCTGCTTTTTAGCCATCGGAGCATTCAGGCTCCTCCTGATAAGAGGCAGTATGAACTCATAGAATACAGTCAGGCAGGACGTGGGATGGCCCGGTAAGGCCACGATGGGAATCTCATTTATCATACCCAGGATCACCGGTTTGCCCGGCTTGAAATTAAGGCCGTGGGCAAGAACGGTTCCCCTCTTCTCAATGATCTCGTACATGAAATCATCAGGACCCGCAGAAGTGCTGCCTGTGGTCAGAACAAGGTCACATTCCCTGACCGCCCTTTCCACTGCATCCCCTACTGCATCCCTGTCATCCCTGACAATGCCATAAGCAACAGCATCCACTCCGGAGCCAACAGCCACCGCATGGAGCGAATAGGAGTTGGTATCATACACCATCCCCGGTTGAAGCTCTGTGCCGGGCATGGCAAGTTCATTGCCCGTGGAGATTATTCCCACCTTCATGGTATTGACAGAGACCTCACGTCTGCCGATGGCTGCAAGCACACCAACCTCCCGGGCACCCAGGGTCAGACCCCTGGAAAGCACCCGCTCGTTCTTCGAGATATCGGAACCTGCCAATAACAGGAACTTTCCAGCCTTCACAGAGGTCTTCACGGCAACGTAGTCGCCCTTGAGTTCAGTATCCTCCACCATCACGACAGCATCAGCACCATCCGGAATAGGACCGCCTGTTGCGACCTCCACGGCCTCCATCTCACCGACACTGTACTGCGGAGGCATACCCACCGGAGAAAAGCCTGCCAGCTTTAAACTGACAGATACATCCCCTGCAGAAGCAACATCCTCAGAACGCACAGCATAGCCATCCCTGAGTGACTTATCAAATCCGGGCACATCGATAGTCGATACGATATCCTCTGCCAGAACCCTACCTGTTGACATCTCGATGGGAATGGACACTGTATGTGTTCTGACCTTTACCCCTTCGAAAAGCTCTCTCGCATCTTCGATGGAAAGAAGGTCCCTCAGTATTTTGCGTGACATTGTAAGATCGATCTAAAAAGAAAAGAAAGGGAGATGATCCTTAAGGATCACTCAAAGATAGGCGTGCCAACACTGCCGGTAACTTCCTCAAATGCTGCAACTGCGACCTTTGTGATAGGACCGACGGAACCATCACCGATCGCGCGACCGTCGAGCAGTGTGATAGGTGCTGCCTCTGCTGCTGTACCTGTAACGAAGATCTCGTCTGCAGTGTACATATCGAAAAGGCCGAGGTTCTGAACGATTACCTCATACCCGCGCTCTTCAAGAAGCTCGATAGCGGTTGCCCTTGTGATACCTTTCAGATTGTTGATGGTCGGAGGGGTGTAGATCTTGCCGTTCTTGATAACGAAGATGTTGTCACCGGAACCTTCGGAGACGAAACCGTTCTGGTCAAGGAAGATAGCCTCATCGCCACCCTTTGCGTTCGCTTCGATCTTGGCAAGGATGTTGTTCAAATAGTTCAATGATTTGATGTTAGGGGACAGTGCGTCAGGGGCATTACGCCTGATACCTACTGTGATGGCTTTAAGTCCGACCTCATATAGGTCGCCATACATTGCACCCCATTCCTGTGAAACGATGTATATGCTTGGCTTTGGGCACTTGCGTGGGTCAAGACCAAGATCGCCGATACCACGTGTGACGATAGGGCGTATGTACGCATCTGTGAGGTTGTTCTTCCTCAATGTCTCGAGGATGGCCTCTGTCATCTCAGCTTTTGTGATAGGAACTTCAAGAGCGATCGCCTTTGCTGAATCATAGAGCCTGTCAACATGCTCCTCGAGCTTGAATACAAGTCCGTTGTATGCTCTGATACCCTCAAAGACACCGTCCCCATAAAGGAAGCCGTGGTCATAAATGGAAACTGTTGCTTTGTCCTTTGGGACAAACTCGCCGTTGTAATAGATCAGTAATTCGCTCATAATGGATCCTCATTGAATATACCCTATAAGGGGTACGTTTTGTAAGTATTGTTCCCAAAATGTATCGCTAATATATATGAATATTTGTAGCACTTAAACTCTGGAGAGAGTTAAGCAGCCAACGAGATCATAGTTTTGATTCGCAAAACTCCCTGAATATTAGATTGTACTCACGCACACTCATCAAAAAGAGTATACATATGAATGGCATCAAGGTTAATAAATTTGCAGATACTGGAGATACATAAGTAAAAATTGCCAGAACCAGGGCAATGAAGACGGTCTGCGAGAATGAATATCCCACAGCAGCCTTTTTTGCCCCATTCTTTAACGCATAGACCGCCCAGTATCTAATATCTATTATATACCGGAGTGAGAATGTGGAATTAATATCAACCTTTTTTATTGCTTTTAGAAACGACTGTTTTCTGATGCCAAATACCTTCCCGGATGAAAAGATAGCAAGTAAAAGTATAATTACAAATGCAAACCCACCGAGTATTAGTTGATCAAAAAGAATAAGAGCTGTTGCCAGAGCCATAAGGATCCCAAAAACAGAAGGAAGATAACTTATCTTATGTTTAACAGAGTGTATCAGATTATAAATACTCAGAGCTGCAAAGAAAATAATACCAATGATCAGAATTGGTTCATCCATGTGTATAACCTTACTTTTTTGAATCTAAATTCAAACAGACCAAATCATTGCAAATAAATAAGTCTGTTGACAAAATAATTTCAGTTAGCTGATATTAAACGCACAAATTATGCTCCTGTACAAAAGGCTTTTATGCATAAAGAGCCATGTCACATCTCATCTGCCCAGAATAACAATTTTGGGCCCGTGGCTTAGCCAGGATATAGCACCGGGCTTCTAACCCGGGGGTCGTGGGTTCAACTCCCACCGGGTCCGTTAGAAATGTTTAGAAAGTCCAAAGCAGATATCAATATTTCATAAGAATGAGGTATCTGTTTGGTTATCTTTTTTTTGTACATAATCTCAGTAATTAGCGTACGCTCTTGGCCAGAAATTAAGCCGAATATACCAGCATTTAATTTCTCTGAAGCCCGGCACAAATTAAGCAGCCCTACATCGGCTGGGAGAATTAAGCCAGGCAACATCTTTATTTCGTTAAAGCTTGAGTTTTGAATTTCCATCTCGTCCAAATGTGTACAATATCAACCAGCTACATCATTATGAGCATAATGACATTATAAAGGGATTCGCAAAGTTCATATGCTATTATGACATTAGTATATAATAGGAGCTATGTGCGATTTATGAATTTGGGGTACGGGGGTACGTTCAATGAATGAAAGTCGTGGTGGTGTTGGCTCTACTATATGATTAAATGGAGGAGGCGTAGCTGTCTCCCTCCATCCCCTCTGGAAACTTTAGGTGGTGTGGGTACGAAACGTGATAAATTAGAAATAATGGCGGACATACTGAAAGTCTTAAAAGAATCTGAAGTAACGAAAACAAGGGTAGTCTATAGTGCAAATTTAAATTTTAAAAGAGCAGATCAATACCTCGACTCGATGATACAGATGGGATTAGTGGAAAAACCATCCAACAAATACAACATTACAGAGACTGGCAATAACTATCTCAAAATGATGAGTAAAGTTAATTCGATCATTGTCGACCAAAACTTTTGAGCATATCTATTATTGATCGAAACACTTGACCAGTTGAATTCTTTTTGCTACTCTTCTATTTTTAACTATAAGGCAATCTACATTAATTAGAAAGGAAGGCAGAATAAATTGACATGAACAATTTCGATTCAACCTACATAGTGCGTATATCGCGGCAGCGATTGCGGTCGTGGTAGGTACGGGCTTATTAATGCTTTATTTCTACCTGGATGCAGTGAAATCGAGGAAGGACGAGTGATATCACCATAAAGCCATTCCATAAAGCCATTCCATACTGCCAGGACAGACAACATTTGTACTTCGTGGAAGCTTAAGTAAAGCACATGGTTAAGTGTCTATTTAATGATAGGCCAAGCACCATTATGCAATGAATACAAACATCTACACCACGGCCTCATGGGCTGGAAATGTGATGCTTATCCTGAAGAAATTCCTGCTGAGACATTCTGGGGAAACGTAGATCATCACAAGCCATACAAGAGATATCAAGGCCCTTTAGTCACTAATGTTTACATTTCATTCAATTTTGTAAAGTAAAAAAAGTGAGATTCGTTATATGCCAGATCTATGTATGGTCACCATTGACATGCTAATTTGTAGCACAAAACCCAAATCATCCGGCAACTGATAATATTTATATATAGGCCGTGTTAATTTTGTTACATATAATAAATTTCAAAGAGGATATGTCATGAATAAAGCTTTAGGACTAATATTAATCGTTTTAGCGATCCTTGCATCTGGTTGTGTATCTACGACGACCATGACGCCGGTAGGGTCAGAAGATCTGATCGTGAGTACAGAACCGATAGTTATCAAGGAATTTCAGGAACAGGACATCTCTGTGCTAGTGTTCAACAACAATACCACTCAGCCCGTTGATTCAGTAAGTGTGGGTTCTTTTGATTCCTTTACAATTCTCGGACCCATCTCAGAGATGAACATTCCTGCAAGTAAGCAAGCCACTGTTAATGCCAGGATCGTAGCCCCTGCATTTGATTCAGTTGAAAATACTACGATGCTGACCTTATCATATGCATCAGGCATGGATGAAGAAGAAAAACCCATAATCCAGACAAAGACCGTTCCGGTCCAGACCGTTGTCCTTCCGGACGCTAAACTACAGTTTGTGGGTTTTGCACAGGGCATGGATAAGCTGCGTGCGGCTCCTCCGGCTTCCAGTTGGGAAGCTACAAAGGGTGACAATGTTACTGTAACGTTCTCGATTAAAAATCTTGGGCAAACCACAATAGACGGAGATACATTATTTGTGCTTGTTGATATTGAGAACAAGCAGATAGGGGGTAATGCGACTTTCAACATAACCCAGGCAATGGCAAGGAGCGGTACATCCTATACCCGTGGTATTGAGCTTCCGATCCTTGAAGATGCTCCCAACGGGGAGACTGACGTATACGTAAGACTGATGAAGGGAGATTATCTTCTTGATACCCAGTCCCTTGTCCTTAAAGTAAAACTTTGAACAGGATTGATTCCCATGGGATTTGAGATTTCGAGATCTAAAAGATCTCTCATTTTACTTTTTATTGGTATCAGCTTGATCCTGACCTCATTTTCCGGCTGTGTTGAGACTCCAGGGGACCTCTATAAGGAGTATGATGAGATCTTCATCCAGGACATTGATGTGATGGCCACTTCCCAGGGAGAAGGTTCCCTCCTGACTATAACACCCTATATACGGAACGACGAGAGTGATGACAGTTCGATGCTTTCTGTAAAGATCAATGTAATTGATCAAAGCACACAGCTGATCGTGGCTGGAAAAGATCTGGACATGGGCTATGTAAAAGCCGAATCGATGGTTTACAATAGTGCATCCCTTCAAGTTCCGGAGCCAGGGGAATATATGATCGAAGTTCAGCTTTTTGAAGATGACAGGCTTCTGGATGCAAGGAATACTTTCGTTACCGTAAAAGAAAAGCCTCCTGCTGACCAGCCGGCTAACATAAAGCTTACTGATATGAACCTTGTGATCACCAAATTCGTGAGCACAGATCAAGAGGCAGTTGTAGATGTCTCTCCTGGGATCTATAATGAGGGAGGGGATTCCAAGTCCCTGAATATGGTTGTAACCGCAAAAGCAGACCCTTACAAAGTATATACCGAAAGTGATAATCTCGGCATCATCAAAGGTTCGAGCCGGGTCAGAGGAAACGTGCGTTTTATCCTCCCAAGGAATGCCGAATACACATTTACAGTTGTTGTGGAAGAAAACGGACAGGAAGTTGTCACGTCTGAAAACCCGAAGCCGATAAAACTGGATGAGATCTACAGGATAGATGTTACCAAAACGTATCCTCTTGTGGAAGAAGGTACACCAGTGGTCGAAGATGAGGCAGCAGAGATGCCAGTGGATGAGACACCTGGATTCCAGAGTTTGATGACGCTCACAGCCGTCCTACTGGTATATGGGATCATTAATAGAGGGATGCTAAGCAGTAAAAAGCATAGGAAATGAAGGGGGAAAATATGACTGAAGAAGATGACAGGCTTAATGTAGAAGGAAGGGAAAGCGAAGGTTCTGCAATGGAGGATCCGAAGGTAAAAGGAAGAGCTCCAAATGACAACAATGACGCATCTTTCAAAAAACTCGTGAATGTGTCAGTGGTGATCGTTCTTGTTGCTCTGATATTCATCGCCCTTTTCTCCTTCTTTTTTAATATGCAGGAGGCAATAGTTGCCCTTTTCCATCCCAGATATCAAGCACTTATGCAGGCAGCCTTTAGTCTGGTAGTCCTATTTATGGGCATTTACATGATCCGTATGTTCTTGTCAAAATAAATGGCCTGTATTTTTGAAGATGATCAGGAGTGCAGAGAGTTTTGGAAACCTGTGACTTTGGTCATGGGCGGAACGATCCTCACCTCTTTTTGTGACCTCTTAGGAATATTCATGGAGTACAGGATCTTCTTTTAATTTTTCATGCTGCAAAGGTCTGTTACCCATAGCCTTTGAATGCCGGAACATCAAAATGGGACCGTAAACCTTTCAGCAGAAGCTATCAGATCTACCTATATGGGGAATCCTAAGTTTCTAAAGCGCTATTTCAAAGTAGAAAGGGATGAACTGCCAGCTCGTTTCAGGATCGTTAAGAGCATTCAGGCAGACTTCGACCCATCGGCTTCTGTTGAAGACCTCTGGAAGGTCCATGATAGTGCAATTGGAAAGTACAGGGAATTATTGGAAACTATCGATTCAAATGGAAAATATATTGAACTCCCTGAAGCCACCCCTTCCCTTCTTGATCTGAAGATCGAGATCGCGGAACGTATACTTGAGAATTGTCATATGTGCGAGCGAAGATGCGGCGTAAACCGCAGAGAGGGTGAGAAGGGATTCTGCAGATTGCTTGAAACCTCCCGATACGCCTCTGAATTCTTACATATGGGAGAGGAACCAGAGCTTGTACCCTCACATACGATCTTCTTCACAGGGTGTGTTTTTGCCTGTGTTTACTGTCAGAACTGGGACATAGCCACCCGTCCTGAAACCGGAAAAGATGTCGATCCTGAAAATTTGGCCAGGATCATAAGAGAGCGGCATTATGAGGGTGCAAGGAATGTGAACTTTGTGACCCCTACACCCCATGCCCATTCCATTCTGAAGATCATTGACAGGGTTGTTGTGAACACTCCCATGGTGTGGAACTCAAATATGTACCATTCCAGGGAAGTGGCAAAACTACTCGAAGGTGTGATCGACGTATATCTTGCCGACTTCAAATATGGCAATGATGACTGCGCAAGAAAGTATTCCAAAGTGAAGGATTATCTTGAGGTGGTCAAAAGAGACCATGAGATAGCCTATAAGGACGCAGAGATCATTATCAGACACCTGGTATTGCCCGATCATCTGGAATGCTGCACAAGACCTATCGCAAAATGGGTGGCAAGTAACATTCCGGAAGTGAGGTTCAATCTGATGTTACAGTACACGCCCTACCACAGAGCTTCAAAATATCCGGAGATAGATCGTCGGCTCACATCTGAGGAGAAGATACTTGCAATAGAGATAGTAGAGGAAGCAGGCCTTGAAGATGTCCTGATCTGACAGAGCCCAGGTTCGTATCATGCCCTGGCCCTTTTCCAAATAGCTCTGAGCTCTTAATAGGAGAATGACAACTCCATGAATAAAGCCCCTTATTTCATTACGAAACTTTTACTTCTGCGATCCTGTTTTTACTTCTTTTTCTGAAATTGTCTTCAAGTACCAAATGCCAGAGCAGATGGAACATGAGGAAAAGATGCTAAAACGAGAAGAAACAAAGATTGAAAGGGGATGAAGAAAGGTGGCAAGTCATACTTCGGATGAACGTATCCACCAACAGGGGATGATTAAATGGGGAAAGAGATTGCAGCATTCGATTACGAAGAGGAGAGAAACAAGTTCAATTGGGATATTCCTGAAGATTACAATTTTGTTGATGTCCTGAGGGCAAGGGCAAAGGACAGGACCAAGTTACTGGCAATCACCGAGCATCCGGACGGGAGGGTCGAGAAAGTAGCGTACTGGAAAGTATGGGACAATGCCATGAGGTTTGGAAATGTCCTTCAGGACTCAGGCATTCATAAAGGAGATCGTGTCCTGGTGATCCTTCCCCGGGGAACGGATGTTTATGCTGTAAGTTTCGGGATTTGGGTGATAGGCGGCGTTGTGGTTCCCGGCACGATCATGCTCAAGGGTAAAGATATAGAATACAGGATCAGGGATGCAGGGGTCAGGGCTTTGATAACAAGCGACCCGGCGATTGCTGATGAAGTGGATGCCATAAAGGACAAGATCCCGGCCATCGACCTTTTCTTTTCAGGCCAAAGGGAGGGATGGAGAGACTATACACAGGAAATTCGTTCTGCATCAGGGGATCTGAAAATCGAACCGCTCACTGCAAGTGATCCTTTAGCCATCAACTACACCTCCGGGACCACGGGCGCACCAAAGGGGGTATTGCATACCCATTCCTTGATGTACTGCTTCGACAGGCTGAACAGACACTATTGGTGGAATACAGGGTCTGACGAGCTATGCTGGGCGACAACCGAACCCGGTTGGGCAAAATGGTATTGGGGACCATTCGGAGCTGTTTTGAATGCAGGGGCCACCAACTTCCATTACTCGGGCAGATTTGAACCTGAAAAATGGTTCGAGTTGCTTGAGAGATGGAAGATAAACAGGGCATGTCTGACCCCAACTGAGCTCAGGGCCATGGCAGCGATAGAGGATGCGGACCTTAGGTACGAGCTGAAGGATCTGAAGGTGATCTTAACTGCCGGAGAGCCCTGCACCCCAGGCATCATTAAGTTCTTCGAGGAAAAGTTCGGGGTATCCGTGCGAGAGGGATACGGACAAACTGAGACCTGTGTCATAGCCTGCAATTTGCCCGGAATGGACATAAAACCCGGGTCCATGGGCAGGTTCACACCCGGAGTACAGGGGGCGATCGTGGACCCTGATACGGGTGAAAGGTTACCCCCAGGTGAAAAGGGAACGATTGCGGTTCCAAGGGACCATACCATGCTTTTCAAAGGATATCATAACAAACCAGAAAAAACGGCAGAATGCTTCCTTGGAAACTGGTATTTGACCGGAGACCTTGCAATGATGGATGAGGCCGGATATATATGGTTCGAATCAAGGACAGATGATGTCTGTATAAGCTCGGGGTACAGGATCGGCCCCTTTGAGGTTGAAAGTGCAGTGGATTCGCATGAGGCGGTCCTTGAATCTGCCATGATACCGAGTCCGGACCCGATAAGAGGGGAGGTCGTTAAGGTTTTTGTTGTCCTGAGAAAGGGTTACGAACCCTCCAAAGAGCTCATTGAGGATATCCAGCAGCATGTCAAGGGGATGACAGCCCCATATAAGTATCCACGGGAGATCGAGTTTGTCAGGGAACTTCCAAAGACCATCAGTGGCAAGATCAAACGCAAAGAGCTCAGGATCACCGAATTTGAGATGAAAAGGGATGTGATCGAAAAGCTAAAGGAAAAGGACCTGTGGCAGAGAGCGGATTAAAATAAAGATAGAAAAGGCGGTCGAACGGCAAATATTATTATCCCAGTAGCGCGAAAATACATATCATGTTGTGTGGATCAGGGGACTCTTAGGGAGGGGTTGATATGGAAGATATCTTTCGATTTGCGGATGAACTTGGACCGAGCAAGATCATCCATATATACGAGCCGTCTGTTGGATTGAAGGCGGTGTTGGTGGTGGATAATGTGGCAGCTGGGCCCTCCATAGGAGGGGTGCGCATGGCCCCGGATGTTAGCACAGAGGAGTGTTTCCGTCTGGCAAGGTCCATGACACTGAAGAATGCTGCTGCAGGTCTTCCATATGGCGGAGGTAAGGCTGTTATCTATGGTGACCCGAAGATGGCCACGGAAAAAAAGATAGAGCTTATGAGAGCTTTGGCTTCCTCACTGAGGGAGATCAAGGAATACATCTTTGCTCCGGACATGGGCACGAATGAGGATTGCATGGCCTCTGTGAAGGATGAGATAGGCAGGGCCGTGGGGCTGCCCAGGGTGATCGGCGGAATCCCCCTGGACGAGATAGGGGCTACCGGATGGGGTGTCAGGCATGCCACTGAAGTGGCCCTGGAGTTCTGTGACTTCAAGCTGGAAGGCGCCCGAATCGTGGTCCAGGGTTTTGGTGCAGTGGGTAAGAATGCAGCCCGTTTCCTTGCGGAAATGGGTGGGTCGGTGGTGGCAGTGTCGGATTCCTGGGGCACCATATACAACCCTGAGGGGCTTGATGTTGATGCATTGATCACCTTGAAGGAGGCCGGAGGAAGTGTGGTCGATCATTTTGAAGGGGAGAGGCTTGAGCGTGATGCGGTCATAGACATTGATTGTGACATATGGATCCCGGCAGCCCGGCCGGATGTGCTTAATGAGGACAATGTACATCGCCTGAGGGCAAAGCTCGTGGTCGAGGGTGCCAACATCCCCATCACCCATGGTGCGGAAAAATACCTTCACGAAAAAGGGATCATCTGTGTCCCGGACTTCATTGCCAATGCAGGCGGAGTGATCTGCGCTGCCATGGAGTATGAGGGAGCCAGCGAATGTGCAGCACTCCAGATTATAGGAGAGAATGTGCGTATCAATACCAGACTGGTGTTGGAGGAAGCATCATGCAAATGTATACTTCCCAGGGAAGCCGCCATGGACCTTGCCCTACAAAGGATCCGCAAAGCCATGGGTTATAGACGATGGTCCCTGTTCTCGTCCGCCCCGGGATTCGTATAATGACCAAATGGGATGAACGGATGGGATCATTCTCCGGGAATGAGTATGGAGTTAAGGAAGGAGATTGTATTTTCTCCAGTACTCATCCACCATCTCCTGGATACTTTTCAGTTCATCCTCCTGTCTCACAGGTTTAAAAAGATGGGCGAATCGTTCCTGCTCTTTCAGGTAGTCTTCCACAGGCCTGAATTCCTTTGGAACGAATGTATGTTCCACCTTGCCATGGACAGACTCCTTTAAGGGCCAGATCCCTGTCTCGACCGACAGCTTTGCAAGACTTACGGAGTGAGAGGGATCGAATCCCCATCCTGGCGGGCAGGAGGAATGGGATATGAAGAGTTTTGGACCCTTGTACTGCTCTGCTTTTCTGAACTTGTTCATCAGGTCAACAGGATAGGCCGGCGAGATGGTTGCAAGGTAGGGAGGTTTATGACTGTTCCATATCTCGAACAGGTCCTTCTTTTGAAGCTGTGCGCCAGCTGGTCTTGCCTCCCCCGGCGGGCTGGTCGCTGTCCTTGATGCAAAGGGTGTTGCCCCCGATTGCTGGAATCCGGTATTTCCATATGCCTCATTGTCATAACAGATATAATAGAAGTCCAGATTGCGGTAAATAGCCCCGGATGTGGACGACAGGCCCATGTCATATGCAGAACCGTCCCCGGTCAGCACGACCACCTTCAGGTCCTCTTCCGGATCCAGCTTCCCCTTTTTGATCAATATATCCAGGGCATCCCGGACCCCCTGGGCTCCGGCAGGTGCACAGGCCATCGCCGTATAGAGCCAGGAATTCCTAAACGGTGTGAAGGGATATATGGAAAGGAGGGTAAAACAGCTTGCAGCATTCACGATAACGATCTTTTCCCCCAGCGCCTTCAGGCAATGTCTAAGGGTCAGGAGCCCACCACAACCTGCACATGCGGGAGTTCCTGATAGTATGTTCTCCTCAGGAGGTATTTCCCTGATGGACCTGATGGGTATTTTATCCATATCTTTATCCCTTCCCTGCGATTTCCTTCAATCCTGCCATTTCTTTCCACTCATTCTCCGTATACAGGAGATGTGGCGTTTCTACAATTCCAGTATCCGCTGCTATGGTCATTTTGTCAAAGATGAACTCGAATTCTTCCGGGCTGATGTTCTTTCCCCCGAGCCCTCCAATGAAGGATAGCAAAAGGGGTCTGTTTGCCTCATTGTACAGGCAACCGGCCATCTCAGAATATATGATCCCACCCTTGCCTATGCTGATGTTCTGGTCTATGACAGCCACTGCCCTTTTCCCTTTCAATGCATTCCTTATATCAGGCTCCGGAAATGGTCTCAATACCCTCAACCTCAGTAACCCGGCCTTAAGCCCTTTCTCCCGTGCTCTTTTCACGGCAGCTTTCCCGAGGGTGGAAAATGAGTTTATCATGACAAGGACATATTCGGCATCTTCCAGCATATATTCATCAGTGGTGCCGTATTTCCTGCCAAATCTCTGCTCGAAGTCCCCGCACACTTCCTTGTAGACCTCAAGGGCATTCTTACTTGCAAGGTGCATTTGGTATTTGAAATAGGAATAGAACTCCCCGCCAAGGACCGCCACGCCCTGGGCCATGGGCTGAGCTGGCTTGAAAAAGGCATGTTCCGGCTGGTATTCCGGCAGGAAACCTCTGACGGACTCCACATCCGGGACATCCACAGGTTCTCTGGTAAATGAGAGGTAAAAACCGTCCATGTTCACGATGACAGGCAAGAGCACCCGCTCATCCTCGGCCAGTTTGTATGCCATCAGTACCGAATCAAGTACCTCCTGGCAGGTCTCGCAATGGACCTGTAAGAATCCCGAATCCCTGATCGCCAGAATATCGTTGTGGTCAGGCCCCAGAGTGATCGGTGAGGACAATCCCCTTGATACATTCACCATCACCAGAGGGACCCTCCATCCTGCCACTGTATAGATCATCTCAAATCCATACAACAGTCCCTGGCTGGATGTGGCCGTGAAGGTCCTGACCCCTGTGGCTGAAGCAGCACCTGCTGCCGTTACCATGGAATGCTCCGAGTCCATGGTAACAAACCTCGCATCCATGGCCCCGTCGGAGATCCACTTTGCAATTGTCTCGATGATCTCCGTCTGGGGAGTTATAGGATAGGCCGGAATATAATCCACTTCTGACAGCCGCACTCCCCAGGCAGCTGCACCGTTGCCGGTCAACATCTCTTTTCCCATTATCGTTCACCTTCCTCTGCCTGGGAGTGCATCTCCCGCACATCATTGATGGCCTTTTCCGGACATTCCCTGGCGCATATGAGACATCCCTTACAGTTTTCGTAATCAGCATAAGGATATCCGCCCTCATTTACATGGATACAACCCTCGGGACACCTGGCAACACAGGTCATGCACCTGGTGCAGAGGTCATAATCCCAGACAGGCCTGAATACCCGCCAGTTCCCCGTTCTTCGCAGGGGTGTATTGCCGGTTGTATTTATGGCAGGACTGGAAACAAGAGCTGTTTCGAAAGGTATGTTGATGACATTCTCCCCTTCCCGTATGGCCTCAGTGGTTTTCATTTGTACCGGGACCAATGCATCGTAACAATAAAGTGCAGCCTCTATATTCTTCTCAAGAAGTCCCCTGTCCGATATTATTCCGGACAGCTCCTTTTCCAGGGCATCCCTTAAGGCATCCTCTCCAATACCTGCGATACTGGAAGCAACAGCGGCTGCAAGGCTGCTGAGGACGGGCTTTCCGATCATATCAAGGCCGATCTTTGTCAGGTCCAGTGTTACCACATGATCTGCGATACTGTATCTTTCCTTTGTTTCCACAGCACTCCGGGGTGTGTTCACAAAAACGACACCCCCATTTTTAAGCCCCGATAAAGGCATTGCCTTAGGATCTGAAAGGAGGGTTTCATCTATAACTATCACAATATCAGGATCTGAGATCAAGCCCCGCTCCATGATGTTCTCTCTGGATATGCGAGTAAAGGCAGTGATCGGTGCCCCCCTTTTCTCGGCACCATATAATGGAAAATCCTGTACATTGTAACCTTCCAGAAATGCAGCTGTACCGAGTACTCTGCTGGCAACCTTCGCTCCCTGGCCACCCCTGCCGTGGAATCTCAATCTGAGCATAATAACTCCCCAACATCTTTAGGATTTTCTGTCTATAAATATCCTCTCATCCCTTGTCTGAGCTATAGGGTAGATGAGATCAGGGTGTTTTTAACAGGCTGGCCGACCAATGTGCAGACTTTTTCGTGAGATCTTTGACCTCACTCAAAGACCAGCACATCCTTCGCTGCGATCTTAACAATGACATGTGACCCCCGAACACCATCCAGAAGCCTTGTCGGAACATCACATAACAGGACCACATTGCTTCCTTCAATTTCCACTGCCATCAGCTTGCTGCTACCCTTATCCGTAACATCAAGAACAGTGCCTGCAAAAACGTTGCCCTCATCAGAGAGCAAACCCTCATCATAGGCCAGCAGATGTACGTTCTCCGGCCTTACCCCCCAGGAAACTTTTCCTGGACCGGACACCTCCGAACTTGTGACAAATTGCAGACCTCTGCCTTCAAGAACAAAGCCTTCAGGAGAACTCCCCACCACATCCCCATCCTCAAAGATATTGCTGACACCCACAAGTTCTGCCACATCCCTGTCAACAGGAGAATAGAACACTTCCCTTGGACTGCCTGACTGGTGGACCTGTCCCTCATGAAGGACCACGACCCTGTCTGCAAGCGAGAACGCTTCCTCTGGACTATGGGTGATGAACAGTACAGGGATGCCAAGATCATTCTGAATGGTTTTTATCCTCTCCCTCAGTCGCATCCTTACCACCATATCAAGGGCAGAGAAAGGCTCATCCAGCAACAGAATATCAGGACTCGGTGCAAGTGCCCGGGCAAGGGCTACCCTCTGTTTCTGACCTCCCGACAACTGAGAGGAATACCGCCCCTCCAGGCCCTCGATATGCAACAGACGGAGCATTTCGAACAATCTTTCCTCCTTCTTTGCCTTATCCCAGCCCTTAAGGCCATAGACGATGTTCTTCCCCACATCCATATGCGGAAAAAGGGCATAGTTCTGGAAAACATAGCCCGGCCTCCTGTACTGCGGCTGGAGATCCACACCCGAATCGCTATCATAGTACGTTTTTCCATTGACAACGATACTTCCGCACTCAGGGGTTTCCAGCCCTGCGATACATCGAAGGGTCGTGGTCTTACCGGAACCGGAGCGACCAAAAAGGACCACCAGCTCATCCCCCACCTCAAAACTGACATTAAGAGAAAAAACATCATCCTTGCTGCCCTTTCTGCCACGGGACCCATACTTCTTTGACAAGCTCACTTTTACGCCCATTTAACCACCTCACACGCTCCAACGGTCCACGAACTTTGCAGCCAGTGCCATGGATACCAGTGAAACAACGACCAGAGTGATGACAAGAATGTTTGCAAGAGTATCATTGCCTGACTGGAACGCCGTATAGATGGACAACGACATGGTATTCGTTTTCCCCGGAATGTTCCCTGCGACCATAAGGGTCGCACCGAACTCTCCCACAGCCCTTGCAAAACTTAACACTATGCCTGCAAGTATGCCTTTTTTGGCAAGGGGCAGGGTGACAAAGAGCATGGTCTCAAGCTCACTGTGCCCGAGGGTATAAGCCGCATACTCCAGTTCACGGTCCACCGCACTGATAGCAGAAGTAGTGGTCTTCACCATAAGAGGAAGGGACACAACAAAGGCCGCTATCACCGCAGCATGCCATGTAAAAAGCAGTGACCAGCCCGTCATCTCAAAAAGAAAACCACCTATTGCACCGTTCTTGCCCAACAGAACAACAAGCAAATAACCCGTAACTGTTGGCGGAAGCACGAGCGGAAGGGTAACCAGAATATCAGCTAGCCATTTCCCCCTGAAATCCCTCCTCGCAAGGGCATAGGATATGAGGATACCGAGCACAGCAACGAGAGAGGTGGACAGAACGGCCACCTTTAAAGTGATCGATAGGGGGATCAAGGCATCTTCAAGCATCAATTATCATCCATTACAGTAAAGCCATATTTTACGAATATATCTTTTCCCTCATTAGAAATAACATAATCGATGAATTCCCGGGAGGTATCCCTTTCATCTGAAGATGAAACGACTGCAATAGGATAGCTTATACTGGTATTTAATGGGATTTGTGCAACAACATCTATCTTATCCATATCCGAGGCAATCGCATCGGTCATATATACAAATCCCGCATCGACTTCCCCGCTCTCAACATAAACAAGCACCTGTTTCACACTCCCCGCATAGATGAGCTTTTCACTTACATCGTCCCACAGAGAAGCTACCTCAAGTGCACCTTTCGTATATCTGCCCACAGGTGCGATCTCCGGGTCTCCAATGGCTATCTTTGTAACTGAAACATCCGCAAGGTCTTCGAGGGATCCTATACCATTCCCATTTGCCTTTGGAACTATCATCACAAGAGAGTTCTCAGCAAAATCATGCCTTGTGTCAGCATAGATCAGATCCTCGGACCCAAGGAGGTCCATATGCTTCTGTGAGGCCGAAGCAAAAACATCGATGGGAGCACCGGCTTCTATCTGCATACGCAGGGTACCTGACCCTGCCAGATTAAGAATTATATCGATATCAGGATGCGTCTCTTCAAACTTGCGTTCGAGCTCGGTGAAACTTTCGGACAAGCTTGCTGC
Organism: Methanococcoides sp. DA23; assembly: GCF_057593895.1. NCBI lineage: Archaea > Methanobacteriati > Methanobacteriota > Methanomicrobia > Methanosarcinales > Methanosarcinaceae > Methanococcoides > Methanococcoides sp. DA23. The sequence continues at coordinate 199,717 of NZ_CM172520.1, read as the reverse complement.
GGCAGAGACAGTGACCTCTGACCTCGCATCCGCATTAGATGATGACGATCCCAAAAAGGCACCCCAGCCCGTAACTAAAAGTGCCAATACCAATATCACTATGACAGATATGCCCATTAATGAATGATTTTTGCCCATACAATACCTCTGATCGCCATAATAAACCGTTATGTTTAGTAGAACATAACGAAATGAGATTAGATTGTTTGTATAAAAAATTTATTGTCAAGCGGACATAAGAACTAAAACTTAATACTGCCCGATCAGTTTTGCGACCAGCCTGTGAACACCATGCATGCTTAGGTCCTTTCCAAGATACAGCATAGGACACCTGCCAGTGTAACATTGATGATCCGCACAAAGTTCTCTAACAGCAGGAGTATCCGTTTTCCAGTGAACCCAGGTATTGACCACACCTTTCTCGAAAAGGCCTTTCATGGCATCTGCGGGTTCGGTCTTTGTCAGTCCTATCACTGCATTTTCCACGCCTTCCGGGGCCTCACCTATAGATTTGATCGCATCTAGCGCAGGTCTGTCAGAAAGATCGATATAATGAACCGTTTTTCCCTTCTTCCTGAGTTCCTCGACCGCCCATTCCATTGCAGGCTTGGTCCTATCACTAACAAGAATGAACTCATCTGTATCCCAAAACTTCGAATAGGTATTTTCCATTATAATAACTCCCACAATTGAAAACTATACAGATATCTGTACCAAACAAAATGATCTGAATAGAGTACCTTAAATAATCAAGGATGTTGACACTTAAAAGACCTTCTATTTGTTCCACTATGCCTTTAAAGTATGGATATTTGCCTATTATCCATAGTCACCCTAGATCACAAAAGAACAATTCACACAATGAGATAACTCCACTGGAAATAAGGGGGTCTAAACGCTAACATCATTACATTCTCATTTATGGATAGTGCGTACCTAACATTCACACATTTGCTTTTTTATAAACTACCTTCAGAGAAGGTAAGATGTAGTGAATACTTAAAACATGCACATCCTATCAAATAACTGAATGGATGCGATACAATGGAAAAGATAAAAGAATTCTTCAAAATGGACAAGCTCGCAGAATACATCGATATTGAGCTCCTGGAAGTCTCGGAAGGCTACGCAAAAGCGAAGATGGACATCCAGGAACACCATCTGAACGGAGCGGGTATCGTTCATGGGGGAGCAATATTCACCCTTGCAGACTTCGCATTTGGAGCCGCTGCCAATTCCCATGGCACAATCGCATTTACAATAAATGCCAACATATCCTTCGTAACTTCCACAACATCCGGGACCCTGTATGCCAAGGCCCACGAGAATTCAAAGAACCCAAAGATAGCAACCTATACAGTGGACATTACGGACGATGAAGGAAATGCCATAGCAATATTCCAGGGAATGGCATACAGGAAAAAAATGAGTGTAGATTCATTCATGAGCTGAACAAAATTTCAGGCGTAAAGCCTCAACAGATTCCATTTCCATATGATCAAGTCCAAGCAGGAAATCCCTTAGCATTCGATGGTCATCCACTAACCTGTCGGCGTTTTTCAGGCTTTCCTTACTGACATAGGTCGGAACGGCCAGACAGAACATACCTGCCCGATTTGCAGCCTCCACACCCATTGCTGCATTTTCCACAACAAGACATTCACCTGCATCCAGCCCGAACATATCAGCAGCACTCAGAAAAGGATCGGGAGCAGGCTTACCATTACCCACATCCTCGCCACTTATGACAACATCGAAAATACCACCATAAAGACTATTGATAATATCCTGCACTATATTCCGGTCAGCCCCGGAAACCACCGCAAGCATAAAACGCTCTTTCAAGATCGGAAGACTCTTGAGCAGCTCACCAAAAGCTTTCAGTTCTACAATTCTGGAAAACTCATCCCTGTATCTGCTTATCAGCCCATCTACATCAAAGTTCAGAAGATCGACACCATCTTTCTCCAGCAAATAGCTTACGATCTCCACTGTCTTTGAGCCTTCCATATTATAGACATCCTGAGCATCCATGGAAAAACCCATTTCAGCAAAGACATGACTCAAAGCTTCCGTGTGATAGGGCATAGAATCTACCAGCACCCCATCCATATCGAATATCAAAGCTTTTAGCACAATTAACACCTGGATAGAACCTTATTGCAGAACACCAAATACCAGAAATGGATACAAGATAAATAATAATCGAACAGGAAAATGAAAAGCGATAAAACACCAATAGAAGATTTACTTTAACCTTACTTCTTTTCCATGTTTGTGGAGGGCGATCTCAATATTGGATTTGAGGTCCTGTTCTTTGAACGGTTTAGAGATATAACCATAGGGTTCTGCTACCTTAGCCCTCTCAAGTGTATTATCATCAGTATATGCTGTAAGGAAGATCACAGGAATATCGAACTTGATGCGGATCTCATTTGCAGCTTCGATACCGTCCATATCGCCTCTCAGCATGATGTCCATTAGCACAAGATCAGGATAAAAAAGATCTGCTTTAGTAATTGCATCCTCTCCGGAGGAAGCGGTACTAGGCACTGAATATCCCAGGCTTTCGAGCTTGTTCTTAATACTCAACGCCACAATATTCTCGTCCTCGACGACTAAAATGCTTGTTTCTTTATTCATGCGCCCTTTATACCCCATTTTTTGCCAAACATGACCCTAAACGCTTTAACATATGCATCATCCGTGGAAATTCTGCAACTACCAATAATAAGCGTATTCAATAATTGTGAACTTAACAAAGTAGTTTTTTTGATCCCAATACATTTTCAGAGAACTATACCAGTATACTAGTATCAGTCCCGATTAGTATAAAATAATTTTCATTAACTGAGCATAAACACATAGACCTTTACTAAATCCCCCCACAAATTGATGGGAATTGTTTAGGAACATATCATCAATAATAATTTCAGAAAATGTGAATCAACATTCCTAAAATGGAACTATCAGCATTGACAGAATATCGAAAGCTTCTTTATAAGATATTTCATAAATGAAAAAAAGAGATCATTATCTTAAAGAGATTAACAAAATTTGTATAAACAGGTAGTTCATCTTTAGATAGTGATGCCGGAAAATATAGAAAACACCCCATTGACATCCTGGAATCCAGAGATCAAAGCCCCATCCATTGACGATAGCTCATATATCCACCCACAAGCCATTGTGATCGGAGATGCGAACATTGGTAAACGAGTAATGGTATCCCCCTTTGTATCCATAAGGGCCGATGAAGGTAGCCCCATCCACATTGGCGACGACAGTAATGTTCAGGATGGAGTTATTATTCATGGCATGAAGACCATTGATATTAAAGGAAATCCAATTAAAGCAAATTAGGTGAATGTGGAAGGCAGACCATATTCAGTATATGTGGGAAAAAGGGTTTCAATTGCCCACCAATCACAGATACACGGCCCGGCTGCAGTCTGTGATGATGCATTTCTCGCAATGCAGACACTGGTATTCAATGCAACCGTTGGCAAAGGCTCCGTGCTTGAACCTAAGTCTGGTGCCTTTGGCGTAGATATCCCTGAGAACAGGTATGTTCCTGCAGGAATTGTGATCACCAAACAGGAAGATGCAGACTCTCTGCCGGAAATATTCGAAGGATATTTTTTTGAAAATACAAACAGAGAAGTAGTTAACGTGAACATCGAGCTTGCCAAGGGATATACGGAAAAGAGTGAAAGATAAAAGGGATCAAGTCACGTAAGGATATTCCATTGACATCCAGGCAGTGATCCCACCTTTCATATTATAGACATCCGTATAACCGGCCTTGACAAGGGTCTTACTTGCCCTGACACTTCTTGACCCTGTACGGCAATAGACCAGAATGACCTTGTCCCCTGGAACTTCATCCAGCCGCGACCCCAGTTTTGAGACCTCGATGTTCACTGCACCTTCGAGATGGCCTGAATTGAACTCACTTTCTGTGCGCACATCCAGAAGGAAAACATCTCCCTTATCGAGCATATCTTTAGTCTCATGAACGGATACATCCTTATAGCTCACATCTACCCCATTTTTATTTGACGCAAATTTACCATATCCGATACCTAAAGCAATGCATGCAATTACCAGTAAGATCACCAACATAGTGATATTATTTGATAGAATGCTCATTTAGTATCGCCCCGGCAAAAGAAGTCTCCTTCGAAGCCAAACTGATTGTAAACATAACAGTCCCTGCAAAGACATTCCTTTTTTTCCGGAAGCGGGCGATCATTGCCACGTGCGCAGAACATATAGCCATCTCCGGGGTATGAAGCACAACGTTTGCAGTTACAGGCTTTAGAATGGTGGAAGGAGGGACAGACCCCAAAATATTTCCCACCGGACATCCTTTTTTCAGTATCTGACATTCACAACCCCCACATATAGAGAAAACATTTAATTTTCCTTAAGGACCTTTTTCGCAACCAGTCCCAAATGGTCCTCATGGAACGGTGCGAGGTCGTGTTTCTTAATAACCTTGAATTGGGTATCGAAGTCCTTTTCCAGTTTGTTCACTTCCTCTTTGAAGACCTTGGAAGGATTAGCCACAGTATCAATACTTCTGGCCTTAATGGAAAGCAGCAGATGCCCATCTTCCTTAAGGAACTGTCCCGCATTCACCGCAGCGATCTGTGCCTGATTGGGCTGGGCAACGTCCTGAAAGATCACATCCACCTGTTCAACGATATGAGCATAGAGATTCGGACGGGAGGCATCTGCAAGTATTGGCACGATATTGGACCTTGTATCACAGAGCTGGATCAACTCCCGCATGGTACGTGGAGAGAACTCCACCGCATAGACGATACCATTTGGAAGCATATCTGAAACGTGGCTTACGGTAGTGCCGGATGCGGCTCCAAGATACAGGACCCTTGAATCACTTTTTATTGGCACCTTCATCTTCTTGAGGACCATTGCCGCGAGTTTGCTCCTGCGGGCATCCCAGGCACGATATTCCTCACCTTCTGATTCCAGCAGATTCTCACCATAGACGTTCGAGCCGGGGTTGGCATTCTTTGTGGCCAGTATCTTCTTACCGCCCTTTCGAACCTCGAATATACCCTCTGAGATCTCATTCACATCCATTACCTCTCGCCTCCTTTCTTTTTACCCTTGTATCCTTTGCCAGCTGGCTTTTGTTTAACAGGAGGCTTGGGATTGGCAGCTTTTATGGAATTCACCTTCTTCTCGAGGTCCACCTTTATCTCAGGATGCAATTCACCGGAATAAACATCCATGCGTGCTGCCAGACTTATCTTTGCAGCCAGCACACGTGCGATCTTACCCCTCTGCCACCAGGGGGAGTTCTTGACCAGAGGATTATTGAATATTATACCGTGCTTTGGAGACGGTGCCCGCCCACGGAGATGTTTGAAGAGTGCCCTGTTGGCACCCATGACCTGAACCGTGCTCGATGGCAATTGAGAAAGCCTTGCCAGGCCACCGGTCATGCTGATGAGCCGGGCACCGATAAGAGAACCCGCGATCAATGTGACGTTCGGTGCCATTTGTTCCATGTTCCTTACTATACTCGCTTCAATGCTGTGCCGACTGTCATAAAGCTCACAGGCATTGGAAGCAAAGCCCTTTATAAGCTCCTCATCGGCAGAAGGGAGTTCAGAACCCATGGAAGAGGTTGCCTTTTCGAACATAGGATGTTCGGCAGGAACGTTGTTGCGTGAGCCGAACTCGCTAACGAAACGTGAAAGCGGTTCAGAGCTTAGACCCAATTCCGGAAAATGAAGACCATACCATTCGGACAGACGCTCGGAAAGTACGTTGACAACATCATCGATATCATCCAACGCCTCTACCGCCTGGATTATTTGCATATCCGGAGTATTCGTCCTCGATATCTGTAACTTCGCAGCACGAATTGACACATCCCTTAACAAGGAATTGTATTCCTCATCGTTCTCCACGAAACCGCATTCAATTGCCACTGCTCGAATATCGAAACCACTGTAGGGAGAATATGCGACAGCATCCTTCTGGAGCAGCAGTTCCGCAAGCTCATCAACATCCTTGTTGAAAGGTTCACATTCACTGACACCATCGTAACCAATGGTCAGTATACCATACCAAGTAATGATCTTCAAATCAATCCTTCCATATCATTGCACCGGAATTGTTCGCTTTAGTAAGGACAACGGTGCCGCCCCCTGTCTCATCAAGGAAATGTTGCACTTCATCCCTTATTTGTTCAGCCATACGTCTGTTATCAATGAATCCAAATACTGCAGGACCAAAGGAGCTCATCCCTGCCCCACATGTGCCAAGGTCCTGCATAAGTTCCATAAGCTCCCTTACTTGCCGGGATTGCAAAGCAACCTCACGCTTCTTGAAACCAACATTCTGTAAATGGTCCACTGCAAACCCGAAGTTCTCGATATCGCCTTCGAGTATAGCAGGCAGCATCTGCATCAGCACCACATGACAGACTTCCTGCACTTCGCTCAACGGTATGGGACATTCCTTTTTGAAAATATCAACCTCTTGCGAATCATGTGCACCAATAGAATCGGGGATTGCGAGAATGATATCCCAATCCGGAAGATCATGTCTGAAAACCACAGGAGCCGGTGTTGCTTTGCTGGCAGAGGAAGGAGAGAAAGAACCTTTCTCACTGAACTTATGCCCGACATCCACAAGAAAGCCACCGTTCTCAAAGGAGGCGACTCCAATACCAGAAGTACCGCCCCTGCCAACCGCAATGGCAAGTTCCCTTACGGTCAGCCCGAGACCATATAGCTCGTTCACTGCCGCTGCCGCACTCAACGCGGACTGCGTCCCGGAACCAAGACCCACATGGGCGGGCATATCCTCTTCGACATGTATGAGGACACCCTCCCCCTCAGGAAGAACGGCCTTTGCCGCTTCGACCATACGGTCTGCAAAACTGGAGTTACCCTTCACTTCGACCCCATCCGCCTTTTCAGCAGAAAGCACAATATTGGGATGGTCAAGGGTTATCCCTATACCGCCATCTATTCTGCCGATCTCTGCATTCAGATCTATCAATGATAAATGCAATCTGGATGGAGACCTTATTTTGATCATGGTCGGTTATCTGTGTTCATATTATTAAATACCTAACACTATTGAAAAATGAGGGTGTTAAGCCCCGGAAAGTTAACTGGAAGAATATCTGTTTTTCGCAAACCACCAGCCGGTCTTCAGCACCTTTACATTGAATATGAACATCAAAAGCGGAGGAATAAAAGAACCGATCCTGAAACGAATTGAACCTGAAAGATGCATATCGAACGCCTCGTCCATGAACACCGGATATAAAGAATAACTGAAACTTCGGGACCTTCCCCGAATTATGGAAGCCAGCGTATGCAGATAGCCGCACAATATTCCCGTGTCAGCAGGGTCAGGCAACCCATACGTAAGATCGAATGCGAGATCCCTTATGTGTAACTGAAAAAGAAGACCTTTCATCAAATGGAGGAACTGCCCCTTTATAGCATAACCTTTCCTTGCCATTTCATACATATTTTTCAGAGGATGATCTGGGTCCTCCTTTGGAGTATCTTCCCCTGTCGAAGTGGTACCCTTTGTTGGAGTACCGTCCCCTGTCGAAGTTGTACCATTCGTTAGAGTGCTCTCCTCTGTCGAAATTGTGCTATTCGTGACAGGGACCTCTTTTGTGTCAGATCTACCTGAAAAGTTGTAAGACAGGAACATCCACTTCAAACTGAAATTGCTTCGGACACCGGAAAGACCACCATTAACATCAAATGCTACAGCTATCGGTGCCAGCAGGATCAGTGCCAGCAAGAAGATGACGATCAGAACCATTACGTAAAGGAAGAAAATAAGTTCCAAACTATCACTTGCCGATAAAAGAAAAAGGAGGTTTATTCAGCATCCTCAGATGCATCCTTATTTTTATCGTCCTTTTTCATTTTGCCCTTTGCAGACCTTATCTTTTCGTAAACTCCGGGAACTGCATCAAGTAGCTTGCCAAGATCACTGTTTCCGGAAAGGGTCATCAGCTTTACCCCTTCATCGGAGACCACGAGAAAAGCAACGGGCTCGATCTTAGCACCGCCTCCACCGCCACCTCCGAAACTGGATTCAACGCCATCTTTGGAGCCTTCGCCCCCGCCGCTTCCAAAGCCAAAGGAAACCTTGGTAATAGGAAGGATGGTTTTATCCCCGGCAATGACCGGTTCACCAACAACTGTTTTAGCACTCACCAGACGTTCAAGTTCACTGGTAACCTCTTTCATAACATCTTCAAGACCCATAAATAAACCCCCATATTAGTTCTGAGACCGTACATATTCAAATGAAAGATAACTATGAATATCTATGTTGATGAACAGTTAAAAATTTAGCCCCATGAGAAAGGAATAGAACAGAACCGAAGTTACTGCTCTTCGTTATCCACAAAGAAGTTCATGAGCGAATACTTTACTTTTTCAGGCTCAACATCCACGAACTCACTTCTCTCTGCCGGGGGGAACACTTCGAATACCGAGAACTTACCGAACCTCTTCTTTGAGTCCGTGAGGAACCTCCCATCAAGAAGGATGCGAGCACCATAGTCGGTAGGAGAACGTACCACGCGGCCCATTGCCTGTCTGATCTTACGGATGGTGGGAACCTGGATCGCAAACTCCCAGCCTGCACCGTAGCCGAAGACATGGTCATACGCAGATTCCACTGCATTCATCCTGTCATTGAGTGCAGGATAGCCGACCCCTACGATTATAACTGTGCGGCCGCGGCCATCCCTATAATCAATTCCTTCGCTCAACGTACCCCAAAGGTATGAGAGCAAAACTGCTTTACCGTTGTCCTCCCCTATTGCGAAGAACTCTTCCCGCACATCCTGTGAGGATACGCCTACCTCATCAAGGAATACCGGCACATTGACAAGGGGTTCGATCTTTGAATAATAGCGTTTGGCCTCAAATGCACTCTGGAAAAAGAGAATGACATTACCCTTTGAATGTTCTATGGACTCCAGAAGCACCTGTTCCAGAAGTTCAGTTACATGCCTATCATCACGGTTCTTGGCAAAGAGCGGAGGGATCGAAACTGCGATGGAAAGCCTTTTTTCTTCAGGGAAGGAGGTCCCGTAGGACATCTCACACGTATCCCTCGTGATACCCAGGGTCTTCTTCACCATATCGAAGGGATGAAGCGTTGCTGACATGAGGATCACCGAGAAAAGAGAATTGAAGAGCGGTTCGGTCACGTTCTTCGGGATACATGTGAAAAGCTCCACACGCCCGTATATATCATCGTTCATATCCCTGCGGACGTTCAAAATTGGATAGTAGTTAAGATTGTGGGATAGTTCGATATAAACTGACATGAAATCCGCAACATTCCTTATATGTGAACGTTTCATGACACTGCTCAGGCCTTTCTTGTATTGGTCCCGATATGTCTCGTCCAGTTTGGCACCAAGCGCACTTGCTTCTGAAAGCAATATCTGTATATCGCCCTTCTCACCAAAATCTCCCTTGGCCTGACGGAGGAACTTACCGCGCACAATGTCATTGCGTTCATAAGGATCGCTTATGCGCATATCATACCAGTTCTTCCGGACACGTTCACGTTCACCGAACTTGAACCTTGAATTGTAGGTCTCCGAGATCACATCAAGGAAGATCTTGAAAATATCGTGTATATTATTATCTGCCAGAAGGTCACTGTTAGCTTCGAGTTCAGCCATTGCTTTTTCAATTGAATGTTCGGTAAGGGATAAAGAGGAATGTGACCTTGCGGCAGATTCGAGATTATGGGCCTCATCAAAAATGACAATGGTCTCCTGGGGCTCTTTTTCGATCCAGCCCAGCACCGTTGAGAAAATATCCGGATTCAGAACATGATGGTAATTGCATATCAGCAGGTCTGCGTGCTTTAGCTCCCTTTTCACCAGCTCATACCCACACATTCCATCCTTGATAGCATTCTCATTGATCTCCTCAGGAGAGCGTACTTCTTTGTAAAGCCAGCCTCTGAACTTTTCACTATCTGAGCGTAGAACCTCATAAAGATCATTACACGAGCGGTCACGAAGACCTCTTGCCTTCTCTTCCACAGCATCGATCTCTTTTGACAATTCATCCCTAAGGGTCACGAATGCCGGGTCATGGGACTTCTTGTAACTGTCCCGTGCAGAGTTCAGTTCCTGCCTTTTAAGATAGATCTCCCTCTCCGTCTCCATCAGCTCAAAGGTGTTCTCCCTTTTAACAGAACATTCCTCATAATCAGCTTCCTGGGGGCACATCGTGGTCTTGCCTTTTATGACCGCGACCTTGACATCCTGAACCTTTTTTATGTCACGTGCCTCATTGATGAACTGTACCATCTGCTGGTGCACATTGGTAGCGATAATGACGGTCTTGCCTAACATCTTACCAACATGAAGTGCCGGAACAAGTGCACTAAGTGTTTTACCGGTCCCGCAGGCTCCTTCGAACAGAACTAACTGTTGCTGCATAAGGGCACTGTGGATACGGTCCATTGCTTCCTGTTGATTAGGATAGCATGAATTTTGCGTAAAATATTTCATGAATGCAGGCTTGTCGCTCATCGCGTTCCCTATGATGTTACCATACTTTAATAGTATTGATTAAAATTATTCGAAAGGTCTTACATACACAACATCTTCGCAGATCACACGTTCTGTCAAACCATCGAATATCTTTACCGTGACAGTTCCCCCATCCTTGAAACCGTAATTATTGGAAGTGTCGAAATAGCCATTTACACTTACATGAACAGTGGAAGCATCTGTACCATTTATACTGTCATCCCCATTCAACACCAGGATCTCGCCTGCTGACCACAGTCCATCATCGATACATGGATTATTGCTAATATATGTAAAGCATGAACCCTCCGGCGTAAGGTCAAAATATTTCGCAGTGAGTTGCCCATAGACCTTGAACCCACCATTGCCTACCTGACCCACATAACTGCTACCCTCTCCACTGAGAACCACAAAGGTAGAATCAAGATCAAGAGGATCTCCACCCTTGTGTTCAAGTATAACGAAATTCTCTTTGTACTGCACCGCATTCGGAACACCACCCAAAGCATCGTTCACTTCGATCATCGCCACAGGAGTGGAAGAAGACAGGGATAGAATAGAACCGGTGCTTACAACAGTTGTTGCCACTGCGCCTGCAAGGAGAACTGTCATGATCACCAACAGAACTGCTCCAATTGCAGGTGCCACTGCATTATTATTTTTTATGATCGCCACCACAGGATCCACCGAACAGCAGACATCTTGAATATATTAAACGGTTTCGTCAAAAAATAAGATTGTAATGATAATTTGTCTGCAGACACCTTATTAGAATGAAGTATTATATGGAGACTGTTTTTACATGATCCCAAACACTGACGCATATTAGAGAACAAATATAAATTGCAGAGGAGAAGCGCAATTTTTCAAAAAATAGAAACTTTTTTTGGATAATCGATACCTTTTTATCTAACTTATTTAATGGGTATATTGCAAATTTTGCACTCATATAATTAGATTCAAATTTAATAGGAGAAATGAACAATGGTAGCAGTAATTAACAGAGACGAATGTGTAGGATGCGGAGCATGTGTAGACGATTGCCCATCTGAAGCGATCTCAATGGACGGAGAGAACATCGCTTTAGTGAGCGCTGACGACTGTATTGACTGTGGTGTATGTGTGGACAGCTGTCCAACAGACGCTATCTCAATGGAATAAGCTTACTTATTCCATTACTATTTTTATTTTTCATATTGATAGGTTCTTTTAACATCGACATAATGACCGAGCTGTGCTTCGATCTTCCACAGAGTGCCGATAGATTTAAACCATTGACAACATTATGATGAAAGATCATCATGCTAATCGTATTATCAGTAGGCGGGTCCATACTCGCAAAAGATCTTGACCCTAAGCATTTCTCCGCATATGCTTCAGCATTGAAAGAACTGGCACGTAAACATCAGATCGTGGTAGTGACCGGTGGCGGTGTTGCTGCAAGGAACTATATTGATGTTGCCCGAGGTGTCGGAGCCAATGAAGTAGTATGTGATTTCATTGGAATTGATATCACGCGCTTAAATGCACAACTTCTTATCGCTGCACTTGGGAACACCGCTTATCCGGAACCACCGACCACATATAAGGAAGCAGAATCTGCCCTTGCATCAGGAAAGATCGTTGTGATGGGAGGAGTCATACCCGGTCAGACCACTGATGCCGTATCAGCCATTCTTGCAGAGTACCTGAACGCAGATATGATGGTAATTGCAACATCTGTTGACGGAGTCTATTCAAGTGACCCCAGAGAAGACCCCGATGCCAAGAAATTTGATGTGATGACTGCAAAGGAACTTGTCGGCATTGTGATCTCAACAGAGATGAAAGCAGGCTCCAAGTCCCCGGTAGACCCTCTTGCCTCAAAGATCATCGAGCGCTGTAATATCGACACCATCATTATGGATGGAACCGATCCACAAGACGTTCTTGAGGTCGTACTCCAGGAAGCTGTCAAAACCGAAAAAGTAACAGGCGTTCGTCTGGGAACACGCATAATTGGGTAAAAGGAGACATCCGCTCTTTTTATCTTAAATATTATTTTATTTTAAATAGGTTATATCTTAAATATTTATTATAGGATCTGCAATATCAAAGTAGAGTTTATGTTTTGGTATTTTTTTGGAAATATATTTATATAATAGACTGATACAATGTATATTATATATATGTCTAATTAATATAAAATCATAATTAAAACAGTCCGTGAAAAAAATGGCGGGATTAAATAATACTCTGAAGAAGCTCACCAACGGAATTCTTCGAAAAAAAGGGAGCAGCGAAATCGAAGGGTCACCTTTTGGAGCACAAGCGTCTCCATTTGATGCATCTGGCTCCCCTTTTGCAGCAGACACTCCTAATTTTGGTGATGCAAATAATTTCCCCGGGGGAACACCATCGGGACCATCCTCAGCTCAGCCTTTCGGACCTCCGGGTATGAACGCGAACGAATCTGCATCACAAGCTCCGGTAGTTGATGACAAACGTGTGGATGAGAACGCGGACAAAATAAAGGCACTCGAGAACAAACTGTCAAAGATAGACGTGGCGATCTCATCAGTACAGAGAGAGAATCAGGACGTTAAGACGACTGTTGAGAAGATCGATCAGAGTGTGCTTGAACTATTATCATTGTACGAGATAGTTTCAAATCAGGTTAATCCATTCGTAGGCGATGAGCAGAACAGTACTGCAACCATCGAGCGATTTGACAAAACTGAAAAGAGGGTATCAGAGGTAGCCGATTTTACCCTGATGCTCAAAAACGAGATCGAAGCCCTTCACCAAAGTATGAAAATGCCTGGAGTTTCTGTTGAGACAGAAGCCAAGATGACCGACATCGAAACGAAGATGGATGTCTTTGCGGACGCGCTTATAGCATTACAGGAAAATATCAATGATATTTCAGGGAACCTCAAGGACTTTTCAGAAAGATCCCACCAGATGGAAACGAACATCATTGATATGGCACAGACCACAACTATATTTTCAGAAAGGATCGAAGAACTTGAGAAACTTGACCTTACGGAACTGGAAAATAAACTGGAACAAGCGTTTCTCGAAAGGACACAGCAATCCGCAAACTCCAATACATCTCAAAACTCAGGGTCTAATAACTGGAACAATGGAAATGAGGGAGACTCTGAAAGGATCCCCCTGGTCCGCCTGGAATCCATCAAAAAGAATCCCATGAGCGTGGTCATTCTGCTAAACTGGATAGAGTTCCTGATGGAGCGGGTCGGCAGAAATAACCTCATGGACGCCCTTGATTATTACGTTGATATCGAATGGATAAGTGAAGAGGTCCGATTCGAGATAATGGCCTATGCCAGAGGAATTGATTATTATGTGGAAAAACCCACATGGAGACTTTTACCGGAAGACCACACAAAATCACTTCTTTTCATCGAACGGCTTTGTGGACGTAAGATAGACAGGACCATGCTCAGCATGACCGACAGAGAAATGGCAAAGGTGAAACACGGATTGGAGGAACTTTATGGGATTTGAGACTACGGTCGTGATCTCAATATTCTTCATATCCGCCCTTGTTCTTGGAACACACTCCTATGCTGTGATGAGCACTTCAAATGATATTGTTACTGATGCTGAAGACGTGAAATATAATATGCAATATCAGAAGCTTAACAGCGCAATTGAGATAGATTCAATGATATTGGACAATACGAGCTCAACTTTGAATCTAACCATTACAAACAATGGAAATATTGTACTTGATTCTGATGAAATGAGCATCCTCTTAGACGGAAGAGTGATCAGCTACACATATACCCCTAACACTGAAAAATGGTATCCAGGTGAAACAAAGATATTTTCAGTAGAGGATGACTCTGGAGACACAGACAAAAGAGTGAAAGTTGTGACAAATATTGGTATAATTGCATATAGAACTGGTCATCCGGACATAGCCGCATAAGTTAAAGATAAGTAATCGGATTTTTTACTCCCATCCTTAAGGTGTATAAATGGCATTCACAAAAAAGTTACATATTTGCACTTTTGCTGATGACAGAAGAGCAGAGACTGCAATTACGCACATGATCTTTTTCATAACTGCGATACTGATAGCCATGACAGTTGTAGCGATAATGACATCCAATGTTCAATCCCTTACAAGTGCAACTGCATCAAACAGTAAGGTGTTGTCCGAACAGCTAAAAACGGATATTACGATCATAAGTGATCCTGAAATGATACCTTATAACACCACCACAAAGCAATACACATTCTATGCCAAGAACACTGGAAAGACCGAACTTGATACTGAATATATGGATATATTCGTCGATGGGCTATATGTATATCCCGATGAGCTCGATATTTCACTGTTCGACCAGGACGTGCTTTGGCGACCCGGGTATCTGCTGATGATCAATGTCACGGTCACTGACACATTAAGTGATGGAGACCATCGACTGCTTATAGCCGCAGAGAATGGTAAGTCAGATTCAATGGATTTCAGAATATAAGAGAGGGAAAAATGTCAACAGTTTATTCTTTTGAGATCCAGAGTGATGAATTAAACGACAAACTTGGAGGAGGATTCCCAAAAGGCTCCCTCGTAGTTATCGAAGGCGGCAGTGGTGGTGGAAAAAGTACCATATGCCAGCGTATAACATACGGCCTGATAGAAAAAGATACGAGTGTCACATTCGTCTCGACCCAACTGACAACAAAGGGATACATCAACCAGATGTATTCCCTTAATTACCCCATAGCATCACATCTTTTGAAAGGAAGACTGCTCTACATTCCGGTCATGCCATTAGTACAGTCTGCAAAATCGAGAATTGATTTCATTGAAAGGCTGATGGGTGCAAAAGAGCTTTTCGAAAAGGACGTGATCGTGATAGACACGATATCCTCACTAATAAAGTACAGCGCAAATACTGAAAAAAGCCTGGAACTCATCTCATTTTTCAAAAAGCTCAACGGGATGGGAAAGGTCATTATACTGACAATAGAACCAAGTGAACTTGGAGACGATCTCGCATCCATGTTCCGCTCTTCCTGTGATGTCTACATGACATTAAAATCGAAAGCATTGGGTGCTGAAGTAAAACGTAAGGTAGTTGTGAACAAGTTCACTGGTGCAAAAGGACCTGTTGGGCAGATGATAGGCTTCAGGATAGAACCAAAGGTCGGGCTTGTAGTGGAAATTGCATCTGTAGGCTGAGGCCATGAATAGAGGTGTTTTAAGTGGAACCTGAGTATCAGAAAGCATTACAAAGAAACCCACATCTTGGGGTATATATCAAAGGCTTTGTAAACAGAACAGGGCATCAACCGGAATTTGTTGCTGGCCTCTCAAAGGAACTGCAGGACGAAGAATATGTCAACGTAATTTTTCCCGTTGGAGACCCGGTCTTTATTCATATTTATGGAACTCCGGAAATGGGAGAGATAGGATACTATTCAATTGAACCCTTACTTAACGATCTTGAAAAAAAGAAGTATGATGCAATAATGGACCTGATCCTTGAAAGATCGGCAAACGAACCGATCCCGGATAACGAGGAAGAACTTAAAGACCTTATTGTCAAACTTTTGAATAGCGCGATCAATGTTGGTGCAGGTGGGCAGATCGGTGAAGAAAAAGTGAACATCATCGAGAAGATACTGCCAAAAACGAAAACCATACCTGTAACACAACAGGAGCTCAACAATCTCCAGTATCACATCGAAAGGAACATTATCGGATCCGGCCCAATTGAACCGATAATCAGAGATCCATATCTTGAAGATATTCATAGCATTGGAACAGTCGGTGTTTTTATCGTACATAAGATATTTGGAATGATGAAGACAGACCTTTCCTTCGGAGATGAGGCAGGACTTGACCAATGGCTCAGGAGTATGAGTGAAAGGATAGGAAGACCGGTCAGTGATGCAAAACCAATTGCGGATGGTGCACTGCCGGATGGTTCCCGTATCAACATCATCTACAGTCTTGATGTCAGTAAGCGTGGTAGTAGTTTTACCATGCGTAAGTTCAGTGAAGTTCCTGTAAGTATCATAGAACTTATCATGTGGGGAGCACTCAGTTCTGAAATGGCCGCTTACATGTGGATGTGTCTTGAGAATGGAATGAGCATATTCTTTAGTGGTGAAACTGCTAGTGGAAAGACCACCATGCTTAATGCTTGCCTTCCTTTCGTGAACCCTACTGCCAAGATATTCACAGCAGAAGATACAGCAGAGGTTCAGCCCCCCCATCCGGTATGGCAGCAGTTGATAACACGTGAGGATGGACCACCCGAATCGAGGGTTGACACTTTCGCCCTTCTAAAAGCGGCTCTAAGGTCCAGACCGAACTATATCATCGTTGGTGAAATTCGTGGTGCAGAAGGAGCAGTAGCTTTCCAGGGTATGCAGACAGGTCACCCGGTATTGGCTACTTTCCACGCATCTGCAGTAACAAAGATGATACAGCGTCTAACAGGTGACCCCATAAACGTTCCAGTTACCTTCATCGATAACCTCAATGTCGCGATGATATTGTCCGCTGTATATCGTAAAGGAAAGTTCCTCAGGCGTTGTCTCGCAGTTGAAGAGATCGAAGGATACTACGAAGACGCCGGCGGCGTTGTTACAAGAGCTGTATTCCAGTGGGACCCGGAAACCGATTCCCATACCTTTAGAGGCTTGAACAACAGTTACATTCTTGAGAACAAGATAGCCACACAGCTTGGATATGAAGATAAAAGGGATATTTACAAGGACCTGATGTTAAGGGCAAGGATACTGGACGAAATGAATGAGAGAGGCATCAAGGATTATTATGATGTTCTCGAAATAATTGTGAACTTTTATAAGCATGGTGTTGACGGATTGCCATTTGCAGTATGAGGAATATAAATGGACTTTCTAAAGGCATTCAATGCAATGGAAATGAACCCGAAGGACTATGCAAGGAAAATTGCAGCTCCAGTAGTAGCTTTTGGGTTCATATTCTCAATTGTAATTTATGTGTTGTTGCCTGACCTTTTCACAGGGAACACAGCGTTGATCCCGGCATTTCTCCCTGTGATCTGTATAATTTTTGTGTTCTATTATCCATTCTCCGTACTTGGAGGAAAGGCCGCCCAAATAGACAACAATATACACTATTACATTACACATATGGGCGTCATCTCAACTGCAGAAACACCGAGACTTGATATAATCAAGATCGTTTCCAAGAATGAGAGTTATGGATTCCTTGCAAAGGAAAGTGAGAAGATATACGACCTGGTCACGGTATGGAACATGAGCTTGGCTGATGCATGCCGTTTTGGTTCGAAGAGAACACCATCTGTCCTTTATGAGGACTTCCTTGACAGATTTGCCCATGGGCTTCAGTCAGGAGAAGATATACAATCATTCCTTAAAGCCGAACAGAACGTGGTAATGAATGAATACGAATCAATGTATAACAGTGCCCTCTACGCTGTAGAAGTTATCAAAGAACTGTTCATATCCCTTATCATGGCGCTGATATTCCTTGCGTCCTTTGCAATAATCATGCCGGTCATAACCGGAATGGATGTAATGATGCTAATGGCAATAGTTGTTGTTGTTTTCATTGGTACTGATATGGTGATGATAGCATTCACAAGATCAAAGGTACCAAAGGACCCTATCTGGCAACAGACAAAGATATTGACAAAATCAAAGATCAAACTTTACCAGTCGATCCCGATATCAATTGCAGGATGTATCGTTGCAGCCATTGCAGTCGTCTTATATGGAAAGCTCGACCTGCCCATTGCTGTTGCCGTGGTACTAACACCTCTTTTCTATATCGGCCATGTTGCATCAGATATAGAGAAGAATATCAAAAGAAAAGATGAGAACTATCCTTCCCTTATACGTTCCCTCGGAAGTTCCGCAGGTGCAAGAGGGGGACTTATAGATGAAGCACTCAAAGCCCTGCGAATACATGATTTTGGTCCCCTTACCAAAGATGTGAACTCGCTTTACAAAAGATTGAATACCCGCGTGGATAAAAAAAAATCATGGAACTTCTTTGCAGCCAATACAGGAAGCAATCTTATCCAGCGTTTCAGTGGCATGTTCGTTGAAGCCACTAACCTCGGGGGACAACCGGAGATCATCGGGGATATGATAGCCACCAACTTCCACCGTATTGTGAATCTCAGGAAAAGGAGATACCAATCCGCATCAAGTCTTGTGGGAGTGCTTTACGGACTTACAGGTGGCATAGGATTCACACTTTACATTTCTATTGGAGTGGTCGATCTGATGCAGGACATGTTCTCAACGATGTCCATGCCTGATAATATGGGGATGGGGATGGTCATAAACCCGGACATCGGTAACATAGAGGTGCTCTCTGCAATGATATTGCTCATTATGGTATCACATTCGCTAATGTCGGCCCTCCTCCTGCGCTTCGTTGATGGTGGACACATCCTAAGGGCAACAAAGGACTTCGTGATAATGGTCTGGGTATCAGCACTCAGTGCGGTCATCACAATATCAGGAGTTGGAGCCTTGTTAGGAACTGGCTGAGAGGATCTTTCAAAAAATGCGAACCCCTTGGAAATAAGGGGTTACAATTCTATTTTTCAGAGATTGTTCCGAATGTGATCAGCCATCAATTTACCTACATCGGAAGTACTGGAGTTGCCACCAAGGTCAGGAGTGGTAATGTTCTCCTTTATGCTGAATTCCACTGCACTCTCTACCAGAGCCGCTTCCCTTTCATAGCCCATCCATTCAAGCATCATCTTCATACTGAGGATAGCCGCAATCGGATTAGCGATACCCTGTCCTGCGATATCCGGAGCACTGCCATGTACAGGTTCGAAAAAAGCATATTTATCACCGATGTTCGCACTTGGCACAAGCCCAAGGCTACCAACAAGAGCTGCCGACATGTCACTGAGTATATCACCAAAAAGATTTGTGGTCACCACCACATCATACCTTTCCGGATATGACATCAGACTATATGCCATGGCATCCACAAGCATATCACTGTACTCCACTCCCTCAGAAGCAGCGACCTCCCGGCAAACACCAAGGAAAAGGGTATCGGATTTCAAAACGTTGGATTTGTGCACGATGGTTATCTCATTCTTTCTCTCTTTTGCAAGTTTACAGGCACTTCTTGCAATGCGCTCGGACCCTTTCCGGGACACTACACGCTTTGTATATGCCACATCATCGTGTATCTCTTCGATGGAGGAATACATCCCTTCGGTGTTCTCCCTCACGATCACAAGATCAAAATCATTCTTGCCTGTCACACCAGTCAGCCCGGGAAGCGGTTTTATCGGGCGGATGTTAGCATACATATCAAGTTCTTTACGAATGGTAAGAAGAACACTTTTGTAGTTCGGGTCAGGAGGAGTGGTGATCGCACCGAATAGTACACAATCACAGCTTTTCAGTATTTCAAGATCATTCTCATCAATGGCAACGCCACATTTTTCCCATTTACCATATCCAAGTTCAAGCGGGACCTTCTCAATGGGAAGGTCAAGCGCATCAAGAACCTCTACTGCCGCAGGAATCACCTCTTTCCCGATACCATCGCCTTCGACTATCGCAACTCTCATTTTTCCAACCATAAGATCATGCCCTTTTCTTTGCAATATCAAGTGCGAGGTCCCTGACAGCCTCTGAAACGAAATACTCCGAAGCACCCCAGTGGACCACTACCCCTTCCACATCATTGATTGTGACCCTGCCTGACTTCTCAGAACGGCAGCATCGGGTTATGAAAGGTTTTGTCGGTTTGAAAATGTCGGACTTGAAAGGACAGATGTTCACCATTGAATAACTTATATCAGGAAAACGCGTCTCAAAAAGTTGTTTCGATATCTCACAGCCAACAAGCAATGCACCATCCTCCATGACAGTATCGCAGTCAAGGAACTTGCCCTTCAGACCGGAACACGAACATGGGAACACAGTGTTCTCACCCTCGAACTGTGAAAGGTCAATGACATTCTCGGTAAAACGAACTCCGAGGTCCCCGAAAATGCCACTCGTTTCGAGCCGTCTTACAACATGGGAAAGCCACGAAGGGACCGGAGGTACGACATCGACTATCTCGATCTCCACGATCTCAGATAATGACGGGGAGTGGACAAAGGTCACGTGATTATCAACACCTGTGAAGATCACAGTGTTCACATCACCTTTGCACAGTTCCACCGCTGTGTCTATAAGAAGGGTCCTGTCCTTTATGTTCAGTTGAGGTCCATATTTTATGACCTGTCCCTTCGAAGCGATAAGCTCAATGCTCTCAATTTCACGCAGAAGTTCAGTTCCTTTCTTGTTCACATGATAAACGGAATATTCGATCTCGGACTCACTTATTTGATCTTCAACGATCATATAGTCCGAAAGGAAATAGATAATATCCTCGTGCACTTCATCAGGAGATATACCGGTCACACCGACACACTTGTACTCATCAGGAAATATCATTTATTGGTCCTTTTTCTGCAACGCTTTCCTGTGCTCAACAAGGCCGCCATCTGTCAGGATCTCAAGAAGGAAATCAGGAAGCTTGTTGCCCTTGAAGACTTTACCGTTAACGGTCACCAATCCCTCGTGCAGATCGACCTCAACAGTATCACCTTCATTGCACTCAATATCGGCCTCCATGAGAGGAAGACCTACATTGATAGCATTACGGAAGAAGATGCGACCAAAGAACTTAGCGATAACGCAGGAAACACCCGCATATTTTAAAGCAAGCGCTGCCTGTTCCCTTGAAGAACCACATCCAAAATTGCTTCCTCCAACGACCACATCGCCTTTATGGACCTTCTTCGAAAAATCAGGATCGATGCCCTCCATCGCATGGTCAGCGAAAACCTGCATATCAGTTGTCCTGAGATACTTACCAGGGATAATGACATCAGTATCGACATCATCGCCGAATACCCAAGCTTTTCCTTTGATCTTACTTTCCAATGTTGTCACCTGAGAGTAGGTTTTACACAATGATATTAGTAAGTAGCGGAAAAAAAGAAAAAGAATGGAAATGTAATCAGATGTTGGTCACATATCGGGAATGGTCTTCAGATATTCCCTTACCTTAGGACCTTAGTCCTCATTACAGATCGCAAAATCAATTACCGCCTGCACATAACCGAACTTGTCACCGGTATCGTAGCGCTTCCCTGCAAATTTGTACGCATAGACCTTCTTTGTCAGATCATGATGGTTGGCCCAGCAAAGCACTAAAAATGCATTGCTGGAAGATGCACAAAACCTGTGCATCAGACCTCTATCACATTTCCATCAAGTACATCCCTTTCACTGACATCTACTTCTTCCACGACACCACCAGAGGTGATCTTGTAAGGTCCAACAGGCATGGTGACGAACTGGGTCTCCCCTTCAATTGGTCCCTGTGTGGAATATGGCACTGTAAAGGAGTAAGTTCCATCCGAGACAGTTGACTGGGAGTATTCGAAGGTCCTGCCAATGTTGGTCAGTATGGTCGTTGAGATCACAACTTCCTCACCTTCCGGTGCTTCACCAACGATCTGTGCACCCTCAACATACTCGAAGATCTTCACATATCCGGAATCTTCCAAAGCGAGATCTCCTTCAAAGAGCGCATTGTAAACGTTCTTGTAACCGATCTCTGCAGAGTTACCAACAGGAGATTCATAGACCATACGATATTGTTCAAGACCCCTCGCGTCAAAGATATGGAGACGTGATTCCATGGAATTGAAATACCTTGGTCCCGGTACTGTCTGTGTGCCCATATCTGTCTGTACAGGAATGTAATAATCGTTGGTATCAAGGGTCCATGCAGCCATTGCATAGAACTTACCGGTTGCCATTTCCACATCAGAGACGATGTATCGTGCGCCTGCTTTATCAGGGTCAGGGTGTATTGCCTCAAGAACTGCGGTAGCCTCTTCTTCGGACTGTGCTGTGAAGAATGTGGATGCACCCGGCATGTTCTCTTCCTCCATGCTGTTCCTGCGTCCTCCAACTCCCTGCTGGAACGGATTAGCATTCGGGATACGGTGTCCGATCACTTCTATCCAGTGGCCATAGTCCCACCATGACATCACACCGTATGCAGTATCAGGATACTGGTAGCTCTCGCCTTTTGCAGGCACTTCATAGCTCTCGTAATAATCCAATCCAGGGTCAGGAGTGTTAGAGTTCAGCCACATTGTAGTTTCGATCCAGTAACCATTGGGACCACCTGTATACTGGGACTGTTGCATTGACATGTTGTAACTTGGATACATGAAGACCAGTATGATGACCAGAACTGAGAGTACGTGCCAGATCTTGATGTTCTTGATGTCGAATTTATTCTTTGATCTGAGATCCTCAAACAGGCCTTTCCAGCCTGCAAGTTCCAGAACCTTGATACCGACATATGCAGACAAGATTGCAGCATTTACTGAATAATAATATGCAAAACGGTTCTGCTGGAGCATGGCCCATATGATCATGAATGTCCAGACCAACAGGAATGTTCTTTCGGGAGTGTTGTTGTTCTTGAAGGCTCCATAACCGAGGAAGACTATTGCTAAGAGCGATATGTATCCAAGGGTTGTGAAGTTGCCCCAGAAAGGAGCGAAGGAGAACTGCCCGCCCATGGATAGTAGGGGAGAGGCTTCGGCTATGGTGAGGCCACCACCTGTACGCATGAAGTAGCTGAAAACACTTGTAATCAGTGCATAAACTGATGGTGACACCAACTTTGCAATTGTGACCCCAACGATAGATAAAACTGCTATCGTAGCAGGATAATAATATGTTTTAAGATTTCGTTTCTTCATTTCGATGGAAATAAATGTGAGAGCAGGAAATGCAACAATTCCAGCAAGCAGTCCTTTCATAGTAAGTGATTTAGTTTCAATGAAAGGAGTCATTGAGACCATGATCAAAGCAATAGCAAAACTGATAATTCCAATGATCGCAAGATAATCGGTTGAACGCCCTTGCATATGATCAGTTACGTGCTGTATCGTAATATAAACTCCAAGAACAAAACTGAAAAATATTGCACCGATCCATGCAGTAGAATAAGCTCCAAGAGATATACCCATAAGTATAATGTAGGGGAATACTTGTTTTAATGCAGCATAATCCCCATTTTTGAGACTTTCAAATGTGATCTCATTTTTCATTGCCTTCTTTAGTGCAATGATCAGGAACATGGCCACAATTGTGGTGAGAAGTGCTTCTGCAATATGGTGATCATTGAATCCTATTATTGATCTTGATAAGAACTGACCGGGTGAAATTGCAATTAGTAAAGCTGCAAGCAGTCCTGTTTTTCGATCAAATATCCATTTTGCAGCAAAGTAAATTGGAATTACTACCAGAGCGCCTAGTAGAGCTGGATAGTATGCACATATGGTTTGTATTTGTTCCGGGCTTGGGTTACCTAATGTGATCACCCATATAAATGTTGCAAGGACCATATCAAAAAGAGGTGCAAAAATCTGATGTGTTCCTCTTGGATATTGGGTATATGCATCGAACCAGAGCATATGGGGATAATTATGCAACATAGATTCGACATTCCTGAGATGATACCAGGGATCATTGCCACCAAATCGAATAAATCCATTTGACAGGAATACACTTGATTCTGCCCTCACCCTGATATAAAATGCCATTAATATGGCCAGTATAACCATCAGGGAGTATGGCAAACTGTTTTTCAATTTTTTATCTACTGATTTTCCTGAAGTTTCTGAACCCATGCTTAAACACCTGCAGAAAGATAAATGGAGACATAATAATTTATTTAATTCCAGAATGTTTTGTTAGTAAATATTATTCAAGGGAACAAGATGTAATGCACGTGATATAAAATAATCTGAAGTTATATTTACTTATTTATTTTTATACGAACATCAGCTATTTGTTCCCATTTGTGTTCACTTCCATATATTATTAATTTCAGTGCGGCAGTAAATAATGCAAATTGGAGCTGTATAAATGAATAAAACGTTATGATAATACTTCTTATTCGAGAATCTTGCTGTGTTTTCGCAGGGTCGCTCAAGAATTTTCCGATACTGGAATAGACGGATATTGCATATGTCACAACAATAATAAGATAGACAAGCATAGTGAAAATCGTATCTACAAAATTTGCATACAAAGAGAGAAGCGAAATAATAATAGATACTACTAATGAAAATGGAAGTATCAAATGAACTGCGAATTCTGCAGGAAATATCTTTGTTCCAAATTCACCATATTTCTTGTTGAATACGATGCCACGATGCCTCCAAAAGGATTGGACCAAACCCTGCGCACGCCTTTCTTTTTGTTTCATACGTGATTTGTTTGAAAGTGGTATATTCTCATAGAAGATCGCTTTCTGGACATACAATGTTCTGTACCCTTTTTTTATCACCTGAATTGCCATTTCCGTATCATCTGCAACTGAATTTTGCGAAGGGGCTTCCAATACTTCCTTTTTGAAAGCCATGAAGGGGCCATTGAATATCATAGTCGATTGCATATTACTTTCAGCCAAGCGGATCATGTCGAAAAAATCACGGTATGACTGTTCGCCTTTATGAGAGGTAGTATCGTTTGGATCAACAAGTACCTGTTTTCCAGTCACAGCACCAACATTATTATCTGAAAGATATGGCATTGCATTCACTAACACATTCTTGTCCAATAAAGCATCAGCGTCCGTGATAACTATGACATCGCCACTAACGGCTTTGAATGCCTCTGCAAGTGCTGCAGATTTCCCCTGCCTTTCAGTTTGTCTTATTGTCCTTATTTGATCAAAACCTTCTGCGATCTTTACAGTATCATCTGTTGATGCTGAATCGATTAGGATGATCTCGAGTTTTTCAGAAGGATAGTTTAATTGAAGGGTGTTCTTTATTTTATCTTCAATTACGACAGCCTCATTGTATGTTGGAATAATCAATGACACATAAGGCCTGAATGAGAGTTCAGATCTAATGCTAGGCCCTGTGTTTACATATTTAGTCAATTCCTTACAATATCGTAGAAAATATATACTGATCATTGAAGTTATTGTTAGCACTAGTAAGAGTGTAAATTGTATGATATCCATAAGTACATCTCAACCGATTTAGATATTGTATCCTAATATAAACATCATCTACGTCACTTTTATATTTAATTAATGCATTGGTTGCGAAAAAAAGGTTAAAGTGCCATCAACTAGGTTTCTTAACAAAATTCGTGAGATAGATATGAGCAATGTTATTAAAAATTATGATGATAAAAAACTGATTTCGTGCATCGTTCCTATTTTAAATGAAGCGGAAAATATATCTGATTTTATCCATAGTTTGTATCAGCAAGACTATAGACCTATTGAATTAATACTTGTTGATGGTGGCAGTAATGATGGTACTATTGAAATTGCTAATTCTTCCATTGATGATTTAACTGATAAATTCTTTCAAATGAAATTATTATATGAGAAGAATTTTGGAACTATTTCAAGCCCCGCAAACGCACGAAATATAGGTCTTGATGTTGCATCTGGAGAATTTGTTTTTTTCATTGACAGTGATACTTGTTTCATTAACGAAAATACAATTAGTTCTGCAATCTCAGAAATAAACAATAAAGATTTTATTATAATCTATTTTAAGCCATTAATTGATACTAAATTGGAAAAGTACATTTCAAAAACTATGAATGCAGATGGCATTGTTATTTATAGAAAAGATTTAATTGAAAATATACGTTTCATTCCGACATTGGGTTTTGGTGAAGATCAAGAGTTTAATTATCGTTTGTTTGGAACTTTTAGTTTGTCTTCTCAAAATCCAAATGAAATCTTTATTGGTAGACATTATCCACATACAAAAAAGGAATTAAGAAAACAAAATGAGTGGTATGGAAGAACCATTTTAAGATATCTTAATGTACTGTACCCTATTAACAAAAATGAATTTTTGAAACAACTTGCATTTGTTATTTACAATTTATCTTTAGCTATATATCCGCTTTTTGTTATATTGAGTTTAATTATCTCATTAAAACTGACAGTTATTATTTTTATGCTTATTTTAATACAAATTTCGATGAGGTTTTTTAGATATGGATTTAGCACTCTTGATGAATACATATTCCTAATTTGGTATTCATTTTATAGTGGGATCTTTTTCACAAAAGGCTTAATCTCAAACGTTTACGCCAAAAATATCATTGGCAGGACATAAGTACTTGTTTCACATGATGCGGTCCTTCAAGAAACAACCCCAAGAATTCGATTTATTTATCTCGTTTAATCTCGTGATTGCATATCTTAAATTACCAGGCTTTAGTTGTCTTGCATACAACTTTAAGTTATCAAAAAATAGGCTTCTTTGATCAATATTAAATTTGTCAATATATTTTTGTGAAATTGAAAGCGTCTCATCGGTTTGTACAGATCTTGTAGTTTCATTGCATGTTATTGCATCTGGATGTTGTCTAAATTGAGTGAAACTTGTTTCAATCAGCTTCATTTTGCATTCAGAACCCACCCTAATGAAGTAATCATAATCTGATGCATAGTTATAACTTATATCAAAATAACCAACCTTATCCATCACTCTTCTTCGTAAAAAGGATGCTGGCTGGAGTATTGTTAAACAGTATCCCCGCAAAACAAGATATTCAAAATCGAATTTGGGCAGATATAACGTATGCAAAAATTCCCCATGTTCATCAATCATGTCAGGATATCCATACACTACATCCAGTTCTGAATCGTTGGTGAATTCCCTGACTGCCAAATCAACTATCCCAGGATAATAAAGGTCGTCGGTATTCAAACATGCCCATATGTCGCCGGTTGCGGCTTTTAACCCCTTGTTGATAGCATCATACATGTTCTTATCTTTGCCCTGGATCAATTGTATGTTGGCATTATGCTATTCTTTGAATGATTCTACCAACTCCACCGTCCTGTCCGTACTGTTGCCATCTATAATGATATGTTCTATCGAAAAGTCACCTTTCTGTTGCAAATGTACACTTCTCAGATTGTTCTCAATATACCTTTCTGAATTCCGAGAGGGGGTTATTATAGATATTTTCATGAATTACACCGTCTAAGGAAAGAAATTAAATGGATTGTTGTATTTCGCAATATTCGTGGTAGACTTTTGTAATCCCATCTCTCAACGAAATATGTGGCTCCCATCCCAAGCTATTTATCTTTGAAACATCAAGCAATTTCTGAGGGGTGCCATCTGGTTTAGAGGTGTCATAAACAATACTACCTCCATACCCAGTGATGCATTTGATCATATCTGCAAGTTCCCTTATTGTAAGATCTTTTCCAGCGCCTATATTAACAAATTCCCCAATGTCAGATGCATCGTATTTCTCCATTAGATGAATACAAGCATTAGCTAGATCATCCACATGCAAGAATTCACGCTTTGGAGTCCCTGTGCCCCACACAACCACTTCTGGCTGATCATTTATTTTCGCTTCATGGAATTTGTGGATGAGTGCTGGCATAACATGAGAATTTTCTAGATCGTAGTTGTCGTTGGGGCCATACAGGTTGGTTGGCATAACCGAAAAAAAGTTTGACCCGTACTGTTGATGGTAATGTTTGCACATCCTTATACCTGTAATCTTTGCAACTGCATATGCTTCATTTGTAACCTCAAGTTCACCGGTTAGCAAATACTCTTCTTTCAAAGGTTGGAGTGCAAATTTGGGGTATATGCAGGATGAACCCAAAAATAGCAGCTTTTTCACATTGTGTTGGAAAGCTGCATGAATTACATTGGCTTCGATCATCAGATTCTCATAGATGAACTCTGCGGGATATGTGCTGTTGGCAAGTATGCCGCCTACTTTTGCAGCGCATAAGAATACATATTCGGGTGTTTCCTCTTCAAAGAAATCATT
Organism: Methanococcoides sp. DA23; assembly: GCF_057593895.1. Taxonomy (NCBI): domain Archaea; kingdom Methanobacteriati; phylum Methanobacteriota; class Methanomicrobia; order Methanosarcinales; family Methanosarcinaceae; genus Methanococcoides; species Methanococcoides sp. DA23. The sequence goes on along the minus strand of NZ_CM172520.1, from coordinate 171,237 downwards.
GACACTATTCTGATTTATAAGATCAAGTTCAGAGTGAGTATGCGTAATGAGATTGTTGTAACCTTTGGATACCAGTTTTCTTTTTATAGCTGAACCAACCATTCCACGATGACCTGCGATGTAGATCTTAGATTGTTTATCCATATCATATCCCCTTTAAACTTTCATTAAAGACATCCATCATGTTCTCTGCATAATGATCCCATGTGATATTCTCTTCAACAAATTTCCTTCCATTCAGATGTAATTTGTGCCACAGTTCATCATCTGAATATAACCGTATTAAACTCTCTGCGATCTTTTGAGGGTCCTTCGGAGGAACCAGTATCGAATTGTACCCATCGGATAGAACTTCATGTGCCCCTGCCCCGGTTGAACAGATAACAGGTGTCCCGCATGCCATGGCTTCGAAAACAGCCAGGCCCCAAGTTTGCGGATAGTTAGGGAAGACAAATACATCTGACATAGAGTACAAATCAATGAGCATTCTTTCCGAAACAAAACCATGAAACGTTACATTATCCTCCAACCCATACTCCCTTACATTATCATATATTTTTGAAGCATACTCAGGGTCCCTTTTATCACTGCCAACATGATGGAATTCAAAACGATTACCTTTATCTTGAATAATTTTCAATGCAGTTATCAGATCTTCAAACCTTCTCCATGGAAAAAATATACCATTTGAAAATATCACAAGGTTTTTATTTTTTCCCCTGCTTTTAAATTCATAACTACCTATGTCAAGTCCACTCCTCACAACGATTGCCTCACGCCCATATGTGTTTTTTACTTTGTCCTTATTCCAATTATCTAAAACAACGATTTTATCAATTTTATTGATGTAACGTGTTACGAACCACCTTTTAAGGTGCATTCCAAGAAGATGTGAGCTGCTTTTTTTGAATCTGTTGCTTCTATCATCCAGTGGCAGATCATTCATCATCCAGACTACCGGCTTATTGTATTTCCTCTTAAAATGTGGGACCACAAAATAGGTAAGGTAATCATGAACATTCAACAGGTCCAGATTATCCTCAAATAAATTAAGAAGATCTGTGATCTTTTTATGAAACCCTATGGTAGCAGAATATAGTTTCCCTAGTAAACCACTTGAGCTTGAGTTACCTGATTCATTGTCTGTTTTAATCAGATACGTTACATTCAAATTATCTAATAATTCAGGGAAACATGTTCTGTCATTATAGTAAACGGAGTACAAAAAGATCTCATGACCCTTGTTCTGTAAATTTCTTGCAAGCTCAATTGCCTGCCTTTGTGTCCCTCCACTGATATTCAGATCCCAGACAACAATTCCAATTTTCATGTAGAATCCCCGTAATACGTTCAACTGCACATAGAGTTAAAGCTTAGTGTTTATTTATCAATTAATATCGATTCAAATGCTTCTATCACATAATCCAAGTCTTTTCTTTCTAAATACTGATGACAACCTATGTAAAATGCATTTTGTCCCACATAATTTGCAACCGGCAAAATTCCCTCGTATTCAGACCTTAAGTGCTTAAACACCGGCTGTTGGGTTGGAAGACAACCAAAAAGGGGTCTGTTTTCTACGCCCCTTGATTCCAGTTCATTTCGTATCCACTTTCTATCGAACTTGCAGTTTTCCTTCAGCATAATCGGGTATGCTAAGTAACTTACGTTTTCATCAAAGACGGGGAGGTATAATACATCTTCGAACTTTTTCATTTTTTCATTCAAATAGCTGACATTGTTTAGCCTTTGCTGGAATATCTTATCTGCCTGATTCACCTGCGAAACTGCTAGAGCTGCTGGGAACTCTGTTGTCTTAAAATTATATGAAACATATTCAAATGTGAAGCGTGGATCATAATCCCCCATATCCGCATATTTTGCGGCTCCAGGACATATGCCCCTGTTTCTAGTACATATCTCACAACTGCATAATCTACCATTGGATTTCAATTGTTTCATCAACTTATACAGTTGAGGGTCATTCGTTGTTACACAACCCATTTCTCCGGCCTGGATATTATGTGCGATATAAAATGAAAAACTTGACAACAGACCTAGAGAACCTGCCTTTTTACCTCGGTATATGGAACCATGCGCCTGTGCAGAATCCTCAAACACGAAGAGTGAATGCTTTTCTGCGATTCTGTTGATCTCATCCATATCATTTAGGTAGCCCATCAGATGAACTGGCAAGATGCCTGCAAACTCATCTGGAGATTCGGAAATGGTTCTTTCAAGCTGTTCTGTATTTAGCTTGAATGTCCTTTTATCGATGTCCACAAAAACAGGTTCGAAGCCGGCAAGGATTATCGAATTTACTGTGGAGACATAGGTAACAGGGCTTGTGATGACCTTTGCTCCTTTTTTAGCTTTGGGGAAGCGTGTGTCGTACAACAATGAAAGTAATCCAATAATCAGAGCAGATGTTCCTGAACTTACAGCCAAACAGTATCTTGTACCAACATATTCAGCAAAGAGATGTTCAAACTCTTTTACCTTTTTCCATTCAGAGATTCTTCCACCATTTAAAACATCGTATATTGCCTTCTTTTCTTCATCGTCGATATTAAAATCTCCAACCGGGATTCGTACGCTCATATTCTGCTCCTCGATTTAAGTCCAAAAATCCAATACGTCCTTTACGGTATCTTCTATAGAAAATTGTTGCTTCCAGCCTGTGTCCCTCTTCAATTTATCATTGCTTCCCACGAAGTCCGGAACATCCAATGGCCTGAGTTTATCTTTATCCACCAGTACCTTAATATCATTTCTGGACTGCACGATCATTGATTCCAGTATGCTGTTAATTGCAACCGACCGACCACTACATACATTGTATATTTCTCCAATACGTCCTTTTTCCATGATTGCAGCGTATGCTGATACAACGTCCCTGATATCTGTAAAATCTCTTTTAGCATTGAGATTTCCAACTTTGACATTATTCTGCTTACCTCTTTGAATATCAACTATCTGTTTGGCAAAATCTGGAAATACAAAACCCAATGGCTGGTATGGACCAGAATAATGGAACGTTCTCGTAAAGAGAATGTTTAAGCCGTATGTTTTATGGTATAACAATCCAACTTCTTCCTGCATCTTTTTGCTCAGACCATATGGGCTAACTGGATTTAAAGAATAGGTTTCCTTAATCGGCATCATATCCTGTGGCACCTTCCCATATTCTTCAGCTGAACCTGTAATTAATATTTTACAATCCAATTCAAGGTTTCTAACTGATTCCAGTAGATTAACGGTTCCCATCACATTTGTTTGAAAAATGGGTCCCGGGTCATTGAATGAGTTGTGAACGGTAACCTGTGCTCCAAAATGAAAAACGCATTCGGGCTTGCACTTCTCAAGGACACATTCAATTGACCTGATATCGTTAACATCACATTTTAATAATTCTGCATCTGCAAAATCATCTTCAGGTACTTTAGTATGATAGGTCCCATATATTTCATACAGCTGATCTTTTGCAAGTTGATTGTACAGATGGAAACCTGCCAATCCTGTTATTCCAATTATTAATACTTTCATTTCAAGTACCCAATTGAGTATAATATTGTTATGAATATGTGTTATTAAATGATTTACGATTATCTCAATAGATATTACATTTAGACTTATTGATCAGCGATGGAAACATTTTATGAGCCTTCTGTACAACTTTGAACGCCTTTTTAGAACAGTTGATGTTTTCCAGACTGGTGAGAGGGTTTTCATGAAATTCTTTTTAAGCCGCCCTGACATAGCAACATTCAATGAATAATTATTAATAAATTCTTGATGCTGATATGAAATATCACTGAATTTGTGGACCTTGCTCTTTGGCACAAACATTGAAATTCCAAGTAGATGTATGGGGGCATCCCCCCATCGATGTTTGTATATCCCGCCATTTCGATCCAGGTAATCGAAATAGTTCATATAATTATTAGAACGCCAGAAATTCAAGTTTGAAATCTCAAAGTTCGTGTAATAATAACTCATATCCCACTCCCCATTTACCATATAATCCTGCAAGAATTCAGGTTGGATGTCATTATGATTAATATATTCCATTGTTGTTTCCCACAGACCCTTTACAACATCAGGATGCTCTTTGAGTACATGGATATATCCATAGACATAGCTATTTATTTCCATGAACTCAAATACATCATATTCAATTTTATCTAACAAAAATGAATCAGTATCCAGTCTCCAATAATACGTGTAATCCTCAAAAGCTGGATGCTGGTATACGAGACCACTCATAAAACGGCACATATGACGATACCCTATTGGGAATTCGAAGCCGTCTGCATAGACATATTCTGGGACATCCTTCACATCCAAAAATTCAGGCACTTCGAACCGTATTTTTTCAAATTGTATACTTGATTTCGTGGACCTGCGTACATCATCCATCAACGTATCAGTAAAGTCCTCATGGAAAACAATTACAGGGTAACTGAATTTATCATTAAAATTCTCATCTAAAAGAGATAAGCTGTGCTTTAGCTCATTGATGTCCTTTGGTTTAGACCTGGATAAATAAAAAATCACAGCTCTGACAGGATTTATATGACCTTGAGATGTTTTTTCATTGACTATGATCCCACCCTCCTCAATATTTGTATCTTGCTATGAAATTTTCATTGATTCTCAGAATTGTTTTAAAATTATTGGGTGTTAACAAAGTTCCATCGATCGTTTCTAAATTGTAACCACGTTCACTGAACCATACAAAAATATCTTTGGCACCATACGGATACACATGCAAATTTAATGGCTGTATCTCTAAAAGAATCATTGGTTTACAGGTAGATAAAAACTCAGTGCCCCCTTGTAATATCCATAGCTCAGCACCTTCCGTATCCATCTTGATGACATCAACTGAGGGTTTCCCTGTTTTCACCCACCAGCTATCTAGGGTATCAACAGCCACCTCTATTGATTGTTGCACCCCCATTCCCCTACGAGTGTCTATTAGGCCATTGCCCATAGACCAATCAACATCCGGTGTTTCCTGACAAACAAAGGATGCAGTTCCGGCTTCGTTGCTTAATGCTTCTTTGAAAAGGGTGACCTTATCTTCTAGACCATTTATTTCGATTGTCCTTTTAAGCAAAGAACTCTGGAAAGGACCTGGTTCGAAGGCATATATTTTCACATTTTCTATTTCTGAAACCACATTCAGTGTCATAAATCCAAGATGGGATCCTATATCCAAGAATGTCGGATGGCTGGACTTTTTGAGATCAGATATTATTATTCCTGTTATATCTTCATCATATGTCCAGTCTTTATTCTTCATTAAATTTGCACGAACTCCATCTTTATTGTAAAAGAAATTAAATCCTTTATAATCAAAAATATCTATTTCAGGCGTACTGGTAACTGATTCTTTTTTTCGAATCCGATTACACTTTTCTGAAAGATTTGATAAAAACTTGATTAATTTCATTTTCTTGATTGCAAGTTTTGTACGATAATGGATATCTAATGAAAAATTGCTCATACATCCACAATGCCAGTATGGGATGTCATTAAAGAAGTGTACTTTTTCCTTTGGAAGGAATATGGAGGCTGCAAGCAATGGAATAAAGAGTTCACAATTGTAAGACCCTTTAATTGAGCATTTAGAATCAATGAAGTTATAATAACTTTTAAAATCTGGATTTCTCCAAAAATCGAGCTTTAAGATGTCAAATCCAGAAGCACATATATGAGAACTGTTTTCGAGATCCCCCAGGAGTTCATAATAGAAAGAGGGGGTGATGTTCTTCTCTTTTACATATTTTTCAGTTATTTCACATTGTTCACAGGTTGAACCATATTTAGTTTTAAACGTATCGATTGTTGAATAGAGATATCCATGAGTATGCATCAAAACAAAAGGGTCATAGTCAATCTTTCCAATTAAGAAGGAATCAGGATGCAAACTCATTACGTACTCATAATCATTAAGTACAGGATGCATGTAGACTCGTGTGCTTAATATATAAGAGCAGTTACAACAAATATCAGTAAAACCTTTTTCGTGGTAAGATTTTTCTTTTTCATTGGATTTGTGTTGCATCACTTCAATCTTCTCAAAAAGAATAGTTAATGAATGGGATTTGTTAATTCTCTCAATATCCTTATCATCAAGTCCGTTATGCAAAACAATAATAGGATATTTTTTTATAGAAATAAGATTCGTTTCAAGAAACTCCAAGCTGAGTTCAAGGTCTTTTATCTCTTTGTTATGTGAGACTGAATATATGATGGCAGCTTTTGGTGCATCACTATTATTGTGTTTATTCATAGTACCTACACTGTTTTTATATTATAACGAATTATATTTTGCATATTTATGAAACCTGGACCATACATTTGATATTCTTTCAGGTTAACACTTTTTTAACTTACTTTTCGTTTCAATTATTTATATTTATCTCTTTAATGAAAATCCTTAACATTTTAAATCGTGATATAATCGTCTTATAAGAGAGTTCATTTCTGGAGTGTGCATAATAAATACTTAGGTAGATTAAATATGGCAATTTTACGATTAAAGGCGGTAGAAAAATCGTGCTTGCCAAAGCTAAACTCTTAAGGTTCAAATTATCAGGTAATTTTTTAAGCAAAGGCCATTTGACATTATCACCATTAAGATAAGGACGTACTTTTGTCCTATGTGACAATAACATTAACAATGCTTCTTTGTATGTGTGGTCTATCAGGATTTTACCATTGACACCATATTCCCTTTGCAAGTAACGGATCACATCATCACAACCCTCAAAGAACTCAAGGATATCCATTCTGACAAAGTATCTTTCCTGATATTCTATAACCGGTAAATTCAGGAATGTAAGGCGAGAGCTCGGATTTAACATACTGACAAACAGTGGTATGTTTATGATGATGTTGTCTTTGAACTCTTTTTCGATCGCATCAAGATTTTGCTTGTTCAACCGAAGAACCGAACTTGAAAAATATCCAAAAGGAACTGTTGACAAGGAAGTTATATAAGTGGAAAAATCAATGTCTTCCTTTTTAGGATTCTCTTCATTACTCTCAATAAGTGCTCCATAAATTGTGAAATAGTTAATAGGTAGTATAATGCAGTCTATATTACTATCATTATAGGAAGGAAGACGTCTAATAAGGCTATTGAAGCCTTCACACAATATAACATCGTCATCCGAAATTATCCAGATAAACTCGCCAGTAGCATTTTTGATACATTCCAGAAGATTCCCACCAAAACCAAGGTTCCCATGGTTCTTGTGATAATTTACATTATCACCTAATATCGATTGATTCATCCGGGAATTTGCATCATCAGAATTATCGCAGACCAGCACTTCAATCCGATCAGGATATCTTGAGAGAGCGGGCAACAAAAAAGACTCATACAGATTCTGGAGCTTGTCCGGTCGGTTATATGTAGGAATGCAGATGCTCAATAGTTTTTTCATAACAACACCAAAATATTTTAACCATCATATTTAAGGAATGAAGGTTCAATCAAACAATTCATTGACATCCATTTCTTTTGCTAACAATCGTTCCCGAATTGAGTCATGCATTGCTGAGACATCATCTTTTTGAAGATTATTTTCAATATCCCATAGGCGTAAATATAAGCTCATGAAAAGGTGAAACCTGTAATAAGCATGCATAAACCCCAGATGCCCCTGCCTATAGGTACCATGGTAAAAGTAGTCTATCAGGATACTTTTAAGACTTATTGAGAGCATTTTTATGAAAGAGTATTTATCCCCTCTATTGTAAAGTAACATTGCATTTACGTCATTGTAAGTTCCATGTTTCACCTCGGTCCAGGAAGAATCATAGTCTCTGAACTGGTAAAACATTAAATTTACATCCTTTGATCCTCTCAGAATCCTTTTTTTGTTGCAGACAACCTTGCCTTCCTGATGTATGATATTATCGGTATAGTTTATGCTATCTCTTTTTGAAAAACGAGGAGATTCAAGGCCCTTTATACTTTTCTTTGCATTTCCCCACACATATAGGTGTTTTCCAGCAGTTATGCTGACCCTTGCAGTGTAGATCACATCATGTGTCTTTTCATTGGCTACTTTCGAATAGAGGGATAAAAGTTCATCTGGAAAGTATTCCCCGCACAGTGCTCTTAGCATGTATTCGGTATCGATGTTATTCCAGACTTCGTTCATGACCTTTGGTCTTTCAACGAACCCCTCATTATCGATTCTTATATATTTAACCCCATATTTTTTGCAGACTTCGAGAGTGTCATCAGTACTGTAATTATCAATTACAAGTATTTTGAACTTATCAATCAAATTCTCAATGGCATAGCCTATTCTCTTCTCTTCATTGTAAGCAAAGATACAAACGGTTAGATTATCACTTAACATCGCATACTCTCTAGATTAGTTCTAATTTTTTTCAATAAATTCATCTATCACTTTGAGCATGTAATCAACCATAGCAGGTTCAATTCCCGGATAAACACCGATCCAGAAAGTGTTGTTCATAATATAGTCGGTGTTTGTAAGCTCTCCGTGTACCTTATAAGTGATATCTTCAAAGCAGGGATGTTTTGTGATATTACCGGCAAAAAGCGCCCTTGTAGCAATCTTATTATCTTCCAGATATTTTACGATGTCATTTTTAGTAAAATTGGCATTATCTCTGACAGTTAACAATAAACCAAACCAACTGGGATCGGCGCCCTCTTCAGTCTTGGGTAATATGAAATACTCCTCGTGTTTTTTAATTCCATCGTAAATATTTCTAAAATTTCTTTTTCTTTTTTCCACAAATGAAGGCAATTTTTTTAATTGTTCGACGCCAATAGCTGCCTGCATATCGGTCAATTTGAGATTATATCCAATGTGACTATATATGTATTTATGATCATATCCATATGGAAGATCACCCAGTTTCCACTCAAACCGTTTACCACAACAATTATCATGTCCGGATTCACACCAGCAGTCACGCCCCCAATCTCTAAAAGAGAGTATCAATTTTTTTAACTGGTCACTGTTAGTGGCCAAAGCACCACCTTCACCCATAGTTATGTGGTGAGGTGGGTAGAAACTGAAAGTAGATATGTGTCCGAAAGTCCCTGTGTATTTTCCATTATATTTAGATCCCAATGCATCACAATTGTCTTCTATTACCCACATATCATATTTTTCAGCGATTTCCATAACTGCATCTAGATTGAAGGGATTACCCATTGTGTGGGCCACAAAAATGGCTTTTGTCTTCTCAGAGATCGCATCTTCTATTTTCTGGTATTGGATATTATATGTTCCAATGTCCACATCCAGAAACACGGGTACAAGATTGTTTTGTATGATAGGGGTCACTGTCGTTGGAAAGCCTGCACCCACAGTTAGAACTTCATCCCCAGGCATCAATCTCTTTTCTTTGAGTTTCACTGAAGTAAGGGCAGAGATTGCCAGCAGGTTCGCAGATGAACCAGAGTTTGTCAGTAAACAATGTTTCACGCCTAAAAATCGGGCAAAGTCATCTTCAAATTGTTTTGCAAATCTTCCGGTGGTCAGCCAAAAATCCAGAGCTGAATCTACAAGGCTTATCATTTCTTTTTCATCGAAGATCCTTCCAGAGTAAGGAATCTGCGACTTACCTGGAACGAATTCATTTTTTTGATGATAAGACAAATAATACTCTTTAATTTTATCAAATATTTCAAGTTTAAGTTTCTCTTTTGGATTCATTCGCAACTCCCGATTTTGGTATATTAGCATAAGTATTTTTCTTTGAAGCATTGAAGCTTGAACCATTCTATGGTCTCTTCAAGTCCTTCTTCCATATTATACCTAGGGTTCCACTTAAAATCTCTGCAGATCTTTTCAATGTTAGCTTCCCATTTTTCACAATCATGGTCTCTCCCAGAAAAAGTATTCCATTCGACGACGCTGGAAGAAGACGTCAAGTCCAGAATTTTATCAACTACATAGGACACACTTTGGCTCGTCCCTCTCCCGAGATTAAATGTTTCTCCTTTATTTTTTGTTGCAACAGAAATACCCTTTAGATACAGGTCCAAAACATCTTTGATATAAATGTAGTCTCTAACCGAACAGGAATTTGACAATTTAAGTGTTTTATTCTGTAACGCATTAGCAATTACGTAAGGTATTAATCTTCTTTGGTCATCAAATGGTCCAAATGGGGAAAAGAGTCTGAAGTTCATTATTGGTTTATCTTTTGTCTTTGCAATAAAACTCGCATATTGGGTTGAAGCACATTTTGAGATCCCATATACATTTATCGGTTCACAGACATCGCTTTCTTTCATGGGTTCGGTTTTAGGTCCGTATTCTGATGAGCTTCCTGTGTTTATGAGGCAATTGTAATCGACATCATCACATGCATTAATGAGATTGATGGTGCCAAACAGGTTATTCTCGATCACTTCCTTTTCAGGCGCATGGATACCCCCATAGATTCCAAGGGTGGCCAGGTGAAAAATGACATCTGGTTCGATCATTTTCATGGTTTGTTTCAGTTTGTCCTTGTCCAGAAGATCAACACTATGCTCATGAACTGAATTCAGAATGTCATATATTCTCCACTTATCGGATGTGTTCCTTGTGAGAATATGGACTTCAAACCCTTCACTTACAAGTTTTCTCACAAGATTTGAACCAACAAAACCAGTTCCGCCTGTAATAACTACTCTTTGAGACATGGCATTACTCATCAATTGGATTGATTAGCATCTCTTTTCGGAATTCATCCCGGTCAAGGAAAGGATAAAGGTCCTCAAGTGGTTTTGATACCATTGTACCATCATCCAGTTTTTCCGATGCCACTGTGGGTATAATTAATTGGTCTCTTGGAGTCATTATTTCACATATGACCGGGCCATCATAATCCAAGACTTGTTCCAACACATTGTCCAGATCATGATTTTCGCTAACACGGAAGAATTTTATTCCATAAGCATTTGCAATCTTCTCCGAATCCGGGAATGACACGCCTGAGATTGAACTTTCTCCGATGAAGCGCTTGTCAAAATATTTTTCTTGCGTGAATCGAATTGATAAATACCCATCATTGTTTAAGATAAAGATCTTCAAAGGCAAATCATAGTGTACCACAGTCTGCAGTTCCTGGATATTTTGCTGAAGTGATCCATCTCCAGTAATACACATTACTCGCTTTTTATCCAGTGCTACACTAATCCCTATACTTGCGGGCAAGCTATACCCCATCGTGGCTAAGGCACCTGATGTTATATACCTCATACCCTGTTTAATTTTGACCCCCTGCGATCCTGCATAAAAGGCAGATCCGGCATCTGTGACCACCACATCATCAGTGCTCAATTTTGTTGACAGTCGGTCTATGAAATAATATTTATTAATTTTTCCTTTTAAATCTTCATATTCTGGCAAACATACTGGATATTTCTCTCGCCATGATAGGCAGGTACTTAACCATTTTTCATCAATGTATTCTTGATGTCCGTTAAATTGTTCAGATAACTTGTTGATAAATTCTTTTGCATCACCCTCTATTAACAGATCAATATCGATCGTATTTTTTTTGTGGGACGATATATCGATATCTACTACTACTATTTTAGCTTCTCTTGCAAATTGGGAATATTCGTAACCAATTTCAGCAACTGGAAGGCTGCTGCCTATTATAATTAACAGATCTGAATTTTGTATGGCGAGATTTCCGGCTCTGTCGCCTTTTATTCCGATGCGTCCCACATATTGAGGATGGTTACTGTCAATTATATCAACTCCTAAATATGTTGTAACGACCGGTATATTGAATTTAGATATGAAATCCAAAAAATCATCAATTGCACCTGCGATTCTGACCCCTTGCCCTGCTAATATCACGGGTCTTGAGGCCGATTTCAAGTGCTGGATTACACCATTCATGCCATTGTATGAAATTTTTAGTGAATTGTTATCAGGTGGTATAAACCCTCTTAATTTCGCAGGTTCAATTAAGGATCCTTGAACGTCTAATGGAATGTCTAACCACACCGGTCCAGGTCGTCCGCTTTTTGATAAGTAAACTGCTTTTTCAAGATGATATCTGATTTCTTCAGGATCATTTATGATTGCTGCATACTTAGTAACTGATTCAACAATAGGTAAAATATTAACTTCTTGAACACCAAATTGCCTTAAGCCAGGGATTTTAGCATTGTATATAGTTTCTCTCCTCTTCACTTGACCTGAAATGAATAAACATGGCACAGTATCCATCCATGCTCCGACAAGTCCGGTCAGAGCATTTGTAGCTCCCGGCCCTGTAGTGAAATAGCCAACACCAAAATGACCTGTCACTCTTGCATAAGCTTCCAATGCCATGGATGATGCTTGTTCGTGGTGACAACAAACAACATCTAAATCTTTATTGCATGCAACTCCATCAGTAAGATTCATTATGCCCCCACCTGTGAGCATAAATACATGTTTTACTCCTATGTCATGTATGAATGTTGCAATGAAATCAGATACACGTATCATTAATGATTCTCCATAACATTCTCTAAACTTTCTACCGCATTTCTCATTCTATCGAGTCCAATCTTTATATTTTCAATACTGGTGGCATATGTTAATCTTACGTATCCTTCACCGTATTTTCCAAAGTTATTTCCTGGCAAAATAGCAACTTTGGCTTTCTCAAGAATAAAATCTGCAAATTCTTCGCTTGTCATTCCAGTTTGAGTGATATTTGGAAATACGTAGAAAGCTCCATCATTTTTTAGACAATTAATACCTGGAATACTGTTCAAACCGTCAACAAGCAGATCTCTACGTTCTTTGTACACTTCTATCATGTGGCGAATTTCCGTTTGATCACCTTCAATCGCGGCAATTCCAGCACGTTGAATAAACGGTGGTGTGCATGAAACTAAAGTTTGTATCAATAATCCCATCTTTTCAATCACGTTCTCTGGGCCAATTGCTACCCCCAATCTCCAACCGGTCATTGCAAATGCTTTGCTAAAACCATTTGCTACGATAGTTCTTTCTTTACAGAAATCATTTCTCGATGGACTATAAAATTTAGTATTTTCCCCATAGATCATTCGGGAATAAATCTCATCGCTCATAATGTAAATATCGTTTTCCTGAGCAATCTTATATATCTCGTCCATTTCTTCAGATGTCATCATAGATCCGGTAGGATTATTGGGTGAGTTGATTATGATAAGTCTTGTATTTGGAGTTATTGCTTTTCTCACATCTTCAGGATTCATCCTGAATCTGTTTTCTTCTCTTAGCGGTACTCTTACAGGTATGACATCACAGAGTTTTAATACCGAATAGTATGTAGGGAATCCTGGATCTGGTACAATCACTTCTTCGCCTGGATTAACCAGACATTTTACTGCAAGGTATATTATTATATTTGCCCCAGGAGTAACAAGTATCTGGTCAATGGATGGGGAGAAACCTCTTGAGAATGCCGTAGCTTTACTTACAACCTTTCTAAAATCATAAGTTCCCATTGAATTAGTGTAATGCGTATCCCCATTCTTCATGGACGTATACGCAGCATTAATTATGTGTTTTGGAGTATCAAAATCAGGATCTCCAATTTCAAAATGAATGATATGCTCGCCACGTTGCTCCAATTTCTGGACGTTATCCAGAACCTTGAACATTGGTTGCCCCTCAATATCATACGCAATTTTTGAAAGTGTTTGGTTTGCATCAGCCATAAATTCACCTCCTTATGTGACCCAATTTGCATATATCATATGCGTTAGACGTATCTTTAAATTATTGTTTTGTACCATTCAATTGTCTCAACCAATGAAGAATCCAACGTATATTCTGAACTCCAACCAAGTTGTTCTTTAGCCTTTTCTGCCGAAAGATATTGATTCCGGATCTCATTATTAGCTTGGTTCATGATCGTTGGTTCGATGTCAACTTTCATTATACCGACAATATTATTCACGAGTTCCAATACCGTAACCTGAATCTCAGTACTAAAATTATATGCTTCTCCGTGAATACTTGTATCTGAAAGCATTTTCTCTGCAAGGAGCATGTACGCAAGCGCACCGTCTTTCACATAGAAATAGTCACGAATGAACGTCCCATCGCTGCGTATGATCGGACTTTCCCCATTTAGCAAAGAACGTATCGTGCCTGGGATGATCCTGTTGAAATTAAGGTCTCCGGGACCGTAAAAGTTTCCACATCGTGTAACACAAACAGGCAACTTAAAGGTATTGTAATATGTGTATGCAATAAGATCCGCACAACTTTTAGAAACATCATATGGATGCGTGCCCTGCAATGGTGTACTTTCATCATACGGCAAATGCTCTTGTTCCCCATATGCTTTGTCACTGGAAGCAATCACTATAGCCTTAATAAGCGGGGACCTTCGACATGCCTCAAGCAGATTGTATGTTCCCCTTATATTGGATTCAAACGTAGACAAAGGATTGCGATTTGCTATTCCTACGATCGTTTGCGCTCCCAGATGGAATACCACTTCAATCTCATGCTCGTTCAATGCACGTTCTAAAAGCTCGTAATCTTCGAGCTTACCATGGACTATCGTTAAATTATCTTTGATATGATCAAAATCCTTGGAGTTGCTCCACAAGATGGATTTAGGCACAATATCTCGGGCTAATGCAATAACATTGGCACCTTCGTCGATCAAGAACTTGGTTAGCCATGATCCCACTAAGCCGGTCGCACCGGTAACAAACACATTTTTATTTTTCCAGCTGAAATTCATATGTTCACCATATGACCCATGGTCTATTATTTGAGTTCCATTGCTTGTTTACTTCTTCTACTTCTTTGTAAGTATCGATGGCTTGCCAGAATCCTTGATGATCATAGACTGCAAGTTCTTCATCTTTTGCCAGCTTAGGCATAGCATCACGCTCAAAATTAGATTTCTCCGTTAGATAATTGAAAATCTCAGTATTTAAAACGTAAAATCCGCCATTTATCAAACCATCAGTAGATGGTTTTTCTGCAAATGAGGTTGCGATTCCAGATTCTTCTACTTCGAGAACACCGAAACGAAATTGTGGTCTTGTTCCTGTTACAGTAGCAATTTTATTCTTTGAACGATGGTATGATAAAAGGTCGGATATATTGAGATCTGCCAGGCCATCGCCGTAAGTTAAAAGGAAGGATTCATCGTCAATGTATTTTTCTATTTTTTTGACACGCCCACCGGTATCTGTATCATCACCAGTGTCTGCAAAAGTGATATTCCAATTTTCCATAGCATGTGCATGGTTCGTCACTTCACCTTTTCCTTCACCCATGTGTAATGTAAAGTCATTGGCAAACCATTCAAAGTTCATAAAATACTCTTTGATCATGTTGCCTTTATATCCAAGACACAGTACAAAATCATTGAATCCATAATAACTATAGGTCTTCATTATATGCCAGAGTATCGGCATTCCACCGATTTCGACGAGTGGCTTAGGTTTATACTCAGTTTCTTCCCTCATACGAGTTCCTTTTCCGCCACAAAGAATTACGACTTTCATATCATCCCTTGTATTTAATATCTTATTTATCCCTATCCCATGTAAATTACAGCCATTTAGGCCATCCTACATTCATTTGAGTGAATAGGAGTTTCAATTCATTCTGTAGAGTTCTATCGAGTTTTAATATTAAAATTCCATACATGACTCCACCCAAAACAACCGGTATAAGGGTCAACCATACACTGGATAATGCCACAAACATACGATAGACCCCTAAAAACAAAGACATTATAACTGATGCTATTAATATGTTTAATAAACTATTAAATTTAATCTGTATATCCATCATATGAGATAATATATGCCATGCCAGAAAAGCATTTAATAACATGGTTATAAGAGTTGCAATCGTAGCTCCCAAAATGCCCATCATTGGGATTAATATGGCATTTAGCACAATATTTGCCGTAGCAGCTACTGCAGTTACCTTGAATGCATCTTTTTGACGATCCAATGACCCTATGTATGTTATGAACAAATATTGAAAAATATTTACCATCTGTACAATTAGTAGTACTATAAGGGCAGAATATCCATTTATAAATTCTGCACCATAGAAAAAATACAGCAACCTATCACCCAAAAGTACACCGCCAGCAAACACAGGTATAGCTAACATTAACGAATAGATAACCGCTCGAGAAAGAGATTCTTCTATCAACTCCGTGTCACCCGATACGCCCCAACGACTAACCTTAGGAAATAGAACTGCATTAAATTCAGCTGTTGCAATTAGCACAATGGAAGTAAATTGGAATACCACCCTATAGACCCCTACATCCGCATTCTGTAGATAGTAACCTATCATGACAGTATCTACATACGAATATAGTATAACCCCACTTGACGTCAGGAATAACCAGAAAGAGAAAGAAGAAAGCCTTTTGATATGGTCCCAGCCAAACCTCACCAGATGCAGATTCAAAAAACGCAACGAGATGATGCCACCAATCAGCATCCCTACTATAAACCCACCCACCAACCCAGCAGCACCGAACCCTAGGAATACAGCAATGACCTGAGTAAAAACACAAGATACATTTTTGAGGAAGTTGCTTGTTGCATGCACTCCCATCTTATTGCATCCAGCGATACCACTCTGAACAACTCCAAATAATGAAGATATTATTAATGCCAAAAGAAACAAGGTAAATAATCCAGCGTCATTTATATCCACAAAATATTCGCGAAATGTGATAAGAATAAATAAGATCACAATCGTTAGCATGAACCTTAGCACTAAGAATGCACTGAAGTATGCATTTTGCTCCATCCCCTCGCTAATGCGCTTCACTGCAGCTCCACCAATACCCCCATCAATGAACAGACCAATGATGCCGAAATATGCAAGAAATAGGAAATACACACCCAATACACTTGCACCCACGGTGTGTGCAAAGTACATCGTACTGAGAAAACCAATCAATGTAAATACAACCTGCCATGTAAGTGAAACGATAGTCTGCCGCTGTACCTCTCCTATACCCATGATGCGGGTAAAAATCGTGTTTAAGTTGAACATGATGCAACTCTAACTTGAGCAGAATTCATTTCAGCCATTGCACAGAATGCATTTCTTTGACGATCCAGCCACTTTGCATTATATTAAATGGCATATCACATGATTCAATATACATGTATTATAACCTCTTTAGATCGTACTCGACCATCATCTTTGCCAGTTCCTCGACCCCAATCTTGGTTACCCATCCTAACTTCTCTTTCGCCTTTGTTGGATCCCCGATTAGAATGTCCACTTCGGTTGGCCTGTAATAGCTTGGATCGACCTCAATGAAAACATCGCCACTGGCAGCATCCACTCCAACCTCTTTCACACCTTTGCCCTGCCACTCAATCTCGACCCCTACTTCCCTGAATGCAAGTTCCACAAACTTCCTCACAGAATGTGTCTCACCTGTTGCAATCACAAAATCATCAGGCTCTTCCTGTTGCAGCATGAGCCACATGGCTTCCACATAATCCCCGGCAAAGCCCCAGTCACGTTTTGCATCCAGGTTGCCAAGGTACAACTTCTCCTGCATCCCTTTTTTTATATTTGCAACTGCCATTGTGATTTTCCTTGTGACAAATGTCTCACCACGAATGGGAGATTCGTGATTAAAGAGGATGCCATTGCATGCGAAGATTCCGTATGCTTCCCGGTAGTTGATGGTTATCCAGTAAGCATAAATCTTGGCGGCTGCATATGGACTTCTTGGATAAAAAGGGGTGGTTTCGCTCTGTGGTATTTCCTGAACTTTCCCATAGAGTTCGCTGGTAGAGGCCTGGTAGAATTTTGTTTTATTTTCCATGCCAAGTATGCGTATAGCTTCTAGGAGCCTCAGAGTTCCGAGAGCATCAGAGTTTGCCGTGTATTCCGGTGTTTCAAAAGAGACCTGAACATGGCTCTGAGCAGCCAGATTATAAATTTCATCAGGTTGAGTTTCCTGAATAATGCGTATCAGATTTGTCGAATCGGTCAAGTCACCATAGTGCATGAAGAAGTTCACATTCCTCTCGTGAGGGTCCTTGTAGAGGTGATCGATACGTGCAGTATTGAATGAGGAAGATCTTCTTTTGATTCCGTGTACAATATATCCTTTATTAAGCAGGAACTCTGCAAGGTATGCCCCATCTTGGCCTGTTACCCCTGTAATTAATGCAACTTTACCCATTTTTAAACTCCACATATAAATGCATTTAAATTAATTATACTCAGAAGATTCATTAACTTATATAAATATACAATATCAATAGTAAAACAACTATTTTCAAAATGTGTTTGTTGATTTCCTAAAATCAATTTACTGAGGGTTATTGTCGCCCATAATCATCATCAAACCGAACAATATCATCCTCTCCAACATACTCCCCAAGCTGAACCTCGATGATCTCAAGCGACAACTTCCCGGGATTTGATAACCTATGCCTTATACCACCCTTTATGAACGTACTCTCCCCCTGCCGCAGGAAATACTTCTCGCCATCATTCTCAACACAGGCCATTCCTTCAACAACTACCCAGTGTTCGCTCCTGTGGTGATGCATTTGAAGGCTCAGTTTCTTGTTTGGCAATACAATTATGTTCTTGATCTTATGCCTTTCCGAATTTTCCAGAATAGTGTATGAACCCCAGGGCCTGTACACGGTCTGGTGGAGTTGTACCCTTTCATCCCCCTTGTACTTAAGAGCAGATACAACCTCTTTCACCTTCTGACTGCTTTCCCTTGGGCAAATGAGAAGTGCATCTGGAGTATCCACAACGACCATATCTTTGACATCGATCATTGAAACGATCTTTTTGGGTCTCGAATAAATGAGATTATCAGATGAATTGACCAGCATGTCATCGCAGTTGTAGATGACATTCCCATTTCCATCTTTTTCGAACTCATTGTAGATCGCATCGAAGTTTCCGAGATCGTTCCATCGATGGTCAATTCTTACAGTGGCCACACAGCTGGATCTTTCCATGATACCATAATCAATTGATGTTGAGGTGACATTGTCATATACCTTATTTATGTCCTTGTAATTTTCAAATGCATCAATTACTTCTGGTGCATGAGTTTTTATTTCATTAAAGAAAACATCCGTGTCGAAGAGGAACATCCCGCTGTTCCAGAGATAGCCTTCTTTGATATATTTTTCAGCAACCTTAAGGTCGGGCTTTTCCTTGAACTCTGAGACCTTATATCCAACTCCAAGAGATTCACCAGGTTTGATATATCCATAACCTGTTTCTGGTGCTGTCGGGGAAATACCAAAGGTTATCAGATACTCAGATGCAAGATCTTCTGCGCTTGCAATGGTTTCCATTGCCTTGGTATCGAGAACATGGTCCGATGAAAAAATACCAACAACAGACCTTCCAAACTTCTTAGTGATCTCCAACATCCCATAGCATATCGCAGGAAGAGTATTCTTGCCTTCGGGTTCAAGGAGAAGATTTTCAATTGGGAGTTCATAACCCAGTTCTTCAATCTGCCCGATAACAAAGAACTTTTGGGATTCATTTGTTACTACGAATATCTCGGAGATATCGGACACTTCAAGGCATCTGATAACAGTGTCCTGGAAAAGTGAAGATTCGTTCAGTTTTAAGAACTGTTTAGGGTATTTTTCGCGGCTTAAGGGCCAGAGGCGTGTTCCCGAACCACCTGCAAGGATAATTGATTTTATGTTCTCAGCTCCTTAATTAAACCTGTTAATGAAATAGATCGATCAAAGATCACAATAAATGCATAAATATTGACTTAAATTAATAGAATAACACATATTAAGTTCTTTTGTACTAATACCCAATTGAGAACAAAGGGTCAAATTCAAAACCGAAATAAGTACAACTGAATTAATATCAATTGAGAGATCAAAAGGCAAGAGTTACTACAATAACAAAGATTGTTACAACGACCCAATACCCAACAACTGCAATATCCCGAAATTTCCCCATATTACCAGAAGATTGTTGATCACAAGAAAAATACCAACAAATGTGATCAAGTTCTTCATCATTGCCCAGAGATCGTTCTTTTGCTTATCACAGGACGAAAGTGAGCCCTTATAGATCCAGTAAACTATAAGGACAAAAACCAATTTTAAAGCAAAAAGCGCCCACAACCCGAACTCTGCTATTACCAAAGCTATAAACCCATTTGCTTCAACACCATAATTAAGGGCTTTGGCCGTGGTTATGAAGTCGCCCATCACATAGAATACAAGGATGTAACGGATATCGTAAAGGAAATCATTGAATTCTTTTACAGATTCCAGATCATGTGTGGAAAAAACTTGTTGCATAGATAATATTATCCCATGTTCATCGTTATGTACCGGATGTCCACATATCAAGTGTTGATGTCCACACCGTTTTCAATGATAGCGTCTGAAAGCGGTATTGAAAAACATAAGCCCCTTGAATGACAAAAACTGCAAGCTTATGTACTAGTACAACAATCCCAATAATATGGAACAGAAAGAAAACAACATGGACATAACCCCTCAGCTTGCAGAAAAGGGATGTGATGCTTTCCTGATAATGGGGAACTCGAATAATGCAGATGTGTATTACACAACACATTTTCTGGCAGCGGACCCATTCACATACATACAGACAAAAAATGGAGAAGAGACCCTTATCGTTTCCAGCATGGAACTGGGCAGAGCGAAGATAGAGTCCCGTGTCGAGACCGTGCAAACAATGCAGGAATATGGATTTCATGAAAAGCTGAAAGAAAGGAAAGATGGTGAGCTCGCATACTGTGATTGCCTGGCATCGGTCTTCCAGAAAATGAGTGCTAAACACATCATGGTGCCGCGCGATTTCCCACTCTTCACTGCCCAGACACTGAAAGAACTGGGGTTCACTATCATTCCTGAGAAGAGCCCTTTCAAGCAGCTGAGGACAAGGAAGGACAAGGAACAGATCGAGAGGATAAAAGAGGCACAATTTGCTTGTGAGAAAGCAATGGAAACTGCCATTGGTATGATCGCAGGGTCTGAGGTAAAGGAAGGCGTCCTATACAGTGATGGAGTGGCCATAACCTCTGAGGCCATACGTGCTTCCATCGAACACACCCTTCTGGACCATGGATGTGAAGCAGAAAGCACGATCGTCGCCTGTGGTACAAAATCCGCAAACCCTCATTGGGAGGGAGAGGGAGAGCTCCAGGCGAACCAACCCATAGTCATTGATATATTTCCCCGCAACAAAAGAAGTCGCTATTTTGCAGACATGACACGAACGGTCCTTAAAGGGGAAGCTCCTGAAAAACTAAAGGAAATGTATGAAGCCGTCCATGCAGCACAGAAAGCAGCATTTGCAGTCTTAAGACCAGGGATCCTTTATAGTGATGTGCATAATGCCGTCTGTGATGAGTTCGAAAAGAGAGGTTATGGCACATTGAGAGATGATTCTAAGGCAGGGTTCATTCACTCGACAGGACATGGTGTAGGATTGGATATACATGAATTACCTTCTGTTTCTCTGCAGGAAGTAGAGGTAGAGGAAGGACATGTCGTTACCATAGAACCTGGACTCTACTATCCAGAGCTTGGCGGGATAAGGATAGAAGATATGGTGGTCATAACCGCTGATGGTTTTGAGAATCTGACAAAAATGGAAAAGGAATTTGTAGTTTGAACATTTACCCTAGTATCAAAAGCTGGTGCACACATATGGATGAGAAAATTGAGGATATTGAAGAGATCATTAGCAAATACATGCAGGCAGGAGAAATACTCTCAACTGTGAGAAGGGAAGCAAAGGAGAAGGTAAAGATAGGCACGACCCTTCTGGAAGTTGCGGATTTTGTCGAGCAGAGGACCATCGAACTTGGAGGGTTCCCTGCATTCCCATGTAACATTTCAAGGAATGATGAAGCTGCCCATGCCACTCCATTGATAGGAGATGAAACGGTCTTTGCAGAGGATGTGGTAAAACTTGACCTTGGTGTGCATATTGACGGATATATTGCAGATTCGGCCATTACGGTCGACCTTACGAATGAGAACTCCGACCTTGTAAAGGCTTCCGAAGATGCGCTATATGCAGCCATTGATATAATCAAGAACGGGATCAATACTGCAGAGATAGGGGCTGTCATCGAGGATACGATCACAGGACATGGCTTCAAACCCATTGCAAACCTTACAGGCCATGGTGTCGGCCAATATCTCGCACATGTACCCCCCAGCATCCCAAATCGCCATATTGGCCAAGGGGTGACGATCAAAACAGGAGATATCTTTGCAATAGAACCTTTTGCCACCGATGGTGCAGGAAAAGTTGCAGATGGGACCCTGACAGAGATATTCCAGGTCATTGGACACAAACCGATACGATTGCCTGCGGTCAGAAAAGTCCTCAAGGAACTGGAGCAGTACAGAACTTTGCCTTTTGCCAAAAGGTGGCTCAAGTCGGATAAGCTAGATTATTCATTGTTGCAACTTGAGAAAGCAGGCATTCTCACATCCTACCCTGTCCTAAAGGATGTTGGTGGCGGGTTGGTATCACAAGCAGAACATACGGTCATCGTCACTGACGATGGTTGTAAAGTGATAACCAAGTAAGGATAGGATAGAATGCGGTATATTCCGACATTGTTGCTGGCATTGCTCACCGTAGCCATGATAGCATCCCCCTCATCGGCCTTCGAATGGAAGAACACAATTGTCTTGGAAGAAGATGGGATGTCATGGAGCTATGAAGAGAGCTATTCCGGTGAAGATGTCGGAGCATTTCGTTCTTATGCGGACAAGAACGTTGGGAATGGGGATGGACATATCAGTGCATGGGAACTCATGAAGCTGGACCACCGTATACGCAGTAGGCTTTATGGTTCACTTGGAAAGGAACTGGATGTGATGTTCGACAATTCTGCAAAGAATGTAAACGTTTTTGAGGTGGATGCAGAAATATCCAGAAGTGTTCTGGGAAGTACTGACAAGACCGATAGTATCAATAACAGATATTTTGTCACATACACTTTTGAGAAGGATATTTTCGAGCTGGGAGATAGTGTGAGCTTTGATGGAGAAGCAAATACCGACCTGACCATCACATTGCCTGCAGGAATGGAAGTGATTGCCACCGAAGGCATTGAGAGCCGGTTTGTTGAAACCGTTGAAAATAGTACAGTGATCAGTGGTCATTTTGGAATTGAAGGTTTGGCAACGGTTGAGTTTAGCAGGAAAGACTGATGGAAGGATGCATTCGGACATATTCCACCATAGGCCCTTGTTAATGCGACTATCCTATCAAAACATTAATCTAAATTGAAATTGTCTTTTCAATCATGATCATAGAACAGATACCACTCGAAAATGGTACGGCCATTGGCCTTAAGTTCGACATGGGGAATGCTCCACTGCTCGTTATAAAGGCTGACAAGGGATTTGTGATGTGCGGATACCTTGACACTGAGATAGCAGAAAGGTTGGGCGACGTTGCCGCCAAGGTCAGGGGAGTTAACGAGCTTGAAGATGTACTGCATGCCGAAGTGATCGATGTCACAGGGCATGCGAAGGCACTTGGTGTTAAACCCGGCATGAAGGGACATGAAGTCCTTGAGCTGATGTTCTGAAAAGTTCTCATGTTATACGCTTTTGAACTGTCAGGGGAACACGAGGACCTGCCTCGAGCAGAGGTTCTCGCCTGCCTTGACCTTGTGGAATTAAAATATAGAGAGAGGGAATACTTTGAACACTGCCTTGTTGTGGATATTAAAGGTGAGCCACAGGAAGTATTACACAAGCTGAGGGAAGTGGCAAAAAGGATCGCTATGACACACCACATACTGAAGGTCATAGATGTCTGCCCCACAGAGATAGAAAGCATAGTCGAGGTCGCGGAAGGATGCGATGTTTCTGAACACCTCGATGAAGGACAGAAGTATGTGGTGCGGGCAAAACGGGTCAGGCACAACACGACAATCAAATGTGTTGATATCGAAAGACGTGTCGGAGGAGCCATCTACCGAAAGGGATTCAATGCAGATCTAAAGGACCCTGATGTGGAATTCCGAGCCATCCTTTCTGAAAAATGCATTTTGGGCAGTGTTATCGCTTCAGTGGACAGAAGTGCCTACGAAGCACGGGCACCGCATAAGAAGCCATTCTTTTACCCGGGGGTCTTGCGTCCACGTGTTGCACGGGCTCTTGTGAACATGGCATTGATAAAAGAGGGAGATGTTGTATTCGACCCGTTCTGCGGAACAGCGGGGATACTCGTTGAAGCAGGTCTTGTGGGAGCCACTGTGCTCGGACTGGAAGTTCGCTACAAGATAGCCGTTGGAGCAGACATGAACCTTCGACACTTCAATGCAGACCAGACCATGATGATGGGAGATGCCTGTAAAGTGCCCCTTGTGGATGAGTCGGTGGATGCTGTCATTGCTGACCCGCCGTACGGAAGGTCGGCAAGGATAGAGGGAGAATCCTTGCAGCACCTCTACGAACACTCATTTGCTGAGATGTTCAGGGTCTTGAAACCGGGAAAACTGGCCATAATCGTTTCAGAGATAGATGTCACTGAGCTTGTGGAGAAGGCAGGTTTTACCATAAAGGACAGATACTTGCAAAGGGTACACAAAAGCCTTACACGCAGGATAACGGTACTGCAAAAATAAAGGGAATTTATACCGGCTTTTCAGCATCAATTGGTCTTTTGTATCAGGTGCCAGTATGCTGAAAGCTGGCGGTCATATTCTTTCCGGTCCGCATATCTTGAATCAATGACATTCCAGAAACGGCGGCTGTGATTTAGTTCGATCAAGTGTGCCATCTCGTGGAAGACCACATATTCAATGAGAGATTCGGGCAGATGCATCAGATGCCTGTTGAGGTTCACCCTTTTCTTTGAACTGCAACTACCCCATTTGGTCTTCATTTTACGAAAGCTCACTTTTTCCGGCATTACCCCGAGTTCATCAGAGATGTTCTTGACATGAGACATCACAATTTCCCTGAAAGCTTCCTCCGACCTGTTCAGAAGTTGTTTTGAGGAAGATTCATGAAGGGTATTTGTATATTCCACATGTCGCCTGCATATCCACAACTTGTGCTTACGGAGAAGTTCTTCAGGTCTTTCGAAATTTTGAGGGACCGATAACTCCAGTTTGCCATAACTATATTTCAGTCTTGGAGCCTTCACCCCACCATAGTTCAGACTATAAGGAATATCCAGCCCATTGAGATCAATAGAATGTTTTGCACTCATAGTAGTTCATCGGAAGATCCTGAAGGGAACAGATGACTGAGTACATCTGCCATTACCCTGTAGCGAACAAGATGGTCGTGCACACGTTCACGTGCCCTTCGTATCGCATAGCCATCTTCGACCCATTCGAGAGGGATGGGATACTTCACATCCATAAGGACCAGACCATAAGCGTGCGCCGGTTCAAGCCCTTCTTCGTATGATTCCGGGTCCAGCATCTGAGAAAGCCACTCTTCATCACGGACCCCGCTACCCACCATCATCAAAGCAGCCACTATCTTGCGGACCATATTCCAGAGGAAACTGTTAGCTTCGACGTCTATGCGGGTCAGATTGCCACTGACCCTTACGTCAATACGTTCAACGATCCTGACTGTCCTCTTGACTCCTCCCCTGGAAGTACAAAAATTAGCAAAATCATGAGAACCAATAAGAAGCTTTGATGCGGAGCGGATCTTGGAAATGTCGAACTGTTCACCATACAGTATGTAACGATAACTGCGACTTAAGGCATGTCTGCGGGGGTCAAAATTATCAGGAACTATCGCATGGGCCCATGCCCAGACAGTGCCTGGTAGTTTGGAATTTATCACACGGGGCATTGCAAGGTTAGGTGCATCTGTATCGAATGCCACTACCTGTCCCATGGCATGTACACCTGCATCAGTTCTTCCTGAACTTATAAAATTAGCCGATCTTGGATCTTCTATGATCCCAAGTTCTTTCAATACTTTGAAAAGTTCGCCTTCCACGGTCGGATCATTAAGCTGGACCTGGGACCCGTGGAAATTCGACCCTATGTATGCGATTTTAAGTGCAACTCTCATGGAATCACTTATGGCACATATGGAACTTTCACTATAATATAGTTCCGATTTAAATTAGTAATTTCTATATAAATGAAGGACAATCGGAAAATACTAAAGATTTAGGATATTTCTATCCATTGTTTATTTATGCCGTAAAGTTAAATAACAGATAATACAATTTGTTGTAAATTTTTGAGGCGAAACTATGATATCAAAACAACAAATCTCTGAGATAATCAGCAAATATGATCTAAATGATCTTG
Source organism: Methanococcoides sp. DA23 (assembly GCF_057593895.1). NCBI lineage: Archaea > Methanobacteriati > Methanobacteriota > Methanomicrobia > Methanosarcinales > Methanosarcinaceae > Methanococcoides > Methanococcoides sp. DA23. The sequence continues at coordinate 144,918 of NZ_CM172520.1, read as the reverse complement.
CTATTGCAACTGTTTGCTCACACTCAAGCCTCCAGATATTCGATGGAGCACGAAAAGAGGGACTAAGAACAATAGGGATTTGTGTGGGCCAGCCACCACGCTTTTATGATGCATTCCCAAAAGCGAAACCTGACGAGTATATTGTCGTGGAAAGCTATTCCGACATATCAAAGATAGCGGAAGAACTTGTCAGCAAGAACGCTATTATAATACCTCACGGTTCTTTTGTTGAATATATGGGTACAAAGAGTTTCGCCGAGTTAGCCGTACCAACCTTTGGGAACAGGGCAGTACTTGAATGGGAGTCTGACAGGGACAAGGAAAGGGTATGGCTTGAAGGTGCAGGCATACACATGCCTAAGATCGTCGATCCTGAAAAGATCGAAAGCCCGGTAATGGTCAAGTACCATGGTGCAAAAGGTGGCAGGGGATTCTTTATTGCCAAGGACTATGAAGAGTTCAAGGAGTATATTGACCCTAACGAGAAGCACACCGTACAGGAATTCATTGTCGGTACACGTTATTATCTTCACTACTTCTACTCCCCAATAAGAGAAGAAGGATACAAGTTAAGCGAAGGAATACTTGAGATGCTCAGCATGGACCGCAGGGTCGAGTCGAACGCTGACGAGATATTCAGGCTCGGGTCCCCAAAGGAACTTGAAGACGCAGGCATTCACCCTACATATGTAGTTACAGGAAATGTTCCCCTTGTCGCAAGAGAATCCCTTTTGCCACGCATATTCGCACTTGGAGAGAAGGTCGTTGAGGAGTCCATAGGTCTGTTTGGCGGTATGATAGGACCATTCTGTCTGGAGACTGTGTTCACCGACAAACTTGAGATAAAGGTCTTTGAGATCTCCGCCCGTATAGTCGCAGGTACCAACATATACACATCAGGATCCCCCTACTCAGACATGATCGAGGAAAATCTTTCCACAGGAAAGAGGATAGCACAGGAGATCAAGTTGGGAGCCAAGACCGGTAAGCTGGACCTCATTTTGTCATAAGCGCCCTTGCATTTTTCATAAGCGCCATTGATACGGCTGTCAGCCAGAGATCAATGGCATATTTTATATTTTATCATTGTAACGATGAAGGGTGCATTACAAAAAATGTAGTATTGCAACCATTCGTGTACTGATTCAAAGAGGCCGATCTCTTTGTTCAGCCATCTCTGAGATCTCACCGAACAACTCTGAAGTTTCATTTATCATCTCAAGGCTCTTTTCCAGTGCTTCAAGGTCCAAGATCTGCGAGTTGGTTTCTACGAAATCCCCAAAATTGTAGGACCGTTGCAGGAAATCCCTGTATTCGGCCATTACATCCTGCAGGGAAGGAGAAACTGAAAAACTGTCCAGCTCAGAAAGAGATCTCTCTGAATCTTCTTTCAAGGCCCTGCCAGATCCTTCCATCAAAACGGTGTTTCGCTCAGAAGTCGCGTTCTTTATATTGCCATAATCCTCAAGAATGATACCGGTAGAATTAGCTGCCCATTTTAAGAACTGAAGGTCTGCCCTGGCCTGAGATATCGATTCCCCAAGCTCATCCACATCATTACCGATATCCGTACACCCACCTGCCACAATGGACAGAACTAGGCATGAAATGATCAAAAGATACTGATGGGTAACCATGTTCACAACTCCACTTATAATAAATAGCCAATATATTAATTTTTTTATATATAAGTATTTACCAATGCCTGTACAATAAGCATAGCTAACAGAGCTGAAAAAGGAACTGTTAGATTATCCAGCTTTTTTGACCTCAATTCAAGATACATCCCTGCAATCCCACCAACTATCGAGAGATACCCCACAAGCGGATAGCTGAAAATGATAGCACCAAATAGCCCTGCAAGGGTACCTTCCACTGTTTTAGAGGAACTCCCATAGCACATCTTCCCATGTACCCCGAAGATCGTTGAGAGCCCGTCTCCCAGGGTAAGCACAATTATGGATGCGTAGCAAATGCCTTCGTCCAAACGGAAGGAGAGAAGCAGGAGGACAAGGATCGAGATCAGATATAAAAAAGGTGCTACTGCAAAGCCCTCTGATTCGCTTTCACGCCAGAGGGAAGAGAAGAAGGAACATTCTTTTAATGCCGGTTTGATGAGCTCTGTAACTAAAAAAAGAATGAGAAGGGCACTTACTATCCCCAATGCAACATTCTTGCCAAAGTAGATAGCTATCAATGAAAAAAGAGACCCACCGATATGCACTGCTTTTCTTATTGGCAAATAAGAACGGACCTTTTGCACACTGCATATGAAATATTCTGACATGAGCTCACCAAAGAAAAATGATATATGTTTAGTTATTGATTAGAACTAAATGATAAAACCAAAGGATGCCATTAATGCCGGTGTTGTGAAGAAGCAATACATACTAGGCAGGAGAGATGATAACGAGGAGGGAGTTCTCAATATCGGGAGATACCTCGCCCTTGACCGTTCTTCAGGCTCCCATGTTGCCATTGATGCTCTCAAACCCCATGCCATCCTCATATGCGGAAAGCGTGGATACGGCAAATCCTATACCATGGGAACCCTGATCGAAGAGATGGCATTGCTTCCCCGGGAGATCAAGCAGAACATAGCATCCCTTGTCATTGACACCATGGGGATATTCTGGACACTTGGCAGAGGCAACGAAACCCAAAAGGAACTGCTCAAGGAGTGGGGATCAGAGCCAAGGGGATTCGATGTCAATGTGTTCGTGCCTGCGGGACATGTGGATGAATATACGAAACGGAATATTGACGTCATACCTTTTTCAGTCCCTGTTGCCCACTTGCAGGGATATGACTGGTGCGATCTTTTCAATATAGAGGAAACCTCCCCCCTTGGAGTTCTGCTCGTAAGGACCATTGAGGACATGCGGGAAACAGGAAAGGAGTTCTCCCTGGAGGATGTTGTCAGAAGTATAAATGAGGACGAGCGTTCGGAAGATATCACGAAAATGGCGGCAGAGAACTATTTCAGGACAGCTGCTTCCTGGGGGATCTTTGAGAAGAACACAAACGGTCTTTCAGAGCTTATCAAAAGCGGCTCCACTGCCATACTTGACGTGAGTTCCATAGAGAACAACATCGTGCGCTCTGCTGTTGTGGCGATCATTTCAAAGGACATCTATGCCAGACGCCTGCAGGAGAGGCGCACTTATGAGAGAATGAGCATGGGGGACGGAGAGGTCGCGCAGGAGATGCCCATGGTCTGGATGTTCATCGATGAAGCGCATCTTTTCGTGCCTTCTGAAGGGGAAACCCTTGCATCCGAGGTCCTTATAAATGAATGGGTGCGTCAGGGAAGGCAACCGGGATTGTCTATAATATTTGCAACCCAGAGACCTGCGGCCCTTCATAAGGACATAATCTCCCAGTCGGACCTTGTGATGTGCCATAGACTTACAGCAAAGGACGATATAGAGGCCCTGGAAGCCATGCGTCCGACATATATGAGAGAGAACATAGGGGATTCCATAAAGAAAATGGGAGCAGAGCGAGGGATCGCTTTTGTGGTGGATGATACTTCAGAGAGCACACATCTTGTAAAAGTGAGACCAAGATACAGCTGGCATGGCGGAAATGAGCCAAATGCATTGAACCGGAGGGATATTTAATGGAACTTAAGAAAAGCGCAGATATGGTAATTAACACCTGCATGGGTGCAAAGAAGGGTGAGACAGTCCTCATTGTCACCGATACATGCACCGATGAGATGATCTCAAAGGCACTATATGATTCCGCAGTGGATGCGGGTTGTGAGGCCATATTGCTCACAATGGAACCCAGACAACAGCACGGTGCTGAACCGCCTTCCCTTGTGGAAGAGGCCATGAAGAACGCAGATGTAGTTCTTGCCCCGGCCTCAAAGTCACTGACCCATACTCAGGCGCGTAAGAAGGCCTCTGATAATGGTACCCGGACAGCTACGATGCCAGGGATAAATCTGACCATGATGCAGGAAGGAGGGTTGAATGCAGATTATGAGGACATCGGAAAGCTTGCGGACGAACTGCTTGAGAAGCTCAAAGGATCGAAGGAGGTTCGCATCACCACTGAGAAGGGAACGGACCTTGTCCTTGATGTGGAAGGCTGTGAATGGATGGCCGACACAGGAATGTGCCATGAGAAAGGTACCACATCCAACCTTCCGGCAGGGGAGATGTACATCGCCCCGAAGGATGTGAACGGCAGGGCAGTCATCGATGGTTCCATGGGAGGGATCGGGTTACTGGACAAACCATTGATCGTGGATATAAAGAACAGGTCGGCAGTGAGCTTTGAAGGAGAAGGTGCGGAGAAGCTCGAGGCCATGGTGGAGAGCGTGGGTCCTGACGGGCGCAATATTGCAGAACTTGGCATAGGCATAAATCCTGCAGCACGCCTCATCGGAGTCATCCTCGAGGATGAGAAAGTGGGAGGGACGATACATATTGCCCTGGGAGATAATTCCACCTTTGGAGGGGATGTGAAGGTTGACCTTCACCTTGATGGCATAATCACTGGGCCAACGGTCCTTGTCGACGGGGTTGACCTGAATGTCAAACGTTTTGCTTAAGGGAACTGCACCAACTTTTTATACCGGCAGTGCTATGCCGGTAGAAAGTACTTAAATAACTAAACGTTATAATCAGAGCATAGGATATCGCATTTATATTTAGAATATCACCGGTGATCATAATGAAAGGAAGAGTTTGGAAATTCGGAGATGACGTGGATACTGATGCAGTCATCCCGGGCAGATACCTCGTGATGAACACACCAGAGGAACTTGCCCCATATACTTTTATTGGCGTACGCCCTGATTTTGCAGGGAATGTGAAGGAAAACGACATCGTTGTTGCAGGCAACAATTTTGGCTGTGGTTCTTCAAGAGAACATGCACCTATTGCCCTTAAGGGATCAAAGGTAGGTTGCGTCATCGCAAAGTCGTTCGCAAGGATCTTTTTCAGGAACGCCATCAATATTGGTGTTGCGCTTCTGGAGTGCCCTGAGACCGACAAGATCGATGATGGGGATGAGCTTACCGTCGATATTGCATCTGGCATTATTGAGAACCTTACAAAGGGTGAGAAGTACCAGGCCACACCTTTACCTGATTTTGTCCGCGGGATCGTAGATGCCGGCGGTTTAAAGGAATACACAAGGCAGATCATTGACTGATCTTCCCATTCCTTGTTTTTGATTTGATATTTTGTTGAGCTTTTTGTTGACCGACTAAAATATAAAAAAATAGATTATACATAATTAATAAGGAGGAAAAATATGGCACAATATAAAATTCCGGTCCTGCCGGGTGACGGTATCGGCCCTGAGATCATTGCTGAGGGTAAGAAGGTAATCGATGCAGCTGGAGAGAAATTTGGATTCGATGTTGACTGGATAGAGTACCCACAGGGTGCTGACCACTACCTTGAGACAGGAGAGCTTATCTCCGAAGATACTCTCAAAGAGCTTTCAGCATATGATGCGATATACCTTGGTTCCATAGGGGACGACAGGATCGAACCTGGCGTGCTTGAGAAAGGTATCCTGCTCGCTGCAAGGTTCTACTTCGACCAGTACATCAACCTGCGCCCTATCAAGCTTCTTGAAGGCGTCTGGTGCCCGCTCAAGGACAAGACCCCAGCAGACATCGACTTCACTGTCGTAAGGGAAAACACCGAGGATTTCTACATCGGTATTGGCGGACGTGCAAAGACCGGAGCTAGCAAGGACCTGCTCGAGGTCTCAAGGACACTGTACTCTGCAAAGTTCGGACTCGACATTGAGACCGACAGCGAAGAGATCGCATACCAGATAGGCATGATCTCAAAGGAAGGTACCCAGAGGGTCATTGACTACTCCTTCGACCTTGCTGAGAAGAGCGACAAGCACGTTTCATCCGTTGACAAGGCGAACGTCCTTTCAGACATCTACGGATTCTGGAGAGAGGAGTTCAACACCATCGCAGCTAAGCACCCTGATGTCAAGACAGACTTCAACTATGTCGATGCTATCACAATGTGGTTCGTCAAGAACCCTGAGTGGTTCGATATCGTGGTCACACCTAACATGTTCGGCGACATCATCACTGACCTTGGCGCAATGGTACAGGGCGGTCTCGGACTCGCACCTGGAGGGAACATCAACCCTAACGGGACCAGCATGTTCGAGCCTATACACGGTTCAGCACCAAAGTACAAGGGACAGAACAAGGTCAATCCTATCGCAACCATCTGGGCAGGTTCAATGCTCATTGAGCAGCTCGGTGAGAAGGAAGCAGCAGATGCCATCGTCTCCGCCATCGAGAAGAACATTCTCGAAGCAAAGGTCCAGACCTACGACATGGGCGGCTCAAACACTACCACCGATGTTGGTAGCGATATCGCAAGGATCCTACTCGAGATGTAAATTAACATCTCACTTTTTCATTTTTGCCTTCACGTCAGATTTGGCGTGGAGGACCTTTTATTTCTTTCAAATATTCGCCGACTAGAGCAATTTCAAACTGGGACCAGCATCAGTTATAAGTTACTAAATTAGACCGAAATCTGCTGAGATCCATCAAACTGAATTTTTATTCGTTATCTTTTTTCATTATCAATTTTGTACATTAGCAACAGGAATGCTTAAATTCGATGTTAACCATTCCCCAGATGTTGGTTAACAATCGACTTTGAATATAATAGGTGACCTGAAAATGAAAAGAAGTGATATGTTCCCTAAGATAATGTGCACCCAGCATCCTGATTCGGTATCAAGATACATACCGATCCAGGAAGAAGTGGATGAAGCTGTCGAAGCTGCGGTAAAATATGAATGTGACGAGTATATGCCGGATTATGAAGGAAAGGCAACTCCATACCATCAAAATGTACAAATCGTTTCAAAATTTTTAGAAGAGACCGACATAGTCCCAGGAGAACATTTTCACATCACCCCACGAGTGCCCAGTGCATCCCAGGAAAACAGCTTTCGCCAGATCATGGTCATGATGTCAATTGCAGAAGCAAACTATAATTCCCACGAGTTCTCGAACACACAGGCCATAACCGAATTGATACATCCAATGACAACTGCAACAGAGGAGATCATTGAATGCCAGAAACACATGGTTGAAGTAGGCGAACTTGCGAAAAAGGAATTCCATTTCGAGATGGAAACTCCTCTTGTGATCCCACTCATCGAGGATGTGCAGGGCTTGCTCAATGCAGAAAAAACCGTGGAGAACACCATAAGTTCGACAGAGAAACTACTCGACCGGGACCTGGACAGATACAGGGTATTTATGGGAAAATCCGATTCGGCCCTTTCTTTTGGTCATGTAGCAAGTGCGCTTTCATGCAAATATGCGATAAACGATCTTTGTGAGCTTGAGAAGAATATTGATACGAACATAGGGATCATATTTGGAGCCGGCACACTTCCATTCAGAGGACACCTGAGCCAGCAAAATGCAACCAACTTCTTTGAGGAATATAAAGGGATCAGTACGATAACCTTGCAATCTGCAATAAGACACAATCATTCCGAAAATGAATCAAGGAACCTGATCAAATATGCCAAGAAGAAACTGTCGGGTTCACCAGCAAGATATGACCAAAATGACAAGACCGATCTGGTCAATATGGTCGCCACCCTTGGTTCAAGATATAATCAGATAATACAGCACATAGCCCCAACAATAAGCCAAATCTCTACCCTGCTGCCACAACAAAGGGATAGGTTGATGCATGGAGGCAGTAACGGATACTCAAGAGAAGTTGCGGAAATAAGTGGCATAACCTCCCTTTGCCGTAAGGATATTGCAGAAAGTCTAGAGAAGAGCATCCCTTCAAAAAACCTTAATTTCCCAAGGGCAATTAAATTTACAGGGGCACTTTATTCGATTGGATTACCACCTGAAGTGATCGGATTGGGAAATGCCTTAGAAGACATTCAAAAAACAATTGGTGAAGATGCATTTGAAAATTTGATCAGTAAATATTACCCATCAATGGAATCGGATATTAACTTTGTTTTCGGATATCTGGACCTAGGATCTGCAAATCGGTTCTTGCCTGCATTTGCCCAAAGGTCCCTGCAAAAAGATATAGATGTACTGAAAGATCTATTTAATGTGAGTGACCATTGTGAACCATCCTACAAGAAACTTCTAGAGATAATACAGCCGGAACTCATAAAAACCGATGAAGATATAGATGAAAATGTATCTCATATCATAGGGTCAACCCTGCTTCAGATGGCAAAAATGAGAAGAACACTTGGATAAGCTCAACGATCTTTAACACTAACAAAAACTATGTCGCTAACGCCCCTGCACCCCCTCGTCTGGGGAACAATAACATTCATCATGGGAATCCCTATAGCCTATTTCATGAGTGAAGAAGCCCAATGGAGATCCGCGATAAAAAGAGCGTTTTTGATAGCACTTGGATTTACCATTGGTGCAACCATTGGCTATTTTTATCCGTGACCAATTTATCACCCATTAAAGCAAACTATATACAACAAAAACAAGATATTATAAATAATCGGGACTAATGTTGTAGTAGCATATTCGTTTTCAGAGATACTTTGGGGAGCTTTCATGAAAATAAAGAGGATCGTTGTTAAGAACCTATTTGGAACGTTCGACCATGATGTTCCGTTGAACACAGAAGAGCATATCACCATTCTTCACGGACCGAACGGTATTGGTAAGACGGTCCTACTTCAGATATTGAACTCACTGTTCCGTTCTAACTATTATGAGCTTTACCGCATTCCATTTAGCAGGCTCGAGATCGAGTTCAGTGATAAGAGCAGGCTTTTAGTAAGGAAGAAACTGCATCTGGATGAACTTGGGCCCATCAAAGCTGAGAACAGCAGTTACCGTGAACTGGCATTCGAATGGCTTAAGCCCACACATAAAAAGGTCCGTTACACGGTCAAACCTATTGATATCGAAGAGGTTTTCTCGACACCCAAGGTCGAGCACATGATACCTGAGCTTGAGAAGATAGATGATAACACCTGGGTGCATTTCACCACGCAGGAGAAGCTCACATCAGAGGAGGTCATGAACCTTTTCAGTGACAAGCTCCCACAAAAGAGAAAGGATGAACCTGCGTGGCTCAGGGAAGTGCTGGCTTCCATCAACATATGTTTCATTAAGACACAACGTCTGCTAAGTATTTCTTTCTCCCAATCCGTAGAGACAGAAAGAAGGACCTCCGTCATACCTTCCGTTATAAGTTATTCCGATGAACTTGCAGATTCCATGCAGAAGAAACTTGCAGAATATGCAGCCCTTTCGCAATCCCTTGACCGCACATTCCCTTCGAGGCTACTAAAAGCGGAAAGTAAACATTTGGATACATCCATAGAAGAACTAAAGGTCGAACTTACCGAACTGGAAGATAAAAGAAAACAGCTCATAGATGCCGGATTCATAGAGTCGGAAGGTGGTCTTGACATAGAAGAGATCACAAATATCGATGAGAGCAACAGGAATTTCCTCCAGCTTTACATAGAGGATGTCAAACAAAAGCTCAGCGTATTCAATGACCTTACTCAAAGGATAGACCTTTTGATAAAAATAATCAATTGCAGATTCCTTTACAAGAAGCTCTCGGTCAGTAAAAAGAACGGGTTTGTTTTTACAACGGCAGAAAATATGCCCCTTTCGCCGACCAAGCTCTCATCCGGAGAACAGCAGGAACTTGTACTGTTCTACGAGCTGTTGTTCCATGTGGACCCTGAGGCTTTGATACTTATTGATGAACCCGAGATATCACTCCATGTCCTATGGCAACAACAGTTCCTGAGAGACTTACAGGCAATAACCCAGCTCGCAGGTTTTGATGTCCTGATAGCCACACATTCGCCACAGATAATCCATGACCGCTGGGACCTTACCGTTGAGCTTAGAGGACGCGATAATGAAGAGATACTTGACAGCTGACGATATAGCGAACAACGTTCGAATGATGCGAACCCAGTTCAGGGGAAGTGTCTTAATAATCGAAGGCAGTACCGACATGAGGCTCTACCAGCGCTTTGTGGATGATAAAAGATGTAAGGTCCTCCCCGCAAATGGAAAAGAAAATGCCATCAAGGTCATACAGGTCCTTAAACGTTCAAAGATAGAAGGAGTTCTGACCATCGTAGATGCAGATTTCTGGTGGGTTGACGGAATAAGGAACAAGAATGCTAATGTGCTTGTCACCGACACCCACGACCTTGAGATGATGCTTATTGCATCAGAAGCACTTGATAATCTTCTAGAAGAATTCACATCACCGTACAAGGTCGAAGCGCTTCGTATGCCCATAAGACAACTCTTGCTCTATACAGCAATGCCATTGGGGCTTTTCAGATGGCTTTCGTCCTCTTCCAAAGATAAACTGTCCCTTAGGTTCAAGGATATCGATTTTGATAATTTCATGGAAGTACAGCCACTATCGATAAACATCAAACGTCTCATACGGGAGGTAAAGGTCAACTCACAGGGACATTCCATTAACGAGAGAACCATACGCAAAAAGCTTATGAAGATGCTTGATGAGGATCACGACCCCTGGCAGATATGTTCCGGCCACGATGTTGTAGAGATACTGGCATTCGGACTCCGGGAGATCTTTGGCAATTTGGATGCACGCCATGCCAATGAAGGCATAATAGACAGAACCCTGCGGCTTGCCTATGATATAACAATGTTCAAGAAGACCGAACTATATAGTTCGATATTGAATTGGGAAGAAGAGAACGTACCTTACATCGTCCTCACTGAAGCTTGACCAATATCAGAGCTTTGACATCTCCTTATAGTCCAGCACTTTTGAGACAGGACTTGTTGAGACCGGGATACCTGCTTCCTCTACAGCAGAGATCATGTTCACGCCAACGCCCACAAGAATACCGGATAAACCCTCTTCCACCGGAGCACCACATAGATCATAAGCTGAAGAGCCAATGTTCATTATATTGCCTATTCCGGAAGCCTCAAGCTGATGCAAGACATCCGTTGCTTTTTCAACTGCGGAAGATGGAATTGTGCGTATGTTGGCAAGGATGCGACCGTTACCCGTATCAAGCACGTCCAGAACTGAAGTTGCATGCCTTATCATGAATATCTTTACAGGATCAATGGAAGTACCGGAGTATGAGATCAGGTCCCTGAACTGTAAAGGGTCGTTGTGCTCCATTTCCAATATGCCCCCATATGCAGGTTTTACAGGGATACCGTTTCTGAGAAGTACACCGTCATATGTAATGCTGCAAACCGTCGCTATGCCCACACTGCCTTCAGGCACATATACCCCGGAATCCGAATCCTCTTCGAATATCTTGATGTTAGGACTTATGCACATGCCACCCGATGCAGCATATTTCATGACATCGAGAGCATTATCGAAGTCGTCCTTGTCCAGAGTGGAAAGGTTGACTATCACATTGCCTTCTTTGGAGATGGGATCATAATCGGTCTTATAGATGAGCTCTTCGATCCTTGTGATAACAAAGCCCAGACGGTCACCTATAAGGGCGTCATCGAGTTCCTTCCTGCCGGAAGGGGTGATGGTACGCCCGTTGTAACCGTGTTTTTCAGTAAAGCCCCTTTCATCAAGTATCCTTAAATGATAGCGTACGGCACGTTCGCCTAGATTGTAACCACGGCTTTGAAGCTCATCGGCAATGTTCCTTGCACCTATGGGTTTATCGCTCTCGCTAATAACACGCATGATCTCAATTAATTTACGCTCAATCTGTGGATCGGTCATTTATAGGCACCTGATGTGGATTATAGGTCACAGCAATATCTATTGACATTGCTAATTTAATAAAAGCAACGGGTATATACCGGACATCAACTTAAAATTAACCATTGCCGGTTATATCTTTCCTGTTTTTAGTATATAAACCATAAGCCATATGCCCATGAAAGCGGCCACTGAAAATCCCATTAAGCCAAAAAAAGGAACACCCCAAATATATGGTTCCATCCCTGTCTGAATGATAAGGGAGGAACCGACAATAATGGCAGATATAATGAAACTGAATGCAAGGCGGTTGCTCGAGGAACTTATTTCCGCAACTATACGGTCCATCTCATGAGGATCGAATTTGAGATTGAGATATCCTTTTTCTGCTGTTGCAAGTATATGAGATATCTGTAATGGCGCTTTATGCAACATCCTTGCCGTCTGCCAGAGATCACTGTAAAGCAATTCTGCCATCTGCTTTGGTTTTAGACGATTGCGCATGATCCCCTTCGCATAAGGTTCAGCAACAACGGTCACATTGAAATCAGGCACCATCTGTAATGCGAACCCGCTGACCGTCATCACACCTTTAAAGAGCAATGCGATATTTGGAGGGATGCGGATCCTGAATTTTCGCAGCAGGGTCATCATTTCAGCGATCATTTCAGGAGTGTCAAGTTGTTTTAAGGACCTTCCATAATATTTGCTCAGGATGTAACCATATTCTATTTTAAAGGAATGGACGTCCAGTTCATCAGGAACCATTCCAAAGTCCCTCATCACTTCAAGATATTGTGTGACATCCTCCCTGGTGATGGCAAGAAGAGCATCCACAAGGAGGTTCTTCATCTCATTGGATATGCTGCCCACCATTCCAAAATCAAGAAGACATATACGCCCATCTTCCAGTATCAGAACATTCCCGGAATGCATGTCCGCATGGAAGAAGCCATCCTCGAATATCTGTTTCATGAAAGCCTTGGTTCCGTTCTCCGCTATCTTGTAACGGTCCAGACCCATTTCTTCGAGGGTGTTGAAATTATTACATTTGACGCCATCGATATACTCCATTGTAATTACACGTCGAGTACTGTATTCCATATACACATTTGGAATTACAATGTCAGGATCATTCTCGAAATTCCTGCGGAAACGTTCAATATTCCGGGCTTCCTGCGTGTAGTCCATCTCGGCATGTATGGAGTGATAGACCTCGTTCACAACATCCACAGGACTGTATAGTTTTGCTTCCTCAACATGCTCTTCTGCAAAACCTGCCATGCTGTAAAGGATATCAAGGTCAGACCTTATGACCTTACGGATACCCGGTCTTTGGACCTTGACAACTACCTCAGTTCCGTCAAGAAGTTTAGCACGATGGACCTGGCCGATGGAAGCCGCAGCAATAGAATTACTGTCAAATGAAAGAAAAATGTCCTCTATCTTTTCCCCAAATTCTTCTTCGACTACCCTTTCCACCTCATCAAAACTAAAAGGTGGCACTTCGTTCTGGAGCTTAGCAAATTCCTCAGCATACTCCTTGGGAATAAGGTCCTGGCGCATGCTCATGAGCTGACCGAATTTCACATAGGTAGGACCAAGTTCTTCCAATACCTGTCGTACCCTTTCAGGCCCGGAACAAGGACGAGGAGAGGGACCAAAGTGACCTTTGAATCTGGATCTGAAAGAACCAAGTGGCCTGATGCCCATCTGGTCTACAAAATAACCGAACCCATACTTTATCAGAGTATCAATGATGATCCCATAGCGTTTTACCATGGAATACTTGCGTAGCAGTTTGGTGGACATTCGCGATCCGGCCTGTGATCAAAATCTATACGGTAACCTACTGTGAAGTTGCACTGTATAAAAAAGTGATTAAATGATTGAAGACGAATTTATTCGTCTTTCATCACATCTTCTTTATCAGAGTTTCAAGATCTTCGATCTTCTTATGGAGGGCTTCGATCTCTTCTTTTGTAGCAAGATCGGCCTTGCCAAAGACGTCCTGCACTTTATCAGAAACTGCCTCTTCGAAGTCCTTCTGCTGTTGTTTTTGCTTTTCGATCAGATCCTCTACGAACTTCTTACCTTCTTCCTTGTTAAACTCCCCCTCCTCAACAAGGTTCTTTACGAGCTCGTCGACCTTCTCTTGAGTAATGGCATACATCCCTAAGCCAAAAAGTCCCAATTTCTTTATGCTATCGATCATCAAATTACAACCTCCCATATAGAGTTTAACTTTTTTATGATATATAGTTTGTTAAAAAACAAAAAGAGAGAAAAGAAGAAGAGATGCTCAAAGCAATAAAGGAGCATTATTGTTCTGCAAGACCTTCAAGTGTGTTCTCAAGGTAGGTTGCACCACACATCTCAATGAACTTTCCGCAAACATCCCTCGCATCGCCATCCATAATGATCGAGCCATTTTCAAAAAGCACTGCACGGTGTGCCACTTCCTTGACAAAGTCCATGTGATGACTGACAAGTACGATGGTAGTTCCAAAACGTGCGTTTATTCTTTTCAGGGAGTTTGTCACATCCCTTAATGTCACAGGATCAAGGTCCCCGAAAGGCTCATCGAGCATGAGGAACTCAGGTTCTGTTGCAAGGGCAAGGGCAATATAAGCCCTTACATGTTCACCACCACTTATCTGGTAGGTGGTCTTGTCAAGAATGTCCAGTGGAAGGTCAAGGGCTTCAAATACCGGAACTGCATATTTGTCAACATCGGTATTTGGTATAACAGGGAACAGTTTGGAATAAACATCCATTGAAAGACGCATACTGTTCAATGTGTTCGTTCTTTCGACCTCACCCATGTCCGGAAGGATGTAGATCTTATCAAGCATCTCATCGGAGATACCCAGCTCTTGTGCCTTCTGATGTGCAAATTCAAGTGCACCATGCATCTTCATGCTCAGCCTGAACCCTATCTGCTGGCGTACTGTGGAATGCGGAGAAAGTGAGAATTCCTGATGCATTATGCTGATCTTCCTCCAAAGTTCCAGGCGCTGTCTGGTATAACTGGATATGTTAACCCATGCATCTTCATTCAAGTAGGAAACTGAGCCTTCCTTTGGCTCTTTCAGCCCTTCCATTATTTTCAAAAATGTGGTCTTGCCTGCACCGGAAGAACCTATGAAACTTACGATCTCGCCTTTATTTATCGCAAGGGATTGGTCTTTTATATTGAGGACCTCACCGACACGCATCAGGACCAGTCTTTTAGAGATGTTCTCTGCCCTTATGCAGGGACTCTTTTCAGGCAGTTCTGAGAGCTTTTCCTTTGGTTTAAGGTCCTTTAAGAAGTTCTTAAGTACAGAACCCGGTTTACCGTCATCAACGACCTTGCCATCTTCGATGTATATGACCCGGTCTGCAAGATAAGCATGTACTTCCGGAAGATGTGAAACTACTATTATAGGAATGTTCAGCCTGTCCTTAAGCTTAAGAATAACATCCATGATCTCCTGCTTGGTATCCGGTCCTGTCATGGTGACAGGTTCATCCAGTAACAGAAGACGAGGCTGTGCTGCAAGCTGACGGGCAATTATCAAACGCTGTTTTTCACCGCCGCTTAGCAGACTTGATGAATGGAGGGCCTTATGGTCAAGGCCTACCAGCCTTAAGTATGCCATCGCTTTCTCATACAGTTCATCGTAAAAAGTTGCATCCGGTTCAGGCATGCCTTCATGGCCTGCATATTCAATATTAAGCCTGCGGATTATATTCTCAATGGCAGGGCCTGCCCATAATCCAAAATTGCGCTGAAAATGAATAGCTGTACTTTTTCCGAGTAATTTTTTCCCTTCTGCGCCCGAAAGTTCAGTTATTACAGAACCATCAATTTCAATGCTGCCACTATCGAATGGTTCGGCCCCTCTCAATATCTTGAGGAGAGTGGTCTTTCCACTGCCGCTCTTTCCTGTTATGCCAAGGATCTCGCCATCTGCCACATCAAAACTTATTCCATTGAGGATGCAGAGTTCATTTTCGCCAACTTCATAATTCTTTACAATATCAGAAACTCTGAGCATAAGTGAAAACTCCGTTAGAATTCAGGAGATCATTAGATCATTTCTTGATAGCAGAAACAATTTCTTCTATCTTTTTCTTGACATCGTCTGTCTCTTCGACAATTGTACCGGTCACGATCATGTCGGCACCTGCATCAGCACATATCTTTGCGGTTTTACCGTCACGGATACCGCCGCCAACGATAAGTTTGTTGTCACCAAGAACGTGTTTTACCGTACCTATGGTTTCAGGAGTGATCGGGCGGTCTGCACCTGAACCCGCTTCAAGATAAGTATAATGCATACCCATGTATTTGCCTGCAAGAGAATAAGCAGCTGCAAGCTCGGGTTTGTTGCGTGGAATGAGTTTTGCATCGCCCACCCAGCCAACGGTACCACCGGGCTCGGATATTATGTAGGCCATGGAAATAGGCTCTATTCCGGATTTATAGACAATAGGGGCGCCCATAACCTGATTCGTAATGATATAATTGATATCACGTGAATTAAGAAGGCTCATAAAAAAGATAGCATCGGCATGAGTGCTCACGCCGCCGGCATTACCCGGAAAAAGAATAGTAGGAACATCTACCTGTTCCTTAATTTTGATCAGGGTCTGATCCAATGCCACGCCACCGGCTCCTGTGGAGCCGCCGATCAGTATGGCATCTGTACCTCCAGCTACAGCCGCTTTTGCAATCTCTGCTGCAGCTTCCGGAGATTGTGATGCCGGATCGATAAGCGTTAAGTGAACTGTACCTTCGCGCTCTGCGATATCGTTGAGGTACTCTTCCACTTGCATTGTTAGGATCAGCCTCTTCTGACTTCCTTGTTCTTCACACGTAGATTTGTGTAACCGCACTTTCTGCATCTTGTTGCCCTAACAGCATTGCGGGCACTGCATTTCATACAGATCTTCTTATTGAGGATCCTTTCTTCTGCTTCTGGGAATCTTGCCATGTTCTCACCTTGATTAATATTATTGAATACGTATGATAATATGTTAGTTAGAATCCGATATAAATCAATATACCGGCTGGCTACATACATTTCAAAACATATAACTGTTTTGGGATAGACAAAGCACAGCAACAAAATAAATTATATAAGATCTCAACTAAATGCAACAAATAATAAAGAACAAAAAAAGAGATGAATGGCAGCGACCAGACTCCGGCAGACCGGAGTGAAAGCAACTTCCCCAATAGACGACTCCCCAAAGTCACTCTGAAAGCGATTGCGGTGATACCTTGTATGGTTATGGGATCTTACACCCAATACGCACATCACCTCTGATCTACTGCCCCACCATATCACTAATGATATGGTAATATTAAGTCTGACTCCATCATATTAATACTTACTCTAAATTTACAGAAGGTACAAATATATTTTACATTGTTATTAACTGCTGAGGTAAAATAATTAAGTTTTATCAAAAAAAAGAAAGAGACGGGAAAGAAAAAGAGAAGACCATCAGGTCTTACTCTTTGAGTGCCTCAACAAGTAACTCGCGTGCCTGACGTGCATCTGCACGCCCTTTCGTCTTTTTCATTACCTGCCCAACAAGGAAATTGAGGGACTTTTCCGCCCCACCAAGATAATCCTGAACAGCAGCTTCGTTCTCAGCGATAGTTTCAGAAACGGCATCTGTTACGACATCACCTTTCACCTTAAGGAGACCTTTGTCAGTAACGACCTCTAGGGGAGTGCCGCCATTATCAAGAATGGTCCTGATGACATCAACTGCGCTCTGCTCTGTGACCTTATCCTCCACCACGAGCTTGATGATCTCAATGATATCGTCAGTTGTGAACGAATCGACACTCAGATCTCTGTAATTCAGCTCACCCTTAAGCACATCGGCAACCCAGGTACCTGCCACACGAGGATCAACAGCCGCTGCAACCACCTCATAGAAATCCGCCACACGAATATCAGATGTCAGTGCTTTTGCGTGCATCTCGGAAATATCGTACTCTGAGATCAGCCGGGCACGTTTCGCATCAGGCAGTTCAGGCAGCTCCTCACGAATAGCAGGAGCCCAGTCAGAGACCCTCATGGGAACGAGATCAGGTTCAGGGAAATAGCGATAATCATGTTCGCCTTCCTTGGTCCTCATGGAGATGGTAACTCCCCTTGCCTCATCGAAGTGACGGGTTTCCATAACGACCTCGCCACCCCTTCTCAAAAGGTTCTTCTGGCGCATGATCTCGTAGAGGATAGCACGTTCTGCACCCTTGTGGGAGGAGATGTTCTTGACCTCTGCCCTCTGGCCACCCATGACAGAAACATTGGCATCCACCCTCATGGAACCTTCACGGTCGCCATTGAACACATCAAGGTAATCAAGGATATTCCTCAGCTTATCGAGGTATCTGCGTGCTTCTTTCGGACTTCTCATATCCGGCTCTGAAACGATCTCTATAAGAGCCATTCCTGAACGATTATAATCAATGAGGGTTCCCTTTGATTTATCAATACTACCTATATGCACGAGCTTTCCAGGATCTTCTTCCATGTGTGCGCGTGTGATCCTCACCACATGCTCCCCATCCTCACCCTCGATAACGACCTTGCCGTTCCCGACGATAGGGAAATCATACTGGGTGGTCTGGAAGCCCTTTGGAAGGTCAGGATAGTAGTAGTTCTTCCTGTGGAACTGTGTCTGCTCCACAACCTCGCAGTTTAGGGCCATCCCTATCTTAATGGCAGATTCAACTGCCTTTTTGTTGATAACAGGCAGTGCCCCTGGAAGTCCCATACAGATAGGACAGACATGTGTGTTCGGTTCAGCATCATGATATTGAGTGGAACAGCCACAGAACATCTTGGTATTAAGATTGTTCAACTGAACGTGCACCTCAAGCCCTACCATTACGCCATCAGGATTTTCATATACCATTTAAGCCACCTCCCCTGGTCGTGCTTTATTATGATCGGTGTTCTTCTCGAACGAATATGCAGCACGGATAAGGGTCGCCTCATCAAAATGATTTCCTATGATCTGCAAACCTACAGGCAGACCATCAGATAAACCACATGGAACCGAGATACATGGAACTCCCGCAAGGTTCATCGGAACAGTGTTCACATCGGTCAGGTATTGGGACAATGGGTCCTCAACCTTCTCACCTATCTTGAACGCAGGCAATGGCATAGTAGGGGCCATAAGGACATCGAACTTTGCGAATGCCCTTTCAAAGTCCTGCTTTACAAGGGTTCTCACTTGCAGTGCCTTAAGGTAATACCTGTCCTGATACCCTGCAGACAACGCATAAGTACCAAGAAGGATCCTGCGCTGCACTTCTTTGCCAAAGTTCTCTGCGCGTGTCCTTGATGCCATGACATGCCAGTTCTCGCCCTCGTTCCTCGGACCGTAGCGAGTACCATCGAAACGTGCAAGATTGGATGAAGCTTCGCTCATGGCTATGGTATAGTAAGCTGCAAGGGCATACTTCGTGTTCGGCATGGAGACCTTCTCCCAGGAAGCGCCCATTTCCTCGAACTTGTTGATCGCATCCCACACAGCCTTCTCAGTGCCGCTGTCAACGCCTTCGCCGAAATACTCATCCGGCACACCGATCTTAAGACCCTTCACATCATCGACCAGTGCAGCCCGATGATCGATCTTTTTGTCAATGGAAGTGCTGTCACGAGCATCATACCCGCCTATCACATCCATAACGACTGCGATATCCTCCACACAGGTCGCCATTGGACCTATCTGTTCGAGGGAATTCGCATATGAGATAAGACCGTAACGTGAAACTGCACCATAGGTCGGTTTAAGGCCCACAACGCCACAGAACGCAGCCGGACATCTCACAGAACCGCCTGTATCGGAACCAAGGGAGATAGGAGCTTCACCTGCTGCAACCACTGCGGCACTGCCACCGGAAGAACCTCCAGGAACCCTCTCAGTGTCCCACGGATTAAGAGTGACACCATAGCAGCTTGACTCGGTGGATGTACCCATGGCGAACTCATCCATGTTCGTCTTGCCTATGATGACCGCACCAGCTTCTTTCAATCTCTCGATAACATGTGCATCATAGGGAGGTACATAACCTTCCAGTATCTTCGAACTGCACGTTGTTGCAAGCCCTTTTGTAGAAATGTTATCCTTGATAGCAATAGGAACCCCGGCAAGAGGACCAGCGACTTCACCTTTGTCTACCATCTTTGCAGTATCCAGTGCACCATCAGAGGTACAAGTGTATCCATTGATACTGCTCTTTTCGATGATCTCAAGGTATGAAGCGGTCACATCTTCTGCGGAGGTCGCAGCAATTTTCTCTTTAACATCAGAAATGCTTAACCATTTAGTCATTCTCCACCTCAAATGATCCTCGGCGCTTTGATATAGCCGTCCTTCTCTTCAGCAGTGTTCGTCAGCACATCTTTCTGGTCAAGTGACGGGGTGACAACATCCTCCCTGAATACGTTCATGATATCTGCCACATGGTATGTAGGCTCAACACCTTCAGTGTCCACTTCGTCAAGCTGACCAAAATAATCCAATACAGAACTTAACTTCACAGCGTAGTCTTCTGCCTCAGCATCATCTATCGCGATGCGGGCAAGCCATCCTACGTGTTCTACCTCGTCTTTTGTGATCATAAGGAATTCCTCAGATAATTGGAATAATAAAACATAGTGTGTTCTAATATGACTGATAGAAATCAAGTACTTAATATTAATATGTTGGGTCTGGTGAGTTGGTTAATATAGTAAATTGTAAAAGGACCATATCATCAGATGTCAGAAGGATATCAATAAGATCGACCGAAAAAAGAGGAGACTCCACGAAGAATCACTTGACATTTAAGGAAATGACAAGATCCTTTGTGGAGACAGAGATGAGAAATAACTGGATTTAAAGCAATTTACCCCCTGCATTCGGGCCCGGAGAGCAGTTATAAACATCTGTCACATTCATGACAAGAAGACTTTTTACCGGAGCCTGTGCCATTTTAGAGTGGACGATCTCCTGTATCTTTTCAAATTCGTGACCACTTGTCTTTAACTCGACATCGCCTTTGATCTGGAAAGAACTTTTCGTTCCAGGCACCCAGAGATAGATGGAAACCTTTGGATTCTCCAGGACATTTGAGAGTGTCTTTTTCATGAAATTATCTGTGAGTGTTACCATTTTGATCACCACAGATACTTAATACATGCATGTAAATATAGTAAAATGTTATAAAAGTGTACAAGAATGTATCCTGACACATATTCCTAACCAGAAAAGAATTAATTCCCCAGGAGATCATGGCATTATGAGCAAACAAAAAGTGACACAAGAAGATATTTCCTTGTTGCATGAGGAGATCACCGGACTTCGCTCGGAACTTAATAGATTCAGGAGTGAAGTTGCCGGAAGTCAGACCAATTCATTGTTCAATGAGTTCAGGAACCAGTGCGCTGTAGAAATACTCAACGGATCTTTGGAGAATGCCTATGAGATCATCGGGAACGAAGAGAAGGACTGTCCGATGCGTACAAAATGTATACCGGTTTTAGTTAATTTTTTCGAGGATCTGGTGGACCATACCAGAAAAGGACAGGTAACTGATGAAAATATCGAAAAGATGCGTAGAAACTTTGATAAAGTGAAGGATTTGGCACCATTCGATCACTGTCCCAACTGTATTCAACGAGCTGAAGGATATTTCGACCAGCAGGTAGGGATGTTACAGACAATAGGAGTCTACCGAAATGAGAGTACCATGCATTTGCAGGTTCAGGACCTCCATGAAGAACAGGTATCCAGCTTGATAGGGGACCCGTTAAGCAGCGCAGTACGCATCCAGATATTGAAAGCATTGTACGACGAAGGAAGATCGTTCACCGAACTTTCAAAGATCACAAAACTTCGGGGAGGAAACCTTCTCTTCCACCTGGAAAAACTGCAGAACAGAGGAATGATCCGACAGCGTGGCGAACGAGGTGAATACCAGATAAGTGTGCAGGGGTATGAGATACTCAATTCCATAGCTGAACTTGTGGGAAAAATAGGTGTGAATTGTAGCAAAATATGATCATGCAGTCATCTACAAGAGAGGATCTGGAGTCAGGGCAGATATCACAGATAGAAAAAGAAAAAGGAAGAGAATTGGACCATAATGCCCTATTTTCAACAGAGATCCATCACTGACCAGACAAATTTCTCCTTTTGAGCTACTTTTTTGATATAGGTCAAATGTTGCATCTTTTAAAAATCGAGTTCATGAAATGCAATTGATATTATGTGATTTGAATATTCGAATTGATTCCTATGATGAGTATGCTCACGAAATCATTGGCTCGATAATATATAAGTAGTAGTATTACTGATTTTTAATTAGGAATGGAAAAAAGGTGGTACTTATTATGAAAAGATCGAACTTCAGACTGGAACTTGTGGATTCCATATGGGGAACCATTAAACTCTCCTTTGTGGAAGTTGAGGATGAGTCCGAAAAGCCTCCTTAACACAGCCTCACCTTAGGCAAAACCATAACAAAAGCATGGTTGTATTGTGAAATAAGGGAGAAATAAAAAATATCCATTCAGGAAATTTCCCGAACGGATGGTTTCACAGGATGAGTTGTAACAATGTATGGATCACAGCGTATCCTGCTTCTTATCTATTCTAAAAAGACTACTGTGATCTATTTTACCATCTGCACTTACATTTATGGAAAACGCCAACGCAGAATCACTATTCTCGACCGGCTGTAAATATAGCAAGGTCATATCTTCCATGTGATCACCATCTTTTCAAAACTCCTCATTTTATAATACCCCCATTAATTGGACCTATTGTAGCCGTGTCCGGAATAAATGCGATACAATCGATTTCTTTTAATGCTTCCATCCTCTTTCACCACAGAAGAAAAGACAACCGCAGGATCACTTCCCTTTTGTGGACTATACAGCAAGACATTGTTCAAAAGATTTTCACATTTCTCAACCATATTATTACCCTCCAAATACTGAATTTCATCCTCACCACTTCTAAAAGTGGTACAGGAAGACCTAAAAGGCAGGGAATGTACAGACTTACGCTTTGTAGGTTTCAACATACCCCCAAACTAACCTTAAAACTAAGTTAGCTATCTCAGTATATATAGTATTGTAAATGGATAACTTGTGTTATCTGAAAAGCTAACAATTTGTGCAATATATTCAGACACTTACAAAGAAATAAAGACGATAGCCAACAGAGCCAGGACCACACCCATCCATTGCTTCAGGGCAAGTCTTTCCTTCAAGAATATCCATGCAAGAAAAACAGTGCTTCCGGGATAAAGGGATGCAATGACCGTGGCGATATCGACCCTTCCGACCTGAGAGGCAAGTGCGAAGAAGAGATTGCCTCCGGCATCGAATATTCCTGCAAGGATGATCAGCGGAAGGGCTCCACGAGTGGGCATTCCCTGTGACTTAGTGAGAATTGAGATCAGCAATATAGTTATGACCGAAGATAACTTGGCAACCGTAAGAGGCCAGAATACAGCATCCTCACTGAACATATCAACCGAAATAAAGAAGATGCCAAACCCTACCCCTGCCAACAGAGGTAGCACGATGTCCTGTCTTCTTATATCACAATTATCATCGCTGCTGCCTATCAGCCACATTGCCACAAGGGCCACCATGAAACCCGCCATCTGATAGTTCGAAGGCAATCCTTCCGTAGCAGCACCATATATCACCGGCAAAGCCACAGTAATGATAGCAGAGACAGGAGCGACCACTCCCATCTTCCCCTGCGAAAGGGCACGGTACAAAAAAACAAGACCAAGGCTTCCTGCCACACCTGCAACAAAGCCCCAGAAGATACCACCACCCTGTGGGAACTGTTCTGAGAAAACGATGGCCAGTATTGGAAGCAGTATCAGACCTACAGCCTGCATTAGAATTACAACAGAGTACTCACTGGTACGCTTTGAGGCAAAACCGCCTCCGAAATCAGCCGCACCCCATGCTGCAGCTGAAGCAAGACCTAAGAGAATGACAAGGAACTCAGCGGGGATCATTTTAGTAACTCCTGATAAAGCATCGGGCCTTTCCGGCTAAATTCCCTCAGTTCTATAAATAGATTCTCACAAGGAAAAAACAAGGAATCGATGCCAGGACATTGTTCACTGATAGCAGGTATCGAACAGGAAACTGGCCCTATATATAGCAGTATCATTAATGTAGTTAATATCCTAATGATACTTAACTGATGCAGCAAAAGGAGAGAAAAAAATGTATTGCTATCAATGTGAAGAAACCATAAACGGACAATCCTGTACCAAAGCCGGAGCATGTGGAAAGACAGCGGATGTCGCAGACCTTCAGGACCAACTTACATATATCCTCAAGGGGATCGCATACTATAATCAGAAAGCAAGGCAGAATGGGATAAAAGACAAAAATGTCGATAGATTCCTCATGAAAGCACTGTTCTCAACTGTCACCAACACCAATTTCAGTTCAAGTGACTTCAATAAGTTCATCAAGGAAGGCATCTCACTGAGGGAGAGCATCAAAAATAACCTCACAACAAGGAACATCGACCTTGGAGAAACAAAGGACCTGTCCTTCGGGGAAAAGGTAAAAGCAACTCTTGGAGTAAGCCATCCGGAAACAAGGTTCAACATCCCGGAAGCTGCGATCATCAATACTGAGACATTGAGGACAGCAAGCGTAGGAGTTCTTAACACCCAGAACGAAGACATCAGGTCCCTCAGGGAACTACTGGTCTACGGTCTGAAAGGACTGGCTGCATACGCACACCACGCAGAGGTCCTTGGATACACCGAAGAAGCACTTTCCGAATTCACCGAAAAGGCCCTTGCATCAACCCTTGATGACAGCCTGGGTGTTGACGACCTCGTAGGACTTGTCCTCGAATGTGGAAAATATGGTGTCAATGTCATGGCACTTCTTGACAAGGCGAACACATCCACCTATGGCAATCCGGAACCAACGGAAGTTTTCCTCGGCACAAGGAACAATCCGGGAATCCTCATCAGTGGACATGACCTCAAGGACATGGAGCAGTTGCTCAAACAAACCGACGGGACTGGAGTCGATGTTTACACCCACGGGGAGATGCTTCCTGCAAACTACTATCCCGCATTCAAGAAATATGACCACTTTGTCGGAAACTACGGTGGTTCATGGTGGAACCAGAAGAGCGAGTTCGAAACGTTCAATGGTCCCATACTCATGACGACCAACTGTCTCGTCCCTCCAAAGGACAGTTACAAGAACAGAGTATACACCACAAGCGTAGTCGGTTTCGATGGGGTCAAACACATCGATGCTAAAGAGGATGGCACAAAGGACTTCTCAGCCATAGTAGAACAGGCAGTCGCATGCAAAGCTCCTGAACAACTTGAAGACGGCACCATAGTCGGAGGATTTGCACACGCTGCTGCCCTCTCTGTGGCAGATAAGATCGTCGAAGCTGTAAAGGGCGGAAAGATCACACGCTTTATCGTCATGGCAGGCTGTGACGGCAGGCATAAGGAAAGGGACTACTACACCAAATTTGCAGAGGCCCTTCCAGAAAGTGCGGTCATCCTTACAGCAGGCTGTGCAAAATACCGTTACAATAAACTGGACCTTGGAGACATCGATGGCATCCCAAGGGTTCTGGACGCAGGACAGTGTAATGACTCATACTCCCTTGTGGTCATTGCACAGAAGCTCGCCGAAGCTTTCGGTCTTGAGGACATAAACGACCTGCCGGTATCATACAACATCGCATGGTACGAACAAAAAGCAGTACTTGTATTGCTTGCACTACTGCACCTCGGTGTCAAGAACATAACCCTTGGACCGACACTGCCAGCATTTGTATCTTCGAATGTACTCAACGTCCTCGTTGAGAACTTTAACATCGCACCCAACACAACAGTTGAAGAGGATCTGAAGAGGCTGCTATAAGCCTTTTCTTCCGTTCCCCCCATTCATCCATCCATTACTCCTTTTTTTATTTTTATATCATATCAAAAAGTTTCACTAATTCTTTTATACTAACATCGACCAATTTGTTAAAATGGGAAAATGTTCAACTTGAACAATTACAACAGAAACTGGATGCTACTACTTCTTATTGCAGCCATACTGTTCATGGTCGTCGGAACTGCAATGGTGCGGTTGGACCAGAACTACTATAATGGTCTGCAATTCCTGGCAACAGCAATAGCTTTCTTTACAACAGCATATCTTATCAAGGCCAGAAAGGTTGATATCGAGAGCGATAAAGATGGTAATCGCACCACATTCATGGCAGGCTTTATCATCACAGTTATTGCCTTGAGCATTAAAGGACTTTTCTGGGCGGTAGGAATTGCCGTATTCATAATAAGTATATATAACATATACAAAAAGTGAAATGATCCAATTGACGATAACTTTCGAAAAACTGATATATCCCGGTGGCAATAGCCAGCGAAGCATAAAAGACAAAAAAATGGCGATCAACGATGAAACCTGAAACAAAAGCTGAACTCCTTGCTATTGGAAGCCTTGACATAGAACCATCCCTTCTGGGTAAGATAACGGTACCTACTGCCGGCCCCGGAGCAGGGAAGACCGCTTTTTTCTTCCGTTCAGGCAACCAGAGGGTCAGGCTGGCTTTGAACAAGGAATCCCCACTCAAGGCAGTTGAAGAAGGAAATGAGATAGTCATATTGAAAGATGGAAAGGAACTTGCAAGAGGGCAGATAGAGGAAGAGCTCATGCACTGCCCTGACCAGGCATATATCAATATGACAGAGAAGTGTATCTACGACTGTAAGTTCTGTCCGGTCCCTAAGCTGAGCGGCAAAGTGAAGACAATTGAAGAGATGACAGAGCTTATAGGGAAAGCAAATGCCAGCGGGAAGATGAAGGCTATTTCGATAACATCCGGTGTGGAAGAATCAGCGGAAAAGGAGCTCGAAAGAGCACTTGAGGTTGTTGATGCGGTGAAGAAGTACAATGTGCCCATAGGTGTCGCCATCTATGCGACCCCGGATTCCAACAAAAGATTGAAAGCTGCCGGTGTGGAAGAGATAAAATATAACGTCGAAACAATGGACAGACCGATCTACAAGGAGGTCTGTGGAGACCAGGACCTTGAACCTATACTGGATGCACTAAGGGAAGCTGTGGAAATGTTCGGCAAGAACAAGGTCTGTGCGAATTTTCTAATCGGTCTTGGGGAAACCGATGAAAGTGTTGAAAGAGGAATACGGGAGCTGGCTGCAATTGGGGTCGTGCCCATATTGAGACCTGCGAGCAAGCATCCATTGCGTGAGGGAGAAGTGTTCATTGAAAGGCCTTCAAAGGAAAGGTTGCTCAAGCTTACAAAGCTGCTTCGTGAGGTACTGGACGAATACGGCCTCCGTGCTGACACTTTCAAGACAATGTGCCTTCCATGTACAGGCTGTGATCTGAATCCACACAGTGACCTCGTAGAAGAATAACTTAAAGGATGTCATGACACCTGAGCAAGATGATGCCATATTCGAGGCATCCATAGAAATGACCGAGAAGGACCTTGAATTTGTAAAAACTCCAATGTCAATGGAAAGCATTGTTAGCACATTCAAAAAGTATGACCTTCGATACATCGTCATTTTTTCGGATAACATGTTCTATGTTGCACAACAGGACCTGCAGCCTTATCACCCCATGTATGTGGATGACTCATATCCCGAGGACATTGAGCTGATATTCGACCTCATGACCGTTGAGAGAATACGAAAAATAGAATATATCAACGGAGTGCTCAAGAGGAGTCCCATAGAAGAACATCCTGATGCTTGAGTACACGATAAGATATAATACCAATCAGTTACAAACATGAGGAACAACATGATAGAAAAATTATATAAGAGGCCTACCACATACGTCATTATACTCGGATTGATCATAACAGTGTACCTTTTCATTGCCTTATTGAATTTTGCGGATGAAGGTAACCTTGTAATGGTACTATTGACAAGTGTTTCCATAGGGGTTGTAGCATTCTTTATCACAAGGACCTTGAGCCACCAGAAACAGATCGATATTTACAAAAAATGAACATTTTTTCTTGATCAGGTGGACAAAAGCCTTACACATAATATTCTTACAGTTTGGCTCGAGGTTCACAGCTTTCTTTTATTTTGAGACTGCCTTTTTTGCCGCACACATCATCTTGAAGAAAGTGTCCTTTATACTTGCTATTTTATCACAATACGCTTTCACTTATTCACCCTTCTGGTATCTTGCCCAGCACCTTTGAAAGAAACTAAATGTATGACAATTCGCGGTTGTGTGCATTTTATGGAAAACCATCCAAAACTTTAAATGTTTTAGTAACATTAATCTATACCAACACAAGAACACATTATCTAATGTGATCACTTTAGTACCAATACTATCATAAAATTGAAATGAGGTCCTCACAAAAAGATACAGGTGAGCATTATGGATGATTTAGAGAAGATCAGACAACAACGATTGGAAGAGATCAAAAAGGGCCTTGAGGCTAAAGCGTTCCCGGATGCACCCATACATGTTACGGATGCAGATTTCAATGAGTTCATATCAAAGTACCC
Organism: Methanococcoides sp. DA23; assembly: GCF_057593895.1. Classification (NCBI taxonomy): domain Archaea; kingdom Methanobacteriati; phylum Methanobacteriota; class Methanomicrobia; order Methanosarcinales; family Methanosarcinaceae; genus Methanococcoides; species Methanococcoides sp. DA23. Next base: position 116,592 of record NZ_CM172520.1, on the reverse strand, counting down.
CATCACTGTCATCGACTGCTGGGCAGAATGGTGTGGACCCTGCAGAAAACTTATTCCCATTATTGATGCCCTTGCAAGAGAATATCAGGGAAAGATCGTTTTCGGGAAATTGAACACCGATGAGAACCAGACGATCTCAAGGAATTTTAATATAACAGCCATCCCAACACTTTTGGTCTTTAAAAACGGAAAAGCTGCTACCCAGATAGTAGGAGCACTCCAGAAAGAACAACTCGTTGAACGCCTTAACAAATTAATACAGTGACCGGAAGGAAACTATGTCCCACAAACCAAGAATTGCAGAAAATCCCGGTGTCCGACTCCTTGACCTCAAATCAAGCTCAAAACCATTTTTCATAGTTGCTTCTGTGGAAGTTGGTAACACCACTACGAAGTGTATACTCACAGCTACCAATATGGATGAAGGTAAGACATATCTTGTCAGCAAAACAGTGAAGATGACAAGGGATGTCAGGCCACCAAAGGAAGGAGAGACCATTTTTGGCAGAACTCTCAATGGAATAGAGCTTACACGCGAATCGGTATCAGAACTTGTCAAGAACACATTGACAGAGGCAGTTAAAAAGGCAAACCTTGACATAAAGACCGATATCAATTTCGTTGTTCGTTCAACCGGGGTTGTTGCCGGGTTCGATACTCCCGATGAAGTAGGAGAGTTCATAAAAGCGCTTGCTGATGGCTGTCTTCTGGCAGGAGTACCTCCTAAGAACATGACCCCACCAATGGGAATTGATAACATACCCGACAAATTCCGAAAACACAGCAAACTTGACAAAGTGTTCTTTGACGGTGCTGTTGCCAGTGTACTACCACCAACAGGAGCCACCGGAGTGGAGATCGTTGCAAACGAAATGGAGGGGGAACTTGCGACCGCAGGGATCAAGGAAGGTGCCAAATGGGTGGATGTGGATTTCCGTAACCCCTGCATGTCAATGGACTTTGGTACTACCCTGGATGGCAGGATAATCAGCCCCGATGAACCCTATGCAAAGACCATTGGTAATTTCTGTGGATTTGCAGGTGCCATCCCGGATGCCATGATAAAAGGCACCGGCGCAGTAGATAAAAAGGTTGGGACCGCCCTTGATGTTTTCAAGGACGTACATGCAGATAAGCTCACATTGCTTCTGAAAGGCAAAAATATACATGAATACGCAAAGAAAGCCCTTGAGTACATCATAATCGAAAAGGTTCCTGAAAATAGGAACCGTTACGGAAGTGTACCGGTAAACCCTAAAGCTGCAAAAGAGATCGATGTAGTGCTTATTGGCTGTGACGTGGGAGTGAACGGTTCAGACTTCGATAAATTATCAGAGATCGGCGGCGAGATATACGATAAATTCGGTCTGAAAGTGCTTTTTGCTGTCATTGATGAGGTAATGGCACAGGTGATCTACCGACTTGTCAGCGTTGCAAAGGAAGAAGGACTCGTTTTCCCGGAAACCACAATAGGTATCACCGGAAGAGCCGGCATCAGTGGCGACAAAGCAAAGCTTACACTGAAATACCTTGATAAGCTCGGCCTTCACGAGAAGATAGAGGAGAACGTTGTGTTCGTTGATGACGGCCTTGCAAGAGGGGCAGCGGTCATGGCAAGGTGTATGAACTCCCTTGGAACCACATTCAATCCACTCGGAGGACATCGCGGCGGAAGATGTATTCTCGGAAACAGGATCAAGCTTCAGAACAAATAATAAAAACGGCAGACATGCAAATGTCTGCAGGTAATATTTTTATTATTTTATAGGTCCGTATCGACCAGTTTCTTGATTGATTCTTCTATTGCTTTTTTGTGAAGCTCGGATGATTCATGGATTCCGCCCATGTTCCCACGAACCGCACGACAGGGGTATTGTGATATCAACAGACCTGCCTTTGCGCCGGCTTCTTCAACAGGCGTACCCACAAGAGCATCTGCCATAAGCCAGGTACTGCCGCAGGGTGCTCCCCGGATGACATTGACCTTCGAGATCTTACCGTCCTTTACCTCGACATCGAGAACAGGGTTTCCAAAAAAGCGAGTAAAGGAGTCCGTACTGGGATCGGTTGCAATGTTACAGCAAATATCATCGACCTCAATGAAGATACCATACTTTGAAGAGATCTCCTCCAGTTCCCGGATCGGTGCCTTTGCCGCACCCCCGGGAACTATCAAAGCACCTACACCTGCCTCACCGGCCATTTTGGCGATCTGTGGTGTGATGTCAGGGTGCAGCGAGTAAGTGATGATGATGTCAGCATCGAAGACCTTCTCGTTAAAATCAAGTTCTGAAAAGAACTCATCGGGCTCATCTATAAGCTCCGGCAGGTGTTCAGGAACCTCTGCTACGATCACTTCCAGATCCGACCTGGACCTAACGGTCTCGATAAGCCGTCTACCGTATTTTCCACGTACTATAACTCCCAGTTTTGTCATGTTCAATACCTTGACAATGTTATTGGATAGCGGTATATTAATATTGTTTGCTTTACAATCAAATAACTGTATAAATATTAAGGTGATCAAATGGATGATATTGACCAGTCAAAGGTATATTTCAGATGTAATGTGTGCGACTTCGTCTTTCAGGCAGATCCTAATTTTTTCCCCATAAAATGCCCGCAGTGTGGAAGTGAAAGCACCTCAAGGACATAAATTTAAAATTGTAAGGATACATGTAAACCCCCATGAAAGGAAAGCTCATAACACTGGAAGGAATAGATGGGTCCGGAAAATCTACCATTACAAGCTTTCTGAACTCCCATCCGAGCTTTGCCAATGCGGTGTTCACAAGAGAGCCCACCACGAGCTGGATAGGGGATGCTGTTTACAAGGCCATCCAGTCGGACACCGATGAACTTGCCGAGCTTATGCTTTTCACTGCAGACCATGCAGACCACATTGAAACCCTGATAAGACCTGCAATCGAAGAAGGAAAGATAGTTGTTTCGGACAGGTATTCGGACAGTCGTTACGCCTATCAGGGCGTTACACTGAAAGAGAGAATGGAAGAGCCCATGGAGTGGATACAGATGATCCACAGAGGCTGGACCATTGTCCCTGATCTCACATTGCTTTTTGACATCGACCCGGCCGTTGCGGTACAGCGATGCGGCAAAAGAGGGGAACAGACAAAGTTCGAGAAGATAGACCTCCTCAAAGGGGTCAGAGAGAACTACCTCAAACTTGCAGAAAAGGAACCTGAAAGGTTCGTTGTCATAGATACGGACAGGGACTTAAAAGAAATAGAGAAAGATGTGTTGCAAGCAATCACATCGATCATTGAAAGTTAAAGATCGTTAGAGTCTGCGAACTTTACAAGAAGTTCACCGAACTCACGGACGTGTTTTGGATTCAGGTTAAAGCGGCTTCTTTTCTGGCCGCTTCTTTCCTTTGCGACCTCTACATACTCATTTTCGTACTTTTCGCTTGTTGCAAGAGATATTGTAAGGTACCAGCCGCCACCCATCTTGATCTCCATATATTCTTCGCTGTCACTTACTTCTGCATTTCCTTCGGTTTCACTTACAACTTTATTTTCTTCTGCCATATTGATCACCCATATTCAATGAAAATTGAACATTTATACATTACCTGACCATCGTCATGGGAATGGAACCATTATGCAATCCGGTTGCAACCAATGCACCTTTGATACCAATAGCTTCCAGTTGCCTAATATCTTCCAAATCCCTTACGCCTCCGCCAAGGAGAACATCGTGGTCAGAAACATCTGCTATAAGACTTAAAAATTGTGCATCGAATCCTGCTGAGGTTCCCACCATATCCATGTCAAGGAATATTATGTCATTTATCTCCAGACCGTTCAGCACCTTTACGATCTCAAAGGGATCTTTCGGCATCAAAGGGTCAGATGAGAGGATATTGCCGTCCTTCTTGTCAATGCTCACATTGATCTGCGAAGGGTATGCAGCAGCTATCTTGGTGATGGAATCCAAAGATGCGGTCTCTGTGCCCAGTACAAGATGCTCTGCAAGCTCTGAAACCTCGGCAACATCTTCAAAGGAACTTATCCCGGGATCCAGCATCGTTTCGGAAAGCTCTGAAACTCCCCTTATCACATCAAAGTTCATGTTTGGCTCACCCTGCCCCTGAAGTCGGTTAAGGTCTGCGATATAGACCTCGGCAGGACGCAGTTCCCGAACGATACCAACCGGGTCCGATGTTGTGCAGACATTACTGATCTCGTGTACCGGACGATATTTTTGCCGGTCCCCTCCCTGCGCATGGACAGCATTACGGTTATATACATCAAATACAAAGACGGTTCGAAACATATTAAATTGATAATTTATCTCATCTTATAAAAAAGAGGCTAATACATGAAATTACTCGTAAGTCCGATCAACACTGAAGAAGCGGTAGCTGCACTCAACGGAGGAGCAGACATAATCGATGTAAAGAATCCAAAGGAAGGTTCACTGGGTGCTAACTATCCATGGGTCATCAAGGGAGTAAAGGACGCTGTTGAAGCTAAAAGGCCGATCAGTGCCGCACTGGGAGACTTCAACTACAAGCCAGGTACCGCAGCCCTTGCAGCATACGGAGCTGCTGCTGCAGGTGCAGATTATGTGAAGATAGGCCTTTATGACATCACCACCGCAGAGCAGGCACACGAAATGCTTTCCGGCATAGTTGAATCCGTAAAGGACATGGACGTCACTGTTGTAGCTTGCGGATATTCCGATCACGAGCGCATTAACTCCATCAACCCGAAACTTCTTCCTGAAATTGGTGAGAAAGCAGGCGTTGACCTTGTTATGGTCGATACCGGCCTCAAGGACGGACGATCCACATTCGAGTTCATGAGCGAGGAAGACCTTATCGAATTCGTCAATGATGCACACTCCCGCGGACTTGAGACCGCCATTGCAGGAACCATCAAGTTCGATGACATTCCAGCATTGAAACGTATCCAGCCAACCATCATTGGTGTACGCGGAATAGTCTGTGGCGGAGACCGCAGCACTTCAATTAAACAGGAACTTGTTGAGAAATTGAGAAGTGAGATCTGAAAAGGTCTCTTTCTTTTATTTCCAAAAACACTTTTTTAAAACATTTCTTTTTTATACTAGTACTGTGAATTTTACTCTAGTGGATCTTAGCGCCACTGATTAGATCAATACTACTTTTTAATTGAGCAAGGTGATCAGGATGTCCGAAGATATCACAGTACGTGTTGCAGAAGCAAACCACCGTGATGCAGGAAGAGGGATTGCACGACTTCCAAATGCCCTTATGCAGATTATCGATGCAAGAAGCGGAGATGTCATCGAGATCAAGAACAAGAAAAATACCTACGCAAGGGTATATCCGGCAGGTACGGATGATGAAAAAAAGAGCATTATCCGTATCGACGGGAATCTTCGCAGCAATGCGAGGGTCGGTATCGATGATCAGGTGACTGTAAAAAAGATACTTGAGAAAGAAGCTGAAAAGATAACTCTCGCCCCGACCCAACCTGTTCTGAGCGAAAGGATGTCACGTTCCGTGCACCTTAGTTTAGAAGGAAGACCTCTTGATAAAGGCCAGCGCATTCGTGTGGAGAACATAAATAACCCTCTTATTTTTATGGTAAAGGCCACCAAGCCCCGTGGACCGGTAGTGGTCACACGAACTACCAAGATAGAGATAGTTGAGCCTATTAATGAAGCGGATGCAGGGCAGGAAGTGTCCTATGAGGATATCGGGGGGCTGAAGCGAGAACTCGGCTTGATGCGCGAGATGATCGAGCTACCTCTGCGACATCCTGAACTTTTCGACAAGCTTGGAGTGGACCCTCCCAAAGGGGTTTTGCTCTACGGACCTCCGGGTACAGGAAAGACAATGATAGCCAAGGCCGTGGCAAACGAAAGTGAGGCAAATTTCATACCCATAAGCGGACCGGAGATCATCTCGAAATATTACGGGGAGAGTGAACAGAAGCTTCGCGAGATCTTCGAGGAAGCTGAAAAGGAAGGACCTTCAGTGATCTTCATTGATGAGTTGGATTCCATTGCACCGAAAAGGGATGATGTTGTAGGTGAAGTGGAAAGAAGGGTCGTGGCCCAATTGCTTACGCTGATGGATGGATTGACGAGCAGGGGAAAGGTCATAGTCATTGCTGCAACCAACAGGCCAAATTCCATTGACCAGGCACTGCGCCGCGGAGGGCGTTTTGACAGGGAGATAGAGATAGGTATCCCTGACAGGGGAGGAAGGTTACAGGTATTGTATGTTCACACCCGAGGGATGCCGGTCGAAGAGGAACTTGACCTTGAAGGCATTGCGGATATCACCCATGGTTTTGTCGGAGCTGACCTTGCATCTCTTTGCAAGGAAGCGGCAATGCATGCACTGCGCAGGATGCTCCCGAGGATAAGTATCGAAGAGGAGATCCCACCTGAGATAATGGAAACTCTCGAGGTGACAGAGAGCGATTTCATAGAGGCACACCGCAATATAGAGCCTTCTGCCTTAAGAGAGGTCTTTGTGGAGATACCCCACGTGAAGTGGGAAGATATTGGCGGACTCAATAAAGTGAAACAGGAACTGATAGAAGCAGTTGAATGGCCTCTTAAATACCCCGAGATGTTCACTGCCCTGAACACCACACCACCAAGGGGGATCCTTTTGTTCGGACCCCCTGGTACAGGCAAGACCCTTCTGGCAAAGGCAGTTGCAAATGAAAGTGAGGCGAATTTCATTAGTATCAAAGGACCGGAACTGCTCAGTAAATATGTGGGCGAATCTGAAAAAGCGGTAAGGGAAACTTTCAGAAAGGCAAAACAAGCAGCTCCGACAGTTGTTTTCTTCGATGAGCTTGATTCAATGGTGCCAAAGCGTGGAATGGGGGCCGACCAGCAGGCAACAGAACGCGTTGTCAGTCAGATACTGACCGAAATAGATGGTATTGAGGAACTGAAGGATATAGTCATAGTGGCCGCTACTAACAGACCGGACATGATCGATCCGGCCCTCTTGAGACCGGGCCGTTTTGACAGACTCATCTACGTAACAAGTCCTGATAGAGAGGAGCGTACCAAGATACTTGAGATCCACCTTTCAGGCAAACCTATTGCAGAGGATGTCAGAGTTGAAGAACTTGCTGAACTTACCGAAGGGTATGTGGGAGCGGATATTGAAGCCATCTGCAGAGAAGCTGCAATGATGACACTTCGAGAGGCCATAAGGCAAGGAATGACAAGGGATGAGGTCTATGAAACTGCAAAGAACGTTGTCATTCAAAGATCACACTTCAGCACAGCGATAAGAAGAGTGAGAGCTTCGACATCCCCGGAAGGAATGAAGATATATGACGAAATGGCACGAATGTTCTCGAATTCGGATACAGATGAAAAGGACCTAAGGGAAAAGGCATAAGTCGTTGGCCTAATAGTAATTAATAGGGGGAGTAAGTTACGTTGAAACAAAGATTTGTTTTAGATACGACCGCTTTGACCGATCTTCAGACACGGGAGATGCTGGAGATAGAGGACCTTTGCCAGGGAATGAGGGCAATACTTGAGCTTATTGCGGAATCAAGGCTTCATTTACAGATAAGTTGTTATGTTCCTTTTCCATCGGTATATAAAGAGCTCCATGAGTTTGCAAAGAACAATGGCTGCGATGATGAGATCATTGCGATGATAGATACGTGGCTTGTCAAAAAGACACCGGACAGGCATGAGGTGAAGATACCATCCCATATTTTCCACGAATACGTCTCCTATATGCGAGAACGTATCAACAAGGGCATGACCGTGGCCGAGGAAGCCATCAGGGAAGCTTCGATGCAATGTCTGTCCCTTGAATCGGATATAGAGGGTACACACAAGGTAGAGGATAATACCGATCGCGAGGTCATTGGACCCATTGTAGGTAAATTCAGGAACAAGTACCGTTCAGCACTTCGTTATGGGATCCTTGATAGTGCACCTGACATCGATGTACTGCTCCTTGCAAAGGAACTGGACGCAGCGGTCGTTGCAAGCGACTACGGCATTCAGAAATGGGCAGAACAGCTCGGAGTAAGGTTCGTGCCTGCGAATACGTTCCCAATGATGTTGAAGGAATATTTGAGACATACGCCTTCGGATGGAACTCATCAGAAGTGAATCTTTCAGGCACCCACGATAAAGGAAATGAGTGCAAAGAGCATTGCGAACTTAAAAAGTTTTGATGAGCGTGCAGCATCCTTTTTCCCCAGTATCTGGTAAACCGCGATAAGGAAGAAGATGTCTGCAATGGCCACGACGAAAAGATATTGTTCATTTAATATGGATTGGAGGTAAGGCAGCGGACTTGCAAGCATGGCCGTAAAGCCGAATGCTGCTGCGACATATGATGCTTTTTTGGCCCCTATCAATATCGGGAGTGTCCTTGCACCATCCTTTTTGTCACCCTCGATGTCCTCAACATCCTTTACGATCTCACGGGCAATGGTCGCAAGGGTCGCCAGAAGGAAAAGGACAACCAATGCCTGAAGTCCTGATATGCCGAAGACCGCACCGCCAAAAAGGAAGGTCGAGCCAGTGAGATAGCCTACCGAGGCATTGCCAAAGAAAGGAGTGCGTTTCAGGCTCTGTGCATACAATATCAGTACTATAGAATTGAACAGGGCTATGATACCACAAAGGGGGTTCACCAGAAATGCCAGTGCTATCCCTGTTATGAACAGAAGCAGCGAAAAATAAAGGGCGCTTTTCAAGGAGAGCTTACCGGAAGGGATCGGCCTTGAGGGTTTGTTCACTTTATCGATATCAATATCGAAATAATCGTTCAACCCGTTACCAGCTCCTGTAACGAGGAAGACTGTGGCAAAGATAAGTGAAGTATCGAACAATGATAGCGATACGTAAGGGGAAGCGGAGGAGAGAATATTATAAGCTATCAGGACACCAATGAGACCGGCAAAGGCTGCCATTGCACAATTTCCTGCACGCATAAGTTCGAGATAGGCTTTCATTCATTATTCTCCTTAATTACCTGTTGCGTTTTACTTCCAGCATACGATCAAGAGCACGCTTTGCACGTACCTGAATTTCCTTTGGAACGGTCACAACTGTCTCCATGTTCTCAAGACAGCGAAGGACAGAACTTAGATCTATCATTTTCATGTCCGGACAGAATGTGAATTTTGAGACAGGGTAGAATCTCTTATGAGGATTGTCAGTCTCAAGCTGATGCAATATACCCTGCTCCGTGGAGATTATGAATTCGTTATTTCCGGAGCTTTTCACGTGATCGATCATTCCAGTGGTACTGAACACATGGTCTGCTTTTTCCAGAACCTCTGAGCGGCATTCCGGGTGGGCCATCATCTCTGCCCCCGGATGCTCGTTCGTTGCAAGATCGACATCTTCTGCAAGGATCTGATTATGCGTGGGACAATAGCCATTCCAGGGAATGATGGTCTTATCGGTGTGTTTTGCAACGTATGCTGCAAGGTTCTTGTCAGGAACGAAAATAATTTTGTCCGAATCGAGCGAATTTACAACTTCCACTGCATTTGCAGAGGTGCAGCAGATATCACTTTCTGCTTTGATGTCGGCTCGTGTGTTGACATAACAGACGACCATGGCACCGGGATGTTGCGCCTTCAGTTCACGCAGTGATGCGACATCCACCATTGCCGCCATGGGGCAATCGGCATCTGCATCAGGTATCAGAACTGTTTTTTCAGGAGAGAGTATGAACGCACTCTCTGCCATGAAGCTCACGCCACAAAAAACGATAACTTCCGCATCTTGAGCTACCGCTTCCTGACTCAGCCCCAGTGAATCGCCTACGAAGTCTGCGATATCCTGCACTTCATCCCGTGCGTAGCAATGGGCCAAAATAACAGCATTGCGTTCTTTTTTTAATGAATTTATCTTGTTGATGATAGATTGCCTGTCCTGCATACGACCACTTGTTTTTCCGTTCTTTATTATTTATACGCGACTTCAACGGACCGGCATACAATATCCGGGTATATGATAAACGTTTTTCGGCATGCGGTCATGTACCGACCTGAAGGGGATCGGCTATCTTCTTCAATGTGGAAATTGCAGATAAGGCTGCCAGATAACTTGTCTTGGGGTTAGTCGGCGCCGGCACGTTCTCCACTCTTGTTGTGAACATACCGAACTCGCCTTCAACGGTTATCTCGTGTATGTTCCTTGTGAGCGCAGGGTTTGCGACTATCTTTACCTTTGTCTTGTCAAAACCAATGCCTGCAATGCTCAAAGATGCTGCAACATTGACATTTGCAGGAAAAGCCTTTACAGCCTCTGATGCCATGCCTTCGAAAAGTACGGTCTTCCCTTTGATACTGTCAAGATCAATGTTGTTCTGGACGATGTACGGAGCACCTTCAAGACTTCTCGGGTGCTTCTGGGTAGTCAGTGTAACTGAGTAAATAGAAGCTGCAGATGCGGATTTTAATCCATCCAGCCCAACGATGGCACCGGATGGGAAATAGACCTTACAGCCATTTTCCTTTGCAATATCGAATGTTGTATCGAGAAGTTTTTTGTCTGCAAAAGCACCGACACTGATGACCATTACGTCACATTTGGCGTGAAGGGTGGTCGGAACTACATCATACACTGCCTGCTGGGATGCACATTCCACCACCAGGTCAACGTGCTTTACCATTTCCACTATCTCAAGCACTTTAGGTTCAGTGTTTTTGAGCTGTTCTTTCAAATCAATTAGTGACTGTTCATGCCTGTCATACACAGCATACAGTTCGACACCGATGTGGCCTGAATCGATAGCTTTACAAAGCTCAGTACCGATCGCACCACACCCGAATACTCCGATCTTTAGCATTCTGGACTCCTGCAACGTTATTTTATGATATTGAAATGTAATAGTAATATATCTTAATTATCCTGAACATCGTTCGAGAGACTATCCCGACAACGTAGGGTTCAAACACGCTAAAAGCATATAAACCTCTTGAAGCATTGATATACATGGTAATATGATACTGACCAGCGAAATTGAAAGATTCATTGAGGAAGACCTTGGAGCAAATGACATTTCCTGCACCCTTGTTCCTGAAAAAGAGATCAAAGCGATCGTTTTTGTGAAACAGGATTGTGTCGTTGCAGGCATTCCGATCGCACAACGGATATTCGAGTACTTTGGACTTGACTCATCCACAAAACATAAGGACGGAGATAAATTAGCATCAGGAGAAACTATTTTTGAGATATCCGGTAATGCGGTATCTGTACTTCGTGCGGAAAGGATAGTTCTCAATTTCCTGGGACATTTGAGTGGCATCGCAACCAATACTAGGGAATATGTCGAAACGGTCAGACAATACTCAGACGTGAAAGTGGCTGGCACAAGAAAGACAACGCCTGGAATAAGAAAGTTCGAAAAACTTGCCATAATTGCCGGAAGAGGCGACCCTCACAGATTCGATCTTTCTGAAACTATTATGATAAAAGATAATCATGTTAACATGATGGGACTTGAAAATGCCATAACTTCAGCAAAGGAACTTGCAGGCTTTACGCAAAAGATAGATGTTGAAGTTGAATCCGTTGAGAACGCTGTTCTCGCTGCAAAAATGGGAGTCGATATCATAATGCTCGACAACATGTCACCAGGACAGGTAATATAGGTAGTTGAAGCGCTAAAAAGTGAGGATCAGAGAAATAATGCAATCCTGGAGGTTTCAGGCGGGATCGACCTCTCAAATATATCAGAATATGCCAAGACGGGAGTGGATGTCATTTCTGTGGGATCGCTGGTACATAAGTCGCAATGGATAGATATCAGCCTTGAATTTGTGTAAAAGATCAAGATCGATGTCATAAACTATTTATTGCATTCTTATTGTATTGATACTGGAATAGTATATACTATAACGCAATTCATTTCTGTGTTGAGGGAATTATGGTTCAGTTCAAAAATATGTGTTTGTTAATACTTACATTGGCACTGGTATCTTTAGTTTTTACGGGCAATGCCTGTGCTAAAGATATAGTTTTCAATGGGAGTATTCAGGAAGGGGATGGATATCAGATCAATACCATCGTTATCGATGTGGCCGAAGTTTTTGTGAGCGCTGAGTCTTGCGTCTTCAAAGTATATGACGAAGGAGACCTTGAACACGATAAGCTGATCAGTATAGATGATACCATCACCTTTACTGCAGAAGGGGAGACCATTGAGCTCACATTGTTATCAGTCACAGGAGGGACATTACCCCAGGCAACTGTTTCCATCACCATTACAGATGATGATGCTGTCTACCTGAAGCAGGTAGTAGATGGAGGTCATGAAAAGGCAACATTCCCTGGGACCCCTTCACTGGAGATCATAAAGGAAGTTAGCAGTTATACTGTTGATCAGGGAGAGGTCGTAACTGTCAAAGTGACTGCCAGAAACAAAGGCGATGGGAAGGCTACCGAGGTAAGGTTCTCAGACCCAAAGCCAACAGGATTTGTCCTCCAGGAGATCCTTCTTGAAGAGACAGGCCAGATGACCATCGACAAATACGAGACAAGGACCATTTTTCTTTACAAGCTTCAGGCAAACGAAGCTGGAACATTCGAGTTCCAGCCCACCAGGGCCTCATATTCCAATGAAGCAGAAATGGATTTTCCCGAAGCGGTATCTAACATACCAGTGGTAACTGTAACTGATACGGGTAAAAATGCCAAAAAGGTTGCTGAGCTCGAGTTTTCCACATCCATCGAAAGTAGTAGTGTAAAAAGGAACGATGAAGTGGAAGTTGTCATTAACATCAAGAACCAGGGAGATTCTTCTGCAAATGGGGTCGTACTGAACATCCACCTTCCTGAAGAGATTGAGTACAAAGGCAGCAACTCCAACATCGAGATCATCAACGGAGTGCCAAAGGCTTATCTGGAGACATTTGGACTGAATCAGGAAAAGGAGATAAAGATCCAGGTAAAACCAACAGAATTGGGTACTTATACCATTACAACCGATTATTCATATCAGTATGAAGATGGAGTCAGCCCGGACCTCCAGGAAGTGACGGGTGAATTCACCACAAGTACGATCGATGTGGCCAGAGGGGATCTTGATTCAGTGATCGAGCAGCCATGGTATGTTATTGCAACTCCCTTGTTGATCATTCTCGCTATTGGAGGGTGGTTGTTCCATCGGTCCAGACAGTACAGGTTCTAATCAGTCACGATTTCATAATATATTCAGTTTCATCAAATATGGAGGAATTATTTGCTCAATATACTGATCGTAGGAAATGGTCAATGTGGTAACCGTATCCTTGATGCGATAAACAAAGAGGCTTTTGGTGGTAAAAGCAAATTTGCGAAATTCTATTCACAACAAAAATACAAAAGCAAGGTCGAAACTATCGCCATCAATACTGCGATAAACGACCTGAAGGAATTGAGTTTTACCAAGGCCAAGGACAGGATACATATTCCTCACTTGCATGGTGTTGGTGCTAACCGTACTCTTGGTAAGAGCGTATTCGAAGATAATAAATCCCATATAATGCGCAACATAGAGGAAAGAGGAAATTTCGATGTGGGATTTGTGATTACTTCCGCATCCGGCGGGACCGGATCATCTTTCACACCCCCCCTTATCAAGGAGATCAAGGAAAAACATGATTTCCCGGTATATGCTGTCGTTGTCCTGCCGTTCAGAGAGGAAGGCACGCTCTACCTCCAGAATGCAGCATTCTGCCTGAAAGAGATACGTGACAGTGGGGTCGATGGGATCATACTTGCTGATAACCAGTTCCTCAAGCAGATCGGAGGAAATGTACAAGCTGCATATAATAGCATCAATGACATGATCGCAAGACGCATCCTTTTCTTGCTTGATGCGCTTGACAGTGAAATGATGATGGTTACCGACCTTGGTGACTTCAAAACAGTGATGAGCGGAGGAGCAGGCCTTGCTACGATCGGGTTCTATGAAGCTGAAAAAGGAATGAACATCAAGACCACCATCCAGAAAGCATTATCACCAAACGGCCTTTTGTTCTCGACCGATGTTTACAAAGAAGGTAGCAGGGCCATGGTCATCATCAAAGGGGATAAATCATACCTGAGCATCGATGAGATATCATCAGAAGTGGAAAAACTGTCATCATCCGTTGGCCATGTTTTTAAAGGCATTATCGTCAGGAAAGGCGAAGCTCCACAAGTACTGGTCGTCCTTACCCTTGAAGCAGCAGAAGAGCTGGAAAATCTCTATTCAGTTGCAGTAGATGCGATCCATCAGGAACGCGAAAAGAAAACAAGAGTTGAAGAACAAAAGGAGATTGATAAAGCATTCTCAAAGATAGATGGACTCGAACCCAACTATTGACCTTAAATGATATCCTTAACAGGATATTCACCCTCTTTTTTATAAGCTTAACAAAACCGATGGTGGTTTGTGCATACCATTCATTATAAATGATCCAGCAAGATAAATGGTAAATAATAGAGCAAAAAGCAGGTGAAAATGGCTGATAGATCCAATATAATCGAGATCAGAGACCTGACGAAAACCTACACTGATGGATTAGGGATCAAAGCACTTGACGGACTTAGCCTTAAAGTCAAACGTGGAGAGTTCCTCTCTATAATAGGACCTTCAGGATCAGGCAAAAGTACATTGCTGCATATGATAGGTATACTTGACACGCCAACAAGCGGGACCATCTTGATAGATGGCGAAGATGTTACGACCATGTCGGACAAGGAACGTTCCAATGCACGTAACAAGATGCTTGGATTTATCTTTCAGTACCATCATTTATTACCCGACTTTTCAGCGCTCGAGAATGTTATGATGCCTTTACTCATATCTGGAAAAAATAAGGCAGAAGCCAGAGAGATAGCAAAGGAACTCCTTAAAGAGGTAGGACTTGAGGACAGGATGGATCACAGGCCAAACCAATTGTCAGGAGGACAGAACCAGAGAGTTGCTGTTGCCAGAGCACTTGCCAATAGTCCAATGATCGTAATAGGGGATGAACCTACAGGAAATCTTGACAGCAATTCAAGCGATAAGATATATGAGCTTCTCAGGAAGCTAAACCGGGATTATGGACAGACGTTCATACTTGTGACGCATGATGAGAACATGGCAGCTAAAACCGACCGTATCATTCGTATTGTTGATGGAAGGATCGTAGATGATAAATTTTAATTTAAAACGTTTTATCAGGTGAAAATATGGAATATTCAAAAGGAAATATTGGTAGAGTATTTACTGTAAGGATCGACACTGGAGAAGACCTGCTTCAGGAACTTGAAGGTATTGCAATAAAAGAGAACATCAAGGCTGCAGTATTCACTCTGCTTGGCGCTGTGGCCAAAGTGAACCTTGTCACAGGACCTAAAGAGAATATGATCCCCCCTGAGCCCATGTGGGTCAACCATACTGAACCACAGGAAGTGATAGGTGTTGGGAATATATTTACAGAAGAAGGCAGACCTAAGATACACCTTCATACCGCTGCAGGACGCGGCGATAATGTCAATGTCGGCTGCTTGCGCGGAGAAAGTGCAGCATTCATGGTCCTTGAGGTCTTCATCATGGAAATAGATGGCATGGAAGCTATGCGTGCATTCGATGCCACCAAAGGCTTTTCCCCGATATCATTCGGAAAGAACTGATCAAAATAAATAGAAATTACCGTAACTTAACTCCCCGGCGGGAAGTCTCCTTGCGTAGGCGTGGACTGGTTCACTCTACTAAATTACGTAGGCTCTTTACAACTTCCAGCCTTTTCTCATTTTCTTTTATTATATCAGATTCATATTCTTTCAGGATCTCAGTGAAATCCATATTGAGGGAGTAATATTTTGCAGGCCTTCCTCTGCATTTGGTCCTCTTCTCGTTCTTTTCCCCAACCCAACCACGTTCACACAGAGGTCGCATAGCCACGCTTACCTCTGGTTGCCTCAGGCCTGTGACATTTTCTATATCCTGTGAACTTAGCTCACATCCATTAAGTAGGCAGGCAATTGAAAGTGCTTCAATTCTCGAAACGTTAATGCTTTGTAATAGGGATGATACCTCATACCCCTTCTCATCTATAAAGTTAGACATCTCACTCACCATGCAGAATAATAGTACTTAGATGTTTATATATTTATGCTGTGCATAAGCAATTCTCCTTAAATATGGTATATAAAGAACAGTGCAAAAGGCTCACAAAATGCGGTAACAATATATACTGTAATGTACGATTTGACCATAGAATAACCAAATGGTGAAGACATGAACTCTATCAGCGAAGAAGCAAAATACACAATTCAAAAAGTGCATGCCAGAGAGATACTTGATTCCAGAGGAAACCCTACGGTAGAAGTAGATATTTACACTGGATGCGGATTTGGAAGGGCGAGTGTTCCTTCCGGAGCTTCCACAGGTTCTAATGAAGCCCTTGAGCTAAGGGATAAGGATGCTGACCGGTACAACGGGAAAGGTGTTTTGGACGCTGTAGACAACGTTAATAAGACCCTTGCAAAAGAGCTTTTGGGAATGGATGCTCGTAACCAGCGTGAGATAGATGAGCTGATGATCGCACTGGACGGCACTGAGAACAAAAAGACCTTTGGGGCTAACGCCATTCTGGGAATTTCCATGGCCACTGCAAAAGCAGCAGCTGATTCCCTTGGAATTGCCCTTTATCGCTACCTTGGCGGCACCAATGCTTTTGCATTGCCTGTTCCAACCATGAACGTCATCAATGGCGGAAAGCATGCAGGGAATGACCTTTCCATCCAGGAATTCATGATACAGCCAAAAGGTGCTGACACTTTCTCAAATGCATTGAGGATAGGAGCTGAGACATACCATGCTCTTGGTAAGGTCCTTGAGGACAAATACGGCGCTTCTGCAACAAATGTAGGATACGAAGGCGGATATGCACCTCCGATCTCAACGACTGCCGATGCACTGGACGCACTCGTAAGTGCAATTGAGGAAGCCGGATACACCGAATCAGAGATCAGTATAGGACTTGATTCCGCTGCATCCGAGTTCTTCGACGGAGAGAAATATTTCATCGATGGAAAAAAGATAGCTCCTGCTGAACTTGTGGACTACTACCTTGACCTTATTGAAACATATCCGATCCTTTCAATTGAGGACCCGTTCCACGAGGAATCATTTGAGGACTTCGCAACCCTTACGAGCGAGGCATGGGACACGATCATTGTCGGAGATGACCTGTTCGTTACAAATGTAAACCGTCTGGCAAAGGGTATTGAGATGGAAGCAGCAAATGCACTTTTACTCAAGGTCAATCAGATAGGCACGATATCTGAATCATTCGATGCTGCAAATCTTGCACAGAGGAATGGTTACAGCGTTGTTGTAAGCCATCGCTCTGCAGAGACAGAAGATCCAATGATAGCTGATATCTCAGTAGCCATTGGCGGAGACCTGATTAAGACAGGGGCGCCTGCAAGAAGTGAGCGCACTGCAAAATACAACCAGTTGCTCAGAATTGAAGAAGATCTTGGGGATGCTGCACGTTATGTGCAGCTCTGATCTTTTTTTAAAATTAATTTTTTAAATTTAGAAATCAAAAAGTGAGCTTTGCGTTTTTTGATCTTCATTTGTTGAGGCTTCTTTTGTCCTGATGACCTTTTTCAAAGGCATCTTTTCTTCCACAGAACTGTCAAAGTCAAAGAGACCTTTTTGCTTTGAATCATGGTTAAGGGTAGCCATATCAACGCCGAAGACACTGAGGATACGTTCCACAGGGGGCAACATCTGTTTCTGTATGTAGTAATCCACATCCAGCGGAACATTGTTCTCACGGACATAATCGGGATCCTCTGCACGATCTACGAACAAACCTCTTCCGGCAATTATCACAAAAGGAATTCGCTCACCAATGGAAGGTCGAATACCGGTACGCCTCTGGATATTCTCGACCACCGTCAGATGTGGCTGTTTGTTCTTATAACTGGAAGGGCTTTTGGAGAAATTCTTTGTAAGCACCAGGTCTTCAAAGAGATCGGCATCTTTCTTTACATCGAGATTCCTTACCCTGTCCACAAGGTTCCTCACATGCTCCACAGAGCCTTCGATATCCCCTTCCTTAAGTACGAGTTCCAGCACTCTGTTAAGCATCTTGGAGGTCAGTTCACACCAATCCCGCCGTACAGTCTCCAGCCCTTTTACCTTGATCGAGTCAGTCCAGCCATCGTTCGTAGGTTCAAAGATCCATTGTGCGTATCTTTTCTTGGCAATTAGCAGAATACGTTTTGCAGCAGCTTCAAATTCCAGCTCCATGGGATCAGGCAAGGATGCAGTTACTATACTTGCAACTTTTTTCCCAACAAGGGCTGAATCATCAAGTGAGAAAGTACCCTCCTCGAACTCCAGATCCTGATCGTTCTTACAATGTACGAACACACTGTCAGTATCGCCATAAGCGACCGAGAGCTTTACGATCTTATCATCACCCTTAAGCTCATCGACCTCATCCAAGAGATAAGCTTCATTGCCTCTGAGGATGACCTTTCCTATGCGATTACACACAATATCTTCCGTTCTGGCAATGTTCCCCCTACCAATGCTGGTCACAGAATTTGCCATCTGCAAACTGTAGAGCCTGGCACGTGCATATCCTGAATAGCCATAGAAACTGTTAAGAAGAATCTTCAAAGCAAGTTGCGTCGCATCAAGGACCTGATATTCACCTTCATCGCTTGCCTGCTTCATAAGCTTCTTTGTCTCGACCCTCTTGTCAAGCAAAGCTTCCAGAACAGAAGGAACGATACCTTTGAACATCTCGGGTTTTACAAACTCACCTTTTGAGGGAGACCTTATCACTTTATCTTCCGGATACTTCCCAGGGGTAACCACCGTGGTATAGCAAAGGTTGTGCGCCATCATGATGGTTGGATAAAGGGATTTATAGTCAAGTACTATCACGTTCTTATGCAAGCCCTTCTCCGGTTCGAGAACTGCACCCCCTTTAAGCTCCTCATTCTGCTTTCGCCTCAAAGCAGATGTTTCTTCATCAGGTTTTGTGGACATCACACGCCCCTGTTTGCCGAATTCGGTCAACAGCATATGTTCGACCATATTGGTCTGCCCGCCACTTACAGTGTCCTGGAGAAGTACTCCGCTGACCCTTGAAAGAGCTATATACTTGTCCAGAAGTTTAAGGTCCAGGAGGAGATCAAGAGCAAGTTCTGAGTCGCGCCTTGAATAGTCAATGAATTTTCGTATCTTTTCACCGGAATCATTCCAGTGCTCTTCCATGTCAGCCGCATCTACATCGAGTTTTTCCCTATTGAGCAGCTCTTTGGAGACATTGCGTAATGTATATCTTTTCAAGCTGAACTGTTGCCTGATAAGAGGAAGAGAATCAACTACTACCCTCCCAGGAATGGGCACCATCGTGCGGGTCACGACCTTACGATAGCTAAGTGCCCGGGAATCCCTTCCAACAGCGGAATTGATGTTAGAACCTGATTCGTTCAGGAGCTTTACCCTGTCTGTGATATAGGGCACATCGAAATCGTTTATGTTGTAACCTGTGATCACATCAGGATCATAGTCCCTGAATATCTCAAAGAAACGGTTCAAGAGGTCGGACTCATCCGGCAACATCTCGACATCTTCATCAACGCCATCCACTTCCTTCATTACAAGAACAAGGGTCTTGTGGCCTTTGTAAGCCGGCTCAAAGGCGAAACTTACCATGATGACAGGTGAAACTTCAGGTGTCGGCATTCCGCCATCGTATGGAAGACATTCAATATCGAATGCCATATATTTCAACGAGGAATTGGCAATTTTCTGCACCTCGGATATATTAGAGGTCCTTATAGTATGATCACACAGTATCTTCCCATTCGAAACCGGTTCTTCCATTTCCGTTGATACCCAGCCCATCCCCTTGAAGCCCTTGTCGATAAGGAAACGGTTCCTGAAAAGGATGTCAGTCTCATATATACCATTGACACCAAGCATGGATGCCACATCATCCCTGATCTCAGGCACATTGCCAGGATCATAGGTAGTGATCTTGAGTATGTGCTTTTTGGTTTCCTGATAACCTATTGGTTCGAACCTTTCAACGATCTCAAAGGTCTTTACACCCTCGAAACGTTCCATGATCTCTTCCCCGAGCTTTTGCAGGTCTCCTGAAGCACTCAAATAAAAATAAGGCTCAAATCCAGGAACCAGACAGCAAACACTTTCCCCAGCTTCCGATCTCCCAAAGATCCGGATTATAGGTTGGTTATCCTCGCGAAAATAGTCTGCATCCAGAATTTGAAAATTCATGGAACTACTTAACGTGGAAGGATAATATATGCTTTATCATCAAAGTAAAGATATGGGCACATATCTTAAAAAATAAGAAAGGCAAAGTGCCCGGAGCGTGACTCGAACACGCGACCTCCAGATTTCTCAGGAGATTTGGACGCACGGTTAAATATTCCCTATGAGTCTGGCGCCCCAACCAACTAGGCTACCCGGGCATTGCAGCACCTACATGGACATAGTATTATTAAAGCGTATCGATTGAATAGCTTATTTTACAGATATTAAAAAAGTAACCGGATCAAAATCCGGTTGCTTTTGCAAGGTCCAATACAAGTTCAGCATCATCAGTATTGCCTATTACAAGGAAAACGAAGTTCTCATTGCTCCAGACATAGTGATACCTAGCTGCCTCTTCCCCGCCCATGGTCACATACTTAGTGACAAGTGTAGCATCATGCTCATTGAAGGACACTTCAGCGAATCTCTCCCCCACAGCAAGAGGTGTGAAACCTGCCTTGTACTGTGTGATGAAGTTCTCTGCGCTCTCCTTACCATCCATCTCGACGCCCACGATCCAATAATCCACTGAATCAAGGTTGTAGAGACCCTCAGATGCATTCACAACACCCCCTACATCAGCATATTCCGACCTTATGTCATCGACTTCAACCGCATGTACACCAAGGTACTCGAAGCCTTCAGGAACTGTTTCCAAAACTACCCCATCAATGCTCAGATCAGGGGTTTCAACTGTAGGACCGGTTGGTTCTGCCGGATCCGTGCAACCAGACACTGCCACAAGAAGCAATGCGATAAAAGGTATCATTAATAGTTTCATATTCATCTTAAAGACCTCACTGTCTAACAATGAGATAACAATAAGACTATTGGTATTTTAAATTATCGACAAACGTGTCAAAAAAAAGAAAAGTTAAGAAGGATTTTCACCCTTCTTAGATCTTAGAAAATTAGTTCCTTCTTACGAAGTATGCTACTGCAAGGAGACCTGCAATTGCGAATACTGCTTCGAAGCCTGGAGTCTCATCGACTGGCTCTTCATCGACTGGCTCTTCTTCATCGACTGGAGTTTCCTCATCGACTGGAGTTTCCTCATCGACTGGAGTTTCTTCATCGACTGGAGTTTCTTCATCGACTGGAGTTTCCTCATCGACTGGAGTTTCTTCATCGACTGGAGTTTCGTCAACTGCGCCTTCGATTGTCATCTCAACCATTGGGAAGTACCTAACAGCAGTAGAGTCTGCAACTCTTAAGTTGAGACCTTCTGCAATCTCAACTACACTGTCCTTAGTGAGAGTGATAGTGCCATCGTTAGTCATCGTGAGTGAGGAAGTTCCAATAGAAACGGAATCAAACTCGCCGAACTCATCACCAGAGTCGATCTCCATTACTTCATCGGAAATTGCCCAGTAGCCCTCAATGATAGCAAGACTGTCAACCTGACCCTGGAATACTTCCTTGACGTGCACAAGCACAAGAGGTACATCAGTCTCGCCTGCAACATCTGCTTCGTAAGCATAGACGCGGTCTGAGGTTGTTGTGGAAGCTGCATCGATCACATCGTCATCGAGGAATGTACCGTCCTTTGAAAGCTCGATCCATACCTTGTTACCTTCAACATCGATCTGCTTTGGTGTGATTGCAAAGCCTTCACCGAGTTCGATGGTCTGGCCAACGCGTAATGTCATCTTGTCATCAGAATCGACGATTAACTTGGAAAGTATATCAGGGTTTCCAGCGATTGGAACATATTCCTTTGCGAAGAAACCGATCTTGTCATACTCGCCAGCAAGTCCAGCGCCAGTGCCGTCCATGTCGTATGTACCAAGGTAGGTAGCATCTTCAAATGAGACATTCTGAATAGTTGTTGTGTAAACAGCTGCAGATGCAGCAATAGTTCTAGCAGGAGTACCAGTAGTGGTTATAGACAATGTTTCAGAGGAAACATTTGCATCAAGGTCATAGTAGAAGCCAGCAAAGTTAGCTGAGGTCCAAGTATCTGTATTTGCATTTGATGCTGTTTTAACCTCTCCTCTTACTTCATAGGTACCTGGAGCGGTGTATTCCTTTGCGAAGTAGAAACGAAGTTTAGTACTATCATCAGCGACCCTGATGGATAATCCTTCTGCAAGATCGACAACTGTGTCCTTTGTTAAACTCAAAGAATTTTCATTCTTAAGTGTAAGTCCGTTAGCTGTGCCAAGACCGTTAGAAAGACTGTCAACCTCGAACTCGCCAAATGTATCATCGGTCTCGAGTTCCCTTACTTCATCGGAAATTGCCCAGAAGCCCTCAACGATTGCAAGACTGTCAACCTGACCCTGGAATACTTCCTTGACGTGCACAAGAACGAGTGGCACATCGGTCTCGCCTGCAACATCTGCTTCGTAAGCAAAGACGCGGTCTGAAGCAGCAGTAGCGCTTGCATCGATTACATCGTCATCGAGGAATGTACCGTCCTTTGAAAGCTCGATCCATACCTTGTTACCTTCAACATCGATCTGCTTTGGTGTGATTGCAAAACCTTCACCGAGCTCGATGGTCTGGCCAACACGTAATGTAATTTTGTCGTCAGAATCGACGATCAACTTGGAAAGAAGTGAAGCATCCTGGTTGATTGGAACATATTCATCTGCGAAGAAACCGATCTTGTCATACTCGCCAACAAGTCCAGCTCCAGTGCCGTCCATGTCGTATGTAGCAAGGTAAGTAGCATCTTCAAATGAGACATTCTCGATGTTTGCGTAGTACTTCAATCCACCAGCTTTGATAGTTCGTGGATCGGTTACGTTAGCAGTACCATTGAAGATACGAATTGTTTCTGATCCGACACCATCGTCAATATCATAGTAGAATGCTGCAAAGTCTGTGTAATCTGTCTGGATAAATCCAGCTGCTGTAATATCAGTGAGATTGTCGCCATCAAAGACAACACTGCGAATCTCAACTGAATCTGCTGCGCTTGCTACTGAAACAAAGCTCAGTACCATTAAAGCAGCCATTAAGATTGCTATAAAGCTTTTCATTATTTTCCTCCATTATTTAATGTATATAAGTTAGTGAGTCAGAATCAAGATAAACGAATTATCGAGTATCATTCTTTCAAACAATGCACAAATACGTCCATTGCCGAAAGAGTCATCATCACCCTCTGAATCCCGTCATATTGGATTACATCTGTCTAATAAGAGAATTGCCTATTAAATCTTTTGTGGTCTCATTTAAGAGATTTATAGCGAGGCACTGTTAAATATCGAAGCAAATTACGGTAAATGTCGAATAAAAACATGCCAAATTGATATAAAAGGGCATAATATGGCCCATTTGGGTTCGTAAATTGTCGATTTATCACACATGGTCCATTTAACTCTATTTTTAGCCAATCGATATTAAGCCACCTTCAGTGAACTACTTCACGCTTACGCATGGAGCTTCCTGTTTCATTCCTTGAACCATCGTTCACAAGTCCACAGGCCCTTCCCCTCGTTCCGAAGGTGCTTAAATTCCAATTAAGTTCTGTTTGTCAAGTGCAAACTTCTTAATGTTAATAGCGGCATTAATGTCCCTATCGTGTTCTATTTTGCACTCTGGACAACCCCATTTCCGATCTGCAAGTGTAATATCTTTATTATAATATCCACAAGCATTACATATCTTGGTAGAGGGGACAAATTGTCCGATACGCAAAATGGTCTTTCCATACCATTCTGCTTTAAAAGATAAATTTATATGTGCTTCATGTATATTATAAACAAAGAAAAAAAAACCCAATTTGAAATCATATATGTGTTATTTACCTATAATTGTTTAAAATATGCGCGTTTGGCATACCAACTTCAATGCAACGTGTACATTATATAAAGCGAGGAGTGAAAAGATAAATGTTCGAAGGTTCAGATTCTGAAGAGATCTCAATGGAAGACGAAATGAATAGGGTCAAGACCGGGATTCCCGGATTTGATGAACTATGCGGAGGCGGAATAATTCGTGACCGCACATACCTTATATCAGGCACCTCAGGAGCCGGAAAAACTAACTTTTCAGTGCAGTATATATATAATGGTATAACAAAATATGGCGAGAACGGCATAATCGTTGCAACCGAAGAAAGACCAGAGCAGATACGTGAGAACGTAATGAAATTCGGCTGGGACCTTCAAGCCCTGGAAGACGAAGGAAAGCTCGTTATCATCGATGCATGTTCTACCAAGATCGGAATCCCATCACAGGAAAAATATGTCGATGTCAGACCATTCGACACACGTTCAATGATGGACCAGATCATCGCAACACAGGAAGAGATCAACGCCAAAAGAGCCCTTATCGATTCCACGACCTCGATCAGCTTCTATCTCCATGACCCTGCAAAGATACGTGTGGAACTGCTAAAACTTAGTACCACACTGGAAGTAATAGGACTTACCTCACTAATGACATGTGAGATCATAGATGAAAATAGCCCTGCAAGGTTCGGTGTGGAAACTTTTGTAACAGACGGGACCGTTGTGCTTCATTACGCCATGCACGATAATGTCCGCACACGAACCATGGAAATATTCAAGATGCGTGGTTCAAATCACAGCAAGAAACTCCACCCATACGACATCACTCCCGAAGGTTTTGTAATACACCCACACGAAGAAGTGTATACATCCTTCTGAAAATACAGGAAAGAAATATAACAACAACAGACATCCCAATTAGGGATGTCTTTGCTTTTCTTAAAGACCCTCATAGGTCAGGATACATCTCTTCATTACCACAATCAATACATTTGTAGATCATAAGGTCGCGCCCGTAATTATCTCTCTTTTTAATATTCGGTGGCCTCCAGCGATTCATCCTACCCTCACACATCTTACACCTATAATTCATTTTGATCACCTATACAAGAAATTCAATTATATTATCATTCAAATATCTTTTTTAAAATTATTCCATTGGACTTCCCGATCTACCGGTAAAACCTTCTTGACCAACTCTGCCATCACCATGGTCATAAAAGCAGCAGATATTGGAATGAACCAATCCATCAAACTCAAAGGCACAAGGTCGAACAACTGCCCAAGGGGCCTTACATACATCACACCCATGGTCAACAAGAACGTACTTGCCACCCCTACAAGCATAAGTTTGTTAGTGAAGACGCCCACACTCAAGAAAGAAGATGTCAATGACCTGAACACGAACGGAATGAAAAGGATCATACTAACTATCGTTGCAAACGTCAGCGTACGAGCTTTCTCAAGATCACCGACAGGATCGGAAAGTACGAACACAAGGAAACAAACGACCCCCATAAGAGCAGCTATACTGACCACTAGCATCAGATTTCTTCTATTGAGTATCTTCTCCCCAGGTCTTCTCGGACTTTCATACATCACCTCATTTCGTACCGGATCAAGTCCAAGCGCTATTGCCGGCATGACCTCATCGAACATATTAATGAACAGTATCTGCAATGCAAGCAGCGGTACAAGGTCAAATCCTAAAAGGATAATACCCAGCATAATGAGGATTATCTCAGTAAAATTCCTCGAAACAAGGTATGTAGTAAATTTCTCAATATTCTCATAAATAGTACGACCGCGTTTCACAGCCTCCACTATGGTCCCAAAATTATCATCCTGCAATACCATAAGGCTGGACTCTTTAGCAACATCCGTACCTTTTATCCCCATGGATATACCGATATCCGCTCTCTTAAGTGCAGGAGCATCATTAACGCCATCCCCTGTCATGGCAACAACATGACCCCTCTTCTGCAATGCCTTCACTATCCTCAACTTCTGTTCAGGCATTACCCTTGCATAAACACTGATACCCTCGACAAGCTGGTCAAACTCCCCATCATCAAGGGACAGAAGCTCACTTCCGGTAATTGAACCATCTTTGATAATGCCATGAAGCCTTTCATCCATCCCATCCAGAGAACCATGATAATCAGCCATCAACCCTATCTTTTTCCCTATGGCTTTGGCCGTCTCCTCATTATCGCCTGTTATCATCACGACCCTGATACCTGCACGCCTGCATAGGACTATTGATTCCTTAGCCTCTTCCCTCACAGGATCTATCATTGCCACAAGGCCCAAGAAAATAAGGTCATTCTCAGAATCTTCAACTGCCATACCTTCAGATAACTTCCGATACGAAACACCAAGTACACGATACGCAGACCCTGCAAGCCCATTATTCTCATCAAGTATCCCTTTAACGTCCGCAGCACTCAGATCATGAACACCATCATCCCTCTCTATCGAAACACATCTGTCAAGAACAAATTCTGGTGCCCCTTTGCAAAATGCCAACCTGCCCTCAGGGCTTTCATGAATGGTTGTCATGAGCTTTCTTTCAGAAGTGAACATGATCTCATGTAACTTCTCATATTCATCCTCAAGATCATCTTTCCATAGCCCCGCTTTAGCGGCAGCGACTATAAGTGATACTTCGGTAGGATCCCCTGAAATTTCCCATTCCCCGTGCCTTTGGACCAGTGAGGCATTATTGCATAAGGATATGCCCTTGAGCAAGGTCCCAAGCGCCTTGTTCTCATTTAGATCTGCTTCCATATCATCTTTTAGAAAGGTACCTTCAGGTTTGTACCCTGTACCAGTCACATCAAAGAACTGACCGTTGACGAATAATTTCTCCACTGTCATCTCGTTCTTCGTCAATGTTCCTGTCTTATCGGTACATATCACAGTGGTGGAACCCAGGGTCTCGACCCCCAGCATCCTTCTGACAATAGCATTATGTTTTGCCATACGGTTCATGCCATAAGCAAGCGTTATGGTCATGGTAAGGGGCAGCCCTTCAGGAACAGCAGCCACTGCCAGTGCAAGAGCAATGATAAGCATCTCCTCGAGCGGTGCACCTGTGGCATAACCCAGAGCAAAAGTGAGACCAGAAGCAACAAGGGCAATGATAGCCAAATGTTTTGAAAGCTCGTTGATCTTTTGCTGAAGGGGGGTCATGACCTCCTCTTCCTGTATCATGGAAGCAATACCACCCAACTGGGTCTGCATACCGGTAGCCGTGACAACTGCTTTGCACTTGCCGTGTACTATCTGAGTACCCGAAAAAATAAGATCTCCTATACCTTTCTCGATAGAGAAGCTCTCACCGGTTATTGCGGACTCGTCCACTTTCAGCCTCAAAATCTCAAAAACAAAAGCATCCGCTGCGACCTTATCACCTGTCTCCAGAACAAGGACATCCCCCACAACGATATTCCGGGTAGGAACCTCTGCCACAGTACCATCCCTGACAACATGGGTTATGGACTGGACCATCCTTTTAAGTGCTTCCATGGCCTTTTCAGCCTTATATTCCTGAACAAAGCCAAGAACAATAACGAAAGCAATTAAAAAGATGATGACACCAAAGTTAACAACCTCATCTATCATAAGAGAGATCACAGCCGCTGCCAGAAGTACCCAGACGATAAAATTGGTGAACTGCCTTAAAAGTACTTTTGCAGGTGTGACCCTCGCTTTTTCCTGAAGCTCATTAAAACCTGATACATCTAGCCTTTTTGCCACATCGGCCTCAGAAAGACCTGATCTGGAACTACCCACTTCAGCAAAAACAGACTCTATATCAGCATTTTCATATCCCAATGAAACACACACCCCAAATTAAACATGTTACAATAGTATTTCTTCATTTGCCATCAGATTCAAAAATAAGCTCAGAACATCCCCTAATCTCCATCTAGGTAAACAAATGGAAGGCAAAGCAGCATTTGTGACAGATGAATCGGAATTAGGGCAGATCTTCCAGTTAATGCTAGAAAAGTTCCCGTTCATGAAGGAACTACCAAAGAACCCGGACAATGTCCTCATAAAAGTAGAGCCAACAAAAGCTTTCTTCCTTGACTATGCCGTTGAGTTTGGGTTCAGGTACGAAGTCGATTACTGACTTCGCACTCCATCTTTTGGTCTTATTTTGCAATGCCAACATTTACTATCAAATCTACCCCGATGAGCCTAACTTACACGATCAGCATCCGCTTTCCTTGCGTTCTGTGATATCCTGGATAACTCCCTGATAATCGGTCACTTTACCCTCATTATCCCGCTGTATGAAAGTTTGTTCTTCCACCCATCTGATATCGCCTGAACGGGTCAATATACGATATTCCTTCACGAACATCTTTCCCCCTTCATTGCATATATCTGAAAGTTCGAGCTGAACCTCAGGCAGGTCATCGGCATGGATAATGTTCCCGTAAAGAAGATCACCCGAGAGGAAATCATCCACATCATAGCCGAACTGGGTGATGTTATCAGACACGAACTCCACCGGCCACATCTCCTTTTCATCATCCTCACCGGCCTTCCAGAGAAAAGCGACCACCGGGCTATGATTTACTATCGTTTCAAGTGCCTTTTTCCTCGAAAGGAGGTCGTACTGCTTCACCAGAGCCTCTTCCAGTGCGATCTCGCTCACCTTTTGTTTTGTGATATCCTGCACGATGCCCTGGTAATGTGTCACATTGCCGTTCACATCCCTTTTGATAAAGGTCTTCTCATTGACCCACAACAGTTCCCCTGCCTTTGTCAATAAACGATACTCATGGGTGTAATCATCATATCCTTCCCTGGACCTCTGCTCAAGCTCGTCTTTAACAGCATTGTAATCGTCCGGATGGATCAGGTCCCCATAGACGATCCTTTCAAGCACGAAATCCTCTGCACTATACCCAAGTCTTGAGACATTGGCAGAAGCATAATCAGCAGGCCAGAACTCTTCCGCCCTCCAGAGGAAGACCATGGTAGAACTATTGTTGATTATATCCTCAAGGTCCTTCTGTTCCCTCAGTGCCTTCTCACACAACATTTCATTGTTCTTCTGGTCAGTGATATCAAAGATAGTACCCTGATAATTGGTCACAGCACCATTCTCGTCCCGCTGAAGATATGTCCTTTCATCGACCCAGCGAATATCCCCTGATGCCAGAACGATACGGTATTCCTGATCGAAGAAGCTCTTACCTTCCAAACGGCTTTTTTCGAGGGACAGTTGAACTCGCCCCAGATCTTCACCATAGACAATATCAGCATAATGAAGCCTTCCGGAAATGAAATCCTCCACGGTATAACCTAACTGGGTGACGTTTGCAGAAACATATTCCACTGGCCACTTTTCCTCAGGAGTGTTATCTGCGGTCCATAAGAAAGCAATAACAGGACTATGATCTATTATATTTTCAAGTATCTCCTTCCTGTCAAGAACCTTTTCCAACGGACTTTTCCCCGATCTATTGCCAGTTTCTTTCGATATGTTCGATCCCATACATAACCCCCTATTTTAATGATCAACTTCTCTAATAACTTATTAGACGGACGAGTTTAAGTATTGTTCGAATTTGCTCTGTTCTTAAGCTGTATGGCCTTCTTAAGGAGTACCGGTGATACGAAGATCGAGACCACCACCATCAAGACGATTGCTGAGAATACTTCATCCCCTATTATCCCCATCTCTTTTCCTATAGATATCAATACAAGTTCCACCCCTGCCCTGGGCATAACACCAACCCCGAATATAAGACTGTCATAATTATCAAAACCTATCAGGCGACTTCCCAGAAAACCCCCGATCAATTTCCCCAAAAGAGCAAGTACAACAACAAGTATGGAGAAGAGGCCTATTGTTTGTAGGGTAGCAATATTAAGGGATATTCCAATAAATGCAAAGAAGATAGGAACAAAGATACCATAAGCAAGCCCTGTGACCTTACTTTGCACATGCTCGATCTTCGCATGGGAAACATCTGAGAGCATCACTCCCCCAATGAACGCACCTATCACAGCATGAAGACCAAAGACCTCTGCAAGGTACGCAGAGAAAAGGGCGATCACTATCACGAACGCAAATATCGATTCCTTGACATGCATCTTATGGATCTGATCAAAAAGCCTGGAAAATACCCATTTCCTTAAGGAAAGCATTATCGCCACAAAGGCAACCATCTTCACCAATATTATTAGAACTTGCAGCACGGAGGGAAAGTGTTCATAGGTTGCCATGGTCACCACAATGGAAAGGAGAAAGATCCCTATGATATCATCAAATATGGATGATGTCAGCATCATGGAACCTGGTTTGCTCGAAAGATAATCCATGTCGATAAGAGTCCTGACCACCACACCGATACTTGTGGGACTGAAAGCAACCCCTATGAAAATGCTTTCAAGGACACTTAAATGGAAATACACACCAATTGCCGCTCCAAAAGAGAAAGCAACGATTATCTGAACTAATGTGACAACAGAAGCTTTCGCAGAGGCCTCTTTCAGATCACGAAGATGGACTTCCTTGTAACCTGCTGTGAACAAAAGGAAGATAGCACCCATTTCAGCAAGGAACTTCAGTATTTCTGATCCCTGATGTATCAGAAGTGCACCTAACACCATACCGGAAAGCAGTTCCCCAAGAATTGAAGGAAAACCTGCCCTTTCAAATATTTCACCAAAAAGCTTAGCCAGTAGAAGTATGAGCAGAATATGAAGAAGGATCTCCATTCAATATGAACCCCTTAACTTATACACTTCCTTTATGATATCGGGTTTACAGATTATACCAACCAATTTTCCGTTTTCAACGATACAAAACCTATCAAGCTTATGCTTGAGCATCATATCTGCAGCAGCACAAAGATGTTCATTCGGAGATATTGAGACCGGGTGTGGGATCATGATGGCTTTTGCAGTATCACCCTGAAAAACAACTGCATTCAAGTGAGTGTGCTCCAATCGGGGAGCCCTGTGCACCAGAAGGATCTTCAATATAGTATCCTGATCGATCGTTCCCACAAGGACATTATCTTCATTTACGACCGGATATGTGTGAAAATGGTATTTGTCAAATGTTTCAAGGATCTGGTCAATACTATCATTTTCTGAAATGGTTACAAGGTCCTTTGTCATAAAATCTCTTATAAACATCTCATTACACAGTTCTGCAAATGAACGTTCACTACTAATACGATCTTTATCCCCATCATTATCAACCACAGCTTTAAGCCCCCTTCAAAGCTATTTTTGTAAAAAGAACATTACAATAAAAAGAAGGCATCTTATCTTACAAATATTGACCCCATTAAAAAAGAACGAAGAACACAAATTCTTGAAAAAAACATAGAAAAGTTAAAAATAGAAAAAGAAAGGAGCTTAGATGCCCAGATCTTCCCTCTCTGAATTTACAAGGGATAACTGTATAGCTATACCACTGCTTTCTGCATATTCATCAATACGTTTGACAGCATGCTCGATCATTCCACCTGATGTCAGTATCATAGATCTCTTGCCACAAAGTGCCATAAGGATTGACTTATCGATAACACCCGATGTTATTTGAAGATCGATAAGTTGTTTATCTGCAAGGCTCTTGCTCTTCTTACCCATGGCCCCGATAGAATCGATATCTTCCTCAGCCATTATCCTCTTAAAAGGACCTGCATCGTATTTGTCCATATCATAGATGAATATGCCACCGGACTTGATACCATGTCGTGTCATTTCCGCAATCGCATGGCCTTCCGGATGGATATGGAGCACCTTTGCATTGACTGCTTCATAAGGGCTGTTTATCGCATATTCACCATGCAATATGCCAAGGTTCACAACATCGCCTTCCTTGACATCAGGAGAAACTTCTATCCACATGAGTTCAGGTGGTTTAAGGGAATGTACAAGTTCAGGAACACTCGTAGGAAACTTGTTACGAGTTGCAAGGTTCCTTCTCTCAAGTTCATTGTATATTTCAAGTGTACGAGGTTGTCTTAAATTCGCTTTCTTTAAAAGCTCCATGTCTTTAAAAACATCTTCAGGAGCACCTTCACCTATCACATTGCCCTCGTTCATGAAATAAACATAATCTGCCCAGCTGTATGCAAGTTCCACATCATGAGTAGAAATTATCATAGTGGTGTTGTTCTGATTCAACTCATTCAACAGATCAAGGATCTCATCCGCACCCACAGGATCGAGGTTCGCAAGAGGCTCATCAAGGATCATTACCTCAGGTTCCATTGAACAAACACCTGCAATTGCCACTCTCTTTTTCTGTCCACCACTTAAATGATGAGGAGGCTTGTTCCTGAATTCGGTTATTCCTATGTATTCAAGGGTTTTTTCCACAAGTTCATCAACTTCTTCTTTTGAATGGCCCAGATTGGTGGGTCCAAAGCCTACATCCTGATAGACCGTGGGGGCAAATATCTGGTCATCTGAGTTCTGGAAGACAATGCCAACACTTTTGCGTATCTCACGCAGGGACTTAGAATCATATTCCATGGGTTTTCCATGGAAGTGAACAGTTCCCTCTTTTGGCTTAAGGGTTCCATTGAGCAGCATGAAAAGGGTTGATTTGCCAGAACCGTTCTTCCCGACAAAGGCTATTTTCTGACCTTTTTTGATCTTTACATCAATACCTTTTAAAGCCTGTGTTCCATCATGGTAGGAATACTTCAAACCTTTAGTTTCCAATATCATTTTATTACCTCAACAGACCTTAAAATATAGAATTAATTCTTGTTAAATACCACAATATCAATACCACAGCAAAATAAGTGCAGGTCAAGACGAGCTCATTAGCTCTGATCGGTCTTTTTTCCTCAAAGAAAATAAGTTTGCCATCATAACATCGGGCACTCATGGAAATGAATATCTTTTCTCCCTGTTCCCACGACCTTATGAAAAGGGTTGTGGAAAGCATTGCAAGTGAAGTCAGGGAAGTACGCCAGTCTTTGTAACCAAGCCTGACCGTCTGTGCATACTTGATACCCCATGCAACTTCGAGGAAGACAAAGATGTAACGGTACATCATCATGGATATCTCAATAAAAGAATCCGGCAATTTTGTAGCTTTAAGAACTGAGAATAGTTCCACCATGGGTGTGGTCAGTGCAAGGAAGAACAGACAAGACATACCACTAAGTGTTCTCGAGAACACTAACAATGCCATTTCAAGACCGCCTGTGTTCACTCCCAAATGGTAACTAAAAATATCAAAGCCAAAGAGTTCAGTACCTGAACCGAAGAAGAAAGCTATGATAATAACACTCAATAATACGAAAACAGCAGGTGCAGACAAGACCTTTAGATAAAATTTGAGCGAGGTCTTCCCAAAATGAACTGTTGCGAAGCTCATACACAATGCTATAGCAAAAGGTGGAATGAAAGACTGTGAGGAAACACCTACAAGAACACCAAACATAACAATAGCTATCTTAAGCCAGTTGTTACGATACCTTAAGGGACTCACAAGTGCATAATCATCAAGAATATTTGTCATATTGTGTTCACACCGTTACATTCGTTTTGTGTTTTTTCTTCATAGAACAAAGAACTAAAATAAAAAAGAATCCCCAAGAAAAAACGAAGGAGGGGAAAGAACAGTCTTAATTAGACTGTCCTTTACCTTTATAGTAACCGAAGAAATATCCAAGAACTACTGCACCGATAGCTGCCTGAAGTGCAAAGAGCAGGCTTTCAGTTTCTCCTCCTGGTGGCTCGAATTTCAGAGAGTCAACAAATGTACCTTCTGTCCATGGAGTGTATTCACTGTCAATTTCGGCAATTACATCTCCAGCCTGACCATCGGCACCGCCAAACTCGGAATCCGGATTTGCTGCCATGCCATAGAAGAATGATGCTATGAACAGTACTGCTATTACTCCAAATATAACTTCACCTTTCACTGCCCTGCCCCCTTGATCTTATTGAGAACTGATTCTGTGATAACATTAAGCTCCACAAGAGCATCGCTCTTTACCTGTATGACATACTTGAAGATAAGAGCTGTCAATGCACCTTCCATGATAGCCAGAGGCACCTGGGTTGTAGCGAACACAAGCAAGAACGCTTTAAGTGAAGCAGCCACTCCACCTACTTCCGCCGGGAATGCCAGCGCAAGTTGTGTAGCTGTCACAACATATGTTGCCCAATCAGCGAATGCTGTGGCAAGGAAAACAACGACATAGAAATTGATATTGGCTTTCATGCCTGCTTTATAGATCACATATGCAAAAACAGGACCAATGATACCCATTGATGCAACATTTGCACCAAGTGTTGTAAGACCGCCGTGAGCCAGGAAGATCGACTGGTAAAGCAAGACAATTGTACTCAGGACCGCTGCTACAGCAGGACCAAAGAGGATAGCTGCCATGCCTGTACCTGTCGGATGGGATGAACTACCTGTGACAGATGGCATCTTCAAAGATGAAAGTACGAATATGAATGCTCCTGCTACTGCCAATAATGGTAATAGCTCGCGCTTTTCAGATACAAGCTTGTTAAGCCTGTACATACCGAAGAATATTACCGGTATAGAGAATACAAACCACAATTGCCACCATGGTGATGGCAAGAAACCCTCGAATATATGCATGATAGTTACTCCTTTTACAAATTAATATACTTATAAATTAATTGAACTTAAATCAAGGTAACTTGAATTAAGACATAGGTAAAAAGAAATAGATGTATATATAACTATAGATAGTAACTGTTATCTTTTTAGATAACATAATGTTGATCCAACTTCAAGGGCTCATCCCACTACAACCACACAATGCAAAACTGACATCGCCTTTGGCGGCTCATCTACAGTGCCTCCTGCAATGCGTTCTTCGGGATAGCCAAAGTTCTCGCACACATAGAGCCTGGCATCAACGCCCATCTCCTTAAGCACTTCTGCCACTTCCGCCACACCAAACGTATCTGCGGGAAGCATGAAGATATCCTTGCCCAGTTCAATTTCCTGAATAAATGCTTTCCTTGCAGGAGCAGGGTCTCTGCCATGAGCGGTTATTGCAGTGATGTTGGAAAGACTGACACCTAAACGTGAGCATGCGACCTGTATCGAAGAGATGCCCGGGATTATCCTGTCGCCTTCCCTTGCAAATTTACCAAGCCCTGAGAACATGGGGTCGCCGGTCGAGAGAACAACAGCATCTTCTGGCAGTTCATGCAAGGCCTTGTAGTCCTTGATAAGATGCGCTTCGCCTTCAATATATGGCTCTGCGAGTTCAAGGGAGCGCTTTGAACCATACACTACCGGAGCATTACGTATGGCTTCGATGGCCTCCAATGTCAGCATGTTCGGTCCGACACCGACACCCGCGATTATCATTCCTGTTCCCCGCTGTCCATGAGGACTGTGCCGTCCCTGTCAACGACCACGATCCGTGCGCCTTTACCCTTCTCGACTGTCCTTTCAAAGGCGCGCCTGATGTGTTCCCCTTCAGGCTCCACTTCTATCATCTCTGCGACAGTGGCAAATCCGCTGTCCTTGAGCATGTCAGGGTCTCCCCATTTAAGGACAAGACCAGGAAGCCCACAGATAGCCACTTTACCAGTAGCTGCTTCCATGAATTCGGAGATACGACTGCCAGCAAGAACTACAGTGTAGTCCGGGAAAAGCATTGTAGAATAACGAATACCTATACGACCCGTTGTGAGAACAACCTTGGCAGCATCGCGTATGAGGTCACTCTTCATCTCACCAAGATGATCGTTCCAGGGTTCAACAAAGCCGGTGGTTCCAAGAATAGAGATACCGCCCTCAACACCTATACGACTGTTCAGCGTCTCCTTTGCGATCTCAGCCCCTCGGGGCAAAGAGATCTCCACACTGGCACCCTTGATGCCGATCTCTTCCACAGCTTCCGCAACAGCATCGATTATCTGCTGCATTGGCTTTGGATTGATGGCAGGATAGCCTTTTTTCGACTGAAGACCGCCTCTTGTAACGATACCTATACCTTCGCCTGCGGTGATAGTGATCTTGTCCGACTCCACTGCCCTTGCCTCGAACTCAAGCCCGCGAGTAATATCGGACTCATGGTCGTTCTTCAATTTAACTGCCACAGCGTACCCGTCCTTTGCTTTAACATCCATGTGGGCACGAAGTCCCACAGGTGTCGGGACAGATACATGTTCTATTTCTTTCTTGAGTGACAATACTGCAGCTTTGGCAGCAACAGTTGCAGTGGTACCTGTGGTATACCCTCGTTTCAGAATAGAGCCATCACTGAGAACCACCAGCATACCGCTCATTATCCCTTCCTCGAGCTCGTCGCCGGGTATATTTGATCTATTGATCCACTCTTGCGGGACCTTTGATTTATTAACTGGATCGATAATTGACATTGTCAGTAATTCCATATTAGTTGGTTATAAAAGTTACCGATAAAAAACCAAAGACTCATCCTGTCCTCTTGAACAATTTGTCAAGTTCACCCTTTGTAAATGAGATAACGGTCGGACGCCCATGAGGACATGTATATGGGTTCTCCGCCATGTCCAACTGCCTGAGCAGGTTCTCCATCTGCTCCATGCTGCAGCCTGCTCCTGCCTTTATAGCTGCACGACACGCCATGGTCTTGCAGAGAGTATCGAACATACCTGTATCCCTCTTCACCTTGCCACTGGAAAGCACATCCATGATGATGTCATGTATCAGTTCGGTGTTCTCCAGCTTACCGAGAAGGGAAGGAATGGATGTGACAACATAACTGTTAGGACCGAATTCGGATATAGCAAATCCCATCTCTTCAAGAAGGGGGATATACTCATCCAAGAGCACCTTTTCCTTAGAGGTCAGGTCGAGCATTACAGGAGTGATAAGCTCCTGCCAGCCAGAGCTGTTGCCATCCCGTATCTGTTCATACATCACCCTCTCATGGGCAGCATGCTGATCGACTATCATAAGCCCATCCTCAAGCTCCACAATAATGTAAAGCTCATTTACCTGCCCTACTATCCTCGCCTTATCAAGTCCTGTGGATACTCTGTCAGGCTTCTTTTCTGTCCTTGAGATCACCCTTTCCGAGCGTTTCAAACGTTTTTCAGTATCCCTTGCACTGGCATGATAAGGCTCATCTGCTTCCTTTGCTACTGGAACGCTCACACTCGTACTCGCAGAGGACATTACTTCAGTTCCGGTCTTGCTCTCCTCACTGAAAACAGCCTGTACCGGTTTGTTTTCCGGCAAAGATACCTTGGGGACAAGATCGTCCGCCTTCAAAGCGTTCTCAACAGCAAGAATGACCGCATCAGAGACCTCACGTTCGTGACTGAGTCTCACATATCTTTTTGCAGGATGCACATTGACATCCACCTCATGCAGATCAAGTTCCAGATCAAGAACTGCGACCGGATAGCGTCCTTTGGGGATGAGGTTGTAATATCCAAGTCTCACTGCATTGCTTATGCTCTTTGAGGATACGCCTCTGCCATTTATGAAAAAGAACTGCTGGTCAGTGCCACTGCGGGTGACTTCCGGTTTGGAGATATAGCCTGAGATGTTCACAATATCCGACCTGAACTCCACAGGAACTATCTTCTTTGCAATATCTACCCCGAGAAGATGGATGATACTGTCGAGAACATTGCCGGATGTGGGGGAACGCACAAGGACCTTCCCGTCACTGATGAGAGTAAAAGAGATATCAGGATGCCCGAATGCATGCCTTGTAACTATATCGGTTATGTGTGCAAGCTCTGTTCGCAGACTTTTGAGATATTTCTTCCTTGCAGGGGTGTTGTAAAAAAGCGATTCCACAGAGATACTTGTACCCGGAGCAGCGCCCACTTCCACCACATTCTCCACCGACCCTCCGCTTATAACTACCTTTGTGCCGGCGAGCTCAGCCTTTTGCCGGGTCATCAGATAGACCTTGGCCACCGCTGCAATGGATGACAGGGCCTCGCCCCTGAAACCCAGGGTCAGTACTTCCTCAAGGTCCTCTATTTGGGCTATCTTACTGGTGGCATGTTTAGTAAAAGCAAGGACAGCATCCTCGCGAGGCATTCCGCTACCATTGTCGGTGACAGTGATCAGCTCGGTCCCGGCAGCCACCACCTCGACCCTAATCTCAGTGGCCCCTGCGTCTATGGCATTGTCCACAAGTTCCTTGACCACCGAAGCAGGACGCTCGATGACCTCACCCGCTGCTATCTTATTGATGGTCGCCTCGTCGAGAACACGTATCCTATCACCCTTCTCTCCGGTCATCTTATTCCCCGCCCTTACCTGCCTTTTTCTGCAATTCACTTAACTTGTTCAGTGCCTCGAGGGGGGTCATACTATTGACATCAAGCCCTTTCAGCTCCTCAACAACAGGATCAGGCTCAGCTACAGGTGCAGACGAGCCCTCCGGGTCGAACAGCATCAGCTGAGTGTATTGTGCCGACCTCTTCTTCCTGCCTCTCTTCGAATCACTTTCCTTGCTGATGGCACTTTCATCTTCAATATCCTGCAGGACCTCCCTGGCCCTCTGTGTCACCTTATGAGGCACACCTGCAAGTCTCGCAACATGGATACCATAACTCTTATCGGTGGCACCGGGAACGATCTTTCGGAGGAATACAAGATCATCGCCATCTTCCTTCACCGCGATATGATAGTTCTTCACCCTTTTCAAACTGGAAGAGATGTTGGTGAGCTGATGGTAATGGGTGGCAAAAAGGGAGCGTACGCCTACCCTGCCCTTATTATGAATATACTCGACCACAGCCTTTGCGATACTATAGCCATCATAAGTGCTCGTACCCCTGCCTATCTCATCAAGGAGCACAAGGCTCTTTGGGGTCGCATTGTTCAATATATTGGCAAGCTCCACCATCTCCACCATGAAGGTACTCTGTCCGCTTGCAAGGTCATCGAAGGCACCGACCCTTGTGAATACCCTGTCCACAATGCCTATGGAAGCATGGGAAGCCGGAACAAAGGAACCTGCCTGGGCCATGATAATAATAAGAGAGACCTGGCGCATGTAAGTGGATT
Source organism: Methanococcoides sp. DA23 (assembly GCF_057593895.1). Taxonomy (NCBI): domain Archaea; kingdom Methanobacteriati; phylum Methanobacteriota; class Methanomicrobia; order Methanosarcinales; family Methanosarcinaceae; genus Methanococcoides; species Methanococcoides sp. DA23. The sequence continues at coordinate 77,531 of NZ_CM172520.1, read as the reverse complement.
TACCCGCCATGTTAGGTCCTGTTATCAAAAGGAACTGTTCATCCACACAATCCATTTCCGTATCATTGGGCACGAATCCGCCACGTACGGTCTTCTCCACCACCGGATGTCTGCCCTCACGGATAAGTATCTTGCAATCGGAGGTTATGTTCGGCCTCACGAAATTATTGTTCACCGCAACTTCCGCAAGGCTCGCAGTACAATCCAGCTGCCCTATCAGAACGGCTACCCTCTGCAGATCGGATGCATGGGAAGCGATCCTGGAAGTGATCTCAGTGAACAGTTCATTCTCAAGCGCGGTTATCTTCTCATCTGCGGAAAGGATGACACCTTCCCATTCCTTGAGCTCAGGAGTGTAGAACCGTTCAGCATTCCGCATCGTCTGCTTTCTAATATAATCCTCAGGTATCTGTGCGATGTTGGACTTTGTGATCTCGATGTAATATCCGAACACTCTATTGTAGCCGACCTTAAGCGATTTTATACCGGTCCTGTCACGTTCTTTTTGCTGGAACGAAGCGATCCAGGTCTTTCCGCCAGTGGACATGCCCTTGAGCTCATCCAGTTTCTCATTGTAGCCAGACCTGATCATGCCGCCTTCCCGAACACTTACAGGAGGCTCTTCCACGATGGCATCATCGATCAATTTCACAATGTTTTCAAGCTGGTCGAACTCAAGAAGACCATCTCTGATATTCCTGAGCATGTCACATCCGGGATCATCTCCCATACTTTCGACTATTTGCGGCACTGAACCCAAGGAACGTTTCAAAGCGATAAGATCGCGGGCATTCGAGTTACCGTAAACGACCCTGCCTATGAGACGTTCTATGTCCTTCACAAAGGACAGATGAGAGCGAACATCGAACCTCAGCATGGTATCATTTGCCAGACATTCCAGCGCATCCAGCCTGTGATCGATGGAATCGACATTAATAAGGGGCTTTAAAAGCCATTTCTGAAGCAACCTGCCGCCCATTGGCGTTTTGGTATCATCGAGCACCTTCAATATGGAAGTATCGTTCCCTTCCCCACGCACGTTCTTGACTATCTCCAGATTTCGCAGGGTGATCGAATCAAGCATCATGAACTCTGAATCCGAATAGGTGCTCAGCTCACTTACATGCCCGAGTTCCCTCATCTGTGTGGTGAACGCATAATCAAGTGCAGCTCCCGCAGAAGATATGGCGTAGGGCAGACCGGCACAGCCCATGCCTTCGAGTGTGGAGACATTGAAATGCCTTTCAAGAAGCTTCCTCGAAGAATCAATATCAAAAGCCTCATCCTTGAACTCATGTACCAGCACATTGAGCTCCTTAAGCCTCTCAACAAGCCTTTCATCGGAGAACATCGACCTTGAGATGATACACTCTGAAGGCCGCATCCTTGCGGCCTCGCTGGCTATCCTGTCATAGGGAGGAGTATCAGCGAACTGTGTGGTCAGGAACTCGCCTGTGGAAACATCCAGAAATGAGACCCCGTAATCCCCATCTCCACCTGAAATTGACATGAGATAATTATTCGACGGGTCCGTGAACATCGAAGTATCGATAGCAGTGCCAGGCGTTACAACCCTGACCACCCCACGCTTGATAATGCCCTTTGCTTTTTTAGGGTCTTCAAGCTGCTCACAAATAGCTACTTTGTAGCCTTTCTTTACCAAACGCGGCAGGTAATTATCGAGAGCATGATAAGGGATACCTGCAAGGGGCATTTTCTCACCCTCAATGTCCTTGCCCCGCGTTGTAAGTGTTATCTCAAGTTCTTTTGCAATGGTCTTTGCATCCTCTCCAAAGGATTCATAGAAATCCCCCATTCTGAAGAAGATAAGTGCATCACTATGTTGCTCCTTTGCATCATAGTATTGTTTCATTGCAGGTGTTAGTTTGATCATTCTTACTCTGCAGTGAGTTGGGCAGGGGAATTTATGAGTTTGTTGGTAATCTCACCATCCGACTGTAAAATTTCACCAAATGTTCATAAGAAAATGAGACTTATCCCAATTTCTGCATCAATATGTAACCCATCCCTGAGGTGTATATAGGCATTACCAGATACCTTATCCCTATGTCCGTGAAGTATTGTGTAACTGTCATCGGGAAGAAGCCACCATAGACCATTCCCAGATCGATTGCAAGATTTATGACAAGCCATACAGTACCAAGAAGTACGCCTTCCCTGAAATAATCCGTTTCGACACCTTCAAAATACTTTATCGCAAGCGCAACGCCTACAAACCCACCAGTTACTATCATGATGGACTTGAAGAAAGTCTCTGCGATCAGGAAATCCCCTTTCCTGTCCACAAATGCAAAGGACACTATGAAAGGTATCAGCCAGACAATCAATCCAAAAAGGACCATCTTCAGATATTTGTTCAATTCTACAGACCCCCTAAGATCAGCTATTGTTCAATGTGAATTATCTTTTACCGATACTATATAACAGCTCCCGGTTTTTGCTCTGTGGAAACCATCTTCTCTGAATTCAACTGATAGGCTATGAACTTAATAAAAAGAGATTGCCATATATGTTTGTGCTACAACACAAGTGTATGAATTGTTCTGCCTATGTGCAAAAAAGTCTATATATTAAGTGAAAAAGGAGAAATGTATTGATACACAACCTTGAAAGCATGCCAAAGTCATGTGTCTAATTATAGTGAGGATATCTACAAAGCTCAAAAAATATTATTCAATATATGGCTGTTCTTCATATTGTGTTGGGCTTGTAGGAATTGTAAATGAAAATGTTGATCCATTTCCAACTTCACTTTTTACCTGAATGTCCCCACCATGCATTTCAATATACTTTTTGACTAAAGCAAGTCCTTTGCCAGTCCCACCATATTTTCGGGTAGAGGATGAATCAAGTTGCTAAAATGGAGCAAATATTAATTCATGATCAGTGTCGGAAATTCCGACACCATCATCTGAAATGAAGAAATGTATTGTATCATCATGCTTTTTGGCCATAATGGATACGTTCCCGTTTGCAGGTGTGAATTTAATTGCATTATCTAGAAGATGGTACAGAACCTGTACTAATTTCGTTCTATCAGCATTTAGTTCAATATAATTGCCCTCAATATTTTCTTCGATATCGATAAATTTCTTGGTTGCTTTAGCCTGCACTAAAAGTTTTGATTCAGCAATTATCTGGCCTAGATTTGTTCTTTCGGGGCAAAACTCTATTTTACCGAGTTCAATTTTAGAAAGATCAAGGAATCCATTGACTAACTCTAAGAGGCGCTGCTCACTTTCTAAAATATTATTAAGATAGCTGGATTGTTGTTCATTCAGGTCTCCAGCAACTTTGGAATCCAATAACTGTGAAAAACCAATTATTGAATTAAGAGGAGTTCGCAGCTCATGACTCACGTTAGACAGGAAATCTGATTTGATGCGATTTAATTCATCTGCTTCTCTTTTTGCTTGCAATAGCTTTCTTGCCTTTTTGCGTTCTGCTATATCTCTTATAATCAAGAGTTTGTTATATTGGTTCTTGTAAAAGAATGAACTTACACTGATCTCTACAGGTATCTCAGTGCCATTCTTATGAATTACATTAACTTCCAATAGTGTTTGCTCGTTGGATGCTCTTTTATCTTTTATCAGAGCTAACTCTTTTTTGGTGCTTACTATGTCTTCAATACACAATTTCAATAGCTCATCTTCGTTATAACCTAATATTTTTGTGGATATTTTATTCGTATTTAGAATAGTACCATCGGACCCTATCACACATATTAAGTCATTACTGCTATCAAAGATATTCGATAAATTTTTATTAGATTTAGCTAATTCCAGAGATTCTCTCTCTGCTAGAGCATACAGATCATAGGAAAGACCAGAAACCATGATCAATAAGATCACAGCTGTTAGGAATACCTCATCCAACTCAAACGCTTCATATGCGTAAAAATAATGCATCAGATATTCAAACAGATCTAATTTTGTAGATAGGACACCCGTTACTACTGTTAAGAATAGAATTATCAATAAATGCCGATAAACCTTATGAGACAGATCTGATGTTCCCACTAAAATTCCCCACTTCAATTAATTTAAAAAGTTTACTAAACTTTTATTGGTTATACCGATAATATTATAGTAGTAATATACATACTCAGATATATAAGATGTGCCTTTGAAAACAATGTTCTCGGAATTGCTTCCATACTGACGATTTCTTGAAGAACTCTGAAAGGACCATCTTCCCAGGCTTTGTCTGGTAACCTGTTTCCTGAAGTACCTGACCTTGAACAAAAAAAAGAAAAAATGAGAGATAGATATATCTCCCATCAAACAACGGTCACGTTCATACCCTTCGCTTCCGCCTTTACCTCCGGACTATAGTATGAGTACGCACTGCTCTCCTGCACCATTGCCTTGACCGGGAACATTGCCCTCATATTCAACGAGAACTCCATTTCCTCTCCAGGCATCATCTCATCGATGTAAAGGATCACCTTGCGACCGGCGATCTCATAGCGGGTGATGGTGCCGTCTTCCTTGAGTTCCTCAAGGCTTGCAGCGACCGGAGTGAAACCTGTGGGCACTGCAACATCCACTATCATCATTCCGCTGGACTCAACGACACCCCTTATGCCAGGCATACCATTGTATTTCAGGCGGACATCGACCTTTACGACATCATCGACTTCCACATCCGTTGAATCGTAGTCAACATCAAGCTCGATCTGTTCCTGCTCTATGATCTCAGGCAGGATCACATTGAACCTTCTGACAAGCTGATAGTTCAGCTCACCGGTCCCTGAAAGCTCCATCTCGATTACTTCAACGCCTTCCGGAACCTCAATGATGTTCACAACATCGTAATTCTCGGAAGTGATCCTAAGGCCCTTGAGTTCCAATCCATCCCCGCTGACAGTAATATTAGCATCCACATCTCTTCCTGCAACCGCTGCCGCCGTCATCAATGCCCTGAAGGCCATGACAGTATCCTGCGTGCTTGAAAAACCGCCATTGGAATTACGCTGGGCTGCTATCCATTTCAATGAGGAGCTTGCCATGGGGTCATTCGTTTCGATCAATGCAAGTGTGGCATAGGCTGTAGTTTCAACGTTCTTGCTTGAGATAGGGTGGAAACCATAGCCACCATACTCGTAAGGCTCAGGCAGGACATCATCGTATCCCCAATACACGCCATTTTCATCCTCTTTTGCCAGCTCAATAAGTCTTTCCATGGACTCGGCTGCCCTGTCGCTCTCAAGCTTTTGGAGAGCAAGGGTACCTATGGCAAGAGCGTATGGATCGTCCTGCTCATCAAGTTCCGCTTCCAGATAGCTTCGGGCATCTTCCATTACAGCCGGAGCAGCATAGCCATATTCATCGAGTGCCAGTGTCACATAGGCTGTGAGTGCATAAGTGCCGCTCACACCTCCCATCATATCCTCATGGATAACGAAGCCGACAACATCCCAGGAACCGTCCTCTTTCTGGTGTGAATCTATCCACTCCGCTGCTTCCCTTACAACATTCTCGTCAATGGTCGTCAGGTCCCTGGCGCCACTGAACTGGGAAAGCACAAAGGATGTTAGCCACAGACTGCCTTCGCCATCGCTCTCTCCAAACGCAGAGAAGGAGCCATCCGAATGCATAAAAGTGAGCTCTCTCTGATATCCGGTAGTGATGAACGTCAAGGCTTTGGCCTGTACCTCAGGATTCTGCTGACCGGTGGCCTTGAGATAGCGCAACACTTCAACATCGGTGGAGAACAACATCATGTTCTGTTCACCGCATCCGTAAGGCATGCCCAACAGGTCATCAACCCCACTTATGGTCTGGGCCACAATGCTTGGAGTAAAGCTCAGTATCACTTTCTCGGAATCCTTCACGATGGCATCAGGCAATGTTGCATCCAGCTCAATGCTACCGTTCTTGAGGATACCGTTATCCACTATCTCCCTGGTAACCCCTTCCGCCTCGACAATGATTGTCTTACGGATCGCATCCGCTTTCTCAGTGGTCTGTCCTGTCAGTTCAACTGTCTGCACCCCGACCTCGGTAGGACGAATGGTGAAACTTACATGGGTCACACTATTGGCATCCACGCTCACTTCAACGACATCATCACCTACCAGCTCGAACCATTCTGCACCGGAAAGGGTCAGCCTCACATCCTGAGGCTTGTCGAGATAGTTGTACACCTGCACCTGAACCGGGAACTCCTCCCCACGAATAACAGCATAGGGCAGATCAGGATCGATAAAGAAATCCTGGAACACCGTAAGTCCTGCTTCGGATATTCCAATGCCTTCCGGACCAGAAGATACTGCATGAAGTCTCCATGTGGTGATGGAATCAGGGGCATTCAGATCAAGGGCTGCCAGTCCTTCATCATCGGTAAGAAGATCGGGCATCCAGATCCATGTTTCAGGGAAGAACTGGCGTACTCGCTCCACTTCCGCAAGCTGCTCCCCTGAACCTGCTTCATCGTCCATTACAGGCGCATCAGCAGGTATCTCCATTACGGCTTCATCTACAACCATATCCTCCATTTCAAACATTGCTCCTGCAAATTGAGCAAACATCAAATCTTCGCCAGTTTCTGATCTTGGTATCTCAAGACCGCCGGATGCCAGCACTATCACCCCGGCCTCATCAAGAACATCATAAGCGGTTGTCTGATATCCGAAATACTGAGGATGCGCTTCAACCTGAGGTTCCATAAAGCGGATCTCAAGCTCATCGAACACCTGTTTCAAATTCAGCCTTCCCTCGCTCAATGCATATACGGATTCGTCCACAATGGAAAGTCCTATCATGGACTTGGTGCCTGCATCCAGCTCTACCGAGACAGCATCACCAGGTGTCACAGTTTCCTCATCGAAACCTGTGGAAAGGTCTACCTGCGTGCTGAATTTGACATCGAAGGGCAGGCTGTCGGCGGAAACCTCATTGTTAGGATTTATTATGTATGCAACGACCTTTGCCGATGGGCTCATCTGTGGCGTCACAGGGATGTTTATCTGATCTTCATCACTGGTCGCAGAGTACACAGTCCTGCCGTTTGCGAAAACATCATAGAATACCATTCCCTGGTTAGTTGAATAGACCTTGAACGAGATCACATCTCCGACTTCCGGTATGCCTTCACTTATCTGTCTCAAATGCAGGAAGCTAGCACTTGGGGAATAGACCGAATTCAATGTACTGCGAACTTCGACTTCTTCTGAAACAGCATGTAGTTCAACGCCCACAGCATCCTCGGGTATCTCCAGTGTCACCAGAACAATGCCGTTCTGTGTCTTGTAGGTCTCTTTGATCTCGTCATAGTTGTAATTGTCATCTCTGAAATTTGCAACAAGGGTCACCTCTTTTTCAAGAGGTTCTCCTCCGGGGTCCTTTGTTACGAGAAGGACCTGAAGAGGCATTCCCGGTTTGATGGAACTGGATTCCGGGATCATTTGCAGAAGTAACGGATGCTGTGCTATGGTCAACAGTTCGGTACTTTCTTCACTGTTCCCACCGGTGTCGGTCACGGTCACATTCAGCATGACACTGCCCTGTCCTCCGGCTCCAAAGGTGCCTGCCACATATCCAACAGCAGGAAGTGCAAATTCCACATTTCCGTCTTTAAGAGGGGCATTGGACGTTGAGTATTCTTCCCAGACGCCTATGTATCTGGAAGCCTTTACCTCAACAGTTCCTTCAACGACCTTTCCAAAGAAATAGTTAGCAGAGACCGTGCCTGTAATAGGTTCATCGGCAAGGAACCAGCTTTTTTCAGTGGAGGTTTCCAGGTCGAACTTGGGGAGGACATATTTCTCCACCCTGATATCGACTTCAGACATAGAGCTACCTGATGTCGCCTTCACCTTCCATGTTCCAAGGTTCAGCTCGGATGCAAGCGGAAGGTCAAAGTAAGCAACCCCATACTCATTGGTGACCAGATCGTCCTTGAAGATCTTCACTCCCTTTGCATCAGCGATCTCAACGGTGGTGTTCTGAACTACAGGAACAAGGTTGTTGTTCAGACTGAGAAGACGTACATGTATGGTCTGCCCGGGTTTGTAGATAGGTTTGTCAGTTTCGATGAAGATCGGATTGTTCTGCACCACCTTAACGGTTGTAGTAAAACCCTTTTCCGCGCCTGCGGGTGTTGCGGTCAGCGTATAACTACCCTCTTCTACATCCGGCACTTCGAACTTCGCCACACTGTTACCGGCTTCGGAGGTGGCCGCCTTTACCAATGGGATGATGTCGCCTGATGCACTGGTAAGGGTATACTCGATACCCCTGCTGACCGTTTTATCATCAAGGAAAGCAGACATAGTTACAGAACTTTCCCCGCCTGAGAACAGTGATTTTGGTACAAGCAGCAGATATTCGTCCTCTTCGGAATAGGTCCCTCCCTCATCATAGGAGAGCGCTTCATTGGAAGAAGTTTGAGCTTTTTCATCGTCCTGCCCGATACATCCTGCCAGCAGGATGCACGATAGCAAGACCAGTAAACAGAATCCTTTTTTTGTAACCCCGATATATTTCATATTAATTGGTGCAAGGAGACCACCCATTTAAATGAGTGGATGAATTGCACCCTCCCTCCTTTTGTCGTTAATTTTTTAATTATTGAGTTTAATATATGAATGTGGATAGAACCATTAAACTGAAACTTGAGATGCCGAATGAAGGCAAAGAAAGCCTCAAGCAGACAGTTGTACTTTTCGACCAGGTTTTTAACGAGGTTGCTGAATATGGTTTCCAAAATCATACTCATTCGAAAGTATCTATCCATTATGCTACTTACAAAGACATTAGAGAACAGCACCCCGAACTGCCGTCTTCGCTGGTCCAGGGTGCAAGAGACGTTGCGTGCGAAGCCCTCAAAGGCGTCAAACTTAAGACATGTCCAGAGAGTTATCCGTACTCGGCGATTCGGTACAATAAAAGAGTTGTTACGATTCGTATGCAACATAATAGTGCTACGATTGCATCGATTGATGGTCGTATCAATGTCTCTTTCAATATACCAGAATATTACAAACAGTACCTTGGATGGGATATTAGGAGTTCCACGCTTAGATATGACAGCAGACAAGATGTTTTCTATCTGCATATCACACTTCGTGCTGAATCTCCTAAGCCAGTCGGTAATACTGTTCTTGGTATCGATCGTGGGATTGTTAATGTTGCAGTCTGTTCCAATAATGTCTTTTTCAATACGAGCAGCATCAAAAACACAAGAGCTAAATATGCACATCTCAGGAAGGAACTCCAGTCCAAAGGCACCAAATCTGCTAAACGTCTTCTTAAGAAGATCAGCAGAAAGGAAAGACGGTTTGTGACGGATATTAACCATTGTATTGCCAAAGATATTGTCAATATGCCCTTTGATGTGATTGCTCTTGAAGACTTGACCAGCATTCGTGTTCAGAAACGCAAAGGTAAGGACTTTAACAGGAAACTTAATAATTGGAGCTTCTACCAACTTGAACAATTTATCCGCTATAAAGCCGAAGCTGTGGCTAAACAAGTTGTTTCGGTTGACCCTCGTTTCTCCAGCCAGAAGTGTTCCAAATGTGGACACACTTACAAGGGTAATAGGGATGGGAGTTCTTACCGTTGTCGTAATTGTGGTTTCCAGATACATGCTGACCTCAATGCTGCTCGAAACATAGCTCAGGCAGGTATATCTTGCCTGAGTAGGTTGTCTGTCAATCAACCGAATGTGGAAATGAGAACTACTTAAGTTGTAGTTCAATGATTTATCTGCAAGCCGCCCGTTTCAACGGGTGGTAATTGACCTTGACACTACCTTTGTTCAATTATTTTTTGATATGTAAGAAGAAGATTGTTGCCAATTGCGTATAAACTTAGCTTAAACTTCGAAACTGTTCGAACCTATGGCTATCACAAAAATGTCAATATAAAAAAAGAGAAACTCCGGCAGCATACCGGAAAAATTAAACATCAGTCAACTAAGTGAAGCCCGGCCTGTTTTGCCTTCTCCATCAGTTCCGCATCCTTTCTCACAGAACCTGGCAGGTCATATCCGGCTGCAACAAGCCTGTCTGTGACAGCCATACCAAAGAACAGCTTCAGGAGATTCCCGAACTCATCAAAGACGTTCTCATATGTCGATTTGTTAGGATCTCCCTGTGCCCTTACGAGAACAGCGTTCTTCCCCACAGGTAACCTTGGTTTAAGCTCTGCATCCACAAGAGCATAGCAACGATCCAAAAACGAGCGCATCTGCCCGGTGAACTGATCGAAATATATAGGAGAGCCGAACACAAAAGCATCCGCTTCTTCCAGCTTCTTGTAAACGTCCGTCATATCATCCTTGAGCTTGCAATCGGCCATCACATTACAAAGCCCACATCCCTGACAAGCCCTGAAATCCAGTTCATTGATATAAATGGTCTCTGTTTCAGCTCCCTTCTCTGCTGCCCCTTCAAGCACTTTCTGTACAACTACATCCGTGTTACCGTTCTTATGCGGACTTCCTACAATAGCTAATACTTTCATCATTTCACATCCCTAATAGTAGAATAAAGATGGATAATGATCATGCTTAAAGTTATCTTAAGAGTTGAAGATTTGGGGATTATTGAGAGAAACGATCCTTATATTTTGAAGCAGGGTTTGAGATAATTTTATATGCTAGAATTCAACTTAAAGGATGTGGGGTTCAGAAACATGGGGTTTGATCAAAGAATTGATTCAAGAATTGTCGAGCTAGTAAGCAAGAATCAAAAAAATATTAACATATTAGTTATTCTTTTGTTCATAATGATGGTAGGAACAATAATAGCATCAAATATTAATCCGATATATACACCTATGGGAGCGCTGGGAGGACTCATTTTTGGCCTTAATATAACATATCACATTTTCCAATGATGTGATTTATTTATCCTACTTCTCTATACTTTTTTAGAATTAATGTATTATTCTAGCAAATAATTAAATTTTTAGAAGAATGGTATTTCTGTCTTTGATTCGGTTGTGCATATAACTCATACCAACTCGTACACTTTTTACTTTATATATCCCCGATTTTCTGTGCGAAGGATGAGATTTGAATCCACAAAACCATCCAGGTCTTAATCTTAATCTCTCTTTTAATTTTGTTAAACTTAGTAGAAAAATAAAACTTAAAAAACTCCTATACTTCTCTTTTTACTCTTGTGTTTGTTATATTTTATATTTCTTCATTCTAACCTCTTTACCTCTGGTAGAATTAAAATATAACAAGATCATTGTCATTTTCAAAGATCAAATGTCGGAACACACCAATGCCCAACAAAAAAGAAACCGAAGAAGACCCATGCGAGCTGACCGAAGAGGAACTCGATGAACTTCTGATAAAAACTGCAAAAAAGGAGATAAGGTCTGATTACAGACGCAGTCTTGGATGTGAGAGTAGCCGTAGATGCATGGACACGAAAAGCTCGTCCTCAAAGAAAAAGTGAGTGTTGATCTCAAACGACCAGTCTTTTCTTCATCAGATTTACCGACACTACGAAACCTATTGCACAGACGACCATTATCCACAGGAGATTTGTCAGCAGGAACCATCCCGGTGCTCCGAAGGTCAGTGCTCTTATTATGATCACAACGTGTGTCAGTGGCAATATTGCCAGTGCGATGTACTGGACGATCTCAGGCAGTACGTTGAGGGGGAAGAACGTTCCGCTGAAAAGGAACATCGGCGTGATGAAAAGCAGTATGGGATAATTGATGGACATTATGTTCGGGGTGACTGCTGCAATGCACATTCCAAGGCATGCGAAGAGCAAGCCTGCAAGGAAAGCGAAGGGAATGATAAGCAATGAATGGGGAAAAGTGATGAGCCCGAACAGTGCAATGACAGGAAGCATCAATGTGGCACTTATTGTGCTTCGGGTGGCACCCCACAGCAATTCTCCGATTATGACATCCTCGATGCTCAGAGGGGTTGCAATGATGGCATCGAAGGTCTTCTGGTAGTACATCCTCACATAAGAGCCATAGCTGCACTCGAAAAAAGCACCATACATCACAGAGACCGAGATCAGTGCCGGGGCTATGAACTTTGCATAGGGTACACCGTCTATCTCTTCTATGAACAGGCCCAGACCGAAGCCCATGGCAAAGAGATAGAGCAGAGGCTCGATGAAAGGAGGCAGGAAATTCAATTTGACGTTCTTCATGAAAACATCCTTGTTACGCCGCCAGACCTTGAAGGCTCCAGATGTTAATTCCGGGGGTTTGAAATACATGCCTATGTCCATCTTCTCACTCCCTGAGCTTCCTTCCCGTCAATTTCAGGAAAACGTCCTCAAGTGTCGCAGCGCGGGCAGTGACACTTGTCAATTTACATTCCGACAAGAGATGGTCGGTTATCTCCTGCGGCTTATCGGTATATATCTGGATGTCATCCCCGAGCACCTCATAGTTTGCCTGATGAGCTTCAAGGCAGGAGATGATATTAGGATCTTTATCGGTCTCGACTATTGCAGGACCAATGTGTTCCTGAATGAGATCTGTGGGGCTGCCTTCAACGAGTATCTTCCCATTGTCCATGATGACAAGCCTGTCACATAATTGAGAGGCCTCTTCAAGATAATGTGTTGTGAGCACGATGGTGACGCCCTGTTTCTTGAGACCTTTGAGCTTGTCCCACATAAGATGTCTTGACTGCGGGTCAAGTCCCACCGTCGGTTCATCGAGTATCAGCAGTCTTGGTTTGTTTATCAGTGCCCTTGCAAGCACAAGGCGCCTTTTCAGGCCGCCTGAAAGCGAGTCGGTCATGGTATCCCGTCTTTCTTCCAGATGCACGAACTCAAGGAGTTCGTCCACTCTTTTTTTAGCCTCATCCTCGGGGATGTCAAAGTAACGCGAGAAGATCAAAAGGTTCTCATAGACCGTAAAATCAGGATCAAGATTGTTCTCCTGAGGGACAACGCCCATCTTGAACTTTATTTCCCGCTGATGAACGTTCACATCCATACCAAATACTTCCAGTGTGCCCGATGTCATTGGGGAGATACACTGTATCATACGCATGGTGGTCGTCTTGCCCGCACCATTGGGTCCCAGAAAGCCGAACAGCTCCCCTTCATCGACAGAAAAAGCAACGCTATCTACAGCCGTGAAATCATCGAATTCTTTCCTGACATCCTTGCCTACGATAACTGGAGGAATGATATATCACCAATCTTTTCTTTGAATGATTATTGTAGTTGAGAATTGATATATGTTTTCTTATTTTTCGAACAAAAAACTTACAGCAAAAAACAAATAAAATAAAATAATATGTGCATCGTATTATTTTATTTGATGATATAATATTTCAAAAATAAAGAGAAGGAGCAAAAAATATGGGATGGTTTGATGTGGTGGCTGGTGTCTGTACAGGCGGACTTTATACTGTTGGAAAAGCGATTTATCAGGCAGGAAATGCAGCGGAAGATGCAGGAGACGCTGCTGAGCAGGCGGGCCTTGCCATTGCTGTAATAGGCACAACGATACAGTCGTTGGGAGAAGAACTGAAATCTTTCTTGAAAGAAACTGAAGAGCTCATTACTATACGCAGGTTGAGTCCCAGAGATGAAGATGAGCTATGGGATGAAGAAAAAGAGAGACTTGACGATCTTAAAGCCGAAAAAAAGCGTGTTGTAGATGAATTAAAAAGCCTTGGTGTAGATGACCCGGATAATTTTTCATTTGATTTTTGGGAAATGTTCTATGATATGGAAAATGTACTCAAGAAGTTCCAGTTGATCGCAAGGATAGCTGCGGTAAATGCTGAGATAACAGAGATATTATATCAGGAACCTGGAGTTCTGACCACTGGTATCTACAACGCAAAAGAGGTCCTTGAACGCTTAAATACAATTGAACAACCTCTGATCGAGGATATTCTCAAATCCGTTGATGACAACTTCGAAGTTACTGAGGAATTGCTTAAAGAGGTCAAGAAGCTCTTTGTCACAAGAGAGAGAGTCCCTATTTCAACAGCAGAACTTGGACCTGAAAAGATACAAAATATTGAAGCTCTCGAACTTGACAGAAGATATTATTTAAATATTCTCCAGCGCAAAAAAAAGGTAGTATCCGGACTCCACACCGTCATGAACGATATGCCTGCCACGAATTTTGAGTTCACTGGCAGCATGATCCATATGAACCGGAAAATGACTTCGGATCATGTAGTGGATGACAGTATTCTGGATGACAACATTTTAGATAATGTCGAAGTCATTGATGATATCAAAATTGATGATGACATAAAGATCGATGTGGGTATCGATAAAATAGACGATATTAAAATTGCCGGTGATCCTGACAAATTCTCCGGACTCACAGGTGAAGCCAGAAGAAGAAATATGAACATCGTCGGTGCGACTCTGGAAGATAAGAACATATCTGACAAACAAACTCCCGCACCGAATATGAATTCTGCCGGCTCTACTGATCCTACTGATCCTAAAAGGTCTACCCGGGCTGACAGTTCTGCCTTCAATGCCCACTCTTTTGCATCTGAAAATATGAAATTCCAGATGGATAAAGAGCAAAAGTTCACCGGTGCCAACATGCAGCCCCATGGTGCCAGAATTTCAGCATCCCTTGCCACAAAATTCGATGGCTACCAGAGGAATTACGATCTTCTGAAAGCCCAAGCTTCATACTACGATCACCAATTGCTAAAGCTCGAACGGAAGAAAATGAGATTTACGCATGAGATCGTTGATAAGCCCGGATTGATACCCCAAACACTGGATGAAGTAAACGAAATACTCGAGAACGTCAGAACAGATCAGCAACCCCGCATCGATAAAGTGCTTGATAATCTGAACAACAACCTTGAGACATTGAACACCAAAGTGCTTGAGACCCTGAACGATAATCTCGAAGAATCAAAGTCCACTCTGGCAAAAGCCAATGACACTATGGAAACTGTACAAAAAGCATTATCCATACTTGATTTTGATACAAAGTATATCAAATATGGTGCAGTGGCAATTGGGGGGCTAGTCGTGCTTAATTTGTTCGTTGGATTGATAGTACTGACGAGAGCTGCATTTGGAATTTAAGATAGATAAAAAGATGGTCGAACTATATGCTTCAAAGAAATAACAGTTATTCCAAAACTGTTGTACCATTTTAAGCATAATCAGTTCATCACATGGCTCATTACTATTTTGCGTGAGTGAGCCATAACATCTTGTGAACTTGTCTTTATTCTATTTTTTTTAGAATTCATGAACTATTTCTTCAATACTTGCCCTGTGGGAATTCTGAAAGAGAGTAAGATAAAATTCGAAATGATTTGGTTTATTCATCCCAAAACATTTTATTCATCCCAAAACACCTCATTCATCATCTAAAATAAATACATCTTCTATGGTTGAATCAAAAATCTTTGCAATGGTATAAGCTAATTTCAGGGAAGGGTTGTACTTTCCCTTTTCCAGAAACAGAATGGTTTCTCTCCTGACACCTACTTTTTTTGCAAGCTCTTCCTGAGTAAGATCATATCTGGCCCGGAGTTCTTTGATCCTGGTTTTCACACAACTCCCTCCTTATAGTTCCTTTGAATTGTAGTAGCGACCAAAACTTATCATCGATATAAGCAAAGTGAAAAATAATATTATTATAGTTGCAGGTGTTTCCAATTTGAACAGATCGAAAATATCACCATAAAGGATCACTCCCATTTCCAACATCAGCACAATAACAGTTCCCTGTGCAGCTTTTCCCGCCACGTTTTCTGTCCTTTCATCCTGCCTAGGCTCTTCAGATCTTTTATTCTTTCTATTGAGAATTAAAAATCCTATCGCTAATCCAACGATTATCGGTACAAACTCGACTATCTCCACTGCCATTATGTGCTTCCCCAAAGTTATCTAATTCAAACTTAATATTAGATACATACAACATATGCCATTTATATTTAATGACGTCTTGTTTTTTAAAAATGTAGCTGAAAGAAAGGTCGAGGAGAAGTACTGAAAAAAGAGAATCCTGCAATACCTTTCGGGAATTTAGAAGTAACAGAATCAATCAAATGAAAATTAACCAAAGTCCGCTTGATTCTGATTGTAAATCAGAATTCCTCATAAAATCTTCGATTCGCGTAATCCCGAAACAGACCCACGTTAAAGAAGCAATATAATGTGAGTCAAAAAAAAATTGTATGATGGGGCCGCGGAGATTTGAACTCCAGTCGCAAGACCCCCAGCCTTGCAGGATGGACCAGGCTACCCTACGGCCCCACGGGGTCGATTAATAGTAAGCACTTTCAGTATATGATTCTTTCTGAAAAAAGAGGTGAAAATGGGTTAAATTAAGGCTTTAAGCCTGCTCCCATTGCTCGTATGCGTCAACTATCTCCTGTCCTTCGAGGAAGACCAGATTGTGCAATTCAGCATACTCCTTTGCATCTTCTTTTGACAATGCTCTGCCGTTGGAATCGTCCAGCATCTCACAGACCACCATTGCAGGGGTCACGTCTGCCATCTTTGCTATTGCAATGGAAAGTTCGGTCTGGCCTTTGCGGTCATGGACCAGACGGTCGGCTGCACGCAAAAGGGCAACATGGCCGGGTGTCCTGAATTCAGAACCAAAACTTACATCCTCGCCTTTCATGCACTTTTCAGTGATATTTGCAAGCTCGTTAATTGTCAAGGCCCTGTCGTTGTCAGGAATGCCTGTGCGTGTTTTCCTGTGGTTCACCCAGATGGAAAATGAGGAACGGTTGTCATAAGCAAGGTCTCCGCCTTTCTCGACAGTGTTTCCAAGAGCAGGATTGGACCTTGCTTCATCACGCAGAACATCGGATATGAAGGGAAGGCCAAGCTTTTGTGAATTTTCACCATCAATAGCCACGCAAATGAGTCCGCCGCCATCTCTGCGCATCCAGCGCACATCATCGGGGGTCACAGCAGAAGCGGTGATCACAAAATCGGTTTCACCCTCTCTGCTGTCTGAATCGTAAATAAAGAACATTTCCCCGTTCTGTGCGGCCTTTATCGCATTCTTGATATTATCAGTGTAATTTTCGTTTGTCATAGGATCACTCACATGCACTGCGGTCTTCGATCGTAATCTTCACTTCATCCCCGTCACTTAGTTCCAAGGTCTTACGAAGATGAACAGGGGATATTATCTCCAGCAGATCGTGGGGGTAATGGCTGCGTTCGGGGGTCACAACGGCTCCCCTCACTCCTTCCACCTCCACAAAATAACAATTACAGCCTCCAAAAGTGCGCTGCCCGTCAGTAAAACCGGATATGGAAATGATATTTTTCAGGTTTTTCCTTTTCAGTATGTCTGCACTGTGACTGGTAAGCCTGACATTAAGAGTACCCGGATAGGGCTTAAAATCCAATTTCTCTTCGAACTGTGATCTGTAGCCGTCCTGTGCAATGTAATACTGCCCTTCCCCAAGACCCGTTATCACATGCCCATAAAGCTCAATTTTATCTTCATCGCCACAGAAGATGTGCTTGTAATCACTGAACTCACTCTCAAGCCATGTTCGCCCCTCTTCTGTAATGGATATCATCTGGCCTTCAGGAATGATCAGGCGATCGATCAAACCCTCTTCCTCAAGCTGTTTTAGTATCCTTGCGGCTGTTTTGGAACCTGTGGAAGTGTATCTGGTGAACTCACTTGATGATATCTTTACAGGTTTCTTAAGTGCGCCCAGAAGAGCCAGATGTTTCAAAGAGTTGATGCGATGCATTTTTGGTACCTTTTTGTTATCCTGCCTCAAATATGAGATGCATCTCAAATATGAGAAGGAAAGAAAATAAAGCTTTTGATTAATATATGGTCATTATTCGGAATGATTTATATTATAATAAAGAGATTTGTTTTCAGGTTCCTAAAATATATAATAACGGAACACAACTCATGATCATTATATAGAGATTTGAATGATGAACAGATGGAACAGGGATTCGGAAAACCGTTCAGAATGTGGAGGGTGGCGCTCATACCTGTACAAATACATCTTTGAAGCCAGCACCCCTATCGGAAGATACTTTGACATAGTCCTCATAGTGGCGATCATACTGAGCGTCATAGTCGTTATGCTGGACAGTGTTCATTCAATAAACTCAATTCATCATCAAAAGCTCTACATGGCGGAAATCATCTTCACCATCCTTTTTACAATTGAATATTTCCTGAGGATGATATGTGTAAAAAGCAAAGTCCGCTATGCCACCAGTTTCTTTGGGATCATCGATCTTCTGGCCATCGTACCGACCTATCTTAGCCTGTTCTTCCCCGGAAGCCAATACCTGCTGATAATCAGAGTGCTACGCTTGCTCAGGATATTCAGGGTGCTCAAACTCGTTCAGTACATCTCGGAAGCAGATCTACTGATACAGGCATTAAAGGATAGTAGCAAGAAGATCACCTTGTTCATGTTCACCGTAATCAACCTTGTAATAATACTGGGCTCAATGATGTATGTCATTGAAGGTGAACAAAGTGGGTTCACAAGTATTCCGCGAAGCATTTACTGGGCCATAATCACCCTTACAACCGTCGGATACGGTGACATTGTTCCCATTACCGCCCTTGGACAGGCACTTGCATCCGTTGTGATGATACTGGGATATTCGATAATAGCGGTACCTACGGGAATTATCACGCATTCTATCATAAACACCAGCATGGCAGCCAGACCTATAATGATAGGCGAAAAAACGAAGGACGTTGCCCTTAACATCGCCTGTCACAATTGCGGATTGCAGGGTCATGATACTGATGCTTTTTTCTGCAAGAACTGTGGAGCAAGACTATAAGAATAATATTAAATTCAACCAGTGATAAAATATGGACATATTGATTACAACGATCATAGACAGTTTAATTGTCATCGGTCTCACCGCTGGCATCCTTTTTTTTGATATTTTCATACGAAATAACCTTAAGATGGACCTTTCCCAAGCTGCTCCGGATCTTACAATGGCCGCATTCGCAATTCAAATATCCGTTATAGCAGCCCTTCTGATATCCGATGTCACACCCGACATCGCAATCGATTCGATCATTCTTGTATTTTTTGCTTTCCTCTGGGTCATAACAATATGGCAAAGCTCAAAAGGAAGAACAATGAATCACAATCTTTCGTTCATAATTGGTTCAGTAGCATTTGCGGTCTCAACGTCCCATCTCATGAACCTTCATGACCCGATCATATTCAGCGTGGTCATAGTAATTGCAACCGTTCTGGGATATGTGGCAGCAATCATTACAAGGAACCTCTACAACGAAAGGATAGTACACAGATTTGAAGTAATGATGAGGAAGATCACCTCATACGATCTTATCGAAGCTTCATCAAAACACATTGCCAGAGATGCCGATGATCCTCTTTCAGCTGCTGTTGACAGTATCAGATGTGCAATTCGGAACAATGATGAGGACATCTTCAAAAAGGGATTATACAAGATAACCATTACAGCAAAGAATCTCATGACAGGTGGCAGGGACACTACCGCCATTGCAAACCATATGAATTTCCATTTGCTCGAGATGGGCTTTATTGCGGCCTCAAGGGACGAAAATGCGACAAAATGTGTTGTTCGTTCCATCGGTGTTATCGGGAAGGCCGCTTCAAATCACGGAAGCCAGGATGGAGCTGTGCGATCATTAACATCATTGACTTCCCTTTTCGATGTTGTTAAAGGAACAGCTTCAACCCAACTGAACCAACAATTTGTAAGCTCCATAGGGGATATTATGGAAGCTGCTGCAGGGTCGGGACAGGAAGAAGCGGTTGAAAAAGGGTTGTTGCTGCTCAAAGATATTGGCAACAATGCAACCTTTGCACAGGACACTTCGACCATGATAGCCGTAATAAAACAGTTGCTGGAACTGGCGAGAATATCAACAAGGTATGAACGCGCGAATTACAGCCGTCTTATAGTTCTCACAATGCGGGATATCGGTATTCGTTTTATTCAGGAAAAAACTCAGGAAGGACAGGATGGTTTCAAAATATTGGTGGGTTCTTTGCGTAGCATGGGAAAGTTCTTCGACCCTAAAGATGCACTGGAAGTCATCCGTACAATGCAGGACCTTGGTGTAATAGCTGCACGCGATTATCGTGAAGAGGAGTCGTTACAGGTCATTCATGAAATGAACGATGTTGCCCTTGCTGCTCTTAAAAATGACTATGGGGAACTGATGCAACAGACCGTTGTTTCAATGAGGGATATCTGTCTTGCTGCAATGCGTTCAGAACTTGAGGGACCTGTGAAGACCATTGCAAAGCTTTTTTCCAGAATGGGAAAACAGGGACAGTTTGCCGTTATTGTACAAGATGCTGTCATGGATATAGGCGAGCATCGCAGTCATGACGATAAATTCTACATCCTTTTTTTGCGAACCTATGAAGGCACAGGGGAGTGAACTTTCTAAACAGAAGAGTATATGTATAATGCATTGCAAATATTTCGAATCCAAAGTGAAGTTGTTATTAATATATTTCTGTATTTATATGTAATATCTTCAAAAAGGAGAAAGCTGCATGAAAAAAATGATCACGTTGATACTAGTATTTGCGATAGCAGTATTGAGTTCTGGATGCATGGATTCCGGAACCATGAGCAAATACGATATTTATATTCAATTGTACGACAATGATGTAGAAGAATATAACCCTGTTATCAATGAACTTATTGAAAAACAGGAAAACTACACTGCTGCGTATGAGGCTTACATCGATGCATCTGATAAGGATACGAAAGAAAATGAACTCGATGAAGCATTGGATCAACTGATAATTGCAGAGAATAATTACAGATCCACTGCAAACAATATATACAGGCATCTTAACGAATTTGAGTCCTTTGTGATATCCAATGAAGATACACTTGAACGCAAAGGTGTTGACACAGTTCAGCTTAAAGCGGATATTCAATCTTGGAAAGAAGAGATCAGATACAATCTCGACCAGTTCCAGTTGAATTTGTGAAGATGGTAGCCATCATTGTGGAGGGATGGCAATTCTTTTCATGATAACCAAAGACTACACTGCATTTTATAGAAGGTCACTCTGGACATGCTGCTTTAGAAGATTCAGGAAAGTTTGACGTTCTTCCACAACTTCATATCTTTGATACTGGAATGAAGCAGATATTTCTTCAGACCAATCTTTTATTGCATTCAAATAAAGCTCTTTTTCATATTCTTCCTTGGAAATATATTACCTATCGCTATGGACACAACATATATGTATTGTAATCGTATTGTAATTCATACTAAAATTCAATCATGTAGGTGTTGTAATGGAACTAAATGGAGTAGAGATCGAAGATACATTTGCAGAGGCATTCCCAATCAAAATTTCACGAATACTGATCACAGCCGCAACAAAGCGCTGGGCAACTGTTGCAGCACAGGAAGCAACAGGATTCGGAACATCAGTCATTGGATGTCCTGCTGAAGCCGGCATTGAGAAGTACGCGGATGCAAGCGAGACACCAGACGGCAGACCAGGTGTTTACATACAGATATGCACCTTCGGATTCAAGTCCCTTGAAGAACAGCTTTTAGAGCGTGTCGGTCAGTGTATCCTCACAGCACCAACAACCGCAGTGTTCAACGGTCTTCCAGATGCAGAGAAGCAGTTCGATACCGGACGCAAGCTCAAATACTTCGCAGATGGAACAGAGTCCGAGACAGAGGTTGGCGGTCGCAAGATGCACGTTATCCCAATGATGGAGGGTGACTTCCTGGTAGAGGACACACTCGGTGCAGTGACCGCTATTGCAGGTGGTAACTTCTTCATCTTCGGTGACACACAGATGACAACACTTACCGCAGCAGAGAACGCAGTCGATGCGATCGGAGCTGTTGATGGTACCATCACACCGTTCCCAGGCGGAATCGTTGCAAGCGGTTCAAAGGCAGGCGCAAACAAGTACAAGTTCCTCAAAGCAACTGCAAACGAGAAGTTCTGCCCAAGCATCAAGGACAAGGTAGAAGGCTCAGAGATCCCTGCAGACGTTAACTGCGTCTATGAGATCGTTATCAATGGTCTTGACTTCGAATCCATTGCAAAGGCAACCGAGATGGGAATCAGAGCAGCTGTTGCTGTTCCTGGTATCAAGAAGATCACCGCAGGAAACTACGGCGGAAGTCTCGGACCACACAAGTTCAACCTTCATGACCTTTTCTAAGGTCAACCATTTTTATTTTCTTTTTTTAGGTCCTGTTCGTTTATAATTTCCGTTCATAATGTTCTATCATATTTGTTCATAATGATGGCAGGCTGATAGTATGCAACAATATCTACGCTCCACAGAGATAATCGACTGGGAACACCCCCAAATTCAAAAGCTTGCAAAAGAGCTTGCATTGGAAGCCGAGGGCCCTGTTGAAATTACAAAAAAATGTTTTGAATGGGTAAGGGATGAGATATATCACAGTCATGATCATTGTTTGAACCCTATCACCCTGAAAGCTTCCAAGGTACTGGAAGCAGGAACCGGTTATTGTTATGCCAAAAGTCATCTTCTGGCAGCTTTGCTCAGGGCAAATGGCATTCCCGCCGGATTATGTTACCAGCGTCTTAGCAG
Organism: Methanococcoides sp. DA23; assembly: GCF_057593895.1. Classification (NCBI taxonomy): domain Archaea; kingdom Methanobacteriati; phylum Methanobacteriota; class Methanomicrobia; order Methanosarcinales; family Methanosarcinaceae; genus Methanococcoides; species Methanococcoides sp. DA23. The sequence continues at coordinate 54,973 of NZ_CM172520.1, read as the reverse complement.
GGATGAGAATGGAGAACCATTTTGCCTCCATGGCCTGAATGCTGTATATCTGCCGGACATAGGTTGGTATCGTATAGATGCAAGGGGAAACAAAAAAAGTGTGAATGCACAGTATGCTCCGCCTGAAGAGATGCTTGCCTATGAGATAAAAGTAGAAGGTGAAGCCGATCTGCCGGAGATATGGGCAGACCCACTACCTGTTATAGTCGATCTTCTGACAGTATATGACAACTATGAAGATGTCTGGGAAAATCTGCCGGATATTCCATTGATAGAACAGACAAAAAAATGAAGAAAATTAAAAGGTCAAAAAATGGTTGGATAGATCGAAAAATGATCTATAATTAAACCTTTTACAGACCTATCACTGACAGACCTGCGCTGATTATATCTCTTGGATCGAGACCTGTTATCTGTACCATCACATAGACACCAAGGAATGTCCCTATGGTACTTCCTACATTGGCAAGTGCGGCTACAAAGACAACTCTGAAGAAATTGTTCTTCTGAAGCTCTTTGAAGCTCTCAAGTTTTACCATTTCCTTCAGATCAGCGGTAGTTGGACTCCTTTGTTTAGCTTCCATAAGACCTGCGAACCATCCGGCAGCCATCATTGGATTCAGGGATGTAAGCCATGCCACAAGAAATGCAGTGATAACCGAATACGGATGACCTTTTGCAAGAGCAGCTCCTGTCGCGCTGAGGACACCATTGATGATGAACCACCATCCAAATGCCAGCAGCAAAAGTTCGATAGGTGTTCCTGACATGATGATCAAAACGAATGTTGCAAGGGCTATTCCCACTATTCCAATGCCAATTATCTTCATGAAGCTGAACCGTTTTTGAGGCAATTCCGTCAGTGAAGAAACAGGAGGTAGGGACTTGGGGTCCTTAAGGTATCTTTCAACACCCTGCCTGTGGCCTGCACCCAATACTGCTATTATCTTCTTGTTGCCACCATTGGCTAGTCTTAAAAGATTTCCTGCAATATAGGCGTCCCTTTCATCAATGAGTACTGTAGCCGCATTCGGGGAAGCTTTACGAAGCTCATTGATAAGCGTACTTACCATGTCCTGATCGGTAATATTATCAATGTCTATATTCTTGGAGCCGCCAATTCCCAGAGCTGAAGAAACAAGTGCAACTAGCATATTGAATTTTTCAAAGAGGCTCATCTTGCTCCAGAAACGCTGCAGTGTGAGCTGTATATCACGGTCAACAAGCGCGACCTTGGCCCCATTGGCTTCTGCTACATCGATGGCAGTTATCATTTCAGCACCTGGCTGAACTCCCATCTCATTGCCGATCTTCTTCTGTACGTATGCCAAAAGCAGGTGCACCAGGAAGTAATAGATCTTTCCGCCACTCAGGATATCCTTGATGGGAAGGTCCGAATCTTTTACCTCCCCTTTAAGCGAATCATATCTGCCTTGGCAGAGCTCGACTGCCACAATATCCGGCTTTTCATTTTCAATAGCGATTGTTACTTCATTGACGCTCTTCTCTGAAACATGGGCTGTGCCCACAATTATTATTTCAGAGGGCTTTGCTTTGGCAGGATCAACCCTTTCCGTTGAAACAAGGGAAGGTGTCTGTGAAAAAGTGGCACCTCCATTAAGGGAAGAAGCTGAGCCTGAACCTATATCGTAATTATAACCAGAAGCAGCAGAACGGGAATCGGTCATCAACTGACTTTCCTTTAACTGTACTTCTTTATCTGTCGAACTTTCCATTGTTCACATCACTCGTTCAATAATGTCATAGTATGCATCAGATCGGTCCTGGAAAGAATACCTGCCACAGAACCATCTTTATCTATCACCAATACCCTGCCGATGTTATTAAAACTCATCAGCTTGAAAGCATCGGAAGCAGTCGCCTCTAATGGTACCGTCACGACATTACTTGTCATTAGATCGGATACCAACACACTGTAACGTTCCAGAGGTATTACCCTGCGCACATCTGTAAACGTTATAATACCTTTTAAAGTATTACGTTCCATCACCGGATAGCCCATGTGTTTTTTTTCGAACATGAACTGTGTCAGTTCATCAATTGTCATGGAAGGTTCGACAGAAATAACCTCTTTTGACATAACATCCTTAACAGGTATCTTTTCAAGTATGATCGTAACAGCTGTGGACCTGTCTTCTCCTGATGCACCCATGTAAACAAATATTGCAATAAATATAAGCCAGGGATTCCATGGATTCGAGATCAAACCCAAAAAACCGAGAAAGAAAGCAAACATTTTACCTACAGATGCTGCTGTGTGAGTGGCCTGTATATAACTCATCTTTCTTGCAAACCATGCCCGAAGAATACGTCCTCCGTCCATTGGAAATGCCGGTAGCAGATTGAATATGCCAAGAACTATGTTGATGGAACCGAGCATTTGTATGATCCTGAAAACAACATGATCTCCAAATGTAGCGAACGTATCAGCCAGGAAAAAATTGAGCAGCAGCAGTGATGTACCTATAATGAAACTTACAAGAGGGCCTGCAAACGCCATTTTTGCTTCCTGAGAAGGATCCCTTGGGATCTCTTCCATTGAAGAGACACCACCTATCAGGAACAAAGTGATATCTGTTATCTTAACACCATATTTTTGTGCCAGATAGGAATGTCCCAACTCGTGAAGGAGCACACATCCGAAAAGAAGAACTGTTGTCACAAATGCTAGCAAGTATCCTAGCGACACCGGTCGAATATCACTAAAACCAAAAGGTGCAGGATTTGATGCAAATATAAATGCAAAAACTGGAAGCACCAATAGGAATGTGATGTGTATTTTGATAGGAATACCAATAATAGTCCCAAGTTTGAAAGAATTTTGCATAACTAAATTCTCATCTTTATGATATTTAGTACTATCTGGTTGTTCTCATAATTTCTGTAATACTGTTTCTGTCGATGGTCACCATTGAATGGTCTAAATTTGCCTTACAGAACACTTTCACCCCGCTTGGCTCAACTGTATATATGCTCAGATCATAGTTAGTATTAGACACGGATCCCGGTGGTACACGTCTTTACAAGTTTCAAGGCTAGGTATCATCGATCCATCCCCTCATCCGTGAAAAAACAAAAAACGATATTGAAAAACGATTAATTTAATTTTTTTTACTTGACTGCTTTTGCAAGGTCCTTCAAAAATAGTTCTATCGTTCCATTTTTGATGTGAGGCATTATAACGAGCCTGAGAGCGCGGGGTTCACGTGTAATAGATACATGCCATCCATGTTCATCAAGCAATTTTTTTCTTACAAGATCAGCTTCAGGAACATTCAATGCAACAATATTTAAAACTGGATCTATAACAGTACCTATACCTAATTTGTCTGCACCTTCAACCAATTTTTCTGTGACAGACATACAGTCTGAAACAACTTTTTTGTAACCTTCTCTTCCAAGGTGTTTCATGACAGCATAAGTTGAAGCCACTGCTGCACCACTTCGAGTTCCTGTTAGCGAATATTGTTTGTTGACACTTAAATAAGGTGTGTGTATCTCAAGACATTCAAAATATTCAGGTTCTTTGAACAAAAGACCACCTGAAGGGATCGTGCTAAGAGCCATTTTATGAGGATCTATTGTTATTGAAGTTACGCCTTCAAGTTTAAAATCATAGGAATAATCAAGATCCATAAAAGGAATTACAAAACCACCAAATGCTGCATCAACGTGCAAAAAAATATCATTTTCAATAGCTAATTCTGATAGTTCATTGATGGGATCGAGCTGACCAAATTCTGTAGTACCTGCAATACCAACAAGACCAATTGTGTTTTGATCAATAAGCAATCTTACAGAACCCAGGTCAACTTTAAGCAAATTATCAAGAGAAGCTTTTCTAATTTCGATCCCTGAGAGATTTGCAACTTTATCAAATGAAAAATGAGCTGATTCAGGAACTACTATGTTAGGCATTGAAATATCACGGCGAAAATTTTTCATGGACCTTATTGCTTGTATGTTAGATTCGGTTCCTCCGGTTGTAAGATAGCCAGCCTTTTCAGGAGATTTTTTATGATGCAGCATTTCTCCAAACATACCAAGAACTTGTCTTTCAAGATTGAACGTACCAGGGAAAAGACCTGGATCTCCCATGTTTGACTCTATGAATTGTGTATGTGCTAAGACTGCAATTTCATGTGGATAAGTACACATTGAACTTAGAACACGCTCATAACTTGTATCAGCGGATTTGGCTTTTTTAAGAAATGCTAATATTTCTTCTTTTGTTTTGCCCTTTTCTTCCATGAATTCTCAAGCTAATTACATACAACCTGTTTAAAATGATTGTGTTTAAAATTTTATAAAATAGAGATGAATATGCTTAATTCATAGATGAAGTTCTAAAATTTAAAGTTTCATTAATTTACTACGATTAACACTTTGATCTGTTAAAGTTATGAATTATGATTTACAAAGTTAAGACTTCAAAAAAAATTGAATTTTATTATGTAACAATATTTTAGGAAATAGTTGTATGGTTTTTCAAATGTCTGATTTTTTACAGAATTTAACCAAACTTAAACTTGAGGAACTCTAGGGGTCACCCCATTGTTTCGACTGGAACGTTTAAGTCAATTTTGGGAATTTGGTTCTAAACTTCTGGAAAGGTTTATTAACTATTAATTATATCTTTACAACACCTTCTTTTTTTAGTATTATAAAAAATATATCTCTTATTTTTTTTCTGCACTCCAGTTGAAACCATAGGGTCACGGTCCTTTATATACTTTCCAAGCGAAACAAAGGGGTGTACTTCCAAGCGAACTCCTTTTAATGTATTTTGTTATAAAGCAATATAGAAACTTTTTTTGGCTAAACTTTGCTTGACATCGTTTTCATTTTTATATAAGCATTAATATAGAAAGTTCCAGCCGAAACAAAGGGGTTTTAACCATAAATGTTAATAACCTACACTTCCATTGCATCAACTGGAAATTATAAAGTTCACAATTGTTTGGGTTGAAAGTGTTAAAAGTAATTTAAAATGTTCTTTAAAAGTGTTATCTAAAGATCAATTATGGTAATATTATACTATCATAAAAAAGGAAATCTTTATTTGTAACTCTTTTTGTGGATTGTTATATTATTTTTATTCTTTAGTTCACAACAAAATTGTAAGACTAAAATTTACATCTTCAAAAATTAAAATTACTGTAAATAAATTAAATGTAGATATGAAGTAAATTCGATTAAACATTCACTAAACAAATAGATGTTTATTAGCATCTTATCATTAAAATCAATGTCTTTCATGATCATTATTAATAAGTCTAAACTTATTGGAAGGTTCAAAATATGGAGAATAAATCATTAGGTGGATTATTTGAAGATTTATTACAGAGTGAATCACTCTTTAAAAACAAGGAAGTTTTGAGACCTTCTTACACACCTGCTTCACTACCTCACAGGACCGAACAGGTAAACAATCTTGCTACTATCCTTGTTTCTGCACTTAGGGGAGATACTCCTTCAAATATTTTGATCTATGGGAAAACAGGTACAGGTAAAACAGCTGTTGCACGATATGTTGGTATCGAACTCGAGAGGAAAAGTGAAGATCTGGATGTTCCATGTTCTGTACTTTATCTTAATTGTGAGGTTATCGATACACAATATAGGTTATTGGCAAATCTTGCTAAGCACTTTGGTGAAGATATTCCAATGACAGGATGGCCTACGGATCAAGTATTTTCAAAATTCAAAGAAGCGATCGATTCTAAAAAGCAGGTCATAATGATCATTCTGGATGAGATCGATAAACTTGTGAAAAAGGGTGATGATGTTCTTTACAACCTTTCCCGTATAAACACCGATCTAAAAAATGCAAAGGTCAGTATGATAGGTATCTCAAACGACCTCAAATTTACAGATTTTCTCGATCCAAGGGTGAAAAGTTCACTTGGAGAAGAAGAGATCATTTTCCCACCATACGATGCTGAACAGATAAGCGATATCCTAAGACAGAGAGCATCTATTGCGTACAAGGAAGATGTCCTTGATGAAATGGTCATTCCTTTGTGTTCTGCTTTTGCAGCACAGGAACATGGTGATGCAAGACGTGCACTGGATCTTCTCAGAGTTGCAGGTGAGCTTGCTGAACGTGAGAACCAGGATCGTGTAGCAGAAGAGAATGTCAGAAGAGCTCAGGAAAAGATCGAGATAGATCGCATAGTTGAAGTGGTCAGGACACTTCCGACACAATCAAAACTATCCCTTTATAGTGTAATGGTACTGAGGGATAACGGACACAGAAATGTTACTACAGGAGAGGTCTACAACGTTTACCGTCAGCTATGTTTAAGCGTAGATATGGATATCCTGACACAAAGAAGGGTCACTGATCTTATATCTGAACTGGATATGCTTGGTATTCTCAATGCAGTAGTAGTCAGTAAAGGACGTTATGGAAGGACAAAGGAAATAGTATTGAGCGTTCCTATCGAAAGCACACGTCGTGTTCTTCTGGAAGATTACAGGTTAGGCATGCTCGCAGGCTTCAAACCGGTGATCACAGCACAGATGCATCTATGATGCATCAATTTTTAATTTGTTGTAAAAAAAGTAAAAAAATGTAAGGATAATTAGGATATGAGCAGTCTCAGATGACCCAGATATGGTATCCTGAACTGTGCTGTGCCTATTATCCATTCTTCTTTAATAGGTTCATAATAGCTTATCTGGCCTTGCTGGTCATAATAGATGTTTGTTATTTTATTGTCACCTTTTGTGATATAACCGCTGTGAGGAGCTACAGGACCGTTAAGCCACATAGGCTCTCCCTCTTCTACATAGTACATGGCCCGGTGTATGATAGGTGTTATTCCTTCCTGACCATAAGGACGGTATAGAATAACATCACCCTGCATTTTAAATGAAACATGTTCTGTGGAAGTATCCTGATTGGTTATTATCTGTGTCCGATCAATACTTTTTATGAAAATAATGTCACCGATCTGCATATTTGGTTCCATGCTGCCGGACTCGACCGCAACCATAGGTGTCCACATTCCAAAAACGATCTGTGATATCACTGCAAAGGCCATTACAGCAAGAAGCACGGATGCAAGATCTCTTGTAAGGGAGATCCAGAAATTCTCACTTGTTCTAAATGTGTGAAATGATTCTTGTAAGGTCATATTGATCCAAAAGAAGAAAGTATCTGATTAGTTAAAAGAATATTGTATTTGGTCTTTATCTATTATCTTCGTACGCAGCATTTTTATTTGTAGGAATACTTTTGTTACCACGGCTCAAATTTTGCTCAGTATATTCGTAGTTTCGTCAATTTCGATCCGAGCTTTATTTTCAGTCCCATCGTTTAAGTTCAGGCCATATTATGAAAGATATCAAGGTTCAGGAAGTCTTTTTGGAAGCAGGTTATCAGATAAGCCCTAAGGCCGTGGAAATGATCGCTTTACATAGTGCACCGAATGACCTTATTTCCTATATACTCGAAAATGTGGATGAATCTCTTTTTGTCATTGAAGCTGAACATATTGATGTTGAGAGTTTTGAAAAAGAATATCCGGACCTTCCAAAGGAATGTCTTGATGAGGTTCCGTGCTCCGATGATACTCCGACATCTCCAGTATCCTCAGTTCCTTCCCCCCAATCCAATGCACGGTCTCCATCATCCTCAACACCTTTTCCAACATCATCTTCAGCCACTTTAAGGGATGAAAGATGTTTTAGTGACTCCACTGGAGAGGTGAACAATATCAATATCATGTCTGACATCACAGATATGTCGACCTGTGTTGGTGAATACATGGAATTTGTCCAGTATTTCAGGAACCGTTACACTAAGCTAAGTAATATCATACGTGGGAGGGTCACCGCCCGGCCCATTGAAAGTCTTAACAAGAACCGGAAACAAAGTGGCGGGATAAGACGTAGCGGCGGAGGAGATTATAATGAAGCATCTATCATAGGGATGGTCTCTGAGATAAGGACCACTGCCAATGGTCACAAGATGCTACAATTAGAAGATCCCACAGGTTCATTTCCGGTGCTGGTGCATCAGGCGGAAAAGGACCTGTTCGAGGAAGCAAGCAAACTCGTTCTCGATGAGGTCATCGGTATCACCGGCTCAATGACCAATGATGGCAGCCTTCTGATCGCGAAAAAACTGGTACTTCCAGACCTTCCGAACATCTCGAACAGGAGAGAGGGTACCTGGGGTAAAGCGGTCTTCACCTCGGATGTCCATGTAGGTAGCTCTACTTTTCTTGAGGAGGAGTGGTGCGGTTTTCTTGACTTCCTTAACGGCAAGACCGATAATGAGCAGCTGAAAAAGATGTCGGAGGAAATACGCTTTCTTGTGATCGCAGGTGATCTTGTTGATGGTATCGGCATATTTCCGGGACAGGAACATGAACTTGATATACTTGACATCTATGACCAATATAGAAAAGCTGCTGAGTATTTCGATCAGGTACCTGAACATATCAAGATCATCATTTCTCCAGGTAACCACGATGCTGTCAGGCAGGCAGAACCCCAGCCACGTTTTCCGGAGCGTATAACTTCTCTTTTCTCTGACAGGATAACGTTTGTGGGAAATCCTGCACTTGTCGACCTTGATGGTGTCAAGGTCCTGATGTACCATGGACGTTCCATAGACGATCTGGTAGCATCTGTTCCGGGAGTTTCCTATCAGGAACCTGAAAAGGCCATGGTGGAAATGATAAAGCGAAGACACCTTTCACCAATATATGGAAGCAGGGTTTCCATTGCACCGGAAAAACAGGACCATTTCGTCATTGACCCTGTACCCGATATACTGCATTGTGGTCACGTACATACTATTGGTGTTGGCAACTACAAGAGTGTCCTTCTTATAAATTCAGGCACATGGCAATCCCAGACAGAGTTCCAGAAAAGGGTCAATTTAATGCCTACACCTGCAAAGGTTCCGGTGGTGGACCTCTCCACCCTCAGGACGACCCTTCTTCAGTTCTAATGATATCATCACAAGGTCTGAGAAAGGATTTAAGTAATCTTTCTATTTCCGATTACTATATATACTGCGACAGGGAAGTATGCATCAAATGTCTTTAAAAGATAAGGAAGATCTGATGGACCTTCCTGAGATAACTGATTTTGAAACCTTGCTAAAAAAGCAAAAGTACAGTCTTGCAGGCACCCATTCGGCCGTTAAGACCTGTCTTTGGCTTAGCCGTTCAATAAAGGATCAAGGCGACTGCTATAAATCAAAGTTCTATGGCATAACCTCTCATTGTTGTTTGCAAATGACACCAACATTGAGATGCAATCAGCGCTGTTTACATTGCTGGAGGCCCACTGAGGTCGAAGTATCTCTTCCAAAAAATTGGGATTCTCCAGTGGAAATAGTGGGGTCATCAATCAAGGCCCAGCGCAAACTGATCTCAGGTTTTGGACATTCAGCACCAAGAGAGCGCTGGGAAGAAGCCAATGAACCAAAACATGTTGCTATTTCCCTTTCTGGTGAACCTACATTATATCCGTATCTTCCTGAGCTCCTGGAAGAGTTCAAAGGCCAGGGCTTTAGTACATTCGTTGTCAGTAACGGCACTGTTCCTGAAATGATGGAAAGGATAGAACCTTCACAGCTTTATATGAGCCTGGATGCGCCTGATAAAGAGACGTATGAAAAGGTCTGTCTACCGAAATCTCCTGCACTGTGGGATAAGATCAATCAATCCCTTGAGATCCTTGGAACGAAAAGCAACAGAAAGGCTATTCGCATAACACTTGTCAAGGGTGTGAACATGTTCGATCCGGCAGGTTATGCCCGACTCATAGAAAAGGCGGACCCGGATTACATTGAGATAAAAGCATATATGCATCTTGGCTTTTCCAGAAGCCGTCTTCCACGTGAAGCCATGCCTGCACATGATGAGGTTCTGGAATTTGCAAAAGAGATCGCTGGTCATATTGGATACAGTATTGCGGATGATGTGGAGATCAGCCGTATTGTCCTGCTTTCGAAGGACGGAAAAGTTTCGGACCTTGAATAAAATTCAGACAAAGGTTATGTAACCAGTCATAACCTATATTTATATCCTTGTTCACATAGGTACATCTGTATAGCTAATAGCATAAATGTTCAATGTAGAACATGATCATTAGGTTGCAAGATGCAACTATATCCTAATTGATCCTAATTATGGAGTATTCCTACAATGGTTGACCAATCTTCACATCAGAAATACGAGTTTAAAAAGAAACTGGAATCGTTAAGAGGAAAAAAAGGTCGTGGAACCGAGCTTATTTCTCTGTACATACCTCCTGATAAACAGATCTCAGATGTTGTATCACAGCTTAGGACCGAGCATAGTCAGGCTTCCAATATCAAATCCAAGCTTACCAAGACCAATGTGCAGGGAGCTATTGATTCTATCATGTCAAGGCTCAGGTATGCAACGGTCCCAGAAAATGGGATAGTTTATTTTACTGGTGCGGTAGATGTTGGTGCGAACAAGACCAACATGGAGACCACCATTGTTGAGCCACCACAGCCTATCATAACTTACAGATATCACTGCGATTCGTCTTTTTTCCTTACCCCATTGGAAGAGATGCTAAAGGAAGCAAAGACCTATGGTCTGCTTGTATTGGACAGGCGTGAAGCTACGGTTGGTCTTCTCACAGGTAAACAGATAGAAGCATTCCGTAATCTGACCTCCACTGTACCAGGCAAACAGAGAAAGGGTGGTCAGAGTGCTCACAGGTTCCAGCAATTGAGACTTATTGCCATACATGATTTCTACAAACGTATAGGAGATGCTGCAAGTGAGGTCTTCCTTACAGTAGACCAGAAAGATTTCGAAGGCGTGCTTGTAGGTGGTCCGTCACCCACAAAGGAAGAGTTCGAATCAGGTAACTTCTTCCACCATGAGATCGAGAAGAAGGTACTTGGTCTTTTCGATGTCGCATACACCGATGAATCCGGTCTTTCCGAACTCGTGAATGCTGCGAGCGAGAGACTTGAGGACCTTGATCTCATGGTCGAAAAGAAACTGATGCAACAGTTCTTCAGGGAATTGGTATCGGATTCCGGCAAAGCGACCTATGGAGAGGACAATGTACGCGAGAACCTCATAATAGGTGCCGTGGACATATTGCTGATATCCGAGGACCTCAGAGCTGTAAGGGAAACTGTCAAGTGTACTTCTTGTGATTATGAGAGGAAGACCAGCCGCGAGTTCAAGCCCGGGGATAGCAGTTCTCCTACCGGTAATTGCCCTAAATGTGGTGCTTATCTTGAGATCACTGAAAAGGTGGATGTCGTTGATGAACTGTCTGAGATGTGTGACCAAATGGGCACAAGAGTGGAGTTCATATCCACTGATTTCGAGGAAGGTTCACAGCTTTTGAAAGCATTTGGCGGCGTTGTAGCGATATTGCGTTTCAACACAGGTATCTAAAGTTAATTTAAAGGTGATCATCTTGTTTTTGGATTTTATAGATCAGGTTACAAGTATACTGAACGATGCTGTCAGATCAGCAGGTTTTGAAGCGGAAGATATGGAGCTTGGTCCTTCACAGCACGCAGACCTCTCTTCAAGAATAGCATTCAGGTTAGCTTCTGTTGCAAAGCAGAGTCCCAAGGATGTTGCTGAGAAGATAGCAGGCGAAATTGTGATACCTGAAGGCTCTCTCGTAGAGAAAGTTGAGGCATTGGGCCCCTATTTGAATATCTGGGCAAGCCGTAATTTCATTGAGGGCACAGTTCTGGCCATAAGGGAACAAAAAGAGGCCTTTGGTGGCAATTTCTCTGAGGGCAGGATATTGCTCGAGCACACATCAGCCAATCCTAACGGTCCGTTGCATGTGGGTCATATAAGGAATTCCATAATCGGTGATACCCTCGGGCGTATCCTCAAACGTGCAGGATATGATGTAGAACTTCACTATTATGTTAATGATATGGGTCGCCAGATAGCAATAGTTTCCTGGGCCCTTGACCGTTTCGAATTTGATGAGAGCTCCAAGCCTGACCATGCCATTGCAGATGTTTACATAAAAGCAAATGCGGAGCTCAATGCTCATCCTGAAAAGGTCGCTGAAATAGACAAGCTCATGCAGCTTGTTGAAAAAGGGGATGCAGCTACCATCGAGAATTTCGATAAAGCGGTCGGTCTGGCAGTTTCCGGAATCAAGGAAACGCTCAGAAAGATGAATGTGGCACATGACGAGTTCCCGAAGGAATCCAGTTTTATCAGGTCCGGCGATGTTTCAAGGATAGTTGAAGAGATAAAGGCCACAGGTCGTACAGAGATCGACAACGGTGCACTTGTTGTGGACCTTAAGGACTACGGCTTCGAAAAGACACTGGTGATACAGCGTACTGACGGTACATCCCTTTACACCACACGTGATCTTGCATATCACGAATGGAAAGGTGAACGTGCGGACAGGATCATCGATGTGTTCGGAGCAGACCACAAATTGATATCCGGTCAGCTCAAGGCCACACTCAATGCAATAGGCAAGAAAGAGCCCGAGTTCGTTATCTTTGAATTCGTATCCCTTCCGGAAGGCTCAATGAGCACAAGAAGTGGTAAGTTCATCAGTGCCGATGACCTGCTGGACCAGATAAAGACACAGGCGTATGAAGAAGTGAACAAGCGCCGCCCGGAGATGCCTGATGATTTCAAGGCAGATGTGGCTGAGATCGTGGGTATTGGGGCTGTCAGATACGATATTGTAAAAGTATCACCTGAAAAGTCCACAGTGTTCGACTGGAAAGAAGCCCTTGATTTTGAAAAGCAGGGCGGGCCATTCATTCAGTACTCACATGCACGTGCATGCAGCATTCTCCAGAAAGCCAGGGATGAAGGTCTCTGGAAGCCGGAAGAACCTATCAATGCTGCTCTTCTTGTGGAAGATTCTGAAGTTGCTCTCATTAAGAAAATGGCAATGTTCGACAACATGCTCGATCAATGTGCAAAGGACCTCAGACCTCACACGCTTGCTATCTATGCAAGAGAACTTGCTGATGCGTTCAACCAGTTCTACCGCTTTGTATCTGTCCTGAACGCAGAGGATGAAGAATTACGTTCAAGCCGTATTGCTCTGGTAGATTGTGCAAGAATGGTCCTTGCTAACACTCTGGATACTCTTGGACTGGGCGCACCTGAATCCATGTAAGTTCGAATAAGTGTCATTTCATATAAGTAAGGAGAATGGAATATGGAATTATATTTGTACATTCTCCTGTATCTTTTTTTAGTGAACACATATTCTTTCTGGCTGATGTACTCTGACAAAAAGAAAGCTATTAAGAACAAGTACAGGATACCGGAAAAGACCCTGTTCAGGTGGGCATTGCTGGGTGGAAGCATAGGTTCCATTGCAGGAATGCAGAAGTTCAGGCACAAGACCAGGCACTCGCAATTCAGGATCGGGATGCCACTGATATTTATCGTGGAAGGCTATCTCTTTGCTGAGTATGTTCTTCCATTTTTGAAATGAGCCTTCGTGGTCCAAAAAGTGTTTTAAAAAAGAGTGCTTACCTTATTTGAATGCGTATAAGGATAGAGACCCCCAAATTCAGTTTTTTCAAGTACCATAAAGTGGGAGAGGAATACAAAAGAGTGTTCTTTTCGCCTATACCTACGATCTTCAATTACGGTTTCATTGAAGGCACAGTAGGTGCCGATGGGATGGAGGAAGATGCCATCGTTCTTGGTCCACTTCTTGTTCAGGGCACTCTTGTGAGACTGGATAGTGCAGATGGTGTTGTGAGATTCGTTGATGATTCTCTAAGAGATGATAAAAAACTGTTCTTTTCCGGCAGCAATACATATTCTGCCATACTTTTCAGTACATATTTCAGAACATACGCATTGTTCAAGCGTTTTCGTTATCTGATATTTGAAAGAAGGCTTGCTGAATGCAGATTTGAAGGTATTGAACTTTTCGATAAGGTCTAAAGATACTGATAATACTGATCTATAATAAATAAAGACTGAAGAATAGATGAAAGAATAAAAAAGTGGAAAGGCAAAGGGAGTAAGGCTCTCCCTTAAAGGATATCGATGGTCTGAAGGTTCTTGACCTTATTTCCAAAAGGTATGCCTTCTCGCTTGAGATACTCCTTTATCGTGGTCTCAACGATCTTCACAAGTTCTTCCTTTTCCACATTCGTGACTGCTGAGAGGAACTTCAGGGTGCAATCCTTGCCTTTTGTTTCAAAGAACTCTATGTTTGGTACACTTTCGGAAGATGTGATACTGGCCTTCATGAGGGTTTCCGGGTATTCCAGTGCCATCTTGATGTGACCAACAAAATCCGGATTGAGCTTCTTGATCTGTTCGCCAATGGAAGTCAGAGTAGCGATGGCATATTTTTCTGCCTTTTCAGCTTCCAGTTCGCAGTCCTTTATCGTAAGTTCGCCGGAATAGGAGCTTACCTCGGAAGCTTCAATGGAATTGATGTTCTCCCTTACTTCCCTTTCCTTGCTCTGACCTGACAGCAGGTCTATGAGCCTCTGGAACTTTTCATCGGCTTCCTTTGCAGAGAACTCGATAACCTCTGCTTCGGGATTGAGACCTTCCAGGAAATTCCTGACCTCTGCGATCTTCTCTTTCTCTGCTATATCGACCTTGTTGATACAGAGGATATCGGCATCTTCTATCTGTGTCTGAATGAACTTGGGTGTCTGTTTTATTTCCGTATTGAACCTTGTTCCATCCACAATGTTGACGATGGGTGCAAAGCTTAAGTTCTCGATCTTCATCAGTGCAATATCGTCCTTTATCTGTCTCGGGAAAGCGATACCTGTAGGTTCGATGATGATAACATCTGGATGGAATTCATCGGAAAGGTTGCTCAAAGTATATTCCATGCTTATCTTGAGAGTACAGCAGATACACCCGCTTGTGAGTTCTTCCGTAACGATACCGGTACTTGAAAGGGTATCACCATCAAGGCCTATCTCGCCTATTTCGTTCACTATTATTGCTATCTTGTGTCCTGTATCGCTAAGATGTTTTCCAAGCTTCAACAGAGTAGTGGTTTTGCCGCTTCCGAGAAAGCCGCCTATTATCATTATTTTCAATTATTTCACCAGCGTGAGAATGATACTTTTTAAAAGATAATTGTTCAAGGTCAAGACTGGGTTTAAACTTGTGAGTCTTTACTTATAAATCTTGCAGATATCTGGCTATACAAGGAATATTTTCCATATTCTCATTTCGCTACTATTATAAATGATACTTACAGTAGAGTAGCTATGACAGACCTGATCTTTGATGATATTGGAAGTTTTCCGTTACCGGAAGGTGTAACTAAAGAGTGGATGGCGAACGCCTTTTCAAAAAGGGATAGTGATGAGCAGCTCTTCAATATCATAGGATCAGCGTTCAAACAGAAATTAGATGCAGGTGTGCAGGTCGCAACATATCCGCAGTTCCAGGACATGAACGAGCAGTTCCTGTCCATAATCAAGGACCCGGAATGTGTGGAAGAGCCTTTCAAGGTCAAGGAAGAAAGCGCACGCATCCTCGAACTTGAGATCCTGGAGAAGACCGCCGCACAATACAAAGAGGAAACAGGCGATAAACCGGATGTCCGCGTCTGCGTGACAGGTCCTCTTGAACTTTACCTCAAGGATTTCGGGGGAACCCAATATACCGACATCCTGGATACGCTTGCAGTCAGCATCGATCGTTTTATCAGTAAGGCCATCAGGTCCGCAAAGAACTTCAACATAAGAACGATCTCCATCGATGAGCCAAGTATCGGTATCAATCCACAGGTGATGTTCGAAGATGCTGAACTGGTGAAAGCTCTGAGCCTTTCGACCGCTTATGCAGGCAAACAGTATGTAGATGTGGAAATACATTTACATTCACCATTGCATTACAAGATCGCATGTGACACTCCGAACATAAACGTAATAGGTGTGGAATCAGCAGCTAATCCTTCCTATCTTGACCTTATAGACAAAAAAGTGCTTGAAGACACGGATTCTTTCCTTCGTGTAGGTATCGCAAGGACCGATATTTTCAATCTTGCTTCGGTTCTGAACGAGAAATACAATACAAATGTTTGGAAAGACACCCAGTATCTGCCTGAGATCGTGACAGAAATGGAGACTCCGGAGATCATTGCAAAACGCCTTGAGAATGCCCATTCTATATTTGGGGACCGCATAAAATATGTTGGTCCGGACTGTGGAGTTGGCTCATGGCCCACACAGGAGATCGCCTGTCAGTTGCTGAGCAATGTTGAAGAAGGTATCAGTATTTTCCAGAACAAGTATTTGTCCTAAACAAAAAAAAGTGCAGGAGCATACAGCTACCTGCAAAATTTTTGGTCTTTTCATTGAAGGCAGTGCATCGACAATTTTTATTTGTTTGATCAATCTATTGTAAACAGTAACTTATTAATGCAATCAAACAGTAACGTATTAATGTAATTAAATACTAATTTAGTTATTAATTAACTACTAGTTTAACATATTGACAATTTGGGTTATAATAATTTATTATTAATTGGGGTTTATTATGAGAATACCATCTGGAATTGAAGGTTTGGACGAAATAATTCAGGGCGGACTTGTCACTGATCGTGTCTATCTGTTGAGTGGACCTCCTGGCGGCGGAAAGACTACTTTTGGTATGCAATTTCTTGCACAAGGAGCCACTTTTGGAGAAGTCGGCCTTTATGTGACACTTCTCGAAAGCCCGCAGAATGTCATCAATGACATGTCTAATTATGCAATGAACATAGCAACTTTAATAAAAATGAAAAAGCTGCTTTTCGCTGACCTTGGTCCAAGAATGGAATACGGTTACATTGATGAGCTTCATGAGGTCATCAACTCGGACTATGAAGTAGGTTATTCATCGGTCGAAGGGGAAGCACCATCACCAGCCATGGTCTTCAAGGAAATTGCAGCATATGTTTCAGAGTATAATGTAAAGAGACTTGTAATAGATTCAATGTCAGCCATACGCTTTAGTACAAAGGATCACTCCCTGGAAGAAAAGGAAATGGGACGCTTTATCAGGAATCTTAAGAACCTTGGGTGTACGACGATCATTCTTTCTGAAATGACCGATCCTAATGCCTATTCCACTGAACAGTTTGCAGCGCATGGTGTGTTATTCCTTCATAATTTCCTTTATGGAAAGAGAATGACCCGAGCATTACAGGTCATTAAGATGCGTGGCACAAAACATCATTGTGATATGATGGAAGTTGAATTCACTGACAAGGGTCTGGCGGTAAGATCTGCTCTTGTGTAAAGAGTGCTGAAAATGGACCTAAAGAATAGGAAAGACAAACTTACACTTGCTGAGCTTAAGAAAGCCGAGCTTGAAGATAAATCTTACAACCTTGGATTAGAGGTAGGCTATAACAAGCATTCAGAGATCGGATGGGTCAAGGAGAACCTGGTAAAGCTGAAGACCCTTTCAGAAAGTCTTGGTCTTGGAGATGTGATCTCTGCTCAATATCTTTATGGTAAACAGCAAGGAGCCCTTGCCAGGGAGAAAGGGCTTAAGATCGATGCTTTTCAGAAGGCAGAACAGAATGAAGAACCTTCCATAACAATTGATCTGATCGCTGCACCAAAAAAAGAGTTTGATACTGTATATCGTGAGCAGGCTCCAAATAATAAATTGTTCGCCCCTGTTGACCGCCCGAAATTCCTCAGTAATCCTGAATGTACTTCCTTGACAAAAGCTATTGATCGGCCTACGAATATGGATGGTTTTAAACCATTGAGGCCGAGAAAATAAAAAGTAGCAAAGGTCTGACTATGTCCCAGCTTTCAGAAGAACTCATAGCTCCCTGTGGCATGAACTGTGGGACATGCATTGCTTTTTTTGGTCATACGATGAGTGGGGGCAAAAGAAAAAAGAGATGCCAAGGGTGCAGAGCAGAAAACAAAAGTTGTGCTTTTCTAAAAAAGAAATGCAAAAAATTGGATAAACACGAAATAAATTATTGTTATGAGTGCCAATTCTTCCCTTGTGAGCACCTGAAAATACTTGATGAGCATTACCGTAAGAGGTACAATATCAGCCTGATAGACAATCTCATCTTCATCAAAGAGAAGGGCATGGACCTTTTTTTAAGAGCACAGGAGGACGAATGGAAATGTCCGGAATGTGATGAAATGATGTGTTGTCATAAATACACATGTCTTAATTGCGGTTTCAAGAGACCAAAGAACTGAAACTGCTAATTGATGGAAAGAACCGTTTTTAAAAAAGAAATGTGGTTTTATGCTATGTAGCCATATCCCACAAATCTCTGTTTATCATCCAGATTGCAGATTATGAACCTGTCAGACTCATTGTAAGCCAGTAATTTCGATCCTGAGAGAGTAAGCACACATTCAGCATCTGTTGTGGTCCTTTCAGCTTCCTCTCCGTTGATGAGGATCTTTTCAATTCGCATTGGTGCTGACTGTAAACCTACGAAGATATGAGGAACATCTCCTACTGCAAAGCCCTTTGAGAAGGGTGTGAAATGACATTTGAGTCTAAGGTCCTCTGTAACTTCTTCCTTTTGTGAGAGCACAAAACCTCTCTCAACATCCTTTGATTGCACGTTCTTGAGTGCAAGTCCAACTCTTGCACCTGCAGGTGCAGTTTTTGTATCATCATCATGCATCTGAATGGAACGGATCTCTATCTGTTTATCACTTGGGAAAGCTATCAGTTTATCCTTTGCATTAATAGTTCCCTGGTCCACGACACCAAGAACAACACATCCGATACCGGTAACATTGAATGTCTGATCGACGACCACACGTGGGGGAAGCTCGTTCAATTCTTCAAGTTCTTTATCGACAACCTCACCAAGGTTGAATATCATTTCCTTGAGCTCTTCCATTCCTTCAAAGGATGTTGTGGAAACAGCAATGTATTCCCAGTTCTCAAGAGCTGTTCCTGCTGTTAATTTCATTACTTTCTCTTTCAGCTCATCAATGGCAAAAGGATAAGTTGTATCTGATTTTGTCAGAACGATGATGCCGTGCTTATAGCCCAGAAGATCCAGTGCAATGATACATTCTCCCGAATATAGATCAAGCCCCTCAGGAGGTATGCACAGAACAGCAATATCAGAAAGATTAAGAGCGGCCATCATTGGTTTAACAGCTACAGGATACCCGGTTGCATCGATGGTTGTCAGAATTTGACCGCTTTTCTTAAAATCATACATTGTAAAATCTGCTACTGTTCCCTTCTTCCCTAATTTTGCAGCAAGGGTGGTCTTTCCGCTTTTTTCGCTTCCGATGATAGTTATTTTTGTCATATATTATCACACTTTTTGTGTACACAAATACTTATTGTGATATATGCTTTTTTGAGCTTACCATGTTTCTCCCTTCCACATGGAAAGCGTCTTATCATTGGTACTCTTGTTCAGCTTCTTTATTTTGACAATAAATTCATGACCTGCCACTTCAGGTTCACTGAAAATAGCTTCCATGCCTTGCCGTTTTAAATATTCCTTGAACTTTGAAACGGTCTCAAGGTTTGAGACCCTCATCTGAACTTCATCGGCTATACGGCCACCATTTCCTATACTGATGATAGAATCTATCATGGGGTAAAGTATGCTTCTGCCAAGTTGCAGGCAGCGCTGGTCTATATCATCACCTGTCTCTTCCCACTCAACTGCTTGAAAACCTTCGCGCACCACTCTGGAGAACAGATAGTCCCTGCCGACATCATTGTAGAACTTGAAAGCATGTCTCAGGTCTGCACAATTGCTTTGCGAACAGGTATATTTTAAAGGTGCTATCTCCATCATGGGATCTTTGATAACAACGCCTTCGTGTTCCATCTTCCCAAGTTCCCTGATGATCTCACTTATCCTTAGAGGAGCTTCTTCCTTTGGAAATTCGCCAAATAGCCTGACCTGTTCAAATCCGTATTCCTCTGCAAGTTGCCTTCTCTCATAAAGCGGAAGGGGGATGCCAGTATGCTTATGTCTTATATCGAAAACAAAAAGTTCAAGGGATGCTATATTGTAGATCTCCTTTGGGATATAAGGATTGTCAGGACCTACCATCTCGCCGTGGAGCACAAGTTCCGGATGTTCTTCAAAAAAATCAATATCCAAGAACTTCTGTGCTCTTTCAGTGGAATAAGGGCAAACATAACCACCGCGGGTTATGGCAATGATCTTCCCGTCAACTGTCACGATGCGCACATTAAAACCGTTCATCTTCTCTTCGACACAGACTGTCTCGACATCAGAAAAATGAGCTTCTATTGTAGGCTTTAACAGCATGGCCCGCCGTATCTTTGGAAATCCTCTTATAAGTTCAAAACAGCCATTCTTTTGCTACAGAACTGATCCGCTGTCAATATAAGAAGCAGATGTATCAAAACGGAAAAGATGCTGATGCTCTCCCCAGAGCTGCAAAAGCTCACGCTTTTGTAATAATTTCTGGAGTTTGGATACGGGCAGGTCCAGATAATCTGCAGCTGCCCTCACATCCAATATGATACGATCAGCATCATCAGGTCTCATTATTTCACTGTGCAAACGCACTAATAATGTTTCTTCTTGTAATGAAACCTACCATGTCTCCTTCAAGGTTCACTACCGGCAAACCACCGATCTTCTCCTTGAGCATCATCGCTGTAACATCCGACATCAGAGCGTTGGATTGCACGGTCTTGACACCTCTTTTCATGATATCTTCGACAATGAGGTTCTTGATACGTGCATCCTGCTGATTTCCAGAAACAATATCTCTGAAAGCACGCATTGACTTAGCGATGTCCTGCTCAGTGACAATACCTACAAGTTTGCCATCCTCAATAACAGGGAACCTTCCAATATCCTCATCAAGGATTATGTGTCTGATATGGCTGACCCTGTCTCCAGGATGTACGGTTATAGGGTCCTTGTTCATTATTTCAGCAGCATAACCATCGATCTGACTATTGCTCAGCACTTCATTTGGTGTAACCCAACCGAGAATCTTCTCATTCTCGCTTACAATTATGATACCGCGGTTCTTTGCCATCAGTATAAGTGCATCGTCCACATCCATATCAGGCAGGACCTTTACGAATTTATCTGAAACAGCGGTTGCTACATGGAGTGAAGATGCAGGTTTAGCCCCCTTTTTTCGTGTACCAAGTTCTTTAGTAATGCCTCTCATTGTAAGTATGCCGATAAGATTATCGTCATGCTTTACCAAAAGGCGACGTGTGGCCTTCTTTTCCATAACATCAAGCGCATGGGATATCGTGTCTGCTTTATCAATAGATATCGGTTCTACCATTATGTCCTTCACTTGCATTCTTCTCACCTCTTTTATTTCGTGACGCCAGATCACTAATCTATTTAATCTCTCAAATATCCATCAAGCTGCTCTCATGATATCTGTTCTGCTGACAATACCGACGATCTCATCATTTTCAGCAATAGGAATACCGGTGATGTTCCTATCCACCATGATCTTTGCAGCTTTTGTGATATCATCCCCAACATCCAGTACAGCAAATATACTGCTCATTACATCCTCTGCCACAAGAGGGACAGTCTTGACATATCTGTATATTTTCTCACCACTGGGCTCTGATTTTCTTGCCATCTTTATGTTCTTTGAAGGAAGCTCCCCTGCATTATCTGCAAGTACCTGCAGTGCAAGTTCTCTTGTCGTTATAATTCCAACCGCTTCCCCGGCATCATCTGTAACAATAAGCTTACTGACATTGTTACTCTCCATTTCATCTATCACATGGTTGAGAGTGTGATGCCTATGGACAAAAATAGGATCTGCCGTCATGATCTCACCCAAATTCTTCTTAACAGGGACCTCAGACATGCAGCGAACTATATCCACTCTTGTAACAATGCCCACAAGTTCTCCATTGTTGAGCACAGGGATGTTATTGATATCGTTATCGACCATCAATGCCGTTGCTTGAGAAACAGATGCATCTTTATAGATAGTAACAGGGTCTTCTGTCATTATCATCTTTACAGGAACCTTGTCAATAGGCCTTCGTCTCCACATTGGTTCTGCCTGGGCCAGGCGTCTTCCAAGATCGGATTTGGTAACGATGCCTATCATCTTGTTGCCTTCCACGACAACAATTGTGCTTATCTTATGTCTAAGCATCAATTTCCTTGCATGTGACACAGGCTCTTCCGGTTCCATAACGTATACCGGCGAACTCATGATGTCTGATACATTCATATCTCATCCTCCATTGTTTGTTAGTTATTCCTGTGGAAATAAAATTCATTCAGCTATTGCTCTTAGGATATCCCTCTCTGTGATTATACCACAAAGCTCTTCGTTATCGATAACTGGCAGGGATCCAATACCATGTTCGAGCATGAGGCTGCTCGCTTCTCCGAGGTCTATGTCAGAAGTGGTCCATACTACGTCCTTTGAGACCAATGAACTGATAGGAACATCCATTGCTTCATGGAAATTACCGGTGACCAAATTATCAAATACCTCTCCGCTTCCTAAAAAGTTCATAATGGCCGATGCATTGACAACCCCTATGAGTATATCGTTCTTTACAACAGGAAGTCTTCTAAAGTTGTTCTTGACCATCACTTTAGCAGCATCACCGATCTTCATATCAGCAGACGCCTTTTCCACCTTTTTACTCATGTGGCCGGCAACTGACATATTAGTGGGAAGTCCGCTTGCAAATGTTAAGAAGTCCTTCTCAGTGCATATTCCACAAACATGATCTGTACTATCAACTACAGGCAGGCTTCCTATGTTGTGCTTCAGCATGAGCTCAAAGGCTTCCTTGATATTGCCAGTGCTATGAATGGACACTACGTGGGGTTGCATTATCGAACTTATATTAGCGTTGATAGCAGCTAGCAAGTTCCCTTTATATTTATTCTCAATAAGTTGGTTCTTATCTCCCCCAAGGAAATCGATTATGTCAAAAGATGTAATGATACCTTCAATTTTGTTTGTGCCAGCGTTTGTGACAGGAATATGTCTGAACTTCCTTTCTGTCATTATCTTGATGGCATCTATGATCTTTGTCGTAGGCGGGATAGTGATAACATGCTTAGTTGCCACAGACATAATATCCCCTTCATGCTCTGATATCTTCGCATGGAAATCGAAAGCTCTCTTATCCATTGTTTCATTAGCAGCAAACTGAACAGGATCCTTTTTCTTGCTACCCACAGGGCCGTTGTTTTGAAGTTTCATTTTATCCTCCTTATTTTTTTCCAATAATTAAGTATTCGATCGGCTGTACGAATTTTGGAATAAACAAAAAGCCATCCAAAAATATTGAAAGGTCTGTGGTTACAGTCCTAATTGTCTAATTTTTATTTTCTTGATAGGTTCGCCTCAGTTATGCTAAGTCATAAAGCGGGATCATAACTCATAAAGAAGCACGCAGTATATCGGTCCGGGCCACTATTCCCATTACCTTTCCATCATTAACAACCGTCAGTCTTCCGACATCATAATGGAGCATCTTTTCAATACACTCTTTTACACTGGTATCAGAAGCCACTGTATAGGCAGGAGTTGACATTATCTGTTCAACTGAAGGTACGTCTTTGGATTGTGTTTGATGTGTCTCACCAATGGCTGGCCTGAGAAATCCGGATCTTATGATATCCCTTATAGTTACCATGCCCTGAAGTTCATGAGCATTGGTGACCACAGGTAGACCGGAACAATTCGATGTAAGTAGGGTCGGCCATATTTTTGTAATAATATCATGTGGATTACAGCTAATGACATCAGTTGTCATGACATCAGCTGCAACTTTATTATTTACTTTATGAGATCCGATATTTGCAAGGATATCTGAATTGCTTACCATTCCGACTATCTCTTTATCGGTCTCTGAGGCCACTACTGGACAGAGCCCCACATCTGATGCAATAATAAGTCTTGCAGCATCCATGATGTCTGTTTCTTGTGTTATAAGCGGACAATCATTCACGAATCCCTCAATGGTTACATTGGAACGTGTGGATGCGATGTTGAGAATATCCTTAGCTTTAAGGATACCAACCATCTTTCCATTGGCATTGGTTACAGCAAGACCTCTAAGAAAATGGTCTCTAATTAACTGCCGTGCATATGTCATGTTGTCGTGCTCTTTAACACTAACAGCATCCTTGGACATAATTTCGTTGACTTTCATATAAAACCCCCGTTCATATGAATCAGACAAAGAATTTTCTTCTTCATCTTCTTATTCTTCTTCATCTCTACAATCTTCGCATAGTATAAGACCGTTAAATTGATTTAGATCATCTACATGTGATCCACACCTCTGACATACCCCCCTTTCAATGTCAATAGCTTCAACGACATCCTGTTCTCTATTTATCTCTATAAGGTCTTCCAGAATTGTGTTCAGGACCGGAGATACTGTAAGGATGTCCCTGTCGGTAACAAGTCCTACGATCGCCTTCCCATTTGTGACCGCAAGCCTTCGAATATGGAATTTCACCATCATTTCAGATGCTTTAATGGCACCTGTATCTGGTTTCACTGTTAGAATGGGTGATGACATTATTTCTTCAGCATTTACGGTGTGGGGCATGGCATCTTTTACCATTACCTTACATACCATATCTCTTTCAGTTATAATGCCTGTAGCTTCACCATACTTTGTGATGATGACGCTATCAATATTCTGTTCATCCATAGCCTTGGCTACTTCAAGAGCTGTGCTTGTCACGTCAAGGATAAAGACATCCTTAGTCATTATCTCATGAACGGCAACATCTTTCAGGGTCTCTTTGATAGACCCGTCCGCCTCAATGTCCCCTTTGGTCACCACGACCATAAATATCACCCTCCTATGCTACTAATTGAATTCCCATATTCAATTACATAAAAATTCTACTTTATAGCATATATAGGTGTTCATTTTTACTTGATTGTTATCCTTGTACGGTTTCCGGCACTTAGTTCTATATCCTCGTATCCGGATTTTGAGTATGCATCAATTATTTCGATGGGGGTTTCAATGTCCAGTTCATCTACAAGAAGGGCATGATCTCCCCACAGAGCAACCCGAATACGGCCGGTATCATCAGATATATAGATGTTCGAGACCATATTACTGGTTCCATCATCTCTCTCAAACTCTCTGAGTTCCCCAAGACCGGAAACAAATCCCTTTATTGAGTAGGATTCACCGGGTATGATGTCGGTTATGGGTGTAAAGCTCTCTTTATACTCGACATCTGCTTCGGTCTTTCTGAGAACACCATGGTTTCCGATCTGTAATTCGACCTGCTGACTGAAATTATTAGTTCTTGCATATCCGTTGATGATCTCAACAGCATCATCAAGGTTCAGGGAGGCGGTTGAATCTACCTTATCGTCCCACAGCGTCACGCGTATCTTTCCGGTCTCGTCACCTATCAGTATGTTCATGACGCGCCCGGGATTCCCATCTTTTTTCTGGAAGTTCCTGACATCAGAGATATCCAGAAGCTTTCCTGAAATATTGATGTCTGACATGCCGTCCTTTATATCAGCTATCTTCTGTGACTGCATGTTGACCTCTATTTTCTGGTCGGTCTGACGCATCAGGCCATATTTGCCGATGTTTATCTCTGTTCCGGAATAGCCATCCTTTGCGTAACCTGTGATCTCCAGACAGTCTCCGACCTCAACGCTACCGTTCTTGATGATATCTGCACGGTCATCCCAGAGAGTGAGTTTTATGGAACCTGTTTCGTCTGCGACCTTAACAGTCCCCACTCTGCCAATGGTACCATCGTTCCTATTGAACTCGCGTACATCAAGAACAGAGGTTACCTTTGCCACAAAGCTCACATTACCTATCTCAGGAGTTATATCCTTTATTTTGATGATATCCTTTACAGTATCTGTGACCCCAAGATCATGAGCAACAAGCATTGCTGCTGTCTTCATATCACAAAGACCGCTCATTTGGTCTACTTTTTCATCGACCCTCTTTCTAAAATCGTCTTCGCTGATAATGCCTCCAAGCTTATTGTAGATCTCAGTTATCTCGTCCATTGATGACACCTGTAAATAGTATTAAAACGGGTCCGTAAGAATTATCCAAAACTTATAGGAAAAAGATAGGGCTATTTCCTTGTTTTGTAATAGCATAGGCCCCGGGTAAGTTTAGTTCGATATGATATAACCCTAACGAAAGGTAGGTCATACATTATATTGAAGAAATTCGTTCTTATCTTCTATTATGCGCTTTCTGATCCGTGGATGTAGATAAAGTTATATTAAGTATAAAATGCATTTGCATTTAGATAGCATGATTCGCAAGTGTAATGAGCATGGATACTTCAGGGGCGAGTTTTGTCCGGATTGTGGTGAGAGCGGAAGGTATGTACTGGACGATGAACGTGAAGAGCGTCTCGGAAGGTTCATTTCAGGCGCATTGAGGCACTTTCCCGATGATGTTGGGCTCACTATGGACGAACAGGGCTGGGTCAATATGGACCTGCTCTGTGACATAATGGACCGCCGCTACAAATGGGCGACAAGGGAACGGCTTATTTCTCTGATCGAATCCGATCTGAAAACTAGGTATGAGATAAAGGGTTCCAGGATAAGGGCAAGATACGGTCATTCCGTTAATGTGGAATTGGACTATCTTGAAACTGAGCTCCCATATCTTTACTATGGTGTCAGTCAGGAAGAGGTTGATATGCTTCTTGATACTGGTATTGCCCCAATGAGACAACGTTATGTACATCTTAGTACAAGTTATGGGAAGGCGATAGAATCAGCTTCGGTCCATACTGAGAATCCGGTAGTGCTTGAGGTAGATGTGGATGAGGCACAAAATGATGGATTGCATTTCATGTTGGTCAATGAGGATATTGTGCTAACGGATGGTGTTCCACCGGAATATCTTAGCGTTGTGGAAACTGAGGAATAAGCTTTTTGAAGCTTATTCAATTGAAATTTCCACTATGCCTTTTCTTTTTTCAGTCTTGAACTTTATATCAAGGAATTGTTCTGTGACCCAGATGTTGGTCCTTGTATGGTCTGATATTTCTTTTACAGTAAAAGAACCGCCTTCAGCAAGTCCGAGATAGGGGATGAGCTGGTCTGCAAGATGAATGTCAACGGAAGAAGGGGTTAAAAGTTCATCCAGGAGAGATGTAGCAGCATCACTGCCTACCTTTTCTGCTGTTATTCCTCTTTTACCGGGTACAAAAGAGCCTTTCATTCCACAATATAAGGTTATTCCACTACCAGTGGATTGAAAGTCAGTACGGAATGTTTCTATTGAACATTCATAGCCGGCATCTTCAAGAACGGCCCTTGCTTTGTCAGCCTGCCTCTGTGCAACATGGTCAGGCAGATTGGAGCAATGCGATATTCCATGAATGATCCCTCTTTCTTCTGAAAGCTCATGAGGCACTAAATGTGAAGGCTCGATCATTGCATTAACACTACCTCCGCCACGGGGGTAGTACCCTCTTTTTAAAATATCGATGTTGCATCGGTAGCCCATTTTCGAGAGGGCATTGAGTGTGACATTATTGAGATAATCGATACTTGGTGACCATGAAACATCAGTTCCCCCTCTTATCTCAAGTTTGACCTTATTTTCAGAATAAGCAGCAATGGGCATTATGCATTGTAATAGTAAAGCTATACTTCCCGCAGTGCCGATATCAATGGTATATTTACCCCCCCTTATTTCCTGTGGAAAGAATGCAATATCCGTTGATCCTATCTTAACTCCTTCTACTTTTGCATCACACAATAAGGCCGCTGTTCCTATTGCTTTTACATGCTGGGCTGAGAGTCCGGGGTTTGGCCGGTCTTTACGTATGTTCTTTATGGATGTTGCTTTTCCAGTAACAGCAGAAAGTGCTATGGCGTTTCTGACTATCTGTCCGCCGCCTTCTCCATAGGAACCATCGATATCGATCATGTTCTTGCCTTTATTTTCCTGAAAGCGTCTTTAACTGCATACATAAGAGGGTCTACAACGGTAGATACCGGCGGTGCGTAACAGGTTTCAATTGAAAGCATTTCTTCAACTGTTGTCTTCTTCTTTATCATGAAAGTAAGGCTGTCAATTCTTTCTTTTACACCGCTTTTTCCGATCATCTGTGCACCTGTAAGTAGATCATCACTGAAAATAAGCTTTATGTGGATATCACTGCTGCCTGGGAAGTAAGATGCTTTTGTCACTCCTGTGGAGTAACCTGTGATGATATCGATGTTTTCTGCCCCTGCTCTTTTACTTGTAAGACCCACCGAGCCTATGAGGAGATCACCTGCAACGTAGATACTGGGGCCCAGAAGAGGCTTAATGATGGTATCTTTCCCACAGATGTTGTTTGCCATTATGGTGGCCATGTGTCTTGCAGCAGGGGCGAGTTGTACAAGTGTTCTTTTGTTGGTGATGAAGTCTGTTATCTCACAACAATCTCCGCCTGCAAATATGTCGGTTGAAAGATCGCCGTCCACAAATGCCTGAAGGTGTTCGTTCACGATAATACCTCCAAGTTCTCCTGTGGAAATACCTGCATTTTCTGCAAGCTCGACATCAGGCAATATTCCTGTGCTTATTATAATAATATCCGCTGGTATTCGTTCTCCTGAAATTAGAACGCTCTCCACACTTTCTTTTCCTTCGATACTATCCGGAACATTGCCTGTGATGAGGGTCACACCGACAGACTTGAGGTATTCTGAAACTATCTCTGCCATATCAGGATCTATAAGACGTGAGAGGATCGCAGGACCGCGGTTGATCAGTGTTGTGTTTATCCCTCTTTTTGCTATACCGGCAGCGGTCTCAACACCTATTGCACCGGCACCGATGATGACCATGTTCTCAGCAGAAAGAAGTGCATTTTCGATTTTCATACCGTCTGCAAGTGTTTGCAGGGTGAATACTCCATCCATTCCTATATATTTCTGTAAGGGCTGTGGTATACGCTGTTTTCCACCGGTAGCGATTACAAGTTTATCGAACAATATATTGGAGTTCTCAAGCTCTATGGTCCTATTGGGGATATCTATTGACAGAGCCTTGGTTTCAAGCTCTATATCTATTCTCATCTTATCAAAGAAGTCAGGAGTTTTGACAATAAGGGAATCAAAATCATGTACTTTGCCTGACAGTTTGAAAGGTATCCCACATTCACTGTACGATATGTGAGCATCCTTTGAAATGACTATGATGGAAAGGTCCCTGCACCGCTTTACATGTGTAGCAGTAGTAAGCCCGGCAGCACCTCCGCCTATGATGGCAAGGTCATATTTTCTAATATCTTTCATAAAGACAGTTTCAAATGCATCTTATTAGGGTTTTGGCATTTGATGAGAACAGTATCTGATAAAGAACCAATGATAATAGAACAGTAAGATAATTGACGAGCGAGTTTGGGGAGTGGGGGGGTTATTGTAGTAAAAAATAATGTGTCCCGCTCGTCAGCGTCCCTATTATGTTATTGTATTTAAACATGTTGATTCATTGCGACATTCTGGCTACACATCTTACAAATTTAAAAATGGTTGCTGTGTTTGATTTTATTGAACATATCATGTTTATGTTGTTATCTTTATATATTAAAGAGGATGCTGTTATGTATTTAATTACAGGTACTTTATAACATCATAATGATCCTTAAAATAGTTTTTCGGGCATATTTTTGAAATCGTGGTGCAGAGGTATTTCAGAAAGACCCAAAACCACAAGGTTATTAAAGTGTAAGAACTAATTAGCCTATTGTGATTGGAATAATATCACACTAAAACTTAATTAATTTATCAAATATTCCATTGGGTGATTTATCCAATGGAAATAAACAGATTACCAAAATAAGATCTGGATCATTGTGGTTGCGCCATCACTTTATGCGCACCATTATCACATATTACAAGCAGAAGGAGCAGTCGAGAGAGTCAGGCTTATTCATATTATAGGAATTGGACAAACGGCACTTTATAATTTGTGTCAATTGTCTATAGCTATTCAAAGGTTCGATATCAGCATACAGAATTATTCGCATGAACAGATGACACATCCATGTGCAATTGATGCACGAGGGGATTTTGGGATGTCTTATATATATGTGGATTATCTGGATAGTTGATGGCTTACTTGATAGTTCAAACTATGGGGAATTTGTTTGAATTGATGGTCAATAGACAATATCTGACATAGTACATGCAGCCGAAAATCTTCTTTCTACTCTTGAGATCCTATTTTGTAGTATGCATAATTGATCCTGTTTTTGGTCTGTTTAAACGTAGATTCTGCCTAATATGGCAACTACTGTATAAGAAGGAGATAATATGCAAAATACAGACACCACTAAATATATCATTCATTCAAAGATCAGCGCTGACGGAATAATCGAGCGTCCTGATATTGTAGGAGCTATTTTTGGCCAGACAGAAGGTCTGCTCGGTTCGGATCTGGACCTGCGCGATCTTCAAAAGACCGGCCGTATCGGAAGGATAGAGGTTGCAGTAGGTGCAAAGGGCGGTAAGACCAAAGGTAATATCTTTATACCATCCAGCCTCGATAGGGTCGAGACATCTATTCTTGCAGCATCCCTTGAGACCATTGACAGAGTAGGTCCATGTACGGCAAAGATCGAGATCACACAGATCGAGGATGTTCGTGCAACCAAAAGGAAACATATCATTGAGCGTGCAAAGTACATTCTTACCGACATGTTCGATGAGAACCTTCCGGAATCCCAGGAGATCGCAGACGAAGTTCGTCAGTCAGTACGCATTGAAGAGATGGAGTACTATGGAAAGAACAAGATACCATGTGGTCCAAATGTGGTCGAGTCCGATGCAATCGTTGTTGTTGAAGGCAGGGCAGATGTTCTGAACCTTTTGAGATATGGTATCAAGAACACTATCTGTGTAGGCGGCACCAATGTACCACCTGAGGTTGCAGAGCTCACAAAGAAGAAGACTGTAACTGCATTCACAGACGGTGACCGTGGTGGAAAGCTCATCATAAAGGAGCTTCTACAGGTTGCAGACATTGATTACATCGCACGTGCTCCTGACGGAAAGAGTGTCGAAGATCTCGTTCAGAGGGAGATCGTACGCGCACTGAGGCAGAAGATACCGGTCGAGCAAGCTCTTGAAAATTACTCTATCAAAACAGATGTTAAACCTGAGCAGATAGAAAAACCTGCTAAAGGTGGCAGGGTCACACGTATTCCAAAACGCAAGGAAAGGCCAACGAGTGAGGTCTCTGCATCTGTTGCTACCAAAGTTGTTAACAAACCTTCCATGTCCGAAGAGAAACCGAGGGTATCAAGAGCAACGAGGGTGCCCAGGGAAACAACGGCATCCAGGGCAACAAGGGCACCAAGGGAAACAACGGCATCCAGGGCAACAAGGGCATCCAGGGAAACACCTGCACCCAGGGAAACAAGGGCACCCAGGGAAACGAGAGCACCCAGGGAAACAAGGGCACCTAGAGAAACACCTGCACCTAGGGAAACAAGGGCTCCAAAAGAAGTGAAGCCCGCAGTGCTCTCTCCGCAGGCACTTAGGTTTAAACCACATTCTGATGCACTGAATGGAACCCTTGGAGCAAGGCTTTTGGATTCAAAGGATGAGATCATCGAGGAAACTGCAGTTCGTGATCTGGTCAACACGCTGAAAGAGAACGATGAAGGGATCAAGAGCGTTGTCTTCGATGGTGTCGTAACTCAGCGTATACTGGATATCGCATCTGACAAGGGCATTGAGAACCTTATTGGTGTGAAAAAGGGCAATATCGCAAAAAGCCCTGCAAGTGTCAATGTTCTGACAGCATCTGATTTTTGATCCTCTAAGGGTCAAATCTCTTCTCTTTTTCTCTTTTTCCCTCAATAGAGCATTATTAATCATAAAAAATAAATCAAAAAACATTTATATGATAAATAGGAACTGCTCGTCCGCGAATAATGGTTTTATTTGAGTCTTAAGTTTACTATAATGCAGCGCACACAAAGAGTGTGGTGTAAAGAAAACGGACTAAAACCATGCAAAAAGATGAATTGATTCAGTTGCATACATTATTAGCTCAGATAAAGAGACATCTGGAATGTCAGAGCAGTGATTATGATTTTTCTGAATATAGATCACTGTCAATAAGTCCTGTTCATATCCATCGCAGTAAAGCAGATCACAAACATGCCATATTTGTACTTGGAAACCATCTTGCTTCGATAATCTCAGAAGATGAACTTTCAGGTATTGGCAGAACATCTGTAAGAATGCAGGAATTTGCAGAGCGCACTGGAAGGCACTCCCCTGTCAGTAATAATTAAATATTGTCAGGCAATTGGAACTTGGTCTCAGGAAGTGAAGGCACTTCAAAAGAGATGTTCTTGGAGTGATTGGTCCATGACCTTGGGGAAAGTTGTTTTTTCATGATGATCCCGCTTTCTCCATCCGAATAATAATCGTGCTCGATCCAGCAAGCTATAAAGTCCATTTTCCTGTACATCTGAATAGCTTTATCGTTGCTGCTCCTGACCTCCAGGGTCGCAGATCTTATACCCTCATCTTTGAACAGGTCCAGAATAGAATTAAGGAGCTTTTTCCCAACACCCATGTTCTGCCATTCTTTTTTCACTGCCAGGGAGAATATACGGCCTTCGTTCGTTTCAGACCGATAGCCCATGACAAAACCAATGACCTTATTGCCCATGGTTGCAACAAGAAATCCTTCATCGTTCATCTCATAGAAGTTCATGTAAACGAAAGGATTGTGTTCTGTAAATGCTTCCATTTCAATGGCCAGAACCTGTTCAAAATCCTGGGGCATAAAATTTCTGACTATCATTGTCTTTTAGTAGGTATCTCATTATAAAAAAGAATATTGAAAGAAGTAATAAGAAAAAGAGAAAAAAGGCCTTAAAAGCAAATTAATGCCTTAGTTAGCCTTTTTTACATGTCTGAGGTCCACAGCTACCCCTCGTGAAGAGTCTACCATCTCTTCTCCACTCATCATAGCGCGTCCGACACCTATTGCTTTACTGCCTGTGATCATAACCTCATCTCCGGGTCTGATATCCTTGTCAGCAGCAACAACTCCAGGTGCGAGCAATGAGCCCCTTGGAAGGAAATCATCTATGGTCACAGTATAACCTGAGTACTCCTCGGAATCTGAAAGCAATCGTATCCCTGCAACGGTAAGTGCGAGTGTACCATACTGCGGTATCATTGTGGCTATCTGCTCTTTACCAATGAATACCTGATGTTTGGGGAATGGCGCTTTTATCTTTGCACCGTCAGGTACGACCAGCTTACCGGCACCTGAACCGAACTGGTAGTCTGCAATAGAGCGCATCATGTCGATCCTTGATCTGTTCTGTTTATAGTCCTTTTCTGACACTATCTCAGAAAGGGTCTTTTTCAGGTTATCAAGGGAGTCGTATGATGACACGTTCCCTGTACTTGTATAAGTGAAATCGATGGAAAGCTGTTCTGAGACTATCTCGCATATTTCCCTGTAAGCTCCTTCCACATGTGCTACGACATGGGAATAGCTGTGCTTTGAAAGATAATCCCTGAGGCAGGCGGATACCCACTTTATTTCTTCAGCATCCCAGTATCCTGTCACAACAGTATCATAATGTGCTGCAGGATAGGTCATCTCAAGTTCCCTGGGTACGATTCCGAGCGGGGAGGTGAGGATCACCTCATGTACGAATTTCCTGTACTTTCCCAATGATTTTATAAACTTGTTATGGGAATTGGATATTGAATATGGTTTCTTTGCCGAGCAGGGAAAAAGCACGAGTATTTCGGATCCAGGAGGCGTATATCTTTCCTGTATCCTTTTTGCAAACCTGACGACCTCAGGCCTTGTCATGGATTCAGAAGTCGTTGCGAGCATCTGGTTGGACCTGGCAATAGGGGTGTGACTTTCTATGTAGTCGTATTGGGAATCGGAAAGTCTCAAAAGGGCTGCAAGCCATGGCTCTGCTCTACACTGTCCTTCAACGTATTCGCGAAGGTTGCCCGAGCGTATCCTTTCCCTCGCCAGGACTATCTCTGCTTCCAGCATGTTGCGGTTGTGTCTGCTGATCAGCTCTGCCCTATCAGCTTTAGGCATTGCCCTTAGTTCCTCTATGGTAATAGGTGCGCATACTTCACATCTGCATGGCAGCTCTGTCATAGAATCAAGGAACTGTTTGCCGGCAGTTGTCATGTATATATCGCTATATCCGGCTATTATTGCCTTTGTGTCATCGACAATATCTATTCCAAGGTAGACGAGCATTGCAGCATTTATAGGGGTACAGAGGTTAGGCAGGTAAATAGCGGTATCAGGAGCTACACTATCTTTCAGATCGATAAGTCTCTCCAGGAACTTTCTCGCATTGCCTTCTAAAGAACCTGCACCTTCCATTACGTAGAGGTCAGCCTTTTTCACATCCACACCTTTGCGGAAGATGCGACCTATGGGACCTGTGGCTTCGACTTCGGTTCTCTCCGAGATCTTCATAACCACATCTTCAGGCACTTCTAAGGTCAGGTCCTGATGAGGAAGTATGATGATGGTCTCATCCCCGACCTCTTCGCGGATCTTCCTGATCCTTTCCTCTGCTTCTTCAATAGAGATGTTCCAGATGGAGCCTGCATCTGTTATGGGGGAATGGGCATCGTTAAGGGATGCTGTATCAATTATATATGGCGTCCTTACTGGTTTTGGAAAGAGTATTTTTCCAATTCGGGCAGCGCCATCCCGTTGTTCTACCTCAAAGTATGATGTCATGTTTCCCTAATATGCTTAAGTAGATGTAAATCTTTTCTACTCAACATAAGTACCCAAACGTTTATTTTTGAAAAGGGTTTCAGGTTAAGATGATGCTCGCTAAAGAACTTGAGGAGATCCTCGGGAAAGAGAATGTCTCTACCCGAAGGTCAGAGCTTTACTGTTATTCCTTTGATGCCTCCGGAGTAGAAGGACTGCCGGACTTTGTTGTAAGGCCTACGACCACTGAACAGGTGGCTGCTGTGGTCAGAGCAGCGAACAGGTCGAACACTCCTGTCGTTGCAAGGGGTGCGGGTTCAGGTCTTTGCGGCGGTGCGGTCCCGGTTAAAGGGGGCATTGTGCTGGATATGTCCTCAATGGACAACATTCTTGACATTGATATTGACAATCTTCAGATAACGGTGGAACCCGGTGTAGTTCACGAAGAACTTAACAAGGCACTGAAGCCGTATGGTTTCTTCTTCCCGCCTGACCCCGGGAGCACTGCCATGTGTACCATAGGTGGGCTCATGGCGAACAATGGAAGCGGGATGCGGTGTGTGAAATACGGTACCACAAGGAACTATGTTCTCGATCTTGAGGTAGTAATGGCCGATGGCAGAACAGTCCACACTGGGTCGAAGACTTTGAAAACAGCTTCAGGGTATGATCTGACCGATCTGATGGTAGGTTCTGAAGGCACTCTTGGTATCATCACCAAGGCTGTGCTCAAGGTACATCCTCTGCCCCATGCCCGCAGTGTCATACTTGCATCCTTTGACAATACCACTCTTGCCGGCAAGGCTGTGGTAAAGGTGCTCTCATCTGGGATCATACCCTCTGCATGTGAGATCCTTGACAGTACTGCCATAAAGGCGGTCAGGAGTTTCGATCCTTCCGTGGAACTTCCCGATGTGGGTGCTATCCTCATGATAGAAGTGGACGGGATGGAGAATGCGGTCAGGGAAGAAGCTGATCTTGTGGGGGAAGCCTGCCAGGAGCTGGCGTCTGAGATAAAGGTCGCAGAGAGTGGAGCTGAAAGTGAGGATCTATGGAAGGCACGCAGGCTGGTGGGGGCTGCCATATCAAAGATCGATCCTAAACGTACCCGTATCTATATCGGGGAGGACATTGGGGTTCCAATAAAAGAACTGCCGGATATGCTCGAATATGTGCGTTCGCTTTCAGCAGAGTTCGATATTCATATCATGACCTATGGGCACATCGGCGATGGGAATCTCCATACCGGAATGGCAATTGATATGCTCAGTGAGGAAGAAATGGAAAGTGCACATGCTGTGGCGGACAGGATATACAGGCGTGCGATCTCTGTGGGCGGGACTGTGAGTGCCGAGCATGGGGTGGGGAAGGCACGCGCGATGTATATGGAACTGGAACACCCAACCTCTCTTGAGGTAATGCGGCAGATAAAGAAAGCCCTTGATCCGAAGGGGATACTGAATCCGGGTAAAATGGGGCTTTGATATGCAGGAAGATAAGCAAAGGTCGATACTCAAATGTGTCCGTTGCGGGACATGCCGTAGCATATGCCCGGTCTTTGAAGAACTTGGTTGGGAATCCTTCAGTACGAGAGGGCGTATGCTTCTTGCAAAGGGCATCTCAAAAGGGATGGATGTGGATGAAAGTATGATCGATAGCATCAATACCTGTACCACATGTGGACTGTGTGAGCAGATGTGTCCTGCAGGAGCAAGGCCACCTGATGTCTTTGAAGAGTTACGTCGCGACCTTGTCAGGATGGGCAAGGTCAAAGACTCACAATTGGAATTGTATAATAATACCCTTCTTACAGGAAATCCCCTTGGTGAAAAGAGGTCTGGTACGAGTTCTATACTGGAGCAAAGGGATGTTCCAAAGGTGGCAGACTATGTATATTTCGTAGGGTGCCTTGGTTCATATAGATTCAGGGAAGGTGCTCTCAGGACATATGATCTTATCAAAGATATAGGGGTGACCGTACTTTCCGATGAGGTCTGTTGTGGTTCTCCGCTACTCAGGACCGGATTCGATGCGGATGAGCTTATACGACATAATCTTGAGCAGATCGAAAAGACCGGTGCGCATACCCTCATAGCCAGTTGTGCAGGGTGCTATAATACGTTCAAGAATGATTATCCCGACAGGTTCAATGTTGTTCACATCACTGAATTTTTGGCGGAACATATTGATGAATTGGGTCTTGGAAGGCTGGATCTTACGGTAACTTATCACGATCCTTGTCATCTTGGCAGGGCAAACCGGATCTTTGATGCTCCCCGAAAACTGATAATGGCTGTCTGTGACCTTAAAGAGATGAGGACCAACAGGGAAAATGCCAGATGTTGCGGAGGGGGTGGGGGAGTTAGAAAAGGCTATCCTGAACTTTCGGCCTCAATTGCTAAAAAGAGGATAATGGATGTTCCCGAGGGTGTGTATTATATTGTGACATGCTGTCCGTTGTGCAGGACGAATCTGGAGCAGGTAAGCGATGTGCCGGTAATTGATCTGCTTGACCTATTATATATGGCAAAAAAGGAAGGGACGAAGGCCGTCTAAGTTCATTTATTTGCAGATGGGGCCTTTATCAACGAATGCAGGCAATTTGACATGGATCTCAGTGCCCTGGTCCACTTCACTGTTTACCCATATGGTGCCTCTATGCGCTTCGATTATCTTTTTACAGATGATCAGTCCATAATCCTGACTACAGTAACAGATATCGCATTCTGTCTTTTCTTCAGGGGCCTCACTGAATATATGAGTAAGCATCTCTTTTGGAATGCCTTTTCCTGTATCTTTTATGACGATGTGTATGTCCCCGTTCTCTTCTGAGGCAAGGATGGATATCTTCCTTCCTGAGGGGGTATATTTGATAGCATTACCAAGCAGATGCATCAATACACTTTCTATGTACTTTGCGTTCCCGTTTACCGGGGAGAGCGAATCGGAAATGTCGGTGGTGACCTCGATCCCCTTCTGATCGATCTGGGGGAACATGTCCTTTTTGATCATTTCAAGTACTCTTTTGATATTAATAAGACTGAATGTGTATTTTATAGTCTCGTTCTGCATTTCACTTACATAGAACAGGGATTCTATAAGATGTTGCAGGCGTTCTGAATTTCGGACCACCGATTCCATTGTCTTTTTTTGATGCTCGTTCAGGTCCCCCAGTCTTTCATTATAGAGCAGGTCACTGAAGCCTTTTATTGATATCAGTGGTGTTCTTAGTTCATGGTTGATGTTTGCCAGGAATTCATCTTTCAACTTGTGGGAGATCTGGAGCTTTTCGTTAGCCTTTGAAAGTTCTTCTTCAATATTTTTCCTTTCAGTCGTGTCTTCCCCTGAACGAATTATCCCTGTGATGTTGCCTTCATCATCTTTCAATAATACATCATGCCAGAGGATTATGCGTTCGGAAAACGTGCCATCCGCATTTTTAGTCACTACTAAACGTTCGTAATATTCAGGCGGTTCGGCTTTACCGCTCAATGTATCAAGCAGATCCTGTTTTCGGCTCTCACGTTCGTTTTCCGGAATAAAATCTATCCAGCTTTTACCGCGAATATCCTTTTTTTCCCAGCCAAAGATATCACAGGTCTTCTGATTTGCGAACACTATCTCTGTGTCCGTGTTGATTATAACAATGATAGTGCCTGCTGCATCGAGATATTTATACGCCTGGTTCCTTTCCTGGATTATTTTTTCCTGCAGTTGTTTTATTTTTAACAGGGATTGCACACGGCTTAATATTTCCAGATTACTGAAAGGTTTGTTGAGAAAATCGTCTGCACCTTCTTCAAGGCTTTTTATCTTTTCTTCCTTTTCTTCCAGTGAGGTCAGCACGATGATGGGTATGAGCTTTGTGCGTTCATCGTTCTTCAATGTCCTGCAAAGCTCATGGCCCGTAATGTCTGGCATCATGGTGTCAAGTATGATTATATCAGGACTTTCGTTAATTGCGATCTCATGACCCTTGCGACCGGAATATGCCTTTATAAATTCATAGTCGGAGCTGAGTATGGCTTCCAGCATTTCGACATCATCATTTTCATTATCGATGATCAGTATTTTCGATATTTTTCGGGTCATGTTCCTTCTATGAAGTTATGGAATTCAGCCTATCGATAATCTTCATATTATAAAAATTTTCATCTTTTGGGCGAAAACATGTTCTTACCTTTTCGTGGTATAAGGCAATTCCAGGTATTCCCGATAAGGTCCTCTCGGTCTGCATTTTTCAATCCTTCGAAGATAAGGCCATGGTTTTTCGGATCACGGTAATGCATTATTGCTCTCTGTATGTTCTTTTCCCTACGGGAAGTGGCCACATAGACCGTTTTTCCTGTGAAGGGATCAAGTCCTGTGTGGAACATACAGGTTGCTACTGTCATCGGGGTTGGTATGAAATCCTGTACCTGTTCGGTATATCTGTCAGTTGCTTTGATGTACTCTGCAAGTTCTATCATATCATCCATTGTACATGCAGGGTGGCCTGACATAAGGAACGTTACAAGATACTGGTCTTTGTTCAGTCTCTTGTTGGTTTCCTTAAATATCTTGGCAAATTTCTCGAATACTTCCCTTCCTGGCTTTTTCATGCAGTCTGTGACCGACTTTGAAAAGTGTTCAGGTGCTATCTTCAACTGACCGCTGACGTGGTATTGACAGAGCTCTGTGATATATTCAGGGTCCTGTAAGGCGAGGTCATATCGGACTCCATAACTTACAAAAACGCGCTTTACTTCCGGCATTTCCCGAAGCTGGCGCAACATCTCGATATTCTCTTTGTGGGATGTGTCCATGGAGGGGCAGGGTTCAGGGTAAAGGCAAAGTTTGTCCTTGCAGACACCCTTTTTCTCCCAGTTCTTGCATTTCATGGCATACATGTTAGCACTTGGTCCGCCAACACCTATTATATTGCCTTTGAACTCTTTCATTCTTGTCAGGAGCTCAGCTTCATGCAATATGGAGTCAATGCTACGGCTCGTTATCATTCTTCCCTGATGTTGTGCTATAGCGCAGAAAGAACAGCTTCCAAAACAGCCTCTGTGAGTTGTTATTGAAAATCGTACAGTTTCAAGGGCAGGTACTGGCTCTTTGTATGAGGGATGTTCCCGTCGGGTGTAAGGTAGGTCATAGACATGGTCGAGCTCTTCCTGGGAAAGCTGTCTCATTGGGGGGTTCTGGACGATGGTCGTTTTTGGATGAGGCTGGACAAGGGTGCCCCCTCTTACTGGGTCCTGTTGGTCATACATCAGCTTGAATGCTTTTGCATAGGTCGGCTTGTCCTTTGATACTTCATTGTAGGAAGGCATTTCCACATAAGGGAAAGGTATCTGGTCGTTCTCTTTCGCTTCCTTCCATTTCTTTACCTCAAGTTTCCATGTTGTCCCGGGAATATCATTTATGTTCTTGATATCTTCTCCTGAATCGAGCCTTCGGGCGATCTCGGGGGTTTGCAGCTCTCCCATTCCATATACAAGAAGGTCTGCGGGCGCATCGGCTAGTATGGATTGCCTTACTTTGCCGGACCAGTGGTCGAATTCAGCAAAACGCCTGAGGGATGCTTCTATTCCACCGATGACTATGGGTACGTCAGGATATGTCTGTTTTAATCTGTTGGAGTAGACAACGACTGCACGGCTGGGGCGAAGTCCTGGTTTTCCACCAGGGGAGTACATGTCCTTTGGACGTGGTTTGAGTGCAGGGGTGTAGTTGCTGACCATTGAGTCAGTGTTCCCTGAAGTGACTGCGAAGAAAAGCCGGGGTTTTCCCAGTTTGGTGAAATCCTTTGTGTCCTCCCAGTTCGGTTGGGCGATGATCCCTACTTTGAATCCTGCATCTTCCAGGACGCGTCCTATGATGGTCGCACCAAAACCTGGGTGGTCCACATAGGCATCACCTGTTACAATGATTATGTCAAGCTGATCCCATCCGCGGCTCTTGATGTCTTTAATATCCATTGGGAGAAAGCGGGATGTATCTATCTTTTTCGGGTTACGTTTTTTCTGTGACATGTGTTTGTCCTTTATCGGTATGCTCTTGACATCTGTAGTGATAAACGTATCTGCTTGTTCACGTCATCACTGGTAACTGGGCCGTGTCCTGGGTAGAGGGTGATCACATCCAGTTCTGTTAGTTTTTCTATGGATGCTGAAAGCTGGTCCAATGAGCCGCCGGTAAAATCGGTGCGGCCAATTCCTCCATTGGGGAATACAGTGTCACCTGAGAAAAGGCTTTTCGACTGTGGCTCGTAGAGTGAGATCCCTCCTGGGGTGTGACCGGGGGTGTGAATGACCTCCAGGGCTTCGGTTTCGCTTATCTCTATTATGTCACCGTTCTCGTAGAGGATGTCCGGGTCGATGTCCGGAGCTGGTGCGGAGAATAGTACGGATACACTCTCTTCTTTGCTTTTCAGGGCTTGAGCGTCATCTTTGTGGATGGCGATGGGTGCATTGCATATTTCTGCTACTGATTTAGCTGCGGCGCAATGGTCGAAGTGCGAGTGGGTCAGTATTATCAGTTCGATGTTTTCAGGTTGGGTGTGCTCTTTTATTTTTTGTATGAGCCTCTCGGTATCCATTCCGGGATCGATGAGTATCTTTTCGTTTATGAGGTATGAGTTGGATGCGTATGGGGATGTGTTTATGCTGATGATCTTCATTGTTTGACTCCGGGTGTGTTTTAGATGCCAAATATCTTTTTTGTGTTCCTGAAAGTGGCGTTTGCAATGGTCTCAATATCTGTACCTTTTGCTTCTGCTATTACTGAGAGGTTGTCCAGTACGAATGCGGGTTCGTTCCGACCTTTGCGAGGGGACAGGTAAGGGCTGTCGGTCTCAATGAGCATTTTGTCAAGGGGGACGGTTTCTGCTATTTTACGGTGGTGTTCTGAAAAACAGACTATTGTTGGTATGGATATGTAGTATCCTGCATCGGTTATCCTGGTGGCTGTTTCTATTGAGCCTCCATAGCAGTGGAAGACGACCTTGTCGAGGTCCTTTACCATTTCAAAACAGTCTTCTTCGGCTTCCCTTCCGTGAATCACGAGTGTCTTTTCGTATCTTTCTGCTATCTCTATTACCTTACGGAAGTACTGTTTCTGGTTTTCCCTTTCCTTCTCTTCCTTATGGTAATGATAGTCAAGTCCTGCTTCTCCTATGCCTACTGCCTGTTCTGCATGCAGTTCCAGTTGGAGGAGGATCGAATCGGCTACTTCGTTGCCGTAGTGGGATACTACCAGAGGGCTTAGGCCAATTGTAGGATAGATAAAATCATATTCGCTTGCAAGTGCGAGTGTTGCCTGGTTCGTTTTCAGGTCAATTCCCGAGTTGACCATTTTAACAACACCCGCGTTGCGTGCTCTTTCTATTGTTTCGTCACGGTCACGGTTGAACTTCGGGAAGTCAAGGTGACAGTGTGAGTCTATGACCTTTAGCATGCTCCTCATGTTTTGAGGAGCATGTTAATAGCTGTTACGAGAGCTTCGACGGATGCGAGGACAATGTCAGCGTTTGCTGCGCGTGCGGTCACTATCCTGCCCTTGTCGTCCTGTACTCCGATTATCACTTCTGCAAGGGCATCGGATCCACCGGTTACGGCTTCGATCTTAAAGTCGTGGATGGTCACTTTTGTGTGCTGTCCGATAAGGGTCTCAACTGCTTTTAGTGCAGCGTCGACTGGTCCCACCCCTACGTTGGATGTTACGCATTCTTTTCCGTTGAAGAGTGCTTTGACAACTGCGGTGGATGTGGTTATGTTACCGGTCATGACACTGACCTCTTTCAGGTCTATAGCTGGCATTCCTTCAGGTCTGCCGAGGATATCGAGTGCTATCGTGTAAAGGTCTGCGTCGGTTATGCGTTTGCCTTTGTCTGCAAGCATTTTGACCTTCTGGATGATCGCATCGAGCTGAGCCTCTGTTGGCTCTATGTTCGCAGATTGAAGGGACCTTAGGACAGCGTGCTTTCCTGCGTGTTTTCCGAGTACTATCCTGCGAGTGTGTCCGACCATTTCAGGTGTCATGATGCCTGGTTCGAATGTATCGGAATTTTCGAGGACACCGTGGGTGTGTATGCCGGACTCATGGGCAAATGCGTTCTCTCCTACAACAGGCATGTGAGGAGGTATTTGAACGCCTGTGTAACGT
Organism: Methanococcoides sp. DA23; assembly: GCF_057593895.1. Lineage (NCBI taxonomy): Archaea > Methanobacteriati > Methanobacteriota > Methanomicrobia > Methanosarcinales > Methanosarcinaceae > Methanococcoides > Methanococcoides sp. DA23. Next base: position 12,116 of record NZ_CM172520.1, on the reverse strand, counting down.
TCGACCATTCGTGCGGTCTCTACGATATACTCGGTATTGATGTTCGTTTTTGCACCGTATATAGAGTGCAGGCTCATTACTGTTTCCGCAAGATCTGCATTTCCGGCACGTTCTCCCAGTCCGTTGACGGTGACCTGTGCCTGGCTTGCACCGGCTTCTATTGCCATGAGACTGTTTGCAACGGCAAGTCCGAAATCATTGTGACAGTGGGTGTCTATGGGGATGTTTATGTCCTTGTCCAGCTCGCTGATAAGGCGATACATGCCGGAGGGTGCAATCACTCCCACTGTGTCGGGGACGTTGATGATGTCACATCCTGCGTCTTCGACTGCCTTGTATACTTCTATCAAGTAGTCAAGGTCTGTGCGGGTTGCATCCATTGCAGAGAACATGCAGCGCATGCCGTGGTCCTTTATGTACTGTACGGCATTTACTGACATCTCAATGACCTCTTCGCGACTCTTTTTGATGGTATGTATCCTCTGGATGTCGGATGTGGAGACAAAAGTATGTATCATTCCCACGCCTGCATCTATACATGCATCAAGGTCTCTTGTTAGTACGCGTGCAAGGCCACATACTTCTGATGTGAGGCCTGCGTTTGCGATGTTGCGAACAGATTCCATGTCTCCGTCAGAGGCTATGGGGAATCCTGCTTCTATGGTATCCACTCCAAGTTTGGAAAGCTGATGAGCTATCTCGATCTTTTGCTCAGGAGTTAGGGATACGCCGGGGGTTTGTTCGCCGTCACGAAGGGTAGTGTCAAAAATGCTTATCTTTCGGTTTCGGATGGGTTCATCGACGTAAAAATCGATCCCTCAGTTGTGTATTTGTATCCATAATGATCAGTAATATGACATTATTAATAGTATAAAAAGAAAACGACTTGAAGTATTTTATTACTTTGAATGGTATGTATATTTTTCAATATACTAGTATTAGTAGAGTGTTCATATATTTTCAATTGCTGATCTTTGTGAGCTTACGCCGGAGAGTTTCATATCTTCCGAAGTAGAAGGCACCAATTAAGAAAGAAGTTATTCCTATTATGGTAAATTTGTTTGAGATATCAAGGGCATATGTTCCTGCAAATATCTATTCCATGTCATGTACCAAAAATGGATTTATATAAACCCATGTCAAGCATTGTCACACTACATATAAATACGAGAGCGTAGTGTTAGGGGTGCTCTCATTGAGCTGATCTGTGCCATTTTCGGTACGATCAGGATGAGGGTTCAAAAACGTTTATGCTCTTCATGACTGGATTCACATTCTCAAAAAATGTGTTCATGCGTTCCGATTCGGAACGTATATATAGCATGGAGGAGTTTAAGGAACTCCGCACAATGTGTGGAATTTCAATCACCTTCAATTCAAGATCATTGGTGGAGACCTGAGCTTTTCAGGTCTGACGTTGAATTTGGCAGTTCGATTAATTCTGACTGATAGTGTAAATCTATCTATCGAGAACTAATCGAAATTGTGCATGAATAAGTAACTCTCTAATTCACTTTAGAGTGTTCTTTTCCGACAATTTTTAAGTTTAACTTCCAATTAGTGTGCTTTAACAACAAACTCTGGTTGATCCTGCCAGAGGTTACTGCTATCGGTGTTCGACTAAGCCATGCGAGTCATATGTTCTTCGTGAACATGGCGGACTGCTCAGTAACACGTGGATAACCTGCCCTTAGGTTCGGCATAACTCCGGGAAACTGGAGATAATTCCGAATAGGTCAAATATGCTGGAATGCTTTTTGGCCAAAAGACCTCGGTTGCCTAAGGATGGATCTGCGGTCTATCAGGTAGTAGTGGGTGTAACGTACCTACTAGCCTACGACGGATATGGGTTGTGAGAGCAAGAGCCCAGAGATGGATTCTGAGACATGAATCCAGGCCCTACGGGGCGCAGCAGGCGCGAAAACTTTACAATGCGGGAAACCGCGATAAGGGGACACCGAGTGCCAGCATTTATGTTGGCTGTCCACATGTGTAAACGGCATGTGTTAGCAAGGGCCGGGCAAGACCGGTGCCAGCCGCCGCGGTAACACCGGCGGCCCGAGTGGTAATCACTTTTATTGGGTCTAAAGGGTCCGTAGCCGGTTTGATCAGTTCTTCGGGAAATCTGACAGCTCAACTGTTAGGCTTCCGGGGAATACTGTCAGACTTGGGACCGGGAGAGGTAAGAGGTACTACAGGGGTAGGAGTGAAATCTTGTAATCCCTGTGGGACCACCAGTGGCGAAGGCGTCTTACCAGAACGGGTCCGACGGTGAGGGACGAAAGCTGGGGGCACGAACCGGATTAGATACCCGGGTAGTCCCAGCCGTAAACGATGTTCGCTAGGTGTCAGGGGCGGTGCGACCGCTTCTGGTGCCGTAGGGAAGCCGTGAAGCGAACCACCTGGGAAGTACGGCCGCAAGGCTGAAACTTAAAGGAATTGGCGGGGGAGCACTACAACGGGTGGAGCCTGCGGTTTAATTGGACTCAACGCCGGAAAACTCACCGGGGGCGACAGCAAAATGTAGGTCAAGCTAAAGACTTTACCTGAATCGCTGAGAGGAGGTGCATGGCCGTCGTCAGTTCGTACTGTGAAGCATCCTGTTAAGTCAGGCAACGAGCGAGACCCGTGCCCACTGTTGCCAGCATGTCCTTCGGGATGATGGGTACTCTGTGGGGACCGCTGGTGCTAAACCAGAGGAAGGTGCGGGCTACGGTAGGTCAGTATGCCCCGAATCTCCCGGGCTACACGCGGGCTACAATGGTTGGGACAATGGGTCCCTACACCGAAAGGTGATGGTAATCTCTTAAACCCAACCGTAGTTCGAATCGAGGACTGTAACTCGTCCTCGTGAAGCTGGAATCCGTAGTAATCGCGTTTCAACATAGCGCGGTGAATACGTCCCTGCTCCTTGCACACACCGCCCGTCAAACCACCCGAGTGAGGTATGGGTGAGGGCACGGACTTAGTGCCGTGTTCGAACCTAAATTTCGCAAGGGGGGTTAAGTCGTAACAAGGTAGCCGTAGGGGAATCTGCGGCTGGATCACCTCCTAAGCAAGATCCGCACAAAGCGGATCGCCGCTATCAGTCAGAAATCGATAAACTGCCAAATTCAACAAACCACTTTCAATGATTACAATCATCAAGTGCACCAGGCAAGTAACGTTGCCCGGGAAGGATGGATGTGCCTGATACCCCATATCAGGTACTATGAGATCATGTATAAGTATTACATATCAGACGCTCACTGGACAAAGTGAGATGGACTCTGGTAATTATGCCGTCAGGTGGATGGCTCGGCTCAAGCGCTGATGAAGGACGTGCCAAGCTGCGATAAGCCCAGGGTAGGTGCATGGAACCTATGAACCTGGGATTTCCTAATGAGACCTCTTAGCACATTTGTGCTGATCAGTAATGATCGGGAACGCCCCGAATTGAAACATCTTAGTAGGGGCAGGAAGAGAAATCGAAGAGATGCCGTTAGTAATGGCGAATGAACACGGCACAGTTCAAACTGAATCCCTCCAGTAATGTGAGGGAGATGTGGTGTTGTAGGAACTTTCTAAGATTCCGACCTTTTCTTAGCTGAACTTTTCTGGAACGTTAGACCATAGAGTGTGATAGTCACGTAAGCAATGAAAAGAGGAATTGGAAATGTTCCTGAGTATCGTGTGTTGGAAATCACGCGAGAATTTGGGAGGCACCAACTTCCAAAACTAAATACGTCTTGAGACCGATAGCGAAATAGTAGGGTGACCGAAAACTGAAAAGTACCCCCAAAAGGGAGGTTAAAAGTGCCTGAAACCTGATGGTGATGGAGCGATATGGCATGAAAGGATCTTTGGTTCGAAGGAATCAACCGCGAGGTTGTAGTACGAGTTCCAATGCCGATGTCATATCATACGTTTTGAAGAACGGGCCAGGGAGTGTAACTAAGTGGCGATGGCTAACCTTTTATCTGGGAAGCCGAAGCGAAAGCAACATGCGTGCAACCTTCGGGTGAGACGCGGCGTATACAAGTGCGTGGAGTCACTAAGTTACGACCCGAAGCCGGGTGATCTAGGCGTGGGCAGGTTGAAGCGTGGCGAAAGCTACGTGGAGGACCGCAAGCGGTATTGATCTGCAAATCATTCGTGTGACCTGCGTCTCGGAGTGAAAGGCTAATCTAACCCGGCATCAGCTGGTTCCTTCCGAAACATGTCGTAGCATGACCTAACTGGAGATAGTCGGTGGAGTAGAGCACTGATTGATGGTCCTGGGGAAGAAATTCCTCACCCGTCTGTCAAACTCCGAACCCACCGTCGTCGTAGAAGGTTGGAGTCCGGACTACTGGGGTAAGCCTGTAGTCCGTAAGGGAGACAACCCAGCCCGTGGTTAAGGTCCCTAAGTGTCGACTAAGTGTTAATACTAAAGGGCGTCCCAAGCCCTAGACAGCTGGAAGGTTAGCTTAGAAGCAGCTATCCTTTAAAGAGTGCGTAACAGCCCACCAGTCGAGGTTTGGGGCCCCGAAAATGGACGGGGCTCAAGTCGACCACCGATACCACGGAGTACCGAAAGGTAATCTTGTAGGAAGGCGTTGCGTTTGGGTAGAAGCAGGGCTGTGAAGTCCTGTGGACCGAGCGGAAACGAAAATCCTGGTAATAGTAGCAGCATAGTTAGGTGAGAATCCTAACCGCCGAAGGGGCTAGGTTTCCTCGGCAATGATCGTCAGCCGAGGGTTAGTCGGTCCTAAGTTGTACCGTAATTCGAGTACATCAAAAGGGAAACAGGTTAATATTCCTGTACTATTCAACAATAAAACTGACGTTTTGGGGCAGGCTGAGCGGCGCTGTCGCGCCGTTTAAGCATCTAAATCCGTGGAGAGCCGTAATGGCGAGAAGCGGACGAATATGTTATGACGAAAGTCGGCTGCACCCCGGAACCCGTGAAAAGGGAGTTGAATATCCGTACCGAGATCTGACACAGGTGCCCCTAGCTGAAAAGGCTAAGGCGTGTCGGAATAATTTGGCTAAGGGAATTCGGCAAATTGGCTCCGTAACTTCGGGAGAAGGAGTGCCTGCCGTGAAGACGGCAGGTCGCAGTGACCAGGGAACTCTAACTGTCTAATATCAACATAGGAGATCGCAAACCCGTAAGGGCTAGTACGATCTCTGAATCCTGCTCAGTGCAGGTACCTGAAACTTCGGTTCAACGGAAAGAAGGGCCTGTAAACAGCGGGGGTAACTATGACCCTCTTAAGGTAGCGTAGTACCTTGTCGCTTAATTGGCGACTTGCATGAATGGATCAATGAGAGTTCTACTGTCCCTAGCCAGAGTCCGGTGAAGCTTACATTCTAGTGCAGAGTCTAGAGACCTCTAGGGGGAAGTGAAGACCCCGTGGAGCTTTACTGCAGCCTGTCGCTGGGTTGTGATTTTGGATGTACAGTGTAGGTAGGAGACGTCGAAGCCGGTGCGCCAGCATCGGTGGAGTCGCAATTGGGACACTACCCTTCCAAAGTTACGACCCTCACTCCGTGAGGAGGACCCCGATAGGTGGGCAGTTTGCCTGGGGCGGGACGCCCTTGAAAAGATATCAAGGGCGCGCAATGGTTAACTCAAGTGGGTCGGAAACCTACTGAAGAGTGCAAGAGCATAAGTTAGCCTGACGTGATTCAGCACAGTAGTGGATCACGAGACGAAAGTCGGTTCTAGCGAACCTTTATGTCCCGCTTGGTGCGGGCTAAAGATGACAGAAAAGTTACCCCGGGGATAATTGAGTCGTTGCCGGCAAGAGCACATATCGACCCGGCAGCTTGCTACCTCGATGTCGGTTCTTTCCATCCTGGCTGTGCAGCAGCAGCCAAGGGTGAGGTTGTTCGCCTATTAAAGGAGATCGTGAGCTGGGTTTAGACCGTCGTGAGACAGGTCGGTTACTATCTACTAGAGGTGTATGTGGTCTGAGGGTAAGTTGCTTTTAGTACGAGAGGAACAGAGCAACGGCGCCACTGGTCGATCGGTTGTCTGACAAGGCACTGCCGAGCAGCTACGCGCTAAGGAATAAGAGCTGAATGCATCTAAGCTCGAAATCTAACCTAAAAAGAGACCACTTTAAGGATTCCGGTAAAAGACCGGATCGATAGGAATGGGATGTAAGCACCAAGGCAACGAGGTGTTCAGTCCGCATTTACTAATATCCGTGCCTCATCTGTCTCGCTTTGTCCAGGCGAAATCTGATATGTAATACAATATACGTGATCACAATCCGTTAATTTGAATGAGTATGGCGGCCATAGCGGTAGGGCCACTCCTGTTCCCATCCGAACACAGAAGATAAGTCTACCCACGTTGTCTACTGTACTGAAGTACGAGAGTCTTCGGGAAATCTACATCGCTGCTATGCTCACTCTATCCAACTCTTTTCTTGACTGATCTTTAACTCAATAGTCGTGACTCTAATTTTCAGCATTTTCAACGATTATTAATCTCATTTCTAATTGTTTATCATCTCTATCGAATCGCATTTCATACTGCCAATATTGACGCAAGGTAAAAGTTTATATGCAAGTTTCACCTACTAGAGACTACATTCCTAATTGCCAAGGTGGCGGAGCGGCTACGCAATCGCCTGCAGAGCGATACCATTCCGGTTCGAATCCGGACCTTGGCTTCATTAATAATAATAAGGTCCTACTTAAAATCCTGACCTCTTGAGCAAGGCCCAAAGGTCGCGCGCTCCAGAAGCGCTGATCTGGATTTGGACCTTGGCTTCATTCATTGATAATAGTAAGAGTATGGCGGCCATAGCGGCAGGGCAACTCCTGTTCCCATCCGAACACAGAAGATAAGCCTGCCCACGTTGCTTACTGTACTGAAGTACGAGAGTCTTCGGGAAATCTGCATCGCTGCTATGCTCACTCTTATTAATCTGCTTTTCTTGATCGTTTGATGAACTAATAATACCCTTTCGTGACGAGTGTCACATTCTCAAAAAATATGGCGTCACCTCCTGATTAGGAAAGTATATATACGATGGCGTTGTTTAAGGAAATCCACTCAATGGGTGGAATTTCAATCACCTTCAATTCAAGATCATTAGTGGAGACCTGAGCTTTTCAGGTCTGACGTTGAATTTGGCAGTTCGATTAATTCTGACTGATAGTGTAAATCTATCTATCGAGAACTAATCGAAATTGTGCATGAATAAGTAACTCTCTAATTCACTTTAGAGTGTTCTTTTCCGACAATTTTTAAGTTTAACTTCCAATTAGTGTGCTTTAACAACAAACTCTGGTTGATCCTGCCAGAGGTTACTGCTATCGGTGTTCGACTAAGCCATGCGAGTCATATGTTCTTCGTGAACATGGCGGACTGCTCAGTAACACGTGGATAACCTGCCCTTAGGTTCGGCATAACTCCGGGAAACTGGAGATAATTCCGAATAGGTCAAATATGCTGGAATGCTTTTTGGCCAAAAGACCTCGGTTGCCTAAGGATGGATCTGCGGTCTATCAGGTAGTAGTGGGTGTAACGTACCTACTAGCCTACGACGGATATGGGTTGTGAGAGCAAGAGCCCAGAGATGGATTCTGAGACATGAATCCAGGCCCTACGGGGCGCAGCAGGCGCGAAAACTTTACAATGCGGGAAACCGCGATAAGGGGACACCGAGTGCCAGCATTTATGTTGGCTGTCCACATGTGTAAACGGCATGTGTTAGCAAGGGCCGGGCAAGACCGGTGCCAGCCGCCGCGGTAACACCGGCGGCCCGAGTGGTAATCACTTTTATTGGGTCTAAAGGGTCCGTAGCCGGTTTGATCAGTTCTTCGGGAAATCTGACAGCTCAACTGTTAGGCTTCCGGGGAATACTGTCAGACTTGGGACCGGGAGAGGTAAGAGGTACTACAGGGGTAGGAGTGAAATCTTGTAATCCCTGTGGGACCACCAGTGGCGAAGGCGTCTTACCAGAACGGGTCCGACGGTGAGGGACGAAAGCTGGGGGCACGAACCGGATTAGATACCCGGGTAGTCCCAGCCGTAAACGATGTTCGCTAGGTGTCAGGGGCGGTGCGACCGCTTCTGGTGCCGTAGGGAAGCCGTGAAGCGAACCACCTGGGAAGTACGGCCGCAAGGCTGAAACTTAAAGGAATTGGCGGGGGAGCACTACAACGGGTGGAGCCTGCGGTTTAATTGGACTCAACGCCGGAAAACTCACCGGGGGCGACAGCAAAATGTAGGTCAAGCTAAAGACTTTACCTGAATCGCTGAGAGGAGGTGCATGGCCGTCGTCAGTTCGTACTGTGAAGCATCCTGTTAAGTCAGGCAACGAGCGAGACCCGTGCCCACTGTTGCCAGCATGTCCTTCGGGATGATGGGTACTCTGTGGGGACCGCTGGTGCTAAACCAGAGGAAGGTGCGGGCTACGGTAGGTCAGTATGCCCCGAATCTCCCGGGCTACACGCGGGCTACAATGGTTGGGACAATGGGTCCCTACACCGAAAGGTGATGGTAATCTCTTAAACCCAACCGTAGTTCGAATCGAGGACTGTAACTCGTCCTCGTGAAGCTGGAATCCGTAGTAATCGCGTTTCAACATAGCGCGGTGAATACGTCCCTGCTCCTTGCACACACCGCCCGTCAAACCACCCGAGTGAGGTATGGGTGAGGGCACGGACTTAGTGCCGTGTTCGAACCTAAATTTCGCAAGGGGGGTTAAGTCGTAACAAGGTAGCCGTAGGGGAATCTGCGGCTGGATCACCTCCTAAGCAAGATCCGCACAAAGCGGATCGCCGCTATCAGTCAGAAATCGATAAACTGCCAAATTCAACAAACCACTTTCAATGATTACAATCATCAAGTGCACCAGGCAAGTAACGTTGCCCGGGAAGGATGGATGTGCCTGATACCCCATATCAGGTACTATGAGATCATGTATAAGTATTACATATCAGACGCTCACTGGACAAAGTGAGATGGACTCTGGTAATTATGCCGTCAGGTGGATGGCTCGGCTCAAGCGCTGATGAAGGACGTGCCAAGCTGCGATAAGCCCAGGGTAGGTGCATGGAACCTATGAACCTGGGATTTCCTAATGAGACCTCTTAGCACATTTGTGCTGATCAGTAATGATCGGGAACGCCCCGAATTGAAACATCTTAGTAGGGGCAGGAAGAGAAATCGAAGAGATGCCGTTAGTAATGGCGAATGAACACGGCACAGTTCAAACTGAATCCCTCCAGTAATGTGAGGGAGATGTGGTGTTGTAGGAACTTTCTAAGATTCCGACCTTTTCTTAGCTGAACTTTTCTGGAACGTTAGACCATAGAGTGTGATAGTCACGTAAGCAATGAAAAGAGGAATTGGAAATGTTCCTGAGTATCGTGTGTTGGAAATCACGCGAGAATTTGGGAGGCACCAACTTCCAAAACTAAATACGTCTTGAGACCGATAGCGAAATAGTAGGGTGACCGAAAACTGAAAAGTACCCCCAAAAGGGAGGTTAAAAGTGCCTGAAACCTGATGGTGATGGAGCGATATGGCATGAAAGGATCTTTGGTTCGAAGGAATCAACCGCGAGGTTGTAGTACGAGTTCCAATGCCGATGTCATATCATACGTTTTGAAGAACGGGCCAGGGAGTGTAACTAAGTGGCGATGGCTAACCTTTTATCTGGGAAGCCGAAGCGAAAGCAACATGCGTGCAACCTTTACGGGTGAGACGCGGCGTATACAAGTGCGTGGAGTCACTAAGTTACGACCCGAAGCCGGGTGATCTAGGCGTGGGCAGGTTGAAGCGTGGCGAAAGCTACGTGGAGGACCGCAAGCGGTATTGATCTGCAAATCATTCGTGTGACCTGCGTCTCGGAGTGAAAGGCTAATCTAACCCGGCATCAGCTGGTTCCTTCCGAAACATGTCGTAGCATGACCTAACTGGAGATAGTCGGTGGAGTAGAGCACTGATTGATGGTCCTGGGGAAGAAATTCCTCACCCGTCTGTCAAACTCCGAACCCACCGTCGTCGTAGAAGGTTGGAGTCCGGACTACTGGGGTAAGCCTGTAGTCCGTAAGGGAGACAACCCAGCCCGTGGTTAAGGTCCCTAAGTGTCGACTAAGTGTTAATACTAAAGGGCGTCCCAAGCCCTAGACAGCTGGAAGGTTAGCTTAGAAGCAGCTATCCTTTAAAGAGTGCGTAACAGCCCACCAGTCGAGGTTTGGGGCCCCGAAAATGGACGGGGCTCAAGTCGACCACCGATACCACGGAGTACCGAAAGGTAATCTTGTAGGAAGGCGTTGCGTTTGGGTAGAAGCAGGGCTGTGAAGTCCTGTGGACCGAGCGGAAACGAAAATCCTGGTAATAGTAGCAGCATAGTTAGGTGAGAATCCTAACCGCCGAAGGGGCTAGGTTTCCTCGGCAATGATCGTCAGCCGAGGGTTAGTCGGTCCTAAGTTGTACCGTAATTCGAGTACATCAAAAGGGAAACAGGTTAATATTCCTGTACTATTCAACAATAAAACTGACGTTTTGGGGCAGGCTGAGCGGCGCTGTCGCGCCGTTTAAGCATCTAAATCTGTGGAGAGCCGTAATGGCGAGAAGCGGACGAATATGTTATGACGAAAGTCGGCTGCACCCCGGAACCCGTGAAAAGGGAGTTGAATATCCGTACCGAGATCTGACACAGGTGCCCCTAGCTGAAAAGGCTAAGGCGTGTCGGAATAATTTGGCTAAGGGAATTCGGCAAATTGGCTCCGTAACTTCGGGAGAAGGAGTGCCTGCCGTGAAGACGGCAGGTCGCAGTGACCAGGGAACTCTAACTGTCTAATATCAACATAGGAGATCGCAAACCCGTAAGGGCTAGTACGATCTCTGAATCCTGCTCAGTGCAGGTACCTGAAACTTCGGTTCAACGGAAAGAAGGGCCTGTAAACAGCGGGGGTAACTATGACCCTCTTAAGGTAGCGTAGTACCTTGTCGCTTAATTGGCGACTTGCATGAATGGATCAATGAGAGTTCTACTGTCCCTAGCCAGAGTCCGGTGAAGCTTACATTCTAGTGCAGAGTCTAGAGACCTCTAGGGGGAAGTGAAGACCCCGTGGAGCTTTACTGCAGCCTGTCGCTGGGTTGTGATTTTGGATGTACAGTGTAGGTAGGAGACGTCGAAGCCGGTGCGCCAGCATCGGTGGAGTCGCAATTGGGACACTACCCTTCCAAAGTTACGACCCTCACTCCGTGAGGAGGACCCCGATAGGTGGGCAGTTTGCCTGGGGCGGGACGCCCTTGAAAAGATATCAAGGGCGCGCAATGGTTAACTCAAGTGGGTCGGAAACCTACTGAAGAGTGCAAGAGCATAAGTTAGCCTGACGTGATTCAGCACAGTAGTGGATCACGAGACGAAAGTCGGTTCTAGCGAACCTTTATGTCCCGCTTGGTGCGGGCTAAAGATGACAGAAAAGTTACCCCGGGGATAATTGAGTCGTTGCCGGCAAGAGCACATATCGACCCGGCAGCTTGCTACCTCGATGTCGGTTCTTTCCATCCTGGCTGTGCAGCAGCAGCCAAGGGTGAGGTTGTTCGCCTATTAAAGGAGATCGTGAGCTGGGTTTAGACCGTCGTGAGACAGGTCGGTTACTATCTACTAGAGGTGTATGTGGTCTGAGGGTAAGTTGCTTTTAGTACGAGAGGAACAGAGCAACGGCGCCACTGGTCGATCGGTTGTCTGACAAGGCACTGCCGAGCAGCTACGCGCTAAGGAATAAGAGCTGAATGCATCTAAGCTCGAAATCTAACCTAAAAAGAGACCACTTTAAGGGTTCCGGTAAAAGACCGGATCGATAGGAATGGGATGTAAGCACCAAGGCAACGAGGTGTTCAGTCCGCATTTACTAATATCCGTGCCTCATCTGTCTCGCTTTGTCCAGGCGAAATCTGATATGTAATACAATATACGTGATCACAATCCGTTAATTTGAATGAGTATGGCGGCCATAGCGGTAGGGCCACTCCTGTTCCCATCCGAACACAGAAGATAAGTCTACCCACGTTGTCTACTGTACTGAAGTACGAGAGTCTTCGGGAAATCTACATCGCTGCTATGCTCACTCTATCCAACTCTTTTCTTGACTGATCTTTAACTCCATAGTCG